>CAWGXO010000002.1:0-2822415 GCA_963826615.1 uncultured Actinomycetes bacterium | reverse complement strand
TGTTCTGCCGCCTTTGGTTCCGTTGCGTATTGTTAACCAGCGGCTCAGAAAGGGATGTCGTCGTCTTGAGCAGGGGTGCTGGCACCGGGGCCGCTATCCGCGGTCGGAGGAGGGCCGGAACTGCCCTCAGCCCGGCTGTCGGCGCCGCCGAGAAACTGGACATGCTCTGCGACGATCTCGACGGCCTGGCGCTTCTGCCCGTCACGAGTCTCGAATTCGCGCCAGTCCAGACGCCCGTCCACAGCCAGGGCACGCCCTTTCGAGAGGAACCGCGCGCCAGTTACTCGGCTTGAGCGCCCCACACGGTCACATCGAAGAAATTGGTTTTCTCAACCCATTCGCCGGTGGACGAGTCCTTCCGACGGGAATTCGAAGCGAGGCGAAGGTTGCACACCGCGGTTCCGCTCGGAAGCGACCGGAGCTCGGGATCGCGGGTGAGGTTCCCCGTCAGGATCACGCGATTGATGTTCGTGCCAGCCATCGCAGGTTCAGTCGCAGAGTGCCCGGTGAGTCTGACAGTGCAACCGGGAATGGTCCCAGAGCGGGACCGCACACGTCTTTCGCCGTAGACTGACTGCCTCGGCAATACAACCGTCTGGTCACCCGCACCTACATGGCGCAGCATGGGCGCTGTCCTAGCGCCTCCGTTCTTGGCACAGTTCGCAGGCACCCGGGGTGAAAGCGCAAACTCCGTGTCGTGCATACGGTGAGTCGGGCATCAAGACCTTCGCCGTCAGATCCGGCGGCCACGCAGAAACGCAGAAAGCCCCGCGGCCCATCCTCAGTTCGCGCCGATTTCCGTTCTCGGCTACCGACGCCGACCCCACGGATCGCACGGATGGCACTCCACGCGTGAGGATGTCCTTGTCGCTCGAGGCCGCGGAACTGTTGGGGACACATTTGGTGGGCGCCCCGCGGACGGACGAGATTCGGCGACTCTGGACCAGTTGTGGTTGCGAACCACGTTCATCGAGCAGTGGCGTCGGATGCGCCTCAGCGAAAGGTCGGCCTTCGCTGAGCGTGCGGACCGGGTCCTTGCTGCGCTCGACCCGTAGAGCGGGCTGGCAGATGCCTAGCCGGCGACCTCGACTGGCAGGGGTTCCTCGGCGTCCGTCTCGCTGCTTCGGTAGGCCCTCAGCAACAGGTCGGCGAGTTTCACGATGTCCTTCGAGGTGTTCTGGAGGTCGTTCCATCCGGGCTCGCACGGACCGAAGTCCCACGGGCCACCCGTCCACGCGCAGAGAGGTGCGATCCACTTCGAGCTCGCCCTTGTAGGTGCCGTTCGCTCGACGTTCGCCCTTACGCAATCGCTCGGCGATCGCGTCCATCAAGAACCCGAGGCTGAGGATGCCGAGGCCGTGGGTCAGGCGTGAGTAGCGCGGCTTCTCACCCAGGCCTCGAGAAGACGCCGCTGACCGCACGCCAGAAGTTCTTAGGATGCGCAGCATCCTTTCGACATCACGTCCCGGCCGTCGCTCGCGAAGCGGTAGGGGTAGAGCGCGCCGTCGCTGATGCTGTTCTCGAGCATCTTCAGGTCGAGTTGTCCTTGATCGTCCCTCCGGCAGGGTCGGCGTCCGGATCGCCTTCGCCGAGCGGCGAGTCCGGGTCGTGAGTTGAGCCGCTCGAGCAGCAGCCGGGAGGCGCTTCTTCGTGCAGTGCGAGCGGAAGTCGCGCCTCGGTCGACGGGAGCAATTCGTGGATCAGCCCCTTCGGGAGCGGCTTCGTCGAGTTCACGAGGATGAACTGCGCGCGCTGCTCCGCGACGCTCGTCGGTGATGAAGGCGTTGACGTAGATCGGGAACTGCTCGACGTCGGCGTCGCGGATCGCCGCGGCAGCGCTGCTGGCCGTCGACGATCCATCCGGGCTTCTCTGCTCCTCGGCGTCGTCGAGCGGGATGATCAGAGCGCCCCGGCTCGCGACGCCGTCGTCGCCTGTCGCGCGTCGCGGCTCGAAGCGCACGCGCGCGTCGAACGCGACGACGAGCGCGTTCGGGATCATCGGCGTCGGCGGACTCGAGGTAGCTGCGGATGCGTCCTGATGTGCGACGAGCGACTTCGGGCCGCTGGTAGCCACGGACTCGTGCGTCGTCGTCGCGCTTCACGCGCGAGACGGCGGCGAACGACGGCAGCATCTTGCCGTCGACGCGCGAAGCTGAGTAGAGTCGCCGGCCGGGCGCCTGCTCGATCGCGAGCGCGGGGACGCGGAGTGTCTGCTCATGCGACTTCGGCGCAGAGTTCCTCCGTCGTGAGCTCGCGCTCAAGTCGCTTGAAGACGATGCAGGTTGTGGAAGCCGCGCGCTTGTTGCGCTCGGTGCCGCGGAAGATGATGACCTGGATGCCGACCTCGCGAGCAGATCTCGCAGTCGCAGGACTTCCACGGCTGCGCGTCGAGGAGTGCGCCGGTACGTCGTCGCTGCGGTCGTGCGTCTCGTCGTGGAAGGCCTCGTAGGCGCGCAGGGCGTCGACGACCGCCTCGACGTCGAGCCTCGCCGCGGTCGTACGCGGCGAGCGCTCGCAGACGCGGCCCGCTCGAGGCGGCGCGCCAGCGTTCTGGTCGAGCTCGCCGGCGCGGATGCGTCGCTGGAGCTTGGGTTGCCGTCGACCTGCGGGACGCGGAGCGCGACGTACGTTCCGTCGAGCGTGTAGTAGTTGTCGCGGTCGTCCTTGAACGCCTGGCGGAACGGCGACGTGCTGTCGAAGCTCGTGACGCCGTAGGTCGCGAACTCCGGGATCGCGCTCGCAGCGCGTGACGCCGAGCAGGTGGAGCCGCGTGTCGGGCGCGCGGACCTCGGCGATCGCCGCGAGGACGGCGAGGATCTCGTCCGTCTTCTGCGGGACCATGCCGCCGAGGGCGATGCGCGTGTAGCCGATCTCCTGAAGGCTCGCGACCGACGTCGGCGTAGCTTCGCGGGCTCCAGCCCTGCGCGACGCCGACGGGCTCGAACGAGCAGCTCGCGCTCGCGATGCCGTGCTGAGGAACTCCGCCGCGAGCTCGAGCGTCAGCTCGCGGCGGTCGCTTCCACTCGCGGGTCGACGCTGTCGTCGTCGAGTCCGGCCTCGAGGTCGAAGCCGAGGATCACGTGGTCGAGCGAGATGCCCGCGTCGAAGCCGCAGTCCTCGTAGAAGTCGATGACCTCGTCGACGGTGTACGGCGGGTCGTCCTCGCGGACGTAGGTGAAGGCGCCGCAGTCGCCCATCGTCTCGATCGTGGCTCGGCCTCGTTCAGGCGGAAGAACTCGCGGACGCCGACGCGGTAGAGGCGCTGCGCTGCTGCGCGCTGTAGCGACCCGCGCCGCCGGCGACGCCGTCGACCATCGCCTTCGAGACCAGCATCCCGGTGTACGGCGGCGGTCGAGAGCACCTCGTGCGCGTAGCGGTCGTCGCGCTGGCGAATGCGGAACGGCGAGCGCTCCTCGGTCTCGAAGTCGAAGCTCGGGTCGATCTGATCCTGGCTGTCGGGGAAGTAGAAGCGCATCGTCTAGCGCAGCGCTCCGTCATCGTCGACGCGGCTCGCCAGGCTTCGAGCGCGTCGAGCAGGTCGAGGATGTTGTCGAGCTCGACCACGCGTCGCCGGGTCGGTCGGCGAGCCGCGCCAGCAGGCGGCCGGCGACCTCGCCCTTGAGCCCGACCAGCCCGCAGGCGAAGCGCCGCGTGTCGTTCGTCGTGAGCGCGAGGCGTGCACGGCCGCGCTCGGCTCGCATTCGCAGCGCGGTCGTGCCCCGCAGAGCACGACCGCGGGGCGCCGAGGGACGTCGCCGGTCGAGCCGCACGCGTCGAAGTAGTCGTCGCCCAGGAGCACGATCGCGACGTCGCGCCGCGCTCGAGCAGCTCCGCGCGACCGTGCTAGCCGAGGAGAGCCGTCCCGCCCATGCAGGCGCTCGCGAGCGACATCCCCTGGAAGGTGCACTCGTAGGACGCGATCGGCTGCGTCGCCCGCCGAGCAAGCCGTAGCCGGCGGAGACGATCGAGATCGACACGCGTGGCCGCGCGCGCGCGCCGCCTCGACGCCGCGCATGAGGCGGACGTGCTGCTGGCCCCGGTAGAGCTGCTCGGCCGGCACGAGCGACGCGCGCGGCGCGGTGACGCCCGCGACGTGCTCGCGGCCGCGCGCGAAGTCGCCTGTCGTCAGCGGCGGCGTCCGGTGCGCCTTGACGCCGGTGCAGGCCGTGATCACCGAGATGCTCAGTCGGCGGGCTCACGCCGCCGCCTCCCGCGGACCGTCGCGACGGCGTTGTGGTCGTGGATGCTCTCCTGGTTGATGACGCGCACGGTGTAATCCGGCGACTCGCTCGATCCGCCTGCAGCGCCACGACGACGTCGCGGGCGATGTCCTCGACGAACGCCGGGTTCTCGTAGGCCCGCATCGTCACGTGGCGCTCGTCGGCGCGCTTGAGCAGCGAGTAGATCGGCGCAGACGCGGCGCCCTCGGCGACGTCGACCAGGTCCTCGAACCAGATCGGACTCGCCGTCGGCCACGACGTGACGTCGATCTCGACGTAGCCGCGCTGGTTGTGCGCGCCGTAGTCGCTGATCTCCCTGCTGCAGGGGCACAGGCTCGTGACGGGCACGCGCACGCCGACGCGCACCGTCCGTTGCCGTCCGAGCCGCCGCGCGTCGAGCGCGCCTCGTACGTCGACGAGCGCCGGCAGCGCCGCTCACCGGCGCCCCGCGCTCGAGGAAGAACGGGAACTCGAACGCCGACCGCGCGCGTCGGCTGTCGAGGCGGTCGCACAGGTCCTCGGCGAGCGAGGCGCAGGACGCGCGCGGGTCGAGCGCGGCCGCGCCGCTCGTCGAGCGCCTCGACGAAGCGGCTCATGTGCGTGCCCTCGGACGTCCGCCGGCGAGGTCGACCGTCGTGCGACCGTCGCCGACGGTCGGCCTGCGACTGCCGTCGCGCGCCGCGACCGCGATCGGGTAGCGGAGGTCGGCGATCCCGACCTCGTCGATCGCGACGCCGCGGTCGTCGGCCTGCGCCTGGACGTCCTCGAGCGCGGATCGGCGGCGAGCGGGTTCACGCGGCTCGTCCCTCCGCCGACGTAGACGCATCCGGACGTGCAGGTCTCGCGGACGACGACCCGGGACAGCCCGGGCAGCGTCGCGCTCGAGCCGGTCCCAGATCCAGCGGGCGAGGTTCTCGCTCGTCGGGTTCTCGAGCCCTCGATCTCGTTGAGGTAGTGGTGGTCGAGCTGGTCGTGCAGCGGCTTGAACGCCGCCTTGATGTCGGCGAAGTCCATGATCCAGCCGGTCTCCGCGTCGACCTCGCCGCCGACGTGGATCTCGACGCGGAAGCTGTGCCCGTGCAGCCGCGCGCACTTGTGGTCGGCCGGCACGAACGGGCAGACGGTGCGCCGCCTCGAACGTGAACTCCTTGAAGATCTCCGTGCGCGTTGACGCCCGCGCGCGTCGTGCTCGCCGTGCGCTCGCAGTCGTGCAGTTCGACGGGCTCATACGCCGGTCGCTCCTTCCAGGCGATCACGTGCAGTTGCGGCAGCACGCGCGCGCGCGCGAGTCCGGGTCGGCGGCGACGGTCTCGCACAGCCAGCGGTACCGCTCGCCGACCGCGTCGCGCACGTCGTCGGGGCCGGCATTGGCGTGCCGGCCGACAGGTAGAGCGGCAGCGTCGGCCACAGCGCTCGGCGACCTGCTGGCCCAGTCGAGGTCGGCCTCGTCGAAGCACGACGATCTTGAGGACCGCGCTCGTCGGCGCGTGCGCTCATGGCCGTCGCCATGAAGTCGCTGAACTGCTCGGCGTGCTCGCGCGCTGGCCATGCCCGAACTCGGCGGCTTGGGCGAGATCGTGAGCCGGTCGACGTCGCCCAGCCACGGCGCCCACCGCGACCCTGCGTCTCGACCGCGACCCGACCCGCGGCATGCAGCCGGTCGACGAGATCGTCGAGATCGTGCAGCGCGGGGTTGCCGCCCTGAGGGCGACCCACTCGGGCCGGCCCGGCAGAGCGCGCCGACGCGCGCGACGATCTCCTCGCCGCTGAGTTCTCGGCGGTCGCGCGGACCTCCGCGGGGTCGACGGCGTACATCGTGTCGCACCAACCGCAGCGAAAGTCGCAGCCGCCGACGCGCACGAAGTGCGTGGGCACGCCCGCCTCGGCGCCCTCGCCCTGGATCGTCGGACCGAAGATCTCGATCACCGGGAAGCGTCTCGGTGCCCGCCGGGTGCGAGCGCTGGTCGCCAGCGCCGGTCATCACGCGGCGGCCGCTGCGCCTGGTAGGGCGCCGGGTCCGTCATGCCGTTCTCGGCGAAGCCGTTCAGGCGCAGCAGGCAGGAGTCGCACGCACCGCAAGCCGCACCGTCCGGCGTCGGGTCGTAGCAGCTACCGCGTCAGCGCATAGTCGACGCCCAGTGCGAGCCCACGCTGCGATGATCTGCGGCCTTCGTCAGGTCGATCAGCGGGGTGTGGATGCGCAGACGCGTGGCCCTCGACGCCGCGCTTGGTCGCGAGGTTGGCCATCGCTCGAAGGCCTCGATGTACTCGGGGCGGCAGTCCGGGTAGCCGCTGTAGTCGAGCGCGTTGACGCCGATGAAGATGTCGTCCGCCTCGAGCACCTCGGCGTACGCCAGGGCGAACGACAGGAACACGGTGTTCCGGGCGGGCACGTATGTGACCGGGATGTCTGCTCGCCATGTCGTCGGCGACGCGGGCCTTCGGTACCTCGATGTCGCTCGTCAGGGCCGAACCGCCAAAGAGCCGCAGGTCGATGTCGGCAACGACGTGCCGCGCTGACTCCCGCCTGCTCGGCGATCCGCTTCGCCGCCTGCAGTTCCACGCTGTGGCGCTGCCCGTAGCTGAACGACAGCGTATGAGCGCGATAGCCCTCCGCTTTGTGCGATGGCCAGAGCGGTCTCGAGTCCAACCCGCCCGACAACAGGACCACCGCCCCTTGGAGCATCGGACCTATTAGATGCGAGGGGGACGGGTCGCTCATGGGCGCATCATGCTCGGGGCCTCGGACGGATTGGACCTGTCCCGAACCATCGACCCGCAGCTTGGTGCGGGCCTTATGTCGAAGGCCGTTTGGCCCACGTCGGCAGCCCGGTTCATGCTCGTAATGCATCGCGCTTGGAGTAGCGACGTCCCCCGTGAGTTCGCCCCCCTCCCCGCCGGGCGGATGAAAGACTTCGATGGTGGTTCGCACCGGCGCCCGCGCGCAAGTCTTGTCCGATCTGTTGGAGGGCGCAGGCCTGCGGTGCAGTGCGGCAACGCCACCGCGGCCGGCTCTCGCGGATCTGCCCGAGGAAGCACAGCGGGAACTGACGCTCTTGTATGACCGCCTCGGCGGGCAGAGCGAGCCGGCGCTACGACCTGGCGGATGGGACCTGGTATTCGACGACGGCGATCTCGTGGTCGAATTGGACGAAGAACTCCACTTCAACCGATACCGCCTGGCCACCCTTGACACGCCGTGGTCCCAGGAGCTGCCGTGGGCCGAGCCCTACCGTCGGTATTGCACGGACGAAGAGGGGTCGTGCGTATCCGCAGGTTCATGGGGAAAGCGTTGGACAAACCCCTCGTGCGAGCGGATGTTCGGCCCTGCCGGCACAGCAGGCGATCTGACCGGGGAGGGGGCGCCACGTTGGAAGCAACGCGCCCTGTACGACGCTGTGAAAGACGCGATCGTGTTACTACCCCCGCCGCGGCCGCGTCTCGCACGGGTATCCGTCTACGACGCGGTGGATGGCCAGTTACTCGGCGCGGTGCTCGAAGGGGCAGCCTGCGATCCGAGTGCAGTTCTGGGCCTGATCCAACTCCGCACAACCTGACGCTCGGTTCGCCCCCACCCGGGCCGCAAGATTGGTAGACGATTGGTAGCAAGCCCGATCGTGGCTCGGCCGCTTAAAGAGCAAAACCCCCCTGGCGAGAGGGGGGTTCCCCATAGCGGGGGCGGGATTCGAACCCGCGACCTTCGGGTTATGAGCGAGAAAGCTCGGCAGCGCCGGCTTGCACCTACCCGCTTGCCGGCAGCCGGCCCGGGACCAAAACCCGGGACCAGGCGAGACGCTAACCTTCCTTGAACGAACAAAACTCCCGGGGTTTTCCAGGAGTTTTGTACACGCGCCCGAGAGGACTCGAACCTCTGACCTTCGGTTCCGTAGACCGACGCTCTATCCAACTGAGCTACGGGCGCAGCGACACGGCAGTCTAGCCGCCGCGGAGGGGCCGGCGAGGCGGGGCAGTGAGCGGAGAGGGCGGGATTCGAACCCGCGAAGGAGCTTTCCGCCCCTTACTCGCTTAGCAGGCGAGTGCCTTCAGCCGCTCGGCCACCTCTCCCGGGTCGGGCCAGTGTAAAGCCTGACGGCACGGGGACCGATCCGGCATCCGCGGGCCCTTGGGCGTACCGTCAGGCCCGACCAGGCCATGAGCGAGCGACGGACCGCAACCCCCAACGAGGCCATCCTCGCCGTCTCCCGAGTGCTCGGGGAGGTTGCGGCGTCCACGGATCCCGCCGCCGTCGGCACGGAGCTCGTCCGCGCCGCACGGCAGCTCCTCGACGCCGACGGCGCGGCGCTGCTCTCCGTCGAGGACGACGACGGCGGCCTGCGCTGCCTGGCCTCCGATCCGGCGCCACCCGCCGGCCCGGCGCCACGGGCCACCCAACCAGCCCACCTGGCGCCGGCGATCAGGGACCTGCTCGAGCTGCACCTCCCCGCCGCCCACGGCTCGCCGGACGATGCGCCGCTGGAGGCACTGATCGGCTGGGACCTGCACCCGCAGGCGACGCTCTTCGTTCCGATCCGAGAGCGCGACTCGACCCGCTACGTGCTCGTCCTCGCCGACGCCTCGGCACAGCCGTTCTCCCCGGCCGAGCAGGAGCTCGCCGGCTCGTTCGCCGCGGCCGCCGCCGGAGCGCTCGCGCAGGTCCGCCTCGCAGAGGAGCACGCCCGGCGCATCGCGCAGCTCTCGGCGCTCGCCCGCGCGGCGAAGACGCTCAACGAGAACCTCGACCTCGGCCAGCTGCTGACGCACATCGTGGCCGAGGCCCAGGGGATCGTAGGAGCGGACCGCAGCGTCGTCTACCTGGGCGACGCCGAGAGCGGGATGACGGCCGAGGCCGCCCACGGCGGGGGGCCGGAGCTCATCGGCTACCGGCTGCCGACGGGCAGCGGGCTCGCCGGGCGCGTGGCACGGACGGGGCAGCCCGAGCGCGCCGAGGACTACATCGCCTACGCGGACCCCGCGCCCGGCTCGCCGTTCGGCGACATCCGCAGCGCCCTCGCGGTGCCGATGGCCTGGGACGGCGCGATCCGCGGCGTCCTGTCGGTGGGCTACCTCGCGCCGCGGGCGGCGGGCGCCGAGGAGCTCCGGCTGCTGGAGACCTTCGCCGAGCTCGCCGCCGTCGCCTGCCGCAACGCCCGCGCTGCCACCGACCTCGCGCTCGCCGCACGGACCGACGCGCTGACCGGCTGCCTCAACCACGCGGCGCTCCACGACCGGCTCGCCCGTGAGATGGAGCGCGCGGGCCGGACGGGCAACCCGCTAGCCCTCGTGATCCTCGACCTCGACGACTTCAAGTCGGTCAACGAGCAGCACGGGCACCTCGTCGGCGACGACGTGCTGCGGCGCGCGGGCGAGGCGCTGCGCTCCGCGGTCCGGCCCTACGACGTGTGCGCCCGCTACGGCGGCGACGAGTTCGCGATCGTCTGCGCCGACACCGACGAGACGCACGCGGCGGAGATCGCCGACCGCGCGCTGCTGCGGCTGGCCGGCGCGCTCGCCGAGGTCGTCGAGGGGCCCGGCACGTGGGCGACGGCCGGCGTCGGCGCACGCTCGGAGGACGACTCGGCGCACGGACCTGATCGAGCGCGCCGACCGCGCGCTGCTGTTCGGCAAGCAGCACGGCCGCCGCGGGGATACCGTCCTCGCGAGCGAGCTTCCGGCGCTGTTCCGGCCCGGCCGCTTCCGGCGCCCGGGCGCGGCCGGGCCGCCGCCCGACGAGGAGGTCCTGGTACCCGGCGCCGTCCACGCCCAACGCCAGGCGGAGCGGCTGCAGAAGCGCGCCCGCCAGCTCGTGCTCGCCAACGCCCTCGGCGAGCGGCTGGCGGGCATGAACGACGTCGACGAGATCGCCGGCGGGGCGGTCGACGAGCTGCACCGCGCCTTCGGCTACTACCTGTGCGCGGTCCTGCGGCTGCGCGACGACGACTTCGTCGAGGGCGTGGCGGTGCGCGGGCAGAGCTTCGAGCGCCTCGGCGAGCGGCGCTGGTCGCAGCCCCGCGACGCCGGCATCGTCGGCCGCGCGCTGCGCGAGCGGCGCGTGGTCCTGTGCAACGACGTCAGCGCCGAGCCCGCGTACGCGATGACCCCGGAGACCGGCACCCGCGCGGAGCTGACCGCGCCGATCTGGGTCGGCGGCCGGCTCTGGGGCGCGGTCGACATCGAGGAGGAGCACGTCGACGCCTTCGACGACGACGACGCCCGCCTGGTCGGCACCGTCGCCGGCCAGATCGGCTCCGCGCTGCGCGCGGCGTTCCTCCACGCCGAGCTGGAGCGCGCCCAGGTCGGCACCGCCGAGGCGCTCGCCGCCGCGATACGGGCCCGCGACCGCCAGGCGAGCACCGGAGGCGAGTCGGTCGTCTCGCTGTGCGAGGCGGTCGGCCGCCGCCTGGGCTTCGCCGGCGACGCCCTGCGGGACCTCCGGCTCGCTGCCGCCGTCCACGGGATCGGCAGGATCGCGGTGCCGGACGGGATCCTCGGCAAGCCCGGGCCGCTGGACCCCGGCGAGCGCGCGATCGTCGAGCGCCACCCACTCGCCGGCGAGCGGATCCTCGCGCCGATCGGGTTCCTCGCCGGTGTGGCCCGCCTCGTGCGCCACGAGTTCGAGCGCTGGGACGGGAGCGGCTATCCCGACGGGCTCGCGGGCCCGGCGATCCCGCTCGGCTCGCGCGTCCTGCTCGCCTGCGCCGCGCATCGCGCGATGACCAGCGCGCGCCCCTACCGGCCGGCGATGTCGCCGGCGCAGGCGCGCGCCGAGCTGGCCCGCGGCCGCGACAGCCAGTTCGACCCGGCGGTCGTCGAGGCGCTGCTCGCGGCGCTCGACGACCCGGACGGCGGGGTCGCCGTCGCCGACTAGGATCGGCCCCGGAGGGGTGGCAGAGCGGTCGAATGCACCGGTCTTGAAAACCGGAGTCCGTTCACGCGGACCGCGGGTTCGAATCCCGCCCCCTCCGCTGGAGCTGCTGCTGCCGCCGCTGCTCGCCGGCGCGCGACCTCCTCGGCGCTCGCGTCAGAAGCGTTCGAGGTAGCGAAGCTGCCGGCGGCGGTAGCTCACGTGCGCGTCGGCCTTGTGGGCGAGCCTCAACCACTTGGTCACGTACGCGAGCCGCTCCTGACGGGGGCGCCGGGACCGGTCGCGGTGGAAGCGCATCCGGTCGTAGCGGTAGTGCTGGCGCCGCTGCCAGAGCGCGAGGCTCCGGCGCACCTGGCGCTTGGTCATGTTCGGGGGCCGCATCGTCGTGCGCGCCGTGAAGTCGGCCGCGCGCCCGTCGGTGATGCGGATCCGCGTCCGCAGCATCACCGGGATCCTCCGGTGGCGCCGGACCTCGCTCCTGCCCTCCTTGGTCAGCCGGAAGTGGATGGCCTTGCTGTGGCCGCCCCTGACGGTCCCCGTCGCCCGCGCGAGGAGCGGGCCGTGGGCGGCCGCCGCCCGGCCCTGCCCGACCGGCCCGGACCTGAAGCCCCTCGTGAAGACCGAGTAGACCCAGTAGTCGACGCCGCAGGCCTCCTCCGCGTCGGCGACGCAGTGGAAGTGGCCGCGCGAGCTGGTGGGATCGATGAAGGGCACCTCGACGAACTTCTGGGGCACGATCGGCGCGATCGGCGGGGGCACGAGCGGCGGCGGGCTGAACGGGGTCGGCGTCGTCGGCGACCCCGATGCCGGAGCGTCGCCCTCGGTCGCCGGCGCAGGCGCCGAACCGCCACCGCCACCGCCGGAGCCGCCACCGCCGGAGCCGCCACCGCCGGAGCCGCCACCGCCGGAGCCGCCACCGCCACCGCCGGAGCCGCCACCGCCACCGCCGGAGCCGCCACCGCCGCCGCCGGGGGCGACCCCGTCGAAGCTCCTGAGGTACCGCACGCTCGACTGCCGATACCGCGCGAGCATCGCTCCACCCGGCTCGATCGCCAGCCCGTCGAAGATCACGAACCCGGACGCGGCCGGTGACACGACCGACCTGCCCTCATCGACGAGGCCGCTCGCCGTGCCGCGGAAGTGGCGCATCGCGAGGGTGGTCGTGCTGGGGAGGCACGACGACGGGTCGACATCGTTGAGCTCGTTGACGCCCACCGCGACGTGCGTGCCGGCCGAGACCGTGAATGCCGCGGGGGTCGTGATCTCGGGCAACGCCGATCCGGTGAGCGAGCTCGCCGCGTCCCAGGACCCGGCGGCGTACACCGCGCCCATGACCGTGCTCGGGACGCAGTTGCCCTGCTGCGGCGGGTTCTGGCGCCACGTCGCGATCCCCGCGCCCGTCGAGGTGATCGCGGCGGCCGTTTGGACGATCCCGCCGGCGTCAACGCTCGTCCCGAGCTCGGTGGCGGTGGGGAAGGCCTGGTCGGGGCCCCGGACGGTGCCGAGGGCCCGGTCGGAGCGGAAGCCGGCACCCGAGGTGGTGGACCCGTACCAGGTGAGCATCGCCCAGCCGCTGGGATCAGCGGCGAACCCCACGCCGAACTTGCGCGGGTCGCCCGGCGCGTTGATGACGGTCGGCGTCTGGAACGACGACGTCCCCGACGGGCGCACGGACTGCTTGAGCACGTCGCCCTCCTTCCAGACGACGAGGCCACCGCCGTCGGCCTGGAGCAGCAGCCCGACGAGGCTGCCGCCGGACGCGGCGAAGCTCTCGACGCTCGACTCGTCGACGGTCGCGTCCGCGCCCGCGGCGCGGAACCCGACCGTGATCGCGCCCGACGGGCCCTCGAAGCCGATCAGCGCCTCGCCGGTGGGCGCGACGGACGCGAGCTTGGGCACGTGCTGGCCGTCGCTCATGACCTGGTCGCGCTGCACGGTCCCGTCCGCGGAGAGGTAGGCGACATGGCGCGTCTGCGCCACGGTGAGGATCGCGTTGCCGGCCGCATCGAAGTGCGGGACCGGGTCGTAGTCCGTCCCGGAGGTGCCCGGGAAGCCCTGCCGGGCGCCGAGCGTCCCGTCCAGCGGCCGGAGCTTGTAGCCGAAGATCGACGACTCGGGATAGCCGACGACGAAGCCGGGTCCGCCGGGAGCCACGTACACGTGGTAGATGCTCTCCGACCCGACCGGCTCGGGCGAGTTCCAGCCGGCGGCGGCAGGCGCTGCGAGCACGAGGGCGAGCGCCGCCGCGAGCGCCGAGATCCGTGCCGTCGCCGATCCGCGCACCGCGCCGCGCTTCGCCTGGGGCATCCTCATCGCCAAACCTCCGGGTCGTCCGTGTTCACATCCGTGCCGTGGCGCCCGCAGCGCCGCCGCCACGACCTCGAGCGCGCGTTTCGAACGCCCGCCGGAGTCCTGCTCCGGCCACGCTAACCCAGCCTTCGACGCCTGCCGGAAAGACTGGCGGGGGTGCTAGGCATGCCGGCGCCCCGCCATCCGACTCACCGGCGCAGGTTCAGCCGCTTCGCCAGGCTCGCGCCGGACGTCGGCTCGAAGACGACGGTGACCTTGTGCCTGCGCGCCCCGGCGATGCTGCGGCGGCCGCGCTTCGTGGGCCGCACCGAGACGGTGCCGCGCAACGCCTCCCCCACGGCGAACCTGCGGCTGCCGAGAACGGTCTTGCCCTTGCGGATCGACAGCGTTCCCCCACAGGGGGAACCCGTGGCGGTGGCGCCGCAGCGGACCTGCACGGCGATCCTGCCCTTGACGTAGCGCAGACTCCTCGAGGCCACCGACAGTCCCGAGGTCGAGACCCGGAGGCTGCCCCTCGCGGCGTCGTGGACCACCGACGTCGGCAGGCTCGCCATCGCCTTGAACGCGGCAGAGGCGACCTGGTAGGCCTCGATCGTGTTGCGCTGGCGCAGCATCCCGGCGACCGTCCGGGGCAGGCGGGCCGGGTCGGTCGTTCTCAGCGAGGTGCGCAGCTTCTCGACGTCCGCGTCGCTCAAGCCGAACTGCTCGTGCAGGAACTGGCGCTCCTGCTTGGAGAATCCGCCCCGCGCCTTGCGCTCGAGCCGCAGGGCGATCTGCTTGCGCGTCGCGGTCGCCTTCGACAGGAGCCGGTTGTGCTTGGCCCGCGTTCCCGCGACCTTCTGGAGCTCCACGAGCCGGTCCAGACCTGCGGCGAGGCGCTGGGAGTAGCGGATGAACGCCCGGGCCTGGACGCCGATCCACTTCTCGTCGCCGGCGATCTTCGCTCCTCCGAGCTTGTCGATCGTCGCCGCCGTCGCGCGGGCCAGGTTCTGGACGCGGACCATCTCGCGGACCAGCCTGGTCAGCGACGCCGCGGTCCGCGGGCCCAGGCCCTTGTGCGCGCGCAGCCGCGGAACCTTGGTGCGCTCGGGATCGACCACGGTCTTGAACTTGGGATCGGGCGGATCCTGGAGCGCCTTGCTCTGCGCGTCGCCGATCGCCTTCATCGTGCCCGCGGTCGCGGGATACACGTACTCCTTGTCCATGGCCAGGCCCGTTCCCGCCGCGAGGACCGCGCCGCCCGGACCGGTGGTCTCACCTCCCAACACCCCTCCGCCCACCGGAAGGGCGATCCCGACCGCCGTGCCGAGGACGAGGGTGAAACCCTGTCCGACAAGGTTGACGCCGTGGTGCCAGCCCGTGTGGGTGATGTACCAGGCGCAGTACGAGATGCCCCGCTGGCTCTCGGGCACCCTGGCCGCCTCGTTGTAGATCCTCGCCTTGGCCCTGCTTCCGGCGCCCGCGAGGACGCTCGCGCACTGCGAGGGGTCGACCGGAGGCGCGGAGGGGTCGGAGCCGCCGCCGGGCGGGGCGGCGACGATGAAGCTCGTCGACCCCTGGCTGCCCCGGTGGTTCTTGTCCCCCTCGTAGGTGGCGGTCACCGCAGGGAAGCCGCTCCCGGCCGCCGGGGTGTACGTCGCCTGGCAGCTCGCCACCCCCGGCGACGAGGGCGTGGGCTTGAGCTGGCAGGTCGAGCCGGAGACGAACGCTCCCGTGCTCGTGGTGAACGTGACCTTCCCCGCCGGGGTCGTGCGGGGAGGCGCGTCGGAGTCGCCGACCGTCGCGGTGCACACCGAGTTGTCGCCGGGGTTCGGCCCCCGGTTGCAGATGACCTGCGTCGCGGTCGTCCGCCTCGTGTCGGTCACGGGCCCCGGCGGAGCCACCGGCTGCGGCGCGCAACTCGCCGCGGAAGTCAGCGTGGCGGTGTTGCTTGCGTCGCCCTCGGTGTTGGTCACCTGGACGACGTGGTTGCCCGCCGCGAGGTTGGAGACGCTGAACTCCATGCGCGTGCTCGACAGCGTCGCCGCGTTGGTGACCTCGGTGCCGTCCAGCGTGAGCTTGCTGCCCAGCACGAAGTGCGCGCCGGCGACGGCCACGACCTGGTTCGTCGCGGTCGAGCTGACGCACGTGGGATCGAGGCCGCTGATCTGCGGCGCGCCCTCGGTGAACGGCGTCGACACGCTCACGTCGTCGATCAGCAGGCCGCGGAAGCCCTGGTAGAGCGTGTCGACCGTGTCGAACTGGAACGAGACCCTCACGTCGCTCTCGCCCACCGCGGCGCTGAGGCTGGCGACGTAGCCGCGCCACGAGGGCGAGGCCTCCAGCCCGTTGTTGGAGTAGCTCTGGTGGTGCTCCCCCGCGGGGTTGTTGACCGGGTTGAGCTCGCCGACGTCGATCCAGGTGCTGCCGCCGTCCACCGAGTACTGCACCTTCATCAGGTCGAAGTTGTCGGCCGCGACCGCCTCGATCTCCCACCAGGCCGAGAACACCAGCTGCGCGCTGGCGGCGCCGACGAGGCTGAACGACGGAGAGACGAGCCGGCCGTCGTTGGCCGCCGACGACTTGCAGCCGTTCTTGGCCGACTGCGTCACCGACGTGTAGCCGGTGCAGAAGGTCCCCGAGCCGTCCTCGCCGTACCACGCGGCGTGCGTGCCGCCGGCCGCGCTCGGCAGCTGCCCGGAATCGGGCAGCGTCACGAGCGTCGGGTTGATCGCCGGTGCCACCGACACCGACTCCGGATGGTCCTTGACGTGCCAGATGCCGTCCATCGTCCATCCCGCGGCGCCCGCCTCGAAGTCCTCGCCCAGAACCACGGCGGCCTGAGCCACCGATGCCCCGCCGAACACAGCGGCCGCCGCCAGCGCCACGCTCACCAGTCCCGCTCTCAGAGTCGCCTTGGTCCTCACCGTCACCATCTCCCGGTCATCCGTGTTCACGTCCGTGCCCGGCGCCCGCTTGCGCTCGGACCGCGGCCCAGACGCGCTCGGGCCGCGACTGCGACGACCGTAGTCCGGGGTCATGCCCTCCGGCAGAAAGACTGGCGGGGGTGCTAGGCGTGGCAAAGCCCTGCGCCCGCGGGCCGTGCTGCGGTAGCGTCGCCCTCCAGTGGTACACAGGTCACCCGATCCGGCATGGCCGATCGTCGGGCGCGACACCGCCATCGCCTCGGTGGAGCGCGCGCTGTCGGCGGGGGACGGCTCGTGCCTGGTGGTCGTCGAGGGGCCCGTCGGGAGCGGGCTGACGACGGTCCTCCGGGCGGCCGCGGTGCTCGCCGTCCGTCGTGGCGTCGACGTCGGCTGGCTCCGGGGAGGCCCCGACGGCGACGCTGTCGCCGACCCGTGTGCGAGCCACCTGCTGGGGCCGGCGCCGAGGAGCGCTGCGGTGCTGTGCGTCGACGAGCTGCAGTGGCTCGACGAGCATGCGCTCCAGCGCGTCGGCGCGCTGCTCGAGCAGCCCGCTTCGATGGTGGTCGTCGGCGCGCTGCGGACGGGGACGCCTCCGGTCGCGCCGCGCCGGCTCGATGCCCTGCGGGCGACCGCCACCGGCACCGTCGAGCTGACCCGGTTGCGTGTCGAGCACGCGCGGCGGATGCTCGCGGCGGCCGGCGCCCGCGACGACCCGGCCCTCGCCGAGCGATGCGTAGAGCTCACCGGCGGCAGCCCCGCGCTCCTGCGCCTGGTCGCCGAGCGCCTCGCGGGCGGAGACGGCGCGCCGTCCGCGGACGCCGTGGCGGGCATCGCCGCGCCGCTGCTGGCGGAGGTCGGCCGCTCGTGGGCGAGCGAGATCGGGCGCTGCGGCGAGGACGCGCCGGCGATCGTCGACGCCGCGCTCGTCCTCGGCGATGACCCGCCCCTCTGGCTCACCGCCGAGCTGGCGGGGGTCGCCCGGGCCGACGCCGCCCCGGTCGTCGACGCGCTTGTCGGCATCGGCCTGCTCGCGGCCGCTGACCCCGTCCGCTTCGCGGCGCCGCTCGTGCACGATGCGCTCGACGCCCGCGTCTCCGGCGCGTGGCGGGACGAGCTGCACCGGCGCGCCGCCCAGCTGCTGGCCCGGACGGCGGACGGCGCCGAGCGCGCGGCCGGCCACCTGCTCGCCGCTCCGCCGTGCGGCGAGGCCTGGCCCGCGGACTCCCTGCGCGAGGCTGCGGAGATCGCGGGCGAGCGCGGCGATCACGGCGTCGCCGTCACCCGTCTCGAGCGTGCGCTGGCCGAGCCGCTGCCCCCCGCCGTCCGATGCGAGGTGCTCGTGGAGCTCGGGTCCGCCCGCGACCGGGCGGGGCAACCCGGCGCCGATGACGCCTACCGGCAGGCGCTGCGCGTCGCCGACGCCCGTGAGCACCCCCGCATCCACCTCCTGCTCGGGCGGACGCGGTTCGGCGCCGGCGACTACGGCGGCGCGGTGGGCGAGTTCGACCGCGGGCTGTACGCGCTTGCCGACGACGACGACCCGCTCGCGGTCGAGCTCGTCGCCGGCTACGTCGCGGCCGCGCGCTTCGACGGGACGCTGGAGGGGGAGACGCAGCGGCGGCTCGCTCCGCTGCTCGACCGGACGACGCCCGGGCGGACGACCGCGGAGCGCGCGCTGCTGGCGGAGATCGCGCTCGAGCGGGCGATCCGCGGCGCGCCGCGCGACGAGGTCATCGCCCTGGCGCACCGGGCATGGGCGGGCGGGCGGCTGCTCGACGGCGCCGATGCATACGGGATCGCGCTGAGCCAGGTCGCTGCCGTGCTCACGTGGTCCGGGGCGTTCGAGGACTCCGAGCGCGTCCTCTCCTCCGCGCTCGATCGGGCGCAGCGTGACAGCGAGGCGCACGTCGCCGCCACCGCGCGCTACCTGCGTGCATGGCCGCGCTACTACCGCGGCGCACTGGCCGACGCGGAGGCCGACGTCCGCTTCGCGCTCACGGGGCCGGCGTGGGAGATGTACGAGCCGTCGGCGCGGGCCGTCCTCGCCCACGTCCTGATCGAGGCCGGCGACGAGGCGGGCGCGCGCGACGCGCTCGCGCTCACCGACGCGGATCCGTGGCTGCAGACCCCGCCGTACGCGATGCTGCTGGAGGCTCGTGCCCGCCTGCACGTGGCCGCCTCCGACCTCGACGCGGCGGCCCGGGACCTGACCGCGGCCGGCGAGATCCTCGTGACGATGGGCTCGCGCCACCCGTTCTGCCCGTGGCGGTCGCGCCTTGGCCTCGTGACGGCCCGCCGCGGCGAGCCAGAGGCGGCTCGCAGGCTCGTCGACGAGGAGCTCGCCCAGGCGCGGGAGATCGGCGTCCCGCGCGCGCTGGGCGTCGCGCTCCGCGCTCATGCGCTGCTCGAGGAGATCGAGGGTCGCGATGCCGAGCGCGACCTCCGCGCCGCCGCGGAGGTGCTCGACAGCTGCGGGGCGAGGGTCGACCAGGCGCGCGCCCTGACCGACCTCGGCAGGGTGCTCGCCGATGGGGAGCGCAGGCACGAGGCTCGCGCCCGGCTCCGCGACGCCCTCGACCTCGCGGAGGCGATGGGCGCGACCGAGATCGCTGCCCGCGCCCGCCGCGAGCTGGGCCGGGCCGGTGGCCGCATCGGCCGCTCGCCCGCGGACGCGCCGGCCGGGCTCACCGGGTCCGAGCTGCTCGTGGCGCGCCTCGCGGCCGGCGGCCGCACGAACCGGCAGATCGCCGAGGAGCTCGTGGTCACCCCCCATACGGTGCGCTTCCACCTCGGCAACGCCTACCGCAAGCTCGGCGTGTCGAGTCGCGAGGAGCTGCCGCGAGCCCTGCGGGGCTGAGCCCGCGCTCAGCCCTTGCCGGCGTTGCCGGCGACCCAGACGGCCAGGGCGTGGATCTCGGCCGGCTTCAGCCGGTCCTTGAAGCTCGGCATGCCCGGCCCGCCGTTGGTGACCTGGCGCTCGACCGCCGCGGTCGAAGGTCGCAGGGTGTCGAGGTCGGGCCCGATCCTGCCGTTGGCGCCAACCGCGGCGAGCGTGTGACAGGAGGCGCAGCCGAGGCTGACGAACCGCTTGGCCTCGGGCGAGCCGTCGCCGCCGGACGCGTTGCCGCCTGAGCCGCCGCAGCCCGCGGCCGCGCTCGCCAGCAGGGCGGCGGCCAGCACGGCGGCGAGCTTCGTCGTGCCTGCCATTGGCCGGGATCCTAGGAGGTGGCGATCGCCACGGCGGCCCGCACCACGGCGCCCCGCACCGTCTCGGCGTCCACCGGGAAGGCCGCCGGCAGTCCCGGCGCCGCCCGGCTCACGCCGACGCCGATGCGCGCGAGGTGCATGGCTCCGAGCGCCGCCGTCCACAGGTGGTTGGCGGTGAAGTCCGGGTCCACGATCGTGAACCGCCCGGCGTCGCGCCCGTCGGCCAGCACGTCGGCGCAGATGCCCAGGCAGGAGCCCATCCCCTGCCCGAGCCGGATCCAGACCGCGTCGGAGACCCGCTCCTGGAGCTCGGCGGCCGGCCGGCGCATGAGCGACAGCGCGCAGTCGAGGAACGCGGGGTAGCGCAGGCAGAAGTCGGCGAACGCCCCGGTGACCGCCTCGAGCCGGGCGACGGGGTCCTCGTCGCAGTCGGCGGCCTCCTCCAGCTCGCCCGGCAGCTCGAGAGGTAGCGC
Organism: uncultured Actinomycetes bacterium; assembly: GCA_963826615.1. Lineage (GTDB taxonomy): Bacteria > Actinomycetota > Thermoleophilia > Solirubrobacterales > Solirubrobacteraceae > BP-464. Next base: position 2,802,437 of record CAWGXO010000002.1, on the reverse strand, counting down.
GTGACGGTCAGGACGAAGAGCTCCTCCTTGGAGGAGAAGTGCCGGTAGATCAGCGCCCGGCTGAGGCCGACGGCGCGTGCGATCTGCGTCGATCGGCGCGTCCTGCATGCCCCGCTCGTCGAAGAGCGCTCGCGTCGCGTCGACGATGTCGCGCTCGCGCTGGCGCGATCCTCACGCGGCCGCCCGGCCCTGCAGCAGGCGCCGCGCCTGCTCGTCGCCGATGCGCCGCCGGCTCCGTGGTGGCCAGGAAGTCGCGCAGCACCTCGATGAAGCGGACCGGGTCGTCGCGGTGCGGGAAGTGCCCGGCGCCCTCGAAGACCTCCAGGCGGCTGCCCGGCACCAGCTCGTGGGCGGCGCGCCCGTGCTCGACGGGGATGATCGGGTCGCGCTCGCCCCAGACGAACAGCGTGGGCACGCCCTCGGCGAGGTAGAGGCGGTCGCGGGCGCTGACGCGCTGGCCGAGCGGGTCGATGACCGCGCGCACGGTGTGCACGAACGCCATGCGCGTGCGGACGTCGGCCAGCGAGGCGATCCCGCGGCCGATCTCGTCGATGTCCGGCGCCGGCGCGCAGGCCCAGCCGGCCGAGCAGCGCCGGCGACGGCGCCGCCGACGCTGACGCAGCTGCGGCGAGAACAGCAGCGGGAGCACGAGCTCCGAGCCCGGCAGCGACGCGGCGCGCAGCGCGACGTTGACCTCGCGGCCGAGGCCGCCGCTGCCGACGAGCGCCAGCCGCTCGGTGCGCTCGGGGAACTGGTAGGCGAAGACCATCGCGACGCCGCCGCCGAGCGAGTGGCCGAGGATCGTCGCGCGGTCGTGGCCGAGCACGGCCGAGCAGGTCGCGCACGCCGCTCGCATAGGCGCCGAGCGAGTAGTCGCCGCGAGGCTTGGCCGACTCGCCGTGGCCGAGCAGGTCGGGCGCGATGACGGTGTGGTCGGCGGCGAGCGCCGGCATGACCTCCTCCCACGTCTGCGAGCTGCCCGGCGATCCCGTGGATGAGGACCAGGACCGGGCCCCTCCCCGCGCCGTCCGGAAGCGGACGCGATGGCCGTGGATGCGGACCTCTTCGACGCGAGATCGGCGGCGGCATGACACAGAGTGTGACACACTGTTACCCATGGAAGCCGCCACCGACCGACGAAACCACCCAGAACGCCACCGCAGAGCAGCAGACACCGGCCTTCTCGCTCGAGCTCAACCAGGACCAGAAGGACATCCGCGAGTGGGTCCACGGATTCGCCGAGGGCGTCGTCCGCCCCGCCGCCGCACGAGTGGGACGAGCGCGAGGAGACGCCCTGGCCCGTGATCCAGGAGGCCGCCAAGATCGGCCTCTACGGGTTCGAGGCGCTCGCCCAGTTCTTCGGCGACCCGGCGGGCCTGACCCTGCCGATCGTCAACGAGGAGCTCTTCTGGGGCGACGCCGGCATCGGCATGGCGATCATGGGCACCGCGCTGCCCGTCGCCGCGATCTTCGGGCAGGGCACCGGCGAGCAGATCGGCGAGTGGGTCCCGCGCTGCTTCGGCACGCCGGACGAGCCGAAGGTCGCCGCGTTCTGCTCCTCGGAGCCCGACGCCGGCTCCGACGTGTCGGGCATCCGCACCACGGCCAAGTACGACGAGGCCACCGACGAGTGGGTGCTCAACGGCCAGAAGGCGTGGGCGACCAACGGCGGCATCGGCGACGTCCACGTCGTCATCGCCGTCGGTCGACCGCGAGCTCGGCTCCCGCGGCCACGCGGCGTTCGTGATCTCCAAGGAGGAGACCAAGGGCATCGAGCAGGGCATCGAAGGTCACGAAGCACGGGCTGCGCGCCTCGCACACCGCCGACGTGCACCTCGACGACTGCCGCGTTCCCGGCCGCCAGCTGCTCGGCGGCAAGGAGAAGCTCGACGAGCGCCTCGCCCGCGTGCGCGAGGGCAAGAGCTCGGGCGGTCAGGCCGCGATGCAGACCTTCGAGGCCAGCCGGCCGACCGTCGGCGCCCAGGCGGTCGGGCATCGCCCGCGCCGCCTACGAGTACGCGCTCGACTACGCCAAGGAGCGCGAGCAGTTCGGCAGGAAGATCATCGAGAACCAGTCGATCGCGTTCACGCTCGCGCGGATGAAGCTCGAGATCGACGCCGCCCGCCTGCTGGTCTGGCGCGCCGCCTGGATGGGCCGCAACGCCGTGCGCTTCGAGAACGCCGAGGGCTCGATGAGCAAGCTCAAGGCCGGCGAGGTCGCCGTCTGGTCGACCGAGCGGGCGATCCAGATCCTCGGCGGCAACGGCTACACGCGCGAGTTCCCGGTCGAGCGCATGCACCGCGACGCGAAGATCTACGACATCTTCGAGGGCACGGCCGAGATCCAGCAGATGGTGATCGCCCGGGCGATCTCGGGCATGCACATCCGCTGATCGGGGGCCAGCGAACGAACCGGCCGGGTTGACAGTGTGTCATCGACTCCGATAGGGAAGACGGCACCCGTGTCCTTCGACTCCCCACAGTTCGAGCTCGCCGACGAGCGGAGCCGTGACGGCATCCGCGTGATCGCCGTCACCGGCGAGATCCACGTGACCACGGCACCCGAGTTCAGCCAGCGCCTCAACGAGGCGATCACGGCCGGAGAGCGCGGCCGTCGTGATCGACATGATCGAGCGTCGAGTTCATCGACTCCACCGGCCTCAGCGTGCTGCTCAACGGGCTGCGACGCGTGACGCGCGCGCACGGCCGCATGGCGCTCGTGGTCTCCAACCCGACCGTCCTGCGGCTGTTCGAGATCACCAGGCTCGACTCGACGTTCGATGATCCGGCCCAGCCGCGACGCCGCGCTGGCCAGCGTTCGGAGGCGGTCGCCGACGGCGCCAGCTCCGACGGCGCCCCGTAGGGCACCAGGCAGGCCGGCAGCGCGACCGAGCCGTCCTCGCGCTGGCCGTTCTCGAGCAGCGCGATGATGTGCCGCCAGGTGACCGCGGTGCCGTTGAGCGTGTGGGCCACGACCGGCCGCCCGCCCTGCGCGGTGGCGGACGTCGAGGCCGACGCGCCTGGAAGTCGGTCGTGTTCGAGGTCGAGGTCACCTCGCGGTAGCGCTCCTGGCCGGGCATCCACGCCTCGCAGTCGAACTTGCGGGCGGCGCTGGCGCCGAGGTCGTCGACGGCGATGTCGACCACCCGGTAGGGAACGCCGAGCTCGGCGCAGGATCTCCTCCTCGATGGCCAGCAGGCGCTCGTGCTCGGCCGCCGAGCCGTCCGGCGTCGACGAAGCTGAACATCTCGACCTTGTCGAACTGGTGCACGCGGAAGATGCCGCGGGTGTCGCGGCCGGCCGCGCCGGCCTCGCGGCGGAAGCACGCTCGAGAAGCCGGCGTAGCGGCGCGGGACCTCGTCGAGGATCTCCCCGGCGTGCAGCGAGGCGAGCGCGACCTCGCTCGTGCCGGCCAGGTAGAGGTCGTCCTCGGGCAGGTGGTAGATCTGCTGCTCGGTGTCGGGCAGGAAGCCGGTCCCGAAGAGCGCCTCCTCGCGGACGAGCACGGGCGGGATGACCGGCTCGAAGCCGTGGCCGCGCAGCTTGTGCAGCGCCCACTGCACGAGCGCGAGCTCGAGCAGCACCAGGTCGCCGCGCAGGTACGCGAAGCGCGGCGCCGCGAGCCGCGCGGCGCGCTCCATGTCGATCCGCTCGCCGGCGAGATCGAGGTGGTCGCGCGCCCCGCCCGGCGGCATCGCGGCCTCGCCGACCTCGCGCAGCACCGTGTCGCCGTCGGGCGCCTGCTGGTCGGGCAGGTTCGGCAGCGCCGCGAGCGCCTCGCCGAGGCCGGCCTCGGCGTCGCCGAGCTCGGCCTCGAGCTGCCTTGGCGCGGTCGGCCACCTCGCGCATCTGCGCGATCGCCTCGTCGGCGTCCTCGCCCGCCTGCTTGGCCCTGGCGATCGCGCCGGAGGCCTTGTTCTGGCGCGCTCGCAGCGCCTCCAGGTCGGGCAGGATCTCGCGCCGGCGCGCGTCGAGCGCGAGCACCCGGTCGACGGCTCGCGCCGCCTCCGGCCCGCGCCGCGCGAGCGCAGCGCGAACCGCATCGGGCTCGCGCCGGATCCGCTTGACGTCGAGCACAGGGGCCGGCGCCGGGGCGCTACTGGCCCGGGCCCTTGGGCGCCTTGGCCTTGCGGCCCGAGTACTTGGCCAGGAACTGCGCGACGGCGCGGGCTTCCTGCCCGACGACGATGTTCTCGGGCATGATCGCGCCGGAGAAGCCGCCGTTGCGGATCGCGTAGAGCACCTGGTCGACCTGCTCCTTGCGCTGATCGAAGTTCGGACCGTCGACGCGCTCGCGGTCGCGGACCTTCGTGGCCGACCCGCGCGCACCGACCTCGCTGAGCGTGTGGCAGCCCGAGCAGTGCTGGGCGAAGAGCACCGCGCCGCGATGCGTCGGGTCGCTCTGGGCCACGTCGATACCCTGATTGCCGCACCCGGCGGCCATGGCGGTGACGCCGAGGGCGCCGAGGGCGAGGACGAGACGGCCGCGGGTCATTGCGGGCCGGGACTATACGAGAACATCCGAAGCCTGATCTCCCGCATCGCCCCCCTGCCGCTCGCGATCGCCGCCCTGGGCTGCGGGCTGGCCGGCTGTGGCGGCGGCCGGGCCGAGGCCGTCCGCAACCACACGATCGGGCTGCGGCTCGACGAGTACAGGATCATCCCGCAGCGGATCAGCGCACCCGCCGGGCCGCTGCGGATCATCGTCCGCAACCGCGGTGTGCTGACTCACAACCTCGCGGTGCTGACGATCCCGAGCGACCCGGAGGCGCAGCCGAAGGTCCTCGGCCGCACGCCCACGGTGCATCCCGGCGAGCGCGCCGACGAGTGGGTCGTCGGCGGGCACCGCCGGCAGACGCTCGACCTCCGCCCCGGCCGCTACCGGCTGGCCTGCACGCTCGCCAACCACGACGACCTCGGTCAGTTCGGCACGCTGATCGTCAGGTAGGACTCCGCCCGGCGACGGCGAAGCACGGCCCATCCCGGCGCCGGCCACGACGACGGCCGCATGCTCAACCGCCCGCGACCGTCTTCATCACGGCGGCAACCGACGGCCGGCGCCGGGATCCAACCCACCGCCCGCGCCTGCGCCCGCGCCGTCGCTCGCGCCGTCGCTCGAGCTCGAGCCCGAGCCCGAGCCCGAGCCACGTCGAGTGGACACTTGACCGCGGCATGCGCGGCGAACCGTCCACTCGATGCGTCTAGGGTGCGGCCGGGATGGACGCGCGCAGCTTCCGCGACACGCTGGGCCGGTTCCCGACCGGGGTCGCGGTGGTCACCGCGGCCGGGCCGCGCGGGCCCGCGGGGCTGACGACCAACGCGTTCTCGTCGCTCTCGCTCGAGCCGCCGCTGGTGCTCGTGTGCTTCGACCATGGCTCGCGCACGCTCGAGGTGGTCCGCGAGAGCCGCCGCTTCGCGGTGTGCATCCTGCGGGCCGGCCAGGAGGAGCTCGCCGCGGTGTTCGCGGGCAAGGCGCCCCACCCCGAGAAGTTCGCCGCCGTGACCCACACCGTCGACCACGGCGTCCCCGTCCTCGACGACGCGCTGGCCTGGATCGTCTGCGACCTCGAGGCACTGCACGACGGCGGTGACCACGTCATCGGGGTGGGGGCGGTCACCGCGCTCGACCACGACCCGGGCGGCGAGCCGCTCGTGTTCTTCGGCGGCGCCTACCGCCGGCTGACCTGAGCGCCGCCGCACCTCACAGGCCCGGCGCGGTCCCGATCGCGCGCAGCGCGAGGATGCAGACGACCGCGGCGGCGAGCGCCACGATCCCGATCTCACGGCGGACGATCGCCAGCGCGACCGAGCGCTGCTCGGCCTCCGAGCGCGCGCGGAGCGCCTGCGCGTCGGGCAGGCCGCGGGCGTCGAGCACGGTCTCGGCCGAGAGGACCCTCAGCTGCTCGGCGACGAACCCGGCGACGACGGGGACGAGGCCGTAGACCCAGAACAGCCCGTCGTCGGGGCGGCGTCCGAGGGCGGCCGCGAGCCCGGAGACGAGCGCGAGCGTGACCGCGACGATCTGCGCGGCGCGAGCCAGCAGCCAGAACAGCCGGCTGGACCGGACCTGCCACCAGGCCCACCCCCCGACGACGGCTGCGAGCCCCGAGAGAACGGCCAGCAGGGCGGCGACCGCCACGGTCACCGCCTCCACAAGCGTCCCATGTCACTAAGTATCGACATCGCACAAACGGTGGTAGAACACCGGAGCGGATGCTTCGAACCTACCTCCCGGCGATCGTCTTCGTGCTGCTCGGCGGCGTGGTCGGCATCGCGTTCACCGCGCTGAACACCCTGTTCGGGCCGAAGGGGCACCAGAAGGTCCGCACCAAGAACGACCCGTACGAGTGCGGGCTGCCGTCCGAGGTGCGTCAGGGCTTCCGCTTCGGCATCAGCTTCTACCTGGTGGCGATGCTGTTCATCCTCTTCGACATCGAGGTGATCTTCCTGTACCCCGTCGCCGTCCAGCTCAAGGCGTTCGGGACCTTCGCGCTGGTGGAGACGATCGTCTTCGTCGTGCTGCTGATGGTCGCCTTCGTCTACGTCTGGCGGAGAGGGGCGCTCGAGTGGAGGTGATCCGCCACGGCGGCGGCGAGGGGCAGCTCTCGGACTTCCGCATCCGCCAGCTTCGCGCCCGCGACATGCTGACCGGCGACCTCGACGGCGCCGAGCTCGAGCAGCACGTCCAGGAGTCGATCATCACCACCACGGTCGACAGGGCCGTCTCCTGGGCGCGCGGCAACGCGATGTTCCCCGCCACCTTCGGCCTCGCCTGCTGCGCGATCGAGATGATGTCGATCGTCGCCAGCCGCGTCGACGTCGCGCGCTTCGGCTTCGAGGCCTTCCGCGCCTCCCCGCGCCAGGCCGACCTGCTGATCCTCTCCGGCCGGGTGAGCATCAAGATGGCCCCGGTCGTCCGGCGCATCTGGGACCAGATGCTCGAGCCGAAGTGGTCGATCGCGATGGGCGCCTGCAGCTCGTCGATGGGCGTCTTCAACAACTACGCGATCGTGCCGGCCGACAAGTTCATGCCGGTCGCGGTCCACGTGCCGGGCTGCCCGCCGCGCCCGGAGGCGCTGATGCACGGCATCCTCAAGCTGCGCCACCAGATCGTCAGCGGCCCCGAGGAGGGCTGGCGCGAGCGCTATCGCGCGGTCGGCACCGAGGAGCTCGTGCCGATCGAGCAGTCGGGTCCGGAGCGCCGCGCCGAGCTCGAAGAGGGCAGCGGCGCCGCCGAGAACGTCCACCGCCCGGCGGGCACCGCGCGTGCCTGACGCGACCGGGCTCGAGCTCCTCGCCCAGGAGCTGCGCGACGCGCAGGCCGGCAGCGTGCTCGACACCCTGCACTTCCGCGGGAAGGGCACGCTGATCGTCGAGCCGGCGGCGATCCGCGCCACCCTCGCGCGACTCCGCGAGCAGGGCTACAGCATGCTCATGAGCGTGCACGGCGTCGACTACCACCCCGAGGAGCCCCGGCTCGGCGTGCACTACGAGCTGCTCGACATGGAGCGCGTCGACCGCCTCACCGTGAAGCTGCGCCTCCACACCGAGGCGCCGGAGGTGGAGTCCGTCACGCCCGACTGGCCGACCGCCAACCACCAGGAGCGGGAGGTCTTCGACATGTTCGGCGTCGTCTTCACCGGCCACCCGAACCTGCGCCGCATCCTCATGCCCGAGGACTACGAGGGCCACCCGCAGCGCCGCGACTTCCCGGTCGGCGGCGAGCCGGTCCTCTTCACCGTCAACCAGTCGACCGGAACGCACTACACCGAGTGAGCGCCACCGGCTACGACCCCCGGCGCGTCGAGGACTCGATCACGATGGCGCCGCTCGAGCGCCAGATCGGCGAGAACCTCCACGACGAGCTGCTCACGCTGAACTTCGGGCCGCACCACCCCGCGACCCACGGGGTGCTGCGGATCCTGGTCACGCTCGAGGGCGAGGTCGTCCGCGACCTCGAGCCGATCATCGGCTACGTCCACACCGGCATCGAGAAGACGGCCGAGGACAAGGCGTACTGGAAGGCCATCCCCGTCGTCGAGCGGATGGACTACCTCGCCTACTACTTCAACGCGATGGCGTTCTGCGGCGCGGTCGAGACGCTGCTCGACCTCGAGGTCCCGCGGCGCGCCCAGTACCTGCGGGTCATCCACCTCGAGCTCAACCGGATCATGAGCCACCTGGTGTGGCTGGGGACGTCGTGCCTGGACCTCGGAGCGATCTCGATGTTCTGGTACTGCTTCCGCGAGCGCGAGCGGATCCTCGACCTCTTCGAGCAGTCCTCGGGGCAGCGCATGCACACGCGCTACATCCAGGTCGGCGGCGTGATGGAGGACATCCCCCGCGGCTTCGAGGAGAAGCTGCGGCAGTTCATCGCGGTGATGCCCGAGCGCGTCGACCAGTACGAGGCGCTGCTCAACCGCAACGAGATCGTGCTCCAGCGCCTGCGGCACACCTGCCCGCTCGGCGCCGAGCGCCTGCTCGAGCTGGGCGTCACCGGCCCGCTGCTGCGCGCCGCCGGGGTCCCGTGGGACCTCCGCAAGGCCGCCCCGTACTCCAGCTACGAGGACTTCGAGTTCCGGGTCCCGGTCGGCACCGTCGGCGACAACTACGATCGCTTCGCCGTGCGCCTGCACGAGATCCGGGAGAGCGTCCGGATCATCGAGCAGGCGATCGACGGCCTGCCCGAGGGGCCATGGGTGACCGAGGACCGCAAGGTCGCGCTGCCGCCGCGCCACGAGCTGGCGACCTCGATGGAGGCGCTCATCCACCACTTCAAGCTCGTGACCGAGGGCTTCCGCGTCCCGCCGGGCGAGGTCTACTACCCGATCGAGGGCCCGCGCGGCGAGTACGGCTGCTTCGTGCGCTCCGACGGATCGAGCAAGCCCGCGCGCGTCCACATGCGCGACCCCAGCTTCGTCAACCTCCAGGCGACGCGGGACATGGTCAAGGACTCCTACATCGCCGACCTGATCGCGACGCTGGCGATGCTGGATCCGGTGTTGGGGGGCATCGACCGATGACCCGCGACGCCCGGACCGGACGGGGACCCGCCTCCGCCCGCCACTCGGCGGCCTCCGGCACCCCGACGGGCGGCACCGACCGGTGAGCGGGCCCGAGATCGACGAGCTGGGCGCACGGGTCCCGCGGTTCGCGCACGGCTCGCGCGTGCCCGGCTGGGACGACGCGGTCGACCCGGCGAAGGACCCCTCGCCGGTCCCCGACGCGGCGACGACCCCGGTCCCCGACGACCTGCGCGCCGAGATCGAGGGGTACATGGCCAGGTACCCCGACCGGCGCAGCGCCGCGATCCCGGCGCTGGCCGCCGTCCAGCGCCGCCACGGCTGGTGCTCGCCCGAGGGCGTCGAGCAGGCCGCGTGCGTGATGCGCCTGACCCCCGGCTACCTGATGGCGATCGCGACGTTCTACGACATGCTCGAGACGCAGCCGGTGGGGAGCAACACCGTCTACGTCTGCACCAACATCTCCTGCTCGCTGCTTGGCGCCGACGACCTGCTCGAGCGCCTCGAGGCCGAGGTCGGCGACGACCCCGGCTTCAACGTGCGCGCCTTCGAGTGCCTCGGCGCCTGCGACATCGCGCCGATGGCATCGGTCAACGGCGTCTACGTCGGCCCGATCGCGCTCGACGAGGTCCCGGAGCTCGTCGCCCAGTGCCGCGCCGGCGAGCCGCCGCTGCCCGCCAGGCAGCTGCGCAGCAGGGCGAGCGTCGACCCCGGCGCCGCGGCCCGCTCGCTCGACCGCCCCACCCCGTCCGGCGCGCCGCTGCCGCCGGAGCCGTCCGCGTTCGGATCGGAGATGGAGGGCGACGCCGCAGGCCCCGCCGCGCCGGTCGAGCAGCCCCCCGACCCGCCCGGCGGCGAGCCGCAGACGGGCACGGGAGGCGCGCCATGAGCATGCGGCTGCTGTTCGAGGACATCGACGAGCCCGGGCTGCGGACGATCGACGTCTACCGGCGGCGCGGCGGCTACGAGATCGCGCCGCGGGCGCTGCGCATGCCGCGCGAGGAGCTCGTCGAGCAGCTCAAGGCGTCCGGCCTCCGGGGCCGCGGCGGCGCCGGGTTCTCGATGGGCACCAAGGCGTCGTTCATGCCCAAGGGCGCGATGGACAAGTACCTCGTCTGCAACGCCGACGAGTCCGAGCCGGGGACCTTCAAGGACCGCGAGCTGATGTTCAAGAACCCGCACGGGCTGATCGAGGGCATCGTCATCGGGGCCCACGCGGCGGGCGCGAGCCGGGCGTTCATCTACATCCGCGGCGAGTACGCAGAGGTCGCCGACGTGCTCGACGCGGCGCTGATCGAGGCGCGGGACGCCGGCGTCCTCGGCGACCTCTCGCTCGTCGTCCACCGCGGCGCCGGGGCCTACATCTGCGGCGAGGAGACCGCGCTGCTCGACTCGCTGGAGGGCAAGCGCGGCAACCCGCGGCTCAAGCCGCCCTTCCCCGCCAACCAGGGCCTCTACCAGGGGCCGACGCTGATCAACAACGTCGAGACGCTGATGACCGTCCCCCACATCCTGCGGATGGGGGCCGAGGAGTACGCGCGGATCGGCGTCGAGAACTCGACCGGCACCAAGGTCGTCTCGGTCTCGGGCAACGTGCGGCGGCCGGGCAACTACGAGATCGAGCTCGGGATCCCCTCGCGCGAGATCATCTACGGCCTCGCAGGCGGCCCGCCCGACGGGCGCGAGATCAAGCTCTGGTTCCCGGGCGGCTCCTCGTCGCCGGTGCTCACAGCCGGCGACCTCGACGTTCCCTACGACTTCGACTCGCTCGCGAAGGCCGGGACGATGCTCGGCTCCGGCGCGATCATCGTCGTCGACGACTCCAACTCGGTCGTCGACGTGTGCCTCAAGCTCGCGCGCTTCTACCGCCACGAGTCCTGCGGCAAGTGCACGCCCTGCCGCGAGGGCACCAACTGGACGGTCAAGATGATCGAGCGCATCAGGGCCGGCGAGGCCACCCCGATGGACCTCGACATCATGGCCTCGGTGCAGAGCCGGATCATCGGCAACTGCCTGTGCGTGCTCGGCGACGCGATGGCGATGCCGGTCAGCTCGATGATCGAGAAGTTCCGCGACGAGTTCGAGGACTACATCGAGGAGCGCCGGCTCAACGGCTCCGCCGGCACCGAGCCCGCAGAGATCCAGGGTGCCCATGCCTAGGCCGCAGCGGCGCGACATCACCCTCACGATCGACGGTCGCGAGGTCAGCGCACCCGAGAACACGATGCTCGTCGACGCCGCCAAGCGCGGCGACGTCGAGATCCCGGTCTTCTGCTACGAGCCCAAGCTCGGCCAGCCCGTCGGCGCCTGCCGGATGTGCCTGGTCGAGATCGAGGGCATCCCCAAGCTGCAGACCGGCTGCTCGACGCCGGTCAAGGACGGCATGGTCGTCCACACCCAGACCGAGCGGGTGCGCGAGGCCCAGCAGGGCGTCGTCGAGTTCCTGCTCGTCAACCACCCGCTCGACTGCCCCGTGTGCGACAAGGGCGGCGAGTGCCCGCTCCAGGACATCTCGTTCGGCTGGGGCGGCGGGCGCTCGCGCTTCATCGAGCCCAAGCGCCACTTCGTCAAGCCGCTGGAGCTCTCGCCCACGATCGCGATCGACCGCGAACGCTGCATCCTCTGCTACCGCTGCGTGCGCTTCAGCCAGGAGGTGGCCGAGGACTACCAGCTCGTCCTGCTCGAGCGCGGCGCGCACTCCTACGTCGCCACGTTCGACGGACACCCCTACGTCGCGCCGTTCTCGGGCAACATCATCGAGCTGTGCCCGGTGGGCGCGCTGACGTCGCGCCCGTACCGCTTCCGCGCGCGGCCCTGGGACATCGAGGGGTCGGGCTCGCTGTGCACGCTCTGCCCCTCGCAGTGCAACGTCACCTTCACCGTCCGCGACGACCGGGTGCTGCGCGTGCTCGCCCGCCAGCACGACGGCGTCGACGACGGCTGGCTGTGCGACAAGGGCCGCTTCGCCTATCAGTCGATCCACTCGGACGAGCGCGTGACCAGCCCGATGATCCGCGACGGCGGCGAGCTGCGCGCGGTCTCGTGGGAGCGGGCGCTCGACGAGGCCGCCACCGGGCTGCGCCGGGCGAAGGGCTCCGTGCGGGCGCTCGCCGGCGGCGACGCCACCAACGAGGAGGGGCTGGCGCTGCGCAGGATCCTCGCCGGGGCGCTCGACTCCGAGGCGATCGAGTCGCGCCCGGCGGGCGGGCCTCCCGCCGAGCTGGCCGCCGCGCTCGCCCACCCCTCGCTGCAGGCGACGATCCCGGACATCGAGTTCGCCCACACCGTCCTGGTGCTCGAGGCCGAGCCCGTCGACGACATGCCGATCGTCGACCTGCGCATCCGCAAGGGCGTCCGCCGCAACCGCGTGCGGCTCGCGGTCGCCGGCTCGCGCCCGTCGTCGCTGGACGCCAACGCCGAGGCCGTCGCACGCTTCGCGCCCGGGGCCGGGGAGGCGTTCGCCGCGGCACTCAACGCCGCGCTCGACCCGTCGCGGCCCGCCGGCGTCGTCGACGAGCTCGCGGCGCTCGCCGGCACGACGACCGACGCGGTGCGCGCGGTCGCCACCAGCCTCACCGCGGGGGGCGAGGAGCCCGATGTCGTGATCCTCTTCGGCGAGCGCCTGACGGCGGGGCCGCGCGGGGCGCACGCCGCCCGCGCGCTGCTCAACGTCGCCGGCCGGCTCGGCCTGCGCGGCCGCGAGGGCGCGGGCCTGCTGGAGATCCCGTCGGCCGCCAACGGCCGCGGGCTGCGCGAGGCCGGCTGCACGAGCGACGCCCCGCTGCCCGACGACCCGACCGCCGTCTACCTGCTCAACGCCGACCCGGTCGAGCAGGCGCCCGACCGCGCCGCCTGGCAGCGCCGGCTCGAGGGCGCCTCGACCGTCGTCGCCCACGCGGCCTTCCTGACCGAGGGTGTCCGCGAGCACGCCGACGTCGTCTTCCCGGTCGAGTCCTACGCCGAGAAGGACGGCACCGTCACCCATCCCGACGGGCGCATCCAGCGCCTGCGGCCGGCGATCGCCCTTCAGGGCGCCAACCGCTACGGGTGGCAGGTGCTGGCCGACCTCGCGGCCCGGCTCGGCGCCGAGACGCGCGTCCTCACCGCCGGCATGGCCTGGCAGCGCGTGACCGAGGCGGTGCCCGCCTACGCCGGGATCACGCTCGACGAGATCGGCGGGCGCGGCGTGCGCTGGCCCGAGCGCAACGGGGGCGCCGTGCCCGAGCCCGACTTCGGCCCGTTCGGGCTCGACACGCCGCCCCATCCGGTCTCGCCCAACGGCGTCCTGCGGCTGGGCACCTACCGCTCGATCTGGCGCGACCCGGCCGTCGACGCCTCCCCCGCCCTGCACTTCGTCGACCGCAGCGTGCTGGTCGAGCTCGCGCCCGCCGACGCGAAGCGGCTCGGGGTGCTCGCGGGCGAGCGGGTCGTCGTCGCCGCCGACGGCAGCCACGCCGAGGCGACCGTCGCGCTGCGCGAGGCGATCCCCGTCGGCAGCGCCTTCCTCTCCGGCAACCTGGTCGGTGGCCCCACCCTCGAGATCCGCAAGCTCACCTGATGCCCGCCCTGGTGACCTACGCCGAGCCCTGGTGGGCGCAGGTGATCAAGGCGGTGGTCATCTTCCTGATCGCGCTGCAGATCCTGCCGATCGTGATCGTCATCGAGCGCAAGTTGCTCGGCCGGTTCCAGAACCGCTACGGGCCCAACCGCGTCGGGCCCTACGGGGTGCTCCAGCCGCTGGCCGACATCGTCAAGCTCGCCACGAAGGAGCCCTTCCGCCCGCGCACGGCGATCGGGCCGCTGTTCACGGCCGCGCCCGTGATCTCGATCCTGACCGCGGTCGCCGCGTTCGCGATCATCCCGTTCGGCGACGTCCACGACATCTTCGGGACCAACATCGGCCTCTACGGGCTCGACGTCTCGATCGGGCCGCTGTACGTCTTCATGTTCGGCGCGATCGCCTTCTACGGGATCATGCTCGGCGGCTGGGCGTCGGGCTCGAAGTACTCGTTCCTCGGCGCGATGCGCGGCGCCGCCCAGCTGATCAGCTACGAGGTCTCCCAGGGGCTGGCGCTCGTCGGCGTCGTCATCCAGGCCGGGACGCTGTCGCTGCCGGCGATCGTCCACGCGCAGGCAGGCCTGTGGTACGTCGTGCCGCAGTTCGCCGGCTTCGTCATCTTCATGGTGGCGAGCTTCGCCGAGACCAACCGCGCACCGTTCGACCTCGTCGAGGCCGACGCAGAGCTGGTCCAGGGCTACATGACCGAGTACGGCGGCGCGCGCTTCGCCGCCTTCATGTTCGGCGAGTACCTCAACATCCTCGTCGTCAGCGGGATCGCCGCCACGATCTTCCTCGGCGGCTGGCTGATCCCCGGCATCGACACGCCCGGCTGGGCGCAGCCGCTCGTGGTGCTCGCGAAGATGTCGATCTTCGTCTTCTTCTTCTTCTGGATCCGCGCGACGCTGCCGCGGCTGCGCTACGACCAGCTCATGAGCTTCGGCTGGAAGATCCTGCTGCCGCTCGCGACCCTCAACGCCCTGGTGACCGCAATCGTGGTGGTGGTCTCATGACCTACGTCCCCTCCCTTCCCGACGAGCAGCTCGACGTCGTCCACGCCCCCGAGCCCGGCGGCGCCGGCGGGCTCTACCGGGCCTTCGGCGAGACGCTTCGCGGCCTGAGGACGACGTTCGGCCGCATGGTCGAGGGGCCGACGACGATCCAGTACCCCGAGCAGAAGGTGCCCGTCTACCCGCGCTTCCGTGGGCGCCACAAGCTGCACCGCTTCGAGGACACGGGTCTGGAGAAGTGCGTCGGCTGCTCGCTCTGCGCCGCCGCGTGCCCGGCCGACTGCATCCGCGTCGTCGCGGCCGAGAACACGCCCGAGAACCGCGTCAGCGCCGGCGAGCGCTACGCCGCGGTCTACGAGATCAACCTGTCGCGCTGCATCTTCTGCGGCTACTGCGAGGTCGCGTGCCCGTTCGACGCGATCACGATGGGCCACGACTACGAGATGTCCGACCACCACCGCTCGGACCTCATCTTCACCAAGGAGATGCTGCTGGCCGAGCCGCTGGAGCGCACGCCGCTGAGGGCCGAGGGCGAGTAGTGTCGAGCCTCGGCGCTGACCTCCTCGAGCGGCCGAGCGGCCCTGCGCCCGCCTCGCCAGGGAGAGCGCTGGCGCCGGGGGCGTGAACAGGCCCGGGCGCACAGGCTCGCTGAGCTTGTCGTGGCCCTCGATCGACGAGAGGCGTGGGCTTGCCCCGGCGCGTCACCACGAGCTCGTGCCCTGCCACGGTCCGCTCGGGATGCTCGCTGAGGCAATCGTGGAGCTCGTCGAACGCCGACCGTCGACCACCTCCCGATGTAGCTTCCATGCGGGCGATCGTTGCAGCTACACGCCGGGCCTCGGGCCGAGGGCTCGACTCGGACACGACCCGCGCTGCGGAGAGCCCTCAGGATGAGGGCTGGGAGCTGACGACCTACTCGATCCCGACGCTGCCCGTCCAGCTTCTACGGAGAGCCCTCAGGATGAGGGCTGGGAGGCGTACCCAACCATGACGAACATCACGACGAGGGCGGTGCTTCTACGGAGAGCCCTCAGGATGAGGGCTGGGAGGCGTTGAGCGTGACCTTGCTTGAGCAGGTTGTACGAGCTTCTACGGAGAGCCCTCAGGATGAGGGCTGGGAGATCGTGTAGGTCCGCTCGGCGGGAACTGATGCTCAGCTTCTACGGAGAGCCCTCAGGATGAGGGCTGGGAGGGACGCGTGCCTCGCATCGGGCGACCAGCTTCTTGCCTGCTTCTACGGAGAGCCCTCAGGATGAGGGCTGGGAGTCGCGGGCGCGCGTCGGCTCATGCCAGACCGCGCAGTCGTTGCTTCTACGGAGAGCCCTCAGGATGAGGGCTGGGAGATTCGTGCGAAGTCAGTCGGGCCGCCAGACGTGCACCTGCGCTTCTACGGAGAGCCCTCAGGATGAGGGCTGGGAGGCCGCGATCGCTGTTCCAGGACGTTCGCCGTGGCGACCATGCTTCTACGGAGAGCCCTCAGGATGAGGGCTGGGAGCTCGCTGCGCGAGCGCGCGCTCACGGTCCAGCACATCGAGCTTCTACGGAGAGCCCTCAGGATGAGGGCTGGGAGCCGGCCACAGCAGGTCGGTCATGCGCAGCGTGCATGCGAGCTTCTACGGAGAGCCCTCAGGATGAGGGCTGGGAGTCCGCCAGTCGCTCATTACGGCCGCATGGTCGCTCGAGCTTCTACGGAGAGCCCTCAGGATGAGGGCTGGGAGGGGGCACGAACGTCACGTCTGCAGTCCTGCCGTGACAGCTTCTACGGAGAGCCCTCAGGATGAGGGCTGGGAGGCGGCGAGTCACCTGGAGTTCTGCGGTCACGCTCCTCTCAGCGCTTCTACGGAGAGCCCTCAGGATGAGGGCTGGGAGGAGGGCGATTGGCGCTGCGCGACCCGTAGCCGCATGTCCTGCTTCTACGGAGAGCCCTCAGGATGAGGGCTGGGAGGCTCGACGCGGCGTCCTGCCAACGGCTTCGGAGCCTCTAGACTTCTACGGAGAGCCCTCAGGATGAGGGCTGGGAGCGCTCAGCGGATGTCGCCACGCACCATGAAGGCTGCCAGGCTTCTACGGAGAGCCCTCAGGATGAGGGCTCGGAGGGCTCGGCTGCACCATCCCGACCGTCCGCCACGTAGCTTCTACGGAGAGCCCTCAGGATGAGGGCTCGGAGGCGTGACGCTCGGTCGCCGCTGGGCCTGCCGTCGCATCGAGCTTCTACGGAGAGCCCTCAGGATGAGGGCTGGGAGGCTAGTGACGCCGACAGGGTGCGCGCATGCGTGGCCACACGCTTCTACGGAGAGCCCTCAGGATGAGAGCTGGGAGGTGGCGTCACGTACACCTGCATGCCCATGAGCCGGGCACGGCTTCTACGGAGAGCCCTCAGGATGAGGGCTGGGAGGCCACGCGGCTGCGACAGAGCCAGCATCGCGGCGATTGCGCTTCTACGGAGAGCCCTCAGGATGAGGGCTGGGAGAGCGGCAGATCAGTCACCTTGGTAGCTCGGGGCCGGCTCGCTTCTACAGAGAGCCCTCAGGATGAGGGCTGGGAGTGCCGCCACTTTCTTCGACGAGCGCGCTAGGCAGTGCACGCTTCTACGGAGAGCCCTCAGGATGAGAGCTGGGAGCGGCGCATGTGGCGCGAGACACAGCTGCAACTCGGCTTCTACGGAGAGCCCTCAGGATGAGAGCTGGGAGGCGCCTGAAGCAACCCTGCCTAGTTGCTCATAGAGCTTCTACGGAGAGCCCTCAGGATGAGGGCTGGGAGGTGTAATCAGGCCGTCGCGGCCGTCCGCTGCTTCACAGCTTCTACGGAGAGCCCTCAGGATGATGGCTGGGAGGGAGCCCTGTTGCGGTAGCGCACTGCAGCTTCTACGGAGAGCCCTCAGATGAGGGCTGGGAGGCCACCCGTCCCTCCGGAGACGGTGGGCGGCTTCTACGGAGAGCCCTCAGGATGAGGGCTGGGAGGCTCGCCGGTAACCTTGCCTAACTGCAGTGCTATTCTGTCTCCTCTCTAGCTTTTGTTGCCTTACTTTAGAAGTACTGTTTGTCTTTGCGTCGTGTAGGTTGTCAAGGCCTATCATGCAGTGATTTCTCTCCTGCTAGCTGTCTTTGTCTCATCTAGAGCGCCCTACCGCTCGCAGAGTCACCAGTCTACAGCCTGTCTTCACCATCCTCTTCTTTATCCTGCGCCCGATGTGCTCGACGCCGACCTGCCGGCGCGATGCCAGCGGACCGAGATCGAAGATGCTGACGCTGTCCTCCGACAGCTTCATGGCCGTCTTCAGCCGTCGGCGAAGATGGACCAGTTCCTGGCGGGTCAGGTCGCAGACGTAGACCGAGTACTGGAGCCGCTCCCCGTGGTCGGTCGCAATCTCGTGGACTCTGCGCAGCCGGCCAGGGTGGCGAATGTCGTACATCACGAGGAACCGGACGCGCTCGGCCACGACTCACCTCGTCGTCAAAGGTTCGTAGCGCTCGAGCTGCCCGTCGAGCACGGCCGCGAGCTGCCTCGCTTGGAGCTCCAGTGCCCGGCGGTACGAGACCTCGTATCCGAACAGCGGATGTCGCAGCCGCACGGCCATCCGCCGCTCATACGCACGAATCACCCGCTTGCGACCCGGTGCCGTGAGAGCTACCGCTCCACCGCGACGTATCAGGTGCTCCGGGCGCAGTTCGCCGTTGTTCACCAGCGTCACCACCGTCGAGTCGGCGACCAAAGGGCGCATCTCCTCTGCCAGGTCGAGTGCAAGCGACGGCCGGCCGAAGCGCGGCTGGTGCATCAGGCCGACCTGCGGGTCGAGGCCAGCGGCGAGCGTGGCCACCGTCACATCCTTGAGCAGGAGCGCATACGTGAACGAGAGCGCCGCGTTGATCGGGTCGAGGGGCGGGCGCCGGTTGCGCCCATCGAGCTCGAACTCCCCGGCGAGGGGTCCCTTGAGCATCGCATTGAAGGCGCCGAAGTACATCCGCGCGCCTGTGCCCTCGATCCCCAACAGCGACGGTACGCCGTTAGCCGCCGCGACGTCACCGACCAACCTCTCGAGCGCGTCAACCGCGCCGCGAGCGGACTGTCCGGCAAGCCGTCTCAAGAGCGTCCGCTGGTTGCGCAGCTTGCCTTCGATGAAGCTACGCGCGACCACCACGGCGCGCGCCGGGTCATCGGCCATCCGCATCTGGGCCATCCGACGGGCGACCCATGATCCCCCGTGGGGAATCGTATATCCGCTGAACCAGCCGGCCGAGCTGAACCATAGAATCGGCGTGTCGTTGTCGAGACACTCGCGCAGCGCCGCGGCAGTCAGCGTCGCGTTGCCGAACACGGCGACGTGGGCGACGTCGAGGATGCGACGGGACGCCTGCTCGTCGCCATCGACCTCGAGGATCAGCCGGCCGCGGCGCTTACGTACGACCGCGGTCGGCCCGGCGACGTAGAGCGGGCGGCGCCGGTCGTCCCGAGCGACCAGCCGGCGAGGCGAGGTCGGCAGCTCGTTGCGCAACATCGCCGTCTCGTCGGGCAGGCAGACTCCCACGAGCGAACATCGCGGGCACTTCGGGCTGTCGATGAGTGGCGGGGGTGCTACCGGCCGGTCTGCGTTCTCGCGGATCGCGGCGACGAGCCCGGCGATCCATCCCTCGGCATCATCCGGAAGGGCGACCAGCCGACGGCCACGGGTCGCCACGAAGAAGACCTCGCCATGGTCGACACGATGGCCGGCCTCGCGTAGCAGGAGTGCCTGTGCGGTCAGCTGGGCGAGTTCAGGCGGCCACAAAGGCTCGCTTCCGCGAGGGGCTCCGTGCTTCGTCTCCACCGGAATCGCCAACCCGTCGCGGAGCTCCACGCGGTCGAGCCTCGCGATGATCCCAAGTCGCTCCGAGCTCAACAGCAGCCCGGTGAGCACCGAGGCGTCCTCGCCACCCCGCTCCTTGTCGAGCGCACGTGAGCGTCGGCGCCCTCGGCCGTGTCGACGTTGTCGGTGAACGCGCGCGCCTCCCACTCCAGCCACGCCAACCGCGGGCAGTAGACGTGCTCGTTGAGCACTCGGGCCGGCACCAGTGGGTCGGTCATGCCACGCGCTTTCCCCACCGGTAGACCGAGACCGTGTCGCTCAGGGAGATCAGCGTGCTGCGGTAGACCGCGGTCACACCACGGGCCGCAAGCGTCCGCCCGTCGGGATCGGGATCGTGAACGGCGCCCCAGCACAGCGCAACGCGAAGGGCGCGAAGGTCGAGCGGGATCGACCAGATCGGCCACGACAGGCGGTGGTCGGAGTCCAGCAGAGGTCCGCCCACCGTCCAGCTCCGACCACTCCGGCAGCCGTTCGGCGGGAGCGCGAGCAGGCCGTGACGGAGCAGGACGGCGAGCAGCGGGCTGGCCGCACCGATAGTCGTGGCGCTACGACCAACCGTGCCACCCAACGTGTGAACCTCCGGCGCTAGGCCCATGCACGGCCCGGAGTCCGCCCCCACGAACCGCAGCCCATCACGCAGCTCGTCCGCGAGCTCTGCGGCCGTGCCCCTACCCCTCCAGCGGAACGCCGAGAGGTCCGACTTGGCACCCCTCAGCAGCCGGTTACGACCCGGCGCACCGCCGGGCGCACGGCGTACCTGATCGGTGCCGAGAACACGCAGCAGCCGCTCCTCGATGGTCCCGCGCGCGCCCTCGCACAGACTCATGTACAGGGCTAGCGGATCATCAGCCGATCCGAGCGCGCTGTCCAGCCCCTGCTGGCGCCCCGTCGGCCACGCCAGCCCGTCCACGTCGGGAACTGGCGCGCCATGCACGACCTCGGCCACCTGCTCGACGCTCAGCTCGGTCTCCAACTGGAGGACGTCGGTCCAGCGCGCCCGCGCGCCGGGGAGAAGCGACAGCAGCCCCGCCGTCGCGATCGCCATGTACGGGGCGTCGCGCCGCATCCACGAGAGCTCGATCGCCATCATCCGCCTTCCGCCGAGACGGTCCGGTCGGCAAGCACCAGCAGCGCCTCAAGATAGGCTGCGCCCCAGGCACCGTAACGACCGGTCACGTCGAGGAAGCGTCGTAGCCAGGCGCCGTGCTCCCAGCCATCGAGCGCATCACCGTGCCCAACCCCCTGGATGCCGGCCAGGGCCGCCGCGAAGTCCCTCGGGGGCGAGCCGCCGCTGGGCATCACCGGCCAGGGCCTGCCGAGACCATGGTGCGTCCCGACCAGATGCAGGGCAAGCTCCTCATCGAAACTCCACCCTCGTGCGGGGCGCTCACGATCAAGGTGATCGCGCAGGATCGCCACCGAGGCGATCTCGTGGCGCAGCCGCAGAGGCAGGCCGGAATGGCGCTGCGCCAAGTGAGCGGCGCGCCGATCATCAGTCCCAAAGGTGCTCTTGGCGAGCAGCTCGTCGCCGACGCTCAACGCCCCACCGCGGTAGAAGGCCTGGATCCGATCGTCGGCCTTGCCATGGTCGTGAGCCCGAGCCGCGTGCACCAGCGCATGGGCGGTGGGTTCGTCGAGGTCGCGCGCGAACATCTCGGCACGCTGAGCGACTGCCCGAGCGTGATCCTCGAGCCGCGGTGGCGGCGCTCCCGTGGGCGCACGAGGTCGGGGCGCTGCTGGGCAGCGAGGACCAGCACGAACGCCGCCTGGTGCGGTGGCCGCTCCGCGTCGAGCAGGGCGCCGTCGTCGGCCTCGACGTCTTCGCCGCCCAGCTCGTCCCACATGTCGACATCAGGAAGTGACTGCGCCCCGCCCACCCGCCTGACCTCCAACGGTGAGCCCGCGAGATCCGCTGCCGACGCACCCAAGCCCCGTAAGAGCCGCTCGGCCTGCTCTCCGGTCGGCACCACCGCCTCGTCGGCAAGGCGACCGGCCAGCCGCAGCAGCGAATCGTGCTCGTCGGACGAACCCATCAGCGTCTCGCGACTTAGACGCAGCGCCAGCCGGCGATCTCCACCCGCCGCGATCGCCGCCGGGTTTCCGACGTCCTCCACCGCGGCATCGGAGGCTGGAGCGAGCGCGCCATCGGCGTAGCCGCCCGTCTCGGAGTCGAACACGACCACGTCGCCCGGGCGCACGTCTCGAGGGCGCAGATCGCCGGCCGCGCCGGCCTCGGCAATCTCGCCGTCGCGTACGACGACGAACCTCGCCAGCGGGCGACTACCTCCCGGGACGATATCGGCGCGGATGGCCTCCGGCGCGTCGCCTCCTTCCACGTCGGCCTCGTCGCGAGCCGCCTTTGCGGCCGCGGCGCGTCGTCCTCGTTCGCTGAAGCGCACGACGAGCAACGCATGGAAGCGCCGAAGCCCGAGCGGCACGAGCTCCTCCGGAGCCGGAGGAGCGAGCGTCAGCAGCGCCTGCCGGTACATGCAACCCTCTTCGTCGTCCTCCTCGAGCCGCAGGCCGGATCGCCAGCAGACCAGCACATCGTCGGCCGGCGGCTCATCGACACCGCGCAGGAACGGCTCGACCGGTGGGTCGGCCATCGGGGTGGGCCGCGGGGCCGTCTGCTGCAGGAGCTCGATCGTCGTCTCGGTCAGCGCCGGTGTCAACGGTGCTCGGGCGTGCGCCGGCGGGTCCGCTGCGCCGATCGCCCGTGGCGACATGTCGACCGTCCCGTCCTCACGCCGGGTGGCGAGAAGCCACGCCCAGCATGCGCCTTCGTCGCGCTCGTAGAGCGAGCCGGCTCGATGGCGGACGATCGGGCAGAACCGTCATCGAGCCCTGAACGGTTGAGCCGTCCGAAGCGCTGGACGAGGGCCGATGCCGAAGCGCTCTGCGTGACGAGCGCTTCGAAGTCGGCGTCCAGCCCCACCTCGATGGTCTGCGTCGCTATGACCAGGAGGGGGCGCGGCGGTGTCGCGCGGTCGATATGACTGCCCGGTTGGCTTCGAGCAGCCGGCGGCGATCGAAGGGCCGCTGAGGACCGATGAGCAGCACGCGCTCCACCTCCTCGCCTAGGACCTTGGCCGTCTGCTCGGCCATGAGGACGGCGAGCTGGACCGTGTTGACCACACACGCGACGCGTCTCGCACCCGCTTCCAGATGCGCGGCAACTGCCTCGAGCAGAGCAGCGATCTGATCGCCGTCACGATCGCTCGCGGGCTCGACGAGCGACGCGACCTTCGGAGCGTCGAGCCTCCGTGCCATTGCCCCCTCGTCCGCATCGGACACCGTATGCACGAGTGCCGGATCGGTCTTGGCCGAGGGCGTCGCGCTCAGCGTCAGGAGTCGCAACGGGCCGAAGGCTCCCGGTGGTTCGCTGCCGGCGCGCGCCCCCCGCACCGCTTCGACGGTCCGCCGAAAGGGCTCCGCGAGATGCGCCTCATCGAGGCAGATCGTGCAGTCGACGGCACCGAGCGCCGCCTCGATTGCCAGCGAGCGCTCCCCCACCCCGTAGCCGCGAAAGAGCATCCGCGAGCCGATTTGGGCGACCGTGCTCGTGATGACCTCGGGCTGCTGGGGATGGTGAGCCCGCGGCTCGATGCGCACCTGGCCGCGCCAGCGGCTCGCCCGCAACGGCGGCCCGTAGCCATCGGTGTACGAGGCGAGCGCCCGCGCTGGATCGTGGAGGACGTCCGTAGCATCAGCCAGGGCACGGTCGAGCCGCCCTGCGACCTGCACGACGTACGTGTAGACCTCGTCGACCAGGATCCGCCGATCGATCGCCCAAACCGTCCGCACACCGACCGTACGCTCGTGCGGCCTCCTCGTCGCCTGGGCAGCCAGCGCCCACAGGAGTGCGTCGATCGTCGCCGTCTTACCGCCGCCCGTCGAACCACGACGCTCTCTGGTGGCTCGCCCTCCGCCAGCCGCTCGGCCAGGGCGACCTGCCACGGATACGGGCGCGCCGGCGTCGAGCTTGCGGACTCGCGCAGAGCGCCGAAGAAGTCGGCGAAGTCGATCACCGGGCTGCGGCCTCCTCGGCAGGCAGGCACAGGCCGATGCCGAAGTGGCGCGCCCGGCCGAGAAGCACGGGCCCGACTACCGGGCGCTCGAAGACGATCTCGAGGTGGTTGCAGGGGCCGCGCAGCGGCCCGAGCTGGCCGTCGGGGAGATGTCGACGAGACACCCCGAAGGGTGCCCCGGCGAAGCGACTGGTGCGCAGGACTTCGACACGACGGGCGCCGGCAGGCCGACGTCCTCGCAGTCGGCGGTCACCTGCTCGAGCAGCGACTCCGGCGGCCGTTGCGGCGATAGCGCGAGTGGACGACCGGGGTCACCGTGGCCCAGGTCGCCGCGGCCCCACGCCACCGATCCTCCCGCAGGCTCACGGGAGCGAGCGTGCCGGTATGCGCGCGGCCGAGCAAAACGTCCCCGACGCCGGGAACGCCGATGGTCAGGCGCGCGCCGTCGGCTGCCGGCTCAACCAGAGCGCGCGCGCCGCGTTCGATCTCGCGGCGCTGGATAAGGACGTCGGAGCTGCGGCGCGAGTGCGGCAGCACGACGGCGATGCCGATGATCCTGCCATCCGCGTGCGGATGGCCGACGAACGGCAGCGGCACGATCGCGGCGTGGGGCTCGGCCCCCCGTGCGCGCAGGACGGACGGAGCCTCCTGCGGGTCTCCCGCGTCGGCGAATCGGGCGAGCAGCGCCGACCTGGTGGCGCGAGCCAGCGCGAACGCGGCGGCCGCCTTCGGGCGAACGTCGCTGTCACGGTCGATCGAGAGCACGAGCATGTCGCCCCACCACTGTGGATCCACGAACGGGTCCGCTCCCGGGCCGGGATCCGTGCCATACCCGTAGGCCTGGATGCGGCCCAGCGATGCGGGCGGGACGAACCCGGCGCGGGCGGGAGCACCGTTGCGTTTCGTCGGTGCCGCGCGCTGGTCGTGCCAGGCGTCGAGCGTCGCCGGCAGGCCGGGGGTCGCAACCCGGACGTCGACCGCATCGACCCGATGGTGCTCCACCGGTACCCATGCGGCCTCAGGTCCAGGGGCGCAGGTCATCCTCGCACATGCGATGACAGGTGAGCGGCTGGTGCCCAGGAAGGTCACCTCGCTGGCGACCCGGTCGAGCAGCCCCAGCGCCGCCTCGTCGAGCGGCAGCGGCCAGCTGAAGGTGACGGGCACGTCGCCGATCGCCACGCCTCCCTTCGCTACGGCTGCGCGGCCCCGGCCCAGGTCACGCGGGTGGACCCCCTTCTTCTTCAGCTCACCCAGCTCGTGGTTGCGCGGTGCCCAGCGCGAGGCACCGCGGAAGCCCGCGACCGTCGCCTTCCCGTCAGCCTGCGCGAGGAGCCTTGGTGCGACGATCGTCGGGGCCGCCACACAGGCCGAGAGCTCGTCAACGACCGCACGTGCGGGGTCTATCTGAGCTGCTGGCAGGCTCTCGACCGCAGCGAGGAGCGCGGCGATCAGGCGCACGGGATGCGGCGGCCACTCGGGCGCGTCGAACGCGCTCGCGGACTGCGCGTGGTAGACGCCGAGCGGGAAGCGCACCTCGATCTCGAGCCGGTGCTGCATGTCAATCGCCACTGCGACCAGCCTGCACGGCCCTCTCGACCAAAGGGGTCAGCCGCGAGCCGCCGACGAGGTGTTCGCCACGGTCGCGTACCCCGGCAGCCGCGATCGCCCGGTCGAGGGCGTCCCCGGTGTCTTCGATCGTGAGCGACAGCGGCTCTCCCTCGGTCGAATCGGGGCGCAGGAGGTGGACGTCAAGCTCCGCGGTGGGTATCAGCTCGCACTCCGAGCGCAGCGACCACCCCTCCGCGACGCGCAGCGCGACCGCGTGCAGCCCCAGCGCCGCCAGCAGCACGCGCGCCTCCCCGTCGTCGTAGCGCGCGAATCTCAAGCGGCGCAACGATGCGAAGGAGAGGAATCCGATGAACAGCGCCTCGCAGATCGAGACGCCGGGACGCCGTCGCTGAGGGGGGATCGAGCTCAGCCCCTGCTCGGAGAGCTTCATGCCCTTGGGCGCCTTTACATCCTTCTCCTCGCCGAGATTGAGCGGATCGCGCCGTGCTGCCACTGTGGTGACAGGGGTGGGGTCGAGCCCGATCACCGAGCTGTTGAGGCTTCGGGCGACGCGGACCTGGCCGCTCGGGCCGGTCCGGTGCGAGTCCCAGGTGCCGAACAGGAGGTCGTGCGCCGAGGTCTCGAGGATCGGGTCGAGAGCATGAGGCGGGGCCAGGGTGAGCTCGCGGCCATGATCGCTGTCTTCGAACGCGATGCCGTCTTCGAGCTCGGACAGGCGGATCCAGGCGTCGAAGAGGCGGTGCGGAGCCTCCAGCGTGGTGATCGTAAACGTCTGCCCGCCTGCCTCGATCGTCGTGTCGGTGACCGGGAGCCCATAGCGGCCAGCGCGATGCTCGCCCAGGAGCGCCTCCTCGAGCCGGTTGGCGGAGGAGCCGACGGAGTCCAGCTCGGTGACCTGCCGGACGGCGCCGTGGATGCTGCGCGGATGGATCTCGATGTCGCCCTCGTAGGTTGGAGGCATGGTGACCTGACCGAACGGTGGCGACATGCGCTGGCACCACTCGATGCCCGCCGGCCGGCCAGCCGTCGCGGCGTCGGTCAGCCCCTCGGTCAAGACGTCGATCAGGGTCACGGCTCTCTCCTGTCCTCAGTGCTTGGTCTCGGCTCCTCTTCAGCGATCGCTTCCTCGCGGGGCGATCGGACAGCTGCACATCCTGTCGCCCGAGCGCCAGCATGTCGAGAGCCCTCGTCCGACGAGGCGATCCGCTGACCACCAGATCGGCACGCGGACTGCGCTCCTGCTTGTGCAACGCCCTCTCGCACGGCGCACGTTGGACCTGTGCCGGCCCGGAGCCGCTGGTCCCGTCGGCCACGGCAGCGTGGCGCCGCCTGGGGGACCGCGCCCACGCCCGGCGACGCCTAGGATTCGGCGCGCCGGATGGACCAGCTCTTCTTCTTCGTGGCGGCCATCGGCGCGATCGGCGGGGCGATCGGCGTCGTGGCCCTGCGCAACGCCTTCTACAGCGTGCTCGCGCTGGTCTTCCACCTCGTGTCGCTGGCGGCGCTGTTCCTGCTGCTGCACGCGCAGTTCGTCGCCGCAGCCCAGGTCATCGTCTACGCCGGCGCGGTGATGGTGCTCTACGTGTTCGTCGTCTCCTACGTCGCCGAGGCGAGCGTGGGACCGGCCGTGACCGGCGCCGGGCGCTGGCTCGCCTACCTGTTCGCCGCGATGCTCGCGGCCGAGCTGATGGTGGCGATGCTCGGCTCCGGCCTGGCGGGCATCTCCGACAAGGGCAACGACCTCCCGCTCGGCTTCGGCAACCCCGAGGAGATCGGCCGCCTCCTGCTCACCAAGTTCCTGTTCCCGTTCGAGGCGGCGTCGTTCCTGCTGCTGATCGCCGCCGTCGGCGCGGTCGTGCTCGCCCGCCGCCGCGGCGGGATCGTCTCGCCGGCGGACCGTCCCGTGCTCAGCGTCATGGACATGGTGCGCGACGAGGACCTCGGGACCATGGCCGAGGCCGTCCACGCCGGGCGCGCCCGCGCCGCCGTCGGCGCCAGTGCGCCGACCGGCGAGGGCCGCCCGAGCGACGCCGGGCGCACCGGCATGCGATCCGAAGAGGGGGGCTGGTAGTTGGCGACCGGCTGGTACCTCGCCGTCTCGGCGATCATCTTCACGATCGGCGCCGCCGGCGTCATGACGCGCCGCAACCCGCTGGTCGTCCTGCTCTGCCTCGAGCTGATGCTCAACGCGGCGAACCTGGCGCTGATCGCCTTCAGCCAGATGCACGCGAACGGCGACGGCCAGATCTTCGCGATCATCGTCATGGTCGTCGCGGCCTGCGAGGTGACCGTCGGCCTGGGCGTCATCGTCGCGATGCACCGGCGCTCGCTGCCGATCGACGTCGACGAGCTGCGGGAGCTGCACGGCTAGATGCAGACGCTCGCATGGCTCGTCCTCGCCCTGCCGCTGGCGGGCGCGCTGGTCTCGGCGGCCGGCTTCCGCACGCTGCCCGGCCGCGGGGCCGGCGTCGTCGGCACCGTCGCGATCGCCGCGGCGTTCGCCTGCGCCGTGGGCCTGCTGATCAGCCTCCAGTCCCACGACGCCGAGCACCGCCAGCTCGTCTTCGTCGGCTGGGACTACGCGAGGACCGTGGGCGTCGACGCGAAGGTGTCGGTCCTCGTCGACCCGCTGTCGGTGTTCATGGCGCTCGTCGTGACCGGCGTCTCGACGCTGATCCACCTCTACTCGGTCGCGTACCTGGCCAGCGATCGCGGCTACGCGCGCTTCTTCAGCTACCTGAACTTCTTCGTCTTCTCGATGCTCGTGCTGGTCCTGGCGGGCAACTTCTTCCTGCTGATCGTCGGCTGGGCGTTCGTGGGCGCGGCGTCCTACCTGCTGATCAGCTTCTGGTACCGCCGGACGACGGCGACCGCCGCGGGCATCAAGGCGTTCGTCATCAACGTCGTCGGCGACATCGGCCTGGTGCTCGGCACCTACTTCATCTTCCGCAACAGCGGCACGCTCGACTTCCTCGGCACGTTCAAGCAGGCGGGCGGGCTGCCCGAGGGCGACCTGACCGCGGGGCTGATCCTGCTGCTCGTGGGCGCGTTCGCGAAGTCGGCGCAGATCCCGCTGCACACCTGGCTGCCCGACGCGATGGAGGGCCCGACCCCGGTCTCCGCGCTGATCCACGCGGCGACGATGGTCACCGCCGGCGTCTACCTGATCGCCCGCATGTGGCCGCTGTTCGAGCAGGCCCCGGCGGCCGCCGACGTGGGCGTCGCGATCGGCACGCTGACGCTGCTCGTGGCCGGCACGATCGGCCTGGTCGTCACCGACCTCAAGCGCGTCATCGCCTACTCGACGATGTCGCAGATCGGCTACATGATCATGGCCGTCAGCGCCGGCGCCTACGCGGCCGGGCTGTTCCACCTCATGACGCATGCCTTCTTCAAGGCGCTGCTGTTCATGGCGGCCGGCTCGATCATCGGCGCGATGGCCGGCGAGCAGTCGCTGGACCGCATGGGCGGCTTCCGGCGAGCGATGCCGTTCACCTACGGCTGCTTCGTCGTCGGCGGCCTCGCGCTCGCCGGCGTGCCGCCGTTCTCCGGGTTCTTCTCCAAGGACGAGATCCTCGGCCTGGTCGGCGAGCGCGGCGGCTGGTTCTGGGTCGTCTACGCCGCCGGCTACGTCGGGGCGTTCATCACCGCCGTCTACACGTGGCGGATGATCTTCCGCGCGTTCTGGGGAGAGCCGGTGGCCGAGGCGCGCGAGCTCGAGGCCGGCCACCTCCACCACGCCGACGCGCCGACCAACCCGGCCACCGGCGAGGAGGAGGACACCGACGTCGGCTTCCCGGGACCCGACCACCACATCGCCGAGCGCGCTCTTCCGATGAGGACGGCGATGGGCGCGCTGGCCGTGCTCGCCACGATCGGCGGCCTGATCCAGATCCCGTTCGGGGCGACCGACTACGTCGACGAGTTCCTGCACCCGACGTTCGCCGGCTCGAAGTTCTACGGCGTGCTCGACCCGTCCAACGCGTTGACCGCCTTCGGGCTGATCGCCGGCGCCGTGCTCGGCCTCGCCGGCGTCGCCGTCGCCTGGGTCATGTGGGTGCGCCGCCCGGGCAGCGCCGCTGCGATGCGCGAGCGCCTGGGGGCGCTGCACCGGCTGTTCGTCAACAAGTGGTACTTCGACGAGCTGATCGACGTCCTCGTCGTGCGGCCGTTCGCGTGGTTCGGGCGCTTCGGCCAGCAGACCTTCGAGCGCATCTTCGTCGAGGGCACACTCGTCGGCGGGACCACCGGCGTCGTGCGGGCCGGCTCGGCCGCCGTGCGCGCACTGCAGTCCGGCCTGCTGCGCGCCTACGCAGCGCTGCTGCTGCTGGGCCTCGTCGGCGTCGCCGCCTACTTCCTGGTGCAGTCATGACCGTCTTCCTGTCGCTGCTGATCGGGCTGCCGGCCGCGTTCGCGGTTGCCGGCGCGCTCGCCGGACGGCGCCTGGCGCCGTGGCTGACCCTGGGCGGGGCGGTGCTGGCGCTCGCCTACGCGATCGTCGTGGTCGCGCGCTACAGGAGCGGCGGAGGCCTGCAGTTCGTCACCGACGAGACGTGGATCGGCGCGCTCGGCGTCCACTGGAAGCTCGGCATCGACGGCCTCAACCTCTTCCTGGTCCTGCTGACGACCGTGATCTTCACCGCCTCGACGGCGTGGGCCGCACTCGGCCTGGCCGGGGCGCGGGTCGAGCGCCCGCAGACGTTCTTCTTCTGGCTCGGGCTCGCCCACGCCGGCGTGCTGGGCGCGCTGACCGCGCAGGACCTCTTCGTCTTCGTCGCGTTCTTCGACCTGATGCTCGTGCCGTTTCTGTTCCTCACCGGCATGTTCGGCGGGCCGGACCGGGTGCGCGCGATCATCAAGCTGTTCATCTACACGCTGGTCGGCTCGCTGCTGATGCTGTCGGCAGCGGTCGCGGCGGCGGTCATGTCGAGCAAGGGCGCCGGCGAGCCGATCAGCTTCGTCATGTCCGACATCGCCCGCCGCGGGCTGCCGGCCGGCTCGCAGGACTGGATGTTCCTGTTCTTCGCGGCGGCGTTCCTGGTGAAGATGCCGGGCTTCCCGCTGCACGGGTGGATGCCCGACGGGTACCGCAACATGCCGCTGCCGGCGCTGGGGGCGTTCTCGGGCGTGCTGAGCAAGGTCGCCGCCTACGGGTTCCTGCGGATCTGCCTGCCGCTGTTCCCGCACGCCAGCTCGCACTACCAGACGCTCGTGCTGCTGATCGCGCTCGCGTCGATCCTCTACGGCTCGGCGATGGCCTTCACCGCCACCAGCACGCGGCTGATCCTCGGCTACTCGTCGGTGGCCCAGCTCGGCTTCATCGTGCTTGGCATCTTCTCGCTGCGGCCCGAGGGCGCGCAGGGCGCGCTGCTCCAGGCGGTCAACCACGGGCTCGTCGTGATGCCGGCGTTCCTGGCGATCGGGCTGCTCGCCCAGCGCGCGGGCGGCTCGGAGGACCTGCGCGACATGGGCGGCATCGCGTTCCGCGCGCCCGTGCTCGCGGCGCTGTTCCTCGTCGTCGCGCTGGCCACGCTCGCCATGCCCGGCTCGTCGAACTTCGCCGGCGAGTTCCTGATCCTGCTCGGGGTCTTCCGGGCGAAGATCGTGATCGCCCTCGTGGCGATCGTCGGCGTGGCGATGGCCTCGGTCTACATGCTGCGCGCCTTCATCCGCGCCATGCACAACCGCGTCGGCCCCGAGGTCGCGTCGCGGGAGATGTCGCGCGCCGACGCCGCCGTGCTGGCGCCGCTGGTCGCGGCGATCGTCGCCCTCGCCCTCTACCCGCAGCTGGCCCTGCACCGCTCCGAGCGGTCGGTCCAGGCGTCGGTCGCCGCGGCGCACGGCCCTGGCACGGGCGCCGCCGGGCAGGCGCGAGCGGAGGCCGCCCCATGATCGCCGCGAACGGGGCGCTGACCGGGCCGCACGTCGACTGGGCGGCGATGTCGCCGATCGTCGCGCTGCTCGGCGGCGGGGTCGTCGTGCTCCTCGCCGGGCTGCTGCGGGGACGCGCGATGCGCGAGGTCGGCGTGCCGTCCCTCGCGATCGTGGCGCTCGGCGCCGCGCTCGGGCTGTCGGTGTGGCAGTGGGGCACCGACGAGGACGTCATCTCCGGCGCGCTGCACGTCGACCGGCTCGCGCTGATCGCGACGATGATCTTCGCCGTCGCCGGCATCGCGACGGTGCTGCTGTCGTGGCGGTCCGCCGCGCCACGCGAGGCGGCGCACGGGGAGTACTACGGGCTGCTGCTGACCGCGGCTGGTGGCATGGCGGCGCTCGCCGGAGCGCAGAACCTGGTCACGGTCTTCCTCGGCTACGAGCTGCTGTCGATCCCGCTCTACGTGCTCTGCGCCACCGAGATGCGGCGCGCCGGCTCGCTCGAGTCGGGCCTGAAGTACCTGATCGTCGGGTCGGTCGGCTCGGCCACCCTGCTCTACGGGCTCGCGATGGTCTACGGCGCCACCGGAGCGACCGACTTCACCGCGATCGCGCAGTCGCTGCGCGGGCCCGGCGACGTCGTCGGCGACCCGCTGCTGCTCGGGGGCATCGCGCTCGTGCTGGTGGGCATCGCGTTCAAGGCGTCGGTGGCGCCGTTCCACCAGTGGACGCCTGACGTCTACGAGGGCGCGCCGACGCCGATCACGGCGTTCATGGCGGTGGCCACCAAGGCGGCCGCGCTCGCGCTCGCGCTGCGCTTCTTCGGCGTCGCGGTGATCGACGCGCACGGCACCTGGGCCCCGGCGATGGCGGTGTTGGCGACGATCACGATCGTGGTCGGCAACGTCGGGGCGATCGGCCAGGCGTCGCTCAAGCGGCTGCTCGCCTACTCGTCGGTCGCGCAGGCCGGCTACATGCTCGGCGGCGTCGTCGTGTCCTCGCGCCTGGGGCTGGAGGCGACCGTGCTCTACCTGATCGTCTACCTGCTGATGAACGTGGCCGCCTTCGCGGTCGTCGTGGCGCGCGAGCGCGAGACCGGGCTCGGCGACGACATCGCGGCCGTCGACGGCCTCGGCGCGCAGCGGCCGTGGCTGGCGTGGCCGATGACGCTGGCGATGCTCGGCCTCGCCGGGATCCCGGCGACGGCAGGGTTCGTCGGCAAGGTGTACCTCATCGACGCCCTCGTGGACGGCAGCTACACCTGGCTCGGCGTCATGATCGTCGTCGGATCGATGATCTCGCTCGCCTACTACCTGCGGGTGGTGGCGGCGATCTGGATGCGGCCGGCGCGCGCGCCCCAGCCGGCGCTCGCCGGCGGCTCGGTCGACCTCCCTGCAGAGGAGCTCGCCCCGTCGCGTACGGCCGGCATCGAGACCCGCGTGGTGGCCGTGCTGTTCGGCGCCGCCACCCTGTTCTTCGGGATCTGGCCGGCGCCGCTGTTCGACCTGGCCAGGGACGCCGGATCGGCGCTCGGGCTGCTATGAGCCTCCAGCACGCGCACCCGGTCTTCGCGCGCGTCTACGAGCGCTTCAGCGTCCGCGAGGAGGAGCGCGGGCAGTCGGGCAACCGCGAGCGGATGCTCGCCGGCCTGCGCGGCCGCGTCGTCGAGGTCGGCGCCGGCAACGGGCTGAACTTCGCCCACTACCCGGCCGAGGTCACCGAGGTCGTGGCCGTCGAGCCCGAGCCCTACCTGCGCGACCGCGCCGCCGAGCGCGCCGCGGCATGCCCGGTCGGCGTGACCGTCGTCGACGGCGAGGCCGATGCGCTGCCGCTCGCGGACGGGTCGGCCGACGCGGTGGTGACCTCGCTCGTGCTGTGCAGCGTGCCCAGCCAGGCGAGCGCGCTCGCCGAGGCGCGGCGCGTGCTCCGGCCGGGCGGCGAGCTGCGCTTCTACGAGCACGTCGTCTCCCGCCGTCCGGTCAAGGCGGCTGTCCAGCGGGGCGCGACGCGCCTGTTCTGGCGCCGCATGGCCGCCGGCTGCCACCTCGACCGCGACACCGGCCCGGCGATCGAGGCCGCCGGCTTCGTGATCGAGCGCTGCGAGCGGGTGCCGTTCGCCGGCATCGCCCACATCCTCGGCGTCGCTCGCGCCCCGTCGGGGTAGACGGACGGCATGGACGAACGCCAGCCCGACCTCTCCGAGGATCCCCGCCACCAGGAGTCCGGCCGCGGCGGCTACCCGGAGTCCGCGCCGGGCGAGCAGGTGCCCGGCGGCGACGGCGAGCCCGATCGCGACACCTCCGGCGCCCCGTCGGAGAGCTCGCCCGAGAAGGGCGACGCCGGCCAGTCGACCGGCAACCCCGGCGCCGCCGGCTGAGCGGCGCGGCGGCCGCGCCCGCCCGCGCAGGCGCCGCTGCAACGCGTAACCGCGCCCGCACCCCGGGGTACATCGTGGCGAACATCACAAGTGGCCGCCCTCGCGGGCGGGGAAGGAGACGCGATGTCGTACGTCAAGCGGTTCGAGGTGCTGTGGCTGGCCCTGGTCATCGTGGGCTGCCTCAACTGGGCGGTTCTCGCCCTGTTCGACACGAACGTGCTGTCGAAGGTCCTCGGTGGCGGCACCGCCACCGACGTCGTCTACGTCATCGTCGGGATCGCCGCGCTGACGTTCGTGCCGCGACTGCTCGAGGACCTGCACCTCGGCGATCGCATGCACGCGCACGGGCACTGACGCCCGAAAGCCGCAACGTCCGGTCGTCCCGGGCCGGGCCCCCCGGCCCGGGACCGACCCCGCCGCGCGAGCCGGTATGGTCGCCGGCCCCGTGCACTACCCGGCCGAGACCCTCACCGACGCCGAGCGAGCACGGCTCGCCCCCCACGTCACGAGCCTCGACCGGCCCGTCTTCGCGCTGGTCAACCTCCC
Source organism: uncultured Actinomycetes bacterium (assembly GCA_963826615.1). Taxonomy (GTDB): domain Bacteria; phylum Actinomycetota; class Thermoleophilia; order Solirubrobacterales; family Solirubrobacteraceae; genus BP-464. The sequence continues at coordinate 2,768,609 of CAWGXO010000002.1, read as the reverse complement.
CGAGACGGTCAAGGGCGCGCTGTTCGCCCGCTACTCGCGCTACCCCGGCACCCTCCGGCGCCTGTTCCTCGACGAGTTCGCCGAGTCGCTGCCCGAGCTCCCCGCCTGGGAGGGCGCCGAGGGCGACCGCGCGGCGCAGCTCTACGAGCGCATCTTCCTCGGCTACGGCGACGACTCGGTCGCGCAGCTCGGCGGCGCCCACGTCGCCTGCGAGTGGGTCTCCAACGTCCTCACCAAGGTTCTCCAGCGCCCGCGACTGGGCGCCTACCTCGAGCAGTCGACGCGCTACATCGCCTACGACGCCCAGATGCCGGGCGGCGGCTACCGCTACTTCCGCGATCCCGAGCTCGGTCCCGAGTACGCGCGCGCGATGGACGAGCTGTTCTCGATCTACGCGGCGGCGCTGCCGCGGGTGATCGAGTGGGCCGACGAGACCTTCCCCGCCCCCGACGGCGAGCCCAGCGCCGCCCATCGCCGCGCGATCACCGCCAAGGCGCTCGACCTGCTGCGTGGGCTGCTGCCGGCGGCCTCGCTCTCGCACATGGGCATCTACGCGACGGGCCAGACCTACGAGCAGCTGATCCTGCACCTGCTCGCCCACCCGCTGCCCGAGGCACGCCAGTGCGGCCGCTGGATCCTCGAGGCCGTGCAGGGCGTCATGCCGAGCTTCGTCTCGCGGGTCGAGCGCCCCGACCGCGGCGGCGAGTGGGTCGGCTACCTGGAGGCCCGCGAGCGCGCGGCCGAGCGCTGGGTGGCCCGGCTGGGCCTCGACCGCCGGCCGGCCGACGGCACCGGCCCCGCGCGGCCCTCGGTGCGCCTGCTGCACGTCGACGGCGACGAGGAGGCCCTGCTCGCAGCGCTGCTCTTCGAGGCGGCCGGTGCCGACGAGGAGTCGGTGCGCATGCGCCTCACCGCACTGGGGCCCGAGGAGCGCGGCGACCTGCTGACCGACCTCGTCGGCCAGCGGTCCAATCGCCGGCACCGGCCGGGGCGCGGCTTCGAGGCGCTGCGCTACCGCTTCGAGATCGTGTCGGACTACGGCGCGTTCCGCGACCTCCAGCGCCACCGGATGCTGACCGTGCAGTGGCAGCGGCTCACGCCCGACCTCGGCGCCGGCGTGCCGGAGGAGGTCGTCGCCGCCGGCTGCGGGTCCGCCTACAAGCGGGCGCTCGAGGTCTCCCGCGACGCCTACGAGCGCCTGATCGGCGCCGGCCACGACGCCCGCGCGGCGATGTACGCGCTCTGCCTCGGCTACCGCATCCGCTACGTGCTCGACCTCAACGCCCGCGAGGCGATGCAGCTCATCGAGCTGCGCTCCGGCCGCGAGGGCCACCCGTCCTACCGCGCCGTCGCCCACGAGATGCACGCCCAGATCGCCGCGGTGCACCCCGGCGTCGCCGCCGCGATGCGCCACGTCGACGCCGACACCGAGCCCCGCCTCGAGCGGATCCTCTCGGAGATGCGCACCCAGGCGAAGCTCGACGCGATGCCGCACGGGTAGGACGGCCGCCTGCCCGCGCCCGCGGGCGGGGGTGGCGGCGGCTACTCGCCGTCGGCCTGGCGGGCGTCGATCTTGTCCTGGAGCTGGGCCATGACCGTCGGGTCGCGCAGCGTGGTGACGTCGCCGAGCTCGCGGCCCTCGGCGATGTCGCGCAGCAGGCGGCGCATGATCTTGCCCGAGCGGGTCTTGGGCAGGTCGTCGGACCAGATCACGCGCTTGGGGCGCGCGAGCTTGCCGATCCGCCCCGCGACGTGCTCGCGGATCTCGGCGATCATGCCCGTCCGAGCCCTCGAGGTCGGCCTCGAGCGTCACGAAGGCGGCGATCGCCTGGCCGGTGTCCTCGTCGTGCTGCCCGATCACCGCCGCCTCGGCGACCTTGGGGTGCGAGACGATCGCCGACTCGATCTCCGCCGTGCTCATGCGGTGGCCGGAGACGTTGATGACGTCGTCGACGCGGCCGATGACCCAGAAGTAGCCGTCGGCGTCGCGCTTCGCCGCGTCGCCGACCAGGTAGGTGCCCGGATACGCCGGCCACTTCGAGAAGTACGTCGCCACGAAGCGATCGTCGTCGCGGAACAGCGTGCGCAGCATCCCCGGCCACGGCCGTCGCAGCGCGAGCAGGCCCTGCCGATCGTCGGGCACGTCCTCGCCGGCCTCGTCGAAGACCGCCGCGTCGACCCCGGGAAGCGGCGTCCCCGCCGACCCCGGCTTGGCGTACTGCGCCCCGGGAAGCGTCGTGATCATGATCCCGCCGGTCTCGGTCTGCCACCAGGTGTCGACGATCGGGCAGCGTCCCGCCGCCGACGACCTCGCGGTACCACAGCCAGGCCTTCGGGTTGATCGGCTCGCCGACGGTCCCCAGCAGCCGCAGCTTCGAGAGGTCGTGCGCGGCGACGTGCTCGGCGCCCCACTTCATGCACGCGCGGATCGCCGTCGGCGCCGTGTAGAAGATCGTGACGCCGTAGCGCTCGCACAGCTCCCACCAGATCCCCTTGTGCGGGTAGTCCGGCGCGCCCTCGTACATCACCGACGTGCAGCCGTTCATCAGCGGCCCGTAGACGATGTAGGAGTGCCCGGTGATCCAGCCGACGTCGGCCGAGCACCAGAACACGTCGGATCGTCCGGCCTTCGAGGTCGAAGACGTGCCGGTGCGTCCACGCCACCTGCGTCAGGTAGCCGCCGGTGGTGTGCAGGATGCCCTTCGGCTTGGCCGTCGACCCGCGACGTGTACAGGACGAACAGCGGATGCTCGGCGTCGAGCGAGCTCGGCCTCGCACTCGGCGTCCGCGCCTGGCCATCGCCTCGTCGAAGAACACGTCCTTGTCGGCCATCGGGCAGTCGATGCCCGGCGTGGCGCACCACGATGTCACGGCAGGTCGGGCATCGCGCCGTCGACGGCCTGCCTTGACCGGCGCCGTCCTGCCCTTGCGCCGCGCGCCGTCGACGGTGACCAGCGACTTGGCGTCGGAGAACTCCATGCGCTCCGCGACCGACTCCGGCGGAGAACCCGCCGAAGACGACGTTGTGCGGCGCGCCGATGCGCGCGCACGCCAGCATCGCCACGACGACCTCGGGGATCATCGGCAGGTAGATCCCGACGACGTCGCCCGGCGCCGACGCCCGCGGCCTTCAGCGACGTTGGCGAACCGCTGGACGTCGCGATGCAGCTCGGCGTAGGTGATGTCACGCTCCTCGCCCTCCTCGCCGCGCCAGTGGAAGGCCACGCGGTCGCCGATGCCCGGCCTCCACGTGACGGTCCAGGCAGTTGTAGAGACGCGTTGATCCGCCCACCCACGAACCACTTGTAGAAGGGCGGGTTGGTGTCGTCGAGCGCGGTGTCCCACTCGGCGAACCAGTGCAGGTCCCGGGCCTGCTGCTCCCACCAGCCCACGGGGTCCGCAGCGGCGGCCTCGTGGACCGAGCCGTCGGAGATCAGGGCGTCGCGGGCGAAGTCCCCAGGAGGATCGAAGCGCTCGACGTCCAGCAACTGCTCCAACCGCTGCTCCAGCGTCTGCTCACCGCTGCTCATCGCGCTCTCTCCTGTCGGGGGACCCGCCTGTTCTATCGCTTCCGAGGCCAGATCGGCAGCGCCGTCCGGCCGCCCTCCCTGTCAGGCTGCCCCCTCCATGGAGGTCGCAGATGACACACCCGCGGTGGAGGGCGTCAGGCACGAGTGGGTGGACGCCGCCGGACTGCGGACCCACGTGGCCGTCGCCGGGCCCTCCGACGCACCGCCCGTGCTGCTCGTCCACGGCTGGCCGCAGAGCTGGTGGGCCTGGCGCGGGCTGATCCCCGAGCTGGCGAAGCGCCACCGGGTGTTCGCGCCGGACCTGCGGGGCCACGGCTGGACCGATGCACCGCCCGCGGGCTATGAGAAGGAACAGCTCGCCGGAGACCTGCTCGCGCTCCTCGACGCGCTCGGGATCGACCGCGTGACGTGGGTCGGCCACGACTGGGGCGCCTGGTGCGGCTTCCTCGCGGCGCTGCGCGCGCCCGAGCGGATCGAGCGCATGGTGTGCGCCTGCGTGCCCCACCCGTGGACGAGCCGGGGCGACCCGCGCCGTGCGCTGCTGCTCGCCTACCAGGGCCCGATCAGCCTGCCGTTGCTCGGGCCGCTGATCGCGCCCGCGATGGTGCGGTCGATGCTGCGCGTGGGGCGCCGCGAGCGGCTCGCGCCGAGCGATGTCGAGGTGTTCGCCGGCCATCTCCCGCGGCACGTGACGGTGGCCATGTACCGGACCTTCCTCACGCGCGAGGTCGGCCCGCTGCTGCGGGGCCGCTACGCGGGCGCCAGGCTCGAGGTCCCGACCGTGCTGCTGACCGGCGCCCGCGACGTCGTCACCGGGGGCCTGCGCCCCGGCCCGGTCGCAGGGCAACCGCAGCTTGACGTGGAGGTCGTCGACGGCGTCGGGCACTGGGTGCCCGAGGACGCGCCCGGGGCGATCCTCGCGGCGCTCGGCGACTGAGCGCCGTCAGGTCGAGCGCGTGCGGTGCGGGCGCCGCCCGATCGATCCGGGCCCCGCTGACCCGTACGTCCTCGCCGGCATGCCGGGCGACCGCGGCCATGCGGTCGGCCCCACCCGTTCAGCGGCGCCGCTTCTTCTTCTTCTTCGAGCGGGGGGGCTCCGACCTCTGCTCGGCCGCTGGTGCCTCGGGCGCCTCGGGCGGCGCCGGTCCGGTGGCCGCACCGCGGCTCTCGAGCATCTGCTGCCGGCTCGGCCACGGCTCGGCGCGCCCGGTCTCCCACGCGGGAGGCATGCCGTTCGGCCAGCGGCGCGCTAGCAGCGCCCCGATCGCCAGCAGCCAGAAGCTCTGGATGACGGGCACCGAGAAGAACGGGAACGCGAGGAAGACCCCGCCCATGATCCCCAGCACGCCCATGAAGCGGGTGAGCAGGCCGACCCGCATCGCGTTGAGCGCGACGATCAGGAAGCCGACGCCCAGCGCCACGTGCCCGAGGAACGCGATGAAGCCGGCGGTCAGGGCCGCCGAGGGCTGGAGCGCGTCGTGCGCGGCGGCCGTCGTGTGGTCGCTCGAGGATGCGAAGTTGCTCGAGGAGACGACCACCGCGATCTGGCCGACCAGCACGCCCACGAACGTCGCGACCGCCCCTGCGACCAGCGCGATCAGCGGCCCCTGGCCCGTCTCGGGGCGCCGCGCCCGGACGGCGCGGGACAGGTGCAGCAGCGCCAGTGCCGTCAGCGGGGCGGCGATGGCCACCAGGACCTGCCCGGCGGTGAGGGCCGCGATGTGGTCCTTGACGTAGAGGACGGTGTCGGTGAGCAGGCCGCCCGATCGCGGGGGCCTGTTCGCAGCGTCGCCCAGCGCCTCGGGCAGCGTGACCGACGGGCGGTCGCGCAGCGCCAGGCCGCCGAGGACGGTGCCGCCGATCGTTGCGAGGCCGGCGCCGATCGCGGCGGCCGCGGCGAGCGGCCCGCGCTCGGCCTCGAGGGCCAGCGTCTCCTCGACGGTGGGGGGAGTGGTGGCGGCGATGGCTGTGGTCAGTCGGTGGTGGCTTCGGGCCCGGGCTCGTCGGCGCGGCTCGAGCCGCGGCCGACCGCCAGGGGCGCCGGGGGCGACGCGACCGAGCGCGGGGGCATCCAGTCGCTGTCGTCGCGCTCGACGATCCGCGAGACCCGCTCGCCCGTCGCGAGCAGCAGGTCGAGGGCGGGTTGGGCGAGCCGGATCATCGTCTCGATGCGTCCGCGCCAGGCGAGCTGCGTGGTGGTTGGCGGCGCCACGTCGAGGCAGTCTATGGGCGTAGGCTCCGCGCGTGCCGATCAGCGCGGCGACGGCGGGCCCTCCGGCGGCGAGCCGGCCCACCCGCAGCTCCCTTTGCCGCAGCGGCGGGTGAGCCCCCGCCGCTGCCCCGCGTGCGGGGGCGCGCTCGCGACCTGGCGGCCGGGGCTCGACCGCTGTCGCACCTGCGGCACGGCGGTCACGACCGGCGCGCCGGCGCCGGCGGACCCGCGGGGCTACGGCACCGACCGGCCGCGGCTCGCCGCCGCGGCACGCCCAGTGCTGGCCGCCTTCGACCGCCGGCGGCTCGCGCTGGCGGCCGCCGTCGCCCCGCCCCCCGGGCAGCTGCTCGACGCCGGCGCCGGACGCGGGCGCTTCGTCGCGGCCGCACGGTCGGCCGGCTACGACGCGCGTGGCATCGAGCCATCGCCGGGCGCGGTCGCCGCCGCCCGGGCGCTGCACGGGGTCGAGCTCGAGCCGGACGGGATCGCGGGCGCCCACGTGAACGAGGGGGCGCTCGACGTCGTGGTGCTCTGGCACGTGCTCGAGCACCTCGACGACCCCGGAGCCGCGGTGCGCCGCGCGGCCGCCTGGCTGCGACCGGGCGGAGCGCTGGTCGTCGGGGCGCCCAACCTGGCGAGCGTCCAGGCTTGCCTCGGCGGCGAGCGGTGGTTCCACCTCGACCTCCCGCGCCATCGCGTGCACTTCACCGCCGCCGGACTGCGCGCGTTGCTCGAGCGCGAGGGGTTCGAGGTCGTGGTCGAGCGCCACGTGCTCGCCGAGCACAACCCGTTCGGGATGTGGCAGACGCTCGTCAGCCGCGCGACGCGCAGGCCCTCCTGGCTGTTTCATGCCCTCCAGCGCAACGCCCCGCTGCGATCGCGCGACGCGCTCGTGACGTTGGCGCTGGTGCCCCTCGCCCCGCTCGCGGCGCTCGCCGAGCTGGCCGCCGGGCTCGCGCGCCGCGGCGGGACGGTGGCGTTCGCCGCGCGCCGGCGCTGAGGCGCCGCTCAGAGCAGCCCGCGCGCCGCGGCCGCCAGGGCCGTGTCGTCCTCCTCGCGGCGGACCCGTGGCAGGAGCTCTACGAGCGCGTCGGCAGCGGCGCGCAGGTGGGCGGGGGCGCCGGCACTGCTGAGCACGACCGCGGGGACGTCGATCCCGCGGAGCTCGCGGCGGGTCAACGGCCGGCTCGCGATGCCGGCGAGGTCGGCGAAGACCGCGCGATGCGCGCGACGGGCGCGGGCGCATCGACCAGGATCGGCGACGCCGTCGAGCAGGACGTCGACCGCGCTCTCTGGGCCGCCCTCGCGCAGCGCGTCCTCGAGCGCGCTGCGCTCAGCGCTGAGCGCCTCGGTGGCGGCCGCGACGAACGCCAGCAGCGGTGGGTCGGCGAGGACCATCCCGGCGACCTTGGCCCGGTGGCGCATGGCGAGGTCGATCGCGATCAGCGCACCGAAGCCGTCGCCGACCAGCACGGCCGGGGCGGCGCCGAGCGCGTCGAGCACCGCCGCAGCGTCTTCGGCCTGCTCCATGACGGTGGTCGCGTCGTAGGGCTCGGGCGCTCCGCTGGCGCCGTAGCCGCGGCGGTCGTGGGCGATCGCCCGCGCGCCGGCGGCGGCGAGCTCGGCGAGCGTGTCCTCGCGGGCCTCCGCGTCGGAGGCGATGGCGTGCAGGACGAGCGCGGCAGGCCCCGCGCCGCGCTCCCGCACGGCGAGCGCCACGCCCGCTCCCTCGATCATCCGGACCGCCACGGGCGAGAGCGTACGATGTCGGCATGGAAGGCTTCGGTGGACTGTTCGGCGATCCCGACGAGCTTCAGCGGCGGCTGGCCGAGATGGCCGAGCAGCTCCAGGGCTCGCAGAAGATGGCGTGGGCCGACAACGCGATCGGCCTGGCGGTCCAGATGACCGTGGCCGCGGTGCAGCGGGTCAACATCCAGGGCACGCCCGAGCAGCAGGCCGAGCAGATCCGGGCGGTGATGGCCACCGTCTTCCCCGAGGCCGTGGCGCTGGTGCGCGAGGCGCGCCAGGGCCTCTCCTGACCGGAGACCTCGACCCTTCGCCGGGGTCTCCGACGTTGACCACGATTGTCGTGGACAACGCAGGACACCCGGGCGAGGGAGCGCGAGCGCCCGCGCTGGCCGCGGTCAAGCCCGGCGGTACCGCGCCCCGATGCTGGCCGAGCGCCTGACCGCCCAGCTGCTCGCGGGACGACCGGCAGTCGGGGCGGTGGCAGCCGTCGACCGGCTGCTCGCAGTGCAGGCCCAGGACGCCCGCGCGGCGCGACTGGCGATCCGGGCGCGCACCGCGGGACTGTCGGCCGCCGACGTCGACGTCGCGCTCACCGAGGAGCGCTCGCTCCTGATCGCCTGGCTCAACCGCGGCACGCTGCACCTCGTGCGGCGCGAGGACTACCCATGGCTGTGGGCGCTGACCACCCCGCCCCAGCGCACCGGCAACGCGCGGCGGCTCGCCCAGGAAGGCATCGATCCGGCCGCCGCCGAGCGCGCGGTCGCCGTCATCGAGCGGGCGCTCGCGGACGAGGGCCCGCTGACCCGGGCTCAGCTGCGCGACCGGATCCGCGCCGCCGGGGTGGGCATCGAGGGGCAGGGACTCGTGCACCTGCTGTTCCTCGCGTGCCTGCGCGGCGTCGCCGTGCGCGGGCCGATGATCGGCGATCAGCACGCCTACGTCCTCGTGCGCGACTGGCTCGGCGAGCCCGAGCCGGTCGACCGCGATGCGGCGCTGGCCGAGCTCGCGCGCCGCTACCTGGCCGGCCACGCGCCCGCGTCGGACCGCGACCTCGCCCGCTGGGCGGGCCTGCCGCTGCGCGACGCGCGCGCGGGCCTGCGGGCGATCGCAAGCGAGATCGCCGAGCGGGCCGACGGCCTGCTCGAGCCGGCCGTCGCCCCACCGACCGCCGAGCTCCCGGCGCCGCGGCTGCTCGGCGCCTTCGATCCGGTGCTGTTGGGCTGGACCTCCCGGGAGCCGATCCTCGGCACCCACGATCACGCCGTGGTCAGCGGCGGCCTCTTCCGGCCGTTCGCGATCGCCGGCGGACGGGCGGTGGCGACCTGGCGGCTCGTCCGGGACCGGGTCGAGCTTGCCCCCTTCGGCCGGCTGCGCCGCGCCGACCGCACGGCGCTCGAGGCGGACGCGGCCGACGTCGAGCGGTTCCTCGCCGCCTCGTAGGGCGCTCAGACTGGGTCCGGCCTGGCGGCATCGGCGGCGCGGTGCTCGCGACCGGCGCGGATGACCTCCTTGAAGCTGCGGAAGCGGAAGACCACCACGATCGCGAAGAAGCCCATCGCGATGCTGAACGAGCCGATGGCGATCTGCTGGCCGACGGAGTAGGCGGCCGCGCCAGCGCCGAAGACGGCGACCAGGAACGCCTGCTGCACGCCGGCGCCGCCGGGCGTGAACGGCACGATCGCCGCGACGGCGTTGACGCCGAGCACGAGCAGGACGTTGCGGACCGAGCCGCCGATATGGAACGCGTCGAGCAGCATCCAGAACGCCGAGAAGCGAAACAGCCAGCCCACGAACTGCACGAGCCAGACCTCGCGGATGTAGCGGCGGCGGTCGAAGAGGATCCTCACGCCCTGGCGCACGCGCGCCCAGAACTCGGCGACGCGGCGGCTCAGGAGCGCGAAGGCGACGAGAGCGAGAACGCCCAGCGCCGTGAGCACGAACAGCGCGAAGCGGGGATGCGAGGCGAAGAACGAGAGGTCGAACGCCTTGAGCTTGGAGAAGTCCGGGGGCTTGGGGAAGACACCCTGGGTGAACGCGAAGAGCAGGATCGGGGCGGCCATCGTCGCGTCGAAGACCGCCTCGACGAAGAACGAGGCGCCGACCGCGGGGTAGCTCGCCCCGGGCACCGATCGGTGCACCAGGAACAGCTTCATGACATCGCCCCCGCGCGCCGGGACGACGTTGTTGAAGCCGTAGGCGGCGACGTAGGCGCCCCAGATCTCGCGCCAGCGGATCCGCACGCCCGGATAGGCCGCGCGCAGCGCGTGGAAGTACGCCCGCGAGCGCAGCGACAGGTAGATCCCGAAGAACACCAGCCCGATGACCAGCGCGCCCCAGTTGACCGACGCGAGGTTGCCGAGGAACGTGTCGACCGCGTCGAAGAAGTCGCCCAGGGCGCCGAGCGGCATGGTGGACAAGAGGCTAGAGCCCGAGCGCACGGTGCACCGAGCGGTCGGCCAGCGACGGCGCGACGAGGTCGGCGGCGGAGAGGTCGACCCCGTCGAGCGAGGGGACGGCGATCGCCCGCATGCCGGCCGCGCGCAGCGCGGCCACACCGGTCGGGCTGTCCTCGAGCCCGACCGACCGCTCGGGCGCGGCGCCCAGCGCCCGGCAGGCCGCGAGGTAGACGTCGGGCGCAGGCTTGGGCCGCGCGACGTCCTGGGCCGAGAGCACCGCCCCGAAGCGGTCGAGCATCCCGGAGGCGGTCAGCGTGCGCTCGACGAAGCGCCGCGGCGAGTTGGAGGCGAGCGCGATCGGCGTGCCGCGCGCGCGCAGCGCCTCGACGAGCTCGACGGCGCCGGGCCGGGCCTCGACGCCGCGGGCGGCCTCGTCCATCACGAGCTCGGTCAGCTCCTCGTAGAGCTCGATCCCCCGGCCGGGCGCGACCAGCATGCGCTCGAGCTTGCCCGCCGCGATCGTCCGCGAGGACCCGAGCAGCTCGCGCTTGTGGTCGAGCGTGAAGCGCGACCCGCGGCGCTCGAACAGCCGCTCCTCGGCGCGGGTCCAGCAGGTCTCGGTGTCGAGGAGCAGGCCGTCGTTGTCGAACACGACCGCGTCGGGGGCTCCCGCGGTCACGCGAGCCCGTGGGGGTGCCCGCGGTGGGCGTGGGCGCGGGCCATCAGCTCACCTCGTGGCCCGCCCCGCGCAGCGCCTCGATCGCGTCGGGCAGGCGGTCCTCGGAGACCAGCACGTGATCGGTGTCGAAGGTCGAGATCGCGAAGACGGGGATCCCGGCAGCGGCAAGCGGCCCGGCGAGGCCGGCCAGGATCCCCGTCAGCCCGAAGTCGAGCGGCCCGTGGACCGACAGCGCCCGCCAGCCGCGCTGGGCCGGCACGTCCTCGGGGACCTCGTCCTCGGCGCACACCAGCGACAGCTCGTCGCCGCTGCGCACGAGCGCGCAGAAGGGCCGGTGCACGTCGAACCAGCCGGGCACGGGGTCGCCCGCCTCCAGGCGCGCGATCGCCAGCCGCTCGCGCGTGACGGCCAGGTGCAGCGTGCTCACGGCGCCCACTCCGCTGCCAGCCGGACGATCGTCGCGGCGGCTGCCGCCATGTCCTGGACCGTCACCCACTCCCGCGGCGAGTGGAACTCGTGGCCGCCCGCGAAGAGGTTCGGGGTCGGCAGGCCCATCGCGCTGAGCAGCGAGCCGTCGGTGCCGCCGCGGATCGGCGTGCGGACCGCCTCGATGCCCTCGGCGTCGAGGGCGCGCTGCGCCCGCTCGACCACCTCCGGGTACGGGGCCAGGTGGTCGCGCATGTTCGGGTACTGCGCCCGGGAGACGAGCTCCAGCCGTGCCCGCGGCTCGGCCCCCACCACGCGCTCGGCGATCCCGCGCACGGTCTCGACCTTCTCGGCGAGCAGGTCCTCCTCGAAGTCCCGGACGATCATCCGGATGGTGGCCTGCGCGGTGCCGCCGTGGACCTCGTAGGGGTGGATGAACCCCTCGCGGCCCGAGGTGGTCTCGGGTGCGACCCCGGCCGGCAGCTCGGCGAGCACCCGGCCCGCCAGCCGCAGCGCGTTGACCATCTCGCCGGTGGCGAACCCGGGATGGACCTCGACGCCGTGGATCGTGAGCACGACCTCGGCTCCGGTGAACGTCTCGGCCTGGAGCTCGCCGAGCGCCGAGCCGTCGAGCGTGTAGGCGCAGCGCGCCCCGAAGCGCGCGACGTCGAAGCGCTCCGGGCGGCCGTTGCCGCCGATCTCCTCGTCGGGCAGGAAGCCCACGCGCAGCGCGGGCCGCGGCAGCTCCGGATGCGCCGCGAGGTGGGCGACGGCGGCCATGATCTCGGCCACGCCGGCCTTGTCGTCGGCGCCGAGCAGCGTGTCGCCGCTGGCCGTGACGACGTCCTCGCCGGCCTTCTCGCGCAGCGCCTCGCCGTCGACCACCACCCCGTCGCGGGGCAGCGCGATCGGGCCGCCGTCGTGGTCGCGGTGCACGATCGGCTCCACGCCGGAGCCCGAGACCTCGGGACTGGTGTCGAGGTGGGCGAGCAGCCCGACGACGGGCGCGCCGGGGTCCGCCGCGGGGAGCGTGGCGAGGACGTAGCCGTCGTCGTCGATCTCGGCGTCGGCGAGGCCGGCGTCGCGGAGCTCGCCGACGAGCAGGCGGCCGAGCTCGAGCTGGCCGGGCGTGCTGGGGCTGGCGTCGGGCCCGGGCTGCGAGCGGGTGTCGATGCGCACGTAGCGCAGGAAGCGCGCGAGGACGCCCTCGGCGAGCTCCTCGGCGAGCGGGGAGGTGAAGGCGGGCACGGATCGAGGCTAGGCGTGCGAGGGCGCGGGCAGGTCGTAGCGCACGCCGGTGAGCTCCTCGGAGAGCGCCCAGAGGCGCGCCGCCAGCTCCGCGTCGCGGGCCGCCGGGCTCATGCCGACGAGCTTGGGGTGACCGCGCTGCTCGGCCAGGCCGTCGGGGCCGACGTAGGCGCCGCCGGGCACGTCCTGCGTCGCCGCGTACAGCGTCGGGAGGGCCCCCATCTCGGCGCTCTGGGCGAACACGACGTTGAAGACGGCCATGACGCTGTCCTGGATCGACTCGGTGTGCGACTGCAGGTTGGTGGCGGCATAGCCCGGATGCGCCGCGACCGACCGCACCGGCGAGCCGGCGGCCTCGAGACGGCGCTGGAGCTCGCCCATGAACAGGAGGTTGGCGAGCTTCGACTGCCCGTAGGCGCGCCAGCGGTTGTAGGAGCGCTCGGACTGCAGGTCGTCGAGGTTGACGCGCCCGAACCGGTGGGCACCGGAGGAGAGCGTCACGACCCGGTCGCGGATGCGGCCGAGCAGCAGCCCGGCCAGCGCGAAGTGGCCGAGGTGGTTGGTGCCGATCTGGCGTTCGAAGCCGTCGGCCGTGACGCCCCGCGGAACGGCCATCACGCCGGCGTTGTCGATCAGGACGTCGATGTCGAAGTCCACGCCGGCGGCGAACGCGCGCACGGAGGCGAGGTCGGCCAGGTCGAGTCGGCGCACCTCGCGCTCGCCCGGAACGCCCCGGGCGGCCCGCTCGCCCTTCTCCGTGTCGCGTACCGCGAGCACCACACGGGCGCCTGCCCGCGCCAGATCGCGCGCGGTGACCAGGCCGATCCCCGAGTTGGCGCCGGTGACGACGAAGGTCCGGCCCGCGAGGTCGGGCAGGTCGGCGGCCGTCCACTTCCCCATGCCGTCAGCCTAGAGCGTCACGGATCGGCCGGGACCGCCGCGGCTCAGCGAGCCGCCAGGTCCCCGAGCGCCTGCAGCACCTCGTCGTCGTGCGTCTTCGGCGAGGCCTTCTCGATGACGTGCGCGACGACGCCGTCCTCGTCGAGCACGAAGGTCGATCGCTGCGCGCCCATGTACGTGCGGCCGTACATCGACTTCTCCACCCACACGCCGTAGGCCTCGCAGACCGCGTGGTCGGCGTCGGCGAGCAGGGTGAAGTTCAGGTCCTGCTTGTCGTGGAAGGCCTTGACGCTCTCGACCGGGTCGGGCGAGATCCCGAGGACGGTGGCGCCCGCCGAGGCGTAGTCGCCGCGGTGGTCGCGCACGCCACAGGCCTGCGTGGTGCAGCCCGGCGTGTCGGCCTTGGGGTAGAAGTAGACGACGACGGGGCCGCCGCGCAGGTCGGAGAGGCGAATCGGGTTGCCGTCTTGGTCGGGCAGCGTGAAGTCGGGGGCGGTATGTCCAGGATCGATCATGGCCTCACTTCAGCAGACGCGAGAGGCGACGGTCCTTGAGCACGCGTCCGCCGGTCTGCTCGGCCGGGCAGTAGGACATGACGTAGTCCTCGTAGTGGACGGCCTCGAGCGTCGTGCCGCAGCGCGGGCACGGCTCGCCCTGGCGCCGATGGACCTGCAGCGGCAGCGGCAGCTTGTCCGGGATCGGCAGGTGCACGACCTGCTCGTAGTGCTCGAGCGCGCCGCCGAGCACGGCCACGATCGCCTCGCGCAGCGCCGCGGCCTCCTCGGGCGCGAGGTCGTCGCCGCGCTTGAAGGGCGACAGCCGGGCGGACCAGAGGACCTCGTCGACCCACGAGCGCCCGATCCCGGCGATGACCCGCTGGTCGCGCAGCACCGCGTGCAGCGGCCGCGCCCCGTGGGGGGCGAGCAGCGCCGCGAGGTCGGCCGGCGGCTCGGGCCAAGCCTCGGGGCCCAGCGCGGCGATCGCCTCGTCGGCGGCGACGTCCTCGCGCCGCAGCAGCTTGACCCATGCGCGCTGGCGGGTGCCGAACTCCCGCAGCCGCAGCTCGCGGCCGCCCTCGAGCCGCACGAGCAGCCGCGACGTGCGGTCGCGCAGCGACGCGCGCCTGTCGTAGAGCTGGAGGCGCCCGGCCGACATCAGGTGCACGAGCAGCGAGAGGCCCTCGCCGACGTCGACGACGAGGTGCTTGCCGATGCGGCGCACCGCGGTGACGGAGCTGCCGTCGATCGCGTGCAGCGGCGGGTCGAAGGTCTTGAGCGCGTTGATGCCCGGCGCCATCGAGGACTCGATCGAGGCGCCCCGCAGCGCCTCGCCGAGCCGCCGCGCGGTGATCTCGACCTCGGGCAGCTCGGGCACGGCGGCGTCCTAGGCGCCGAGCCGATCGAGCTCGCGCGGGCGCAGCAGCGCGATCAGGTCGTCGCCGCGAACGCCCGCGACGCCGCCCTTCTTGAGCTCGATGCGCCCGCCGGTCAGGTCGTGGACGACCTCGACGAAGTCGGGGTTGTGGCCGACGACGAGGATCCGCCCGTCGTCGTCGGCGAGCAGCAGCTCGCGGGCGTCTGCGGCCGAGAAGCCCTGGCGCAGCGGCTCGTGGACGATCGGCTCGGCGCCGAGCGCCTCGCACGCGAGCCGCGCCGTCCCGAGCGCGCGGACCTTGGGGCTGGTGTAGACGGCGTGGAAGACCAGCTCGAGCTCGGCCAGCGCCCGCCCCGCCGCCCGCGACTGGTCCCGGCCGCGCTCGGTGAGCGGGCGATCGGCGTCGTCGTCGGCGGCGTCGTGGGGCACGGCCTCGCCGTGTCGCAGGAGCCAGAGCTGGGCTGCCATGGGCCGCGAAGCGTACGGCCTGCCGAGCGCCGGGTGGCGCGGCCGTCGCATACCCTCCGCGCATGAGCGCCGCCGCCTCTGCCACGGGAACCATCGACTTCACGATTCCGCCCGACCTGCAGGAGCTGCTGGGCCGGATCCGGACGTTCATCGAGGACGACGTGTTCCCCGCCGAGCGCGAGATCGCCGACCCGGCGGACGTGCTCGCGAGCTGGCACGTCGTCGAGCGGCTGCGCGAGCGCGCCCGCGAGCGCGGCATCTACACGCCGCACCTGCCGGAGGAGTACGGCGGCCTCGGAATCGGCGTGCTCGGCATGGCGCTGATCAGCCAGGAGTGCGGGGTCTCGGGCCTCGCCTCGCTGGGCCTCAACGCGATGGCGCCCGACGAGGGCAACATGCACACACTGCTCATCGCCGGAAGCGAGGAGCAGAAGGAGCGCTTCCTGCGGCCGTTGGCGGCGGGCTCGATCCGCTCGTGCTTCGCGATGACCGAGCCAGACGTCGCCTCGTCGGACCCGACGAACCTCGAGACCACCGCGGTACGGGACGGCGGCGAGTGGGTCCTCAACGGGCGCAAGTGGTGCATCACCGGCGCCGAGGGCGCGGCCTTCTCGATCGTCGTCGCCAAGACCGGCACCGACGAGGCCGCGGGGCATCGCAACTACTCGCTGATCCTGGTGCCGACCGACACGCCGGGGTGGGAGATCTCGCGCCATCCGCAGTGGCTCGGCTCGCACTCTCCCGGCGGCCACCCGGAGATCACGCTGACCGACGTCCGCGTGCCGGCCGGCAACCTGCTCGGCAACGAGGGCGAGGGCTTCGTCATCGCCCAGAAGCGGCTGGCGGGCGGCCGCCTGGCCCACGCGATGCGATGGATCGGCGTCGCCCAGCGCGCGCTCGACCTCACCTCCGAGCGGCTGCTGAGCCGCAAGGCCTTCGGCAAGGAGCTGGCCCGCCACCAGGCGTTGCAGTTCATGATCGCCGACTCGGCGATCGACCTCTACGCGTCGCGCCTGATGGTCCTCCACACGGCCTGGAAGATCGAGAACGGCCTGCCCCACCGCCAGGAGGTGGCGATGGTCAAGACCTTCGTCTCCGAGGCGTTCGGCCGCGTGGTCGACCGCGCGGTGCAGGTCCACGGCGCGGCGGGCATCGCCATGGACCTTCCGATCTCGCAGTGGTACGCCGACGCGCGGGCGGCGAGGATCTACGACGGCGCCAGCGAGGTCCACCGGATGGTCATCGCCCGCGAGCTGCTGAAGCTGACGATGGCCGGCGAGTCGACCAAGCGAGGGACCGGGGACCTCGCGTGAGCCCGACGGAGATCGCCGCCGACGACATCGTCGCGCACCCACGCGAGGCCGAGGCCAACGAGCGCGAGCCGCTGGTCGTCTCGAGCCGCTCGAGCGCTTCCTCGACGAGCACGGGCTCGGGTCCGGCGACGCCGGCGTTCGAGCCGATCGGCGAGGGCCACTCGAACGTCACCTTCGCGGTGCGCCGCGGGGACGCCGAGTTCGTGCTGCGGCGCCCGCCGCGCGGGCCCGCTGCCGCCCGAGCGCGCACGACGTGCTGCGCGAGGCGCGCGTCCTCGCGCGCGCTCCGGGCACGGCGCGCGCGTGCCGCGCGTGCTCGCCGTCGGCGACGACCCGGGCGATCATCGGCGCCCCGTTCTACGTCATGGAGAAGGTGGCGGGCCACGTGGTCACCGACGCCGTGCCGCCCGAGATCGACGGGGTCGCCGAGCGCCGGCGGATGGCCGAGGAGCTCGTCGACGCGCTGGTCGAGATCCACGCCGTCGACTGGCGCGCGTGCGGCCTGGAGGGCTTCGGCAAGCCGATCGGCTACCTCGAGCGCCAGCTGCGGCGCTTCACCGGCCTCTGGGAGCACAACCGCACCCGCGAGATCCCGCAGGTCGAGACCGTCGCGCGCTGGCTCGGCGAGCACCTGCCCGAGCAGTCGACCGCCACCGTCGTCCACGGCGACTACCGGCTGGGCAACGTGATGTTCGCCCCGCAGTCGCCGCCGCGGCTGGTCGCGATCTTCGACTGGGAGATGGCGACGATCGGCGACCCGCTCGCAGACGTCGGCTACCTGTGCATGATGTGGTCGGAGGCCGCGGATCCCGCCGGGGGGCTGTTCGACCTCGGCGCGGTCACCCGCCAGGAGGGCTTTCCGACGCGCGCCGAGCTGGTCGCCCGCTACGAGGAGCGCAGCGGCCGGTCGATGACCGACGTCCGCTGGTACATGACGCTGGCGACGTGGAAGGCGATCGTGTTCATGGAGGGCAACTACAAGCGCGCGATCGCCGGCTCCACCGACGACCCGTTCCTCAAGACCTTCGGCGACGGCGTGATCGAGCTCGCCAAGCGGGCCGAGGAGATCGCGCTTGGCTCGTAGCGGCCTGCTCGTCGACTTCGGCGGGGTGCTGACGACGAACGTCTTCGCCGCGTTCGCGGGCTTCTGCGACCGCGAGGGGCTCGACCGCGACCACGTCCGGCGCGCGTTCCGCGATGACGACACGGCCCGCGGCCTGCTGTTCGAGCTGGAGCTCGGCCGCCTCGCCGAGGACGAGTTCGAGCGGCGCTTCGCGGCGGCGCTCGGCCTCGGCGAGGAGGCCGCGGAGGGCCTGATCGATCGGCTCTGGGCCGACCTGGGCCCCGACGAGGAGATGATCGAGGCCGTCGCCGCTGCCCGCGGCGAGGGCATCCGCACGGGGCTGGTGTCGAACTCCTGGGGTCACGCCCTGAAGTACGAGGACGACCTGATGGAGCGCCTGTTCGATGCGACGGTGATCTCGCACCTCGTCGGGCTGCGCAAGCCCGACGAGGAGATGTACGCCCTGGCCGCGCGGCGCATCGGCGTCGAGCCAGCCGGCTGCGTCTTCGTCGACGACCTGCCCGGCAACCTCAAGCCGGCGCGCGCGATGGGGATGGCCACCGTGCATCACACGACGGCCGCCGAGACGATCGCCGCGCTCGAGGAGCTGCTGGGCGTCAGCCTCTGACCGGGACCGAGCCGGTCATGGCAGCGGCGAGGGCTCCTGCCCGGCGTCGCGCTCGATCCGCCCCCGCAGCTCTGCTCCGCGCCCCGCTGCCACGGCCCGCGTCGCGCGCGCCTCGTCGAGCGGGACGCCGCCCGCGGCGGCGAGGTCGAGCAGCTCCTGGCGCTCCTCGCCCTCGCGGGCCGCGCGGATGAACAGCCACGCGAAGAGGCCGAGCGTGACCAGCGAGCCCTCGACCATCATGATCGCGCCGCCCGTGATCTGGTCGGTCAGCGGCTTGACGCCCCAGCTGCGCTCGGTCCGCCGCGTAGTCGGGGTAGAACGGGCGCCCGGCCCAGATCAGCACGTTGGCGAGCACCGCGCCGAGCAGGCGGACTGCGAGCACGTAGAGCAGCCGGGCGAGGTTGCCGAACCAGGCCGGCCGGGGCAGCGGGCCGAGCAGCGCCATCCACATCGCGACCCCGCAGGCCACGAAAGCGGTGTGCTCGATCGCGTGAACCCACTCGTGGGCGACGGCGGCCTGGTAGAGGACCGGCAGGTGCCAGACGTAGAAGTCGATCGCCCACAGCGGCAGCGCGACGAGCGGATGGGTGACCACGCGCAGCCAGCCGAGGCCGCGCAGGCGCAGCAGCGGCGCGAGCAGCGGCCCGGTCATGCCCAGGACCAGCAGCAGCGCGCCGATGTCGGCGATCAGCAGGTGCTCGACCATGTGCACCCAGAACAGCTCGTCGGCCACGTGGCCGACCGGGCGAGGTGAGCGTCGCGACGATCAGCGCCAGCCCGCCGAGAAAGCACGCCTGGCGCCACCCGGGGACCGCCCGGGACGTCCCCGCGAGCGTGCGCACGCGCCGGGCGTAGAGCGCCCCCGCCAGGACGGGCAGGAGGATCTCGCCGGGGGCGAGGACCGGGCCGCTGAGGTGGGCGAGAAACGGCGTCATCCGGCGCCCACCATCCCGACCCCGGCCAGCGCGGCGAGGACGCCCGCGCCCTGGAGCGGCGTCAGCCGCTCGCCCAGCACGCCGCGGGCCAGCAGGATCGTCATCACGGGGTACATCGCTCCGACCACCGCGACGATGCTCAGCGCGCCGCGCGTGGTCGCCAGACCGTACAAGGCGGTCGCCGCGAGGTCGACGGCGCCGATCGCCGCGAGCTGCGGCCGGTCGGCGCCGGCAGGCACGAGCGGCGCGCCCCGGCGCCGGGCGAGCACGACCACGCCCGGGAGCGCCACCATGCGCCCGATCGCCAGCAGCCACAGGATCGAGCCGTCGGCCGCGACGTCGGCGAAGACGAAGTACAGGCCGAAGCCGAGCGCCGACGCGAGGGCCAGCAGGACGGCCGGGCGGTTGGGGCCGCCGCGCTCGACCTCGACGACCTCCTCCCGCGACGCGAGCAGCACGCCGGCGAGGGTGAGCGCGAGCCCGGCTCCGGCGACGGCATGGACGGTGTCGCCGCCGGCCAGGCCGACCACGACCGGCAGCGTGACCCCGGTGGCGGAGATCGGCGCGACGATGCTCATCGTGCCGATCGACAGCGCGCGGTAGAAGGCGCCGAGCGCCATCAGGCCGGCGACGCCGGCGACGGCCCCCGCGGCGAGGTCACCGAGGCCCGGCGGCGCCTCGGCCGTCGCGGCGATGACCGCCAGCGCGATCGTCATCCCGCTGCCCTCCACCCACAGCAGGACGGTCAGCACGGGCAGGCGCCGGCTCTTGAGCCCGGCGAGGAAGTCCGAGAGTCCCCAGCAGGCCGCAGCGGCCAGCGAGCAGGCGATCGCGACCATGGCAGGCGCGCGGAGCGGTCAGGCCGCCGGCTACGGGCCGCCGGGAGGGGAGATCAGGTCGACGACGGACTGCACCGCGTCGGCGGCCACCGGTCCGACCGGCGCGGGAAGCGAGCCGGCGAGTGCCGCCGCCTCGTCGCCGGCCTGGCCGACGGGCCCGTGCTGCGCGGGGGCGGGCACGGGCGCCGGGGTGGGCGCGGGCGCCGAGCCGGAGCCGGAGCCGGAGCCGCCGAGCCCGGAAGGCGTCTCCGAGGGCGCGGGCGCAGACGGCGCCGGGGCGGGCGTGGCGGCGGGTGCGCGCGGAACGGGCGGCCGGGTCCCGCCGGCGGGGGAGGGCGACGGCGGCGCGGCCGGAGCCGCCGTGGCGGGCGGCTCCGCGGCCGGCACCGCCGGGAGGTCCGACGTCCGGTGGACCGGCGCCTGCACCGCGGCCGCGGCCGGGCCGCCGACGACCTGCCCGAGCGCGCGGAGGTGCATCCCCCCGCCGAAGGTCGCGGTCAGGACCGCTGCGGCGCCGAGCGCCGCCGGAACCAGCAGCGCGACGCCCCCTGCCCGAGCGACGCCGGCGCGCCAGTCACGGACGATTCCCATGCGGGGGAGGCTACTCCCGGCGCCACGGCTGCCCCGGGCTGCCGCCGGCACCGGTACGGTCGCCCCGGTGGGACGCCTGACGATCGCGCGCTCGCTGCGGCTCGCCCTCCTCGGGCTCACCGTCGTGCTCGCCGCGGTGGCCGGCGGCGGCGTCGCGTTCCTCTACTCCTCGCGCCAGGACTACGAGGACCGCATCGCCCGCGCCTACGCCCTGCAGGCCGGGGCGAGCCGGCTGCTCGCGGCCGGAGTGGTCGAGGAGGCAACCGTGCGCACGGCGCGGGGCAGCGCCGGCGCCCCCGAGCGCGCCCGCGCCCGCGCCGCGTTCGCCTCGGCGGCCGTCGAGGCGCGCAGGCTCGCACGCGGCGACCGCGGGAGCCTGGCGCTGATCGACCGGGCCGCGGCCCGGCAGTCCGTGCTGCGCAGCGACCCGCGCCGGACCTCGGCGCCGCTCGCCGCGCGCAGGGCGATCGTCGCGCTCGCCGACCGCCAGCGGACGCGGCTCTCGGACGCCCGCCGCGCCGCGCGGCGCGACTCGCGGATCGCGCTGGCGATCGCCGGGGGCGGCGGGCTGCTCGCCGTCCTTGCCGCGCTCGCGCTCGTCAGCGCCATGGTGGGTGCGGTGCGGCGGCCGCTGGACCGGCTCGTCTCCGCCGCGCGCCGGCGCGCGGCGGGCGAGCTCGGCGTGCGCGTGCAGGAGTCGGGGCCGGGCGAGCTGCGCGAGCTGGCGGGCGCGTTCAACGCGATGACCGTCGCGCTCGAGCTGGCGACCGAGCGCGTGCGCCGCGAGCGGCGCACGCTGGACACGACGATCCGCAGCCTCGGCGACGGCCTCGTGATCGCCGATCCCCGCGGCGTCGCCGAGCGGACGAACCCGCGCGCCGCGGTCCTCGTGCCGGAGTTGGTGCCGGGCACCGGGGTCGCGGCGATCCTCCCTCCGCTCGAGAACGCCCTCGAGGGCGAGCAGGCGCTGGAGCACGCGGGCCGGACGCTGCTGGTCACCGCCGCTCCCCTGGAGGACGGCGCGGGGACCGTGTGGACGATCCGGGACGCCACCGAGCGGATGCGGCTCGAGCGGCTCAAGAGCGAGTTCGTCGCCACCGCCTCGCACGAGCTGCGCAGCCCGCTGACCTCGATCAAGGGGTTCGTCGAGCTGCTCGCCGCCGGAGACGGCCAGCTCAGCGACCGCCAGCGCGAGTTCCTGGACATCATCAGCCAGTCGACGCGGCCGGCTCGTCGAGCTCGTCAACGACCTGCTCGACGTGGCCCGCGTGGAGGCCGGCCGCGTGGAGATCCACCGCCGCCCGACCGACGTCGCCGACGCGGCGCGCGAGGTCGCCACGCTGCTGCGCCCACGGCTGGAGGGCAAGCGCCAGCGCCTGGAGCTCGACTGCCCCGCGGTCCCGCTCGCGCTCGCCGACCCGACGCGCGTGCGCCAGATCCTGACGAACCTCGTCACCAACGCCCACCTCTACACCGAGCATGGCGGGAGCATCGGGATCGCGGTCGGCGCCACCGCTCACCACGTCGTCATCGCCATCTCCGACGACGGGCGCGGCATGACCGAGGAGGAGGTCGAGCACGCCTTCGACCGCTTCTACCGCGGACGCAGCGAGGCCGAGGCGGGCGGGACGGGGCTGGGCCTGGCGATCGTCCGCTCGCTGGTCGAGCTGCACGGCGGCGACATCCGCGTCCGCTCGGCGGAGGGCGAGGGGACCACCTTCACCGTCCGGCTGCCGCGCGCGCTGGAGGCCGGCGAGGCCGGACCCGCGCCGCGGCACGCGCTGCACGGCCGGCGCGTGCTGGTCGTCGACGACGAGCCCGAGATCGCCGCGCTCATCGCCGAGCGGCTGGCGCCGTTCGAGGTCGAGGCGGTCGTCGCCGAGAGCGGGCGCGCCGCGCTCGAGCGCCTGCGCGCCGAGCACTTCGACGCCGTCACGCTCGACATCCTGATGCCCGGCATGAGCGGGTTCGAGGTGCTGCGGACCCTGCGTGCCGACCCGGAGCTCCGTGGGATCCCGGTCGTCGTC
This sequence comes from uncultured Actinomycetes bacterium, assembly GCA_963826615.1. GTDB lineage: Bacteria > Actinomycetota > Thermoleophilia > Solirubrobacterales > Solirubrobacteraceae > BP-464. The sequence goes on along the minus strand of CAWGXO010000002.1, from coordinate 2,746,231 downwards.
GTCTCGGTCTTCTCGGGGCGCGAGGCCCTGGCCGGGGAGTGGGTGGTCGCCCAAGCCGATCGACGCGGACGAGCTCGTCGACGCGCTGGGGCAGGTGATCCTGGCCGGCCGCGTGCGAGTGGTCGTCGTCGCCCGGCCCGCGCTGCGCGAGACGCTCGCGCCGACGCTCGCGGACCTGGGGATCGAGCACGAGTGGGCCACCGACGCGCTCGGCGCCACCGAGCTGTGCCTCGAGCACTTCTTCGAGGTGGCCCTGATCGACGCCGGCCTCCACGACCCGGAGTCCGTCGCTGCGGGCGCTGGATCTCCGCGGCCGGCGGCTGCGGCGCTCGGTCGTCGTCTTCTCCGACGGGGATCGCAGCCCCGGGTTCGCCCGGCTCGACGCCGAACCGGTGCCGGTCGCCGACGCAGGGGCGACGGTACTGGGGATGCTGCGGGCCGAGCCGCAGTAGATTCCGGGGCGGTTTGGAGTCAGCCGACGAGCTCGAGATGCTGAAGGGCGCGCTGGAGGCCCGCGCCGAGCAGGCGGTCGAGAAGGAGCGCCAGCTCGAGCGCTACGCCGCCGACCTGCGTGAGACGTTCAAGCAGGAGCGGGCGCGCGCGCAGCAGCTGCGCCGGTCCTACGTGGCGACCGTCCGCGCCCTCGCCAACGCCGTCGAGGCCCGCGACGCCTACACGGGCAAGCACGCCGAGCGGGTCGCCGCCTACGGGCTCGCGACCGCACGCGCCGGCGGCCTGTCGCTCGCCGAGGACTCCCGAGACCGAGTTCGGCTTCCTCCTGCACGACGTCGGCAAGGTCGCGGTGCCCGACGCGATCCTCTTCAAGCCCGAGCCGCTGACCGATGCCGAGCGCGCGGTCATGGAGCGCCACACGGTCATCGGCTGGGAGATCCTTCGCGAGATCGACTTCCTCGGGGAGGCCAAGCAGGTCGTGCGCTCACCACCACGAGCGCTGGGACGGCGGCGGCTACCCGGACGGGCTCGCCGGGGAGGACATCGTGCCCGCCGCTCGCGTGTTCTCGGTCGCCGACACCTTCGACGCCCTGACGACCGACCGTCCCTACCGTTCGCGGCTGGAGCACGGCCGCGCCCGCGAGATCATCGCCGCCGCGGCGGGCACCCAGTTCGACCCCGCCGCCGTCGAGGCGTTCCTCGCCGTCTCAGACGGCGAGCTCGAGCGCATCGCGCAGGAGAGCGCATGAGCTCCGAGACCGTGCTGATCGTCGACGACGACCCGTTCATCCGCCGCCTGATCGCGACCACCCTCGAGGACGTCTCGGGGTTCGAGCTTCGCCAGGCGGCGGACGGCCAGGAGGCGGTCGACGCGTCCGACGAGACGCCACCGGCGATCGTCTTCCTCGACATCGACATGCCGCGCCTCGACGGCCTGTCCGCGTGCCGCGTGCTGCGCGAGCGCCATGGCGCCGACCTGCGGATCGTGATGCTCACCGCCGCCGGCCGCGACCAGGAGTCGGCGGCCCGCGACGCCGGCGCGGATCTCTTCCTCACCAAGCCGTTCAGCCCGCTCGACCTGCTGCGCCTCGTCGACGACCTCGCCGGAGCGGCGGGCTGAGCGCGCGCACGCGGCGGCTCGCGCCGCGTGCCCGAGGCGGCCGCGCTCGTCCCGGCGGCAAGCGCTAGTCGCGCTTGCCGCGGCCCCACAGCAGCTTGAACAGCTTCATCAGCCGCTGGGTGGTCCTCGCCTTGTAGGGGAACATGGTGGATGTCGCGCTTGGGGTGCAGGCGCGAGACGAGGATCGCCTGCTGCTGGCAGTACTTGCGGATGCCGCCCGCGCCGTGGCGCGAGCCGAGGCCCGACGCCTTCGCAGCCGCCCATCGGCAGCTCGAGCGCGGAGTAGTTGATCAGCGCGTCGTTGACGCAGACCGCGCCCGACGTCGATCCGGCGGGCCACCTGCTCGCCGCGCTGCGACGTCCTTGGAGAAGACCGAGCCCGCGAGGCCGTAGGGCGAGTCGTTGGCGAGCCGGATCGCCTCCTCGGCGTCCGCGACCTTCATGATCGGCAGCGTCGGGCCGAACGTCTCCTCGGTCATCACTTCATGGTGTGGTCGACGTCGACGAGCACGGTCGGCTCGAAGAAGTCGCCGGGCCCGTCCTTGCGGTGGCCGCCGACGAGCACCCTGGCGCCCTTGGCGACCGCGTCGTTGACGTGCGACCTCGATGATGTCCATCTGCTTGGGGAAGGTGATCGGCGCCGACGTCGACCGAGCCGGGCCCGGCCGGCACGCCCTGGCGCAGGGCGCGTGGCCTTCTCGGTGACCTTGGCGACGAACTCGTCGTAGACCGGCTCCTCGACGTAGACGCGCTCGATCGAGATGCAGGTCTGGCCGCCGTTCATCATCGCCGTAGTACAGGGCGGTGTTGGCCGCGCGCTCGAGGTCGGCGTCGGACAGGACGATCATCGGGTCCTTGCCGCCGAGCTCGAGCGAGACCGGCGTCAGCGTCTTGGCCGCCTCGGCCATGACCTTCTTGCCGGTGGCGGTCGAGCCCGTGAACATGATCATGTCGACCTGCTCGATGAGCGCCGCGCCCGTCTCGCCACGGCCGGTCGCGACCTGGAAGACGTCGCTCGGGCATGCCGCACTCGCGCAGCATCTCGACCATCAGCAGCGAGGTGAGCGGCGTGACCTCGGAGGGCTTGAGGATCGCCGCTGTTGCCGGCGGCGAGCGCGGGGATGCAGTCGCCGAAGGAGTTGGTCAGCGGGTAGTTCCACGGGCCCGATCACGCCGATCAGGCCGAGCGGGCGGTAGCGGAGGACCAGCTTCTTGCCCTTGAGCATCACCGAGCGAGGACCGCACGCGCTCGTCGGCGAGGTACTTCGCGCGCGTTCTTGGCCCAGAAGCCGAAGGCGTTGGCGCCGTAGGAGATCTCGGCGAGCTGGGCGTCCTCCCAGGTCTTGCCGGTCTCCGAGACGATCGTCTCGATGACGCGGTCGGCGTTGTCGAGCAGCCACTTCTGGCAGCGCAGCAGGATCCGCCCGCGCCCCTCGAAGCCCAGCGCCTCCCAGCCCGGCTGCGCCGCGCGCCCCTTGCGCGCGAGCTCGGCCACGCTCGGCGGAGCCGAGGTCGGGCACGCGCCCGACGATCTCGCCCGTGGCGGGGTTGGTGACCTCGATCTCGGGGCGGCCAGCGCCGCCCTCGGTCGTGTTGTGCTGCTCGATGGTGCCGGCCATCGGCCGACTCTAGCTCACCGCACGCGGATGGTGGCGCAGGTCGCGCGCGGCGGCCCGACCCGAGCTTCAGGCGGCGATCTCGACCGATTCGATCGAGACGTCCTCGACGGGCCGGTCGCCGGGCGCCCGTCTCGCTCGCCTCGATGCGGTCGACGACGTCCATGCCGTCGGTGATGCGGCCGAAGACGGTGTGCTTGCCGTCCAGCCACGGGCACGCTTCGGCAGTGACGATGAAGAACTGCGAGCCGTTGGTGTCCGGGCCGGCGTTGGCCATCGCCAGCGAGCCCCGCACGATCGGGTGATCGTTGATCTCGTCCTCGAACGTGTAGCCGGGGCCGCCGGTGCCCGGTCCCGGTGGGGTCGCCGCCCTGGATCATGAAGTCCTTGATGACGCGGTGGAAGATCACCCCGTCGTAGAAGCCCTCGCCGGCGAGCTTCTTGAAGTTGCCGACGGTCTTGGGCGCATCCTCGTCGAAGAGCTCGACCGCGATGGGCACCATGGTTGGTCTTCAGGGTGGCGTTGCTGGGCATCAGTCGAGGATCCTCACTTCCGAGATGCCGACCGTCGGAGCAGCGCCTGCGGCGGCGCCCTCCGGGGCGGGCGGGGGGGTTGTCAGCCAGAGCAGGACGTAGCGGTACTTGGCACGGTCGAAGGTGATCTTCTCGACACCGTCCTCGCCCTTGCCGGCGCCCACCTTGGCGGCGCCGGCGAGGTGCTTCCAACGCGAGTCGAGGATGTCCGGCGGCAGCTCGTCCTTGGCCCCGTAGACCTCGACACGGAACCCGGGCGTGGTGGTGCGCAGCTCCACGGATCCGACCTCGGTGGCCTTGACGAGGTCGAAGGTCAGGCCGACCGCCATCTCGTCGGCGGGCTTGCTGGCGATCGTGAAGGCCGTCTTGCGGTCGCCGTCGTAGGAGTGGCGCGGATCGCCCAGCGCGGTGGCGTTCGTGTACGGGTCGTAGGCGAACGCCGCGTCGGGGCCGAGCTCGAGCGCCTGGTAGCCCTTCTGACCCGCCGGCCCGGAGGGCTTCGGGGCCGGGGTGGGCGCGGGGGCGGGCGTCGCCGCCGGCGTCGGAGACGGCACGCTGGGCAGCCGCGCGGGGCGGCCGGGTGCCGGTGCCGGCGCCGGCGCCGGCGTCGGCGTCGCGGCGGGCGCCGGGGTGGGCGGCGCCGGGACCGTGGACGTGCTCGGCGTGGTCGCGGGCGGAGCCTGGGCCACCAGCGGCTCGCCGCTCTGGCGGCGCAGGCGCGACGGCGCGGCGCTGGGCCTTGTCGTTGAGCGCGGCGTAGCTGGCCGCGGCGGCGCCGCCGACCAGGATCACGACGCTCGCGACGAGCGTCGAGGCGGCGCGAAACGCGTCGCGGCGCCCGCGCCCGAGGCGGCCGGGGGCGGCCGCTCCGCACTCCAGGCACCAGTCCTGCTCGGCGGCCATCGGCGTGCCACAGGACGGGCATGCGCGATCGGTCGCCGGCGCGGGCGTCTCCTCGGTGGCCTCGGCGGCCTGCGTGTCGGTGCTCGGCGTCTCCACGGCTCGGCAGGTTAAACCCCGCAGCGGGCCCTACGTTGCGCGCTGCAGGCGAACGGTCTGCCCCGCGACCTCGGCACCCGAAACGCTCGTCGACCACGCGGCCGGCCTCGGCGGCCGGGACGGACAGCAGGCTGAAGCGCTCCAGCACGCGGACGTCGCGGACCGCCTCGCCGTCGAGCCCGGCGCGCTGCGGTCACCGCGTGGACGAGGTCGGCGCACCTCCACGCCCGGCGGCGCGGCCGGCGTCGGCGATCAGGCGCGCGTACGGCTCGTCGCCGTTGCGCGACACGTGCGGCTTGGAGTGGCGGCGGCGGGCGGCGCGGCTCGACCTTGGCGCGGGCGCGACGTGGGCGCCCTCGATCCACGGGGCGATCGGCGTGCCGATGTGGCGCTCGATCGCCTCGAGCTCGCGCTGCTGGCGCGGCTCGACGAAGGTGATCGCGCGGCCCGAGCGGCCCGACGCGGCCGGTGCGCCCGATGCGGTGCACGTAGACGTCGGGCGAGGTCGGGACGTCGAAGTTGATGACGTGGGTGACCGTCGAGATGTCCAGGCCGCGGGCGGCGACGTCGGTGGCGACGAGGATCGGCACGCGGCCGCCCTTGAAGGCGAGCATCACGCCGTCGCGCTGGCCCTGCGCTCATGTCGCCGTGCAGCGCCTTGACGTTCATGCCCTTGTCGCGCAGCGTGCGGAAGAGCTGGTCGCAGCGGATCTTCGTGCGGCACGAAGACGATCGCCTGGTCGGGGCGCTCGGCGCGCAGCACCTCGACGAGCGTGTCGGGCTTGTCGGCGGGCTTGACCTCGACGCGGAACTGCTCGACGGTGTCGACGGTCAGCGTCGTCCGCCTTGACCTTGATGTGGACCGGGTCGTAGAGGTAGCGGTCGGCGAGCTTGCGGATCGGCGGCGGCATCGTCGCGCTGAACAGCGCGGTCTGGCGGCTGTTCGGGCGTGAGCGGCGAGGATCTTCTCGACGTCCTCGAGGAAGCCGAGGTCGAGCATCTCGTCGGCCTCGTCGAGCACGACGAAGCGGCAGTCGTGCAGGATCAGCGAGCCGCGCGACATCAGGTCGAGCACGCGCCCGACGGTGCCCGACGACCACGTGGCCCGCCGTCGCGCAGCTGGGCCTGCTGGGAGCGGATCGGCGCGCCGCCGAAGACGGCGACGACGTCGATGCCCTTGCGCTGGCCGTAGGCGCGCAGCGCCTGGGTGACCTGGATGCACAGCTCGCGCGTCGGGGTCAGCACGAGCGCCTGGACCTCGCCGACCTCGGGGTCGACGTCTCGAGCAGCGGCAGGCCGAACGCGGCGGTCTTGCCGGAGCCGGTCTGGGCCTGGCCGATGACGTCGCGCCCCTCGAGCATCGGCGGGATCGCCTGCTCCTGGATCGGGCTGGGCGCCTCGTAGCCCACGTCGTCGAGGGCCTCGAGCAGTGGGCTCGGAGAGCCCGAGGTCGGCGAAGGTCGTCACGACCGTGCACTCTAGGGCGGCGTCGGCGGCGGGCCCTACGCGCCCGGGTCGAGCAGCAGCTTGCCGGTGGTGCGCCGCTCGGCGAGCGCGACCTGGGCCTCGGCCGCCGCGGTCGAGCGGGTAGGTGCGCGCCGATCGTCGCGCGCAGCTCGCCGCGCGCGACGCGCTCGAAGAGGTCGGCGAGCGCCTCGTCGACCATCGCCGGGCGGCCGAGGCAGTGCATGAGCCAGAAGCCGACGACGGCGTGCGAGCGGCGCATGAGCGCGCCCGTGCGCAGCTCGTTCTGCTCGCGCGAGGCGATGCCGTAGGCGACGCATGCGGCCGAACGGCGCGAGCGCCTTCATCGACTCCTCGAAGACCTGGCCGCCGGCCATCTCGAAGACGACGTCGACGCGCTCGCCGAGGTTGGCCTCGATCAGCCGCTCGGCCAGGCCCTCGGGGTCGGCGTCGATCGCTGCGTCGGCGCCGAGCTCGAGCGCGAGCGCGCGCTTCTCCTCGCGTGGACGCGGTGGCGATGACGCGGCCCGCGCCCATCGGCGCGCCCGAGCTGGACGGCGAGCGAGCCGACGCCCGCCGGCCGCGGCGTGGACGACGACCGCTCTCGCCGGGCTGCACGCGCCCGCAGGTCCGGTAGAGGTGCCAGGCGGTCAGCCCCTGGAGCAGCAGGGCGAGGGCGGTGCCGTCGTCGACGCCGTCGGGGATCGGGAAGGTCAGCGCCGCCGGCGCGGTGGCGTACTCGGCGTAGCCGCCGGTGCCGCACAGCGCGACGACGCGCTCGCCGGTGTCCTCGCGCACGCCCGCGACCTCGCCGCCGGGCACCATCGGCAGCGTCCGCCTTGCGCCAGGTAGTCGTTCGTGGCGCTGGTGGGTGTCGGCGAAGTTCAGCCCCGCGCGCGAGACCCGGATCAGGACCTCGCCCTCGGCCGGCTCGGGCGTCGGGCAGATCGACGAGCTGCGAGCACCTCCGGGCCGCCGAACTCGGTGATCTGGATGGCGCGCATGGGCGCGGACCGTATAGGGCGCGAGCGCGACGCACGGCTCCACGCGTCGCGCCGGATGTCGGCGCGCTGACGACGGTCGGCCGGCACCGCGTAGGCTGCGGCGCCCATGAGCCTGACCGTCGTCGGATCCATCGCCTACGACGCCGTCGAGACCCCGTTCGGCAAGCGGGACCGGATGCTCGGCGGCGCCGCCACCCACTTCGCCCTCGCCGCGTCGTTCTTCGACGAGGTCCACGTGGTGGGCCCGGTCGGCGACGACTTCGGGCCGGAGGAGATGGGGATCCTGGCCACGCGCGGCACCAACGTCGACGACGTCGAGCGCGTCGAGGGCGGGCGGACGTTCTTCTGGGCCGGGCGCTACTCGCACAACCTCAACGTGCGCGACACCCTCGACACGCAGCTCAACGTCTTCGAGCACTTCGAGCCCAAGCTCTCGCCCGCCTCGTACGAGGCCGACGTGCTCTTCCTGGCGAACATCCAGCCCGACCTGCAGTACCAGGTGCGCGAGCAGTGCGCGCAGGCCAGGTTCGTCGCGATGGACTCGATGAACCTCTGGATCGACGTCGCCCGCGAGTCGCTCGAGCGCGTCATCGGCCGCGTCGACTGCCTGATCCTCAACGACGAGGAGCTCGAGCAGCTCACCGGCGCACCGAACCTCGTCACCGCCGCGGCCGAGGCGCTGCGCATGGGGCCCAGCGTCGTCGTCGCCAAGCAGGGCAAGTACGGCGCGGCGCTGTTCACCGAGGACGACCACTTCTGGGTGCCCGCCTATCCGCTCGAGACCGTGGTCGACCCGACCGGCGCGGGCGACACGTTCGCCGGCGGCTTCGTCGGCTACGTCGCGGCGCACCGCGACCAGCCGCTCACCGAGGGGCTCCTGCGCCGCGCGATGGCCTACGGCACCGCGCTGGCGTCGTTCAACGTCGAGGAGTTCGGGACCGACCGCGTCGCGCGGCTGGCCTCGGACGAGATCTCGCCCCGCGTGTCGGACCTCCAGCGGATCACCGCGTTCGAGGACCACGCGGTCGCGCTGCGCGGACTGAAGGGCAGGACGCGGGCCGCCGCGGGTCAGCGCGGGTCGCGCTCGAGGTGCGCGAAGGCCCGGGTCGCGCCGTCGAACGTCCATGGCGCCTGCACGCGGCAGGGCGGGCCCTGCTGGCCGCCCAGCGCCTCGGGCGGCGGCGACCCGGCGGGGTTGTCGGTGTTGCGGCAGTCGAAGGACTCCAGCCCCGTCGCGAGCTTGTCCAGCGCGCCGGGCGCGAAGTACGGGTTGTGGCGGTTGGACGGCAGGCGCTGCTTCTGGGCGACGAAGGTCTCGTTGTTGAACGGGATCAGCACGCGCAGGTAGTGCAGCGCCTCGGCCGAGCCCGGGTTGCGATAGGTGGCCTGCGCGGCGGCGGCGACGTTCATCCACGACTGGACCAGCTCGCGGCGGTAGACGCCGAGGTAGTCGACGACCGGCCGCAGGTCGCGGGAGACGGGGTCGAGGACGCGCACGAGCGGGACGACCGCACGGATCGTGCGGGTCGCGGCCGGCAGCCCGGAGTCGGCTGCGCCGAGCACCGGGTCGGCCTCGCGCAGCAGCGCCCGCAGGCTCGGCGCGAGGGCGTAGGCGTTGCGCAGGACAGGCTGCGCGAGCGGCGCGGCCGGGCGCAGCGCCGACACGACCGGCCGCGCGAGCGCCGCCGTGCGCTGGGCGACCTCGAGCGTCGGCCGCAGCTCGCGCAGGAAGGTCGGCAGCACGTGCAGCGTCTCGGTCAGCCTCACGTCGCGGCTCGAGGTCGCGGCCAGCACGCGGTCGGAGGCCGTGATCAGCGTGCGCGTGGCGGCCTGGCGGCGACCCAGCGCGTCGAACGTCACACCGGCGTCGTGGACGAGCTGGCCCAGGGCGCGCCGCTGGCTGTCGAGGACGGCCAGCAGGCTCGCGCCGTTGCGCGTGACCGCCGGGAGCTGGCCGAGCACGTCGCTGACGTCGGCCGAGCGGCCGCGTACCGCCGCCGCCCAGCCGGACACCCACGTCCGCAGGTCCCGGCGGGTGTCCGGCGTGAAGGCGCGGATGACCTCGTCGAGCTCGGTCGTGGCTGCCACCTGGGCGACCGGCAGCCGCGCGCCGTCCGGCAGGGCGGGGGCCGATCGCGAGCCCGGGGTGAGCTCGACGTAGGTCTCCCCGAGCAGCGTCTTGGTGCGCAGCATCGCGCGCACGTCGCGCCGCAGCGGCGCGTAGCGGGCGTCGATCCGCAGCGTCGCCAGCGTGCGCGCCCCCACTCGCCGGAGCTTGACCACGCGGCCCACCGGCACGCCCGAGATCCGCACGTCGGCCTGCTCGGCGAGCTGCACGCCCTCGGCGAAGCTGGCCTGGAGGCGGTAGCCGCGCGCCTGGAGCGGGACCGGTCCGCCGAACGAGGTCCACAGGAACAGCAGCAGCCCGAAGCACGACAGCGCGAAGGCGGCCATCACCAGCAGGCGCGGAAGCGTGGGCGGCTGCTTGACCATCAGCCCCCGCCCTTCGGGCAGGCGGGCGGGCGCGGGACGGCGTCGAGGATCGGCGCGAGCACCGGACCGAGCGAGGACAGCGCGCCGAACGACGAGCACGAGACCATCAGCGCGCCCCGCCACACGCCGCCGTGAGCGTCCTGGATGGACAGCACCGAGTCGGCGTTGTGGAAGAACCACGCCGTCCAGAAGAGGTAGCCCTCCTCGGGGCCGGGCGGGTTGTAGCCGAGCTCGTTGGTGACGTACTGCAGGACGCGGAACGCGCTCGACAGGACCGGGGTCACGGCCGAGAGGTCGGTGAGCGTCGGCTGCAGGTCGGCCGCGACCGGCAGCGTCCTGCGCGTCAGCCTGCGGATCCGCTTCGTGGCGGGGGTGGCGTCGCGCAGCAGCGGGTCGAGCCGGCGCACCGCCGGCGCGAGGCGGCGGACGGCCGGGCGCAGCGCGGTGAGCGCGGGGCCGAGCTCACGCGCGAACGGCGCCGCGCTGCGCAGGGCGCCGCGGGCGGCGGCGAGCGTGCCCGGGAGCCGCGCCAGCGTCTCGCGCAGTGCGGCGTCGTGGCGCGCGAGCGCAGCGAGCGTCGCGTTGCCCGCGTCGACGAGCTGGGCGAGGTCGCGGTCCTTGCCCGCTGTCGCGTCGCCCAGCGTCCGGAGGTCCGAGACGAGCGTGCGCAGGTCGCGCCGCCTGGCGGCGATCGCCGCGGTGATGCGCCGCATGCGCCCCAGCGTCGGGGCGCCCGCCTTGAAGATCGCCCGCACGTCGAGGCCGCGGCCTCGCGTTCCCTCGGCCCCCGCCGCGACGAGCGTGGTGAGCCAGTCGCGGGTGTCGGCGTCGAGGGCGGCGAGCAGCTCGTCGCTGTTGACGCTCGGCTGGGTGCGCGCGACGCCGAGGACGCTCCCGCCGGGCAGCCGCGGCGCGCCGTCGGTTCCGGGGTCGAGCTCGACCGTCATGTCCTGGAGGCCGGTCTTCGGGCGCAGGAGCATCCGCGCGTCGGCGTGGACCGCGGGCAGCTTGCCGGGGTCGATGTCCATCGCGACGCGCGCGACCCCGTCGTGCAGCGTCACGCCGACGATCTCGCCGACCTGCACCCCGGCGACCGTGACCGTCTGGCCCTGGCCGGGGCTGACCGCCTGGGCCGTCGAGAACTCGCCGACCACCCGGTAGCGGTGCTCCCAGGGGAAGTTCAGCCGCTGGTGGGCCAGGACGTAGGCGCCGACCGCCGTGGCGATGCCGGCCATGGCGACGATCGCCGTCAGCGCGACGGCGTAGCGGCGGATCTGCCGGGCGAAGCTCACGGGGCGATCCTCCGCTGGGACGGCGGCGGGGCGCTGCGGGCCTCGAGCCGGACCGGCGCCTGCGTCGTGCAGGGCACGTCGGGACGGAACGGCGGCTGGGCGGCGGGCGGCCTCGGCCGCGAGCCCTCGATCGGGGCCTGCGTGAGCGCCTGGAGCGTGCCGAGCCCCGGGACCTGGCCCGTCGAGATCAGCTGCTCGCCGAACCCCGCGAGGTAGCGCACCCACGGGCCGTTGGCGTCGAAGTCCTGCGACGAGCTCGCCAGCCCCGTCACCCCGTGCAGCAGCTCCAGCCAGGTCGGCTGCCCACTCGACAGCCCGCCGTCGTCGACCGTCGCGCGCAGGACGGGGAGCGCCTGGTCGCGCACGCAGTCGGTGACCTGGCGGACGCGCCCGAGCAGCTCGCGCAGCGGCGGCTGGATGCGCGCCAGCGAGCGCACCGGCTCCTTCAGCGCCGCGGCCAGCGCCGGCAGCTCGGCCGGTCCGAGCAGGCGATCGAGCTGGACGAGCAGCGGGTCGGAGAGGTCGAGCGTCCGCGGCGCGCGGCGCAGCAGCGGCCGGACATCGGCGACGAACGCACGTGTCGGCGGCAGGGCCGCGTCAATCGCCCCGAGTGCGGGATAGGCCACGCGCGCGGTCGCCGCGAGCCCGCGCAGGGACGCGGCGACGGCGGCGGCACGGTCGGCGAAGGCCGCAGAGACGCGCTCGAAGTTGTCGACCAGCGCGCCGAGCTGGACGCGACGGGAGGCGAGCGCGGCGGTGATCCGGTCGCCGTCGGCGATCGCGCGCGAGAGGTCGTCGGCGCGCAGCCCGCGCGAGGCCTCGGCGACCACCGCCACGCCCTCGAACGCCCCGGCCGAGGGCTCGAAGGTGCGGTTGAACGCCCGCGCTCCGCCCCCGCGCAGCGCCTTCGCGTACTCCCCGAGCAGGTCGACGAGGTCCTGCCGGCGTGTCGTGCTTGAGGGCGGAGAGCACCTGGTCGAGCTGCACGGCGACCGCGGTCTGCGCGAGCGGGATCGTGGCGCCGTCGCGCAGCTCTGGGGCGCGCGGGCGTGCCGGGGCTGCAGGTCGACGAAGAAGTTGCCCTCCAGGAACAGCCGCGGGCGGACCTTGAGCGTCGCGTCGGCGTGGACCGGCCGGCCGCGCCCGGAGATCTCCATCTCCACGAGCGCGGTCGACCCCGGCCCGCGCCGGACGCCGGTGACCTCGCCGACGTTCACCCCGGCGATGCGTACCGGCGAGCCGCCGTGCAGCTGGGTGGCGGAGCTGCAGCACGGCGCGGATCCGGTAGTGGTGGCGGAACGGGATCGCGCCCGCCGAAGGCGAGGTACAGCCCGACCGCGATCAGGACGAGGCAGGCCAGGCCGACGGCGAAGTTGCGGCGCTCGCCGGCGGTCATCCGGGGCCCTCCGGCGTCCCGTGCGGCGGCGAGGTCGTCTCGGTCCGGTCGGGCTGGGCGCCCGGCGCGTGGCCGATGACGTGCCCGGGGGCGTAGCGCTCGTTGCCGACCTCGCACTCGCCGTGGACGCTCCCGTAGGGGGTGACGTGGAGCTGGTCTGCCGGCCTGCCGGCGCGGAGCGTCTCGCTGGCCTGGTAGACGGGGGCGAAGCGGAACCAGTTGCCGTTCGCGTCGCCCTCGGAGATCGTCGAGGACGCGTTGCGCGTCCACAGGCCGAGGTAGTTGCAGACGCGTCTGGAACGGGTTGGCCCAGCGCAGCGTCGGCTCGAGCGAGGCGACCACCCGCGTGAGCTCGCGCACGGCCACCGGCGTCGAGCGGTCCGAGGCCAGCGCGCCGAGCGCGCGCAGGGTCTGCTCCAGCGCCGGCGCGGTGCGGATCGCGTGCCGGAGCACCGGCGTGCCGGTCTCGGCGACGACGGCGAGCCGGCGGGTGGTCGGCGCCAGCAGCGGCGCGGCGGGCCGGAGGTCGCGGGCCAGCCCCGCCGCATCGGCGAGGACGGGCCGGACGGCCGCCGAGGCGCGCGTGGCGGCCTCGACGGTCGCGGGCGCCTCGTCGAGCGCGGCGGTGACGCCGGGGCCGGCGGCGTCGACGGCGGCGAGCGTCACGGCCGCGCCGCGCACCAGGCCGCGGAGCGAGCTCGCCACGGGCTCGACCGCGACCGCCGCGGTGGCGATGCCGTCGATCAGGCCGCGCAGGTCCGTCGCGGGAGCCGCCAGCGTCCGCATGACCGGCCCGAGGTGGCGGGTCAGCGGCCGGAGGTGACCGATCGTGGCGTTGAGGTCGGCCCCGCGGCCCGCGAGCCCCGGCCCGAGCTCGCGCAGGACCCCCTTGAGCCCGGCGCGCGCCCGGTGGTCGAACGCGTTGAGGACCTCGTCGAGCTCGACGATGCGCCCGGCGTTGCGCAGCGGGATCGTGCCGCCGGCGCGGATCGGCCGCCGCGAGCGACCCGGGACGAGCTCGAGGTACTTCAGGCCGAGCGTCGAGCGCGGGCGCACCGTGGCGCGGGTGTCTGCCGGCAGCGGCTCGAGGACCTTGTCGAGCTTGAGCGCCAGGTGCGCCTCGACGTGGCCGGGGGCGGGCTCCTCCGCGCGCACGTCGGCGATGACGCCCACGCGGGAGCCGCCGATGCGCACCTCGTTGCCGGGCACGAGCTCGGCGGCGTCCGGCACGACCGCGGTGACGTCGTAGGTCGGCACGAACGGCAGGCCGGAGTTGGCGTTGTAGGCCAGGAACACCGCGACCGCGACGACGAGGATCGTCGCGGCGCCGATCAGGATCGGGTTCGCGACGATCGTGGGTGCCGGGCGCCGGTTCACTTGCCGAGGAGGAAGTCGAGGGCCCGGGCGGCGCCCGGCTTGACGAAGTGGGCGTCGCAGCCCGCGGTCGGCGTGGTCGCGTACTGCGAGCACTCGGTGCCGATGAGATGCGCGGGCAGGATGTGCGAGAAGCGGTCGTAGCGCGCAGTGGTCAGGGCGGCGAAGTAGACGAAGCTCTGCAGCCCCTCCACCACGCCGCGGTCGCGCAGGGAGGAGACGAGCTGCTCGATCAGCCGGCCCGTCGGCAGCGCATCGCCGGCGAAGTCCCGCAGCTGCGCGACGACCGGCGCCGCGGCGGTCAGCGCGGTCGCGCCCGCCGCCGACGCGCTCCCCAGCCGGTCGAGCGCCGGCCGCCCGGCGTCGACGAGCGGGCCGGCGTCGCGGCTGAGGCGCTCGAGCTGCGGCGCGGCCGCCCGCAGCCCGCCGAGCAGGGGCCGGCCCGCGTCGGTGAGCTGGCGCAGCCGGTCGAGCGTCGGCCGGGCCTCTCGCAGCATCGCGGGCAGGCCCGCCACCGTCCGCTCGAGCTGCCCCCGCCGGCTCGCGATGCGGGTGGTGACCGCGGCGCCGCGGGAGATCGCGGCGCGGACGTCGGCGCGGCCTGCGGCGAGCTGGTCGAGCACGTGGCGCGAGGCGCCGATCAGCTCGGCCAGGCGGCGGCGGTCGCCGTCGACGATCTCCAGCACGCGGTTGGCGTGCTGCAGGGCGGGGTTGGCCCGGCGGATGACCGCGTTGAGGTCGTCGCCGCGGCCCGCGAGGCCGGCACCGAGCTCCCCCACCAGCAGCGCCAGGCGCTCGGGGAAGGGGCGCCGGAACGTCGCCAGGACGAGGTCGAGGTCGACCGGAGAGTGGGTGTCCGACAGCGGAACCGTTGGCGCCTTGCCGCCGCGGGCGCGCAGCGCGTGGCCGACCGGCGTGCCCGGGGTGCACTGGATGAACTTCTCGCCGATCAGCGACTGTGGCTGGATCGTGCAGTCGGCGTCCGAGCGAAACGGCGCGAAGCGCGAATCGATGTCCATCTGGATCCGGGCCCGGTAGCGCCCCGCGACGCGCTCGAGCCGGATGTCGACGACCCGACCGACCCGCGCCCCGGCGACCTTGACGTCCTGGCCGGGGATCAGGAACGAGGCGTTGTCGAACAGCGCGTCGATCCGGTAGCTGCCGCTCGTGCCTCCCGGGGCGGCGAGCGCGAACGCCAGCGCCGCGCTCGCTCCCGCGGCGAGCGCCGCGGCGAGGACGCGCCTCACGGCTGCTCTCCGGGCTTGCAGGGCGCCTCGGGCGGAGCCCAGGGGTTCGAGCCGTCCGGCCCGGCCTCCTGGGCGGCGCCGGGGCAGCGCGACAGGACGTCGCGCTGGAACGCGTCGAGCCCCCCGGCGTTGCCGGGTTGCGGGGCGAGGTTCGAGCCGGCGCCCTGGCCCGACGCCGGGTTGCCCTGGAGGCCGATCCTGGCGTAGTGGCCGTTGGCGTCGTAGTAGCCGCCGGTCGTCCCGCCGAACCCGTTGAGCAGCCCTGCCACGACGTCGGGGACGTAGGGGCGAGCGGCGGCGACGATGTGCTGCGAAGCGCCGAGCGCGCTCGTGGCGGACTCGAGCGCGGGGCGCCCGATGCGATCGGTCGCCGGCAGCTCCTCGAGCGCCGCGCGCAGGTCGCCGAGGATGCCGCGGACGTCGGCGACGACCGGCCGCGCGCGGCGCGTGAGCGGCTCCAGCCGCCGCAGGAGCCGCGCGAGCCGCGGTGAGACCGGGCGGGCCTCGCGCAGCGCCGGCTGGGCGTCGCGCAGCGTCGCGCGCAGGTCGACGAGCGTGCTGTTCGAGCGCCGCAGCAGCGCCGGCGCGCGGTCGAGCGTGTCCTGCAGAGACGCGGTCTCGCCCGCGATCGCCCGCGCCACGGTCGCGCCGTTGACGATGCCCTGCTCCAGTGCGGCGTCGCGCGGGGCGACGGCGCCGACGACGGCGGCCGCCTGCACCACGAAGCGCTCCAGGGCGCCCTGGTCGGCGAGGAGCGCGTCGGTCGTGCGGACGGTCTGCGACAGCGCGGGGTCGAGCGCCTCCAGCCCGCGATTGGCCGCGGCGAGATGACCGCCGAACTGGACCGCCCCGCCGTGCACGACCTGCTGGAGCGCGCTGCGCGTCTGCGCGTCGAGGGTGTTCAGCAGCTCGTCGATCTCGACGATCGGGCGGGTGTCCCGCAGCGTGATCGTCCCGCCGTCGGGGACCGCGGCCGCGTCGTTGGGCCCCGGGGCGAGCGCCACCTGCCGGCCCGCCACCGACGAGAGCGAGGTCGACCGGATCGTCGCCGTGGTCCCCCGGTGCAGCGGAGTCAGCGCGCCGTCGTCGATGCGCATGACGACCCGGGCGAGGTTGCGGTCGGTCAACTCGATCGCCGTGACCTGGCCGACGCGCACCCCGCCGACCGTCACGAGGTTGCCCTTCACGAGCTGGCCGGCGTTCTGGACGACCGCCTCGAGCCGGTAGCTCCCGCGACCGCCGCCGAGGATCAGCACCATCGCGACTGCGACCAGCGCGACCAGCCCCCCGACTGCGATGACGCGCCCGAGCGCACCCGAGCGCCGCGTGCTCCCCAGCTCCAGCCCCCCCTTTCGCCAGCGATCCTATTCCCGGGGCCCGAGCGCCGGCGCCGGTTGCCGTGCTCGGACATGCGTCCACCGTCCGCCCCGCGCGGCCATGCCGCGGCCGGGTGCTGCCGATTCCCATGGCGGAGGCCAGGGAGGCCTCACCGGAACAGCCAGGGACGGCAACCCGCACGGCCCGGGCGCGCCCGGCGCGAACGCTGGTGTCCGCCGCTCCAGCTGCCGGCATGCGCCCGGGCCGTGCACCTCTTCGGGCGCTGCGCGCCGCGCGCGGGCAGCGGCTCAGGCCGCGTGGCGGATGCGCCGGTCCGCCGAGCGCGCCGGCGGGAGCTCGCGCAGCATCCCGGGCAGCAGCGGCAGCGCCCGCCGGATGGCGGCGGTCGACGCGCCGAGCAGCCGCTCGCGATGCGGTCCCCAACCGAGGCCGAGGCGCTCGCGCAGGACCGGCGGGAGCAGCCCGACGGTCTGGAGGTTGAGCAGGTCGATCGCCGGTCGCAGCGGCAGCGGCAGGCGCGGGTGCAGCACCGCGCCGACGATCCGCCGCGAGTCGTCGGTCGGATGCAGGACGTCCCCGACCGTCGTGTGGAAGTAGTCCATGAACCGCGGGAGCGTCTCGGGCCAGTGCCCCTCCGGCACGCCGCAGGCCACGGCGAAGCGCTGCTGCTCCTCGTAGTAGCGGAACACGTCGGCGGCCTTCAGCGGGCGCACGTAGCGCGTGTAGACCAGCAGCGAGCTCTCGACGAGCGTCGCCCAGACCCACAGCAGCAGGTCGGGGTCGCGGGCGTCGTAGCCGACGCCGTCGGGGCGCTCGCCGTGGACGCGGCGGTGGGCGCCCTGGAGGATCCGCGACGCGCGCTCGGACTCGCGCGCGTCGCCGAAGGTGATGCGCGTCGTCAGGTCCAGCGTCCGGTAGAGGCGGCCCCAGGGGTCGGTGTCGTAGCCGGAGTGCTGCTCGACCCCCGCGGCGACCGACGGATGGGAGACCTGGAGCGCGAGCGCCCGCCCGCCTCCGGCGAGCAGGACGGCCTCCCGGTTGACCCGCCAGGTGACCGTCTCCGGTCCGTAGAGCCCCACGCCCGCACCGTGGTCGGCTGCCATGTCGCGACGATACCCACATGCCCGGCGGCGCAACGGGTACCCTCGCGGCGATGGGGTGGACCTTCGTGTGGCTGATGGTCGCGCTCAAGATCCCGATCGCGGCCCTCCTGTACATCGTCTGGTGGGCCGTGCGCCAGAGCGACGAGCCCGCCGGCACCGGCGGCGACGGCGGCGTGCGCCCGCCCCATCGCCCGCGCGTGCCGCGCCATCCCCGCCGCCGCGGGCCGCGCGGCCCGCACGGGGCCCCCGGCGTCACCCCGCCGCGCCCGCGCACCCGCCTCGCGCCGCTGACCGCCCGCGCCCGGGCGCCGCACCGCTCCTGAGCGTGCCGGCGGCGCCTCCGCCGGGATGCGAGACTGCGCGCCGCATGTCCGTGCTCTCCGACGCAACGATCCGGCGCCTCGTCGCCGACGGCCGCGTGAAGATCGAGCCGTGGGACGACGGCATGGTGCAGCCGGCGAGCGTCGACCTACGGCTCGGGCCCTCGTTCCGGGTCTTCCACAACTTCCGGGTCGAGTCGATCGACCTCGCCGACCCGCCCACGAACCTCACCGAGCACGTCGTCATCGCCGACGACGAGCCGTTCGTCATCCACCCGGGCGAGTTCGTGCTGGGCCGCACCGCGGAGCACGTCGAGCTGGCCGACGACCTCGTCGCCCGGATCGAGGGCAAGAGCTCGCTCGGCCGGCTCGGGCTGATCGTGCACGCGACGGCCGGGTTCGTCGACCCGGGCTTCAGGGGCACGCTGACGCTCGAGATCACCAACCTGACCCGCGTGCCGATCAAGCTGTGGGCTGGCAAGCCGATCGCCCAGCTGTCGTTCATGGCGCTCGACCGGCCCGCCGAGCGCCCGTACGGCCACCCCGACCTGGGGTCGCACTACCACGGGCAGGTCGAGGCGACCGAGAGCCGCTACGAGGGCGGCCCGGCCGGCAGCTCCAGCGGCTAGGATCGCGCGCCATGGATCCCGTCTCGATCATCGCCGCGGCCAGCAACCTCGCAGAGGCGCCCGAGCCGTCGAAGCTCGCGTTCTACGTCGCCGGCGGGGTCCTCGCCGCGTGGGCCGTCGCGCTGGCGGCGATCGGCCTGTCGCGCCCGGAGTTCCCCGGGCAGGCGGCGCTCTCCCGCGGCGTGATGGCGATCAGCGCGGTGCTCGTGGCCGCCGCCATGGCGACCTCGATCATCGTCAGCTGACGCGCCGCCGGCCGGAGCCGCCGGGCGCACGCGCCACACTCCCTCGGTGTGACGGCTCCCCTCGCGCTGCTCGCCGCGCTGGTCGCGGCCCTCGGCTATGCCGCGTTCGCCGCACGGCGCGGCGCGCCAGCCGGGCGAGGTGTGGTTCGAGGCAGCGGTCGCCGCCCTCGCGCTCGCGGCCGCCGCCTCGGCGCTGCTCGGCGGCTCCGTCCGGGCGCGCGCGCGGCGGCCCGCCTGGTGGGGGGTCGCACTGCTCGCCGCCTTCGCGGCGTGGTCGGGCGTCACGCTCGCCTGGTCGATCGCGCCCGACAGGACCTGGGAGGAGCTCAACCGGGCCATCGCCTACCCGCTGGTGGCGTTCCTCGGGATCGCCGTCGGCGCCTCCGTCGGGCGGGCGGTCGAGCGCTTCGCGACCGGGTGGCTCGTGGTGTCCGCCGCCGTCGCGCTCTACGCCCTCGGCGGCAAGGTCGCGCCCGGCCTGCACGTCCACCCGTTCTTCGACCTCAACCCCCAACCCGCCGTCGGCCGGCTCCGCACGCCGCTCGAATACTGGAACGCGCTGGCGCTCCTCTGCGTCCTGGCGGCGCCCGTTGCCCTGCGCATCGCGACCGACGCGACGCGCCGCGCGGCGCCGCGGCTGGCCGCCCTCGAGGCGCTCTACCTGTTCGCGCTGGTGGCCGGCATGACGTACTCGCGCGGCGGGATCGTGGCGTTCGCCGTCGCCGTCGCCGTGCTCACCGCGCTCGGCGGCGCCAGGCTGCGCGGGCTCGTGGCGCTCGCGGCCGTCGCGCTCGCCACGGTCGCGCCGCTGGCGATCGCCTTCGGCCGCCCGGGGCTGAAGGCCAACGGCGTCGATCTCGCGGTTCGCATCCACGAGGGCAGGATCCTGGGAGCGGCGGTTGTGGGCTGCGGGCTCGTGCTGCTCGGCGCGGGCATCGGCCTCGGGCGGCTGGAGGCGCGCATCCGCTGGTCACCGGCGCGCTCGGCGCGCGTCTGGCGCACGGCCGGGGCCGCCGCGGCGGTGGCCCTGGCGCTGCTCGTCGTCGGGCTGGCACGCTCGGAGCGCGGCCTCGGCGGGACGATCTCGCACGCGGTCTCGAGCTTCACCACGACGCGCCAGGACCGTCAGTTCGACCCGGTACGGCTGCTGTCGACGAACTCGAGCAACCGCTGGGTGTGGTGGAAGGAGGCCGCCGGGGCCTTCTCGGACCGGCCCGCGGGCGGCTGGGGCGCCGGCTCCTTCGCGCTGCTGCACCTGCGCTACCGCACCGAGCCGATCCCGGTCACCCAGGCCCACAGCGTCCCGCTGCAGATGCTCGCCGAGACCGGGATCGTCGGGCTGCTGCTGGCGGCCGGCGGGCTGCTGGCGCTGCTCGCCGCCGCCGTGGCGCGCGTCCGCGCGATGCGCCCCGGGCGCAGTCGCGACCTGGCGGTGGCGCTCCTGGCGGCGGCGGCGGCCTGGACCGTCCATGCCACGTTCGACTGGGACTGGAACATCCCCGCGGTCACCGCCCCGGTGCTCGCGATGCTCGGCGTGATCGCGGGCGCCGCCGGGACCGGGGCGCGAGCGCGCCCGGACGCGATCTCCGGCGAGGAGGAGGGAGCGCCCGGCCGCTCGCTGCTGCTGGTCGCGGCCACGGTCGCCGCCGTCGCCGTGGTGATCTCGGCGGCGCTGCCGGCGTGGGCCGACCACAACGCCGCTCGGGCGGCGGCGACCGCCTCGTCCGGGAAGCGCGCCGACCTCGTGCACGCCGCTGCGCAGGCGGACCTCGCAGCCCGCCTGGACCCGCTCGCGACGCGCCCGCTGTTCGTCGCGGCCGCGGTCGCCGAGGCGCGCGAGAGGCTTCTCGAGGCGCGTGCAGACCTGCTCGAGGCGGCCGACCGGCGGCCCGGCGACCCGGCGGTCTGGCTGCGCCTGAGCGGGATCGCCCTGCGCCTCGCCGACCGCGACGGCCTCATCCGCGCCGCCCAGCGAGCGCTGGCACTGGACCCCGCGAACCCGGCGGCGGCGGCGCTGCTCAAGCGCGCGCTCGCCGCGCAGACGCCGCCGGAGGCCTCGGCGACCGCGACCGGCACCCCGCTGCCGGCGGCGCCGGCCGCCGCGGCAGCGCCACCCGTCGGGGCCCCGCCGGCCGGCACGCCGTGACCGCCGAGCGCAGCCCAATACGATTGCCGCCGGGCACCGAGAGAAAGAACTGATCCATGGCCGACACGCTGACCGTCACCGACAACCGCACGGGCAAGACCTACGAGGTCGAGATCACCGACGGAACCGTCCGCGCGATGGACTTCCGCCAGATGAAGGTCGACGACGAGGACTTCGGGCTGATGTCCTACGACCCGGCCTTCACCAACACCGCGTCGACCCGCTCGGAGATCACGTTCATCGACGGCGACAAGGGGATCCTCGAGTACCGCGGCTATCCGATCGAGCAGCTCGCCGAGCGCTCGACGTACCTGGAGGTGGCCTACCTGCTCGTCCATGGCGAGCTGCCCAGCACCGCGCAGCTCGACGAGTGGAAGCACCTGGTCACGATCCACACGTTCGTGCACGAGAACGTCAAGGAGTTCATGGGCGGGTTCCGGCACGACGCCCACCCGATGGGGATGCTGCTCGGCTCGGTCGGCGCGCTGTCGACCTTCTATCCCGACGCGAACGACATCAAGGACCCCGAGAACCGCGCGATCCAGACCATCCGGCTGATCGCCAAGATGCCCACGCTCGCCGCCTTCGCCTACCGCCACTCCGAGGGCAAGCCCTACGTCTATCCCGACAACGACCTCGAGTACCCCGGCAACTTCCTCTCGATGATGTACAAGATGACCGAGCTCAAGTACGAGCCCGATCCCCGGATCGAGCGCGCGCTCGACGTCCTGTTCATCCTCCACGCCGACCACGAGCAGAACTGCTCGGCCAACGCCGTGCGGTCGGTCGGCTCGTCGCAGGTCGACCCCTACTCGGCGGTCGCCGCCGGCGTCGCCGCGCTCTACGGCCCGCTGCACGGCGGCGCCAACGAGGCCGTCCTGCGCATGCTGCGCCGCATCGGCAGCAAGGAGAACGTCCCCGACTTCGTCAAGGGCGTCAAGGCGGGCAACGAGCGCCTGATGGGCTTCGGCCACCGGGTCTACAAGAACTACGACCCGCGCGCACGGATCATCAAGAAGGCGACCGACGACGTCTTCGAGGTGACCGGCGTCAACCCGCTGCTGGAGATCGCCGTCGAGATGGAGCGGATCGCGCTCGAGGACGAGTACTTCATCGAGCGCAAGCTCTACCCCAACGTCGACTTCTACTCGGGGATGATCTACGAGGCGCTCGGGCTGCCGGTGGAGATGTTCCCCGTGATGTTCGCGATCGGCCGCACGTCGGGCTGGATCGCCCAGTGGCTCGAGCTGGTCGGCGACAAGGAGCAGAAGATCGCCCGACCGCGCCAGGTCTACACGGGCGAGCGCTCGCGCGACTACGTGCCGATCGACGAGCGCTCGTAGCGGGCGACGCTCCGTGACCGCCGTCACCCATGGCGGAGGTCGTTGCAGGGACAATCTGTTGTGATGGCCCGTGCTCCACACCAGCTGCCGGACGGCACGCGGGTGCTGCTGCGCCCGATCCGTCCCCGGGACAAGCAGGCACTCGACGCCGCGTTCCACCGGCTCTCGCCGGAGAGCGCGCGGCTGCGCTTCCTCGCGCCCAAGTCCCGGCTGTCGTCGACCGAGCTGCGCTACCTGACCGAGATCGACGGCCGCGACCACCAGGCGATCGTGGCCGTGCGCGAGCAGGAGCCGGAGCACATCATCGGCGTGGCGCGCTTCGTCCGGCTCCCCGAGGACCCCGAGGTCGCCGAGGCGGCGATCGTGATCGGCGACCCCTGGCAGGGGCAGGGGCTCGGCCGCCACATGGGCCTGGCGCTTGCCGACCTGGCGCGGGCGCGGGGGATCCGCCGCTTCAGCGCGACGCTGCTGAGCGACAACGCCACCGCCCACCGGCTCTTCGCCGCGATCTCCGCCCGCCTGCGCTACGAGCACCACGACGGGATCGAGGAGCTCGTCGCGGAGCTCGCCGCATAGCATCCGGCGATCGCCGCCTACCGCGTCACCTTCCGCACCGGCTCCCGGGTGGATCGCGCCCGATTCGACGCCGCCGCTCCCGCGCTCGCGGCGATCGAGGAGCGGCTCCGTGCGCTCCAGGGCGAGGCAAGGCGGGAGACGCGCTCGCTGCTCGGCCGCGAGATCACGCCGGTCCAGCAGGTGGCCGCGCGGGCCGAGCTCTCGGGGCCGGCCGGCCAGCGCGCCGGGGTCGACCTCCGCGGGGACGGCTCGGCCGAGGCGTGGACGGGCCGCCTGCGCCGGCGGGTCGTCGAGCAGCAGCCCGGCGAGGACGCCTACGCGGCGCTGCGGCGGGTGCTCGACGGCGGCGGCGCCGGGCGCCGCCGGAGCGCCCTCAACCGGTGATCTGGCCCTCGTACGGTCCGCGGCCGCAGAGGACGGCCGCGCCGCAGCGGGCCCCGAGCGCGAGCGCCGCGTCGAGGCCGTCGCCCCGGCCGAGCGCGAACGTCAGCCCTGCTGCGAACGCGTCGCCGCAGCCGTAGGCGTCGACCGGCTCCCCGGGCAGCGCCGCCGCCGCCCAGCGCCCGGTGCGCGCAGGATCGCCCTCCATGCCCAGCCACTCGCCGCCCTCCCCGCCGCGGGTGAGGACCACGTAGCGGGGCTCGGGGTCCAGCGTCTGCGGGGCGAAGCGCTCGCCGGGATCGGTGGCCGAGGCGACGAGGACGTCGACCGGGACGCCGCCCGCCCGCAGGGTGTCGAGCGCGCGCGGGGTCGCCACGAGCGTGCGGGCGCGACGGGCATGGCGCAGCGCGTCCACGTCGCCGCCGGTGAAGTACACCGCGTCCGCCCCGTCGAGCGCCTCCCAGGGCAGCGGGTCGCCCCCGTGGGGCACGAGGCGCTCGCCGATCACGGTGATCGTCCGCTCGTGATCGTCGGAGAGATGCGTGAAGCAGCGGCGCTGCGGCACGGGGCGCGTCGCTGCGTGCAGCTCGAGCCCGCGTCCGCGCAGCTCGTCGGCCGCCAGGGCGCCCGCTGCGTCGTGCCCGAGCGCACAGAAGAACGCGGCGCCGCCGGCGAGCCGGGCGAGCTGGACGGCGGCGACGGCCCCACCGCCCGCGGCGTGGATGAAGGTCTCGCGCGCGTGGACGATCTCGCCCACGGCGGGCACGTGGCCGACGACGGCGAACTCCACGCGCTCGACGTGACCGACGACGGCGACCCGCGGGCGCCCGGCGCTCACAGGACGAGGCTCGCCCCGTGCCGCCGCAGCCACGCCTTGGGGTCGCGATAGCCGGGCAGGTGGCGCTCGAGCAGCCCCCAGAAGCGCGGGGAGTGGTCGAGGTGGCGGAGGTGGCAGGCCTCGTGCCAGACCACGTAGTCGAGCACCTCCTCGGGCGCGAGCAGCAGCCGCCAGTTGAAGCTCATCGCGCCGCTCGACGAGCACGACCCCCAGCGCGTCCGCTGGTTGCCGATGCGGACCGCCGCGTACGACGTGCCGAGCGCGGCCGCGGCCGCGTCGAGGCGCGGCATCACCTCGGCCCGCGCGCGGCGGCGGTACCAGCGCTCGATCGCCGCGCGCGCGTCCCCCGGGGGCACGAGCAGCTCGTCCCCGCGCCGGTGCACCCGCCGGCGGGACGGCTCAGCGGCCAGGCGCAGCGCCTCGCCGAGGTAGGGCACGGTGCCCCCGCGGGCGGCGATCCGCTCGCGCACCCGCACCGCCTCCGCGAGCCGGCGCTCGATCCAGGGCCGCAGCTCGGCCACCGCGGCCGCCGCCTCGCGCTTGCCGGCGCGGCGGGGGACGACGACCTCGACGGCGCCCTCGGGGTGCACGGTGACCCTGACGCGCCGGGCGCGGTCGGAGTGGCGGACGGTGTAGTCCAGGGGCTCCGGCACGGCGCCGCAGGGTACGGTGCGAGGCCGATGGCAACGTCGATCGTCACGCTTCCACCTGAGGTCCGATCGCCCTTCGAGGTCTACGTCAACGGGGTCCGTCAGGAGCCCGGACGCGACTACCGCGTCGAGGGCGGCGCACTGGTCTTCGAGCGCGAGCTCAAGCGCGACCGCATCAGCAAGAGCCGCTGGTTCCTGGGGGCGTGGGGCGTCGGCACCTACCGCCAGGACGACGTGATCGACGTCCGCTACGACGCGCCCGACGGCACGCCGCGCGTGGCTCACGCGCTCGAGATCGCCCCGGGCTGAGCGGCGGCCCGCTCGAGGCGCGACCACGGGGCCATCAGGCGCAGGGCGCTGAGGATCGCGCGGGTCGCAGGCGAGCGGTTGAGCGTGTAGAAGTGGATGCCGGGTGCGCCCCCGGCGAGCAGCTCGGCGCACTGGAGCGTCGCGTAGGCGACGCCGAAGTCGACCACCGCGTCGGGGTCGTCGGCGCGGGCGTGGAGCTCGCGCAGCAGGTCCTCCGGCATCGACGCCGCGCTCAGCTCGGTGACCCGCTCGATCTGCGCGACGTTGGTGATCGGCCAGATGCCGGGCACGATCGGGACGTCGACGCCGATCGCGCGGGCGCGCGCGACGAAGTCGAAGTACCTGGCGTTGTCGAAGAAGAGCTGGGTGATCAGGAACTGCGCGCCGGCGTCGACCTTCGCCTTGAGGTGACGCAGGTCGTCCTCGGCACTGGTGGCGTGGACGTGGGTCTCGGGGAAGCAGGCGGCGCCGATCGAGAACGGGTAGTCGGCGCGGATGAGCTCGACGAGCTCGCGCGAGTACTCCAGCCCCCCCTCGGTCTTGCGCCACTCCTCCTGCCCGGCGGGCGGGTCGCCGCGCAGCGCGAGGACGTTGTCGACGCCGACGGCGACCATCTGGTCGAGCGTGCCGCGCAGGTCGTCGACGGTCGCGCCCACGCAGGTGAAGTGGGCCATCGCCTCGAGGCCGTAGTCGTGCTTGATGCGGCGGACGATCTCGATCGTCTTGTCACGCGTGGAGCCTCCGGCGCCGTAGGTGACCGAGACGAACGCGGGCTCGAGCTCGCGCAGCTCCCCGAGCGCCCGGTAGAGGTTGCGCTCGCCCTCCTCGGTCTTGGGAGGGAAGAACTCGAAGGAGAAGACCGGCCCTGTGCGCCCGGCGTAGGCCTCGTCGATCCGCATGCCGGCGAGGCTAGCAGAACCTTGACACGATCATGTCAAGCTTCGGCCCAGCGCTCGGGGCCGGCGCGGGTGCCCGACTCCCCGCTGCGGATCCGCTCCACCCGCCCCAGCACCTCGAGGTGCGTCAGGTAGGTCAGCGTCTCCGAGAGCCACCAGCTGGCGTTCAGCGGCGTGATCGGCTCGCCGTAGACGTGCTCGACCGCGTCGTAGGCGGTGATCGGCCCGCGCTCGCGCACCACGTCGAGGACGCGGCTCACGCGCTCGGAGACGAGCGCGCGGTTGGCCTTGATGTGGGCCTGGACGTCGGTGAACGTGCGACCGTGCCCGGGCAGGCAGAGTCGTACGTCGAGCTGCTCGACCTCGTCGAGCGAGCGCAGGAACTCGCCCGCGGGGTCGGGCGTGTAGCCGTAGTCGTAGTAGAGCGAGACGCGGCCGAGGAGATGGTCGCCGGAGATCAGCAGGCGGTGATCGGCCTGGAACAGGCACACGTGCGAGGGGGCGTGGCCTGGCGTCTCGTGCACCGTCCAGGTGCCGAGGTCGGTCTCGACCTCCACCCCGGACACGAGCGCGCGGTCCGGCTCGACGAGGCGCGCGATGCCGAACCCCTGGCCGCGGCGGGCCTCGGCGTAGGCGCGCAGCGGCTCCTCCGGCACGCCGCTGGTGCGCGCGACCTCCAGCCGGCGGGCAAGCGCGGCGTCGGGATCCTGCGCGACCGCGGTCGCGTGCTCGTGGTCGGGATGCATCCACAGCTCGCAGCCGGTGCGGTCGATGATCGTCGCAGCCTCGCCGTAGTGGTCGGAGTGCGCGTGGGTGCAGACGATCAGGCGCACGTGCTCGATGCGCAGGTTGACCATCGCCAGGGCGCGCTCGAGGTGCCCGAGCGAGCCGTCGTCGTGCATGCCGCAGTCGAAGAGCACGACACCGTCGCCCGCGGCGACCGCCCAGGCGTTGCAGTGCGGAACGCCGGGCCAAGGGAGCGGGAGCCGCAGCCGCCAGACGCCGGGGATCACGCGCTCGCCCCGGCCGACCTCACGCTTGCGGGTGGACTCCGGCACGGCGCTGGACCCTAGACTCTGCGGCCCCATGGGCACCGACAGCGAGACCCCCGCCAAGCGCTCCCGGCCCGGCAAGGCCCAGACCGCCAAGGTGGCCCGCGCCTACTTCGAGGCGATCAACGCCCACGACGTCGAAGCGGCGGTGGGGCATTGGGCGCCCGGCGGCGCCGAGCGGATCCACGGCCAGCGCGACGTCCACGCCCCGGAGGGCGTGCGCGCCTTCCTGTCGGAGGTCCTGGGCGCGATCCCCGACGCGAGCTTCGACGTCCACGAGCTGACGACCGAGGCCGACCGCTGCGCGGTGCGCTACACCCTGCGCGGGACGTTCGCCGGCCCCGGGACCTGGACAGGAATCGCGCCCACCGGCGCGGCGCTGGCGCTCCCGGGCGTCGACGTCCTCACGGTCCGCGACGGCCTGATCGTCGAGAACAACGCCTACGTCGACGGCATGACCGTCGCCCGCCAGATGGGGCTGCTGCCCGCCCAGGACTCCGCCGCCGAGCAGCGCATGACGGCGCTGTTCAACGCGCGGACCCGAGCGGCCGAGAAGCTGCTGGGCAGCGACTTCGGCCAGATCGCCGAGGGCGTCTGGCGCATTGCAGGGCAACCCGGCGCGCTGCAACGTCTACTTCGTCCGCGACACCGAGCGGCAGGCGCCCTCGGGCGGCGAGGGCGTGCTGATGTTCGACGCCGGCGCGCGCACGATGACGCGCTCGGTCGCCGCGGCCGCCGCACAGCTCGGCGGCCTGACCCGGATCGTGCTCGGCCACGGCCACACCGACCATCGCGGCACGGCGCCCGCGTTCGACGTGCCGGTCCTCTGCCATCCCGACGAGGTCGTCGACGCCGAGGGCGACCGGCGGCTGGCGCTACTGGGACCCCGAGCTGCGCTCGCTGCCGTGGCTGCACCGCCGGCTGCACCTCTGGTTTCACCGGCGCTTCTGGGACGGCGGCCCGGTGAAGATCGCCGGCACGCTCGCGGAGGGCGACGAGGTCGCCGGGTTCCGGGTCGTGCACCTGCCCGGGCACGCCCCGGGGCTGATCGGGCTGTGGCGCGAGTCCGATCGCCTCGCGCTGACCAGCGACTGCTTCTACACGCTCGACCAGCTGGGGTCGCGACAGCGACCCGCACGTCCCGATGGCGGCCTACAACCTCGACACCGAGCAGGCCCGCGCCTCGATCCGCAAGCTCGCGGCACTCGAGCCCGCCGCCTGCTGGCCGGGCCACGCCGACGCCGTCGCCGGCGCCGACGTGCGCGCGCGGCTCGAGCGCGCGGCCGCCGCTCCCGCCTGATGGGGCGCCGGTCCCGAGCGCGCGGCCACGTCGAGAGGCTCCATGCGCCGGAGACCGCCTACACCTCGCCCGAGGGAGCCACGCTCGAGCTGCGGGGATCGATGACCCCGGCGACGCGCCGCCGCTACGCCGCGGTGCTCGCCGGCGAGGGCCGTCCGGCGGCCACGCTCGACGACAGCTGGGCCCGCGCCGTCGAGTTCCTCTTCGAGCGCCTCGCGGTGCGGTGGGTGATCCACGACGTCCCCACCGAGGGCCAGCACGAGCTCCTGGCCCGCTTCCGCGTGGCCTCCGCCGAGGAGCGCCGGTGGATCCGCGACGTGCTGCGCGAGCACGTCGCCGAGCACTTCCCCGACCTGGAGGCACCATGATCGCGCCGACCGCCTGCTGCTGGGCTCCGGCCCGAGCCCCGTCCCCGACCGCGTGCTCGACGGCGCTGGCCCAGCCCACGATCGGCCACCTCGACCCCGCAGTTCGGCGAGCTGATGGACGACACCGCCCGCCTGCTGCGCGACGTCTTCCGGACCGCCAACCCGGCGACGCTGCCGATCAGCGGCGACCGGCAGCGGCGGGAATGGAGGCGATGGTCGCCAACCTCGTGCGCCCCGGCGACCGCGTCGTGTGCGGCGTGCACGGCCTGTTCGGCGAGCGGATGGCCGACGCGCTGGGGCGCCAGGGCGCCGAGGTCGTGCGGGTCGAGGCCGAGTGGGGGCGCGCGATCCCCGTCGAGCGCCTGATCGAGGCGGCCGGGCCGGGCCTCGACGCCATGTTCGTCGTGCACGGCGAGACCTCGACCGGCGTCGCCCAGCCGCTCGACGGCCTCGCCGAGGCCTGCCGCGAGCGCGACGCCCTGCTGCTGATCGACTGCGTGACGTCGCTGGCCGGGCACCCGCTCGACCTCGACGCCGCCGGCGTCGACGCCGCGTTCAGCGGCACGCAGAAGTGCCTGAACTGCCCGCCCGGCCTGGCCCCGTTCACGCTCAACGATCGCGCGGCGCGAGCGCGTCGGCGGCTCGCCGCTCCTGGTACTTCGACCTCGACGCTGATCCTCGGGTACTGGGAGCCCTCCGGCGGTGACGGCGCGCCGCAGCGCGCCTACCACCACACGGCGCCGATCAACCTCGTCTACGCGCTGCACGAGGCGCTCGAGCTGGTCTGCGAGGAGGGCGCTCGAGGCCCGCTGGGCGCGTCACCGGACCGCCCACGAGGCGCTGCGCGCGGCGCTCGCCGAGCTCGGGCTTCGAAGCGCCTGGCGCCCGCCGGCGAGGAGCTGTACCCGCTGCTGTGCGGTGCGCGCTCCGCGAGGACGTCGACGAGGCTGCCGTGCGCGGTGCCCTGCTCGAGCGCCACGGCATCGAGATCTCCGGCGGCCTCGGGCCGCTGAAGGGCCGGCTGTGGAGGATCGGCGTGATGGGCGAGGGCGCCCGGGCCGAGCCCCAGCGGCGGCTCGTCGAGGCGCTCGCGGACGAGCTGGGCCGTCCCGCCGGCGACGCGCTGGCGGCCCTGGAGCAGGGATGGGCGGGGTAGACCCCGCCGCGTTCGCCGAGCTGCTGTGCGGCTACTGCCTGGAGGTCGGCGAGCGCCAGCAGGTGCTCGTGCGCTCGACCACGGCCGCCGCGCCGCTGCTGCTGGCGCTCCAGCGCGCGATCCTCGAGCGCGACGCGTGGCCGCTGCTGCGCGTCGAGCTGCCGGGCCAGACCGCCGCGTTCTACGAGCACGCGCATGACCTGCAGCTCGACGAGGCGCCGCGCACCGCGCTCGACGAGGCGCGGCGGATCGACGCCTCGCTCGGCATCCAGGCGCCGACCGAGCCCTACGAGCTGGCCGGCGTGGACCCTGCGCGCATCGCCCGCCTCGCTCGCGCGCGCCGCGACGTGCGCGAGCAGACGATGCGCAAGCGCTGGTGCTCGACGCTGTGGCCGGCGCCCGCCGCGGCCGAGCGCGCCGGGCTCGGACTCGAGGAGTTCGAGGCCTTCGTCGCCCGGGCGCTGTTCCTCGACCAGCCCGACCCCGTCGCCGCGTGGGGCGGCCTGGCCCGGTTCCAGGACCGCCTGATCGAGCGCCTCGGCCGCGCGCGCGAGCTGCGCGTCGAGTCCGACGGAACGGACCTCCGGCTGCGCGTCGACGGGCGCAGGTGGGTCAACTCCGACGGCCGCCGCAACATGCCCAGCGGCGAGGTCTTCACCGGGCCGCGCGAGCAGAGCGCGGAGGGGACGATCCGCTTCGACGTGCCGTCGGGGCCGGCCGGGCGGGACGTCCGCGGCGTCCGGCTCACGTTCA
Organism: uncultured Actinomycetes bacterium; assembly: GCA_963826615.1. GTDB lineage: Bacteria > Actinomycetota > Thermoleophilia > Solirubrobacterales > Solirubrobacteraceae > BP-464. Next base: position 2,715,836 of record CAWGXO010000002.1, on the reverse strand, counting down.
GGGCGGGCGAGGTCGTCCAGGCGCCGCCGACGAGGGCGAGGAGCACCTCCGGGCGGCGCTGGCCACCGACGACGGCGCGCGCCGGCTCGGCGAGGTCGGCATCGGCACCAACTTCGGCATCGACGCGGCCGATCGGGGCGATCCTCTTCGACGAGAAGATCGGCGGGACCGTCCACGTCGCGCTCGGCCGGTCCTATCCGGAGACGGGCGGGCGCAACGCGTCGGCGTTGCACTGGGACCTGATCTGCGACCTGCGCGGCGGCGGGCGGCTCAGCGCCGACGGCGAGACGATCGCGCAGGACGGCAGCTTCGCGGTCTCGTGACGGCGTCCGGAGGCCGCTGGATCGGGTGCACGTCGCAGGAAGGGCCACCAGCCGAGCTTCGGGCAGGTTCGGCGCGGCCTGTGCAGGTTTCGCCCGGATCGGTGCAGGTTCCGGACGCGAAACCCGGGCGGAACCGGCGCGCCCCGAGGGAGGGCCGCTCGGCGGGCGTAGAAGGCGCCCGTGTACCGCACGGACGCAGTCCTCAGCCCGATCCGCCCCCGTTCCCCGCGCTTCCCCTCGGGCGACGGCGAGCGCATCGTCCGCGCGCTCGAGCGCAGGCTCGCCGCACGCGATCCCGAGACCGGCTGCCACAGCGAGCGCGTCGCGGCGTTGACCGAGCTGCTGGCACGCGAGCTCGGGCTCGACCCGGCCGACCGCGAGGCCGCGCGGATCGGCGCCCGGGTCCACGACATCGGCAAGGTGGCGGTGCCGGCCCGCGTGCTGCGCAAGCCCGGGCCGCTCGACGACGCCGAGCGCGCCCTGGTCCGCCGGCACCCGGAGGTCGCCGACAGGCTGCTCGGGACGCTCGGCCTTCCCGAGGCGGCCCGGGCGATGGCCCGCAGCCACCACGAGCGCTTCGCCGGCGGCGGCTACCCGGACGGCCTGAGGGGCGAGTCGATACCGCTGGCCGCGCGCATCCTCGCGGTGGCCGACGCCCTCGACGCGATGACCGCCGACCGGCCCTACCGGCGGGCGCTGCCGGCCGACGAGGCAATCACCGAGATCGAGCGCTGCGCCGGCGAGCAGTTCTGCCCGCGCGTCGTCGGCGCGCTGCGCCGCTGCGTGCAGCGCCACGGCTCGGGGGCCGCGCTGCTGACCGCCTGCTCGGCCGTTCCGGCGTGACGCCGGGCGGCCGGTAGGGTCCGGCTCCGGATGCGCCGGACGAAGATCGTCGCCACGATCGGCCCCGCCTCGCGAGAGCCGGACACGCTCGCGCGCATGGTCGAGGCCGGCATGGACGTGGCCCGGCTGAACTTCTCGCACGCCACTCACGAGATCCACGCCGAGACGGCCGAGCGCGTGCGCGAGGCCGAGGGCCGCGCGGGTCGTCCGGTCGCGCTGCTCCAGGACCTGCCGGGCCCGAAGCTGCGCATCGGCGAGCTCGAGGACGGCGTCGTCGAGCTCAAGCCCGGCGACGAGGTGACGTTCGAGTGCGGCGAGGGCGACGGGCGCCCCGGCGACGCGCGGCGGATGTCGGTGAACTGGGCCGGGCTGGTCAAGGCGCTGGCCCCGGGGGAGATCCTCTACCTCGCCGACGGCGCGGTGCGGCTGCGGGCCGTGGCGGTGCGCCAGGGCGAGCAGGAGATCGACGCCGAGGTCGAGGTCGGCGGATCGGTCGCCACCCGCCAGGGCCTGAACATCCCCGGTCCCGCCAGCGAGCTGCCCGCGGTGCCCGAGGAGGATCTCGAGCACCTGCGCGCGGGGCTGACGATGGGCGTCGACATGGTCGCGCTCTCGTTCGTGCGCAACGCCGCCGACATCGAGTCCGTCCGCGAGCACACCCGGGTCCCGCTGATCGCCAAGATCGAGAAGCCCCAGGCGGTCGACGACGCCGATGAGATCATCCGCGCCGCCGACTGCGTGATGGTCGCCCGCGGGGACCTCGGGATCGAGCTGCCGATCGAGGAGGTCCCGATCGTCCAGAAGCGCCTGCTGGCGATGGCCGGCCGGTTCGCGCGGCCGTCGATCACGGCCACCCAGATGCTCGACTCGATGGTCGTCTCCTCGCGGCCGACACGCGCCGAGGTCGCCGACGTCGCCAACGCGATCCTCGACGGCACCGACGCGGTGATGCTCTCCCAGGAGACCGCGATCGGCGCCCACCCGGTCGGGCGCGGTGGCGATGATGGCCGCGGTCGCGGCGCACACCGAGCGCTTCGCCCCCTACGAGCGCTGGAACGAGGAGCGCGTGCGCCGCGACGAGCGCGACCCGGGCTACACGATCGCCTACAGCGCCTGCTCGGCCGCGCGCGAGCTCGGGCTCGACGCGCTCGTCGTGCCGACGCTCTCGGGCCGCTCGGCGCGGCTCGTCTCGGCCCACCGCCCGACGGTGCCGATCTACGCGCTCTCGCCCGGCCGCGAGACCGTCCGGCGCTGCAACCTGATGTGGGGCGTCAAGCGTCCTCGATGCGCCGGCACGAGGTGACCGAGGAGCTGATCGCCGACGCCGCGCGGCGGGTCGTCGAGCTCGGCTGGTGCCGGCGCGGCCAGCGCATCGGCATCACGGCCGGGCTCCCGAGCGGGAGCCCCGGGACGACCTCGCTCTTCCAGGTCCAGACCATCTGACCGCCAGCACGCCGCCCACGGCCATGACGACGAGCACCGCGTAGGCGACGATCGCCTCCGGGGCGCCGAGGTTGTCGAGGTGCCCGCCGAGCGCCGTGTAGGCGAACGCCCGCGGCGCCACGCCGAGCATCGTCGCCGCGGCGAACGCGCGCAGCGACACGGGCGAGAGCCCGGCGGCGTAGTTGACGAGGTTGTACGGGACCGCCGGCGCGATCCGCGCGTAGAGGACGGCGACGAAGCCCCGGCGCGCGATCCAGCCGCGCACCGCGACGACGCGGCGGCCCCCGATCCGCGCGACGGCGTCGTGGGCCCACCAGCGGCTCAGCGAGAAGGCGAGGCTCGCCCCGAGCGTGGCGGCGGCGATCGACACCGGCGTGCCCAGCGCCGTGCCGAACAGCAGTCCCGAGGCGCCCGCCAGCAGCGGGCCGGGGAACAGCGCGACGGTCAGCAGCGACGAGGCGCAGACGAAGACGATCGGGCCGGCCGCGCCGTAGCCGTCGAACCAGCCGCGCACGCGATCCGACGAGAGCGAGCCGGTCAGCGCGAACAGCGCCACCAGGGCGCCGAGGACGAGCGCGAGCGGGATCACGCGCAGCGCTGCGCGCCGCGCGTGATCGCTCACCGCGCCGCCGGGGCGCGTCCGGCGTAGAAGGCGGCCTCCCGGAGACCGAGCTCGGTGGTCGGCTCGTCGCCGTAGATCCACTCGCGCGCGACGCGGTGCCAGTTGACTCGCGCGCGCAGCTGGCTGAGCACGGCGAGGGTGAGCATCTCCACGCGGCGCCCGAAGAGATGCTCGGCGGGCAGCGTCTCGTGGCGGATCGTGCCGAAGTAGGGCGAGCGCGGGTCGCCCATCGCGATCATGACCTCGGTGGCGACCTCCGGCTCGAGCGCGAGCTCCTCGTCGCGCGAGTACCACCAGGTGAAGTCGTCGAACATCGCGAGGATCTTCTCGTCGGTGTAGTGCTCGGGCTCGCCGATGAAGCCGCCGCGGTGCAGCGTCTCGATCAGCCCGGCCCCGTCGCGGGCGATCCCCAGGCGCTGCGTCTCGAGCTCGAACTCGGCGATCCGCGCCGGGATCGTCTTGAACAGGCCGAAGTCCAGGAACGCCATGCGTCCGTCGTCGAGCAGCAGGCAGTTGCCCGGGTGCGGGTCGCCGGAGAACTGGTGGTGGCGGTACATGCACCCGAAGTAGAAGCGGAAGAGGATCTCGCCGATCCGGTCGCGCTCGGGCTGCGGCAGCTGCTTCATCTCCTCGAAGCCGCGCCCTTCCACGAACTCGCTGACGACGACCTTCGCGCGCGACAGAGACGTGACGACGTCGGGCACCACGATGAACGGATGGCCGCGGAAGATGCGGGCGAGGCGGCGCTGGTTGGACGCCTCGAGCTCGTAGTCGAGCTCCTCCTCGATGCGCTCGCGGATCTCCGCCGCCAGCGCCTTCGGGTCGAGGCCGGGCGCGACGCGCTTCATCAGCCGCAGGATCACGCCGAGGTTCTGCATGTCGGCGCGGACCGCAGAGGCCACGCCGGGGTACTGCACCTTCACGGCGACGCAGCGGCCCGCCTCGCCGCCGGCCTCTCCGTCGTCCGGCTTGAGGTGCGCGCGGTAGACCTGGCCGATCGAGGCGGCCGCGATCGGCACCGGGTCGAAGCTCTCGAAGACGTCCTCGAGGCGCTCGCCGTACTCGCCCTCGATGACCTTCCTCATCTCCTTGAAGGACACCTTGGGCGCGGCGTCGCGCAGCTCCGCGAGCTTGGCCTGGAAGTCCTCTCGGAACTCCTCGGGCACCAGCCCCACGTCGAGGAAGCTCATCACCTGGCCGAGCTTCATCGCCGCACCCTTCATCGTCCCCAGCACGGCGACGATCTGCTCGGCGGTCTCGAGCTGGCGGCGCTCCATGGCGCGCCGCCCGGACTCCTCGTCGCGGCCGAGGTTGGCCGCGCGGGTCCCGAGCTGGCGCGCGGTCGTGGTCGCCGCGACGCCGCCGATCTTGCCCAGGCGCCGCACGCGGGAGGTGGGGATCGGGTCGTCAGCCACGCTCGACCCGGGAGCCCGGCACGATGTCGTCGCGGCCATCGCCCCACCGGACCCAGGCCTTGTGACCACCGTCGTAGTCGTCCCCCCACAGCACCAGCGTGGCCGGCTCGCCCATCGCGGTGCACGGCTCGGAGCCCTCGGGATCCAGCCCGCGCCAGACGCGGACGAACGGGTTGGACTCGAGCTCGTCGCCGACCGTCGTCGGGTCGGTGTGCCCGGGGCGCAGCACGGTCTCGGCGGGGAGCGCGAGCAGCGTGTCCATGATCGAGGAGCGCAGGTCCTCGAACGTGGTGTGCCCGGGGGCGCGGACGCCGCCGACCGAGCCCTTGAAGAGCGTGTCGCCGGTGAAGACCTGGTCGGCCACGTGGAACGACAGCATCCCGGCCGTGTGGCCCGGCGTCGGCAGGCCGCGGACGGGCAGGCTCGCGTAGGTGCCGTTCACGAACGGCTCGGCGTCCTCGATCCCCTCGCGCTCGTCGGCGAGGACGCGGACGTCCGGGTAGCGCTCGCGGATCGCGCCGAGCTCGGAGACGTGGTCGAAGTGGTGATGGGTCAGCAGCACCGCCGTCGGCACGAGCCGGTGGCGCTCGACGGCGTCGAACAGCGGCTCGAGCGGGCCGCCCGCGTCGACGAAGAGCGCCTCGCCGCCCTCCTCCCTCGCGACGAGGTAGGTGTTCGACAAGAACTGGGGGCTCATGGAGCGCTCGAGGATCATTCCGGGTAGCTTCGCAGCCATGGGAAGCGCGCTCATCCACACCTGCTACCGCATCGGCGGCATCGACCGCTCGGTCGCCTTCTACGAGGCCCTGGGCTTCGAGGAGCTCGGCCGCATGCCGATCCGCGACGAGGCGATCAACGTCTTCATGGGCCTGCCCGGCGACGGCGCGCGGCTCGAGCTGACCTACAACCACGGCGTCGACTCCTACGAGCTGGGCACCGGCTACAACCACATCGCGGTCACCGTCGAGGACCTCGACGGCAGGCTCGCCGAGCTCGCCGGGCAGGGGATCGAGCCCGAGAAGCCGCCCTACACGGTGCGCGAGGGCGGCTCGCGGCTGTGCTTCGTGCGCGATCCCGACGGCTACCGCATCGAATTGATCGAGTCGGACCCGGCGGCCTGAGCGCCCGAGGCCCGGGCCCGGCGAGAACCCCCTGCACAGCCAGCATCGGATGGCGTACAGTCGGACGGGACATGCGACCGTCGCTCGCGCTGATCGCCACGGTCCTGCTGGCGACCACCTGGGCGCCGGCCGGGGCCGCGGGGACCGGCATGGCCCCCGCGAGCGGGGCCGTCCGGCAGGCCGGCGCGGACACCGACGGGCCCGAGCTGACGATCGCCCGTCCTGCCGAGGGCGCGAAGTACACGGGCGCGCTGACGATCGACGTCCACGCGGCGGACCCCGCCGGGGTCGGGCGCATCTCGCTCTTCGCCGACGGCAAGGCGATCCGCAGCTTCACGACGGGCGAGACGGACCCCGCGAAGTTCCCGAAGGAGCTGCCCGGAAGGATCACCTGGCAGGGCGCCAAGCACCTGAGCAAGGGCGCGCACACGATCAAGGTCCTCGCCATCGACGGCCTGCACAACCAGACCGTGCGGACCGTCCACGTCCGCAGGGTGGACCCGGGGGCGCTCAGGCAGATCCGGACGAGGATCCTGCCGCTGCGGATCAGCGGCAAGGGCCGGACCCGCACGGTGCGGACGCGCGTCGAGGCGGTTGCGAGCGGCACGGCCCCTGCGTTCGGCGGGGTGCACCACCTCAGGATCTACTTCGAGAGGCGGCGCCGGGGCCACTGGGTCCTCGCCCACCGTTACACGCGCAGCGCCAAGCATCCCCTGCGGCTGACGGCCAGGCTCGAGAAGGCCCGTTGGCGCGTGCGGGTGACCTTCCCGCGCAGGGCGCCGTTCCTGGGGTCGAAGTCCTCCTACCGCCACTTCACGATCTCCTGAGCGGATCGCGTCTTCCCCCGACCCTGCGGTGGCTCTACAGTCAGAGGCGATGAGACGAGCGTCACGGATGGCACTGCTCGCAGCGGTCGTCGCTGCTCTCGGCGCGCCCGCCAGCGCGAGCGCCACCGAGTTCGGGATCAACATCCCCAACGGCGCGGCCAGCGCGTCGCTCACCCCCCAGGCCGCCGCGACGGGCGCGGCGGCGGCGCGCGCGTTCATGATCTGGCCGCAGACGGCGAGGCCGGACGGCGCGACGATCGCCGCCTGGGACGGGATCGTCTCGAGCTGGCAGGCCGCCGGCATGAAGCCGGTGATCGTCGTCACCGGCGTGGGCCGGCCGCCCGCGAGCGTCGGCGACTTCGCCTCCTACATCGGATTCTTCGCGCAGCGCTACGGCGGCCGCGTCGCCGGCTGGGAGGTCTGGAACGAGCCCGACGAGCAGACGTTCTGGGGAGCGGCCGGCGGCGACCCGCCGCAGTACGCCGCGCTGCTGCGGGCGACCTACCCGCGCGTGCACCCCTACGCCCCGGTGTTCGTGGGCGGCCTCACCGGCAACAACTACGAGTTCCTGAGCCGGGTCTACGCCGCCGGGGGCGGCGGCTCCTTCGACGGCGTGGCGGTCCACACCGACACGGCGTGCTCGGTGATCGGCCCCGACCAGTTCTACCGCGACCCCAACGGGGCGGTGGCGCGGTTCTCGTTCTTGGGGTTCCGCTCCGTGCACGACCTGATGACCGTCCACGGCGACGGCGCCAAGCCGATCTGGATGACCGAGTTCGGCTGGAGCACCACGAGCCAGACCTGCAACGCCGGCCTGTGGGCGGGCAAGAAGCCGGGCGGCGTGAGCGAGACGAATCAGGCCACCTACATGAGCCAGGCGGTCCACTGCCTGGCCGGCTACCCCTACGTCTCCATGGCGCTGTGGTTCAACCTCATCGACTCCGGCGGCGACAAGCCCGAGACGCGCTACGGGCTCCTTCACGCCGGCGGCGCGCAGAAGGCCGCGTACGCGTCCTTCGTCTCCGCGGTGCGCGGGCAGGACCCCTACCGCGGGCAGGCGTGCGGCGACTTCGACGGGCCGGGCATCGCGGTCAAGGAGCCGCTGGAGGGCGAGAAGTTCACCGGCGCGCTGCCGATCGACGTGCTCGCCGCGGACTCGGGCGGCGTCGGGCGCATCACGCTGTTCGCCGACGGCCACAAGATCCGCAGCTTCACGACCGGGCACACGGACCCCGCGAAGTTCCCCAAGGAGCTGCGCGGCCGCATGACCTGGCAGGGGGCCAAGCGGCTGAAGTCCGGAGACCACGTCCTCAAGATCCAGGTGATCGACGGCTCGCTCAACTCGACCCTGCGCATCATCCACGTGCGCAAGGTCAACCCGGGCTCGCTCAAGCAGGTCGCGACCACGATCCTGCCGCTCCAGCTGAGCGGCACCGGCAGGACTCGGACGCTGCGCACGAGCGTGCAGGCCGCCGTCAGCAGCAAGGTCCTGCCGTTCCGCGGCAAGGACCACCTCCGCGTGGAGTTCCAGAAGAAGCGCGGCGGGGCCTGGGTGACCGCGCACAAGTACAGCAAGACCGCCAAGCGCCCCCTCCGGCTGAAGGTCAAGCTCGAGAAGGCCTCGTGGCGCGTGCGCGTCGTGTTCCCTCGCAAGGCGCCGTTCCGGGGCTCGAAGTCCCGCTACACGTACTTCACGGTCTCCTGAAGCCGCCGGCCCGCCGGCCGATACGCCAGTATGGCCCCGTGGCCGGCCCCGAGCGCCCCAGCCGCCTCGCGGTCGTCGACCTCGGCTCGAACTCCTTCCGGCTCGTGGTCTTCGCGTGGGACGAGCGCGGCTGGCGGCGAACCGACGAGGTTCACGAGGCGGTCCGCATCGGCGCCGGCGAGGAGGCCTCGGGCGCGCTGTCGACCGAGGCCATGGAGCGAGCGCTGGCGATGATCGGGGTCTTCGCGCACTTCGCCCACGGCGAGGGGCTCGAGCCCCAGGAGCAGGAGTTCGTGGCCACGAGCGCGATCCGGGAGGCCGCCAACCGCGACGAGTTCCTCGCGCGGGCGGGCGAGGCCGCGGGCACGACGATCCGGATCCTCTCGCGCGAGGAGGAGGCGCGCTACGGGTACCTCGCCACCGTCAACTCGACGATGCTCGCCGACGGTGCCGTCCTCGACCTCGGCGGCGGCAGCATGCAGCTGGTGCGCGTGGTCGGCCGTCACGACACCGAGATGGCGTCCTGGAGGCTGGGCGCGGTCCGCATGACCGAGCGCTTCCTCTCCGACGGGGGCCCGGCGGGCCGCAGGGCGCTCAAGGACCTGCGCGCCCACGTCGCCCGCAAGCTCGAGCGCGCCGGCTGGCTCGGCCAGGTCCCCCACGTCGTGGCACTCGGCGGCACCGCCCGGACGCTTGCGACCGCGGCCCAGAAGGCGGCGGGGCTCCCGTCGTTCGGCGTCGGCGGCTTCGTGCTGAGGGCGGCGGCGCTCGACGAGCTGATCGAGCGCATGGCCGCGCTGCCGGCGGCCGAGCGCGCCTCGGTTCCCGGGATCAAGGAGGCGCGCGCCGACATCGTCCTCGCCGGCGCGGTGGTCGTCCGCGGGGTGATGGAGGCCTGCGGCGTCGACGGCGTCGAGGTGACCGAGGCGGGCCTGCGCGAGGGCGTCTTCTTCGAGACCTACCTCGCCACGAGCGAGCCGCCCCTGTTCGAGGACGTCCGCCTGGCCAGCGTCTCCAACCTCGCCGCGCAGTTCCGGGTCGACCCCGGTCACACCGCGCACGTCGGCCACCTCGCCTGCAGCCTCTTCGACCAGCTCGCCGCCGCCGGGCTGCACCGCGGCGACCCGATGGAGCGCGAGCTGCTCTGGGCCGCGTGCATGCTGCACGACATCGGCATGAGCGTCGACTACGACGACCACCACAAGCACTCGCGCTACCTGATCCTCAACGCGGGGCTTCCGGGCTTCAGCCAGCGGGAGGTGGCGCTCGTCGCCCAGATCGCGCGCTACCACCGCAAGGGCATGCCGTCGTTCGCCGAGCTCGCGCCGCTCATGGCCAAGGGGGACGCCCAGCGCCTCGATCGCTGCGCCACGCTGCTGCGCCTGGCCGAGGACCTCGAGCGCTCGCGCGACCAGCTCGTGCGCGAGGCGCGCGCCGAGGTGCAGGACGGCTCGGTGCGCCTGCACCTCACCGCGGACGGCGACGTGCGCGTGCCGGCATGGGCAGCCGCCCGCGAGGACGAGCTGTTCCACCGCGCGTTCGACAAGCGGCTCGAGATCGCCGGCTAGCGACGGGGCCGGCCGCGGTCGCCGGCTACGGGATCTCGCGCAGGCCGGGGGCGTCGCCGCCGACCGTGCGGGTGGCGACCGCCTCGACGACCTCCTCCTCGGCCTCCTCGAGCTCCTCGTCGTGCTCGCCGTCGCAGAGCACGCGGAAGTTGCCGGAGGTGCCGCCGTCGACGTGGATCGTGATCCCCGGAAGGACCTCCTCGCCCTCGTCGAAGCCGAGGCGCTCCATGTCGAAGTGAGCCAGCCCGATCCCCCAGGCCGTGTGGTCGGGGTTCTCGCGGTCGTGGGCGTTGACCGCGATCTGGAACGCCTGGAGGTTCTTCGCGACCTTGGCGACGTCGGTCACGCGGTCAGGGTACCCGCTCGAGGATCGCCGCCATCAGCTCCTCGACGGTCGGGCAGGGGATGCCGTGGCGGGCCCCGGCGCGCAGCACCGCGCCGGGGATCGCGTCGAGCTCGGGCTCGCGTCCTGCGGCGACGTCGCGCTGCATCGAGCTCGTCAGCTGCGGGTGCGCCTCGGCCAGCTCGGCGAGCACCTGGCCGGCCTCGACCGCCGCGCCCTCCGCCCGCGCGACCGCGGCCGTCTCCTCGACGGCGCCCTCGAGCGCGAGCCGGTGGCGCGGGTGGGCCTGCACCGCGCCCAGCGGCTCGTCGTAGGCGGTGGTCGTGCACGCGAGGGCGTTGAGCCGCACCAGCTTGCGCCAGATGACGTCCGCCTCGGACTCCCACACCCGGGTCGGGATCTCGGCGCCGCGCAGCAGGTGCGCGGCGGCCTCGGTGTCGGGCGTGACGGGCGCCAGGTCGATGCGGACCGACGGGCTCGTGTGCACGACCAGCCCCGGCTCGGGCCGGTCGGACTCGACCCGGATGACGCCCGCGCAGACGCGGTCGGGCCAGCGCTCGCGCAGGCGGGCGAGATGCTCGACGCCGTTGAGGAGCGGCACGACGAGCCGCGGCGCGGTCGCGATCCGGGTCAGCGCGGCGTCGAGGCCGGTCGCCTTCGTGGCGACGACGAGCATGTCCACCGGCTCTGCCAGCCGCGGCACCGCGCGGACGTCGACGGCGAACTCGCCGAGCCGGACGGAGCGCACCCGCAGCCCGTCGCGGGCGAGCCGGTCGGCGGTGTCCTCGCGCGCGACGACGGTCACCGGCACCCCCGCGCGGGCGAGCGCACCCGCCACCAGCCCGCCCACCCCGCCGGGGCCGAGCACCGCGACCGTCCTCACGGGTCGACCAGGACGCCGGGGTTCAGCAGCGCACCGGGGTCGACGGCGGCCTTGGCGGCGCGCAGCGCTGCCGCGAACGGCTCGGGCCGCTGCTCGTCGTAGAAGGGGCGGTGGTCGCGGCCCACGGCGTGGTGGTGGGTGATGGTGCCGCCCGCCGCGAGGACGGCCTCGGAGGCCGCCTGCTTGACCTGCCGCCACTGGTCGGCCTCCTCGCCGCGCCGCGCGGGCATCAGCACGGTGAAGTAGGGGGCGGGGCCGTCCTGGTAGACGTGGGTGAACCGGCACGTCACGAGCGCCGGCTCGCCGGCGGCCGCGCGCGCGGCCGCCGTCACCGACGCGTGCAGCGCGCCGAAGCGCTCCCAGGTGATCGCGGTCTCGAAGGTCTCGGCCACGACGCCGAGCTGCAGCAGCATGTCGCGCAGGTGCGGCGCCCGCAGGAACGTCTCGCGCCAGCCCTCGGCGCCGCCCCGGCCCGCGGCGGCCGGCTCGCCGGGCTCGCCGCCGTGCGCCACGCACAGCTCGCGGGCGCGCGCCATCGCCGCCGCCGGCGGCCGTGCATCCGCGTCGACACCCTCGAAGCCGAGCACGAGCAGCGCAGCGCTGCCGTCGCCCGCACCGGTGAAGCGCGCCTCCTCGGCGTCGATCAGCCGGCAGTTGCTCGGGTGCAGCCGCGCCTGGACGATCGCGCGCACGGCGTCGGCGCCGTCGGCGAAGCGGCCGAAGCGCACGGGCGCGGTCAGCCGGTGCGCCGGGCGCGGCTGGATCCGCACCCACGCCTCGGTGATCACGCCGAGGATCCCCTCCGAGCCCAGCAGCATCCGGTCGGGCGAGACGCCGGCGCCCGAGCCCGGCAGGCGCCGGCTCTGCCACACGCCGGCAGGGGTCACCGCGCGCACGCTCTCGACGAGGTCGTCGACGTGCGTCCACAGGCTTGCGAAGTGGCCGCCCGCCCGGGTGGCGATCCAGCCGCCCAGCGTCGAGTGCTCGAACGACTGCGGGTAGAAGCGCATCGTCATCCCGCCGCCCGACGCGCCGCCTCCTCCCGCCGCGGCGAGCTGCGCCTCGAGCCGGGGGCCCGACGCGCCGGCCCCGATCCGCGCGGCGCGCGAGACGTCGTCGACCTCGAGCACACGGTCCAGCGCCGAGAGGTCGAGCGAGATCGCCGGGTCGTCGAACCGCGGCTCGACGCCCCCGACGACGCTGGTCCCGCCGCCGTAGGGGACGATGCGCGCACCCGCACCGGCCGCCCACTCGAGCACCGCCTCGACCTCGCGCTCGTCGCGCGGGCGCGCGACGACGTCGGGCGGATGGGGGAAGCGGCCGCGGAAGGCGCCGACCACGTCGGCCAGCGACTTGCCCCGGGCGTGGGTGGCCCGGGCGTGCACGTCGGTCGCGCAGATCGGCTCGAGCGCCGGCGGAGGCGCGATCCTGGGGGCCGGCAGCGAGACCGCCTCCAGCGGCACCGGCTCGGCGATCTCGGCCGGGCGGAAGCCGAGCTGCTCGTAGACCAGCGGCGCGGTGGCGCGCAGCGCGTCGAGCCCCGGCTGCTCGTCCTCGAAGCCCCAGCCCCAGTGCTTGCGCCGCCGTGCCGCCATCCGGCGGCGATCCTACGGGCGACGGGGCGGGCGCGCCCGGATGGCGGCCCCGTCAGGTGTGCGTGGGGCGCGGGAGGCGGCGGTCGATCCGGGCCCGCGGGACGCGCGGCCCGCCGACGTGCCCCGAGCCGGGACCGACGACCTGCGCGCCCTCGCGCTCCGCGACCACGACGCGGTCGCGAGCGACCGCGTCGCGCAGGTCCTTCGAGGCGGCCCAGGCAGCGAGCGCGGTCACGGCGAGAAGCGCGTGGAGCGCGAGCGTGCCGGCGTTGACCGGCATCGCACCGAAGACCTCGCTGCCGTCGGCGAGCCCCCACGCGACGACGACCACGAAGAACGCGCCGATGAGCCGGCACGCGGAGCGCGACGGGCCCCGCCGGCCCGAGGAGAGCAGCAGGACGGCGCCGGCCGCGATGTGCACCACGTTCTCCCAGCCGTTGACCTCGATCCCGACGAACGACCCGGTGCCCAGCGAGCCGCGCGTGTCGAAGTCGCCGCTCGCGACGAAGCCGAGCACGCCGATCACCAGCAGCAGGGTCCCGACCGCGGCGGCATAGCGCTGCGCCGTGCTCTCGGGGTAGGGCGCGGCGGTCGGCCGGCGCGGTGCGGTGGGCCCTGGCCCCTCGGCTGCCATGGCCGGCATCGTGCCATGCGCTGCCGGGTAACGTCCGTGCGGTGAGCGACCAGCCCACCATCCTGGCCCGGGGCCCCTGGGCGGTCGACGAGGTCGAGGCTGTCTGGCGCGACGACCCCTACCAGGCGCCGGAGCCCAGGACCGCGGCCGCGGACGCCGCGATCGCGGCGCTGCGCGAGCGCGGATCGCCCAGCCACGACGGCGTCGCCGCGCGCCTCGTCTCGTTCGAGGCCCGCGACGACGGGCGCCTGATCCTCGAGCTCCAGCCGCTGCGATGGGCGCTGCGGCTCGTCGAGGAGGACGCCTCCCACAGCGTCGCCGCGCTCTGCGTCGTGCGCGACGCGTCGGGGCGCTGGCTGGCCGGGCGGCGGGCCGCCTGGCTGTCGTCGTGGGCGGGGCGCTGGGCGCTGGGCGCCGGCGGGGCGGTGGACCCGTTCGAGAACCCCGCCGAGACGCTCGTGCGCGAGCTGCGCGAGGAGTGGGGCGTGGCGCCCGAGCGCGTGCAGGTCGAGGCGCTCGTGCGGCTGCCCCACGAGCTGATCATGGTCATCGGGCAGGCCTGGCTGCCGCCCGGCGCGGAGGTCGTGCCCGATGACGAGCACGACGTCCACGCCTGGTGGCCGGAGGACCCGGCGCAGTGGCCGGGCGAGGCCGACGAGCCGCTGCGGCGGACGGCTCTGCTGCTGCGGTGAGCGCCGCAGCGACCGGCCCGCTCACGTTCCGCCGGCTGAAGTGGGCGTCGTTCGCCCACTCGACGATCTACGCCGCGCTGCTGGCCTCCTGGGCAGCCGGCTGGCAGCCCGGGCAGACCACGTTCGGCTTCGCCCACGGCATCGGCTGGTTCGTCATGGTCGGCCTCGCGATCGCCGGCCTGCGACTGCGCGTGATCCCGCTCTACGTCGCCGTCGCCGTCGCGGTCGTCGGAGCGGTCGGTCCGTTCGTCGGCACGGGCGCTTTCATCCGCGAGGAGCGGCTGCGGCGGGGCGGTAGAGTCCAAGGCTCATGGCGGTGAACACGACTGTCCAGGTGACGATGCCGGCAATGGGCGAGTCGGTCACCGAAGGGACCGTCCTCGAATGGCACAAGCAGGAGGGCGATGCGATCGACGAGGACGAGGTTCTCGTCGAGATCTCGACCGACAAGGTCGACGCCGAGGTGCCCGCGCCGACCACCGGCACCGTCGTGAAGGTCCACGCCGCCGAAGGCGACACCGTCAGCGTCGGGCAGCTGCTGGCCGAGATCTCCACCAACGGCGACGCCGCCGCGGCCGCGTCGTCCAACGGAGCCGGCACCGCCGCCGAGGCCCCGGCCGAGCCCGAAGCCGAGGGCGAGGTCGTCGACATCACGACGCCGGCCGGCGGCGAGTCGGTCACCGAGGGGACGATCCTCGAGTGGGCGGTCAAGGTCGGCGACGCCGTCGGCGACGGCCAGACCGTCGTCGAGATCTCGACCGACAAGGTCGACATGGAGCTTCCCGCGCCGTCCGCCGGCGTCATCACCGAGATCCTCGCCGAGGAGGGCGAGACGGTCACCGTCGGCCAGGTGATCGGGCGGATGACGACGACCCCCGGCGCGGCGCCCGCTGGTGATGGTGCGCCGGCCAGGGCCGCCGCGCCGGACAACGGCGCCGCGGCCGCGGCCGCGGCCCCCGAGGGAACCCGGATCTCACCGGTCGCGGCGCGGATCGCCGCCGCCGAGGGCATCGATCTCGCGCGCGTCGCCGGGAGCGGGCCCGGCGGGCGGATCACCAAGGAGGACGTGCTCGGCGTCAACGGCGCCCCCGCCACCCCCGCCGCCGAGCGCCAGCCGATCCGCGGCGGCGCCGCGATGCTCGCGCGCTACATGGACGAGAGCCGCTCGATCCCGACGGCGACGTCGTTCCGGACCATGACCGTCACGGCGATGGACGCGCGGCGCAAGGAGCTCAAGGGCGCCGGGCAGAGGGTCTCCTTCACCCACCTCATCGCCTACGCGATCGCGCTCGCGGTCCAGCGCGAGATGCCGGTCATGGCCCACCGCTTCGAGGAGGCCGACGGCAAGCCGTTCCGCGTCGTCGACGGGGCCGTCAACCTCGGCATCGCGGTCGACGTCGAGAAGAAGGACGGCAGCCGCACGCTGATGGTCCCGGTCATCCGGAACGCCGGTGCCCTCTCGTTCGCGGAGTTCAAGGCCGCCTTCGACGAGCTGATCGCCAAGGCGCGCGACAACCAGCTGACCGCCGACGACCTCACCGGCGCCAACGTCTCGCTGACCAACCCCGGCGGCATCGGCACGATCGCGAGCGTGCCGCGGCTCATGGTCGGCCAGGGCACGATCGTCGCCACCGGCTCGATCGCCTACCCCGTCGGCCTCGGCGCGATCGGGGACACGATCGGCGCCGAGAAGGTCATGACGATGACCTCGACCTACGACCACCGCGTCATCCAGGGCGCGGAGTCGGGCCGCTTCCTCCAGACGGTCGAGGCCTTCCTCCAGGGCGAGCACGGCTTCTACGAGGAGGTCTTCTCCTCGCTCGGCGCCGAGCTGGGCGCGCTGCCCCTGCCGGGCGCCCGCCGCGGCCGCCGCCGCGCCGGCCGCCCCTGCGGCGGCCGAGCGGCGCGATCGACGAGGAGCTGCTCCGGGCGGTGCAGGCGGCGACCTCACTGCTCAAGGCGCATCGCACCCACGGCCACCTGGCCGCGCGGCTCGACCCGCTCGGCACCGAGCCCGAGGGCGACCCGGCGCTCGACCCCAAGCCGCTCGGGCTGACCCCCGAGCTGATGGCGCGGATCCCGGCGCGGATCCTGCGCGTGTCGGTGCAGGGCGCGACGCTGGCCGAAGCGCTGCCGCACCTGCGCGAGACCTACTGCGGCACGATCGCCTACGAGGTCGAGCACGTCGGCAGCCACCGCCAGCGCGATGTGGCTGCGCGAGCACATCGAGTCCCGCGCCTTCCGCTCCCCGCTGACCGGCGAGGAGTCGCGCGCGCTGCTCAAGCGGCTGGTCGAGGTCGACGCGTTCGAGCGCTTCATGCACAAGGCCTACCTGGGCCAGAAGCAGTTCTCGATCGAGGGCCTCGACATGACGGTGCCGATGCTCGACGAGCTGATCCAGCTCTCGGCGGCCCACGGCGCGCGCGAGGTGGTCGTCGGCATGGCGCACCGCGGCCGGCTCAACGTGCTCGCCCACAACCTCGGCCGCCCCTACGAGACGATCTTCGCCGAGTTCGAGGGCGCCTCCACGCTCGAGGCCGTGACCACCATCCCGCAGGGCGGCACCGGCGACGTGAAGTACCACCACGGCGCGCAGGGCTCCTACCAGCTCGCCGACGGCGAGTCGATCCTCGTCAACCTCGAGTCCAACCCCTCGCACCTCGAGTACGTCCACCCTGTCGTCCTCGGCGCCACCCGCGCCGCCCAGACGACGCGCCAGGGCCCCCACGCCCACCGCGACACGACCTCCGCCGTGCCGATCGTGCTGCACGGCGACGCGGCGTTCCCCGGCCAGGGCGTCGTCGCCGAGTCGCTCAACCTCCAGGCGCTCGACGGCTACAAGGTCGGCGGCACCGTCCACCTGATCCAGAACAACCAGGTCGGCTTCACGACCGATCCCGAGGACGCCCGCTCGACCCGGTGGGCCTCCGACATCGCCAAGGGCTACGACGTCCCGATCATCCACGTCAACGCCGACGACGTCGCGGCCTGCATCCAGGCGGTGCGCCTCGCCTTCGCCTTCCGCGAGGAGTTCGGCCACGACGTGGTGATCGACCTCATCGGCTACCGCCGCTTCGGCCACAACGAGGCCGACGAGCCCGCCTACACCCAGCCCGAGATGTACGCGAAGATCAAGGCCAAGAAGCGCGTCTGCGGAGCTCTACGCCGAGCAGCTCGTGGATGCCGGCGTGATCGCGGCCGACGAGGTCGAGCGCCAGCGCCAGGAGGTCTGGGACCACCTGACCCAGATGCACCAGGGCCTCAAGGCCCAGATCAAGGCCGCCGAGGATGCCGGGACGGTCGACCAGAAGACCGGCGAGTACCAGCTCGACCGCTCGCCGTCCCCCGAGGTCAAGACGGCCGTCGCCGCCGACCGGCTGCGGGTTCTCAACGAGGAGCTGCTCGCGACGCCCGAGGGCTTCACGGTCCACCCCAAGCTCGTCAAGCAGCTCGAGCGCCGCCGCGAGGCGCTCGGGCCCGACGGCGGCATCGACTGGGCGCACGCCGAGGCGCTCGCCTTCGCCTCGCTGCTGACCGAGGGCACCCCGATCCGCCTCACCGGCCAGGACGCCGAGCGCGGCACCTTCTCCCAGCGCCATCTCGTCCTGCACGACGCGCAGACCGGCCAGTCGGTCTCGCCGATCCAGAACCTCCCGGGCGCGCTCGCCCCGTTCGAGCTGCACAACTCGCCGCTGAGCGAGATCGCCTGCCTGGGGTACGAGTACGGCTACTCGCAGGAGGCGCCCGAGACGCTGGTGCTGTGGGAGGCGCAGTTCGGCGACTTCGCCAACTCCGCCCAGGTCATCATCGACCAGTTCATCGTCTCCGGCCTGGCCAAGTGGGGGCAGTCCTCGCGCCTGACGCTGCTGCTCCCGCACGGCTACGAGGGCTCGGGCCCCGAGCACTCCTCGGCGCGCCTGGAGCGCTTCCTCCAGCTCGCCGCCGAGGGCAACATCCGCGTGGCGAACCTGACCACGCCGGCCCAGTACTTCCACCTGCTGCGGCGCCAGGCGCGCGTCGCCAAGCAGCGCCCGCTGGTGATCATGTCGCCGAAGTCGCTGCTGCGCCTCCCGCAGGCGACCAACCGCATCGAGCACCTCTCCGACACGCAGTTCTACCCGGTGCTGGCCGAGCCGCGGGTGGCCGACGAGAAGGTCACGCGGCTGATCCTCTGCACCGGCAAGATCTACTACGACCTCGTCGGCCATCCGGCCCGCGAGGGCGCCGAGCGGCTCGCGGTCGGCCGCGTCGAGCTGCTCTACCCGTTCCCCGAGGAGCAGATCCTCGAGCTCGTCGAGCGCTACCCGAACCTGCGCGAGGTCGTCTGGGTCCAGGAGGAGCCGCGCAACATGGGCGCCCGCGCCCACATGTCGCCGCGGCTGATGCAGTGCCTTCCCGAGCGCCTGAGCTTCGGCTACATCGGCCGGCCCGAGCGCGCGTCGCCGGGCGAGGGCTACCCCGTCGCCCACGTCGCCGAGCAGAGCAGGATCATCGGCACCGCGCTCGATCTCTCGATCCCGGTGACGCTCTACCCGGTCAAGACGCCGGGCGAGCGCTGATCCCCAGCGTCTCGCGCACCGCCGGCGCCGCGGGCGCGATCCGCGCGTCGAGGCGCCCGAGCAGCTCGGCCCAGCCCGGCTGCAGGGCGATCGCGCGGCGCACCTGCTCGACGCCCCCCGCGCGGTCGCCGGCCTGCACCGCCGCCAGCCCCGCCCAGAACAGCAGCTCGTGGCTGCCGGGCGCCAGCTCGGCGGCGCGGCGGTAGCGCTCACCCGCCTCCTCGTGGCGGCCCTGACCGGCCAGCTCGTCACCGTCGGAGGCCAGCGCGTAGGCGTCGTGGAGATCGAGCAGGCGCCGCAGCTCGGCCAGCGGGTCCTCGTGGTCCTCGACCCGCAGCTCGACCAGCCGCTGCCACGGCTCCCCGGCCGCCGGGGCGACGACCAGCGCGGCCGACTGGCGCCCGCGGACGTCGCCGCCCGCGGCCTCGCCCGCATCGAGCGCCGCCAGCATCCTGCGCGCCAGCGGAGCGTCGGCGGGCGCTGCTGCGAAGGCCTGCGCCATCGCCGGCCAGACCGCCTCGGAGGCCATCATGTTGGCCTGGCAGGAGAAGCCGTCGCCGGTCGCGTGGCCGGCGAACGCGATGCATCCCTCGCCGGTGTGCACGCCCACCGCTCCGCTCGGAGCGACCGCAGCGACCTGGCGGAACGCGCGCTGCTCGTCGGCGTCCAGCAGCGCGCGCAGGGCGCCGGCGGGCTCCTCGCCCTCGGCGAGCCGGTCGAGCAGCCGCGGGCCGTAGGCCGGCTCGGCGACCGACTGGGTGCACACCGCGCCCGCCTCCGGGCGCGCCCAGGCGACGACGGAGCCGACGGAGAACCAGTGCGACTGCACGGCGGCGCCGAGCTCGCCGGCGGCGCCGCGTGCGACGATCGAGTACGTGCCTCGCCGGACCATCGAGGAGATCCTCGCACGCGTCCGCCGGATCCCGCCGGGTTACGTGCGCACCTACGGTGACGTCTCGCCCGGCGCGCCGCGCTACGCGGGAACCGCGCTGCGGATGACCGGAGACCCCGACGTGCCGTGGTGGCGCGTCGTCCGCGCCGACGGCTCGCTGGCCGCTGGCGCGCGCCAGGCGCGGCGGCTGCGCGACGAGGGCGTCGCCTTCCGGGGCGACCGCGTCGACCTGCGCGTGGCACGATTGGACGATCTGGACGCAACGTGAGATCACCCTCGCCGCCCGCCCGCGCGGCTTTCACCTCGTCACCGACGAGCTGGTCGAGGCGGTGCCGCAGCTCAGCAGCCTCGGCGTCGGGCTGCTGCACCTGCACCTGCTGCACACCTCCGCGTCGCTGACCCTCAACGAGAATGCCTCGCCGGACGTGCGGCGCGACTTCGAGACCTGGATCAGCCGCGCCGTCCCGGAGGACTTCGCGTGGACCCACACGCTCGAGGGCGCCGACGACATGCCGGCCCACGTCAAGGCCTCGCTGATGGGTCCGTCGCTGACGCTGCCGGTCGCGCGGGGCCGGCTGGCGCTGGGCACCTGGCAGGGGATCTACCTCTGCGAGCACCGCGACCGCGGCGGCGAGCGCTCGCTGGTCGCCACGCTCTGGGGCGAGTGACTCAGTAGCGCCGCACACCGCGGCGGGTGAGCCGGGCGCCCGCCGCTAGCGGCCCTTCCAGACCGGCGCGCGCTTCTCCGAGAAGGCGACCGCGCCCTCGCGCGCGTCGTCCGAGCCGAACACCGGGCCGGCGATCTCCCCCTGGCGCTGCCAGAAGTCGGCCTCCGTCCAGTCGCGCTGGCCCTGCAGGACCTCCTTGGTCGCCGCGAGGGCCAGCGGCCCGTTGGCGGCGATCCGGCCGGCGAGCTCGAGAGCCGCCTCGACCGCGGCCCCGGGATCGGCGAGGCGGTCGACGAGGCCGAGCTCGTGGCCGCGCTCGGCGTCGACCGTGTCGCCGGTCAGCGCCAGCTCCATCGCCACGCCGAAGGAGACGCGCTGGGGCAGCCGCAGCAGCGCGCCACCGGCCGCGACGAGCGAGCGCTTGACCTCGGGGATCCCGAGCTTGGCACCGCGCGCGGCGACGATCAGGTCGCAGGCGAGCGCCACCTCGAGGCCGCCGGCGACGGCGAAGCCCTCGATCGCGGCGATCAGCGGCTTGCGCGAGCCGCGCTGGACGATGCCGGCGAAGCCGCGGTCGCCGACCCAGGGGCGCTCGCCCGAGACGAACGCCTTGAGGTCCATGCCGGCGCAGAAGCCCGAGCCCGCGCCGGTCAGGATGCCGACCGCCAGCGCGTCGTCGGCGTCGAGCTCGTCGAGCGCCGCGGCGATCCCCTCGGCGAGCGGCAGGTTGACCGCGTTGCGGGCGCCGGGGCGGTTGAGCGTGATGATCAGGACGCCGTCGCGGCGCTCGGTGAGTACGGGCTGGTCGTTCATGGGGGCGGGACTCTATGGTGCGGACATGGACCAGGTCGCCGAGGACGTCTGGCAGATCCCGCTGGCGCCGCGCCACTGCGTCAATGCGTACCTGCTGGGGGACCTCGTCGTCGACGCGGGCAGCAGGGGGCTGGCCCGGCGCGTCGTCTCGGCCGTGCGCGGCCACGCCGTCGCGGCCCACGCGATCACCCACGCCCACGCCGACCACGTCGGCGGCTCGGCCCGCGTGGTCGAGGCGCTCGGCGTGCCGATGTGGGCGCCCGCGGACGACGCCGAGGCCGTCGAGGCCGGCCGGCAGGTCATCGCCGACACCTGGGCGCGGCCGCTGATGCGCGCCGGCGCGCGCTTCGACGCCGTCCCGGTCGCCCGCCGCCTGCGCGAGGGCGACGAGGTGGGGGCCGGCTTCGTCGTGATCGACTCCCCCGGCCACTCTCCCGGCCACGTCTCCTTCTGGCGCGAGCGCGACCGCGTGCTCGTCTGCGGCGACGTGTTCTTCAACCTGCACCTCGCGACGCTGCGCTACGGCCTGCGCGAGCCCCCCGCGATCTTCACCCCCGACCCGGCGCGCAACCGCCGCTCGGCCCGGCGGCTCGCCGAGCTCGAGCCCGAGCTGGCCCTGTTCGGGCACGGCGCGCCGCTGCGGGACCCGGGCGCGCTGGCGCGCTTCGCCGCCGCGGTCGCCTGACTCAGAGGGCCAGCGCCGCGCGCAGGTCGTCGACGCTCTCGTAGGACAGCCCGAGCGTGTGGACCTCGCGGTGGCGCACGACGCCCTGCTCGTCGAGGACGAACGTCGCCCGCCTGGTGCCGACGAGAGGCCGCCACACGCCGTAGCGCCTGGCGACCTCGCCGCCCGGGTCGGCGAGCAGCGGGATGTTGAGGCCGTGCTGCGCGGTGAAGGCGCTGTGGGAGTCGAGGTCCTGGGCCGAGATCCCGACCAGCACGGCGTCGAGCGCGGAGACGTCCTCGGCCTCGTCGCGATATGAGCAGAACTGCCGCGTGCAGACCGGGGTGTTGTCGCCGGGGTAGAACAGCAGCACCACGCGCCGTCCCCGGTTCTCGGAGAGCCGGAACGGGCCCTCGGTGCCCTCGAGCCGGAAGTCGGGCGCCTGCTCGCCCTCGCGCGGTCCGGCCATGGCGAGGACGATACGGAACGCGCCGCGGCGGCGACTCAGGCGCCGAACAGCACGAGGTCGGGCTCGCGCTCGCCGCGCAGGAGGGCGAGGTCGACCTCGGCGCAGGCGATCCCGCGCGACTCCGCCAGGACGCGGGCCTGCGGCTTGATCGCCTGCGCGGCCAGCACCCCGCGGCACCCGGCCGTCGCGGGATCGGTGCGGATGCGCTCGAGGTAGCGCGTCAGCTGCTCGACGGCCTCGATCGTGCCGATGCGCTTGATCTCGACCGCCACCCAGCCGTCGCCGCCGTCGCGGCACATCAGGTCGACCGGGCCGATGTCGGTGGGCCACTCGCGCCGGACGAGCCGAAACCCCTCGCCGCACCAGTGCACCTGCTCGGCCAGCAGCTCCTGGAGGTCGCGCTCGACGCCGTCCTTCTCCAGCGCCGCCGCCTCGCCCATGTCGTGCGTGACGTCCGAGAGCACCTCGGCGATGCGGATCTCCAGCTTGTCCTCGCCCTTGAGCTTGCGGACCTCGATGTAGTCGTCGGACTCCTCGAGCACGCACGGAGGCGTCATCCAGTTCTGCGGCTTGTAGCCGCCGGTGTCGGCGTGCACCATCACCGACCCGTCGCTCTTGATCATCAGCAGCCGCAGCGCCTCGGGCAACCGCGCCTGGAGCAGGCGGCCGGTGTAGGTGACCTCGCAGCGGGCGACGACCAGGCGCACGCCGCGAACGTAGCGAACCCTCCGGCGGACGTCGCCGCAGTTCCCGCAAGGACCGCGCTTTGCCGGGCGGAGGCCCGCCGGTCAGCCCCGGCGGGACGCGTGCGCTGCGGGCGCGCGCCTGTGCCTGTGCCTGTGCTTGTGCTTGTGCCTTGTGCTTCTTCTTGCGGCGCCTGGTGACCTTGTGCCGGTGCGACGGCGTCCGCTTCGGCGCGACCTTGCTCGGCGCCGGCGCGCCGGCGCCGGCGGGGATCAGCGGCGTCAGGCCCTCCTCGCCGGCCTCGACGTCGAGGATCGCCTGGTGGGTGGCGTCGCCGGCGAAGTAGGACTGGTTGGCGACCATCAGCCGGGTGCCCAGGAACCGCACGCTCGAGGGCGAGTCGAAGGGCACGGGGCTGCCGTTGGCGCCCGTCACGGGCACCGGCGGGAAGCGCTCGCGCTCGGCGCCGTCGGGCCCGATCACCGCGAGCTGGTTCGGCACGAGCAGGGCGACGTAGATCGCGCCGGAGCGAGCGATCGCGAAGCCGTCGGGCGCCGTCGGCCGGGCGGCTCTCCCACAGCTGGCGGATCGGGCCCGGGCGCGCCGTCGGCGCCGATCGGGACCTCGAGCAGCCGGCCCGTGGACGGGTTGCCGCGCGGAGCCCCCCGCCTCGCTCTGCACGCCCACCAGCAGCGTGCGCCCGTCGGCCATGAGCGCCAGCCCGGTCGCGCCGAACGGCCCGCCGTCGAGCGCGGCCGTCGCGCAGCCAGGCCTGCGGCGCGCCGCCGCCGGGCGGCACGCGCCAGAGCACGGCGCTCTCGTAGTCGGTCACGTAGAGGCTGCCGTCCGGCCCCCAGGCGGCGTAGTTGGGCACCGCGCCGTCCGGGAAGGTCGCGTAGGTGCGCTGCTCGCGCGTGCCGCGGTCGAGCAGCAGCACCCGCGGCGGCGCCTTGTCGAGCAGCACCAGCCGGCCCCGGGCGTCGCTGGTGGCGACCTGGACGCCGTGCGCCTGGTCGAGGTCCTGGCCCTGCGACCGTCCACGAGCGCAGCAGCGTGCCCTCGCCCGTGTACTCGAGCACCCGCGAGGGCATCGTGTCGCCCGAGGGGTTGTCGTAGGTGCCCTCGTAGACGCGGCCGTCGGGATGCACGTAGGCGTGCGCCGGGAAAGCCCGGACGCGGGATCAGCGCGAGGACGCGCGTGTCCCAGCGGGGCCGCTCCGAGGCGCCCGCGACGGCGAGCCGCGGCGAGCAGCGCGGCGAGGGCGAGGGCGAGGGCGACCGGGCGCCTCACAGCCGGTCGAGCACCTCGCTTGCCGCCCGCTCGCCGGAGCGCACGGCGCCGTCCATGTACCCGTTCCAGTAGGTCGATGTCTCGGTCCCCGCCCAGTGGATGCGGTCGAACGGGCGGCGAATGCGATCGCCGTAGGCAAGCAGCACGCCCGGCCCGGCGATGCCCGACCGGGCAGCCGCGCGTCCACTGCTCGTTGGCCCAGGTGGTCTCGAAGTAGTCGGTGGGCTTGAGCGCCTCGGGCCCCCAGAAGCGTCGCGAACTCGGCGAGCACGCGCTGGCGGCGGTCGCTCTCGGAGAGCGACGCGTACTCGCGGCACCTGTCGCCGCCGACGAAGCCGAAGACGATCCCGGGCGAGCCGTCGGGCGGGGAGTCGTCGAACGTCGCGGTGACCAGGCCGTTGGGGTCCAGCCCCGTGCCGTTGTAGCCCTTGGCGCGCCAGAACGGCTTCTCGTAGGCGGCGGCCACCTTCGTGAGCGCCCCCATGCCGTAGCGCTGCGTGAGCTGGTCGCGCTGGAAGGGCAGCAGCGGGCTGTACTCGATGCGCGCCGCCAGCGTCGGCGGCACGGCGACGATGACCCGCTTGCCGTAGATCTTCAGCTTGTCGGTCTCGACCTTGATCAGCTTGCCGTTCTGGACGATCCGCCGCACCGGCGAGCTGAGGAAGATCCGGTGCCTGAGCACCTCGGCGGCGATCCTGAACGCGATCACCTGCGACCCGCCGACGAAGCGGTACATCTGCGCGCCGTCGCGTGGTGTTGAAGTTGCGCTCGAACGTGCCCGGGTTGCGTCTCGTCGCCCGAGGCGGCGATGTAGAAGAGCGTGAACAGCAGCGACAGCTCGCGCGCCTCGGCGCCGAAGATCGGGCGGGTCGCGAGCGGCACGATGTCGCGGAAGCCGCGCGTGGCGGTGTGCTGCTCGATCCACGTCTGCAGCGTCTGGCTGTCCCACTCGGCCGCCTTGGCGGCCTGCCAGGGCGCGTCGACGGGGACCTGCGCTCGCCATCTGGTCGAGCAGCGCGACGGTGCGTCGCCAGCTCGGGCAGGATCGTCGGGTCGAGCGGGGCCGTGCCCGGTGGGGCCGCCCGTGGCGTACTCGAAGCGCTGCCCGTCGGGGTTGTAGTAGACGTTGTTGCCCGTGTCGTAGGTCGGGAACTTCTCGACGCCGTAGTCCTTGGCGAGCGCGAGCAGGCGGTTCTGGGTCGGCCCGACGAAGGTCCCGCCGCGCTCGGACTGCTCGCCGGCGACCTCGTGGTTCCACACGCGCCCGCCGACGCGATCGCGCGCCTCGACGACGTAGACGGACTTGCCGGCCTTGGCGATCTCGCGCGCCGCGGTCAGCCCGGCGAAGCCGGCGCCGACCACCACGACGTCGGCGCGGCGCGCCTTGCGGGTCGTCGTCCTGCTCTTCGCGGCGGCCGACTGGGAGGCGGGGAGCAGGGCACCGGCGCCGGCGACCGCCCCTGTCCCCAGGAGGCGGCGGCGGGTGAGGGATCCATCGGGCATGCAGCATGTATAGCGTGCGCGGCCGTGATCGACGCCGCTCGCCAGGAGGTCGCCGCCGCGGCCAGGAGCCTCGCCGCGGCCGGGCTGGTCTCGGGCACGTCCGGCAACGTCAGCGCGCGCGAGGGCGATCTCGTGGCGGTCACGCCGACCGGCGGCGTGCTCGCCGAGCTCGCGCGCCGACGACGTCACGGTCGTCGACATGGCCGGCGCGGTCGTCGGCGGTGGCCTCGCGCCCACCTCCGAGCTGGCGACTCCATCTCGGCGTCTACGAGCGCCACGGCGCCGGCGCGGTCGTCCACACCCACGCGCCGGTGGCGACGGCGCTGTCGTGCGTGCTCGACGAGCTGCCGTGCGTGCACTACGAGATGCTCGCGCTCGGCGGAACCGTCCGCGTGGCTCCGTACGCGCACCTTCGGCAGCGCGAAGCTCGCACGCGGCCGTCCTCGAGGCGCTCGAGGGGCGCACCGCGGCGCTGATGTCCAACCACGGCGACGGTCGCCTTCGGCGCCGACATTGCCGGGGCCGTGCGGGCCACCGAGGTGCTCGAGTGGGCCAGCGACGCTCTGGTGGCGCGCCTCGGCGCTGGGCACCCCGCGGGTGCTCGACGAGGCCGAACGCCGGGCCGTGATCGACGCGGTCGCCGCCCGCGGCTACGGGGCGACGCGCCCCGGGGAGCGAGATGAGCGGCGACATGCGGGCGATCGCGATGGGGGTGCACGTACTCGACGTGCTCGTGCGCCCGGTCGAGGAGATCCCCGAGGGCCAGGGCGGGACGCTGGTCGAGCAGATCAAGGTCACCGCCGCGGGGTCGGCGGGCGGCACCGCGCTGGTGCTCGCCAAGCTCGGCGCCGCGGTGCGCAGCGCCGGCGCGATCGGGACCGACGCGGTCGGCGACATGCTCGTCGGGCTGCTCGAGCGCGACGGGGTCGACTGCTCGCTGCTGCGTCCGCCGCGACGACGTGCAGACGTCGGCCAGCGTGCTGCCGATCCGCCCCGACGGCTCGCGCCCGGCGTTCCACGTCGTCGGCGCCAACGCCACCTACGGCTTCGCCGACGTCGAATGGCCGGCGGTCGAGGGGGCCACGCACCTGCATCTCGGCGGCCCGGAGTTCATGGGCGGCGAGGCGGCGGCGGAGATCCTCGCGCGCGCCGCGCGCAGCGGGCGTGACCACGTCCGCCGACGTCCTCGCCCCGGGCGACGTCGGCGTCCTGGACTGGATCGCGCCGGCGCTCGGCGCAGCTCGACTGGTTCCTGCCCAACGACGAGCAGGCCTGCGGCTTCACCGGCGAGGACGACGTCGAGGCCGCGTGCCGCTCGCTCGTCGAGCGCGGCGCCGGCGGCGTGGCTGCGACCTGCGGCGCCGACGGCGTGGTGCTCGCCGGAGCCGGTGCGACCGAGCGCGTCCCCGCCTTCGCGATCGACGTCGTCGACACCACCGGCTGCGGCGACGCCTTCAGCGCGGGCTTCCTGCGCGGCCTCGCGCTCGACCGCGAGCCCCGGGAGGCCGCGGTGCTCGGCTGCGCCGCCGCAGCGCTGGTCGCGCAGGGGCTGGGCAGCGATCACGGCGACTTCGACCTCGCCGCCGTCGAGCGCTTCGCCGCCGAGACCCCGACCCGCTGACGCCGCGCGGCTCAGGCGGCCGCGGCGCCCGGCAGGACGCGCGGCGGCTCGGAGCGCAACCGCTCGAGCAGCTCGGCGGTCTCCTCCCCCGCCCCCAGCTCGAGCGCGCGGGCACAGGCGCTCATCGCCTCGCCGATGCGCGCGGTGCGGGCGAGCGCGTGGCCCAGCCGCGACCACGCCGGCTCGGAGTCCTCGTCGAGGCGGGTCGCCTCCTCGCACGCGCTCACCTCGCCGCCGATGTCGCCGCAGAGGTGGCGAGCCAGCGCGAGGTCCAGCAGGCCCTCGACGCTCGGTTGCATGCGCCGGGCGTGCTCGAGCGCGGCCAGCGCCGCCTCGCGATCGAGCAGCCGCAGGCGCAGGCGCCCCACCCGCGCCCAAGCCGAGGCGTCCGCGGGCGCGCGCGCCGCGCTGCGCTCGGCCGCCTCGGCGGCGAGGTCGATCGCGCCCATGTCCTCATAGATCCGGGCGGCGAAGCGGTGGGGCGTCGGGCGCTCGTCCTCGACCCTGGCCCAGGCGCGCACCGAGCGGCCGGCCGCGTTGAGGTCGCCGGCCTGCCAGAACGCGAGCGTGAGCAGGCGCAGCACGGCGGCGTTGCCGGGATCGGCGTCGCGGGCGTAGATCAGCCGCTGCGACGCGAGCGCGTAGTCGCCCTCGGCCATCGCGTGCTGAGCGGCGGTCATGAAGCGCTGCACGCGCTCGGCACCGGGGTCGGGCTTGGAGAAGTCGACGAACTGCAGCGACCCGGCGGGCACCGTGCGCACCCCGGGCGCGAACCTCACGCGCGCCCACTGCTGGACGTCGTCGCCCTCGCCGGTGAAGTAGATGCCTGTCACCGTTCCCACGCCCCACTCGGGGTACGACAGGCAGCGCGCGTAGCGGTGCACGACAGAGTGGTCGGGCACCTGGCCCGAGAAGGGGTCGTGCTTGCGCTTGTGGGCCTCGTCCGCCGCCTGGCGCTGGGCCTCCTCGTAGGCGCGCCGGCCCTCCTCGGCCCGGCGCGCGCGCGCCGCGGCGGCGCTGACCCTGACCGCGTTGGCCGACACGCGCCCGCCGCGCGAGCCCTCGGCGAGCGACTCGAGCAGGTCGGCCGCCTCGTTGATCGCCTTGAGGTGGCGCTCGTGCTCGAACTGCTTGCCCGGCGGCGCGATGTCGGGATGCCAGACCTTCGCCATGCGCCGGCGCGCGAGCTGGACGTCGCGCTTGTCGAAGGGCGGCTCGAGCTCGAGGAGGAGGACCGACTGCTCGACGTCGAGGACCTGCGCCATGACCCACGAACCGTAGCGCCGCGATTGCCGCCACACCACGCCGGGAAAGACCTCGGACATGCCCGATCGCGCGATCGTCCCCCTGAGCCCCGCCGTCGCGGGAGGGTTCATCGTCGGGTTGATCGCGGCGGTCCTCCAGCTCTCGCGCGGGCCGATGCTGATCCTCCTGGCGGTGGGCGCCGCCGCGACCTTCGCCGCCGGCGCTGTCAGCGTCGGCGGCACGCGCGGTGGCGGCGGCGAGAAGCTCGTCGTCGGCCTGCTTCGCGCGGGGCTCGGCGCCGGCGTCTTCGCGCTGATCTACGTCGCGATGATCCGCTTCCTGCGCGACGGCGAGCTGCTGCTGGCGCTCGGCCTGTTCGCCGTCGCGATCGTCTGCGCCTACCCGCTCACGCGCATGCGCGTCCACCCGGACACCGCCCCGCGCCAGGGCGACCCCGAGCTGCGACGGACCCGGACGACCCCCGGCTGATCCGCGGCCGGACGGCCGAGCGTCACTAGCCTCAGTCCGCCGATGTCGACCCGGTACGTCTTCACCATGCACCGCCTGACGAAGGCGTATCCGCCCGACAAGGAGGTGCTCAAGGAGGTCACGCTCGCCTTCCTGCCCGGGGCGAAGATCGGCGTGCTGGGCTACAACGGCGCCGGCAAGTCGACGCTGCTGCGGATCATGGCCGGGATCGAGACCGAGTACCGCGGCGACGCGCAGCTCGCGCCCGGCGCGACCGTCGGGCTCCTCGAGCAGGAGCCCCACCTGGACGCAGAGCAAGGACGTCCGCGGCAACGTGACCGACGGCGTCGCCGGGACCAGGGCCCTGCTCGACCGCTTCAACGAGCTCGCCGCCAACTACTCCGACGACACCGCCGACGAGTTCGCCCGGCTCCAGGCCGAGATCGACGCCAGCGGCGCCTGGGACCTCGACTCGCAGCTCGACCAGGCGATGGACGCGCTGCGCCTGCCCCCGCCCGACGCCGACGTCTCCACCCTCTCCGGCGGCGAGCGCCGCCGCGTCGCGCTGTGCCGGCTGCTGCTCAGCCGCCCCGACCTGCTGCTCCTCGACGAGCCGACCAACCACCTCGACGCCGAGTCGGTCGCCTGGCTGGAGACCCACCTGGCCGAGTACCCCGGCACGATCGTCGCCGTCACCCACGACCGCTACTTCCTCGACAACGTCGCCGGCTGGATCCTCGAGCTCGACCGCGGCCGCGGCATCCCCTACGAGGGCAACTACTCGAGCTGGCTCGAGCAGAAGCAGCAGCGCCTCGCGCACGAGGAGAAGAGCGAGGTCGCGCGCCAGCGGACGATCGCCTCCGAGCTCGAGTGGATCCGCCAGAACCCCAAGGGCCGCCGCAAGAAGGCCAAGGCGCGGATCAGCAACTACGAGGCGCTGCTGGCCCAGGAGAGCAGCGTCAAGCTCGACAACGTCCAGATCCACATCCCGGCCGGCCCGCGGCTCGGCGACGTCGTCGTGCAGGCCTCCGGACTGCGCAAGGGCTTCGGCGACCGGCTGCTGGTCGAGGACCTCGACTTCGACCTCCCGCGCGGCGGCATCGTCGGCGTGATCGGGCCCAACGGCGCGGGCAAGACGACGCTGTTCCGGATGATCACCGGGCAGGAGGAGCCCGACGCCGGCGAGCTGCGCGTCGGCGACACCGTCCAGCTCGCCTACGTCGACCAGTCGCGCGACTCGCTCGACCCCGACAAGAACGTCTGGGAGGAGGTCTCGGGCGGGATGGAGCAGATCAAGGTCGGCGAGCGCGAGGTCAACTCGCGCAAGTACGTCGCCGACTTCAACTTCCGCGGCTCCGACCAGCAGAAGAAGGTCGCCAAGCTCTCGGGCGGCGAGCGCAACCGCCTCCACCTGGCCAAGCTGCTGCGCACCGGCGGCAACCTGCTGCTGCTCGACGAGCCGACCAACGACCTCGACGTCGACACGCTGCGCGCGCTCGAGGAGGCGCTGCTCGACTTCGCCGGCTGCGCGGTGGTCATCAGCCACGATCGCTGGTTCCTCGATCGCATCGCCACGCACGTGCTCGCCTTCGAGGGCGACTCGCAGGTCGTCTGGTTCGAGGGCAACTTCGAGGCCTACGAGGAGCACCGCCACGCCCGCCTGGGCGCCGAGGCGGACCGCCCCCACCGCATCACGTACAAGAAGCTCACGCGCACCTGAGCGTCAGCCCTGAAGAGCGCCCGGGCCGCCGCGCAAGTTCCTCCGAACGCGAACGTTTCAGAGGACCATGACGCCCCGCCTCGCCGCGCTGCTCGGCTGCAGCCTCGCCCTGCTCGCCGCAGCTCCCGCCGCCGCCCACGCAAACCAGGTCCGCGCCGGTGCGGCCGTCGTCGACGGCACGTACCACGTCGGCAGCTCGGCGGGCCAGTACGCCTCCACCCGGGACGGCGGCTACGGCGACTACGACCCGCACGCCCAGCAGGTCAAGAACCAGGCGTCCTACGGCGTCCAGGCCCGTGAGTCGGTGCGCGCGCTGGTCGTCAAGGGCGGCGACAACTACGTGGCGCTGGTCTCCGACGACCACTACATCCCGCAGGACGCCCTGTTCAAGCGCACCGCCCAGCTCGCCAGCGACCTGACCGGCGGCGCGCTGAACAAGACGAACATCACGATGGCGGTCACCCACAACCACTCCTCGCCGTCGTACTCGTCGTTCGACTGGGGCGTCTGGGCCTTCCAGGACGCGTTCGACTTCCGCTTCTTCGACTACTACGCGCGCCAGAACGCCAAGGCGCTGAAGGCCGCCTTCGACGACCTGCACGACGTCCGGGTCAGCGCGACGGCCAGCTACTTCGACAAGTTCCAGAAGAACCCGATGGGCCCGGGGCGCTCCGACGACGGCACGCCCTCCGGGTTCCCGCGCAACTACACCGACCACGACCTCTCGGTCGTGCGGTTCGAGAACGTCGACGACCCGGCCCACCCGCGGCCGCTCTCGACGCTGGTCAACATCGGCCAGCACCCCGAGTTCCTCAACGGCTATGACCTCATCACCAGCGAGTTCCCGGGCGCGATGGAACGGATGGTCGACCGCTCGATCGGCGGCGTGACGATCTTCACCCAGAACGCGACCGGCACGAGCGAGGTCGAGGAGGAGTTCTCCCACCCGGTCAGCGAGCGCGAGGCGTTCAACCACACCCAGTACAACCAGATGGAGTGGGGCGCCCGTCAGCTGGCCGACGCGGTGATCTCCGACGTCGGCGACATCGGGGCGCAGCGCCCCAACCCCGACGACGCGACGCGCCCCTGGGGCGGCACCTCCTACCACGACCGCTTCGTGCCCTGGATGCGCGACTTCCCGGTCGCGATGGAGGACCGCTGGTACCCCGGACCGGTCTCGCACCCATACCCGGGCGTGTCCTCGTGCCGCACCGACCCCGCGCTCGCAGGCGACCCGCGGATCCCCGTCGTCGGCCTCCCCGACTGCCAGG
Source organism: uncultured Actinomycetes bacterium (assembly GCA_963826615.1). GTDB lineage: Bacteria > Actinomycetota > Thermoleophilia > Solirubrobacterales > Solirubrobacteraceae > BP-464. The sequence continues at coordinate 2,683,954 of CAWGXO010000002.1, read as the reverse complement.
ACGTTCCCGCCGGGTCGTCGCTGATGCCCGTGACCGGCGCGCTGCCGTTCAGCACGCCGGGCGTCACCACCGACACGCTCGAGCAGCTCGGCGTCCCGGTGCCCGAGAACTACTCCGCACCCGTCGACCGGGGCCCTGCAGGACACCGCCGGGGTGCATCTCCAGGCGTTCCGGCTGGGCGACGTGCTGTTCACGGTGTGCGCGTGCGAGCAGTGGGTCGAGCAGTCCTACAACATCAAGACGCGCACCGACCGGACGCCGGGGAACGAGTGGCTGGGCTACGACCCGACGTCGGAGTTCGCGCGCCGCGACCCGCTGACGCGCGCGAACAGCTGCCAGAAGGTCGGCGACGGCAGCTACGCCGACGACGGCTCGGGCACCGGCCACTGGACGTGCGCGACGTCGGGCGACGAGAAGCTCTCGGACCGGCTCATCGAGCGCATGCGCTCCCGGATCCTCAACGACGCGGCCGGCTGGGACGATCCCACCTGCGCCGAGCTGGGCTGCGGCGCACAGGCCGAGTCCGAGCCCACGGACCTGACGAAGATCCGCGGCAACTACACCCACGATGACACCGCGGTGCGCGGCGGCCAGGTGCAGTCGCAGCACTACGCCGACGACCGCGGCTACCGGATGGTCGTGACGATCTCGATGGCCAACGACTACAACGGCTACATCGCGTCCTACCGCGACTTCATGACCCACGACCACTACCGCAAGGCGCTCACGGGCTGGGGACCGCACTCCAGCGACTACCTCGCCACGCGGCTGGTGCGCATGGGCCATGCGCTCAAGGGCGACGGCGACGCGGCGAAGGCCGTCGCCGTCGAGACCGACCCGCAGACGGCGGCTACGACGGCGCCGGCCTACGTCCCGGGAGCGGCCAAGGAGGTCGCCGACCAGAACGCCGAGGAGGCGAAGGTCCGCGCCGTCGGCGAGGCGGCCGCCAAGGGCGCCGAGCTCTACGCGGCGACGCTGCCCGACGATGGCCTCGGCACGCCCGCCGACGTCGTCGAGCCCAAGGACATCGAGCGCTTCGACGCCGCGACCTTCAGCTGGGTCGGCGGCAACAACTACACCGACATGCCGGAGGTCGTCGTCCAGCGCAGGGTCGACGGCGCGTGGCGCACCTTCGCCGACCAGAGCGGCGAGGTGCCGGTGATGGTCCACTACCCCGCGAGCGACCCGACCGGGATGGCGACCTACCGCGCGGGCGGCCAGGTCTGGCGCTGGACGGCGACGTTCGAGGCCATGGTCAACCGTTTCGACCTCGTCGATCCGCAGGGCGCCACCTACCGCGCGACCCCCGCCGGGACCTACCGCTTCGTCGTCCACGGCAAGCGCCGCTCGGGCAACGCCGACGCGCCCTACGAGGTCGTCTCCGACGCGTTCGCGGTCCGTCCGTGGAGCGGGATCACCGTGGAGCACCCGCACCTCGACGCCGACCGCCACGTCACGTTCGAGGCCGGGCCGCGCTCGACCGTGCAGGAGAGCCGCATCCGCGGCACCTCGACGCCCGACCTCGGCAAGCGGACCTTCACGATCGGCCCGGTCGACTTCCCCGACCACGCCGCCGACCAGAAGGCCACCGGCTTCCGCTTCCTCAACGACCAGCGCGGCTACAGCACCGAGAGCGAGGCGAAGCTCGGCGAGGCCCAGCACTACTGCCTGGACTGCCGCTTCCGCGACTGGGCCGACAGCACCGGCCGCCTGACCGCGACCGTCACGTTCCATGTCCCGGGCGGCCACGACGTGACCGAGGAGGTCACAGCGCACGGCGGGGCGTTCCGCACGCAGCGCGCGCTCGGCGCCGGGCAGACGGCCGACGTCGTCATCCGCGACCCGTGGGGCGACGACAGCGGCGCCCCGACGACCGTCCCGCAGCACCCGCCGGGAGCGTGAGACCGGCGCGTTCGGGTACGCCCCGAGCGTGACCGAGCTGCGCATCACCGAGTTCACCGACCCCGGCTGCCCGTGGGCGTGGAGCGCCGAGCCGGCGCGCCGTCGCCTGGACTGGCTGTTCGGAGAGGGGATCGCCTGGCACCTGCGCATGGTCGGCCTGTCGGCCTCGCCCGCCGAGTACGAGGACAAGGGCTTCACCCCCGAGCGCATGGCGCAGGCGCTGGCCGAGATCGGCGCCGCCCACCACATGCCCATGGCCACGGGCGTCCGGCCGCGGATGGCCGCCACGCTCCCGGCCTGCCGGGCGATCGTCGCGGTCCGCGAGCACGAGGGCGAGCAGCGCGCCCGCGCCCTGCTGCGCCGGCTGCGCGTGCGCCACTTCGCCGGCGAGGCGCTCGACGACGGCGCGACCGTCGCGGGCGCCGCGCGCGAGTCCGGGCTGGACCCCGACGCGCTGCGCTCGTGGATGGCCGCCCCCCACGTCGAGGCCGCGCTGGAGGCCGACATGGCCGCCGCGCGCGCCCCGGCCGACGCCGCGCTGGCGCTCGACCACAAGCTCGCCGACGCCGAGGCGGGCCGCCGCTACACCTGCCCCAGCTACGAGCTCGAGCGGCTCGACGGCTCCCGCCACGCCGCCATCCCGGGCTTCCAGCCGTTCGCGGTCTACGAGGTCGCCGTCGCCAACTTCGGGCCCGGACTGCGGCGCCGGCCGGCGCCGCAGTCGGTGGTCGAGGTCCTCGAGTGGGCCGGTGAGCCGCTGGCGACCGCCGAGGTCGCCGCGGTCTGCGAGCTGCCGCTCGAGCAGGCCCGCGAGGAGCTCGGCCGCGTCGCCGTCGAGCGCCACCTGGGCGCGGAGGGCCTGTGGGCACTGCCGCGCTACGGCAGGGAGTCCAGCGCGGCCGGCAAGGACCGGGCGTCCGCGACCACCGCATCCGCGGCAGCCAGCTCGGCCGGCGAGTAGAGACCGCCCGCGACGGCGACGCAGCGGACGCCGTCGGCGCGTGCGCAGGCGATGTCGCGCGGCGTGTCGCCGATCACGACCGTGTGCTCCCGCGGATGGGCGGGTCCGCCTCCCCCGGCGCGCCGGCGCGCGACGAGAGGAAGCAGCGTGCGGTCCTCGTGGTCGGAGCCGAACCCGCCCTGCCCGGCCGGAAAGCGATCGCCGATACCGGCCGCGCGCAGCTTCATCCGCGCCACCGGCTCGAGGTTGCCGGTCACCAGCGACAGCAGCGTGCCAGGCCGCTGCGCCAGCCCGTCGAGGACCTCCGCGATTCCGGGGGCCAGGTGGGCGGAGAGGTCGTCGGGGACGAGCCGGCCGTACTCCTCGGCGATCGCGACGCGCAGCTCGACGAGGCGGCTGTCGAACGCCGCCGCGCCCACATCGCCGAGCGCGCATATCCGGCGGGCGATCTCGAGGTCCGTCCGCCCGGCCGCCTCGACCGGGGCGGCCGCGGGATCGGCGATGCCGTGGATGCGCCGCAGCGCGACGTGCATGGCCTCCCGGTGGGCGGCGTGGGCGCCGATCAGCAGCGTCCCGTCGATGTCGAAGAGCAGGAGCACGACGCGCATTGTCGCCCCGCGCCGCTGCGCGTGCCGGCCTCGGGCCTCCGGCATGCCAAGCTGTAGGCATCTTCGACGCGCGAAGGGCAACGACGGTGGCGCGCTCCCACCCGCCGGCCGGGCGGACGGACGGAGCATGGGCATGACCTCGCGCGCCGGCCAGTGGCGCGTGCTGCTGATCGTCACGCGCGTGATGGGGGCGGCGGCGGCGCTCGTGCTGCTCGCACTCCACCACGTCACGAGCTTCGACGGCAAGCTCGGGGCGGCGACGGTCGCCTACACGGCGGTCACCTGCGGCTCGATCATGCTCGTGCGCCAGATCGCCGACCAGCCGGCCTTCTGGGTCCTGGACACGGCCGGTGCCCTCGCGCTGATCTACCTGTCGGGCGACTGGCGCAGTCCGTTCTACGTCGTCGGGCTGTCGTCGCTGATCCTGCCGGCCTCCAGCCTCGACTACCGCCGCGCCGTCGCCTGGGGCTTCTCCTACACGGGGCTCTACATCGGCGTCGGCATCGCCACCCAGCGGCTGGCAAGTCGCGACCTCCAGAGCGCGATCCGCATGGAGACGGCGGCCACGCACATCATCCTGCCGCTCGTCTTCACCGTGCTGCTCGCGTACGCCTCGGTGCTCCTCGACCGCCTGAGCGACGAGCGCGAGCGCTCCGAGCGCCTCGCGGTCCAGTCCGAGCGCCAGCGGATCGCCTGGGAGCTGCACGACTCCGCCAAGCAGCGGGTCCACGCGGCCCACCTGCTGCTCTCGGCGATCGCCGGTCGCGCGGACCACGACCCGACGCTCGAACAGGCGCTCGAGCAGGTCCGCGCCGCCACCGCCGACATGGAGACCAGCGTCGCCGAGCTGCGAACGCCGCTCGAGGACCGTCCGCTCGACGCCGCGCTGCGCGAGCGCGCCGGCGAGCTCGCCCACGTGAGCCCGGCGAGCATCGTCGTCGACGGCGAGGCGCCCCTGCTGCCGCCCGTCACCGCGTCGCACGTCTACCGGATCGCCGCCGAGGCCATGAGCAACGCCGTGCGCCACGCGGGCGCCCAGCACATCGAGGTCACGCTCGACTCCGCCAACGGCCACGTGGTCGTCTTGGTCGCCGACGACGGGAGCGGCATCCCCGAGGAGCTGCGGCCCGGGGCGACCGGGCTGCGCATCATGCGCGACCGCGCGGCCACGATCGGCGCCGACCTGGACGTCGAGCCGGGCCTCGAGGGTCGCGGCACCACCGTCCGCCTGACCGTTCCCACCACCGACCCCCAGAGGGAGGACCCATGATCCGCATCGTCGTGGTCGACGACCACCCCGCCGTCCGTGCGGGGCTGATGACCGTGCTGCGCGCCGAGCCGGGCATCGTCCCGGTGGGCGAGGCCTCGGCCGCAGCCGAGCTCTGGCCCCAGCTCCAGCGCGCCGCGCCCGACGTCGTGCTGCTCGACTACCACCTCCCCGACGCCGACGGTCTCCAGCTCTGCCGCCGTATCAAGGCGCAGGTCCCGTCGCCCGCCGTCCTCGTCTACTCCGCCTACGTCGACGCCTCCCTGGTGATCCCGGCTCGGCTGGCGGGAGCCGACGGGCTCGTCCACAAGAGCGCCCCGGCGCTCGAGCTCTACGAGGCGATCCGGACCGTCGCGGGCGAGGGGAAGGTCCTCCCCGAGGTCTCACGCGAGATGCTCGACCAGGCCTCCGCGCGCATCGACCCGGACGACCTGCCGGTGCTCGGGATGCTGCTCGACGACGCGACGCCCGCGGAGGTCGCCGAGACCATGCGCATCGAGCGCGACGAGGTCTCGCGGAGGATCGACCGGCTCCTGGGCCGGCTGCGGGTCGACGTCCCGGCCTCTGCCCGCTGAGAGCGCCGAGCTGCGAGCCGGGGCGGCCGAGCGCTTCGCGGGCTGAGGCCGACCGGCGCGCCTGCGCCGCCGACGGTCTAGTTTCCAGCGCATGAGCACTCGCACCCTGGCAGGGGCGGTGGCCACGTGCGCGCTGACGGTCGGGCTCTCGCTGGTGCCCGCCGGCGGCGCGGCCGCGGCGACCGCGACCTGCGCCGCGCCGGCCGAGCCGCTGCAGCTCGGCCCGCCCAGCTTCGTCGACACCGAGCGCGCCGGCGGCGAGCCGGCCGTGCAGACGCACCCCGACGGGACGATCATCTACACGTCGCACGCCGGCACCACCCACGCCTACGCGCCGGAGGCGGCCGATGCCGACTCGGCGGCGTTCGCCGATCACTACGAGGGCCAGACCTACGTCTGGCGCTCGAAGGACGGCGGCGCGAGCTGGACCTTCGTCCCGCGCCTGGGACCGGACCCGGGCAGCCCCGGCGAGCTCTCCGGCGCGCCGGCCTCGGGCTTCTCGGACTCCGAGCTGGCGATCGACGCCGCGGGGCAGGTCTACGAGTCGGAGATCAACCTCGTCAACGTCGCGGTCTCCAAGTCGACGGACTCCGCCGAGTCCTTCCACCTCGAGAACCTCTTCGGCGAGGCGCTCACCGACCGCCAGTGGAGCGCGGCGGACGAGAAGGACGTGCTCTACCTCGACGGCAACGCGAGCGGCGGCGGGACGTTCCCGACGCAGCCGGTCGGCAACAACGGCCACTTCCTCTACAAGAGCGTGGACGGCGGCCAGACGTTCAGCGCAGGGCTCGCCGATCCCGGCGGCCTGGGCGACCTGCACGTCGACCGTCGCAACGGCACGCTCTACGAGGCCAACTACGCGGGCGGCGTGCTGAAGATGCGCGCGTTCCGCAACATCCGGGGCGTCGTCGATCCGAGCGCGGCGAAGGCCGACGGCAGCCTGACGATCGAGGACAGCACGATCGCCACCGGCGTGCGCATGCTCGCCCACTGGCCCGCCTTCGCCGTCGACCGCGCCGGCAACCTCTACATCACCTGGGACCAGGGCGGCCGCGATGCGGGCGTCTACTACGCCTACTCCACCGACGGCGCTCGGACCTGGTCGGCGCCGGTTCGCGTCGACACCGACGACCGCACCGACATCTGGCCGTGGATCGCCGTCGGCGATCCGGGCCGGGTGGCGCTCGCCTGGTTCGAGGCCGATCACCGCCTGCCCAACGACAACGCCGAGACGCCCGGCTCCTACGGCTGGCGCGTCATGGCGGCGCAGACCGTCGACGGGCTCGGCTGCGACGCCTCGCCCGCGCCGGGGTTCTCCGTGACGACGGCGACGCCGGAGCCGATCCACACCGGCACGATCTGCCAGGGCGGCACGATCTGCCAGGGCGAGCTCGTCGACCGCCGGATGGGGGACTTCTTCACGATCGACATCGACGGGACGGGGCGCCTCTACGCGGGCTACTCCGACACGTCGCGGGGTGGAGCGGTCTCGCTGCCCGGCTTCGTGCGCCAGTCCGGGGGCGAGAGCTTCTTCGCCCCCGGCTCGACGCACCTCGCGTCCGGCGTCCGCTGACGCGGCCGCGGCCGGGGGCGCCGCGCGGCGCCCCCGGCCTACCGCGCGAAGGCCGTCCCCGGCTCGAGGCGCCGGCAGAACGCGGCGATCAGGCGCGCCGCGTCGTGGACGTCGGAGAGCTGCACGCACTCGACCGGCGAGTGCATGTAGCGCAGCGGCAGGCCGACCAGCCCGCAGGGCACCCCGGCACGGGTGAACGCGACGGCGTCCGCGTCGGTCCCGGTGGCGCGGCCCGACGCCTCGATCGAGAACGGGACGCCCTCCTCCTCCGCGGCGCCCGCGAGCAGCTCGAAGACCGCGCGGGTGCAGGCTCGCGGCGCGGTCGAGCACCGGGCCGGAGCCGAACGGGTGCGCGCCGTTCTCGCGCTCCTCGACGCCCGGCACGTCGGTCGCGTGGGTGACGTCGACGACGATCGCCACGTCGGGGCGCAGGCCGTAGGCCATCGTGCGCGCGCCGCCCAGCGTCGTCTCCTCCTGCACCGCCGCGACGGCGACGACGTCGCCAGGGGCACCGCCCGCCTCGGCGACCAGCCGCGCGGCCTCGAGGGCGACGAAGCAGCCCAGCCTGTTGTCGAGCGAGCGAGCGGCGAGCCGCCCGTTGGGCAGCTCGAGAGGGTCGGCGTCGATGACCGCGACGTCGCCGACGCGGACCATCGCACGCGCCTCCTCGCCGTCGCGCGCACCGATGTCGATGTGCAGGTCGCGCAGCTCGGCGACCTTCTTGCGGTCCTCCTCGCGCAGCAGATGGATCGGCTTGCGGCCCACCACCCCGGGGACCGGGCCCTCGCGGGTCGCGACGGTCACGCGCTGGCCGACGAGGACCTGCGGGTCCCAGCCGCCGACGCCCGCGAACCACAGCGAAGCCCTTGTCGTCGACGTGGGTGACGATCAGCCCGATCTCGTCGATGTGGCCGACGACCGCGACCGTGGGGCCGCCGCCGCTGCCGGCGACGCGGGCCGTGGTCGTGCCCATGACGTCGCCGCCGACGGCGGCGAAGGCCTCGGCGTGGCGGCGGAAGACGGCGGCCGCGTCCGCCTCGCGGCCGGACGGGCCGGGCGCGGACAGCAGCTCGTGAAGGGCGGCGGGGACAGCCATGCCCCGGACCCTATGCGGTTCCGAGGAGCTGGCGCAGCACGTACTGGAGGATGCCGCCGTGGCGGAAGTACAGCGCCTCCTTGGGCGTGTCGATGCGCACGCGGCAGGTGAGCTGCTTCGTCCCGGCACGGACCGTCACCTCCCGCGGCGGGCGCTCGCCCGCGTTGAGCGGCTCGGCGACGCCGGCGATCGAGAACTCCTCCTCGCCGGTCAGGCCCAGCGACTCCGCCGACTCGCCGTCGGCGAACTGCAGCGGCAGGACGCCCATCCCGATCAGGTTCGAACGGTGGATGCGCTCGAAGCTCTCGGCGATCACGACCCGGACGCCGAGCAGCAGCGTCCCCTTGGCCGCCCAGTCGCGCGACGAGCCCGACCCGTACTCCTTGCCGGCGAGCACGACGAGCGGGGTGCCCTCGGCGATGTGGGCCATCGCCGCGTCGTAGATCGACATCTGCTCGCCGTCCTTGACGGTGACGCCGCCCTCCGTGCCGGGGGCGAGCTGGTTGCGCAGCCGGATGTTGGCGAACGTGCCGCGCATCATCACCTCGTGGTTGCCGCGCCGGGACCCGAACGAGTTGAAGTCGCGCCGCTCGATCCCGTGGTCGCCGAGGTAGCGGCCCGCGGGGCCGTCGGCCTTGATCGACCCCGCCGGCGAGATGTGATCTGTCGTGACGGAGTCGCCGAGCTTGGCGAGCACGCGCGCGCCCTCGATGTCGGTGAGCGGCGCGGGCTCGCGGTCCATGCCGTCGAAGAACGGCGGCAGCCGCACGTAGGTCGAGTCGGGGTCCCACGCGAAGCGGTCGCCCTCGGGGACCTCCAGCGAGTTCCAGTGCTCGTCGCCCTCGAACACCTCGCCGTAGCTCTTGCGGAACATGTCGGAGCGCACGGCCTGCTCGATGGCCAGGCCGACCTCCTGCGCGGAGGGCCAGATGTCGGCCAGCATCACGTCCGAGCCCGGGAAGGGCTCGTTCAGCGGATCCCAGTCGAGCGTGCCGGCGAGCGCGTAGGCGACCACGAGCGGCGGCGACGCGAGGTAGTTCATCTTCACGTCGGGGTTGATGCGCCCCTCGAAGTTGCGGTTGCCGCTGAGCACCGAGCAGACCGAGAGGTCGTGCTCGTTGACGGCCGCCGAGATCTCGTCGGGCAGCGGTCCGGAGTTGCCGATGCACGTGGTGCAGCCGTATCCGACGAGGTTGAACCCGAGCTCCTCCAGCGGGCCGGTCAGGCGCGCGCGGTCGAGGTACTGGGTGACGACCTTCGAGCCGGGCGCCAGCGACGTCTTGACCCACGGCTGGCGCGTGAGCCCCTTCTCGCGAGCCTTGCGCGCCAGCAGGCCGGCGCCGAGCATGACCGAGGGGTTCGACGTGTTCGTGCACGACGTGATCGCGGCGATGACCACGTGGCCGTGGTCGAGCGGGAACGTGGCGCCGTCCATCTCGACGTCGGTGGCGGTCGGCGAGCGCTCGGCGATCGTCGTCGCCGCCTCGGCGTCGGCGACCGCCGGCGCGGGCTGGTCGTGGGGGTCGTGGTCCTCGTGGCCCGGGGCGCCGTTGGCGGGCGGATCGGAGGCCGGGAAGCTCTCGGCCACCGCCTCGTCGTGTGCCTCGGCCACCTCCTCGAGCGGGCCCTCGCCGATGAGGTCGGCCAGCGACGAGCGGAAGCCCTCCTTGGCTGCCGACAGCGAGACGCGGTCCTGCGGGCGCTTGGGCCCGGCGATCGAGGGCACGACGTCCCCGAGGTCGAGCTCGATCACGTCGGAGTAGGTCGGCTCCTCGGCGTCCTCGTCGTGCCAGAGGCCCTGCGCCTTCGTGTAGGCCTCGACGAGGTCGATGAGCTCCTTCGGCCGGCCGGAGAACTCCAGGTAGCGCAGCGTCTCGCGGTCGATCGGGAAGATCGCGCAGGTCGAGCCGAACTCGGGGCTCATGTTGCCGATCGTCGCGCGGTCGGCGAGCGGCAGCGCGCTCACCCCGGGGCCGAAGAACTCGACGAACTTGCCGACGACGCCCTTCTGGCGCAGCCGCTCGGTGACGGTGAGCACGAGGTCGGTGGCCGTGGCCCCCTCCGGGCAGCCGGCCGACGAGCTTGAAGCCCAGCACCTGCGGGATCAGCATCGACATCGGCTGGCCGAGCATCGCCGCCTCGGCCTCGATGCCGCCGACGCCCCAGCCGAGCACGCCGAGCCCGTTGATCATCGTCGTGTGCGAGTCGGTGCCCACCAGCGTGTCGGGATAGGCGGTGGCGCTCTCGTCGTCGACGAACACGACGCGCGCGAGGTACTCGAGGTTGACCTGGTGGACGATGCCGGTGTCGGGCGGGACGACCGCGAAGCCGTCGAAGGCGCTCTGGCCCCAGCGCAGGAACTGATAGCGCTCCTTGTTGCGCTCGAACTCGCGGTCGGCGTTGATGCGGAACGCGTCGGCGCTGCCGAACGCGTCGACCTGGACCGAGTGGTCGATCACCAGCTCGGCCGGCACGAGCGGGTTGATCTTCGCAGGGTCGCCGCCGAGGTCGGCCATCGCGTCGCGCATCGCCGCGAGGTCGACGACCGCCGGCACGCCGGTGAAGTCCTGGAGCACCACGCGCGAGGGCGTGAACGCGATCTCGGTGTCGGGCTCGGCGCGGTGGTCCCAGGAGGCCAGCGCCTCGATGTCGGCGGCCTCGACGGCGCCGTTGCCCTCGGTGCGCAGCAGGTTCTCCAGCAGGATCTTCAGCGAGAACGGCAGGCGCGCGACGTCGAAGCGCTCCTGGAGCGCGTCGAGCCGGAAGATCGTCAGCTCGCGGTCGCCGGCCTTCAGCGTGTCGCGGGCGTCGAAGCTGTCGGGATGGTCGGCCATGGCTGTCGGGTCCTTTCAGGCGTCTGCAGGCAGGATGACGAAGGGCTTCCCGCCAAGCGTTCTCAGGGTTCGGAAGTGGTCGTCGAGGGTGGCGATGCGGTCGGTGCGCAGGCGGCCCGCGAGAGCAACGAGCGACGCGTCGGCCAGCCCGATCTCGGGCCGGCGGCGGGCGAGCGAGACGGTCTCCTCGACCGCGTCGGCCCACCAGCGGACGGTGAACGCGCCCGCCATGAGGTCGCGCCAGAGCGCCTTGCGGGCGACGGCGCCGCCCCGGCGGGGCACGAGGTGGTCCATCTCGGCCAGCGCCAGCGGCGTCGTCACGAGCTCGTCGTCGAGCTCTGCGTACCAGGCGGCGAGCACCTCGTGCTCGTCCGCGCGCCGCACGTAGAGGGCGATCGCGGCGGCCGTGTCGAGCACGACGCTCAATCCTCACCGAACCCGGACTCGGCGAGCCAGCGGTCGACGCTGTTGGCGACGGGGCCGGGCTCGCCCTCGGCGACGCCGACCGACATCCGCGGGCGCTTGGGCCGCGTGACGAGGCCGGCGAGCCCCCGGCGGATGAACTCCGCCTTCGTGAGGCCCTCCTCGGCGGCCCGCCGGGCGAGCGCCGCGTCGAGCTCGGGCTCGAGGTAGATGCTCGTCTTCTTCACCCTACGTAAGGTAGCACCCTACGTAGGGTCGCCATCACTTCCCCAGCAGGCTGTCGATCGGGCCCGTGAACTGATCGGGCGTGAGCTGGCTCCAGCGCAGCACGCTGAGGTCGCCGCCGGTCTTGCCGATCAGGAACGACGGCGTGCCGGTGAAGCCGCGGGCGTTGAACTCCTGCTCGCCGGTCTTCAGCGCCTGGGCCGAGGCCGGGGAGCCGATCGCCTTGAAGAGCTGCGAGACGTCCAGGCCCGGCGTGGCCGCGGCGATCGAGCGCAGGAAGTCGTCGGTGACGTAGCCGCTGTTCTCGGTGCCCTGGTTGGCGTAGAAGATGTCGGCGAACGTCCAGCCCGCGTCCTGCTGGGCGGCCGCGGCGACCGCCTTGCCGGCCTTGACGGAGTCCGGGCCGATGAACGACTGCAGCCGCAGCTGCATCCGCAGCTTGCCGGTGCGCACGTACTGGCGCACGAGCGTCGGGAAGACGTCGGTGGTGTACTGCTTGCACACCGGGCACTGCAGGTCGGCGAACTCGACCAGCGTCAGCGGGGCCTTGGTGCTGCCGAGGTTGAAGCCGGACTGGGGGATGCCGCCGAGCAGCTGGAAGGCCTCGGCGCCTCCGGGCGCGGGCTCGCCGCCCTTGGGCACCTTGCTCGACGAGCTGCCGCCGCCGCCCACCACGACCACGAGGACGACCGCGACGGCCACCGCCACGGCGAGGACCCCTCCGAGCGTGATCATGCGGCGCCGGCGCTGGGCCTCGGCGCTCTGCTTGCGCTCCGCCTCCTCGCGCGCCGCGCGGGCCGCGGCCTTCTGCTCCTGTCGGCTGCTCATGCGCCCATTCTGACGAGCCGGCGGCCTCGGCGGCTCACAGCCCCGCCGGGTGGCGCGCGGTGAACCCGCCGACGCGGCGCGGGGCGGCGCCCCAGCGGGTCCCTGTCTGCGACCGCTCGACGGTGTCGAAGCGCAGCCCCGCCACGACCATGAACGCGTGGCCGGCGTTGGCGTAGACGGTCACCCAGTGACCGCGGCCGGGCTTCCCCCAGCGCGCCAGCGCGCTCGAGTCCAGCTGGCGGGAGACGAGGCCCGCGGAGGCCAGCGCGAACGACACCGAGCCCGAGCAGTCGTAGGCGGTGTCGACCCATGTCTCCTCGCCGCCCACGCCGCCGTGCCCACCGCCGTAGCGGTACGGGGCGCGCGCGACCTGGTTGGCGGCCGAGATGATCGCGGCCACCTTGCGCGGCGCGCTCGGCGGGACGGTGGCCAGCCCGTCGGCGCCCAGCCCGGCCTGGTCGACGGCGCGCCCCGCGTCGGCGACCCCGAGCGCGTGGGCCAGCTCGCGCCGGACCTCGGCGTCGGAGGGCGCGCCCGGCGCGGGCGTCCGCGCCCCGGTCGTCGTGGCGAGGGTGGGCACCGGGGACCGCCGCGTCGTCGCGGTGCGCGCCGGAGGGGGCAGCTCGGCGGGCACGGTGAAGACGTTCGAGCGCGCCGTCGCGGAGGGGCGCGCCCGGCCATCCGCCGCCGCGGGTGCGCTCACGTCCGATCCGCCGCAGCCCGCCGCCCCCGCGGTGGCGGCGAGCACGAGGGCGAGGGCGAGGGCCGCACGCATCGCGGGCCAATCTAGCCCTCGGGCGGCATTGCGCTTCGCGGTGAGGCGTTTCGCCGCCCCACCATGTGGCGAGGCCTCGCGCGCGGCCCGGTACGGTGCGCCGCCATGGACCCGAACGTCACGCGCCGGACCCTGATCGGCACCGGCGCCGCGGCCGCCGGCGCCGCCCTGCTCCCGGCCGGTGCGGAGGCCAGGCGCAAGCCGCCCCGGCACCCTCGCCGCGCGGACGTCCTGGTCGTCGGCGCCGGTCTCTCCGGCCTGCAGGCCGCCCACGACGTGATGGCTGCGGGGAAGTCGGTGATCGTGCTCGAGGCGCGCAACCGCGTCGGCGGCCGCACGCTCAACCACGACCTCGGCGGCGGCAAGGTGGTCGAGGTCGGCGGGCAGTGGGTCGGCCCGACGCAGACGAAGCTGATGGGCGTCGCCAAGGACCTCGGGATCGGCACGTTCAGGACCTACAACGAGGGCAACTACCTCTACTACCGCCACGGGACCAAGACCCCGTACGAGGCCAACGGGCCGCTCGGGGCCGTGCCGCCCGACCCCCAGGGGGTCGCCGACGCGCTGAGCGCGATCCTGAAGATGAACCAGATGGCCTCCGAGCTCGACGTCGCGGCGCCGTGGGCACACCCGAAGGCGACCGAGTGGGACTCGCAGACCTTCGACACCTGGATGCGCGCCAACGCGGTCACGGACTCCGGCCGCTTCCTGCTCGAGCTGGGGATCGAGGCGGTGTGGGCGGCCGAGCCGCGCGACGTCTCGCTGCTGCACGTCCTCTTCTACATCGGCCGCCGCGACCGACGGGAAGGCGCAGGTCGACTTCCAGCGGCTGATCAACACCGCCGGGGGTGCGCAGGAGAGCCGCTTCGTCGGCGGCTCGCAACTCGTCTCGATCGCCCTCGCCAAGCCGCTCGGCCGGCGCCTCGTGCTCAACAACGCGGTGCGCCGAATCGTCCAGGCCCACGGCAGGGTCGAGGCGCACACCGACCACGCCCGCTTCACCGGCCGCCAGATCATCGTCACCGGTCCGCCGGCTGTGACCGCGTCGATCGACTACAGCCCGGACCTGCCGGCCGAGCGAGCCCAGCTGCTCCAGCGCTTCCCGCAGGGCAATGCGATCAAGTGCGAGGCGGTCTACGACAGGCCGTTCTGGCGCGCGAAGGGGCTGGCCGGGCAGATCACCTCTGACGCCGAGCCCGTCCGCGTGACCTTCGACAACTCGCCTCCCGACGGCTCGCCGGGGGTCATGCTCGGCTTCATCGAGGGTCAGCTCGCGCGCAAGTGGGGCCGCAAGCCGGCCGCCGAGCGGCGCCGGGCGGTGCTGGCGAACTTCGCCACCTACTTCGGCGACGAGGCGCTGCACCCGCGCGACTACATCGAGAAGGACTGGTCGAACGAGGCGTGGACGCGCGGCTGCTACGTCGGCTTCACGCCGCCCGGGGTGCTGCTCGACTTCGGCGAGGCGATCCGCCGGCCGGTGGCGAGAATCAAGTGGGCGGGCGCCGAGACGGCCACCTACTGGAACGGCTACATGGACGGTGCGCTGCGCTCCGGGTCGCGTGCCGCGGCCGAGGCGGTGGCCGACCTCTAGCCGTTCGCCGCGCCGCGGTTGAAGCGGCCCGTCCGGCGGTCGATCTCGAACCAGACGCGCGTCCCGTCGATGCCGTCGACGCCCCAGCGGGTGGCGAGCGCGGCGACGATCCGCAGCCCGTAGCCGCGGCCGCTCGTCACGGCGCCGGGATCGAAGCCCGGGCCCGGGTCGCGGATCTCGACGCGGATGAAGTCGGTCACGAAGCGGGCGGCGAAGACGATGTGCTGGTCGTCGGCGAGGCCGGCGTGCCGCAGGGCGTTGGCGATCAGCTCGGTGGTCAGCAGCGAGACGGTGTGCTCGAGGTCCTCCGGGACGCGCGCCTCGTGCAGCGCCCGCCGGGCGCGGCGGGCCGCCGAGCGATCCGGCGGCAGCGCCAGCAGCACCTCGGAAGCCGTTTCGGTGAACGGGCCCACCTCGCTTCGTCTGCCCGGGTCGCCCCCACCGCAATCCCCGTCCGGACCCTCGTGCTCGATGATGGTGGTCGGCAGATGGCGACGCACGGACCCACACGCAGCTCGATCCGGCTCTCGGTACGCCGGTTCGCACCCGATGCGTGGGGGGACTGGCTGGGGGGCGGCCGGGGCCTGGTCGCCATCGCGGTGCTGATCGGCCTCGGCGCCGGCGCGGGGGCGATCGCCTTCCGGGAGATGATCCTCGGGTTCACGCGGCTGTTCAGCGGTTACGACGACCCGAGCGCGCTCGGGCGGGTGGCGCACCCGCACCTGCACGCGCTCGGCCCGTGGTACGTCGTCGCCGTGCCGATCCTCGGCGGGCTGGTCTACGGGCCGCTGGTGGCGCGGTTCGCGCCGGAGGCGCGCGGCCACGGCGTTCCGGAGGTCATGCTCGCCGTCGCCGAGCTCGGTGGGCGGATCCGCCCCGGCGTGCCGGTCGTCAAGGCCCTCGCGTCGGCGCTGTGCATCGGCTCGGGCGGCTCGGTCGGCCGCGAGGGGCCGATCGTGCAGATCGGCTCCGCGCTCGGCTCGCTCATCGGCCAGGTCGCGAAGATGCCCGAGCGCCAGCTGCGGCTGCTGGTGGCCTGCGGTGCGGCGGGCGGCATCTCGGCGACGTTCAACGCGCCGATCGCCGGCGTCTTCTTCGCCCTGGAGGTGATCCTCCGCGACTTCGAGACGCAGTCGTTCGGCGTCGTCGTGCTCAGCTCGGTGACGGCGGCGGCACTCGCGCGCGCGGTGTTCGGCTCGGCGACGTTCCTGCACCTGCCGTCGTTCACGCTCGTCTCGCCCGCCGAGTTCGCCCTCTACGCCGCGCTCGGCCTGCTCGCCGGGGTCGCGGGCGTCGCCTTCATCCGCGTGCTCTACGGCGCCGAGGACATCGCCGACCGGCTGTGGCGCGGGCCCGACTGGGCGCGCCCGGCCGCCGGCGGGCTGCTGCTCGGCCTGCTGCTGCTCGTGCTGCCCCAGATGTACGGCGTGGGCTACCCGGTCCTGGCCAAGGCCGTCGAGGGCCACTACGTCGTCGCGTTCCTGGTGGTGCTGCTCGTCGGCAAGATCGTCGCGACGAGCCTGACGATCGCGATCGGCGGGTCGGGCGGCGTGTTCGCGCCGTCGCTGTTCATGGGGGCGATGCTCGGCTCGGCGTTCGGCCAGGCCGCCCACTCGGCGCTCCCGTCGATCACCGCGCCGGCCGGCGCCTACGCGCTGGTGGGGATGGGCGCCGTGTTCGCCGGGGCGGCCCGTGCGCCGATCACCGCGGTGATCATCATCTTCGAGCTCACCAACGACTACTCGATCATCCTCCCGCTGATGTTCGCGATCGTCCTCGCCAGCAGCGTCAGCGGCGTCCTCACCGGCGACACGATCTACACGCTCAAGCTTCGCCGCCGCGGCATCCGGATCGACCGGCCCCGGGTCTACAGCGTCATGCAGGTGGTCGAGGTCGGCAGGGCCATGCAGGAGCTCCCCGCGCCGATCGCGCCCGACGCCACGCTCGAGGAGGTGCTCAGCCGCTTCGCCCACGGCCGCGACGAGGCGGTCCCGATCGTCGACTCCGACGGCGAGCTCCAGGGCGTGCTCAGCCCCTTCGACGTCGAGGAGCAGACGCTCGCCCGCCAGCCGGAGGACATCACCGCCGGCGCCCTCGGCCACGTGCCCCCCGAGCTGCACGCCGACGACCCGCTCGAGATCGCCGTCCGCGCCCTCGCCCGCACGACCGACCCCGGCATCCCCGTCCTCGCCGCCAGCGGTCGCGAGGTCGTCGGCTGGGTCACCCACCGCGACGTCCTGCGCGCCTACCACACCGAGCGCGAGCGGCTCACGCCGTCGACGGCCGTTTCGACGGCGCCTGGCTGAGCTGCGTCGCCGAGGCCCGCGGGCCGCGGCCCGGGCACGGGAGCCGCGCCGGGCCGGGGTCTGTGCCTCGGCGGCGCGCTATCCCGCGTGGACCTTGTGGATGACGGCCTTGCGGACGGGGCCCAGGGTGGCACTGCCCCCGTAGCGGACGACGACCCGCAGGGCATGGTGGCCGTGCAGCCGCGACGGCACGTGGAACGTCACCGTGCGCCGGAAGCGGCACGTCTTCGAGGAGACGCGCGCCCGGCGGGTCGAGATCGTCTTGCGGCCGACCTTGAACCGGATGACGACCGACGAGCTCCGGCACGCCACGCTGCCGACCGTGCCCTTGGGCAGCGCGAGGCGGCCCGTGGTCACGAACCGGTACGGGAACGTGCGGTCGCGCTTCGGGGTCGTGGCGACGTGGAGCGCCGGTCGCAGCCGGGCGCCGGCGTGCACGACCAGGGCGCCGAGCCTGGTGTCCACCGGCCGCCCCGACCCGTCGAGCGTGCGGGCGACGATCGTCACCGGCAGCGACCGCTTCCGGCCGAGCAGCTCGGTCCCGGCGCTGGTGAGCTTGACCGTCACGCGGTCCGTGCGGCCCGGAGCGATGTCGAAGGCCCCGGACCCGACCGTCGTCGTCGCAGCGGACGCGCGCGCGGCGCGCCGCCCGCCCGTGCCGGTGTTCAGCAGGATCGTGCCCTGGCAGTTCGACACCTGCCCTGCCGGGCAGGTGAAGTCGACGATCACCGTCCGCCCGCCCGGGGCGGCGTAGGCCGTCCGGCTGGCGAGCGCGGGCGGATGCTCGGTGCCGCCGGTGCCGCCGCCGCCGGTGCCGCCGGTGCCGGGCCGCCGGTGCCGCCGGTCGAACCGGTGCCGCCGCCGCCACCGCCGGTCCCGCCGCCACCGCCACCGCCACCGCCGCCACCGCCGCCGCCGCCACCGCCGCCGCCGCCGCCGCTCGCGGCCGTGACGACCGTCTCGGCCATCGCGGCACCGCACGTCGAGCTCGCGGGGCTGTTGCCCGAGTCCCCGCCGTAGTGGGCGTACCACCAGTAGTCGCCGGCACTGGGCGGGGTGAAGTCACCTGAGGGGTGATAGGTCCCGTTGCCCGACACGGTCGCGGTCCCCACCGGGGTCCCGCCCGAGGAGCACGCCGTCGGCGCGCTGGACTGCGGCCCGAACACGGTGAAGGTGATCGTCCCCGTCGGCGTGGAGCCCCCGGACAGCACCGCCGACACGGACGAGGAGGAGATCGCGCTGCCGGCGGTCGCGCTCGACGGCGCGCTTGCGGACAGCGCCGGGCCGGACGCTTCGCTCAGCAGCATCCCTTGCGCGTGGTTCGAGCCGTCGGTGTAATAGCCGACGGCGCTGCAGTTCCCTGCCGAGGCGCACGACGCCGACTGGAGAAACGCATAGGGGTTCGATCCGGCGCCGGCCGGCGGCGTCGCCGTGACCCCCGTCGACCAGGCGCCTCCGCTCTCGCTCAGCAGCAGCCCCTGCCGATGGACCGAGCTGTCCTGGTAGGCGCCGACGGCGCTGCAGTTCCCTGCCGAGACGCACGACACCGAGGGGAGAAACACATCGGGGTTCGTTGCGGCGCCGCCCGGCGGCGTCGCCGTGATCCCTTTCGACCAGGCGCCCCCGCTCTCGCTCAGCAGCAGCCCCTCCCGAAGGCCCGCGCCGCCGACGTAGCTGCCGAAGTAGTTGCCGACGGCGCTGCAGTTCCCCGCCGAGGAGCACGACACCGAGGAGACGTTCACGTAGGGGTCGTCCGGGTCCGATCCGGCGTCGTCCGGCAGCGACGCCTCGACTGCCGACGACCAGGTGCCCCCGCTCTCACCCAGCAGCAGCCCCTGCTGATGGCTCGAGCTGTCGAAGTAGTTGCCGACGGCGCTGCAGTTCCCCGCCGAGGCGCACGACACCGAGGTGAGGCTCACGTGGTTGTCCGAAAGAGCGCCGCCCGGCAGCGGCGCCTGGACCCCCGCCGACCAGGTGCCGCCGCTCTCGCTCAGCAGCAGCCCCTGAAAATAGCCCGAGCGTTATTGGAGTACTTGCCGACGGCGCTGCAGTCGCCCGCCGAGGCGCACGACACCGAGGCGAGGCTCACGAGTGGGTTCGCCACGGCGCCGGACGGCAGCGTCGCCTCGACCGCCGACCAGGCGCCCCCGCTCTCGCTCAGCAGCAGCCCCTGCTGATGGCCCGAGCTGTCGACGTAGTCGCCGACGGCGCTGCAGTTCCCCGCCGACGCGCACGACACCGAGGTGAGGCTCACGTCAGGGCTCGATCCGGCGCCGGACGGCAGCGGCGCCTCGACCGCCGACCAGGCGCCCCCGCTCTCGCTCAGCAGCAGCCCCTGCTGATGGCCCGAGCTGTCGACGTAGTAGCCGACGGCGCTGCACTCGCCCGCCGAGGCGCACGACACCGAGGGGAGATGCACACCGGGGTCCGAGCCGGCGTCGCCCGGCAGCGGCGCCTTGATCCCTGCCGACCAGGTGCCCCCGCTCTGACTCAGCAGCAGCCCCTGATAATGGTTCGAGCCGTCCCAGTAGTTGCCGACGGCGCTGCAGTCGCCCGCCGAGGGGCACGACACCGACGGGATTTCGACGTTGGGGTTCACTCCGGTGCTTCCGGGGAGGGTCGCCTCGACGCCCGCCGACCACGCGGCGAGCGCCCCGGATGGTTCCGCGGCCGACGCCAGCAGCGCGCCGCAGGCGAGCGACACGACGCCGAGCAGCGCACCGAGGCGGCGCTGACGCCGACGGGCCCGCTCGGATCGCGCTGCGCGGAGCTCGGCCCGCGCCGCTCGATCGGTCGCGACGACCTCGCGCGCGTCTCCTAGGGGGTGGGCCTCCTTCAGCGGGTGCTCATCGCCGTCGTTCGCATGCCGCATCCTCATCACCACATCTCCGGGTCGTCCGTGTTCACGTCCGTGCCGTGGCGCCCGAGGCGCCACCCCGCGACCTCGACGCGCTCGGGTCGCGACCGGGACCGTAGTCCGGAGACGAGCCGTCAAACGGAAAGACTGGCGGGGGTGCTAGGCATGCGGAACCGCCATCGCCGGCAGTGGGACGCGGGCTGTCGGCGACGCGCTGCAGTGGCTCGACGAGCACGCGCTCCAGCGCGTCGACCCACTGCTCGATCCGGCCGCGTCGGTGGTGGTCGTCGGCGCGCTGCGGACGACGGGGCCCCCTCCGGTCGCACCGCACCAACTCGACGCCCTGCGGGCCATGGCTCGCAGATCTCGTCCTAGAAGAGCTTTGAATCTCCTTGATCCGCGCGCGGGGCATCGAGGCGACGCCAGCGCGCCGATCGCCCGGTGCCCAGCGCCTCGATCTTTCCCTCGACACGCAGGCGCGCGAGAACCTTGGCGATCAGAGAGTCGCTTGCGCCGAGTGCGGCATCGCGAACCTCGGCGATCGTGAACTCATCGCTTACGCGCTGGGCGACAAAGCGTTCGATCGCGGCCGTCTTCGCACCGCGGCCCTCTACGACCAGGCCCACCCGATCCTCCAACTCGCGGTAGGCCTTGAGCAGAATGCCGCTGAAGTACTCGAGCCAGGGCCAGATGTCGTGCTCGGCTTCATGCCAGCCGTGTCCGCTGACCTCGAGCGTCTCGTAGTAGCCGTCCTTCGCTTCGTTGACCAACCGTTCGAGGCTGATGTACCGACCCACCCCGTAGCCGGCCTGGTAGAGCAACAGGATCGTCAGCAGGCGCGACATCCGGCCGTTGCCGTCGCGAAACGGGTGGATCGCCAGGAAGTCGAAGACGTAGGAGCCGATGAGCAGCAGCGGGTGGTGTGCGCCGGCGTCGCGTGCAGCCACGAACCGCTCGTGCAGCTCCGTCATGGCTGCGGGCGTGTCGGCCGCCGGCACCGGCCGGAAGCGCAGCCGCTTGGTTCCGTCGGGCCGTCAGCCGCAAACGGCACAACAAGCCAGAATCATTGTGCCGTTTCTTCCGGATGGTGTGTTGTTCGCCAGTGATCGCGAACGACACACCGAGCCAGCTAGACCCCACAATGAGGCCCTTTTTGGTGAGCCGTTCAGAGAGGCTCCAGCTTCCAGGACCGCAACGCGGGCCGGCAGCGGGCGCTGGCCAGACAGGCCCATATCCCCCAAGAACGCCGCGCGACCCACGAACGACAGAAGGCCCGCTTGCAGGGCCTTCTTTTCAACGGGAGCGACCGGGCCACGCGAAGCTCACGACGACCGAGCGCTACCTCCACGCGCGGTCGCGGCGGACCGATGCCCTGCGCCTGACGAAGGCGTTCTCCTCGGAGGGCCCGCCGCTTCAGGACCCGACACAATGTCGACAAATGTCGCTAGAATGTCTCATACCCGAGACAAGGAGGTGACAGTGGGTTCGGCCCTCTCTCCCGAGGAGAGGCTGGAGCGCCTCGACCGCGAAGTCGAGGAACTGCGCCGGGGTTTCCTCGAGGCGGCGCTGGCGGTGCAGCAGTCGCCGGAGGTCGACAGGACCTTCGACGAGCGCTGGATCGAAATCAGTGAGCGGGTCCGTGGCCTCGGCTCGGATCTCCAGCCCGAGGACTACGACAAGGAGCAGCTCACGCGGCTCTACCAAGCCCTGTTTGAGATCCGCGACCTGCTTGGCGAGGACCGCACGCTCGACACGATCGACCGTCTCCTGATCTGCACCGAGCGGGTGCGCCACGTCATCCGCGATGCGATCGACGAGCACGTCAGCGGCGTGGCCGGCGACGTGTCCCTCGTGCTGACGGACCTCGATCGCTGGCTCCCCCACGCGACCCGCGACGAGATCGCCGAGCTCGCCGGGGTGACGCGCCGGACACTCGCGCGCTGGAGCAAGCAGCACACGTCGCCGCCTCGCAGGCTGAGGACTGTCGCGCGCCTGGTGGCGATCCTGCGCCACGCCTGGACCGACGACGGCATCGTCGCGTGGTTCCACCGTCCACGGCACGACCTGCATGGCCGGCGGCCGGTCGCCGTGCTGAAGGACCCCAACTACGACGAGGATGCGCTCATCTCGGCCGCGCGGGCGGGCCGATCGCAATATGCCGCCTAAGGCACCGCCGATCAGGACATACGCCGGCACCGCCTACCGGGTCACGACGTACGACGAGCCGCTCTGGGTCGACCCCAACCGTCGCAGCGGCCGCTGGAACGTGGCCGGCGACGGCTGCACGCAGTACCTCTGTCTCGACGCCGAGGCTCCCTACGCCGAGATGCTCCGCGCGGAGGATCTGCGGACCGAGCAGGAGGCGCGGATGTATCAGTCGACGATCTGGCAGCTTCGCGTGGACGAGGGAGCCATCGTCGACTACAGCACCTTCGATTTGGCGGAGCGCGCTGGATTCGACCCGGAGGCGCTGATCGAGGACGACTTCGGGCGATGCCAGGCGGAGGCCCGTCGGCTCCGTGAGCTCGGCGTCCGAGGCATCCTGAGCCCGTCTGCGGCTCTGTCAGGAAGCCTGAGCCTCACCCTCTTCGGACCACGACACCCCGCGGACCGGGACTTCACCGTCCAGCTCGCCTCGATGGTCCCTGCGCAACGCCTGGCAATCGGGCACGCCCCCGCAGGACTCGTGGAACGGGTGACCTTCCGCGGTCAGCCGCACGCGGGGTACGACGAGTGGATCTCGCAGAAGGCGAAGCTCCGACGGCGCCGCCCGAAGCACTGAGCCGTGCTCCCAACCGACCGTGACATCGCCAACGCCACCGCCATCGTGCGCTGGCTGCTCGAGCAGGGCCTCGACGGGATCCCGCTCACGAAGACGAACGCACTGGGGCAGGCGGTCGTCCGCGAGGCAGCGCGGCGCTGGCCGCAGTGGTGGCACGCTGAGCTCTTTGGCGAGCCGCACCGCGAAGCTGAGCTCGCAGTCCTCGAAACGCTGCACGCAACGCTGCTTCACCTCAAGCTCGTGCGGAGAAGGAGCGGCCGGCTGGTGACCACGCCCCGCGGGCGCGACCTCCTCACCCACCCCGAGAAGCTCTTCGACGTCCTGCTCGAGGACCTCCAGGGGCAAGACGCCTTCCAGCACATGATCTGGTCGACCGTGCTCGACCAGCTCGGGCGAGCCGAGTCGGTCCCATACCTGGCCCTCGCAGACGAGCCTTTTGCGCGGGCATGTCGTGAGGGCTGGCGCGACCGCGAGGGAGCCAAGCCGACCAAAGACGAGGTCGGGTGGATGGTTCCGACCTCATCCGGCGGGCAGAGGGGGCCGGCATCGTCGAGCAGCACATCGACCCTCGGTCGCCGAAGCGGTATCCCCTGCTCCTCAAGTTGACGGCCGCGGGACGAGCGCTGATGCGTTGAGTCGTTCCGCCGTGAGGCCTACATCAGAGCACGAGGAACTTCCGCGACTCCGGCCCCAGGCTGCTATTGAACAGCAGCGCTAGCAGCCCACGATCGAGCCTGGCGCCGACATCTCGAACGCGTTGAAACTCGCTTGAACCTTCGCGTGTGTCTGCGCGAAGCACAGCGATCGCCGAGCGGAAGTCCGCGTCCTGCAGCATGGAGACCCACTCGTCGTAGGCCAGCAGGCACCGCGCACCCTCGTCCACCAGGTCGGTCCGAGAAAGGCCCAGGCCACGCGATCAACCGCCGGAGCCTCGAACTGCTCGGCGAGGAACTGCGGTATCTCGCTCAGCTCCCGTAGCCGGCAAAGAGCACAGGGAGCAGGCCCCCTGCGAACAGGATCTTCCGCGAGGTGCGGAGCTTGGCATTGCGCGTCACCCACTTGGGATCGTCGCCGCCACTCGTCTTGTGCTTGCCCTCGAAGTCCACGCATATCGTCCGCCAGTAGCGGATCGTGTCGTTGAGGAGGAAGCGCGGAGGCCAATGGTCCTTGACGCCCCGCCGCAAGTACCGGTCCAGGATCTCCCGCCAGCACTCGTCGCGCGCAGTGCCCGTGAGAGCGACGGACTCGAGCAGCGTCAGCATCCGACGGGTCAGGTTCGTGTTGCTGTCCTTGTCGAGCCCGATCTCATCGGCCAGCGGCGACCAGGCAAACGGGATTCCGAACACGTCCTGAGCGCCAGGCGCCTTTCCCGTTTCGTTGAAGATCTCGCGGCAGCTCGCCGCCAACGACTGGACATCGGTGTCAGCCTCGCGGCCCTCGGGCGTCAGGATCGCCCAGTCGTTGTCGCTTCCTTCGGTCAGCTCGCCGCGGGCCCAGGAGCCGAACATGACAACCGACACGTCGCTTGGGGCGTGGGCACCCAGCTCGCTTGACGCGTTCTTGATCTTCTGGCTTGCGATACAGCCTCGCTGAGAAGAGGTGATCGAACGTCGCGCCAGACCGTTCGGCCAGGACCTCGAGCGCGCCGGCGGGTCCTAGCGATGAAGAGGCGCTTCGAGAATCCACGGCACGTCCCGACATCGATCGAGTAATGGACCGAAGCGTCGCTCGTCGTCCAAGCTGAGAGGTACGTGATGACAGGCGTCATCTAGTGAGGAGACATGGACGTGGCTCAGCCGTGATCTGAACCGATCGAGGATTCGTTCACCCTCACGCATCTCCGGGTCCACCGCGGAGGCGTGGGCGATGTCGAAGCAGAGACGAGCCTCAGGAAGGGCAGCAAAGACTTGCTCGAGCTCGTCGGCGCGTTTGTCCGCCTTCCTTGCGGGTGTCCATGTTCTCAATGGCGAGCTTTGCTCCGAATGACCGGTAGAGGGGCAGGTCATCCATGGTGTCGGGATGCAGCACGATCACCGCTACATGTGAGGCCAGCGAGACGAACATCGTGACCAGCTCCCTTTCCGGTGCCTCACGCGCTTTGGTCGGACCGTGAGCACCAATCCACCAGAACGGAAGTGCGGGAGCTGCCTCCAACCAGCTCAGCAGTCCCGGCAGCTCTGGTTCAGACAAGGCCGAGAGCTCGACTGCGGCGATCGACTCCTCCGCCGCCATGCGCGCCATCGCGGGCCAATCCCCTCGCTCCGTGGCCATGTAGCCGGTGGACGCCCCGATCGTCAGGTGGTCTCGGACCCGCGGCCACCGCATCGACGTCAGGGCAGGGACCATGGCCCCCACGCTACCGAGCGCGCTCGACGGCTCGTCGTGGCATGGGCACCGGGGTGGCGCACCTCCGCTCTGTTGTGACGCGATGCGGCGAGGTCACCAGGAGTTCGAACGGCGCAACGCTTCCATGCAACCTCCATCTCCGCCCGCACGAACCGCCGGCCCGGCCTAGGCGCGACGTAGAGGCCCAGCACGCAGTGCAAACAGCCGGACGTGCCAAGCAGGCCGCGGCGACGGCGGCGGCCGCCAGCTGGCGGTACCCGACGGCCCCGCCGACGCCGAAGCGCACCATGACGTCCTCCGCGCCGGCCGCGCCCGCCACCACTGTCACCACAGCGTGGCGCCCGGAGCAACCTGAGAAGCGGACCCCGGTCTCTGTAACCGCATCGTTGAGCGCGTGCACGCACCTGCCAGGTCGCTCGACACCAGCTCATGGAACGCAGCTCTAGGCAACGGCCCCTTCGAGGGCTTGGAGAGCGTTATCGATTGCCTCGATGGCTTCCTTCCCACCCGAGTATTGAGTCGTCGGGCGACCGTCGCTGTAGGTCATTCCGCGGCGGACAGACCGGTTGACCGCGTCGATCGCGCGGTAGGCCATCCGGACGGTCCGGTGAAGCTCTGGAGCATCGATGAGCTCGGCGCGGTGCTCCTCCCATCGCGCCGACGCGAGCTCGGGAGTGCAGGAAGAACTCAGCGGTGCCGCTTTCCGACAGAACGCCACGGGAGTGTTGAGCTCCTCGGTGATCTGTAGGACCGCATGACGAAAAGTGCGGCCGGTCCGTCCGCCGGTGGCCTCGGCTGCGGGCTGAAGCGCGACGTGATCGCGCTGCGGAAATCGCTCGAAGTCGAGCCAGTGCTCCCCGGCGTCATCGACTGGGCAGTTCGCGTTGCGCAACCGGTTTGCCAAGTCGCGCAAAGAAGCGGCCCCCGTAAGGCGCACGTAGTGCCTTCCGGCAAGGTCACTCGGAAGGGCCTGATTCCCGAGCACCACAAGGACGGTCCGCGGCTCGTGGGACGCAAGCGCCATACCAGCCTCGAGCCAGACGTTTGGGCGCGCTTGAAATGCCCACGATCCCTCCCCATCGAACTCAGATCGAAGCCGCGTCTGCTCATCGGGAGTGATCAGCACCACCACCGCCTGCGCCTCCTGGAACGCCTGTTCCAGCACCCTGCCGATGAACGGACTGCCCTCCTTGGTGGCGTCGACCAGCTGGGTGAACTCCCGCGGCTTGAGGGCGATGCTGCGTAGCCAGTCAAATAGCGCGCGGTTAGCTTCGGCGTCGCGGCCGTGGACGACCATCACTACTGCCGGGTCCTTCGCCACGGCATCGGTTTCGATCGAACGCCGTTGGGCTACACCGGGAGGCCCTGTCAAGAAGTTGCTGGTGACGTCCTGGCCTTCGTAGGCGACATACCACTCGTCATCGATCGTCGAGATAACTCCCGACCGTGCACGCGCGGCACGTATGCCCGGCAGCAGCTCCGAAGCCGTCTGGTCAGTGAAGGTGATGTGGATCTCGTCGACGTCTGCCCACTCGACGACTTTGCCACCGACGAACATCGCCTCGCCTCGCTCGCGCGGCGAGGCGACCTGCTCGGCAACCCATTCCTCTGACTTGTCGAGCTCCAGTGTGTCGCTCATGCGGCGCCGGGGATCTCGGTGGGTGATGCGCAGGTGGAACGGCATTTCGAAGATCATGGCCTGACTACCTGACGTTCGGCGGCCAGAGGACACGCGTGCGGGGCGAGGACCCTCAATGACGCGAAGCGCAGTCTGCCCTCAACGTTCGAAGGACCGAAGGCCGTGCTCGCCGACCGTGTCTCCGCCTTGCTGTCGGCGCCGGGTGAAAACTGGGCCACCTGCGCCGGGTGAAATGTGGGCCACCTGATGTCGTCCGGTGGTCTGCGGAGCCTCGGCTCGTCTGCGCAGAGCGAGCCGGGAGGACCGAGGTGGTCGGGTGGAGCAGTGGGCGGAGATCCGGCGGCTGCACTTCGTGCGCGGGTCTGTCGAGCGCGAGATCCATCGCCGGACGGGGCTGCATCGCGACACGATCCGGCGGGCGCTCAGCAGCGACGAGCCGCCGAGTCTATCGCGGCGCGCCGGCGGGGTCGAAGCTCGATCCGTTCAAGGACGAGATCCACCGGCTGCTCAACGACGATCCGAAGCTGCCGGGCGTGCGGGTCCGCGAGCTGCTCGAGCCGTTGGGCTGCACGGTGTCAAGACGGTCGTCGACGACTACCTGCGCGAGGTCCGGCCGCTGTTCGCGCCGCCGCAGGACGTTTCAGCGCACGGTCTATCGGCCGGGCGAGATCTGCCAGTTCGATCTCTGGGAGCCGCGCGACGAGGTCCCGGTCGGTCACGGCCAGACGCGCCGCGGCTGGGTCGTGATCGCGTGCCTGGGCTACTCGCGCGCCGGCGCCGGCGCGCTGATCTTCTCCAAGCAGACCGAGGACCTGCTGGCCGGGATCCGCCGGCTGCCTGTGGGCGCTGGGCGCGCTGCCGCAGACGCTGGTCTGGGATCGCCAGTCGGGCCTGCACGCCCGCGGCGGCCGGCCGACCGAGGCGTTCGCCGGCGTTCTGCGGCGCAGCTGAAGGTCGGCTGGCATTTCTGCGAGCCGCGCCGACCCGCAGGCCAAGGGCGTCGTCGAGCGCCTGCAGGGCTTCGCGGAGACGCAACTTCGAGCCCGGCCGCGTGTTCGCCAACGAGCTCGACTTCCAGGATCCAGCTCGACGCCTGGTTCGGCGACGCGCCAACGCGCGCACGCACAAGACGCTGCGCGCCCGGCCGGTCGATCGGCTCGCCGAGGAGCACGAGGTGATGGCGCCGCTGCCCGCGCGGATGCCCGACACCGCTCGGCGCTGGGTGCTGCGGGTCGCCGCCCGACCCCTATCTGCGCTTTGACACCAACGACTACTCGCTGGACCCGGCGCCTGGTCGGCCGCCGCGTCGAGGTCGCATCGCCGACCGCGAGGTCACGGCGGTCGCGCTGGACACCGGCGAGGTCGCCTGCCGCCACGCCGCGCGTCTTCGCCCGGCACCGGACGATCACCGCGCTGGAGCACGCCCGCGCCCTGAAGACGCCGGCGCGCCGGGCGCCGCGGCCGCGGAGCCGCCGGTCGAGGTCCGCCCGCTTGACCGCTACGACGCGCTGATCGCATGAGCCGCCCGGCGACGGAGCTCGCGCACCTGTTCCGCGCGCTCAAGGCGCCGGCCGCGGCGCGGGCGCTGCCCAAGCTCGCCGACCGCGCCCGCGCAGGAGGAATGGAGCTTTGAGCAGTTCGCCGCCGCGCTGCTGAAGACCGAGACCGACAGCCGCGACAGCCACGGCGGCCAGAGCCGCATCAAGGCCGCCCGGTTCCCCGCGCGCAAGACGCTCGAGGAGTTCGACTTCGCCTTCCAGACCTCGCTGCGCCGCGAGACGGTGCTGCACCTCGGCCAGCTCGACTTCCTCGCCGGCCGCGAGAACGTCGTCCTGCTCGGCCCGCCCGGCACCGGCAAGACCCACCTGGCGATCGCGCTCGGCATCCGCGCCTGCCTGGCCGGCCACCGCGTCGCGTTCAGCACCGCGACCGAATGGGTCGCGCTGCTCGCCGACGCCCAACGCCACGGCCGCCTCGACGACGAGCTCGCCCGCCTGCAGCGCATCCCGCTGCTGATCGTCGACGAGGTCGGCTACATCCCGTTCGACCCGCAGGCCGCCAACCTGATGTTCATGCTCGTCTCGCCGCCGCTACGAGCGCGCCTCGCTGATCGTCACCGTCCAACAAGCCCTTCTCGCCTGGGGCGAGATCTTCGGCGACGACGTCGTCGCCGCCGCGATGATCGACCGGCTCGTTCACCACGCCGAGATCCTCGCCCTCAAAGGCGACAGCTACCGCCTCAAAGACCGCGACCTCGCCCGCCCGCCGGCCGAAAACTGACCCCCGCGCGGCGCGCACGCGGCTGCTCCGGCTCGCCCTCCGGGCCTCGCCTCCGCAGCCGCGCCCTCTAGGTGGCCACTTTTCAACCGGCGCTAAGGGCCCAGTTTCAACCGGCCTTGACACCAGACAGGCCCACATGCCACAAGAACGCCGCGCGACCCACGAACGACCGAAGGCCCCGCGTTTGCAGGGCCTTCTAG
The DNA here is from genome assembly GCA_963826615.1 of uncultured Actinomycetes bacterium. Lineage (GTDB taxonomy): Bacteria > Actinomycetota > Thermoleophilia > Solirubrobacterales > Solirubrobacteraceae > BP-464. The sequence goes on along the minus strand of CAWGXO010000002.1, from coordinate 2,654,886 downwards.
CAACGGGAGCGACGGGACTCGAACCCGCGACCTCCGGCGTGACAGGCCGGCGCTCTAACCGACTGAGCTACGCCCCCTCGATCGGGGCCCACAGTAAAGCAGGGTCGGGGCCGGGCCCCGGCGGATCTAGCTCTGCTCGCCGCGGCGGGAGAGGCGCAGATCCCCGGGCTCGGGGTCGGCGAGGCGGTCGCTGATGATCCGCTTGCCGGCCGCCAGCGCCTCGTCGACGGCCGCGGCCGCCGCCTCGCTGCCGCCGCGGCGCAGCTCGTAGCGGGCGAGGACGAGCGCCTGGACGACGCCGTCCTGGACCTCGCCGGCGTGGCGGTGGTTGAGGCGCATCCGCTCGTGGTGGCGGGCCCGCGACTCATAGCGGCCGACCATCCCCCCGATCACGAAGTACGCCGCCAGGCGCGACGTCCAGCCTGCCGCACCGAGCGGAACGTCGGCGGCGACGACCCAGACGACGAGCAGCGCCGCCGCGAACACCGCGGCCCCGAGCCCCCCGCGCTGGCCGTCGGCGAGCGCCGAGAGCGCGATCGGGACGACGAAGAGCACCGTCACGGCCTCGGCCGGATCGTCGACCACGAACGCCCCGACGAGCACCGCCGCGAACAGCCCGAGCGAGAGCAGGAACAGCGTCGGGCGGCGGGCGGGACCGGACAGGGACATCACGTTGATCATCGGCCTCCGGGCGCCGCTTGACCATCCCCACTTTTTCGGCGCGTCGCGGCCTTGCGCCCCCCACCTCCCCCGGTAAGGTCTGCGCCGATGTCGCTCGCCGGGCCGCAGCCCGTCTCGACCAACCCGCTCCTGCGGCTGGCGGCGGACCTGCGCGCCGAGCGAGCGGCGACCGTGCCGTTCCCACCCGGCGAGACCGCCTTCAGCGCCCGCCGGACACGCCGGATGCTGCGCGACCCGCTGCACCTGCTGCTCGAGGCCTACGAGCGCCACGGGCCGATCTTCACGCTGCGCATCTTCCACGGCCGCGTGGTCTTCATGCTCGGGCCGGAGGCCAACCACTACGTGACGGTCTCGCACGCACCGCAGTTCTCCTGGCGCGAGGGCCACATGGGCGACCTGATCCCGCTCCTCGGCGACGGGCTGCTGACGATCGACGGCGACTTCCACCGCCGCTCGCGCAGGATCATGCTCCCGGCCTTCCACCGCGAGCGCATCGAGACGGCGACGGCGAGCATGGTGGAGGAGGTCGACGCCGCGGTGGCGACGTGGCGCGCCGGCCAGGAGCTCGACCTCTACCACTGGACGCGCGGGCTGGCGCTGCGCATCGCGATGCGCGCCCTGTTCGGGTTCGACCCCGACGTCGGCGCCGGCCGGCTCGACGCCGCCGAGCAGTTCGAGCGGGCGCTGGGCTTCTGGTCGCGCGACTACCTCTGGCAGATCATGCGCGGCCCGGGGACGCCGTGGGCGCGCATGCGGCGCGCCCGCCAGGCGCTCGACGCCCTGATCTACGAGCGAGATCGACCGCCGCCGCGCGAGCGGCGAGCGCGGCGAGGACATCCTCTCGCTGCTGCTCGACGCCTCCGACGAGGACGGCGAGCACCTCTCCAAGGCGCACATCCGCGACGAGGTCATGACGCTGCTGTTCGCCGGCCACGACACGACGACCTCGACCGTCGCCTTCCTCTTCTACGAGCTGGCCTCGGCGCCCGAGTGGGCGGACCGCGCCGCGCGCGACGACGACGCGCTCGAGCTGTGCCTGGACGAGACGCTGCGCCTCTACCCGCCGGCCTGGATCGGCCCGCGGCGCGCGATCGAGGACTTCGAGTTCGCCGGCGCGACCGTGCCGGCAGGCGCCTTCGTCAACTACTGCTCGTGGGCGAGCCACCGGCTGCCCGACGTCTGGCCCGAGCCCGACGCGTTCCGGCCCGCAGCGCTTCGCGGCCGAGGCCCGCGCCGCGGATTCCCAAGGGCGCCTATGTGCCGTTCGGCGGCGGCTCGCGGACGTGCATCGGGATGCGCTTCGGCCAGCAGGAGATCCGCGTGATCGCGCGGCGGATCCTGCGCGACTTCCGTCTCGAGCTGCCCGAGTCGCACCGGCTGCGCATCCGCCAGATGCCGACGATCGGTCCGGTCGGCGGGCTGCCCGTCCGGGTGCGCCCGGCCGTGAGCCGGACCTCGTCCTGAGGCGCCGGCGTGCCCCGGGAGCGCCCGCCGGTCGACGTGGTCGTGCCCTTCGCCGGGCCGGCGCCCGCGCTGCGTGCGCTCGTCACCCGGCTCGAGGCGCTCCACGTCCGCCCCGGCGACACCGTCACCGTCGTCGACAACCGCGGCGTGGCCGGCGGCGACGCGCTCGCCACGCCGCGGGTCGCCGTCGTCCAGGCCACGGGGCGCCGCGGCTCCTACCACGCCCGCAACGAGGGCTCGCGCCGCGGCTCGGCCCCGTGGCTGCTGTTCATCGACGCCGACGTCGAGCCTCGGCGCGACCTGCTCGACCGGCTCTTCGACCCGCCGCCCGGCGAACGGGCCGGCGTCCTCGCCGGCGCGGTGCTCGACCAGCCGCCGCCGGCCGGCGAGCGCGGGCCCGCGGCACTGCGCTACGCCTGGCTGAAGTCCTCGATGAGCCAGGAGACGACGCTGGCGCCCGAGCGCTGGGGCTTTGCCCAGACGGCCTGCTGCGCGGTCCTGCGCCAGGCGTTCGCCGACGTCGGCGGCTTCTGCGACGAGGTCCGCTCCGGCGGCGACGCCGACCTCTGCTTCCGGCTGGCGGCCGCCGGCTGGCGCCTGGAGGCGCGCCCCGGCGCCGCCGTGATGCACCGCAACCGCACGACCGTCCCGCGCATGCTCGCCCAGCTCGCGCGCCACGGCGCCGGCGCGGGGTGGCTGGCGCAGCGCCACCCCGGCGCCCTGCCGCCGCGGCGGCTGCCGGGGCTCGCGTGGTGGAGCGCCCGCCGCGCGGTCGCCGGCGCCGTGGCGCTGGCGCGCGGCGACCGTGACGCGGCGCTGGTCGGCCTCCTCGACGGCCCCGCGGTGTGGGCGTTCGAGCTCGGCCGGCTGCTGCCCAACCGGCCGCTGCGTCAGCCGCGCCGGTAGGGGTCGCGGCGGCCGGCGAGCGCCCGCAGCCCGGGCACCGCCAGCGCGGCGCGGCGCGCCCCGGCGGGCAGCAGCGCGCGCGCCTCGGCCCGCCGCCGCTCGCGCAACAGGCCCGCGGCAAGCGCGGCGCGATCCGCGGCGGCGACGCGCTCGCGCACCTCGCCGTCGACGAGGTCGGCGTGCGCCTCGTGCACCGCGAGCTGGGCGCGGGCGAGCGCCCCGACGTCGGCGGTCAGCGCGCCGGCGCGGCGGCGATAGCGGACGAGCGCGCCGGGCACGCAGGCGAAGCCGGCCCCGGCGCGCGCGAGCCGCAGCCACAGCTCCCAGTCCTCGGCGACGGCCACCGGGCCCTCGAACCCGCCGGCCGCGGCGAGCGCCGCGCGCCGGATCATCACGCTCGAGGTGGGGATCGGGTTGTGCTCGTAGAGCTGCGCGGCCCAGGCGGGTCCGCGATGCACGCCGGCCGCGGGCTCGGGCCAGCGCTCGCCGGTGGGCCGGTCGTCGGGCCCGACGACGAGCGCCCGCCCGAAGACCACGTCGGCGCCCGGGGCGGCGGCGAGCTGCGCCGCGAGCCGGCCGGGCATCCAGGCGTCGTCGGCGTCGCAGAGGGCCACCCACTCGACGTCCCCGAGCGCCGCCATGCCGGCGGCCCGGGCGGCGGCCGGCCCGCCGGGGCGCTCGCACGCCACCAGCTCGCAGCGGCCGGCGTGGTCGGGATGCAGGGCGACGGGCGGGCGCGCGGCGTCGTCGACGACGACCACCGCGCCGGGCTCCTCGGCGAGCACCGAGTCGAGCGCCTCGGCGAGGTAGGGCGCCCAGCCGCCGACCGGGACGACGGCGCCGACGCTCACTGCGAGCGCCGCAGCCAGTCGCGCATCGCGCGCGCCCCGGCAACCTGACCGGGGTCATAGGCGGCGAGGAAGCGCACGCGGCGGTGGCGGACGCCCGCCAGCACCCCGCTGCGCAGTCGCAGGACGCTCGTGTGGCCCTGGACGAACCACCGGCGAGCGTGCGGGAAGGCGCGCCGCAGGGCGCGGTCGGAGTCGCCGCGGCCGATGCCGCGCGCCGTCATCTCCCGGCGGGTGGTGAGCAGCAGGGCGGTCGCGCCCGGCCCCGGCCCGCCCTCGATGCCGCTGCGGTCGCCGGGCACGCCCGCGAGCAGCTTGCCGCCGCCGCGCAGGCAGAAGCGCAAGAAGCCGCGGTGCACGCGAACCGGCGGACCGAGCCGCTCCCACACGCCCTCCTCGGCGGCGCCGAGCGCGATCGGGCCGACGTGGTGAGGACCGACGCTGCCCGACGGGTCGAGGCAGCGGGGCGCGCGGCGCTCCGGCGGCGGCGCGGCGTAGGGCGAGTGCGCCGCCGCCTTGGCCGCGCACGCCGGGTCGGCCTTGACCTCGTCGTGGGAGCGCACCCCGCCCGTGCCCTGACCGAAGTAGGGGGCGTACTCGGCCGGGAAGCCCGGGATCTCGGTCGGATCGCCGCTGCGGCCGTTGACGTTGAAGTTCGTGACCCAGGCGCCGCCGTCGCCCGTCGCCCTGTCGAAGAAGTAGTGGCCGTCCCACTCGTAGGTCTTCGTCGAGCCGTCGTCCTGGACGATCGACCCGCGCCAGTGGTCGGACTGGAAGTAGAAGCACTTGTCGGTCGCCGCGGCGACGCGCGCCGGCTCCTTGGAGAGGAAGTCGACGACGCCGAGCTCGGTCACGTTCTGGCGGCGCTTGGCGAACTCGACGCAGTACGGGTCGGCGTCCGGGTGGGGGACCTCGGTGCCGTAGCCGGCGTGCTGGAGCTCGCAGGCGAACGGGTTCGCCCCGTCCCACGGCGACGGCGGCGCCGATGCGCCCGACGCCGGCACGGCGACGGTGGCGGCCCCCAGCGCGAGCGCGAGCGCGACTGCGACTGCGACCCGTCCCATCGGCCCGAGTGTACGGTTCGCGGCGCCCCGGTGAGCCATGTCCCCAGCGCCCCTGACACGACGAGACCTGCTCGCCCGGGCCACCGCGACCGGCCTCGCCGCGACGGTCGCCAGCGCGCTGCCGGTCGCCGCGCGCATGGCCGCCCCGCCGCCGGCCGCCGCCGCCGACCCGCTGCAGGCCGACGCCACGCTCCAGGCGTTCGCCGACACGATCGTCCCGGGACGCCACGCGTCCACCACCGACCTCGGCAACGCGATCGACCCGCGGGCGATCGCCGGCGCCGACCCGCTGCCCGGCGCCGTCGAGACCGACGCGCTCGCGCTCTACCACCACCCGCTGACCGGCTTCGACGCGCTCGAGCCGGCCTTCCTCGCCGACCTGGAGGCCCGGGCGCTCCGCCGCGGCGGGACCTTCTTGTCGCTGGGCTTCGACGCCCGGGTGGAGACGGTCGCGGACGGGCTCGACTTCTCCAACCCGGAGCGACTGCTCTGGGAGGCGGCCGCGGCGGTGCCGTTCACCGCCTTCTGCGCGGCGGCGCTCGTCGAGGAGCAGACCGCCGCGAAGGCGTCGGGCTACCGCGTCATGGGCCTGCCCGGAGCCGCTCCCGACGGCTACCGCCACGGGTTCTCCTACCGCCGCAGGCTCTCGCGGGAGCGGACGCGGCACGGGTACCTCGCCTGATGGCCGAGCGCGTCGACGTCCTCATCGCCGGGACCGGCTTCGGCGGCTCGATCACCGCCTGGCGGCTCGCCGAGCTCTACCGGACGGCCGGGGTCGACCCCCGCGCGATCGTGATGCTCGAGCGCGGCCGGCGCTTCGGGCACACCGACTTCCGCCAGTCGATGACGATCGACAACCTCTCGCGGATCTACCACCTGACGCAGGGCGACGGCATGCAGGTCGTCAGCGCCAACGCGGTCGGCGGCGGCTCGAACCTCTACCTGGCCGCCTCGATCCGCTCGCCGAGCGAGACCTTCGAGCGTCGCGACCGCCGGCCGGGCGACGGTCCGCGGCGGCGCATGTGGCCCGCCGCGTTCTCGCGGGCGTCGCTCGACCCGTACTACGCGCGGGTCGAGCGCGGGCTGCGCGTGCGGCGGCCGAGCTGGAGGCAGGTGTCGAAATCCGGCGGGCTCTGGGCCGCCGCGCTGCACGCCGCCCACCACACCTGCGACCGCGTGCCGCTGGCGATCAGCCCGCAGCGCTGCGTCGAGGCGAAGTGGTGCCACACCGGCTGCGTCTTCGGCGCCAAGAACTCGTTGATCACCAACTACCTGGCGGCGGCCGAGCACGCGGGCGTGCAGGTGCGCACCGAGGTCGAGGTGCAGTCGGTGCGCCAGTCCTCGGCGCGGCCGTATCGCTACGTGGTCGTGGCCTCGGCGGGCGGGCAGACCGTCGAGTACGAGGCCAAGGTCGTGGTGCTCGCCACCGGCGCGCTGGGCGACGCGCCGATCCTCATGCGATCGCAGCCCGCCCTGCCCTCGCTCTCCGACCAGGTCGGCCGGCACCTGGGCTCCAACGGCGACCACGTCGCCGCCGCCGAGTTCGACGCGGCGAAGGTCCGGTCGGTCCTCGGGCTGCCGGGCTACGGGCAGTTCTACAAGGGCAAGCCGATCACCACGATGAGCTACGACTGGTGGGTCGGCCGCAGCGACCACCGTTACGACGGCACGCGCTTCAACCTCCAGGAGATCTTCCTCTCCACGCTGACGAACTTCCTCTACGACGACGGCCGCGACCCCGAGGGCGAGCCGTCGTGGTGGGGCCTGCAGAAGAAGCAGGCGATCGCCAACTGGGCCAACCGGATCGAGCTGCTGGCCATGGTCGAGGACACCAACGACGGGACCTTCTACGCGGTGCCGCCCTCCGGAGACTCGATCAAGGCCAACGACGGCCCGGTGCGGGTCGGCACGTTCAGCTACAAGATGTCCGAGCAGTCGGTGGCCGTGCGCGAGGCTGCCAACCGCGCGATGCGCGACGTGGTCGAGCGTCGGGGCCTCGCGCGGTTCATGGCCCTCACCGAGACACGAGGCGCCTACTCGGCCCATCCGCTCGGCGGCTGCCGCATGGCCGAGACGCCCGACCTTGGCGTCGTCGGCCCCGACGGGCAGGTCTTCGGCTACGAGGGGCTCTACTGCTTCGGCTCGTCGATCGTCCCCACCTCGCTCGGGGTGAACCCGTCGCTGACGATCGCCGCGGTGACCGAGCGCAACGCCGACGCCCTCGTCGCCCGCGCCGGCGATCTCGGGCTGCCGTCGCGGCCGGCGGGGCTGCGGCCCGGCGTCCCGCCGGAGACCGTGGGCGAGCGCCGCGTGCCGGCGCCGGCCTGAGCGCCGTCCACGCCCGGGCGTCCTCCTGCCAGGGCGGCGCCCCCGGAGCAACCGGCCGTGCGGCGCGGCCGAGCAGCTCGCCGGCGAGGCCGGTCGCGAGCGGCGGGCAGTAGCCTCACCGGCGCACGGGGCGCTTAGCTCAGCTGGTCAGAGCACCACGCTTACACCGTGGGGGTCGCTGGTTCGAGTCCAGCAGCGCCCATATGGATCTCGGACTCTCCGGACGGGTGGCGCTGGTGACCGGCGCCTCGAAGGGCATCGGGCGCGCCATCGCGGCCGAGCTGGCGCGCGAGGGCGCGCGCGTGGCCGTGAGCTCGCGCTCACGCGGGCGGATCGAGGAGGCGGCCGCCGCGATCGGCGCCGAGCCGTTCGTGCTCGACAGCGCCGACCTCGACGCGGCGCCGCGCCTGCTGCGCGACGTCGAGGGCCGCCTCGGCCCGGTGGACGTGCTCGTCTGCAACACCGGCGGTCCGCCGGCGGCGCCGGACGCACTCGGCTTCGCGCGCGGGCAGTGGGAGGACGCCTACCGGACGCTCGTGCTGGCCCCGATGGCGCTCGTGGAGCGAGCGGTGCCCGGGATGCGCCGCCGCGGCTGGGGCCGGGTCGTCAACGTCGTCTCGACCACCGTCCGCGAGCCGGCGGCGGCGTTGATGCTCTCCAACACGCACCGGATCTCGATGCTCGCCGCGTTCAAGACGATCGCCCGCCAGGTCGCCGCCGACGGCATCACGCTCAACAGCGTGCTTCCGGGCCGCATCGACACCGACCGCCTCGCCGAGCTGCTTGGCTCGCACGAGGCCGCCGCAGCCGCAGCGCGCGAGCAGGTGCCCGCCGGGCGGCTCGGCACCGTCGAGGAGCTGGCCGCCGCCGCGGCGTTCCTGTGCTCGGACCGCGCCGGCTACATCACCGGCCAGGCGCTGGCGGTCGACGGCGGGCTGCTGCAGGGGATCTGACCGCTGCCGGGCGGTCGCGTGGAGTCGAGCCGCTCGGGCGGGTCGATCCCGGCGTGCTCCTGGATGGCGCGACGAACGCGCCATCGCTCCTCGTCTGAGCTTCTTCGCCCAGGAGGCGCCGCTCAGCGTGGCGTCTGCTGATGGAAGGCCAGCTTCCAGCCATCCCCGCGTCGAACGTACAAGCTGCTCATCAGGGCCGAGTACTCCTGACCGCCGCGTTCAGCGACAACGCCGTAGGTCACGAGCCCGGTGTCCGCCGTGGGCCGAGAGCACCGCATGTCCTCCAGCGCGTAGCGGCTCCAGGCCTGCCCGGACATCGACTCCACCATGCTTGCGCGGTCCTCCAGCACCATGCCACCCGGCAGCAGCATGACCGCGCGTTCATCGAGCACGCGGTCGTAGAAGTCTCCGGCGGCCTCGCCGTCCGTGGAGAGCGCATCCCAGCCTTGGCGCTCAAGTCCGGTGAGTTCCTCTTCCGTCATCGGCACGAGCTCCTCCCGTCCGCATTGCCCCTCCAGCCGTGCTGGCACACATCCCGAGAAGGTCGGCCGGGAACGGATGTCCGCACGAAACCCGGGCGGTCCCCGCGGCACACGAATCGAACCCATACCCCTACCCGGAATCGAACCGAGACTTCGAGGTCGAAAACCTCGCGTGCTGACCGCTACACCATAGGGGCTCGCGCGTCGAGTCTAGAGTGGCCTGGGGCCGTTAGCTCAATGGTCGAGCACCGGGCTTTTAACCCGTGAGATCTGGGTTCGAGTCCCAGGCGGCCCATCGCTCAGCCCCGCCGCGCGAGCAGCCAGACGTGGGGCGCGCCGCGGCGGTGGGCGAGGCGGCGGGGAACGTCGGCGAGCGGGCGCCGCACGACCCGGCGCAGCGTGAGGGTCTGGCCGGAGGCCCCCCACGGGACGACGTAGGGGCGGCTGCGGCGCAGGACGGTGAAGCCCGCTGCCTCGGCCATGCGCTGCAGCCCGGCGGGGTTGGCCAGCCACCAGAACGGCCCGTTCTGCATCAGCGCCTCGGCGACCGGCCGGCGCAGGAGCGAGACGACGCCGACCGGGACGACGTCGTTGACGATGAGGCTGCCGCCCGGGCGCAGGCATGCGTGGACGGCGGCCAGCGCGCGGACCGGGTCGCGGAGGTGCAGGAGCAGGGTTCCGAGCACGGCGAGGTCGAAGACGCCGGCATCGGCGGCGTCGAGGTCGTAGACCGAGCGGTAGATGCGCCGCACCGATGAGCCGAGCGCCCGGTGCGCGGTCTCGAACGCACGCTTGCCGGCGGCGATCTCCGACGCGGGGTCGCCGCCGGCCTGGCGCGGCTCGGGCAGGTGATATGCGGCGGGATCGTCGACGTCGAGCGACACGACCTCCGCGGCGCCGCGGCGCTCCATCTCGAAGGCGTAGAAGCCGTCGCGGCTGCCGACGTCGAGACAGCGCATGCCGGCCAGCGACGCCGGCAGCGGCAGGCGGCCGACGATCGGCCGCAGGTCGTACTCGCCCGGCGTGACGACCCCGCCCGGGAGATCGATCGTGTGGTACCAGCGCAGCTCGCCCACGCGGGCGGAGAGATCCTCCATGGGCGGGCGAGGCTACCGGGCGCGTGCCGCGGTCGCCGACCGCGCGGCGGGGCCGCGCAGCGCGTCGAAGAGCAGGTCGATCGAGCGCTCGAGCTGCTCGATCGTCGCGTCCTGCACGCGCGCCGCACCGACCTCGCGGTTCAGCCAGGCGTTGATCTCGGCATGGGTCCGGCGATCGCGCCGGCCGAGGTCGGCGACGAGGCGCCGGCGGTCCTCACGCAGCCGCTTGCGGCGCTCGAACGCCGAGACCGCAGGGGTCGCCGCGGCGTCCGGGGCCGGCTCGGCCGGGGCGGGCCCGGCCGGGGCCGGCGCGCCGCCGGGCGCACCGAAGAGCGCCATCTGCGGCGCCACGTCGGCCGCGACGGGGATGAAGTCGAGCGCCTCGGAGGGCTCGGTCTCGCGGCGCTCGGGAGGCTCGTCGAGCAGCGCGTCGTCCCGGGCGGGCCGCAGGACGTGCAACAGCTCGCGCTCGACGTCGGCCGCGTGCCCCTGGAGGACGGGGTCGCCGGGGAGGTACAGCCAGCTGTGCTCGGCCGGCCGGCCCGGGATCACGCGGACGAACCGGCCGACGATCTGGCGGAAGATCAGCGCCGTCTTGGCCGCCGTCGCGTAGACGCCGACGCGCAGTCGCGGGATGTCGACGCCCTCGGAGACCATGTTCACGGCCACGATCCAGCGCCGGTTCGAGCGGCGGAAGTCCTCGAGCCTGGCGTGAGCCCGGGCGTCGGTGTGCAGCACGACGGTCGGCGCCTCGCCGGAGATCTCGCGCAGCGCCTTCGCCACCTGCCGGGCGTGCGCACCGTCGGCGGCGATGACCAGCCCGCCCGCGTCGCGGTGGCCGTCCCGGCGCACGCCGTCGAGGCGCGCGTGCGCCTCGCGCAGGATCCGGGGAAGCCCGTTGTCGAGCTCGACGGAGATCGCCGTCCGGTAGCGACGCGAGGCCTCCCGCCCGGTGAGCACGTCGTTGAAGCCGGCCTCGATCACGTCGTCGCCGCTGCGCCACTGGAGCGTGCCGTCGAACGGGATGAACGTCACCGCGCGGCAGATGCCGTCGCGGACCGCGTCGTCGTAGCCGTAGGAGAAGTCCGGGACGGCGATCCCGTCGGCCCCGTAGCGCACGCCAGGGATCGGGGTTGCGTCCGAGCGGAAGGGCGTGCCCGACAGCAGCAGCCGCAGCCCGGCGGCGCCGAACGCGCGCTCGAACCCGGCGCCCCAGGCGAGCTCGTCGCCGAGGTGGTGGACCTCGTCGGCGACGACGAGCGTGGCCGGCGCGCACGAGCGGGCGTAGGCCTCGGGCGCGCTCGCCACCCTCGCGTAGGTCACCGCGACGCCCTGGAAGTCCGAAGGCGGGCGCAGGTCCGGCGCGTCGGGTGCGAGGTGCAGCCCGAGGCGCCCCGCCGCCTGCGCCCACTGGCGCGTGAGCGGGCTCGTCGGGCAGACCACGGCCACCCGGGCCACGACGCCGCGACGCAGCAGGTCCCGGGCGAGCTCGATCGCCGGCCGCGTCTTCCCGGCGCCAGGCGCCGCGTTGAGCAGGAACGCACCGCCCGCGGGCGCGCCGGTGCCGGTGCCCGACACCCACCCCGCCATGTGCTCGAGCGCGCGGTGCTGCCAGCCGCGGAGGGACGTCACCGAGGAGCTGTCGGCGGATTCAGGGGGGCCATCGGAGCGGGCAGTGTGCGAAGCGCGCCGGACGGACCCGGGAAGTGCCTGCTCAGCGCGGGAAGGCGCAACGCCCACCGTCCGAGCGGTTGGCCCTGCTGCTCGGACGGTGGGCGCGCATCATGTCCCCGCTCGCGTCCCTACCCCCGCGAAACGCGCCCCATGCCCGCGTGGACGTATGTACTACTCGCTCCGCCAGGCGAGCGCCCGCGGCATCCTCCCAGCGGCCGCCGCAGCCGTGGCGCTCGGTCAATGCCGGAAGTGACGGCGGCGCGTGAGCACCATGGCGATGCCCGCCTCGTCGGCGGCTGCGATCACCTCGTCGTCGCGGACCGAGCCGCCGGGCTGGATCACCGCGGTGATCCCGGCCTCGATCGCCAGCTGCGGCCCGTCGGCGAACGGGAAGAACGCGTCGGAGGCCAGCGCCGCGCCGTGCAGTTCGGACTGCGCCTTCTCGACCGCGAGGCGGACCGAGTCGACGCGGCTCATCTGACCGGCGCCGATCCCCACCGTCGCGAGGCCCTTGGCGAGCACGATCGCGTTCGACCGGACGCGCTTGGCGATCCGCCAGGCGAACAGCAGGTCGCTCCACTCGCCGTCGGTGGGCGACCGCTGCGTCGCGACCTCCATCGACGCCGCGCTCCTGGACCTCGCTGTCGCGGTCCTGCACGAGCATGCCCCCGGTGACCTGCTTGAGCTCGGGCTCGCCGACGAGCGGCAGCCGCCGCTCGTCGTTCTGCAGGATCCGCACGTTGGGCTTGCGCGCCAGGATCTCGAGGGCGCCGTCCTCGAACCCGGGCGCGAACACCACCTCCGCGAACTGGCCGGCGACGGCCTCGGCGAGCTCGGCGTCCACCGGGCGGTTGAGCGCGATCACGCCGCCGTAGGCGCTGACGGGGTCGCAGGCGAAGGCGCGGCGGTAGGCCTCCTGCGCGGTCGTCCCGAGCGCCACGCCGCAGGGGTTGTTGTGCTTGACGATGGCGCAGGCCGGCACCTCGAAGTCCGAGGCGAGGCCGCGCGCCGCGTCGAGGTCGAGCAGGTTGTTGAACGACAGCTCCTTGCCGTGGTGCTGGCGAACCATCGACAGGACGTGCATCCGGGCGCCGACCTGGGAGTAGTAGGCGGCGCGCTGGTGCGGGTTCTCGCCGTAGGGGAGGTCGACGACCTTCTCGAACGCGCGGACGAGCAGCGGCGGGAAGTCCTCGGCCTTCTCCGCGAACCAGCGCGCGATCGCGGTGTCGTAGCGGGCCGTCAGCGCGAACGCCTCGGCCGCGAGGCTCTCACGCGTCGTCATCGACAGCCGCGCGTCGGAGCCGCGCAGCTCCTCGAGCACCGCGTCATAGCTCTCGGGGCCCACCACCACCGCGGTGTAGGCGTGGTTCTTGGCGGCCGCGCGGATCATCGTCGGGCCGCCGATGTCGATGTTCTCGATGACCTCGGCGTCGTCGACCCCGCGGCGGGCCGCAGTGCGCTCGAAGGGGTAGAGGTTCACGCACACGAGGTCGACCATCTCGACCCCGTGCTCGTTGGCCTGCTCGAGGTGCTCGGCCTTGGAGCGGACCGCGAGAAGCCCGGCGTAGAGCTTGGGGTGCAGCGTCTTGACCCGGCCGTCCATGATCTCGGGGAAGCCGGTGAAGTCCTCGATCGCCCAGACCTCGAGCCCGGCGTCGCGCAGCGCCTGCGCCGTGCCCCCCGTGGAGATGAGCTCGATCCCCAGCTCGGAGAGCCCGCGGGCGAAGTCGACGATGCCCCGCTTGTCGGACACCGACAGCAGCGCGCGGCGCACGCGCACGGCGCCGGGCTCGACGGTCGGCTCGGTGACGGGCTCGTCTGCGATGCCCGCGAGCATAAAGGGCGCGCCCGAAGGGAAGGTCTCCGGTCATGGACGGCAAGGACACCCGGGACCCCGAGCGAGCGATCGAGCGCCACGCCGACGAGCTCGAGCACGACATCTCCGGGCTGGACGACGACATCCGCGAGGCGAAGGCCCACGCTCACGAGCGCGCCAAGGAGGCGGGGACCGAGGAGGGCCCCGTCGGCGACGTCGCCGGCGACTGGAAGGGCGAGGCGCGCACGGACGACGACCCGTCCGCGTTCGCCGACGACGACTAGGAGACCAGCAGCCGCCGCGCGTTCGCCGGGTCGCGGCGAACGGCGCCGCGGGCGAGCAGGCGGACCGCCTCGGGCAGCAGGCGGTGCTCGAGCGGGCGCAGGCGCGCGTGCAGCGCGGCGGCATCGGTCGCATCGCCCACCGCGATGGCCGCCTGGAGCAGGATCGGGCCCGTGTCGACGCCCTCGTCGACCAGGTGGACGGTGACGCCCGCCAGCTTGACCCCGTACGCGATCGCCTCGTCGATCGCCCCGATGCCCGGGAAGGCGGGCAGCAGCGCGGGATGCACGTTGAGCACGCGATCAGGGAACCGGGCGAGGAACGCGGGGCTGAGCAGCTGCATGTAGCCGGCCAGGACGACCAGCTCGACAGCAGCCCCGGCGAGCCAGTCGGCCATCGCCGCGTCGCGGGCCTCGCGGTCGGGATGGTCGGCGCGGGCGAAGACGGCGGTCGGCACGCCATGCGAGCGCGCCCGCTCGAGCGCCCGCGCATCCGGCTGGTCGGAGCCGACCGCGACGATCTCGGCCTCGCGCCCGTGGACGCTGTCCAGCAGTGCCTGGAGGTTGGTCCCGGCGCCGGAGGCGAGCACGCCAACCCTCATGCCGACAGCCGCTCGGCGGTCCGCCCCGGTGCGACCTTCGGGTACGCGCCCCCGGTCGAGCGCAGCCGTCCGGCGCTGATCAGGCCGTCGACCCGCTCGAGCACCTCCGCAGCCGAGAGGTGGTCGAAGGCTCCATATGCCGGCAGGCCGTCGTAGCTGTTCTCGAGCAGCTTGCGCGAGCGCCCGCCGCGCAGGATCTCGACCACCCGTGTCCGGCCGCAGGCCGGCTCGGCGACGGCGACGGTGTCGAGGATCGCCCTGTCGAGGTCGCCGGCCGCGCCGGCGCGGCCCCGCCGACCGTTCGCCGGGTCGGGGACGGCCGCCAGCAGCCCGGGGTCGCAGACGTCGCAGCACGGCCCACTCGGGGCGGGCGCGGCAGGATCGCCGAAGTGGTGCAGGATCGCGGCGCGGCGGCAGCCGTCGCCCTCGGCGTAGCCCCACACCGACCGGTACTGGCGCCAGCGCCCGCGCGTGGCCTCCGCGGCGAGCGCGCGGCACGCCGCGCGGGCCCGGCCGTCGAACTCGCCGGTGATCCGCCCTCGCAGGCGATCGACGGGCGCCGGCGCGGGCTGCACGAAGCCGACCTGCGCAAGGTGGCCGAGGACGGCCCGCACGCGCTCCGCCGCATCGGCGTCGGCGGCCAGCTCGGACACCGCGACGTCGTAGCGGCCGCCGGCGCCGCGCAGGGCGAGCGCCTCCGCCACGCCGGTCACGAGGGCGTCATCGACCTCGGAGCGCTGGATGAAGAACACGTGCAGGCCCTTGTCGCGTGCCTCGGCGAACAGCAGCGCGCGCGCGGGAGCGCCGTCGCGCCCGGCGCGGCCGGCCTCCTGGTAGTAGGCCTCCAGCGAACCCGGCACGCTCTCGTGCACGACGGTGCGGACGTCCGCCTTGTCGACGCCCATGCCGAACGCGTTGGTCGCGACGACCACGTCCACCTCGCCCGACATGAAGCGCCGCTGGGCACGCGCCCTCGCCTCGCGCCCGAGCCCGGCGTGGTAGGCGAGCACCTCGCTGCCGAGCTGCTCGGCGAGGGCCCCGGCCAGGCGGTCGACGCCCGCCCGCGTGCCCGCGTAGACGATCGCCGGCGTGGCACCCGGCTCGGCCAGGGTCGCGGCGATCCGGCGGTGCTTGGCGCGCGCCGACCCGCAGCGGGCCACCACGAACGCGAGGTTGGGCCGGTCGAAGCCCGTGGTGACCCGCACGGGGTCGCGCAGGCGCAGCCGCGCCTCGATGTCGCGCGCCACCGCGGGCGTCGCCGTCGCGGTCGAGGCGACGATCGCCCGAGCGCCGAGATAGCGCGCGGCGTCGGCGAGGCGGAAGTAGTCGGGGCGGAAGTCGTGGCCCCACTGCGACACGCAGTGCGCCTCGTCGACGACGAACAGCCCGACGCGGCCGCGGACCGCATCGAGGAAGCCGGGCGAGGCGAAGCGCTCCGGCGCGACGTAGAGCAGCCGCAGGTCCCCCGATCGCGCGGCATCGAGCGCGGCGGCGTTGGCGGCGGCGTCGCGCTGCGCGTTGACGAGCGCGACGCGTGCCGGGCCGGGGCCGAGGCGCGCCTGGAGGGCCTCCACCTGGTCCTGCATCAGCGAGACGAGCGGCGAGACCACCAGCGTGAGGTCGTCGCGCACCAGCGCCGGGAGCTGATAGCACAGCGACTTGCCCGCACCGGTGGGCATCACGACCAGCACGTCGCGCGGGTCGGGCCCGGCCGCGGCGCGAACGGCCTCCTCCTGGCCGGGGCGGAACGCCGCGAAGCCGAAGTGCTGCTCGAGGGCGCCGTGCAGGTCCATGGGGGCTGCGACCATAGCGGCGGCCGCGGAGGGTCCCGGGGCCTACGCAGAGTCGTTGCGGGCCCTGCGCTCCCACATGCCGAGCCGCCCGAGCGTGCGGTAGCCGATCCGCTCGTAGACCGGCAGCCCGAGCGGCGAGGCCTCCAGCGTCGTGGTCTCGGCGCTGCGCTCGGAGGCGGCCCGCAACGCGGTCCGCATCAGCTCGCCCGCCAGGCCCGCGCCGCGCTCCGCGGGGATGACCGCGACGAAGGCGACGTACACGTCGCCCTCGTGCTCGAAGGTGGCCACCGAGGCGATGGGCTCAGCGCCGTCGAGCGCCACCCAGGCGGCGCCCGCCGCAGGCGCGATCCCGCCCAGGGTCCGCTCGAGATCGCCGTCGAGACCGTAGGCGAGATCGTTGAGCCGCCCCACGGTCGCCCAGCTCGGCGCCGGATCGACGACCAGCTCGCGCCGCGGCCCGAGGTCGAGCGCGGACAGCTCGGCGCCCATGACCGGCGGCCTGCCGTCGTGGAGGTGGCCGCACCGGGCCAGGCCGGCCGCGAGGGCGTCGTCGTCGGGGCGGACCCAGACCGTCCACGCCCGCACGCCCGCCGCGCGGTAGAGCTCGACGAGCTCGCCATGGCGCTCGAGAACCTCTCCCGGCCGCTCGTAGACCACGGCGTTGGGCACCGACCGCTCGGGCGCCGCCGGCGTGACGCTGGCCTGGACGCCGCCGAGGTCGACGACCCGGGAGCCGGGCGACCCCACCAGGGCGCGGTAGTAGGCGCGCTGCGAGGACCGATGACGCTCGGCGAGCGCCCGATCGTCCATGCTCAGGCCGGCTGGACCACCGGCAGCTCGAGGGCGAACTTGCCGTCGCCCTCGCCGACGGTGAGCGGGTACTCGCCGGAGAAGCAGGCGTCGCAGTGCTGGCCGCGCTCGCCGCCGATCGCCTCGTAGACGCCCGCGAGCGAGAGGTAGGCCAGCGAGTCGCAGCCGAGCTCGGCAGCCACCTCGTCGACGCTGCGTCCGTGGGCGATCATCTCCTCGCGCGTCGACATGTCGATGCCGTAGTGGCACGGGTGCTTGATCGGCGGGGCGCTGATGCGCATGTGCACCTCGCGCGCCCCCGCGTCGCGCAGCATCTGGACGATCTGGCGCGTCGTGTTGCCGCGCACGATCGAGTCGTCGACGACGACCAGCGACCTGCCCTCGACGATCTCCGGCAGCGGGTTGAACTTCAGGCGGAGGCCGTGCTTGCGCAGCTCCTGGCCGGGCTGGATGAAGGTCCGCGCCACGTAGCGGTTCTTGACGAAGCCGTCGTCGGTCGGCAGCCCGCTCGCCCGGGCGTAGCCGCGCGCGGCGGCGTTGCCGGAGTCGGGCACGGCGATGACGAGCTCCCCGCCGGGAGCGGGCGCCTCGCGGGCGAGGATCTCGCCCATCCGCCCGCGGGCCGCCTGGAGCGACTGGCCGCCCATGCGCGAGTCCGGGCGGGCGAAGTAGATGTACTCGAAGACGCAGAAGGCACGGCGCTTGCCCTCGACGCCCATCCGGGTCTGGATCCCGCGCTCGGTGAGGGCGACGATCTCGCCCGGCTCGACGTCGCGCAGGAGCTTGGCGCCGATGATGTCCAGTGCGCACGACTCGCTGGCAACGCAGTAGCGATCGCCGATCTGGCCGAGCACCATCGGCCGCAGCCCCGCCGGGTCGCGGAACGCGACGACGCGGTCGCGCGTCATCACCACGGTCGAGAAGGCGCCCTGGAGGCGCGGCATCACATCGGCGATGGCGTCCTCGATCGCGTCGGCCTCGTGCGTTGCGAGCAGGGCAGCGATGATCTCGGAGTCCGAGGTCGAGCGGAAGCCGACGCCGGCGTCACGCAGCTCGGCGTGCAGCTCGACGGCATTGACGAGGTTGCCGTTGTGGGCCAGCGCGATCTCGCGGCGGTTGCCGCCGTCGCCGGCCGAGCGATGCACGGGCTGGGAGTTCTCCCAGGCGCTCGAGCCCGTCGTCGAGTAGCGCACGTGGCCGATCGCCAGGTCGCCCGAGAGCGTGCGCAGGTCGTGCTCGGAGAAGACCTGCGAGACCAGCCCCTGGTCGCGGTAGGTGATGATGTGCCCGCCGCGGTCGGCGGTGGCGATGCCCGCGGACTCCTGGCCGCGGTGCTGGAGCGCGTAGAGCGCGAAGTACGCGAGGCGCGAGACGTCGTGCTCGGGTCCGTAGACGCCGAAGACGCCGCACTCGTCGCGTGGTCCGTCGCGCGGATCGAGGGGGTCCAGATGCTGCATGGCAGCGGCCGGATCGAGTGTAGCGGCGGACCCGGCGTCGACCCGCGTCACGCCGCCAGCAGCTCCCGCACCTGCCGCGAGATCTCGAGATCCTCGCGCGCCGTGACCACGAGCACCCGGACGGCGCCGGCGCCGACGTCGGCGTCGGCGCCGGCTCGCTCGTTGCGACCGGCATCCAGCGCCACCCCGAGGAACCCCAGCCCGCCGGCTGCGAGCGCCCGGATCCGCGGGGCGTGCTCGCCCACGCCGCCGGTGAACACGAGCACGTCGAGGCCCCCCATCGCCGCCGCCATGGCCGCGATCTCGGCGCGCAGCCGGTGCACGTAGGCGCCCAGCGCGAGCGTGCAGGCGGGGTCCTTCGCGTCGACGCCCTCGAGCACGTCGCGCAGGTCGGCGGCGCCCGCGAGCCCGGCCAGCCCCGAGCGGTGCTCGAGCGCGTCGTTGACCTCCTCGACGCCGAGCCGCTCGGCCAGCCAGAGGACGAGGCCGGGGTCGACCGAGCCCGACCGCGTGGCCATCACGAGGCCCTCCAGCGGGGTGAAGCCCATCGTCGTGTCGACCGAGCGTCCGCCGGCGACCGCGGCCAGCGACGCGCCGGCCCCGAGGTGGCAGCTGACGATCCGCAGACGCTGCACCGGCTCCCCGCAGAGCTGCGCGGCGCGGCGGGCGGCGTGCGCATGCGAGAGCCCGTGGAAGCCGAATCGGCGCAGGGGCCAGCGCTCCCTCCACTCCGCCGGCAGGGCGTAGGTCGCCGCCGCGGCCGGCATGCCGGCGTGGAAGGCGGTGTCGAAGCAGGCGACGTGCGGGACGCTCGGGAAGGCGGCGCGGGCCGCGTCGAGCGCGGCGATCGACTTGGGCTGGTGCAGCGGCGCGAGCGCGGTCAGCTCGCGGAGCTCGCGCTCGACGCGCTCGTCGACGACGACGGCAGCGCGGTGCGTCTCGCCCCCGTGGACGATGCGGTGGCCGACCGCGTCGGGCGCGGGCAGGCCCTCGAGGGCATCGGCCTCGGCCAGCAGCTCGTCCCCGTCGCCCAGCAGCCGCACCTTCAGGCTGCTGGAGCCCGCGTTGACGGCGAGGACCCGCACGCCTAGGCGCGCCGGCCGTGGCCGGCGATGCGCCGCGCGTCACCGCCCCCGGGCCAGACCCAGTCGCGCACGTCGGCCGTGTCGTCGCCGAACTCGCGCGTGTGGGCGCGGTGGCGGATGCGCTCGTCCTCCATCCGCTGGCGCAGGCCCGCAGCGCGCTCGCCGAGCCCGGGCACCCGGTCGATGACGTCCATGACCAGGTGGTAGCGGTCCATGTCGTTGAGCATGACCATGTCGAAGGGCGTCGTCGTCGTGCCCTCCTCCTTGTAGCCCCGCACGTGGATGTTGTGGTGGTTGGTGCGGCGGTAGGTCAGGCGGTGGATCAGCCAGGGGTAGCCGTGGTACGCGAAGATCACGGGCTGCGAGTCGGTGAAGAGCGCGTCGAACTCGCGGTCGGGCAGTCCGTGGGGATGCTCGCTCTCGGGCTGGAGGCGCATCAGGTCGACCACGTTGACCACGCGGATGCGCAGGTCGGGCAGCTCCTCCCGCAGCAGCGCGGCGGCCGCGAGCGTCTCCAGCGTGGGGACGTCGCCGGCGCAGCCGAGGACGACGTCGGGCTCGCTGCCGTCGTCGTTGCCCGCCCACTCCCAGATCCCCAGGCCTCGCGTGCAGTGCGCCACCGCCTCCTCGATCCCCAGGTAGTCGAGCTGCGGCTGCTTGCCGGCCACGATCACGTTGACGTAGTCGCGGCTGCGCAGGCAGTGGTCGGCGACCGACAGCAGGCAGTTGGCGTCCGGCGGCAGGTAGACGCGCACGATCTCGGCCTTCTTGTTGACCACGTGGTCGATGAAGCCCGGGTCCTGGTGGGAGAAGCCGTTGTGGTCCTGGCGCCAGACGTGCGAGCTGAGCAGGTAGTTCAGCGAGGCGATCGGGCGCCGCCAGGGGATGCCGCGCGTGACCTTCAGCCACTTGGCGTGCTGGTTGAACATCGAGTCGACGATGTGGATGAACGCCTCGTAGCAGTTGAACAGGCCGTGGCGCCCGGTCAGCAGATAGCCCTCCAGCCAGCCCTGGCAGAGGTGCTCGCTGAGCACCTCCATGACGCGCCCGTCGGGCGCGAGGTGGTCGTCGCCGTCCTCGGTCTGCGCCATCCAGGCCCGGTCGGTCACCTCGAAGACCGCCGTCGAGCCGATTCGAGGCGGTCTCGTCCGGACCGAAGATCCGGAACGTCTGCGGGTTGCGCCGCACGACGTCGCGCAGCCAGTCGCCGAGCACGCGCGTCGCCTCGCTGGAGCCCTGCGCGGGCTCGGGCACGTCGACGGCGTAGTCGCGGAAGTCGGGCAGCTCGAGCCCGGCCAGCAGCAGGCCGCCGTTGGCGTACGGGCTGGCGCCCATGCGCCGCTGTCCTCGCGGCGCCAGGGCGGCGATCTCCTCGCGCAGCGCGCCGCTCTCGTCGAAGAGCTCCTCGGGGCGGTAGGAGCGCAGCCAGCGCTCGAGGGCGACGAGGTGCTGCGGATGACGGCGGAAGTTCGCGAGCGGGACCTGGTGCGAGCGGAAGCTCCCCTCGGCGGGGAGGCCGTCGACCTCCTTCGGGCCGGTCCATCCCTTCGGCGTGGCGAGCACGATCATCGGCCAGCGGGGGCGCTCCCCGGGGCCGTCCGGTCCGCGCGCAGCCGCCTGGATCGCGGCGATGTCGTCGAACGCGTCGTCGAGCGCCGCGGCGAGCGCCTCGTGGACCTCCTCGGGCTCGGAGCCCTCGACGACGATCGGCCGGTGGCCGTAGCCCTCCATGAGGGCGCAGAGCTCGCTGCGCGGGATGCGGGCGAGCACCGTGGGGTTGGCGATCTTGTAGCCGTTGAGCTGGAGCACCGGCAGCACCGCCCCGTCACGCGCCGGGTCGACGAACTTGTTCGAGTGCCAGCTCGCCGCGAGCGGTCCCGTCTCGGCCTCGCCGTCGCCGATCACGCAGCACGCGACCAGGCCGGGGTTGTCGAAGACCGCGCCGTAGGCGTGGACCAGCGCGTAGCCCAGCTCGCCGCCCTCGTGGATCGACCCCGGCGTCTCCGGTGCCACGTGGCTGGGGATGCCGCCGGGGAACGAGAACTGCCGGAAGAGCCGCCGCATGCCCTCCTCGTCGTGACCGATGTGCGGGTAGACCTCGGTGTAGGTGCCCTCGAGGTAGGTGCTCGCGACGAGCGCCGGCCCGCCGTGCCCGGGGCCGGTGATGAAGATGGCGTCCGTGTCGCGCTCGGCGATCACCCGGTTCATGTGCGCGTAGAGGAGGTTCAGCGCCGGGGTGGTCCCCCAATGGCCGAGCAACCGCGGCTTGACGTGCTCGAGCTCGAGCGGCCGGCGCAGCAGGGGGTTGTCGAGCAGGTAGATCTGGCCGACCGACAGGTAGTTCGCCGCCCGCCACCAGGCGTCCATCAGTCGGAGTTGCTCGGAGGAGAGTGGGGCCATTGCCGACTTCCTACCCGCTGCGCGCGCAGCGAAGAAGGCTAGGCGAAGAGCGGCCCGAGCGCAGCGAAGGCCTCGCGCAGCTCGGCGAGCGTCCAGCGCTCGCCCGCGGCGACGAGCTGCGTCGCCGCCGACGCGGCCGATGACCTCGACCTCGACGCGCTCGGCGAGCGCGGCCAGCGCCTCGTCGGAGCCCGAGACGACGAAGCCGCCGGGCCCCTCGCCGAACAGCCGCTCCTCGGCGTCGGCGCACGACCAGCTCGCGCACCGAGCCCGCCGGCCAGGCAGCACTCGGCCACGGCCGCCAGCAGCCCGCCCTCGGCGACGTCGTGCGCGCTGCGACAGCGCACGCTCGGCGCGCACGGCGTCGCGGACCGCGGCCTGCGCGGCGCGCACCGCCGTCGACGTCGATCGTCGGGCAGCCCGTCGGGCAGCGGCTCGCCGCGCAGCTTGGCCAGCTCGGAGCCGCGCGAGCGACGGGCCGCGAACGGGCCGACGAGTGCGATCGCGTCGCCCTCGGCGGCGGAACCCGGTCCGCCCGGCGGCCACCGGGTCGGGCAGCTCGCCGACCATGCCGACGACCGGCGTCGGGTAGATCGGCCCGTCGGCGCCCTCGTTGTAGAGCGAGACGTTGCCGCCGACGACCGGGACGCCGAGCGCGCGGCAGGCGTCGCCGAGCCCGCGGACCGACTCGGTGAGCTGCCAGGCGATGTGCGGCTTCTCGGGGTTGCCGAAGTTCAGGCAGTTGGTCAGGCCCGAGCGGCTCGGCGCCCGACGCAGGCGAGGTTCGACGCGCACTCCAGCACCGCCTCGACCGTCCCGCGGTACGGGTCGCCGGCGACCCGGCGGCCCGTTGCCGTCGATCGAGACGGCGATCGCGCCCCCGTGCGGGAGGGCGAGCACGGCGGCGTCGGCCTGCTCGGGACGCCGCGCGGTGCGCGCGCCCACCAGGCAGTCGTACTGCTCGAACAGCGGCCGGCGCGAGGCGATGTTGGGCGAGCCCAGCAGCGCGAGCAGCGACCTCGCGCGTGCCGGCGCCCGCGGCCAGCGTGGCCTCGGGAGCCGGGTACAGGCCGGCATCGGGCGGCTCGGGCGCGAGGTCGTAGAGCGGGCAGTCGTCGACCAGCGCCTCGACGGGCACGTCGCCGACGACCTCGTCGCCGCGCAGGATCCGCATCCGCCGGGTGTCGGTGACCTCGCCGATCACCGTGCCGTGGACCTCCCACCGCGCGCACACCGCGAGCACCTCGTCGACGCGCGCGGGCTCGGCGACGCAGAGCATCCGCTCCTGCGACTCGGAGACCATGATCTCGAACGGCTCCATGTCGGCCTCGCGCAGCGGCACGCGGGCGACGTCGAGGTCGATCCCGACCTCGCCCTTGCTCGCCATCTCCGACGCGCTGGAGGTCAGCCCGGCGGCGCCGAGGTCCTGCAGCGACACGAGCAGCCCGCGCTCGAGCAGCTCGAGCGAGCACTCGATCAGCTTGTTCTCGGTGAACGGGTCGCCGACCTGGACGGTCGGGCGCTTGTCGGCGTCGCCCTCGCCGAGCTCGGCGCGAGGCGAGCACCGACGCGCCGCCGATCCCGTCGCGGCCGGTGGAGGCGCCGAAGAGGATCACGAGGTTGCCGACGCCGGCGGCGGCGCTGCGGACCATGTCCTCGCGCGCGGGCGAGCCCGAGCGCCATCGCGTTGACCAGGCAGTTGGTCTCGTAGGGGCCCTCGAAGTAGACCTCGCCGCCGACCGTCGGCACGCCGACCGAGTTGCCGTAGTGGCCGATGCCGGCGACCGCGTGGTCGAGCAGGTAGCGCGAGCGCTCGGAGCTCGGCTCGCCGAAGCGCAGCGAGTCGAGCACGGCGATCGGGCGCGCGCCGATCGCGAAGATGTCGCGCAGGATGCCGCCGACGCCGGTCGCCGCGCCCTGGAACGGCTCGACCGCGCTGGGGTGGTTGTGCGACTCGACCTTGAACGCGACCGCCCAGCCGCCGCCGACGTCGACCGCGCCGGCGTTCTCGCCGGGCCCCATGACGCACCCGCGGCCCCTCGGTCGGCAGCGTGCGCAGCAGCTTGCTGGAGTGCTTGTAGGCGCAGTGCTCGCTCCACAGCAGGCTGAACATCGCCAGCTCGACCTCGTTGGGCTCGCGCCCGAGCTTGTCGCAGACGAGCGCGTACTCGTCCCGCGTCAGCCCGAGCGCGACCGCCTGCTCGACGCCCGGGGCGCGGTCGCGGCCGCGTCAGGCACCCGCCGGCACCCCGGCCACCGACGCGAAGAGCTTCAGCGCCGTCCTGCCGACCCGTGGAGCAGGTCGACGGCGTGCTCGGGGTGCGGCATCAGCCCGACGACGTTGCCGGCCTCGTTGGCCACGCCGGCGATGTCGTCCTGCGAGCCGTTGGGGTTGACGCCCTGCGCGTAGCGGAAGACGACCTGCGCACGGGCAGGCCGGCGGCGAAGTAGCGGCCGGTCGTGTGCTTGACGGGGATCGACAGCTCCTCGCCCGTCGCGCACGCGCGCGTGAACGGCGTGTCGGCGTCGACGACCTCGACCCCGACCTGGCGGCAGACGAAGCGCAGCGACCGGTTGGGCAGCAGCGCGCCCGGCAGCAGGCCCGCCTCGCAGAGCACCTGGAAGCCGTTGCAGATGCCGAGCACCGGGCCGCCGTCGCGCGGCGAACGCCGCGACCTCCTCCATGACCGGCGAGAAGCGGGCGATCGCCCCGACGCGCAGGTAGTCGCCGTAGGAGAAGCCGCCGGGGACGACGACCGCGTCGACGCCCTGCAGGTCGTGGTCGCCGTGCCAGAGCAGCACCGCCTCGCCGACGCGCTCGCAGGCGGCGAGTGCGTCCGCCTCGTCGCAGGACCCGGGAAACTGGACGACGCCGAACCTCACGCCGGGACGTGGGCCGGCGCCTCGAGGATCTCGTAGTCCTCGATCAGCGGGTTGGCCAGCAGCTTGCGGCACATCGCGTCCAGCTGCGCGGGATCCTCGACGTCGAGCTCGATCAGCCGGCCGACGTGGACGTTGGCGACGCCGCCGAAGCCCAGCGCCGGCAGCGCGCGCTCGACGGCGATGCCCTGCGGGTCGAGGATCCCCGCCTTGGGCCGGACGAGCACGCGCGCCCTCACGGCGCCGTCCGCTCCAGCCACGCCGCGAACGGCTCGCCGGTGATGCGCTCGTAGGCCTCGACGTAGCGCGCGCGCGTGCCCGCGACGACGTCGCTCGGGCACCTCGGGGGCGGGCGGGGCCTTGTCCCAGCCCGTCGACGACGCCCAGTCGCGGACGAACTGCTTGTCGAAGCTCGGCTGGCCACGGCCGGGCGCGTAGTCGTCGGCGGGCCAGAAGCGCGAGGAGTCCGGCGTGAGCACCTCGTCGCCGACGGTGAGCTCGCCGCGGTCGTCGAGCCCGAACTCGAACTTCGTGTCGGCGAGGATGACGCCGCGCTCGGCCGCGTGGTCGGCTGCGAAGGCGTAGAGCGCGATCGAGACGTCGCGCAGGCGCCCCATCAGGTCCCGATCGCCGATCGCGTCGGCGGCGGCGTCGAAGGAGATCGTCTCGTCGTGGCCCTCCTCGGCCTTCGTCGAGGGCGTGAAGATCGGCGTCGGCAGCTTCTCGGACTCCTGCAGCCCCGGCGGCAGCTCGATCCCCGAGACCCCGCCGGTGGCCTGGTAGTCCTTCCAGCCCGAGCCGGTGATGTAGCCGCGCACGACGCACTCGACGGGCAGCATCCGCAGCTTGCGGGCGACGATCGCCCGGCCGCGCACCTCGTCGGGCACCCCGTCGGTCGCCGAGACGAAGTGGTTGGGCACGATGTGGCCGGTCCGCGAGAACCAGAACACCGACAGCCCGGTGAGAACCTTGCCCTTGTCCGGGATCGGGTTCGGGTGGACGACGTCGTAGGTCGAGATGCGGTCGGAGGCGACCATCAGGAGGCGGTCGCCGAGGTCGTACATCTCGCGGACCTTCCCCGAGGCGATGAGGGGCAGGTCGGACACGGCCGTCACGCGGGCGATCGTAGCAACGGGCTCCGTCGCTCCGCCGGCTGCGTCTGCCGGGCCTTTCGCGGCTCAGGCCGCGCCGGCGGGGACCGGCGCAATGGCGTCCAGCCGACCGACGATCCCGGCCGCATGGCGCGTGTAGTGGCTCTCGTCGAACACCTCGTCGAGGTCGAGGTGAAGCTGCTGGTGGGCGAGCAGCTCGCGCAGGGGCACGCCGCGGTCCCACGCCTCCTGCGCCGACTCCTGGACGATGCGGTAGGCGTCGTCGCGCTGCATGCCGCTCGCGACGAGCGCGAGCAGGACGCGCTGGCTGAAGAGCGCGCCGCAGGTCAGCTCCAGGTTGGCCCGCATGCGATCGGGATGCACGACCATGCCCGAGACGACCCGCACGGCCAGCGCCTGCATGTAGTCGAGCAGGATCGTCGCGTCGGGGAGCGCGACGCGCTCGGCTCCGGAGTGCGAGATGTCGCGCTCGTGCCAGAGGGCGACGTCCTCCACCCCGGCCGTCGCGTAGCCGCGCAGCAGACGGGCCAGGCCGGTGATGCGCTCGGTCGTGATCGGGTTGCGCTTGTGGGGCATCGCGCTCGAGCCCTTCTGCGCGCCCGACCGGAACGGCTCCTCGACCTCGCGGACCTCCGTGCGCTGGAGATGGCGGATCTCGGTGGCGAGGCGCTCGAGGCCCGCTCCCGCCAGCGCGATCGCCTGGAGGAGCTCGGCGTGGCGGTCGCGGGGGACGACCTGCGTCGAGACGTCCTCGGCGAGCAGGCCGAGGCGGTCGAGCACCCGCCGCTCGTATTCCGGCCCCAGGGTCGCGAAGGTGCCGACGGCGCCGCTGATCGCCCCCACGGCGGCCTGTGAGAACGCTCGCTCGAGGCGCTCGGCGTTGCGATGCGCCTCGAAGGCGAACCCCGCGAGCTTGATGCCGAACGTCGTCGGCTCGGCGTGGACGCCGTGGGTGCGCCCGACGCAGACCGTGCCGACATGGGCGCGGGCCTGGGCGGCGAGCGCCGCGACCAGCTCGCGCGCGCCCGCGAGGACGATCTCCCCGGCGGACGCCAGCTGGAGGGCGAGCGCGGTGTCGAGCACGTCCGAGCTCGTGAGCCCGAAGTGGATCCAGCGCCCGGCGTCGCCGGCGCCCGATCCGAGCACGTCCACGAACGCCGCCACGTCGTGGTCGGTGACGCGCTCGCGCTCCGCCACGGCCTCGACGGTGAACGTCGCCGCGCGGATCGCCTCGAGCTCGGCGGGAGTCGGCCCCTCGAGCTCCTCGGCGGCCGCGACCTCGACGCGGCGCCAGCTCTCCATGCGTGCCTGGTCGGTCCAGACGGCGCCGATCTGCGGCCGGGTGTAGCGGGCGATCACCCCACGATTCTCGCGCAACCGCGCTCGTTCAGGCGTCCACGCTCCGGCCGCGCGCTCAAGGCTCCCGAATGTCGGGCGATCACAGGGAGTGACCTCGTCCCGACGGTCGCCCTCCACCATGCAAGCCCCCCCTTCAGAGAACCCCCGCCCCCGGCGGCGGACCGGACGTTCCGGCGCACGCCTCGCGCCGGTGGTCGTCGCGTCGCTGGCGCTGGCCGCATCCCCCGGCGTCGCCGCCGCCGAGGACCTGCCCGCCACGCCCCCGCCACCCCCGCCGCCCGACGGCTCGGCGCCGCCGGCCGACGCGCAGACCGAGCCCGCCGCCGCGACGCCCGGCAGCTACGGCGACGCGTCCTCGCCGACCAACGGCAGGTCCGCCGCACACCCGCACCCGCACCGGCACCCGCACCCCGCACCCGCACCCGCACCCGCACCGGCACCCGCACCCGCACCGGCCCCGGCACCCGCACCCCCGTCCGGCATCGTCAACGAGGTCGTCGACGTCACACCGAGCCACCCGCACGAGGTCGCGGTCGGCGAGGACAAGCACCGCCGCCACCACAAGGCCGGCGACAGGGCTCCCGGCAAGCGCGACCCCGCCTCGCGCGAGCACCACCCCAAGCACGCGATTCGGCCCAAGGCCGACCACCAGCACAAGCGCAAGCCCAAGACCAGGCACGAGCACAAGCCGGAGCCCCGCCCGGCGCCGAAGGCGCAGGCCGCGCCGAAGGTCGCGCCGGCTCCGACCTCCGCTCCCGCGCTGACGCCCGCGCCCGCCGCGACGAAGGTGCCGAACTCCGTCCTCGACGGATTCCGGATCCCGCCGTTCCTGCTGCCGATCTACCAGGCCGCCGCGACCGCCTACCAGGTGCCGTGGCAGGTCCTGGCGGCGATCAACTCGATCGAGACCGACTACGGGCGCAACGTCGCGGTCTCCTCGGCGGGCGCCGTCGGCTGGATGCAGTTCATGCCCTCGACCTGGGACCGCTACGGCGTCGACGCCAACCTCGACGGCCGCCGCGACCCGGTCAACCCGGCCGACGCGATCTTCGCCGCCGCGCGCTACCTCAACGCGGCGGGCGGCGCGAACGACATCCGCGGCGCGATCTTCGCCTACAACCACGCCGCCTGGTACGTCGACGACGTCCTGCGTCGCGCGAACGCGATCGAGCGCCTCCCCGCGGGCGTCGTCGACTCGCTCAGCGGCCTCGCGCAGGCCCGCTCGCCGATCCCGGGCGCGGGCGTGCGCCAGAACCGCAGCGGCGTGCGCCGCTGGGCGATCCTGCACGGCCCGACCGGCCGGCGCGTGGTGGCGGTGGCCGACGGACGCATCGTCTCGCTGGGCAACGACGCGCGACTCGGCCGCTACGTCGTCCTCGAGGACGCCTTCGGCAACCGCTTCACCTACGCCCACCTCGGCCGCCTCAACCGCGTCTACGCCACCCCGCGCCGCCGCGCGCTGACCAAGGCACAGATCGCGCGCGAGCTGCACCTGCCCCACCACGACTCCACCCCCCACCTCGCGGCGACCGCCGGCAAGACCTCGACCGCCCGCAGCGCCCACGACCCGGGCGCCCGCGACCGGCAGCGGGCGGCCACGACCACGGAGAAGAGCCACCCGGCGTCGCCCGCCGCCGACCTGCTGCCCGCCCGTGCGGCGGCCACGGCGCGGGCCGACCGGGCGATCGCCCGCTCCGCCACGGTCGCTGCGGCTCGCGCCCTGGGCCTGCCCACGCGCGACGTCACGCTGCGCACGCTGCGGCCCGGAGCCCACGTCGTCGCCGGGACGATCCTCGGCCACGTCGGGGCCACCGCCGGCGGCGCGGCCAAGCCCGTGCACTTCGCCGTCCGCCCCTCGCACGCGTCGCGCATCGACGCCGTCCCGCTCCTGCGCGGGTGGCGCCAGCTCCAGCGCGCCGGGGTGTTCGGCCCGGCCGGCACCAGCACGCTGGCGCCCGACGGCGGTCGCCGCCTCGGCCGCGGCAAGGCCCTGCTGCTGGGCAAGGAGGCTCTGGGCCGCCGCGTCCTCAGCGACCCGCGGATCACCATGTACGAGTGCGGCCGCCAGGACGTCGCCACCGGGCAGATCGACCGCCGCGTCCTCGCCACGCTCGAGTTCCTCGCCGACGAGGGTCTCAAGCCCACCGTCTCGACGCTGCGCTGCGGCCACTCGCTCTACACGACCTCGGGCAACGTCTCGGAGCACAGCACCGGCGACGCGGTCGACATCGCGGCGATCAACGGCACGCCGATCGTCGGCCACCAGGGCCCCGGCTCGATCACCGACACGACCGTCCGCCGGCTGCTCCTGCTCCAGGGCGCGATGAAGCCCCACCAGATCATCACGCTGATGTCCTACCAGGGCACCGACAACACGCTGGCGATGGCCGACCACTACGACCACATCCACGTCGGCTTCCGCCCCGACGGCTCGACCGGCGGCGTCGACACCGCCGGGACGCTGCGCTCGGGCCAGTGGAAGCGCCTGATGCGCGGGCTGTCCCGCGTCGCGAGCCCGACGGTCCACCGCTCGGTCTCGCGCTTCGCGCTGCGCGACCCGCGCGGCCGCGAGAAGGGCTGAGGCCGGGCCTCAGCTGTTGAGGATCCGCAGCGCCAGGTGGGCGGCGTTGCGGGGATTGTCAAGCCCGACGGCTGCTACCGGGACGCCCGGCGGCATCTGGACCACGGACAGCAGCGCGTCGAGGCCGCCGGCCGCGCTCAGCCTCGAGCTGAGCGGGACGCCGATCACCGGCAGGTCGGTGTGCGCGGCGGCGACGCCGGGCAGGGCGGCGGACAGGCCCGCCCCGGCGATGATGACCCGCAGCCCGCGCATGCGGGCGTTGCGGCAGTAGTCGGCGACGGTCTCGGGGTCGCGGTGGGCCGACATGACCCGCACCTCGAAGTGAACCTCGTGGCGCGCCAGCACCTCGCCGGCCTTCTCCATCTCGGCCATGTCGCTCTCGGAGCCCATGATGATCCCGACGCGCACGCCCTCGTCGGTCATGGCCTCGAGATCTGCGGTGTCGGTCTGGGTCAAAGGATCGGCGGTCATGATCGCTCCGCCGCCCGCAGCGCGATGTCCCGGCGCAGCTGGCGGCCCTCGAAGGTGATCTGGTCGGCGGCAGCATAGGCGGCCTCGCGGGCGGCCGCCGCGGTCTCGCCCAGGGCGGTGACGTTGAGGACCCGCCCCCCGGCCGTGACGACCCCGCCGTCGCGCTCGGCCGTCCCGGCGTGAGTCACCTCGATGCCCTCGGGCACGGCGTCGAGGCCGGCGATCGCCTCGCCGGAAGACGAGCTCTCGGGGTAGCCGGCGCTCGCGAGCACCAGCGTCACCGCCCAGCGCTCGTCCCACTCGAGCTCGACGCCGGCGAGCCCGCCCGGCTGCGTCGCGCGCATCATGATCTCGACGAGGTCCGAGCGCAGCCGCGGCAGCACCGCCTGCGTCTCCGGGTCGCCGAAGCGCACGTTGAACTCGAGCACGCGCGGGCCCGCGGCGGTCATCATCAACCCCGCGTAGAGGACGCCGTGGAACGGCGTGCCGCGGCGGGCCAACTCCTCGACGACGGGCTGGTGGATGGCGCGGGTCAGCTCCGCGCAGCGGGCGGCGTCGACGCCGGGGACCGGCGAGTAGGCGCCCATGCCGCCCGTGTTGGGGCCGCGGTCGCCGTCGAAGATCCGCTTGTAGTCCTGGGCGGGCGCGAGCGGGAGCGCCCGCTCGCCGTCGCAGAGGGCCAGCAGCGACAGCTCGGTGCCCTCGAGGAACTCCTCGACCACCACGTCGGTCGGGCCGAAGCGGCCGCGCTCGAGCATGTCGACCAGCGCCTCGCGCGCCTGCTCGTCGCCGGCCGCGATCACGACGCCCTTGCCGGCGGCGAGCCCGTCGGCCTTGACGACGACCGGGTAGTCCTCGATCGCCGCGAGGCCCTCGGCGACCGTGTCGACCCGCCGCCAGCCGGCGGTCGGGACCCCGGCCGCCCCCATGATCTCCTTGGCGTGGGCCTTGGACCCCTCCAGGCGCGCGCCGGCAGCGCGCGGGCCGAAGACCGGCACGCCGCACTCGAGCAGGTCGTCGGCGAGCCCGGCGACGAGCGGGGCCTCGGGCCCGACCACGACGAGGTGGACGTGCTCGGAGCGGGCGGCCTCGCACAGGCGCTGCGCGTCGTCTGCGGCGATCGGCAGGCAGCGCGCGTCGCGGGCGATCCCCGGGTTCCCCGGGGCGCAGAGGATCTCCGGCCGCTGGGGCGATCGCGCGAGCGCGCGGACGATCGCGTGCTCGCGGCCGCCCGAGCCGACGACGAGGATCCGAATGGCGCTTCGCCCGGCCGGCCTAGAGGTTGGCGATGAAGTCGTCGATCGGGATCGCCGAGAGCGTCTCGTAGCGCCCCGTGCCGCGCGAGCCCATCTCCACCGACACCCGCGCCATGGTCGCCTCGTCGGGCGCCTCGATGACGTTGACGAAGTCGAAGCGGCCGAGCGTGGACC
This sequence comes from uncultured Actinomycetes bacterium, assembly GCA_963826615.1. Lineage (GTDB taxonomy): Bacteria > Actinomycetota > Thermoleophilia > Solirubrobacterales > Solirubrobacteraceae > BP-464. The sequence goes on along the minus strand of CAWGXO010000002.1, from coordinate 2,623,312 downwards.
ACTGGGCCTTGACCGAGGCGCCCAGCTGCTCGATCTCCTTGTTGACCTCCCGGATGCGCGACGGGTTGTTCTTGACCGTCTGGACGCCCTCCGGGGTGAGCGTCGTGAGCATGATGTAGGTCGGCATGGGTGCGCACCCTACGCCTGCGCGCAGACGCGCGCCGTCCGGCGGCGGCGCCTGCGGAGAACTGCCCGCGCGCCGGCCCTCCCATTGCACTGGACGAATGATTGATGGCGCGCCCGGAGATGCGCGGCGTACGGTGCGCTGCCCCGCCCGTGCGGGCCCTCTACAAAGGACGTTTCCATGCTGTCCTCACCGGCCCCGAGCGGTCACCGCCTTCGGATCGCCGCTCTGCTCGCGGTCGCCGCCCTGACCATCTTCGGCGGGGCCGCGGCGTTCGCAGCCACCCCGCGCCAGGGCGACGGCTGCTTCGAGGAGTGCGGACCCACCGGACCCACCCTCAACACGATGAGCGACGAGAACATGGGCATGTACTCCATGCCCTTCGACGATGTCTACAAGCGCGGCATCCCGTTCCAATGCGGGTCGCCCGCCGACAAGAGCCGCGGCCTCCCGGAAGTCGCCTGCCACATCGAGGCGAAGGTCACGGTCCCGGCCAAGGTGGCCTCGTTCCTGCACCTCTCGTCGAGAGTCATCGCGCACGGCGTGGCCAAGACGAAGGTCGACCACCTCAAGAACGATTACAACCGCGACCAGGGCCGTCTCTACTTCCTGCCACTGCCGTCGAAGGTGAAGGCGGCGCTGAGGGCCAAGCGGATCGGGGCCATGGGCGTGAAGATCGCCGGCACGGTCAGCGAGCCGGGCGCCCCGGCGGTCTACTGCGAGTCCGACAGCCTCTCGATGAACCCGCCCAAGCACGCCAGCTGCTCGTTCAGCAGCGGCAAGAAGGCGCTGACCTACGGCGGCCAGGACGGCGAGATGCTCTGCTGGCGCTACATGCCCTGGTGGCTGGCGACCCCGTCGCCGGGCTGGGGCAAGATGTGCCCGCGCCCGGTCACGACGCACTAGCGGGCAGGAGCGATCAGGCGGCGGCCGTGACGGCCGCCGCCTTCTCGAAGGTCAGCTCGCCATCGGCCGCGCCGACCAGCACGGTGTCGCCCTCGCGGAAGTCGCCCTCGAGGATGCCCAGCGCCAGCCTGTCGATGAGGTGCTTCTGCACGATCCGCTTGAGCGGGCGCGCGCCGTAGGTGGGGTCGTAGCCGAGGTTGCCCAGCAGCGTCCGCGCGTCGTCGGAGAGGACGACCTCGATGCCGCGCTCCCGCACCCGGTCGAGCACCCGCTGCACCTGCAGATCGACGATCGCGCCGATCTGCGAGCGGTCGAGGCTGTGGAACTCGATGATGTCGTCGAGGCGGTTGATGAACTCGGGCTTGAAGTGGCTCTCGACGCCGGCCCGGCCGCCCGGGATGTTGGAGGTCATGATCAGCACGGTGTTCTTGAAGTCGACCGTGCGCCCCTGGCCGTCGGTCAGGCGGCCGTCGTCCATCACCTGCAGCAGCACGTTGAAGACGTCGGGGTGGGCCTTCTCGATCTCGTCGAGCAGGACCACGGAGTAGGGCCTGCGGCGGACGGCCTCGGTGAGCTGGCCGCCCTCGTCGTAGCCGACGTAGCCGGGGGGCGCGCCCACGAGCCGGCTGACCGCGTGCTTCTCCATGTACTCCGACATGTCGATGCGGACCATCGCGTCGGAGGAGTCGAACATGAACTCGGCGAGCGCGCGGGCGAGCTCGGTCTTGCCGACGCCCGTGGGCCCGAGGAACAGGAAGGTGCCGATCGGCCGGTCGGGGTCGGCGAGGCCGGCGCGCGAGCGGCGCAGCGCGGCGCTCACGGCGGCGACCGCGGCGTCCTGGCCGACGACCCGCCGGTGCAGGCGCTGCTCCATGTGGACGAGCTTCTCGACCTCGCCCTCCATCAGGCGGCTGACGGGGATGCCCGTCCAGCGGGCCACGACCTCGGCGACGTCCTCGGCGTCGACCTCGTCCTTGAAGAAGCGGAACTCGCCGCGGTCGGCGGCCTCGAGCTCGGCGATGCGCTGCTCGAGCTCGGGGATGCGGCCGTACTGGAGCTCGGCCGCGCGGCCGAGGTCGGACTCGCGCTGGGCCCGCTCGAGCTCCCCGCGGGCGGCGTCGAGCTCGCGGCGGAGCTCCGAGACGCCCTCGATCGAGTCCTTCTCGCGCTGCCACTCGGCGGTCATCGCCGCCTCCTGCTCGCGGCGGTCGGCGAGCTCGGCCTCGAGCGCCTCCAGGCGCAGGCGGGAGGGCTCGTCGGTCTCCTTCGACAGCGCCTCGCGCTCGATCTCCAGCTGCATCACCCGGCGCTTGACCTCGTCGATCTCGGTCGGGACCGAGTCGACCTCGATCCGCAGCCGGGAGGCGCTCTCGTCGATCAGGTCGATCGCCTTGTCGGGCAGGAAGCGGTCGGCGATGTAGCGGTCCGAGAGCGTGGCCGCGGCGATGATCGCCGAGTCGGTGATGCGGACCTTGTGGTGGGCCTCGTAGCGCTCCTTGAGCCCGCGAAGGATCGCGATCGCGTCCTCGACGCTCGGCTCGCCGACGCTCACCGGCTGGAAGCGCCGCTCGAGTGCGGCGTCCTTCTCGATGTGCTTGCGGTACTCGTCGAGCGTGGTGGCACCAACGGCGCGCAGCTCGCCGCGGGCGAGCATCGGCTTGAGCAGGTTGGCGGCGTCGACGGCGCCCTCGGCGGCGCCGGCGCCGACGATCGTGTGCAGCTCGTCGAGGAACAGGATCACGCCGCCCGACGCGTCGGAGACCTCCTTGAGGACCGCCTTCAGGCGCTCCTCGAACTCGCCGCGGTACTTCGAGCCCGCGAGCAGCGCGCCGATGTCCAGCGCGATGACGCGGCGGTCGCGCAGCGACTCGGGCACGTCCTCGGCGACGATCCGCTGGGCGAGGCCCTCGACGATCGCGGTCTTGCCCACGCCCGGCTCGCCGATCAGCACGGGGTTGTTCTTCGTGCGCCGCGAGAGGACCTGGATGACGCGGCGGATCTCGTCATCGCGGCCGATGACGGGATCGAGCTCGTTGTCGCGCGCCGCATCGGTGAGGTCGCGCCCGAACTTCTCGAGCGCGTTGATCTTCTCCTCCGGCGACTGGTCGGTGACGCGATGGCTGCCGCGGACCTCCTCGAGCGCGCGCACCAGGGCGTCGTGGTCGGCGCCGGCGCGGCGCAGCGCGTCGCCGGCGGGGCCCTGGGCGGCGGCCAGCGCGAGCAGCAGGTGCTCGGTCGAGATGTACTCGTCGGAGAGCCCGCGCATCTCCTTCTCGGCGGCGCGGAGGATCTGCATCAGCTCCGGCGAGGTGGTGGGCTCGGCGGCCTCGCCGAGCGTCGGCTGGCCGTCGAGCGCGGCGCCGACGTCGGCGCGCAACGGCGCGACGGTCACGCCGAGCTTGCCGAGCACGGGGAGCGTCAGGCCCTCGCTCTGCTCGAGCAGCACGGCGAGCAGGTGCACGGGTGCGACCTGCGCGTGGCGGCGCTCGGCGGCGAGCGAGATCGCGGCCTGGAGGGCCTCCTGGGACTTGATCGTGAAACGGTCTGCCTGCATGTTGGATCTCAGTGTAGTGGACTTAGATTTCTTGTCAATACCGTCGTGGTCGCCGAAACGGCCGCCGCCGAGCCGCCGGGCGCGCGGCAGGCGGGCGAGCGCGCGTCGCGGACGAACCAGGACGTCATGCGCCGCGGCGCCGGGTGGCCGAACCGCGCCGCTGGCGCTAGCGGGTGCCGCGGCCGCGGTCGTCGCGGCGCACCGGGATCTTGAACGGGGAGCGCGCGTCGCGGGCCCGCACGATCTCGCCGCGCTTGGCCACGGGGACGAGGTCCGCCCGCACGCGCTCGCGCAGCATCTCGAGCTCGGCGATCTGCTGCTGGAGCTCGATCGCCCTGCGCTCGAGCGACTCCACCCTGCGCTGGGCGCGCTCGAGCTTGCCCTCCATCTCGAGGACCCGCTCGACCCCGGCCAGGTTGAGGCCGAGCTCGTTGGTCATCTCCTGGATGCGGCGCAGGCGCTCGACGTCCTTCTGCGAGTACAGGCGCGTGCCCTTCGGGGAGCGCTGCGGCTCGATCAGGCCGCGCGCCTCGTACATGCGCAGCGTCTGCGGATGCATCTCGGCCAGCTCGGCGGCGACCGAGATCATGAACACGCCGCGGTCGGCCGAGACCTCCACGCGCGTGGTGGTGCGGCGGGTCGTCCGGCGGGCGCTCATGCAAAGAGCCTCGCCCTCGGGTTGCCGTTCATGACCTCCGAGAGCTTGTCGACCGCCTCGGACTGCTCCTCGCTGAGCGTCGCCGGGACGTCGATGACGAAGCGGTAGTGGATGTCGCCGCGGGGCGGGCGGGGGTTCGATCCCAGCCGCGGCGGCCCCTCGCCGCGCAGCCGCTGGACGGTGCCGTGGCGCGTGCCGGCGGGGACGCGCAGGCGCTTGCGCCCCGACAGCGTCGGCACCTCGACCTCGGCGCCGCGGATCGCCTCGGGAATCGTCAGCGGCACCTCCACCTCGACGTGGTCGCCCTTGCGCCGGAAGACCGCCGAGGGCTGCACGCGGGTGACGACGTAGAGGTCGCCGGCGGAACCGCCGTTGCGCCCCTCCTCGCCCTTGCCGGCCAGGCGGACGCGGCTGCCCTCGCGCACCCCCGCGGGGATGTTGACGCGGTAGCGCTTGACGGTCCGGGTCGCGCCGCTGCCGTGACACGTCGGGACAGGGGTCGTCGATCACAGCGCCCGAGCCATGGCAGCGCGAGCACGGCTGCGAGATCGAGAAGAGCCCCTGGCCCTGGCTCTCGACCCCGCGCCCCTGGCAGCGGGGACACGTCTTGGGGCTCGTGCCGGGCTTCGCGCCGGTGCCGCGGCAGGTCGCGCACATCGCCGAGGTGGGCACCGACAGCGGCACCTGCGCCCCCTCGACCGACTGGGCGAACGAGATCGACACCTCGGCCTCGAGGTCGCGGCCCCGTTCGGGCCGGGGGCCGCGCCGGGCCCCGCCGCCACGGCCGGGCTGGCCGCCGCCCGCCGCCGCCGCCGCCGCCGAAGAGGTTGGAGAGGATGTCGCCGAAGCTGCCGGCATCGAAGCCGCCGGGGAAGCCCTGCGCCGCCGCCCTGCCCGCCGCCGAAGAACGCACCGAGGCCGCCGCGGTCGTACTGCTTGCGCTTGTCGGGGTCGCCGAGGACGTCGTAGGCCGCCGAGACCTCCTTGAAGCGCTCCTCGGCCGAGCTGTCACCCGGGTTCCTGTCCGGGTGGTAGCGGCGGGCGAGCTTGCGGTAGGCCTTCTTGATCTCGTCCTGCGAGGCCTTCCGGTCGACGCCGAGGATCTTGTAGAGGTCCTTCTCGGCCATGGCGCCCTATGCCGCGACGACCACCTTGGCGGCGCGCAGCACGTCCTCGCCCAGGCGGTAGCCGGCCTGGTAGACCTCGATGACGGTCCCGCTCTCGACGGCCTCGGCGGGCTGCGAGGCGACGGCCTCGTGCAGATGCGGGTCGAACCGCTCGCCCTTCGGCGAGAACGGCTCGATCCCGGCCCGGCGCAGCGCGCTGAGCATCTGGTCCTGCACCAGGCGGATGCCCTTCGTCAGGTGATGCTGGGCGTCGTCCTCCTCGGCCTCGGCGTGCGCGAGCGCCCGCTCGAAGTCGTCGAGCGCGGGCAGCAGCTCGCCGGCCACGCGCTTCATGCCGTCGCGCGTGGCCTTCTGGACGCGCTGGGAGGTCTGCTTGCGCACGTTCTCGAGCTCGGCGGCCTTGCGCAGCGCGAGATCCTGCCAGTCGGGCTCCTCGGGCTCCGTCGGCTCGTCGCCGGCGGCCTCCTCGGCGCGCAGCGACCTCCTCGGGCTCCGCGCTCTCCTCGTCGAGCGACGGGGCGTCGGCGCCCTCGGGCTCCTCGGTGGCCTTGGGGTCGCCGGACACCTAGCGGCCCTCGTCCACGACCTCGGCATCGACGACGTCCTCCTCCGCGGAGGCGTCCGGCGCGCCGTCCGCGGCGGCACCGTCACCGCCGGCCGCGGCGCCGTCGGCGGCGGCCTGCTGCTGCGCGCGCTCGTACATGGCCTCCGAGACCTTGTGGAACGCGGACTGCAGCGCCTCGGTCTTGGCGTTGATCTCGTTGGCGTCCTCGGAGGTCAGCGCCTCGCGGACCTCCTTGATCGCCGCCTCGATCTCGCTCTTGGACGCCTCGTCGACCTGGTCGCCGAGCTCGGTGAGCTGGCGCTCGGCCTGGTAGGCGGCGTTCTCGCCGTTGTTGCGCGCCTCGGCGAGCTCGCGGGCGCTGCGGTCCTCGTCGGCGTGAGCCTCGGCGTCGGTGACCATGCGCTTGATCTCGTCGTCGGAGAGGCCGCCGCCGGCCTTGATCTCGATCTTCTGCTCCTTGCCGGTGCCGAGGTCCTTCGCGGAGACCGTCGAGGATGCCGTTGGCGTCGATGTCGAAGCCGACCTCGATCTGCGGCACGCCGCGGGGCGCGGGCGGGATCCCGGTCAGCTGGAACTTGCCGAGCGACTTGTTGTAGGTCGCCATCTCGCGCTCGCCCTGCAGCACGTGGATCTCCACCGACGGCTGGTTGTCCTCGGCCGTCGAGAAGATCTCCGACTTGCGGGTCGGGATCGTGGTGTTGCGCTCGATCAGCTTGGTCATCACGCCGCCCTTGGTCTCGATGCCGAGCGTGAGCGGCGTGACGTCGAGCAGCAGCACGTCCTTGACGTCGCCGGCCAGCACGCCCGCCTGGATGGCGGCGCCGACGGCCACGACCTCATCGGGGTTGACCCCGCGGTGCGGATCCTTGCCGGTGAGCTCCTTGACCTTCTCCTGCACGGCGGGCATGCGGGTCATGCCGCCGACGAGGACGACGTGGTCGATCGACTCGTGCCCTTCTCCTTGGCGTCGTCGAGGGCCTGGCGGACCGGCGCGACGACGCGGTCGAGCAGGTCGGCCGTCAGCTCGTTGAACTTCGAGCGGGTCAGGCGCACGTCGAGGTGCTTGGGGCCGCTCTGGTCGGCGGTGATGAACGGCAGGTTGATCTGCGACTCCTGCGCCGTCGACAGCTCGATCTTGGCCTTCTCGGCCGCCTCGTAGAGACGCTGGAGCGCCATCGGGTCGGCCTTGAGGTCGATCGCCTGGTCGCGCTTGAACTCGGTCGCGAGCCAGTCGACGATCGCCTTGTCCCAGTTGTCGCCGCCGAGATGGTTGTCGCCGGCGGTCGACTTGACCTCGAAGACGCCGTCGCCGATCTCCAGCACGGACACGTCGAACGTGCCGCCGCCGAGGTCGAAGACGAGGATCGTCTGGTCGGACTCCTTGTCGAGGCCGTAGGCGAGCGAGGCCGCCGTCGGCTCGTTGATGATGCGCTTGACGTCGAGGCCGGCGATCTTGCCGGCGTCCTTGGTGGCCTGGCGCTGGTCGTCGTTGAAGTAGGCGGGCACGGTGATGACGGCGCTGTCGACCGACTCGCCCAGGTAGGCCTCGGCGTCGGCCTTGAGCTTGGCCAGGATCATCGCGCTGACCTCGGGCGGGCTGTACTCGTTGCCGCCGGCCTCGATCCGCGCGTCGCCGTTGGCGCCGGAGATGACCTTGTAGGGGACGATCGACTCCTCCTCGTGGACCTCGGCCTCCTTGCGGCCCATGAAGCGCTTGACGGAGAAGACGGTGTTCTGCGGGTTGGTGACGGCCTGGCGCTTGGCGACCGTGCCCACGAGACGCTCGCCCGACTGGGTGAACGCGACCACCGACGGGGTCGTGCGCCCGCCCTCGGCGTTCTCGATGACGGTCGGATCGCCGCCCTCCAGGACGGCCATGCACGAGTTGGTCGTGCCCAGGTCGATGCCGATGGTCTTTGCCATGATGCGGTGGTGACTCCTTGAATCGCGAACGTGCGAAAAATCTGCGTCTTGTTATAGCAGATGTCGCGTCAGCGCCTCAGCGGGTCGGCCGGGTCGCGCTCCTCGACGGCGTGGGGGGAGCCGTGGTCGGCGAGGAGGTCGAAGAACGGGACGGGGTCGAACGACTCGGGCCCGAGGACCCCGGCGCCCAGCCAGACGCCGGCGGACATGAGCTCGAGGGCGACGACCGGGTTCAGCGCGGTCTGCCAGACGACGGCCTGGACGCCGTCGCGGCCCATGCACTCCTCGTTGTCGACGACGTGATGGACGTAGGCGGCGCGGGGACCGCCTTCCACCCCCGTGCCGGTGACCAGCGTGCCCGCGCAGGTGCGGCCGGTCATCCGGGCGCCGAGCGTGGCGGGGTCGGGCAGGGCGGCCGCCACGACGTCGCGCGGCGCGACGCGGGCTCCACGCACGTCGAGGGGCTCGGTCGAGTCGAGCCCGAGCCGATGCAGCGTCCGCAGGACGGCGATGAACTCCTCGCCGAGGCCGTATTTGAAGCTCACGCGGCGCGCCTCGATCACCCGCGGGACGAGCACCACCTCCTCGTGCTCGACGTTGACGCACTCGACCACGCCGATGCCGGCCGGGAACGTGAACAGCTCGGGCTCCGAGAACGGCTCGGTGACGTAGTGGCCGCGATCGCGCTCGTAGAGCAGCGGCGGGTTCAGGCACTCCTCGATCGTGGTCCAGATCGAGAAGGTCGGCGCGAAGTCGTGGCCCTCCACGACCAGGTCGGCGCCGTCGCGGACGGCGACCTCGTCGATCTCGGAGAACAGGTGGTCGGCGGCATAGCGGGCCGCGACGTCGGAGAACCCGGGCTCGACGCCGATGCCGACGAGCGCGAGGCGCCCGGCCGCCTCCCAGCGCTCGTGCTCGGCGAACTGCGCGGCGCCCAGCAGCACGCCGGCGCGCTCGTAGGGCCGCTCCGGATCGCGCTCCGACAGCGTCATCGCCATGTCGAGGTAGTCGCACCCCGCCTCGAGCGCACCCGTGAAGATCGGCGGGTTCAGCCGCGGATCGCAGGCGTTGAGGATCACGTGGGCGCCCGTCTCGCGCGCCAGCGCCACGACGGCCGCGCGGTCGCTCGCGTCGACGGCCCTGGCCTCCATCCGCTCGGGGCGTCCGGCGCTGTCCAGCGCGGCCTGGGCGCGGGCGCCGTCGAGATCGGCGAGGACGAGCTGCTCGAAGAACCCGCGGCGGCGGGCGATCGCCGCCACGGCGGCGCCCACGCCTCCCGCGCCGATCACCAGGATGCGCATGCGGCAACGCTATCCCGACGCCGACGGGCACATCCGGCGCAGCGCGCAGGAGCGGCACGCGGGCCGCTGTGCGTGGCAGGTGCGGCGACCGTGGCGCAGGAGGTTGACGTGCAGCTCGAGCTCGGCCCCCGGGGGCGTGATCGCCAGCATGGCGTCATGCAGCGCGTCCGCGCTGCCGCGGGCCGGCAACATGGCGAGCCGCGCCCCCACGCGCCCCACGTGCGTGTCCACCGGCACGTCGCGGGCGCCGAACGAGAACAGCAGCACGCACGCGGCGGTCTTGCGGCCGACCCCGGGGAGCGCCGTGAGGAGCTCGCGCGCCTCCCCGACCGGAGTCGCGGCGAGCGCGTCCAGCGTGGGGTCGCCGTCGGCGTCGGTCGGCAGCGCGGCGAGGATGTCGCGGATGCGCGCGGACTTGACCTTCGAGATCCCACCCGGGCGGATCGCCTCCTCGACCGCCGCGACCGGCGCGTCGCGAACCTCCGCCCAGGTCGGTAGCGCGTCGCGCAGCCGCAGGTAGGCGACGTCGCGGTTGCGGTCGTTGGTCGACTGCGAGAGGACGGTCAGCACCAGCTCGGCGATCGGGTGCCCGTGCGGCGGCAGGGCCGGGGTGCCGTAGAGCTCGCGCAGCCGCCTCCGGATGCGCGCGACCCGGGCCGGCGAGGGCCTACGCCAGGCCGGCACCGAAGTGCTCCGTCGCACGGGCGGCACGCTCCACCGCCTCGGGCAGCGCCGCCGCGAGCGCCGGCGGGTAGAAGCCGCTGCCCGCAAGCCGCGCGAGCAGCGTGCCGGTCAGCACGTCGCCCGCACCGGTCGCGTCGACCGCGCGCGCAGGCACCCCGGGAACGTCGAGCCGCAGCCCTCCGCCGCGGAGCAGCGCACCGCCGGCGCCGAGCGTGACGACCACGTGCTGGGCGCCCGCGGCGAGCAGCGCCTGCGCCGCGTCGGCCGGGTCGGGCTCGCCGGTGAGGAGCTCCGACTCCGGGCGGTTGCAGCGGACGAGGAAGGCCCCGGGCACCAGCTCGCGCGCAGCGGCCGCGGCACGGGTGGCGGTCGGCCAGCGGTGCAGCCGCAGGTTGGGATCGACCACCACCGGCAGGCCGCGGTCCAACGCGACGTCGCGGGCGGCGAGCGTGACCTCGCGCTCGTCGTCTCCGACCAGGGTGTTCGACGAGGCGAAGAGCGCGCCGCAGGCCGCGACGGCCTCCTCGATGCGGTCAGCCAGAGCGACGACCGTCGATGCGATGCCCTCGCCGTAGATCTGGAAGGCGGACTCGCCCTCCGCGTCGACGGTCACGAACGCGACCGGGGTCTGCACGCCCGCCAGCAGCGCAAACCAGCCGAGCTCCACGCCGACGGCGTCGAGGTGCCCACGCAGCCACCGGCCCCACGGATCGTCGCCCGCGCCGCCCGCGAGCGCCGCGCGCTCGCCCAGCCGCGCCATCGCGACCGCGACGTTGGCGACGGCGCCGCCGGGGTGGGGGACGAACGCGTCGGCCTCCGCGAGCCCGCCGACGGGGCGCTCGCAGACGAGGTCGACGAGGGCCTCCCCGAGCAGCAGGGTCCGCATGGTGCTGACGGTATCGTCCGCCGTCCCGTGCCGACCGAACGCCTCGGCGACCAGCTCGTCCACTGGCTCGAGGCCGAGCCTCGCGGCGCCGCCCCGGTCCTCTACGTCCACGGGGTCCCAAACGCCGGCTCCATGTGGGCGCCGTTCCTGGAGCGCACCGGTGGCATCGCCGTCGACCTGCCGGGCTTCGGCCGCAGCGGCAAGCGCGGCGACGCCGACACGAGCTTTCAGGGCCTGGGCCGCTTCATCGGCGACTTCGTCGATCTGCTGGGGCTCGAGCGGGTGCGGCTGTGCGTGCACGACTGGGGCGCCGTGGCCCTGCTGTGGGCCATGCGCGAGCCGGCGCGGGTCGAGCGCCTCGTGCTCATCGACGCGGTGCCGTTGCTCCCGGGCTACCGCTGGCATCTCCTGGCCCGGCAGTGGCGGCGGCGCGCGATCGGCGAGCTGGCGATGGGCTTCACGATCCGGCCCGTCGCGCGGAGGCTGCTGCCGGCGGAGCTGGTCGACGAGACGCTCGAGGCCTTCGACGAGGGCACCCAGCGGGCCATCCTGCGCCTCTACCGCAGCGCGCCGGAGGAGGCCCTCGCCGCGGCCGGCGCGGCACTCGGGGAGATTCGCGCACCGGCTCTCGTGGCCTGGGGGGAGCGCGATCGCCACATCGACAGCGGCTTCGCCGCGAGATACGCCGCCGCGCTCGGCGGGGAGGCCCGCGTCGAGCTGGTCCCCGGTGCCGGGCACTGGCCCTGGATCGACCGCCCGGAGCTCGTGGCAATGCTCACCGACTTCATGGTTCGCTAGCGTGATGTCCGTTCCGCTTCGGGGCGGCACGGCAGCCGCCTTCGCCCTGGCACCTGGACGAAGGAGACGCTTCATGGCCGCAGCACATCCCGTCGCGCACGCCAGCGCGGCCAACGTCGAGCACGCGATCGTTCGCGTGATGAACCAGAACCGTCACCGGCACGGCCTTCCCGGCCTGCACTTCAGCCCCCGCCTGACGTTCATCGCGGGGGTGCACTCGAAGGACCTGCTGAGCCACGACCGTCTCAGCCACACGAGCACGAACGGCACGTCCTTCACCCGCCGCCTGCGGCGCGTGACGCGCGCACGCTCGATCGGCGAGACGATCGCCGAGGTTCGCGGCCAGCTGAGCGCGCACATGGTCGTCCGGCTCTGGCTGCGCTCGCCGGCGCACCGGCGCGAGCTGCTCTCGCACAGCTTCCGGCGCGTCGGCGTCGGGTTCGCGCGCCGCGGGCGCGCGAGCGTCGTCACGGCCGACTTCGCCAGCGCGCGCTAGCCGCGCCCACTGGCGTCGCGGCGATGCCGGCGGCGTGGCGATCGGGTGGCCTGGCGGCCGTCGGACTGGCGGCCGCCCTCGCAGCGCTCTACCTGGCGCTCGACCCCCCGAGCACGGACCTCGCCGCCGCGCTCTACCGGGCGGGGCTGGTTGAGCGCACCGGGCGGTTGGTCGCCTGGGACAACGGCTGGTACGGCGGCCACCACCTGCTCGGCTACAGCGTGCTGTTCGGACCCGCCGGAGCGCTCGCCGGGGTCCGGTCGACCGGGGCGCTCGCGATCGTCGCCGCCACCGCCGCGTTCACGGGGATCGCCGCCCGCTGGACCCGCACGCCGGCGGCGGCCATGGGCGCCACCGCATGGTTCGCCGTGGCCGTTGCGGCTACGGTCGTCAGTGGCAGGATGGCCTTCGCGCTCGGCCTGGCGTGCGCGACGGCGGCCGTGCTCGCGCTCGCCGGAGGCCGGACGCTCGCCGGGGCGCTGCTCGGCGCCGCCACCGCGCTCGCGAGCCCTGTGGCGGCGCTGCTCGTGGCGCTCGTGGCGGCCGCGGTCCTGGCGGCGCGGCCGGCCCGGGCGGCGCCCGCGGCCGCGACCGGTGCGGCGGCCATCGGCGGCGTCCTGGTCCTGGCCGCGCTCTTCCCGGAGGGCGGTACCGAGCCGTTCGTCGCCTCGAGCTTCTGGCCGGCGCTCGCCGCCACCGCGATCGCGGCGGTGCTGGCGCGGCGCGAGGGGACCGCGGTGCGGGCGGGCATCGCGCTCTACGCGCTGGGCCTGGTGGCCGCGGCGCTCGTCCCGACGCCGCTGGGCGGCAACGCCGCGCGACTCGGCGCGCTGGCAGCCGGGCCGCTCGCCGTGGCCCTGCTGTGGGGTCGCCCGCGGCTGCTGGCCGTCGTGGCGCTGCCGCTCGCCTACTGGACGCTCTACCCGGCCGTCCGCGACTGGTCGCAGGCGGCCGGGGACCCGTCGGTGCACGCCGGCTACTACGCGCCGCTGCTCGCCGAGCTCGCCCGGCGCACCGCCGGGGCGCCCCCCGCGCGGGTGGAGATCCCGTTCACGGCGCGCCACTGGGAGTCCGCGCTCGTCGCCCCCCGGTTCCCGCTGGCGCGCGGGTGGGAGCGCCAGCTCGACCGCGGCCGCGACGCGCTGTTCTACGACGGCACGCTGACCGCCGCGCGCTACCGCCGCTGGCTCGGCGCGCTCGCCGTCCGCTGGGTCGCGCTGCCCGACGCCGCGCTCGACGCATCGGGCCAGGCCGAGGCGCGGCTCGTCCGCGGCGGGCTGCCCTACCTGCGTCCGGCGTGGCGCGGCCGTCACTGGCGGCTGTTCGAGGTGCGCGACGCGACGCCGCTGGGCGCGACGCGCGTGGGCGTCGACGACTTCACGGCGCCCGCGGGGCTGGTGCGCATCCACTGGACCCGCTGGTGGGCTGTGCTTTCCGGGCGCGGATGCGTCGAGCGGGCCGCCGGAGACTGGACGCTGGTCCGCCCCGCGACTCGCGGCGCGCTGCTGCGGGTCGGCGTCGACGTGGCCCCGGGCCGCACGCTGGCCGGAAGCCGTCGCTGCCGCTAGGATCATCCCGCTGATGGCTCCCCGCGTCCGTGCACTCCAGACGCGGCTGCTGCCCCATGGTCCGCTCGACCTCGCAAGGCAGGTGCTGCTCTTCTTCGTGGCCTACAACGGCTACCGGCTCGTGCGCGGCATGGCGGACGACCCGGGGGTCACGGCGGCCGCGTTCCAGCACGCCCGCGAGATGATCGTCGATCGAGCGCGGGCTGCACGTGTTCGTCGAGCCCAGCATCCAGGCGTGGACCGCGAGCTCCGGCTTCCTCCTCGACGGCGCGAGCTGGCTGTACATCAACGCGCAGACCTCGGTGACCGTCGGGGCGCTGGCGTTCCTCTACCTCTTCCACAACCGCAGCTTCTACTTCGTGCGCAACATGTTCATGGTCGCGATGGGGATCGCGCTCCTGAGCTACATCGTCTTCCCCACCGCGCCGCCGCGGCTGCTGCCGGAGTGGGGCTTCTTCGACGCGGTCTCGAACTTCGCCGGTGTCGACCACAACTCCGACACCGGCGTGAACGCGCTCTTCAACCCCTACGCGGCCGTCCCCTCGATGCACGTGTGCTTCGCGCTGATGATCGGCGTGCCGCTCGCACGGCTGACGCGCAGCCGGATCGGCCGCATCTTCTGGAGCCTCTACCCGCTGACGGTCCTGTTCGTGATCGTGGCCACGGCCAACCACTTCCTCGTCGACGCCGTGCTCGGCGCCGTCACCGCCGGCGCCTCCGCCTACACCGCCGCGTGGCTGGCCCGCGCCCGCCCCGCCGCCTGGGCGTTCTCCCAGGTGCGCGAGGGCAGGCTGACCGCCTGATGGCGCGACCGCGCATCTCCCCGGTCGAGCGCCGCGCGCTCGTGCGCAACGCGCTGATCGAGTCGCGCCTGACGCCCAACGCCATCTCGATGACCGGGCTGGGGCTCAACGTCGCCGCGGCCGGCCTCGTCTTCGGGCGCGCTGTTCTTCCTCGCCGGGGTCGCCTTCGTCGTCGGCTCGGTGATGGACACGCTCGACGGCCGCTACTCGCGCATGAGCGGCAAGGGCACGCAGTTCGGGGCGTTCCTCGACTCGACGCTCGACCGGATCGAGGAGAGCATCGTGCTGGCCGCCGTGGGCGCGTACTTCGCGACCCGCGGCAACGACGCGGCCGTGGCCGCGACCATCGTGGCCACCGGCAGCTCGCTGCTGGTCTCCTACACACGAGCGCGGGCCGAGGCGCTCGGCGTCGAGTGCAAGGTCGGAATCGCCAGCCGCGCCGTGCGCGTCGTCATCCTCTCGATCGGGCTGCTCTTCGCCAAAGGTGCTTCACTTGGTGACTTCGAGCTGCTCGCGCCGGCGATCTACGTGCTGGCCGGCACTGGGCGTCGTGACGACGCTGCAGCGCATCTTCCACGTGCGCTCCGCCCTGCCGCGCGGTGTAACGCATGCCGCCACGAGGGCTGGTACGTCATGCAGACCTCTTGAACCCAGGAGCACAGAACTTGACCGAGAACGCAAACGGCGTCCCCGCCCGCGACGGCGCCGCCACCAACGGCGCCGCGCGCTACCAGCACGACAAGGTCCGCGTCGCGATCATCGGCGTGGGCAACTGCGCCAACTCCTTCGTCCAGGGCGTCCACCACTACGCCGACGCCGACCCCGCCGAGCAGGTGCCCGGCCTCATGCACGTCGACCTCGGCGGCTACCACGTCTCCGACATCGAGTTCACCTGCGCCTTCGACATCAACAAGACGAAGGTCGGCAAGGACCTCGGCCAGGCGATCTGGGCCGACCCGAACAACACGTGCAAGTTCACCAACAAGGTGCCGAAGAAGCTCGGCGTCGCAGGTGCACCGCGGCATGACCCACGACGGCCTCGGCAAGTACCTCAAGGAGAAGATCACCAAGGCGCCGGGCGAGACCGCCGACATCGTCTCGATCCTCAAGGAGACCAAGACCGACGTCGTCGTCTCCTACCTGCCGGTCGGCTCCGAGGACGCGACCAAGTGGTACGTCGAGCAGATCCTCGAGGCCGGCGTCGGCTTCGTGAACTGCATCCCGGTGTTCATCGCCCGCGAGCCCTACTGGAACAACCGCTTCAAGAAGGCGGGGCTGCCGATCGTCGGCGACGACATCAAGTCGCAGGTCGGCGCCACGATCGTGCACCGCACGCTGGCGCGCCTGTTCCACGACCGCGGCGTGAAGATGCTGCGCACCTCGCAGCTCAACGTCGGCGGCAACATGGACTTCTACAACATGCTCGAGCGCGAGCGGCTGGAGTCCAAGAAGATCTCCAAGACCAACGCGGTGACGTCGATCATGGGCCACACGCTGCCCGCCGACGACGTCTACATCGGCCCGTCGGACTACGTGCCGTGGCTGACCGACCGCAAGTGGGCCCACATCCGCCTCGAGGGCCAGGCGTTCGGCGACGTGCCGCTCAACATCGAGCTCAAGCTCGAGGTCTGGGACTCGCCGAACTCGGCCGGCATCGTCATCGACGCCGTGCGCTGCTGCAAGCTCGCGCTCAACCACGGCGTCGGCGGCCAGCTCGACGGCCCCAGCTCGTACCTGATGAAGTCGCCGCACAACCAGCGCCCCGACGACGAGGCGCGCGAGGCGACCGAGAAGTTCATCGCCAAGCACGCCGGCAAGGCGCGGCCCGGGCACCAAGCCCAAGAGCCGCACCCGCGCCCGCAAGGCCGCCACCAAGGCCTGACCCGCGTCGCACCGGTGGGCCCGCCGCGCCGCGGCGGGCCTACCATGCGCGCCGTGCCCTCGCTGACCATCGCGCAGGTCTCTCCCTACCCGTGGGAGATCGACCACGAGGTCAACCGAGCGATCGAGCGCACGTCGCACGAGCTCGCCCGGCGCGGACACCGCGTCGCGATCGTCGCGCCGTCGCAGTCGGCCGCCACCGTCCGCGAGACGCGGCGGGCGCTGCGCGCCGCGCGCGAGCAGCCCCAGCGCCTCTGGCCCGACGGCGGCCCCTCGCGTCCTCGCGGTCGGCGAGGCGCTGCCCGGGCTCGCCACGCCGGGCCGCGCGGCCGTTCCGATCGACGTCAGCCGCGCGATCGAGCAGCTCTTCGCCGTCGGCGGCTTCGACGTCTGCCACGTCCACGAGCCGTGGATGCCGAGCGTCGCGAGCGCCGCGCTGCGCGCCTCGCCCGCGCTCAACGTCGGCACCTTCCACGCCCCGACCGAGCGCGCGGTCTCGACGCAGGTCGCGCGGCGGCTCGTCCAGCTCGTCTTCGGCCGCCTCGACGCGCGCGTCGCCAGCTTCGAGGCCACCGCCGCGCTGATGAGCCGCTTCTTCCCGGCCGACTACCGCGTGATCCTCCCGGCGGCCGATCCGGTGCAGCGCCGCGAGGCGGACGGCCCGGTGCGGATCGCCTTCGTCGACGTCGAGGAGCGCGGCGCCCTGCGGCTGTTCCTGCGCGCGCTGCGCCGGATCGATCCGGCGCTCGACTGGCGCGCGACCGTCGTCAGCGAGCGCGGTCCGTCCTCCTCGACCCCGCTGCGCAGCGAGCTGCGCGAGCGCATCCGCTTCGACGACGGCCCGGCCGACGAGCTGCTCGCCGGCGCCGACGTCGTCGTGCTCGCCTCCGACGGCGCGACGCCCGCCCCCGGGCTGCTCCTGCGCGCGCTCGGCCGCCGGCGCGGTGCCGGTCGCCGCCAGCCTGACGGTCTACGAGGAGCTGCTGGGCGAGGGCGAGCGCGGGCTGCTCTTCGCGCCGGGCGAGAGCCAGGTGCTCGCCGCCCAGCTCGAGCGCGCGCTCGCCGACGCCGGCCCTGCGCGACGAGCTGCGCGACGCCGCCGGCGGCGCTGCGCGACCGGCTGAGCTGGGAGCGCGTGGCCGACGAGCTCGAGGAGGTCTACCGCGGCCTGGTCGGCGCGGCGCCACCGCGCCGAGGGCGACCCGGTGGTCCGCAGCCGGCTCTCGCGACGGCCGCTGATCGACGTCGACCTGCACATGCACACCGACCACTCGCACGACTGCGCGACGCCGGTCGAGGTGCTGCTCGCCACGGCGCGCGACCAGGGCCTCGGCGCGATCGCGGTCACCGACCACAACGAGATCTCCGGCGCGCTCGAGGCGGCCGGGAAGGCGGCGCAGTTCGGGATCAAGGTGATCGTCGGCGAGGAGGTCAAGACCGCCGAGCCAGGGCGAGGTCATCGGCCTGTTCCTCTCGGAGAAGATCCCGCGCGGGATGACGCTGGCCGAGACCGTGGCCGAGATCAAGCGCCAGGGCGGCATCGTCTACGTGCCGCACCCGTTCGACCGCATGCACTCGGTCCCCGACTACGAGCACCTGCTGACGATCATCGACGACGTCGACGCGATCGAGATCTACAACCCGCGCGTCGCGATCGGCTCCTTCAACGAGGAGGCCGAGCGCTTCGCCGCGCAAGTACCGGATCGTCGCCGGGGCGGGCTCGGACTCCCACGTCGCCCAGGGGCTCGGCTCGGTGCGGATCCGGATGCGCGACTTCGACGGCCCCGAGGAGTTCCTCGAGTCGCTGCGCGAGGCCGACATCGTCACCAAGCCGTCGAGCCTGCTCTACGTGCAGGCGCTGAAGTTCCTCGAGACGAAGGCGACGCCGCCAGGGGCCCGACGGGCCGTCCGCGAGCGGCGGGTCCGGCGGGCGACCCGCAAGGGCTGATGCAGGGCGAGGGAGCCGCCGCGGGAGCCGTCGAAACCCGCAGGACCCATGCCCGCGACCGACGACGAGATCCGCGAGAAGTACCTCGAGCGCGCCATCCGCGAGCTCAACGCCCTCACCCGCGAGCTGCAGTCCTGCGAGCTGTGCCCGCGCGGCGGCCGCGTGCCGGTGCTCGGCTCCGGGCACCCGCAGGCCGACGTCATGCTGCTCAAGCACGCGCCCCGGACCTCGGAGGTCGAGGAGGGCGTGGCGTTCTACGGCCGCAGCGGCACGGCGCTGATGAAGTCCCTGCGGCGCCTGGGCATCGATCCCGCTCGCCGTCTACGGGACGCTCTGCGTGAAGTGCCCGGTGAGCGATCCCTCGCTCGCCGACCCCGGATGCGTGGCACGGCTGGTCGAGGAGATCGCGATCGTCCAGCCACGACTGATCGTGGTGATGGGCGACGACGCGCTCGCCGTGCTCAACGAGCTCGCCCTGCCGCTGTCCCGGCCGATCGAGGCCCGGCGCGGCGTGCTGCAGCAGCTCACCCCCTCCATCGACGCCCTGGTCGTCCCCAACATCGACGACTCCCTCGACGAGGAGGCGGCCAAGCGCGAGTTCTGGTCGGCCTTCAGAGCCCTCGGCGAGTGGTACGCGGACCTTCCTCCCTACTAGCCGTCGTCGCGCTGGCGCTCGCCTACTTCCTGGCCGCCGGCGCGCTCCCCGACCTCGGTGGCGGCGATGCCGCGGTGATCGTCCCGGCCGCTGCCGGGATCGGCTTCATCGCCGCGATCGTCCTCGGCCTGGCGGCCGCCGGCGACGCGTGGGTCCCTGTCGGGCTGGTGCTCGTCGGGGCGGGCCTGCTCGTCGGCGGGCTCGACGCCGCCGGGGTCGGGCCGCCCGCCAGCCCGTTCGAGGCACTGGCCGCCGGCGCCCTCGGGGTGCTGATCGGCCGTGCGCTGGCAGCGCCATCGGTCGCGATCGCCGTGCCGGTGTTCGTCGCGGCGGTGGACGCGTGGAGCGTGGCCGCGGGGCCGAGCTCGCGGCTGGCCCAGGGCGAGCCGCGCGGCGCTGCCGAGCTGACGTTCGAGCTGCCCTCGTGGGGCGGTGCGACCGGCTCCACCGTCGCCCGGCTGGGCCTGACCGACGCCGTCTTCCTCGCCATGTTCGCCACCTGGGCGGCGCGGTTCGGACTGCGCCGCGGCGCAACCGCGGCGGGCATGGTCGCCGGTCTGCTGGCGACGGTCGTCCTGTCGGTGACCACCGATCGGGCGATCCCCGCGCTACCGCTCATGGCCGTGGGCTACTGGCTGCCGAACGTCGACCGCCTCGGAGCCCTGCTGCGGCGCGGGGCGGGCTAGGCTGAGGTCATGGAGCTCGAGGAGCACACACTGGAGAACGCCGGCGAGCGGTGCGAGGAGTGCGGCGCGAAGCTCACCGAGGACGAGCTCGCCGCGGTGCTCGAGACCGAGGGCCCGACGCTCTGCAAGATCCACGCCGCCGAGCGCGTCTCGCTCGACGAGGACGCCGACGACTCCGAGGACTAGCGGTCGGGCGGCCGGCGCGCCGCGCCGTCCCGGTCGGGGGCGGGGACCCAATATTCGACGGCGTGCAGGATCCGGCCGTCATGGAGCGTGAAGAACGAGGCGATGGAGAAGTGCCCGTCGTCGCTTCGCAAGTCGACCTCCGTGGCGACCTGACGGCCCTCGTGGACGATCCGCAGCAGCTTCGGCCGCAGCGCGCCGGGCACCTCGCGATGGACCGCCAGGAACGCGTCGCGGCTGTCGAAGCGCTCCCCGGTGTGGGGCCACTCCACCACCGCGTGGGCGTGCATCTGCGCCTCGGCCGTCGGCCAGTCGCCGGCCGCCAGCGCCCGCCAGAAGCGCGCGACGGGGTTCACGTGCCCATGGTCAGGACGACCTTGCCGAGCTTGCCGCCCGCGGTGAAGCGCTCGTAGGCCGACGGCGCCTCGGCGAGCGGGACGCTCGCGGCGACCGGCACGCGCAGCGCCCCGCGCTCGAAGAGCGGCAGGACCTCGCGCTCCATGGCCCGCGCCGTGGCGGCCTTCTCCTCGAGCGGGCGTGCGCGCAGCGTGGACGCGCGGACGCTGCCCCGCTTGCCCATCAGCGCGAGCAGGTTCAGCTCGGCCTTGGCGCCCGCACCGACGCCGATGACGATGATGCGCCCGCCGCCGCGCAGCGCGGCGACGTCGCCCGCGAGGTTGGGCGCGCCGACCAGCTCGAGGACCACGTCGAAGGGGCCGTGGCCCTCGAAGCCCGCGGGGGCGACGACCTCGTCGGCGCCCAGCGCGGCGACGGCGTCGCGCAGGCCGGCGGCGCGAACCGTGGCGGTGACGTGCGCCCCCGCCGCATGACCGAGCTGCACGGCTGCGGTGCCGACCCCGCCGGCGGCGCCGTGCACGAGCAGACGCTCGCCGCTGCGCAGGCCGCACTGGACGAGCACGGCGTCGTGCGCGGTGGTGAACACCTCCGGCGTCCCGCCGGCCGCCGGCCAGCCCAGCGCATCGGGGACGGGCATGAGCTGGCGCTCGTGGACGGCCGCGAGCTCCGCCTGGCCCCCGCCGCCCACGATGCCCATGACCCTGTCGCCGACGGCGAAGCGCCCGGCCCCCGGGCCGCAGGCCGCGACCTCGCCGGCGAGCTCGAGCCCCGGGATGTCGGCTGGCGCGCCCGGGGGAGCCGGGTAGCGACCGGCGCGCTGGAGGATGTCGGCGCCGTTGATGCCCGCCGCCCGCACGCGGACGAGCACCTCGCCCGTCCCCGGCTCCGGGTCGGGATGGTCTTCGACGACGACCTCGCCGTCGCGGACGGTCACGGCGCGCATGCGGCGATTCTGGCAGCGCGCCGGCGGCGGCGCTGCCCGCCCCCTCAGCTGCGCTCGAGCAGCGCGACGCACTCGACGTGGTGCGTCTGCGGGAACATGTCGACGGGGCGGACCCGGCGCAGCGCGTAGCCGGCCTCGGCAAGCTGCGCGGCGTTGGGTGCCAGCGTCGTGGGGTTGCAGGAGACGTAGACGATCCGCTTCGGGGCCGCCTCGGCGATCCGCCGGACCACCTTCCGGGAGAGCCCTGCGCGCGGGGGATCGACGACCAGCACGTCCGGCCGGCCGGCCCGCTCGACGAGCTCGCGCATCGCCAGGCGCACGTCGCCGGCGAAGAACCGGGCGTTGCCGATCTCGTTGCGCCGGGCGTTGGCGATCGCGTCGGCGACAGCCTCCTCGACGACCTCGACGCCCCACACCTCCCCGGCACGGGACGCCAGCAAGAGCCCGATCGTGCCGATCCCCGAGAACAGGTCGAACACGCGCTCCCAGCCGCGCAGGTCCGCGTAGTCGGCGGCGAGCGCGTAGAGGCGCTCGGCCATCTCGGTGTTGGTCTGGAAGAACGCGTCGGGGGAGATCGCCAACCGCAGCCCGCCCAGCTCCTCCTCGAGCGCCGGGGCCCCGGACAGGTGCTCGGTGACGCCCCCGGCGGTGGTCTCGCCGACGCCGGCGGCACGCGTCCAGAACACGCCGTCGGCCTCCACCGCGGCGGCGAACGCCTCGCCGTCAAGCTCGCCGGCGCCGGTGACCAGACGGACCTGGAGCTGGCCGGTGCGGCGGCCCTCGCGGACGACGAGGTTGCGCAGCAGCCCGGTCTGGGCGCGCCGGTCCCACGCGGGCAGTCCGCGCTCGCGGCAGTGGCCCAGGACGGACCTGCGGACCGCGTCGACGCGCTCGGAGACCAGCAGGCACTCGTCCATCGGGACGATCCGCTCCCAGCTGCCCGGCGCGTGGAAGCCGCAGACGAGCTCGCCGCCCTCGCCGGTGCCGAACGAGAACTCGGCCTTGTTGCGATAGCGCCAGCGCTGCTCGGCGGCGACGATCGGCTCGATCTCGAAGCCGTCGAGCCGGCCGATGCGCCGCAGCGCGTCCTCGAGCTGCTCGGCCTTGACCTCGAGCTGGCGCTCGTAGGGCAGCACCTGCCAGGGCGCGCCGGGATGGCCTGCCAGCGGCGCGACCCGGTCGGGGGCGGGCTCGATCACCTCGGTGGCGCGCGCCTCTGCGTAGGCGCGCTTGCGCTTGGTGATGACGGCGCGCACGCGGTCCCCCGGCACGGCCTCGCGCACGAAGACCACGTAGCCGTCGAGCCGTGCGACGCCGGCGCCGCCGTGGGCGAGAGCGTCGATCGTGAGCTCCACCGTGGCGCCCTGCTGAGGGCGTGTCGCCGAGCCGGCCTCCATCCCGTGTCAGGGTAGGCCCCGTGCGCCGCCGCCCTGCGATCGCCGACGGCTGGTACGCCCGCCTGATCGAGGGGCTGCCCGGGCTCGAGGACACGCGAGCGCGCGTCCTGCCCCGGGCGCTGCTGCGCCGCGGGCCGGTGCGAGGGCTCCTGCTCGCCGCGCTCAGCGTTCGCGCCGACCGCGTCGCGCTGATCCGCAACGACCCGGGCTGGCGCGTGCTGCTGGCGCTGCGCGCGCTGCTCGGCCGCCGGCGCAAGCTCGTCGCGCTGCACTTCATCGAGCCGCGGCCGATGCGCGGCTGGCGCGGCCGGGCAGACCGCTGGGCGACCCGGCGGGCGCTCGCCGCGGGGCAGGCGCTCACCATCGGTGAGCGCGCCGCGCTCGCGCGGCGCTACGACCTGCCGCGGGCGCGCTTCGCCCATGTGCCCTTCGCCCTGCGCAGCGCGGCGGCGCTCGCGCCCGACTCGCAGGAGCCGCTGGTGGTCGCTGCCGGCAGGGCCTCGTGCGACTGGCCGACGCTGCTCGAGGCGGCGCGCGGCGCGAACTGGCGGCTGGTGGTCGTCTGCTCGGCCGCCGAGGAGCCCTCGGTCGCGCCGCTCGCGCGCGCCGCCGGCGCGCGGCTGCTGGTCGAGCTTGCGCGCGAGGACACGCGCGGGCTGCTGCGCGGTGCCGCGGTCTCGGTGATCGCGATGCGCGAGAGCGGCGCCGCGCAGGGACACGTCCGGCTCATGGAGTCCGTCGACGCCGGCGCCGCGGTGGTCGCCACCGACGTCGCCGCGCTGCACGGCTACGTCTGCGACGGCGAGACCGCGGTGCTGGTGGCCGAGGGCGACGCGGCCGCCCTGCGCGCGGCGGTCGACCGGCTGCTGGCCGACCCCGGCGAGCGCGAGCGGCTGCGGACGACGGCGTTCGCCGCAGCGGGACGCCGCACGTGGGCGGACTACCTCGCCGCCGTCGAGCGACTGGCTCTCGGCGAGGTCAGCCCAGCGCGCGGTCGACCGCGTTGAGCACCGACTTGCGGTTGGCGTTGCGGCGCTCGTGGTCGCGCACCTTGCGCAGCTCGGCGGGGCTCAGGTCGGAGAGCCGCTCGGCCACCTGCGCGGCGGTGAGGTCGTCGTAGCCGAGGATCGGGAACGTCGGGCCGAGGCCGGCCGCCCGCCGGGCGCGGTCCACCTTGCGGACGATCGCGTCGGTGCCCTCGGCGGTCCGCTGGCGTCCGCGGCCGAGGAGCGCCTCGACGTCGGCCAGCAGGTCCTGCGCCTGGCGCCGGCCGACGCCGACGAGGCTGGCGCCGAGCTCCTCGGCGTCCTCGCGGGTCATGCGCCCGCGGCGCACCGCGTCGTCGAGCGTCTCGTTGACCCGCTCGCGCGTGAGCAGGATCCCGCGCGTGAGCACCTCGCGCAGCGCGACCAGCGACGCGGTCAGCGAGGAGTGCTCCGCAGTCTCCGCGGCGGACGCCGGGCGGCGCTTGGGAGCCTGGCCGGAGCGCTTGCGCGGCGGGCGGCTCTGCTTGGGTTGCGGCATCGCTCTCCTCCCTCGGTGATCCCTGCCGAGGCTACCCGTTCGGCGCCGCGCGCACCCTACGCCGCGAGCAGCAGCTCGAGCAGCGCCTTCTGCGCGTGGCGGCGGTTCTCCGCCTGGTCCCAGATGCGCTGGCGCGGACCGTAGAGGACCTCCTCGGTGATCTCCTCGCCCGGGTGCGCGGGAAGGCAGTGCAGCGCGATCGCGCCGTCCGCCGCACGGTCGAGCAGGGCGTCGTCGATCCGGTACGGGGCGAGCGCCGCGCGCCGCGCGTCCGCGGTCGCCTCGTCGCCCATGCTCACCCACACGTCGCCGTAGACCGCGTGCGCGCCGTCGACGGCCTCGGCCGGGTCGGCGACCAGCCGGGCGCCGTGCGGGTCGCCCGCCAGCTCGTAGCCGGGCGGCGAGGCGACGAGGACCTCGATCCCGGCGATCCGTCCCGCGATGGCCAGCGACCGCGCGACGTTGTTGCCGTCGCCGACGTAGGCCACGCGCAGGCCCTCGAGCCCACCGAACGCCTCGCGCAGCGTCAGCAGGTCGGCGAGCGCCTGGCACGGGTGGTGCTCGGCGGTGAGCATGTTGAAGACCGGGATGCCGGCGCCGGCCGCGAGCGCCTCGACGTCGGCGTGCGGCCCGGTGCGGATCCCGACCGCCTGCACGTGGCGCGAGAGGATGCGCGCCGTGTCGCCGATCGACTCGCCGCGCGACAGCTGCAGCTCGCCGGAGCGGAGCACCATCGGGTGCCCGCCGAGCTCGACGACGCCGGCCTCGAAGGACAGCCGCGTGCGCGTCGAGGGCCGCTCGAAGATGAGCGCCACCAGGCGCCGCTCGAGGGCGCGCGAGCCGTGCGGGTCGGCCTTGAGCTCGAGCGCACGGTCGAGCAGGGTGGCCTGCTCGGCGGCCGACAGCTCCCCGCCGGTGAGGAAATGGCGCGTCAAGCGGGCAAGCCTATCTCCCGCGTGCTGATCCTCACCTGGAACCTCTACCACGGCCGCGCGGTCCCCCCGGCCGGGCGCGACCTCGAGCACGAGTTCGCCGCCCGGCTGGCGGGCTGGTCATGGGACGTGGCGCTGCTGCAGGAGGTCCCGCCGTGGTGGCCGCCGCGCCTGGCGGCCGCCTGCGGGGCCGCGCAGCGCACCGCGCCGACGTCCCGCAACGCGCTGCCCGCCCTGCGCCGCGCGCTGGCCCGCCGGCACCCCGATCTCGCGAGGTCCAACGGGGGCGGCGCGAACGCGATCCTGGTGCGCGGCGCGGCGATCGCCGCCCACCGCGTGCAGCGGCTGCGCCGCTGGCCGGAGCAGCGGGTGGCCCACGGCGTGGCGCTCGCGGGCGGCCCGTGGGTGGTCAACCTCCACGCCCAGGTGCACTCCGAGCAGCGCGCCCGCGACGACCTCGCCGCAGCGGTGCGCGCGGCCGATGCCTGGAGCCGGGGCGGGCCGCTGGTCCTCGGCGGCGACCTCAACATGCGCCGTGCCGAGGCGGCGGGCATGACGTGGGCGGGCGGCCACGGCGTCGACCACGTGCTGGCACGGAGCCTGCGCCCGGCGGGGCCGGCGCGGGCGCTCGAGCGCGGCCCGCTCTCCGATCACGCGCCCGTGCTGGTCGAGCTGGTCGCGCGATCGCCCGACGGGCCCGGTGCCGCCGTCACCGCGAGCGGCTGACGCCGAAGCCCCGCAGCATCAACAGCGCGCGCTCGCCCAGCGTCCCGTGGCGCGGCAGGACCCCCACCTGGACGGCAGCGTCGTAGAGGTCGAAGAACGCGCGGACGCGCAGCAGGCGCTCGCGCGGCGGGTCGAGCTCGGCGTAGAACACCACGTGGACCACGACGAAGCGCCCCGTCGCCGGCAGGCCCTCGACCTCGTTGCGGTGCGTGCCCAGCGCCTTGCATGGCGCCGCGACGAAGCGCCCGTCGGTGAGGCGCTCACCGGTCTGCTGGACGCGGACGTCCGGGAAGCCGGACCACAGGCGCTCGGCGTGTGCGCCGAGCGCACCGGGCCCATCGAGCGGCTCCGTGCAGACGGGGTCCTCGTAGTGGACGTCGGGCGCGCAGACGGCACCGAACGCGCCCGGGTCGCCGCTGCCCCACGCGGCCTCGAAGCCGTCGAGGATCGCGGCGGCGCTCACCGCAGGTCCGGCAGGCCCTCGTCGGGCGTCGAGGCCTCGGCGTAGCGGCGGCGCGGGATCCGCCCGGCGGCGCGCGCGAGCATGCCGCCCTCCACCCCGGCGCGCATCGCGCGCGCCATCGCGATCGGGTCGTGCGCGCGGGAGATCGCGCTGGCGATCAGGACGCCGTCGCAGCCGAGCTCCATCGCCAGCGCCGCGTCGGACGCGGTGCCGATGCCCGCGTCGAGGATCACCGGCAGCTGCGTCTGGTCGCGGATCAGCGCCAGGTTGTAGGGGTTGCGGATCCCCATCCCGCTGCCGATCGGCGACCCGAGCGGCATGATCGCAGCGCAGCCGACCTCCTCGAGCCGCCGCGCGAGGATCGGGTCGTCGCTGGTGTAGGGCAGCACGACGAAGCCCTCCTCGACGAGCTCCTCGGCCGCGGCGAGCAGCTCGGTCGGATCCGGCAGCAGCGTGCGCTCGTCGCCGATGACCTCGAGCTTGACCCAGTCGGTGCCGAACGCCTCGCGGGCCAGCGCGGCGGTGCGGACGGCGTCGCGCGCCGTGAAGCAGCCGGCGGTGTTGGGCAGGACGTCGACGCCGGCACGGTCGAGGACGTCCACGAGCGCGCCCTGGCCCTCCAGGCCGGCGGCGCCCAACCTGCGCAGGGCGACGGTGACCGTCCCCGTGCCGGTGGCCTCGATCGCCTCGGCGAGGGTCTCCATGCGGGTGAAGCCGCCGGTGCCGAGGATCAGCCGCGAGCGCAGCTCGCGCCCGGCGACGACGAGCGCGCCGGACCGAGCGGAGCCGCGAGCGGGGCCGCTCATCCGCCCTGCACCGCCTGCACGACCTCGACCCGCGCGTCACCGGCCAGCCGCGTCTCCTCCCACGCTCCACGGGGGACGACCTCGCCGTCGACGGCGACCGCGACCCCGCGCGAGGGCGCGTCGAGCGCGCGCAGCAGCTCGGCGATCGTGGTCCCGGGAGCCGTCGCGGACGGAGCGCCGTTGACGCAGATCACCGCGTTGCCACCTCAGCGAAGCGACCCGGCGCGAACGCCGCGAGGTCCTCGGCCGGCTCCTCGCCGCACAGCAGCGCGGCGACCGCGTCCGCGGTGAACGGCGCGAGCAGGATCCCGTTGCGGTGGTGGCCCGTGGCGAGGACGGTGCGGTCGGGTGCCTCGCCGATCAGCGGCGCGTTGTCCGGCGTGCCGGGCCGCAGTCCCGCGTGGGACTCCTCGAGCACGAGCTCGTCGAGCCCCGGCACCACCAGCTGCGCCTCGTCGAGCAGCTCGCGGACGCCGCCTGCCGTGACCGTGGTGTCGAACCCGCGCTCCTCCATCGTCGCGCCCAGGACGTAGCGGCCGTCCCCGCGCGGCACGAGGTAGCCGCCCGAGCCGCCGCCGTGCGCGCGGAAGCGGACCACGCGCTCGAGCAGGCCCGCTCCCGCGGGGTCGCGCAGGCGGAGGATCTGGCCCTTGACCGGCCGCACCGGCGGGCCGGACCAGGCGCCGGCGGCCAGCACGACGCGCTGCGAGGCGAGCCGGTCGCCGCCCGCCAGCACGACGCCGTCGCGGTCGTGGCCGCGCACCTCCTCGCCGGGTCGCAGCACCACCCCCGCGCGCTCGCAGGCGAGCGCGAGCGCCCCCGTCAGCGCGCGCGGGTCGGCGGCGTGGTCGTCGGGCATGTCGAGCGCCAGGCGGACGCCGGGGAACAGCGCCGGCTCCAGCCGGCGCGCGGCGCTGCCGCGCAGGCGCTCGACGGGGATGCCGAGGCGCTCGCGCAGCGCGCGCTCGCGCTCGAGGTCGGCCGCGTCGTCGGCGTCGCGGGCGACGACGAGCGTGCCGCACTCCCGGTAGCCGGCCGGTGTGCCGGCCGCCTGCTCGAGCTCGGCCGCGAACGAGGGCCAGCGACGGGCGGACGCCAGGCCCGCGGCGAGCAGCGCGGGCTCGCCCGCGTCCGCCTCCGAGACCGGCGCCAGCATGCCCGCGGCGGCGCGGGACGCACCGTCGCCGAGAGGGCCCCGGTCGAGGACGACGACCTCGAGCCCGCGGCGTGCCGCGACCCACGCGACCGAGAGGCCGATGACGCCGCCGCCGATGACGGTGACGTCGGGGGTGGGTGTCGTGGCTCCCTTCGCCGGCATGGTCCGGAGCAGGTTCTGACGGTCGGCGGTCCCGGCTCGGCGGCAGTGCGCCACCGACGGCCCGGCCGCCCTCTCAGCCCGAGGGCTCCCGTGCTGGTGCCATGCTAGTGACATGCCCCATCGCGACAGGCTGGACGCGGCGCGCCTGTACTTCGTCTGCGACCGGACACCCGGCGGGCGGCCGCTGGCCGGGGTGCTCGAAGCGGCGCTGCGCGGCGGCGTCGACGTCTTCCAGCTTCGCGACAAGCGCGCCGGCGACGACGAGCTGCTGGCCGCCGCCAGCGTCGCGCGGGCGCTGTGCGACGAGGCGGGCGCGCTGTTCGTCCTCAACGACCGGCCCGACCTCGTCGTGCGGGCGGGCGCCGACGGCGTGCACGTCGGCCAGGACGACGCGCCCGTCGCCGAGGCGCGCGCGGCGATGGGTCCGAAGAGGCTCGTCGGGCGCTCCACGCACGAGCCGTCCCAGCTGGCGGCGAGCCGGGACGCCGACTACGTCGCGGTGGGCCCGGTGCACGCCACCCCGACCAAGCCCGGGCGGCGACCCGCCGGCCTCGGCTACGTCCGCCATGCCGCCGCGCACGCCGAGCCGCCCTGGTTCGCCATCGGCGGCATCGACGGCCGCAACGTCGCCGGCGTCGTGGCCGCCGGCGCTCGCAGGATCGTCGTCGTGCGGGCGATCGCCGAGGCGGACGACCCCGAGGCCGCGGCGCGGGAGCTGCGCGCGGCCGTGACCGGAGGTGACCGGGTTGGGACGGCGTAGCCGCCGCGCCGCCCGCGAGCAGGCGCCGGTGCCGGCGGCGACCCCCGGCCGCTACGAGCGCTCCCGAGCGCGCGACGCCGAGGCACGCGCCGGGCTCGAGCCGCTCGCGCCCGGAGAGCGGCCCGGCGTCGTCACCCTCTCGGCGCTGGCCGCCGCCGCGCTCGGGCTGCTCAACCTGCTGCTCTACGCCGCGGGCGTGCGTGCCGCCGGCGGCACGTTCGCGGGCACCGTCGGTGTTCGCGGGATCGTGCTCCTCGTCGCCGCCGGCGGGGATGTGGCGTGCCCAGCTACTGGGCCGTCCTCGGCTTCGAGGCGCTGCTGGGGATCACGGCCGTCTACGCGGCGCTGTCGCTGCTCGTCGCGTCCACCGTCGCCGGCGCGGTCCGCTCGGTGCTCGTGCTCGCCGCGGCCGGCGTGCTGTTCTGCAAGCTGATCCGCGCGATGGCGCGGATCCAGATGCCACGGCGCGACCCCCGGCGGTAGCGCGCTAGGGTCTGGAGCGCATGGCCGAGAGCTCCTTCGATTGCGTCGTCGTGGGGTCCGGACCGGGCGGCTACGTGGCCGCCATCCGGGCCGCCCAGCTGGGGATGAAGACGGCGGTGATCGAGAAGGACCAGATCGGCGGCCGCTGCCTGAACTACGCGTGCATCCCGGCCAAGGCGGTGCTGCGCTCCGCCGACGTGCTCGCCGAGATCCGCGACGCGAAGGAGTTCGGCCTGAAGGTGGCCGAGCCGGAGGTGGACTTCGCCGCCGTGCAGGCGCGGCGCGAGAAGGTCATCAAGACGCTCACCGGCGGCGTCGCCGGACTGCTGAAGAAGAACGGCGTCGAGGTCGTCGAGGGCGAGGCCACGCTGACCGGGCCGCGCGATCGTGCGGGTCGGCGACCGGGCGATCTCGGCCACGCGGGCGATCGTCCTGGCGTGCGGCTCGGTCAAGAAGCCGCTGCCCGGCACCCGGTTCGGCGGGCGCGTCATCGGCACCGAGGAGGCGTGGGCGCTCGAGGAGCTTCCCGGCACGATGGTGGTCGTCGGCGCCGGCGCGCTCGGGCACGGAGATCGCCTCGCGCCTACGCCCGGCTCGGGACCGAGGTCATGCTGTTCGAGGGGCTCGACCGCGTGCTCCCGACCGAGGACGCCGACCTCTCCAAGCTCGCCGAGCGCGGCTTCAAGAAGCAGGGCATCGACGTCCACACCAAGACGTTCGTCGAGAACGTGGAGTCGACCGACACAACGTCACCTTCACCTACGGCGACGCAGGCCGGTGAGGCCGACTGGCTCGTCATCGCCGCCGGCCGCGGACCCGACGCCGACGCGCTGGGGCTCGACGCCGCGGGCGTCAAGCTCACCGAGCAGGGCCTGATCGCGGTCGACGGCGCGCTGCGCACGAACGTCGAGGGCATCTGGGCGATCGGCGACCTCGTCCCGGGCCCCGCGCTGGCGCACAAGGCCTCCGACGAGGGCATCATCGCCGTCGAGGACGCCGCGGGCATGCAGACCCACCCGATCGCCCACGAGGACATCCCGCGCGCGACGTTCTGCTCGCCCAACGTCGCGAGCTTCGGCCTGACGGAGGCGCAGGCGAAGGAGGCCGGCCACGACGTCGTCGTCGGCAAGCTCCAGTACGGCGCGGTCGGCGCCGGCACCGTCTACGGCGACCGCACCGGCCTGGTCAAGGTCATCGGCGAGCGCAAGTACGGCGAGCTCCTCGGCGGGCACATCGTCGGCACCCAGCGCCACCGACCTCATCCAGGAGCTCGTCAACGTCCGGGCGCTCGAGGGCGGCTATCCGGAGGTGGCGCGCATCATCCACGGCCACCCCACGCTGTCGGAGGCCGTCATGGAGGCCGCGCGCGCTGCCGATGGCTGGCTCATCCACGGCTGAGCGAAGCCGGCGCTTCCACTTCGACCTCGCCGACCCGCGGGCCTACCTCGAGGGCGAGCGGCTCCGCGCCGAGGATCCCGCCGTCGAGTGGGTCCCGGTGCTCGCACCGCCTGCGCTGCGGTGCGCCGAGGAGGGCCGCGCGCTGCGCGAGGACGTCGAGCGCGGGGCGAGGGCGCTCGGGCTCCAGCCCGTGCGCTGGCCCGACCCGTTCCCCTTCGACTCCGAGACCGCGATGCTGGCCGCGACCTATGCGCGCCAGATCGGCCGCGCTGTCGCCTTCTCGCTCGCGGCCTTCCGCCAGGCCTATGCCGCAGGCCGCTCGCTCGAGGACGTCGACAACGTGCTCATCGCCGCCGCGGCGTGCGAGATGCACCCGCGCGCCGTGCTCAAGGCGTTCGAGAGCCGTGGCGTGCGCGAGGCGCTCGCCGCCGCCACCGAGGAGGCCCGGTGAAGGCCAATCGCGAGTACCGGCTGCTGCACCGCCGCGGCGGCCTGGTCCCGAGCCGCCTGGCCGGGCGCGACCGCTTCGACCAGGTCGAGATCCTGGAGATCTCCTCCGGCGAGACCGTCCTGCTGTGGGACGTGCCGGGGCGCGAGGTCCCGGCGATGCTGCGCGCGCTCCGCGCGGATCTCGCCCAGCTCGAGGCCGCGGCCTTCCTCGCACGCTGGCGCGACGCTGACCGCGAGCGGCCGCGCGATGATCAGAGGTAGCCGGGCTGGGCGAGCCGCTCGACCTGGCAGAGCCCCTCGGACTGGGTGAAGGTCGGCTTGAGGCACGGGTTGCTCAGCTGCGACTGGAGCCCGTACTCACTGCGCACGATCCACGCGCCGCCCGCCTCGGAGAACGCGTGACCGAGCAGGAAGGCGGGCGCCGGCGCCCGGTCGGTGTCGCCGCCCGGCCCGGTGTTCAGCCGGTAGAGGTGCTGGCGCCCGTTGCAGCCCGCGGTGTCGCCGGCGCAGGTCTGGGCCCAGTAGAGCCGCGCGTCCTGCCCGAACGAAACGCCGAGCAGCTCGTCGGTCGACAGCGCGGTGCCGCTCGCCCCCTGATCGGCGACGCGGTGGCCGCCGAGGCGCAGCGAGCGGTTCTGCCCGCCGAAGGCGTCGACCCGCGTCGCCGAGCGGATGCCGTGGCTGCCGTTGCGGTACTGCCAGGTGAACGCGACGCGCCGCCCGTGGATCGCCAGGCTGGTCGGCCCCGGCAGGCCGGTGTCCCCGCGCGGGCCACCCGGCAGTCGCAGCGAGTGGCCGGGCCCCTCGAGCGGACGGACGTAGAGGTAGGGCAGCTCGCCGCGACGCCCGCTGCGGTTGTCGTAGACGCGTGCGAAGACGATGCGCCGGCGGTCGACGGCGGGGAGGAACTCGGAGGCCGCCGGCGGTGCTCGCGCCACCCAGCCGGACCTCCTTGCGGGAGGCGAAGTCGAGGCGGTAGAGATCGCACCCGTGCCCCGTCGACCAGATCGGCATCGACCGGAGGTCGAGCTTGGGCTCGACGCTGCAGCGCGAGTAGACCACGACCATCCGGAGCTTGCCGTCGAGGACGATCCGCCCGACCGAGGCGTCGAACGGCACGGTCCGCGGGGCGATCCCGAGGTCGAAGTTCGGGCCGCTGCCGAGCCGCGCCCGCAGCGCGTAGCGCTTGGTGGCGGGGTCGTAGACGCTCCACACGGCGGCGTTGCGGTAGGCGCTGATCGGCGACGGCCGCGAGATCTGGTCCACGGTCTCGGTGGCGCGCGGCGTCGCCGCCGCGGCGGCGGACGCCGCGGTCAGCGAGAGGGCGGCGGTGAGCACGGCGAGGCGGAAGCGCATGGACGATCCCTTCCCCCGGAAAGCCGGTGCTATGCGCGGAGCGGCCGCCGCTAGGCTCACGCGGCGATGCCCGACGATGCCGACCGCGACGCCTGATGACCGACGTCGTCATGCCGCGGCTGTCGGACGCGATGGAGGAGGGCACGGTCCTGAAGTGGCTGAAGGCGCCCGGCGAGGCGGTGGCCCGCGGGGAGGCGCTCGTGGAGATCGAGACCGACAAGGCGACGATGACCCACGTCGCCGACACCGACGGCGTGCTCGAGATCGTGGCTGCGGAGGGCGACACCGTGGCGATCGGGGCGGTCATCGCGCGCATCGGCACCGATGCGCGCGACGGCGGTCAGGATCCCGCTCGGCCGGCCGCGGCCGGCGACCCCGCGCCCCCCGGCCCAGCGGCCGCGCCTGCCGGCACGGCCAAGGGCGAGGTCACGGTCGTCGAGCTGTCGCGCGCGCAGCAGGTGGCGGCACGGCGGACGGCCGAGGCGAAGGCCACCGTGCCGGAGCTCGTGCTGGGCGCCGATGTCGACATGGAGGCCTGCGTCGAGCTGGGGCGGCGCATCAGTGCGCTCGGCGGCGAGATCGTGCCGACCTGCGACGACATGGTCGTCAAGGCGTGCGCGCTGGCGCTGCGCGAGCACCCGCGGGCCAACGCCGCCCACCGCGACGGGCGCTTCGAGCTCTACTCACGGGTCAATGTCGGCATCGCGGTGCCCGCGCAGGGCGCCGTCGTGGTGCCGACGATCTTCGACGCCGACCGGCGCTCGCTCGCCGACCTCGCGGCGACGGCGCGTGTTCTGGCCGAGCGCGCCGACGCCGGCGAGCTGACGCCACCGGAGCTCGGCGGCGGCACGTTCACCGTCTCGAGCCTCGGCGCATACGGCGTCACGCGCTTCACCGCCGTCATCAACCCGCCACAGGCCGGGGCGCTCGCCGTCGGAGCGCTCGAGCGGCGTGCGGTCGTCCGCGACGGCGAGATCGCCGCCCGCCACGTGCTGTCGGTGACGCTGACCTGCGATCACCGCATCCTCTACGGCGCCGAGGCCGGCGCGTTCCTCGCGCGCATCCGGGACCTGCTCGAGCGGCCGGCCGCGCTGCTGCCGCTCGGCCTCGAGCTCTAGCGGCGCTACCTGCGGACGCGGACGCTGTAGTCCCAGTGCTTCGTGCCGCAGCGGTTGTGCAGCACGATGCGGAAGGTCAGGGGGAGGCCGATCGATTTGCTCGGCCAGACGACGTCGTCCTTCGTGCGGTGGCGGAACGAGAAGTTCTTGTGGCCGCGGACGTACTGGGTGCTGACCCGGCGTCCGTGGAAGAGGAACTCGTAGTGCATGCGCGTGCGCAGCGACGACGGCGAGACCGTGACGCGGATCCACCACTTGCGGTTGGCCTTCGGGTGGTGGGTCGGCGCATGGAAGTGGGCGCGGTAGCTGCAGCGCGCCGCATGGCCGGTGGCGGCGGGGGACGCGGCGGGGAGCGCCGCGGGGAGCGCGAGCGAGGCGACCGCGAGCAGCGGCAGGCGTACCGGGCACATCGAGCTCATGGCCCTCTTTGTAGCTCATCGCGGTGGACGGCGCCAGCGATTTCCCGCAGGGCCGGCAGCGCAGCTCCCTAGGGCAGCACGCCGCCGACGACGCCGCCGGCGTTCTCCACGGCGCCGCCGGTGGTCCGGCCGGCGGAGTCGACGAGCTTGCCGACGGCCGGGGAGACCGGGGAGACCGCGTCTCCGACCTGCTTGGTGGTCGTCTGGATCGCCTCCCCGGTGGCGGCGGTGGTCTCCTGGACGACCTGGCCGGCGGCGTCCGCGGCGGTCCGCCTGGCGGGGCTGCCCTCCGAGGCGGCGGACGGCGCGGGGGCGGACGGCGCGGGCGGCGTCGCGCCGGGCGCCGGGGTCCCGGTGCCGGGACGCGGGTGCGCCGTCGCGCCGCCGCCGCCGGATGCGCGCGGGACGCTGCGATCACTGCGCACGGGTCGCGCGACGGCGGGTGCCAGGGCGACGGTCCGCACCCGTGCGGACCGCGTGGCGGGGGTGGCGAGCTGGCCGTCCGCGGCGATCTGGCTGACGGCGGCCGGTCCCGCGCCACCGAGGTCCTCGGGCCAGCCCCGGAAGGCGACGACCGTGCTGACGACGAGCAGGGCGACGCTTGCCGCGACGGTCAGCGAGATCCCCGCGCCCAGCGCGCCCAGCACTCCCCGCGTCGATCGCACGAGAGCTGCATCGGCAGGCGCCGCCGGGCGCTTGAGCCTCACCCCCGGCGGCGCGACGTTCCGCCGGGGCCGATCAGCCGCGAGTTGGGCGTGCGGTCGGGGTCGACCGCGATCCCGGGCGGGGACCGGTCGGTGCTCACGATCAGGCACAGCGGCGGGTCGTGGGCGGCCGGGTCGCCGGGCACGCAGGTGCGGTAGAGGTCCGGGCCCTGGCGCCAGGTGTCGGCGTCGGCGACGCGGGCGCGGTAGCCGCCCGGGGCGTTGCGCTCGACATAGCTGCGGACGGCCTCCGACTGCGCCCGGAACGCCCGGCGCTCGGCCAGCCGGCCCGGGCGGTGGGCAAGCCCGCCGGCCAGCAGCCCGATCGCGACCACCACGAGCAGTGCGCTCCCGGCGCGGTCCTCGGCAACGACGCGCGGCAGGTCGGGACGGCGGTGGCGGAGCGCGCGGGCGACCATCCGCCCCAGCCCGGCCACGGCCACCAGGTTGAAGAAGGTGGCGAGCAGCAGGCCTCCTGCGAGGTCGGTGCGCTCGCCGGCGAGGGGCAGGCGGGTCAGCAGGATCGCGTCGGCGACCGTGAGGATCGCGAACAGCGGCCACTGGGTCGCCCCGGCCGCGCGCCACCGCAGCCGCGCGCGCCAGACGGACCCGCCGCCTCCCTCGATCATGCCCTGAGGGTAGAGTCACGCGAAGGCGCATCCCGACGGCGATCCCGGACGAGGATGCGGAGTGGGCCCACGGCGGCGATCCCGCGACGGGCTTGGACGAGGAGGGATATGGCCACGAAGACTGCGGGTGCAGCGGCGCCGGTGTCCGAGCACCTCACGCCGGACGACCGGGTCGGCCTGCTGCGCTACATGCTGCTCATGCGCGGGCTCGAGGAGCGCGCGATGAACCTCTACCGCCAGGGCAAGGTCCCGGGATCGTTCTACGACGGCTACGGGCAGGAGGCCGTGTCGGTCGGCTCGGCCTTCGCGATGGGCCCCGCCGACCGCCTGTGCGTCCTCCACCGCGACCTCGGCGCGCACATGGTGCGGGGCGTCGAGCCCGCGCGCGTGCTCAGCCAGTACATGGGCCGCGAGGCCGGGATCACCGGCGGGCGCGACGGCAACGTCCACTTCGGCGACTTCCGCCGCGGCTGCGTCGGGATGGTCTCGATGCTCCCCGACATGATGCTCGTCGCAACCGGCATGGCGATGGCCTTCAAGCTCCGCGGCGAGGCGCGCTGCGCCATCACCTGGTTCGGCGACGGCTCCACGTCGCGCGGCGACTTCCACGAGGCGATGAACTGGGCCGGCGTGCAGCAGCTGCCGGTGATCTTCGTGCTCGAGAACAACCAGTACGCGTACTCGACGCCGACCGCGCAGCAGTTCGCGGTCGATCCCGTCGAGCGCGCCGAGGCCTACGGCTTCGCCGGCCACAAGGTCGACGGCAACGACGCCGAGGCCATGTTCGAGGCGACGCGGGCCGCGCGCGAGCGCGCCCTGACCGGCGACGGCCCCACGCTGATCGAGGCGGTCACGATGCGCATGCACGGCCACGCCGCTC
Organism: uncultured Actinomycetes bacterium; assembly: GCA_963826615.1. Taxonomy (GTDB): domain Bacteria; phylum Actinomycetota; class Thermoleophilia; order Solirubrobacterales; family Solirubrobacteraceae; genus BP-464. Next base: position 2,586,903 of record CAWGXO010000002.1, on the reverse strand, counting down.
ACGACGACATGAAATACGTGCCCAAGGCCCAGATCGAAGAGTGGCGGGCGAAGGACCCGATCGACCGCCAGGCCGCCCGCGTCGCCGAGCTCGGCGTCGACGTCGACGAGCTGCGCGCCGAGGTCCGGGCGGCGATCGACGCCGCCACCGAGGAGGCGCTCTCCGACCCGATGCCCGACCCCTCGACCGCGGCCCAGCGGGTCTACTACGAGGGCGCCGACGACCTGGTGCTCGGCGACGGCCGCGCGCCCCACTCCGCGTTCTCCAGAGGTGCGGGCTGATGGCGACCATGACCTACCTCCAGGCGATCTCCGACGGCCTGCGCAGCGAGATGCGCGCCGACGAGCGGGTCCTCGTGATGGGCGAGGACATCGGCGTCTTCGGCGGGGCCTTCAAGGTCACCGACGGCTTCATCGAGGAGTTCGGGGCCGACCGCGTGATGGACACGCCGCTGGCCGAGTCGGGCATCGTGGGCACGGCCGTCGGGGCCGCCGTGGTCGGCCTGCGGCCCGTGTGCGAGATGCAGTTCGCCGACTTCGTCTCCTGCGGCTTCGATCAGCTCGTCAACGTCGCCGGCAAGATGTACTACCGCCAGGGGCTGCCGGTGAACATCACCGTGCGCCTGCCCTCCGGCGGCGGCTTCTCCGGGGGACCGTTCCACTCGCAGAACCCCGAGGCCTGGTTCATGCACGCACCGGGCATCAAGGTCGTCGCGCCGTCGACGGCCGAGGACGCCAAGGGGCTGCTGATCTCGGCGATCCGCGAGCGCAACCCCGTCGTCTACATGGAGCACAAGCACCTCTACCGGCGCGTGAAGGGCGACGTCGCCTCCGAGCCCTACGAGACGCCGTTCACCGCACGCGTGGCCCGCGAGGGGACCGACCTCACCGTGTTCGCCTACGGCGCCATGGTCCACACCGCCCTCGAGGCGACCGACGACCTCGACGGCGCGTCGGTCGAGGTCGTCGACCTGCGGTGCCTCAAGCCGCTCGACGAGGAGGCGATCCTCGCCAGCGCGCGCAAGACGAGCAAGGTCCTCGTCATCGACGAGGCCAATCGCACGTGCGCCGCCGGCGCGGAGGTCGCTGCGCTCGTGGCCGAGCGGGCCTTCGAGGACCTCGACGGCCCGGTCACCCGGGTGGCCACGCCGGACTGCCCGATCCCGTTCAGCCCCCCGCTGGAGCAGGCGGTCCTGCCCAGCGTCGATCGCGTGAAGGAGGCCGCCCGTGAGCTCCTCGAATACTGACGCGCAGACCACGATCGACGTGACGATGCCCCAGATGGGGGTGTCGGTCTCCGAGGGCACGATCGCCGAGTGGAGCAAGCAGGTCGGCGACGAGATCGCCTACGAGGAGACGATCTGCCTGATCTCGACCGACAAGATCGACACCGACGTCCCGTCGCCGGCGGCGGGAACGCTCGTCGAGATCCTCGTCGAGGTCGGGACGACCGTCGAGGTCGGGACGGTGCTGGCGCGGATCGCCACCGCCGGCGGCGCCGGTGCGCCGCAGGGCGGAGAGGACCTCGACTCGCCCCCGCAGCGCGGGACGCCCGCGACCAGCGAGGCGGCGGCCGCGACCGGCGACTCGCCGGCGCCCGCGACAGACGCGCCCGCGCCCGCGCCCGCGAAGGCGGCCGCGGCGCCGTCCGGCAACGGCTCGCGGGCCGCCGGCAACGGCCGGCGGGGCGGCGGCCCCCCGGTGTCCCCGGTCGTCGCGAGGATCGCCGCCGAGCACGGCATCGACCTCTCGCGGATCGAGGGCACGGGCCGCGGGGGCCGCGTGCGCAAGCGCGACGTGCTCGCCTTCCTGGAGGAGGGCGGCGGCGAGCGGCCCGAGCCGCCGCTGCACAGCGAGTCGCCGTACCGGCCCGATCCCGCGCCGGCACCGTCGGCGGCCGGCGCCTCGACCGAGGGGCTGTCGCGCATGCGCCGCTCGATCGGCGCGCACATGAAGCGCTCGCTGGAGACCTCGGCAACCTGCACGACCTGGATCGAGGTCGACTTCTCGCGCGTGGAGGCGGCGCGCGCGCGGCTCGGCATCACGGCGCTGCCGATCGTCTCGCGCTGCGTCGTCGAGGCGCTGCGCAGCTACCCGGCGCTGAACGCGTGGATGGAGGGCGAGTCCTACACCCGCTTCGACGACGCGGTGCACCTCGGCATCGCGGTGTCGCTGGGCGAGGACGGGCTGATCGTCCCGGTCGTCCACGACGCCCAGGACCTCGCCGCCGAGGGCCTGGCCAAGCGGATCCGGGACCTGGCCAAGCGGGCGCGCTCGCGCGAGCTGGTGCCCGACGACGTCCGGGGCGGCACCTTCACGATCACCAACCCGGGGCAGTTCGGCGCGATCATGGCCACCCCGGTGATCAACCAGCCGCAGGTCGCGATCCTCGACCTCGAGGCGGTCGTCAAGCGGCCGGTCGTCGTCACCGACGGCGACGGCGACGACTCGATCGCGATCCGGCCGATGTGCATCCTGGGCCTCAGCTGGGACCACCGCGCGCTCGACGGCGCGCTCGCGGCGCAGTTCCTGGCCGACGTCAAGGAACGCATCGAGCAGCTCGGCTGATGGAGCAGCGCGTCAGCGTGATCACGCTCGGGGTCGCCGACCTCGAACGTGCGCGGGCGTTCTATGAGGCTCTCGGGTGGACGACCGGCGCCGCGCCCGGTGACGACGTCGTGTTCTTCCAGGCCGGTGGGATGGTGTTCGCGCTGTGGGATCGCACCCGCCTGGCCGACGACAGCGGCGTCGCCGACGATCGCGGCTGGGGCGGTGTCACGCTCGCGCACAACGTCGGCTCGCCGGCGGCGGTCGACGCCGTGATCGGGGAAGCCGAGCGTGCCGGGGCGACGATCCCCCGCGCCGGCGCCGCGACGTTCTGGGGCGGCTACTCCGGCGTCTTCGTCGACCCGGACGGCCACCCGTGGGAGGTCGCGCACAACCCCCACTGGGAGCTGGCCGCCGACGGCACCGTGCGGCTGGCCTAGGACTCGGGCTCGGCGACGCGCACGTGCTCGGTCCAGCCCTCGTCGATGTCGGTGAGGGTCTGGACCACGTCGAGCCCGTGGTCCGGGGCGGCGACGTCGAAGCGGCGGCGGTCGCCCTCGTCGTCCCCGTGCAGGCCGGTCTCCTCCTCGAAGGCGTCGAGGATCCGGTCGGCGTCCTCGTCGAGCTTGGTGAGGATGATCTGCTCGGGCATGGGCGGGTTGCTACCACGTCTGCGACCATGCTGCACATGGGCGAGCTGTGGACCGTCCACCTCGGCCGGGTCGAGTACCGCGAGGCCCTCGCGCTCCAGGAGCGCGTTCGCGGCGCACGGCAGGACGGGCGCATCCCGGACGTCCTGCTGCTGCTCGAGCACCCGCCCGTGTACACGCGCGGGCGCCGCGCCGCGCCCGGGGAGCTGCCGCTGGGCGAGGACGCCTACCGCGAGCGCGGGATCGACGTCGTCGACGTCGATCGCGGCGGGCGCGTCACCTACCACGGCCCGGGCCAGCTGGTCGGCTACCCGATCATGCGCACCGGCGACGTGCTGGCGTTCGTGCGAACGATGGAGCGCGCGATCGTCGCGGCGCTGGCCGACGAGGGGCTCGCGGCGCGCCTGCGCACCGCCGAGGGCCCCGACTACACGGGGGTGTGGGTCGAGGACCGCAAGATCGCCTCGATCGGCGTCCACGTCTCCCGCGGCGTGACCACCCACGGCTTCGCCGTCAACGTCGCCAACGACCTCGAGCCGTTCGACTGGGTCGTCGCGTGCGGGCTGTCCGGCGTGCGGATGACCTCGTTGCTGGCCGAGCGGCCCGGGGGCGACGCCGCCGAGCGGCTGCGCTGCTTCCGGCGGCGCGCCGCCCACCGCTTCGCCGAGGCCCACGGGCTGCGCCAGCGGCTCCTCTCCCCGGAGCGCCTCGAGCGCTCCCTGGCCGAGCCCGCCGCCGCGGCACGCTGACCGCTCGCCGCGCCTGCGGCCACCGCGGCGGGGGGCGGTAGCCTCCCGAGCGTGAGCACGCGCTCCCGCGCCAACCCCGGCGGGATGGACGTCCTGAAGGTCCTCGGCCCCGACGTCCGGCCGATGCGCGAGCGCAAGCCGCCCTGGTTCAAGGTGCCACCGCCCGGCGGTGAGCGCTACGTCGAGCTGACGAAGCTGATCCGCTCGGAGAACCTCAACACGGTCTGCCAGGAGGCGGCGTGCCCGAACGTCGGCGAGTGCTGGGAGCGCGGCACGGCCACGTTCATGATCCTCGGCGACACCTGCACCCGGCGCTGTGGCTTCTGCAACGTCAAGACCGGCCGTCCGACGTGGAACGACCCGCTCGAACCCGCCCGCGTGGCTCGCACGGTCGCCCGGATGGGCCTGCGCTACGCGGTCGTCACCAGCGTCGACCGCGACGACCTGCCCGACAAGGGCGCGCGGATCTGGGCCGCCACGATCCGCCAGATCCGCCGCCAGGCCCCGGACTGCAAGGTCGAGGTGCTCACCCCGGACTTCCAGGGCCAGGAGATGCCGCTGGCCACCGTCATCGCCGAGCGGCCCGACGTCTTCAACCACAACGTCGAGGTGGCGCCGCGGCTGTACCCGATCGCCCGCCGCGGCTCGACGTTCGAGCGCTCCTGCCGGGTCCTGCGCAACGCGCTCGAGATGGGCGAGGGCAGCGTGCGGACCAAGTCGGGCCTGATGGTGGGGCTCGGCGAGACCCACGAGGAGATGGTCGAGACCTTCGGGCGCCTGCGCGAGGCGGGCGTCGACATCCTCACCGTCGGGCAGTACCTGCGGCCGTCCGAGCGCCACCTGCCGGTCGTCCGCTACTGGCACCCCGACGAGTTCGCCGCGCTCGAGGAGGCGGCCTACGCGATGGGGTTCGACCACGTCGCCGCGGGGCCGCTGGTCCGCTCGAGCTACCACGCCGACGAGGCGGTCCGCCACGAGCGGCCCGGCGTCGGCCCGCTCGCCGCCGCCGGGTAGCGCCGGCGCTCCTCCTTGTTCCCGCTCAAGGACAACATCCCGACCGACCGCGTGCCGCTGGTGACGATCGCGCTGATCGTCGCGAACGTGCTCGCGTACTTCCTCTGGCAGCGGGGCGGCATCACGATCGGCGACCCCGGCTCGGCGCACTACCTGCACAACCTCGTCGACTACGGGGCGATCCCCTACGAGCTCACCCACCCCGGCGATCACTGCGACGTCCTCACCTCCGCTGGCGCAATCGCCTGCGAGGGCCAGGCGGGCGTCAGCGGCCACGCCGACCCCCAGCCGACCACCTGGCTGACCCCGTTCACCGCGATGTTCATGCACGGCGGCCTGCTGCACCTCGGCGGCAACATGCTCTTCCTGTGGATCTTCGGCAACAACGTCGAGGACGCGATGGGCCGGGTCCGCTTCGTCGTCTTCTACGTGCTCGGCGGGCTCGCGGCGCTGGCGCTGCAGGTCGCCATCGCGCCGGACGCCGCCGTGCCGACGATCGGCGCGTCGGGCGCGATCGCCGCGGTGCTCGGGGGCTACATCCTGCTCTACCCCCGCGCCCGCGTGCTCACGGTCATCTTCATCTTCTTCTTCTTCACGCTCGTCGAGATCCCGGCGCTGCTCGTGCTCGGGCTGTGGTTCGCCCAGCAGGTGCTCTTCGGCTATTTGGACCTGGCCCAGCCGGCCGGCGGCGGCGCCCAGGGCGGCGTGGCGTACTTCGCCCACATCGGCGGGTTCGCCTTCGGCCTGGCGCTGATCCATGCCTTCGCCCAGCGGCGCAAGGCCACCCCGCCGCGACTGCCGGTGTGGTGATGCGCGAGGCGATCCTGATCGCCGCGCTGGCCATGATCGGCCTGCTGGCCTTCCTGACGGTGAGCGTCGCGGCGCGCGACGGCGTCGACATCCTGACCGTCGTCTCGTGCATCGTGCTCGCCATGTTCGCCTTCGGCATCGTCGGTGCCCTCCGGGAGCCGCCGGACCGATGAGGCGCGTCGCCGCCACGCTGGCCGCCGCCGCGGCCGCGGCCTTCGCGGCCGGCTGTGGCGGCACCGCGAGCGCGACGAACCGCGCCGGCGGCGACGCCGCGGCGCGGCAGGTGGCCAACGGTCCGGTCGCCGCCGTCCCGGGCCCGCGCCCGCTGGCGGTCCGGCTCGCCGGCCGCGACGCCGTGCGCGTCCGCTTCCATCAGCCGCCGCGCAGCGGGCTGCTGTTCGACCTCGACACCGGGGAGGTCCTCTGGCGGCACCTGCCCCGGCGCGTGCTGCCGATCGCGTCGCTGACCAAGATGATGACCGCGCTCGTCGTGGTCGACGCGGCGCCCGCCTCGGCGAAGGTGCGGATCACGCGCAAGGCGCTGGCCTACCGCGGGTCGGGCGTCGGGGTGCTCCCGCGCAACAAGCGCGTGCGGCTGGAGACGCTGCTGCACGGGCTGCTGCTGCCGTCCGGCAACGACGCGGCGCGCGCCCTGGCCGAGCACGTCGGGGGCACGATCGCCGCGTTCGTCGGGCGGATGAACGCGCGCGCCGCGAACATGGGGCTGCGCTGCACGCACTACAGCTCGCCCGACGGCTTCGTCGACGCCGGCAACCACTCCTGCGCGGTCGACCTCGCGGCGCAGGCGCGGGCCGTCCTCGACCAGCCGCGCCTGGCGCGGATCGTGCGCCGCCGCAGCGCGATCCTGCCGATGGCGATCAAGGGCGGGCGCGTCTACCTCTACAACAACAACCCTCTGCTGCGGGTCGGCTACCCCGGCACGCTCGGCATCAAGACCGGCTACACCGACGCGGCAGGCCACTGCCTGGTGGCGGCCGCCCGTCGTCACGGCCACACGCTCGGCGTGGTCCTGCTGCACTCGCCGAACACCGGCGACCAGGCACGCAAGCTGCTCGACCGGGGCTTCCGCGCGCTGCGCTGACACCCTGTCAGCGACTCGGGCCGGGTGCCGATAGGGTCCCGCGGCGTGGACCTCAACGACACCCCCGAGCAGGCCGAGTACCGCGCGTGCGTCCGGACCTGGCTCGAAGAGCACCGCGACGAGGCGCCCGTCCTGCGGGGCGAGGGCGCGCTGAAGGACGAGGACGAGATCGTCGCCGCCCGCCGCGCCTGGCAGGCCAGGCTCGCCGAGGCGGGCCTCGCCGGCGTCACCTGGCCCGCCGAGTTCGGCGGGCAGGGCGTCGGCCCGATCGAGCAGGTGATCGTCAGCCAGGAGATCGCCCGCGCCGGCGTCCCGGGGATCCTCGACGTCATCGGCGTCGGGATGCTCGGGCCGACGATCATGGCCCATGGCACCGACGAGCAGAAGGGCCGCTACCTCGGCCCGATGCTGCACGGCGACGAGGTCTGGTGCCAGCTCTTCAGCGAGCCGGCCGCCGGCTCCGACCTGGCGGGGATCCAGGCCCGCGCGCGCCGCAACGACGACGGCTCGTGGACGCTCAACGGCCAGAAGGTCTGGACCACCAACGCCCAGTTCGCCTCGTTCGGCCTGCTGCTCGCCCGCACCGACCCCGACGTGCCCAAGCACAAGGGCCTGACGATGTTCATCGTGCCGATGGACGCCGAGGGGGTGACGATCCGCGGCCTGCGCCAGATCTCGGGCGAGGCCGAGTTCAACGAGGTCTTCTTCGACGACGTCCGGCTCGACGCCGACGCCGTCTGCGGGCAGGTCGACGGCGGCTGGGGCACCGCCCTGACGACGCTCATGTACGAGCGCGTGACGATCGGCCTGGGCTCCGAGGGCCTCGGCTATCGCGAGGGCCGCTTCGCCGAGGCGATCGGCGGCGACGAGGCCGCGCGCCGCGATCCCGAGGTCCGCCAGCGCCTCGGCGAGATCTGCACGGACCTGCTGGCGGTCCGCTTCACCGGCTACCGCGTGCTCACGGCGCTGCAGCGGGGCCAGATCCCCGGCCCCGAGGCCGGCCTGGCCAAGGTCACGACGGTCAACGCGGCGATCAGGGCCGGCGAGCTGATCGCCGACGTCGTCGGCCCCGACGCGCTCGGCGAGGAGTCCGAGTGGGCCTACATGATCAGCTTCCTCCCCGGCCTGAAGTCCGCGGGCGGGACCGAGGAGATCCTGCGCAACACGATCGGCGAGCGGGTCCTGGGCCTGCCGCCCGAGCCGCGACTCGACAAGGGCATCCCCTTCAGCGAGCTGCGCGCCAAGGAGAAGGAGGCAGCCGCGTCATGAACCTCGCCCTGTCCGACGAGCAGGAGCTCCTGCGCGAGGCGGCGCGCGACGCCCTCTCGCGCGTGAAGACGGTGGAGGCGGCGCGCGAGGCGCTCGAGGACCCCGCTGCGCTGCCCGATCTGTGGCCGACCGCGATCGAGGCGGGCTGGACCGGTCTGGTGGTCGGCGAGGAGCGCGGGGGCGCCGGCCTCGGGCCGTTCGACGCCATGCTCGTGGCCCAGGAGTGCGGCCGCGTGCTCGCCGGGGTGCCGTTGCTCGGCCACGTCGTGGCGACGCACGTGCTCGACCGGGCCGGATGGGCGGGCATCGAGGCGCTCGCGCATGGCGAGCGCCGCGCCGCGTTCGTGGCGGCGCGCCCGCCCGACGAGCGCCACGACGGCTGGACCGTCGAGGCGCGGCGCGGCCTCGCGCGCGGCGCCGCGCCGCGGGTCGACGGGTCGGGGCGCCTGACCGGCGATGCCGCGTGGGTGCCCGACGCCCCCGGCGCCGACGTGCTCGTCGTCTGCGCCACGCGCGACGGTGCACCGGTCGCCGCCGTCGTGGAGTCAGCGGAGGTCGAGGCGGTGCACCGGTACGACGCGACGCGCGCGCTCGGTCACGTCCGTCTCGACGGCGCCGGCGCGCAGGTCCTCGACTGCGGCGAGGACGTGCTGCGCAACGCGTGGTACCTCGGCCAGGCGCTGCTGGCCGCCGAGGCCGTCGGATCGGTCGAGACGTGTCTCGAGATGGGCGTCGCGTATGCGAAGGAGCGCTTCACGTTCGGACGTGCGATCGGCTCCTACCAGGCGGTCAAGCATGCGCTGACCGAGATCCTTCGGCGCCTGGAGAACGCCCGCTCGCTGCTGCTCTACGCCGGGTGGGCCGCGCAGGACAGGCCCGACGAGTTCCCGGTCGCCGCCTCGGCCGCCCGCGCGGCCGCGGGCGCGGCGCTCGACCATGCGGCCCGCACCAACATCGGCGTCCACGGAGGCATCGGCGCGACCTGGGAGCACGACGCGCCCCTGTTCTTCCGCCGCGCCGAGCTGTCCGAGCGTCTGCTCGGCGGCGTGCACGACGCGAACGACCGGGTGGCCGGGGAGCTGATGGCGCAGGCCTGAGCCGCAGCCCGCCGCCCGCCCGTTCAGTGGAGCCAGCCGGGCTCGAACCGGCGACCTCCTGCTTGCAAAGCAGGCGCTCTCCCAACTGAGCTATGGCCCCTCGGCGCGCAGGGTACCGGCCGGGGGCCGCGGTTTCGGGCGGTGCGCAGCGGGAAGAGCAGGGATGTGGCCGGGACGGCGCAGCGCAGGCGGAAGGAGGGCAGCGCGGATCCGGCAGAGGTCCGCGTCGACGAGCGCGAGCACGGCGACGAGGGCAGCGAGCAGCGCCTGCGGCCGGCCGAGGTCTCCAACTACGAGATCGTCACCGCCTTCTTCGACCGCGCGGCCGACGCGCTCGGGCTGTCCGACGAGCTGCGCGCGGTCCTGCGGAGCTCCTATCGCGAGGTCAAGGTCCAGGTGCCGTTGCGCGCCGACGACGGGCGCCTGCACGTCTACTCGGGCTACCGCGTCCAGCACAACGGCGCCCGCGGTCCGTTCAAGGGCGGGATCCGCTACCACCCCGACATCGACCTCGACGAGGTGCGCGCGCTCGCGCAGCTCATGACGTGGAAGACCGCGCTCGCGGGCGTGCCGTTCGGCGGCGCCAAGGGCGGCATCAACTGCACGCCGCAGGAGCTCGGCACCGAGGAGCTCGAGCGGGTGACGCGGGCGTTCATCGTCCGGCTCGACAGCCTGCTCGGGCCGCAGCGCGACATCCCGGCTCCCGACGTCAACACCGACGAGCAGGTGATGGCGTGGATGATGGACGAGTACGGCAAGCTCAACGGCCACGCCCCGGCGGCGGTGACCGGCAAGCCGGTGAGCATCGGCGGGTCGCACGGCCGATCCTCGGCGACCGGGCGCGGCATCGTCTACGCCCTGCGCGAGGCGGCGCCGATGGCCGGCCTCTCGCCGTCGAGCCTGCGCGTGGCGATCGTCGGCTTCGGCAACGTGGGCTCCTGGGCGGCGCGGATCGCGCAGCAGCTCGGCGCCACGATCGTGGCCGTCGGGGACGCGACGGGCGCACTGCGCAACGACGAGGGGATCGACTGCGGCGCGCTCGCCGAGCACCTCGCGGCCGGAGGCGAGCTGACCGCGTTCGCCGGCGCCGACGAGATCGCCACCGGCGAGGTGCTCCACACGCCGTGCGACGTGTTCGTCCCGGCAGCGCTCGGCGGCATGATCCACGCCGACAACGCCGACCTCCTCGACTGCAGCATCGTCATCGAGGGTGCCAACAGCCCGACGACTCCCCGCGCCGACCGCGCGCTCGCCGACCGCGGCGTGCTGGTCGTGCCCGACGTGCTCGCCAACGCGGGCGGGGTCATCGTCTCCTACTTCGAGTGGGTGCAGAACCTCCAGCACCTCAGCTGGGACGAGGCCGAGGTCAACGAGCGGCTCGGAACCGTCATGCAGCGCGCCTTCCGGGAGGTCGCGGGGCGCGCACGCCGCGACGAGGTCGGCCTGCGCGAGGCCGCCTACATGATCGGCATCGAGCGCGTGGTCGAGGCCGCGCGCACGCGCGGCGTCTTCTCGCCCTGACGGGCCGGGAACGAGAGAGCGCCGCACGTGGCGGCGCTCTCCCGGCGTCCTTGCCCTCCGTGGCAAGTGCTCCTGTCAGGCGCCGCTGTTCCCCAACGTACGGCGCTGTGCCCAGGTCATCGGCCGGTGCCCGGAGTCCTGAAGGGGGCGAGCGAGCAGACCGAACAGCCGTCCAGGCCGACCGGAGGCCGGCCCGGCGAACCTCAGAGCCGGACCGTGCCCTCCGCGATGATCACGGCCTCGCCGCCGACGCGCACCCGGTCCCCCTCCAGCGACGCCTCCAGCCGGCTCGGGCGTCCCATCTGCGCGCCCTGGTCGACCGTCGATTCGCGCGCGCCCCTCGCGCTCGGAGAGGTAGGCCATCAGCGGGCCGGCGGCCGACCCGGTCGCCGGGTCCTCCTCGACACCGCCACCCAGGCCGGTGTAGAACCCGCGCGCCTGCACGCGCTCCCCGCCGGAGCCGCCGCAGGCGACCGCGTAGACCACCACCGCCCCGGTCTTCGCGAGCAGCGCGGCAAGCGCCGCCGGGCTCGGCGTCGCCCGCGCCAGGGCGCCGGCGTCGCGCAGCGGCGCGATCACCTGGCGCACGCCGGTGGAGACCACCTGCGGCGGCAGCGCGGCGGCCCCGTCGGCGGCGGCGAGGCCCGACCGCGGCCAGCACCTCCGGCGCGTCGAGCTCCGGGCCCCACTCCGCAGGCTCCTGGAGCATCGAGGCGCGCGCCCGGACGCCCGTCGAGCTCGCACCTCCACGGGCTGCAGGCCGGCGCCGGTGCGCTGGACGTAGCTGGCCTCGGACTCGCCCCGCGCCCGGGCGACCGCCACCGCGGTGCCGAGCGACGGATGACCGGCGAACGCCAGCTCGCCGGTCATCATCCAGATCCGGTTGGCGTAGTCGGCGCCGCCGCCACCCGCCTGCACGAACGTGGTCTCCGAGAGCCGCGTCTCGCGGGCGAAGGCCGAGCATCGTCGCCTCCTCGAGCGCGTCGGCATCGTGGACCACGGCGAGCGCGTTGCCCGTCAGCGCCGTGGCGGTGAAGACGTCGAGCCAGGTGAGGCGGTGCTCAGAAATCGAAGTCGCGAGGCGGGCGCTGCTCGAACCAGAGCCGATCGTGCTCCGGCGTCTCCTGGAGGAACTCGGGCGTCTCCTCGAGCACGTCCTCGCCCTCCTCGCCCTGCTCGCCCTCGTCGCCCTGCTGCGCGACCTCCTCGTCGGCGACCCGCTCGGGAGGTGTGCCGGAGGCGGCGCGCAGCTCCTCGGCGTCGAACTCGCGGGTGGGCTGCGGGCGCGGCGGGGGCTCCTCGCCAGGGACGGCGGTGGACGGCCCGCGGCTCCGGCGGCCGGCGCGCTGGGACCGGTCGCCGTGGAAGCGCGGCTCGTCTCCTCGACCGGCGATGCGGTCGGGCGTCGTGGGACGCGGTCGCCGGCGGCGCGGCGGCTGCGGCCGCGGGCGGGAAGTGGTCGGCCGGGTCGCCGTGGAAGCGCGGGGGCTCGGTCTCCTAGCAGGCGATCGCTGGACGCGGCCCGGTGCCGGCCGCGGCGTCATGACCGAGATGGTCGGCCGGGTCGCCGTGGAACGCGGGGGCTCGGTCTCCTCGACCAGGCGATGCAGTCGGGCGGGCTCGGCGACGGGCGGCGGGCGCTCCTCGGCCGGCTCGGCGAACGCCGCGGGATCGTCGAGCGCGGGATCGCGGTCGTGCGCGGCGTCGTCCGGCTCGGCGACGGCGATGTCGGCCCGCGAGACGGGGCCGAACGCCTCGCGCTCCTGGCGGGCGAGCTCGGCCACGTCGGCGCCCCGGCGCCGCTTGAGCTCGAGGTGCTCGCGGATGGCGTCGTCCAGCAGTCCCATCGCTCCTAGCCTACTCCGGCCCGAACGGTCTTGTTCTTCCCGCTTCGCTTCGCCTCGTAGAGCGCCGCGTCGGCGGCCGCGACGAGGTCGGCGCCCTCGCTCCCGGCCTCGGGAAGCGCCGCTGCGCCGACGCTCGCCGTCACGGTGCAGCACGTCGCCGTCGGATCCGCCGAGGATCGGCAGGCGCAGCGCCTCGATCGCCGTGGCGGACGCGCTCGGCCATGTCGTAGGCGCCCTCGAGGTCCGTGCCGGGAAGCACCACGGCGAGCTCCTCGCCGCCGTAGCGCGACGGAGCATCGATCTCGCGCGAGGTCTCCTGCAGCACGCGGGAGACCTCGCGGAGGACGAGGTCTCCCTGCTGGTGGCCGTAGGTGTCGTTGACGGACTTGAAGTCGTCGAGGTCGAGCAGGATCAGCCCGACGGGCTGATCGGGAAAGCGGCGCGCGCGCTCGACCTCGGCGTCGAGGAACTCCTGGAAGCGGCGGTGGTTGAACAGCCCGGTCAGCTCGTCGGTCACCGCCTGACGCTGCACCGTCTCGTGCAGTCCGACGTTCTCCATCGAGACCGCCGCCTGGCCCGCGAGGTAGGTGAACAGCTCGCGATCGGCCTCGCTGAACGCCTCGCCCGCGCGCCCCACCGACACGACGCCCAGCGGGTCGGGCGCGCCCTCGCTGCCGCGCAGCGGGACGGCGAGCGCGCGCCTGGCCGTCGCGGAACACCTCGCTCGTGCGGGCGGTCTCGAGGGCGAGCGACTCGGCCTCGAGGGAGACCCCCTCCAGCCCGACCGAGCCGGCCCGCGACGGCGAGCTCCTCCAGCGGGGCGCCGGGCGCCTGCCGGGCCGCCGCCCGCCCGCCCTCGCCGCCGACGCCGTCCACGGCGGTCTCGACGACGATGCCCAGCAGCGCGTCGCGGTCGAGGTTCGAGCCGACGGCCTCGCCGAGCCGGCGCATCGACCGCTCGACGCGGACCCGCTCCTCGCGCAGCTGCGCGAGGCGCTGCTCGAGCTGGACGGCCATCGTGTTGAACTGCTCGCCGAGCGCAGCGAACTCGTCGTTGCCGACGGTGGGGACCTTCGTGTCGAAGCGGCCCCCGCCCAGCCGTCGCGCCGCCTCCAGGAACGATCCGATCTGGCGCTGGAGGGACCGCGACACGGCGATCGCGAACGCGAACGCGAGGACGAAGAAGCCGACGAGGATCGCGGCCACGAGCAGCCGCGTCCGCGTCACGTCGCTGGCGGTCTGCTGCTCGTCGCGCAGCAGCGTCACCTGCACCAGCCCGTCACGGAACCCACGCAGCGAGAACGTCCCGGCCCGGTAGGAGCGGCCGTTGACCAGCACCTCGCCGTCGCGGCGCGGAAGCTCGAGGCCGGATGCCCCGGAGATCGTGGAGGCGAGCACGTGTCCGCGACGGCGCACGACGACCCCCAGCCCCGTGACCCGGCCGACGAGCCTCGAGTACTCGCTCGCGCGCTCCACCGACACCTCCAACGTGCCCAGCGGCCTGCCGTCCGCCACCAGCCGGCGGGTGGCGGGGAACGTCGCGTCGCGCGGGCCGATGTCGACGATCGCGTGCTTGTCGGGACCGATCACGAGGATCCGCGAGAGCCGCCGGCGGGGCAGCAGCTCCCGCGCGCGTGCGGTGGCCGCGGCGCCGTCGCCGGCACGCAGCGCGGTGGCGAGCCGGCTGTCGGCGGCCAGGTGCACTGCGGCCCTGGCGGCCTCCTCGCTCGCCTCGCGCTCGAGGTTGATCGCGGTCTGCTCGCGCGCCGCCACCTGGGCCGACGCCTTGCCCTGCTCGTTGTCGGAGATCAGCCGGAAGATCACCAGCGTCACCGACACCATCGGCACGATGACGATCAGGACGAAGAAGAGCGTGAGGCGGCCGCGAAAGCTCATCCCTGCGGGCGTGAGCGTACTCGCGGCGCCCCCGGTCAGAGCTACACTGCGAGGTTCGCGGGGCTATAGCTCAGTTGGGAGAGCGCCTGGATCGCACCCAGGAGGTCGGGGGTTCGAGTCCCCCTAGCTCCACTCCGAAGAACCCCTGCTGCGGCAGGGGTTCATCCGGGTGTGGTCGAAGATCGCGGCCCAGCCGACGTGGCCGTCCCGAGACAGCGAAGGCCCGCGGATGACGCGCAGCCTTCGGCCTGTCAGCACCGCAGCAGCCGCGTTGACGGCGATGCTCGAGCCCGGCCACCGCGCGCCGCGACCACACGTCGTCCTCATCGTCACGGAGAACAAGGAGGCCGGTCAGGTCCTCGGGCTCCCGCGACGCGCCCTACCTCAACCGGCTCGCCCACCGCTTCGGTGTCGCAGGCAACAGCTACGCCATCACGCACCCCTCGCTGCCCAGCTACATCGCCTTGGTGGCGGCTCGACCCAGCGCATCGACAGCGACAGCACCGACTGCACCGCCAACGGACCGAACCTCGCCGACCAACTCGACCACGCCGGCCGCACGTGGGGCCGCCTCGAAGGGCTGTTACGCGCCTGCGCACGCCCCGCCACGTCCGGCGACTACGCCAAAAAGCACGACCCGTTCGCCTATGACGACGACGCGATCGCCCGCAACCCCTCGCGCTGCCACCGGCGAACGCCGCTGTCGCACGACCACCATCCCATTGCGCTCGGTCCTCGCGTTTCATCCCGGCGCCAGCCGCGCGACGTCGCCACACTGCCCCGCCCGCTGCGTTACGCGGCGGTCGGGGCGCTCACTGGTGAACTGCTGGTGGCGGGCGGAACGGACGGCGTCCACGGTCGCCGTGAGGTGCTCGCGGCCGCCCCGCCCGGTGGCGCCTGCCCGGGCGGGTAGCCCAGATGCTCCGAGAGCTCGGCGCCCAGAGCGGTCTCGACCAGCCGACCGCCTCGCGAAATGTGACCGCATGCGGCCGACGTCCTGACATCCCGAGATCGAGCGCGAAGCGCGCGGCGATGAACGCGATCGTCGCGACCCACGCGCTTGCCGTCACATCGAGCATGCGCTAGTGACGGCTCTGGTCGGTCGCGGACGAGCGCACGACATGGTAAGTGCAGCTGGCGAGGCATCGGAGACTGGGCCCGGCACCTGAGCGATCCTACGAGCCGGACCCTGGCTGTGCGTGGGCGTCCCGCGGTGGGCTCCGCGAGGGCGGGCGCGTCGCGCGCGAAGCGGAGCGGGTCAGCCGTGCCGGGGCTTGACGTGAACGGTCGTGCGCACGATCCGGGCGGCCACGCCGCTGCCATCGGTGAGCACCACACGTACGCCCAGCCGGCCGGTCCTGCGCAGCCGTGTCCGCACGGATCTCGTCAGCGTGAAGCGCAGCGTCTCGTGCTCGCCCGGGAAGACCGAGAACGGCAGCGACCCGACCGAGCGGGTGCGGCCGCGGATCTTCGTGGTCGTCCTCGCCCTGACGTCCCCCTGGCAGTCGGAGCCGCGGTCCGCGCATCCGACGGTCACGAGCAGGCTGGACCCGAACGGGGATGCGGCAACCTTGTCGACCGTCGCCGCGCCCGAAGCGGACTGCTGGGCCGGAGCGGCGACGGGACCCGAGAGGGCGACCGCCGCGAGAACTGCCGGGAGGACGAGCGGGAAGCGGCGCATGCGAGCGATCGTACGCGCGCGCAGCGCCGCGGGAAAGGGTGTCCGCCGAATCGCCTCGCGGCAAGGGCCGAAGGGTGGGCCGACGAGCCGTGCTTCACCCGCCGCCCCGCACGGGGGCGGTTGGCGCGCTCGGCGGCCGGGTAGCGCTGGGCGCGTGAGCCGAATCGTCCTGCCCGCCCTGATCGTGGCCGCCGCAGCGGCCGTCGTCGTCGTCGCCCTCGGAGGCGGCGTCTTCGGCGTGCTGCTGGCGGTGATCGCCGCCTTCGCGATCGTCGCGCCCGCCCTCAGCCGGACCCTCGGCCGCGGGCGGCCCTAGCCGGCGCGCCATCACCTCGACGGCGTCCGGGTTGACGTCGACGAGCACGTAGCGGCGCCCGAGCGCGAGCGCGGCCGCTCCCAGCGTGCCCGACCCGGCGAAGAAGTCCAGGCACCACGCGCCGGGCCGGCACGAGGCCGCCACGATCCGCCGGACGACCGCCTCGGGCTTCTGGGTGGGGTAGCCGGTCTTCTCGCGGCCGGTGGTGTGGACGATCGTCGACCACCACACCGACGCCGGGATCTTGCCTCGCGCCGCCTTGACCGGGCCCGCCAGGCCCGGGGCCATGTACGGCTCGCGCTCGACCTCGGTGGTGTCGAACCAGTGGCGCCCGCGATTGCGGACGTAGACGAGGATCGTGTCGTGCTTGGCCGGCCAGCGGTCGCGCGGGCGCCCGCCGAAGTCGTAGGCCCAGACCAGCTCGTTGAGGAAGCACCGCTCGCCGAAGAGCTCGTCGAGCGCGAGCTTGACCCGATGGCTCTCGCGGTGGTCGAGGTGGACGTAGAGCGTCCCGTGCTCGGCGAGCAGCTCGCGGGCGCGCTCGAGCCGCGGGAGCAAGAACCCCAGGTAGTCGGCATGGCGGTCGTCGTAGGCAAGGCTCCCGCGCCGCCGCTCGCGGCCCGTGTTGAACGGCGGGTCGACGTAGACGAGGTCGAACGCCGCCTCCGGCAGCAGCGGCAGGACCTCGGCGTTGTCGGCGGCGATGACGAGGTCGTCGTCGCCGAGCGCAATCGGATCGGGGAGCGGCGGACGCAGCAGGCGCACGCGCCGACGGTATGCCTACCGTGGGACGGATGCGTCCCGGCCGCCGACCCCCGCTGCGGCTCCTGCTGGCCGGCGCCGGGGTCCTCCTCGTGGCCGTCGTCGCGGTCATCCTGCTCGCCTCCGGCGGCGGGTCCGGCGAGCGCCTGACGCCGTTCGCGGAGCCGGGCAACGGCACGCGCGACCCGCTCGCGTACGCCGAGGACCGGCGCGCAGCCTTCGAGCGGCGCGCGGCGGAGGGGCTCGCCCACGTGCTCTACGCCAAGTCGCCCGGCGGCGCGGTGGCGACCGCGAAGCGCACCGCCCGCTGGCGAGGCCTCGTGCAGCGCGTCGCCGGCCGCTACGGCCTGGACCCCGACCTGCTCGAGGCGCTGGTGTTCCTCGAGAGCGGCGGCCGGCCCGACGCGCGGGCGAGCAGCGACCTCAACGGCGCCGCCGGGCTCACGCAGATCCTCGCCGAGACCGGGCGCAACCTGCTGAAGATGCGGATCGACGTGACCGCCAGCGAGCGGCTGACCCGCGGCATCGCGCGCGGGCACAAGGTCGCCGAGCGCACGCGCCTGCGCCGCCGCGTCGACGAGCGCTTCGACCCCGCCAAGGCGCTGGCGGCGACCGGCCGCTACCTCGACTTCGCCCGAGGCCTGCTGCACCGCGACGACCTCGCGTTCGTCAGCTACCACATGGGCGTCGGCAACCTCCAGGACGCGTTGCGGGCCTACGGCGAGCAGCCCGTCCCCTACGCCCGCCTGTTCTTCGACTCGACCCCGCTGCGCCACGCGCAGGCGTGGGCGCTGCTGGCCCGGCTCGGCGACGACTCGTCCACCTACCTCTGGCGCCTGCTGGCCGCGCGCGAGATCATGCGGCTCTGGCGTGCCGACCCGGCGGCGCTGCGCCGGCTGGCGGCCCTCCAGACGGCGCGCAACAGCGCCGAGGAGGTCCTGCACCCGCCGGGCTCGACCGAGGTCTTCGCCGACCCCGCGGCCCTGCTAGCGGCACGGGCGAGCGGGGCGCTGGTGCCGCTGACGGCCGGGTCGCTGGGCACGATGGGCCTGCGACTCGACGCCACGCTCGGCGAGCTCGCGGGACGCCTGCACGTCGACCGCGCCCGCTACCGGGCGCTGCGGCCGGCGGCGCGGGCGCTGCTGCGCTACCTCGGGCTCGCGGTGCGCGACATCTCCGGCCTCGCGCCGCTCTCGATCGACTCGGCGGTGCGCGATGCCCGCTACCAGCGGATGCTCGCGCACGGCAACCCGCAGGCCACCAGGCGCTACTCGCTGCACACGACCGGCTTCGCGTTCGACATCCGCCGGCGCTATCGCGACCGCGCCCAGGCCCGGGCGTTCCAGTTCACCCTCGACCGGCTGACGGCGCTGAACCTCATCACCTGGGTCCGCGAGCCCGCCGCGATCCACGTCACCGTCGCCGGCGACGCCGGCCGGGTCCTCAGCTCAGGAGGTCTCTGACCCGCTCGGCGACCGCCGCCGGCGTGAAGCCGAAGCGCTCGAGGACCTCGGTCCCCGGCGCGGAGGCGCCGAAGCGCTCGATCGACACCGAGGCGTCGACCCAGCGCGACCAGCCCATCGCGATGCCCGCCTCGACCGAGATCCGCGGCACGCCCTCGCCGAGCACCTCGGACCGGTAGGCCTCGTCCTGGCGGGCGAAGAGCTCCCAGCTGGGCATCGAGACGACGCGCACCGGGATGTCGGCGCCCAGCTCGTCGGCGGCGCCGAGCGCGGTGGTCACCTCGGAGCCGGTCGCGACGATCACGGCCTTCGGCTCGTCGGCGTCGCGAACCACGTAGGCGCCACGCGGCACGCCCTCCGTCGCCGCCTCCGGCGAGGCGACGGGCCCGATGCCCTGGCGCGAGAGGACGAGGCAGGCGGGGCCCTCGAGGTCCTCGAGGATCGTGCGCCACGCGGCGCTCGTCTCGTTGCCGTCGCCCGGGCGCAGGACGGTCAGCCCCGGGATCGCCCGCAGCGCAGCGAGGTGCTCCACCGGCTGGTGCGTCGGGCCGTCCTCGCCGAGGCCGACCGAGTCGTGGGTGAAGACCCACGCCACCGGCAGGTCGGTGAGCGCGCTGAGCCGGATCGCGCCGCGCATGTAGTCGGAGAACTGCAGGAACGTCGAGCCGTAGGGCCGGACGATGCCCCCGTGGGCGGCCATGCCGTTGACCGCGCCGCCCATCCCGTGCTCGCGCACCCCGAAGTAGACGTTGCGGCCGGCCCGCTCGCGCGTGAAGCGCTCCCCCTCCCCCGGGAACTCGGTCTTGGTCGACTCGGAGAGGTCGGCCGCGCCGCCGACCATCGTCGGCACGTACGGCGCGAAGGCGGCCATGGCCTTGCCCCCGGCGCCGCGCGAGGGGATCTCGGCATCGAAGGACGGCAGCGCCGCCGCGCAGCCCCGGCAGCGGCCGGCCGACCGGGCGCTGCCAGGCGGCGTCCCACTCGGCCGCGCGGTCGGCGTCGGCCTCGCGCCACGCCGCGAAGCGCCGCTCCCACTCCGCCTGGGCCTCGGCGCCGCGCTCCACGGCGCTGAACGCCTCGTAGACACCCTCGGGCACCTCGAAGTGGGCGTCGGGATCCCAGCCGAGGGCCTCCTTGGTCGCGCGGACCTCGTCCTCGCCCAGCGGCGAGCCGTGCGCCTTGGACGTGCCGGCCTTGTTGGGCGACGGGATAGCCGATGATCGACTTGACGCGGATCAGCGTCGGGCGGTCCTCGATGCGCTGCGCGGTCGAGCACCGCCGTGCGCAGCGCGGTCGAGGTCGTTGGCGTCGTGGACGGAGAGCACGTGCCAGCCGTAGGCCTCGAAGCGCTTGGTCACGTCCTCGACGTCGAACGAGAGTCCCGTCGGGCCGTCGAGCGAGATGTCGTTGTCGTCGTAGAGGTAGACCAGCCGGCCGAGGCCGAGGTGGCCGGCCAGCGAGGCGGCCTCGGAGGCGATGCCCTCCATCAGGTCGCCGTCGGAGACGATCGCGTAGACGCGGTGGTCGACTGACCTCGCTCGCCGTAGCGCTCGCGCAGGAAGCGCTCGGCCATCGCCATGCCGACGCCGTTGGCGAAGCCCTGGCCCAGCGGCCCGGTCGTCACCTCCACGCCCGGCGTGACGTGGACGCGGTCGCGCTCGGGGTGGCCCGGCGTCAGCGAGCCCCACTGGCGGAAGCGCCTTGAGGTCGTCGAGCGACAGGTCGTAGCCGGAGAGGTGCAGCGCGCTGTAGAGCAGCATCGAGCCGTGCCCGCGCTGAAGGACGAAGCGGTCGCGGTCGGGCCAGTCGGGATCGCGCGGGTTGTGGCGCATGACCTCGGCGTAGAGCAGGTAGGCCGACCGGCGCCATCGCCATCGGCATCCCGGGGTGGCCGGAGTTGGCCTTCTGGACGGCGTCCATCGACAGCGTCCGGATCGGTGTCGATGCAGAGCTGCTCGGTCGTGGCGGCGGTCGTGCTCATGGCTCCGTAGGATGCCGCGTCGTGGCCGATCGCGTTCATTGCCTCGTCGAGATCCCGAAAGGGAGCCGCAACAAGTACGAGTGGGACGAGGAGCTGCAGGCGATCAAGCTCGACCGCTTCCTGTTCAGCTCGGTCGTCTATCCCACCGACTACGGGTTCATCCCCGACACGCTGCGGCGAGGACGGCGACCCGCTCGACGCGATGGTCTGCGTCAGCGAGCCGACGTTCCCCGGTTGCGTCATCCCGGTGAAGGTCATCGCGCTGTTTCGCATGCGCGACGAGAAGGGCATCGACGACAAGGTCGTCTGCGTGCCCGAGTCACGACCCGAACTGGAACACGCTCGAGAGCCTCGAGGACATCCCCCAGCAGCTGCGCGACGAGATCAGCCACTTCTTCGCGATCTACAAGCAGCCCCAGGGGATCCACGTCAACGTCGACGGCTGGTTCTCCAAGGAGGAGGCCCTGCGCGCGATCGCCGAAGCCCGCGAGCGCGCCGGCTCGGCCGGGCCCTAGGAGCCGCGCAGAAGCGGCGCGAGCGTCGGGGCGCCGCGGGTGGCGGGCAGGCGGCCCAGCCCCAGCCGGTCCTCGATCGTCGCCAGCAGCGCGCGATGGGTGACGTTCCCGGCGAACCGCGCGCCCGGGCGGGCGCCGGCGCCGAGCACGACGAGCGGGATCCGGCCGCCATGCGCCCCGCCGCAGCAGCCGCTGTCATCCGTGCCCTCGTCGGCGACGACGAACAGCACGCCCTTCGGGCCCAGCGCCCGGATCAGCGGCGGCAGCGCGCCGGACATCCAGCGCTGCCCGGCGGCCACCGGGCAGTCGTGCATGTCCTGGCAGAGGTCCGGGGTCAGCCAGCTGAACCGCGGCAGCCCGCGGCGCTCGTCGGCGGCCAGGCGGCTGCCGGGGACGACGCGGCGGCGGCACCGCGCCGGGTCGGCGACCACGTCGGAGAAGAACAGAAACGGATCGTGGCGCTTGGCATAGCGGCCCGCGACGTCGGCACCACCGCCGTCGAAGCACGGCGCCGGCATCGCGTTCATGTAGGCGCGCCAGGAGACGCCGGCGCGGTCGAGCTGGCGCATCAGCGTCGGGCCGCCGAACGGGCCCACCGACACGTCGTCGCTGGTGACGCCCTGCGTCGAGCCGCTGACCAGGGCGAGGTAGTTCGGCAGCGACGGATGCGTCTCGGCGTAGGCGGAGCGTCGCCACGCCGCCGCGGCGCGCGGCCTCGGCCAGCCACCCGCCGCGCAGCACCGCCCCGGGGCCCTCGTTCTCGAGCACGACCACCGCGACCTTCGACCCGGGGACGGCATGCGCCCGCGAGGCGCTCGCCGCCGCGCCGGCAGCGCCCGCACCGCCGCTCCCGCAACCGCCGGCGAGCACGATCGAGGCCGCGAGCGTCGCCACGACCGGGGCACGGCGACGGGCAGGCGTGGCGGACACCCGCCTCACGGTACGCCGTAGGCTGCCGCCATGACCGCCACCACGTTCCCCGCCGAGTCGAGCACCGCCGAGGTCGACGGGCTGCGCATCGCCTACGTCGACGACGGCGAGCAGACCGCCGCGCCGGTGTGGTTCATGCACGGCGAGCCCACGTGGAGCTTCCTGTGGCGCAAGGTCATGCCACCGGTCCGCGAGGCGGGCTTCCGCTGCATCGCCCCCGACATGGCGGGGTTCGGCCGCTCCGACAAGCCCGACCGACTTCGACTGGTACTCCTACGACCGCCACGTCGCGCGTCATGTCCGGCCTGCTCGAGCAGCTCGACCTGCACGGCGCGACGATGGTCGTCCACGACTGGGGCGGGCCGGTCGGGATGCGGCTGTTCGTCGAGCACCCCGACCGCTTCGACCGGCTGGTCGTCATGGACACGGGCCTGTTCACCGGCCACCAGCGCATGAGCGACGCCTGGATGGCGTTCCGCGACTTCGTCGAGCGCACCGAGGACCTGCCGATCTCGATGCTGGTCCGCAACGCCGTCGCCCGCGGCATGGACGACGAGACCGCCGCGCGCTACGACGAGCCGTTCCCCGACACGGCGTCGAAGGCAGGCGCGCGCGCCTTCCCGCTCATGATCCCGCTGACACCCGACGGGCCCGGCGCCGAGGCCGGTCAGCGGGTGCTCGAGGCGCTGCGCGAGGACGGGCGGCCGAAGCTGATCCTGTGGGCCGACTCCGACCCGGTCCTGCCGCTGGAGACCGGGCGCCGCTTTGCGGAGGCGATCCGCGGGCCCGAGCCCGAGGTGATCGGCAACGCCTCGCACTTCCTCCAGGAGGACGCCGGCGAGGAGATCGGCGAGCGGATCGCCGCCTGGCTCACGGCCGCGGGCCGAGGCGCGCCACGAGCGCCAGCTTCTCGCGGCGGCTCAGCCGCTTGACCGCCGCCTCCTCGCGCAGGGCGGCGCTGCGATCGGCCACCGGCCAGGCGGCCGCGAGCTCGAGCGGGCGCCGCGAGCGCGTGTAGCGGCTGGCGCTGCCGTCGCGGTGGCGGGTCAGCCGGCGCTCGACGTCGGTCGTCCACCCGCAGTAGAGCGTCCCGTCGGCGCAGCGCAGCAGGTACACGAAGGCGTCGGCCACGCCGACGCAGTTCGCCGCGGCCGCCGGTCAGTCCTTCGCCTGCGCGAGCCGGCGCTGCTCGTCGCCGGCCTCCAGCGCGGGCTCGGAGCGGGCCGCCCGCAGCTCGTAGGCGCGGCGGGCCTCGGGGTCGGCCGCCGCCAGGACCCGGTCGGCCTTCAGCGCCCGCGAGACCGCCTCGCGGCCCGGCGCGGCAGCAGCGCCCATGATCGCGCTGATCGGGCCGATCGACCGTGGCACGAAGACGTCGAAGCGCGGGTGGCGCAGCGCGTCGACGATCGCCTCGGCGACGTCCTCGGGGTTGACGTTCTTGACCCCGCGCGCCTCCTGGAGCCCGGAGGCCAGCTCGGTGTTGACCACACCGGGCATCACGCACGAGATCTCCACCGGGGTCTCGTGCAGCTCGGCGCGGACCGCCTCGCTCACCCCGACGACGAAGTGCTTGGTCCCGCAGTACGTGGCGCCGCCCGGGAAGCCCGCCTTGCCGGCGGTCGAGGCGATGTTCACCAGGTGGCCGCCGTTGCGCGCCAGGAAGCGCGGCAACGCCTCCTTCATCCCGAACAGCACGCCGTTGACGTTGATGTCGATCATCCGCTGCGTGCTGCGGTCGTCCTCGTCGAGGAAGGGCCCCAGCGGCATGATCCCGGCGTTGTTGACCAGCACGTCGAGGGGCCCGAGCCGTTCCTCGACGGCGTCGAGGAACGCAGCGAAGGACTCGCGGCGCGTGACGTCGAGCTCGAACGCCTCGGCGCGGTCGCCCAGCTCGGCCGCCGTGCGCTGCGCGGTCTCGAGGTCGACGTCGCCGATGGCGACCTTCATGCCCTGCGCCAGCAGGGCCTGGGCGGTGGCGCGGCCGATCCCGCGCGCGCCGCCGGTGACGGCCGCCACGCGGCCGGTGAGGATCCTTGTCTGCTTCGCCATGGGGAGAACCTACCGGGCCGGCGTCGGGCTCACCGGCGCGGCGAAGGCAGGGTCCGGCCGAGCGCCGCGGCCGCGATGCCGCCAGGCGGCGGCGAACAGCGCCCCCAGGCCGAATGCGGCGCCGAGGACCCAGGCCGCCCCGCCCACCCACGGGATGATCGCGGCGACGCGCAGCATGCCCAGGCCGGCGAGGAAGGCGGTGACGCGCGGGGCCGACGGGGCGACGACGCGCCCGAGCAGGAAGCCCGCGGTCGCGTAGCCGACCGCCCCGAGCGGGAGCAGGGCCAGCAGGACGGCGAGGCCGAGCGGCACGCCGACGAGGGTGAGGATCGCGAGGACGGCTGCGACCGGCAGCCCGATGAACAGCCCGGCGCCCCAGGCGACCGCCTGCCAGGGCGCCTCGCGCGCGGCGGCGAGCGCCGCGTCGGCGGCCCGCGGCGCGAATCCGATCAGCAGCAGGCCCAGGGCGAGCGTCGACAGCGAGACGGCGATCCAGATCGCGATCGCCGAGACGACGGGCAGGCCGTTGCGCGCGAAACCCGCCCAGCCCTGGTCGGAGACCTTGCCGTCGACCCGGGCGCCGGAGGCGATCGCGGGAGCCTCGTCGCCGTAGAGCAGGTCGCCGCCCACGCGGGCGGAGGGGCCCAGGCGCGCGGGGGCGGAGACCGCGACGACGTCGCCGGTGACGACACCGGTGACGGCCACGCGGCCGTCGATGGCGACCACGTCGCCATCGACGCGCCCGGCGATCCGCGCGGGGCCGTGCACGATCACGACGGTCCCGGCCGTCTCGCCGCGGGGCACCGTCACCGAGCCGGAGAGCACGACCTGGTCGGACGCGGCCTGCGCGGCGGGGACGAGCAGCAGCGTCAGCAGGAGGGCCATCGCGAGCGGCATGCCACGACGCTACGCCCGCCGCCGCCGCGCGCCATCCCGGGTGCCCCGCAGTCGCGAGCGGCGGTTTCTACGGATCGGCCGCGGCGGTCAGAACAGGCCCATGTCGCGCGCCTCGGCCTCCAGCTCGCCGCGGAAGCGCGGATCGGCGAGCCCGATCAGCGCGGCGGCGCGCTCGGGCACCGACTTGGCCTTGAGGTCGGTCCAGCCGTGCTCGGTCACGACGATGTGCGTGTCCATCCGCGGGTCGGTGACCGGACCCTGGAGGCGGCCGACGATGCGCGAGAAGTCGCCGCCGTGTGCGGTCGACTGGAATGCGATGATCGACTTGCCGCCGCGCGAGTCGAACGCGCCGCGCACGAAGTCGAGCTGGCCGCCCGCGCCCGAGAGCTGGCGCCCGCGCAAGGACTCGGCGTTGGCCTGGCCGAGCAGGTCGATCTCGAGGATCGCGTTGATCGACACCACGCGGTCGTTGCGGGCGATGACCGCCGGGGCGTTGACGTAGGAGACCGGGTAGCTCTCCATCGAGGGGTTGTCGTCGATGAAGTCGTACATGTCCTGGTCGCCGAGGGCGAACGTGAAGACGTGCTTGAAGCGGTTGATGCGCTTGCGCCGGCCGGTGACGGCGCCGCGCCTGACGAGGTCGACCATGCCGGGCGACATCAGCTCCGAGTGGATCCCCAGGTCGGCGTGGTCGTGGAGCTGGGCGCAGACCGCGTTGGGCACCCCGCCGATCCCCATCTGGATCGTCGCGCCGTCGGGCACCATCTCGGCGATCTGGGCACCGATCGCGAGGTCGACCGCCTGCGGCTCGCGGGCGGGGTGCTCGATCAGCGACGCCTCGTGCTCGACGATCATGTCGACCTCGCTCACGTGCAGCAGCGAGTCGCCGAACACGCGCGGCATGCGCGGATTGACCTCGACGATGAGCTTGCGGGTGCGGCGAGCGACGGTCGAGCCGTAGTCGTTGTTGGTGCCGAACGTGAAGTAGCCCGCGCGGTCCATCGGCGAGACCGTGACGAGGAACGCGTCGGGCCGCACGTACTCGGTGAGGTAGCGCGGCGCCTGACCGAACGAGTTGGGGACGTAGAAGACGACCTGGCGGCCGTCCTCGTCGCCACGGCGCTGCAGCTCGCGCTCGATCGCTCCAAGGAAGAAGCAGTGCGGCTTGACCACGTCCATGAGGTCGTACTGGAGGATCGTCTCGCCGGCTGTGGCCTCCGAGTGGAAGTAGTGGACGCGCACCTCGCTGAGGCCTCCACCGCGGATCCTGCGCTCGAGGGCCGCCAGCAGGGCGGGCGGCTGCGACACCGCCATCGACATGACCACGTCGCTGTCGTCGGGCAGTCCGGCGATGGCCTCGTCCGGAGTGGTCAGGCGGTCCTGGTAGAGATCGCGCGGAGCCATGGATGGGACCGTATCCGGGTCGATACCGACCCGCCCCCGAGGTAGGGTGCTCGGCGATGCCGACCTTCACGCACGGGGACCACCGGCTCGCCTACAGCTCCTACGGCGAGGGCCCGCGCACCTGCATCCTCGTCCACGGGCTGCTGCTCTCGCAGCGGATGCACGTCCCGCTGGCCAAGGCGCTCGCGGCCCGTGGCAACCGGGTGGTGACCGTCGACCTCCTCGGACACGGCCGGTCGGACCGGCCCGACGACATGGGCCGCTACTCGATGTCGTTCTTCGGCGAGCAGGTGATCGGGCTGCTCGACCACCTCGGGCTCGACGAGGCCGTGATCGCCGGCACGTCGCTCGGGGCCAACGTGGCGCTCGAGACGTGCGCGCACTCCCCCGAGCGCGTGCGCGGGATGGTGATCGAGATGCCGGTGCTCGACAACGCGCTGCTCGGCTGCGCGCTCGCGTTCACCCCGCTCATGGTCGCGCTGACCGCGGGGGAGCCGCTCGCCCGCGGGCTGTCGTGGCTGACGAGGCGGATCCCCGACGGCGTCGGCCCGTTCTTCGGGCAGGTCGCGCTCGACACGGTCCGCCAGGCGCCCGCCCCGAGCGCGGCTGTGCTCCAGGGCCTGTTCTTCGGGCGTGTCGCGCCCCACCGCACGATCCGCGAGACGCTGACCCCGCCTGCGCTCGTCATCGGTCACCGCCGCGACCCCATCCACCCGTTCAGCGACTCGGGGATGCTCGTCGACGAGCTGCCCAACGGCCGGCTGCTGGAGGCGGACCACATGCTCGAGCTGCGCTTCTCGCCCGAGCGCCTGACCGGCGAGATCGGCGACTTCCTCGACGAGTGCTGGCGACCGCGGCGGCGCGGCCGCACACGGTCGGCCGCCTAGACGTTCGCCAGGTCGCCGGGCTGGGAGCTGGCGCGCAGCGCAAGCACGGCGACATGGTCGCCCTCGACGAGGTCGACGAACGCCTCGACCACCTGCGGGGCGAACTGCGCGCCCGCACAGCGGCGCAGCTCGGCGAGGGCCTGCGGCACCGGCATCCCGGGACGGTAGGGCCGGTCGGAGGTCATCGCCTCGAAGGCGTCGGCGACGAAGATGATCCTGGCCTCGAGCGGGATCTCGTCGGCTCCGAGACCGTCCGGGTAGCCGGCGCCGTCGAAGCGCTCGTGGTGCGCGCGCACCCAGCGCGCCTCGTCGTGCAGGCCCGCATGGTGGAGCATCGTCGCGCCCACCGACGGGTGCAGGCGGATCTCGGCGAACTCCTCGGCGGTCAGCGACCCCGGCTTGGCGAGGATGGCGTTGGGCACCGCCACCTTGCCGACGTCGTGCAGGAACGCGGCCCGGCGGACCCGCACGATCCGGTCGGGGTCGAGGCCGAGGGCCTGCCCGATCGCCACCGCGTAGGAGGCGACGTTCTCCGAGTGGTCGCGGGTGTGCAGCTGCGACGCGTCGATCCCGGCGACCACGCCGTGCAGGTGGGCGAGCATGCCCTGCGGCACGGCGTCGACGTCGGTTGCAAGCGCCTCGTTGGCCAGCGCGCAGAGGTTCTTGCCGTTGCGCTTGGCCCAGTAGAGGGCCTGGTCGGCGGCACGCTCGAGCGCCTCTCGCGTCGTGCCGTCCTGCGGCATCGCCGCGACGCCGCCGCTGAGGGTCACCGGGCGGCCGGGCAGGATCTCCTGCCGGGCCACCGCGGTGCGCAGCCGCTCGGCGACCAGCAGCGCGTCGAGCTGGGCCGTCTCGGGCAGCAGCAGCCCGAACTCCTCGCCGCCGACGCGGGCGAACGTGTCGGCCGGGCGGACCAGCCGGCCGGCGATGGCGGCGACCTGCTGGAGGACGTGGTCGCCGGCCGCGTGGCCGAGGGTGTCGTTGATGCGCTTGAAGTCGTCGATGTCGAAGAGCACCAGCGCGGCATCGGTGCCGTAGCGCTCGTGCCGGGCGATCTCCTTGGCGAACGCCTCGTAGAAGAACCGGCGGTTGTAGAGCCCCGTGAGCGGATCGCGGATCGCCGCCTCGAGCTTCTCGCAGTAGTCACGGGCGTTCTGGAGCGCGACCGCGAGCTGGTCGACGATCAGGCGCAGGAGCCCCAACTCGGGCTCGAAGCTCCCCTCGCGTTCCGGGCGCACGAGCGTCACGGTGCCGAGGAAGTCGCCGCGCGCGCTGAGCGGGACGTGGGCGATCTCGCGGCGGCCGCGGCGCATGAGCAGCGGCTCGGGCGCGGGCCCGCCGGCCGCGAGGTGCGGAGTGCGCGCCCAGATGCGATCGGCGCCCCACGCGCCGGTCGTGGCGACGAGCTCGCTGCCCTCGCCGCGCACGAGCGTCAGCGCGGTGCTCGACGTTCGCGCGAGCGCGTCGAGCGCCTCGAGCCCGCGGGCGATCACCGGGCGCTCCTCGAGCACTTCGGTCATCGTCGACGCGACGCGGCTGAGCGCCTCGAGCTCGCGGGCGCGGCTGCGCGCCTCCGCGTGCAGCCGCGCCTCCCGCCGCGCCGCCCGGTCCTGCTCGACCAGGAGCACCGCCTGGCGGGCGAACGCGACGACGGTCGACAGCAGGAAGGCGGGGCCGAAGAAGAGCCCGGGCCGGACCCAATCGCCCTGCCCGAGCCCCACCCCCACGGCAATGGCGGGATAGGCGACGATCGCGGCGAGCGGGAGCAGGACGCGCGCGTAGGTGCGCCGCGGAGCGACCTCGGGCGGCGACGCGCTGCCGCCCGGGGCGGCAGAGCGCTCGCGGCCGGCGGCGATCGCGAGGCACCAGCCGGCGAGCGCCCAGAGGACCGGCGTGACGCCGATCGGCAGGAAGGTCAGGTGGGCGTCCTGGGCCACCGCGGTGGCGTCGCCGGTGCAGATGACGGCCAGCGCCAGGATCAGCCAGGACTTGGCTCCGGCCGGGAGGTCGCCCGCCGTGCCGGCGGCGACGAGCAGGAAGGCCGCGAGGTCGAGGACGACGACGACGGTGAGGACCACGTCGGCGCCGGCGAAGCCCGGGATCACCACCAGGTAGACCACGGTCAAGACCGCGGTCGCGGCGAGCAGGAGCGGGTCGGCGAGCCCAGCCCACCCGCCCTGGCGCAGCGCCCCGTGCGCGAGCACGGCACCGCCGACGACCATGCAGGCCGAGGCGGCGAGGCCGGCGTAGAGGCCCGCGGTGGCGCCCGCGCCGGCGACCTGCGTGACCACGCCGAGCGCGGAGGCAAAGGCGGCCGACGCGCAGGCGACCGCGATCCAGCGCCAGGCGCCCGATCGCTCCGGCCGGCGGCGCCCGGCCGCCAGGGCGGCAGCCGCCGCCCAGGGCAGCACGACGAGCGGGACCCCGAACAGCAGGTCGGCCAGCCTCACCCCGAGCACGGGCAGCACGAACGGCCCCGCCGCGAGGGCGATCACGAATGCACCAGAGCTGTCGCGCCGCTGGATGGCCACCTCTGCCGGTGGTCGGCAGCCTGCTCCCCAGGTTGAGCACCGAGAGCGCACGGGCGGCCGACCATTCGTCCAGGCGAACCCCGCCCGCCGAGGCCGGTGCCGATCAAGGGGGCATGACGGCCCGGCATGCCTGCCTGCTCTGCGAGTACTCGCGCCCCGCCGAGCACTCCACGGTCCTGGACCCGGTCTGCCCCCGCTGCGGCGGGATGCTCGAGCACACGCCCGCACGGCCGCGGCCGCTCCGGGCGGGTGCTCCCGCGCGGCTCGACGCGCTCCGGCGCTCGGCCCTCGCCGACCGCGCCGTGGTCGCGCTGGTCGTCCTTCCCCTCGTGCTCGCCGCCGGCAAGACCGGATGGAGCGCCGCGGGCGCGGCAGGAGGCGCCGGGGCGGCCGCGCTCGCGCTGCTCGTGGCCTACGTGGCCCTCGCGCCGCCGACGCGAGCCGGGTGACGGGCCGCACTACGCTGGCCTGACGATGGCCCCGCCGCCTCCGACGCGCGCGCGCCAGCTCCAGGCCGGCCTGGCGGCGCTGCTCGTGGTGGGCGTCGTCGTCGGGGTGGTCGTGGCGCTGACCGGCTCGGGCAGGGCGCGCGGCGACGGGCCGCTGGCCGCCCGCGACGTCCGTCCCGCCGCCGTGCCGCCGTGGCGCGAGCACGATCTCGCCCGGGCGGCCCGGACCGCAGGATGCGTGCTGCGCGCGCCCCGGTCGGAGGGTCGCGGCCACACGACCGATCCGGTCCGCTACCGCAGCAACCCGCCGACCTCGGGGCGCCACTTCCCGGTGCCGGCGCTCGACGGCATCTACCCGGCCGGCCGGGCCCCGAGCGAGGAGCGCCAGGTGCACGCGCTCGAGCACGGCCGCGTGATCGTGCAGTACCGGCCCGGGTCGCAGCCGGCCGTCGTGCGCCGGCTGGAGACGGTTGTCGCGGAGCGGCTCGACGGCGTCTCCGGCTACAAGACGCTGCTGGTCGAGAACGGCACCCGGATGCCGTACGCGGTCGCCGCGACGGCGTGGGGGCACCTGCTCGGCTGCCCCGCCTGGAGCTCCCGGACACTCGACGCGATCCGGGACTTCCGCGTGCGCTGGGTGGACCGCGGCCCCGAGACGTTCCCGCCGACGAGCTGAGCGGCGCGCAATCCGCCATGCAGGCTCAGGCCCGGCGCCGCATCGGTCGAAGGGAGTGGGTGTTGGTGATGGCGATGCGCTTCCCGATCGCAGCTGCCGGCCTCGCGCTGGCCGCGCTCGTGCTTCCCGCCCCCGCGGTGGCCGGGTCCCCCGCCGGTCCCCGGATCTCCGAGTTCAG
This sequence comes from uncultured Actinomycetes bacterium, assembly GCA_963826615.1. Classification (GTDB taxonomy): domain Bacteria; phylum Actinomycetota; class Thermoleophilia; order Solirubrobacterales; family Solirubrobacteraceae; genus BP-464. The sequence goes on along the minus strand of CAWGXO010000002.1, from coordinate 2,555,683 downwards.
CGTCGCCGTCCGCGCCCCGGACGGCGCCAGGGCCGCCTCGGCCGGTGGGCGGGTCACCACGGGGGTCCTCCGCCCGGGGCGCCGCTTCGACCTGCTGGGGCTGCGCTGGCGAGGCACGCATGCCCCTCGCGACGTCCGCGTCCGCGTCCGCGTCGACGGCCGCTGGCGCCCGTGGGTCGACCTCGCCGCCGCCGAGGACCACGGTCCCGACGGCGCGCGGGCGACCCGCGGCACCGACCCGGCCTGGGCGGGCGGGGCCGACGCCCTGAGGCTCTCCTGGCGCGGTGCGGCGCACGGTCTGCGCCTGCACTTCGTGCGGATCACGCACCGGCCGCGGCCGCCGCGGCGCGCGCGGGCCGCCCAGGCCGGCGGCCCGCCCCCGATCGTCCCGCGCAGCCAGTGGGACCCGAGGAACCAGTGCCCACCGCGCGCCGCGCCCGCGTACGGCTCGGTCCAGATGGCGCTCGTGCACCACACGGTCGGAGCGAACGACTACGGCCCCCAGGACTCCGCCGCGATCGTCCTCGCCATCTGCCGCTATCACCGCAACAGCAACGGCTGGAACGACATCGGCTACAACTTCCTCGTCGACAAGTACGGCCGGCTCTTCGAGGGCCGTGCGGGCGGGATCGACATGCCCGTCGTGGGCGCCCAGGCGCAGGGCTGGAACAGCCAGTCGACGAGCGTCTCGAACCTCGGGACCTACTCCGACGTGCCGACCGTCCGAGGCCGCGATGCAGGCGATGGCCAACCTCCTGGCCTGGAAGCTGCCGCTCCACGGCGTCCCGGTCACCGGGACGGTGACGCTGACCTCGGGCGGAGGGTCACTCAACCGCTACCCGGCGGGACAGCGCGTCACCTTCCAGCGCATCTCGGGCCATCGCGACGGGGGCCTGACCGAGTGCCCCGGCGCGGCGCTGTACGCGCAGCTGCCGCGGCTGCGCCAGCTGACCGCCGCCCGCGCGCCGTCGATCGTCCCGGCCGCGCCCGACCCGGTCACGATCGGTGCCGTCTCCGACAGCCTCACCTACCCGCAGCCCGCGCAGCTCTCGGGCGTCCTCCGTGGCGAGGGGCGCATCTCGGTCCAGGTCAAGGGCCGGACCCGCTGGGTCACGGTCGCGCGGACGGAGGTCGCGCCGGACGGCGTCTGGTCTGCGTCGGTGCCCTTCACCGGCGGCCACCTGACGCGGGCGCTCCAGGTCCTGCCCAACGGGCACGGCGGCGCCACCTCGAACCCGATCCAGCTCACCGTCACGCCGTCGCTGACGGCCTCGGCGCCCCGGCGCGTGCTCGCTGGCAGCTCGGTCGAGCTGACCGGCACGATCGGCCCCCACCGCCGCCTGCTGACGCTCGAGATCTCACGCCGGGCGACCGGCGGGCGACTGGCCCGCGTCGCGCACGTCTCCGTGCACACGCGCTTCGGCCGCTTCAAGCGACACGTCCGCCTCAGCCGGCCGGGCCTCTACCGGTTGCGCCTGCGCTACGGCGGGGACAGCCGGACGCAGGCTGCAACCGCTCCCGACGTCTACGTGCGGGCGGTCCGGCACGCCGTCGACGTCACCGGGGGGGCGGCGGCCCCGGCGGGCTGACGATGTCGCGACCGGTGGGGCGCAGCTGCTCGTCGAGCTCGAGCTGCCAGAAGTAGCGGGTGAAGGTCGTCCCGGCGCGGAACTCGCCGACGTGCGGCTCGAGCCGCTCTCCCGCCGCCATCCGCACGATCAGCTCGGGGTAGCTGCGGCCCTGCGGCGCTGCGTAGATCGGCGCCGGGAACGCGCCGCCGAAGCGGGTGTTGACGTCGGTGATGCCGAGCCCGATCTCGCGGTCGCGGAACGCCTGGACCGTGCACGGGCCGCGCACGCCGAGCGCCTCCATCACGCGGCGGCCGAGCTCGATCAGCTCGGCGTCGTCGATCACGGTGCCCTTGATCGACTCCCCGCCGCGAGACTCGATCATCGTGCGCGGGATGGCGTTCAGGCAACGCCCGTCGGGGTCGCCCAGGCAGTCGATCGAGAACTCTGGGCCGTCCATCAGCCGCTGGACCATCACGGGCTCGTCGACGTAGCCGGCGAAGAACTCCGCCTCGCGCGCGTCGCGCGCCGCGTGGATCGAGCGCGCGCCCGAGCCGCGCCGCGGCTTGACCATCACCGGGTAGGCCGGCGGCCGGGTCCCGGGCAGCACCGTCGGCGGGCTGGGCAGCCCGTGGCGTTCGAGCAGCAGGTGGGTCTCGTACTTGTCGTAGGTGGCGCGGGCGACCTCCGGGTCGGGCACGAGCGCGGGCAGCTCGCCCGCGGCGCGCGCCTCGGCGAGGACCTCGATGTCGAGATCGGTGAGCGGCACCACGGCGCCCACGCCGTGGCGCTCGCAGAGCTCGGCGAGGAAGCCGACGTAGCCGGGGTCGTCGATGCGCGGCGGCGCGTAGCGGTGGGTCGCCGCGTACTGCGCCGGCGCGAGCGGGTTCGGATCGGCCGCCACGACCCGGCCGTGGCGGGCGAAGACGCTGACGATGTCGTAGCGCTTGCCGACGCCGGTGAGGAGGACGGCGGGGTCGATCATGACCCGGGATCCTTCCAGCCGCCGCTCTCGCCCTTGTAGAGGCCGTGGCCGGTCACGAGCATCCGGGCGGTGAGCCACAGGATCCGCGCGTCCAGCCGCCAGGAGCGGTGCTCGACATACCAGAGGTCGAGCTCGATGCGGTCGCTCCAGGGCAGCGAGGCGCGGCCGTTGACCTGTGCCCACCCGGTGATGCCCGGGCGCACCACGAGACGGCCGCGCTGGCGCTCGGTGTACTGGGCGACCTGCACCGGGATCGTGGGGCGAGGGCCGACGATCGCCATCTCCCCGCGCAGCACGTTGACCAGGTTGGGGATCTCGTCGATCGAGAGACGGCGCAGCACGGCGCCGACCCGCGTGATCCGCGCGTCGCCCTCGTTGACCGCCATCCCCGCGCCGATCGCCTCCGCGCCGCTGACCATGGTCCGCAGCTTGAGCACGTCGAACGCCCGCCCGTCGCGCCCCACCCGGCGCTGGCGGTAGATCGCGTGGCCGCGCGACTCGAGCCGGATCAGCACCATCGCGACGGCGAGCACCGGAGCGCTGAGCGACGAGCGCCGCGCCGGCAACGACGACGTCGAACGCGCGGCGCGTCATCGCGTCCCCTCCGCGGGGTCCCAGCCGGCGGCGGTCCCGTGCCGCAGCCAGTCGACGAGGCCGGCGGCGATCGACGCGTTGGTGAGCACGTAGTAGCGGGCGACGAGCACGGCACGGCCGCCGACGAGCGGCGCGGCGAGCGCCGCCGCGAGCACCGCGAGCTGGACCGCGAACGTCGCCGCATAGACCCAGCCGTCGCCGAGCAGGGCGGCGTTCAGCGCGAGCGCCCCGACGTGCAGGAACGGCGCCGCGTAGCGCAGCGCCGCGGTGGCTGAGGATCATCAGCGCGTAGAGCGCCGGGTAGCCGCGCGGGGACAGCAGCCCGCCGCGCAGGACGATCGGCCAGGCGTGGCTCATCATCCGCCGCTTGCGCGCGAACTCCCCCTCGATCGTGGGGACCATCTTCTCGGTCGCCCGCGCGGCGGGGGCGTAGACCGCCCGCCGGCCGCGCTTGACCATGTTGAACGGGAAGCTCAGGTCGTGGCCCATGATCGGATCGACCACGAGGTAGTCCGCGCGCCGCGTGGCGTAGATCGCGCCGTTGCCGGCGGTGACCGACGCCAGGCGCGACTCGAGCGCGCGCAGCGCCATCTCGTAGCGCCAGTAGAGGCCCTCCTGGTTGGTCCCGGCGTCGTTGACGAAGCGCACCTGGCCGCAGGCGTAGCCGACCGCATCGGTCGGCGAACGGCGCGACGAGCTCGGCGCAGCGCGCCGCGGCTCCCACATCGCGTTGGCGTCGGAGAACGCCACGATCTCGCCGGCGGCCCGCTCGACCGCGGCGTCCTGGGCGCGGATCTTGCCCCCGCGCGGGAGCTCGAGGACGAGGTCGGCGCCGGCCTCGCGGGCGAGCCGCGCCGTGGCGTCGGGCGAGCCGTCGCAGGCGACGATCACCTCGAGGCGCTCGCGCGGGTAGTCGAGCGCCAGCGCGTTGGCGACCTTGGCGGCGATCACCGCCTCCTCCGCGTGCGCGGCGACGATCAGCGAGACGCGCGGAGGCGGCGCGGAGGCGGCGCCTCCGGCGGGCCGGCGGGGAGCGGCGGCCGCGAGCGCGGCGAGCAGCAGCGCGTAGCCCGCCTGCGTGTAGACGAGCAGCCCCGCACACAGCCAGAACAGCGCCTCGGTCACCCTGCGAGTGTCTCGTAGAGCTCGACGTGACGGCGCGCGACGTCGTCCCAGCGGTAGGGCGCGGGGTCGGTCGGCGGGGGCGGTGAGGCGAGCGCGCCGCGCAGCGCGTCGCGCAGCGCCCGCGGATCCCCCGGAGGCACGAGGCGAGCCCCCTCGACCTCGGTGAAGCCCCCGACCGCGCTGAGCACGATCGGGCGCTCGAAGGCGACGGCCGTGTGGAGGACGCCCGAGGCCTCGGCCTCGCGATAGGGCAGCACGACGAGGTCGGCGCGGCGGAACAGCGCCGCCGTCTCGGCGTCGGAGACGAAGCGGGGCACCCAGCGCACGCCGGGCGGGGCCGCGGCCCGCAGCGCGTCGATCCGCATCCGCGGCTGACCGACGACCCACAGCTCGGCGTCCTCGATCCCGCGCCAGGCATCCAGCAGCACGTCGACGCCCTTGTAGGGGCGCAGCAGGCCGTAGAAGAGCGCCACCGGCCGCTCGCCGGGGTCGGGCAGCTCGGGCGGAAGCTCCCCGGCCAGCCCCGTCAGGTGCTCGAACGCGCCGTGGGGGATCACGTGGACGCGCGCTGCGGCCACGCCGAGCTCCTCGACGAGCCGGCGGCGGCCGTGCTCGGTGTGGACGACGACGGCGTCCATCCGCTCGTACAGCCGCCGCTGCGCGGCCCGCTGGCCGGGCCGCGGCTGGCGCGGCAGCACGTCGTGGGCGGTGAGCACCCGGGGCCGGCGCGGGAGAAGGTGGGCGTCGAGGTGCTGGACCGCCAGCCACTGGAGGTGGACCAGGTCGGCCCCGCGAGCGGCCGCGCGGCGCTCGGCGAGCATCCCGGGCACGTGCTGGGCCAGCTTGACGGGCACCCGCAGCGGCCCGCCCGGCTGGAGCGGGTAGAAGCGCTCGACGCGCTCGTAGCCCTCGGGCGCGGGCGCCGTCCCGTGGGTGAAGCGGCTGGTGACGAGCGTCACCGACACCCCGCGACGAGCCAGCGCCGCGCAGAGGGCGTGGTCGTAGGGCGGCGTGTAGGCCGATGGGTCGACGACGTGGACGCGCAGGGCAGCGAGCCTAGGCGGCTCGCGCGGAAGGCGGCGTGAGGCCGGGGACGCCGCGATGATGTGGCGGTGGCCGTCGAGCTGACCTACTGCGTCGTCAACACCGAGGGGCGCGAGCTGCTCGGGCGCTGCCTCGACGCGATCGCGCGCGAGCGGGCGGCCCTGCCGTTCAGCACCGAGGTGCTCGTCCTCGACAACGCCTCGCGCGACGGGTCGGCCGCGGCCGCCCGCGCCCACCCGGCCGCCGACGAGGTGATCGCGCTCGCCGAGCGGCGCGGCAAGGCCGCGAACGACAGCACCCTGCTCCAGCGTGCGGCGGGCCGCCACGCGCTGCTGCTCAACGAGGATGCCGAGCTGCTGCCCGGGGCGAGCGCGGCGCTCCACGGAGCGCTCGAGGCTGATCCCGCGGCCGGCGCGGCGGGGGCGCGACTGCGGCGGCCCGACGGCGCCGCCCAGCCGTCGGCCTGGCGCTTCCCCTCCCCCGCCACCGCGCTGGCGAGCGCGCTCGGGCTCGGCGGCCGGCTGGTCGTCCAGGGCCGCGGCGAGGCGACGCAGCACGTCGACTGGGCGCAGTCGGCGGCGCTGATGCTGCGCCGTGCGGCCGCCGAGGAGGTCGGCTGGCTCGACGAGTCGTTCTTCGTCTACTCCGACGAGGTCGACCTCTGCAGGCGCCTGCGCGGCGCCGGCTGGACGACGCTGCTCGTCCCGGCGGCGGTCGCGATCCACCACGAGCAGCTCTCCACCGGCACGGTGCCCGAGCGCCGGATCGTCGAGTTCTCGCGCAACCGCGATCGCTACATGCGCAAGCACCACTCGGCGACGAGCGCCGCGCTCGTGCGCTGGCTGACCGCGCTGGCCTACGCCGAGCGCGCGGCCGCCGCGCTCGTCCTGCCCGGTCACGATCCACGCCGCTACTGGCGCCACGTGACGGCCACGCTGCGGCCGGGCGCCGGCGAGGGGCTGCGCGAGGCCGCCGACGCGTTCAACCGCGAGCACGCGGGATGAGCGCGCGGCGCAGGGCGGCGAGCTCGCCGGCGCGCACGGCGCCGGCCGTCAGCAGCGCCGGCGCCAGTGCTGCGAGCGCGAGCGCGCGCGACGCGAAGCCGCTCCAGCCCGCGGTCGGCAGCAGCAGCTCGCCGGGCACTGCCAGCGCGACCATCACGCCGACCATCCGCACCAGCCGCCACCACTCGAACGGCACCGCGAACAGCCCGCGCGTGAGCAGGTGGATGGCGACGAGCATCACGAGATAGGCCGCGCAGAGGGCGATGCCTGCGCCGGCGATGCCGAGCGGGCCGATCAGCAGCGCCAGCACGACGACGTTGGTCGCAAGGCCCGCGAGGGCGGCCGGGAAGTTGCGGGTCGTCACCCGTGCCCGCCCGGCGATCACCACGAAGACGAGGAACAGGCCATAGAGCGCCCAGCCGAGCGCCAGCCACGGCAGGGCGCGGTGCGCGCCGTAGAAGCCCGGCGCGGCCAGCAGCCGCACCGCCCAGCGCCCCAGCAGCGTGAGCCCGACCACCACTGCCCCCGTCACCGCCACGTACGCGCTGGTGACGAGCGCGTAGAACCGCCGTGCCTCGTCGTCGTCGGCGATCGAGTACGCCAGCGGCGGCCACGCCGCCTGGAAGCCGCGCACCGCGACGATCACGACGGTCGCCAGCTTCACCGCGACCGCGAACAGGCCAGCGGCGCGCGCGCTCGCCGCGTGCAGCAGCCACGTCCGGTCGACCACGTTGAGCGCGAACACGCTGGCGTCCGCGGGCACGGTCGGCAGCCCGAAGCGCAGCAGCGGCTCGAGGTCGCCGCGGCGGGGCCGGCCGAGCCGCCGCGGTGGCACGGCCCAGAGGCCGGCGAGGACCAGCGCCGACGCCCCGTAGTTGCCGAGCACGAGCCCACGCGCCCCCAGCCCCGCGCCGACCACCAGGCCGACCGTGAGCGCGACGGTGAGCAGCACGTTGACCACCGACGCCGTCAGGTACGTCCGGCGCCGCTCGTCTGCGCGCAGCAGCGCGTAGGCGACCTCGAGGTTCGTGAAGGCCCACATCCCGAGGACGCCGAGGCCGAACAGGGTCGCGTCGCGGGTGCCGAGCAGCAGCTGCGACAGGGGTCCGGCGAACGCGCCGGCCAGCACTCCGGCCAACGTCGAGGCGAGCAGCACGAGGCCGGTGACCGACCGTGCCAGGCGCGTGCGGCGCGCGGGGTCGGCATCGTCGAACCACCAGCGGACGATGGCGTCGCCGAGCCCGAAGCGCAGCACGATCGAGGCGAGGATGACCGCGACGAGGATCGTCTCCGCATAGCCGTAGCCGGCCGGCGGCACGTGGCGCGTGTAGAGCGGCAGCGTGACGACCGCGATCGCGCTGGCCAGCATGCTCGAGGCCTGGTAGGCGGCGCCCGACGCGACCAGGCGCTGAAGCAGGGACCCCACGCCGCCGGACGCTACCGGCCGCCGTGGCCGGGACTAGGGTCCCCGGCGTGGCCGATGCGCCCCTCTGCGTCCTGCTGCTCCCCCGCACGCTCGAGGAGTTCATCCTCGCCGACCAGGCGCGCGACCTGCTCCGCGCGCCCAACGTCGTCGCGGTCGAGCCCGCGCGCCTGCCCTACGGGGCGTTCGGCAGGCTGCCCGCCGCGGTCGGCGACGCGATCGCGATCACGCAGGCGCGCAGGCTGAGCCGCGGCCTGTCCGGCACGCCGCGCGTGGTCGTCATCTTCCACCCGCTCCAGTACCCGCTCGCCCGCGCCCTGGTCGCTCGCAACGCGGGCGCCGAGCTCTGGTACGGCCGCTGGGACCGCTACGAGGAGGCCTACGACGCCGGGCCCGCGCTGCGCGCGCGGCTCGCCGAGCTGCACGAGCTCGCGGCGAGCCGCGCCGCGCTGACCTTCGTCGTCTCCGACGAGCTGGCCCGGCTCGAGCGCGAGGCCGGCCGCGACGCGGTGCTCGTCCCGCTGGCCGCCGACTCCTTCCCGGCGCCGGACCCGGCGGCATCCGTCGTCGCAGTGTCGCTCGGGCACCTGGGCTGGCGCACCGACTGGCGGCTGCTGCGCGAGGTCTGCGAACGGATGCCCGAGCTCGTCCTGCTGCTCGTCGGCGCCTGGCACGAGGACGAGAGCGGCGGCGACGAGGACTTCCGCGCGCTGCGCGCTGCGCCCAACGCCCTGTGGCTCGGCCGGCGCAGCGACGACGAGGCCGCCCGCCTGATCCTCTGCGCCGACGTGGGCATCGTCCCCTTCAAGGCCGAGCCGTTCAACGAGGCCGCGCTCCCGTACCGGATCCTCAAGTACGCGCGCCTCGGGCGGCGCACCGTGTCGCTCGACCTACCGGGGTCGCGCACCTGGGAGCGGGCAGTGACGTTCGTCGCCGACGCCGACGGCTTCGTCACCGCGCTCCGTGAGCAGGCCGGCGCCCGCGCCCGTCCCGACGCCGAGCTGCGCCGCTGGGCGCTCGAGCAGCCCGCGTTCCGCCAGAACGCGCCGCTGTGGGATCGCCTCGAGGCGCTCGGGATCGCGCGGCGGTGACCGAGGGTCCGGGGCGGCCCCGAGCCGGAGCTCGAGCCGCCGTTGGCTCGGCTTCACGCCGTTGGTGACGAGCATGAGGCGTAGGCGCTGAACATGCCGTGCCGCGCGATCGGCAGGTAGCCCGGGTCGGGCACCGTGGTCAGCGGCGAGGCGGCGTCGGCGAAGCCGAACCGGCGAAGCCCCTTCGAGCCCAGGACGAACAGGGACACCCCGTGCGCCCGGCGCTTCGCGCTGCGCGCGCCGACCGAGCGGCTGTCGAGGATCCAGCGGGTGTCGGGAACGAGCCGGTAGTTCGGCAGCGTCACCGGCCCGCAGCGCCGCGCCCGCTCGACGCGCGGATCTCCGAGGATGGCGACGAGGTCGCGGTGGGTGGCGCGGATGAACCGCAGCTCGTCGGCGAGCCTGGCGAACGACGACGCCTTGACCGCGAGGAACGCGGCGGCGACGAGGACCAGGGCCACGGCGACGGCCCGGCGACGGGCGAGCACGGCCACGGCGTGCCCGGCGAACAGCGCGAGCGCCACGACCGGGACCGTCAGGTAGCGCGGCAGGATCGACAGCCCGGCGGCGCCCGTGACGAGGAAGGTGAGCCCGCCGCCGGCGAGCAGCGCGAGCGGGACGTGCAGCGCACGCACGCGCGCCGGCCGGGCCAGCGCCAGCCCCAGGCCGCCCACGGCGGCGAGCGCCACCGGCGGGCGGGCGACGTCGAAGACGAAGCTGACGAACGAGCCGGGGACGGCGCCCAGCCCGCGCGAGCGGTGCAGCTCGCCGGCCAGGTCGCTGGTCGCGTGCAGCGAGTGCAGCGGGTCGCCCGTCACCGCCCCGTCGACGATCGCCCACACGACCGGCCCGATCGCCGCGATCGCCAGCAGCTCGAGCCGCGGCGAGCGCCTCGGGGAGGCGCCGCCCGCACGCACGCACCACAGCCAGTACAGGCCGGCGAGCACCCAGGCCTCGGGTCGCAGCAGGCCGGCCGCGGCGAGCAGCCCCATGACCAGCCGCGCCCGGCGCCCGGGTGCCTGCGCCTCGACGGCCGCCGCCCACATGACGACGGCCAGGAACGGCACGTCGACGTACGCCCGCGCGGCGTAGAGCAGGAACGCGAACGACGAGGCGACGAACAGCGCGGCGAGCCAGCCCGCCGCCTCGGAGAAGCAGGCGCGACCCACCCGGAACGTCGCCCACGCGAGCGCGACCGTCGATGCCGCGCCGACCGCGACCAGCGCCCGGTCGGCGTGGTCTCCGAAGACCGCTGCCAGCAGCGCGGCCAGGGCGACGTAGAGCGGGTGCTCGGTCGGCGCCTGGTAGGCGTCGAAGCCGGGCGCGTGGCCGGCGAGGATCTCGCGGCCCCAGACGAGGTGGTAGTAGGCGTCGTAGTTGGGATAGGTCGGGGCGAGCGCGAAGAGGGCGAGCGCCGCCGCACCGAGGCCGCCGAACGCCAGCCGCTCACGCACGCGCCGGCTCCCCGGGACCCCGGGCCAGCGCCGCGCCCACGGCGAGCAGCACCCAGGCCAGCGGATCCTCGAGGAACGCCGCGTAGAGCATCGTGTGCACCACGAGGGCCGCGAACGCGGCGGCGATCGCCGCCCGCGCCGGCGACCCGCGGGCGCGCCGCAGCAGCACGGCGAAGCCGAGCGCGACCAGGACGAGGTAGGCGGCGAGCCCGATCGCGCCCTGCTCGGCTGCGACGGTGATCGGAATCGTGTGGGAGGCAGAGACCGCCCGCTCGCTGGAGGCGTGCTGCTCTCGGCGGTAGGCGCGCGAGAAGGCGCCCGAGCCCCAGCCTGCGACTGGGCGCGCGGTGAACAGGTCCACGCCGCCCCGGATCAGGTCGTAGCGCCCGCTCGTGGCTGTGTCGGCCGACTTCGAGCTGCCCAGGTCGAGGTGCACCGCGCCCGGCGCGGCGACCACCACGCCCGCTCCGGCGACCACGCCGGCCGCGACCACGATCGCCGTCCAGCGCAGGCTCCAGCGCAGCGCGGCGAGGACGGCAAGGCCCGCCAGCAGCGCGGTGAAGCTCGACTGCGAGAAGGAGAGCACGAGCCCGCCCCACAGAAACGCGAGCAGCAGCCCCCCGGCGACGGCGCTCCGACCCCGCGCGCTCCAGAGCAGCACAGCGGTGATGCCGAGCATCACCAGCGCCAGGAAGCGCCCGTAGATGTTCGGGTCGAAGAACAGCGAGTTGACCCGGAAGTAGGAGGCGAACCGGTTGGCGCTCAGCACCTTCGGGTTCAGCAGCAGCTCGCGGGCGTGGTACTCCCAGTAGCCGATGCCGACGAAGCCGACGGCCAGCACCACCAGGGCGCCCAGGCACCAGCCGAGCAGGCGCGGCGTCCAGTCCACGTCGCGCAGGCACGCGTAGAGCAGCGCGAACGGGACGTAGAAGAAGACGACCTCCTCGAGCGCCTTGCCGACGTCCTCGGAATAGGTCGCCTGGATCGCGTAGAGGATCACGAACCCCATCAGCGCCCACTCGAGCGCCCCCACGTGCGGGCGCGGCGGAGGCTCCGCGCGCCCGGACGCGCCGCGGAGCAGCGCCACGGCGTGCGCGATCACGCCGGCCGCGATCACGAGGTAGAGCGGCACCAGCAGGTTGGCGGTGCTCCCGCCGCTCGCCACCGGGACACGGAACGGCAGCGCGGCCATCGCCGCCACCGGCAGGACCTCCGGGCGGCGCAGGAGGAGCGCCGCGGTCAGCGCCAGGCCGACGAGCGCCACGGCCACGATCGCGACCGCCGCGAGCGGGTGGTCCCGCAGCGGGCGCAGCTGGTCGGAGTCCCAGATGTGCGCCACCAGCAGCACCGGCGTCAGCACGAGCGCGGCGAGCATCGCCCACGCCCGCGTTCGCGGCGCGTCGGCCGCGAGGACGGCCCCGCCCCCGAGCACCGCGGCGAGGACGATCCCGACCTCCTTCATCGGGACAGGAGGGTCCAGGCGCGCTGGACGAGCTCGGCGCTGTTGGCATCGGCGGTCAGCCGGGTGGGGAACGCCACCAGCCCCGTGCGGATGACGAGCCCCTTCCCGAAGCGTGCCGCGACGATCACGACCTGGCCGTCGTCGGTGACGGCGCTGGCGGCCAGCTGCTCGCGAGGACCGAGCCCGGCCGTGGCCTCGAACCCGGCGAAGCCGCCGAACACCCCGGTGCCGCCGAAGACGTCGCCGCTGAAGAGCTGGATGTGATCGACGAGGTTGGTGACGGTCGTCGAGCGGTGGACGACCGGTCGCAGGCGCGCCCCGAAGACGTTGCTGCCGGCCGGGGCCGTGGGCCGGACCAGGCGATCACCGGACGTCAGCGTCGCCTCGCGCCGCAGCGAGTCCAGCCCGGTGAGCAGCAGCGTCCCGCCGCGGGCCACGAAGCGCCGGATCGCGAGCTGGACCGAGCCCGGCAGCCAGCGGACGTCGCCGGGCAGCAGGAGGCCGCGGTGGCCGCGCAGAACGGCGCCCCGCCCATGCGCCAGCGCGACGTCGGTCGTCACGTCGAACCGCTTGCCCTTGCGGCCCAGGAACGCGAGCAGCGGGCCCTCCTGGTCGGTGAACCCGCTGGGCAGCCGGCCCCCGGCGAGGACCCGGGCGAGGCGGACCGGCACGCCGCGCTCGAGTGTGTCCGGCGCGCCGTCGCCCTGGTCGTCGATCGGGTTGCGGCCCTGCCAGGTCATGTACGGCAGCACGACGAGGACCGGCTCGGAGCCGCCCCCCTGGATCGCGAGCGGTGCCGACGCCACGTGCCGCGCGGTTCGCGCCTCGAAGAGGAACACCCCCGATCGGCCGGCCGGGGCGTGCAGGTGGAACGGCGTGTGACACGAGCGCCAGCGGCGGACGGGCCGCGGCGCGCCGATCCGCCGCAGCGAGGCGCGGAAGCACGCCCCCCTCGCGTCGACGCCGACGGTCGCGACGGCTCCGGCCTTCACCGGCTCCGACGGCGGCTGGATCTCGAGGTAGCGAACGGTGATCCCGCCGCGCCCGGGCAGCCGCTCGCCGTACGGGATGACCGGCAGCTCCGTGCCGCGCCGCAGCGGCACGGAGGTGCCGACGTTGCCCGCCTGGTCGCGCCACCGCGCGACAGCCAGATAGGTCCCCGCGGAGACCGCGCGCCCGCCCAGGTGGGCGCTCCACCGCACCGACGTGCCCTTCAGCGGCAGCGTGTCGACGAGGCGAGGGCGCCCCGGAGCGGTCTTGAAGATCAGGACCTCGGGCTTGCGCCCCGGCGCCGAGGTGTGGACGGTCGCGTACCCCTGCCGGTTGGGCAGCAGCTCCGGCCCGCGGGCGCGCTCGGGGCCGATCGAGAGCACGTGCGGGCGTGGCGGGGTGACGTCGAGGCGGAACGACCGGGGCACCGTCACCGACCGCCCCTCGTTGCGGAGCGTGACGCGGACGCGGTAGGCGCCGTCCGGCGCGCGGCGTCCGGCGTCGGTGATGCCGTCCCACTTGACGGTGGGCAGCTGCCGGTAGGCGAGCATGCGGCGGTCGCGGAACAGGGTGCGCACCGCGTCACCCGAGGCGTTGACGATCTCGGCGGTCACGTCGTCGGTGTGCTTGACGCGGAACGTGATGCCCTCGCGGTCGAAGCGCCCGTCCCCGTTGGGCGAGAAGAAGCCGCGGGCGTGGAAGGACTGCACCACCGGCGGCGTGTGCTTGAGCCGCTGGGCGACGAGGAAGGCGGAGAAGGTCGCGCCCACCAGGAGGGCGAAGACGACCCGCGCGACGACCGTCACAGCTCCACCAGCGCGCCGTTGGGGATCTCCTCGAGCGCGATCCGGCGGCCGCGCGAGCGCTCGAGCGCGAGCCGCATCGAGTTGCGGTGGCAGACGACGAGCGCGGGGAGCTCGCTGCGCTCGCGGATGTCGTCGAGCGCAGCGCAGACCCGCTCCTGCTGGTCGGCGAACGACTCGCCCCCGGGGAACGCGAACGCCGGGTCGCCGGCGACGAACGCCGCGAAGCGCTCGGGGTCGACGGCCTCGACGTCGGAGAACAGCCGGTCGGTCCAGGCACCGGCGTCGGTCTCCATGAGCCTCGCCTCGGTGACCGGCTCGAGGCCGAGGCGACCGGCGACGATCGCGGCCGTCTCGGCCGCCCGAAGCAGCGGGCTGCACCACAGCGCGGCGAACCCGCGCCCGGCCGCCGCCTCGGCGAGGCCGCGGGCCTGCTCGCGGCCCCGGTCGGAGAGCGCGACGGCGCTCTGCCCCTGGAAGCGGCGCTCGGCGTTGTAGGGCGTCTCGCCGTGACGCGCGAGCCAGATCACGGCCGCGGGGGAGGGCCGCTCTCGATGCCGATCGTGTCCGACCTGAGGCCGAGCCGCAGCGTCTCGAGCGACAGCACCTCGTCGGGATGGATGTTGCCGAGGTTGCAGTCGGGCCCGAAGCGGCGCAGGAACCAGACCTGCTGGTCCTTGCGCGGAGCCTCGAAGACAACCCGGCCGACGTCCACGGCGTGGGCGATCTCGTCGATCAGGCCCATGCGGACCTCGCCGTCGGGACGGAAGATCCCCGCGGTCCCCGACTCGCGGGCCTCGGCGATGACCTTCCAGGCGCCGGCCGCCAGCTCGGCCTGGATCTGCTCGACCCAGCGATAGGGGGCCATGATCTCCTCGGCGTCCTTGGAGCCCACCTCCGAGAGCACGACCAGCCCCTCGCCGGCCAGTCGCGCGATCAGCTCGCGCTTGCGCTCCGGCTCGAGCGCGATCGAGCCGTCGGAGACCTCGACGTGGCCGAGGCCGAGCTCCCGCATCCACGCGACGAGCTCCTCGACGCGCCCCTGGCGGATCGCCAGCTCGGTGAGCGTGCCGCCGAGGACGACGGGAATGCCGTGGTCGCGGTAGCGCGCGAGCTTGGCGTCGAGGTTCTGGGTGGCCAGCGCCGTCCCCCAGCCGAGCTTGACGATGTCCACCGCGTCGCCGGCGACCTCCACGAGCCCGTCGACCTGGGCGATCGACAGGCCGCGGTCGAGGACGTGGGTGATCCCCCGCTCGCGCGGCTTGCGGCTGCGGGTGGGAAGCTCGAGCGGCGAGATGTCTACTGCGCCTTGTCCGCGCCCATCGTGACGACCACGTTCGCGGCAGCGCCGGCGACAGCGCGCGTGCTGGCGTCGATCGGGACGACGCCGCTGGTGGCGATGCCCACGATGCCCGCGACCTGCCGCGCGGCACGCTGGTAGCCGTCGGCGTAGGCGACCTGGGAGGTCTGCTGGGCCTGGTCGGCGGCATCCGTGACCCGGTCGATCTTGTAGCCGCTGGACTGGAGCTTGTCCGCCGCCTGGCGGGCGAGGCCGGTCACCGTCGTGCCGTTGAGGACCGTGACGGTGGTGGCGCCCCGCGCGGGCGTGGTCGCCGTGGTCGAGCCGGTGCCCGCGCCGCCGCCGGGGGAAGCCGGGGCGATCTGGTTGGTCTTCGACACGACCGGGGAGCTGCCCGCGCCGCCGCCGATCACGCCCGTGAACAGCAGCACGACCACGACCGCCACGGCCATGACGCCTGCCGCGGCCGCGAGCATCGCGGGCGAGGGGCCGCCGCGGCTGCCGCCCCCCGAGCCGCCGGCGGGCGCTCGCGGCGGGGAGGGCGGTGCGGTGCGCGACGCCGCGGCGGAGCCACCAACCGTCACGGTCCTGCGCGGGCGGGGCTGGCCGGCGCCCTGGGCGGGCGGGCCGGCGCCACCGGCGCCACCGGCTGCGGCGGCGCCCGCCGCGGTCACGGGGCCCGCCGGCGCCTGTGACGGGGGCGGCGGAGCGCCCGGGCGCGGCGCCTGACCGCCCTGGGCGGGCGGGGACGGCTGCGCGGGCGCGGCTGGCTGGCCGGCGCCCTGGGCGGGCGGGCCGGCCGGCGCAGGCTGCTGGCCGGAGGTCGCCGGAGCAGCGGGCCGCCCGCCGGCCGGAGCCGGCGCGCCAGGGCCCGCGGGGGCGCCGGGAGCCGCCGGCTGGCCCGGCGCGGGCTTCGCGCCCTGGCCCGCGGGCTTCACCGGCCCGGGCGCCCGGCCCGCGGCGGTGGCGGGCTGGGCCGCGCCGTTGCCCGGTCGCGCGCCGGTCGCGGCGGTTGCCGGCGCGCCCGCGGGGCGCTGGGCCTGGCCGGGCTGGGTGCGGCGCTGGGCATCGGCGATGACCCGCGCCTGGAGCTCGGCGTCGCGCTCGGGCGCTCGCCCCGCCCACTCGCGCAGGCGCTTGACCTCGCGGGCCTGGGCGAAGTACAGCAGCGAAAGCACCGCGAGACCGAGCACGGACGCATACCCGGCGATGGAGCCGTACTGATCGATCCTGTGCGAGATCGAGAACGCGAGGACGAGGGCCGGCATCGAAGGGGGCAGTCTACGGAGCGCTCAGGCGCTCACCGTCGGGGGGCGGCGGACCTCGGCGAGCTCGCCGACCTTCGCCGCCAGCGCCGCCGCGTCGCCCTCGAGCACGAGCAGCCCGATCTTGTCGAACATGTCCGCGACCAGCCCGGAGTCCAGCGGCTCGCGCTCGGCGAGCATGATCTTCTCCGCCGGCGTCGGCTGCGGCCGCTCGTAGGGGTTGAACAGCTCCTCGTGCAGCTTCTCGCCGGGGCGGCGGCCGACGACCTCGATCGCGATGTCGTGCTCGGGATCGAGGCCGGAGAGCTCGATCATGTCCCGTGCGAGGTCGAAGATCCGCACCGGCTCGCCCATCTCCAGCACGTAGACCTCGCCGCCGCGGCCGAGCGATCCCGAGCGGATGACGAGCTGCACGGCCTCGGGGATCGTCATGAAGTAGCGGGTCATGCGCTCGTCGGTGACGGTCACCGGGCCGCCGAGCGCGATCTGGCGGCGGAAGATCGGCACGACGCTGCCCGATGAGCCGAGCACGTTGCCGAAGCGCACGGTCGAGAAGCGGGTGCCCGGGAAGCGCCAGTGGGCCTCCTCGACCGCCCACTCGGCCAGCGCCTTCGACGCGCCCATCACGGTCGCCGGCGAGACGGCCTTGTCGGTCGAGACGAGGACGAAAGCCCGGACGCCCGACTCGCCGGCGATCTGCGCCACGCGCCGGGTGGCGATGGCGTTGTTGCGGACCGCCTCGACCGGGTTGGGCTCCATCAGGCCCACGTGCTTGTAGGCGGCGGCGTGGAACACGACGGTCGGCCGGTGCTCGGCGAAGACCTCGCGCATGCGCTCGCCCTCCTTGCAGTCGGCGAGGACCGGGACGAGCACCTGGGGGTGCACGTGGCGGTCCTCCTCGAGCTCGCGCTGGATCTGGAAGAGGTTGTCCTCGGCGTGGTCGACCAGGACGAGCCGCCGCGGCGCGACGCGCGCGATCTGGCGGCACAGCTCGGAGCCGATCGAGCCCCCGGCGCCGGTGACGAGGACGACCTCGCCGTCGAGGTAGCTGCCGACGCGGTCGAGCTCCATCCGCACCGGCTCGCGGCCGAGGATGTCCTCGACCTGGACCTCGCGGACCTGGCGGACGACCTCGCCGCCGCGCTGGAGCAGCTCGAAGACCGTGGGCAGGGTGCGGACCGGGATGCCGCGCTCGCGCGCCGCGCGGACGACGCGTGCCCGCAGCGTGCCGGGCGCCGACGGGATCGCGATCGTCAGCTCGTCGGGCTCGGCCTCGTCGAGGATGCGCCCGAGCTCGGCGGTGGGCCCGAGCACGCGCACGCCGTCGACGCGCAGGCCTCGCTTGAGCGGATCGTCGTCGACGAAGCCGACCGGGTTGAGCCCGAGCTCGGGGTTGCGCAGGATCTCGCGGAGCACGAGGCGCCCGCCGTCGCCGGCGCCGACGATGAGCACCCTCCGCGCGTCCCTGCGCAGCGCGGAAGCCGCGCAGCGGCCGCTCGTAGACAGAGCGCGCCACGAAGCGCGGGACCGCCAGCAGCACCAGCGCGAGCAGCGCGAACAGCGCGATCACGCCCGACGGCAGCGTGACCGCGACCTCACCGGTGCGCGACGGGACGGTCGCGGGGTGCGAGACCGCGATGAAGCCGACGAGCGCGAGCGTGGAGACCACCACGCCCTGGCCGATCGCCACGTAGTCGCGCTGGTCCACGTAGCGCCAGTGCTTGGCATAGAGGCCGAACAGCGTGAAGACGACCAGGCTCGACGGGACGACCCAAGGCAGCGTGGCGTCGTAGAGCTCGTCGTAGCGAGGCGGCACGCCCTGGTCGAAGCGCAGCCGGTACGCGAGCAGGTACGCGGCGGCGACGAGGACCCCGTCGATCGCCAGCTGCGGGATCGAGTGGCGATGCAGGGGCACGACCGCCGACCGGATCCGTCGGCGCATGCGCGGCATTCTAGGGCCGGGCGAGCCCTCCCGGCGGGCGGGGCCTACCCTGCGCGGTCGCCCATGCTCGTGCTCGCGTCCGTGACCGACCGCCTCGCCGAGTTCGCGACCACCGTGGTCGGCGACCTCGGCCTGCCCGGGATCTTCCTGCTGATGGCACCCGAGAGCGCCTGCATCCCGATCCCGTCCGAGGCGACGATGCTGTTCGCGGGATTCAACGTCCACCAGGGCGAGTACGGACTCTGGGCGGTGGTGCTCGTGGCCACGTTCGCCAACCTGGTCGGGTCCTGGATCGCCTACGCCGCCGGCTACTACGGGCGCCTCGAGCTGCTCGAGCGCCACCGGGTCTTCCACGTCAAGCCCTCGCAGCTGCGGTGGGCAGAGCGCTGGTTCGAGCGCCACGGCGCCGCCGCCGTGTTCCTCTCGCGCATGCTGCCCGTGGTCCGGACCTTCATCTCCCTGCCGGCGGGCGTCGCGCGCATGCCCCTCGCGAAGTTCTCGGTCCTGACCTTCCTCGGTGCGTTCCCCTGGAACCTGGGCCTGACCCTGGTCGGCCGCTCGGCCGCCGAGCACTGGAACGACTGGAAGGATCGCCTGCACTACGTCGACTACGCGGTCATCGCGGCGATCGTCGTGGGCGCCGGCTACCTCCTGGTCCGCTGGCGCCGCAATCGCGCGCGGCCCGCGGATGCGCCCGCCTGAGCCGCCGCGACTGCGCCTCGCCGAGGCGGTCGCGCTCGGCGTCCTCCACGGCCCGGCCGAGCTCCTGCCGATCTCCTCGTCGGCGCACACCGAGCTGGTGCCCTGGCTGCTGCGCTGGGACTTCGCGCGGCTCGACGCCGAGCTGCGCAAGAGCTTCGCGGTCGCCCTCCACGCCGGCACGGCACTGGCGCTGCTGGTGGGCCTGCGCGAGGAGGCCGCTCGACTGCCCGACCGGCGCGAGGTCGTCCTCCTCGCCGGCTCGCTCGGGCCGCCCGCCGTCGCCGGCGCCCTCCTCGCGGGGCCCGTCGCGCGGCGCCTCGGCCGCCCCGGACCGATCGCCGCCGGGCTCGCAGCCGGGAGCGCTGCGATGGCATGGGCCGACCGGCGCGGGGCCACGGACCGCCGCCGAGCGGACGCGACGCCAGCGGACGCGCTCGCGCTCGGCGTGGCCCAGGCGTGCGCGCTCGTCCCCGGGGTCTCGCGCAGCGGGGCCACGCTCGCGGCTGCGCGGCTGCGCGGGTTCGCGCCGGCCGACGCGCAGGCCCTGTCGCTGCAGGCGGCGCTGCCCGTCATCGCAGGCGCCACGGCGCTCGAGTCCGCCCGGCTCGCCCGGCGCGGCCTCCCCCGCGGCGGCGGCGCGAGCCTCGCGGCGGGAGCCGCCGCCTCGTTCGCCGCCACGCTGGCGTCGATCCGGCTCGCGCGCGGGGCGCGGCGGCTCGGCCCCTGGGCCGCCTACCGCACCGGCCTCGCCGCGGTCGTCGTCGCCCGCCTCGCCCGCGAGCGCCGGCCCCACGGCGTCGGCGCGCTGTGGCAGCATGCGGGCCGATGAGCGACGCCTACGCCGCGGCCGGGGTCGACACCGCGCAGGCCGACCGGGCGGTCCGCGCGCTCGTCGACGTGCTGCGGACGATCGACCTCGGCAGGCCGTCGGCATCGGTCCTGTCGAGCGGTCACTACGCGGCCGTGCTGCGCGTCAGCGACGAGCTGGGCGTCGCGCTGGCCACCGACGGCGTGGGCTCCAAGCTGGTGGTCGCAGAGCGCACGGGCCGGCTCGACACCGTCGGCATCGACTGCGTCGCCATGAACGTCAACGACATCGTCTGCGTGGGAGCCGAGCCGCTCGCGCTCCTGGACTACCTCGCGGTCGAGGAGGCCGACGCGGGGATGCTCGCCGCCATCGGCCGCGGGCTGAAGGCCGGCGCCGAGGCCGCCGGCGTGGAGATCCCCGGCGGCGAGCTGGCGGTGATCCCGGAGCTGATCCGCGGCCATCCGTCCCCGCACGGCTTCGACCTGTGCGCGTCGTGCTTCGGCACCGTGAGGCTCGACGCGATCGTCACCGGCGAGCTGATCGCGCCGGGGGACGCCCTCGTCGGCCTCCCGTCCAGCGGGCTGCACTCCAACGGCTACACATTGGCCCGCCGGGTGCTCGAGCCGCTCGGCGACGACGCCCGGCCGCCCGAGCTCGGGGGCGCCTCGGTCGCCGACGCGCTCCTCGAGCCCACGGTCATCTACGTCCGAGCGGTGCTCGAGCTGCTGCGCTCCGGTATCCCGGTCCACGGGCTCGCGCACATCACGGGCGGCGGGCTGACCAACCTCCCGCGGCTGAGCGCGACGGTGGGCTGGGCGATCGAGGCGCCGCTGCCCGTTCCCGCGGTCTTCGACCTGATCCGCGCGCGCGGGGAGATCCCCGACGAGGAGATGTGGGAGGTCTTCAACATGGGCTGCGGCTTCGTGGCCGTCGTCCCGGCCGAACGTGCCGCCGACGCGGCGCAGCTCCTCGCCTCCCACCACCCCGGCACGGCGGTCATCGGCAGCGCGACCGCCGACGCCGGCCGGATCAGTCGCCCTGGCTGAGCGCCGCGCGCTCGAGCGCGCGGGGATCGACGGCCGTCGTCAGCCCCACCCTCCGCAGCACCCGGCCCGACAGGTCGCACACGCAGACGTCGACCCGGCCGGCCTCGTCGAGGCCGAACCGGACCTGCCGGCCCGCGCGCTGGAGCGTCTCGTGGAGCTCCGCCGCCGCCAGCACCTCCGCCCACACGTCGTCGGGAGCCGTTGGGAGGGAGTCCGCGAGCCGCCCGCGCGGCACCAGCGGTCCCTGGGGGACGGAGAAGGCCATGGGCGGGTACTCGACCGCCTCCGGTTCCGCTTGACCGCGCTCGACCAGACGCCTCGGCGGCTCATCCCCAGAACTGGGGATGAGCGTCGTGGACGCACGTCCCTCCCAAGATCACGTGAAGCGGGGATGCGCGTGGCGGACGGGGGTGCCGATACCCGTCGTGTCCCCAATGCCGAGGCTGGAGCGCACACCGATGAACGTCAAGTCTGCCCCGAAGGGCCGCCCGTCCGCCGAGGACACGCTCGCGCTGTGGAACACCTACCGGGAGAGCAACGACCCGGCGCTCCGCGACCGCCTCGTCCTGACCTTCGCGCCGCTCGTCAAGTACATCGTCTACCGCAAGGTGCGCGAGATGCCGGCGCGCTGCGAGGTCGAGGACTTCATCTCGTGCGGCCTCGAGGCGCTGATCCACTCGATCGACCGCTACGACCCGGCCAAGGGCGCCACGCTCGAGCAGTACGCGTGGACCCGCATCCACGGGGCCGTGCTCGACGAGCTGCGGCGCCTCGACTGGGCGCCGCGCTCGGTCCGCCGCTGGGAGCGCGACATCGAGAAGGCCGCCGACGAGTTCACCGCGCTCCACGGAAGCCGGCCCACGCCCCCCCAGCTCGCCGAGGCGCTCGGGGTGACCGTCTCCGAGCTGCGCGCGCATCGCGACGAGATCGCGACCTCCGACCTGACGTCGCTGAACACGCTCGTGCTCGCCGACGACGACCATTCGCTGGAGCGCATCGACACGATCGCATCGACCGACGAGCGCCTCGACCCCCTGAGCGCCGCGACCATCGAGGAGGCCAAGAGCCGCTTCCGCGACGCCTTCGCCCGCCTCGGCGAGCGGGAGCGCTCGATTGCCGTGATGCTCTACGTCCAGAACCTCACGCTGGCGGAGATCGGCGAGGTCCTCGGCGTCTCGGAGAGCCGCGTCTGCCAGATCCACGGCCAGCTCAAGCGGATCCTCCGCGAGGAGCTCGCCGACGACGCGGAGCTGATGGGCCTCGTCGCCTGACGTCCGCTCGCCGCCCCGCCGGCCCCGCGGGCTTGGGGAAGACGACCACGGGTTGGCACCGGCCACCTGTCGCGTTACCCTGGGATGCAGCGCCTTGGCGCAATCCCCTTCCCCATCGAGGAGTTCGGATGCTCATCATCACCCGCAAGCCAGGGGAGAGGATCATGCTCGGCGACGATATGGTCGTCGAGGTGATCGAGGTCAGCGGGTCGAGCGTGCGACTCGGGATTGCAGCGCCCCGGAGCGTGCCGGTGTACCGCGAGGAGATCTGGCAGGCGGTCAAGGACGAGCGCGAGGCCGAGGAGCCGGTCGAGGACCGGCCGGCGAGCGGGCCCGACACCTAGGCACCTCGCGCCGGTGGCTCCGCGGCGAGGAGCACGGCGATGACGCCGCTTCACTCGTCCCGAGCGCTCGCGGCCGCCGGGGCGGCGCCGGCCGGACCGGCCGACGGCGGCGACCGTCCTCACGGCTCAGGCGTCGGCGCCAACCCACAGCTCGCCGCAGACCAGCTCCCGGGGACGGGCCCGGAGCTCGCCGGCCAGCCGCCACAGCTCCACCCGCACCCGGGCGCGAGGGAGGCCGCAGACCGCGGCCAGCTCGGCGGCGCCCGCCGGGCCGAGGCGGTGCAGCGCCTCCTCGACCCCGGGCGGCCCGGCCGCAGGCTCGGCGCCCGCCGCCACCGCTGCGGCGCGCATCTCGTCGACGCCGCCGGCCTCCAGCAGCGGCCCGCCGTCGAACGCGAACGCCGGCAGCCCGGGCCGGCGCTCGGCGCCGGGCCCCGTCGCGCGGGCCGCGCGGTCGCGGTCGGCGGCGAACGCCTCGACGATCGCGTTCGAGCGCAGGTCGATCTCGAAGCGGACGGCGTCGATCCCGGGCACGTCGCGCGCGGCAGCGACGAGCGCCTCGGCGTTGTCGAGCCGCTCGCGCAGGCACATGACGCCGACGCGCAGCCGGCGCAGGTAGGGGCCATCGGCCCCCTGCTCGGCGGCCGCCTTCACCGCCAGGCACGCCGGGTGGCTGCTGCGCGGCGATCCCTGCACCCAGATCCGCGGGTCGGCGGGCATCCCGCTGGAGGCCACCGCCTCGAGCGTCGAGGCCAGCAGCGACGGCGCGTCGACCTCGCGCGCCATGCCCGCCATGACGTAGGTGATCGCCACCGAGTCGGAGAACTCCACCTCCAGACGCCGCAGAGCGGGCTCGGCCGCCCACGACAACGGACAGCAGGGATCGGTGTAGTAGGCGAGATGAACCACGAGCAGGGACAATACGAACGGTGACCGTTCCGGTCGGCACCCTGCTCAGCGACCGCTACCGCCTCGACTCGATCGTGGGGACGGGCGGCATGTCGACGGTCTACGCGGCCTTCGACACCGTCCTCGAGCGGCACGTCGCGATCAAGCTCATGCACCGCCAGCTGACCGCGCAGTCCGACCAGGTCGAGCGCTTCCGCCGCGAGGCCCGGGCGGTCGCCCAGCTCAACCACCCCCACGTGGTCGGGGTCATCGACGCCGGGGAGGACGACGACTCCGCCTACATCGTCTTCGAGTACGTCGAGGGCGAGACGCTCAAGGACCGCATCCGCGCCCAGGGCCGGCTACCGGTCACCGAGGCGATCGCCTACGCGATCGAGATCGCCCGCGCCCTCGGGGCGGCCCACGCCCGCGGCATCGTCCACCGCGACGTCAAGCCGCAGAACGTCCTCATCGACGAGGAGGGGACCGCGAAGGTCACCGACTTCGGCATCGCGCGCACGCTCGACCAGGAGGGGCTCACCGCGGACGGCCGCGTGCTCGGCACGACCGACTACGTGTCGCCCGAGCAGGCCCTCGGCCACGCCGTCACCGGCCAGTCCGACCTCTACTCGCTCGGCGTCGTGCTCTACGAGATGCTCACCGGCGACGTCCCGTTCCACGGCGAGAACCAGGTGGCGGTGGCGATGAAGCACGTGCGCGAGGAGCTGCCCGACCTCCAGATCCGGCGCCCCGAGGTCTCGTCCGCGCTCGCCGCCGTGGTCGACCGGGCCACCGCCAAGGAGCTCGACCGCCGCTATGCCGACGACGGCGAGCTGATCGCCGACCTCGAGGAGGTCATGGCGATCGAGGCGGCCCGCTCCGGCCAGGCCGCGGGCGAGGCCACGGCGGTGCTGCGCACGCTGCCGTCGGGCGCGCGGCGGCGCCTGCCTTTGCGCCAGCGGGTGAGCGGCCGCGTCGTGGCGCTGGCATTGCTGCTCGCGGCCCTGGTCACGGCGGGGGTCCTCTTCCTCGCCGCGGGCAACACCCAGCGGGGCACCGGGCCGAGCCCCGGGATCAAGGAGGCGCCGGGCATCAAGGAGGTCTCGCTGGCCCGCGACTCCGCTCACGACTACGACCCGTTCGGCGGCGACGGGGAGCACCCGGAGCAGGCACCGGCGGCCGTGGACCGCGACCCGAACAGCACCTGGTCGACCGAGCGCTACCGCGGGGGCCTGGCCCCGCAGAAGCCCGGCGTGGGGCTCTACGTCGACGCCAAGCCCAAGGTCGCCGCCGTCCGCATGGAGATCCGAACCCCGACGCCGGGCTGGGACGGGGCGGTCTACGTCGCGGCGTCGGGCCCGCCGTCGTCGATCGACGGCTGGAAGAAGGTCGCCTCGATCAACGGCGCGAGCCGCACCACCGCCGTCGACCTCGACACCGCCGGGCAGCCCTACCGCTACTACCTGGTCTGGATCACCAAGCTCGCCGAGGGCGACAACCGCGCGCAGATCGCCGAGATCTCGCTCTTCAAGCGCGGCTGACCGTGTCGCGCTCGCGTCGTCACCAGCGCCGGCCGGCCGCGTCCGCGCGTCGCTCGAGCGCGATCGCGCAGAGCCGCTCGAGCAGCTCCGGGTAGGGCATGCCTGTCGCCTCCCACAGCTTCCCGTACACGCTGGTCGGGGTCTGCCCGGGCATCGTGTTGAGCTCGTTGAGGAGCACGTCGTCGCCGTCGACGAAGAAGTCCACCCGGGCCAGCCCGCTGCACCCCGCCACCGTGAACGCCTCGACCGCGAGCGCCCGGACGCGGTCGCGCGCCGCGTTGGAGATCCGCGCCGGCAGGTGCAGCTCCATGCCGTCGTCGGCGTACTTGGCCTCGTAGTCGTACCAGCCGGCTCCCTTGCGCAGGACGATCTCGCCAGGCAGCGAGGCGCGCGCGCCGTCGGTGGGCCCCAGCACCGAGCACTCGATCTCCAGCCCGCGGGCATGGGCCTCGACGATCACGCGCGGGTCGTGCGCGAGCGCATCGCGCACGGCGCCGGGGTACTCGTCGGGCCCGGCGACGCGCACGATGCCGACCGAGGAGCCGAGCCGCGCGGGCTTGACCCAGCACGGCCAGCCGAGCCCCGGGTCGTCGGCGCCCTCGGCGGCGCGGACGTAGGCCACCTGCGGGAGCCCCTCGTGGGCCATCAGGTCCTTGAACAGCAGCTTGTCCATGCACACGGCGCTTGCCGCGACGCCCGAGCCGACGTAGGCGACGTCGAGCGTCTCGAGGACGCCCTGGGTCACCCCGTCCTCCCCGAACGGGCCGTGCAGGGCGGGGAAGGCGACGTCGGCACCGAGCAGCCCGCGGCCGGGCGCGAGCGCGAGCTCGTCGCCTTCGCAGCGCCAGACGCCGTCACGCCCGATCTCGATCAGCACCACCTCGTGCCCGCGCTCGCGCAGCCCGCCGGCGACCACGACGCCGCTGGTCAGCGCCACGTCGTGCTCGGACGAGCGCCCGCCGCAGAGGACCGCGACCCTCATCCCGTCGCCTGCGGCTGGCCGGTGCCCGTGTCGGCACCCGGGGTCGGGGTCGTCTGCGTGCCCTGGGGGTTGGGGGCCGGGTTGAAGCGACCGACGGTGATCGTCACCCGCGATCCGCGCTTGGCCTTGCCGCCGCCCTTGGGGCGCTGGGTGATGACGACCCCGTCGCCCTCGGGGCCGTTGACGTCCTTGGTCTGCTGGTCGATCTCGAAGCCGGCCGCCGAGAGGGCGCGAATCGCGTCGGACGCGGTCTCGCCCTCGACGTCGGGGATCGCCACGTCCTCGGGCGCCTTGGCGACGGTGAGCTTGATCGTCGACCCCATGTCGGCCTGCCCGCCCGCCGCCGGGTCCTGCGCCAGCACGGTCCCGGGGTCGCTCCCGGTGGTCGCCTTCTCCTGCGTGCTGACGTCGAAGCCGGCGTCGCGCAGGACCGTCCCCGCGTCGTCGACCTGCTTGCCGACCACGTCGGGCACGTCGACCTGCTTCGGCCCGGCGGAGACGTACATCGTCACGGTGCGGCCGAGGTCGAGCTGGCTTCCCGCGGGCGGTGTGGTGCGGACGACGTGGTCCGTGGCGACGCTGTCGCTGGCCTCCTTGCGCTCGGAGACCTTGAACCCGGCGCGCGTGAGGATCCGCCGTGCCGTGCGCCGCCCCTTGCCGTCCACGACCGGCACCTGCGCGCTTCCCGGGCCCTCGGAGACCGAGAGCGCGACGGTCGTGCCCTTCTTGACGCGGGAGCCGGCCGGCGGGTCCTGGCTGATCACGATCCCGCGCGGCGCCTCCGAGACGACGTTGTCGATCTCGACCTCGAGCCCGGCGCGGTGCAGCACGGCGGCCGCCGCCGAGCTGCGGGTCTTGACGACGCTGGGCACCTTGACCTTGGCGCCGCCGCCGAGCAGCAGCGCAGCCGCGATCACGGCCCCGGTGACGAGCAGCACCGCCACCAGTCCCCAGGGCCAGCGGCGGCCGGCCGGCGGGGCGCTCTCGCGGAACGCCTCCTCCTCCAGCAGCGCCCCCTCGGGCGCCACGGCGGTCGCGGCCGGGACGGCGTGGGGCTGCCCCGCCGGCGAGGGCGCGACCGCCGCCGCGGCGAAGGCCGCGGTCGGCTGCGCGGGCGGGGCGTCGCCGGCGAGGATCAGCCGCCGGGCCTCCTCGAGCGCGTCGATGAACGCGTCGGCGTCGGCGAAGCGCTCCTCGGGGTCCTTGGCCAGCGCGCGCAGCACCGCGTCCTCCAGCGCCGCAGGGATCGCCGTGTTGTAGTGGCTGGGCGGCACGGGCGCCTCGTTGACCTGCTTGAGCGCGATCGTCACCGCGCTCTCGGCCTCGAACGGCACGCGCCCGGTGAGCATCTCGTAGAGGCAGATGCCGACGGAGTAGAGGTCCGAGCGCGGCGTGACGGCGTGCCCCTGGGCCTGCTCGGGGGACAGGTACTGCGCGGTGCCCATGATCGACCCCGTCTCGGTCATGTCCGACGCGCCCGCGCGAGCGATGCCGAAGTCCGTGACCTTCGCCCGGCCCTCGTCGTCGACGATGACGTTGTGCGGCTTGAGGTCGCGGTGGATGACCCCGCGGCGGTGGGCGAACCGCGCGGCCCGCAGCACCTGGACGGCGAGGTCGATCGCCTGCAGCGGCTCGAGCGGCGCCTCCGCCTGGATGACCTGCTTGAGCGTGCGCCCGTCGACGTACTCCATCGCGATGTACGACGTGCCCTCCCACTCGCCGCGGTCGTAGACCGAGACGATGTGCTGGTGCTGGAGGCCGGCCGCGTGCGACGCCTCGCGCCGGAAGCGCTCGACGAACTCGTCGTCCTCGGCAAAGCGGCCGTAGAGGATCTTCAGCGCCACCTGCCGGCCGAGCTGGGCGTCCTCGGCGCAGTAGACGTCCGCCATCCCGCCGGAGCCGAGGCGGGCGACGATCCGGTAGCGCCCGTCGACGACGGTGCCTGGGCTCAGCTCTCTCACTTCAGCAGCTCCTGGATGACGGACTTCGCGATCGGAGCGGCGACCACGCCGCCGAACCCGCCGACCACGCGCTCGACGGTGACGGCGACCGCGACCTTCGGGTGGCCGGCAGGCGCGAACGCGATGAACCACGGTTGGTTGATGCGCTGTTGCGGGTTGAGCTCGGCGGTACCGGTCTTGCCGGCGACGTCGATGCCCTGGAGCGCCGCAGCGGTGCCGGTGCCCTCCTTGACGACCTGCTGCATCATCTGGCCGACCTGCGCCGCCGTCTGCTCGGACATGACCTGGCTCAAGCGCTTGGGCGCGACCCGCTCGACGGTGCGGCCGTCGGCGTCGATCACGCGGTCGCCGATGTGCGGGCGCATCAGCGTCCCGTGGTTTGCCACCGCGGCGGCGACCATCGCCATCTGCAGCGGTGTCACCAGCAGCTTCTCCTGGCCGATGCCGACGCGGCCGATGTCCACGAGCCGCGAGGTCGGCGACCGCACGCCGCCGGGCCCGATGACTCCGCTGCGCACGCGCTGGGACTCCGGCAGGTCGACGGGGGCGCGCTGGTCGAAGCCGAGCCGCTCCATGTACTTCTTCATCGTCGGCTTGCCGAGGTCCTCGGCGACCTGCGCCCACACCGTGTTGACCGACTTGGTCAGCGCGGTCGTCAGGTCGATCATCCCGAACGACTCGTTGGCATCGTTGTTGAGCGGGACGCCCGAGATCTTGATGCCGTTCTTGCCGCTGACCTGCGACTGGGGCGTGTAGCGGCCCGAGTCGATCGCGGCGATCGCGGTCACGACCTTGAACGTCGAGCCCGGCGGGTAGCGCGCCTGCGTCGCCCGGTTGATCAGCGGCGAGCCGGCGGCGTGGTTGAGAGCGCTGAACCGCTTCTGCGACGACGCAGCGCCCGGGTCGTAGGTGGGGGTCGACGCCATGACCCGGATCGCCCCGCTGTCCGGCTCGATCGCCACGACCGCGCCGGCGCGCCCCGCAAGCCCGGCGAGCGCGGCCTTCTGCGCCGCCGGGTCCAGGGTGGTGAGCAGGTCGTCGCCCTCGCGGCGCCGGCCGCGAAGGTCGTCGAGGATCGACTTCAGCTCGTTGTGGGTGCCGCCCAGGAACTCGTTGTAGCTCTGCTCCAGGCCCGTCCGCCCCGGATTGGGGAACGAGTAGCCCACCGTCTGCGCGAACGCGGACGCGGGGTCCGGGTAGGTGCGGCGGAAGGTGTCGTGCGCTGCGGGCACGCTGCGGGCGAGCACCGTCCGATCCGATGCCAGGATCCGCCCGCGGCGCACGCGCTGCTCGGTCAGGACGTCGCGCTTGTTGAGGCTGTTGGCCCGCAGGTCGGAGGCCTGGAAGACCGTCCAGCGCGACGTGAAGCCGATCAGCGCCGCGAACAGCACCACCACGAGCACGAAGAGGCGCGAGATCGGGGCGTTCACGACCGCGCCGCCTCTCGCCGGGCGCGGTCGGAGACGAGGAGCAGCAGCGCCAGCAGGACGAAGTTCGCGACGATCGACGAGCCCCCGTAGGAGACGAACGGCAGCGTCACGCCGGTGAGCGGGATGACCCGGGTCACGCCGCCCACGATGACGAACACCTGGAGCGCGAAGACCGCGGTCAGGCCCGTGGCCAGCAGCTTGGAGAACGAGTCGCGGGCGAGCGAGGCGGCCTTGAAGCCGCGCTCGACGAAGAGCAGGTAGATGCACAGCAGCCCGGCGGCCCCGGCAAGCCCCAGCTCGTCGGTGATGACCGCGTAGATGAGGTCGGTGTGGGCGGCGGGCAGGAGCTGCCCGCCGCCGGGCAGGTCGATGATCGCCTGGCCGAAGCCCTGGCCGAACAGCCCGCCGTCGGCCTGCGCGAACAGCGACTGGGCGATCTGGTAGCTGCCGCCGGGCGCGTCGTAGAGGTGGCGCTCGAACGGGTGCAGCCACGCCTCGACGCGGTCGTGGACGTGCCCGACGTGCGTGGAGAAGAACCAGGCGCCGAGCCCGAACAGGCCCAGCCCGGAGACCGGGAACGAGAGCCGGTTCGTCGCGACGTACAGCAGTGCGAGGAAGCCCCCGAAGAACATCAGCGACGAGCCGAGGTCGCGGATGACGACGAGCATCAGCATCGCCGCCCCCCACACCACCAGCAGCGGGCCGAGGTGCTTGAGCGGCGGGACCGCGAAGCCGAGCACGCGCCGGCCGCCGAGGACCAGCATCTGGCGGGTGTCGCGCAGGTAGCTCGCCAGGAAGACGACGAGCGCGATCTTCGCCAGCTCCGCCGGCTGGAACGTGATCGGCCCGGCCTTGATCGAGAGGTAGGCGCCGTTGGTCTCGGCACCGAAGCCCGGCACGCGGGGCAGGATCAGCAGCACGAGTCCGCCGAGCGCGATCACGTAGCGGTAGCGCTCGAGCACCATGTAGTCGCGCAGAGCGATGATCGTCACGGCGAACGCGACGAGCCCGATGACGAACCACTGTGCCTGCTCGCGCGCCAGCGTCTCGTCGAGGCGATAGACCATCACCAGCCCGAAGCAGGCGAGCACCGCGACCAGCGGGAAGAGGTAGGGGTCGGCGTCGGGCAGCGTGAAGCGGAGGATCAGGTGGGCGATCAGGCACAGTGCGAGGAAGAGCGCCCCGTAGGTCAGCGAGAGGTTGCTCAGGACGTCGTTGCGCTGGACGTACACGGCGGCGAACCCCGCCGTCACCAGCAGCGATGCGGGGATCAGAGCCAGCAGCTCGCGATTGCGCGCGCTCATCGGGCGTTCAGCTGCCCGAGCTCGAGCTGGCGCGCGAGGTCGACGGCGTCGTCGTGCGAGCGCAGGCGGTGGTCGAGCAGCGCCGAGCGCCGGGCCGGGGGCAGCTGGTCGGGCGTCAGGCCGGTCACGTACTCGGTCCGGTACAGGTCGATGCCGAGCGGCAGCTGGTAGGGCACTCCGCGGAAGACCGCCACCGCCCCGTCGTCGTTCACGCCGAGGAAGAACACCGCCTGGGACGCGAGGTACCCGCCGCCCGCGAGCGGCACGAGCAGGATCAGCGCGACCGCGAGCGGCGCCATCCAGCGCCTGCGGCGTCCGCCCCGCCCCCGCGGCGCCGCGGGGGCCGCCTCGGGCCGCCGCGGGCCGGCCGGCGGCGCCGGGGCGGCCGCGGCGGGGGGAGGCGGCGGGGGGGCGGGCTCCGCCGCGACCGCCGGATGCGAGCTCGTCACCCCCGCGGCGTCGGCGCCCACGTCCTCGACGCGGAACAGCACGACGGTGATGTTGTCGCGGCCGCCTGCGGCGTTGGCCGCCTCGACGAGCGCGCGTCCGGCGCGCTCGAGGTCGCCGGCCTCCCGGAGCACGCGGGCGATCTGCGCCTCGGGCACCATCGAGTTCAGCCCGTCGCTGCAGATGAGGAACACGTCGCCGTCGCGGCCGCGGACGCTCAGCCGATCGACCTCGACCTCGGCCTCGGGGCCGAGCGCCCGCGTGATGATCGAGCGCTGCGGGTGGTCGTCCGCCTCCTCCGGCGTCAGCTTGCCCTGCCGGACGAACTCCTCGACGAGCGAGTGGTCGTGCGTCAGGCGCTGGAGCCCGCCGTCGCGCAGCAGGTAGGCGCGGCTGTCGCCCACGTGGGCGAGCGCCACCTCCGTCTCGCCCACGTAGGCGGCGGTGACGGTCGTCCCCATGCCGGACAGCTCGCGGGTGGAAACCGACAGCTCGTGGACGCGCACGTTGGCCTCTGCCACGAGGCCGGCGAGCCGCTCCTCGACGCTGCCCGGGGCATCGGGCAGGCCTTGGGCGACGACCTCGATCGCCGTCCCCGACGCGACCTCGCCCGCCTGCGCGCCGCCCATCCCGTCGGCGACCGCGAACAGCGGCGAGCGCGCGTGGTAGCTGTCCTCGTTGACCCGGCGCTGGCGGCCGGTGTCGGTGCGCTCGCTGTGCTCGGCGACCCGCAACATCAGCTCGCGTAGGTGAACTCGCTGTCGCCGATCCGCACGCGGTCGCCGGGATGCAGCGGCGCCGGACCGGCCAGCAGCTCCTCGTTGAGGTACGTGCCGTTGGTGGAGCCCAGGTCCTCCAGCACCATCACGCTCCCCTGGCGGACCACGCGGGCGTGGCTCGAGGACGCGAACGGGTCCTCGAGGCGGATCTCCGCCTGGTCGCCGCGGCCGAGCACGGCGCCCTCTCCGAGGTCGTACTCCATTCCCGGGGTGTGCCCGGGAGCGCGGGCGACGACCAGCCGCGGGTCGCCGGCGACCGGCGCCGTCGCGCCGTGCAGGCCGGTCGCCTCGTTGGAGGGCGGGGCGAGCGCGTCGGCGCGGCCCGGAGCGCGCCGGAGGTCCTTGAGCGCACTGCGCGACACCCACAGCAGGAAGAGGTAGAGCACCGCCAGGAACCCGAACTTCAGCGCGACCGAGGCGGGCTCGACCACGGCTCAGTCCACCTCGAAACGGGTGTCGACGGTTCCGAGCACGACGTGGTCGCCGGAGGCGACGGGCTGCGGCCGGCGGGGGTCGACCCGGCGGCCGTTGACCTTGACTCCGTTGGTCGATCCCACGTCGGAGATGGTCCAGGTGCCGCGCGCGCCGGGGCGCAGCTCGGCGTGGCGGCGCGAGACGTTGGAGTCGGCCAGCACGACGTCGCACTCGTGGCTGCGGCCGATCGTCGCGCCGCCGGGCGCGATCGCGTGGCGCTTGCCCTCGGCGACGAGCACCGCGCGGGCCGCGCGGGCCGCGCGCTCCTCGGCCAGCGGCTGCTGGAGGCGCTCGGCGGTCGAGTAGACCATCGTGTGCCCGTGGTCGGCCTGCTCGGCCCGGCCGCCCCCGGCGTCGCGCACGGTGCGGGTCTGGATCCCGAACGCTCCGAGCTCGAGCCGCTCGTCGGTCTGGAACTCGATGACGGGGCGCGAGATCAACGCCAGTCGCTCGCGACGGGCGTGCTCGAGCAGGTAGCCGGCGAGCTCGTCGATGACCTCGTGCTCGACGCCCTCGTAGCGCTCGCGGTCGGCCGGCGAGAGCCAGACGACGTACTCGTTGGGGACATAGGTCCGCGAGACCGAGACCGTCCGGTGCTCGTCCATCTCCTTGGCCAGGCGCCGGGCGAGCTCGACGGGGCGCACCTCGCTGCGAAACACGCGGCCGAACGTGCCCTCGACGAGGCCGGCGATCTTCTCTTCGAGGTTCCTGAGGACCGACATGAGGTTGGAGACGCTTCGACCCGGGCAGCGAGCGGCGATGCTACGGAGTCCCGGCCGCGTCCATCCTAGGCGCGGGACCGCCCGGCACGGGCGAGCACGGCCGCCAGCGCTCCCACCGCCGCACCCGCGAGCAGGCCACGGGGCTCCCCCATGCCGGCGCCCACGGCGACCGCGCGCGTGCCCGCCGCCACGGCCGCGGCCCACGCGCAGGCCGTCAGCAGGTCCAGCCCCGCGTGCCGCCCGCGCACCAGCAGCGGGAGCGCCAGGGCGGAGGCGGCCCACACCGCGGCGATGCCGAGGACACCGGGTCGCGCAAGCTCGGCGAGCGCGCTGCGGGCCGCGGCGAGGTCGTGCGCGTCGCCGGCCGGGCCCGCGAGCAGCCTGCGCGGCCCGAGGACCTCCGCGAGCGCCAGCCACCACCAGCCGAGCGCGCCGAGCGCCACCCGGGAGAGCACCCCCCGCGCCTGGCCGGCCAGGGCGGGCCACGCGGGCGCCGCGGCGAGGAGTCCGAGGCCGACCGCAGCCACCGGCGCCGACCACCACGCCGGGCGGCGGGGGAGCAGCAGCGGGGCGGGCGCTACGCCGACGCCGACGAGCAGCGCGGCGGGCGCGTCGCGGGCCGCCAGCCAGCCGATCGCGGTGCCGGCGACCGCGGCCCAGCCCACGCGCGGCAGCAGGGCCACGGCGGCGGCGGCGACCGCGGCGGCGACCGGCGGCTCCACCTGGGCTGCGCCGCCGCCGAGCGTCAGGACGCCCAGGACGAGCCCTGCGGTGAGCGCCGCGCTGGCGGCGCGACCCGGGATCGCCACCCGGACGGGGGCTCGCTCGGGCACGGCGGCGTCGTGCATGGGCTCGGGCCTCGCCCGGCGGCGCGGCGGCGCTTCCCACGACTCGGTCGGCTCCGGCGCGCCGGCCCACGCCGGCGCGTCCACGGTCCCCGGCTCGTCGTCGACGCGAGCCGCGGCCGACGCCAGCGCGGAGCGCAGCGCCGCGGTGGATCCCCGAGTTGCGGGATCGGGTCGCACCGCGGTGTCGAGCGCGGCGCAGAGCACCGGCGGGAGGTCGGGGCGCAGCCGCCGCAGCGCCGGCAGGCGCATCCCCACGCACCGCGCCGTGGCGGCGGCGTTGGCCTGCCGCACCGGGTTGACGCCGGCCAGCGCCTCGTACACCACCAGCCCCAGCGCGTAGAGGTCGGACGCCGGCGTCGAGCCGCGGCCCTCCGCCTGCTCCGGCGCCATGTACGCGAGCGTGCCCACCACGTCGCCGGTCGCGGTGAGCGCGTCGTCGCCGGCGACGCGCGCGATGCCGAAGTCGCACAGCTTGGCCACGACTCCGTCGGCGACGGCGTCGGGCACCAGCACGTTGCCCGGCTTGACGTCGCGGTGCACGACGCCGCGTTCGTGCGCGTGGCCGAGCGCGTCGCAGAGCGCGATCCCGATCAGCACGACGTCGCGGTCCGAAAGCGCCCCCTCGTCGAGCAGGTCGCCGAGCGTCGCCCCGCGGACCAGCTCCGAGACCAGGTAGACCGCCTCGGCGTCGCTGCCAGACTCGTAGAGCGCGACGATCCCCGGGTGCGACAGCCGTGCGGCGGTCAGCGCCTCGCGCTCGCGCGCGGGCCGCCGCGCTCGGCGCGTGCGCGGCGAACGGGATGCGCTTGACCGCGACGGCTCGCTCCAGGCGCCGGTCGCGGGCGAGCCAGACCGTGCCGAAGCCCCCGGCGCCGAGCCGCTCGACCAGCTCGTAGCGCTCGAGCACCACGGTGCCGGCGGGCGCGGCCTGATGCTGGGCGGTCTCCACCTCGCTTCGGGCAGTTCGCCGCGCGCGGACGGCGTCCTTCCCCGCCAGGAAGGTTCAGCGCAGATGAAGCCGAACTTGCACGAACCGGCGCAGAAGCGGTTCCGGGGTCATACTTGGGCCCACCTCTCCTGCAGGAGAGCAACCTTTCCCGTGTCCTTCTTCGACGACGACGACGAGCCGCCCACCCGCGCGGCACGCCCACGCCGACCGGCCGGATCCGGGGGGCGGACGGCGACGACCGGGACCCGTGCGCGGACGCGGGGCGGTGCCATGGACCCCCAGCAGGTGATGATTCGCCGAGCGGTGGCGCTCGGGGCCGGCGCGCTGATCCTCATCCTGCTCGTGTTCGGCGTCCGGGGCTGCGTCAACTCGCGCACCAACAACGCGCTCAAGGAGTACAACCGCAACGTCGCGGCGATCGTCCAGGACTCCAACGACCAGGTCGCGCGGCGGCTGTTCGAGCTGCTGGCCGGCGCCCAGACGGCGTCGCCGATCGACCTCCAGCAGAACGTCAACCAGGTGCGCGTCACCGCCGAGGAGGACGTCCGGCGGGCGCGGGCGCTGTCCGTCCCCGGTGACATGAAGGACGCCCAGTGGCATCTGCTCGAGGTGCTCACGCTGCGCCAGGGCGCGATCCGCGACATCGCCGACCGCCTCCCGGACCTCCAGGGGAACAACGCCGAGCAGGCCGCGAGCCGCATCGCCGGGCAGATGAGCGCACTGCTGGCCTCGGACGTCGTCTACTCCCAGCGGGTGATCCCCTTCATCGAGCAGGCGCTCTCCGGCCACAGCATCGGCGGCCAGACGATCGCGTCGAGCAGGACGCTGCCCGACGTCTCCTGGCTCGACGCCGGCTACGTGCGCCAGCAGCTGACCGGCAAGGGCGGCGGCCGCACGCCCGGCGGACCGCCCGCGCCGGGGACGCACGGCCACGGCCTGACCGGCGTCAGCGTCGGGGGCACCGCGCTCCAGCCGTCGCCGGCGGTGACGCGGGTGCCGGCCGGCTCGAGCACCGCGTTCACGGTGAAGTTCGCCAACCAGGGCGAGAACGACGAGTTCGACGTCCCGGTCAAGGTCGCGATCCGTGGCTCCGGCAAGCCGATCACCGTCCAGAAGCGCGTCGACCAGACCAAGGCGGGCCAGCCCGCCCAGGCGACGGTCCCGCTGGGCACCGCGCCGCCGATCGGCACGCCGGTGCGCGTCCAGGTCACCATCGGGGCCGTGCCCGGCGAGAAGACCACGGACAACAACACGCAGACCTACACGGTCATCTTCACCCGCTAGCGTCCTGCACCGTGGACGCCTCGACCGCCGGCATCATCGCGATCGCGGCGGGCGCAGGCGCACTCGTGGCGCTTGCGCTCGCCATCAGGCTGCTCGTCGTCGCGCGAAGGCTGCGGGCCGGCCAGGTGACGGTGCTGGGGGAGCACGGCGAGGCCGACCTCGTCGCCCACGCGGCCCGCCTCCAGGACGCGTTCCGGTCGCTGCACGCCTACGTGGAGGACGTCGCGCGGCGACTCGACGAGCGGCTCGGGCTCGCCGAGGAGCGGCTCGACGGGGCGATCGCCTACCACGGCCTCGTCCGCTACGACGCCTACAACGAGATGTCCGGGCACCAGTCCGCGTCGATCGCGCTCCTTGACGCGCGCCGCAGCGGCATCGTGCTGTCCTCGATCCACCACCGCGACCAGGCGCGCCTGTACGTCAAGCGCATCCACGAGGGCGAGGGCGAGCTCCAGCTCTCTCCGGAGGAGGCCGAGGCGATCCGCCAGGCGCTGGCGGGCTGATGCGCATCGGCCACCTCGGCCCGTCCGGCACGTTCACCGAGGAGGCGGCACGGCCGGCCGCGGCCGCAGCCGGCGCGGAGCTGGTGGCGCACCCGACCGTGCACGACACGATCGGCGCGCTGCTCGCGGGCGAGGTGGACGTCGCGCTCGTGCCGATCGAGAACTCGCTCGAGGGCGCGGTGACCGCGACCGTCGACGCGCTGAGCGCCGATCGGCGCCTCGCGGTCGTCGGCGAGGCCGTGCTGCCGATCCGCCACTGCCTGATCGCGGCGCGGCGGCTCGAGCCCGGCGAGGTCGAGGCGGTTCTCTCGCACCCGCAGGCCCACGCCCAGTGCGCGCGGTTCCTCCGCGAGCGGCTCCCCTCGGCGCGTCTCGTTGCGACCGGCTCCACCGCCGAGGCCGTGCGGGCGCTGGGCGGGCACGGGATGGAGCGATCCGCGGCGATCGGATCCGCGGCCGCAGCCGCGGCCCATGGCGGCGTCGTCCTGCACGAGGGCATCGAGGACGAGCCGGGAAACGCCACCCGCTTCGCCTGGCTGCGCGCCGACGGCGGCGAGCCCTTTCCTCCGCCGGCGGCCGGCGCCGCGTGGAAGACGTCGATCCTGTTCGCCGGCGCCGGCGACGCGGCGCCGGGCTGGCTGGTCCGCTGCCTCTCCGAGCTCGCATCCCGGGACGTGAACCTCGTGAGGATCGAGTCGCGGCCGGCCCGTGCGCAGCTCGGGCACTACCTGTTCCTGGCCGACTGCGAGGGCCGCGGCGACGATCCCGCGGTCGCCGGGGCGATCACGGCCCTACGCGCGCCACTGCGACCGCGTTCGCCTGCTCGGGACCTACCCGGCAGCGCCTGCCCTCCCGGTATCCTGACGGCAGGATGGCCACGCAGGCTCCACCCGAGCCAGGTGGGATCGCGCCGCTTCCAGAGCACCCGCGGCGCGATCCCGGCGCGTCCGGCCGGGTGCTCGTCCTCAACGCGACGTTCGAGCCGATCAACGTCTGCACGGTGCGGCGCGCGGTCGTGCTGCTGCTCAAGTCCAAGGCCGAGGTCGTCGAGCGGGGCGGCTGGTCGCTGCACTCCGAGCACACCACGCTCGCGCGGCCGATGGTGATCCGCCTCGTGGCCTACGTCCGCGTGCCGCGCGACACGCACCGCCGCAAGATCACGCGCCGCGCGGTGTTCGCACGCGACGGCTGGGCATGCCAGTACTGCGGCGCACGGTCGAACCTCACCGTCGATCACGTGATCCCGCGCTCGAAGGGCGGCGTGTCCTCCTGGGAGAACATCGTCGCGTCATGCGCACCGTGCAACCGGCGCAAGGGCGACCTGCTCCCGATCCAGGCCGACATGCACCCCGCCCGGGCGCCGCGGGCACCCCACCCGCAGGTCTTCATCCACGTCGCCTCGCCGACGATCCCGGCCGCCTGGCGCGCCTGGCTGCCCGAGGCCGCGTAGTTTCGCCACGCGCGCAGCGGGCAGAGCCCGAGGATGCGCTCACTCATCGTCTCGTCCTGCGTTGCCGTCGCCCTGTCGTCCACGCTGCTCGTCGCGCCGAGCGCGGCGCTGGACATCCGCGTCGGCGTCGGCGACCAGAGCGTGCGGATGTTCGACGACCCGTCGTTCCGGGCGCTGAAGCTCCGCCAGGTGCGCTACTTCGTGCACTGGAACGCCATCCACGATCGCGGCGAGCGGCTCGCGATGCGCGCGTGGGTCAAGAAGGCGCGCAGCCGCGGGATGCGCCCGCTGATCCACTTCTCGACGACGACCTTCGAGCCCAAGGCGGCGCCGCTGCCGTCGCTCTCGCACTACCGGCGCGACGTGGGCCGGCTGGTCCGCTACCTGCGGCGCCTCGGCGTGCGTGACTTCGGCACCTGGAACGAGGCCAACCACAAGTCGCAGCCCACGTGGGACACGCCCAACCACGCGGCCCTCTACTTCAAGATCATGTACCGCGAGGTGTTCCGCACGTGCTCGACGCGCCACTGCCGGGTGGTGGCGCTCGACGTGCTCGACCAGACGGGCGTCGGGCGCTACATCGACCGCTTCTACGAGCGGCTTCGCACCCGCACCTGGCGCCACCGCGCCGAGATCATCGGCATCCACAACTACGGCGACGCCAACCACGGCGGCCACCAGCGTACCCGGGGGATCATCAAGGCCGTCCGCGACCACAACCGCGACGCCAACTTCTGGTTCACCGAGACCGGGGGCCTGGTCGGCTTCGGCAAGAACTTCCCGTGCGACCCGAACTCGCCGGCCTCGCTGCGCCACGCGGAGGAGCGGGCGGCCGGCGCGGTCGACCACGTCTTCGAGATCGCCAACACCTACCGCGGCGTGGGGGTCCAGCGCATCTACCTCTACAACTGGTACGGGGACAACTGCGCGCCGAACGGCCGCACCGACCCCGCGGGCCGCAAACCCGACGAGATGGCCGGCTTCGACGCGGGTCTCGTCCGCGCGGACGGGACGCCCCGGCCCGGACTCGAGCAGCTGCGCCAGGCCTTCGACGGCCACTTCCTGCGCTGAGCGCGGCGCCCTCGGCGACAGGACGACGAAGGCCCCGGTGACGAGCCGGGGCCTTCGTCTGCATCTCTGACTGGACGATCCCTGCGGCGACTGCACTGCTGCCCGTGGGACCAGGTCGGGCGGCGCCTCAGGGGGTGGTCCGGGTTGGATTCCGCTGTGCGGCTCCAGCCTGCCGGTCGCTAGCGGCCGGCCACCTCCAGGGTCCCGCAAGGCATGTCACTACAGATACGGACCACCTCCTTTCTCTGGTGTGGCCAAATGTACCAGCGTGTCAAGCGGATTCCGGGGACGCCCCGTTGCCGCCCTCGAGCGGCTCGGCGACGTCGACGGAGGGAGCGTCGCCGGGCTCGTCGGAGACCGTCGCAGCGGCAGCCTCGGACTCCATCACCAGGGCGACCGCGCTGACGGTGTCGTCGTCCTTGACGTTCATGACCTTCACGCCCTGCGACGAGCGCCCGTAGCGGTTGATGCCCTTCACCGACGTTCGCTGGACCATCCCGTTGGTCGAGATGAACACCAGCTCCTGGTGCTCGCGGACGACCAGCGCTCCGGCCAGCGCGCCCTTCCTGTCGGTCAGGGCGATCGTCTTGACGCCCATCGTGCCGCGGCCCTTGATCGGGTAGTCGTCCATCGCCGTGCGCTTGCCGAAGCCGTTCTCGGTGACGACGAGCAGATCCTGGTCGGGGCGGGCCACGTCCATCGTCAGCACGAAGTTGCCCTTCTGCGACACGTTCATCCCGCGCACGCCGCCCGTCGCACGACCCATCGCCCGCGCCGCCGCCTCCGCGAACCGCGCCGCCTGCCCCGAGCGCGAGACCATGATGATCGTGTCACCCGGGTCCACGTTGCGCACGGCCACCAGCTCGTCGCCCTCGGTGATGTTGATCGCGATGATGCCGTCCGCCTTGATCGGCGTGTTGTAGGCCTGGAGCTCGGTCTTCTTGACCTGGCCCTGGCGCGTCGCGAACACGAGGTAGCGCGACTCGGCGAAGCCGCGCGTCGAGAGCACCGAGTGGATGCGCTCGTCCTCGCGCAACGGCAACACGTTGACCAGCGCGCGGCCCTTCGCGGTCCGCGAGGCCTCGGGCAGCTCGTAGACCTTCGAGCGGTACACCTTGCCGCGATTGGAGAAGAACAGCAGGAAGTCGTGGCTCGAGCACACGAAGAGGTGCTCGATGTAGTCGCCGTCCTTCATGTCCATCCCGGTGACCCCGCGCCCGCCACGCTGCTGCTGGCGGTAGGTGGTCAGCGGGAGCGACTTGATGTAGCCGGACTTCGTGATCGTGATGACCATCTGCTGGTCGGCGATCAGGTCCTCGATGTCGATCTCGTCCTCGGAGGCCGTGATCTCGGTACGGCGGTCGTCGCGGAAGCGCTCGCGGATCTCGCCGAGCTCCTCCTTGATCAGCGCGTAGACCTTCGACTCGTCGCCGAGCAGCTCGCGCAGCTCGGCGATGCGCTCGACGAGGTCGCGGTGGCGGTTGCGCAGGTCCTCGACCTCGAGCGCGGTCAGCTGCGACAGCCGCATCGCGAGGATGGCGTCCGCCTGCACGACCGACAGCTCGTAGCGGTCGACGAGGGACTCGCGCGCCGCCTCTCGGTCGTGCGAGGCGCGGATCAGCGCGATGACCTCGTCGAGGTTGGCCTGCGCGATCAGCAGGCCCTCCACGATGTGGAGCTCGCGCTCCTTCTCGCCCAGCTCGTGCTTGGCGCGGCGGACGACGACCTCGCGCTGGTGCTGGACGTAGTGATGGATGACCTCGCGCAGCGAGAGCGTGCGCGGGACGCCGTCGACCAGCGCCACCATGTTGACGCCGAACGTCGACTGCATCGGCGTGTGCTTGAAGAGCTTGTTGAGGACGACCTTCGGGATCACCCCACGCTTGAGCTCGATCACCAGGCGCATGCCGTGGCGGTCCGACTCGTCGCGGATGTCGCTGATCTCCGGGATCTTCTTGTCGTGGACGAGGTCGGCGATCTTGGTGATCAGCCCCCCGTCGCCGCCCTTCTTCACCTGGAAGGGCAGCTCGGTGACGATCAGCGCCTCCTTGCCCTGACCGATCTCCTCGACGCCCACCCGGGCCCGGATGCGCACGCGGCCGCGGCCGGTCTCGTAGGCGTCGCGGATCCCCTGCCGGCCGAGGACGACCCCGCCGGTCGGGAAGTCCGGGCCCTTGATGTGGCGCATGAGGCCCTCGAGGCCGAGCGACGGGTCGTCGATGAACGCGATCGTGGCGTCGATGACCTCGCCGAGGTTGTGCGGCGGGACGTTCGTCGCCATGCCGACCGCGATGCCGGCTGCGCCGTTGACGAGCAGGTTGGGGAACCGCGATGGCAGGACCAGCGGCTCCTGCTTGCGGCCGTCGTAGTTCGGGACGAAGTCGACGGTGTCCGCGTCGAGGTCGCGGAGCATCTCCATCGCCATGCGGTCGAGGCGCGCCTCGGTGTAGCGCATCGCCGCCGCGGGGTCGTCGTCGATCGACCCGAAGTTGCCCTGGCCGTCGACCAGCGGGTAGCGCAGCGAGAAGTCCTGCGCCATCCGCACGAGCGTGTCGTAGATGGCCGAGTCGCCGTGCGGGTGGTAGTTGCCCATCACCTCCCCGACGATCCGGGCGCACTTCGCGTAGCCGCGGGTGGGCCCGATGCCCAGCTCGCTCATGCCGTAGAGGACGCGCCGGTGGACCGGCTTGAGGCCGTCCCGCACATCGGGCAGCGCACGCCCGACGATGACCGACATGGCGTAGTCGAGATACGCACTGCGCATCTCGTCCTCGAGCGCGCGGGGCTCGATGTTGCCCCCGGTGAGCTGGCCGGCACTCATCCGCTTCCTCCTAGACGTCCACGGTCGCCGCGAGGGCGTTGGACTCGATGAAGTTCCTGCGCGGCTCGACGTGCTCGCCCATCAGCATCGAGAAGATGCGGTCGGCCTGGGCGGCGTCCTCCACGGCGACCTGCGCGAGCGTGCGGCTCTCGGGGTCCATCGTGGTCTCGCGCAGCTGCTCCGCGTTCATCTCGCCGAGTCCCTTGAAGCGCTGGAGCGAGATCCCCTTCTGGGCGACGCGCAGCACCGCGGGCCGCAGCGCCTCGAACGAGAGCGCGTCGTCGGAAGCGTCGGCGAGGCGCACGACGAACGGCGGCGTGCCGGCCAGCTCGGTGAGCTGCTCGTGGACACCGACGAACGCCTTGTACTCGTCGGACTCGAACAGCGCGCGGGCGACGCGATGCGTGCGCGCGAGCCCGGTCCGGGTCTCCACCGCGCGCACGACGATGTGGCCGTCCTCCTCGGCGACGAGGTCCATCTGGTGGGCCTCGTCGGCGCCCTGCTCGCGGCGGATGACCCGCAGCGCGCCGTCGACGTCGGCGACGTGCTCGGCGAGCAGCTCGGACTCCGAAAGGAACCCGACGAGGTCGTGCCCGTGGTCGGCGCGCAGCGCGCTGGCCCAGCCCTCGTACTGCTTGAGCAGCCGCGTGTACTTCTGCCAGCGTGACTCGGTCAGCTTGAACGGCCGGTTGTGGCGGTCGTGGATCTCGAAGCGGTCCCACTTGTCCGACAGGAGGATGTCCTCGAGCTCGGAGTCCTTCTCGATGTAGCGCTCCTGGCTGCCCTGCTTGAGCTTGTACAACGGCGGCTTGGCGATGTAGACGTAGCCGGCCTCGATCAGCTCCTGCATCTCGCGGTAGAGCAGCGTGAGCACGAGCGTCCGGATGTGCGCGCCGTCGACGTCGGCGTCGGTCATCAGGATCACCTTGTGGTAGCGCGCGTTCTCGATGTTGAACTCGTCGCGCACCCCGGTCCCGATCGCGGTGATCAGCGCCTGGACCTCCTCGTTGCGCAGCACCTTGTCGATGCGCGCGCGCTCGACGTTGAGGATCTTGCCGCGCAGCGGCAGGACCGCCTGGGTGTGCCGGTCGCGGCCCTGCTTGGCCGATCCGCCGGCGGAGTCGCCCTCGACGATGAAGATCTCGGCGAGCGACGGGTCCTTGACCGAGCAGTCGGCGAGCTTGCCCGGCAGCCGCGAGTTCTCCAGCGCGGACTTGCGACGCGTGAGGTCCCGCGCCTTGCGCGCCGCGGCGCGGGCCTGCGAGGCCTGCACCGCCTTGCGGATGACCGCGCGCCCGTCGGCGGGGTTCTCCTCGAGGAACTCCGCCAGCTTGGTGTTGACCACCGACTCGACGAAGCCGGCCATGCCGGGGTTGCCGAGCTTGGTCTTCGTCTGGCCCTCGAACTGCGGGTCGCTGAGCTTGGCCGAGATGACCGCCGTCAGGCCCTCGCGGATGTCCTCGCCGGAGAGGTTGTCGTCCTTCTCCTTGAGCTCGCCGCGATCGCGCGCGTACTTGTTGAGCGTCCGCGTGAGCGCCGAGCGGAACCCCGAGAGGTGCGCGCCGCCCTCGTGCGTGTTGATGTTGTTGGCGAAGCTGAAGATCGACTCCTGATAGGTGGAGTTCCACTGCATCGCCACCTCGACGGCGCCCTCGTCGGACTCCGCCTCGAAGTAGATGACCTTCTTGCCGAGCGCGTCCTTGTTCTCGTTGAGGTAGCCGACGAAGTCGCGGATCCCCCCCTCGTAGTGGAACTCGACCCGGCGCTTGCCCTCGCCGCGCTCGTCGGTGAGGACGATCTTCAGGCCCTTGGTCAGATACGCGGTCTCGCGCAGGCGCTGCTCGAGCGTGTCCCACTCGTACTCGTGCGCGTCGAAGATCTCGTCGTCGGCGATGAACGTGATCGACGTGCCCGTCCGCTTGGTGGGAGCACCCTTCTCGAGGGGCGCCTGTGGGATGCCGCGCTCGTAGTCCTGGGTCCAGACGTGGCCGTCGCGGGAGATCTCGATGTGCAGCCGCTCGCTGAGCGCGTTGACCACCGACACGCCCACGCCGTGCAGGCCGCCGGAGACCTTGTAGCCCCCGCCCTCGCCGAACTTGCCGCCGGCGTGCAGGACGGTCAGGACCACCTCCACCGCGGGGCGGCCCTCCTTCTCCATGACCGCGACGGGGATGCCGGCGCCGTCGTCGACCACGGTGACCGAGTTGTCGGGGTGGATGACCACGTCGACCTGCGAGCAGCGCCCGGCCAGCGCCTCGTCGACGGAGTTGTCGACGACCTCCCACACGAGGTGGTGCAGCCCGCGGACGCCCGTCGAGCCGATGTACATGCCGGGGCGCTTGCGGACCGCCTCGAGACCCTCGAGGACGGTGATGTCCTGAGCGTCGTAGTGCTCGCCCTGCCGCTTGTCCTCGTCCTTCGCCATGAGCCTCCGGCCGACGTGAAAAGACCCCGTGCCAGGGTCAGGCGATCCCGGCACGGGGCGCTGCCATCGAGTTGACGTAAGTATAGCAGCCAGGACCCCCGTGACCCGGCTGCCATGGCAGTGAAAAGTGCTGCAAAACGGCCATAAATCAGCTCCCGTCGGCCCACCCTCGAGGGGGTGCCGACGAGCACCGCAGCGCCACCACCGCCTCGCGCCCCAGGGCCGTGTTGATCCGCCCCGCGAGGTCGGGCCCCATGAGGTCGAGCTCCTGCGCCCAGACCGCCGAGCGGCAGGTGATCGTCAGCGTGCCCGCGCGCTCGGCGGTCGGCACCGCCTCCGCCGCGATGACCTCGCCGGCGACGCCGGGCCAGACCCGCTGGACCTCCGCCAGCAGGGTCTGCGGCGCGAGCCGCTCCGCGAGCGCTCCGACCGCCAGGGCGGCGGACCGCGGCGCGCGGCGCCTCATCGCTTCGCGCGCTCGCTCACGCCGCCTCCCGGCCGGCCGCCTGGAGCAGGCCGCCCTCGACCACGGCGATCCGCTCGACGGTCGCCGCGTCGCCACCGGGCACGTGCGCCAGGTCGGTGGTGGTGATCACGCTCTGGCCCTCGCCAAGGCGTGCCACCAGCAGCGCCCGCCGGT
The DNA here is from genome assembly GCA_963826615.1 of uncultured Actinomycetes bacterium. GTDB lineage: Bacteria > Actinomycetota > Thermoleophilia > Solirubrobacterales > Solirubrobacteraceae > BP-464. The sequence goes on along the minus strand of CAWGXO010000002.1, from coordinate 2,510,943 downwards.
CCGCGTCGAGCTCGCTCATGACGTCGTCGAGGAGCAGCAGCGGCGGGGCTCCGCGCTCGGTGGCGAGCACCTCGCGCTCGGCCAGGAGCAGCGCCAGGAGTGCCAGGCGCTGCTCGCCCTGCGAGCCGTAGGCCCGCAGCTCCCGCCCGTCCCGCAGCAGCGAGACGTCGTCGCGATGCGGCCCGTGGCGCGTGAACCCGCGCTCGAGGTCGGAGTCGACGCGCTCGGCGAGCTCGGCGGCGAGCTCCCCCGGCGTTGCCGCCGCGGAGCGCGGGCGGTAGCGCAGCTCGGCGTCGCCGCCGAGTCCCAGCGCGCCGGCAAGCTCGCGAAACGGGTCCTCGAGCAGCGACGCGGCGTGCGTGCGATCGTCACGCAGGGCGATCCCGTGGCCCGCAAGCTCGGCGTCCCAGGCGGGGAGCGCGGCGCGCCCCGCGCGACCCGCACGGATCCTCGCGAGCAGCGCGTTGCGCTGCGCGAGCGCCTGGGAGTAGGCACGACGCGTGACGGCCCGGCCCGGCCAGAGCGCGGCGACGACCTGGTCGAGGTGCCCGCGGCGCAGCGCGGGCGGTCCCTTGACCAGCTCCAGGCGGTCGGGGAGGAAGACCGCGACCAGCGGCCGGGACGGGCTGTCCGACAGCCGCTCGACAGGCGCGCCGTCGACGCGCATGCGCTTCGCCTCGCCGGGCTGGAAGCCCACCGCGAGCGTGTGGTCGCCGTCGCGGTCGCGCACGTCGACCTCCACCCGAGCGGCAGGAGCGTCGAAGCGGACGACCTCGCGCTCGTTGCTGGTCCGGCACGAGCGGCCCGTGCAGCCGAAGTAGAGCCCCTCGAGGAGGTTCGTCTTGCCCGCCCCGTTGCGCCCGTGCACGACGGTGATGCCGGTGCCGAGCCGCGCCTCGACGGCCTGGTAGCTGCGGAAGTCGCGCAGGCGCAGCCGGGTGGCGACGACCGGCGCCCCCACCTAGACGTTCAGGCGGATCGGCATGATCAGGTAGAGGAAGCCGCTCTCGTCGGCGCTCTCGATCAGGCCCGGTCGCAGCGGGCTGATGAGCTTGAGCACGAGGTCGGCGGCGCCGGCGCTCTCCAGGCCGTCGCGGAGGAAGTCCGGGTTGAAGCCGATCTCGAACGGCTCGCCCGTGAAGGGCGCCGGGACGGGCTCGCTCGCCTCGCCGACGTCCGGGGTCTGCGCCGAGACGACGAGCTCGCCCTCGCGGAAGCTGAGCCGCAGCGGGGCGTTCTTCTGCGCCATGAGGCTGATCCGGCGCACGACGCCGGTCAGCTCTTCGCCGGACATGCGCAGCTCGTGGTCGTAGGCCTCCGGGAGCAGCTGCCGGTAGTTGGGGAACTGCCCCTCGATCAGCCGCGAGGACAGCACCACGCCGCCGACCTCGAAGACGACCTGGTTGGCCCGCACCCCGATGCGGATCTGCTCGTCTGCACCCTGCGTGGCGATGCGCTCGAGCTCCTGGAGCGCGCGGGCCGGCACGTTCGCCTCGAAGCCGCCGTCGATGGGCGGGTCGAGCGGCGTCTCCTTGACGCTGAGGCGGTAGGAGTCGGTGGCGACCATCTTCAGCTCGCCACCCTGGGCCGAGACGAGGATCCCTGTCAGAATCGGCCGCGTCTCGTCGCGCGATGCCGAACGGGCGACCTTGGCGATGGTCTCGACGAACGCCTGGGCCGGCACCGTGACGATCTGGTCGCCGCCGGGCTCGGGCAGGTTGGGGAAGTCCTCGCTGCGCAGTGTTCGCAGGTGGAACCGCGCCGGGCCGGAGACGACCTCGACGTCCTGCTCGGCGGCACGCAGCTCGAGCGAGACCGTCCCCGCCGGGAGCTGGCGGACGACGTCGAGCAGCAGCCGGGCGGGAAGCACCACGGTGCCCTCCCGCGCGACCTGGGACTCGAGCGGGACGCGGAGCGCGACCTCCATGTCGGTTGCTCGGAGCTCCACGCCGGCCGGGGTCACGGCGAGCTGGACGCCGGAGAGCGCCTGCACGGCGCTGCGGGTCGAGGCGACCCGGGTCACGGTCTGGAGCTGGGCGAGCAGCTCCTGAGAGGAGGTCTCGAGCTTCACGGTCTGACTACCTCTTGAGATTGGAGTAGGAGTAGGGGCTGTGGATGTGTGCACGGGGCGCGAAAGCGCCGCACGTTGCGGGTGGCTCGTCGCACATTCCGGGTCGAGGACATCCGCGGGAGTCTGTCAGTCGCGGCGGTCGTCATGGATCCGTTCGGACAACGCCCGAACGGCGTCGGTGGCCTCGGGGTCGGTGGCGAGGCGCTCGGTGGCTCGCCTGCACGCGTGCAGGACGGTGGTGTGGTTGCGGCCGCCAAACGCCGTCCCGATCGCCGGCAGGCTCGCACCCGTGTGCTCGCGCGCGAGGTACATGGCGAGCTGGCGCGGCCAGGCGACCCGCGCCGCCCTGGCGGTCGACAGGAGCTCCTCGCGGGTGATGCCGAAGAGCTCGCAGGTGGCTCCCTGGATGCGCTCGACGGTCGGGCGCGCATCGGCGGCTGGGCCCGGGCGCCCGGGGTAGAGGCCGTCGAGGACCTCGTCGGCGAGGGCGGCGTCGATCGGACGGCCGGTCAGCGAGTGGAAGGCGACGACGCGGATGAATGCTCCCTCGAGCGCGCGCACGGTGGTGTCGATCCGCCGCGCGATCGCCTCGATCGCCCGATCGTCGACGCAGGGGACGGCGTCGTGGTGGACGCGCTTGCGGAGCACGGTCATGCGCGTGGCGAGGTCCGGCGGGCGGATGTCGGCGACGAGCCCCGATTCGAAGCGCTCCCGCAGGCGGTCCTCGAGTGCCGCGAGACTGCGGGGAAGGCGGTCTGAGGTGAGGACGACCTGGCTGCCGGCGTCGTGCAGCGCGTTGAAGGTGTGGAAGAACTCCTCCTCGGTGCGCGCCTTGGACTCCAGGAACTGCACGTCGTCGATGAGGAGGACGTCGACGCCGCGAAAGCGCTCCTTGAAGCGCTCGACGACGCCGCCGTGGAGCGCGGAGAGGAACGCATTGGTGAACGCCTCCGCGGTGGTGCAGCGAACGGTCAGCCCCGCGCCGTACGCGCGAACGTAGTTGCCGATCGAGTGCAGGAGGTGAGTCTTGCCGACGCCCGGCGGGCCGTAGATGAAGAGCGGGTTGTAGGCTGGCGGCGGGGAGCTCGGCGACGGCGAGGGCGGCGGCGTGCGCGAAGCGGTTGCCGTCGCCGAGGACGAACTGCTCGAAGGTGAACTTGGGGTTCAGCTCGTCGCGCTCCGCGCCGGGGGGGGCGACGTCGGGCGCGACGGACGCCGCGGACCGAGCGGTGGACGACCGCGGTCCGGGCGTGGGAGCGTTCCCGAGCTCGACGCGGGCCGACGGCCCCAGGACGGCGTGCGCCGCGGCGTCGAGGACGTGCGCGAAGCGATCGGTGACCCATCCGCGGATCGCCCCCGGGGCGTTGATGACGAGCACGTCGCCCTCGAAGGAGGTTGGGCGCAGCGGAGCGAGCCAGAGCTCGTAGGTCGTGTCGGTCACCGCCTGCCGCAGCTCCTCCTGGAAGCGGCTCCAGATCTCGGCGGTGGGGGGCGGCATGGGCAGGAAGCAGCGACTCCGTGAGGAGGGTGGGGCGAACGTCGAGGAGGGACCGGTCGGAGCCTTCGGACGACGGGGCTCCGCGCCGGCTCGGCGACTATAGCCCAGCCCGGCCGGCGGACGCGAGGGTCCCCGCGGGCGGCCTGTTCGCAGCCCGCAAATCGCGACGAATTCTCCGTCAACAGGGCTGTGCACAACTGTCGGTGCGCTGTGCACGGCGCCCCGGGAGACGGCCGCTATCCTTCGCGTCCGCATGAAGCGCACCTACCAGCCGAAGAAGCGCAAGCGGGCCCGTACACACGGCTTCCGCGCGCGCATGGCCACGCGTGCCGGCCGCCTGACGCTCAAGCGTCGGCGGGGCAAGGGCCGCAAGCGGCTGACGGTCTGACCGTGGTCGAGGGCGGAAGCCCCGCCCGCCCTGGCCGCGCGCGGCGTGGCCGGCTCTCTCGCAGCGCCGAGTTCGACCGCGTCTACCGCGAGAGCCGCTCGCACGGCAATCGCTTCCTCGTCCTCTACGCGTTCCCGCGGGCGGACGACGACGGGGTTCGCCTCGGGCTCACCGTGCCGCGCAAGGTCGGCGGCGCGGTCGAGCGCAACCGGGTCAAGCGTCTGCTGCGCGAGGCGTTCGCCGTGGAGGGCGCCGCGGTGCCCTCCAACCACGACGTCGTGATCAAGGCGCGCCCCGACGTGCGCGAGCTGGCCGACCGCGAGGGGCTCGAGGGCGTGCGGGGCGCGCTGTCGGAGCTGCTGAGCAAGGCGGGGCTGACGCCGTGACCGTCCCGGCGCTCGTGCGCCGCGCCGCGGTCGCGCCGATCCGGCTCTATCAGGTGGCGATCTCGCCGGCTCTGCCGCGGCACTGCAAGTACGAGCCCACGTGTTCGCGCTACGCGGTACAGGCGATCGAACGGTACGGCATACTGCGCGGGCTGGTGCTCGCCGGCTGGCGGCTGCTGCGCTGCAACCCCTTCAGTCACGGCGGGCACGATCCCGTGGAGGCCCAGCGCCTGTTCCGGCGCCGGCCCTAGGAGCCAGCGCCCCGACGGTCCACGATCCCGATGCCCCTCGTCCTCGCCAACATCTTCCAGCCCCTGATCGACGTCTTCGAGTCGGTCATCATCTGGCTGCACGACAGCATCGGGCTCGGGTGGGGCTTCGCGATCATCATCCTGACGATCTTCGTGCGGGCGGCGCTCGTGCCGCTGACGCTGAAGCAGTTCAAGTCGATGCAGGCGATGCAGCGGCTGGCGCCGGAGATCAAGGCGCTCCAGGAGCGCTACAAGGACGACAAGCAGCGCCAGCAGCAGGAGATGATGGCGTTCTACAAGGAGCACCAGGTCAACCCGTTCGGGTCGTGCCTGCCGCTGGTCCTGCAGATGCCGGTGTTCCTGTCGCTGTTCTACATGCTGCGCAAGGACCTGCGGCACGACATCTGCCCCGCGATCAACCCGGGGCACGTCGCGAATCCCAAGCCGTGCGGCTCGAGCGACGCGTCGCAGTTCCTCTTCATCCACGACATCACCGACAAGGCCACGGGCGGCGTGCTCATCGCGCTGATCGTGCTCTACATCGGCTCGCAGCTGGCGTCGAGCGTGCTGATGTCGGTGTCGGCCGACCGCAACCAGCGGATGCTGATGATCGGCCTGCCGTTCGTGTTCACGACGTTCATCATCAACTTCCCCGCCGGCCTGATCGTCTACTGGATCACGACGAACCTGTGGACGGTGGGTCAGCAGTACGTCGTTCGCAGGACGATGGGCCCGTTGCGCCCCGCCGGCGCGGTCGCGCCCGCCGGGGCCGCTGCGGCGACGGGATCGGCGAAGGCGCCCGACGGCGGGAAGGGCGATCGCCGGAAGGACGGCGCCGGCGCCAAGGCCGGCGGTGCGGACGCGGCGAAGCCCAGGAGCGGGCCGCCGCCGTCCGCGCGGCGGAAGAAGAAGCGCTCGGGACGGCGACGGTGAGCGCGGCGGATCGCGTGCGCGAACTGGTGGAGGTGGTGGTCGATGCGCTCGACCTCGACGCGGAGGTCGTGGTCGCCGAGGAGCCCGAGCAGATGACCGTCACCGTCGAGGGCGAGGATCTCGGACTGTTCATCGGCCGGCACGGCCAGACGATCGAGGCGGTCCAGCACCTCGCGCAGCGCGCGGTGCTCCGCGATGAGGATCCGTCGCGCCCGCGCCGGCGGATCGTCGTGGATGCCGCGGGCTACCGGGCCCGGCGCCGCGAGGCGCTCGAGGGGCAGGCGGCAGACGCCGCCGACGAGGCCGTCCGCGACGCCCGCCCTGTGGCGCTGGACGCGATGAGCGCCACCGAGCGGCGCATCGTGCACGAGTACCTGCGCGACCGCGCTGACGTCGAGACGTACTCGGAGGGCGAGGAGCCTGATCGGCACCTCGTCGTCGCCCCGGCCGGCGCGTGAGGCACGCGGCGCCGACCGCGTTTCACGTTTTTCTGCCCCGTGAAACACTTGTGTGGTGGCTGGCTCGCTGACCGACCTCGAACGCGGCATCGTCGTGGGGCTCCTGCTCGGCCAGGGCTCCTTCGGCGGGGACGGTCGCCAACCCCAGATCACGCTGCGGATGCATGTCCGTCACGAGACCCTCCTGCGCTGGCTTGCCGAGCGCTTCCCGGGCACCCGGCTGTACGGGCCCTACCACCACGGGGAGCGCTCGTACTACCAGTGGATGGCGCGCGGTCGGGCACTCGTCGAGGAGGTGCTCCCGGTGCTCGAGCCGGCGCTGGTGCCCGAGCTCGACGAGCCCGCTGCCACCCGGCTGACCGAGATGACCGCGCGCTACGCGGATGCGATCGCCCGCATGCGCGCACGGACGCCATGATGGCGCTGCCGGACCCGGTGGAGCGCCGGCTCGACGGGTTGGCCGCGCGCTGGGACGTGCCCAGGGCCTCTCGCCCGGCCCTTGGCACGCTGCTCGCCCTGCTGGAGGCCGATCCGCGCGCTCCGACCACCGTTCGCGCCCCGGCGCGAGCGGTCGACGCGCACGTCGCCGACGCCCTGGCGGGCCTGGGCGTGCCGCGAGCTCGCGAATGCCACCGGGATCGCCGACCTGGGCGCCGGCGCCGGGATCCCCGGGCTCGTCCTCGCCGCCGCACGCCCCCAAGCCCACGTCTGGCTCGTCGAGAGCGTCCGCCGCAAGTGCACCTTCCTCAATCGTGCGATCGCCGCGATGGGCCTCGGAAACGCAGCGGTCGTGTGCACCCGTGCCGAGGCGTGGCCGGCCGGCCTCGAGCGCTTCGACGCGGTGACCGCTCGCGCGCTCGCGCCGCTCCCGGTCCTGGTCGAGTACGCCGCCCCGCTGCTGCGGCGGGGCGGCACGTTGGTGGCGTGGAAGGGCGCTCCGTCGCCGGCCGAGGAGCGCGACGGCGACGCGGCCGCGTCGGTCCTCGGGCTCGCGCCCGCCCGCCGCGTGGACTGCACCCCGCTCCCAGGGGCGGAGCGGCATACCCTGTACGTCTACGCGAAGGTTGGTTCGATGCCGAACGGCTACCCGCGCAGGCCAGGAATGGCCGCAAAGCGGCCACTCGGAGCCTCGACCTGAGATCCAGTTCCGTTCGGCGGCGAATCGCCGAGGCGGTCCGACCGGGGCCCGCGCTACCGTCGCCCTGCGATGGGCACCGTGTACGCGATCGCCAACCAGAAGGGCGGCGTCGGCAAGACGACGACGGCCGTCAACGTCGCGGCGTGCATCGCGGAGGCCGGCTACCCGACGCTGCTGGTCGACATCGACCCGCAGGCCAACGCGACCGTCGGCCTCGGCCACCCGAAGGACCGCACGCCGAGCGTCTACGACGTCCTCGCGGGACGGGCGACGGCGGCAGGCGCGGTCTGCGAGACCACCATCCCGGGGCTGTCGCTCCTGCCCGCCCACCCGGACCTCGCGGGCGCGAGCGTGGAGCTGCCGCGCTCGCCCGGCTCGGAGAACCGCCTGCGCGAGGCGCTGGCGGACGTCCGGGACCGCTTCGCGTACCTGATCCTCGACTGCCCTCCGTCGCTCGGCCCGCTCACCGTGAACGCGCTCGTCGCGGCGGACCGCGTCATCGTCCCCGTCCAGACGGAGTACTTCGCGCTCGAGGGGCTGGCCGGGCTGCTCGACACCCTGGCGCTGATCCGCCGCGAGCTCAACCCCCGCCTGGCGGTGGCCGGCATGCTCCTGACGATGCACGACGGCCGCACGCGCCTTGCCCGCGACGTCGAGCGCGAGGTGCGCGAGCACTTCCCGTCGCTGGTCTTCGACACGGTCATCCCGCGCAACGTCCGCATCGGCGAGGCGCCGAGCTTCGGGCGGCCCGTGATCCACCACGACCCCCACTGCCCCGGCGCCGACGCCTACTTCGAGCTCGCCAAGGAGGTGGCGGCCCGTGGCTGACCGGGGGATGGGGCGCGGGCTCGCCGCGATCCTCTCGGTCTCGCCGCTGGAGCACGACGACCTGCGCCGGGTGCCGGTCGATCTCGTGCGGCCGAACCCGAACCAGCCGCGGCGCCACTTCGACGAGGAGGCGCTGCGCGGCCTCGCCGACTCGTTGCGCGAGCGCGGGGTGCTCCAGCCGATCCTGGTCCGCCCGGTGGCCGCGGGTGCCTACGAGCTGATCGCCGGCGAGCGACGCTGGCGTGCCGCGCAGCTCGCAGGCCTCGAGGAGGTGCCCGCCCTCGTCCGCGACCGCGAGGACGCCGAGGCACTCGAGATCGCTTTGATCGAGAACATGGCGCGCGAGGACCTCAGCCCGGTCGAGGAGGCGCGGGCATGCGCCGCTCTCGTCGAGGAGCTCGGGCTCACGCGCGAGGACGTCGGCCGCCGTGTCGGCCGCAGCCGCGTCGCCGTCTCGAACCTGATCCGCTTGCTCGACCTCCCCGAGGACGTGCTCGAGCTCCTCGAGCGAGGCGACCTGAGCGAGGGCCACGGGCGTGCCCTGCTGCTCGCGCAGGACCACGAGGACCGTCGCCGCCTGGCGCGGGAGGCCGTGGCCGGCGAGTGGTCGGTGCGAAGGCTCGAGGAGCGCGCCCGCGCTCGCACCGAGGCCGCGCCCTCCTCGGGTCGCTCGGCCGTCGGGCCCTCCGCGCACCCCGACCAACAGGAGGCGGCGCACGTGATCGCCGACGCGCTCGGCGCCGTGCTCGGGACCGAGGTCCGCGTGCGCCCGCTGGCCCGGGGCTACCGCGTCGAGCTCGCGTTCGCCGATCCCGACGAGGCCCTCGCCCTGGCCCGCCGGATCGGCCCGCGCCCGGTCGACTGACCGTTCGCAGACGGTCACGGCATGGGCCGGTCGGCCCGCCTGCCCCCGCTATATTGGGCGGCCGCGAGGGCGATTAGCTCAGTCGGTTAGAGCGCTTCTCTGATAAGGAAGAGGTCCCAGGTTCGAGTCCTGGATCGCCCACTCCGAAGATGCCCCGCTCCGGCGGGGTCTCCCCGTTCTCGGGGTGCCGTTCGGCCCGCGCATCGGTGCCGGTAGAAGCCGTCGGCCATGGGGAGGGCGCTCCCAGCGCTTGCGCGCCGCGAGTCTCGCCGCCCCTGTCCCTCTCCGGCGAGCGCGGTTGCGGGCGGTCTTGGGCGTCGCGCCGGCCGGTTGGTCCTTGACCGACCGGGGGCCGGGGCCCACTTGGCGGCGTGAACCTGCGGTGCGAGTCCGATCCCGCCACCGAGGAGTTGCGTGCTCGCTCCTGGGATGGTGATGTTCAACCCCGGCTGACAGGGTCGTCGGCCGGCACGGCGATCGGTGGGCCGGGACGCCGGGCCCGGTGTCGGCGTTGCCAGCCTGACGATGCGGACTGATTCAGGCGTCCGCGCCCTCGATGAAACGCAACACCGAGGCACTCACCGAAATGTCGAGCGACACGGAGCCCCCGGACAGCCGGATAGCCGAGTAGTCCTCCGTCATCGTGGCTTCCCAGCCGCGGAGATCCACGATCGCGACTGCAAGATCAAGAATCCGCGCTGCTCGCCCCTCGCGGTCATCGCGCCAGGGCCGGACGTCGACACGCGCGTCGAACGCCGCCTCGATCTCCTCCGCGGACTTGCCGCGCACCCGCTGCAGGTTGAGGTCGATCTCGACGGCGACAGGCGCCAGTACCAAGTCCTTGAAGTGCTTGGGGTGGACGGGCTCGGGCCCAACGCTCATGACATCAACCCTATAGCCATCGCCGGTCTTGGTGCGTGTGCCAGGCGACGTGGCCGCATCTGTTTGCACGCAACCCGACGACCCACTCGACCGGGTGGAGCGCCCGGCCGCGAGCGATGCCCGCGACCAGCGCACGCGGCGCGGTGAGAGCTGCACGCACGCCGGACGCCCGGCGACGGTCACCCCCGGCCGCTCGCCCGACCGATTCCGGTCCCGGTTGCGCCCCGATGCTCCGCCGGTCCGGGGGTGCCCGGCTGGGCCCCGGCCCGCGCCGGACTCACGGCGTCGGCGGCCGGAAGCACGACCGTCGCGGCGAGGCCCCCCGACGGCCGGTTGCGCAGCGAGATCTCGCCCCCCTGGGCGCCGATCCACATCCGCGCGAGGAAGAGCCCGAGGCCGCTTCCCTCCGTCCGCTCCCCCGATCGGTCGACCTCCTCGAAGACCGCATCGAGCCGCTCGTCCGCGAGACCGGGCCCGCGATCGGCGACCTCGATGACCACGCGGTCGGCGGCGCGGCGGGCGCGCAGCTCGACGGCCGCCTCGGCCGGCGCGTGCTTGACCGCGTTCGAGAGCAGCGCCATCAGCACCTGGTGCAGGAGAGCGGGATCGGCGAGCGCGACCGCCTCGTCGGCCTCCACGGCGACGGCCGCCTGCCCGCTCCACAGGCTCGCGGCGGCCTCGAGCGCCGAAGCGGCCGGGACCGGCCGCGGCGTGGCCACCACCCGCTGGCCGGCCTTGACCTGCGCATAGGTGACGAACTGGCCGACGAGGTGGCGCAGGTGCCCTGTCTGGCGCAGCATCGCTGCGACGCTCGCGCTGCGGCGCCCCGGCTCGAGGTCCGGGTTGCGGGCCAGCGTCTCCACCAGGCCGGTGAGCACCGCGAGCGGGGTCTGCATCTCGTGCGACGCGCCCGCCAGCAGCGCCTCGCGCGCCCGCACGGACGAGCGCTCGGCGTCGAGCCGCAGGGTCCGCTCGTGGCTGAACACGACGAGCAGGCCGGCCAGCGGCAGGACCCCGAGGAAGGCGAAGCGCCCGTCCGTCGAGGCGAACGCCGCGAGCAGCCCGATCGGCGCGAGCGCGCCGTCGACGAGCCACACGTAGGCGAGCACGCGCAGCTGCAGCGGAGGCGCGACCCCCAGTGCCGCCCACGCCCGCGCAGTGCCGCTGACCAGGTCGCCGGCGAACTGCGCCGCAAGCGCGGCGAGGTACAGCGGCCAGTCGCCCCAGTGCGGGCCCGGCGCCGCCGCCGTGGCGAGGATCGCCGCGGGGCCGATCGCGAACAGGCAGTTGCCCGGGACCAGCAGCAGCCGCGACGGATGCAGCTCGCCGCGCAGGAGGTCGGGGAGCCGCCCCAGCAGCCAGCCGGCGAGCGCGACGATCGGCGCCCAGCGCGCGGGCACCAGGAGCAGCGCCGGCACGAACGCGAGCTGCGTCGCCGGCACGTAGCCGGCGCCGACGTCGAACTGGGCGCGCACCGTCGCGGCGAACGTGACCGCCAGCAGCGCCGCGACGTCCCACCGGACGGTGCCGCCCCCGGCGCCGGACGCGAGCAGTGCGGCTGCGGCGCCGGCGAACAGCACGCCCGCGACCGCCTCGACGAGCATCTCGCGGCGCGGCAGCGCGGTGACCTCCCGGGGCCGGGCGTCCTCGGCAGGGCCGGTCGTGTGGGCAGAGGAGGACGCCACAGGGGGAGTCTGAACATGTTCGCGCACCACCGGACGGATGTTCTATCCCCACTTTCGGGGAGGGGGCCGATACCCAGTTCTGGGAGAGGCGCCGAAGAACAAGGAGTCCCACGAGTCCCATGTACCGCCGCCGCACGTCCATCGCTCTTGTCGCAGCCTGCGCGCTCGCAGCGCCATCCGCCGCCCAGGCCGGGCCGCTGGTGGCCGATGCGCCCGATTGCTCTGCGCAGTCCTCGTCCGCCGTCTTCGCCCCGTGGCTGGATCCGGCCCAGTACGTCCCCGCCCCGGGCGGGGACGCCGAGTCCGCCGCCGGCTGGACCCTCTCCGGCGGCGCCGCGATCGCCGCCGGCAACGAGCCGTGGTTCGTCCACGGCGCGTCTGACTCCCACGACCTCTCGCTGCCGGCCGGCGCGAGCGCGACGACCGCCACCATGTGCGTCGGGATCGAGCACCCGACCGTGCGGTTCTTCAGCCGCGGCTCCGGCGCGTCCTCGTCGTTGCACGTCGACGTCCGGTTCGAGACGGCCGACGGCAGCGTCCTGACCATGCCGGTCGGCGTGGTCGGCCCGGGATCGTGGGCGCCGAGCCCCGTCTTCCCGCTGGCCGTCAGCCTGCTCCCGCTGCTGCCCGGGGACCACACCCCGGTCCAGTTCCGCTTCACCGCGGTCGGGGGCGGCTTCGATGTCGACGACGTGCACGTCGACCCGTGGGGGAGGCGATAGCGATGAAGGTCCTCGTCGTCGACGACGCGGCGGACATGCGCTTCATGCTCCGGGCGTTCCTCGAGGACGCGGGCATCGAGGTCGACGAGGCGCGCGGCGGTCGTGAGGCGCTCGAGCTCCTCTCGGGCGAGACCGAGCACGACGCCGTGGTCCTCGACCAGCGGATGCCCGACATGACCGGTATCGAGGTGGCGCGCGGCCTGGCGGAGCGCCGGGCCGCGCACCCGCCGCTGGTCCTCTTCTCGGCGTACCTGCATCCCGACCTTCGCGACGAGGCCGAGGCGCTCGGGGTCACCACCGTCGGCAAGGCCGACCTCGACGTGCTCGTCGGCACGGTCGCCGGCGTCGCCGGCGTCGCCGCGTAGCCGGCCGCGCTCAGGCGGCGCGCCGCAGGACGGCGCTGCGGACCGTCACCAGCACGCTGTCGAGCGGCTCGCCCTTCTCGAGGTAGTCGTCCGCTCCGAGCTCGAGCGCAGGGGCACGCATCCGATCCGCCCCGAAGCCCGAGAAGACGACGATCGCCGTCGCCGGGGACGCCTCGCGAATGAGCGGGATCGCCTCGAGGCCGTCCATGCCCGGCATCGACAGGTCGAGCAGGACCGCGTCGGGCCGCAGCTCGGCGATCTGCCGCACGCCGGTGTTCGCGTCGCCCGCCTCACCCACGACCCGAAGGTCCGCGTCCTCCTCCAGCGCGTAGCGCAGCAGCGTCCGCAGCTCGGGGACGTCGTCGCAGAGATAGATGCGAATTCCGGGCGTCAATGGGGGCCGTCGCTGGCGGGGCAACGGTACTCGAAGCCATCGGGAGGCCACCCCCCGCGCCTATACTGGCCCCACCGCCGGGCTCTCGCCACAGCGAGGCAGGGCCCCCGTCCCAGGGAGCCGACGTGCAGGAGATGGTCATCTACGGAGTGAGCTTCGACATGGTCGGCAAGCAGCCGATCGTGCTGCTCAAGACCGTGGACTCCAACCGCTTCCTGCCGATCTGGATCGGCCATCCGGAGGCGGCGGCGATCCTCATGAAGCTCCAGGGCGCCTCGACGCCGCGGCCGATGACGCACGACCTGCTCTGCGACATGCTCGGCGAGCTCGACGCCCGCTGCACGCGGGTCGCGGTCACCGAGCTGCGCGACAACACCTTCTTCGCGTCGATCACGTTGTCGGTCAACGGCGGCTCGGAGCTCGAGATCGACTCGCGGCCCTCCGACGCGCTCGCGCTCGCCGTCCGGTCGGGCGCCCCGATCTTCGCCGCCGAGGAGGTCATCGCCGAGTCGGCGATCGAGTTCGAGCACGAGGTCGAGGACACCGAGGAGGTCGTCGAGAAGTTCAAGGACTTCCTCGACGAGGTGACCCCCGAGGACTTCGCCGGCGAGTCCTGACGCGAACCGCCAGTTCTCGGACGGAGCGGCGTTGTCGCTCTCATGCCGATCCGCGCTCTTCGCCCCGTCCTCCTGCTCGCCATCGCCGCCGCGCTCGGGCTCGCCGCCTGGCTCGTCCTCCATTCCGAGCGCGAGACCGAGCGGCTCTCGACGGCTGACTGCCCGGCCGGCACGGTCCCGCGCGCGATGCTCGAGAGCGACGCGGCGGTCGAGGGCGACGCGCCCGACGCCGAGCGCCGGCGCGAGAGCGCCGCCGGCGAGGGCTGCGTCAGCGGCCGCCGTCTCGAGAGCGCCAAGGACCTGCTGCGGATCTCCAACAGCGCGAGCCTTCGCGTCGGCGCCGACACGCCCGGCGAGACGGCGCGCGGGGTGCGCCAGCGCAGCCGGCTCGCCGCTCGGTCGCCGCGTCTGTCGGTCGCGGGCAGCGCCGGCCGCTGGAGCCCGGTCGGCACCACTCCGCTGATCGACGACGACCCCACCTACCCGGCCGCCAACGGAGACGGCTTCGGCAGGCTCGGCGGCCGCGTCAGCGACTTCGCCTACGATCCGACGACGAAGACGGTCTACGCCGCCGTCGCACAGGGCGGCGTCTGGGCCACGACCGATCTCGGCGACCGCTGGAGCCCGGTCGGCGACGGGTTGCCGATCGCCTCGACCGGGGGGATCGGATGGACCTCGGCGGGCGGCGAGCACGGCACGCTGATCGTGGCCACCGGCGATCATGCGTTCTCCAACGACTACGCGGGCGTCGGCGTCTATTACACGACCGACGGCGGCGCGACCTGGAAGCGCTCGGCCGGGGTGCCGGACGGGGCGCTGTCGTTTCGCGTGGCGGTCGACCCCACAGACCCCGAGAAGGTCTACGTCGCGACAGGCCTCGGGCTCTACCGCTCGACCGACGCCGGGCGGAGCTTCACCGACGTCGTGCTGCCCACCGGCGACTGCGCCGGCGACTCGCTCAAGCCGAACTGCTTCTTCGCGAACGTCGTGACCGACGTGGCGGTCCAGGGGGCCGACAAGTTCGGCCACAAGGGCGGCGCCGTGATGGCCGCGATCGGCTGGCGCGCCGGCCAGCGGCGCAACATCGCCCGCAAGGTCGAGAGTCCCGGCCAGGGCATCTACCGCTCAGACACCGGCGCGCCGGGCACGTTCGAGCAGGTCAAGGGCACCGGCTTCTCGGCGCCCTCCGAGCAGGGCCGCGTCGAGTTCGGCGTCACCCGCGGGCCGGACCAGAACTCCGGCTACCTCTACGCGGTCGTGCAGAGCGCCCCGCTGTTCAACCAGACGGTCTCCGGCGACGAGGGCGACGTGCCGGCCGTCGGCAACCCCTCGGTCCTCGACGCGATCTACGTCTCCGGCGACTTCGGCCGCACCTGGACGGTGATGGAGAGCCGCCACGAGTTCTTCAACCCCGCCAACGGCTCGGCGCTGTCGCAGCTCACGCCGTTCGACATCGGCCCCGGCTACCAGGTGACCTACAACGAGTGGATGGCCGTCGACCCGACCCGCCAGCTCGGCGGCGTGCCGTCGCGCGTCCTGCTCGGCATGGAGGAGGTCTGGCAGACCACCTCGACCCGCACGCCGCAGGACGGCCACTCGCAGTTCCAGGCGTTCGGGCAGTACACCGCCAACGGCGGGCTGTGCCTCGTCGAGCCCGAGGCGTGCGGCGCGGCGCAGGCCGCCAAGCAGGACCTCACCACGACGCACCCCGACCAGCACGGGGCGCTGCTGGTGCCCGACGGGTCGGGCGGCCTGACGCTGCTGGTCGGCAACGACGGCGGCGTCTACCGCCAGCACGTCGACTCGACCGGCGAGTTCAACCAGCACAGCTGGGGCCGCGGCGCGAACGAGGGCTTCCACACGCTGCTGCCCTACGGCGCCTCGATGGCCAAGGACGGGACGGTCTACGCCGGCCTCCAGGACAACGGCGAGATGAAGATCACCCCCGACGGCAGTCAGTACGCGACCTACGTCGGCGACGGGATCTTCTCGCTGGTCGACCCCGACAACTCCGACGTCGCCTACGGCGAGCTCCCGGGAGCGGGCGTCTACGGGACGACCGACGGCGGCAGGACGTGGACCGGCATGAGCCCGCAGCTGACCGACCCGGACTTCACGGCGCCGTTCGTGATGGACCCGAAGGACGCCGACCACCTCGTGGTGGCGGGCAACGAGATCGCCGAGACGACGATCGGGCCCGACACGACCGGCCGCCCGAGCCCGTACATCAACGACACCAAGAAGACCGCGGCCGACACCGACTGGAAGATCTCGTGGACGCTGCCGGCGGGCAAGCACGCGAGCGCCCTGTCGGTCGACGGCGACAACGTCTATGCCGGCTTCTGCGGCGGCTGCGACCCCGTGAAGCTCCGCCAGGCGTTCCACAACGGGATCGCGACCAACGTGGGCGGCGACAAGGCGCCGAAGGCGACCACCGGCGACGGCTGGCACGTGGCCGCCGCCGAGGGGCTCCCCGAGCGCCTGATCACGTCGATCGCGCAGGACCCCGCCGACCCGCGCACGATCTACGTGACGCTCGGCGCCAGCGCCGCGCGGTTCTTCGCCCCGATCGGCTCGGAGGGCGAGGACGCGTCCTCGGCCGGCGGCGGGCACCTGTACCGCTCGACCGACGCCGGCGAGACGTTCACCGACGTGTCGGGGGCGTTGCCCGACGTACAGGCCGGCTGGGTCGTCGCGCGCAAGGGCCAGCTGATCGTCGGAACGGCGGTCGGGGCCTTCATCTCCGCCGATGACGAGGGGCATGGCTTCGTCCCGCTCGGGACCGGCCTCCCGCCTGTGGCGATCTACTCGATGGAGCTCAAGCCCGGCGACCCGAACACGCTCGTCGCCGCGACGTTCGGGCGCGGGGTCTACCGCTACGAGTTCGCCGACCCGGCGGGCACGGGCGGGGGCTGAGTCGCGCCGGCGAGGATCCGCGCCACCAGGTCGTCGAAGCCGATGCCGGCGGCGTCGGCGGCCTGCGGGAGCAGGCTCGTCTCGGTCAGCCCCGGGATCGCGTTGACCTCGAGCACCGAGAGCTCCCCGGAGCCCTCGTCGAGCATCAGGTCGACGCGCGAGACGCCGCCGCAGCCGAGCGCTGCGTGCGCCGCCAGCGCCAGCTCCTGCGCGCGGGCGGTCAGCGCGCCGCCGAGCTCGGCCGGGCACTGAAAGCTCGTGCGGCCGATCTCGTAGCGGGCCTCGAAGTCGTAGAAGTCCTCGTCGCGGGGCACCGCCTCGACGACGGGCAGCGCCTCGCCGTCGAGGATCGAGACGGCCAGGTCCCGGCCGTGGACGTGGCGCTCGAGCAGCACGCGGTCGGAGTAGGAGAACGCGGCCACGAGCGCGGCCGGGACGTCGCCGGCGGCGCGGGCGAACTTGATCCCCAGCGCCGAGCCCTGGTCGGAGGGCTTGACGACGATCGGGAAGCCCAGCCGCTCCTCGATCGCGCCGAGCGCCTCGGCGGCGCCCAGCTCCTTGAACGCCGCCTCGCTGAACGCGAAGAAGTCCGGGGTCGGGATGCCGGCGTCGCGGAAGACGTGCTTCGCCACGACCTTGTCGGCACACCGCATGCAGGCGCTCACACCCGACCCGGTGTAGGGCACACCGACGATCTCGAGCAGCTCCTGCACGGTCCCGTCCTCGCCGTCGCGGCCGTGCAGGGCGACGAAGGCGGCGTCGGGCCGAAGCGTCCGCAGGCGCACGACGAGGTCGTGACCCACGTCGATCCCGGAGACCTCGTGGCCGAGACGCTCGAGGGCGTCCTCGACGCGGGCGCCGGACTTCAGCGACACGCCCCGCTCGAGCGAGCGGCCGCCCTTGAGGACGGCGACCCTGCTCACGGCTCGGCCCGCCGCCGGCGCGGCAGGGGGAGGATGTCGGCGAGCCCGCCCGAGCGCTCGGGCTCGGTGTCGCGCCGCGGCACCGGCGGGAGCGGCGGTCGGCCGGTGAGCGTGCCGTAGAGGTCGACCTGCTCGCGCACGACCTCGCCGATGCGGCGGATGCCCTCGCGGATGTCGTCCTCGCGGACGCCGGAGAAGTTCAGGCGCATCGACGAGCCGCCGCGGCCGTCGACGTACGCCGCGCGGCCGGGGACGAACGCCACGCTGCGGTCCTCGAGGGCGCGGGCGAGGAGGTCGGTGGTGTCGATGTAGTCGGGCAGGGTGGCCCACACGAAGATCCCGCCCTGGGGGCGGGTCCAGGTCGCCTCGGCCGGGAAGTGCTCGGCGAGCGCGTCGAGCATCGTGTCGCGCCGCCGGTGGTAGATCTCGCGCAGCTCGGCGAGGTAGGACTCCCAGGCGCGCTCGCGGAAGTAGGTCGAGACGAACATCTGGCTCAGCGACGACGAGCAGAGGTCGGCGCCCTGCTTGCCCAGGTTCATCTTCTCGAGCACCGGCCGCGGAGCGACCGTCCAACCCAGGCGGATGCCGGGCGAGAGGATCTTCGAGAACGTCCCGAGGTAGATGACGAACTGCCCGCGGTCGAGCGACAGCAGCGTCGGGAGCGCCTCGCCCTCGTAGCGCAGCAGCCCGTAGGGGTTGTCCTCGAGCACCAGCAGCTCGCGCTCGTGGGCCAGCTCGACCAGCCGGCGCCGGCGCTCGAGCGAGAGCGTCACCCCCGCGGGGTTCTGGAAGCTGGGGACGGTGTAGATGAACTTCGGCCGGCGCCCCTCGCGCTCGAGCCGGTCGAGCGTCTCCGCGAGCAGGTCGGTGCGCATGCCGTCGTCGTCCATCTCGATCTGCACGACGTCCGCCTCGTAGGCGCAGAAGGCGGGGACCGCGCCGGGGTAGGTCGGAGCCTCGGCGACGATCACGTCGCCGGGGTCGATCAGGGTCTTGCAGACGAGGTCGATGACCTGCTGGCCGCCGGTGGTCACGAGGATGTCCTGGGGATCCACGGCCATGCCCTCGGCGGCCATGACCTGCTCGATGCACTCGGTCACCCCGGTCATGCCCTCGGTCGGGCCGTACTGCAGCGCGCGGGCCGCACCGTCGGCGGCGACGTGCGAGAGCAGCGCCGCCAGCGACTCGGCCGGGAACGTCGAGGTGTCGGGCAGGCCGCCGGCCAGCGAGATCACCTCGGGCCGCTCGGTGATCGCCATCAGGTCCCGCATGGCCGAGGACTTCATGACGCGCGTCCGCGCCGCGAACAGCCCCGCGTAGCGCTCGAGGTCGCGCGCGGCGGTCCCCCGCCCGGGCGGCCGGCGTGACGAGCCGTCCTCTATCGTCATGCGCCGCCACCGTACCGCACGTGGAACTGTTCCTCGACATCTGCCAGGGCCTCGGCCTCGCTGCCGCCGTCGGCATCCGGCCCTTCCTGGCCTCGGTGCTCGCGGGCGGGCTTGCTGCCGCCAACTGGGGGATCGACTTCGCCGGAACGCGCTACGACTGGATGGAGTCCCCGGCGTGGCTTGTCGCCTTCGGGGTCCTGTTCGTGCTCAGCTTCTGGCTGCGGCGCGGGAGCGGGACCGGGCCCACGGACGCCGCCATCGGCGGGATCGGCATCGGGCTGGGCGCGCTGCTCTTCGCGGCGACGCTGGCCGATCACGGGCGCACCGGCTGGTCGGCCGTCCTGCCCGCCCTGGTCGGCGGCGCGCTGGCGGCCGGGCTCGCCCAGGCGTCGGCACGCGACCTCGCCGCCCGCGTCGTCCGCCGGCTCGACGAGCACGCCCGGCGCGCCCTGCCGCTGTACTTCGAGGCCGTCGCGCTCGTTCTCGCCGGCCTGAGCATCGCGATCCCGCCGGTGTCCCTCGTCGCGCTGCCGTTCCTCGCATGGCTGCTCATCGGCGGCCGGCGGCGCGAGGGCGGCAAGTACGCGGGCCTGCGCATCCTTCGTTGAGCGCGCGGCCGCCGAAGCTGGTGCTCGCGGTGGTCGACGGCATGAAGCCGTCGATGCTCGATCGCGCTGTCGAGACCGGCCGCGCACCGGCCTTCCAGGCGGTGATCGAGCGGGGGACGGTCGTCCGGCCCGGCGCCGTCGCGGCCTTCCCGTCGGTGACGCCCGTCTGTGCCGGGGCGATCGGTACCGGCCGCCTCCAGGACGCCCACCGGATCCCGTCGATGAACTGGTACTCGCGGGCCGAGCGGCGCTACGTGGAGTACGGGTCGAGCTTCAGCGCCGCCCGCCGCTTCGGCATCGCGCGCCAGCTCACCGACACGGTGTTCAACATGAACGCCGAGCACCTGCCAGCCGACGTCCCCACGGTGTTCGAGCGGCTCGACGACGCGGGGGTCAGGACCGCCGGCACGACGTACCTGATCTACCGCGGACGCCATCGCCACGAGGTCTCGCGCGAGCTTGCCCTCACGCGCATCGCGGGCGCGCTCTGGCGCCGCGACGTCATGGGCCCGCGCGAGCTGTTCTACGCCGACCTCTTCGCCAGCCGCGAGACCGGGTGCCGCTCGCAGCTCGGCATGCCGGGCATGCGCGACCGGCATGCGGGCTGCGTCGCCTCCTACCTCGTCGAGCACGAGCTCTTCGACTTCCTGCTGCTGTCGCTCCCCGACAACGACACGCACTCCCACAAGCACGGCCCGCATGCGCAGGTGGCGTCGATCGCCGAGGCCGATCGTCAGCTCGAGCGGATGATGCACGCCGCCGGCGGCCCCACCCCGTTCCTCGACGAGCACGCGGTGATCGTCGTCGCCGACCACTCCCACGCCCCGGTCGAGCGGCGCATCGCCCTCGGGGACGCGTTCGGCGACTGGCACGTCCTCGCCCCCGGCAGCAAGCCGGCCGACGCCGAGATCGCGCTGTGCCCGGCGTCGCGCTCGGCGATGGTCTACGTGCTGGTCGCCGACGCACGAGGGGCGGCCGCGGCGCGGCTGGCGCGCGCCGGGCTCGGCGTCGAAGGGGTGGAGCTGGCGATGTGGCGCGACGGCGAGGAGGGCGTGATCGCCTCGTCCGCCGGCGAGCTGCGGTTCGCTCCGGGCGGCGACGTTCGTGACGCCCGCGGCGGGCGCTGGGCCGTCGACGGAGACCTCGGCGTGCTGGCCGCCGAGCTCCGCGACGGGGTGCTCGCCTGCGACGAGTACCCCGATGCGCTGGCGCGCGTCTGGGCGGCACTGTGCTGCGAGACGTCGGGCGACGTGCTCTTCTCGGCCGGGGCGGGTTGGGAGTTCGCCGACTGGGGCGGGGTCGACCACGTCGGGGGCGGCAGCCATGGCTCGCTGCACCGCAGCGACTCCGTCGGGGCGCTGGCCTTCTGCGGGGTCGGGCCTCCGCACGACCACGACACGTGGTCGATCGCGGACGTCGCCGGGATGATCTGGTCGCACTTCGGCGTCGGCTACCCTGGCGCGCATGGCTGACGGGCTTGCCATCCGCTGGCAGCTGGTGCGCTTCGCGATCGTCGGGGCGAGCGGCTACGCCCTGAACCTCGCGGTGTTCGCGGCGCTCGTCCACGGTGCCGGCGCGAACTTCCGCGTCGCCGCGGTGGCGGCGTTCCTGGCCGCGGTCACGAACAACTTCGCGTGGAACCGCGTGTGGACCTTCGACGCCCGCGACGGGCATGCCGGCTTCCAGGCCGCCCGCTTTCTCGCCGTGAGCGGATGCGCGTTCGCCCTCGCGCTCGCCGCGCTCGAAGCCCTGGTCGCAGCGGGTCTGCCGGCGATGGCCGCGCAGGCGGTGGCGATCGCGCTGGCCACGCCGGTGAGCTTCGCCGGCAACAGGCTCTGGAGCTTCCGGGTGTGAGGCGCGCCGCGGCGCCCGCCGCGGCCCTCGTCCTCGCCCTGGCGCTCGCCGCGCCCGCGGCGGCGCTCCCGACCGTGGCCGCGCCCGCGCTCGCGGCGCCCCCCACCGCGTCGACCGCGGCGCCTGCAGACCCCAACGCGCTCGTCCGGCCACCGACGCTCGACCAGCCTCCGGCGGGGCACCGTCGCACGGGCAAGCAGGTGCTGGCGATCGCGGCCCGGGTCCCCAAGGTCCGCCGCACCCGTGCCGCCCATCGCGGCTCCTACGCCGAGGTCTACGAGAAGGGCACCGGCCGCTGGCAGGTCTCCGTCTTCACGGCGGGACGCGAGCGCCGGGAGATCGCCCAGGTCCTGATCGACGACGCGACGGGCGCCGTGCTCGAGTCGTGGACCGGCTACCAGGTCGCGTGGACGATGGCGCGCGGCTATCCGGGCGCGTTCGGCCGCAAGGTCAACTCGCCGTGGATCTGGATCCCGCTGTCGGTCATGTTCGTCGTGCCGTTCGTCGACCCGCGGCGGCCGCGGCGGCTGCTGCACCTCGACCTGCTCGTGCTGAGCGCGTTCTCCGGGTCGCTCGCGCTGTTCAACGCCGCCGACATCGGGGCGTCGGTCCCGTTCGTCTACCCGCTGCTCGCCTACCTGCTCGTCCGCATGCTCGGCATCGCGCTGCGCCGCTCGCCGAGTCGCGCGGAGCCGTGGGACGTCACCCGCCTGCTCGTGCCGGTCTCGTGGCTGGCGATCGCGACGGTGTTCCTGCTCGGCTTCCGGATCGGGCTGAACGCCCGCAGCTCGAACGTGATCGACGTCGGCTACGCGGGCGTCATCGGCGCCGACCGCCTCACGCACGGCAAGCCGCTCTACGGCCACTTTCCCTCCGACAACGAGCACGGCGACACCTACGGCCCGGTCGACTACGAGGCCTACGTGCCGTTCGAGGCGGTCGCCCCGTGGAGCGGGCGCTGGGACGACCTGCCCGCGGCGCACCTCGCCGCGGTGGCGTTCGACCTGCTCTGCGCGCTGCTGCTCTTCCTGCTCGGCCGGCGCATCCGCGGGCCGGACCTCGGGGTCGTGCTGGCCTACGCGTGGGCGGCCTACCCGTTCACGCGTTCGCGTTCAACACGAACACCAACGACGCGCTCGTCGCCGCGCTGCTCCTGCTCGCGCTGCTCGCGGCGGCGCGCCCGGCGGCGCGCGGGGCCGCCGCGGCGCTGGCCGGGCTGACGAAGTTCGCCCCGCTCGCCCTCGTGCCGGTCCTGGCCACCCACGACCTTCCGGGCGGGCAGCGCGGTCGCCGGCT
Source organism: uncultured Actinomycetes bacterium (assembly GCA_963826615.1). GTDB lineage: Bacteria > Actinomycetota > Thermoleophilia > Solirubrobacterales > Solirubrobacteraceae > BP-464. The sequence goes on along the minus strand of CAWGXO010000002.1, from coordinate 2,488,477 downwards.
GCGGCGCTTCGCGGCGGGGTTCCTCCTCGCCGCGGCCGTGGCGTCGGTGCCCGTGCTCCGCCACGAGTCGCTGTCGGCCTTCTACCACCGCACGGTGGGCTTCCAGGCGTCCCGCGGCTCGCCGTTCTCGATCTGGGGGCTCTACGGGTGGGCGACCGCCCAGCACGTCGCGCAGGGGCTGGCGGTCGCACTCGCTGTCGGACTCGCGTTCGTCCGCCGCCGCGGCGACCTGCGCGGGGCTGGCGGCCGCCAGCGCCGCCGTCCTGATCGCGCTGCAGCTCGCCGTCACCCACTGGTTCTACCTGTACATCGTGTGGTTCTTCCCGCTGGTCATGCTGGCGCTGCTGGCGCCGGCCGCGTCGCGCGGCGCCCGTGCACGGCCATGAGCGCACGACGCCTCGTGGCGCCGGCGCTGGCGCTCTGCGCCGCCTGGGCGGCGATGTGGGCGCTGCCGCCGTTCTCCGACACGCGGATCACCGACATCTACGTCTACGCCCGCGACGCCGGGCTGCTCGCCGGTGGCATGCGCCCGTACTCGGGCGCGTTCCCGTTCGAGTACCCGCCGGGCGCCCTCGTGCCGCTGGCGGCCGCTCGCGCGCTCGGCGGCGTCGCCGGGTTCGAGACGGCGTTCGGGGTGCTCATGGGGCTGGCCGCGCTCGCGGCGCTGGTGCTGGTGGGCCGGCTCGGCGGGGGCAGGGCGGCATGGGCGTTCGCCGCCCTGCCGCTCCTGGCCGGAGCCGTGCTGCGCACGCACTACGACCTCGCCGCGGCCGCCGTGCTCGCCGCGGCGCTGCTGGCGCTGGGCCGCGGCCGGCCGGCGGCGGCTCTGGCGCTGCTCGGCGTCGGCGCCGCCGTCAAGGGCTTCCCGGCGGTGCTGTGCCGGTGGTGGTCGCGTGGGCGTGGAGGGCGGGCGAGCGCCGCGCGGCGCTCGCCGGGACGGCGGCCTGCGTCGCGGTGCTGGCGCTGGCCTCGGCGCCGTTCGCAGGGCAGGGCTACGTCGACGCGTTCCGCTTCCAGCTCGACCGCCCGGTCCAGGTCGAGTCGACGCCCGCCGCCGTGCTCTACGCGCTCGGCGGCACGCGCGTGACCGGGAGCGACCGCACGCCCGACCGCTTCGAGTCCAACGGCCTGGTCGGCGGCGCCGCCGGCGCCGTGGAGGCGCTGTTCGCCGCCCTGCTCGCCGCGACGGTCGCGCTGCTCTCCTGGCTGGCCGCCCTGCGCCGCGATCGCCGCCACGTGCTGATCTGCTCGTGCGCCGCGGTCGTGGCGTTCGTCGCGCTGGGCAAGGTGCTGTCCCCGCAGTACATGGCCTGGATCGCCGTCCCCGCCGCCCTGCTGTGGGCGTGGCGCCAGCGCGCCGCGGCGCTGCTGCTCGCCGCGGCGATCGTGTTGAGCCAGGTCGAGTTCCCGCGCCGCTACGCGATGCTCGTGCACGGCGACGCCGGCGTGCGGGCCCTGGTCGCCGTCCGCGACGCGGCGCTGGTCGCCGCCCTCGGCCTGCTCATCGCCACGGCCGCAGGATCTGCTCGATCGCGTCGGCACGGCCGGCTTGCGAGCAGCGCACCAGCACCCCCATGAGCCATGGGTCGTCCTCGGCGGTCTCGAAGCGCACGCTCATGTGGGTGCGCAGGGACTCGATCGCCTGCTCCTTGACCACGCCGATGACGCCGCCGCGCGGCCCGGTCATCCCCACGTCGGTGATGTAGGCCGTCCCCCCGGGCAGGACGCGCGCGTCGGCGGTCGGGACGTGGGTGTGGGTGCCGACGACGGCCGTCACGCGGCCGTCGAGGTGCCAGCCCATCGCGACCTTCTCGCTCGTCGCCTCGGCGTGGAAGTCGACGAGGACGTGGTCGGCCGCGCCGAGCTGCTCGAGCACGGAGTCGATCTCGGTGAACGCGACGCGCCCGGAGCGCAGGAAGACGTTGCCCTGGAGGTTGACGACGGCGAGACGCGTCGCCGTCTCGCTCGACCGTGCACCAGCCGTGCCCGGGCTGGATGGCGAGGAAGTTCGCCGGTCGCAGGATCCGCTCGGTGCGATCGAGGTACTCGTGGATCTCGCGGCGGCGGTAGGCGTGGTTGCCGAGCGTGATGACGTCGACGCCGGCGGCGAACAGCTCGTCGGCGATCTTCGGGGTGATGCCGAGCCCGCCCGCGGCGTTCTCGCCGTTGACGACCACGAACGTCGGGCGCGAGCTCCTCACGGAGCCCCGGCAGCAGTCCCAGCAGCGTGCGGCGCCCGAGCCCGCCGACGAGGTCCCCGACGAAGAGGATCCGGGTGGCGCCGTCTGTCATGACCGCATACTGTCGCTGATGGTGAGCCACGAGCACCTCACCGACCGCCTCGACGCCGGCATCGACCATGCGCCGCCGGCACCCCGCCCGCCCGCCGTCCCGCCGGTGGTGGTTCCGCGGTGGGTGCAGCTCGTGATGCTGCCGGTGTCGATCCTGGCCCTGTGGGCGCTCGCGCGGGCGGCCGGGATGGTGCTGCTGATCTTCCTCGTCGCGGCCGTCGCCGCGCTGATCCTCAACCCGCTGGTCGCCGGCCTCCAGCGCCGCGGCCGGCTTCCGCGCGGGCTGGCGGTCGCCACCGTCTACGGCGGCCTGCTGGTGGTGGCCGTGGCGCTCGGCTTCCTGCTCGCCAACCCGATCGCCGACCAGGCCGCGCGCTTCGGCCGCGACGTGCCGTCGATCATCGACAGTGCGAACAACGGGCTGGCGAACCTGCAGGACTCGCTCGACCGCAGCGGTGTCCACGTGGAGATCAAGCGCCAGGGCGAGACCGCGCTGCAGACGCTGCAGGACAAGGTCGTCGGCGGGACGTCAGGACATCGTCGCCTTCGGCGGGGGCCTGCTCACGAGGGTCGTGCAGGCGGGGCTGGGGCTGATCCTCGTGGTGGTGCTGTCGCTCTACATGCTCGTCTACGGGGAGCGCATCGGCCTCGCGGTCCGCCGGGTGATGCCGCCCGGCGACGGGACCGCCGACGACGACTACCCGACGCGCGTGCAGCGAGCGGTGTCGGGCTACGTGCGCGGCCAGCTGCTGTTCAGCATCGCGATGGGAGCCGGGGCGGGCGTCAGCCTGTGGGTCTACGGGCTGCTGGGCATCTTCCCGGAGGGCCGCACGTACGCCCTGGCGTTCGGGATCTTCTTCGGGCTGATGGAGCTCGTCCCGTTCATCGGCCCGTTCCTCGGCGCGCTCCCGCCCGTCCTTGTAGCGCTGTTCCAGGACCCCGTCACGGCGCTGTGGGTGGCGCTGCTGTTCGTGGCGCTGCAGCAGATCGAGGGGCACGTGGTGGCCCCGCAGATCTTCGGGCACACGCTGCGGATCAACCCGCTGCTGGTGATCTTCGCGCTGCTGGTCGGCGGTGAGATCTACGGCATCGTCGGAGCGCTCGTGGCGCTGCCGTGCGCGGCGATCGTCCGCGAGACGCTCGTGTACCTGCGCCGCCACCTGGTGCTCGAGCCGTGGGGGACCGCGAGCCCGGTGACGGCCCTCGTGGCGGGCGAGGCGCCGCCCGGGAGCGGCCCGTCGCGCTGCCCGGGCTGCGGGGCCTCCGTCGGCGACGGCGACGGCTTCTGCCGGGCGTGCGGGGCGCCGCTGGAGACCTCCACCCCTACGATCCGGGCGTGACCGGTAACCCTCGGCGCCGAGCGCGTCAGCAAGCACTTCGGCTCGCGCGTCGCGCTCAACGACGTCACGTTCGAGGCCACCGAGGGCGAGCGGCTGGCGATCATCGGTCCCAACGGCGCGGGCAAGACGACGCTGCTGTCGATCCTCGCCGGCATCCAGCGGCCGACCTCCGGACGGGTCACGCTGCCGCCCCAGCACGTCGGCTGGGTGCCCCAGCAGGCGGCCGTCTACGGCAAGCTCTCGGTCGGCGAGAACCTGCGGCTGTTCGCGCGGCTGGAGCGCTGCGCCGACCCGGACGCCACCGTCGCGCGGATGCTCGAGCTGACCGGGCTCGAGGAGCGCGCCCGACGACGAGCTCGGCCACCTCTCGGGCGGCAACCGCCAGCGCGTCAACATCGCCGTCGGCCTGCTGTCCGACCCGCGCGTGCTGCTGCTCGACGAGCCGTCGACGGCGCTCGACCCGCGCCAGCGCGAGCTGCTCTGGGAGTTCATCTCGGCCCTCGCGGCGGGGGGCACCACGGTCGTGTTCTCGACCCACAACGTCTCGCGAGGCCGAGCGCTACGCCGAGCGTGTGCTCGTCCTCGCCGATGGCGAGCTGCTCTACAGCGGCGCGGCCTCCGACCTGATCGCCGAGGTCGGGGGCCAGCAGGACTTCGAGGCGGCGTTCGTCGGCTTCCTGCACGAGCGCGGCCACTGACGTGCGCTGGCTCGCGCTCAAGGACCTCCAGATCCTGCGCCGGTCGCCGCTGCTGGTCGGGCTGCTGCTGCTCTACCCGGTGGCGCTCTCGCTGCTCGTGGGCCGCGCGGTCAACAGCGGCCCGGCGAAGCCCCGGGTGGCGGTGGTCAACCAGATCCCGCCCGACACCAGCACGTTCAGCCTGGGCAACGAGAAGATCGACGCCAACCGCTACGCGGAGGAGCTCTTCCAGGCGATCGACCCGGTGCGCGTGGCGACGGTCGCCAGGGCGCTGGACAAGGTCCGCTCGGGCGACGCGCTCGGTGCGCTCGTCGTCCCCGCCGACATCACCGATCGTCTCCAGTCCACGATCAACCTCTCGGGCGGACCGCCGCCGACCGTCGACTTCTACTACCAGGGCGACGACCCGCTCAAGAGCCGCTACGTCCAGTCGGCGCTCAAGGCCAGGGTCGCCGACGCCAACCGGGCACTCAGCCAGAAGATCACGAAGGTCGCCGCGCGCTACCTCGGCGTCATCCTGCGGGGCGGGCGCTTCTCCCTGCTCGGCCAGAGCTTCGACGTCCTCGGGCTCGAGAACGCCAGCCGGATCGTGACCGCGGTGCAGGCCTCGCTGCCGAAGGGCGACCCCCAGCGCCAGGCGCTCGACCGGGTCGCCCGCTTCGCGCGGCTGGCGAGCGAGAACCTCGATCTCTCCGACCAGCTGCTCGGCTCGGTCGGCTCGCCGATCCGGGTTCGCCAGCACGTGCTCGGCGGTCAGCGGGCGTCGCTCGACGCGTTCTACTTCGCCACCGCGGTCGCGATCTCGCTGATGTTCGTCTGCGTGCTGCTCGGCGGGGGGCTGCTCGCGCTCGAGCGCGACGAGCATGCCTTCGGCCGGCTGGTCCGCGGCCTGGTCTCGCGGACCGGGCTGATCGTCGAGAAGACACTCGTCGCGGGGGTGCTCGGCGCGGTGGCCGCCGCGATCATGCTCTGCGTGCTCGTGATCGGCTACGGCGCCGGCGCCGGTCACATCCCCGCGGCGCTCGCCGCGGTGGGGGCGGGGGCGCTGGCGTTCGGCGCCCTGGGCGTCGCCGTCGGCGGGATCGCCCGCGAGATCAGCGCCGCGTCGCTGCTGGCCGTCCTCGTGCTGCTGCCGGTCGCGGCCCTCGGGCTCGTGCCCTCCGGAGCGGTGTCCGGCGACGTCTACGGCGTGATCCGCGGCGTCTCCGCGGCCTTTCCCTTCCGGCCCTCGCTGCAGGGCATCCAGGCCGGTCTGACCGGCGACACGCTGGCCGGGCCGCTGGCGCACCTCGTGGGCCTCGCCGTCGCCTACACGGCCATCGCCCGCCTCGCGCTGCGGCGCTTCGGCTGATCCCGGCGGACGGGGACGGGCGGGATACCCTCTCTGCATGGCCTTTCCCGCCACGCGCATGCGCCGGCTGCGCCGGACCGCGGTGCTGCGCGAGCTCGTGCGCGAGACGCGGCTGGAGGCCTCCGACCTGGTGCTGCCGCTGTTCGTCGACGCGGGCCTCGGGCCGTCCGCTCCGCGCTCGCCGATCGAGGCGATGCCCGGGATCGACCGGCTGTCGATCTCCGAGGCGGTGACGGAGGCCGGCGAGGCGGCCGCGCTCGGGCTTCCGGGCGTGCTGCTGTTCGGGATCCCGCCTTCGAAGGACGAGGAGGGCTCCGGCGCCTGGGACGACGAGGGCATCGTCCAGCTCGCGACCCGGGCGATCAAGGACGCCCACCCCGACCTGCTGGTCGTCACCGACGTGTGCCTGTGCGAGTACACGGACCACGGCCACTGCGGCGTGCTGCGCGCCGACGCGACGGTCGACAACGACGCCTCGGTCGAGCTGATCGCCCGCACCGCCGCGTCGCACGCCCGCGCGGGCGCCGACATCGTCGCTCCCAGCGACATGATGGACGGCCGCGTCGGCGCCATCCGGGCGGCGCTTGACGACGAGGGCTTCTCCGACACGCCGATCATGGCCTACAGCGCCAAGTTCGCCTCGGCCTTCTACGGCCCGTTCCGCGAGGCGGCCGACTCGACCCCCGCGTTCGGCGACCGCCGCGCCTACCAGATGGATCCCGGCAACGGCGACGAGGCCGTGCGCGAGGCGCTGCTCGACGTCGCCGAGGGCGCCGACGTCGTCATGGTCAAGCCGGCGCTGCCCTATCTCGATGTCGTCCGGCGCGTCAAGGAGGCCACCGGCCTGCCGGTCGCGGCCTATAACGTCAGCGGCGAGTACGCGATGATCAAGGCCGCCGCCAGGCCGGGTACCTCGACGAGCGCGCCGCCGTCCTCGAGGCGCTCACCGCGATCCGGCGCGCCGGCGCCGACATCGTCATCACCTACCACGCGAAGGACGCAGCCACATGGCTTCAGTAGGCGCCACCTCCAAGACCCGCACCCGCAAGGAGGGCGCCGCCCGCCCGCTCTCGGACCTCGAGCGCCGGCTGCTCAACCTGCTCCAGGGCAGCTTCCCGCTCGAGCCCCGGCCGTTCGCGGCGGTGGCCCGCGAGGCGGGGCTGTCCGAGGACGAGGTCCTCGCGCGGACCCAGCTCGCTGCTCGACGACCGCATCATCCGCCAGGTCACGCCGATCTACGACACGCGCGCCTTCGGCTACGGCTCGATGCTGGTGGCGGCCAAGGTCGATCCCGAGCATCCGTGGCGCGCCGGCGAAGATCGTCAACTCCCACCCGGGCGTCAGCCACAACTACCTGCGCAACCACGAGTTCAACATGTGGTTCACGATCGCCGTCGAGGAGGACTCCACGCTCGGCCTCCAGGGCACGCTCGACGTGCTCCAGGAGCTGACGGGCGCCGAGTCGATCCGCCAGCTGCCGACGCTGAAGCTGTTCAAGATCCGCATGGACCTCGAGATGGAGGGCGGGACCGACCGCCTGGCGACCCCGGTCGCCGAGGCCGTCGCGCCGGTCGAGCTGACCAAGCAGCCCTACGACGACTTCGACGTCGCGGTCGTGCGCGCCACGCAGGGCGACCTGCCGGTCGTGCGCGAGCCCTACGCGCCTGCCGCCGCGCGAGCTCGGCATCGCCCAGGAGCGCCTGCTCGAGCACCTCGAGGGCATGCGCGAGCGCGGGCTGCTGCGCCGCGTCGCCGCGATCCTGTTCCACCGCCGCGCCGGCTTCAGCGCCAACGGCATGGGCGTGTGGAAGGTGCCCGAGGAGCGCATCGCCGAGATCGGCCCGCGGATGGCCGCCTTCCGCGGGATCAGCCACTGCTACCAGCGGCCCACCTACGAGGACTGGCCCTACCAGATCTTCACGATGGCCCACGGGCGCTCGAAGGAGGAGTGCGACGCGATCCTCGACGCGATCGCCGAGGAGATCGGCTGCATCGAGGAGCGCGCGACGCTCTACTCCTCGACCGAGTTCAAGAAGATCCGCCTGCTGTACTTCACCGACGACTTCACGCGCGTGGGAGCGCGAGCACGCCGGGGTGTGAGGCGGCCGGCGGCGACCTTCGACCGGGGTGGGGCGTGACCTCGCTGCGCGACGCCCGCTCCGCCGAGCTCTACAGCCGCGCGCTGGGGCGGCTGCCCGGCGGCGTGAACTCGCCCGTGCGGGCGATGCGCGCGATCGGCCGCGACCCGATGTTCGTCGAGCGTGGCGAGGGCGCCGAGCTGGTCGACGTCGACGGCAACCGCTACGTCGACTGGATGTGCTCGTGGGGGCCGCTGATCCTCGGGCACGCCCACCCGGGGGTGCTCGCGGCGGTCGCGGCGGCGGCCGCGCGCGGGACGACGTTCGGCGCCGCCACCGCCGGGCGAGGTCGAGCTGGCCGAGGAGGTCGCCCGGCGCATGCCGGCGGTCGAGATGCTGCGCATGACGTCCTCGGGCACCGAGGCGTCGATGAGCGCGATCCGCCTCGCGCGCGCCGCGACGGGGCGCGACAAGCGTGCTCAAGTTCGCGGGCGCCTACCACGGCCATGTCGACGGCCTGCTCGCCGAGGCCGGCTCGGGGCTGGCCACCCAGGGCATCCCGGCGAGCCCCGGCGTCACCGCCGCCGCCGCGGCCGCCACCGTGGTGGTGCCGTGGAACGACCGCGAGGCGCTCGAGCGCGCCTGCGCCGAGCACGAGTTCGCGGCGATCCTGGCCGAGCCCTACCCCGCCAACATGGGCCTCGTCGCCGCCCGACCCGGGCTTCCTCGAGCGTCTGCGCGAGCTGGCCGACGGCGAACGGCGCGCTGCTGGTCTTCGACGAGGTGATCTCCGGCTTCCGCGTCGCCCGCGGCGGCGCCCAGGAGCTCACGGGCGTGGTGCCCGACCTCGTGGTCATGGGCAAGGTGATCGGCGGCGGCCTGCCCGCCGCGGCCTACGGCGGGCGCCGCGACCTCATGGAGCGCGTCGCGCCCGCCGGCGACGTCTACCAGGCGGGCACGCTGAGCGGCAACCCGCTCGCCGTCGCCGCCGGGCTGGCGACGCTCGACCGCCTCGACGAGCGGGCCTACCCACGCCTGGCCGCGACGACCGAGCGCGCTCGCGGCGGGGCTGCGCGAGGCGGCCGGCGCGACCGCCCTGTGCAGGTGGTCGACCGCGCCCGGCCTGCTGACGGTCTTCTTCTCCGAGCGAGCCGGTGCGCGACTACGCCGGCGCCAGGCGCTGCGACCTCGAGGCATTCGGCGCCTGGTGCCGCGCCCTGCTGGCCCGCGGCGTCTATCCGCCGCCGGCGCAGTTCGAGGCGTGGTTCCCGTCGCTGGCCCACACCCCCGAGCACGTCGAGCGCACCGTGGAGGCCGCGGCCGCGGCCTTCGCGGAGATCGCGTGACCGGGCCGTCGCCACGCTCGCCGAGCTCGCCGAGCGCCTGCGCGCGGAGGGCGGGCTGCTGGCCGGCGCGGCCCGCGACTGCGCCGAGCCGACGCCGCACGGAGACGTGGCGGCCGCCGGCGGCCCCGAGCGCGCGCTCGCCGTCGAGGCGGTGCGCGAGGGCTATGAGCTCCACGACGGCGGCGGGCGGGTCGTCGCCACCGAGGACGCCGACCTGGCCCTGCTGGCGGGCGACCGCCTCTACGCCCTGGGCCTGGCCGAGCTGGCCGCCGCCGGGCGACCGTGCCGGCGGTGCTGGCCCTCGCCGAGCTGATCGCCGCGGCCGCCGCCGCGCGAGCGCGCCGGGGACCCGGCCGCGGCCGCAGCCGCCTGGGAGCGCGGCGTCCGGGCGCTCGCGCGCCCGGACGCTTCATGGCCGGCCGCCGACCGATAGGATTCCGGCCCCCTTCACCCGGAACTGCCCGTGCCCGACCGCCGAAAGACGAAGTCCAAGTACACGCCCGACCGGAACATCCCGGGCGCGTTCGAGGGCGAGACCGTCACCCGCCGGCGGTTCATGACGGGCACCGCGCACACGGCCGGCGCGATCGCCGCCGGGGCCTTCGCGCTGCCGGCGCTCGGGCTTCGCGTTCGGGCCGGTCTTCGAGGCGCCACAAGGCGAGCTGGCAGGACGTCGGCGCCGTCGAGCGACTTCCCGACCGACACCTACGTCCCCAAGGTCATCACGATCGTCGAGGGCATCGGCGAGGCGGGACGCTCCACCGTCTACGTGCGCAAGCGCAACCCGCAGATCGACACCGACAAGCCCGACCAGTACAACCACTTCGTCGCGATCTCCACGCGCTGCATGCACCTCGGCTGCCCGGTGCGCTACATGCCGCCCGCCGCAGCGCTTCATCTGCCCTTGCCACGGCGGCGTCTACGACTTCGAGGGCAAGGTCAGCGGCGGCCCGCCCGTCCGTCCGCTCGACCGCTTCTACACCCGCGAGCGAGAACGGCCGCGTGATGCTCGGCCCGCGCTACTCGGTCAACCGCGAGCTGCGCCGCTTCTCGCCGCGCGACCCGGGCGAGCCGCTCGACGGCATCGGCCAGTACGCCTATCCCGTCGCGGCCCTCGATCCGCAAGCTCAAGGGCACCTGATCGCCGGATGCCGAAGCTCAAGCTGCCCAAGCTGCCCACGCCGCCGCTCCCCGACGCGCTCCAGCCGCCCCCGCCGCGCCCGGGCGAGGCCAACGGCGCCGGCGGGCCGCTCCAGGCCGGCGCCGAGGTGGGGACGACCGTCGTCGACTGGGTCGACGAGCGCACGTCGCTGTCGGGCGCCGCGCGCTGGATGATGTTCCGCAAGGTCCCCAAGGGGACCAACTGGTTCTACACGCTGGGCTCGGCGACGATGTTCGCCTTCCTCAGCCAGGCGGTCACCGGCGTCTTCCTGGCGATGTACTACGACCCGTCGCCGACGCACGCCTACGAGTCGGCGCGCTACATCACCAACGAGGCCTTCCTCGGCGAGTTCGTGCGCGGCATGCACAAGTGGGGCTCGTCGGTGATGGTGATCCTCGTCTTCCTGCACATGGCGAGGACGTTCTTCTTCGGCGCCTACAAGTACCCGCGCGAGCTCAACTGGATCATCGGCGTCGTCCTGCTGATCCTGACGATGACGATGTCGTTCACCGGGCTACCTGCTGCCGTTCGACCAGCGGTCCTACTGGGCGACGATCGTCGGCGTGAACATCAACGGCACCGGCCCGCTGGTCGGCCCGTACCTGTCGGACTTCCTGCGCGCCGGGCCGGAGTTCGGCGCCACCACGCTCTCGCGCTTCTACGCGATCCACATGCTGCTCGTGCCCGGGCTGCTCGCCGCGCTGATCGGCGCCCACCTCTACCTGGTGGCCAAGCTCGGCACGACGGCGCCGCCGTGGCTGAAGCCCGAGACCGACCCCGAGCTGCGCGAGGAGAAGGCGTGAACCGCGCGGAGAAGGAGGCATACCTCCGCGAGTACTCGACGCTGAAGGCCCAGGGGAAGCCGTTCTTCCCCTACGCGGTCGCCAAGGACTCGGTGATGGCGGTGATCGTGATGCTCGCGATCATCCTCATGTCGCTCGCGCTCGGGGCCGAGCTCGGCCCCAAGGCCGACCCGACGACGACGACCTACGTCCCGCGTCCGGAGTGGTACTTCTTCTTCCTCTTCGAGCTGCTGCGCGTGATCAAGCCGCCGGCGCTCGTCGCCGCTGGCGACGATCGGCATCCCGACGATCGCGATGATCCTGCTGTTCCTGCTGCCGTTCTACGACCGCAGCCCCGAGCGCCGGCCCGAGCGCCGCCCGATCGCCACGCTGGCGGGCATCTTCACGATCGGCGCGATGGCCTACCTGACCTACATGGGCGCCAACGGCCGGCTCGCCGACGAAGATCGAGCATGCCGACCCCGGCGCGGATCAAGGCGATGGGCCCGCAGGCGCTGGCAGTCCTACGAGGCGGGCAAGATCGTCGCCCGCAGTCGGGCTGCCTGGCCTGCCACAAGATCGGCGACAACGGCAACGACGGCCCCGGCCCGCCGCTGACGCACATCGGCGCCCGGCTGCCCAAGCAGGCGATCGCGCGGACGCTGATCAACCCGACGGCGCCGATGCCGTCGTTCAAGGACCTGCCGACCAAGACAAGTTCAACGCCCTCGTCGTCTTCCTCTCGCAGCTGCAGTGAGCGGAGCCGGGGGCGCCGGCTCCCCGGCGTCCGGCACGCTCCCCGAGAGCCAGGTGCGGGCGATGTTCGACCGCATCGCCGGCGTCTACGACCTCATGAACTAGGTCATGACCGCCGGGCTGCACCACCACTGGCGCCGCCGCGCGGCCGACCTGGCCGCCGCCGGCCCGGGCGGGCGGGTGCTCGACGTCGCGACGGGCACGGGCGACCTCGCGATCGAGCTCGCCGAGCGCGTCGGTCCCGCCGGCGAGGTCGTCGGCTCGGACTTCTCCGAGCGAGATGCTCGAGCGGGCGCGCGACCAAGGACCCCCGCGATCCGCTGGGAGTGGGCCAACGCGCTGGCGCTCCCGTACCCGGACGACGCTTCGACGCGGCGACGGTCGGCTTCGGCGCGCGCAACTTCGCCGACCTCGGCCGCGGGCTGGCCGAGATGGCGCGGGTCGTCCGGCCCGGCGGCCGCGTCGTCGTGCTCGAGATCACGACGCCGACCGCGCCCGCCGCTGTCGACGTTCTTCTCGCGTGTGGTTCGACCGCGTCGTGCCGGCGCTGGGCCGCCTCGCCGGCGACCCCGACGCCTACGAGTACCTGCCCAGCTCGGTCAAGCGCTTCCCGCGCCCCGGAGGGCCTCGCGGCGGTCATGGAGCAGGCCGGGCCTGCGGACGGATCCGCTGGATCCTCACCGCCGGCGGCATCATCGCCATCCACGTCGGCGAGGTGGCGTGACCGACGTCGAGTCGGTGACGATGGTCCTCGAGGCCGGCGGCGCCCACCTGCCGCGCCTGCTGGCGCGGGTCGAGGCGCGGCTGCGCGAGCTCGCCGCCGGGACCGGCCAGCCGGTCGCGCAGTGGGCGGGCGAGACGATCGCCGCCGGCGGCAAGCGCCTGCGCCCGCTGCTCGTCCTCCTCGCCGCCGGCGACGAGCCGCGCCGACGCCGAGCGTGCTGGTGCGCGCCGCCGCCGCGGTCGAGCTCGTCCACGCGGCGACGCTGGTCCACGACGACGTGCTCGATGCCGCCGCCGCTGCGCCGGGGCCGGCCGACGGTGTGGGCGACGGCGGGCCGGGATGCGGCGATCGCCACCGGCGACCTGCTCTTCGCGCGCGCGTTCGCCGACTGCTCGCGGACGGCGGCGGACGCCGAGCAGGTCCGCGCGCTGTCGCGCGCCTCGTCCGCGCTCGCCGAGGGCGAGCTGATGCAGCGCGCCGACGCCTGGAACGCCGACGTGCCGCTCGAGCGCTACCTGCACCGCTGCGAGCTGAAGACCGCCCGGCTGTTCGAGGCGGCCTGCGAGCTGGGCGAGCTCGAGCGGCGGCGCCGGGTCCCGCGCCTCGCGCCGTTCGGGCGCGCGATCGGGCTCGCCTTCCAGCTGCTCGACGACGTGCTCGACGTCAGCGGGCCCGGCCGAGCGCACGGGCAAGCACCGCGGCACCGACCTGCTCGACGGCACCGTGACGCTGCCGCTCATCCTCGCGCGCGAGCGCGACCCCGAGCTGACCCGGCTCGACCTGCGCGAGGTCACGACGCCCGAGCGCGCCGAGCGCGTCTGCGACGCGATCGCGGCGACCGGCGCGCTGGAGCGTCGCGCGCGCGGGCGCTCGAGCTCGTCGCCGCGGCCAAGGCCGGGCTGCCGGCCGACCTGCCCGAGCGGCAGCGCAAGGCGCTGCGAGCTGGTCGCCGACGGCGTCGTCGAGCGCTACAGCTGACGCGGGACGCCCGAAGTCCTCGGGCAGGACGGCGTCGGCCTCGAGCGCCTGAACGAAGCGCTCGATCTCGTCCTCCATGTTCGCCTGCATCAGGCGCTTGAGGTCGCGCGACGAGCGCCTCGGTGCCGCGGTCGAGCTCCTCGTCGAAGCGCTCGACGGTGTACTGCTCGAAGACGCCGGTGCCGCTCCACTCGCAGTTGGGGCAGCGCAGGGTGACCTCCCAGTGGGCGGGGCCGGCCTCCTCCCACTCCACGGGGTAGACGAGCGTCGAGCCGCAGGTGCCGCAGACGTGCAGGTCGCGGCTCGTCACCGTGCTCGACCGGCGGGGCCGGCACGGCGGGCGCGCCCAGGGCGGGGTGCTCCTCGAAGTAGACGACCTCGATCGTCTTGCCCGAGGGCAGGACCACGCGGCGGACGTGGTGCCGGCTGTCCTGGACTGCTCGCTCATCTCGGCCCCTTCATCGGCGCTGTCGCCTGGCGGACTTGAGAGCGACGTGGGCTACGCTTCGGGCATGCCCAACATCGGCGTTCCCGAGCTGCTGATCGTCCTCGTGATCCTGCTGCTCGTCTTCGGGCCCAAGCGGCTTCCGGGCCTGGGCCGCCAGCTCGGCTCCGGGATGCGGGAGTTCAAGGACTCGATCACCGGGCAGCGACTCCGGCGATGAGGACGACGACGAAGCCGAGCCCGCGCGCGCCAGCGCGCAGGAGCGCGGCACGCTGCCCGCCGCGCCGGCGGGGCCCGCCGCCGGCGAGCCGGTCGAGGCAGCGAGCAGGAGCACGATGCCGTGCCGCCCGCTCGCGGCTGACGCACCGGCCGGGCGCTGATGCCGGCCCTGCGCCCCGTCGGCCACGAGGACCATCTCTCCCTCGTCGAGCACCTCGACGAGCTGCGGTCGCGCCTGATCGTGGCCGCGGCGGTGTTCGCGGTCGCGTTCGCGTTCTGCTACTGGAAGAACGACGGATGTCCTGAAGATCGTCAACCGCCCGGTCGACCAGGCCTTCGCCCCGGGCAAGCACCCCAAGGACCAGCTCGGGCAGACCGAGCTCTTCCAGCAGCGCATCGGCGACCTCGCCCGCAGGCTCGGACCGGCGCTCGCCGCGGTGCAGCGCTCCGGCGCCAGCGCCGCCGACCGGCGCGCGATCGCGGCGGCCGCCGCCGCCGCCCGGGCCGCGGCGCAGGCCAAGCCCACGAGCGTCGGGCCGGCGGCCGATCACGTTCGGCGTCACCGAGCCGTTCCTGACGACGTTCAAGGTCGCGGGCTACGCCGCGATCCTGCTCTCGCTGCCGTTCCTGCTCTACCAGCTCTACGCGTTCATCCTGCCCGCGTTCACGCCCACCGAGAAGCGGGCGATCCTGCCGCTGCTGATCATGGTGCCGGCCCTCTTCGTGGCGGGCGTCGCGTTCGCGCTACTTCGTCGCGCTGCCGCGCGCGGCGAACTTCCTGCTGAACTTCAACGAGAGCCGCTTCGACATCCAGTTGCGCGCTCAGGACTACTACTCGTTCGCGGTCGCTGTTCCTCGCGGCGGTGGGGCTGCTCTTCCAGGTGCCGGTGGCGGTCCTCGGCCTGACTCGGCTGGGTATCGTGTCGCCGCGGCAGCTGCGCGCGCAACCGCGGCTACGTCATCCTCGCCACCTCGGTGGTCGCCGCCGTCGCCACGCCCACCCCCGATCCCGTCACGATGCTCGTGACCATGGCGCCGTTGGTGGTGCTGTTCGAGCTGAGTATCCTGCTTGCAGCCGCGTTGGAGCGCCGCCGGCGGGTCCCCCTGCCGCGCCCGACGACCCCGATCCGACACCGCTCCTGATGCTCTTCGATCTCAGAAGCGCCGGCCGCCGGCGGACGGTCAAGGCGATCTACGCCGGCCTCGCGGTGCTCATGGGCGGCGGCCTGGTGTTCTTCGGCATCGGCGGCGAACGTCGGCGGCGGGCTCTTCGACGCGTTCAACGGCAACAACGGCGGCGGCAGCAGCTCCCTGACCAAGCGCGTCAAGACGCTCGAGAAGCGCGTCCGGGCGAACCCGTCGAACGCCGCGGCGTGGGGCGAGCTGGCCCGCGCCCGCTACCAGGCGACGTCCTCCGGCGACAGCTACGACCAGGCGACGTCGAGCTTCACCGCCAAGGGCAAGCAGCAGCTCGCCGGCGTCCGCCAGGCGTGGGACCGCTACCTCTCGCTGACCGACCACCCCGACCCGAACGTCGCGAGCCTGATGGTGCAGGCGTTCGGGCCCAGCGGCCTCAACGACCTCGACCGGGCCGTCCGGGCGATGGAGGTCGTGGCCGCCGCGCGGCCCAAGCAGTACGCCCTGTGGGCCCAGCTCGCCCAGCTCGCCTACCTTGCGGGCCAGACCCGCAAGGGCGACCTGTCGGCCGACAAGGCCGTCTCCCTGGCACCGGCCGACCAGCGCAAGGCACTGCGCCAGCAGCTCACGGGCATCAAGGGCCAGGCGGCGGCCGCCGCGGCGCAGCAGCAGGCCACCCCGGCGCCCTCGGTCACCACGACCACCGGCTGACGGTCGCTATCCTCCGTCGCTCTCCGCGCCCCTGTAGCTCAACTGGCAGAGCAGCGGACTCTTAATCCGAAGGTTCTAGGTTCGATTCCTAGCGGGGGCATGGGAAAAGCCGCGCAAGTCGCGGCTTTTCTGGTTCCGGGGTGTAGCGCCGCCCCTCCACCAAGGCGGCGATGCTGTGCTCAGCCGCTCCGCGAGCGTGCTGCGCCCGCTGCAGCTCTATGAGCCGCGAGCCCCCGGCAGCCGGCAGACGAAGCGCGCGCCCGTGCCGGGTCCGGCACTCTCGGCGCGGATGGTGCCCCCGTGGGCTTCGATCAGCGCGCGCGCGATCGTGGTCGATGACGCCGTCCTCGAGTCCCTCGAGGTGCGCATCGACGGTGACGAGCGGCTCCTCGTCGTCGACGACGAGCACCCGTCGCGCGGGACCGTGTCGGCCGGCGGGCGCCCTGCCCGCTGCACGCTGATCGCTCATTCCTCCATCTTCACGAAGCGCCCGTGCCACCAGTGCTCCCAGACGGCGCCCGTGTCGGTGTTGACCGAGAGCATCCCCGTGATCGCGCCGCGCCGCAGCGTGTGGAAGGTGAGGTAGCCGGGCAGCGCATCGGGCTGCGCGGCGGTCAGGCCGCTGTGGCGCTCTGCGAGCCAGCGGTTGGCGATCCGCTGCGCCTCCGCGGCGCCCAGCGGGCCGCGCACGCTCCCGTCGGGCGGGGTCCAGTCCGGGCTGCCGCCGTAACGGCCCATCATCCCGCCCTGCACGGTCGCTGCGCCCGCCTGCCCGCCACCCATCATCCCGCCGCCCGTCATCCCCTCCCTGCCGCCGCCGCGCATCATCCCGTAGTCGGTGTTCCACATCATCGCCGGCCCGTACTCGAGCGTCACCGCCCCGGTGCGCGGATCGACGAGCACCTCGGTCGCGGGGGTTCCGCGAGCGTCGTCGAGCAGCACGTAGTAGTTGCTGGTGAACTGCATCACCTCGCCGGCGCGGAGGCCGAGACGGTCTGCGAACCGCTGCGCCTGCGCGCGCGCCGCGGCGATGTCCGACACCGGGCGTCCCGAGCCGTCGACGTACCACGCCATGCCGCGCCCGCCGGGGCCCATCATCGTCAGGCTGCGCCCGTAGTCCGGTCCGCGCCGCCCGCCGACGCGGTCAGCGCTCGTGGTCACCCAGGCGATGCTCAGGCCCAGCGCCGCCAGCGCGGCCGCCAGCACGAGCAGCGGCGTCGCTCGGCCGCGCATCGCCCTCACCCCTCGCAGCGTGCGCCTCGCCGAGCTTGCTGCGCAGCGCGTCGTAGGTCGCCGTGTCGATCTCGCCGGTGGCGAGCCGCCGTCGAGGATCTCCTCCGGACGCTCGGCCAGCTCGACCCGCTCACGCCCGCCGGGCGCGCGGTCTCGCAGGGCACTCACCGCCCAGATCAGCAGCGCGATGACGACGATCCAGAAGATGCCCATCAGCACCCATCCGCCCGCGCCCATTCCGCCATACCATCCGTCCATCATCGTGGGGCTCCTTTCCGCGTTGTCGGTCCGACTGTCGACGAAGCGGGTCAAGGCTCGCCCCGGGAGACGATCAAGATTCGGTCAAGGCCGGTGCCCGCGACGCGCCGCTCTCGGTGCGAGCGCCACACCACGCTGGCCGGCGGCGCACACCGCTGCGACTTCCGCTTCCGCGCGCCGCGGCACCCTGTGAGCCGGCCCAACCCAAGGTCCAGGCGCAACTCCCGATTCGTCGGCGCGCTGACAGTCCCGTCGGCGACGCTTCTTGGTCCGGCGCCTCCCGCCCGGCGGTCGTTCGGACTTGACAGCGCGGTGTACTCTCGGACGGCCGGCATGGTTCCCCGCCGGCGTCCCACCCCCCTTCCCCCTGACAAGGAGGTCCCCCATGAAGAAGGCTGCCTTCCTGGCCGCCGGCGCGGCCGCCATGGTCGTTGCCGCCACCGTCCCCGCGCTCGGCGCCGACAAGATCGGCGCGTCCAAGGGCACCAAGCTCACCGCCGGGGCCACGCCGACGAAGTCGGGCACGAAGCGCAAGCCGCGCTTCGTCAAGATCCACACCGTCTTCCAGACCCCGGGACCCGCCGCCGGCCAGCCCGGGTTCGCGACGAAGCGGACGATCGTGCACCTGCCCAAGGGGCTGCGCTTCCGCGGCAACAGGTTCACGAGCTGCACCGAGGCGATCCTCAACAGCCAGGGCCCGAACGGCTGCAAGAGCTCGTCGAAGGTCGGCACCGGCAAGGCGCAGGGCCTGGCGCTCGGTCAGGTCGAGAACCTGACCGTCACCGCCTTCAACGGACCGAAGGGCAAGACGCTGCTGCTCTACGTCCAGGGCGGGGCGCCGCTGGCGATCAACTCGACGATCGTGGGCAAGCTGAAGTCCGACAAGGGCAAGTACGGCTACAAGCTCGACGTCGCGATCCCGAGCAACCTCCAGCAGCCGCTCCAGGGCGTCTTCGCGACCCTGACCAAGTTCGAAACGAGGATCGGCGTCAGGAAGGGCAAGCGCAACTACGCCGAGTCCTTCGCGTGCAAGGGCAAGAAGCGCTACTGGGGCGCCGACCTGTACTTCACCGACGGCACGGTCGACAAGACCACGACCACGAGCAAGTGCTCCTGAGCTAGAGCTCCAGGGCCAGGGGGGCCCGGAGACGGGGGTGGCGCTTCGAGCGCCACCCCCGTTCATCTTCCGGGCGCCTTCGCGGGCATCCTCTACGCTCGCAGCATGCTCGCCTCCGTCGACGGCGCGATCACCCCGGTCGACGAGGCGCGGATCCCCATCACCGACCCTGGCCTGCTCCGCGGCGACGGGGTCTTCGAGGTGGTGCGGCTCTACGGCGGGCGGCCGTTCGCGCTCGACGAGCACCTCGAGCGGATGGCCGGCTCGGCGTCGCGCAGCCGGCTGGACGCCGACCTCGGCGCCCTCCGCGGGGAGGTCGCTGCCCTGCTTGCCCACGCGGAGCCTGGCGACGTGGCGCTGCGGCTGGTCTGTACGCGCGGCGGCCGCAGGATCGCCCTGCTCGAGGACCTGCCCGCGTTCCCGGCGACCGCGGCGCTGGCCAGCGTGACCTACGCGCCGACGCGGGTCCTCGACGGCGTCAAGTCGCTGAGTTACTGCGCGAACATGCTGTGCTCGCGCATCGCCCGCGAGCAGGGCGCCGACGAGGCGCTGCTGGTCACACCCCACGGCCGGGTGCTCGAGGCGCCGACGTCCTCGTTGTTCTGGGTGCGCGACGGGCGCCTGCTGACGCCGCCGATGTCGGACCACATCCTCGACTCGATCACGCGCCGCCGCGTGCTCGCCGTGGCCGACGTCGAGGAGCACGTCACCACGCTCGACGACCTTCGTGGTGCCGACGAGGCGTTCCTCGCCTCGACCCTGAAGGAGGTGCTCCCGATCCACGCCGTCGACGGATCGCCGCTGCCCGCCCCGGGGCGGGTGACCGGCTCGATCGCCGCTGCCCTGGCCGAGCGCATCGCGGCCGAGCTCGCCGCCGCGTGACGGCCGTCGCCCGCCGCGGCTAGGGTCAGATGCCGATGCCCGACGCTCCCGGCCTGGTGCTGCACCCCGACGCCGTCGTCGGTGAGGACGTGACGTTCGGTGCGAACGTCGTCGTGCACGCCGCGGCGAGGATCGGCAACGGCGTGATCGTCCAGGACAACGTCGTGCTCGGCAAGCCGCCCTCGCTCGCGCCCACCTCGTCGACGAAGGGCGAGGTCGGCGAGCTCGTGATCGCCGCGGGCGCGCGCGTGTGCGCCGGGGCCGTGGTCTTCGCGGGGGCCCGCATCGGCGAGGGGACGATCGTGGGCGACCAGGCCTACGTCCGCGAGCGCGCCAGCGTCGGGGAGCGGAGCGTCATCGGCCGCGGCACCGCGGTCGACAACGACGTCGCGATCGGCGCACGCGTCCGGGTCCAGACGATGGTCTACCTGACCGCCTTCAGCGTGGTCGAAGACGACGTGTTCGTCGGCCCCTGCGCGATGACGACCAACGACGACACGATGAGCCGGCACGGCCCCGAGTACGCGCTGCGTGGCGCCACGCTGCGGCGCGCCTGCCGGATCGGCGGCGGTGCGGTGCTCGTACCGGGGGTCGAGGTCGGCGAGGAGGCCTTCGTCGCCGCCGGCGCGGTCGTGACCAACGACGTCCCCGCGCGGACGATCTCGATGGGGGTGCCCGCGAGGGTCGTGCGCCAGGTCTCCGACGAGGACCTGCTCGAGCGATGGCGGTGAGACGCCGCCGCGGAGTCCGGCTCGCCGCGGATCCGCTGACGCGCCTGCTGGGGCTCGCGGCCGTCGCCAGCACGGGCGGCGTCGTCGCCGCCGAGATCGGGCGGCTGCGCCGGCGCGGCGCGCCTCCGGCCGCCGCGCCGCGACAGGCGGTGCAGGTCGCGGTCGCCGGGTACCGCACGGGCTCCCTGCGCGAGAACGCGCTGCTCAACCTGCTGCTGTCGTTCAACCTCACCTGGGTGCTGACGCGGGTCTCCACGCACCTGATCCACCGACGCGGTCACTGGGGTCCCTTCCGCAACGCGGTCGTCGGGCGCACCCACGTCCACCACTTCGTGCCGGGGATCGCGCTCGCGCTCGCGTCCGGCGCGCTGTCGATCCTGAGCCGCGACCAGCGTCACGACCCGTTCCTGGCGCTGCCGTTCGGCGCCGGCGCCGCGCTGACCCTCGACGAGTCGGCCCTGCTCCTGCGGCTCGACGACGTCTACTGGACCGAGGAGGGGATCCTCAGCGTGCAGGTGTCGCTCGCAGCGGTCTCGCTGGTCTCGGCGGCGGCGCTGGCCATGCGCGTGCTTCGCCGCGGAGAGCGGCGGATGCTGCCGCCATCGGGTCCGCAGGTCCACCCGCTCCAGGCCTGACGGGCCGCTAGGTGCCCGCGGCGACCGGCCCGGCGATGCTCGGCGTGCCCGTCCAGATGACCTGCTCGCGACCGGGCCCCACGCCGACGAGCGCCACCGGCACGCCGGTGCGCTCGGCGACGTAGTCGAGGTACTCGCGCGCCGCCTGCGGGAGGTCGGACTCGCTGCGGCACTCGCCGAGGTCCTCCTCCAGCCGGGCAGCTCCTCGTACTCGCCGGCGGCGTGGTGCAGCACCGACTGGTGGTAGGGGTAGGTCTCGAAGACCGCCTCGTCCTCACCGCGGTAGCGGGTGGCGACGCAGATGCGGTCCAGCCCGGTCAGCACGTCGAGCTTGGTGATGGCCAGGTGGGTCAGCCCGTTGACGCGGGCGGCGTAGCGCAGGGCGACGAGATCGAGCCAGCCGGTGCGCCGCGGGCGGCCGGTGGTCGTGCCGAACTCGCCGCCGCGTGGTGCGCAGGTGCTCGCCGAGCTCGTCGTCGAGCTCGGTCGGGAACGGGCCGGCGCCGACGCGCGTGGCGTAGGCCTTGGCGACGCCCCAGACCTCGTCGATGTCCTTGGGCCCGACGCCGGCGCCGACGCAGGCCGAGCCGGCGACCGGGTTCGACGACGTGACGAACGGATAGGTGCCGTGGTCGATGTCCAGCAGCGTGCCCTGGGCGCCCTCGAAGAGCACGGTGCCGCCCTCGTCGAGCATGCGGTGGGTCATCGCCGTGGTGTCGGCGATGTGCTGCTCGAGCCGGTGGCCGTAGGTGAGGTACTCCTCGGTCATCGACTGGAGGTCGAGCCGCGGGTCTCGCTGGTAGGGCCGCAGCGAGAGCTTCTTGGGCTCGAGCGCCGCGGCGATCTTCTTCTTGAGGATCTTCTCGTCGAGCAGGTCCTGCACGCGGATGCCCAGCCGCGCGGCCTTGTCGGCGTAGCAGGGGCCGATGCCGCGGCGGGTCGTGCCGATCTCGAGCTTGCCCAGGCGCGCCTCGCCGCGCCTCGTCGAGCAGCAGGTGGTAGGGCATGATCAGGTGAGCGTTGGCCGAGACGCTTCAGGCCGCTGACGTCCATGCCCTGCGGCGCGCAGCCCGTCGATCTCGTCGCAGAGCACCTTCGGGTCGACGACCACGCCGTTGCCGATCACGCACGCCTTGCCCGGGTAGAGGATGCCGGACGGGATCAGGTGGAACTTGAACGTCTCGCCGTCGCGGACGATGGTGTGGCCGGCGTTGTTGCCGCCCTGGAAGCGCACGACAGCATCGGCCCGCTCGGCGAGCAGGTCGGTGATCTTTCCCTTGCCCTCGTCGCCCCACTGGGCGCCGACGATCACGATCCCGGGCATCGGTCCGGCGAGTCTAGGCGGAGTGCTCGAGCGATCTGCCGCTTGTCCCCGCCCAGGAACGGGATCGCCTCGCACATCTCCCCCAGCCGCGAGACCGTGCGGGCGGTGATCTGCTCGACGAGCTCCTCGTGGGCGAGGTTGGTGGTGATGACCATCGAGCGCTCGCCCTCGTAGCGCGCGTTGACGATCGCGTAGAGCTGCTCGAGCACCCACGGGCTCGACTTCTCGGCGCCGAGGTCGTCGACGTGCAGCAGGTCGACCTCGGCGAGCCGGTCGAGCAGCTCGACGTAGGAGGAGTCGCTGCCCTCGTCGTAGGTGCGGCGGATCTCGTTGAGCAGCCGCGGCATCGAGTAGATCGCGACGCTGCGCCCCGCCTCGAGCGCCGCCTTGGCGACGAGCATCGCCAGCGTCGTCTTGCCGGTCCCGACCTCCCCGAACAGCCACAGGCCGCGCCCCGCGTCGAGGTTGCGCGTCGAGGTTGCGCACGAACGTCCGCACGGGGCGGACGACCTGCGTCGGGCATCTCGCCACCGGGTTGCGGTCGAAGCCGACCTCGGCGTAGCGGCGCGGGATCACCGCGCTCAGCGAGCGCGCCTTGCGGCGGCTGACGAGCTGCGCCCGGCAGCGGCACGGCCGTGCGGTGCGCGTCTCCTCGTCGACCACGAACCCCGTGCCGTCGCAGAGGTCGAAGGGGCAGCGGGCGGCCATCAGAGGTCCCGCCGCGTGCCCGAGGAAGCGCGGGTACTCGCCCTGGAAGGTCAGCGGCACGTCGCCCGAGGCCGCCGTTGCGGTGCTTGGCGATGATCAGGTCCGCCTCGCCGGGCCGGTCGGTGTTCTCGTTGTAGTACTCGTCGCGGTAGATGAACATGACGAGGTCGGCGTCCTGCTCGATCTGGCCCGACTCGCGCAGGTCCGACAGCAGCGGCCGCTTGTCGGTGCGCGACTCGACGCCGCGCGAAAGCTGCGACAGGGCGATGACCGGGACCTGGAGCTCGCGCGCGAGGATCTTCAGCCCGCGGCTCATCTGGCCGACCTGCTCGACGCGGCTCTCGACGCGCCCGTCGGGCCGCATCAGCTGGAGGTAGTCGACGATGATCAGCCCGAGGCCGCCGCGGTGCGCCTCCTGGGCGTGCAGGCGCCGGGCCTTGGCGCGGATCTCGAGGATCCCGATGTCGGAGGAGTCGTCGATGTACAGCGGGGCGCGGCTGTAGTGCTCGGCGACGTCGAGGACGCGCTTCCACTTGCGCTCCTCCTTGAGCCGCCCCTTGCGCAGGTCGTCGCCCTTGATCGAGGCCTGGCTGGCGATGAAGCGCTGGGCGAGCTCGGCCTCGGACATCTCGAGGCTGAACAGCGCGACGGGCCGCGGCTCGTGCTTGTGGAGCGCGACGTTCTCGGCGATGTTGGTGACCAGCGCCGACTTGCCCATCGAGGGTCGCGCCGCCAGGACGATCAGGTTCCCCGGCTGGAAGCCGCCGGTGATCTCGTCGAGGTCGGCGAACCCCGACGGCGTGCCGGTCAGGGCCTGGTCGCCGGCGGCCAGGCGCTGCCACTTGTCGATCTCCCCGTGGAGGACGTCGCCGACGTTGCGGAAGTCCTTGGTGCGCTCGTCGTGGGCGACCTCGAACATCGCCCTCTCGGCGTCCTCGACGATCTGGCGCGGGAGCGCCTCGTTGTTGAGGACCTGGCCCTGGATCGCGTAGGTCGTGGCGAGCAGGCGCCGCATGAGCGCGTGCTCGCGCACGATCTGCGCGTAGCGGCGCGCGTTGCCCGCGGCGGGCACCGCTCCGGCCAGCGCGTCGACGGCCGCCGGGCCGCCGACCGCGTCGAGCACCCCCCGCGAGCGCAGGTGCTCGGTGACCGTCAGCACGTCGATCGGCTCGTTGTCGGCGTAGAGCTCGAGAATCGACTCGTAGATCGTCGCGTGGCGCTCGCGGTAGAAGTCCTCCGCCTTGAGCCCCTCGTCGATGACGAGCGTGTAGAGCGTGCGGTCCGACAGCAGGATCGCCCCGAGGACGGACTGCTCGGCCTCCAGCGAATGGGGCGGCGCGGCGCCGACGGAGGGCATCGCGGGGGCGGGCTCGGAGAAGGCGCTCACTGCCCACCGAACGTAGCGCCGCCTCCGGCGGCGTGCATGGGCTCGCCCGCGTCGGGGCCGCACGCTCCGGAGATTTGTGGCGAAGGGCGCCCGCGCCGGGCGCGGGCCTACTTCTGCTCGGTGACCATGGTCTTGACGGTGGCGGTCACGCCTTCGGTGACCTCCACCACGACCATGTAGGTGCCGACAGCCTTGATCGGCGCGTCGAGGTGGATCCCGCGCCGGTCGACCTTCACGCCGCGGGCCTCCTGGATCGCCTCGGCGATGTCCTGGGTGGTCACCGAGCCGAACAGGCGGCCGTCCTCGCCGGCCTGCTGGCTGATGGTCAGCACGGTCCGGTTGAGCAGCTCGGCGTTGTCGCGCGCGCGCCCGACGGCGTCGCGCGCCGCCTTCTCCTCGGCCTCCATGCGGCGCCGCGCGGCGTCGACCGCGCCGCGCGTGGCAGGGGCGGCGAGCCTGCGCGGCATCAGGAAGTTGCGCAGGTAGCCCTTGGAGACCTCGACGACGGCCCCCTTCTCGCCGAGCGTGTCGACGTCCTCGAGCAGGATCGCCTCGGGCATGGCCTAGCGGTCGTCGTCGCGCCGCGGGGCGCGCGCGCCCTCGCGGGCGGACTCGTTGACGTAGGGCAGCAGGGCGAGCTCGCGGGCGCGCTTGACGGCGGTCGCGATCTGGCTCTGGTGGCGCCGGCACGCGCCGGTGATCCGCCGCGAGCGGATCTTGCCCCGCTCGGAGATGAACCGGCGCAGGGAGGCCGTGTCCTTGTAGTCGACCTGCTCGACCTTCTCCTTGCAGTACGGGCAGGGCTTGCGGCGCCCGCCGCTGGGACCGCTCTTCTTGTCGCGCCGTCGTGCGGGCTTGGAGTTGCGCTGCTTGGCCACTGGTTCCTCTGAAGTTCTCGCTACGTGGAGCGCGCGCCCGGGCGGGCGCGCGAGAGCGCGCCGGGGACGGCGCGCCGCACCATTGTGCCAAAACCGGGGCCGACCCCCTCCGAACGCAGAACGCGCCGCCCACGGGGCGGCGCGTCGCGAGGCCCCGTGGAGGGCGCGTCGCCGGTGCCGGGACGCTAGAAGGGGATGTCGTCGTCGGCCGCCGCGGGCGAGGCGCCCCCGGCCGGGGCGGCCGCGAAGTCGCCGGTGTCGACGGGCACGTCGGAGCGGGCGCTGAACCCGTTGCCGCCGCCACCGCCGCCCTCGCCGGGGCTGCTGAAGAACTGGACGGTGTCGGCGATGATCTCGACCGACTGGCGCTTGTTGCCGTTCTGGTCCTCCCACTCGCGCCACTCGAGGCGGCCGTCGACCGCGACTCCGCGCCCCTTCGACAAATACCGCGAGCAGTTCTCGCCCTGGGCGCCCCAGACGGTGACATCGAAGTAGTTTGGCTTGTCGACCCACTCGCCGGACGCACCGTCCTTGCGACGCGTGTTGACCGCGACGCGGAGCTTGCACACGGACGTGCCGCTGGGCAGCGACCGCAGCTCGGGATCCGAGGTGAGGTTGCCGGTGATGATCACCCGGTTGATGTTCGAGGCAGCCACGAGGCTCCTTTCGGGGACGAACAGAAGGCTCCGGCGAGTCTAGACACGGGTCCGGAGGGCACCGGCCGACCGCGCCGAACTCCGCGGAGTTTCCGAGGAGTCGCTGCGCAGGGGGCGGGCCTGACGGCACCCGCGATGGCCGCGCTACTCGTCGTCGGCGGCGGACGCGACGCCGGCGGGCTCGCCCTCGACGGGCGCAGCGACGTCCTCGGCCGGGGCGGCGTCCTCGGCCGAGGCACCCTGGTCGGGGGTCGCGCCGCCGGCCTGCGGCTCGGGCCGCTGGTCTGGCGGAGGAGGCGTGCCGGGCGCGAGCTTGATGATCCGGAAGCGGACCACCTCGTCGGTGATCCGCAGCGTCCGGTCGAGCTGGCTCAGCAGCTCGGGGGTGCCGTGGAACTGGAGCAGGTGGTAGTCCGCGTCCTTCTTGTGGCGGATCTCGAACGCGAGCGCGCGTGAGCCCCAGTCCTGCCTGTTGACGATCTCGCCGCCCCCGGTCACGGCGTTCTCGACCGCGCTCAGGATCTCGGCGCGGCGCGCGTCCTCGGCCGCGTTGTCGAGCAGCAGGACGAGGTCGTAGAGCGGTTGGGTCGCAGCCATGGAGAAGGGCCGGGGCCGGACGCGCTTGCCATGCCTCGGACGGCGGCGCACGATAGCAAAGGGCGCCCGTTGCGCCGGGGCGAAGCGCGTCGTCGCGGGCCTAGTGCCGGCATGCGCCCGCCGAGTCCCTGGCATCGCCGGATCCGCTGGCCGAACGTCCGTCGGCTCGCGGGGCTCGCATGCCTGGCGGCCGCGGCGTCGGCCTGGCCCCGCCTCCGCGCGGCGCCTCCCGCGGTGCCCTCCGGCAGGCCGGTTCCGGTGGCGTCCGCGGTGGCGAGCGCCGGCGCGTCGCCGAGGCGCGCGTCGCGTCCGCGCACGTCGCGGCCTGCTCCCCGCCCCGCCCGCTCGCGTGCCCGCCGCCGCGCGTCCGGACGGCTCGCCGCGCGGACGGCCGTCGTGCCCGCCGCCCCGCCCCCGTCGCCGGCGCCCCGCTCTTCCGCGCCGGCTCCGGCGCGGGCCCGCCCGCCCCGCCCGGCCCGAGCCGCGACCCCGCGCAGCACTCGGGCCCCGGCGGACCAGGCCGCGCGCGAGTTCGGGCTCTAGGAGCGCGACCGGGAGGCGTCGCCGCCCGGACCCTTCTTGCGGATGTCGGCGAGCTGCTCGTCGATCCAGTCGCCCGGGTCGCGCGCGGTGACCGTCTCCTTGAGGCCCTTTGCGCGCCGCTCGCGCTCGTCGCGCGGCATCGTCAGCGCGGCGTGGACGGAGTCCGCGGTCTCCTGGATGTCGAACGGGTTGACGCTCAGGGCGTGCTCGCCGAGCTCCTCGTGGGCGCCCGTGTTCTCGGAGAGGATCGACACCCCGGCGTGCTCGTTGACGAGCGGCCCCTCCTTCGCCACGAGGTTCATCCCGTCGAACATCGCGTTGACGAGCAGCACGTCGTAGTGCTTGTAGGCGGCGACGGCCTCCTCGAGGTCGTCGCGCAGCTTGAGGTTGATCGGCATCCAGTCGGGCGTGCCGTGGCGGTGGTTGACGACGGCGACCAGCGCCTCGATCCGCTCGAGGTACTCCGCGTACTGGGGGACGTCCGTGCGCGAGGGCATCAGCTGCGCGATGAAGGTGACGCGCTCGCGGAACTCGGGGTGCTGCTCGAGGAACAGGTCGAAGGCGCTGAAGCCGCGCAGCACGTTCTTCGAGAGGTCGGCTCGGTCGACGCGCAGGATCAGGTGCTCGCGCCGCCGCTGCAGCAGCTCGCGCTCGAACTCGGCGACCCGCTCGGAGCGGGCGGTCCGGTGGATCGCCTCGGCGTCGATCGGCAGCGGGTAGGAGCGCACCCACACCTCGCGGTCCTCGAAGTGCACGATGCCGCGCTCCATGTCGACGTCCAGGGCCATGAGGTCGCGGCAGCACTGCAGGAAGTTGCGTCGATACGCCTGGGTGTGGAAGCCGATGATGTCGTTGGCCAGCAGGCCGCTGTAGATCTCCTCGCGGATGCGCCGCGGAAGCACGCGCCATGCGTCCGACTGCGTCCAGGGGATGTGGACGAAGTGGTGCAGGAACACGTCGGGGCGGGCACGGCGGACCAGGCCGGGCAGCGTGTAGAGGTGGTAGTCGTGGACCATCACCACGGGCTCGGCCTCCCCGTCGATCTCCTCGACCACCGCGCGCGCGAGGTCCTCGTTGACGACGTTGTAGCCGAACTCGAACGCCTCGACCTCGTGGCGGCGGACGTCCGGAGCGTTGCTCAGATCCCACAGGTAGTGCTGGATGAACCAGAGCATCGGGTTGGCGAAGATGTTGTAGAAGCGGTCGTAGGCGTCGTCGTCGGAGACGACCAGGCGGACCTGGTACTCGCCGCCCTGGGGGAGCTCGACCGTGAACGGCCGGTCCCCCGCCTCGTGGGCGCGGACCGCGTCGCCCGACGTCATCGCCGACGCGACCCACGTCGCGTCGCGGTAGGAGGCCAGCCCGGTCAGGGCCGTCACGAGGCCGCCGGTCCCACGGCCCATCGACCCGTCGTCGTCGAACGTCACCGGTCCGCGGTTGGAGACGAGGACCAGCCGGCCTCCGTCGCGGCTGCCGCGGGGCACGCCTACACCCCCAACTGCTCGCCGAAGATCCGCAGGTAGTCGCGCAGGTAGCGCGGCGTGAGGAACTGCTTGCGCACGTTCTCCTTGCCGCGGCGGCCCAGCGCCTTGCCCAGCGCGGGATCGCGGAGGATGTCGATCGTCCTGTCGGCACACTGCTCCACGTCGTCCACCAGGTACCCGCTGACGCCGTTCTCCACCTGCAGCGGGATGCCGCCGACCCTGCCGCCGATGAACGGGCGCCCCTTCCAGATCGCCTCGGTGACGGTCAGCCCGAAGCCCTCGCGGATCGACTTCTGGATCATGACGTCCGCGTGCGACTGGAACGCGTTGACCTCGATCGAGCCGACGTTGTTGAAGTTGTTGAGGATGTGGATGTCCGGTTCGCCGTCGGCGTGGGCGATCGTCGCGTTGAAGTAGTCCCAGCCCTCGGGGTCGTCGGAGGCCATCGAGCCGACCAGGGCGAGCTGCGCCCCGGGGACGGACTCCTTGACGATCCGGAAGGCGTCGATGACCCCGAGCGGGTCCTTCCACGGGTCGAAGCGCGAGACCTGGCAGACCAGGGGGCGGTCGACGTCGATCCCGAACTGCTGGCAGACGTAGGAGGCGTCCTCGGGCGAGAGCGCCATGTTCTTCGGGGCGAGCGGGTCGATCGCCGGCGAAATCACCTCGACGGTCCCGCCCATGCCCTCGGGCACGTACTCGGCCATGTGGAACAGCGACCGCGGGTACTCGGCGACATAGGGCAGCAGGCGCCCGATCGTCGCGGGATTGGGCGTCGAGAGGTCGATGTGGCAGCGCCAGACCCAGGCGGCGCCCTTCTCGGGGACCAGCGAGCGCAGCGCCGCGGGCTGGGGGTCGTGCACGAGGCACACGTCCCAGCCCGAGGTCAGCTCGCGGGCGTTCATCTCGTTGTAGGACTCCCACGTCGACCACTGCTCCGGCGTCAGGTCGTCAGGCGCCCCCTGGAGCGCGTTGTGCATCAGCTTGGTCGCGTTGAAGAACTCCTCGCGGCCATAGATCACGTGCCACTCGCAGTCGAGGCCCACGTCCTTCATGAGCGGGACGAGCGTGTAGAGGATCTCGCTGACCCCGCCGCCGAAGGCGGTCGCCGACAGGTGCACGACCCGCCGGCCCTTCAGGGGCTCGGCCAGCGTGCGTATCTCGTCGATCAGGTCGCGGCCGACGATGTGCGTGTAGTCGGCGAGGAGCTTCGTGCCGACGGCGACGGGTTGGAGCAAGGCGGCCGGACCTTATCCGCTCGTCCCGACCGGTGAGGGCCGCTTGCCGAGCTTGACCTGGAGGGTCCTGCGCTTGCCGTCGCGGATGACCTGCACCGGAACCGTCCGGCCGGGCTCGTAGTGCTGGAGGATCGCTCCGACGTCGTCCTCGCGGCGGACGGGGCGCCCGGCGACCGAGATGATCACGTCGGCGTCGCGCGGCACCTGCTGGGACTGGAAGCGGAAGTGCTCGGTGCCGGCGTGCAGACCGGCGTTGTCGGCCGGGCCGTTGGGCACGACCTCGGCGACGATCGCACCGTGGTCGACGGGGAGGTGGAGCCGGTCCGCGAGCTGCGGGTAGAGCGGGGAGGTCGAGACGCCGAGGTAGGCGTAGTCCACGCGCCCCTTGGCCCGCAGCTGCCCGAGCGAGCGGCGCACCGCCGACGCGGGCACCGCGAAGCCGACGCCCGAGCCGTCGCCGCTCTGCGAGCGGATCTGCGAGTTGATCCCGAGGACCCGGCCCCGCGCGTCGACGAGCGGGCCGCCCGAGTTGCCGTGGTTGATCGCCGCGTCGGTCTGGATCGCGCCGCTGATCGAGAAGCGCGTCAGCGAGTCGATCGTGCGGTCGGTCGCGGAGATGACCCCGACCGAGAGCGACTGCTCCTGGCCGAACGGGCTGCCGATCGCCGCGACCGGCGCGCCCACCTTCACGTGGCTGCTGTCGCCGAGCGTGAGCGGCCGCAGCGTGAGGCCTCTCGGGTCGACGCGCAGCAGCGCGACGTCCGCGTAGGGGTCGAACCCCACGATCTCGGCGACCACCTCGTTGTCGTCCTGGAAGCGGACGTAGACCTTGTCGACCTTGCGGATCGACGAGCCGTCGCCCTGGGTGACGACGTGGGCGTTCGTCGCGACCTCCCCCGACGCGCTGAGGACGAACCCCGAGCCCTCGGCGCCC
This sequence comes from uncultured Actinomycetes bacterium, assembly GCA_963826615.1. GTDB lineage: Bacteria > Actinomycetota > Thermoleophilia > Solirubrobacterales > Solirubrobacteraceae > BP-464. The sequence continues at coordinate 2,457,854 of CAWGXO010000002.1, read as the reverse complement.
TGCGTGCCGCTGCCGCCCCGGTAGATGCTCAGGACGGTGACGACCCCGGGGGCGTCGCGCGCGTAGACGGCGCGCGCGTCGAAGTTCAGCGGGCGGGCGTCTCCGGGCGGCTGGACCACCTCGACGCGTGTGCGCTCGACCGTGCGCACGGCGGTCGAGCCGCCGCCGCCACCGCACCCGGCGAGCAGCCCGAGGCCGGCGAGCGCGACCGCCGCGTGCCTCACGCCGGCACCTCGAGCGTGAACGTGGTCGCGCCGCCGCCCGACGCGACGGCCAGCGTCCCCGCCATCCGCTCGGCGAGCTCGCGCGCGATCGCGAGGCCCAGGCCCGAGCCCTGGGCGTCGTCGGAGGTGTAGAAGGGGTCGAAGACGTGCGGGAGCACGGTCCGGTGGATGCCGCCGCCGAAGTCCTGCACAGCGAGGCGCAGCGCCTCGGGGCCCGGGCGCGCGGCCGTCACGACCATGCGGGTCCCCGCCGGCGTGTGCGTGAGGGCGTTGTCGATCAGGATCCGCAGGATCTGGGCCACGCGCTCAGGATCGCAGACCACCTTCATCGGCTCGTGCGCCAGGCGCAGCTCGAGGTGGGAGTCGTGGGCCGCCAGCGCGGGCCCGAACTCGGCGGCGACGGCCCGCGCGAGCACACCGACCTCGGTCGGCTCGGGGCGCAGCTCGAGCGACCCGGCCTCGAGGCGCGACAGGTCGAGCAGGTCCGTCGCGAGCTTCTGCAGCCGGCCGACCTGCTCGCGGAGCTGCTGGAGGAACTGGGCGCGCGTGGGCTCGTCGAGCTCCTCGTCGGCGAGCAGCTCGAGGAAGCCGCCGAGCGAGAAGATCGGCGTGCGCAGCTCGTGGGAGGCGACGGCGATGAACCGCTTGCGCGCCGCGTCGAGCTGGGCGAGCTGGCCGCGCATCTCGTCGAGCTCGCGCGCGAGCCGGCCGAGCTCGTCGGGGCTGTCGACGACGAAGCGCGCGCTGAAGTCTCCGAGCGCGACGCGACGCGCGCTGCGGCGCAGGCGCTCCACGCGCCCGCGCAACGAGCGCGCCAGCAGCCACGCCGCCAGCAGCGCCACGCCCAGCGCGATTGCGCCCGCGACGAGGATGCGGCCCCGGACGAGCGACACCGTCGAGTCGACGTCGTCCATCGGCCGGGAGAAGACCAGCGCGAAGCCGACCTGCCGGCGCGGGGGCGGTCCCGGGTCGCTGAAGAACAGCGGCACCGCCGCCTCGCCGATGCGCCCGTTGTCGCCGGCCTCGGTGTCGACCTCGGTCCTGCGGGACATCGCAGCCCGCACGGCGACCGGGAACTGGAGGTCGCGGATGGCGACCTGGCTCGTCGAGTCCGAGCGCGGGGTGGCCTGGAGTCCCGCGTTCCCGCGGTTGATCCCGAGCAACGTCACCCGCGCGCCCGAGCGGTCGGCGGCGTCGCGCACCCGTCTGTCGACAACCTTGACGTCGACGTCGTCGACGACCGAGCGCTGGACCGGGTCGGCGTAGCGCCGGGCCTGCATGGCAAGCGTGTCGAGCTCGGCCTCGCGGAGCTTGGAGCTCAGCGGCGGGACCACGTAGAGGTAGACGATCGCGATCGCCGCGGCGACGATGGCCAGCAGGAGCCCTGCGAGCCGGACGGTGAGCGAGCGCACCTACGCCGAGGTGTCCCGGAAGCGGTAGCCGACGCCGCGCACGGTGAACAGGTACTCCGGGTCCTTCGGGTCGAGCTCGAGCTTCTCCCGCAGGTGGCGGATGTGGACGTCGATCGTCCGAGGGTCGCGGAAGGCCGAGTCCCCCCAGATCCGCGTGAGGAGCATCTCGCGCGTGAAGACGCGACCCGGGCTGTGGGCCAGCGCGGTGAGGATCTCGAACTCCACGAAGGTGAGCTGCGCCTCGTCGCCCCGGACGGTGACGGTGCGCTTGGACGGATCGATCAGCATCTCGGCGACGTCGAGCGGCTCGTCCTCGGGGACGTGCTCGCGGCCACGGGTCATGCTCGCACGGCGCAGCGCGGCGCGCACCCGGCTGCGGAACTCGCGCAGCGAGAACGGCTTGGTGATGTAGTCGTCGGCCCCGAGCTCGAGGCCGAGCACCTTGTCGATCTCCTCGGTCTTGGCCGTGAGCATGATGATCGGCACGGTGCTGCGGGCGCGGATCCGCTTGCAGACCTCCAGGCCGTCCAGCCGGGGCATCATCACGTCCAGCACGACGAGGTCGAACGCCTGCTCGCCGAACCGCGCCAGGGCCTCGCGTCCGTCGGTCGCCTGGACCACGTCGTAGCCGTCCTTGCGCAACGGGAACGAGAGCAGCGTCTGCAGGGACTGCTCGTCGTCGGCCAGCAGGATCCGGGGTTGACGCGCGACCATCGCGAGTAGTGTGACAACGGTGCTCGACCCGCGCCTGTACCGGGCGGCGTTCGCCCCGTTGCTGCTTGCGGCCGTCGTGGCGGCGTTCTCGCTGGTCGACCGGCCTCGCCCGATCCAGACGACCCTGGCCCCGGACGTCTTCGACGGTCCGCACGCCTTCGCCACGCTCCGGAGCCTCGCCGCCGAGTTCCCCGCCCGGCGGCCCGGGAGCGCCGGCGACGAGCGGCTCGCCCGGCTCGTCGCGCTGCGGCTGCGCTCCTCGTTCTGCGAGGGCGGAGGCGCCTGCGAGGCGGTTCGGCTGCATCGCTTCGACGCGCGCACGATCGACGGGCAGCGGACGCTCCTGACGGTCGCCGCCACGCGCCTCGGCCAGCCGGGTCCCGGGCTCGTCGTCGTCGCCCACCGCGACGCCGCCGGCCGCACGGCCGCGGCAGAGCTCTCCGGCACGGCGGCGCTGCTGGAGCTCGCGCGCGTCTTCGGCGGCCGGCAGACCAAGCGCACGCTGACGCTGGTCTCCACCAGCGGCGGGAGCGGGGGCGCGGCGGGCGCCCGCGAGCTGGCCGGCGCCCTGCCTCCCGAGAATCGCAGCCCCGACGCCGTGCTCGTGCTCGGCGACCTCGCGTCCGCGCGGATCCGCAAGCCGTGGGTGATGCCCTGGTCGTCGGCGGCGCGCCTGGCTCCCAACCGGCTGCGGCGCAGCGTCGAGGCCGCCGTGCGCTCCGAGACCGGACAGGAGGCGGGCGGCGTCCATGCCGGCACGCAGTTCGCGCGCCTGGCGTTCCCGTTCGCGCTGGGCGAGGAGGGCCCGCTCAACGCGGCCGGCCTGCCCGCCGTGCTCCTCCAGGCCAGCGGCCAGCGCGGGCCCGGCGCGGGCGCGCCGGTCTCGGCCGCGCACCTGCGCGTGTTCGGGCGGGCGGCCCTGCGGTCGATCGACGCGCTCGACAACGGGCCGGACGTCTCCTCCGGGCCGTCCGCCCGCATCGCGATGCGCAACAAGGTCCTGCCGCCGTGGGTCGTGCGCATGCTCGTGGCCGCGCTGCTGCTGCCGGCGCTGCTCGCGGGGGTCGACGGCTTCGCCCGCGCGCGGCGGCGCCACGCGCCGGTCGCCGCGTGGCTGCGGTGGCTCGTCGTGCTCGCGGTGCCGCTCGTCGCGGTCGCGGCCCTGGCGCGGTTCATGGGCGCGACAGGGCTGCTCGGCGCGGCGCCCCGGGGCGCCGTACGGGCGGGAATCGTGCCGGTCGACGGGGTGGCGCTGGCGGTGCTGGGGGTCGCGTTCGCGCTCGGCTGCCTGGCGGTCCGACCGCTCTCGCGGATGCTCGGGGTTCCCACGCGCCCGGAGGGTCCCGGTCCGGCGGCGGCGGTCGGCCTCGCCACGGTGGCGCTCGCGGTGGCGGTCTGGGCGGCCAACCCGTTCGCGGCCGCGCTGCTCGTGCTGCCGGCGCACGTGTGGCTTCTCGTCGCGGCCCCGGAGCTCCGGCTGCGCCGGGGCGCGGGCCTCGTCGCGGCGGTCCTCGCCCTCGTGCCCGTGGCCGCGGTCCTCGCGGTCTTCGCCGGGGCGGTCGGCGCGTCGGCCGCCCAGCTCCCGTGGTCGGTGCTGCTGCTCGTCGCCGGGGGGCAGATCGGCCTGCTCGCGCTGCTGGCGACGTGTGCAGCCGGGGCGTGCGGCGTGGCCGCCGCCCGGTTGGCGCTCGTACGCCGCCCCGAGGAGGCCTCCGCGACGAGCCCCTCGGTGCGCGGACCGCTCGGCCACGCCGGACCCGGCTCGCTCGGGGGGACCGACTCGGCGATCCGGATCCGGCGATGAGCCGGGTGCGCCCGCTCGTGCGGGGCATGTCGACGGTCCTCATCGTCGCCGGCGCGTTGCTGATGGTCGATGCCGGCATGACCCTGCTCTGGCAGGAGCCGGTCTCGGCGTTCCTGGCGAGTCGCCAGCAGCACCGCCTCTCCGATCGGCTGAACGTGCTGCGCAGCGCAGCGCCGACCCCGCTCGAGCAGCGCGCGCTCGACACGCTGCCCGACCGGCGCGCCCGGATCGCCTTTCTCGCGCGCGCGCTCAAGCGCTCGGCGCACGAGGGCGACGCGCTCGGGCGCATCCGCATCCCGCGCATCGGGGCCAGCTTCGTCGTGGTCAAGGGCACCTCTCACGATGACCTGACCAAGGGCCCCGGGTTCTACCCGCAGACCGCGCTGCCGGGTGTCCCCGGCACGACCGCGATCGCCGGCCACCGCACCACCTACCTCGCCCCGTTCCGGCACATCGATTCGCTGCGCAGCGGCGACGCGATCGACATCGAGATGCCCTACGCCCGCTTCCGCTACGTGGTGGAGAAGCAGGCGATCGTCGAGCCGACCGCGCTGTGGGTGATCCACCGGGTGGGCTACAGCCGCCTGGTGCTCTCGGCATGCCATCCCCTCTACAGCGCCGCCAAGCGGATCATCGTCTTCGCCAGGCTGCGGAAGGTCGAGCCGCTCGGCCGGGCCCGCGCGGGGGGCACTCGGACACTTGTCGAGCGCCCGCCCAGCGGTTCAGGAGTGGGCAGATGACGCCCGATGCCCGTCGAACCATGGACGTCCAGGCGCTCCGAGACCGCATCGCGAAGGCCGACTACGCGGTCGATCCGCGTGCCGTCGCCGACGCCATCCTGCGCCATCTGGCCAGCGCTCAGAGCGTGTGCTCGAAGCCGGCGAGCTCGACCTCCCGCCCGTAGCGGTCCAGCAGCGCCAGCCCCGGCGCCCCGCCGGTCACCCGGCCGACGGCGATCGTCCCCCGCGGGGGCGCGCCCGTCACGCAGGCGCACAGCTCGAAGTCCTCGCCCCCGGCGGCGCCCTGCTCGACGGTCGCGCCCTCCACGAGCGGGAGCGCCGCGAGGTCGACCTCGATCCGCACGCCGCTGCGTCGCGCCAGGTGGGCCGCGTCCGTCGCGATGCCGTCGGAGAGGTCGATCATGGCGTGGGCGCCAGCGGCCCCCAGGGCGCGGCCGGCGTCGATGCGCGGCTCGGGCCGCAGCAGGGCGCGCCGCAGGTGCCCGGCCGGCCGCCGCCCCGCGTCGAGCGCGGCCAGCGCCGCCGCCGCGCCTCCCAGCGGCCCGGTGACGACGACCCGGTCTCCGGCGATGGCGCCGTCGCGCCCCACCAGCTCCGCCTCGTCGTCGGCCCAGCCCACGACGGTCACCGAGATCACCAGCGCGGGGGCGGCGACGACATCGCCGCCGGCGATTGCGGTGCCCGTCCTCCGCGCGAGGTCGGCCATCCCCTCGACCACGCGCTCGGCGCGCTCGAGGCCGCGTGGGACGCCGAGCGCGAGATAGGCCTCCCCCGGCTCCGCGCCCATGGCGGCGAGGTCCGACAGCGCGGCGGCGAGCGCGCGATGGCCGGCGTCCTCGAGCGAGAACGGCCCGCCGTCGCGCTCGAGGCGGAAGTGCACGCCCTCGACCATCATGTCGACCGAGGTCACCGCCAGCGGGCGCGCGCGGACGACGGCGGCGTCGTCGCCGAGCCATCGGACGACGCGCCCGTGCGGGCGTTGCACGGCGGCCGCGATCGCGTCGATCAGCTCGAGCTCGTCGGCCATGCCTGCCGCACCACCGGGGCGGGCCTCGGGCCCGGCCTCAGCCGGTGCCGCCCGGGGACGCGCCGCCCGTGCCACCGCCCCCGGTGGGGGCCGGCGCGGGGGCCGGCGCGGGCGCGGGGGCCGGCGCCTTCTTCGGCCCCTTGGTCTTCGGCGCCTGCTGCGGCGGGGACTCGTACAACGTGGGGTCGTAGCCCTTGCCCTTCTTGGTGTTCTTCTTGTCCTTGCCGTTGCCGCCCGACGGCGTGCCGCCCGTCTCCAGCTTCTTCGCCGGGCTGCTGCCGGTCTGGTAGCTGCCCGGCGCGACCTTGTTGTCGGTCACCCCCGTCTTCGAGTACTTGCCGAAGAACGGCTCGGGCTGGAAGGGCTCGGACGGCTTGGGGAACTCGCCGCAGAACTTGCCCTTGGCGGTCTTCATGTACTGGCCCCAGATCGGCGCGGCGACGACCCCGCCCGCGGCGCCCGGCATCGGCTCGCGGGAGTTGGCGTGCCCGACCCAGACGGCCGTGGAGAGCTTGGGCGTGAAGCCCACGAACCACGCGTCGGAGAAGGCGTCGGTCGTGCCGGTCTTGCCCGCGGCGGGGCAGCCGATCTGGGCGCGCGTGCCCGTGCCGGCCTGCACGTTCTGCTCGAGGATCTTCGTCGCCTCGGCCGTGACGCCGTCGGAGAAGACCCTGACCTTCTTGGGCTTGAACGGCACCTCGCTGTGGCCGTCGGTGAACGTCACCTTGGTCACGGCGATCGGGCGCACGCGGTAGCCGCCGTTGGCGATCGTGGCGTACGCGCGCGCCATCTCCAGCGGCGAGACGCCGAGGCGCAGGCCGCCCAGCCCCTCGGCCGGGTAGCCGTTGAGGTGGGTCGTGATCCCCATGTCGTAGGCGGTCTGCTTGACCGCCTCGGGGCCGAGGTCGAGGTCGAGCTGCTGGAAGATCGAGTTGTCCGACGTCAGCGTCGCCTTGACCAGGTTCGCGCGGCCGATGTAGGAGTTCGAGTACGTCTTGACCTTGATCGGGCCCCACTGGGGATCGTTGAAGTCCAGGGGCATCGACGTGTAGGTCGTCGCCTGGGGGTCGACGCCGCGGCGCAGCGCCGTCATCAGGACCATGACCTTGAACGTCGAGCCGGGCTGGCGGTGGCCCTGGGCCGCGAGGTTGAACTTCAGGTCGCCGTACTTGCGCGAGGTGGCCATCGTGCGGATGTAGCCGGTCTCGGGGTCCAGCGACACCATCGCCGAGTCGCGGTCGGTGCCCGCGATCCCCTGGGCCATCGCCGCGCGGGCGGTGCGCTGGAGCTTGAGGTCGAGCGTCGTGTAGATGCGCAGGCCGCCGCGGCGGACGGTCTCGGGCCCGTAGCGACGGACCAGCTCCTGCTGGACGTAGTCGAAGAAATAGCCCTCGCGGCGCTCGGTGTAGTAGCGGTTGTGCTTGACGCCCAGCGGCGCCTGCTCGGCGGCGCTTGCGGTCTCGGGGCGGATGTAGTGCTGCTTGGCCATTCGCTCGAGGACGTCGTTGCGGCGGGCCAGCGCCTGCTCGGGGTTGAGGAACGGGTTGTACTTGGAGGGCGCCTGCGGGAGACCGGCAAGCAGCGCTGCCTCGGGGAGCGTCAGCTTGGCGGCCGGCTTGTCGAAGAAGATGCGCGCCGCGGCCTGGATCCCGACGGCGGTCTGGCCGCCGACCGTCCCGTAGGGGACGTTGTTGACGTACTTGACCAGGACCCAGCGCTTGCCGTCGCGGCCCGCGTGGATGTTCTCGAGCTCCTCGGCGAGCCGCGCCTCGCGGATCTTCGTCTTGAAGGTCCGCTGCTTGCCGCTGCGCAGCGCGGGCTTCTCGTAGAGGTTCTTGACGAGCTGCATCGTCAGCGTGGAGCCGCCCTGGACCGTGCCCCCGGACTGGAAGTTCTTCAGCGCCGCGCGCACCACGCCCTCGAAGTCGACGCCCTGGTGCTGGTAGAAGCGCCGGTCCTCGATCGCCACGGTGGCGTCCTGGAGCGCCTGCGGGATCCGCTTGGAGCTCACCGGCGAGCGCAGGATCGTCGACTGGATGAAGCCGAGCCGCTGACCGTCGGCAGCGTAGACGGAGGACGTGGCGCCCTGGGGGATCGGCTTGAGCTCCGAGATCGCGGGGCCCGATGTGGCCACGCCGATCACCCAGGTGATCGCTCCCAGCAGCGCGAGCAGTCCGACGGCGGTGAGCACGCCGAAGCCGATGAAGATCACTCGGCTCGCGCCGGCCTGGTGACGGCGGCGCCGGCGGACTCGTTCGCGGCGGGTCATGGTCGAAGGGCGCTGCGGCAATCCCGGATGTGGCTGGCCCGCCGACGGCGGGCGCCCCGTGCCGCGCGCGCAGGGCGTCATTCTAGCCCGCCGGGGCCGCTCCTCCAGCCCGGGCCGACGCCGGCGGCAGCAGTCGGCCACCATGTCGGCATGGCGCGCGACGGCAGCCAGGCGGCGCTGCGCCGGGACTCCCCGACGTCCGCGGCGGTCACGTCGCGCCAGGCCGCCGCATGGGCGGCCTGGCGCCCGTCCGTGGTCGTCGCCCTGGCCGCCTTCGCCGCCACCCGGGCCGTCGTGTGGGGGGCCGGGGTGGCAGCCGCCGGGCTTGCGGGCCTCTCGGGTCGTGCGGAGGACTTCGACCCGGCCGGCGTGACGCACCCGTTCGGCGCCGCGGCGGACCTGCTGCTGGCGCCGGCCGCGCGCTGGGACGCTGTGTGGTACCTGGCGATCGCCCACGACGGCTACCGCAGCGGGGCCAGCGCCGCGTTCTTCCCGCTCTACCCCGCGCTCGCACGCGTGGTGGGTGCCCCGCTGGGGTCGGTCCTGCTCGGCGGGCTCGCCGTCTCGCTGGTCGCTGGAGTCGCGGGGCTGGCGGTCGTCCACCGTCTCGCCGTGCTCGAGCTCGGCGGCGCCGCGGCGTGGCGCGCGGTGGTGCTGCTCGCCTGCTTCCCCGGCGCGCTGTTTCTGTCGGCTGTCTACTCGGAGGCGCTGTTCATCGCGCTGTCGGCCGGCTCGGTGCTGGCCGCGCGCACCGGGCGCTGGCCCTGGGCCGGCGCGCTCGGCGCGCTCGCCGCGGCGACCCGGAGCGCGGGGGTGCTCGTGCTCGTCGCGCTCGCGCTGCTCTGGTGGTCGCGCGCGCCCGGAGGGCCCCGCCGGTGGCGCGACGCCGCCTGGCTGGCGCTCGTGCCCGCCGGCCTCGGCGCGTTCTGCGCGGGGCTCGCGCTCGGTGGGATGGACGGGCTGGCGCCGTTGCACGCCCAGGAGCAATGGTTCCGGCACTTCGCCGGACCGTTCGTGGGCGCCTGGGACGGCGCGCTCGCCGCCTTCGAGGGCGCGCGGCAGCTGTTCTCCGGCGCGCGGTCGCCCGTCTACTTCACGCAGGCGGCAGGGGACCCCTACGCGGTGGCCGCCCACAACCTCGAGCTGTTCGCCGCGCTGCTGGCCGCGGTGCCCGCGGTCGTCGGCACGCTGCGCCGGCTGCGTCCCGCCTACGGCGCCTACGTCGTCGTCGCGCTGGCCCTGCCGCTGTCCTGGCCGGTCACGCCGCAGCCGCTGATGTCGCTGCCGCGCTTCGAGCTGGTCCTCTTCCCGCTGTTCATGTGGCTTGGCTGGTGGGCCGCGCAGGGGCGCCGCCGGCTCGTGGCGCTGGCGGCTCCGCTGCTCGCGCTCCAGGCGCTCGCCGCCGCCGAGTTCGCGACCTGGCACTGGGTCGCCTGACGTGCCCGTCCGCGCCGTCCTGCTCGACGCCCTCGGCACGCTGCTCGAGCTCGAGGACCCCGGCCCGCCGCTGGCGGCTGGCCTGGCCGCAGCGGGGGCGAGCGTGACGGTGGAGGAGGCACGGCGGGCCGTGCTCGCCGAGATGGCGTTCTACCGGGCGCACCACGACGAGGCCTCCGACCGCGAGCGGCTCGCCGATCTGCGGCGACGCTGCGCGGGGGTCCTCCGCGACGAGCTGCCCGAGCCGGCACGGGCGCTCGGCATCGCGCGCCTGACCGGGATGCTGCTCGAGGCGCTGCGCTTCCGGGCGTACGCCGAGGTGCCGGGCGCGCTGCGGGCGCTGCGCCGGCTCGGCCCGCCCGCGCCGCGCCTCGTCGTGCTCTCCAACTGGGACGTCTCGCTGCAGGAGCAGCTCGCCGCGACCGGCATCGCAGCGCTCGTCGACGGGGCGGTCTCCTCGGCCGAGCTCGGCGTCGGCAAGCCCAACCCCGCGATCTTCGCGCGCGCGCTCGAGGTCGCCGGCGTGCCGGCCGCCGACGCGCTCATGGTTGGCGACAGTCTCGACACCGACGTCGAGGGCGCCCGCGCCGCCGGGATCGCGGCGGTCCTCGTCGACCGCTGGGGATCGGCCGGCGACCCGCCGGCCGGCGTGCCGTCGCTGCCGTCGCTGGAGCGCCTGCCGGCGCTCGTAGAGTCCATGGCGTGACCGCCGGGGGTTCGCTCAGCGCGCCGGAGCGCCCCGAGGGGCTGCCGCCGCGGCCCCCGCGCGCGCCGCTCGCGGCCGGGAGGCCGTGGCGTGCCGTGTGGGCGGTGCCCATCGCCGTCGTGGCGGTGCTGGCCGGAGCGGTCACCTACGCGCTCGTCGATGCGATCCGGTCGGCGCTCGTCGACGCCGGCCCGCATCGCGACGGCATCGTCGGCGTCGCCGTGCGCGGCACGCCGCCGGTGGTGTCGCTCACCGCCACCTTCGCCCAGGACGCCGTCCTCGTCGCGGGATCCGTGCTGGCCGCCGCGATGGCGGCAGGCCGCCGGCTGCGGCCGGCGGACCTCGGCCTGCGACCCGCGCGGCCGGTCTCGGCCGCCGGACTCGTGCTCGCCGGCTACGGGGCGTTCGTCGTGCTCGCGGCGGCGTGGACCAGTGCGCTGCACATCACCGACCGCGAGAACGTCCCCGTCCAGCTCGGGACGCGCGACTCGACCGCGGCGCTGGTCGGGGCCGCGTTCCTGGTCTGCGTCGTCGCGCCGGTCTGCGAGGAGCTGTTCTTCCGCGGCTTCCTCTTCGGCGCGCTGCGGCGTCACGGGCTCTGGGCCGCCACGCTCGTCACCGGGCTGGCCTTCGGCGCCGCGCACGCGGCCTCCTCGCCGATCGGGTTCATCGTCCCGCTCGCCGCGCTCGGGATGATCCTGTGCCTCCTCTACGAGCGCACCGGGTCGCTCTACCCCTGCATCGCGCTGCACGCGCTCAACAACTCGATCGCCTTCGGGGTCGGCGACGGGCGCGGTTGGCTCGTGCCGGCCTGCCTGGCCGGCTCGGCGGTGGCGGTGACTGCCCTGTCGCGGGGAGTCCGCCGTGCGTTTCCGGTGAACCGGCCCGCGGCGTTCTAGGATCGGCGCAGGATGTACGCACGCAACGCTGGCCCGATGGCCCTGATCCTCTCCCTCCTGGCGACCGCCGCGCCCGCGGCCGCCCAGGACGGCGGCCCCCCCGCGGCCCCGCCTCAGGCCCCCGCTCCGGCCCCCGCGCCCACACCGGCCCCCGTGAAGGCGACGATCAAGCTCACGCTCGAGCACGCCGGGCCGCGCGCCCACCCGGGCGTGCTCGTCGGCCAGCGCTTCCGCGTCCGCGGGACCGTCACCCCCTACGTCCCCGGCCAGAAGGTCGTCGTCCGCTTCCAGCGCGGCCGCAGCAAGCTGCGGGTCGTCGAGCTGCGGATCGCGCACGTCAAGGGCTCGAAGTCGGGCCGGTTCCTCGTCGGGCTCGCGCCGCGCTCCGCGGGCCGCGTCCTGGTTCGCGCGTCGCACCGCGCCACGCCCGAGATGGACACCTCCGTCGCCAGGCCGAAGTCGCTCGCGGTCGTCTCGCCGCACGCACGCCCCGGCTCGCGCGGGCCGGCCGTCCGCCTGCTCCAGCACCAGCTGCGCAGCCTCGGCTACGTCACCGGCAGGGCGGGGCTCTACGACGCGCGGACGGCCCGCGCGGTCCTGGCCTTCCGCAAGCTCTCGGGGATGGCGCGCACGACCGTCGCCTCCTCCGACGTCTTCCGCCGGCTCGCCCGCGGCGGCGGCCGGTTCTCGGTCCGCTACCCCGGTCACGGCCACCACGTCGAGGCCGACCTCACCCATCAGGTCCTCGCGCTGATCGATGGCGGCCGCGTGCGGCGGATCTACCCGGTCAGCTCCGGCAAGCCCTCGACGCCGACGGTGCTCGGCTCCTTCCGCGTGTACAGCAAGACGCCGGGGACCAACTCGCACGGGATGGTCTACTCCAACTACTTCATCCGCGGCTACGCGATCCACGGCTACGCGGAGGTCCCGACCTACCCGGCCAGCCACGGCTGCCTGCGGGTCCCGATCCCGGACGCGGTGCCGATCTACCGCTGGGTGCGCTACGGCGACCGCGTCGACGTCTACTACCGCAGCGGCCGGCACCGCAAGCCGCGCGTGTCGGCGCACGCCGGCCCCTAGCATCGTCACGGCCACGGGGCCGCCGCCTCCTCGACGAGGGTGGCCAGGAGCGCCGGCATGCCGCCGGCCACGTGGGCGCGGCGCTGCCGGGCCGCTCCGTTGCCCTCCGCGAGCAGGCGCTCGAGCTCGTCGAGTCCCTCGCCCTCGAGGTCCGCGACGACGCTGCGCGCGATCTCGGGAACCGGCCGCAGCGCGCCCTCGTGCCAGAGGGTCGCCGCCAGGCCGTCGCGGGCGGCGCGGAAGCTCGACTCGCTCAGGGCCTCGCGTGCGGTCGGCGCGGCCGGCCCTCGCTCCGCGGCGCGCAGGGCAAGCGCGTGGACCAGCGCCGCGAGCAGCGCGACGTCGCGCAGCGACGACTGGCTGTCCATCGACCGCAGCTCGACGGTGCCCAGCCGCGGGTGAGGGCGCAGGTCCCACCAGAAGAACGTGTAGTCGGGCAGGCCCCCGGCCCGGAGGATCCCGTCCACGCACTCCTCGAAGTCCTCCCACGACGCGAACGCGCGTGGCAGCTCGGCGCGCGGATAGGCGCGGAACATCTGCGTGCGCGCCGAGGCCATGAACGAGTCCTGGCCGTGCCAGAACGGCGAGTTCGCCGACAGCGCCACAAGCAGCGGCAGGTGCTCGCGCAGGCCGTTGTGCACGCGGATCGCGGTCTCCGCGTCGGGCATCCCCACGTGGACGTGCAGCGCGCACGTCGGGGTCCGCCGCGCGAGCCCGCGGAGCTGGCCGGCCACGTCGTGGTAGCGCGGGTCGTCGACGTGGGGCGCCTCGCCGAACGGGCCGGCCGGGTGGATGCCCGCTCCGATCACGGTGCCGCCCGCGCGGCGGATTCGCGCGCGCGTGCGCGAAAGCTCGGCCACCGCCGCAGCGGCCCCGGAGCTGATCGGCGAGACCGACTCCACGAGCGCGAGGTAGAGGTCGGGCTTGAGGCCGTCGACGGCGTCGAGGATCCGTGGCGCCGCGTGCGCGAGGGCGTGTGTCGCCGGGTCGACGAGCAGCAGCTCCTCCTCGACGCCGATGGCGAACGGCGCCCGGCCGAAGTCGTTGGGCCCGGGGCGCACGCCGGTAGCCTACGGCGCCCCGATGGACGCTCGCGACCGCCTCATCGCCGCCCTCCGCGAGCACGCGCTCGTCGTCGGCGAGGTGACGCTCACCAGCGGCGCAACCGCCTCCTACTACGTCGACGCCAAGCGCGCCATCCTGCTCCCCGCCGGCTTCGCCGCGCTCGCCGAGCTCGTCGCCGAGCTCGTCGCCGAGCTCGGCGCGACGGCGGTCGGCGGGCTCACCATGGGCGCCGACCCGGTGGCGTGCGCGGCGCTGGCCGGCGGCGCGGACGTCAAGGCCTTCTTCGTGCGCAAGGAGACCAAGGCGCATGGTCTCCAACGCCGGGTGGAGGGGCCGCTGCTCGAGCCGTCCGACCGCTGCCTGGTGGTCGAGGACGTCAGCACGACGGGGGGCTCGGCCGTTCGGGCCGTCGAGGCGCTGCGCGAGGCCGGCCACGAGATCGTCGGCGTCACCGCGGTGCTCGACCGGCTGGCCGGCGCGCGCGACGCGATCGAGGCCGCTGCGGGTGCGCCCTACCTGCCGCTGACGACGATCGACGACGTCTACCCCGACCGACCCGACCGCGACGCCGGCTGACCCCGGCGCGGGCCGTCGCGTCAGCAGCGCCCCGAGCTGGATTCGAACCAGCGGCCTTCCCCTTAGGAGGGGGACGCTCTATCCGGCTGAGCTATCGGGGCCCGAGGGGGCGAAGATACCGCGGCGCCCCGCGTCAGCTGATGGCGGACGCCGCGCGGAGACGCGCTAGAGTCCCGCGCCGGTTGCTTAACGTGACCTAAAGAGGGCAAGGGCACCATGCGTCGAACCTCGGCTCGGCGCCCATGCCGACCCCTGCTTCGTGAGCGCAAACACCGACTTCCTTCTCGAAGAACCTCCCGGCGCGGACGTGCAGGCGTCCGGTCGGGAGATCGCCGCCCGCTCGCCCGGTCAGCTGTTCTGGCGGCGGTTCCGCGAGGATCGCGTCGCGCTCGTCGGCGGCGTCTTCCTGGTGGTGCTGATCCTCGTCGCGATCTTCGCCGGGCCGATCCGCTCGCTCGTCGGCGCACCCGACCCCGACGTGCAGAACGCCAACGCGCTCGACGTGTTCGGGCTTCCCGTCGGCCCCAGCTCCACGCACCTGCTCGGGGTCGACTCGCTGGGGCGCGACGTGTTCTCGCGCGTTCTGGACGGGGCCCAGGTCTCGCTCGAGGTCGCCTTCATCGCCACCGGCATCGCCGTGGTCGTCGGCACGGTGCTGGGGATGGTGGCCGGCTACTACCGCGGCTGGGTCGACACCGTCATCTCGCGCCTCGTCGACGTCCTGCTCGCCTTCCCGATCCTGCTGCTGGCGCTGGGCCTCGCCGCCGCGTGCTCCGGCGTCGACGGGTGCCTCGGCGGCCTGATCCAGCCCGGGATCGGCCTGGTGATCTTCGTGATCGCCTTCGTGAACTGGACGTACATCGCACGCATCGTGCGCGGGCAGACGCTGTCGCTGCGCGAGAAGGAGTTCGTCGAGGCCGCGCGCTCGCTCGGTGCCTCCGATCGCCGGATCATCTTCCGCGAGATCCTGCCCAACCTGATCGCGCCGATCATCGTCTACACGACGCTGCTGATCCCGACCAACATCCTCTTCGAGGCGGCGCTGTCGTTCCTCGGAGTCGGCGTCCAGCCGCCACGGGCGAGCTGGGGCGAGATGATCGCCGACGCCACCTCCATCTTCACCACCGCGCCCTGGTTCATGTTGGCGCCGGGCGTCGCCCTGGTGCTCACCGTCCTCGCCTTCAACCTCGTCGGCGATGGTCTTCAGGACGCACACAACCCTCGGACGGGGCGGTCATGAGCCGGCTCGTCACGATCGACCGAAAGGAACCCTGCACATGAGCGGATCCTCACTCCGGTGGCTGATCGCCCCGGTCCTCGCTGCGGCGGCGCTCACCGTCGCCGCCTGCGGCTCCAACAACAACTCGTCGACCTCGAGCAGCGCCGGAACGCAGACGACCGCCGGCGTCAACGGCCCCGGCCAGCCCGTCGACGGCCAGAAGAAGGGCGGTCACCTAACCCTCCTGGCCGCCGGCGACGTGGACAGCATGGACCCCGGGCAGGCCTACTACTCGTTCACCTACTCGATCCTCTACAACGTCGTCCGGCCCCTGTACTCCTACGAGCCCACCAGCGACGGCTCGAAGAGCACGCCCGACCTCGCCGACGGTGAGCCGCAGATCACCGACAACGCGGACGGCAAGGGCCAGACGATCACCGTCAAGATCAAGCAGGGCATCAAGTACAGCCCGCCGTACGGCAAGGAGGTCAAGGCCGCCGACGTCAAGTACGCGATCGAGCGCGCGTTCACCTCGAAGGTCCCGAACGGCTACGTCAACGCCTACTTCGCCGGCATCCAGGGCGCCAAGCAGTACCAGCAGAAGAAGGCCGCCCACATCTCCGGGATCACCACACCGGACGACTACACGATCGTCTTCAAGACCGACGGCAAGGTCTGGGGCGACCTCGCCGGCGCGCTCGCGCTGCCCGTGACCAGCCCGATCCCCGAGGCGTTCGCCAAGAAGTACGACGGCGCCAAGGGGCAGTCGACCTACGCCCAGCACGTGCTGGCGACCGGGCCGTACATGATCAAGAGCTACAAGCCGGGCAAGTCGATCGAGCTGGCGCGCAACCCCAACTGGGATGCGGGCACCGACTACCGGCCCGCCTACCTGGACTCCGTCACCTTCCAGGAGGGCAACGACGACCCGGCCGTCGCGACGCGCCGGATCATCAACGGCACCAGCCTCGGCAGCGGTGACTTCGCCGCCCCGCCCGACCTGCTCAAGCAGATCGTCCAGGGCCCGAAGAAGGACACGCTGATCATCGCCCCCGGCGCCGGCATGCGCTACCTGGGCATCAACACGACGATCAAGCCGTTCGACAACATCAACGTGCGCAAGGCGATCGCCGCCGTGCTCAACCGCGACCAGATGCGACAGGTCCGTGGCGGCAAGCTCATCGGCGACATCGCGACGCACATGCTCTACCCGACGGTCGGAGCCTTCGACAAGGCCGGCGGCCTCGACGGCTTCGGCTTCGACTTCCTCTCCAAGCCCCAGGGCGATCTCCAGCTCGCCATGGACTACATGAAGAAGGCGGGCTACTCGTCGGGCAAGTACACCGGCAAGGAGCCGATCCTCATGGTCGGCGACAACTCCGGCGGTGGCGGCAAGGGTGCCCAGGTCGCCGAGCAGTCGGTCAGCCAGCTCGGCTTCAACGTGAAGCTGCGCCAGGTCGACCACTCGACCATGTACACGAAGTACTGCCAGGTGCCGAAGGCGAAGGTCGCGCTCTGCCCGAACCTCGGGTGGATCAAGGACTACGCCGACGCGGGAACGATCATCGCCCCGCTGTGGAACCCGGCCAACATCGTCCCCTCTGGCAACGTGAACTTCAGCCAGTACAAGGGCGACAACATCCAGCAGCAGGTCGAGGCGGCGGCGACGATGCCGTCGGGTGACCAGCGCGTCCAGGCGTGGGCCGATCTCGACAAGAAGATCACCGGCCTGGTGCTCGGGGTCCCCTACCTGTGGGACAAGTACCCGGTCGTGGCCTCGCCCAACGTCCAGCAGGTCAACATGCTCTGGAACCAGGGCTCGATCGACTTCGGGTTCACCTCGCTGAAGTAGCCCGACCGCGACGCACGCGCCGGCGGGTCCCCGCGACCCGCCGGCGCCGCGCCGCACCCGTTCGCCATGACCGCCTACATCATCCGCCGGCTCGCCTGGATCGTCGTCCTGCTGTTCCTCGTGAGCCTGCTGACGTTCGTGGTCTTCTACATCTTCCCCTCGACCGACCCGGCCGTCCTGCGGGCGGGCCGCAACCCGAACCCGCAGCTGGTCGAGGAGATCCGCCACGCGTTCGGCCTCGACCGCTCGAAGCCGTATCAGTACTGGCACTACATGAAGGGGGTCCTGACCCACTTCGACTTCGGCTACAGCTTCCAGAACAACCAGAGCGTGCGGTCGCTGATCTTCGACCGCCTCCCGGCGACGATCTACCTCACGGTCGGCGCCGTCATCGTGTGGCTGTCGATCGCGATCCCGGTCGGCCTGGTGTCCTCGATCAAGCGCCGCTCGATCTTCGACCGCGTGAGCATGACCGGCGCGCTGCTGGCCATCTCGGCGCCCGTGTACTGGCTCGGGCTGGTGGCGCTCTACCTCTTCGCCAGCGACATCGGCAAGGTCCACATCTTCCTGGGCGCCGGGCAGTACCGGCCGCCCTCGGACGGCTTCGGTCACTTCGTCGGCTCGCTGATCCTGCCGTGGCTCGTGCTCGCCGCCGCGTTCGCCGCCTTCTACGCGCGGCTGCTGCGGTCGAACATGCTCGAGGTCATGTCCGAGGACTACATCCGCACCGCGCGCGCCAAGGGCCTGCGCGGCCGCCGCGTCGTGCTCAAGCACGGGATGCGCAGCGCGATCACGCCGATCGTCACCGTACTCGGGCTCGATGTCGGCGTGCTGCTCGGCGGGGCCATCCTCACCGAGACGGTGTTCAACATCCCGGGCGTGGGACGCCTGGCCTACGGGGCGATCCAGAACGGCGACCTGCCGATCGTGCAGGGCACCGTGCTGATCGGCGCCTTCTTCATCGTCTTCCTCAACCTGGTGGTCGACATCCTCTACGCCGTGCTGGACCCGAGGATCCGCTACAGCTGATGGCTCTGCTCGAGGTCTCCGGCCTGGCGGTGCGCTTCGACACCGAGGACGGCGTCGTCCACGCCGTCGAGGGCATCTCCTACGGCGTCGACGGCGGCAAGGTGCTCGGGATCGTCGGCGAGTCCGGGTCGGGCAAGAGCGTCAGCTCGCTCACGCTCCTGGGCCTCACCCGCTCGCGCACGACCGAGGTCGAGGGCAGCGCGATGTTCGACGGGCGCGACCTGATCGCGATGCCCGACGAGGAGCTGCGCCGGGTGCGCGGCAACGACATCGCGATGATCTTCCAGGACCCGCTCTCGTCGCTGCATCCGTTCTTCAAGATCGGCGACCAGCTCGTCGAGGCGGTGCGCACGCACCACAAGGTGTCGCGCGCGACCGCGCGCGACCGCGCGGTCGAGATGCTCACCAAGGTGGGGCTGCCGGATCCGCGCAGCCGCCTCGACAGCTACCCCCATGAGTTCTCCGGCGGCATGCGCCAGCGCGTGATGATCGCGATGGCCCTGATCAACCAGCCGAAGCTCCTCATCGCCGACGAGCCGACCACCGCGCTCGACGTGACCGTCCAGGCGCAGATCCTCGAGCTGCTCGCCGAGCTGCGCGACGAGACCGGCGCGGCGATCGTGATCATCACCCACGACCTCGGAGTCGTCGCGCAGATGGCCGACGAGATCGCGGTCATGTACGCCGGGCGGATCGTCGAGCAGGCGAGCGCGACGATGATCTTCGACGCTCCCGAGCATCCGTACACGTGGGGGCTGCTGCGCTCGATCCCGCGGCTCAACGTGCCGCGTGGCGAGGAGCTCGTGCCGATCGCCGGGCGGCCCCCGAGCCTGATCAACCGGCCGAGCGGCTGCCACTTCCACCCCCGCTGCCCGTACGTGCGCGAGGCGCACAAGCGGGTCGACCCCGAGCTCGCGGCGACGCCCGGGGACCCCCGCCACAGGGTGCGCTGCCTGCTGCCTTCGGCGACGCGCCGCGAGCTGTGGTCCAAGCTCCAGGCGGGCGCCACGCCCGCCGAGGCCCGCCAGCAGGTGCCGATCGACGACGCCGCCGTCGTCCCGGGCGCCGAGGAGGAGGCCCGGGCGTGAGCTCCGGCGCCGGCGAGAACCTCGTCGAGGTCCGTGACCTCGTCAAGCACTTCCCGATCACCAAGGGCGTGCTTCAGCGGCAGGTCGGTGCCGTGCGCGCGGTCGACGGGGTGAGCTTCGACATCCGCCGCGGCGAGACGATGGGGCTGGTCGGCGAGTCGGGCTGCGGCAAGTCGACGACGGCTCGGCTGATCACGCGCCTGCTCGACCCGACATCCGGCTCGATCCTGTTCGAGGGCGAGGACATCGCCCAGCGGTCGCGCCGCCAGCTCAAGCCGCTGCGCAGCGACATGCAGATGATCTTCCAGGACCCCTACTCGTCGCTGAACCCGCGCAAGACGATCGGGTCGATCATCGGCGAGCCGTTCGTGATCCACAGGGCCGAGACGGACAAGGAGAAGCGCAAGCGGCGGGTGCAGGAGCTCATGGAGCAGGTGGGGCTCAACCCCGAGCACTACAACCGCTACCCGCACGAGTTCTCCGGCGGCCAGCGTCAGCGCATCGGCGTGGCGCGGGCGATCGCGCTCGAGCCCAAGCTCATCCTCGCCGACGAGCCGGTCTCGGCGCTCGACGTCTCGATCCAGGCCCAGATCCTCAACCTGCTGCGCGACCTGCAGGCCGCGCTCGACCTCACGATCGTCTTCATCGCCCACGACCTCTCGGTCGTCCGCCACATGTGCGATCGCGTGGCGGTGATGTACCTCGGCAAGATCGTCGAGCTGGCCGGCGCCGACGAGCTCTATGCGCGGCCCAGGCACCCCTACACGGGCGCCCTGCTGAGCGCGGTGCCGGTCCCCGACCCGCACGCCGGCCGGGCCGAGCGCCAGGTCCTCGCCGGCGACGTCCCGTCGCCGGCCAACCCGCCGAGCGCGTGCCGGTTCCACACCCGCTGCCCGAAGTTCGTCCCCGGCCACTGCGACGTCGAGGAGCCCGTCCTCGAGCCCAAGGACACGGGTGACCTGGCCGCGTGCCACTACCCGCTGACCGACGCGGAGCTGGCGGGCGACGAGGTCCCGACGACGCCCGGGGGCGGCTGAGCGCGCCGATGCCGGCGGGGGAGCCGTTCGCCGGCGCCCGCGAGTTCCCGCAGGGGACCCGCACCGCCGCCGACGCGGCGGCCGCGATCGGCTGCGAGGTCGGCCAGATCGTCAAGTCGCTCGTGTTCCGGCGCGGGCATGAGGCGGTGCTCGTCCTCTGCAGCGGCGCCAACGTGGTCGATGCCGGCGGGCTCGGGCTCGAGAAGGCCGACGCCGCATTCGCGCGCGAGGCCAGCGGCTTTGCGATCGGGGGGGTCCCGCCCTACGGCTGGCGCAGGGCGCCGGCCGAGGTCCTCGTCGACGAGGACCTGCTGGGCTGGGAGGAGGTCTGGGCGGCGGCGGGGACCCCGCGCTCGGTGTTCCCGATCGCCCCGGGGGCGCTCGTCGAGCGCTCCGGCGGCCGCGTGGCCAGGGTCAGTCCAGCCAGCTGACGACCTGCGAGGCGGGCGCGCGCTCGGGCACCCGCTGCGCCTGGCGCGGACGGCCGAGGTGCAGCAGGCCGATCGGGCGCTCACCGTCGCCGATCCCCAGGGCGGCCCGGCCCTCGGGCGTGCGCAGGACCGCCGGTGTGCGCCAGTAGGAGGCAAGCCCCCGGCCGTGCGCGGCGAGCAGCACGATGTAGGCGGCGCAGGCCGCGGCGGCGAGATCCTCCTCGTCGGCAACGGGGTCCTCGCGGACGAGGGTCGAGACCGCGACCAGGGTCGGCGCGCGGTCGAGCTTTCCCGCGGACTCCGGCCCGGCGGCGTCCTTGAGCCGCGCGAGCGCGCCGGGCCCGAGCACCCGGAAGCGCCACGGGTTGGTCAGGTGGTGGTTCGGCGCCCAGCGCGCGAGGTCGAGGATCTCGGCGAGCGTCACGCGGTCGACCGGCTCAGGGCCGTAGGCCTTGTGGGTGCGCCGGCCGCGGATCGCCTCCTCGAGCTCGATCACCCGTCGCCGTCCTCCTCGTAGAGCGACTCCGCGGCCACCGCCCGTCCACGCCCGTCCCACGCTCGCACCTCGAGGGTGTCGCCGCGGTAGTCGTCGGGGGCGACGAGCGTGAAGCGGCCCTCGACCAGCTCGCACTGGTCGACGACGAGCCCGGCGAGCTCGGCGGTGGCGACCGCCGCGGACGTGCCCTCGACGAGCGGCACGCCCCAGACCAGCGTCATCTGCGCCGTCTTTCCCAGCTCCCCGCGCCAGCTGCCGACGACCTCGTCGCAGAGGTCGATCTGCCACTCGGGATGCGCCTCGGCGAGCTCCTCGGTCACGTCGACGGCTGCGGCGAACGCCCCCGGCTCGTCGGAGACCGCGTAGGACACGTAGCCGAACAGCTCGAGCCCCGCCGACGTGCGGGCGGTCGCCGGAACGTAGGTGCGCCCCCCGTAGGTGCGATCGGGGAACCAGGTGACCTCGCCCGGCTCGCCGATGTCCTCGCCGAGCTCCAGCGCGGCTCCCAGCAGCTCGGCATGGAGGGTCTGCTCCCAGCGCCCGTACGGCAGCTGCTCCTGGGGCGGCTCGGCGGCGAAGCGGGGCACGAAACGCGGCTCTGGCGGCATATGGTCCCGGACCCTAGTGGCCGCCGCGAGCGTCCGGCTCAGAGCTCGAGCATGAGGGTGACCGGCCCGTCGTTGACAAGCTCGACCTCCATGTGCTCGCCGAAGCGGCCCCCGGCCGCGTCCAGACGGGCGCGGAAGCGCTCGTACAGCGGCTCGGCCGCCGCGGGCGCAGCGGCGTCCGTGTAGCCGGGGCGGTTGCCGCGGCGCGCGTCGCCGTAGAGCGTGAACTGGCTGACGACGAGCGCCTCGCGGTCGCCCAGCGGATCGTTCATCCGACCCTCGGCGTCGGGGAAGATCCGCAGCGCGCGGACCTTGTCGGCGAGCCGGTCGGCGAGCTCGGGCGTGTCGTCGTGCGTCACGCCCAGCAGGACCAGCAGCCCGGGGCCGATGGCCGCCACGCGCTGACCGCCGACCGCGACCGACGCTCGCGCGACGCGCTGAACGAGGGCGCGCATGGCTGGCGAGTCTAGGCGGGCGTGGTCTCCGCCGGCCCGCTGTCCTGCGTTCTCCACGACAGTCGTGGAGAACGCAGGACGCCCGCCGGGCGCGGGCTCGGGCGACGCTGGCGACCAGGCCGGCGGCGACCGTCACGCGTCGCGCAGGGCCGCCGCGGCATGCTCGGGCGCCACGACGTTGAGATGCACCCCGGTGCCCGCCTCGAGCCCCGCCAGGTGCGTCAGCCGCGGGACGACGTCGATGCGCCAGCAGAAGTGCTCCGCGCCGCGCGGAGCGGTCCGGACCCACAGGTTCAGGGGCGGCGCGGCCCCCATGAGCCGGGTCAGGCGCAGGAGCGCCTCGTGGAGCATCGCCGCTCCCGTGGGCCCGTCGGCCTCGAACCGGTCGCGCGGCACGCGCGGGACGACCATCAGCTGGTACGGCAGGCGCGAGGCGTAGGGGGCGATCAGCACGGCCTCGTCGTCGATCGCGACCAGGCGCTCGCGCCGGCGGACCTCCTCGGCGACGAGGTCGCCGAGGAGGTTCCCGCCCATCGTGCGCGTCGCGTAGGCGCCGGCCCGCTCGCGTTCGCGCGCGATCGCGGCCGGGACGAAGTCCAGCGCGTAGAGCTGAGCGTGGGTGTGCGGCAGCGATGCGCCCGCCTCGCGCCGCTCGTTGACGATGAGGTGCACGCAGGCGGCGCGGTCGGCGTGGGCGCGCATCCGCTGCCGCCACACCCCGACCGCGGCCTCGACCTGCTCGCCGGGCAGGTCGGCCAGCGACATCACCGGCTGCGGGGCGTTGACGATCACCTCGTGCGCGCCGGTCGCCGCGGTCGCCGCGAAGAGGTCGGGCCTGGCGTCGGGCCCGGGCGCCTCGCCGTCGTCGGAGAGCGCCGGGTAGAGGTTGGGCACCACCCGCACGCGCCACCCCGGCGTGTCCGGGCCCCCGCCGCCGGGGCGCAGGGCGAATACCTCGGGCGGCGTGCGGTCCTCGTGCCCCTCTGCGAACGGGTCGCGCTCGGGGTCGATCGGCTCGGCGGGCGCCACGCCGGACGCGACGCCGCTCCCGGGCCGGGTCGCGCGCTCGGCGGCCACGATCGCGCGCAGACCCGACAGCGGGTCGACGCGGACCTCAGGCACCCGCGTAGCGGTGGATGTCGTCCTCGAGGTCCGCCACGGAGCGGTAGGGCCCCTGGTGGAGGAACGTGCGGTGGCCGCTGGCGTCGTAGAACGCGGTGCTCGGCGTCCCCAGCAGGCCGTACTCCGCGGCGATCTTCTTGGCGGGGTCGGCGTAGCTGGGATAGGTGACCGGCACCCCGCGGAGGAACTTCGCCGCCGCCTCCGGCGCGTCCTGGACGTCGACGCCGACGAAGGCGACGCGCTTGCCGAGCTTGAGCGCCGCCTGCTGGAAGTAGGGGAACTCGTCGCGGCACGGCCCGCACCACGAGCCCCAGAAGTTGATCACGACGGGGTAGCCGTGAAGGGCACGGATCCTCCGGTCCAGCGCGGCGCTCCCGCCGCCCAGGATCCGGTTGGCCTGCCCATGCAGCCCGGCCAGCGGGGCGGGCGAGCCCGCGAGGGCGGTCCGCGTCTGGCTTGCCGACAAGCTCAGCGCGCCCGGCGGCGAATCCGACGAGCCGCAGCCGGCGATCACGGCGGCTGCGGCGAGTGCGGTCAGTGGCAGCAGGCGCGTCTTCATGCCAGTTCCGTCTGAAAGCCTAGGGGTGCGATAGACTCACGGTCAGCCGGAGGGGGCGTCCCGGGAGGTTCCCTTTCTGCTTCCCGGTCGATCCGGTCCCGGCGTGCCGCGCAACGGTCCAGGCACCGCGGTGGCGCCCACGCATTCGAGTTCCTTGCAGGCCGCCCATGGCTGATCCACACGTAGTGGTCCCCGAGGCCACGCACCTTCCCTCTCCGGACGATGTCGCTCGCGCCGAGAAGTTCACGCGCGAGCGCTTCGTCCATCCCGGGGAGGAGCTGGAGGCTCTGGCGCCCGGGTCGGGCCGCCGCCACGCGCTCGACGACGCTCTCGCCGAGCTCGACGCCGGGACGCGCGTCCCGTCGACCGAGTGGCGCCGGCGCTACTCGCTGCTGCTCGGGCTCGAGCGGGTGCTCTCCGAGGACGAGCCGCGCCTGGCCGACGGCACGCTGCTGAACCCCCACCAGGTCGACGCGCTCTCGGGGACGCTCACCGCGCTGCTCGCCGCCGCGCAGAACGGCGCCAGCGACATCGGCGCCGGGAACGGGCGCAGCCGCGCGGCGCCGGTGCTCGCGGTCGACGACGACCTCGACGACGACGACGCGGACGAGGCCGAGGAGGACCAGCCCGACTGGGACGCCGAGTCCGAGGCCGACATCGACGATGACGTCGCCGGGGAGATCGCCGAGGATCCCAACGCGCACAAGCGCTTCTGGTTCGAGCACGCGACCGGCGCCGGCAAGTCGGTCGCTGCGCTCGGCTTCGTCGAGGCGTCGCGCACGGGCGGCGTCCTGATCCTCACCCACCGGCGCAACCTCGTCGAGCAGTTCGAGGGCGAGCTGCGCGACCGCGGCTACGCCGAGCGCATCTCCCCGGCGCTGCTCGAGGGCTCCGACCGCGCCGACGGCCCGGTCACCGTCGAGACCTACCAGTGGTTCGTGCGCAACGCGGGCACGATCTCCTCGGCCTACACGATCGTCATCTGCGACGAGGCGCACACCGCGCTGGGCGAGAAGACCTCCGCTGCGATCCGCGAGTGGACCGGCCCGATCTTCGTCGGCATGACCGCGACCGGGGCGCTGATCGCCCGGCACGTCACCGACCTGTTCCCGACGCAGACCTCGCGCTTCGACCTCGCCCAGGCGGCGCGGCGCGGCGTCATCGCCCCGCTGCGCTGCATCCGCATCCCACCCGGACCGGGGGTCCGGACGATCGCGAAGGTGCCCCTGCGCCGCGGCGAGGTCGACACCGAGTTCGACCAGGAGATGCTGGCCGAGCTGCTGGACCAGCTGCCCTTCAACCTGGCGATCGCCAACCTCTACAAGACCCGCTTCAACGGCGTCCCCGGCGTGGTCTACTCCGCCGGCGTCCGCCACGCCTACAACGTCGCCGAGGCGTTCCGCGACGAGGGGATGAAGGCCGAGGCCGTCTCGGGCGAGACTCCCAAGCGCGCAGCTGGCCGAGATCCTCGCCCGCTACGAGCGCGGCGAGATCGACGTGCTCGTCAACGCCCAGTTGCTGGCCGAGGGCTGGAACTCCCCCCGCGCCACGGTCTGCATGCACCTCGCGCCGACCGCGTCCAAGCGCATCTACCAGCAGCGCGTCGGCCGCGTCACCCGTCGCCATCCGGGCAAGGAGGCCGGCATCGTCGTCGACTTCGTCCATCCGGCGACCAAGCACGACGACCCGGTCGTGA
The DNA here is from genome assembly GCA_963826615.1 of uncultured Actinomycetes bacterium. Lineage (GTDB taxonomy): Bacteria > Actinomycetota > Thermoleophilia > Solirubrobacterales > Solirubrobacteraceae > BP-464. The sequence goes on along the minus strand of CAWGXO010000002.1, from coordinate 2,432,309 downwards.
CGCTGCACTCGCTGCTCGACCGCGACGTCTACCGCGGCGGCGCGATCGTCGTCGGCCCCGTGCGCAGCGGCCGTGGCCGCAGGGTCCGCGTCGAGCGCCGGGTGATCCCCGTGGTCGCCGACGAGACGCGCCGGATCGAGGTCTTCGAGCGCGAGCTGTGGCGGATCGCCGTCGAGCACCTCGACTACGGCGAGCAGATCCAGTGGGCGGCGCTGGCCGGCGCGCGGGTGGGCCCGAGCGGCTGGCGCCGGGCGCGGGCGATGCTGCACTTCGACCGCGGCGGCGAGCTCAAGCGCACCTTCCTGCTGACGGCGGTGCAGCGCAACAAGTCCTCGCAGCTGCGGCTGCGCGCGCTCCAGGAGATCATCGCGGCCAAGGACGCCGAGGCAGTCGACCTCGCGATCGACGAGATCGGCAAGTGGTCGCGCGACGAGAAGCGCGACGCGTCGAAGGCGATGCTCCAGGCGCTCGCCGAGAAGCGCATCGGCCGCCGCGACCAGGCCAACGCCTGGATCTGGCGGCTGGCGTCCTACACGCGCGAGCTGCACGAGGAGTACGCGATCGCACGCTGGCCGGAGACCAAGCGGCTGCTCGGGCTGCTGGTCAACTCCTCCGGCGCGGCGCACGCCCGCAACGCCCGCCGCCTCATCGAGGCGGCCCGCAAGCAGGACCGCCGCCTCTCCGCGGCGCTGCTCGCGGCGGCGCTCGCCCACACCCCCGAGGCCGAGGAGGCGCTCCGCGGGGCGAGGACGCGGATGTCGCGCAAGCCCAACGCGCTGGCGCGCGAGCTGCTGCGCAACTTCCCCAAGAGCCGCAAGGGTCGCAGCAGCAACCGGCGCCGCAAGAAGGGCGGCGGCGCCAGGCCCGAGGGCGCCGCGGCGTCCCCGGCTCCCGAGGCCGCGGCCGGCAGACGTGGCAGACGCGACCGCACCGACGCCCCGCAGCTCGACGAGGCGGCGGCCGCCGACGCGGTGCGCGAGGCGGCGGCGCTGCTCGCCTCCGACGACGCGCCGTCCGCGCCCGACCCCGTCGAGGAGTCCGACGGCCTCGACCTCGACGACGACGGCGAGCCCGACGACGTCCCGCAGACCGACGAGGTCGCCCCGCCGCCCCCGGACGGCGTCCCCGATGACGGAGCGCACAGCGGCGAGGAGTCCGCCGAGGAGCACGCGGCCTAGCCGCGGCCGCCCCGGGGGCGATCCGGGCCGCCCAGCAGGTGGACCTCGCCGGCATCGAGCGCGGTCGACCCGCCGCCCGGCAGCTCGACGACCAGCCGGCCATCGCCGTCGATCCCGGCGGCCGTGCCCTCTCCGCCGGTCCAGCGGATCGGGCGCCCGAGCAGCGCGTCGCGCCGGCGCCAGGCGCCGAGGATCGCCGTGTCGGCCTCGCCGAGGCGCTGCTCCAGCGCCGCCAGCAGCGCCCACAGAAAGGGCTCGACGTCGGCGGGCTCCCGGCCCAGCGACGCGGCGATGCCGTCGAGCTCGGCGGGGATCTCGGCGACGGCGACGTTGACCCCGATCCCGGCGACGGCCCACCCCTCCTGCGGGCGGCCCTCGACGAGGATGCCGGCGACCTTGCGCCCACCGACCTGGACGTCGTTGGGCCACTTGATGCGCGCGTCCGCACCCACCGCGTCGGCGACGGCGACGGCGACGGCGAGCGGCAGCAGCGACGACCACGAGCGCAGCACGACCGACATGAGCAGCGCCTCGTCGGGCGCGGCGGTCCACGAGCGGCCCTGTCGCCCGCGGCCCGCCGTCTGGACCCCGGCGGTCACGAGGGTGCCGTGCGGCGCCCCTGCCCGGGCCAGCTCGCGGGCGCGGTCGTTGGTCGAGTCGGTGATCCGCAGGTGCAGCCGTGGGGTGCCGAGCGGTCCGGCCGGCACGGAGGCGTCGGGCATCAGGCGGCTTCGACGACGACCGCGTCGCCGCCCGAGAGGCCGAGGCGCTGCGCAGCAGAGCCCCGGTTGACCGCCAGCGCCAGCATCCGGTAGGCGTCCTCGTAGACCAGCAGCTCACCCGTGGCGACGTCGGCGAAGGTGCGCGCGTACTGGCCGCGCTCGCCCCCGACGGTCACGGCGCGGCCCAGGCGCAGGCCGGTTCCGGCCAGCTCTGCGTGGCCGACGTCGAGCGTGACGTTCCCGAACCCGTCGACCGCCAGCGCGTGCGCCTCGACCCGGCCGTCGGACACCACCGGCGCCGGAAGGTCGAGGCGCTCGAGCTCGTCGACGGCGATCGGCTCGCCGGCCCCGGCCAGGGGCGCGCCCGCGGCCAGGTGGGCGGCGACCGGGGCGAAGATGTCGCGGCCGTGGAAGGTCGCGGCGACGGGCTCAAGGCGGTGCGGCGAGCGCGCCACGTCGACCGCCTCCATGGCGCCGCCGAGCCGGTCGGAGGCGAGAGAGAGGACGCCGTTGTCGGGGCCGACGAGGATGCGGTCCTCCTGCGCGCAGCGGACGGCCACCGCGCGGCGCTGCGAGCCGACCTCCGGGTCGACGACGGCCAGGTGCACGCCGGCCGGCAGGTACGGCAGCGTGCGGGCCAGCACGACCGCGCCGGTGCGCGTGTCGTGGCGCGGGATCCCGTGGGTGACGTCGATCACCCGCGCCTCGGGAGCGATCGTGGCGATGACCCCGTGGCAGACGCCGACGAAGTCGTCGGCCAGGCCGTAGTCGGAGAGGAACGTCACGACGGGCATGGGCGTGCAAACCCTACGACCGGCGGGTACCCGGGGGGCATGACCCTGGAGACGACCACCACGGAGCACGCCTGGCGCACGGGCGCCCCGCCGAACGACGGCCCGGTCGGAGGCCCGCCCGGCCCGAGCGCCGAGATCGACCGCTCGGAGCCGCCCGCCCGCGACGCCGGGGACGTCCCGACCGGGCTTCCCGAGGGCGCCCCGGAGGGCGCGCCGCCGGGTACGGCCGAGGAGCCCCCCGCCGATCCGCCCCGCGGCCCCGACCACATGCCCGGCATCCCGACCGGGGGCGAGCCCCCCAGCGCCGGCTGATGCGCCCCGCCGACGCCCGGCAGACGCCGACGCTGGCCGAGGTCGTCCGCCGCGCGGTCGAGATCGTCGATCCCGAGGCCGCCGACGAGGTCCTCTCCGGTTTCGTCGTCCGCTTCGAGGACCGCGACGAGCCGATCGCCCAGGTCCACGGCGGCGTCGAGCAGGAGGTTGCCGAGGCGGTCGGCGCGATCGACCCCGACGGCGTCGATGCCAGCGCGCAGATGGCGGGTGCGGTCGTGACCTACCTCGCCTTCCGCCGCGACGAGGTCGCCGACGGGCGCGAGGACGTCCTGCGGCTCTCGGCCCGCGCGGAGTACGACGGCAACCCGCCGGCGCTCGTCCGCGACTGGCTCGACGCCGAGGGCGTGGCGCTCTAGGGCCCCGGCTCGTCGCCCGCCGGCGGACCGGATCTCCGATCCGCGACGCCAGGTGCCGTTGCGCGGGTGAGCGCGGCGACCAGGCCGTCGGGCGTGTGCTCGGCCGCCTCGAGCCCCGGCTCGAAGCCGAGCTCGCGGATCGCCGTGCTCGTCGCCGGGCCGATCGAGACGATCCGCGGGCCCGCGAGCGTGCCCGCGGCCAGGTGGAACGCGCGCACGGCCGAGGCCGACGCGAAGACGAGCTCGTCGGCCCCGAGCGCCGCCGACCGCGCGGCGTCATCGAGCGGCTCGGGCACCGTGCGGTAGACGGGCAGGATCTCCACCGCGGCGCCCCGCTCGCGCAGCGCGTCGGGCAGCGCGGCGCGGCCCTCCTGGGCGCGGACGACAAGCGCCCGGTGCACCGGAACGCCATGCAGCGCCGCCGCCAGCCCCTCCGCGACGGCGCGCTCCGGCACGACGTCGGGCTCGATCCCGCCGGCCCGCAGGGCGGCGGCGGTCCCCGGACCGATCGCCGCGATGCGCGGGCCGGCGAGCGCCCGTGCGTCGCGGACCAGCTCGAGCAGGCGCCGCACGCCGTTGGGCGAGGTCAGGCAGACGAGATCGTAGGCGGCGAGGTCTCCGAGCTCGGCGTCGAGCGGCTCGATCCGGATCGCCGGTGCCTCGACGACGCGAGCGCCGAGCGCCCGCAGCCGCGCCGCCAGCGCGCTGGCCTGGGGGCGCGCCCGCGTCACGGCGACCGTGCGGCCGGTCAGCGGCAGCGCCGCGACCAGCTCCAGCGCCGCCACGTCGCCCACCACCGCGACCGCGGGCGCGCTGACGCCCTCTGCCTCGGCGCGGGCGGCCAGCGTGGCGAGCGTGGCGCGGAGCACGCGCTGGGCGGGCAGGGTGCCGCGCTCGACGATCGCGGCCGGCTCGTCCCGGCTGCGGCCACCTGCCAGCAGGCCGGCGACGAGCGCCGGCAGGCCGCGCACGCCCATGTAGAAGACCAGCGTCCCGGGGAAGCGCGCGAGCGCGGCGAGGTCGGGCGGGTTGCCGCCGGTGTCGCGCCCGGTGACGAACGCGACGCCGGTCGCGAGGCCGCGATGCGTCACCGGGATCCCGCCCGCCGCCGGCGCGGCGACGCCCGCGGTCACGCCCGGGACGACCGTGAACGGGATCCCGTGCTCGAGGCAGAGCTGGGCCTCCTCGCCGCCGCGGCCGAAGACGAACGGGTCGCCACCCTTGAGCCGCACCACGGTCCGCCCGGCGCGCGCGTGCTCGAGGATCAGGCGCTCGGTCTCCTCCTGCGGGACCTGCGCTCCGCCGCCGACCTTGCCCACGTCGATCACCTCGCCGCGGGCGAGGTCGAGCGCCTCGCGGGGGACGAGCCGGTCGGTCAGCACGACGTCGGCCTCCTCGAGCAGCTCCCGCGCGCGGACCGTGAGCAGCCCTGGGTCGCCCGGGCCCGCGCCGACGAGGTGGACGATCCCGCTCACCGGCCGAGCACGTCCGCGGCGCCGGCGGCGAGCAGGCGCCGCGCGACCTCGCCGCCGAGCGCCGCGGGATCGTCGCCGGCGAGCTCGTCGCGCACCCAGGCCGAGCCGTCGGGGCGCCCGACGAACGCGCGGAGCGCCAGCACGCCATCCCGCGCGACGGCGTGGGCCCCGAGAGGCGTGTCGCAGTCGGCGTCGAGCCCGCGCACGACCGCGCGCTCGCAGAGCAGCGTCGCGAAGCTCCCGCCGTCCGAGAGCTTCGCGACCCGATCGGCGACCTCGGCGTCGCCGGCGCGAGCCTGCAGCGCCAGGACGCCCTGGCCGGCGGCCGGGACGAGATCGTCCAGCGGCGTGCCCTCCCCGGCGCGGCCGAGGCGCTCCAGTCCGGCCATGGCGACCACGATCGCGTCGAAGTCCCCGTCCGCCAGCCGGCGCAGGCGGGTGTCGACGTTCCCCCGCAGCTCGGCGACCTCGAGATCGGGGCGCAGGGCGAGCAGCTGGGCGCGGCGGCGCAGCGAGGCGGTGCCCACCCGGCCGCCCGCCCCGACGTCGTCGAGCGAGGATGCTCCGCACAGGGCGTCGCGCGCGTCCGCACGCGGCGGCGGGGCGAGCAGCGCCGTCCCCGCGGCCGTGTCGATCGGGACGTCCTTGGCGCTGTGGACGGCGAGGTCGACCTCGCCGTCGAGCAGCGCGCGCTCGAGCTCCGAGACCCAGCGGCCCTTGTCCAGCCCCGGCTCGCGGGTGTCCACGGCCGCCCGGGCGCGATCGCCAGTGGTCGAGACGACCACCAGCTCCCCACCCACCGCATCGGCCACCGCGCCGGCCTGGGCGAGCGCCAGCGCGCTGCCGCGCGTCCCGATCCTCACGAGGGCGGGCGGGACATCATCCGCACGTTCCCCGAGCCCTCGTCGTCGGACTCGTCGCCGCGCTCGAGCCCGAACAGCTCGCGCAGCAGCGCGAGGCGGCCGTGGCTCGCCCCGGGGCCCATCGCCCGCAGGCGGATGGTGGGCTCGTGCAGCAGGCGGTTGACGGCCGCGCGCGCGACCGCCTCGACGCGCGTGAGGTCGCGCGGCGAGGCGCTCTCCCACTTGCCGGCGTTCTCGGCCAGGACCGCCTCGAGGATCGCGTCGGCGTGAGCGCGCAGCGCCGCGACGGTCGGCAGGGCCTCCATGCCGCCGAGGAACCCGGCGAAGCGCTGGATCTCCTCCTCGACGATCGCCTCCGCCCCGCGGGCCTCGGCGCTGCGTACCTCGAGCGTGCGCTTGACGACGCCCTGGAGGTCGTCCATGTCGTAGAGGGTGACGCCTGGCAGGTCGCCGCAGGCGGGGTCGACGTCGCGCGGGACGGCGATGTCGATGATCACGAGCGGGCGGCCGTCGCGCTCGCGGACGACCTCGGCGAGGTCCTCCGAGCCGACGATCGGGTGGGGCGAGGCGGTCGACGCGACGACGATGTCGGCCGCCTGGAGCTGCTCGGGCAGCGCGTCGAGCGAGACGACCGCGCCGTCGAACCGCGCGGCGACCGAGCGGGCGCGGGCGGCATGCCGGTTGGCGACGAAGACGGTCCGCACGCCCACCTCCGCCAGCGCCCGGGCGGTCAGCTCGGCGGTCTCGCCGGCGCCGATGATCACCACGTGGCGGTGCTCGAGGTCGCCGACCACGTCGGCTGCGAGGTCGACGGCGACCGACGAGACGCTCGCCCGGCCCTGGGCGATGCCGGTCTCCGAGCGGACCCGCTTGCCGGTGGTGAGGGCCGCGGTGAACAGGCGGTTGATGAGCGGGCCCGTGACCCGCGCCTCCAGCGCCAGGTCGTAGGCCCGGCGCACCTGGCCCTGGACCTCGCTCTCGCCGACGATCATCGACTCCAGCCCCGCCGTCACCCGAAACAGCTGGCGCGCCGCCTCGCAGTTGCGCGGCGAGTAGATGACCTCGGCCAGCTCGGTCGGCCGGATGCCCGCCCGGGTGGCCAGTCGCCCGAGGACGGCGCTCTCCGCGGCGACTGGATCGCCGACCACGAGGTAGAGCTCGGTGCGGTTGCAGGTGGAGATGACCACCGCCTCGCGCACCTGCTGGAGCGCGACGATCTCGCGCAGGAAGCGCTCGCCCTCGGCCGGGGTGAGCGCCAGGCGCTCGCGCAGCGCGACGGGCGCCGTCTTGTGCGAGACGCCGAGGAGCAGCAGCTCGCTCACGGGGCGACGACCGCCTCGTCGCGGGAGTGCTCGGCGGCGCCGTGGTCGAGCTCGACGAGCTCGACCACCTCGCGCTCGATGCGCACGAGCCGGACCGCCATGATCGCCACGTAGACGAGCACCAGCGCCAGGAACACGAGGTAGGCGGCCGCGACGTAGCCGGTGTTGTCGGGCAGGGTCGAGGCGGCGATCATCGCGGGGCGGCCGAGCGCCCGGCCACGACCTCACCCCCCAGGCGCCGGCGCAGCGCGCGCAGCTGGATCCGCGCGTTCTTGGCGGTCATCTCGTAGCGCCAGAGCGTCACGTACAGCAGGCCCATGCCGAGCAGCGCGAGCAGGAACGTGAGCCTCACCGGCCCCGGCAGGTTGTCCGGGCCGCCGAGCACCCGCGGGTGCGTGTAGGACTGCGCCAGGCGCACCGCGATGAAGTTCAGCGGGACGAAGGCGCCGCCGATCACGGCGAAGACCGACGCGTAGCGCGCCTGGCGCTCGGGGTCGTCGATCGAGAAGCGCAGCGGCTGGTAGCACGCGTAGAGCAGGAAGACGATCAGGAACGAGACGAGCGTCGGCTCGTCCCACACCCACCAGTGGCCCCAGGATGCGCGCGCCCAGATCGAGCCGGTCACGAGCGTCCCGACGCCGAGGATCAGCGACAGGTGGATCGCCACGTAGGAGCGCAGGTCGTGCCGGCGGTCGCCCGTGCGCAGGTGTGCCACGGCGAAGACCCCGCCCGCCACGAAGCCAAGGAGCGCGACGATCGCCATCGGCACGTGGACGTAGAAGATCTTCTGCATGAAGCCCTGGTCGGCGTCCATCGGTGCGTAGAAGAACGCCAGGGCGAACGCCCCGGTGAGCACGACGACCGTGGTTATGGAGAGGGCCCGTAGACCCGTGCCGTGGCGGGAGACCACTAGTCCTCCAGGAGGAAGTCGAAGACCGCGATCGCGATCAACCCGAAGACGAGATCGTACAGACCGAGGACCGCCGTCCAGCGCCCCGGGAGCGCCTGTGCACCGGCCGCGGCGAACAGCGGCGTGGTCGCGCGGGCGGCCGCGATGACCACCGGGAGCAGCAGCGGCAGTCCCAGCAGCGGCACCAGCAGGTCGCGCGCCCGGGTCTGCGTCGCCAGCCCCGAGACGAGCGTCCCGCAGATCGCGATCCCCACGTCGGCGAGCACGAGCACGGCGAGCAGGCCGAGCGCCGCGTCGCCGCCCGGGGGCCCGAGCAGCAGCAGGTAGAAGGCGGGGACCGCGACGAGCTCGACGATCGCGAGGAAGGCGGCGAACGCGACCGCCTTGGCCGCGAACAGCGCCGTGCGGTCGATCGGCGCGAGCAGCACGCCGTCGAGCGCGCCGTCCTCGACGTCGGAGACGAACAGCCGGTTGGCGCCCAGCATCGCGGCGAGCAGCAGCGTCACCCAGAGGACGCCCGCGGCCAGCGCGCCGCTGACCGTGTCGCGCTGCAGCCCGAAGTGGAAGACGACCAGCGTCGTGACGCTGAACAGCGCCATCGCGGGCACCGCCTCGCGCGTGCGCCACTCGAGGGCCAGCTCCTTGCGCACGAGCGCCGAGAACGTGCTCACCGCACGTCCTCCCCGTAGAGCCCCTCGAGCGGGTGCGGGCGGCCGTCGCGCAGGCCCAGCACGGCATCGGCGTCGGCGGCGTCGCGCGGGTCGTGGGAGGTGACGACGCGGGTGCGCCCGGCGAGAAGCGGCTCGACGACGGCGGCGGCCGCCGGGTCCAGGTTGGCCCGGGGCTCGTCGAGGAGCACCAGCTCGGGGTCGTGCAGGATCGTGCGGGCGACGGCGGTCCGCTGGACCATCCCGCGCGAGTAGGTGTGCAGCGGGTCGCCGGCGCGGCGCTGCAGGCCCACGGCGGCGAGCAGCTCGGTCGCCCGCTGCACCGGCACGCCGTGCAGCCGCGCGTGCAGCAGCAGGTTCTCGCGCGCCGAGAGGTCGCGGTAGAGCAGCGGCTCGTGACCCAGGTAGCCGATGCGGCCGCGGACCGCCCAGGCCTCCGCGGGCAGGACGCGACCGAGCACGCGCACCGTTCCCGCGTGCGGACGCAGCAGTGTGGCGAGGACGCGCAGGAGCGTCGACTTGCCGGCCCCGTTGGGTCCGAGCACCACGAGCGTCGCGCCGCGCGCGAGGGTCAGCGAGACGCCGGCGAGCGCGGGACGCTCTCCGTAGCGGCGCTCGAGCCCGTCGAGCTCAATGACGGGAGCGTCCGTCGAGCGTGGCGACGGCATGGTCCAGGACCGGCGCGAGCACGCCGAAGAGCTGCTCGACGGCGCGCGGGCTGCCGGGGAGGTTGACGATCAGGGTGCGCCCGGCGACGCCGGCGACCCCGCGGGAGAGCATCGCCATCGGCGTGTGACGGGCGGACTCGGCGCGCAGCGCCTCGGCGATGCCGGGAGCCTCGCGCTCGATGACCCGTCGGCTGGCCTCGGGCGTCACGTCGTCGGGCGTCAGGCCGGTCCCGCCGGTGGTGAGGATCAGGCGGACGTCCTCGTCGATGTAGTGGTGCAGCCGGTCCTCGATCAGCGCGAGGTCGTCGGGAACGACCTCCAGCGCCTGCACGTCGGCGCCCGCCGCGTCGGCGAGCCTCGCCAGCAGCGGGCCCGACTCGTCCTCGGCCTCGCGCCGGGAGACCGACGTCGAGATGGTCAGCACCGCGGTGCGCACGCGGCGGAACGCTACTGCGCGCCGCCGGCCTGGGCCCGGGCGAAGTCCAGGTACGGGCCCGCGTCGAGGTCCGACCCGGTCGCCGATCGGATCAGGTCGCCCGGCTCCATCCGGCGCCCGTGGCGGTGGACGCGGTCGGCGAGCCAGGACCGCAGCGGCTCGAGGTCGCCGCGCTCGAGGTCGCCGTCGAGGTCGCCGATCTGCTCGCGCGCGACCGCCCACAGCTGCGCGGCCAGCACCGTGCCGAGCGCGTAGGTGGGGAAGTAGCCAAACGCGCCGACGCTCCAGTGCACGTCCTGGAGGGCGCCGGTGCGATCGTCGGAGACCTCCACGCCGAGCAGCTCGCGCGCCTGATCGCGCCAGGCGGCGGGCAGGTCGACCGCGGCGAGGTCGCCGGAGAGCAGCGCGAGCTCGAGGTCGAAGCGCAGCACGATGTGCAGCGGGTAGCTGACCGCGTCGGACTCCACGCGGATCAGCGCAGGCCGCACCGCCGCGAGGGCCGCCGCGAATGCAGCGGGGCCGAGGCCGTCGGGGGCGCCGCCGAGCGCGGCCGTGAAGTCCGGCCAGGCGCCGCGCCAGAACGACGGGCTCATCCCCACGAACAGCTCCCAGAGCCGGCTCTGGCTCTCGTGGACGGCCATCGAGCATCCGCGGGCGAGCGGCGTGCGGTCCAGCGCCGGGTCGATCTGGGCCTCGTAGAGCCCGTGGCCGAACTCGTGCAGGGCGCTCAGCACGCTGTCGAGCGTGCCGGTCGCGTAGCGGGTGGTGATGCGGCTGTCGCCCCGGCCGGGGCTCGCCGAGAACGGGTGCGCCGACTCGCCCAGGTGCCACGAGCGGTCGTCGAACCCGACGCGGTCGAGGATCGTGCGGACCGCGCGGCGCTGGGCGTCGACCGCGAACGGGCCGCGCAGGGGCGGCGCCTGGTCGGTCGCCCCTGCCACCAGGGCGGGGAGCTCGGCGCGCAGCGGGGCGAACGCCGCGCGCACCTCGTCGGTGCGCATGCCCGGCTCGTAGTCGTCGAGCAGCGCGTCGTAGGGCTCGGCCGTCTGAAAGCACGCGGCGTACTCGCGGCGCAGCTCGACGGCGCGCTCGAGGTGCGGCCGGAACGCGGCGAAGTCGTCGGAGGCGCGGGCGCGCGCCCACGCCTCCTGGCCGGTCGACGCGGCCCGGGCGAGCTCGCGGACCAGCTCGCCGGGGACGCGGGTCGCCTTGTCGGCGTCGCGGCCGGCGACGCGGACGATCGCGTCGTCGTCGCCGTCGAGCTCGCGCGCGCCGGCCTCGTCGAGCAGCTCGAGGAGGGCCGGGTCGGTCTGCAGGTCGTGCACGAGCCCGCTGAGCGTCGCAAGCTGCTCGGCCCGGGCGGGTCCGCCGTCGGGGGGCATGATCGCGTCCTGGTCGAACTGCATCAGCTCGAGCACCCCGCGCAGGTCGCTGAGGACCGCGAGCCGCGCGCGCAGCGCGTCCGGCCCGTCAGTCCCGCGTCCAGTGGCCGCTGCGCCCACCGCTCTTCTCCATCAGCTGGACCGCCTCGATGCGCGCGCCGCGCTCGAGGCCCTTGACCATGTCGTAGACCGTCAGCGCCGCCACCGCCGCGGCGGTCATGGCTTCCATCTCGACACCCGTCCGCGCCTGCACGGCGGCGGAGGCCTCGATGACGATCGCGCCGTCAGCCTCCACCCTGGCCTCGACGTCGACGTGGTCGAGCACGAGCGGATGGCACAGCGGGATCAGCTCGCCGGTCCGCTTGGCCGCCTGGATGCCCGCGATGCGGGCCGTGCCGAGCACGTCGCCCTTGGGCGCGTCACCGGCCGCGACGGCGGCGGCCGTGGCCGGGGACACCCGCACGACCGCACGAGCCACGGCACGCCGCGCCGTCGGCTCCTTGGCGCCGACGTCGACCATGCGCGCCGCGCCCTTGCCGTCGAGGTGCGTGAGCTCGCTCACGCCCGCGCGAGCGTCTCGGAGCCGCCCCCGCCGACGTGCGCCTCGGCGGCGTCGCGAGCCCGCGCGATCAGCGACAGCACGGCGCCGGTGTCGCCGGCGCGCAGCAGCTCGATCGGGTCGGGGTCCCCGTTGACGATGCCCTCGAAGAACGCCTTGCGGTCCTGGTAGGTGGGCAGCGTTCCCTTCGCCCATCCGCGGACGTCGTTGAGCATGACCGCCAGCGTGGCGTACTCCTCGCCGAACAGCTCGGAGACCTGGCGCTTCATGCGCTTGGCGAGCGCGGGCGACGCGCCGGCGGTCGAGATCGCGATCGCGAGCGGGCCGGTGCGGACGATCGCGGGGAGGATGAAGTTGCACAGCGGCGGGACGTCGACGACGTTGACGAGCATCGCCCGGCGCTCGGCGTCCTCGTAGATCGCGATGTTGACGTCGGTGTCGTCGGTCGAGGCGATGACCATGAAGACGCCCTCGAGGTCCCCGGGGCCCGCGTACTCGCGGCGCTCCCAGTGGATCGAGCGCTCGGCGGCGAGCCGCTCGAGCTCGGCGCCTGCCTCGGGCGCGATCAGCGTCACGTCGGCGTCGCACGCGAGCAGGCCCTCGACCTTCTCCAGGCCGATCCCGCCCCCTCCGACGACGACGCAGCGGCGCCCCTTCAAGCGCAGGCATGCGATGTAGAACGGCGTGTCGAGCATGTCGCGCACGCAGCTCTGGTCGCAGACCCCGCGCCGGAACTGGCAGACGCACTCCTTCCCGGCGTAGGCGGCGGCAGGCATGGCGATCAGGCTAGCTCGCTGACGGCAAGCGGGGGCCGGGTCAGGGACGACGGAGCGCCCCGAGCGTCCGCCGCGCCAGGCGGGCCAGCGGCAGGCCGCCCTCGCGCAGCGCGCGCTCGCGGTCGGGATCGCGCGCGGAGCGCAGCAGGGCGAGCGCATGGCCGGCGCGGGCGAGGGTGGCGTCGTAGGGATGCCACCAGTAGGCGCGGCCGGCCGGCGGGTCCCACGTGACGGCCTTGGGCTCCGCGCAGGTGCGCAGCGCCACGGCGCCCCGCGCGCGGCCGATGCCCGCCCCGCCGACGCCGCCCCACGGCACGTGCGGGAGACTGCGCTGGACGGTGTGGTCGTTCATCCACACCATGCCCGCGCGCAGCTCGCGTGCGATGCGCTCGCCCTTGTAGCGGTCGCGCGTCCAGACCGACGCGCCCAGGCCGCCGCGCGCGCCGTTGGCGGCGGTGATCGCCGCGTCCTCGGAGTCGACGACCTCGATCGAGAGCACCGGACCCGGCGCCTCCTCGCGTGCGAGGCGCATCGCGCCGGTCACGCCGCTGAGCACGGCGGGGGCCGAGCAGGCGCCGGCGACGCCCGCGACCTCGACCGGCCCGCCGCAGTGCAGCGTGGCGCCAGCGCCGGCAGCGTCGTCGAGCAGCTCGCGCAGCCGCGCGCCCCGGTCGCGCGCCACGAGCGGGCCGACCTCGGTCTCCTCGGCGCGCGGGTCGCCGATCCGCAGCCTGCCGGCGCCGGCGACGACGCCCTCGACGAACCGCTCCGCCACCTCGCGCAGGACGATCGCGCGCTCGACGCTGCCGCCGCTCTGGCCGGCGTTGGCGAAGGCCCCCCAGAGCGCGCCTCCGATCGCCCGCTCGAGCGGGGCGTCGGCCAGGACGAGCATCGGGTCGCGGCCGCCGGTGTCGAGCACGTTGCGCTTGAGCGCCCGCGCGCACGCCTGCCCGACGTCGCGGCCCGCCTCCAGCGAGCCGGTGAAGCGCACCTGCGCCACCGGCGCCTCGACCAGCGCGGCGCCGACGGCCGCGTGGCCGTGCACGATCCGCAGCAGGCCCTCGGGCAGGCCGGCGCGTGCGAACAGCCGTCCGATGCGCTCGCCGGCCGCGGACGCGAGCGGGGACGGCTTGAGGACGACGCCGTTGCCGGCCATCAGGGCGACCGCCACGTCGCCGAGCGGGGTGGCCAGCGGCTCGGCCGCGGGCCCCAGGACGGCGACGACGCCGAGCGGCTCGTAGCTCCAGCGGGCGCGCTTGCCCGGGTAGAGCAGCTGCGAGATGCGCGCCCGCTCGCCGGCGAGCACGCCCGGGCCGTCCTCCGCAAGCCACTGGAGGGCGTCGATCGCCGGAAGGACCTCCATCAGCAGCGCCTCGGCCCGGGGCCGGCCCTGCTCGAGGCACAGCAGCTCGACGAGCTCGTCGGCCTCGGCGATGACCGCCTGGGCGGCGCGCGCCATGTAGCGGGCGCGGTCCTCGAGGCGCAGCTGGGCCCAGAGCCGCTGCACCGCCGCCGCCCCCTGAACGGCGGCGGCGATGTCGTCGGCGGAGGCGACCGGGTGGCTCGCGAGCCTCTCGCCGGTGACCGGGCTGACCGACTCGAGGACGGGCGTCTGGGCGGCGGCCATCGCGGGCGATCATGTCACGCGCGGGCCGGCGGAGCCCGGCCTCAGGCGGCGGGCGAGCGCCGTTGCGCGTACCCGCGCAACGCCGCCTCGAGCGCGGCGGTCACGCCGGGGGCCTCGCGCTCGTCGGCGATCAGGAGGTCGGGAGCCGGCGCGTCGCGGTCGATCGCGCCGAAGCCCACGAGGCGCTCCCCGCCCGGCGCGAAGACCGTCGCGCACAGCGCGGCGCGGCGATGGGGCTCGAAGCGGGTGACGCGCCCGATCGCGAGCTCGTCGGCGCCAAGCCCCAACCCGGCCAGCAGGCCGGCCAGCGCGGCGCGATCCGAGCCGTGCGGCAGCCGCAGCCGCAGCCGCAGTCCGCCGGGGAGGGTGGTCGAGCGGTCGATGCGCATGGTGGGACTCGGAGGATCGGCACGAGCGGCCCTCCTGCTGTCAACGGGCCGCGCGTGCCCGGCGTTGCGGTCAGCGACCTGACCTTCCGCGCGCCCGGCGGATCTCCTCGAGGCGCTCGGCGAGGTCCGGCTCGGCGTCCCCGGGCTCGTAGAAGCGCACGCCCTCGAGGCCCTCCGGCATCAGCTCCATCGGCGAGAGATGGCCGGGACGGTCGTGCGGGTAGTCGTAGCCCGCGCCCCGCCCGAGGGCGGCCGCGCCAGGGTGGGCGGCGCTCCGCAGCGCCGCGGGCGGGGTGCGGGCGCCATGCTCGCGCACGTGGCCCCGGGCGGCGGCGATCGCCCGGTAGGCGGCATTGGACTTCGGTGCCAGCGACAGGTAGACGGCTGCCTGGGCGAGCGCGTGGACGCACTCGGGGAGGCCGACGTGCTCGACCGCGTTGGCGGCGGCGACGGCGATCTCGAGCGCGCGCGGATCGGCGTTCCCCATGTCCTCCGAGGCGAGGATGACCATGCGGCGGGCGATGAAGCGCGGGTCCTCGCCGCCCTCGAGCATCACCGCGAGGTAGTAGAGCGACGCGTCGGGGTCCGAGCCGCGGGTCGCCTTGATCCAGGCCGAGATCGTGTCGTAGTGCTGGTCGCCCGCCCGGTCGTAGCGGATCGCCCTGCGCTGGAGGGCGTCCTCGGCGACCTCGAGCGTGATGTGGCCCGGCGCCGTCTCCGCGGCGAGCTCGAGCGCCGCCAGCGCGGTTCGCGCGTCGCCGCCGGCGCGGGCGGCGAGGAACGCGATCGCCTCGTCGTCGACGTTGAGCTCGCCGAGCTCGCCGCGATCGAGGGCCCGCCGCAGCAGCGCCTCGACGTCGCCGTCGGAGAGGCCGCGCAGCTCGATGACCTGGGTGCGCGACAGCAGCGCCGAGTTGACCTCGAAGTAGGGGTTCTCGGTCGTGGCGCCGACGAGCGTGACCAGCCCCTCCTCGACGGCGGGCAGCAGCGCGTCCTGCTGGGCCTTGTTGAACCGGTGGATCTCGTCGAGGAAGAAGATCGTCGCGCGGCCGCCGCGGCGGCGGACGATGGCGCGCTCGAGCACGCCCCGGACCTCGGCCTTGCCCGCCTGCACCGCGCTGAGCTCCTCGAACGCGGCGTCGGCCGAGGCGGCGACGATCCGGGCCAGCGTCGTCTTGCCCGTGCCCGGCGGGCCGTAGAGGACCATCGAGAACGGCCGGCCGTGCTCGATCGCCGCCCGGAGCGAGCTGGCGGCGCCGAGCACGTGGTCCTGGCCGACGACCTCGTCGAGCGTGCGCGGCCGCATACGCGCGGGCAGCGGCGCGTCGTTGCCCGCCGCGTGCGCAGGCGAACCGGCGTCGGGCTCGTCGGTGGGGAACAGCTGGCCGCCCATCGGTGGTGGAGTATCCCCGCACGGCGGCCTCTCCGAGCGTGGCGGCCCTCGTGCGGGAGTGGGGACGGATCGGCGGTAGGGTCCCCCCATGGACGCGGTGGGGCTGCTTCAGGAGCTGATCCGGTTCGACACGGTCAACCCGCCGGGTGACGAGCGCGTCGCCCAGGAGCACCTCGCCGGCGTGCTCGAGGGGGCGGGCCTGGAGGCGCGGCTGCTGGGCCGGACGCCCGAGCGCCCGAACCTCGTGGCGCGGCTGCGGGGCACCGGCGACGGGCCGACGCTGTGCCTGCTCTCGCACGTCGACACGGTGCTCGCCACCCCTGGGGACTGGTCGCACGACCCCTGGTCGGGCGACCTCGCCGACGGCTTCGTCTGGGGTCGCGGCGCCCTCGACATGAAGTCGCAGACGGCGGCGGAGGTGGCGGCCGCCATCCGGCTCGCCGGCGAGGACCGCCTCGCGGGCGACGTGCTCGTCGTGGTCGTCGTCGACGAGGAGACCGGCGGCGCGGAGGGAGCCCAGTGGATCTGCGAGCACCACCCCGACGCGGTGCGCTGCGACTACCTGCTCAACGAGGGAGCGGGCGCGGTCATCCCGTTCGGCGGCGAGCGGCTCCACGGCGTCTGCGTGGCCGAGAAGGGCGTCTTCCGCTTCACGCGTCCGCACCGACGGCGTCGCCGGGCACGCCTCGATCCCGAGGATCGGCGACAACGCGCTGCTCAAGCTGGCGCCGCTGATCCAGGCGATGGGCGACCGCCAGCCCGGGTTCGACGTCACCGAGGCCCCCGCCGCGATGCTCGACGCGCTGGGGCTGAGCTTCGCGGAGCTGAGCGAGCGCGATCCCGTCCTCGCGATGCTGGTCGAGCCGATGCTCGGCGTGACGCTGGCGCCCACGCGGATCCGCGCCAGCGACAAGATCAACGTGATCCCCGCCTCGGCCGAGCTCCAGGTCGACTGCCGCGTGCCCCCGGGGCTGGGCGAGCAGGAGGCGCTGCGCCGGATCCACGAGGTGCTCGGCGGCGAGGGGTACCGGATCGAGTTCACCGAGCGGGTCGTCGGCAACTCCTCGCCGGTCGAGTCACCGCTGATGGACGCGATCCGCCGCTGGGTCGTCGCGCGAGGACCCCGGCGCCCGCTGCGTGCCGACGATGCTGCCCGGGTTCACAGACTCGCGGACGTTCAGGGCCGCGTTCCCCGACCTCGTCGCGTACGGGTTCTTCCCGCACCGCCACATGACGCTGTACGAGACGGCGCCGCTGATCCACGGCGCCGACGAGCGCATCGACGCGCGCGACGTCGAGCTCGCGGCAGGGTGCTTCGCCGACGTCGCCCGGGAGATCTGTGGCTGACGGAGCCGATGCGCCTCGGCGGCATGGCGCTGGCCAACGGCCTGCTGGTCCACGGTCCCACGCACTGGGCGGCCGCGGTGCGCCGCGAGGACGGGACCGTGGCGGCCGCGTCGGGACGCAAGCCGCGGCTGCGCCACCGCGCCGGCGATGCGCCGGGGCTGCGCGGGGTCGCCCGGCTGGCCGAGGCGCTCGCGGTGGTGCCGCTCGCGCGGCGCGCGCTGCCGGAGGCGCGGCTGCCGTTCGAGAGCCGCGGGGTCCTCGCCGCCGCCGGGCTCGCCACCCTCGGTGCCGCCGCCGCTGCGCCGGCGGGGAGCCGACGTCGGCGGCGCTCGCCGTCGCGACGGTCCCGAGCCTGGTCGCGCTGCGGCACCGGCGAGGTCGCCGCCTACCACGGCGCCGAGCACAAGACGATCGGCGCCTACGAGGAGGGCGGCGACGCCGCGGCCGGCGACCGCGCCAAGGAGCACGACCGCTGCGGCTCGCACCTGATGGCGCCGCTGCTCGCCGCCAACCTGGCCGGCGACGGTGCTGCTGCGCCGCGCCGCGCAGCGCCCGGGCCCCGTCGCCTCGGCGGGCGGTCTCGCTCGCCTCGGTGGGCGCCGCCGTCGAGGTCTTCGCCTGGTCCGAGCGCCATGGCGTCGAGTCGTGCGGCCCGGATGCTGCGCCGGCCCGGGCACGAGCTCCAGCGGCGCGATCGGCACGCGCGAGCCGACCGCCGCACAGCTCGAGGTCGGCCGCGCGGCGCTGCGCGGAGATCCTGCGCGCCGAGGCGGCATGAGCGCCGCCCGCCCCCGGCTCTCCTCGGCGGTCTTCCGCCTGCCGGTCGAGCGGATCCGCGAGGGCTACTACTCCGACCAGTACTTCAACCTCGACCAAGCAGCTGCTCGAGGAGCGACGACCATCACCCCCGGGTGCTGATGCAGGTCTTCCAGAAGCGCGAGTCGGTCCTGGGCGGCATCGACGAGGCGATCGCCGTGCTGCGCGAGTGCTCGGGCGGGCCGCGGGACCGACGGCGAGTGGCGTCCCCGGCTGGGGCGAGCTGCGACGTCCGCGCGCTGCACGAGGGCGACGCGATCGCGCCGGGCGAGCCGGTCATGCAGATCGAGGGCGACTACGCGCTGTTCGCCCACCTCGAGACGGTCTACCTCGGCTGCCTCGCCCGCCGAACGCTGGTCATGCGCAACGTCCGCGGCGTGGTCGACGCCGCCGCGCGGCAAGCCGATCTGGTTCTTCCCCGCCCGCCACGACCACTGGCGCGTGCAGACCGGGCGACGGCTGGGCCGCGCACGTCGCCGGCGCGATCGGGGTCTCGACCGACGCGCAGGCCTCCTGGTGGGGCGGCCGCGGGATGGGGACCGTCCCGCACGGGCTGATCGCGGCCTACGGCGGCGACACGGTGGCCGCGCCGCGCGGCGCTTCGCCGACCGCTTCGCCGAATCGATGAACGTCACCGTGCTCGTCGACTTCGAGAACGACTCGGTGCGCACCGCGCTGGAGGTCGCCGAGGCGCTCGGCGCCGGACCTCTGGGGCGTGCGCCTGGACACGAGCGAGCAACTCGAGGACGCCGCGCTCGCCGGCGCCGGGCTGCGCGGCGTGCAGCCGCAGCTGGTCGAGCGGGTCCGCGCCGCGCTCGACGCGGCCGGCTTCGCCGGCGTGCACGTCGCGGTCTCGGGTGGCTTCGGCGCCGAGCGCATCGCCGCGTTCGAGGCGGCGGACGTGCCCGTCGACGCCTACGGGGTGGGCTCGTCGCTGTTGCGCGGCGACAACGACTTCACGGCCGACATCGTCCGTGTCGAGGGGCGTGGATGCGCGAAGGCGGGCCGGGGCCTGATCCCGTCGGACCGGCTGTCGCCGGTCGGCTAGCGTTGGGGTGCAGAGCTCAAGGCCGCGCGCAACGAACCGATACCCAACCTGATGCTCGCACTCGGATTCTTCGACAACCTGCGCGACTGGGCGCTGCAGTGGTCGGGCGTCGCGACCCTCCTCTTCATGGCGGGGATGCTGTACTTCTTCTGGCGGACGCTGAAGCTGATGCCGCGGACCAAGCCGCAGCAGATCAAGCCGGCGACCAGGAGCTCGACGGCCTGGGAGGAGATCGCGGGCGTGGAGGAGGCCAAGGAGGAGCTCAAGGAGGTCGTGCAGTTCCTGCGCGACCCGCGGGCGTTCCGCCGCCTCGGGGCCACGGTTCCCAAGGGCGTGCTGCTGCACGGGCCGCCCGGCACCGGCAAGACGATGCTGGCCAAGGCGGTCGCCCACGAGTCGGGCGCGCAGTTCTTCAGCCAGTCCGCGGCGTCGTTCGTCGAGATGTTCGCCGGCCTCGGCGCGGCCAGCATCCGGCGGCTGTTCGCCGAGGCGCGCAAGGAGGCGCCGGCGATCATCTTCATCGACGAGCTCGACGCCGTCGGCGGTCGCCGCGGCAGCGACATCTCCGGCGAGCGCGAGCAGACGCTCAACCAGCTGCTGGTCGAGATGGACGGCTTCGACGGCGGCGGCGACGTCGTCGTGATGGCCGCCTCGAACCTGCTCGAGAAGCTCGACCCGGCGCTGCTGCGGCCGGGACGCTTCGACCGTCAGGTGTTCGTCTCGCCGCCCGACGTCGCCGGCCGCGAGAAGATCCTCGAGGTCCACACCCGCAACAAGCCGGTGGCCGACGTCGACCTCGGGATCGTGGCCCAGCAGACCAGCGGCCTGACCGGCGCCGACCTCGCCAACATCTGCAACGAGGCGGCGATCTTCTGCGCGCGCCGCAAGGGCCACAGCCTCCGCCAGCAGGACTTCGACCTCGCGCTCGAGCGGGTCATCGCCGGCGTGCAGTCCCGGCGCGTCCTCAACGACCACGAGAAGCGGGTCGTCGCCTTCCACGAGGCCGGCCACGCCCTGTGCGCCGAGCTGCTGCCCCGCGTCGACCGCGTGCACAAGATCTCGATCGTCCCGCGCGGGCGTGCGCTGGGCTACACGCTCAACCTCCCCGAGGAGGACCGCTACCTCAAGAGCCGCGAGGAGCTCGTCGACTACATGACCGTCCTGCTCGGCGGCCGCGACGGCCGAGCAGATCGTGTTCGGCGCGATCACCACCGGTGCCTCCGACGACGTCCAGCGCGTCGCCCAGATCGCCCACGCGATGCTCCACGAGTACGCGATGGGCTCCGATCCGACCCGTGCCGCCGACCCGCACGCGATCTCCGACCACCGCCGCCG
Source organism: uncultured Actinomycetes bacterium (assembly GCA_963826615.1). GTDB lineage: Bacteria > Actinomycetota > Thermoleophilia > Solirubrobacterales > Solirubrobacteraceae > BP-464. Next base: position 2,411,912 of record CAWGXO010000002.1, on the reverse strand, counting down.
CCTGCTCGACGAGGAGCAGGACGAGCTGGCCTTCGCCGCCCAGCGCAACGCGGAGGAGCTGATCCGCACGCACCGCCCCCAGCTCGACGCGCTGGCCGCCCGGCTGCTCGAGCACGAGGTGCTCGAGCGTGCCGACATCGACCGCATCATGGGCACCCCGCCGCGCCTCCGGGTCGCCGCGGCGAGCGCGGTGTCCCCGCCGCCCGCTGCGCGCCCGGCAGCGCCCCCGGCACCCGGCGCCTAGACTCCGGCCTCGCATGCTGGCCCGGATCGACCACGTCGGCGTCGCCGTCTCCGACCTCGACGCCGCGATCGCCCTCTACGAGACCGACCTCGCGATCGAGCTGGTCCACCGCGAGACGGTCGAGAGCCAGGGCGTCGAGGCGGTGCTGCTCGACGTCGGCGAGGGCCACGTCGAGCTGCTGGCCCCGCTCGGTGCCGAGACCCCGGTCGGCAAGTTCCTGGCCCGCAAGGGCCCGGGCCTGCACCACGTCGCCTACCAGACGCCCGACATCGAGGCCGAGCTGGAGCGGCTGACGCAGGCCGGACTGCGCCTCATCGACGAGCGGCCCCGCACCGGCATCCGCGGCTCGCGCGTCGCCTTCCTGCACCCCGCCACCACCGGCGGGGTCCTCACCGAGATCGTCCAGCCCGCGCACACGGCGCACGCGGCGCCGGGTCGGAAGGGGAGCCACTGATGGAGAAGGTCACGATCGGGTTCTTCGGCGGCGGGCTGCCGCTGCGGATGAGCTCCGAGCAGCTCGACGCGCTGCTGGCGGCGCTGCCGGCCGGCGGCTGGCACGACATCGAGGCCGAGGACGGGACCGTCCGCATCAACCTCGCCGTCGTGGTCTACGTGCGCACCGACCGGGCCGAGCACCGCGTCGGCTTCGGCGCGTCCTAGCGGCCCCGCGAGCAGGCGGCGCGATCGCCGCGAAGCGGCGTGGGTCGGCGACGAGGGCCCGCGGCGCGAGGGCCGCCGGCGAGCTGCGCAGCCTGCCCGTATCGTGGCCGTCGCGATGGCCGTCCCCCGTCAGCCCGCCGACCCCGGCGCTCGCCGCTCGCTGCGCGCCCGGCTCGCCGCCGGCCCGCTGGGCCGCCGCGTGGCGCTGCTCGACCTGCGGCTCTACCGCAGGATCCGCGCCGCCCAGGCGCCCGCGCTCGAGCCGGCGATCCGCGCCTACAGCCGCAGCGGCGAGCACGCGGCCTGCTGGCTGGCGCTCTGCGCCGCGGGCGCCGCGCTCGACGGCCGGCGGCGCCCCGCCTGGGCCCGGTCCGCGCGGGCGATCGTCTCCACCTACGCGCTCAACACGGCGCTGAAGGCCGTCGTGCGCCGGCGCCGCCCGGTGCTCGAGGACCTGCCGGCCCTGATCCGGACCCCCACCGCGCTCAGCTTCCCCTCCGCGCACGCGTCGTCGTCGTTCGCGGCGGCTCGATCGCTCTCGGCGCTGCTGCCCGCCCCGCCGCTGTACACCGCGGCGTCGGCCATGGCCCTCAGCCGGGTCCACCTCGGCGTGCACTACCCGTCCGACGTCGTCGCGGGCGCGCTGCTCGGAACGGCGATCGCCGGCGCCGTCCTAGCCTCCGACGCATGAAGGTCGGGATCGTCGGCCTGCCGAACGCGGGCAAGTCCTCGCTGTTCAACGCGCTGACCCGCGCCGGCGCGGAGGCGGCCAACTACCCGTTCACGACGATCGAGCCGAACGTCGCGGTGGTGCCGGTGGTCGACGAGCGCCTCGAGCAGGTGGCGGCGACCGTCGGCGCCTCGGAGATCGTCCGGGACACCGTCGACTTCCACGACATCGCCGGCCTCGTCGCCGGGGCGCACAGGGGCGAGGGGCTGGGCAACCGCTTCCTTGCCAACATCCGCGAGACCGATGCGATCATCCACGTGGTCCGTGCGCACGGTGATCCCGGCGTCGTCCACCCCGAGGGCGAGGTCGACCCGCTTCGCGACATCGAGATCGTCGAGACCGAGCTGATCTTCGCCGACCTCGAGACCGCCGAGCGTCGTCACGACCGCGTGGTGCGCGCGGCACGCGGCGGCGACCGGGCGGCAGTCGCCGAGGAGGCATGGCTGAGCGAGGTGATCGCCGCGCTCCAGGCAGGGCGCCCCGCCCGCACCGTGCCGGTCCCGGAGGCGGCGCCGCACGCGCTGCGCGAGCTGCAGCCGCTGACGGCCAAGCCGGTGCTGTTCGTGGCCAACGTCGACGAGGACGCCTCGGCCCAGGTGGCTCCGGCCGCCATCGCCGAGCACGCTGCCGCCCAGGGCGCGGTCGCGGTCGCCGTCTCGAGCCGGCTGGAGGCCGAGCTCGCCGAGCTCGACGAGGCCGACGCGGCGGCGATGCGCGCCGACCTCGGCGTCACCGAGTCCGGGCTGCGGCGCGTCGTCGACGGCGCCTTCGCGCTGCTCGACCTGCTCGCGTTCTTCACGGCCGGCGAGGGCAAGCCCGCCCAGTCGTGGCACCTGCGGCGGGGGCTGACCGCCTGGCACGCGGCCGGCGAGATCCACTCCGACATCCAGCGCGGCTTCGTCCGTGCCGAGGTGATCGCCTGGGACGCGCTCGTCGCCGCGGGCGGCTACGCGGGCGCCCGCGAGCGCGGGACGCTGCGGCTGGAGGGGCGCGACTACCCGATGGCCGACGGCGACGTGATCACCGTCAAGTTCGCGCCGTAGCCGCCGGGCGGGCCCCGGCCCCGCGCCGCGCTCAGGCGGCCCGGCGCGCCGGGAGCGGCAGGACCTCGGCCTCGGGCGGACGCGTGTTGCGCCAGATGTCGCGCAGCGCCCAGAGCGACAGCGCGAGCATGGCGAGCACGGCGATCGGCACCCCGAAGAGCAGGACCCAGCCCAGCGGGTCGGCGGGGCGCCCCGGCGCCAGTGCCGGCCCCGGCCGGAACAGCGGGACGGACGCGAAGTCCCGCGCCGCCGTGCGGAACGCCGGCTTGACGGCCCCGTCGTAGGCGATCAGGCCCTTGTTGTGGATCGAGTCGCGCGGAACGCCGGGCACGGCCGCGCCGCCGTTCCAGTGGGGCTTGACCGCGAACTCCTGCAGCGTCCAGTAGATCGCGCCGCTCATGAACGGCAGCGAGCCGACGATCCGCAGCGTCCGGTCGACGAACCGCTGCTGGAACTCGTAGGTCTGCTTGACGTCGGCGGGCCCGTGGCGGGTCGCCTCGGCGCCGAACTCGGTCATCACCATCGCCGAGCGCGGGTACATCCGCCGCATCCGCAGCAGGTAGGGGCGCAGATCGGCGAGGTTGGCGGTGGGGTGGGCGGCCTTGCCGGGGTACCACCCGAAGTACGAGTTGATGCCCAGCAGGTCGAACGCGGCGTAGGTCCTCTGGCGCGGATAGCCCGGGTAGCTCAGGAGGTCCACCGCGGCGGGGACCGTGGGATCGAGGTCTCCGACCAGCCGGCGCGCGGCGTCGAGGAAGGCGCGGGTGCCAGGCACGGTGTCGGGGACGACCGAGGGCTCGTTGGCCACCGAGTGGGCGATCACCGCCGGGTGCTCGCGGGCGCCGAGGACCGTGCCCCGCACCGTCGCCAGCGCCACCCGGCGCTGGGCCGGGGTCTCGAGCAGGCGGTCGCGGTGGTAGATCGGCGCCTGGCTCCAGACGAGGATCCCCGCCCGGTCGAGGCGGTCGAGCAGGCGGTCGTCGAGCAGGTAGTGCGCACGGGTGACGTTGGCGTGAAGCGCCCGCAGGCGCGCGACGATGCGGTCCATGTCGGCCGTGGTGAGCGCCGACCCGCGGCCCGCGACGTCCTCCTGGATCGACGCCCCGCGCATGTCGACGGCGCGGCCGTTGAGCAGCAGCCGCCCGCCGGACACGCGGACGGTGCGCACGCCGACGGCGCGCCTCGTGCGCTGCTCGACGCGGCCGCCGGCGAGCGCCTCGAACTGCGCCCGGTAGAGCGCGGGGTGCTCCGGCGACCACAGCTGCGCGTGGTCGAGCCGCACGCGGAAGCGGACGCGCCGGCGCTCGCCCGCGCCCAGCGGCGGCTCGTCGTGCGCGGCTCGCGTGAGGCGGCCGTCGGGCGAGCGCAGCGAGACGGCGATCCGCGGGCGCAGCGGCGCAGCCGAGCGGTTGGTCACCCAGCCGTCGAGCAGCAGGGTCGCGCGGCCGCCGCCGGCCGCCACGGTCAGCAGGGCCGGGTCCTCGAGCGCCAGGCGGCCGCGAGGCACGAGCGTCACCGGCCGCACGATCCCGCCCCAGTTCCACCAGCCCTCGCGCCGGCCGGGGCCCTTGTGGTTGTCGACGCGCACGACGAGCGTGTTGGCCCGGCCCGGGCGCAGGGCCGTCGCCGGCAGCGTGAACGGGACGTAGGGGTTCGCGTTGGTCCCGATCGGCACGCCGTTGAGCCAGGCGGTGGTCGCGCGGCGCACCCCGGCGAACCGCAGCGCCCAGTCGTAGCCCGCGGGCGCCCGCGGGCCCTGAAAGCGGAGCCGGTACCAGCCCACCGTCCCGTCGTAGTCGGCCGGGTCCGGCGTCGGGTCGAACACGCCGGGGACGCGCGCCGGCCGCCATCCGCCGCCCGACCCGTCGGGGCGCCCGTCGGCGATCCCGGTGCCGTGCGGGTCCATCGCGAGCTCCCAGCCGCTGCTCAGAACCACCGGCTGCGGCGGCCCGCCGGCGGCGCGCGCCGGCCCGGCGAGGCCCAGGACGGCCAGCAGCGTCAGCGCGAGGGCGGGGCGGCGCACCGCTCGGGCAGGCTAGCGCCGGCCGGGGGCGCGCTCGCGCAGGCGGGCGGCCAGCGCGCCCATCCCGAGGGCCTCGGCCGCGGCGGCGCCCCCGGCGAAGTCGGTCGGCCGGTCCGCGGGACGGTCGAGCGGCACGTGCACCAGCGTCGCGATCTCCTTGAAGGCGCGCAGCTCGTCCGCCTGGTCGCGCAGCGCGGCCCGAACGCGCGGGCGCTCGCCGTCGCCGCGGGCGATGGCCTGCTCGAGGGTGCCGTGGACGCGCAGCAGCTCCGCCGCGGTCTTCTCGCCGATCCCGCGGGCGCCGGGGAGCCCGTCCGAGGGGTCCCCGCGCAGCGCGATGAAGTCCGGGACCTGTCCGGGCGCGACCCCGTAGCGCTTGCGCACGCCGGCCTCGTCGACGACGGCGGGGCCGTCGCGCCCGCCGGGATAGAGGACGGCGACGCGCTCGCCGACGCACTGGAACATGTCGCGGTCGCCGGTGAAGAGCAGGGCGCTGCCCCCGGCGGCCGTCTCGACGGCGGCCAGGCTGCCCAGGAGGTCGTCCGCCTCGAGGGTGTCGTGGTCGAGCGGCGTCCAGCCGAGTGCCTCGAAGAGGGCGGGCGCCCGGCCCCACTGCGCGGCGAGGGCCTCCGGCATCGGCGGGCGCTCGGCGTGGTACGGGGCATAGAGCTCGACGCGGTAGACCGCCGCCTCCGCCCCGAAGCAGGGCGCAACGGCCCGCGGCCGGTGGCGCTCGACCGCCCAGAGGACCTGGTTGGCACAGCCGAGCAGGGCGTTGACCGGGAGGCCGTCGGCACCGGTGATCGACTCCGGCAGCGCGTGGAAGGCGCGGTAGAGCAGCGAGGGGGCGTCGACCGCCAGCAGGGGTGCGGCCTGGATCTCCGCATCGTGCGGGGAGTCTCTCGACTGCGGGCTCAAGACGATCCCCATTAAGCCGATGTTCAACGGAGAATGGGCAGCGACCGCGACGAGATCGCCCGCCGGCTGGCCACGGGGCGCCTTGCCGGCATGCTCTTCATCGTCGGCGGCGCGGCCTCGATCCCGGCCAACCTGCTGTTCCGCCACCCGTCGGTCGGCATCCTCAACCACGCGCTCGTCGGGGTCGCGATCGCTTCCGGGCTCGGCTGCCTCGTGGTGCCCTGGGACCGGATCCCGTCGCGGGTCTTCCACGCCATCCCGGTCGTGGCGATCGCCGAGGTGGCCGTCACGGTCTGGGCGGCCGGCGCGCACGGGCCCGTCTACGAGTGGTTCTACGTGCTCGTGGCGGTGTTCGCGGCCTACGCGTTCGCCTCCCGGCGCGCCATCGTCTTCCACATCGGGCTGGCCTCGCTGGCGGCGGCGTTGCCGATCCTCTACGCGTCCGCGACCGCCGACCAGGTGGCGCGGGTGGGCGTGATGGTGCCGATGCTCTGGGTGGCGACGGCAGCCGTCGCCCAGCTCCGCGAGGGTCTGGTCGCCCGGCAGCGCGAGCTCGCCGACCTCGCCCGGCGCGACAGCCTCACGGGCGTCGGCAACCGCCGGCTGCTCGAGGAGCGCCTCGAGCAGGAGGTCGCGCGCCATGCCCGCGAGGAGCGCGAGCTCGCCGTGGTCGTCTTCGACCTCGACGGCTTCAAGGTGATCAACGACACGCTCGGCCATCCCGCCGGCGACCGCGTCCTGCGCCGGGTGGCGGCGACGCTGACCGCGACCGTCCGCGCCGGCGACACCGTCTCGCGCCATGGGGGCGACGAGTTCTGCGTGGTCGCGCCCGAGACCGGCGCCACCGAGGCGCTCGTGCTCGTGCGCCGCCTCACGGCGGCGCTTGAGCCGATCGACGTGCTCGGCGCGCCGCTCACGGCGAGCACCGGCGTGGCGATCTTCCCCCGCGACGGGCTCACGCCCGAGCTGCTGCTCGCGTCCGCGGACGCCGACGAGCGGCGGCAGAAGGCGGACCTGCGCGACGCCGACGAGGCCGCAGTCGCGCCGCAGCTGCGGTTCGGCTGATCGGCGCGTGCGCGGCGGGCGCCGCGTAGGCTGCGGCGGCGATGGCCTCCCGGGCCCTGCTCGTCCTGCTCCTCGTCGCGTCGCTCGCCGCCCCCGCCGCGGCGCAGGCGAGCGCGGCCCCCGACGCGATCATCCGCTGGACCGAGCACGGCATCCCGCACATCACGGCCGACGACGACGCCGGGCTCGGCTACGGCTACGGCTACGCGGTCGCCCGGGACAACCTGTGCTTGCTGGCCGAGTCCTACATGACGGTGGCCGGCGAGCGCTCCCGCTGGCTCGGGCCGGACGGCAGCTTCGTCTTCCACGCCAACGGCGCCACCCACCCGAACCTCGACAGCGACCTCTACTACCGCCAGGTGCTGGCCTCCGGCGTCATCGAGCGCCAGCTGCACGCACCGCCGCCGCTGGGCGTGCGGCCCGAGGTCCAGGCGCTCGTGCGCGGCTACGTCGCCGGCTACAACCGCTACCTCGCCGACATCGGCGGCGCCGCGGGCGTGCGCGACCCGACCTGCCGCGGCAAGCCGTGGGTCCGTCCGATCGACGAGCGACTCGCGTACGCCCGGTTCATGCAGCTGGCCTCGCTGGCGGGCGGCGGCCTGGCCATCACCGGCATCGGCGAGGCACAGCCCCCGCCGCCCGGAGCGCCCGGCAGCGCCGCGGCCGGCGGCGCCGTGACCCCGGCCGCGCTGTCCGAGCTCGGCAACCGCCTCGGGCTCGGGGGGATGGGCTCCAACGCGCTGGCACTGGGCCGCGCGGCGACCTCCTCGGGGGCGGGCATGCTGCTCGGCAACCCCCATCTGCCGTGGGAGGGCGACTACCGCCTGTACCAGGCGCACCTCACGATCCCCGGCCGGCTCGACGTCGAGGGCGCCACGTTCATCGGCGTGCCGCTCGTCGTCATCGGCCACACGCGGGGGCTCGCCTGGTCGCACACGACCTCCAGCGCCTTCCGCTTCACGCCGTTCGAGCTCACGCTCGCCCCGGGCAGCCCGACGACCTACCTCGTCGACGGCCGGCCGAAGCAGATGACCTCGCGGACCATCGCGGTGCCGGTGCGGCGCCCCGACGGGTCGACGGGCGAGGTGCGCCGCACGCTGTACTCGACCGAGTACGGCCCGATGCTGACCGAGCTGCTCGGGCTCAAGCTGTTCCCGTGGACGCCGGCCAAGGCGTTCGCGTTCGGCGACGCGAACGCGGAGAACCTGCGCTACCTCAACCACTTCTACGAGACCGACCGCGCCGAGAACGTCGCCGGGCTCGAGGCGATCCTGCGCCGCGACCAGGGCATCCCCTGGGCGAACACGGTCGCCGCCGACGCATCGGGCGCGACGCTGTACGCCGACGCGTCGGTCGTCCCGCACGTGACCGATCGGCAGGCTGCCGAGTGCGACACCGCGCTCGGGGCCGCGACCTTCGCCCAGCTGCGCCTGCCCGTGCTCGACGGGTCGCGCTCGGCCTGCGCCTGGGGGTCGGACCCCGACGCGGTCGTCCCGGGCATCTTCGGGCCGTCGCACCTGCCGTTCCTGCATCGGGCCGACTACGTCGAGAACTCCAACGACTCCTACTGGCTGACGAACCCCGCGCAGCCCCTGGAGGGCTTCGCGCGGATCATCGGCGACGAGCGGACCGAGCGCTCGCTGCGCACGCGGCTGGCGCTCCGGATGGTCCGCGACCGGCTCGCCGGGACCGACGGGCGCACCGGGAGGAGCTTCACGCTGCCGCAGCTGCAGGAGATGATGTTCGAGGACCGCAACGGCGCGGGCGAGCTGATGCGCGACGCGCTCGTGGAGCTGTGCCGCTCGCTGCCGGTGCTGCCGTCGAGCTCCGGGCCGGTGGCCAAGGGCGACACGTGCGGCGTGCTCGCGCGGTGGGACCTGCACGAGCATCTGGGGAGCGCGGGCAGCATCCTGTTCCGGCGCTTCACGGAGCTGGCGATCGCGCGCCCGATCCCGGGCTCGAACGCGGTCGGCGGGGGGTCTCCGATGGAGGGCACCTGGCGCGACGCCTTCGACCCCGCCCGCCCGGTGGACACGCCGCACGAGCTCGACACCGCCAATCCCCAGATCCAGCGCGCACTCGGCGACGCGGTGGCCGGGCTGCGGGCGGCGGGCATCCCGCTCGACGCGGCCCCCCGCGACGTCGCGTTCGCGCCGCAGGAAGGGACGCGCATCCCGCTGCACGGCGGCCCCGGCGCTGACGGGATCTTCGATGCCACCGACATCCGCTGGAAGCCCGGCGGCGGCTACGGCCCCGTGGTCCACGGCGGCACCTTCGTCATGGCCGTCGAGCTGCGCGGGGCGTGCCCGCCGGCGCGCACGCTCGTGACCTACTCGCAGTCAGGCGATCCCACCTCGCCGTTCTACGCCGACCAGACGCGGCTGCTGTCGGCGTCGCGCTGGGTGACCGAGCGTTACTGCATGCGCGACGTGCTCGCGTCGCCGGGCCTGCGCGCGAGGCGGCTCGGATGCCTGCCCGCGACCGACGGCACGGGGGAGCGGGCGATCGCCTGGCTGGCACCCGGGACGTCCGCGCGCAGGGCGCGCCACATCGCGGGGACCCCCGGCGCCCACGGCCGGCTGGCCTGGCGCTGGTGCGTCGCCGGGGGCGGCGGCGTGCACGCGGCGCTCGTGGGCGGCCGGCACCGGCGTGTCGCGCTCGTCGCGACGACCGCGCGATCGGCCCGCATCGCCGGGGCGCGAGCCGGGCGCCGTCTGGCCTCGCGGTCGTGGCACCGGCTGGCGGGCGGCCTCCGCGTGCGAAGGCTCGGCCGCACGCGGACCGCCGTTGCGCGCCTGTCGGACGGGCGCGTGCGCTGGGTCGGCCTCGCCCGGCCCGCCGACGCCCGCTCGGCGCGGTCGCTGCGCCGCCTGGAGCGCCGGGCGCGCCTTCCGGTCCGGTAGCTGCGGTCGTCGGAGACGGCGACGCCCGCAGTAGGGTCTGGGCGATGCGGACCATCAACGGGATCGACGAGCTGCGCGGGATGGTGGGCCAGGAGCTGGGCGTCAGCGACTGGCACGAGGTGACCCAGGAGCGCATCGACGCCTTCGCCGACGCCACCGAGGATCGCCAGTGGATCCACGTGGACCCCGAGCGGGCTGCCGAGACGCCGTTCGGCGGGACGATCGCCCACGGCCTCTACACGCTGTCGCTGGGCCCGAAGTTCGGCTATGCGATGTTCACGATCGAGGGGATCGCGTTCGGCCTGAACTACGGTTACGAGAGGGTCCGCTTTCCCGCTCCGCTGCCGGTCGGCTCGCGCGTGCGGATGCGCGCGACGCTCGCCGAGGTCACCGACGTCGCCGGTGGCGTGCAGTTCCGCGTGACCCAGACGTTCGAGCGCGAGGGCGGGGACAAGCCCGTCTGCGTCGCCGAGTCGCTCGCCCGGGTCTACGGCGGCTGACGATGCCCGCCCCCTGGACCCGCTGCCACCTGCCGGACGTCGCCGACGCCGCCGAGGGCCGCCCCTTCGGCGCGGTCCAGGAGGCCCGGTTCGCCACCGCCGAGCTGGGCGCCCGGGAGACCGGCGTGGCGCTCCAGCGGGTCAAGCCCGGCTGCCGGCAGGCGTTCGCCCACCGCCACGAGGCGGCCGAGGAGGTCTACGTGGTGCTCTCAGGCCGCGGGCGGATGAAGCTCGACGACGAGGTGATCGAGGTCGGGCCACTCGACGCCGTCCGGGTCTCCCCCCGCGTGGGGCGCGCCTTCGAGGCGGGCGACGAGGGCCTCCAGCTGCTGGTCTTCGGGCCGTACCGCAAGGGCGACGGCGAGATCCTCGAGGGGGACTTCTGGGGCGATGGCGACCGGCCGCAGGCCGGGCGGGGCTAGAGGCGGATCACGGGCCCCGTGTCGCCGCGCCAGCGGATGCGGTAGGCGCCGGGACGGAGGTTCGGGAAGCGGTAGTGGCCGTGGCCGTCGGTGCGGACCTTCTCGGCGCGGTGCCAGCGGTGGCCGGCGCGGCGCTCGAGCACCGCGTGGCCGTGGCGGCGGATCGGCATCACGCGGCCGGTGATGCTGCCGGCGATGCGGTTCGCGGCGGCGCGGGCGCTGCCGGCGCTGTCGGGCTGGACGCCGCCGGTCTGCGGGTCGGAGCCGGGCGACGAGGTGGACGGGCTGTTCGCCGGCGGGGAGGCAGGCGCCGTCGAGCCCTTCCTGTGCGCCTTGGCGGTGATCAGCGAGAACGTGGCCCAGGTGTCGTTGAGCCCGAAGCGCGAGCGCAGCGTCGGGCCGGTCACGCGGGTGCGCCCGCGCGAGCCGATCACGTCGGCATAGACGATCCGGGGGGAGTCGCCCCGTTTGACGACCTTGATGCCGCGGAACGAGCCCTTCACCAGCCCGCGCAGCTCGCGGGCGGCATGGCCGACGGTCATGCGGATCGGGCCCCAGCGGTGCTTGGGCGACAGGTTGTCGTAGGGGTCGTCGACCGAGACGAGCCACGGCTTGGGATCGGCGCCCACGAAGGAGTTCTCGATGTTCTCGGTCCGCCCGCCGGAGGTCGAGAAGAAGTACGTGACCGCGGGCTTGCCCTGGTAGGTGACGACCTCGCCGGCGGTGGCGGCGACCGCGGCGTCCGTGCTGGGCCTCTCCGCGGCGACGCCGCGGTACATCTGCGAGCGGGTGTCGGCGTACTGGTCGAAGTCCCCGCTCACCCCGGTGGTCACGGCGTAGGTGCGCGCGGCCACCGCCTGGGCCTTCAGCGCCTCGGCGGGCCAGGACGCCGGGCTCTCGGCCGACACCACGCCGCGGACGTAGTCCTCGAGGTTCACCGCGTCGATCGCCAGGATCGTGCCGACGGCCGTGCGCCGGAGCTCGAGCGCGCCGCGATAGCGCCCGTTGGACAGCCCGTTGGATGCGCTCCCCTTCAGGCGCAGCGGGTCGCCGCCGCCAGAGACGCGCAGCGGCGGGCCGACCTTCGCGATGGTCTTGCCCGACGAGGACCGCAGCGCGAGCTGGTCGAGCCCCGATGGCGCGACCGTGTAGGCCCGGTTCGGGTCGAGGTGGTGCCCGGCGGCACCGGTGGCCCCTGAGAACGCGACCTTCCTGCCGCTCTGGAGCAGCACGCGGATCACGCGGCCCGAGTCGATCTGGCCCAGGCTCGTACCCGTGTAGTAGTGGCCGAGGATGAAGCGGTGGTCCTTGCCGTGCAGCGCGTAGCCGTAGGCGCCGTACTGGCTCATGCCGATGCCGTGGCCGTAGCCGGCGCCGCGCACGATGAAGCGCGAGGCCGCGTCGGCCGGCGCGGCGAGGGCGGCGGAGGCGAGGATTGTGGCGGCGAGTGCGGTGGTACGTTCCATGGGCTTGTTCGAGGGTAAACACGCGACGTGAGCGATCGACGCGCTTCTGACGTCTTCGTCGAATGCCTCGAGGCCGAAGGCGTCAAGTATGTCTTCGGCATACCGGGGGAGGAGACCTTAGACCTGAACGAGTCCTTGGCGGCCTCGTCGGTCTCGTTCGTCCCCGTCCGCCACGAGCAGGGCGGCGCCTACATGGCCGACATGTACGGCCGGCTGACCGGCCGCGCCGGCGTCTGCCTCGGCACGCTCGGCCCCGGTGCCACCAACCTCATCACGGCGGTCGCGGACGCCTTCCTCGACCGGGCGCCGCTGGTCGCGCTCACCGGCCAGGCCGACCTCGAGCGCATGCACAAGGAATCCCACCAGTACCTCGACCTGGTCGAGATGCTGCGCCCGATCACCAAGTGGAACGCGCGCGTCAACTCTCCCGAGATCGTCCCCGAGGTCGTCCGCAAGGCGTTCAAGCTCGCCGAGACCGAGAAGCCGGGGGCGACGCACCTCGAGCTGCCCGAGGACGTCATGGCGCAGCCGCTGGAGGCCCAGCCGCTTCCGCGCCGGCGGCCCGTCCGCCCGGAGCCTGCCGCCCGCGAGCTGCTCAAGGCAGCCGACGTGATCCGCAACGCGATCAACCCCGTCGCGCTCGCGGGCAACGGGGTCGTGCGCGCCGGCGCCGCCCCCGCGCTGCGCGAGTTCACGCGCGCGACGGGCATCTCGGTCGCCGAGACGTTCATGGGCAAGGGGGCGCTCGACTACACCGATCCCCGCGCGCTCGGAACGGTCGGGCTCCAGTCGCGCGACTACGCGATGGCCGGCTTCGAGGATGCCGACGTGGTCATCGCGATCGGCTACGACCTCGTCGAGCACGCCCCCAAGCACTGGAACCCGCGCGGGGACAAGAAGATCGTCGTCGTCGACTCCCAGCCCGCCGAGATCGACGGCCACTTCATGCCCGAGGTCGAGCTGATCGGCGACGTCTACCACGTGCTCAGCCGGCTGGCCGAGGAGTGCCGGGACGTACCGCACTCCGGCGGCTCGTCCCGGCTTCGCGAGGCCGTTCTCGGCCGGCTCGAATCTGCGCGCCGCGACGACGCCTTCCCGATGCAGCCGCCCCGCGCGCTCTGGGAGATCCGCGACGCGCTCGGCCCGCGCGACATGCTGATCTCCGACGTCGGCCTGCACAAGCTGTGGATCGGGAGGATGTTCCCGGCCCACGAGCCGAACACGGTGCTGATCGCCAACGGCCTGGCCGGCATGGGCTTCGCGCTGCCGTGCGCGATCGCCGCCAAGCTGGTGCACCCCGAGCGCCGGGTGGTCACGGTCAACGGCGACGGCGGCTTCCTCATGAACGTCCAGGAGCTCGAGACCGCGATGCGCCTGAAGACCCCGATCGTCAACGTGATCTGGGAGAACCGGCAGTTCGGCTCGATCGTCTGGAAGCAGGACAAGAAGTTCGGGCGCCACTTCGGCTGCGACTTCACCAACCCCGACTTCGTCCGGCTCGCCGAGGCCTTCGGCCTGCCGGCCTGGCGCTGCGAGAGCGTGGCGGACTTCGGCCGCCACCTGCGCCACGCGCTCACGCTCGACGTGCCCAGCCTGATCGTGGCGCCCATCGACTACTCCATCGACGTCGCGATCAGCGAGGAGCTGGGAACGGAGACCGTGAGCACATGACCACCGCCGAGCAGTCCGTCATCGAGACCGTCAAGCCGCTGCTGTACGTCGGCGGCGAGTGGCGCGAGGGATCCGAGGGTGCCACGCTGCCCGTCGAGGACCCGGCCACCGGCGAGACGCTCTGCGAGATCGCCGATGCCACCGCCGACGACGCCCTGGCCGCCCTCGCCGCCGCTGCCGACCATCAGGAGCAGTGGGCCGCGACCGCGCCGCGCGAGCGCTCCGAGATCCTCCGCCGCGCCTACGAGATGCTCAACGAGCGCGTCGAGGACCTGGCCCTGCTGATGACGCTCGAGATGGGCAAGCCGCTCGCCGAGTCGAAGGCCGAGATCGCCTATGCGGCCGACTTCTTCAACTGGTTCGCGGGCGAGGCGATGCGCATCGACGGCCGCTACTCGGTCGCCGACAAGGGCACCGGCCGTGTGCTGGTGATGAAGCAGCCCGTCGGCCCCTGCATCTTCATCACGCCCTGGAACTTCCCGACCGCGATGGGCACCCGCAAGATCGGCCCGGCGATCGCCGCGGGCGCCACGATGGTGATGAAGCCGGCCAAGCAGACGCCGCTGTCGATGCTCGCGCTGGCGGGGATCCTCGAGGAGTGCGGGCTCCCCGGCGGCGTGCTGAACGTGATCACCGCGAGCTCCTCCGGCACCGTCATGGAGCCCGTGATCACCGACCCCCGCGCGCGCAAGCTCTCGTTCACCGGATCGACCGAGGTCGGCCGCGTCCTGATGAAGCAGGCCTCCGAGCGGATCCTGCGCACCTCGATGGAGCTCGGCGGCAACGCCCCCTTCCTCGTCTTCGAGGACGCCGACCTCGACGCCGCGATCGACGGGGCGATGATCGCCAAGATGCGCAACATCGGCGAGGCGTGCACGGCCGCCAACCGCTTCCACGTGCACGAGTCGGTCGCCGAGGAGTTCGGCCGCCGCCTGGCCGAGCGGATGCGCGGGCTGAAGGTCGGCCGCGGGACCGAGCCGGGCGTCGACGTCGGGCCGCTGATCGACGACGACCAGCGTGCCAAGGTCGCCGAGCTGGTCGCCGACGCCACCGACAAGGGCGCGGAGGCGGCGGTCGGCGGCTCCGCGCTCGACGGCCCGGGGCACTTCTTCGAGCCCACCGTCCTCACCGGCGTGCCCGGCGACGCCCGCATGCTCGAGGAGGAGATCTTCGGCCCGGTCGCGCCGATCGCGACGTTCTCGACCGACGAGGAGGCCGTGCGCGCCGCCAACGCGACGGTCTACGGCCTTGTCGCCTACTTCTTCACGCGGGACCTCGACCGCGCCTTCCGCGTCATGGAGGGCCTCGAGACGGGCATGGTCGGGCTCAACCAGGGGATGGTCTCCAACGCCTCGGCGCCGTTCGGCGGCGTGAAGGCGTCGGGCATCGGCCGCGAGGGCGGCCGCGAGGGCATCGAGGAGTACCTCGAGACCAAGTACGTCGCGATGAAGCTCTGATCCGCGCGGCGCGGGCCTGAGGCTGTGGGCCGGATACGGCCAACCCCGGCGGTACCCTGGCCGCGCCCATGGTGCCCGGGTCCCATCTGCGCGTCTACGTCCTGCTCGCCCTCGTGGCGCTGGCCGGGATCGGCGCGGCCACGCTCGCCGGCGCGGACGCGCCGGCGCCGGCGTCCTCCCCCTACACGGCGACGCCGCTGACCGGCCCGTGGACGCTGCGCAGCGATCCCTCCGACCGCGGGCGGGCGCTGGGCTGGCAGCGCGGCGGGTTCGCCGGCAGCACGGTGGCGGTCCCGTTCGTCCCGAACGCGGGGCGCATCACCGGGGCCGCGGGGGTCCGCAGCCACCACGGCTCGCTGGCGTGGTGGTCGACGACGTTCTCGGTCCCCGTCGACGGCCACTACGCGATCGACTTCGAGTCGGTCAACCACAAGGCCGAGGTCTGGGTCGACGGGCGGCTGCTCGGCAGGCACATCGGCGAGTTCCTGCCGTTCACCGAGCGCTTTCACGCCGCCGCCGGCCGCCACACCCTCGTCGTGCGCAGCGACTACCGCGACCCGCAGGCGATGAAGGCCGCCGGCTGGCACCGCACCTGGTTCAACTTCGGCGGCATCAACCGCGGCGTGGCGCTTCGCCGGCTCGGCGACAGCGAGCTGTCGGCCCCCACCGTCGTCACCCACCTGACGCGTGACGGCGCTGCCGAGGTCGACGTCACCGTGCACGTCCACAACCTCGCGCGCGGCACGCGCGACATCGGCGTGCAGGGCACGCTGAGCCGGGCCGGCGAGCGCACGGAGCTGTCGTTCGGAGTTGTCGGCGCGCCGGCCGGGAGATGGGTCGTCGCGCGAGCTCACGTCCGGATCGCCGACCCGGCCCTGTGGAGCCCGGGGTCGCCCGCGCTCTACCGGCTCGCGCTGAAGGTGCCCGGCGAGTCGCAGTGGAGCGGGCAGACGGGCCTGCGCGAGCTGCGCCGGCGCGGCACGTCGCTGCTGCTCAACGGGCGCCCGCTGCTGCTTCACGGAGCGTCGCTCAACGAGGACGTCCCGGGTCATGGTGACGCGTTGAGCCCCGCGGACATGGATGCGCTCGTCGCCGAGCTCAAGGCGATCGGCGCGAACGCGACGCGCTCGCAGCATCCGCTCACGCCCGCCCTGCTGGACCGGCTCGACGCCGCCGGCATCATGGTCTGGCAGGGCATCGGCCCCGTCGACGCGCCGGGTGCCTGGACGGCCACCACCGCGGCCCGGCGCCGCAGCGCGCGCGAGCGCGCGCTCACCAGCTGGCGCCAGCTGCAGATCCACCCGTCGATCGTCGTCTGGAGCCTGGCCAACGAGGTCGCCGGGCACGGCCACACGGGCGGGCAGGCGCAGTACATCGACGGCCTGGCGCGCGAGCTGCACCGGCGCGATCCCGGCCGTCTCGTGGCCGTCGACGTGTGGGGCTCGCATCCGCCGGCCGACGACCGCTCGCTGCTCTACCGCGACCTCGACGCGGTCGGCCTGACCAACTACGCCGGCTGGTACGACTCCACCCGCGCCTCCCGGACCGAGCTGGCCTCGATCGTCCGTGCCCGGCTGGCCGCCTTCCACCGCGCCTTCCCCGACAAGGTCACGGCGATCACCGAGTTCGGGGCCGAGGCGTCGGCCGCCAACCCGAGCGACGAGCCGGGCGGCTACAGCTTCCAGACCGCGCTGCTGGCCACGCACCTGCGGGCCTACCGCGACGACCCGAGGCTGTCGGGGATGCTCGTCTGGGTCCTGCGCGACTTCGCTGTCGCGCCGTCCTTCGCCGGCGGCTCGATCCACCGCCAGGTGCCGGACATCCAGCTCGTGCGCGGCCTCAACCAGAAGGGCCTGTTCGACTACGCGGGTGACCCCAAGCCGGCCGTGTCGGTGGTGCGCTCGGTCTTCGAGCGCGTCCCGGACTATCGCGGCGGCTAGACGAGCCCGCCCTGCGCCATCCGGTGCAGGTCCATCGCCCGGTTGTAGGTCTCCTCGTCGACGCCCTGCTCGAGGGCGACCTCGCGCAGCAGCCGTCCGGAGGACGCCGCCTCCTTGACGATCGCGCCGGCCCGGTCGTAGCCGATGTGGCGGTTGAGCGCCGTGGCCGCGGCGAGCGTGGACTCCGCGCTGCGCTCGCAGCCCTCGCGGTTGGCCTCGATGCCCTCGACGCACTTCTCGGCGAGCGCGGTCGACGCGCTCGCCAGCAGGCCGATCGACTGCAGCAGGTTGCGCGCCATCAGCGGGATGCGGACGTTGAGCTCGAAGTTGCCCTGGGTGCCGCCGATCGTGATCGCGGTGTCGTTGCCGATGACCTGCGCGCCGACCTGGAGGACGACCTCGGGGATCACGGGGTTGACCTTGCCGGGCATGATCGATGAGCCCTTCTGCAGCTCGGGCAGGAGCAGCTCGCCGATCCCGGCCCGCGGGCCGGAGCCCATCAGGGCGAGGTCGTTGGCGATCTTGGTCAGCGAGACGGCGACGACCTTGAGCGCGCCCGACAGCTCGACGAGCGCGTCGCGGTTGCCCTGCGCCTCGAACGGGTCCTCGGGCGCGGAGATCTCGAGCCCGGAGTCCTCGGCGAGCAACGCGCGGACGCGCTCGGCGAACTCCGGGTGCGTGTTGAGCCCGGTGCCGGTGGCCGTGCCGCCGAGCGGGATCTGGCCGACCTGCGGCAGCGCGTTGCGCACGCGCCGCGCGCCCAGCCGGACCTGCGCCGCGTAGCCGCCGAACTCCTGGCCGAGCGTGACCGGGACCGCGTCCATGAGGTGGGTGCGACCGGACTTGACGAGGTCGGCGTACTCCTCGGCCTTGGCGGCGAAGGCGCGCTCGAGGCGCTCGAGCGCGGGGAGCAGGGTGTTGGTGGCCTGGTCGAGCGCGGCCAGGTGCACCGCGCTGGGGAACACGTCGTTGGAGGACTGCCCGAAGTTGACGTGGTCGTTGGGGTGCACGCCCTCGCCCGCGAGGTTGGCGACGACCTCGTTGGCGTTCATGTTCGACGAGGTGCCCGAGCCGGTCTGGAAGACGTCGATCGGGAACTGGTCGTCGTGGCGGCCGTCGGCGACCTCGGCGGCGGCGGCGGCGATGCGGTCGGCGATCCCGCGATCGAGCAGCTCCAGGTCCGCGTTGACACGGGCCGCGGCGCCCTTGATCCGCCCCAGCCAGTGGATGACGGGCAGCGGCACCCGCTCGCCCGAGATCCGGAAGTTCTCGACGGCCTTCGTGGTCTCTCCGCCCCAGAGCTGGGCGGTGTGCTCGGTCGCGCTCATGCCCTCAGCCTACGCGCGTCACGCGAACGCGGCGATCTCGCGGGCCAGCCCGACCGGGTCGTCGTATGCGACCAGGAAGCCCGTCCCGGGCAGCACCCGCAGCTGGGCTCCCGGGATCAGCCCCAGCGCCTCCTGCGCGACCGCCAGCGGGTGGCCGTCGTCCTCGTCGGCCCACAGCAGCAGCGTCCGGCAGGGCACCCGGCCGTAGGACTCGAGCCGGTCGCGCGGCGGCCGTGCGGGCCAGCGCCGGGCGAAGCGCGACCACGAGCGCACGAGGTTGGTGTTGCCCCCGACGTCGGCGAGCGCATGGCGGACCAGGTCGCGCGCGGCCGGGTTCCCGTGCGCCGAGAGCCGCACGCCGGCGTCGGGCCGGACGGCGAGCCGGACGGCGTGCGAGAGCACGCGGTCGAGGCCGGGGATCGCCCCCGTGCGCGCGGCCACGCGCCACGCCCCACGGGTCGCGGCGCCGCTCGCCGGGCGGTGCATCCGATTGGGCATGAGGATCAGCGCCGCCGGCGCGAGCCGCCCGGTCGCGACCGCGTCGAGCAGGATCTCGGCGCCCATGCCGTGGCCTCCCACCAGCGGGCGCGCCCCGCCGACGTCGCGGCAGAAGGCCGCGGTGACGTCGGCGAACCAGGCCGGCGTGTAGGGATGGCGCGGCCGGTCCTCGGAGTCGCCGTGCAGCGGGAGGTCGGGGAGGACCAGGCGATAGCGGTGGTCGAGATGCTCGGCGACCGGCGCGAGCTCGCGGTGCGTGAGGCCACAGGAGTGCAGCAGGATCAGCGCCGGGCCCGTGCCGGTCTCGCGGTAGGCGATCCGCGTGCCGTCGCCGGCGTGCCAGAGCCGGAGCCTCATCCGGACGACTCCCCCGCCTGGATCCCGCGCCGGGCCGCGACCACCAGGCGCGGGTCGTCGAAGGTCGCAGTGCCGTCGAGGCGGCGCACGAGCTCGCCGTGGATCCCGTTGGTGCGCGAGGCGCCGCGATGGACGGCGCCGATCAAGAACCCGAGCTCGTAGGCGGCGCGGGCGGTGCCGCGGACCGCGAGGCGGTCCGCGGCGGGCGTGAGGGTGTAGCCGAGCTGCTGGAGCTCGCCGTCCCCGTAGGCGCGGGCGACGCACTCGGAGAGGCGGGTGCCGTCGCCGAGCGCCGGCGAGCGCGGAGCCCTCGCGAGCGCTCGCAGGACGGCACCGGGCCCCTCGGCGCACGAGGCGGGCAGCGCCTGCCGATCGCCGCCGCACCCGGGTGCGGCGAGCCCGAGCACCGCCAGCAGCGAGACCCGTGCGAGCACGGATCCGATCCTAGGCTGCGAGCGTCATGCGCACGCGCCCCCGGACCGCGAGATCATGCGGCCGGCGACCTGCGGGGTCCGCTGGCGCCGCGGGGCGCGTCGGCGTCGCCTGAGTCGCTCGCGCTCAGTCCAGCGGCGGCGGGGCCTCGACGCCGTGGCGGCGCAGCCCCTGCTCGATCGCCGCGATCGTCGTCCGGAGCACCGCGACGCGCCCCCAGCGCTTGGACTCGCCGGCGATCACGTGCCACGGCGCCCATGCCGTGTCCGTGCGCTCGAGCATCTCCTCGACGGCGCCCTCGTAGTCCGGCCTCCGGCCGCGGTTGCGCCAGTCATCGTCGGTGAGCTTCCAGGCCTTCAGCGGGTCGTTGCGCCGGCGCTCGAAGCGCTCGAGCTGCTCGGCGTCGGAGATGTGCATCCAGAACTTGACGAGGACCATGCCCTCGTCGAAGAGCGTGCGCTCGAACGTGTTGATCTCGTCGTAGGCCCGCCGCCACTCCGACTCGCTCGCGAAGCCCTCGACGCGCTCGACCATGACGCGGCCGTACCAGGAGCGGTCGAGCACGGCCATCCCGCCCCATCCCGGCAGCGCCGGCCAGAAGCGGCGCAGGAAGTGGTGGCGCTTCTCGTCGGGCGACGGTGCGCCGAACGTCGCGACCCGGACGTGGCGGGGGTCGAGCTTGCCGACCAGGCGCTTGATCGACCCGCCCTTGCCCGACGCGTCCCAGCCCTCCATCACGACGCACACCGGCGGGCCGAGATCGCGCCGTCCGCCCGCGTGCTCCAACAGCCCGGCCGCGACGAGGCGCAGCTGCATCATGCGATCGCCGCAGCGGTCGAGCTCCTTGGCCTCCTCCTCGCGGGAGAGGCGCTTGGACAGGTCGGCGTCCTCGAGGCTGGCCACGGCGACGCCGATCCTCGCACGTCCCGGCTCGCCTCGGCGATCAAAAGCTGCGCAAAGCTGCATCGGGGGTGGGGAACGTGCACCAAAGCTCCGTACATCTCGACCATGACCGCCAAGACGACCCGCCTGGGACTCACCACCTCCGAGGCCGCGCGCCACCTCGGCGTCTCGCTCTCGACGATCCGGCGATGGTCGGATCTCGGCTACCTCCGCGGCTACCGGACGCCCGGTGGGCAGCGGCGCTTCTCGGCGCAGCAGCTCGACGAGTTCATCGAGTCGCTGGAGTCCGGCGGGCCGCCCCGCCAGGCCGACGAGCCCGCCGAGGCCGACCGGCCGACGTTCGAGGGCGCCGACCGCGCCTTCCGGGTCGAGCGCAGGACCTCGCCGCCGCAGCGGCCGGAGACCGAGGCCCCGGACGACGGGGCCGGGCACGACGACGAGCTGCCGCCGCCCGATCCGGCCGCCTAGTAGATGAGTTGTGCCACGGCCCGGTGTGGGGTCGTGGGTAGGAAGGGGACATAAGCCAGCAGATCGAAGTCGGCGGTGCTCTGTGCCAACCGTCGACCCAGGGGGCCACGATGGACGCCGACCTCGATCTGCTGTTGATCGCTGTTTATTGCACCGTTGACGATCTCCTGCCTGCCAGGGCCGCCAACGCCAAGCGCAGGATCTCTGACGCGGAGGTCATCACCCTGTGTCTCGCCCAGCCGCTGTTGGGCTGTCGCTCCGACGAGCAGTTCATCGCTGTCGCGCGTCGCCGCTTGGCGCATCTGTTTCCCTACCTGCCAGCGCGCGATGCGTTTCACAAGCGTCGGCTGCGGCTCTCGGGCGTCATCGAGGCGCTGATCGCCGAATTCGCCCGCCACAGCCCCGGCTTCTACGACGAGCTGGTGCTTGGTCGACTCGACCCCGGTCGAGTGCGCTCGCAGCGTCGAGACCACCAAGCGCTCGGCGCTGGCTGATGCCGCCGACTACGGCTACTGCGCCAGCCACAGCCGCTTCTTCTGGGGCTTTCGGCTGCACGCGCTGTTCGCGCTGGACGGCACCCCCAGAGCGCTCGCGTTGACCTCGCCAAAGATCGACGAGAAGGCGGTCTGTCTGCAGCTCGTCGCGCGCTGCGAGCGCCAGCCCGACCAGATGCTGATCGTCGTCGGCGACAAGAACTTCTGCGGGGCGCAGTTCGAGGCCGACCTGCAAGCGCTCGACGCCCAGATCCACCGGCCCCGGCGCAAGGACGAACCCGGACGCGGCCCGCACCTCGCGCCGATCCGTCAACGCATCGAATCGATCTTCTACACCGCCAAGGACATCCTCGGCCTCGAACGCCACCGCGCCCGCGTGCTGCACCAACTCCGCGTCCGCCTGGCCTGCCGCTTCGCCCGCCCTGGCCGCCGCGATCGCCCTCAACCACCGCCTCGGCCTCCCCAGCCGCTCCCTCGCCCGCTACACCCACTAACCCGTGGCACAAACCATCTAGGCCACTCGGGGGAACTCGTACGGCGTCAGCTCGTGCTTGGCGAACGCCGCCAGCAGCCGCTCGCGATCGAACGCGGGCGGGTCGTCGGGCAGCTCGGCGCTGTCGATCTCCTCGCCGGCGTCGGCGAAGAACGCGGCGATGCCGCCCGGGGTGCTCGCGATCAGGTAGCGGGCCGGCTCGGCGCTGGTGACGCTGAACGCGTGGCCGACACCGGGCGGGATCGAGACGCTGTCGCCCGCGCGGGCCACCTGCGAACGCACGGCGCCGTCCTCCTCGTAGCGGAAGGTCAGCTCGCCCTCGAACACGTGGAAGCTCTCCCGCCACGGGTCGAGGTGGGGCCCGGGGCCGCTCCCGGGCAGGCCGCGCAGCTCGACGAGCGCGAGATCCCCCCCGGTGTCGCCCTCGCCCAGCAGGCGACTGACGGTCACGGTCCCCAGCATCAGGTGGTGCGGCCCGCTGCCGGCCGCCGTGTGCGTGAAGTGATCGGTCATGGCGACCATGGTGCGCAACCGTCGGCGTGCCGGCAATCCCAACAACCTGGGGTTCTCATCGCTCGACGGCATCCGTAGCCTGTCGTTGGTGTGAGGGAGCGAGATCACCAGCGCTGTCGCGACCGGCTGGAGCTGCTGGCCGGCGCGACGCTCGGGGCCCACGAGGCGCGCCTCGAGGCGATCGCCGTGCTGCGCCGGGCCGTGGCGTTCGAGCGATGGTGCTGGCCGCTGACCGACCCCTCGAGCCTGCTGTCGGTCAGCGGCATCGCCGAGTTCGACCTGTGGCCGGCGCTGCCGCGGCTGGCCGCGCTCGAGCAGCACGGCGACGTCACCACCAAGCCGCAGCTCGCGCGGGCGGCCCGGGCGAGCGTCGCGCTCAGCGAGGCGACCGGCGGCGATCTCGCGCGCAGCGCCCGCTGGCGCGAGTGCCTGCGGCCCTATGGCGTCGGCGACGAGCTGATGACCGTCTGCCGCGACCGCCACGGCTGGTGGGGAACGGTCGAGCTGATGCGCGACAGCGACGCCCCGGCCTTCGCCGAGGACGACGCCGCGCTGCTCGACGAGCTCGCACCGGTGCTCGGGCGGCTGCTGCGGCGATCGCAGGCGCGACCCGACGCGGCCGGCCACGTCGAGCCGCTGCCCCCGGCGACCCTGATCCTCGACGCCGAGCTGCGGCCGACGAGCTGGACGCCGAGCGCCGCGGGCTGGCTGGCCGAGCTCGGCCCGGCGCCCGACGTCCTGCCGCCGGCCGTCTTCGAGATCGGCGCCCGCGCCCGCGCACCGAAGCACGACGCGACCCTCCTGCCGGCGTCCGTGCGCATCCGCACCCCCACCGGTCGCTGGGCGGTGCTCGAGGGCGGGCCGCTGGAGGGAGCCGCCGGCGGCAGCGTCGCGATCACCATCCGCGGGGCCTGCGACGACGAGATCTACGACCTGCTTTGCCGGATCTACGACCTCAGCCCGCGCGAGCGCCAGCTCGACCGACCTGATGCGCCACGGCCTGGCCACCGCCCAGCTCGCCGAGGCCCTGTGCATCTCCCCCCACACCGTGCAGGACCACCTCAAGGCGATCTTCGCCAAGACCGGCCTTCGCAGCCGCCGCGAATTGCTCTCCCACCTGCAGGGAGCGCCCCACATCCGGCCGAGCGACGCCGCGCCTCCCGAGCAGCCGCCCGTCTGATCTCAGCGGCCCGCCGGCAGCGGCACGGCTTCGTCCATCTTCGCGGAGAGCCCTCTGCCGGACTCGAACCGGCGACCCCTTCCTTACCATCCGGCTCAGGCGGGTCGGCTGCTCTACGAAGTCCCTGCAAACCACAATGGTTTGCAGTGTGGACATGGCAGCATTGTACCGGGCTGAAATGGGGTCGTGGCCCCGCTAACTGACCCGGTAGCACGGTCGGGACGAGCGCAGCGCATGGAGAGCGCCAGCCGTAGGAGGTCTGCCGACAAGGCTCTATGTGAGCGGCCCAGCAACCGGATGTCACGAGTCAGCGCCCGGGACTACCTTCCCGGGCAAGCATGGCGCTCGACATTGCCCTCATCCTGAAGCTCGCGCCGATGGCCGGCTCGGCGGTCAAGGCGTACCTGAGCAGCAACGTCGCGCGTAGCCTCGACAAGCGGGTACGGGCGCAGTTTGAGACCGACGTCAGCCTGACCCCCGAGCGCGAGATTCCCTGCTCGACCAGTGGTACTACTTGCATCACGACGGCAAAGCCACGGTCATCGTCGCTGGCCTGCTCGCTGAGGGCGAGGTCACCTACCTCGAAGCGTTCGAGATCCGTGCCAACGAGATCTTGACCGGGCTCGAGACGCTCGAGCTCGGAGTCGACGAGACCGTTCAGCGGATCGTGTCGGCCGTGAGGAACAACTTCGTCGCCGCACAGAAGGACGACGAAGAGGCAGCGCAGGCTTCAACGAGCGCGCTGCTGTCGGCAGTGGAACCCCTGGCTAGTCCAGGCGCGGGAGGATCTCCTCCCGGTAGAGCTCGATCAGCCGCTCCTGGTCGTCGCCGCACTGCTGGACGAGGACATGCTCGTAGCCCGCCCGGTCGTACTCGCGCAGGGCATCGAGGTGCACGGCGGGGTCGCTCGAGCACAGCACCGCCTCGGCGACCTGGTCCTCGGTCGCGCTCGCAGCGGCCTGCGCGTAGTGCTCGGGCGTCGCCAGCTCCTGGCCGACCTCGCCGGAGAGCGCGCTGGTCGGCCATGTCGCGAGCGCGATGCGGCGGGCCTCGGCGTCGGAGGCGGCCACGCAGCAGTCGAGCTTGCCCCAGGCGGGCTTGCCCTCGCCGCCTGCTCGGCGGAAGGCGCCGAGCAGGTCCGGGTCGGGTGCGGTGTTCATGTAGCCGTCGCCGATCCGGCCGGCGAGCTCGGCCGAGCGCTCGCCGAAGCCCGAGACGACGATCGGCGGCGGCTCAGGGGGGAGCGTGTGCAGGCGGGCGCGGTCGACGGCGTAGTGGCGCCCGTCGTGCGCGCGGATCATCTCGCCGGTCCACAGGGCGCGCATCAGTCCGACCGCCTCCTCGAGCATCTCCCGCCGGACGGAGGCGGCCGGCCAGTGGTCGCCGAGGACGTTCTCGTTGAGGCGCTCGCCGGTCCCGATCCCGAAGATGAAGCGCCCGGGCATCATCGCGGCGACGGTGGCGGCGGCGTGCGCGCAGATCACGGGGTGGATGCGCATCGTCGGGCAGGTCACGGCCGTGATCACCGGAACGCGCTCGGTCTCGTGCGCCAGCGCGCCGAGGACGGCCCACACGAAGGCCGACTCGCCCTGCTCGGGCGTCCAGGGGTGGAAGTGGTCGGAGATCGACAGGCCGTGGAAGCCGGCCCGCTCGGCGAGTCGCCCCACCTCCACGAGGCGGTCGGGCGGATGCTCCTCCGACGACAGGTGCATCGCGACGCGCATCCTCGAGTGATCGCCCGGCAGGCCCGTGCCGAAACGCGCGGCGGCCCTAGGACGTCGACTCGTCGATGCGGCGCAGCAGGTCGAGCTCGCGGTCGTAGTCGGCCTCACCGGCGTGGCGGTAGTCGGTGCCGCGGCCGGCGAGGACGCGCGCGAGCGACTCGACGACGCCGGCGTCGAGCTGGCGGCCGGCGACGCGGCGCAGCTCGTTGAGCGCCTCGAAGGAGGTCATCGGCGTCCGGTAGGTGTCGGGTGCCGTGAGCGTGTCGTAGACCTCGGCGACCGCGACGATCCGCGCGATCTCCGGGATCTCCTCGGCCGCGATGCCATCCGGGTAGCCGCGCCCGTCCCAGCGCTCGTGATGGGCGCGCACGATCTCGGCGACCGGGCCGTAGAGCCCGACGTCGCGGAGCAGGTCCGCGCCGATCAGCGGATGGCGCCGGATCGTCCGCCAGTCGGGATCGGTCAGGGTGGCCCCGCGCTCCATGACCCGGTCGGACAGCGCGAAGCGCCCGATGTCGTGCAGCAGGCCCGCGGTGTGCGCGAGCTCGCGGTCGCGCCGGCCGAGCCCGCGCTCGGCGGCGATGTCGCCCGCGAAGCGGGCCACCGCCGCGCTGTGGCGCGCGGCGCGCGGATCGCGCTCGTCAAGGGTCCGCACGAGGCTCGAGAGGACGCCCCACGAGAGCGCCGCGTACTCGCGGGTGCGCTCGCGCGCCTCGACGACCAGCCGCGCCATGTAGGAGAACGCGATGACCACCAGCGCGGCGAACGTGATCGCCGCGAGCCCGACCTGCGCGTAGAGCTCGGCGAGCGCCACGGTGAGCGCCACGTTGAGCGCGAGCGCGGGGAGCAGCTCGCGCGGCGGCCGGAGTGCGGCCGGCCACGCCTCCCCGTCGCGCAGCGCCTGGATGGACCGCAGGGAGACGAAGTTCAGGGCGAGCGCGCCGACGGCCACGGCGCCGAGCGCCGCGGCGAAGCGCGCGGACGTCTCGCTCTGGCCGGCCAGCGACTGCAGCACCTCGGCCGCGGCGAGGCTCGGCAGCCCCGCCGTGGCGATGTTCATCGCGAGGCTGCGCGCGGGGTAGCGGTCGTCGACCCACTGGGCCAGCTCGGCGACGACCGGGACGGCGAAGGCCGGTGCCGGCCCCAGGAAGGCGGCGGCCAGCATCGACATCGCGAACGAGGCGGAGACCAGCAGCGAGCCCTCGACGCGCGTCGTCAGCAGCCCGGCGCCGACGGCGACGACGAGCAGCACGGCGAAGAGGCCCTCGCCGAGGCTCTCGCCGGCGCGGAGGGCGAACCAGGCCAGGCCGGCGACGGTGCCGGCGAGCGACACCGCGGTGGCGGCGCGCGGCCGTGGCCGGACGCGCGGCGGGGGCCGTGTCTCCACGACCGCGTTTACGCCGCGCACGCGAAGAACCCTGCGGGGCAGGGCTCTTCGCGCCGCGGGCTCGAGCCGCTAGCGGCCCGAGAAGTAGCCGCCGAAGGCGGCGATGAAGCCGCTCACGACGAGGGCGGCGGGGAGCAGACGGGCGGTGTGCTTGGTCATGCTCTGATAATCGGCACGAAAATGCACAGGTTGAGGCCCTAAAACGTGCACTAAACCGTGCAAAACTCGCCAAAGCTCGCCAAAGCTGGTGACATTCCGCACGGATGCGCACGCTCAAGACCAGCGAGGCGGCGGCGATGCTCAACGTGAGCGCCAACACGCTGCGCGCCTGGGAGCGCCGCTTCGACTACCCCAAGCCGCAGCGCACGCCCGGCAAGCACCGCGTCTACGTCCACGGCGAGGTCGCCGCACTCCGCGACGCCCTGCGCGACGGCCTGTCGATCTCCTCCGCCGTCAGCCGCGCGCGCGAGTCGCTGCGCAGCGACACCCACATCCTCGTCGGGGCGCTCGCGTCCTTCGAGCTCGAGCGGGCGGACGGAGCGCTCGAGGCCGCGCTCGCGATGCGCTCCGTCGAGCGGACCGTCGAGGAGGTCCTGCTCCCGTCGCTGGCCGAGCTCGCCCGGCGGCAGGGCACCGACTCCGCCGCCTGGGCCCTCGGCGGGCGCTGGGCCATCGAGTGGCTGCGCCGCGCCCAGCGGCTGACGCCGCCCCCGGCGCGACCCGGCGCGCTGCTCATCGGCGATGCGACCGGCGGGCCGCTCGACCCCGACGCCCCGATCGTCCGGGCCCTCGAGCTGTTCGCCGCGCGCACCGGCGTGCGCGTCGTCGGGCTTCCCGTCGCGCACCGCAGCGGCGTCGGCGAGCTGATCGAGAGCCTGCGGCCCGGTGCCGTCGTCATCGCGGGCCACGCCGCCGACGACGAGGAGGTCGCCCGCTTCGCCTACGCCGTCCGCAGCGCAGCCGGCGCCCTCCCGCTCGCGCTGTTCTGCCGCGGCGTCGAGGACGCCTCCCGCTCGGCGACGACGCCGACCCTGGCGGTCTCGCCCTCCGAGGCGACCGCGCAGGCGCTCGCGCTCCTCGACGGGCACGTGCCCGCCGTCGGCCTGAGCCGGAGCTCGCGCTCGTGAGCTCCCGGCCCCTCCGTGCCGTTCCCCTGCCGGGCGTCGCCGAGCCCGGCCCTCGCGTCGTCTTCTGCGGTCACTGCGGCAAGCCCCCCGAGGGCGACGCGCAGCCGGAGGGGGATGCGCGCGTCTGCGCGCGCTGCCACCTCGGCCTGCTGCTCGAGGCGCCCGCGTCCCTTGCGCCGAAGCCCAACGACGCGTTCGTCGTCGTCGACCGGTCACTCGCGGTCTGCGGGATCTCCCGGCGCGCGGAGCGGCTGCTCGGCGTGCGCGAGGTCGAGGTCGTCGACCACCACGTGACCGAGCTGCTCGTGCCCGCCGACGCCGAATGGGATCCCGCTCGCCCGCACGCGCTGAGCGCGCTGCTGGTCTCCGCGGCTGCGGGCGGCGAGGAGCAGGCCGGCGCCGTGCTCCGGCCCGCCGACGAGTTCGGCGTGCGCTTCAACGCGCGGATCGGGCCCTGCGGGCCGTCGCCCGGCGCGCTCGTCGTCCTCGAGCACGGCTGATCGTCGCGGCGTCGGGCGGCGTTCCTCCCCGCGCACGAAACCTGCCGAAATGCAGCGGTTCCTGCACACCTTGCGCCAAACATCCCCATGACCGACAACTCCTCCTGCCATGAGCGCCGTCCGCACCAACGCCGCCGCTGCCATGATCGGGATCAGCCCCAGCACCCTGCGCTCGTGGGAGCGCCGGTTCGGCTTCCCGACACCGCGCCGCACCGCCGGCGGGCATCGCCAGTACGACCTCGCCGAGGTCGAGGCGCTGCGCTCGACGTTCGAGGAGACCCAGAACGTCTCCTCTGCGATCTCGATGGCGCGCGAGCGCGGTGCCGGACCCGCCACGCCCACGCGCCTGCGCTCCGCGCTCGGGCGCTTCGACGCGGCCGGCGCCGACCGCGTCATCGAGGAGAGCCTCGCCGTGCGCTCCGTCGAGCGCACCGTCGACGAGGTGCTCCTCCCCGCCGTCGAGGCGCTCGACGACGGCACCCAGCCGCCCCCGCCCGAGTACGGGGCCGCCTGGCGCTGGGCCACCGGCTGGATCGCCGCCCAGCAGCGCGTCGCCCCGCCCGCCCACCGCACCGAGTCCGTGCTCGTCTTCGACGCCAGCCACGCCGGCGACGCCGACGCGCTCCACGCCCAGGCGCTCGAGCTCGACCTCCGGCGTGCCGGACTGCGCACCCTCTGCATCACGCTCGACCTCGATCCCGCCCGCATCACGCGGGCGATGCTCGCCATCGAGCCGCGCGCGATGGTCCTGACGGGCCGCCGCGCCTCGCTCGACGCGCTCGGGCGGCTGGTCTACGCCGCGCGGCGCGCCGGCGGCGAGGTGGGCGTCTACGACTTCCGCGGGGCGCTGCCCGAGACGGGGGCGAGCACCGTGCCGCGCCTGCCCGACCGGGCACTCGCGGCACGCGACGAGCTCGTCGCCGACCTCGAGGGCCGCGCCGGCGCGGTTCCGGTCGTGCACCGCGCCCGCGCACACGCCGGCTGATCGCGACCTCCGAGCTCGTCGAGCTCGGGCGCCGTCCGAGCCGGCCTCTAGCTTCTCGCGCGCGATGCCACTCGTGCCCGGCGATCCACTGGCCCACCGCGCGCTCGAGTCGCTGATGCGCGCCGAGTCCGCCGTCAAGAGGCGGTTGAGCAGCGACCTCGAGCGCGAGGGCATCTCCGCCACCGGGTTCTCCGTCCTCATCGTCCTCGCAACCGCGGGAGGCGAGCTCGAGCTGCGGACCCTCCGCAAGCGCCTGCGGACCTCCAAGGCCAACGCCACCGAGGTCGTCTCGACGCTCGAGCACCGCGGCCTCGTCACCCGCGCCCGCCTCCCCAGCGACCGCCGCGCCGCCAGCGTCACCCTCACGCTCCGCGGCCGCGAGGTCGTCGACCGGCTCTTCCCCGAGCACACCGAGCGCGTCCGCCACGCGTTCGCCGTGCTCGACGAGGAGGAGAAGCGGTCGCTTGCCGAGATCTGCCGCAAGCTCGCCGCCTGACGCGTTCCGGCGGTTCCCGGCCGCGTCCTCGGTCGCTCGCGTACCGCGTGCACGCGGCGCTCCCCGACCGCGCGTACGCCGTGCCGAGCGGGCCGCCGGCTTCCGGCGGGCGGCCGGCGGGTACCAACGGCTGGCGTGTTCGATTGGCTGACCAACTGGATCGACGGGGGGCCGGTCGGCTACCTGGTCATCGCCGGGATCGTCGCGGTGGACTCGTTCTTCCCGCTGGTCCCGGGCGAGACGGCCGTGATCACCGGCGGCGTCCTGGCGGCCAACGGGAGCATGGCGCTCGCCGTGGTGCTCCTCGCGGCGTTCGGGGGGTCGCTGATCGGCGACAACGTGAGCTACTGGGCGGGGCGCACGCTGGGCACGACCGCGCGGCGGCGCTTCTTCTCCTCCGAGAAGGCGCTGCACCGGCTGGCCTGGGCGGAGGTCCAGCTCGAGACACGGGGGCCCGCGATCATCGTCGCGGCGCGGTTCGTCCCCGGCGGGCGCACGGCCACGATGTTCGCGTCGGGCAGCCTCGAGATGCCCTGGCGGCGGTTCGTGGCGGCCGACGCGGTCGCCGCCGGCGTCTGGGCGCTCTACGCGACCGCACTCGGCTACTTCGGCGGCGAGACGTTCCGCCACAGCCTGTTCAAGCCGCTGGGGGTCGCCTTCGCGATCGCCGCGGTCGTCACGCTGGGCAGCGAGATCTGGCGGCGGGCGCGGCTCGACGGCTCCGGTGAGGAGGTCGACCGCAGGGCCGAGCGCTTCCGGCGTGACGCCGACGGCGAGGCCGGGCGCGACGGCGAGGCCGCGGCCTAGACTCCGACGCCGCGTGCCCCGCCCGCTGCGACCCGTCGACGCAGACCAGTCGTTCCCCGCGCTCGAGGAGCAGATCCTCGAGCGCTGGCGCGAGCGCGACGTCTTCGCCGAGTCCCTGCGCCGCCGGCGCGGGGCGCCGCAGTGGGTCTTCTACGAGGGGCCTCCGACCGCCAACGGCAGGCCCGGCTCGCACCACGTCCTCGCCCGGGTCTTCAAGGACATCTACCCGCGCTACAAGACGATGCGCGGGCACCACGTCGAGCGCAAGGGCGGCTGGGACTGCCACGGCCTGCCCGTCGAGATCGCCGTCGAGCAGCAGCTGGGCATCTCGTCGAAGGAGGAGATCGAGGCCTACGGGATCGCCGAGTTCAACGCCCGCTGCCGCGAGTCGGTCTTTCGAGTTCCTCGCCGACTGGAACCTGCTCACCGAGCGCATCGGCTTCTGGCTCGACCTCGACGACGCCTACCGCACGCTGGACACCACCTACATCGAGTCGGTCTGGTGGGCGCTGCGCCAGATCTGGGACAAGGGGCTGCTCTACGAGGGCCACAAGGTCGTCCCCTACTGCCCGCGCTGCGGCACCGCGCTGTCCTCGCACGAGCTGGCGCTGGGCTACCGCGACGTCGTCGACCCGTCGGTCTACGTGCGCTTCCCCGTGACCGAGGACGGGGGCGTCGTCCAGGCCGGCGACGAGCTGCTCGTGTGGACGACGACGCCGTGGACGCTGGTGTCCAACGCTGCGGTCGCGGTCGACCCCGAGCTCGTCTACGTTCGCGCGAAGGCGGGCGCGACCGACGCTCCGGTGATCGTCGCCGAGGCGCTGCTCGAGCGGGTCGTCGGCGAGGACGCGCAGGTGATCGGCCGCTTCCCCGGCGCAGCGCTGGACGGCGTCCGCTACGAGCCGCCGTTCGGATTCATCGCCGGCTCCGAGTACGGCGAGCGCGGCCACAGCGTGCTGCTGGGCGACTTCGTGACCGCCGAGGACGGCACCGGCCTCGTCCACACGGCGATCGCGTTCGGCGAGGACGACTTCCGCCTGGGCGAGGCGCTACGGGCTGGCCGTGGTCAACCCCGTCCGCCTGGACGGCACCTACGACGAGCGCATCCGCGGCCACGAGGGACGCTTCGTCAAGGACGCCGACGCCGACCTGATCGCCGACCTCGAGCGCCGCGGCCGCGTCTGGCGCGTCGAGCGCCACGAGCACGCCTACCCGCACTGCTGGCGCTGCGGGACGCCGCTGCTCTACTACGCCAAGCCGTCCTGGTACATCGCGACCTCGAAGGTCCGCGACCGCCTGCTGGCCGCCAACGAGGCCGTCGACTGGCACCCGGAGCACATCAAGCACGGGCGCTTCGGCAACTGGCTGGCGAACAACGTCGACTGGGCGCTCTCGCGCGAGCGCTACTGGGGCACGCCGCTGCCGGTCTGGCGCTGCGAGCAGGGCCACACGCACTGCGTCGGCTCGCTTCGACGAGCTCGAGCAGCTCTCCGGCGTGCGCCTCGAGGACCCGCACCGCCCCTTCGTCGACGACGTCGGCTTCCCGTGCCCGCAGTGCGCGGCGCGCATGGAGCGCGTGCCCGAGGTCATCGACGTCTGGTTCGACTCGGGCTGCATGCCGTTCGCGCAGGAGCACGCCCCGTTCGAGAACGCCGAGCGCTTCGAGGCGGCGTTCCCGGCCGACTTCATCTGCGAGGCGCTCGACCAGACGCGCGGATGGTTCTACTCGATGCTGGCCGTCTCGACGCTGCTGTTCGACCGCTCGAGCTACGAGCACGTCGTCTGCCTGGGCCTGCTCGTCGACGCCGAGGGCCAGAAGATGTCGAAGTCCAAGGGCAACGTCGTCGCGCCCCACGACGTCATCGACCGCTACGGCGCCGACGCGCTGCGCTGGTACTTCTTCACCTCGAAGCACCCCTGGGACGGCTACCGCTTCAGCGTCGAGGCGGTGGGCGAGCAGGTGCGGCTGTTCCTCAAGCAGCTGTGGAACACGTATCGCTACCTGACGATCTACGGCGTCGAGCGCGAGACCGAGCCCACCGACCTCGACCGCTGGGCGCTGTCGCGCACCGCAGGGACCGCCCAGCTCGTCACCGAGCGGCTCGACGCCTTCGACGCGACCACGGCCGGGCGCGCGATCGGCGAGCTGGTCGACGACCTCTCCAACTGGTACCTGCGGCGCTCGCGGCGGCGCTTCTGGGAGGGCGAGAGCGCGGCCTTCGAGACGCTGCGCACCTGCCTGGTCTGCGTCGCGAAGCTGCTCGCGCCGTTCTGCCCGTTCGTCGCCGACGAGATCTACGACAACCTCGACGGGACGGAGGCGTCGGTCCACCTCTGCGACTGGCCCGAGCCCGGCGAGCTCGGCCGGGACGTCCCGCTCGAGGTCGAGATGGCGACCGCCCGCGAGGCGGTCCGCCTGGGCCTGGCGGCTCGCGGGCAGGCGCGGGTGAAGCTGCGCCAGCCGCTGGGCGAGGCGGTCGTCGTCGCGGCGGGCGGGGAGCGCGAGGCGATCGAGCGCCTCGCAGAGGTCGTGCGCGACGAGCTCAACGTCAAGCGGCTGCGCTTCGTCTCGGAGGCCGACGAGCTGGGCTCCTACGAGGTCCGGCCCAACTACCGCGCGCTCGGGCCGCGGTTCGGCAGCGCGATGCCGCGGGTCGCTGCCGCGGTCGCCGCCCTCGACGCGCCGGCGGTGGCGGCGTCCCTGGCCGAGGGTGGCCGGGTGGCCGTGACCGTCGACGGCCACGGCCACGAGCTTGGCGCCGAGGACCTCGAGCTTCGCCTCCAGCCGCTCGAGGGCTACCAGCTCGAGCGCGAGGGCGGGCACGCCGTGGCGCTGGAGCTCGCCGTCGACGACGGGCTGCGCCGCGAGGGGCTGGCGCGCGAGGTCGTGCGCGCCGTGCAGCTTGCGAGGCAGGCGGCCGGTTTGGAGGTCTCCGACCGCATCGCGCTCGGGCTCGCCGGCGACGAGGAGCTGCTCGCCGCCGCGCGCGAGCACGAGGCGTACGTCACCGGCGAGACGCTCGCGACCTCAGTCGCCTACGACGGCGCTGCGGGCATCGCCGGCCCCGCGACGAGCATCGACGGCCGCGAGCTGCGCATCGCCGTCACGAAGGCCTGACGCGGCGGCTAGGCGAGCGCGGGCTCGAGCTCCTGCTCGAGCTTGCGCTTGGGGTAGGCGCCGATGACCTTCTTGACGGGCTGGCCGCCCTTGAACAGGATCAACGTCGGGATCGAGAGGACGTCGAACGAGGCCGCCGTCTGCTGGTTCTCGTCGATGTTGAGCTTGACGATCCGCAGGTCGGGCCGCTCGGAAGCGATCTCCTCGAGCACCGGCGCGACGACGCGGCAGGGTCCGCACCACGGCGCCCAGAAGTCCACGAGCACGGGCTGCTCGGACTCGAGCACCTCGGCCTGGAAGTTGGTGTCGGTGACGTCGGGGAGGTTGCCTGCCATGGGGGTCCTTTCTCGGTACGGTGCCCTGCCTGGGCACTATACAAAGTGTAGTGACCGGAGCCACAGCACCGCGTGGGGCGAGACGAACACCTCGACCATCGCGGCCACGGCCAGCAGCGGCGCGGCGATGGCCGTCGTCGCCACGGTTGCCGCCATCAGCTCGTCCCAGGCGCCGCGCCGGCTCGCGCGAAGCCACGCGGCGAGCGGGAGGAACAGCGCGATCAGCTCCGGGATCGCGTGGGGCAGCAGGCCGAGCAGCAGCAGGCCCGGCGACATGCCGCCCTGGGCGGCGAGCGTGGACGCGCCGCTGCCGAGCACGTAGGCCTGCGTCGCGAGCGAGAAGGCCGTCGCGCCGCCGACGAACGCGATCGCCATCGGGCCGGCGTGGTCGTGGACCACCCGCAGCGCTCCCCGGTAGCGGGAGGCCTCGCGCGGCAGCGAGCTGCCGGCGATGTAGCCGGCCACGCAGGCCATGGCGTGCAGTGCGAGCACCAGCGAGTTGCGGGCCAGGACCACGCCGGCGGCGCCGAGCGTGGGCGGGGCGTTCAGCCCCGGCAGGACGATCGGGGTCGCGTCCGGCCGCGCGAGGCCGGCGACGATCCAGACGCAGACGAGCAGGCCGGCCGCGATCGCCGCGGCGCCCGCCGACCAGGCGCCCAGCACGGGCCACGGCGCGCGGTTCCAGCGCGCGAGCGTCGCGCGCGTGTCGCCCCACCCGCTCGTGATCGCCAGCTCGGCAGTGCCCATGCCGGGATGATCGGCGCGCGCCGCCGCCGGTTGACCCGCGGGCCCGTCTTCCGACGGACGTCGGATCGACCGATCGGATCGCAACGCCCGAGCAGGTCGTGTGGGACGCGCGGGCCAGCTCGTGAGGGGGGCGCTCACCGGTACGGAGCCACCCGGCTCGGCAGCCGGGGCACCGAGCGCGAGGAGTGCCGCAGACGCGGCACGAGCAGCATCGCCTCGCCGGCGATCCGCCACGACATCTTCGAGCGACCCAGGCGCCGGTCGCGGAACACGATCGGCATCTCCACGATGCGGAAGCCCGCGCGCGCCGCGCGGTAGGTCAGCTCGACCTGGAAGGCATAGCCGCGGGAGCGGATCGTGGGCAGGTCGATCGTCTCGAGCACCTCGCGCCGGAAGCACTTGAACCCGCCGGTGAGGTCCCAGATGCGCAGCCCGAGCACGCGCCGCGCGTACCAGCACCCGGCGCGGCTGACCATGCGCCGCACGAGGCCCCAGTCGCGCACCACCCCGCCCGGCACGTACCGCGACCCGAGCACGAGGTCCGCATCCTGGGCGGCGCGCAGCAGCCGGGGGAGGGCGTGGGGCTCGTGCGAGAAGTCCGCGTCCATCTCGACGACGTGGGTGGCTCCCGCGGAGAGCGCCTCCGCGAAGCCGGCGAGGTAGGCGGGCCCGAGGCCGTCGCGCTCGCGGCGGTGCAGGACGCGGACCTCCGGATGCTCTGCGGCAAGGGCGTCGGCCACGACGCCGGTCCCGTCGGGCGAGTCGTCGTCGACGACGAGCACGCGAAAGCCGTCGCGCCCGGCCGCCTCGCGCAGGATCGGCACGATCGCCGAGACGATCGGCTCGAGGTTCTCGACCTCGTCGAACGTGGGCAGGACGATCCACGGCACCTCGGGCATCGGCGCCGTACCCTAGGAGGACGCCGCGATGGCCGATCCCCCCAACGCCCAGATCGCCGGGCTCTTCGACGAGCTGGCCGACCTCTACGAGCTCGACGGTGCGATCGTCCATCGCGTCCTCGCCTACCGCAACGCCGCGAAGGCGGTGCGCGAGGCGCCGGTCTCGGTCGCCGGGCTGACCCGCGAGGGGCGGGTGACCGAGCTGGCCGGCATCGGCCGGACGCTCGAGGAGAAGCTCCGGGCGCTGCTGGAGACCGGGACGATCCCTGCCGTCGAGAAGCTGCGAGCGAGGTTCCCCCCGGGCTTGCTCGACATGACGCGCCTGCCCGGGCTCGGCCCCAAGCGGGCCCGCCGCCTCTTCGACGAGCTCGGGATCGACTCGCTGGCGGCGCTCCGGGCCGCCGCCGAGCAGCGGCGGCTGCGCGGCGTCAAGGGCTTCGGGCCGAAGTTCGAGGAGGCCGTCCTCGCAGCGTTCGCGGCCGGGATCGACGAGGCGCCGCGTCCGCGCGTCCTGCTCAGCCGGGCCCTGCTCATCGCCGACGGCATCGTCGAGGCCCTCCGCGCCGAGACGGCCTCCGACAGGGTCGAGCTCGCCGGTTCGGCGCGGCGCATGGTCGACGCCGTCAGGGACCTCGACGTGGTCGCCAGCGCCCACGACCCGGCGGCCCTGCTGCGCGCGTTCAGCCGGCTCGACGTCATCGAGTCGTCCGACCGCCCTGCGGGCGAGAACGCCGCGCGGGCCCGCACGCACACCGGCATGGCGGTGGACCTGCGCGTCGTGGAGCCCGACCAGTTCGGCAACGTCCTCCAGCACCTGACCGGCTCCAAGCACCACAACATGGCGCTGCGCGAGCGCGCGGTGCGTCGCGGCCTGCACGTCTCGGAGTACGGCATCGCCGACGACGCCACCGGCGAGACGCACCGCTGCGCCACCGAGGAGGAGGTCTACGAGCGCCTCGGGCTGCCGTGGATCCCGCCCGAGCTGCGCGAGGACCGCGGCGAGCTCGACCTCGTCGAGGTGCCGCCGCTCGTGACGGTCGGGGACCTCCGCGGCGATCTCCACATGCACACCACCGCGTCCGACGGGCGCAACTCGGTCGAGCAGATGGCGCGGGCCGCGCTCGACCGCGGCTACGAGTACATCGCGATCACCGACCACTCGGCCAGCCACGGCTTCGGCAACCACGTCGACCCCGACCACCTGCGCCGCCAGATCGGCCACGTCCGCGAGGTCGGCGCGGCGATCGACGGGATCGAGGTGCTGATCGGGACCGAGTCGAACATCCTCACCGACGGGTCGCTGGACTACGACGACGACCTGCTGGCCGATCTCGACTGGGTGATCGCCTCGGTGCACACGTCGTTCGGGATGCCGGAGGCGGAGATGACGGCTCGGATCGTCGCGGCCTGCGAGCACCCGCTCTGCGACGCGATCGGCCATCTCACCGGTCGCAAGATCGAGACGCGGCCGGCCTACGCGCTCGACGTCGACGCGGTGATCGCTGCCGCGGCCCGCACGGGCACGATGCTCGAGATCAACTCGTCAGCCGACCGGCGCGACCTCGACGAGGTCCACGCCCGCGCCGCCGCCGCGGCCGGCGTGCCGATCCTCGTCAACTCCGACGCCCACGGTGCGAGCACGCTCGGCATGGTCCGCTGGGGCGTGGCGACCGCGCGCCGCGCCTGGCTGCGACCCGATCAGGTCGCCAACACGCTCCCCTGGCGCGAGTTCGCCCCGCTGCGCAAGCGCGCGCGGGGCTGACGCACCGGCTCAGCCCAGCAGCGCGGGGAGCAGCCGCTCGGCGACGAGACGGTCGACGACGGCCGTCGAGTAGGGCTCGAGCAGCGGTGCGACCCGCTCGCGGTAGCCGGGAGCAGGATCGTCGAGCGCCGTGCGGAGGGCCGCTGCCAGCCCGTCGGGCGGCGCGACCAGGCGCGGGTCGAGCGCGCGCGCCAGCGGGAGCGCGGCGTACGGGCCGGGGGCCGGCGTGGTCACGAGCGCGCAGCCGTCCGCGAGCGCCTCGAGCTGGGCGATCCCGAAGTCCTCGCGCCGCGGGGCCGTCACGTACACGCGTGCGCGGCGCAGCAGCGCGCGGTACTCCGTCGCGGGGAGGCGTCCCGCCCAGCGGACCCCGTCGGCGCCCGCCGCGGCCCCGCCGCCGTCGACCCCGGCGACGACGAGCTCCTCCTCCGGTCGCCGTGCGACCGCCCACGCGTCCAGCACGCGGTCGAGACCCTTCTTGTGCGCGTTGGCGCCGTAGGTGACCGCGGCGACGTCGCGCTCCGCCGTCGCGCGCGCGGACGGGTCGACCGGCGGCGGCACCACGACCCCCTCGGGGTGGCGCGGGTCGGCCGCCCAGGGGACGAGCAGCGACGCCTCGCGCAGCCGGCGGCGCTCGACCGGACGCTGCCAGGCGCCGTGGCGGCCGGGGCGGTTGTCCGCCATCGGCGCGTCGTAGCGGATCGCGCCGGGCCGCGGCCACAGCAGCGCGGCGCCCACCGACGAGTAGAGGACCGACCGCGGCCGGACGTCCTCGAGGGCCCGCTCCGCCGCCCGCCTGGCGGCCAGGGCCCACGCCAGATCGGTGAGCGCGAAGGTGCGGACCGCACGCGGCGGCGCAGCGCGGGCGATCGCTACGCTGGCCCCGGCTCGCTCCAGCGCGCCGGCCAGCGCGTCGTCGGCGCGTCGGAGGCCCGCGGTGGAGCCGAGCGAGACGAGCAGGACGTCCATGCGGCGCCCATCCTCGCATCGCCCTCGCCATGACCGGCACCTTCATCAACGTCGGCACCGTTCTGCTCGGCACCCTGATCGGGGTGCTGCTCGGCCACCGGCTGCCCGAGCGGCTCCAGCAGCGGGTCCTCCTCGGCCTCGGGATGGTCACGCTCGTGCTGGGCGTCGACGACGCGCTGGCGTGGCGCGACACCAACCCGCTCTACGTCATCGGCGGCGTGCTGCTCGGTGGGCTGGCGGGGGAGGCGATCGGGATCGAGGATGCGCTCGCGCGTCTCGGGGCGCGCCTGCAGCGCCGCTTCAGCGGCCCCGGCCACTCGACGATGGCCGAGGGCTTCTTCACCGCCAGCCTGCTCTTCTGCGTGGGGCCGCTGGCCGTGCTCGGCTCGATCCAGGACGGCCTGGCGGGCGACTACCGGACGCTCGCCACGAAGGCCCTGCTCGACGGCTTCGCCGCCATCGCGCTCGCCGCCGGGCTCGGCGCCGGCGTCGGCTTCTCGGCGGTCAGCGTCCTCGTCTACCAGGGTGCCATCACGCTCGCCGCCGGGCTCTTCGTCGACATCCTCGCCGAGGGCAGCGAGGCGCTGGCCGCGCTGACCTCGGCCGGCGGCATGTTGATCATCGGGATCGCCCTGAAGCTGCTCGACGTCAAGGACGTCCGGGTGGGCAACTACCTGCCCGCGCTGGTCTTCGCCCCCGCGCTCGTGGGGATCGTCAGCCTCGTGCGCTGAGGGTCGGGACCTCGCGGCGGAAGCCGGGCGTCCGCACGAGCTTCATCGGCGCCAGCGGTGACGTGCGCTCGATGTAGAAGGTGACGCCGTCGCGCTCCTCGATCGCCTGCACGGCGCCGTCCTGGCGCCGCCATGCGAGCGCCCAGATGATTCCGAACCCTGCCGCGATGCCCGCCACCTGCGGGGCCAGGAAGGCGAGCGCGGCGGCCGCCAGGGTCGAGACGACCAGCAGCCACAGGCGGTTGAGGATCGTGAAGCCGGGCCGGTGCTCGGGCATCATCGTCGCGGCCTTCGCCTCGGCCAGCAGCCGGGCGATCGGCGGCGACGCGCTGGCCCGGCGGCCGAGCCACAGCCCGATCCCCGCAGCCACGACCCACCAGCCGGCCGAGGCCAGCACGACCGTCGAGTTGCCGTCGCCGGTGGCGCCGATCACGCACAGCACGGCCAGCAGCGAGGCCGAGGCGGCGCTGAGGAGGACGGTGACGCGGAGGAAGTCGACGAACCGCATGCGCGGTCAGGCGAGCAGCGCCGCGAGCAGCTGGCGCACGCCGCGAGGGCCGTCGACGAGGACGTCC
The DNA here is from genome assembly GCA_963826615.1 of uncultured Actinomycetes bacterium. Classification (GTDB taxonomy): domain Bacteria; phylum Actinomycetota; class Thermoleophilia; order Solirubrobacterales; family Solirubrobacteraceae; genus BP-464. Next base: position 2,372,042 of record CAWGXO010000002.1, on the reverse strand, counting down.
GCCTCCGACTCGAGCTCCTCGGGCGTCTCCTCGGAGCGCACGCCCACGCACACTGCGCTGGACAGGCGGCCGGCGGCCACCTCGTCGCGCAGCCCGCGGAACGCGTCGAGATCCGTCCGGTCGTCGCCCACGTACAGCGCGGCGTCGACGTCCGCGCCACGCAGCAGGCGCACGATCCCGCGGCCCTTGTCGAGGGCGACCGGCGGGCGGATCTCGAGCACCTTGCGTCCCCAGTGGACGGCGAGGCCCTCGGCCTCGGCCCGCGCGGCGAGCTCGTGCACGGCGGCCTCGGCGGCGGCCTCGTCCGGAGCGCCGCGCCAGTGGTAGCCGGCGATCGCGCTCTTGTCCTCCGCGCGCACCCGCAGCCGGTGGAGCTCATCGCTCCAGGAGCCGCGGGCGAAGGCCTGCACCCGGCGGGCGTAGGCCGCGACGTCGGGGTCGAGCTCGGGCTCGCGCGCGCCCGGCCGCAGCGTCTCGCTGCCGTGGTTGCCGACGTAGGCGATCGAGCCGACGCCCACGATCCGGCGGGCGATGGCGGCCTGGCGGCCGCTCACGCAGGCCACGAGCCCGTAGCGCTTGGCGACGGCGATCAGCGGGCCGCGCGTCGGCTCGGGCACCTGGGCGTCGTCGGCGTGGCGCACGATCGGCGCGAGGGTGCCGTCGACGTCGAGCAGGATCGCGCTGCGAGCGGGCGCGGCGCGGAGCGGCTCGAGCGCGGCGGCGAGCGTGAGGGCTGTGGGCACCGCCCTAGTATGCCGACCATGCCGTCGCCCCGGACCTTGAAGCTGGCGGCGATCGGCACGATGGCCGGCCTCTTCAGCGGCCTGTTCGGGGTTGGCGGGGGCACGGTCGTCGTCCCGCTGCTGATTCTCTGGGTCGGCTACCACGAGCGCGAGGCGGCCGGGACCTCGCTCGCCGCGATCGTCGTCATCGCCGGGGTCGCGGCCGGGGTGCAGGGGGTCTATGGCAACGTGCGCGTGGGCGACGGCGTTCTCGTGGGCGTGCCGGCGATCGGTGGCGTGCTCGCCGGGACCTGGCTTCAGCAGCGCCTCCCGATGCGGGCGATCTCGCTGCTGTTCGCGGCGCTGCTGACCGCCAGCGCAGTGGACCTGCTCGTCCGATGATCGAGGCGGCCGGCTTCGGCGTCCTGGCGGGCCTGGTGGCGGGGATGCTCGGCATCGGCGGCGGCGCCGTGTTCGTGCCCGGGCTGGTCATCTTCCTCGGGCTCTCGCAGGTCGCCGCCGAGGCGACCTCGCTGCTGGCGATCGTCCCGGTCGCGATCGTCGGCGCCTGGCGCCAGCGCTCCTACGGCAACGTTCGCGTGCGCGACGGGCTCGTGGTCGGCGTGCTGGCGATCCCGGCCGCCGTGGGCGGCGTCGCGGTGGTCAACGCGGTGCCGGAGCGGGCGATCGAGATCGCGTTCGCCTGCCTGCTGCTGCTGGTCGCGTCGCAGCTCGCGCGCCGGGCGCTGCGGCCCGGTCGGCGCGACGGCTAGGCCGACCCGTCGCGCGCCGCGCCCGTGCGCCGCAGGTCGCCCGGCAGCGTCGCCGCGCGGTCGGAGTCGTCGCCGAGGAGCTGGCTGACGATGGCCCTGGTGCGCGCGATCGCCTCGTCGAGCAGTCGCTGCGCCTGCTCGGGCCGGCGCCCCTCGACGGCATAGCGGGCGAGCACGAGCGTCTGCAGGATGTCGTCGTTGATCTCGATCGCCCGCCGGTGGCGCAGGATCCGTGACGCGAGGACGTTCGCCACGCCGCGGAGGAAGTCGATCTCGTCGGCGATGAACGCGCGCTCGCGCGTCGTGTGCACGCCGAGGACGCCGAACGGCGCGTGGCCGGGACCCGGGATGCAGACGGCGGCGCTGGCGCGGATGCCTCCCTCGAGCAGCACCGTGCTGGGGACGAAGCGCGCCTCGGAGGCCAGCTCCCGCACGACGACGGGGTCCGACGAGGCGAGCGTGTAGGCGATGTAGCCGCCGGGCATGGTGTCGACGCGCCGCCCCAGCTCGCCCTCCGCCCAGCCGACCGCCGCGCGCAGGCGCACCTCGCCGCCCTCGGGCGTGAGCTCCATCACCGACGCGCACTCGACGTCGAGTGCGCTCGCAACGAGCGCGGCGGCCTCCTGCATGACGACGCCGATGTGCGCGGAGGCGATCGCCCGCCGGCCGAGCTCGGCGAGCGCGGCCTGCCGCTCGCCTGCCGACGCCGGGCCACCCATGGCCCCAGCCTACGCCTCGGCCGGCGCGCCGGCGGCCGCTCCGGGGGCGGGCAGGCGCCGGCGCCGCCCGGGCTGCGTCACCGTCAGCAGCGCCCCGAGGATGGCCGCGACCCCGAGGAGCTGGAGCGCCGTGGGCGCCTCGCCGAAGATCGCGATGCCGAGCAGCATCGACCCCACCGGCTGGATCGTGAGCAGCACCGACGTGATCGCGGCCGGCAGCCGCGGCAGCGACGAGGTGATCAGCAGCCAGCCCATCACCTGCGAGCTGAGCGCGAGCAGTCCCAGCCAGCCGTGGGCGGGCCAGGTCGGCACGAGCCGGTCCTCGCCGATCGCCGCGCCGGCCGCCGCGGCGGCCAGCGCCGCCACCAGCGTCGCGTCGAAGAGCGGGCCGGCCGGCCGGCGCAGGTCGGCGCCGCTGCCACGCAGCGTCAGCAAGAACGCCGCGTAGGTCAGCCCCGTCCCGATCCCGAAGACCGCGCCGCGCCCGGGGTGCGCGCCGTAGGGCGCGTGCTCGAGCGCGCCCGAGATGAGCACGATCCCCGCCAGGATCAGCGGCAGCATCACGAGCACCCGGCGGCCGGGCCGCTCCCCCAGAACGGCCCAGGCGGCGACCGGGACGAACGCGACCTGGAGGTTGCCGAGCACCGTCGCGAGCCCGGCGCCGACGTCCTCGATCGCGTGGTGCCACAGGATGAGGTCGGCGGCGAAGAAGACCCCGGCGGCGGCGGCGACCGCGCGGGCCCGCACCGTCCGGCCTCCGAGCCGGCGGTCCTCGCGCCAGGCGAGCAGCCCGAGCAGCGGCAGCGCGTAGGCGCAGCGGAACACGGCCGCGGTCGCCGGCGGCACGTCGGCGAGCCGCACGAAGATCGCCGAGAACGCGATCGCGCACGCGCCGGCCGCCGCCATCCCGCGCGGGTGGTCGGCGATGGCGGCGAGAAGGCGGTGCAGGCGCGTCATCGCGGGACGGAGCGGCGAAGGAGTCGAACCTTCCCAGCGTGGGGCTGCCACGCCTCAACGGCTTTGAAGGCCGCCTGGGGCACCGGCCCCGGCCGCTCCGCCGCAGAACACTAGGGTCGCGCGGCCCGGCTAGGGCAGGCCGTGCTCGAGCGCGCCCTTGACGCTCGCGTCGACCGCGTTGAGGCGATACAGCGCGAGCGCCTCGGCCGAGCCGAAGCGCCGGCCGGGAGCGCGGTCGGCGCCGTGGTGGCAGAGCACGCAGTGGGCGAGCGCGAGCCGGCGCGCGTCGTCGAGGCCGGCGGCGCGGCCGCGCTCGCCGAGCATGCCGAGGCCGAGCTCGACGTGGCCGAGCAGGCGGCCCTCGTCGGTGAGGCCGATCTCCGCCCCGTAGGTGAACTCGCGCGTCCGGCCGAGGTCGTGGACGATCGCGCCGGTCAGCAGCAGCGCCTGGTCGAGGCGCGGGTGCAGCGTGCACGCCTCGAGCGCGAGCGTCGCGACTGCCACCGTGTGCTCGAGCAGCCCGCCCAGGTAGGCGTGGTGCCCGGCGCGGGTGCACGGCGCCCGCCGCCACGCGGCGCGGAGCTCGGCGTCGCCGAGCAGGCCGGCGAGCAGGGCGGCGAACCCGTTGTCGCGGACCTCGCCGGCGAGGTGCTCGAGGAAGCCGTCGAGCTCGTCGAGGTCGCGGTAGGCGACCGGCAGGAACGTGGCCGGGTCGGCCTCCTCGGCGGCGGCGCGCGCGATCGCGCGCACCTCGAGCTGGAGCTCGTCGCGGAAGCGCTCGACCCGGCCGGCGACCCGGACGAGGTCGCCGCGCTCGAAGCGGCCGGCGAGGGCGTCGGCATCGCGGAAGGCGCGCGCCTGGATCGCCCCCGTCCGGTCGCGCAGCTCGAGCGCCAGGTAGGGCGTCCCGGAGCGCGCGACGAGCCGGTCCTTGCGGGTGCAGGCGAAGACGTCGGCCACCTCCTCGCCTGGCCTGAGGGTCGCGATCGCCACGAGGGCATCTTGTACCGTGCCCCGGATGCAGCCGCTGAACTGGGAGCGCCGCCCCGACGGCCTTCGCGCGCCCGCGTTGGTCTGCGCCTTCAAGGGGTGGAACGATGCCGGCGACGCCGCGTCGGCAGCGCTTCAGTACGTCGGCGCGTCGCTCGGCGCCGAGCGCTTCGCCGAGCTCGACGCCGAGGAGTTCTTCGACTTCCAGGCGACCCGTCCCGAGATCCGGCTGACCGAGGGTCGCACGCGCGAGATCACCTGGCCCTCGGTGGAGGTCTACGAGGCGCGCGTGCCACGCGCGCCTCGTGACCTCGTGCTGCTCGGCGGCCCCGAGCCGTCGATGCGCTGGCGCACGTTCTGCGCGACCGTGATCGAGCTCGCCGAGGCGCTCGGCGTGCAGTTGGTGGTCACGCTCGGCGCCCTGCTCGCCGACGTGCCGCACAGCCGGCCCGTCCACGTGACCGGCCTGTCGTCGGACGAGGCGCTGGTGGAGCGGCTGGGCGTCCAGTCGGGCACCTACGAGGGCCCGACCGGCATCACCGGCGTCCTGCACGGCGCCTGCGCGGAGGCCGGCCTGCCGTCGGCCAGCCTCTGGGCGAGCGTCCCGCACTACGTGGCCGCCGCGCCCAACCCGAAGGCGGCGCTCGCGCTCGTGCGCCGCACCGAGATGCTGATCGGGGTCACCGTCGACGCCGCCGAGCTCGAGTCCGCCGCCGAGGAGTACGAGCGCCAGGTCTCGCTCGCCGTCCAGAGCGACCCGGACGTCCAGGCCTTCGTGGAGCGCCTCGAGCGGGCGACGGAGGAGGATGAGCCGCTCGACCCGAGCGACCTCCCGTCGGGCGACGTCATCGCGCGCGAGTTCCAGCGCTTCCTCCGCCAGCGCGGCCCGGGCGACGCCCCGGGCTAGCTCCCGAGCCGGGGCCCGACGGCGGAGACGCGGTCGCGCCCGCCGGCCTTGGCGGCGTAGAGCGCGGTGTCGGCGCGCTCCATCAGGCTCGCCGCCGACTCGTCGCCGTCCCAGGTCGCCACGCCGAAGCAGGCGGTGGCGCCCGGCGTGGCGCTGCGCAGCCGCTCGGCGGACGCCGTCCCGTCGCCGAGGCGGCAGCCCGGCAGCAGGACGGCGAACTCGTCGCCGCCCACCCGCGCGAGCAGGTCCGCGGTCCGCAGCTGCCCCACCCAGGCGTCCGACACCTCGCGGAGCACGAGGTCGCCGGCGGCGTGCCCGGACTCGTCGTTGACGCGCTTGAGGCCGTCGAGGTCGACGAGGGCGACCGACACCGGCCGGCCGTCGCGCCGTGCGCCCGCCAGCTCGCGCTCGAGGTGCTCGTCCCAGCCGCGGCGGTTGGTCAGGCCGGTGAGCGGGTCGGTGCGCGCGGCGGCCTCGAGCCGGTCGACGGTCCCCGCGCGGGCCAGCGCCATCGCCGCCTGGTCGGCGAGCAGCCGCACGTGGCGGCGCACCGACGGGTCCAGCAGCCCGTGCCGGTCGCGCCAGGCGAGGCCGAGCACGGCGACCGGCTCGCCGTCGCGGAGGATCGGCTGCAGCAGCGCCGATTCGATGCCGAGCTCGGCGACGCGCTCGCGATTCGCGCCGGGGTCGGCCGCGACGTCGGGCAGCAGCACCGCCCGCCCGCTGCGAAACGCGCGCAGCGCCGCGCTCGGCCCCGACGCGCCGAAGACCGGCTCGCCCGCGGCCCGCGGCGCCGTCGCGCCCACCGCCAGGCCCTCGCCCGCCTCCTGCGGCACGGCGAGGAACGCGTGGGTCGCCGACGAGACCTCGATGCCGGCGTCGCAGATCGCGTCGAGCACGTCGGCCGGGCGCAACGCGTCGGTGAGCCGCCCGGTGGCCCGGGCGACCGCGGCGAGCGCCATCGTCTCCTCGGCGAGCCGGTGCTCGGCCTGGCGCCGCTCGACGAAGTGCCCGAGCTGCACCCCGACCGAGCGCAGCGTCTGGCGCAGCCCGGGCTCGAGCGGCCTCGGGTCGAGGCGGGCCAGGACGCCCACGGCCACGACCCGCCCGCCGCTGGTGACCGGCAGCGCGACGCACGAGCCGATGCCGTCGTGGCGGATGGCCCCGGCGCGCGGGATGTCCAGGTCGCCGGGGTCGTCGTCGAAGATCGGCTCTCCGGACTGCCAGGCCAGTCCCGCCAGTCCCTCGCCCGGGCTGAGCAGCAGCCTGCGCCCCGCGGCCCCGAATGCCCCGGGGTCGTCGCGGCGCCACTCCGCGTCGAGGCGCAGCGTGGTGCCGGCGGCGTCGGCGAGCCACAGCTCAGCGTGGTCGAAGCCCAGGCCCGTGCCCAGCAGCTCCAGCAGCTCGCCGACGATCGGCTGGCTCGAGCGCGCCGACGCCAGCCGCCGCGCGAGCCGGTGCTCGACGGTCCGCAAGCGCTCGTCCCGCTCGGCCCGCCGCAGCAGCCCCCCGACGACGGTCGCGGCACCCAGCGCGGTGGCGACCGCGAGCACCCAGGTGTCGGCGGCCTGGTCGATCGGCTGGCCCGCCAGGCCGGCCGCCAGCCCGGCGGCGACGAGCCCGAGCAGGGGCCAGGAGAGGCGGCGCGGGAGGTAGGCGACCGCCACGAGCCCGGGCCACACGTAGAGGCTCGCGGCGATGCCGGGGTGGCTGCCACCGGTGGCGACGCCGACCGAGACGAGCGCGATGCCGAGCACGATCAGCGCTGCGAGCACCGGCTCCGAGGGCGCCGGGCGGGCGGCGATGACCACCGCCGCGAGAAGCGAACCGCCACTCAGCGCCAGGATCGCGGCCGCGTTCGTGGCGCGGGGATGGGGCAGCGCGACGCTCAGCGGGCCCAGGAGGGCGCCGCTGAGGAAGAAGAGCACAAGGGCGCCCTTCGCCGACCCGAGGTCGGGAAGAAGTTGTTCGAGCCGCCGCATGGATTGGACCGCCGCCTCGTCGGCGAGCGTACCCGCTCCAACGCAGCCGGGGCCGGTTTCTTGCTCACCGCTCCGCGGCCGGGCAGGCGATGCGGAAGTCGCAGATCGAGCAGGCGGCGTAGGACGGCGTCGGCTCGAACCCCTGGGCGAGGATGCCGGAGGCCACCTCGGAGACCGTCTCGGAGATCCAGTCGCGGTCGATGTCGTCGGTCGGAACCGGGACCTTCTCGTCGTCGAGCACGTAGTGGTAGGACTGGCGCTCGGCGTCGACGTGCCAGGCCTCGCGGGCGCCCACCGCGTACAGCGACAGCTGGACGTCCTCGCGCAGCTGCGACGCGCTGCGGGGCCGGCCCGTCTTGTAGTCGATCAGCTCGAAGCGCCCGTCCGGAAGCCGGTCGACCCGGTCGACGCGCCCGCGCAGGGTGTGGTGGCCCATGCGGAAGCTGAAGGGCTTCTCGAACCAGATCGGCTCGCTCGGCTCGGCGCGGAAGCGCTCGTGGTAGCGGTGCAGCGCGGTGGTCGCCTTCTCGTGGAGCTGGCGCTCCTGGTCGGTGCCCCCGAAGCCGCCACGCCGCCAGCCCGCCTCGAGCAGCCCGAGCAGCTCGTCCATCGAGCCGCTGCGCGCCGGGTCGCCGCGGTGGTAGCGCTCGAGGACCTGGTGGACGAGGATCCCGAAGCGCTGGTTGATCGTCGGCTCGCTCGGGATGCGGAAGACCCGGGCGAACTTGTACTTCAGCGGGCAGGTCCGGTAGGTCTCGATGTCCGAGGCGCTCAGCACCAGCCCGTCCCCGCGCTTGGGCAGGAACGGCTCGAGCGACGGCTCCGCCCGCGCGGCCTGGGCGGCCGTGCGCACCGCGTCGGCGTGCTCGGCGTCGAGCAGCGCCTCGTCGAGCGACGAGGTCAGCAGGATCTCCCGCTGCAGCGGCGTCACCGCCTGCGCCAGCCGGGAGTTGATGTCGGGCAGGGCGTCCTCGACGGTCTGGCCGGCGGGGCGGGCCAGCAGCGCGGCGAGCTTGACCAATTCGAGGTAGCGCGCGCTCGCCTGCGCGATGTCGAGGTCGGTGTCGAAGCGCAGCTCGCCGAGGCTCGCCCCGACCCGGGCCACGTCTGCCAGCAGCTCGTCGCGCAGCACCCGGAAGGTGGCGTGGAGGGTCTCGGCCGGCCCGAAGAGCTCCTCCTCCCGGTCCTCCCAGTCGGCGCCGAGCGCGAGGCGTGCCTCCTCGACGAAGGCCGACGGCGGCTGTGACGCGCCGCGCTCGGACGTCGTGGCGTAGGCGAGCACGAGCCCCTCGCGCGCCCGCGTCGTCGCGACGTGCAGCAGCCGGCGCATCTCCGCGACGTGCGCCTCGCGGGAGTCCGCCGGCAGCCGCTCCTTGACCAGCGCGTCGGGGATCGGCTCCATCAGCCGCCGTCGCGCGCCCGGCATTCGCGAGGACTGCAGCCCGACGACGAAGACGTGGTCGAGGTCGATGCCGGTCGCGGCGTCCATCGCCAGCACGCGGACGAGGCCGGCGGAGCCCTGCGGGTCGGCCCCCGCGGGCCCGCCCTCCTCCTCGTCGCCGAGCCCGGCCTCGGCGACGGCGGCCATCGAGCGGGCGAGGTCGCGCGCCGTCGCCTGCGGGCGCCGGCGCGCGAAGTCCGCCGCCAGCTCGGACAGGCGGGCGAGCGCCCGCAGGCGCTCGACCACGTCTGCCTGCGCCGCGAAGAGCTGCTGGCGGCGCAGCCCGAGGCGCTCCACCAGCCGGTGGACGAAGAGGTCCGGGCGCGCGGTGTCCAGCGCGGCGGCCGCCTGGCGGTGGAGCTTGAGGAAGCCGAGGACGCGCTCGCGCGCCTCGGGCGGGAGCTGCGGGGACTCGGTGGCGGCCACCAGCGCGGAGACCATGTCGAGCTTGCGGCGACGCGCGATCTGCACGCAGCGCGCCAGGTCGGCCGCCCGCAGCTCGACGGGCGGCCGGGCGAGCGCGCGGACGACGGCGCCGGCGTCGGACGGGTCGACGAGCAGCCGCAGCCACGCGACCACGTCGCGCACCTCGGCGCGCGCGAAGAACGCGGCGGCGCCCTCGACCCGGTGCGGCACGGAGCGCTCGTCGAGCGCCACCGCGACGGCCTGGCCCTCGAGCCGGACCGAGCGAACGAGCACGCCGATGCGCTCCGGCGCGACGCCCGCGCGCAGCAGCGCCTCGGCCTCGATGGCGACGGCCTGCGCCTGCGCGCGCTCGCCGGCGCAGCGCCAGAAGCGCACCGCGGGCTCGCGGACCGGGCCCTCGCGGCCCTCCAGCCGCTTGGCGATGCGGCCGGGGTTGGGCGCCACGATCGCCGCCGCCGCCCGCAGCACGGGCTCCGGGCAGCGCCGGCTGCGCTCGAGCCGGACCTCGGTCGCGTCCGGGCGGTCGGCCGCGAGCTCGCGCAGGTTCTTCGCGGCGGCGCCGCGCAGGCGCCGGATCGACTGGTCGTCGTCGCCGGCGACGGCCAGGCTGCTGCCGCTGCCGACATCGCGGGCGGTCCCCGCCGCGGCGAGCAGGCTCACCAGCAGCGCCTGCGCGAAGGAGAGGTCCTGGTAGTCGTCGACCAGCACGTGGCGCCAGCGCGCGGTCACCCGAGCGCGGACGTGGGGGCGGTCGCGCAGCAGCGACAGCGCCCCGAGCAGGACGTCGCCCGAGTCCATCGCGCCGGCCTCGGCGAGCATCCGGTCGTGGTCGAGGTACAGGCCGGCGAACTCGCGCTCGCGCTCGGCGCGCGTCCGTGCGGCGTCATCGTCGGCAGGCAGCTCGCGTGCCCACGCGTCGTACTCGCCGGCGGTGACGGCCTCCTCCTTGAGGCGGTCGATGCGCTCGACGACGCTGCGCAGGAGCGCGGACGGGTTGCCGCGCAGGTCGTGGCGGCGCAGCGTCAGCTCGTCCATCCGCTCGAGCAGCATCGCGCTGCGGTCGGCGGCGCCCAGCACGACGACGAACGGGTCGACGCCGGCCTCGATCGCCTCGTCGTGCAGCAGGCGCGTGGCCAGGTCGCGGGGCGTGAACACCGCGAGCTCCTCGTAGGGGCGGTCGAGCAGGTCCTCCACCCGGGCGCGCAGGCCGTCCGCCGCCGTCTCGGAGTGGGCGATCGAGAGGACCTCCTCGGGCGCCGCCCCCTGGGAGGCCAGCCATGCGAAGCGCCGTGCCAGCACCGTGGTCTTGCCCGTCCCGGCGCCGCCGATGATGATGAGCGGCCCGCCCGGGTGCTCGATCGCGCGGCGCTCGTCTCCGGACACGTTGCAAGGATATGCCGCGCATGGGAACCGCTCTGGAGGTCGACTGGCTGGGCGTCTGCCGCCGTGCGGGCGACGGGCTGCGCGCCGTCATGCGGGAGCACTCGACGACCGCCGAGCGACTGCGAGAGACCGGTACCACTGGCGAGGGCGGCGACCGGACGCTGGTGATCGACCAGGCGGCGGAGGACGTGGTGTTCGCCGAGCTCGAGCGCCTGCACGCCGAGGGCCACCGCTTCTGCGCGGTCTCCGAGGAGCGCGGGCTCGTCGACTTCGGCGACGACCGCGTGCGGGTGGTGATCGACCCGATCGACGGCTCGGCCAACGCCAAGCGGGGGCTGACCCACCACGCGCTGTCGATCGGCGTGGCCGACGGGCCGACGATGGGCGACGTCGCGTTCGGCTACGTGCTCGACCTCGGGCCGGAGGAGGAGTGGTGGGCGCGCCGCGGGGAGGGCGCCTACCTCGGCGGCCGCCGGCTCGACCCGCCGGGCGAGCGCCGCGACTCCCGCGGTCGGCTGGAGATCGTCGCGATCGAGTCGGCGAGCCCCCGCTGGATCGCGGCGGCCGGCGAGGGACTCGAGCGCAGCGCCGGGAGGGTGCGGGCGATCGGCTCGATCGCCATCTCGCTGTGCCAGCTCGCTGCGGCACGCGTGGACGGGATGGTGACGCTGTGGAAGTGCCGGGCGGTCGACGCCGCGGCGGCGCAGCTCATCGTGCGCGAGAGCGGCGGCCTGGTCGCCTTCACCGCGATGGACGACCCGCTCGGCGCGCCGCTCGACCTCGAGCCACACTCGCCGGTGGTCGCCGCTCGGACGCGGCGCGCGCTCGAGGAGCTGGCGCGGATCCCGGCCTGACGCCTACCGCCGCGCTGCGCTGCGCCTGCGGCGCAGGTGCAGCGCGATCGCCCCGGCGACGGCGACGACGAGCAGGGCGCCCGCCGCGACGTTGACGTAGTCGAAGGACCGGTGCAGCTTGTCGTACTCCGCGCCCAGCGCCCAGCCGGCCCCCGCGAAGCCGAAGCACCAGACGGCCGACCCCGCCAGCGTGAGCACGGTGTAGCGCCCGAGCGGGCTCTCGAGAACGCCGGCGGGGATCGAGATGAACGACCGCACCACCGGCGTCAGGCGGCCGAGGAAGACCGCCCACGAGCCCCAGCGGCCGAACCAGCGCTCCGAGCGATCGAGCGTCTCGGGAGAGACGTGCAGCCAGCGGCCGTGGCGCTCGAGCAGGGGGCGGCCGCCGCGGCGGCCGATCTCCCAGCCGACCAGCGCCCCCGCCAGGTAGCCCACGGTGCCGATCGCGGCGAGCACCAGGTAGCCCTCGAGGCCCGGCGACAGGTCCTGGCCGAAGAAGACGGCCCCGTGCCCGGCCAGCGCCCCGGAGGCAAGCGCGCCGGCGTAGAGCATCGTCAGCTCGCCCCCGGCCGGCAGCAGCGCGTCGACCGCCATGATGGCCAGGACCGCATAGGCGCCGTGGCGGCCGATCCAGTCGGTCAGCGTCGCGGTGACCGACGCCACGAGCGGCGGATCGATGTGCAGCATCGGACCATCATGTCGCTTCCGCCACTTGCCGAGCGCGGCGGAATGTGATCATGGGTGCGTGTGGCCTCTCTCCGCCCCATCAATCGGCGCGTCGCTGGCGGCGGTCGTCGCGGCGTCCGCCGCCGCGGGATGCGGCGCCTCCGGCACGGCCGGCCCCTCGCACCCCGCGGCGCGCTCGCACCCCGCGCGCGCGTCCACCGCCGCCGGGCGCTCCGCGCCGGCGCAGCCTCCCGCGCTGCACGCGTCCTCGATCGCCCGCATGCCCGCCCCCGTGCAGCTTCCGGCGGTCACCCGCTGGGGCTCGGGTGCGCTGGCGATGGGCGGCCTCGACGGCGCTGACGCGTCGGTGGCGGACGTCGTGCGGATCACGGGCTCGGGCGCGTCACGCGTCGGCAGCCTTCCGGCCGCGCTCCACGACGCCGCGGCCGCGACCGTCGGCGACCGTGCCTACCTGCTCGGCGGCGGCGACGCCGGCGCGGGCCGGGCAGCGATCCTGCGGGTCGGCGCCGGCGGGGCGGCCGTCGCGGCCGGTCACCTGCCCGTCGGGGCGTCGGACGCCGCCGCCGCCGCCGTCGGCCGGACCGTCTACGTGGTCGGCGGCTACACCGGCAGCGTGCCGCTGCGCTCGATCCTCGCGTTCACCCCCGGCCGGCCGGTGCGGGCGGTCGGCGAGATGCCGCGACCGCTGCGCTACGCGGCGGTCGCCGCGGTCGGCGGCCGCGTGCTGATCGCCGGCGGGACCAGCGGGACGACGGCGGTGCGCGACGTGCTCGCCTTCGATCCCGCCACCGGGCGCGTGCGGCGGATCGGGCGGCTGCCGTCGGCGCTGACGCACGCCGCGGGCGGTGCCCTCGGAGGCCGCTTCTACGTGCTCGGCGGGCGGACCGCGAGCCTGACCGGCCAGCGCGCCGGCATCCTGGCGATCGACCCCGCCACCGGCCGCGTCCGTCGCGCCGGGAAGCTTCCGGTCGCGCTCTCGGACGCCGGCGCGGCGTCGCTGGGCGATCGCATCCTCCTGGTGGGCGGGCGCGACAGCGCCGGGCGCGTCCACGACGAGGTCTGGTCGATCAGCTGATGCGCCGGCGCCCGATCCTGGCGGTCGCCGGCGCGACGGCCGCGGTGCTCGGCGCGGCCGGCTGCGGATCGCAGGCGCCCCGCGGCGCGAGCACCGCCACCAAGGCGGCGCCCGTGACCGCCGCTCGCAGCGCGCGGTCGGCGGCGTCGCCGCGCATGGGCGCGATCCCGCCGCTCCTCGACCGGACCGACGTCTACGCGGCCGGCCGCCCCGGCCGGCTGAGCCCCGCCGTGCGCGGCGATCCGGCGCGCGTCTACGTCCCCAACTCGAAGTCGAACACCGTCGACGTCATCGACCAGCGCACCGGCCGGATCGTCGACCACTTCGCCACCGGCGGGCTGCCTCAGCACGTCACGCCGTCGTGGGACCTCCGGACGCTGTACGTCACCAACGACCTCGGCAACAGCCTGACGCCCATCGATCCGCACACGGGCCGTCACGGACGGCCGATTCCCGTGCTCGACCCGTACAACCTCTACTTCACCGCCGACGGCCGGCGAGCGATCGTCGTCGCCGAGGCCAACCGGCGGCTGGACTTCCGCTACCCGCACACGATGCGCCTGCAGAAGTCGCTCTCGGTCCCCGACTGCAGGGGCGTCGACCACATGGACTACACGGCAGACGGCCGGTTCGCGCTCGTCAGCTGCGAGTTCGCCGGGCGCATGATCGTCGTCGACCTCAGGCGCGAGCGGGTGGTCAGGGAGCTGGCGCTGCGCCCCGGCGCGATGCCCCAGGACGTCAAGATCTCGCCCGACGGCCGCACGTTCTACGTGGCCGACATGGCCAGCAACGGCGTCTGGCTGATCGACGCCCACAGCTTCCGCAGGGAGCGCCTCCAGCCGACGGGGGCCGGTGCGCACGGCCTCTACCCCAGCCGAGACAGCCGGTACCTCTACGTCTCCAACCGCGACGAGGGGAGCATCAGCGTGATCTCCTTCCGCACGCGCCGGCCGGTGCGCAAGTGGAGGATCCCCGGCCACGCCAGCCCGGACATGGGCGGCGTGTCGGCCAGCGGGCGCGTGCTCTGGCTCTCGGGCCGCTACGACGGCGAGGTCTACGCGATCAGCACCCGCACGGGGAAGCTGCTGCACCGGATCAAGGTCGGCGCCGGCCCGCACGGGCTGTGCGTCTGGCCGCAGCCCGGCCGCTACTCGATCGGGCACACCGGCATCCTGCGCTGAGTCACCGTGGACCTAGCCTGAGAGCCATGGTCGACTGGGGCGTGGCGCGCCGGATCGGCGCCGGCATCGCCGGCGACCCGGGCCTGCCGGAGCTCGCCGGCGACCTCGACGAAGCGTGCCGCGAGGCCGCCGTCAGGGTGGCGGCCTACACGCTGCTCGAGCCGGCCGGCCCCCTGCCCGCGCCCGAGCTCCTCGGGCGCCCCGGGTGGCTGGACGCGAACCTGGCCGTGATGGCCGGCGTGATCGAGCCCGTCGCCTCGGAGATCGCCCCGCGGGGCCGGCTCGCCGAGCCCGTGCGCGCCGCCGCCGGCCTGCTGATCGCCGCCGAGGTCGGCGGGCTGGCGGGGCTGCTGGCCCAGCGCGTGCTCGGCCAGTACGAGATGCCGCCGCTCGACCCCGCCGGGCCGACGCGGCTGCTGTTCGTCGCCCCCAACCTGCGCGACGCCGCGCGGCGCCTGGAGGCCGACGAGGCGGAGCTCGTCCGCTGGGTCGCTCTGCACGAGGTCACCCATGCGATCCAGTTCTCCGCGGTCGGCTGGCTGCGCGGGCACGTTGCGGAGCTGCTCGGCGAGGTGCTCGAGGGCGCGAAGGTCTCCTTCGACTGGCGCTCGGCGCTGCGGCGCCCCGATCTCGACGAGCTCCGCGCGCTGGTGGAGCGCGTGCGCGGCGAGGGGCTCGTGGCGCTCGCGCTCGGTCCCGAGCGGCGCGCCACGCTCGAGCGCGTCCAGGCCACGATGGCGATGGTCGAGGGGCACGCCGAGCACACGATGGACGCGGCCGGCGGCGAGCTGGTGCCCAACCTCGACCGCCTGCGCGCCGCGCTCGAGCGCCGCCGCCGCGACCGCCATCCGCTGCTGCGGCTGCTCGAGCGGCTCACCGGGATGGAGCTCAAGCTGCGCCAGTACGAGGTCGGAAAGCGCTTCTGCGACGCGGTCGTCGCCGAGGGCGGCGTCGAGCTGCTCAACCGCGCCTGGGAGTCCCCGGCGCGGCTGCCCTCCTGGGAGGAGCTCGAGGCGCCGGCCGGTTGGGTGACAAGGGTCACAGAGGCCGTGTAACCAGGGCGGTTCGGGGGTTTACAAACAGGTGTTCGCTGGTAGGATACGAACATACGATCGATTCAGTGAAGTCATCTTCGACGAGGGAGCGCATCATGGCCACCACCGAGACCACCACCCGCAAGAAGGCCGCCACCCAGCGGTCCACCACCGCCAAGAAGGCCGCGCAGACGCGTGCCGCCAACCGCGCCGCCGAGGCGCGGAAGCGCAGCGCCGCCGCGAAGAAGGCCGCGGAGACGCGCGCAGAGCTGGCCAAGACGCCGGTCGACCGCGCCCAGGAGTTCGCCGAGAAGGCCATCCTCGTCCCGGTCGGCGCCGCGCTGATCGCCCGCGACAACGTCGTCTCGACGGTCCAGGAGCTGCGCAGCAGCTACTCGACGTCGACCGGCGCCCAGCGCGAGCTGCGCCGCTTCGAGCGCCGCGGCACCACCGCCCGCAACCGGCTCGAGCGCGAGGTCCGCAAGACCCGCACCCGCGTCGAGCGCGAGCTGCGTCAGCGCCGCAACCGCTTCCAGCGGACCGTCAAGCGCAACCGCACGCGCGTCGAGCGCGAGGCCCGCGCGGTCCGGCGCGACCTCGACAGGCAGGGCACGCAGCTTGGCCGTCAGGTCGAGCTCGCCGCCGCCCAGGTCGAGAACGCCGTCCAGGCCGGGCTGAGCACCGCGACCCGCGTGTCCGCGGACGTCCAGAAGCGGGTCCTGAACATCGGCTAGCGCCGAACCTTCCCCGCCGGGCGCTCTGGGAGGGCGCCCGTGCGGTGAGTCTGCCGGCCTCATATCCCGCCGGCGGAATGTGTCGGAGGCCTCGCAAGGGCCTCCGACCTCTCCTCCCTCGGTCGGCGGGTCGCCTACGAGGCGGCCCGCCGGTCTTTTCGGGAGCGCCTGCGTCCCGATCCGGCGGTTCGGTTCCTAGACTGCGCTGCATGCCCTCGCGAGAGCAGATCCTCGAGGCCCTGCGGGCCGTCATCGACCCCGAGCTGCGCCAGGACATCGTCGAGCTGGGCATGGTCCGCTCGATCGACGCCCGCGCGGACGGGACGGTCGCGGTCATGGTCTCGCTGACCACGCCCGGCTGCCCGATCCGCAACCACTTCCAGACCGCCGTCGCCCAGGCCGTCTCGGCGCTTGACGGGCGTCGAGCGGGTCGAGGTCGCCTTCGACGTCCTCAGCGACCAGGAGAAGGGCGAGCTGCAGCGCAAGCTCGGCCGCGGCGGGCTGCCCGCCGGGGCGCTCGCGCAGGTCGCCAACGTCGTCTGCGTCGGCTCGGGCAAGGGCGGCGTCGGCAAGTCGACGCTGACGGCGAACCTCGCCGCCGCGCTCGCCGCCGACGGCAAGAAGGTCGGGGTGCTCGACGCCGACGTGTGGGGCTACTCGATCCCGCGCATGTTCGGGCTCGGCGGGCAGCGCCCGCCGGTCTCGGCGGAGCGCAAGATCGTGCCGCTGGAGGCCCACGGCGTGAAGGTCATGTCGATCGGGTTCTTCGTCGAGGAGGACAGCGCGGTCGTCTGGCGCGGCCCGATGCTGCACAAGGCGCTGACCCAGTTCCTCGAGGACGTCGCCTGGGGCGAGCTGGACGTCCTGCTCGTCGACCTGCCGCCGGGGACCGGCGACGTGTCGATGACGCTCGCGCAGCTCCTGCCCGACGCGCGGTTCCTGATCGTGACCACCCCGCAGCCGACCGCCCAGAAGGTCGCCCGCCGAGCCGCCGAGATGGCCCACAAGGTCAGCCTCGAGATCGCCGGCGTGGTCGAGAACATGGCCGGCTTCGTCACCCCCGGCGGCGAGCGCTTCGCGATCTTCGGCGAGGGCGGCGGCCAGGCGCTGGCCGACGAGCTCGACGTGCCGCTGCTCGGCAAGGTCCCGCTGACCATGCCGCTGCGCGCGCAGTCCGACGCCGGCGAGCCGCTCGTGGCGATCGATCCCGACGACCCCGCCGCGCAGGCGATCCGCCAGGCGGCACGCGGTCTGCTGGCGCTGTTCCCCGCTCCGCTGCCGGTGCTCGGCATGGTCCCGGCCGGGGGCGGCGGCGACGCCGCCGCGCCAGAGCCCGCCCGGGCTTCCAGCTGCCGATGGTCCAGGCCTAGCGACGCCGGCGGGCGCCGCCGCACCGGGCTCTGCGCAGCGGCGCCGCCCCGCCGCGCGGGGGGCGCTAGGCGTTCTTGTAGTAGTCCGCGTTGATCTGCCGAGTACTTCTGCCACTCGTCGGGCAGCTGGTCCTCGGCGAAGCAGGCGTCGACCGGGCATGCCTCCACGCAGGCGTCGCAGTCGATGCACTCCTCGGGGTCGATGTAGAGCATCTCGACCTTGTCGTAGTCGGGCTCGTCCGGGGTCGGGTGGATGCAGTCGACGGGGCACACCTCGACGCAGGAGTTGTCCTTGGTGCCGATGCAGGGCTCTGCGATGACGTAGGCCATGATGTCTGTGTAGTCCGTCCTGGTCGTGCTGAGGAGAGGGCCAGGGATCGTAGTACGGTCCGCGCCGCATGATCCTCCTCACGGGCGCCACCGGCCTCATCGGATCGGCTCTGCTGCGGCGCCTGGTCAGCGCGGGAACGCCGGTTCGCTGCCTGGTTCGCGACCCGCGGCGCCTCGGCGCCGAGCGCGTCAGGGTCCAGATCGCGCTCGGCGACCTCGCCGACCCGCCCTCGTTCCGCAATGCGCTGCGGGGCGTCGAGACGGTCGTCCACCTCGCCGCGACGATCCGCGACCAGCCGGGCGGCTCGATCGAGGAGCTCAACGGGATCGCGACGTGGCGCCTCGTCCAGGCCGCGGAGCGGGCGGGCGTCGAGCGCTTCGTGTTCTTCAGCTCGCTGTGCGCCTCCTCGCACCACCGCACTCGCTTCCTGCGCTCGAAGGCCCTCGCCGAGGAGGCCGTCCGCGACTCGTGGGCTCGCCCACACGATCTTCGCGCCGTCGATCGCCTACGCGCCCGGCGATCGCTTCCTCTCCCTGCTCCAGCGAATGGCGATCATGCCGGTCATGCCGGTCAGCGGCCGGGGCCGCGCCCGCTACCAGCCGCTGTGGGCCGACGACGCCGCCGCCTGCGTCGTGGCGGCGCTCGAGCGTGCGGGCGGCAGCGCCCGCCACGAGCTCGCCGGCCCGGACGTGCTCACGCACGACGACGTCGTGCGCCTCGCGATCCGGGCGGCCGGCCGCGACAGGCCGCTGGTCCACGTGCCGACCCCGCTGGTGAGCCGCGGCCTGCGCGCGCTCGAGGTGCTGATGAAGTCCAAGGCGCCCGTCGTCTGGGACGAGGCCGAGCTGATGGAGGTCTCGCTCGTCAGTGAGCGGGGGACCTCCGACGCCGAGGCTCTCGGCGTCCACCCGCGGCGCATGGCCGACGTCCTCGGCGTCGCCTCCTGAGACCGTCCGCCGCGCCGCGCCTCCGCAGGGTGTCCTGCGTTGACCACGGAGGGCGTGGCAGACGCAGGACACCCGAGGAGTCGGGTCCCGCGACTCCGGGGACCCTCAGGCCGCGGCGAGCACGGGGCGCTGCTGCGACCACGAGCGCGCGCGCTCGACCTGCGCGGCGAGCGCCAGCAGCGCTCCCTCCTGCGCGGGGCGGCCGACGAGCTGGACCGACAGCGGCGTGGCGATGCCGTCCGCGCGGTCGAGCACGGGGATGCTGAGGGCCGGCTGGCCGCTGACGTTGAACAGCGCCGTGTAGGGGGTGAAGGTCCCCGAGCGGGCGAAGGTCCCCATCGGGTCGGGCCCGCACGCGTCGATCGTGCCGTGGGTGACCGGCGCCTCGGCGAGCGCGGGCGTGAGGATCGCGTCGTAGGGCGACATCCAGCCGATGACCTGGCGGCTGAACGCCTCGAGCTGGACCTGCGCGCCCGCCGCGTCGACGGAGCTGATCTCGTCCTGGCACAGCCGCCAGATCGCCCAGCTCAGCGGCTCGGTGTCCTCCTCGGCGAGCTCGCGGCCGTTGACCATCTGGGCGAACGCGACGTTCAGGCACACGAGCGGGCCGAAGACGGCGGTGAACATGCGCAGGACGTCGGGCTGGCGCCAGGGCGGGTCGGCCTCGACGACCTCGTGGCCCAAGGACGTCAGCAGCTCGGCGGTCTCGCGCACGGAGCGGACGGCCTCGGCGTCCGGCGCGGCATCCTCGAGCGGGGAGGCGGTGGTCGCGGCGATGCGCAGCCGCCCGGGCTCGGATGCCGCGGTGGCCGCGAACGGCTCCGCCGGCGGGGGCGCCCAGTGAGGATCTCCTGGCTCGGGCCCCGCGAGGACGTCGAGCAGCGCGGCCGTCTCGGCGACCGTGCGCGTCAGGACGCCGTCCTGCACGAGGAACTCGCCGCCGCCGATCGGGCCGACCGAGATCCGGCCGCGCTGCGGCTTGAGCCCCACCAGGCCGCAGCAGGCGGCCGGGATGCGCGTCGAGCCGCCGCCGTCGTTGCCGTGCGCGATCGGCACCATGCCGGCCGCCACCGCGGCGGCCGAGCCGCCCGACGAGCCGCCGGGCGTCCGCTCGAGGTCGTAGGGGTTGCGCGTGGTCCCGAAGCGGCGCGTGTCGGTCACGGGCAGGATGCCCCACTCCGGCAGGGTCGTCGTCCCGACGATCACGAAGCCCGCCTCCCTGAGCCGCCGCACCGGGTTGTCGTCGTGGCCGGGGACGAAGTCGCCCATGAACTCGGCGGCCACGGTGAGGCGCCGTCCGGCGAGGGCGCGGTTGTTCTTGACGGCGATCGGCACGCCCGCGAACGGGCGGTCGTCACCGGCGCCGATGCCGTCGGCCTCGGCGAGCGCCTCCTCGGCGAAGACGTCGACGAACGCGTTGAGCTCGCCGTCGAGCGCCGCGATGCGGTCGAGCGAGGCCTGGACGAGCTCGCGCGCAGACACCTCGCCCGCGGAGACCATGCCCGCCAGCTCGTCGACAGGGCGGAGCATGAGATCGGCGCGCATGCCCGGGAGCCTACGATGAACGGCATGAGCACGACCGCCCAGACCGGCGCCGCGGACGGCGCCGCCGACCTCTCCGACGTGCAGTCCGGCCTCGAGGGCGTGGTCGCCTTCGCGACCACGATCGCCGAGCCCGACAAGGCCGGAGGCTCGCTGCGCTACCGCGGCGTCGACATCGAGGACCTCGTGGGCGCGGTGCCCTATGAGCGCGTGTGGGGCCTGCTCGTCGACGGCCGCTTCGAGCCGGGGCTCCCGCCGGCCGAGCCGCACCCGCTCAGCGTCCGCTCGGGCGACGCGCGCGTCGACGTGCAGAGCGCGCTGGCGATGCTCGCGCCCGAATGGGGCTTCGGCCAGCTCATCGACGTGACCGACGAGGAGGCCCGCGAGAACCTCGCACGCGCGTCGGTGATGGCGCTCTCGTTCGTCGCCCAGTCCGCGCGCGGCCCGGGCCACCCCCAGATCCCGCAGTCGGAGGTCGACCGCGCGACGTCGATCCCGGAGCGCTTCCTGATCCGCTGGCGGGGCGAGGCCGACCCGGACCACGTCAAGGCCATCGACGCCTACTGGATCTCGGCCGCCGAGCACGGCATGAACGCCTCGACGTTCACCGCGCGCGTCGTCGCGTCCACGGGCGCCGATGCCGCCGCCGCGCTGAGCGCCGCGGTCGGTGCGTTGAGCGGGCCGCTGCACGGTGGGGCGCCCAGCCGCGTGCTGAAGATGCTCGACGAGGTCGAGCGCCTCGGCGACGCCGAGCGCTGGGTCCGCGACGCGATGGATCGCGGCGAGCGCCTGATGGGCTTCGGCCATCGCGTCTACCGTGCCGAGGATCCCCGCGCACGCGTGCTGCGCCGCACGGCCCGCGAGATCGGCAGCACCCGCTTCGAGGTCGCCGAGGCGCTGGAGAAGGCGGCCCTCGCCGAGCTCAAGGCCCGCAAGCCCGACCGCGTGCTCGCCACCAACGTCGAGTTCTGGTCGGCGGTGGTGCTCGACACCGCAGAGGTGCCGCCCGAGCTCTTCACGCCGATGTTCACCTGCGCCCGCGTCGCGGGCTGGAGTGCGCACATCCTCGAGCAGAAGCGCGAGGCGCGGCTGATCCGGCCGACCGCCAAGTACGTCGGGCCGGGTCCCCGCCCCGTCTCCGAGGTGGAGTGAGCCCCGCCGCGATCTCCGTCGACGGGCTGTGCGTCCGTCGCGGGGGGCGCGACGTGCTGCAGGGCATCACGCTCGACGTGCCGGCCGGCTCGGTGACCGGCCTGCTCGGCCCGAGCGGGTGCGGCAAGTCGACGCTGATGCGGTCGATCGTCGGCGTCCAGCGCGTGCGAGGGGGGCGGGTGGAGGTCCTCGGCCGGCCGGCCGGCTCGCCGCGGCTGCGGCGCAGCGTCGCCTACACCACGCAGGCGCCCTCGATCTACGCCGACCTGACCGTCGAGCAGAACCTGCGCTACTTCGCGCGCCTGCTCCGCGCCCCGGTCGGCCGGGTCGCGGCGGCGATCGAGGCGGTCTCGCTGGAGAGCCACCACCACCGGCTCGTCGGCAACCTCTCCGGCGGCCAGCAGGCGCGCGTCTCGCTGGCGACGGCGCTGCTCGCCGACCCGGAGGTGCTGGTGCTCGACGAGCCCACGGTGGGCCTCGACCCCCTGCTGCGCGAGGACCTCTGGTCGCGGTTCCGCGCGCTGGCACAGCGCGGCGCCGCGCTGCTCGTCTCCAGCCACGTGATGGACGAGGCGGCCCATTGCGACCGCCTGGCGCTGATGCGCGACGGCCGGCTCGTCGCCGCGCTGTCCCCGGCCGAGCTGCGCGAGCGGACCGGCGAGCAGGACCTCGGCGCCGCGTTCGTGGCGCTGATCCGGGCCGGGGAGCGGCACGCGGCGTGAGCGCCACCGCGTCCCTGGCGACCGCCGCGCGCGTGCTCGTCCAGCTGCGCCACGACCGCCGCACGATCGCGATCGTCGTGGTCCTTCCGTGCCTGCTGCTCGCCCTGCTGCACGAGATGTTCGCCGGCCGCCCCGAGGCCTTCCAGCGTGTCGGCGGCCCGCTGGTCGGGATCTTCCCGTTCACGACGATGTTCGCCGTGACGTCGGTGACGATGCTGCGCGAGCGGACGACCGGAACGCTGGAGCGGCTGATGACGCTGCCGCTCGCCAAGGTCGACCTGCTCGTCGGCTACGCGGCCGCCTTCGCCGTGCTGGCCGCCTTCCAGGCGGCCGCGGTGAGCGCGCTCGCGTTCGGCGCGCTCGGGCTCGACACGACCGGCTCGCCGTTCGCCGTCGGCGCCGTGGCCGTCCTCGACGCGATCCTCGGCTCGGCGCTCGGCCTGTTCGTCTCGGCTTTCGCGCGCACGGAGTTCCAGGCGGTGCAGTTCCTGCCGGCGTTCGTGATCCCGCAGCTGCTGCTGTGCGGGCTCTTCGTTCCCCGCCCGGCCATGGCCACGGGGCTTCGCGCACTGTCGGACGTGCTGCCGCTCACCTACGCGTTCGACGTCCTGCAACGGATCACGCGAGACGGCGCGCTGGGTTCGACCGGCGCGCGCAACCTCGCCGTCATCGCCGCCTTCCTGCTCGCGTCGGTGGCGCTGGGCGCAGCGACGCTGCGGCGGCGAACCGACTGAGGCTCAGTCGTCGCCGAGGGCGCGGCGCAGCAGGTCGCGCAGCGCGCGGGCCTCGCCGGGACGCAGGCGGCGGAGCGGCTCGGGCGGCTCGCTCATGCCCTCCTGGACACGGCCGCGCGCGGCGGCGCCCTCGGGCGTGACGGCCAGCATCTTCACGCGCCGGTCGTGGGGCGCGGGCCGCCGCTCGACGAGCCCGCGCGCCTCGAGGCGGTCGACGATGCCGGTCACGTTGGAGTTGTCGCACGCCAGCGCCTCGGCGAGGTCTCCCATCGCCACCGGATGGTCCGGGTCGAGCTGAAGCAGCGCGCCCATCTGCGGCGGCGAGAGCTCGGCCTCGGCCGCGATCTCCATGAACCGGCGTCGCTGCGCGTGGAAGAGCCGGTGCAGGAGCGCCCACGCCTCGGCGGCCGGCGTGGTCGTGGTGGAGGCGGCCATGTCGCCGATGATACTTGGAAGCATGGAACATTGCCAACCTCAACTATCGTGCTACGCTGCTGCGCCGATGTCCCGCACCGTCGCCCCTCCCGCGCCCGCCTCGCCCGGCCCCGCAGCTGGCGAGGCCGCGATCGACCGCGCGCTGCTCGCGGTCGCCTCCGTCGTCGTCCTCGGCACGATCATGTCGATCCTCGACACGACGGTGGTCAACGTCGCGATCAACACGCTGGCCCGGGACTTCCAGACGACCCTTCCCACCATCCAGTGGGTGGCGACCGGCTACACGCTGGCGCTCGCGACCGTGATCCCGCTGAGCGGCTGGGCCGCGGACCGCTTCGGGACCAAGCGCCTCTACATGATCTCGATCGCGCTGTTCCTCGCCGGGTCGGCGCTGTCGGGCCTGGCGTGGTCGTCGGCCTCGCTGATCGGCTTCCGCGTGCTCCAGGGGCTCGGCGGCGGCATGATCATGCCGGCCGGCATGACGATCCTCACCCGCGCCGCGGGGGCGGACCGGATCGGCCGCGTGATGGCGATCATCGGCGTCCCGATGCTGCTGGGCCCGATCCTCGGCCCGATCCTCGGCGGCTGGCTGGTCGCCGACGTCTCCTGGCGCTGGATCTTCTTCATCAACGTGCCGATCGGGGCGGTGGCGCTCGTCCTCGCCGCGCGGATCCTGCCGCGCGACGTGGCGGCTCACCAGCACCGCCTCGACCTCGTCGACCTCGTGCTGCTCTCGCCCGGCCTGGCGCTCACCATCTACGGCCTCGCGGAGACCAACGCCGCCGGCGGCTTCGGCGCCGCGAAGGTCCTCATCCCGCTGCTGGCAGGCCTCGCGCTGCTGGCCGGTTTCGTCGCGCACGCGCGTGCGCACGCCCGACCCGTTGATCGACCTGCGCGTCTTCGCCAACCGCACGTTCGCGACCGCGTCGGCGACGCTCGTCCTCGTGGCGATCTCGGTGTTCGGCGCGTTCCTGCTGCTGCCGCTGTACTTCCAGCTCGTCCGGGGCGAGTCGGCGCTCCACGCCGGCCTGCTGCTCGCTCCCCAGGGCTTCGGCGCCATGATCGCGATGCCGATCGCCGGCCGTCTGACCGACCGCACCGGCGTCGGGCGGATCGTGCCCTTCGGCCTGCTGGTGATCATCGCCGCGGTTGCCGGCCTGACGCAGCTCGGCGCCGACACCTCCTACTGGCTGACCAGCCTGGACCTCTTCGTGTTCGGTCTCGGGATGGGGTTCACGATGATGCCGACGTTCTCGGGCGCGATGCAGACCATGCGCAAGGCGATGGTGGCGCGCGGCACCACGGCGCTGAACATCATCCAGCAGACCGGCGCCTCGATCGGCACCGCGGTGCTGTCGGTGCTGCTCGCCGGTGCGCTCACGGACCGGCTCGGCGGCCACGGCGGCATCGGCGCGACGGCGTCGCTCCCGGCGGCCGCGCGGGCGAGGGCGGCGCCGCTGATGGCCGACGCGTTCGACCACACCTTCGTCTGGGCGACCGGCCTGCTCGTCGTCGCGTTCCTGGCGTCGCTGGCACTGCCCAAGCACCGGCCCGCGCCGCCGGAGGACGGCGCCGGAGCGGAGGCGCCGCTGCCGGTCGCGGTCTGAGCGGCGCGTCTAGGCGACCGGCGCGACCGCGTCGCCGACCCGCACGCGCCCGGGGCGCATGACCGCGGCGTGGACGCCGAACGGCAGCGGCTCGGTGGTCGGGACCTGCGAGCGGTAGGAGCGCAGCACGTGCAGCGTCATCAGGTCGACGAGGCCCGTGTCCGGGTCGCGCGTCGTCAGCGCGCAGCGGCCCGACGTTGCCGCCGATGCGGAGCCGGGCGCCGCCCAGGGCCACCTCGCGGCCGACCCAGGCGTCCTCCTCGTGGGCCTCCAGGCCGTCGACGTCGAAGGTCATCCGGAAGCGCCGGGGGTCGACCGCGCCGTCGATCGAGCCCGCCTCCGCGAGGCGCTGCACGGACGCCGTCGCCAGCAGCGTCACCGCGCCCCCGGCGGCGCGGTCGACGCCGGGGCGCGTGCCGGGCGTGCGCATGAGCCGGACCGTCGCTCCCGCGTGGTCGGACAGGGCCGCGGAGAACGCGCCCTCGACCGGGCGCGCGCGAAGCCGCTCGCCGTAGAAGCGCACCGCCTCGAGGGGTCCGAGCCGGATCTCGCCGGCGACGCGCCGCCCGTCGGGGAACCCGAGCTCGAGCGTGCCGCCATCGGGGTCGTGCTCTGCGGCGACCGCCACGAGCGCGCCCAGCCGCGTCGCGCTGACCATCTCGTCGCGTTCGTCGACGAGGAAGAACGCGCGGTCGCCGGGGACCCCGTCGCGGGTGAGCGCGACCTCGCCGGGATGGTGCAGTCCGAGGCCCTTGACCGGGGCCACCGAGATCCGGGCGACCGTTGCGCTCACGGCGCCCACGCTAGCCGCGGGAGAACGGCAGCTCCTGTGTGAGCCAGCCGATCAGCGCGCGCGGGTTGCGGCTCTGGGTCCACACGCGCCCGGGGCCGGTGAACTCGAACACGAGCCCCTCGCCGCTCTTGAGCGTCTGCATGATCCCGGCGGCCACCTTCCGCGTCTGGAAGCGCACATCGGGGTCGTAGGCCACGAGGTGCCCGGAGTCCAGCACCAGACCCTCGCCGGCCGCGAGCTCGACGACCTCGAGCGCCCCGTAGGCGCCGGCCACGACCCGGCCACTGCCGCTGGCGTGGACGAGGAAACCGCCCTCGCCGCCCACCAGGTTCTTGAAGCCGCCCCACTTGGTGTCGATCGCGACGCCGTCGGAGGAGAGCAGCCACGAGCCGCGGGTGAGGTTGCACGCGCCGTCGACGTCGATGACCACGACGTCGCCCGGCAGCCGGGCGGCGCAGTCCACCCAGCCGCCGCCCGTGCCGGCGGTGAGCTTGGTGAGGTACAGCGACTCACCGCCCAGCACGCTGCGCTTGAGCGACTTCATGACGCCGCCTTGCATCGCCGCCTCGATGGCGATGCCGGGCGACATCGCCATCATCGCTCCCGACTCGGCGCTGATCGACTCGCCGGCGGCGAGCGTGGCGCGGGCGACGGCGAAGGCGGGATCGTGGCGGACGGACAGCTCCATGGGGCCTCCTCGGAGGGGCGGGTGGTGGGGACACGCTGAGCCTAGAACGACCGAGGGCCCGGCGTCGACGCCGGGCCCTCGGTCTCGCGGTGTCCCGCCGCGCGGCGGCCGGGGGCCACCAACGGCGGATCGCACCGGGTGGCTACATCATGCCGCCCATGCCGCCCATGTCGGGCATGCCGCCGCCGCCGCCCCCGTCCTTGTCGGGGATCTCGGCGACGATGGCCTCGGTGGTGAGGATGTTCTTCGCGATCGAGGCGGCGTTCTGCAGCGCCGAGCGCGTGACCATCGCGGGATCGATGACGCCCTCGCTGACGAGGTCGACGATCTCGCCCGTGGCGGCGTTCAGGCCGAAGCCCTTCTTCGCCTTGCGGACGTCGTTGATGACGACCGAGCCCTCGAGGCCGGCGTTCTCCGCGATCTGGCGGAGCGGCTCCTCGAGCGCGCGCAGGACGATGCGGGCGCCCGTGCGCTCGTCGTCCTCGTAGCCGTCCTCGTCGACCGCGGCCGAGGCCTGCAGCAGCGCGACGCCGCCGCCCGGCACGATGCCCTCCTCGAGGGCCGCGCGGGTGGCCTGCAGCGCGTCCTCGACGCGGTGCTTCTTCTCCTTCATCTCGGTCTCGGTGGCCGCTCCGACCTTGACGACGGCGACGCCGCCCGACAGCTTCGCGAGGCGCTCCTGGAGCTTCTCGCGATCGAAGTCGGAGTCGGTGTTCTCGACCTCGCCCTTGATCTGGTTGATGCGGCCGCGGATCGCCTCCGCGTCACCGGCGCCGTCGACGATCGTCGTGTTGTCCTTCGCGACGACGACGCGGCGGGCGCGCCCGAGCTGCGAGATCTGCGTGTTCTCGAGCTTGAGGCCCATCTCCTCGGTGATGACCTCGCCGCCGGTCAGGATGGCGATGTCCTCGAGCATCCGCTTGCGGCGGTCGCCGAAGCCGGGGGCCTTGACCGCCACGCCGGTGAAGGTGCCGCGGAGCTTGTTGACCACCAGCGTCGCGAGGGACTCGCCCTCGACGTCCTCGGCGATGATCAGGATCGGCTTGCCCGACTGGATGACCTGCTCCAGCACCGGCAGCACGTCGCGGACCGAGCCGATCTTCTGGTTGGCGATGAGGATGTAGGGATCCTCGAGGACGGCCTCCATGCGGTCCTGGTCGGTGACCATGTAGGGCGAGATGTAGCCCTTGTCGAACTGCATGCCCTCGGTGAACTCGAGGTCCATGCCGAACGTCTGGCCCTCCTCGACGTTGACCACGCCGTCCTTGCCGACCTTCTCGATCGCGTCGGCGATCACGTCGCCGATCTCGTCGTCACCGGCCGAGATCGTCGCCACGCGGGCGATCTGGTCCTTGCCGGAGACCTCCTTGGACTGCTTGCCGATGTTCTCGACGATCTGGTCGACGGCCTTCTCGATGCCGCGCTTGAGCCCGAGCGGGTTCGCGCCGGCGGCGACGTTCTTCAGGCCCTGCGCGGACGATCGCCTGGGCGAGCACGGTCGCGGTCGTCGTGCCGTCGCCGGCGACGTCGTTGGTCGCCGTGGCGACCTCGCGGACGAGCTGCGCGCCCTGGTTCTCGAAGACGTCCTCGACCTCGATCTCACGAGCGATGGTCACGCCGTCGTTCGTGATCGTCGGGGCGCCGAACTTCTTGTCGAGGACCACGTAGCGGCCCCGCGGGCCGAGCGTGACCTTGACGGCGTTGGCGACGGCGTCGACGCCGGCCTCGAGGGCCTTGCGTGCCGCCGCGTCGTACTTGAGTTCCTTGTGCGCCATGTTGACTAGCCCTCCACCTTGGCGAGGACGTCCGACTCGCGGAGCACGAGCAGCTCCTCACCGTCGACCTTGATCTCAGTGCCGCCGTACTTGCTGTAGAGCACGGTGTCGCCCTTCGCGACGTCGAGCGGGATCCGCTTGTCGCCGTCCTCGTCGAACCGGCCGTCGCCGACGGCGAGGACCTCGCCCTTCTGTGGCTTCTCCTTGGCGGTGTCGGGGAGGACGAGACCGCTCGCGGTCGTCTCCTCCTCGTCGATCGCCCGCACGATCAGCCGATCGCCCAGGGGCTTGAGCTTCATGAATGACCTCCGTGGATACGAAGTAGGGAACAGGATTGGCACTCGGGTTAGCAGAGTGCCAACCGCAGGGAGGGAGTATAGATCTCAGTCGAGGACTGTCAAGCCCGGCGGCTGGCACTCACGCGGCGAGAGTGCCAGAAGCAGCCCGCGCGGCGCCCGGCGGGCCCGGGCCGGGCGTATGCCGCTCTCATCGCCACCAGCCTGCGCCGTCCCGCGTCGTCGCAGAGCCAGGAGCCGGCACTCATGCAAGGGGCATCGGCTCAGCGGTCGCGCTGCGCGAGCCGGCCTGGGGGCTCGGGCGAGGCGCCGCCCACCTAGTTCTGGGCGCCGCCGATGCCGAGGCGGCGGTCGGTGAACTCCTGCGGGTGCTCGAGGATCTGGCTGAAGCGCACGACGGTGACGATGTCGTCGGGGCTCGACGGGCCGCCCGTAGATCTGCTCGAGGAAGTGCTGCATCTCGTCCTGGCGGCGGAACTCCGGGTTGTCGTGCTCGATGTCCCGCGGGGAGAGGTCCTTGAAGCGCTTGACCTCGACGGTGTCGATGACCGCCTCGAAGATCTTCTCGCGCGGCGAGTGCTGGTAGCCGATCGTCACCAGCACGGCCTGGTTCTTCCGGTACTTGTGCGACTTGTCGCCGAGCCGGATCGTGGCCGTCTTGCGGCCGCGCTTGAGCTGGTCGGCGAAGATCGTCGAGTAGAAGTTCAGGACCTGCACGCGGGGTGGACCTTAGCGCGGGCCACCATCTCCCGCTCACCGCGGTAGGTCAGGGCGCGCTCGGCCTCCGCGAGCGGCATCCAGCGCGCCTCCTCGACCTCGACCGGGTCCCCGGCGGGCTCGCCCGTCACGTGCTCGAAGAGGAAGAACGAGACCACCTTCGCGATCCGCCTGCCCTCCCGCTGGTAGAAGTAGCGGACGTCGCCGAGCCTGTCGACGAGCCGCGCCTCCAGGCCGGTCTCCTCGCGGATCTCCCGCGCGGCCGCGTCGGCCCCGCTCTCCCCGGCCTCCGGATGGCCCTTGGGAAGGGCGAGCACGCGCGCGCCGCCCCGGGCGCGGCGGGTCGGCACGATCACCACGCACTCGCCGCCGCGGACCACCACGCCCCCTGCCGAGAACTCGCGCTCGACCGGCGGGCGATCAGAAGACATAGCGGCGCAGGGCGTCCGGGTCGTGGACGGTCAGCCGCCCGCGACCCTGCGTCACCACCCCGGCGCGCTCGAGCACGGCGAGGAAGCGGCTCGCGGACTCGCGCGAGGACCCGGCGAGCTGGGCGATCTCCGCCTGGGTGACGGTCATGAGCACGTCGCGCTCGGCGGCGCCCTCCGCACGGGCCTGCTCGACGAGCATGCCGAGGACCTCGGCGACCCGGCTCTGCACGGTCTGGAAGGACTGGCGGCTCAGGCGCTCGTTGGCCGCGCGCAGCCGGCGCCCCAGGGCCGTGACGAGCTTGACGGCGATGTCGGGATGCTCGCGCAGCAGCCGGCGCATGTCCGATCCGAGGATCGCGATCGCCTCGAGCTCGTCGAGCGACTCGACGGTCGCCGAGCGCCGCTCGTCGTCGAACATGGCGAGCTCGCCGAAGATGTCGCCCGGACCGAAGTGCGCGAGGGCGATCTGCCGGCCGTCGGGATGCTCCCGGACGGCCCGGGCGTGGCCCGAGCTGACGACGTAGCAGGTGTCGCTGGAGTCCCCCTCGCGGAAGACCACGTGCTGCGGGGCGAACGACCGCGGCACCGCGACCGCCGCCACCCGCGCGAGCTCCGGCTCGCCCAGCGTCTCGAACACCGGAACGCGGGCCAGCAGCCCGACGACGTCCTCGGTGCTCGACCCCATGCGGGCGAGTATCACACACGCCGCTACAGTTGCCGGGCAGTGCGCGCCACGGGTCCCGCCGCCGCTCTCGCCGTCCTGGCTCTCGTCCTCCCCGCGTCCGCCGCGGCACGGTCCGGTCACACCGTCTACCAGTCGCGCCACCTCTGGGCGACGGTGAACGTGTGCGACACGCTCGCGCATCCGGACACGATCGGGGTGCGCGGATCGATGCCCGGCAGCGGCCGCCGCGGCGAGCGCATGTACATGCGCTTCGCGGTCCAGTACTTCTCGGCGCGCGACCGGCTCTGGCACAACATCCGCAAGGGCGGCACCTCGGACTGGATCGCCGTCGGCTCGGCCCGCTACAAGGCGCGCCAGGCGGGGCGGCTGTTCCTGTTCGCGCCCCCGGCGGGTGGCAGCTGGCAGATGCGCGGGGTGGTGACGTTCGAGTGGCGCCGCGGCAGGCACGTCGTGCGGCGGGCCCGGATGCGGACGACGGCCGGCCATGGCGCCCGCGGCGCCGACCCCGCCGGCTACAGCTCCGACACCTGCGTGATCTCCTAGACGCCGTCACGGTGCGGCCGGAGCGCCGTGCCGCGGAAGCACCCGATCGTGTACGGGTAGTCGGCCGTGGCGGTGTAGTGGTACGTGCGCACGCGGTGCCCGAAGACGGTGATCGTGCTCGTCCGGCCGTGGCAGGCGTCGAGCCTGGCGGTCGTCACGCCGGGCTCGCTCACGATCGGATAGCCGTCGAGCATCCAGCCGACGACCGTGCTCGCGCCCTTCCGGGCGCCCCTGGTCAGGCACGCCGGGATCGAGTGGTAGTGGTAGATGCCGGACCGCTGCGGGTGCCCGTCGCAGCGGTCCTGGATCTCGTGCGCCAGCGCGTCGCGGTTCTGGGCGTCGAGCGCGTCGAAGATCGCCACGCCGTTGATCGCATAGCCCACCGGGCCGCCCGGCAGGCACCCGGCGCGCGCCGCGCGCCGCGCCCTCGGGAGCGTGAGCGCGACCCGCCGGGAGCCGATGCTGTTCGGGTTGCGGTCGTAGGCGTAGGCGTCGTCGCTCGCCGCGATCGGGAACGTGCCCGTGGTCGCGTGCACGGGGAGCCCGTTGCCGCTGATGCGCACGCGCCCGCCGCGGCGGCTGATGCGCACCCGGGCGCCGGGCCACGCGACGCTCCCGTCGACCGTCGGCTTCGCGGTGAGGTCGAACGTGCCGTCCGAGTGGATCCAGCTGCCGTCGTGGAAGGCGCCGCCGCCCCGCATGGTGGCGCAGGCGTAGACCCACCCGCGGCGCCGGCCGCTCGTGCTCACGTGCCCGTCGCCCAGCGGGAGCCGCTGGACGCTCACGGTCGTCGCGGCGGCCGTGGCGCTCGGCTCGCGGCCGGCGCCCGCGACGAGCGGGATGCCGAGGCCACAGGCCGCCGCCAGCCCGGTGGCGCCGAGGATGGTGCGTGCTTGCCTGCCGGTCATGCCGGCGATCGTACGCACGATCCTGGCAACCGCCTGAGAGTGCCCTGAAAGACGCGCTCCGGACGCGCCGCGACGCTACGGTTGCGCGGCCGGCCCGGGGCTCGCGACGGGCCGCGGCGCCCCGAAGAGACGGGGGTCGTTCGTGATGATGCCGTCGACGCCCATGCGCTCGAGTTGGGCGATGCGCGCGGGGTCGTCGACGGTCCACACGTACAGCTCCCCGCCGGCGCTCTGCACCGCACGCGCCAGCCGCGGCGTGACGAGCGCCCAGTGGCTCATGAGCGCGTCGATCGCGCCTGCGCGGATGGCGCGCGCCGCGCGCACGGGCACGATCGTCCGCGCCACGCCCGCCAGCGCGTATGCCGGATAGCGCGTCCAGGCCCGCGCGAGGTAGTCGCGGCGCGTCCTGGGCACCGACCAGCCGAGCCGGACCCGCGGCGCGATCGCGCGGATCGCGCGCAGGCTGGGCGCCTCCATCGTCGAGACCAGCGCGCGGTCCAGCAGGCCGTGCTCGCCGAGCGCGTCGAGCACGCGGCGCTCGTAGCCGGCGAGCTTGAGGTCGACGTCGAGCTCGATGCCGGCGAACGCCGGGCCGGCCAGGTGCTCGAGGCCCTCCTCGAGCGTCACGGCGCCCGGCCGGCGCGCGTCGGCCGGATCGTGGGCGAGCAGCAGGCGGCCGCGTCCCGGCGTGCCGACGTGCTCGGGCAGCACGTCGAACTCGATCATGTCCACGCCGGCCTCGAGCGCCGCGTCGAAGCTGGCGAGGGTGTTGCCGTGGGCGAGGTGGTGGGCGCCCTTGTGGCCGACGCGCTTCACGCCTGGCATCCCGGGCACCAGGAGGTGAGGCGCTCGCCGTCTCGCGCGATGCGGCCGGCGAGGGTCTGCCCCAGCCGGCTGGCCGCGTGCTGGATCGTGTCGCCCTCGGGCACGGCATGAGAGGGTAGGTCGCCGTGCTCTCCGACCTGCGCCGGCTCGCCGAGGCCCGCCCGGGCGACGACCCCGCCTACCTCGCCGACGCCTCGGCGGCGATGGGCCTGCGCGGCCGGGCCGACGCGATCGTGCTGCCGCGCGACGCCGAGGAGGTCGCTGCCGTGGTCGCCTTCTGCTACGAGCGCGGGGTGCCGGTCGTGCCCCGCGGTGGAGGGACGGGCTACGCGGGCGGCGCGGTGCCCGACGGCGGGGTGGTGCTCTCGCTCGAGCGCCTCGACCGGATCCGCTCGTTCGACCCGCTGCTGTGGCGGATGGAGGTCGAGGCGGGCGTGCGCACCGCGACGGTCGCGCGCCTCGCGCGCGAGAGCGGGCTGATGTTCGGCGTCGACCCCGGCGCCGCCGAGCAGTCCCAGATCGGCGGCAACGTGGCCACCAACGCCGGCGGCCCGCACGCCTTCAAGTACGGCGCGACCGGCCGCTGGGTCACCGGCCTCGAGGCGGTGGTCGCCCCGGGCGAGCTCGTCCGGCTCGGGGGAGCGCTGTCCAAGGACGTCGCCGGCTACGACCTGCGCTCGCTGCTGGTCGGCAGCGAGGGAACGCTCGGCGTCGTGACCGCGGCCTGGCTGCGGCTGCGTCCCGCCCCGCCGGTCCGCATCCCGCTCGCGGCGTTCTTCGCCTCGCCGGCCGAGGGCTGCGCGGCGGTCGAGCGGCTGATGGCCAGCGGCGTCGTCCCGGCGGTGATCGAGTATCTCGACGCCGGGGCGCTCGCGGCCGCCGGCGCGGCGTTCCCCGGCGAGGTCCCGGCCGGCGCCGCGTTCCTCGTGCTCACCGAGGCGGACACCTCCGAGGCCGACGCCTGCGAGCTTGCCGAGGCGCTCGGCGCGACGGCGGCGCGGCCCGACCCGGCGGCGCTGTGGCGCTGGCGCGACGGCGTGTCGATCGCGGTCACCGGGCTACGCGGAGGCAAGCTCTCCGAGGACGTCGCGGTCCCGCTCGACCGGATCGCCGAGGCGATCGAGCGCATCGTCGAGATCGGCGCCCGCCATGGCCTGGAGGCATGCTCGTGGGGCCATGCCGGCGACGGCAACCTCCACGCGAGCTTCCTGCTGGGGGCGCCGGACGACCTCGTCCGCGCGGGCGCGGCGGTCGACGAGCTCTTCGCGCTGGCGATCGCGCTGGGCGGCACGATCAGCGGCGAGCACGGCGTCGGGCTGCTCAAGGGCGGCTGGCTCTCGCGGCAGTGGCCGCCCGGAGCGGTCCGGCTGCACCGTGCGGTCAAGGACGCCCTGGACCCGCGCGGGCTCCTCAACCCGGGCAAGAAGCTCCCGTGACGTGCGCGGCCTACAGGCCGCGCACGAGAACGCGGTCGTGCTCGTAGTCGAGCAGCTCGAGCGCCTCGGACGGTGCGAGCCACCGCAGCTCGTCGACCTCCTCGTCGGGCCTGAAGCCCAGGTCCTCGAGGACCTCCATCCGCCACCAGCGCACGCGCTTGCGCCGGCCGTCGACCGCGTAGTCGGCCTGCGCGAGCTCCTCGCGAAGCGCGCAGCGCAGGCCGCACTCCTCCTCGACCTCGCGCAACGCGGCCTCCTCCCACGACTCGCCGGCGTCGAGCTTGCCCTTGGGCAGCGACCAGTCCGCGTGGCGGGGGCGGTGGACGAGCGCCACCCGGCCCCGGTCGTCGACGACCAGGCCGCCGCCGGCGCGGATCTCCGGCTCGAGCACGGCCCGGAGACTAGGCGCTCGCCGCGGCGCGCCGTCGGGGCGCGCGACCGGGCGCTCGGGCGCGTGGCACGATTGCGCGATGCCCGGCCAGCCCGAGATCTCGCCCCGCCTGTATCGCGCGGGGCACGGGGAGCCACTGGTCCTCGTCCACGGCTTCACGGCCACGTGGCGCTGCTGGCACCCGCTCCTCGCCGACCTCGTGCCGCGCTTCGAGGTGATCGCCCCGACCCTGCACGGCCACGACGGCGGTCCGCCCGCGCCCGACCGGCCGGCGCGCTCGCTGGGCGAGGCCGCCGGCCACCTCGAGTCGCTGCTCGATGCCCACGGCGTGCCGAGCGCCCACTTCGCCGGCAACTCGATGGGGGGAGCGCTCGCGCTGGAGTTGGCCAAGCGCGGCCGTGCGCGCAGCGTCGTCGCGATCTCGCCCGGCGGCGGCTGGGAGGCGGGCGACACGGCCGAGCCCGAGCGGATCATCCGCTGGTTCGCGCGCAACCAGCGGCTCGCGCGGGCCACCGAGCGCCACACGGCACAGCTGTTGCGCCGGCCCGGGATCCGCCGCCTCGCGCTGCGCGACGTGATGACGCGCGGCCATCGCGTCCCTCCTGCCGACGCGCTCGCGCTCGCGCGGTCGTCGACCCGCTGCACCGTTGTCGACGACGTCTTCGCGACGATGCGCTCGGGCTCCGCGCGCGTGCTCGACCTCGACCGGATCGCCTGCCCGGTGCTGATCCTCTGGGGCGACGAGGACCGCATCCTGCCGATGGCCCGCCACGCCGGCCGCTTCCGGCGCGAGATCCCGGGCGCGGAGCTCCGCGTGCTGCCCGGCGCCGGGCACACGCCGATGTGGGACGCGCCGGGATCGCTCGTCGCGGCGATCGCGGACTTCGCCGGCGCGGCGCAGCGGCGCGCCGCCTAGGCGCTGAGCGTCAGCTTGCGCGGGCCGGAGCGGAAGCCCAGCTCGACGAGCAGCGCCTCCCAGGACGTGCCGACGACGGCCTCGCCGTCGACGCGCTCGAGCGACAGCCGGCGGCGGCGGTCGCCGAGGACGAACGCCGCGAGCGCCTCCAGCGACGGGCGCAGGCGAGGGTCGCCGGGCTCGACCAGGGTCTGGATGCCACGGCCGCCGCGTTCGACGAAGACCACGGGCTCGGCGCCCGCCAGCACGACGTAGGCACCCGCCACGCGCTGGGGCCTGCGCCCGGCGGCGGCGTCGCCGCGGGGCCACGGCAGCGCCGCCCCGTAGGGCTGGGCGGGATCCGTGGCTGCGAGCACGATCGGCGGCGCCTCATCGGACGCCTTCTGCGCGCGCAGCCGCTCCACGGCGCCGGGGAGCGCGAACTGCGCGCCGCCCAGGCCCTCGACGAAGTAGCCGCGCCGGCAGACGCCGAGCGTCTCGAGGGCCGAGAAGCTGTCGTACAGCAGCGCGAAGCCGCCCGGGATCCCCTCGGCGAGCACGTGCTCGCGCGTGACGATCCCGTGGCGCTCGAGCAGCAGCTCGGCGAGCGTCCGCCGGCGCCGGTCGGGCGCCGCCTCGGACCGGAACAGCGCGGAGACCAGCGACCAGCGGCCCGGTGGGTGGGCCGCGCCGTGAGCGTGCGCTCCGCCGCGCCGCGCGCCGAAGCGCCGCCCGGCCCGCGGTCCGCCGGCCGCGCGCTGGGCGCGCGCGAGCGTGAGCCGCGGGGCGCGCAGCGGCGCCCACGCGTCGTTGGTCACCTCGCCCGCCCACACGAGGTCCCACAGGGCCTCCTGGAGCTCCTCCGGGGGCAGCGGCAGGTCGGCGAGGAGGTCGCCGAAGAAGCAGGGCGCCGCGCCGAGGCGCTCGCGCAGCAGGTCGTGCCCGGGCTCCGACGGGCGCTCGCCCCGGCTCGGCGGAGGGCCGATCGCCTCGGCGTCCTCGCGGAAGTAGAGCGCCACGCGGCCGGAGCTGCGCCCGAGCGCGCCCGCCCCCACCCAGACCACCTCGCCCGACGCGCACAGCTCGTCGAGCCAGACCGGCGAGTAGGCGCCGGTACGGCGCGGGAGCACGTCGCGCTCCCACACCTCGGCGGGGAGGGCGAGGCCCTGGAGCGCGACGAGCACGTCGCGCAGCCGGTCGACGCCGGCGCCGGACGGCGGATGGCGGTCGACGCCCTGCCAGCTCGGCGCGAACACGGCGAGCGCCCGCCGGTCGGTCGCCTCGATCTCGTGTCGCAGCGCCGCGAGCGACGCCCGTCGCAACCGCCGCAGGACCTCCGGGTCGCACCACTCGCGTTGCTGGGGGCCGCCGCCCGCGCCGGGCAGCGGCCGCAGCTCCCCGCGGACCAGCGCGCCCTCCCGCTCGAGCTCGCGCAGGACGGCGCCGAACGCCCCCGCCCCGGCGCCGTAGCGGGCGCTCAGCTCACCGGTGGTGAACGGCCCGTGCGTGCGCGCCCAGCGCGCGGCGAGCCGCGGCAGCGCGTCGGCCACGTCGGCCACGAACGCCTCGGGCAGCCCCCCGGGGGGCACGACGCCGAGCGCGTCGCGGTAGAGGCCGGCGTCGTCGGCGGCGATCCAGCGCTCCTCGCCACCGATCCGGACCCGCACCGCCCGGCGTTCGCGCTCGAGCGCCGCGAGCAGCGCGCCGGCGTCGATCCCGGCCAGCACGCGGTCGGCCGCCTCGGCCCCGGTGAGGTCGCCGACGCGGCGCAGGACATCCGAGAGCGCATCGGCCGTCTCGGCGCGCGTCCGGTCCGAGCGGTGCTGGAGGTCGTCCTCGACCCGTGCGAGCGCGCCGGGGTCGATGAGGTCGCGCAGCTCCTCCTGGCCGAGCAGCTCGCGCAGCAGGTCGCGGTCGAGCGACAGCGCCGCGGCCCGCCGCTCGGCGTTGGGCGTGTCGCCCTCGTACATGTAGGTCGCGACGTAGTCGAACAGCAGCGAGGAGGCGAACGGCGAGGCGGTCGGCGTCTCGACCTCCACGAGCGAGAGCTCGCGCCGGTGCAGCGCGCGCAGCAGCTCGGTCAGGCCCGGGAGGTCGAGCACGTCGCGCAGGCACTCGCGGTAGGTCTCGAGCACGATCGGGAAGTCGGCGTAGCGCCGGGCGACCTCCAGCAGCGTCTGCGACTTCAGCCGCTGCTGCCACAGCGGCGTGCGCCGGCCCGGCCACGCGCGCGGGATCAGCAGCGCACGCCCGGCGTTCTCGCGGAAGCGCGCGCCGAACAGGGCGCTGCCGGCCAGCTCGCCGACGACCGCGTCCTCGACCTCGTCGGGGTCGAGCAGCACCAGGTCGATCATGTCCCGCCCATCGAGCTCGTCGGCGTCCGGGAGGTGGACGATGATCCCGTCGTCGGACCAGATCGCGTCCGACTCGAGGCCCAGCTCGCTCGCGGATGCGCCTCGAGAGCGCCAGGCCCCAGGCGGCGTGCACGCGCCCGCCGTAGGGCGACAGGACGCACAGGCGCCAGTCGCCGATCTCGTCGCGGAAGCGCTCGACGACGATCGTGCGGTCGCTGGGGATCACGCGCGTGGCGGCCTGCTGCTCGGCCAGGAAGTCGAGGAGGTTGCGCGCCGCCAGCGGGTCGAGGTCGTACTCGCGCTCGAGCACCTCGGCGGGCTGGTCGACCGCCCAGCGGGCGAAGGCGCCCCAGCTCGCGCCCGAGCTCCTTGGGCCGGCCGATGCCGTCGCCGCGCCAGAACGGCACCGCGCCCGGGGCGCCCGGGGCCGGGGTGACGATCACGCGGTCGCGGCCGATCTCCTCGATGCGCCACGACGAAGCGCCCAGCAGGAACGTCTGGCCGGGCCGCGCCTCGTAGACCATCTCCTCGT
This sequence comes from uncultured Actinomycetes bacterium, assembly GCA_963826615.1. GTDB lineage: Bacteria > Actinomycetota > Thermoleophilia > Solirubrobacterales > Solirubrobacteraceae > BP-464. The sequence goes on along the minus strand of CAWGXO010000002.1, from coordinate 2,334,068 downwards.
CGAGCTCGCCGACGCGGCGGCCGTCGGGCAGCGTGACCGCGTAGAGCCCGCGGTCGGGGATCGTGCCCGCGTTGGCGACCGCGAGCTGGCGGGCGCCCTTGCGCGCCCGGATCGTCCCGGCGACGCGGTCCCAGACGATGCGCGGTCGCAGCTCGCCGAACTCCGCCGACGGGTAGCGCCCGTCGAGCATGTCGAGGACGTTCTCGAGCAGCGGTCGCGGCAGGTCCGCGTAGGAGTGCGTGCGCGTGACCAGCGCGAAGAGCTCGTCGACCGCCACGGCGCCCTCGCCGGCCTCGGCGGCCGCCGCGATCGCGACGATCTGCTGGGCCAGCACGTCGAGCGCGTTGCGCGGCACGACGGTCGGCTCGATGCGCCCCTCGCGCATCAGCCGGACCACGACGGCGCTCTCGAGCAGGTCCGCGCGGAACTTGGGGAAGATCCGGCCCTTCGACACGTCGCCGACCCCGTGGCCGGCGCGGCCGATCCGCTGGAGGCCGCGGGCGACGGACTTGGGCGACTCGACCTGGAGGACGAGGTCGACGGCGCCCATGTCGATGCCGAGCTCGAGCGACGATGTGGCCACCAGGCACGGCAGCTCGCCCGCCTTGAGCATCTCCTCGACCACCAGCCGCTCCTCGCGCGCCAGCGATCCGTGGTGGGCCCGGGCGATCTCCACGACGGGCGCGTCCTCCGGCTCGTCGGCGTTGGCCAGCTCGTTGAGCCGCAGCGCCAGCCGCTCGGCGCCGCGGCGGTTGTTGACGAAGACGATCGTCGAGCGGTGCTCGCGCACGAGCCGCAGCAGCTCCGGGTAGATCGCCGGCCAGATCCGGGCACCCGCCGACGAAGCCGGTGGGTCGGTGCGCGTCGCCTCGCCGGAGGGCAGCGACGCGGGCTCGAGCGGGTCGCCCGGCGGCCCGGCGCCGGGCTCGGCCATCGACTCGACGGGCACGTGGATCCGCACGTCGAGCTCCTTGCGCACGCCCGTGTCGACGATCCGGCACTCGCGCCGCGGGCCGACGAGGAAGCGACCGATCTCCTCGAGCGGGTTCTGCGTGGCGCTGAGGCCGATGCGCTGGACGGGGCGCTGCGCCTGCGCCTCCAGGCGCTCGAGCGTCAGCGCGAGGTGCGAGCCGCGCTTGGTGGCGGCGACCGCGTGGATCTCGTCGACGATCACCGTCTCGACGCCGCCGAGGACCTCGCGTGCCTGCGAGGTGAGCATCAGGTACAGCGACTCCGGCGTCGTGATGAGGATGTCGGGGGGGTTGCGGCGGATCGCCGCCCGCTCGCGCTGTGGCGTGTCGCCCGTGCGCACGGCCACCCGCACGTCCGTGCCGACTCCCCGCAACGGCGCGCGGAGGTTGCGCTCGACGTCGTAGGACAGCGCCTTCAGCGGCGAGACGTAGACGACGCGCACGGTGCGCGGCGCGTCGCCCTCGGGCCCGTCGGGTGCCGGCTCGCCGGCCGCCAGCCGGTCGATCGCCCACAGGAACGCGGCCAGCGTCTTGCCCGACCCCGTCGGAGCGCTGATGAGCACGTGCTCCCCGGAGGCGATCGCCGGCCAGGCCTGCTCCTGGGCCGGCGTCGGCGCCTCGAAGGCGCCGGCGAACCACTCGCGCACCGCGGGGCTGAAGTGCTCGAGCGCCATCCGTCCAGGGTACGCCGCGGGCGCGGCACCGGGCCGTCCCACCGCGCCCGGGCCGGCGTGTGCGACCTTCCCGTTCCGGGCATCGTCTCACGTGTCATGCGCGCGATCCTCACCACCCTCGCCCTGATGGCCGCGATGCCGGCCACCGCCCTCGCCGACGAGGTCCTCGCGACCGTCGACGCCCCCACGCCGATCGCCGCCTACGGCGGCCGGCTGTATGGAGCGTCCGCGACGCCGCCGGCGCCTACCACCTCGTCACGCGCGCCGGCGGCACGACGCGCCCCGTCCCCGTCGCGTCGCGGCGCGTCGCCTTCGACGCCGACCTCGGCCCCACGGCCGACGGCCACGTCGCCGCCGTCTACTCCCGCTGCGCGACGGATCCGCCCGCCAGCACGCAGGTGGCCCCGGCGCTGTATCACCGCGGGAAGGGCTGCGACATCTTCCTCTACGACTTCAGCACCCGGCTGGAGGAGAAGATCGCGGGCGCGAGCGTCGGCCAGGCCAACGAGACCTGGCCGAGCATCTGGCGCTCGGAGATCGCCTTTCAGCGCAACTACGACCGCAAGCCCGACTACCCCTATCTCTACGTGCGCACGATCGGCGCCGGCCATCGCTCGCGCCGGCAGCCGGGCGGCCAGCGCAAGAAGTGCTCGCGCGACGGGCGCGGCCGCCTGTACTGCTCGGACGACAGGCTCTCGCACGCCGACGCGCTCGACCTCTACGGCCGGCGGCTGGCGTTCAAGTGGTTCTACGCCGGCCTCGGCGAGGGGCCCGACAGCGAGATCCGGCTCGACGCGCTCGGCGGCTCGCACGAGGTCCTCCAGCACCAGGGCGGCGGCGGCCTCACGCAGGTCGACCTCGACTGGCCCGCGTTCGAGTCCGGCGCGCGTCTACTGGTCGCAGAGCTGCTTCGGCGACCCGGGCGGCTGTCCGGGGCGTTACCGGCTGCTGCGCCACCGGATCAGCAACGGCGACACCGCCGCCGCCGCCGGACCGCGGCTCGTCATGTCCCATGACCGCGACGGCGGCCGCACCTACGTGCTGCGCGACGCGGGATTCGGGGCCTGCATCAGCGACCCCGGCAACGACCCCACCTGCGAGCTCGTCGCGCTGGCGCCCGACTACTCCTGACAGCCGAACGCCGCGAGGGGCGCGTCCGACGCCGACGGCGGCACGTCGGCGGCGCCGGACGCCCAGGCGGCATTCGGCCGCGGGCCCATCTCGAGCCGCAGCGTGCCGCCGCGGCGGATCGCGCCGTCGGTGAACCAGGCTCGTGCGAGCGGCCGGCCGTCGAGCGCGGCCGACTGGACGTAGGGGGCGGCGGCCGAGGCGCCGGGGGCCTCGACGACGAGCGCGCGCCCGCCCGCGAGGTGCAGCGTGACGCGGGGGAACTCGGGCGAGCCCACCATGTACAGCGGCGCGCCGGGGGTGAACGGCCCGAAGCCGAGCGCGGCGAACACGTACCAGGCCGAGAGCGAGCCGAGGTCGTCGTTGCCGGGCAGCCCGTCGACCGTCGGCCGGTAGAGCTCGCGCACGGCGGCGAGGACCGCCTGCGTGCTCGACGGCCGGCGCGCGAACGCGTAGAGGTAGGGCGCGCCGAGGTCGTGCTCGTTGCCGGGCGCCCACTGGTCGAAGCGGTAGGCGACGCCGAAGGCGGTGAGCCGGTTCTGGGCCTCGGGCGGGCCGGCGAAGAGGTGGTCGAGGCGCCCGAGCGCGGCGGCGTCCCCGCCCATCCGGTCGAACAGGCCGCGGGCGTCGTGGGGCGCCAGCCACGAGTACTGCCACGAGTTGCCCTCCTGGAAGCCGGTCTCGTCGTGGGCGGGGTCGAACGGGGCGTACCAGCTGCCGTCGGCGTTGCGCGGGCGGATCCAGCGAGTCCCGGGGTCCAGCAGCCGCCGGTAGGCCAGCGACTGCTCGCGCCAGCGCGCCGCCTCGTCGTGGCGGCCCAGCCGGTCGGCGAGCAGCGCCAGCGCGAAGTCCGCCGCTCCGTACTCGAGCGTGGTGCCGGCCCCGCGCGAGCTGTCTTCGAGCGGGAGGTAGCCGAGCTCCTGCCAGCTCGTCTCGCGCCTGCCGACGAGCTCGACGGCGCGGTCGTAGAGCGCGCGCGCCTCGCGGTCTGAGAGCAGGCCGCGGCAGGCGCCCTCGGCGATCGCCTGGATCGCCGGGTCGCCGGACATGTGGGCGGGGTCGGTGTTCTGCTCGGCCCATCGCGGGAGGTGGCCGCCCTGCTCGGCGTCGGCCAGCAGCGAGCGCAGCATGTCGGCATAGCGCCCGGGCTCGAGCAGGGCGAGCAGCTGGTTGTCTGCCTTGTAGGTGTCCCAGAGCGAGAAGTTGGCGTACTGCGTCCGGCCCTGCGCGCGGTGGGCCGCGCCGTCGAAGCCGAGGTAGCGGCCGTCGACGTCGGTGAAGGCGTTGGGGTGCAGCGAGGCGTGGTAGAGCGCCGTGTAGAAGGAGCGCCGCTCGAGCTCGGTGCCGCCGTCGACCTCGACACGGCCCAGCTGGCGGCTCCACGCGGCCCGCGCGGCAGCGCGCATCGCGTCGAAGGAGAGGTCCTCCGGGGCCTCGGCGTCCAGGTTGCGGCGCGCGCCGGCCTCGTCGACGAACGAGAGCCCGACCCGCATCGTCACCGTCTGCCCGGGTGCGAAGCGCACCCACGTGGCGCCGTGGTCGACGATCGGCGCGTCGAAGCGCGCCACGAAGTGGACGGGGTAGCGGTCGCGGCCCCAGCCGGCGATCTCGCGCGGCCCCACCACGCGGAAGCCGCCCTCGTGCAGGCCGGCGTTGTCGCGCCCGGCATCGACGATCAGGTCGGCGTCCAGCGCCGGGGGAAACGCGTAGCGCTGCATCGCGGCGTGCGTCGACGCCGTCAGCTCCGCGGCGACGCCGTTGGCGAGCCGGACCGAGTAGTAGCCGGCCTCGGCGTGCTCGGCAGCATGGGAGTAGGCCGACGCGTAGCGCTGGGGGTCGCCCGGAGGCGGCCCCGAGCCGGTCCACGGCATGAACGGCAGGTCGCCGCCCTTGGTCGCCCCGGGCCCGGACAGGTGCACGAGGCTGAAGCCGCGGATCAGCGCGTCGTGCCACATGTAGCCGCTGTAGACCAGCGGGCCGACGGTGTCGGGGCTGTTCTGCACCATCCCGAACGGCACCACGGCGCCGGGGAAGACGAACCCGGGCGCGAACGTCCCGATCATCGGGTCGACCGATCCGGCGGGATCGGCAGCGCGCGCGGCCGGGGCGGCGGCGGCGACGGCGAGCAGGCAGGCGGGCAGGCAGGTGCGGGCGCGCATGCCCCTACAACGCCGGCAGGCCGCCGATCTTTCGCGCCCGCAGCAGGATCGCGTCGAGCATGTCCGGCGTCAGGACGCCGGTGAAGGTGTTCTGCTGGCTGGGATGGAAGCAGCCGAGGAGCGTGAGGCCCCCGGCCTGCGCCTCGGCGCCGTGCGAGAAGCGCGGCCGCGGCCGCACCGGCCCGAGGAGCCGCAGCGCGGCGTCCCAGCCGAACGCTCCCAGGCAGACGACGGCCCGCACGCCGAGCAGCAGCTCGAGCTCGGCCGCCGTCCACGGCAGGCAGCGGTCGCGCTCGCTCGGCGTCGGCCGGTTGGCCGGCGGGGCGCAGCGGACCGCCGCGGTGACCCACGCGCCGCGCAGCCGCAGGCCGTCGCCGCGGTGCGTCGAGGTCGGCTGGCTCGCGAAGCCGGTGCGGTGCAGCGCCGCGAAGAGGAAGTCGCCCGAGCGGTCCCCGGTGAAGACGCGGCCCGTGCGGTTGGCGCCGTGCGCGGCGGGGGCCAGGCCGAGCAGCAGGACGCGTGCGTCGGGATCGCCGAAGCCGGGGATCGGGCGGCCCCAGTACTCCTGGCCGGCGAACGACGCGCGCTTGACGCTCGCCACCTCCTCGCGCCAGGCGACCAGGCGCGGGCATGAGCGGCAGGCGGTGACGCGCCGCTCGAGGTCGGCGAGCGCGCCTATCGCGGGCCCTGATCGAGCACGCCGGCGACCATCCGCTCGATCACCGGCTCGAGGGCGCGGATGTCCGCCGGCCGGCCGGCCCGCAGCTGCCGGGAGGCGAGCTCGACGATCGCGCCGACGATCGCGTACGCGTCGTCGGGCGACGCGAAGCGGGGCGCGCCGTAGCTGCGGTGCGCCGCCGCGTTCTCGTCGAGCAGGAAGTCGGCGAACGCCTGGAGCATCTGCTCGCGCTTGGCGGCGCCGCGGGGGCCGACGCCGATCACCTCGACGAGCACGACCCGGCCCATCTCCGGGAAGCTCGCGACGCCGGCGAGGAAGGCATGGACGCGGGCGTGGACCTTCGCCTCGAAGCGCTCCTCGGCCTGGGCGGCGGCGTGCGCGACCGCCGCCCGGCTCGCGGCCGCTGCGGCGTCCGCAAGCGCGAGGATGCACTCCTCCTTGTTGGCGAAGTGCTCGTAGAACGTGGCCTTCGACATGCCGGCCTCCCGGCTGATCGCCTCGGCGCTCGCCTCGGCGTAGCCGACGCTGGAGAACACGTGGGCGGCGGCCTCGAAGAGCCGCTGGCGCTGCACGCCGAGGCGGACCTCGAGTGGCGGTGCATGGCGCCCTCGCGGGACGGTCAGGGGTTCGTCTCCCACGCCGAGAGAGCGTAGTCATCGCATAGGCTGGGGAGCATGCGCCTGCGCGCCGCCGCCCTGCCTCCGATCGTCCTCGCCGCCGCGGCGCTGGCCCCTGGCGGCTGCGGCCAGACCGCCAGCAACTCGGCCGACAAGTTCAAGGGCCGCCAGAAGGAGGTCGCCCAGGCGGTCGACGACCTGCGACAGGCGGCGTCGAAGCGCGACGCGCGCAAGATCTGCGACACGCTGCTCACGCCCGACCTCAAGTCGCGGCTGACAGCCCTGGCGCGGCAGACCGGACGTGGCACCGACTGCGCCGACCAGCTCAAGAAGTCCCTCCAGGACGCCGACAGCCTCGACCTGACCGTGCAGTCGGTGCAGATCACCGGGAACCGCGCGGTCGCCCGCGTCAAGACCAACGTGACGCGCGGGCCCGACCCCACCGACACGCTGGTGCTCGCCGACCAGCGCGGCTGGCGGCTCTCCCGGCTGCCGTAGCGCGGCGCGGCGCTAGCCCAGGCTGCGCCCGTACTGGCGCTCGTAGTAGGCGCGGTAGTCGCCCGAGCGGATCGGCTCCCACCACGCCGCGTTGTCGCGGTACCACGCGACCGTGCGCTCGAGGCCCTCGGCGAAGCGCACGCTGCGGCTCCCAGCCCAGCGCGCGGACCTTCTCGGACGCCGAGCGAGTAGCGGCGGTCGTGGCCCGGGCGGTCGGTGACGTACTCGATCAGCGACTCGTCGCGCCCGCGTCAGCTCGAGGATGCGCTTGACGACCTCGATGTTGGGGCACTCGTCGGGGCCGCCGACGTTGTAGACCTCGCCCGGCGCGCCGTGGGCGAGCACGTGGCCGATGCCGCGCGCAGAAGTCCTCGACGTAGAGCCAGTTGCGGACGTTGCATGCCGTCGCCGTAGACCGGCAGCGGGTCGCCGTGCAGGGCGTTGAGCACCATCAGCGGGATCAGCTTCTCGGGGTACTGGTACGGGCCCGTAGTTGTTCGAGCCGCGGCAGATCACGGCTTCGGTCCCGTAGGTGTGGAAGTAGCTGGAGACCAGCAGGTCGGCGCCCGCCTTGGTCGCGCTGTACGGCGAGGACGGCTCGCAGCGGCGAGGACTCGGTGAACGAGCCCTCCTCGATCGAGCCGTAGACCTCGTCGGTGGAGACCTGCACGTAGCGCAGGCCCGCCTCGCGCGCCGCCTCGAGCAGCACCCAGGTGCCGACGCGCGTGGGTCTGCGACGAACGCGTCGGGCTCGGCGATCGAGCGGTCGACGTGGGTCTCGGCGGCGAAGTTGACGACCGCGTCGACGCCCGCCGAGCGCGCCGCGCGACCGCCTCGGCGGTCCTCGATGCCGGCCGTCGATGCAGCTCGACGTCGAGGCCGTCGAGGTTCTCGCGGCGCCCGGCGTAGGTGAGCTTGTCGAGCACGACGACCTCGTCGCCGTGCTCGGAGATGCGCTGGCGGACGAAGTTCGAGCCGATGAACCCGGCCCCGCCGCAGACGAGCAGCTTCATGCGGCGACCCTCTCTCTGAGAGGTAGCCGGCGCAGCCCCTCCTGCCAGGGCGGCAGGAGCATCGGCCGGCGCGCTTCGGTGCCGAGCACGCTCCACGCCGGGCGCGGCGCCGGGCGGTCGAACGCGTCGGTGGTGGTGGGGACCACGCGGCAGTCGACGCCGGCGCGGTCGAAGACCTCGACGGCGAGCTCGTTCCAGCGAGCACGAGCCGCCGCCGGCCAGGTGGTGGACGCCGCGTGAGCGCGGCGCTCGGCGACCTCGAGCAGCGCGCGGCGCCAGGTGCCCGGTCCAGGTCGGGCAGCCGACCTGGTCGGTGACGACCGACGACCTCGTCGCGCTCCGCGGCCAGGCCGCAGCATCGTGTCGACGAAGTTCGCGCCCGCCGGCGCCGAACAGCCAGGCGGTGCGGGCGATCGCGTGCGGGGTGCCGACCGCGAGCGACGGCACGCTCGCCGGCGAGCTTCGTGCGGCCGTAGGCGGTGCGCGGCGCGGCTCGGTCGGACTCCACGTAGGGCCGGCTCGTCCGCGCGGTCGCCGGCGAAGACGTAGTCGGTCGAGACGTGCGACGAGCGAACGCGCCGCGGCGCGCCGCCGCGGCGGCGACGTTGCCGGCCGCCGTCCGCGTTGACCGCGCATCGCCACGTCCTCGGCCGACTCGGCGCCGTCGACGTCGGTGTAGGCGGCGCAGTTGACGACCGCGTCGGGGTCCAGGCGTCGCCGATGCGGTCGAAGGCGGCCTGGGCGTCGGTGAGGTCGAGCTCGGGCGAGGTCGGTGCCGACGACGTCGTGGCCCAGCGCGCTCGCGCCTCGGCCACGACGCGCTGGCCGAGCATGCCCCCGGCGCCCGTGACCAGCAGCCGCACGGCTAGAGGATCCCGATCTCGGAGTTGTCGCCGACCATGAAGCGGTAGGCGCGCGGCTGGCGCTCGCCGCGGCCGACGTGGACGTTGCGCCCCAGCAGCGAGGACTCCATGCGCCCGTCGAGGCCGACGACCGAGGAGCCGGCCAGCAGGATCGAGTGCTCGACCTCGGCGCGCTCGATCGACGCAGTCCTCGCCGATCGCGGTGTACGGGCCCGACGTAAGCGTCGACGAGCCGGGCGCCGGCGCCGATGATCGCCGGGCCGCGCACCGTGCGAGCGCTCGAGCCGCGCGCCCGGCCTCGATCACGACGCGCCCGTCGACGTGCGAGTCGATCAGCTCGCCCTCGACGCGCGCCTCGAGCGTGTCGAGGATCAGCCGGTTGGCCTCGAGCATGTCCTCCAGGCGGCCGGTGTCCTTCCACCAGCCCCGCACGACGTGCGGCTCGACGCGCGCGCCCCTGGTCGACGAGGTGCTGGATCGCGTCGGTGATCTCCAGCTCGCCGCGGGCGCGAGGGCTCGATCGCGCGCGCCGCGTCGTGGATGCGCGGCGTGAACATGTAGACGCCGACGAGCGCGAGGTTCGGTCGTCGGGCTCGGGCGGCTTCTCGGCGAGCCGCGACGACGCGGCCGCTCGCTCGAGCTCGGCGACGCCGTAGTGCTCGGGGTCCGGCACCGGCGTGAGCAGGATCAGCGCGTCGGGCTCGTTGCTCGCGGAAGGCCTCGACGAGGTCGCGCGATGCCGCCCTGCAGCAGGTTGTCGCCGAGGTACATGACGAACGGGTCGGCGCCCGAGGAACGGCTCGGCGGTCAGCACGGCGTGGGCGAGGCCCGCGCGGCTCGTCCTGGACGATGTAGGTGATCGACACGCCGAAGCGCGAGCCGTCGCCGGCCGCCTCGCGGATCTCGTCGCCGGTCTCGGGCGCGATGATGATCCCGATCTCCTCGATCCCGGCGTCGGCCATCGCCTCGATCCCGTAGAAGAGCACCGGCTTGTTGGCCACCGGCACGAGCTGCTTGGCGCTGGTGTGGGTGATCGGGCGCAGGCGCGTGCCCTTGCCGCCCGACAGGATCAGGCCCTTGAGGGGTGCCATGGCCGCCTGAGGCTAGTAGACCCCGCCGAGCTTGCGGTGGTCCCAGGTGGCGCGTCGGCGCTCGACGAACTCCAGCGCCGACGCGCTTGGGCGCCTGCGCGCGACCATCGCGCGATCGTCGGTCGGCCGGCGTCGTCGCCGCCGCGTAGCGGGCGAAGAGCTCCATCGCCGAGCGCCGGCACGACAGTCGGTGTCGCGGTGGACGCGCGCCTCGCACTCGAGCATCACGCCGCGCAGCTGGTGGTACTGCTCGCCGGCCTCGACCTGCAGCGTCGCGCGCGGGTCGCGCTCGAGGTTGCGCACCTTCTGGGACTTGGCGTACGTCCAGGCCCACAGCGCGTCGCCGTCGCGCACGACGTACCAGAGCGGCATCAGGTGCGGCCAGCCGTCGCGGGCCGTTGGTCGCGCAGGTCACCGTGCGCTCCTCGTCGAGGAAGGCGGCGACCTCGTCGGCGGTCATCGTGGATCTGGTCGCGGCGGCTCATGGGCAGCCTGGGAGCGCTAGTCGAGGCCGTCAGCGCGGCGGCGTCAGCGCGCCGCGCGCGCGCCAGCGCAGCCGGCGGCCGCGACGGCACCGCCTCGCGCGCGTCCGTCGGGCTCGAGGACGACGGCGTCGCCGGCCTCCTTGAGCACCTCGCGCACGAGCCAGTCGGTGCCCGCGAACGGCAGCTCGACGACGACCGCGCCGTCGGCCAGCTCCTGCGGCGACGCGCGCGCTCCTCGCGCGCCCAGCGCGCGCGCTCGGGCGAGATCCAGACGCGCGCGAGTGCGCGAGGCCGGGACCTCGCCGGTGCGCGGCCAGCCGTCGACGTCGGCGGCCGGGTCGACCTCGGGGCGCGGCGTCGAAGCGCTCGTCGGTCACCTCGGCGGTCTTGATGCGGTCCAGGCGGAAGTGGCGCACGTCGTCGCGCGGCCGGGTCGAACGAGGCGACGTACCAGCCCTCGCGGCCGTTGATCAGCGCGTAGGGCTCGACCGTGCGCTCGGAGAACTCGTCCTCGTTGGGCTTGTAGTACTCGAGCCGCAGCAGCCGGCGGCTCGGCGATCGCGCGCGAGACGACGCGGGCGATCTCCGAGTCGTCGCCGCCCGGCGGCGCGACCTGCAGGCCCTGCGTCCATCGGGTCCGCGCCGAGCGCGGCGACGATCTTCTCGCGCGCGGAGGCCAGCGAGCCCTCGGGGAGGTGCTCGCCGATGAGGTCGATCGCGGCGACGAGCGCCTTGGCCTCGACCGGCAGCAGCCGCGCGGGCCGCGCGAAGTTGTCGGAGTAGGGCTCGGGGTCGACCTCGATCGTCGCCGTCGTCGTGGACCTCGGCGTAGAGCACGTAGGAGCCGCCGCCGAAGTTGACGACGTTGAGGACGTTGACGTCCTCGCGCAGCTCGGCTCGGAGATCTGCAGGCGCTCGCAGACCTCGGCGGCGTCGAGCAGCTGCGCCGGCCCGCGCCCGGCCTCGATCAGGATCGACGCCAGCGTGACCAGCCGGGCGAAGCGCTCCGGGCGGATCGCCGGCCTCGCGCCGGGCGCGCCGTCTCGGCGGCCGGCGGCGTCGTCGCTCGCGCGGCGGCCCGCCGCGACCGGCGTCGGCGACCTCGAGCGCGCCGCTCGTGGCGCGCGACCAGCGGCGCGACGCGCTCGGCGACCTCGTCGACGAGCTCCGGCGGGCCCGAGCGACGCGCGCGTGCTCGCCGAGCGCGAGCACCCAGGCGGCCAGCTGGCGCAGCGTCGGCGTACTCGGTGCGGAAGACGACCGAGCCGTCGTCGTGCGGGTTCGATCGTCGCCGAAGCGGCCGAAGTGGCGCTCGACCTGCCAGGCGATGCGCTCGGAGACCCGCATCTCGGCCGTGCCGACCGGGTCGCCGAACTGCCACGCGGCGCGGTTGGCGTAGCTCGCGCGGGTCGAAGTCCGCCGGGCGCTTGAAGTCGTGCTCGGCCTTGGTCGCGTAGGCGACCTTGCCGCGGATGCGCGACAGCCGGAAGACGCGCAGCGCGTCGCGCTCGTGCGAGCGGCCGAGCAGGTAGAACTGGCCGCCCTGGAAGAGCAGGTGGTACGGGTCGACCTTGCGCGCGCCCGACCTCGTCGCGCTCCATCGTGTAGTAGTCGAACGTGATCGTCTTGTGGCGGAAGATCGCCGTCTCGATCTTCGCCAGGCGCTGCGGAGAGCTCGTGGCCGCCGGCCGAGCGCGGTGATGCCGAGCGCGACCGACCTGCTGCTCGGGCGCGCGCAGCGGGCTCGGGCGGCCCCAGGAGATCTGCTGGAGCGCGAGGCGCAGCGGCTCGGCGTAGGCGAACTCGCCGTCGAGCAGCGAGCAGCGCGGTCTGCAGCGCGGCGAGCTCGGCGTCGGTGAAGGCGATCGCCGGCAGGTGGAAGTTCTCGGGGCGCAGCGAGTAGTTCTCCTGCTCGGCGACGCCGTCGGCGGGCCTGTCGACGGTGAGCGCGATGCCCAGCGAGTCCAGCTCGGCGCGGTCGGCGTAGAAGCGGCGCGCGAAGGCGTCCTCGTTCATCCCGCTGTAGCCCTCGACGTCGCGGCGGATCTCCAGGGCGGTGACCGGCCGCCGCTCCGCCATCAGGTAGGAGATCAGCGAGAGCTGGCGGATGAGCTTCTCGGTGTCCTTCGCCATCGACGGACACCGTAGATAGCGGGCGCCGCCGCGCCGTCGCGGGGCACAGCAGGTTCGGGCCGCTCTTTGCGGCGTTTGGCTGGTGCGTGCCTGTAGGTTTGCGACGGATGACGAAGCTGGTGATCGTCGACGACCACGAGGCGCTGCGCGAGGGCCTCGAGTCGATGCTGCTCCGCACGGCGGTCACGAGGTGGTCGGCGCGGCCGGCAACGTCGCCGCCGCGCTGGACCTCGTCGAGCATCGCCGAGCCCGACGTCGCGATCGTCGACATCCGCCTGCCCGACGGCAGCGGCATCGACGCTCACGCGCGAGCTGCTCGGCCGCCAGCCCGAGCTGCGGGGTGATCCTCTACACGGGCGACAGCGACGCCGAGCTGCTCTACGAGGGCCTCGACTCCGGCGCGCGCGGCTACGCGCTGAAGGCCGGCTCGATGGACGAGCTGGTGCGCGGCGATCGAGCGCGTCGCCGCGGGCGGCTCGTACGTCGACCCGCGCCTCGACCGCATCCTGCTCTCCGCCGCGCGCGACGTCGCGCGTCCCGCAGCTCTCGCCGCGCGAGCGCGAGATCATGCACCTGATGGCCGAGGGCCGCACCGCCGAGGCGATCGGCGAGGAGATCAGCGTCTCGGTCGAGACCGTTCGCACGCACGTGCGCAACGTCATCCGCAAGCTGCAGGCGCGCAACCGGGTCCACGCGATCGCGATCGCGCTGGAGCGCGGCGAGATCGCGCTCGACCCGGACGTCCGACGACGCGGTGAGCGACGACGCCGAGCAGCGCCTGGTCCGGCTCGTCCACGACCTGCGCACGCCGCTGACGGTCGTTCACGGGCTTCGCGGAGCTGCTCGAGCGCCGCGGCCGACGCGGCTCAGCGCCGAGCAGCGCGACGAGTACGTGGCCCGCATCGCCGGCGCCGCGCGCGAGCTGCGCGAGATCCTCGATGCCGAGCGCACCGAGCGGCTCGCCGAGTCCTGACGGCGTCGACCTGATCCTCGCCAGTGGCGGGCCCCGCGCCGGGGTCCCGGACGGTCGCGCCCCAGGCCCTCAGGCGGCCTGCGCCGACTGCGCCTCGTCGACGTCGGGTGCGGCCCGCAGGCCGAACCAGGCGCCGGCGCCGAGCGCACGGTCGAAGCCCGACCACGCCTGTCCGCGGGAGAGCTCCTTCTCGAGGCGGTCGAACGACCCGAGCCGGCCGCCGAGGTTGTCGATCATGTGCACGAGCGTCGCCTCGCGCGTGCACGGCACCACCGGGCTGCCGTGCGCGAGCGAGCCGTGGTGGCTGAGGATGATGTGCAGGACGGCGCTGGGCGAGGTCGGCCGGGAAGCCGTCGAGATCCTCGATCTCGCGGCGTACGCGGAAGTAGCCGAGCGGAATCTCGCCCTGGAGGCGGCCGTCGTCGGTGAGGTCGATCGATGTCGTCGGGTCGGCGGTGTAGGCCTCGAGCTTGCCGATGTCGTGCAGCAGCGCGCCGGTCACGGCGACGTCGCGGTCGACGCCGGGGAACGTCGCGCTGATCGCGCCGACGGCCTGGGCCACCGACAGCGAGTGCTCGAGCAGGCCGTGCCGGTAGGCCTGGTGGAAGAACTTCGCGGCCGGCGCGCTGCGGTACTGGTCCCACGTCTCCGTGCCCGCGTCGAAGAACCGGTCGAGCAGTGCGCGCAGGTGCGGGTTGCGCACGGTGGCCACCAGCTCGCGCAGGTCGGTCTCCATCTGCGGCGCCGAGCGAGGCGGCCCGTCGAGCAGGTCGGCGAGGTCGAACGAGCCCGGCGCCGCCTGGCGCAGCGCGCGGACCGTCACCTGCGCGCCGTAGCGCGGGTGGGCCGCGTAGCGCCCCAGCACGCGGACCGGCGTCCCGGCCACGCACAGCTCGCGCAGCTGCGCGACGCCGTCCCAGACCATGGCGGGCACGCTCCCGGAGCGGTCGGCGAGGACGAGCTTGAGGAACTCGCCCCCGTCGCGCTTCTGGCGCGTCTCGACCTCCCGCACGAGCAGGATCTGATCGATGTCAGCGCCGTCCTGGAGGTCCCGCACCAGCATGGCCTGGACGCTAGACCGGCGAGCGGACGAATCGGCGACGATCGCCACGGGGCGGCAACCGGTGTGCGAGGCACGGCGCAGACGCGACGCGAACCGCGCGAGACCTGCGCACTCCCGACCGAACGGCGAGGTACAACTCGGGCGTGCAGCCGTTGGTCGAGCACCGCCTCGAGCTCGCCGATCGCGACACCCGGGCGCTCGAGCTGGAGGGCGAGGGCCCGCCGCTGCTGCTGCTGCACGGCTACGCGGACTCGGCCGACACCTGGCGCCGCTCGCTCGACCGGCTGGCCCGCGCGGGGCGCCGCGCGCTGGCCGTCGACCTCCCCGGCTTCGGCGACGCCGGGCGGCTCGACCCCGGGCCCGTCCTGCCCCAGCTCGACGCGTTCGCAGCCGCTGCTGCCGCCCACCTGGCCGGCGAGGCCGGCGAGCCGCCCGTCGTCGCGGGAAACTCGCTGGGCGGCTGCCTCGCGCTGCGGCTCGGCGAGCGCGCGGACGTCGAGCTCGCCGGCATCGTGCCGGTCGCGCCCGCGGGGCTCGAGCACCCGGCCTGGTTCCGGGTCGTCGAGGGCGACCGGCTCGTGCGGATGCTGCTCGCCGCCCCCGTGCCGCTGCCCGAGCTCGTCGTCCGCGCCGCCGTCGGCCAGGCCTACCGGCAGCTCGCCTTCGCGCGCCCGCGCGCGATCGCGCGAGAGGTCGTCGCCTCGTTCACCAGCCACCACCGCGACCGGCGAGCGGTCGCGCGCTACTTGGCCACCGGCCGCCGGCTGCTGCCCGAGCTCGACTTCCCGTTCGAGCTCGAGGCGGTCCGCTGCCCCGTCCTGCTGGTCTGGGGCGCGCGCGATCGGATGGTCCCCCACCGCGGCTCGCGCCGGGTGCTCGAGGCCCTGCCGGAGACGACCTACGAGCTGATCGAGGACTGCGGGCACTGCCCGCAGGTCGAGGAGCCCGACCGCTTCGTCGAGCTCCTGCTGCGCTTCGCGGCCACCTAGTCGGGCCGCAAGTTCGCGCGTGGACTAGCGTTGTCGCTCGCATGGCCAGCCTTCTGCCCGTTCCCCGGCCCGACCGCCTCGGCGACGCGGCGGCCAACGCCTGGGACATGGTGTTCAAGGGCGGCCTGGCCGACCTTCGCCGCACGCCCGCGCGGATCATCGACGAGGGGCCCAAGCGCACCGTCTACCGCTACCTCTCGCCCGACGACGAGCTGCCGCGCAGGGCGCTTCCGGTGCTGCTGGTCCCGCCGCTCGCGGCGCCCACGATCTGCTTCGACCTGCGGCGTGGCTGCTCGCTGGCCGAGCACATGCTCGCGCTCGGCCACCCGACCTACCTGCTCGAGTACGGCGACATCGGCTACTCCGACCGCGAGCTGGGGCTCGAGCACTGGGTCGAGGACATCATCCCGACCGCCGTGCGGCGCGTCTCCGCGGACGCCGGCGGGGCGCCCGTCCAGCTCGTCGGCTGGTGCTTGGGGGGCATCATGTCGCTGCTGGCCGCGGCCGGCGACGCCGAGCTGCCGGTCAACGCGATCGCCGCCGTGGCGAGCCCGTTCGACTTCACCGAGGTGCGGATCATGGCGCCGATCCGCCCGGTCGCCAACGTGACCAACGGGCTGCTGCTCACCTCGATCTACCGCGCGCTCGGGGGGGCGCCCGCGCCGATCGTCAGGCGCGCGTTCCAGCTCAGCTCGCTGGACAAGTACGTGACCAAGCCGATCGCCGTGCTGGCGAACCTGCACGACCGCGACTTCCTCGCCCAGATCGAGGCGGTCGACCACTTCACCGCCAACATGCACGCCTATCCCGGGCGCACCATCGGGCAGCTCTACCACCGGTTCTTCCGCGTCAACGACCTCGCCGACGGCGTGCTCGAGCTCTCCGACCGCACGATCGACCTCGCCGATGTGCGCGTGCCGGTCCTGTCGGTCGCCGGCACGACCGACGTCCTCGCGCCGCGCGCCGCCGTCCACCACGTCGGCGACCTGCTGCCCAACGCACCCGAGGTGCGCCTCGAGACCGCCCCGGGCGGCCACCTCGGGGTGCTCACGGGCCGTTCGGCGAAGCGCACGACCTGGGCGCACCTCGACGGCTTCCTCGGCGCCCATGCGCCGCGCCCGCTGCAGCGCCCGTTGCGGGTCGTGGCCTGACGGCAGCCCGGCGCTACCCTCGCGCTGGTGCGCCGCCTGCTGCCGTTCGCGCTTCTCGCTGCCGCGCTCGGTGCGTCGTCCGCCCGCGCGTCCGACGACCGCGTCATCGCGGCGGGCGTCAGCGCGGGTGGGGTCGACCTGGGCGGGCTGACCGTCGACGCGGCGACGGCGAAGCTCGACGCCGCGCTGAGCGCGCACCTTCGCCGCAACGTCGTGCTCGGAGCCGCCGGCATTTCGTTCCGCCTGAGCATGGACGAGGCGAGGCTCACGTTCGACCCGCGCCGCACCGCGCAGCGCGCGGCGCACGTCCCCACGGCCCCCGCACCGGACACCGGCGCCGGCGGCGCCACCGCCGGGACCGTCGTGCCGCTCGCGCTGCGCCACTCCCGCCTCGCCGTGCGCGCATGGGTGCGCCGCGTCGCGCGCCGCGTCCACCGGGCGCCGCGCAACGCGACGGTGCGGATGACCGTCCGGAGGATGGTCGTCCACCGCGCCAGGATCGGCAAGGCGCTCGACGAGACGGCCACGGCGGCCGCCGTCGACGACGCCCTCGACGGCCAGGGCAGCCGCATCCTCCACCAGCGCCTGCGGACCGTCCGCCCGCGCGTGAACGCCAACCGCATCCGGCGCCTCTACGGGACCGTCCTCACGGTCGACCGCGCGCACTTCACGCTGCGGCTGTTCAAGCACCTGCGCTTCAGCCGCCGCTACCCGATCGCCGTGGGCATGGCCGGGCTCGAGACGCCCGCCGGCCGCTACCGGATCTCCAGCAAGCAGATCGACCCCGCATGGCACGTGCCCAACAGCGCCTGGGCCGGGTCCATGGCCGGGCGCACGGTGCCCGGCGGGGCGCCCGACAACCCCCTGAAGGCGCGCTGGCTGGGGATCGCCGACGGCGTGGGGATCCACGGGACCGCCGAGGACTGGTCGGTCGGCTCGCGCGCCTCGCACGGCTGCATCCGGATGCACGTCTCCGACGTCATCGATCTGTACCGGCGCGTGCCCCTGGGCACCCCCGTGCTCATCTCCTGACCCGCCGCAGCGTGCCGGCCTCGGACGGCCATGGTCCGCTTTCGAACCGTGCGACCCCTGGCGCCCGGCTCACCCACCGGCTACGCTCGATGCGTTCCCTGGCAGAAGGAGTGCCATGCAGTCGCTGGATCTCGTGCGCATCGCACGGGCGCTGTTCGAGGCGTACCAGCGCGGCGACGAGGGTGCGCTGCTGGCGCTCGCGCGCGATGACCTGCGGTTCGGCCCTGCCGTCGACGGCGGGGCCGAGGCGGCGGTCTGGGGTCACGACGGGCTGCGGCGGTTCCTGGCCGACCAGCGTGCGGGCCGCGCGCTCGTGCAGGCGACGCCGCACCGCTTCGAGGTCGTCGGCAGCGACCAGGTGCTCGTCTCGGGCCGGTTGCGCGTGCTCGAGCGCGGCCTCCGCGACTCCCCGGCCTGGTGGCTGCTGACCTTCCGCGACGGCCTGTTGGCCTCCGGCCGGATGTTCGCCGGCGAGGCCGAGGCCCGAGCCTCGCTGCCGCTCGCCGCCGCCTGAGCGGAGGCCGGCCGGGTCGCCGGCGTGTCCGCTCGCGCTACCCGTTGCGCGAGCGGGAGAAGCGCACGAGCTCGCCGGCGCCGCGCACGTCGCGAGCCGCGGCTGCCGGGACGCGCCGCAGGGCGCCCCGCAGCGTGATCGCCCGCGAGGCCACCTTCGCGCGCAGCGCGCTCGACGGGTTGGCCAGGGTCGAGCCGACGGCGTCGAGATAGGCCTCCTCGGCCTCGAGCACGTCGCGGACGCGCAGCGCGAGGTCGCTGCTTCCGGCGATCGACGCGGCCAGGTCCCTGGTCGTCGCCATGGCCTTGCGCACCGCCCGCCGGGCGGGCCTGACGCTGTCGCCGTGATGCAGCCGCGTCAGCTCGTGGCTGATCGCCCGGTTCGCGACGGTGAGGCGGGCCATCGCCTGGTGGGCCGCGCCGGCCGAGAGCCCGCCGTCCTTGCCGCTGGCGGCCACCACGACGATGGCTGCAACGGTCACGCCTGCCAGGGCGCTGATGGCGAGGAGCCTTGCGATCCACACGCTCAGCGTCTTCCACGACTCGCTGAGCGCAAAACCTGCGGTGTCAGCGTGGCGTCAGCTCTCGGCGTCGGCGAGATGTGGCCGCTCGAGGTCGGCGGCCATGACCCGCCGCGCGATCGGGAGCGAGAGGGCTGACGGCGCCCGCCGGTTGGGCGCGAAGAACGCGCGCACCAGCGGCCCGCCCGGGACGACGACACGGCGGCCCTTCGCCAGCGCCCTGATCGCGTCGGCGGCGACCCGCTCCGGGGTCGCCCAGACGAACCGGGGCAGCCGGTCGGAGAATTGCGGCGTGGAGGTCTCCTGGAACTCGGTCCGCACCGGTCCGGGGCACACCGCCGTGACCGTGATCCCCTGCGGGCCGAGCTCGGCGTGCAGGGCCTCGCTGTGGAGCAGCACGAACGACTTGCACGCGGCGTAGGTCCCGTTGCCGGGCAGCGCCTGGAACCCGGCGGTCGAGGACATGTTCAGGATCGCGCCCCGGCCGCGGCGGACCATGTCTCCCACCAGGCGGCCGTTGAGGTCGACGACCGCAGCGATCAGGACCTTCAGCTGCTCGAGCTCGCGCTCGAGCGGGGCCGAGCCGAACGGCCCGTAGATGCCGAACCCGGCGTTGTTGACCAGCACCTCCACGGCGAGGCCGCGCTCGCGGACCGCGGCAACCAGCCGCTCGCGCTGGTCGGCCTCCGCGAGGTCGGCCGGCACGACCTCGACGCGGACGCCGTGCTCGCGGCGCAGCTCCCCGGCAAGCGCCTCGAGGCGGTCGGCGCGGCGCGCCACGAGCGTCACGCCGTGGCCGCGGCGGGCCAGCTCGCGCGCGAGCTCGCGGCCGATGCCGGCGGAGGCGCCGGTGACCAGCGCGGTGGAGTCGGGTCCGGGAGGGGGAAGTGCCATGTCGGCGCCGGACCCTAGCCTGGTGCGCCGCCCCGTCGTCGCACCAGCGGTCACCCGCCGACGTTCAGCGTGCGGGCGGTGGCCGAGCGCGGCACGCCGCGCTGGTCCGGGTTGGTCCCCAGCGCGCGGTCGGCGACGTTGCTGGTGATCCCGTGCCAGTAGTGCTCGTTCTTGAAGTGGTGCAGCCGGTGGGTGCGCCACACCGAGCGGTAGTAGCGCGAGCGCGGACGGTGCGCGGTGTGGATCAGGAAGTGCGTCCACTCGTAGACGAACACGAGCGCGTAGCCGGTGAGTCCCGCCGTCAGCAGCGCGCCCCACGGCTCGGGTCCGGGGATCGGCCACACGGCGAGGCCGATCAGCGCCACGGCGGCCGGCACGGCGGCGAGCAGCAGCGCGAGCGCCTCGGCCGGCCCGAGCAGGATCAGTCCGAGGTCGGTGGGCTCGCGGTGGTGCTCCCAGTGCGAGCGCGCGGTGGGCAGGTACACGCGCCGGCCGAAGAGCTCGAACGGCGGCATGTGGAGCAGGTAGACGTGGATCGCCCACTCGCCGAACGGGTAGATGACCAGCATCGCCCCGGCGGCCGCGGCGTCGCGCCAGCCCAGGCCGCCGTAGGCGAGCCGCGCCGCGAGCGCGAGCGCGATCCCGGCGGCGATGATCCGCGGCGAGCGGTTGGAGCGGAACTCCCGGAAGGCGTGACCGACGGTCTTGACCTCGCGCCCGCGACGGGCGCGGGGCACCGCCGTCGTCGGGCTGGCCGCGACCATGCCCTGAAGGGTAGACCTGCACGCGCGGATCTCCGCCCCACCCGCGCGGGCGGACCCGGGCGGGTGGGGCGCCGACCTGCGAGGGCTCAGCCGGTCGCGCCGGCCCGCACCTCGGTCTGCTCGTCGCCGTCGGCGAGCTTCTCCTTGGCGGTGGGCTCGTGCTCGGGCATCATCGGACCCGACCCGGCCGGGTCGACGAGGTCGGACTCGAAGAACGTGTAGCGCCCCTCGAGCAGCTTCTGGGCGAACGAGTACCGGTCGTCGTCGTCGTTGCTCCAGAGCTCGTCGAACTTCCGGTCGGCCCGGCGGCGCGCCTGCTGGCAGAACACGTCGGCGAGCTCGTAGATCTCCTCGCGCCGCGCCGGCTCCTCGCTTGCGAGCCGCTGCGCGTAGGTCGCCGCCGCCGCGATGGCGAACAGCTCCGAGCCGATGTCGACGACGCGGCCCAGCAGCGCGCCCTTCTGCTCGAGGCGCGGCCCGTAGCGGCCCATCAGGTAGAAGGTCGAGCGCGCGAGCTTGCGCGATGCGCGCTCGGCGTGGCGGAGCTGGCCCGCAAGCGGCCCGAACTCGGAGAACGAGCCGGGGCGCTGCCCCTCGCCGACCGCGAGCTTCGGGAACCACGAGGCGTAGAACGCGCCCGCCTTGCCGGCAGCCCTGAGCTTGTCGGCCATCGGCGTCTTGGGCTCGAGGATGTCGCCGGCGACCTCGAGGTGCTGGTCGACCGCCTCGCGGGCGATCAGCAGGTGCATGATCTCCGTCGAGCCCTCGAAGATCCGGTTGATGCGCATGTCGCGCAGCATCTGCTCGACGGGCACCGGCTTCTCGCCGCGGGCCTTCAGCGACTCGGCCGTCTCGTAGCCGCGGCCGCCGCGGATCTGGACCAGCTCGTCCATGACCTGCCAGCCGAGCTCGGACGCCAGCAGCTTGGCGATCGCCGCCTCGATGCGGATGTCGTTGCGCGCGTCGTCGGCCAGCCTGCTGCACACGTCGACCATGGCCTCGAGGCCGAACGCGGTCCCGGCGATGAACGCCAGCTTCTGCGCGACGGGGTCGTGCTTGCCGATCGGCTTGCCCCACTGCTTGCGCTCGGCCGACCACTCGCGGGCGATCTTCAGCGCGTACTTCGTGCCGGCGGCGCAGATGCCCGGCAGGGCGAGCCGGCCGGTGTTGAGCGTCGAGAGCGCGATCTTCAGGCCCTGGCCCTCGCCCCCGATCACGTTCTCCTTCGGGACGAAGACATCCTCGAACGTCGTCAGCGAGTTCTCGATCCCGCGCAGGCCCATGAACTGGTTGCGCCGCACGACGGTGATGCCGTCGGCGTCGTAGGGGCAGACGAACGCGGTGATCCCGCCGCGGTGCCCATCGGACCTGGGAACCGCCGCCATCACGACGACGACGTCGGCCACGGCACCGTTGGTGGCCCACAGCTTCGTCCCGTTGACGACGTAGCCGCTGCCGTCCTCGGTCGGGACCGCTGTCGTGCTCATGCGAGCGGGGTCGGAGCCGACGTCGGGCTCGGTCAGCAGGAAGGCCGAGATGTGCGTGCGGGCGACCTTGGGCAGCCACTCGCGCTTCTGCTCGTCGGTGCCGAACTGCATCAGGGGGACGGCGACGCCGATCGACTGGTGCGCGCTCAGCAGCGCGGTCAGCGAGGCGTGGAAGTTGCCGGCCAGCCCCAGCGCCTTGTTGTAGTAGACGAGCGACAGGCCCAGCCCGCCGTACTCCTCGGGGATCTTCATCCCCAGCGCGCCGATCTCCTTGAGGCCGTCGACGACCTCGTCGGGGATCTTCGCGTCGCGCTCGATCTGCAGCGGGTCGACGTGCTCGCAGAGGAAGGCCCGCAGGCGCTCGAGGAACGCCTCGCCCTTCTTGACCGAGTCGGGGGGCAGCTCGGGCTGGGGGTGGACGATGTCCATGCGCAGGTTCCCCAGGAAGAGCTCGCGGCCGAAGCTGGGGCGGTCCCAGCTCGTCTCGCGGCTCTCCTCGGCGACCTGCTTGGACTGCTCATAGGAAACGTTCGAAGCCATAGCGGCGAACGTACTACCCGCCGGTTGCGGATGGCACGCCTGCGATGGGCGTCCGCTGACCTGCGAGCGAATACCAGCCCTTTACCTCCGTGCCCGTACGCTCCCTGCGATGGACTGGTCGATCGTGCACGCCGTCAACGGCTTCTTCGCCCATCACGACGGGATCGAGGACCCGGTCGTGGGCTATGCCAACGCGGCCGAGCTGCTCTTCGCGGGCGGACTCGTCGCGCTGTTCCTCCTGGCCGGCGGACACTGGCGGCGGGCGGGCCGCCGCGCGGCCGTCGCCGCCGGTCTGAGCTGCGGGCTCGCGCTCGCGCTCGCGCAGGTGCTCTCGCGCATCGTGGACCGCCCGCGGCCGTTCGTCGCCGAGCCGGGCCAGCATCCACCTCTTCGCCCACCACGCGGCCGACCCGGGCTTCCCCAGCGACCACACCACCGCCGCGTTCGCGATCGCCGTCGCCATCATGCTGCGCAACCGCCGCTGGGGCTCGGTCGTGCTCGTGCTGGCCACCGTGCTCGCCTTCGCGCGGGTGGCGATGGGCGTGCACTACCCGACCGACGTGCTCGGCGGCGCCGCGCTCGGCACGCTCTCGGCGCTGGCGCTGTGGCTCGAGCCCGTGCGCCGGCGCCTGCACGCGCTTGCCGATCTCGCGGGACGGCTGCTCGACGGCGTGATCGGGGCGCTCCTGGGGCGGTCGCGGCTCGCGGGGCGATAGCGCCCGGAGCCCGGCCGGGACGCCTGCTCCCGGCGGTCAGCGCTCCAGCCGGCGGCCGACGAGCTTCTTCGCCTCGCCGGCCCACAGCACGACGCTGGCCAGGCCGACGCACAGCAGCCAGTCCGCGCCCGACAGCGGCGTCGTCCCGAAGGCGTCGTTGAGGAACGGCAACT
Source organism: uncultured Actinomycetes bacterium (assembly GCA_963826615.1). Taxonomy (GTDB): domain Bacteria; phylum Actinomycetota; class Thermoleophilia; order Solirubrobacterales; family Solirubrobacteraceae; genus BP-464. The sequence goes on along the minus strand of CAWGXO010000002.1, from coordinate 2,310,941 downwards.
CGACGACGGCGACCTGCAGCAGCGTGGAGACCGCGATCGAGCCCCACAGCCAGCGGTTGGTGAAGAGGTCGTGGAACGCGCTGGTGCGATCCGAGCGGGCGTTGAAGCAGTTGAACAGCTGTGCGAAGACCAGCGTCGTGAAGGCCATGGTGCGCGCCTGGTCGATGTCGCCCGTGCCGCCGAGGAACCCGCCGTCGAGGCGCAGGTCGAGCGCGGCGAGCGTGACCAGCGCCATCACGACCCCGACCCACGCGATGCCGATCCACATCTCCCGGTCGATGACGCGATCGGTCAGCCGGCGAGGCGGCTGGCGCATGACGTCGTCCGGCGGCGGGTCCACGCCGATCGCCAGCGCGGGCGCGCTGTCGGTCAGCAGGTTGATCCACAGGATCTGCGTGGCCAGCAGCGGCACGGCCACCGCCTCGCCCGTGTCCTCGAGCCCCAGCCCGGCGGCGAGCAGCACGCCGAGCAGCATCGTCAGGACCTCGCCCACGTTCGACGACAGCAGGAAGCGCAGGAACTTGCGGATGTCCGCGAAGATCCCGCGCCCTTCGCGGATCGCCGCGACGATCGTGGCGAAGTTGTCGTCGGCGAGGATCATGTCCGCGGCCTGCCTGGTCACGTCGGTGCCGGCGATGCCCATCGCCACGCCGATGTCGGCCGCCTTCAGCGCCGGCGCGTCGTTGACGCCGTCGCCGGTCATGGCGACGATCGCCTGATCGTCCTGGAGCGCGTCGACGATGCGCAGCTTGTGCTCGGGCGCCACGCGTGCGTAGACCGACACCTCGCGCACGGCCGCCCGCAGCGCGTCGTCGTCGAGCCCCTCGAGCTCGGGGCCGGACAGGGCACGGTCCTCCGGCCCGGCGATGCCGAGCTCGTCGGCGATGCGCATCGCCGTTTGCGGGTGGTCGCCCGTGATCATGATCACCCGGACGCCGGCGCCGCCCGCCTCGGCGATCGCTGCGCGCGCCTCCGGGCGCGGCGGATCGATGATGCCGACGAGCCCGAGGTGCACGAGCTCGCGCTCGACCGACTCGTCCTGCGACGGGAGCGCGCCCTCGGGCAGCGGCCGGTAGGCGACGGCCAGGGTGCGCAGCGCGAGGCCGGCGAGCCGGTCCACCGTCGCGGAGAGTTCCGTGCGGCGCTCGTCGGTGAGCGGGCGCAGGGTGCCGGCCGCCCGCTCGGCCGTGCAGCGGGCGAGGAGCACGTCCGGCGCGCCCTTGGTCACCACGACGGCGCCCGCACGCTCGGCGTCGGCCTCGAGCGTCGTCATCAGCTTGCGCTCCGAGGTGAACGGGATCTCGCCGACACGCTCGAAGCGCGCCCGGCGCGCTTCGGCCAGCCCGGCGACCTTGGCCTCGGCAACGAGGAACGCCGCCTCGGTCGGGTCGCCCTCGATCGTCCACTCGCCGCGGTCCTCGTGGAGCGAGGCGTCGTTGGCCAGGCTGCCAGCGGCGAGCACGAGCCGCGTCTCGTCGAGCAGGACGGGGTCCACGAGCGTGTCGCCCGCGACGCGCAGGTCGCCCTCGGGCCGGTAGCCGGTCCCCGTGACGTCGACCTCGCCCGACGCCGTGACGACCTTGCGGATCGTCATCTCGCTCTTCGTCAGCGTGCCGGTCTTGTCCGAGCAGACGACCGACGCCGAGCCGAGCGTCTCGACCGAGGACAGGCGCCTGACGATCGCACGCCGGCCGGCCATGCGCTGCACGCCGAGCGCGAGCACCACCGACAGGATGGCCGGCAGCCCCTCCGGCACCGCGGCGACGGCCAGCGACACCCCGACGAGCAGCACGTCGACGACGTCCGACGCGCGCCGGACGTCGGCGGTGAGCAGGATCGCCGCCACCACGACCACCGCGATGACGACCACCGCCGCGCCCAGCGCGCGCCCGGTGCGGGCCATCTCGCGCTGGAGCGGTGTCGCCTGCCGCTCGGTGCGGCTCAGCAGGCGCGCGACGGTGCCCATCTCGGTGCCCATGCCGCTCGCGGTGACGACCGCCACGCCGCGCCCGCGCGTCACCGCGGTGCCGTTGAAGACCATGTTGACCCGGTCGCCCAGGCCGGCCGGCTCCACCATCGTCGCGACGCCCTTGAGCACGGGCTCGCTCTCGCCGGTGAGCGACGCCTCGGCCACCATCAGCGACGTCGCCTCGAGCAGCCGCGCATCGGCGGTCACCGCGTCCCCCGCGGCGAGCAGCAGGACGTCGCCGGGGACGACCTCCGTCGCGGGGATCTGCCGGTCGCGCCCGTCGCGCCGGACGCCGGCCGTGGCCGCCGCCATGCGCTTGAGCGCGGCGACCGCCTCCTCGGCGCGCGCCTCCTGCACGAAGCCGAGAATCGCGTTGAGAACCACGATGGCGCCGATCACGATTGCGTCGACGGGAATGCCGCCGGCGCCCTCGACCGCCCAGGCGACGACCGACACCACGACCGCCGCGACCAGCAGGTAGACGAGCGGGTCGGCCAACTGGCGCGCCATCCGGCGCCACGCCGGCACCGCCGGCGCGGCCTCGAGCTCGTTGCGGCCGTGGCGCTCGAGCCGGCTCGCCGCCTCGTCGGCGCTCAGGCCTGCGGCGACGTCGGCGCCCAGCTCGGCGGCGACCTGGGGGCCGTCGCGCCGCCACGGCTCGTGCGGCTGCGCGGCGGCGGTCATGGCTTGCCGCGTGACCATGGACACAGCATCGCGGGCCGCCAGCCCGTGTGTCGGCGGTGTGGCGGGGGCGCCGCCGCCGGGGCGATGGCGAGACCCTGAGGCGAACCGGGGGCACCACGATCGTCAGACAGATGCACGGAACACTCGGCCTCTGTCTGGAAGGCCTGCAACCGCACCGCCGTCTCTGGGAGGCGGACCGCCGGGCCGGCACGAAGCTCGGCGGGGTCGGGGGCGGGCTCAGCCCGCGGTGATCGCGCCCTCCGCGGCCGCGGCGATCTTGTCGAGCTTGGCGGTGTCGGCGTCGCTGAGCGCTGAGGACATCGACACCAGGTAGATCCGGTTGTCGATCCGGAACATCGTGTACTTGGCGGGATCGGGGTAGACGTCCTTCAGGGTCAGCGCGAATTTCGCGGCGGCTCGGTCGCTCTCGTAGACGAAGACGACCCACGACCTGTCGACGGCGATGTCCGCCTTCGCGTCACCGACCTTTCCGAGGCTGATCGGCGCGAACCCGGCGTCCTTCAGCCCGCGCTCGATCGCGGCGGTCTGCGCCTTGAGCTCGTCCGGCGCGACCTTCGCGGCGCTCGCCGACCTGGCGCTGGCAGCGGTGTCGGTCTTCTTGTCGAGCCTGACGGCCGGGGTGGTCTCGGCCTGCGCGGGCGGCGACGTCTTCGTCGGGGTCGTGGCTGTGCCGCCGCCACCGCTGCCGCCGCAGGCGGCGATCGTCCCCGCGAGCGCCAGCAGGGCGGTCGCGGGGATGCCTCGGGCGGTGCTGCGAGCCACGGAGCGACGCATGCGCCAAGCCTAGCCGGAGCGTCGCACCTGCCCGGCGAGCGCCCCGCCGTCGTCCGCGTCGAGCGCCTCTATGGCGCCGATCCCGAGCACCGAGCAGGCCACCGGGGCGCGCACCATCGGGACACGAGCGCGCATGAAGGGGGCGATGATCCGCGAGCTGGGGGGTGTGCCGGTGGTTGCGGACGCGCTTGATCCCGGTCAGGTGGCGGATGCGCCGGGCAGGGCGAGGCAGGACGTGGCAACGAACGATGGCGAGACCCGGACTCGAACCGGGGACACCACGATTTTCAGTCGTGTGCTCTACCAACTGAGCTATCTCGCCGTGGGCGGGACAGGGTAGCGGGAGGGTGCCATGGCGGACGGTGCGCAGGCCGGGGTTCGGCTCTCCGGCGAGGGGTAATGCGAGGGCATGGGACCGGCGGCTCGGCTTGCCTCCGCGGTGCGGACCGCGCCCGCGGCGGCGGAAGGCCTGGCGTGCATGCTGCACGCGGCGGGCGCCGACGTCGCCGGGCTGCTCGACGGCGGGGAACGCGTGGACCCGCTCGATGCCCGGGACGTCCCCTACATCGAGCGAACGCTGCCCGCGATCCGCGCGGCGACCGAGGGGTACTTCCGGGGCGACGTCCGCGGGCTCGAGCGGATCCCGGACGACGAGCCGGTGCTGCTGGTCGGCAACCACTCGGGCGGCACGCTGATCGCCGACACCTTCGTGTTCGCTCAGGCCTTCTGCGACCACTTCGGCACGGAGCGCCCGTTCCACCAGCTCGCGCACGACCTGGTCTTCGCCGTGCCGGGGCTGCGCGCGATGCTCGCGCGGTTCGGGACCGTGCCCGCCAACGCCGCGAACATGCGCAGGGCGCTCGAGCGCGGCGCAGCCCTGCTCGTCTATCCCGGCGGCGACCACGAGACCTACCGGCCGAGCTGGCGGTCGTCCGAGGTGGACTTCGGCGGGCGCACCGGATTCGCCCGCCTGGCGTTGGAGCTCGGGGTGCCGGTCGTCCCGGTCGTCGCCATCGGCGGCCAGGAGACGGCGCTGTTCCTGGGCCAGGGCAGCCGCATCGCCTCCGCGGTCGGGATCGACCGCCTGCTGCGCCTGAAGGTCTTCCCGTTCCAGGTGGCGCCGCCGTTCGGGCTGACCTTCGCCGACCTGCCGCTGCGCATCCCGCTGCCGGCCAAGATCACCGTCCGCGTGCTCGACCCGATCGACCTCCGGGCGGCGCTCGGGCCGGAGGCCACGCCGCACGAGGCCTATGCGCTGGTCACCGAGCGGATGCAGTCGGCGCTCGACGAGCTCGCCGACGAGCGCACGCTGCCGGTGGTCGGCTGAGCCCGGTCGCCTAGGCGCGGGAGCGTGGGCTGCGTCGTGCATCGCATCGCTGCGCCTTGCGACCCACGTGCCGCCCCGCCTAGCGGTCCCAGGCCTTGAGCTGCGCCAGCGGATCGACAGGCGCGCTCTTCGAGCTCGTCCGCCAGCCGTTGACCCAGATCTCGAAGTGCAGGTGGGGGCCGGTCGCGTCGCCGGTGTGGCCGACGTTGCAGATCGGCGCGCGCGCGGAGACGACCATGCCGCCCGCGACGGCGGTCGAGCCCTTCTGGCAGTGCGCGAAGAAGAACGAGCGCCCGTCGTCGGCCTGCTCGACGACGTAGTAGCCCGCGCCGGAGGCCTGGTAGCTCGTGACGGTGATCGTGCCGGCGACCGGGGCGACGATCGGCGTGCCCTCGGAGGCGAGGACGTCCTGGCCCTGGTGCGAGTAGCCCGTCCGGGCGGCGCCGAAGCGGTCGCCGTAGGTGTGCGGCCCGGCGACGGGGAAGACGCCGCCGGGGACCACGGGGCCGGTCGCGGCGGGCGCCGGCGCCGAGGGTGCGGCAGCGACTGCCGGCGCGGGCGCCGGCGCGGGCGCGGGCGCCGGCACGGCGCGTGCCCGGACGACGAGCGTCGCGCGGCCCGAGGCGTGCGCGAGCCGGCGGAGGTTGTGGTTCCAGCGGTCCTTGGCATGGACGCGGACGAGGTACTGACCGGCGGTGAGCCGCGTGCCGCGCGGCCAGCGAACCGTGACCGTGCGGCCCACCCGCACCTTGCCGAGTGAGATGTTGGCGACCGGGACGTTGCCCGGCAGCCGCAGCACGGCAACGCGGGCGTGCACGTTCTTGACGCCGTGCTCGTCGAAGCGCACGCGGATCCGCGGCGCGTTGCCCTCGAGCACCGACCGCAGCGGCGAGATGCGCGCCACGGGTCGCGTCCTCGGCGCGGGGCGCCGCAGCGGGGCGCCCGCCTCGGTGCCGCCGGCAGCAGAGGGCGCCGGCGCGCCGCCGACGGTCGTCGCGGCGACAGCGCCGCCGCCGGCCGCGGGTGCGTCGGCTGCAAGCGTGTCGGCGCTGACCGCCCCGGTACCGGCAAGAGCCGGCGAGGCCAGGCACGCCAGCCCGAGACATCCCGTTGCGAGGATGACCGCTGGCGAGGTGGACCGCATGGCCTGGAGGTTCGGCGGCGCACCGCCGGGCCTGAAGTGCCTGCCGGGCCCTGCAGAGGTTCGTGCGCCGCAACCCTGCGCAAACCTCCCGGGACCTGCGCAGCGGGCCTGCGACTCATACCGAAAGCATGCGCGCCATGAGCTCCAGCGCGCCGGCCTTCGAGAGCGGCTCGTTGAGATTGCCGCACTTTGGCGACTGCACGCACGACGGGCAGCCGCTCTCGCAGGGGCAGTCGGCGATCAGGCGGTGGGCGTCCTCGACGAGCGTCTCGAACGCGGCGAACCCGCGGCGCGTGATGCCGACCCCGCCCGGGTGACCGTCGTAGACGAAGATCGTCGGCCCCCCCGTCTGGGGGTGGGCGTTGGTCGACAGGCCGCCGATGTCCCAGCGGTCGCACATCGCCAGCAGCGGCAGCACCGCGATCTGCGCGTGCTCGGTTGCGTGCAGCGCGCCGAGCAGATCGGCGGGTCCGGGGACGTCGCGGCGCAGCATCCCTTCGTCGATCTCGTACCAGAGCGCCTGGGTGGTGAAGCTCGTCTGCGGCAGGTCGAGCGCTCGGAGGTCGAGGACCTCGTGGTCGGGCAGGCGCTTGCGCTGGTAGGCGAGCACCTGCTCGGTGACCGTCACCGTCCCGAAGCTCAGCGTCACCCCGAGCGTCTCGCGGCGGTCGAGCAGCCGCTCGATCCACGTGTCGGTCTCCTTCTTGGGCTGCGTGTACCAGCTGCCGTCGAACGCGCGGACGACGGCCCGGCGGGCGTCGAGGTCGAGCTCGACGACCTCGTAGGAGCGGCCGAGGTGCAGGTAGACGGCGCCCTCGTGCGTCGTCGTGTGGGCTCGCGCCGCCTCGACCGTGCCGAGCACCTCGCCGTTGGCGACGTCGACGACCGCGAACGAGTCCGGCTGCGCCGAGCGCAGCGAGACGCGCGCGGCCGGGTAGTCCTCGGCATGGCGCAGGACGTAGCGTCCGCGCCGGCAGACGAGCTCGCCCGCCGCCTCCAGCGCCTCCGCGTGGCCGCGCCAGCGCGGCCCCAGGAACTCGGCGTCGGCGTCCTCGAGCGGCCCCTCGTGGGCCGCGCACAGCAGGTGGCCGAGGTGGATGTGCTCGTTCTCGTACTCGAGGATCGCCGACTCGACGGGGCGGTCGAGGAACTCGTCGGGGTGGCGGCAGAAGTACTGGTCCAGCGCGTCGTCGCCGGCCACGTAGACCGCGAGGCCGCGCCCGCGGCGGCCCGCCCGGCCCCACATCTGTCGCAGCGAGGCGACGGTGCCCGGGAAGGTGACGACCACGCAGGCGTCGAGCGCCCCGATGTCGATGCCGAGCTCCAGCGCGTCGGTGGTGATGACCGCCAGCAGCTCGCCGCGCATCAGCCGGCCCTCGAGCTCGCGGCGCTGCTGGGCGGTGTAGCCGGCACGGTAGGGCGCGACCTTGCCGGCGAGCTCGGGCGCCTCGCCGGCGAGCCGGTCCGCCACGATCTTCGCCACGAGCTCGACGGCCTTGCGCGACTTGATGAAGCAGATGGTGCGCGCCGGCGGGTCGGCGGTCAGCAGCTCGCACAGCACGTCGGCGGCCTCGCCGAGCGCGCTGCGCCGGGTCTGGAGCGCCTCGTCGAGAACCGGTGGATTCCACATCGCGATCTGCCGGCGCGCGCCGGGCGAGCCGTCGCGGTCGACGAGCGCGACGCCATCGAAGCCGGTCAGCCTCTCGGCGAGCTCGACCGGGTTGGCGATCGTCGCGCTGGCGAGCAGGAAGCGCGGCTCGGTCCCGTACGCGGCCGCGACCCGGCGCAGCCGGCGCAGGACGTTGGCGACGTGGGAGCCGAAGACCCCGCGGTACACGTGCGCCTCGTCGACGACGACGACCGCGAGGTTGGCGAACAGCTCGGCCCAGGCGCGATGGTTGGGCAGGATCCCGACGTGGAGCATGTCGGGGTTGGTCAGGACGAGGTTCGCCCGCCGCCGCACCGCGGCCCGCTGCTCACGCGCGGTGTCGCCGTCGTAGATCGCCGGGCGCACCTCCTGCGTGAGGCCGAACGCGTTGATCGCGCGCGCCTGGTCCTGGGCGAGCGCCTTGGTCGGGTAGAGGTACAGCGCCCGCGCGCGGCGGTCGCGGCAGAGGACGTCGAGCGCCGGCAGGTTGAAGCACAGCGACTTGCCCGAGGCCGTCCCGGTGGTGACGATCGTCGGCCCGCTCCAGGCCGCCCGCACCGCCTCCGCCTGGTGGGTCCAGAGAGCGTCGATGCCGTTGCGCTCCAGCGCGGCGCGAACCGACGGGTGCAGCTCCTCGGGCAGCGGCGCCTGCTCGGCCTGCCGGGCACCCTCGAACGCCTCGCGGACCAGCCGGCGGTCGGCGCGGCCCGCGTCGAGCAGGGCGCTCCAGGGCTCGGTGGTGCGCCCGACGGCCACCTCGCCGATCCTAGGGCCGCCAGGCGCCCGCGCCGGGTGGGCGTGCGCTGCTTCCCGCAACGTGCGGTCAGGACCGCATCGAGCGCCACCAGGCGGCCGGCCGCCTGCGCCAACCGCCGCGCCGGCGGGCGAAGCGCGCAGGCGGCGGCACCGTCGTGCGCACCAGCGCGATCCAGTCCTCGAGCGGCAGGCCGCCGGAGATGAGCTGGGCCAGCCCGTCGGTCACCGGGGCGTGCACGCCGGCGGCGGCCAGCGCCATCGCCAGCAGCGGGACCGACTCGAGGCTCTCGACCGCCTGGCCGATGTGCCGCGGGATGTCCTCGCTGGGCACGCCGTCGGCGAGCAGCTCGCCGGCGCGGCGGTTGCGGCTCAGCGGGGCCAATGCCGTCGCGACGAGGTCGCCGGTCCCGGCCAGGCCGATGAGCGACTCGGCGCGGGCGCCCTGGGCCTCGGCGAGCCGCCAGACCTCGGCGAAGATGTGCCCGGCCGCGGCGCCCGCGGCGTTGAGTCCCTGGCCCTCGGTGGCCCCGGCCGCCAGCGCCGCGGCGTTCTTGGCGGCCCCGGCGAGCTCGACCCCGACAGGATCGTTGGAGAGCTCGCAGACGACGCCGGCGCGAATGAACATCGCCTGCACGGACCCCGCCAGGTCCTCCGACGTGGACGCCACCACCAGGCCGGCGCCGGCGCGCACCATCTCGCGGGCATGGGCCGGGCCTCCGACCACGGCGACGCGGTCGGCGCCGAAGCGCTCGCGCAGCACGAGCGCCGGTGGCTGCCCGTCGGGCGGAACCAGGCCCTTGGCCAGCGACACGATCCCGGCGCGCTCGGAGAGCCCGTTGGCGGTCAGGCTCGCGATGACCTCGCCCAGCCCGCGCGACGGCACCCCGAGAAAGACGACCTCCGCCCGCGCCAGCCCCGCCGACGCGGGCTCGATGCGCAGCTCGCGGGGCAGGTCGACCCCGGGGAGGTAGACGTCGTTGCGACGGTCGGCGACCAGGCGCTCGGCCTGCTCGGCCGTCCGCGCCTGGAGCGTCGTGCGCACCCCCCCGCGGGCCAGCAGCACGGCCACCGCGGTACCGAACGACCCCGCGCCCACGACGACGGCGCGCCCGGCGCGCGGTGCGGGCAGGCGTGGCAGCTGGCGCTCGGGCACGCGGGCGAGCGTACCCGCAGGCCGGCGCCGGCGCACCCGACTACAGGCCGGGTGCCGCCGCGCCGATGAAGAGGGATGCATGGACGCTGCGCGTGATGAGCACCGCTGGGTCGGCGTGGGGCGGTCGACCGACCGCGACGCCGCCGCTGCCGCGAGAGCGGCGGTGGCCGGCGCCCGCGCGGGGCGCGACGCTCGGCTCCTCGTGCTGTTCGCGTCCGCGGCGCTCGATCTCCCGGTCCTTGTCGCCGAGGCTCACGCTGCCGGCGGCGGCGCGAGCCTGATCGGCTGCTCCACCGCCGGGGAGATCTGCACCGACGGTCCCGGCGACGCCGGCGTGGTCGCGGTCGCGCTGGGCGGCGAGGGCTTCAGCGTCTCGACCACGGCGGTCGCCGGCGTGGCAGGAGACACTCGCTCGGCAGGCGCCGAGGCTGCCGCCTGCCTCGGCGACGTCGCCGATCGCGAGCACCGCGTGCTGCTGCTGCTCACCGACGGGCTCGCCGGAGACCAGCAGGAGATCGTCCGCGGCGCCTACGCCGTGGCCGGCGCCGGCGTCCCGCTCGTCGGAGGCTGCGCCGGGGACGGCCTCCGGATGACCGGCACCCACCAGTTCCACGACGGCGCGCGTCCTGCAGGACGCGATCGTCGCCGCGGCGATCGCCTCCGACGGGCCGCTGGGAATCGGCGTCCGCCACGGCTGGCGCGCGGTCGGCGAAGGCATGCTCGTCACGAGCTCGGGCGAGAACCGGGTCCACGAGCTCGACGACCAGCCCGCGCTCGACGTCTACCTCGACTGCCTCGACGCGCCCGCCGAGGCGCGCACGGATCCCGAGGCGTTCACCCGCTTCGCGCTGACCCATCCGCTGGGGATGACCCGGCGGGCGAACGAGGAGCAGGTCCGCTTCATCGCCGGGGCCGACTTCGACCGGCGCTCGCTGCTGACGATCGCCGACGTGCCCCGGGGCGGGCTCGTGTGGGTCATGTCGGGCGACAGCCGACTCGGTCCTCGCCGCCACCGACGCGGCGTGCTCGGCCGCGCTCGAGGCTCTCGGCGGCGAGTCTCCGAAGGGCATGCTCGTCTTCGACTGCATCGCCCGCCGCGGCGTGCTCGGCGATCATGGCATCGGCCCCGAGGTGCGCCGCGTCGCCGGCCATGCCGCGGGGGCTCCCGTGGCCGGCTTCTACACCTATGGCGAGATCGCCCGCACGCACGGGGTGACGGGCTTTCACAACCAGACCCTCGTCGTGCTCGCTGTGGGCTGATGGCGCAGACGGCGAGCATCTGGTCGACGCAGCAGCTGGCGGAGTTCGTCGTCGCCGTCTCGTCGGCGCCCGAGGAGCAGGCGGCGATGGCCGAGGGCGTCCAGCGTGCCGCCGAGGCGCTCGACGCCGACGTCGCGGCGATCGTCCGCGACGGCGAGGTGCTCGAGGCGCTGGGCTGGCCGGCCGGCGAGCGGCCGGCCGATCGCATCGCCGCGGTCGCCGCGGCGGGGGCGGGCGCGCTGCCCGTGCCGGGCCGGGGAGAGGTGGCCGCCGTGGTCGCCGACCTCGGCGAGTCCCCGCCCGCGCAGCTCGTGCTGGCGCGTGGCGCCGATCCCCACATCGACGCCGTCGAGACGGGGCTCCTGCGCGGCATGGCGCGGACGCTGGGGCTGGCGCTGCGCACGCTGCGCACGCTCGAGGCCCAGCGCGCCCAGCAGCGCCTGCTCGAGGGCCTGGCGCTGATCCAGCGCTCGATCGCCCACCGCGCCCCGCTGCACGAGGTGCTCGACGCGATCGTCGCGCTCGTCGGCGAGCTGCTCGGCGACGACCTCCAGGTCGTCTTCCTGCGCGACCCCGACGATCCCGCCACGCTCGTGCTCGAGGCGAGCGACGGGCGGGTGGACACGATGCTCGCCGCCGTCCGCCACCGCCGCATCGGCGAGGGCGCGGCCGGCCGTGCGGTGTCCGAGAACCGGCTCGTCGTCATCGAGGACTACCAGGAGCACGACCAGGCGATGCAGGTCTTCGTCGACCGCAAGCTCCAGGCCGCGATGGCGGCACCGGTCCACGAGAACGGCGAGCCCGTCGGCGTGGTCCTGGTTGCGAGCTGGCGCGAGGGCCGCCGGTTCTCGATCGCCGAGCGGAGCATGCTCGAGGCGCTGGCCCGGCACGCGAGCATGGCGCTCACCGATGCCAAGACGGTCAACGCGATGGTCCATCAGGCGTTGCACGACGCGCTCACTGCGCTGCCGAACCGGGCGCTGTTCCTCGACCGCCTCGAGCACGCGCTCGCCCGCGCGATCCGGGCCGGCGGCGAGGTCGCCGTGCTGTTCCTCGACCTCGACCGCTTCAAGACGGTCAACGACAGCCTCGGCCACGTCGCCGGCGACGAGCTGCTCTGCGCCGTCGCCGAGCGGATCTCCGACTGCATGCGGGCGGCCGACACCGCGGCCCGCCTCGGCGGCGACGAGTTCGCCGTGCTGCTCGAGGACCTCACCTCCACCCGCGAGGCGGTGCGCGTGGCCGAGCGGATCATCGGCGCCCTGGCCGCTCCGGTCATGGTCGGTGGACGCGAGGTCTGCGTCGGCGCCTCGATCGGGATCGCGACCGGGACCCATGGTGCCCAGGACCTGCTGCGGCACGCCGACGTGGCGATGTATCGCGCGAAGGCCGAGGGCAGGGGCCGCTACGCGCTCTTCGAGACCGGCATGCAGGTCGAGGTCATGGAGCGTCTCGAGCTCGAGGCCGAGCTCCGCTCGGCTGTCGAGCGCAACGAGCTCGAGCTGTTCTACCAGCCGATCGTCGAGCTCGCGGACGGCACGCTGGCCGGGCACGAGGCGCTGCTGCGCTGGAGTCATCCGCGGCGTGGGCTGGTCGCGCCGAGCGCGTTCATCCCCGTCGCCGAGGAGACCGGGCCTGATCATCCCGATCGGCGGCTTCGTCCTGCGCGAGGCGGTCCGCCAGGCCGCCTCGTGGCATGCCCTCGCCGACGGCCGCGCGCTGGCGATGCACGTCAATCTCTCCGGCCGCCAGCTCGAGGAGCCCGCGCTCGTCGACGCGGTCCGCGCGGCCCTGCGCGAGACCGGCCTTCCTGCCGGCCAGCTCGTGCTCGAGATCACCGAGACCGTTCTCATGCAGGACACCGAGGCGGCGATCGAGCGGCTGCGGGCACTGCGCGCGCTCGGCGTGCGGCTCGCCCTCGACGACTTCGGCACCGGCTACTCGTCGCTGCGCTACCTCAACCGCTTCCCGCTCGACATGCTGAAGATGGCCAAGCCGTTCGTGGACGGGCTCGGGGCGCCGTCGGAGGACCCGGCGCTCGCGCGGGCGATCATCGAGCTCGGTAGGAGCCTCGGCCTCGGGATCGTGGGCGAGGGGATCGAGCGCGCGGCGCAGCTCGGCCACCTGCGCCAGCTCGGCTGCACGCTCGGGCAGGGCTGCTTCTTCGCGCGGCCGATGCCCGCCCGGGAGGCCGAGGCCCGCCTCGGCACGCCGGCCGTCGTCGCCTGACCAGGTGCCTCACGACCTCCGCGGCCCGAGCTGACCTGCCCCGGGCCGCGGCCTGGTCGTGGGAACGGAGGTCAGGTCGTGGCGGTCGAGGACCCCGGCGCCGCCAGGGAGGAGCCGCCCTGGCTGTGGCCGCCCCTGGCGGCCGGCGGCGGGCCCCAGCGCCCGCGCATGCCGCGGTGATCCCCGCGGCCGGGCCGCTTGCCGGCGATGACGTCGTCGAGCTTCGAGCCGAGGCGGTCGAGCATCGCCGACTCCTGGTCCTTGGTGAGGTGGCCGGCGGCGACCGCCTTGTCGAGGCGGTCCTTGGCGGCGGCGGTCATCGCCGCCTTCAGGCCGGCGGTGTCCTTGCCCTTGTCCTTCGCCACGTCGGCCAGCGACTTGCCGGAGCGCAGTTGCGTCCCCAGCTCGGCGGGCGTGAGGCCGAGGTACTTGGCCGCGGCGTCGAGCCCGCCGCGCGCCCCAGGTCCGAAGTGCCCGGGCCCGCCGTGGCGATGGCCACCGCGGAAGCCGGGGCCGCCGAACGGCAGCGGCGCGTCCTTGAGGCGCTGCTTGAGCCTGTCGGCCTGCTCCTTGGTCAGTCGGCCCTGCTGGAGCGCGCGGTCGATCCCGTCGCCCGCGGCGCCTCGCAGCGCGGACTGGAGCTTGTCGGGGGTGACGTCCAGGCGCTTGGCGGCGTCGTCGAGGAACGCCTTCTGCGCGTCGCCGGGGCCGCTGGAGGCGGCGACCGCGAGGCCGCCTCCGGCCGCGAGGGCCAGGCCCGCCGCGGCTGCGATCGCCCTGCGCTTGTGCTTGAAGTTCACGGTGCTCCTTCCTGAATGGTCGAGGTCATGACAGCAGCGTCGGGTGAGAGAGGCGTAAGAACGCTCACGGCAGCGCCGCCGTCCGCCGCGCGGACGCCGCCCCGGCGCCGAGCAGCAGCAGCAGGCCGCCGATCGCGAACGCGGCGCTGATCTCCCGCGTCTCGGGCTTCGTGCCGATCCGGGACCCCAGCCGGCGGTAGATCTCGCCGAGCCGCTGCTCGTCGCCCGCTGCGTACGCCCGGGCGCCGGTGATCTGCGCGATCTGCCGCAGCGTCCCGGGGTCGGGCGCGACGCTCACCGGTGGACCGAAGCCCTGGGGGTCGGGGATCGTGGCGTCCGCGGTGCCGAGCGCGACCGTGTAGACCGGGACGCCCGCGCGGCGCGCCTCCCGTGCCACCTCGACAGGGTCGCGCCCGTCGTCGTCGCGCCGTCGGAGAGCAGCACGATCGCCGCCGGCGCATGACCGCGACCGGTGCCCCGCAGCAACTGCAGGGCGGTGGCGAGCGCGTCGCCGGTCGCGGTCGGGCCGTCGGCGGCCTGGCCGTCGATGACCTGGCGGGCATCGGCGTGATCGGTGCTCGGCGCCTGCACGGCGTCGGGCGTCCCGGCGAACGCGACCGCCCCGACGCGGACCTGGTCGGGGATGCGGTCGAGGAAGTCGCGGGCCGCGCGCTGGGCGGCGGCCAGGCGGGTCGGCTCGACGTCGGTCGCCTGCATCGACCCGGAGTGGTCGGTCACCAGCACGACGGAGGCGCGCTCGACCGGCGACGCGGACGGTGTGGCGCGGCCGGGCGGCGGCGACCGCGAGCACGGCGACCGAGGCGAGCGCGAGCGCGGCCGGCACGTGGCGGCGCCAGCGGCGGCTCGACCAGGCGCGGCGGCGCGCAGCGTGGGCAGCGCGGGGAAGCGGACGGCGAAGCGCCGGGCGCGGCGCTGGGCCAGCGCGTGGGCGACGAGCCCGATCGGGACGAGCAGCAGTGCCAGGAGCGCGAGCGGAGTCGCGAAGCTCATCGCAGCGCCCTCCCCAGCGTCACGAGCCAGTCCTCGCCCGTGGCGAGCGTGACGTGGTCGATGCGCAGCCGGCGCAGCTCGGAGGCCACGCGCTCGCGGCGCTCGCGCTCGAGCGGCCGCGAAGCGCTCGCGCACGCGCCGGCGCCGGGTGTCGACCTCCACGCGCGCGCCGGTCTCCGGGTCGACGAGCGCCAGGACACCGGCGGCGGGCAGCTCGGCCTCGCGCGGGTCGCCCACCTCGATCGCGAGCACGCTGTGGCGCGCGCGGAGCGCGCCGAGCGGCCGCTCCCAGCCGGCCTGGTCGCGGAAGTCCGAGACGATCGCGACGAGGCCCGGAAGGCGGGCGATCCGGCCCAGGCGCGTGAGCGCGTCGGCCAGCGCCGTGCCCTCGCCGGTCCCGTCGGCGGCGACCCCCTCGCCGATCGCGCGCCCGAGAGCCACCAGCCCCGGCCGCGCCCCGCGCGGCGGCGTGATCCGCAGCTCGCCGTCGCCGAAGCGGACGAGCCCGACGGCGCCGGCGCGGCGCACGGCCAGGCGGCCGATCACGGTCGCGACGCCCTCGGCCACGTCGGCCTTCAGCCGCCGCGAGGTCCCGAACGCCATCGAGGGCGAGATGTCGAGCGCGATCCAGGTCGTCAGCGTGCGCTCGGGGACGTGCTGGCGGACGTGCGGCTCGCCGGTGCGCGCCGACGCCGCCGGGTCGAGGTGACGGACGTCGTCGCCCTCGACGTACGGCCGCAGCTGCGCGAGCTCGGTCCCTGCGCCGACCCCCGCCGCGCGGCGATCGCCCGGAAGCGACTGCGCCGATGCGGCGGGCGAGGGCGAGGTCGACCGCGTCGACCACCGCCGGTGCCATCGGACCGGGGCCCTGGCGGGCCGCGGGGGGCTGGAGGGCCTCCCGGCTCACGCCACCCGCCGCAGGTGGTCGCTGCGCGGGGGCTCACCTGCTCCAGCACCCGCTCGAGCACCTGGTCGGCGGTGACGCCCTCGCTGAGCGCGTCGTAGGACAGCACCAGCCGGTGGCGCAGGACGTCGGGGGCGAGGTCGCGGATGTCGTCGGCCACGACGTGCCCGCGGCCGCGCAGCAGCGCGAGCACGCGAGCCGCCTGCACCAATGCCGATCGGGCCGCGCGGGCTCGCGCCGAAGTCGACCATCGGCGCCAGCTCGGGCATCCCGTGGGCGGCGGGGTCGCGGGTGGCGTCGCCAGCGCGACCGCGTAGCCGATGAGCTCCCGGTCGACGACCACCTCGTGGGCCGCCCGGGCGTGATGCTCGAGTCGCGGGGCCGTCGAGCAGCCGGCGGATCTCCGGCGCGTCGGCGAGGCTGCGTCCGACGACCGCGGCCTCCTCGCCCTCGGACGGGTAGTCGACCACGATCTTCATCAGGAAGCGGTCGAGCTGCGCCTCGGGCAGCGGGTAGGTGCCCTCGGACTCGATCGGGTTCTGCGTGGCGAGCACCAGGAACGGCCGCGGCACCTGGTAGGTGGAGCCGCCGATCGTCACCTGGCGCTCCTGCATCACCTCCAGCAGCGCCGACTGCACCTTCGCGGGGGCGCGGTTGATCTCGTCGGCCAGCAGGAAGTTGGCGAACACCGGCCCGAGGCGCGTCTCGAACGCCCCGGTGTCGGGGCGGTAGATCCGCGTGCCGACCAGGTCGGCGGGCACCAGGTCCGGCGTGAACTGCACGCGGCTGGAAGCTGCCCCCGAGCACCTGCGCCACGGTCTTGACCGTCAGCGTCTTGGCGAGCCCGGGCACGCCCTCGAGCAGGACGTGCCCGCCGGCCAGCAGGCTGACGAGCACGCGCTCGAGCATCCCGTCCTGGCCGACGATGACGCGCTTGATCTCGAAGAGCGCCTCGCGCAGCGCGGCGCGAGGGTCCTCCCGGGGCTCGCCGTCGGTCATGTCTGCGGTCCTGTCGTCGTGGTGGTCGGTCATGGGGTCTCCTTGTCAGACGATGCGCCCGAACCAGGGCAGGGACATGGCGGCCGCGCCGACGAGCAGCACGAGCGCCCCGCCGGCGAACGCGGCGGTCAGCTCGACGGGACGGCGCTCGCGGCCCAGTTGCGAGCCCAGGTGCTCGTAGACCTGGTCGAGGTGCCCGGCGTCGGCCGCCGTATAGGCCTCGCCGCCGGAGACCTGGGCGATCTGCCGCAGCGAGGCGCGGTCGGGCGGCACCTTCCGGGTCTCCGTGCCACCCTGCCCGCCGGGCCTGGGCACGGTGATCGTGCCGCCGGCGGTCCCCAGCGAGACCGTCGAGACCGGGATCTTCCGGCGCCCGGCCGCACGTGCGGCCTCGACCGGGTCGACCCCGCGCGTCGAGGACCCGTCGGAGAGCAGGACGATCGCCGCGGGGGCGCGCTTGCCGTCCGCGGTGGTCCGCCCGGCGAGCAGCCGCGTGGCGGCCTGCACGGCGGTCCCGGTCGCGGTGCCGCCGCTGGAGCGCAGCTGCCCGAGCGCGTCGCGCACCGCCGCGCGGTCCTGGGTCGGGGCCTGCAGCACGGTCGGGGACTGGTTGAACGCCATCACGCCGATGTTGAGCTGGTGCGGCGCCCGGTCGGCGAAGATCCGCGCGGCCCTGCGCACCGCCTCGAGCCGCGACGGCGCCACGTCGGTCGCGAGCATCGAGCCGCTCACGTCGATCACGAGCATCACCGAGGCGCGCTCGACGGGGACCGCCACCGTGGCCTGGGGCCGGGCGGCGGCGGCCACGAGGGCGGCGAGCGCCAGGCCGAGCACCGCCACCGGGGCGTGCCGGCGCCAGCCGGGGCGGCGCGGCGCCACCGACGGACCGAGCGCGGGCGCGGCGAAGGCCTGCGCCGCGCGCCGCCGCGCTCGCTGGCCGCGCCCGTAGAGCACGGCGAGCGCCGCCACCGCGGGAAGGCCCAGCAGGTAGGCGGGCGCCGCGAAGCTCACGGGACCCGTGCCGGCCGCGTTCCGAGCGTGACGTCGATCGTCCTCTCCGAGCCGTTGCGCCGGACCCGGAGCTTGACGTGGTCGCCGGGCTTGTGGGCGTTGACGGCGCCCGAGACGTCGGAGAAGTCGTGGACGTCGTGGCCGTCGATGGCCAGGATCACGTCGCCTGCGCGCAGCCCCGCGCGGGCGGCGGGACCGCCGCCGCTCGCGTTGCTGATGACCGGCGCACCGCCCGACGCGGTGCTCGACATCTCGACGCCGAGCCACGCGTGCCGGACGTGCTGGCCCTGCTCGAGCTGCGGGACGATCCGGCGCACCGTGTTCGATGACACGGCGAAGCCGATGCCGACGTTGCCCCCGGAGCCGCCGCTCGTCTCGATCTGGGAGTTGACGCCGACGACCCGCGCGGCGGCGTCCAGCAGCGGCCCGCCCGAGTTGCCCGGGTTGATCGGCGCGTCGGTCTGGATCGCGTCGGAGATCGAGAAGCCGTCGGGAGCCCGGATCTCCCGGCCGACGGCCGAGACGATCCCCTCGGTGGCGGTGCGGTCGAGCCCGAAGGGATTGCCGATGGCGACGACCTGGTCGCCCACCTGCACGTCGTCGCTGTTGGCGAGGACGAGCGGCTTGGTGTCCGCGGGGGCCGAGCCCTGCGGGATGCGCACCACCGCGAGGTCGCTCGACGAGTCGGTGCCGAGGACCGTGCCGTCGATCGCGTCTCCCGACGTTCCGAAGCGGACGACCACGCGCCGCGACCCCGTGACGACGTGCGCGTTGGTGACGATCGTGCGCCTGTCGTCGACGAGGAAGCCGCTGCCCGAGCCCTGACCGGTCCTGATCGACACGACGGCCGGGCTCGCGGCCGCGTAGACCGCTGCCGGCGAGGCCTTCGTGCTGCCGCCGCGCGCCAGCGGGGGGGCGGCCGGCAGCGTCCGCGACGGGGTCTGCGCCGCCGTGCCCGAGCTCTGCGGCCGGCCGTCGAGCCGGGCCCCGATGGCGGCGGCTCCGACGACCACCGCGAGGGCGACGGCGACGGCGACGGCGGTGCGGACAGGCTCCCGCCCGCGGGGCCGGGCGCGGACCGGCTCGGGATCCGCCTGCGCGACGGCGTGCCGCTCGGTCGGTGCGTCGGGCTCGGCCGGTGCGTCGGGAGCCGGCTGTCGCGGCTCGCGGGCGGGCTCGGCCTCGCGGGCGGCGCGCTCGCGCTCCCAGTCGCCGGCCCACAGATGGCGGGGTGTGCGCATAGGCGATCAAGGTAGGAAGACCGCGTGAGAGGTCCCTAACGGCCGTGTGAGAGCCGTGTAAGAGGCCGGCTCCGGAAGGGCTCTTACGGACCTCTTACCGGGCCGCCCTCCGGCGCCGCGACAATGCGGGGCGTGAAGGTTCTCGTGGTCGACGACGATCGGGCGGTCCGAGACGCGGTGCGGCGCGCCCTGACGCTTGCCGGTTACGGGGTCGTCACCGCCGAGGACGGTCCGGGGACGCTCGCCCAGGCGGAGTCGGAGCACCCCGACGCGATCGTCCTCGACATCGGCCTTCCCGGGTTCGACGGGCTGGAGGTCTGCCGTCGCCTGCGCGGGAACGGGGACCGCGTCCCGGTCCTCATGCTCACGGCGCGCGATGCGGTCGAGGACCGCATCGCCGGGCTCGACGCGGGCGCCGACGACTACCTCGTCAAGCCCTTCGACCTCGGCGAGCTCGAGGCCCGCGTCCGCGCGCTGCTGCGGCGCACCGCCCCGGTCGAGGCGGTCGACGGCGAGCTGCGCTTCGCGGAGCTGGCGCTCGACCCGGCCGGCCACGGCGTGCGCGTCGGCGAGCGCTTCGTCGAGCTGACGCGGACCGAGTACCAGCTGCTGGAGCTGCTGATGCGCAACCCGCGCCGGGTCCTGCCCCATGGGCTGATCTACGAGCGCGTCTGGGGCTACGACTTCGGCCCGACCTCCAACGCGCTGCGCGTCTACGTCGGCTATCTGCGCCGCAAGCTCGACGAGGCGGGCGCGCAGCCGCTCATCCACACGATCCGGGGCGTGGGCTACGCCCTCCGCGAGCCGGCCGGATGACGCTGCGGACGCGCATCGCGCTGCTGGCCAGCGCAGCGGTGGCGCTGTCGGTGCTCGCCGTCGCCGGCGGCAACTACCTGACGACGCGCTCGGAGCTGCGCGGCCAGGTCGACGACGCCCTGCGCGCGCGTGCGGCGACGATGCTCTACGGGCGGCCGGAGGGGCATGGCGGCGGGCTCCGGGGGCCGCTGCGCGACCTGGGGCTGCGTTCGCCGCGGGTGCCCTTCGGCGGCGCCGGCGGCGTCGTGCAGCTCCTCTCCGCGGACGGCGCCCGGGTGGGCTCGCCGCTGCCCGGCGACGACGCGGCGATCCCGGTCGACGCGGACATGCGCAGGGTCGCGGCGGCGGGCAGCGGCACGGCGCTCTCCGACGCTCACGCCGACGGCGTCCACCTGCGTGTCCTCACCGTCGGGGTGCCGGGCAGGGGCGCGCTTCAGGTCGCGCGACCGCTGACCGAGGTCGACCACGTCCTCGAGCGCCAGATCGTGGTGCTCGCCCTGCTCGGCGGAATCGGCATCCTCGGCGCGGGCGGGCTCGGGTTCGCCGTCGCCCGGACGGCGCTCGCCCCGATCTCGCGCTTCACGCGCCGCACGGAGGCGGTGACCCACGACCCCGACCCCTCGCACCGGCTCGAGGTCGTCGGCCGCGACGAGATCACGCGGCTCGCCTCGAGCTTCAACGCGATGCTCGACGCGCTCGAGCGCTCGGTCGAGGCCCAGCGTCACCTGGTGGCCGATGCCAGCCACGAGCTCCGCACGCCGCTGGCCAGCCTGCGGGCGAACGTCCAGCTGCTCCAGGACGGCGACCGCCTGCCGCCCTCCGAGCGCGAGGCGCTGCGCGCCGACATCGTCGACGAGCTCGACGAGCTCACGGCGATCGTCAGCGACGTCGTCGAGCTGGCACGAGGGAACCGGCCCGCGGAGGCGCTCGACGACGTGCGGCTCGACGACGTGGTCCGGGCGGCCGCCGACCGCGCGCGCCGCAGGGCCGGTGGCGAGGTGGGCTTCGAGCTCGACCTCGAGCAGGCGCTCGTCACCGGCGAGGCCGAGCGCCTCGGCCGCGCCGTCGCCAACCTGCTCGACAACGCCCGCAAGTGGAGCCCGCCGGGCGGGACCGTCGAGGTGGTGCTCCGCGGCGGCGAGCTCACGGTCCGCGACCACGGCCCCGGGTTCGACGAGGCCGACCTGCCGCACGTCTTCGAGCGCTTCTACCGGGCGTCGCAGGCGCGCTCGAAGCCGGGCTCGGGCCTCGGGCTGGCGATCGTGCGCCAGGCGGTCGAGGCGCACGGCGGCTCGGTGGCGGCCGCCAACGCGCCGTCCGGCGGGGCGACGGTCACGGTGCGGCTCCCCGCCGAGCCGCTCTGACGCCCGGGCGCTCAGGCTGCGCCGGTCGCCAGCAGCTCGCCGAGCGCGGCGGCCGCGCGCTCGAGCTCGGCCGGCGTGCCGGCCTCGGCGACGGTCTGGAGGTCGAGGATGCGCCGGTCGAAGGCCGACAGCGCGTCCTCGCCGACCAGCGCGTGGGCGGGGACCCCGGCCTGGCGGGCGCGGACGGCGACCTCGCCGGCGGCCTTGCCCTGAAGCGTCGTCGCGTCGAGCCGGCCCTCCCCGCAGACGACGGCGCGCGCGGCGCGCATGCGGCCGTCGAAGCCCAGCGCATCGAGGACGAAGCGCGCGCCGGGCTCGAGCTGTGCGCCGAAGGTCGCCCAGAGGCCGCCGCTCAGCCCTCCGGCCGCGCCGGTCAGGGGCACGCCGCGCGGGTCGCGCGGGAGCGCGCCGGCCATGCGGTGCAGCCGCGCCGACAGCCGGCGCACCGCGGCGGGATCCGCCCCCTTCTGCGGTCCGAAGCGCCGTGCGGCCTCCTCGAAGGGCGTGCGCACGTCGCAGAGGACGACCAGCGACGCGCCCCCCAGGCCGCCGGCCTCCTCGAGCGCCGCGATCGCCCCCGCGCCGCCGTCCGTGGTCGCGCTGCCGCCTGCGGCCAGGACGACGACCTCCGCTCCTGTCGCCGCGGCGGCGGCGAGCAGCTCGCCGGTGCCGGCCGACGAGGCGCCCTCGGCGTCGAGCTCGCCCTCCGCCAGCAGCGCCAGGCCGCTGACCTGCGCGACCTCGACGACCGCCGTGCCACCGTCCTCGAGCAGCGCGATCGAGGCGCGCACGCGACGGCCGAGCGGATCGGCGGCGTCGGCCCCCGCGGTCTCCCCGCCGAGCGCCGTGAGCAGGACCTCGACCGTGCCCTCGCCGCCGTCGGCGACGGGGCAGAGGTCGGCGGGCAGCCCGGCCCGCTCCAGGCCGCGGGCGATCGCGGCCGCCACCACGGTGGCGCGCAACGTACCCTTGAACTTGTCGGGAGCGACGAGGATCGGTGCCACAGCGCGAGTACATCACGGTTGAGGCCGCCGGCCGCGAGGTGCGGGTGTCCTCGCCGGGCAAGGTCTACTTCCCGAAGCCGGGCCTGACGAAGCTCGACCTCATCGAGTACTACCTGCGCTGCGCCGACGCCGTGCTCGTCGGGTTGCGCGACCGCCCGACCGTGCTCAAGCGCTGGCGCGACGGCGTCGAGGGCGAGGTGTTCTTCCAGAAGCGGGTGCCCAAGGGCGCGCCGGACTGGCTCGAGACCGCGACCGTGACGTTCCCGTCCGGGCGCAGCGCGACCGAGCTGTGCCCGGTCGATGCCGCGCACCTGGTGTGGGCGGCGAATCTCGGCAACATCGACTTCAACCCGTGGGCGTCGCGCCGCGGCGACCTCGAGCACCCTGACGAGCTGCGCGTCGACCTCGACCCCCAGCCCGGCGTGCCGTTCTCGGAGGTCCGCGAGGTGGCCCTGTGCGTGCGGGACGTCCTCGGCGAGCACGGCCTCGTCGGCTGGCCGAAGACCAGCGGCTCGCGCGGGATCCACGTCTACGTCCGGCTCGAGCCGGGCTCGGGCTTCCTCGAGGTCCGCCGCGCGGCGCTGGCGCTGGCGCGCGAGGTCGAGCGCCGGATGCCGTCCCGCGCGACGTCGAAGTGGTGGAAGGAGGAGCGCGTCGGCGTCTTCCTCGACTACAACCAGAACGCCCGCGACCGCACCATCGCCTCGGCCTACAGCGTCGGGCGGTGCCCGACGCGCGGGTCTCCTGTGGCCTGACCTGGGACGAGGTGGCCGACGTCGAGCCCGGCGATCTGCGCCTCGACACGGTCCCCGCCCGCCTGGAGTCCACGGGCGATCCGATCGGCGACATCGACGCGCATCCCTGCAGCCTGGGCTCGCTGCTCGAGCTCTCGCGCCGCGACGAGGAGCGGGGGCTGGGCGATGCCCCGTGGCCGCCGAACTTCCCGAAGATGCCCGGCGAGCCCAAGCGCGTCCAGCCGAGCCGGGCGCGCAGCGACTGAATGCGGCCCGGCGCCGCTACCGGTCGAGCTGGTCGATGGTGCACTCGCGCGCGGGCTTGTCCTCGCGCCAGCGCTTGAGCTTCGTGCCGTGGCGGATGCGGCCGGAGGAGACGTGGTCGAAGGTGACCTCGACGACGAGCTCCGGGCGCAGCTCGATCCACGCGAGCTCGTGGTCGGGCCGCCAGCGCGACGGCTCGGCCGAGCCCCGCTCGCCGGTCTCGTAGGGTGCGAGCCGGTCGACGAGCGCCCGCTTCTCGGCCGCCCGGAACCCGGACGTGTGCCCGACCTCGCGCAGGGCTCCCGCCTCGTCGTGGAGGCCGAGGATCAGCGAGCCCACGGTCCCGGGCTCCTTGCCCGGCCGCCAGCCCATCACGACCGCGTCGATCGTGCGGACGCGCTTGATCTTCACCATGCCCGTCCGCTCGCCGGGCCGGTACGGGGCGTCGAGCTCCTTGGCGACGACGCCCTCGGCGCCCCGCAGCCAGGGCTGCGCCTCGGCCGGGTCGCGGGTCGAGGGCGTGAGGTCCATCGGCGCCTCCACGAGGGCCTCGAGCGCCGCGCGGCGCTCCGCGAACGGCAGCTCGACCAGGACGTCGTCATCGCGGCAGAGCAGGTCGAAGGCGACGAACCGCGCCGGCGTCTCCTCGGCGAGCCGCGCGATGCGCGACGCCGCCGGGTGGATGCGCTGGCCGAGCAGGTCGAACTCCTGGCGGCCGCCGGCGCCGAGGATGACGATCTCCCCGTCGAGA
The DNA here is from genome assembly GCA_963826615.1 of uncultured Actinomycetes bacterium. GTDB lineage: Bacteria > Actinomycetota > Thermoleophilia > Solirubrobacterales > Solirubrobacteraceae > BP-464. Next base: position 2,287,077 of record CAWGXO010000002.1, on the reverse strand, counting down.
CGTAGCGGCCGGCGGGGAAGCGCAGCTCGGGGAAGTAGCGCAGGAGCGGCTTGCCGTTGCGCGACTGGAGGTGGAGCTCGTCGCCGTCGACGAACGCGAGCGCGCGGAAGCCGTCCCACTTGGGCTCGTACGCCCAGCCCTCGCCCTCGGGCAGCGCGGCGCGCGAGCGCGCGAGCTGGGGCGCGACGGGCGGGGAGAGGGGGAGCGCCACGGTGCGCGGACCCTATCCCGGTACGCTGCGCCGATGGCATCGGAGCAGGCCACGGTCGCCGAGGAGGAGTACCTCCAGACGCTCTTCTGGCTCCACGAGGCGCGGCTGCCGATGACCGGCGCGAACGTCGCGCGGGCGATGCAGCTCTCGCCGCCGACCGTCCACGAGATGATCGGCCGGCTCGAGCGCGACGGCTACATCACGCGCGCGGGCGACAAGACGATCGACTTCACCGACGCCGGTCGCGACCACGCCGAGGGCGTCGTGCGCCGCCACCGCCTGATCGAGCGCTTCCTCACCGACGTCCTCGGCATCCCGTGGGACGAGGTCCACGAGGAGGCCGAGCGGCTCGAGCACGCGATGTCGCCCGGTGCTCGAGGCCCGGATGCTCGCTGCGATCGGCGACGCGAAGACCTGCCCGCACGGCCACCCGATCGAGGCCGGCGCGCGCATCGAGGGCGCGCCGCTCGCCGACGTCGAGCCCGGGGCGACGCTTACGGTGCTGCGCTTCGAGAACGAGGCCGAGGACCTCCTGCATGCGCTCAAGGCGGCCGGCATCGAGCCGGGGATGGAGGCGACGATGGTCTCCGCGGATGCCGACGAGGTGGTCGTCGAGACGGCCGGCGGCCGCCACGAGATCAGCCGCTCGATCGCCGAGACGGTCTCCGTCCTCGCCGACCCCGCGCCACCGCCGCGGGTGGCGCTCCCCGAGCAGCTCGTCGTCGGCCGCGAGCGCTACGGGCGCTGAGCCGCCCCGGCGCTCGCGCGAGGGCTCAGCCCAGCGAGCGGAGGGCCTCGGCCAGCCGCCCGACGCCCTCGTCGATCTCGTCGGCGGTCACGCCCGAGTAGGCGAGGCGCAGCGTGTTCTCGCCGCCCTCGAGCAGGAAGTCCGTGCCCTTGACGAACTGGACGCCGCGGGCCGCGGCGGCGGCGAAGAGCTCGGTCGACGTCGGTGCCCTCGGGCAGCTCGACCCACATGAAGTAGCCGCCGTCGGGGGCGACGAAGCGCGCCTCGGGCAGCTCGCGCTCGAGCGCGGCGGTCAGGCGCTCGACGCGCTCGGCGAGCGCGGCCTTGACCGTCTCGATCGAGCGGTCGATCCCGCCGGAGACGCAGAACTCGTAGACGATCGACTGCGCGACCATGTTCGGAGAGATGTAGGTGTTGGTCGCCCGGCGGGCGATCCGCCCGATCAGCTCGGTCGGGCCCACCAGATAGCCGACGCGGATGCCGGGGCAGACCGTCTTGGAGAACGAGCTGGCGTAGACGACGCGCTCGCCGGAGGAGTCCATCGCGAGCATCGTCGGCGAGCCGCTCGCCGCGGAAGCGCAGCTCGACGTAGGGGTCGTCCTCGAAGATCACGAAGCCGTGCTCGCCGGCGAGCTCGAGCAGCCGCGCGCGCTTGTCCGCCGAGAGCGTGTGACCGGCCGGGTTCTGGAAGTTGGGGATCACGTGGGCGAGGTTCGGCCGCGCCCCGCCGCCGAGCAGCTCGGCGAGCGCGGCGACGTCGATGCCGTCGGGCTCGAGCTCGACCGCGTGGACGCGCGCGCCGCGCTCGCGCAGCGCGAGCAGCGTCCGGTCGTACGTCGGCCGCTCGACGATCACCTCGTCGCCCCCGGCGACGAGCTCGTCGAAGAGGAACGCGTCGGCCTGCATCGAGCCGTTGGTGACCAGGACCTGCGACTCGTCGACGCCGTGGCGCTTGGCGATCCAGCGCGCGCAGCGGGAGGTAGCCGACCGACGTGCCGTAGGCGGTCGTGCCGCCGGGATCGGCGGCGAAGGCGCGGTCGGCGGCGGCGCGCAGGCCCTCGACGTCGATGATGTCGAGCGACGGCGCCCCGCGGGCGAAGGAGATCGTCGAGGCGGCCATGGCGGCGCCAGCGTATCGCGAGCCGGGGCGAGGGCCTCAGGCGCTGGCCGCGGAGCGGTCCGACGCGGCGAAGCCGACGCGGAAGCTTGCCAGGATCGCCAGGGGGGCGAGCAGGAAGCTCACGAAGAGCGTGGCGGCGATCAGCATGCCCGCGAGCAGCACGCCGATCGCCAGCGGCGAGGGCGGCTCGATCGTCAGGGGCTGGGTCAGCAGGCGTTCCATGGCCTGCCCGGGTAGTCGGCCGCGCCACCGGAATCCGTAGCGAACGGTCGCCCGTCTGGCCGGGTGTTGGGCCCGGCTCGAGAACTGCGGACGCCGGCCCGGGGGCCGGCGTCCACATCATTGGCTACTGCGGGGGTCGCCCCGGAGAATTGGACCCCCGGCTCGCCGCAGTTGGTGAGCCCGAGGGCGCCAGCCTACGCCCCGCAACCGCCCGGCTGCAAGGCCGGCTCAGCCGCCGAGGACCTCGACGGCGATCTCGGCGACCTGTGTGGGCGTGCGCCCCACGCGCACGCCGCGCGCCTCGAGCGCCTCGATCTTGGCGGCGGCGCTGCCGCTGGAGCCCGAGACGATCGCCCCCGCGTGCCCCATCGTCTTGCCGGGCGGTGCGGTGACGCCGGCGATGTAGCCGACGACCGGCTTGCCGACGTGCTCGGCGATGTACTCGGCGGCCTCCTCCTCGGCCGATCCGCCGATCTCGCCGCTCATGACGATCAGCTCGGTCTCGTCGTCGGCCTCGAACAGCGCGATCACGTCGATGAAGCTCGAGCCGGGGACCGGGTCGCCGCCGATCCCGACGATCGAGGAGTTGCCGAAGCCGCGCTGGGCCAGCTCGTTGCCGATCTGGTAGGTCAGCGTGCCTGAGCGCGAGACGACCCCGACGTTGCCCTCCTTGAAGAACGACGCGGGGATGATGCCGACGTTGGCCTTGCCGGGCGAGAGGACGCCCGGGCAGTTGGGGCCGATCAGCCGCACGGACGGATGGTGGGACTTCAGGAAGTTGAAGACCCGCAGCTCGTCGTGGGCGGGGATGCCCTCGGTGATCGCCACGACGGTCTCGATGCCGGCGTCGGCGGCCTCGAGGATCGAGTCGGCGGCGAACGGCGGCGGCACGAAGATCATCGCGGTGTTCGCGCCGGTCTCCTCGACCGCGGCGTGGAACGTGTTGAAGACCGGGATGCCGTCGACGTCCTGGCCGCCCTTGCCGGGCGTCACGCCGGAGACGACGTCGGTCCCGTAGCGCCTGTTGTTGAGCGTGTGGAACGTGCCCTCGCGCCCGGTGATCCCCGAGACGCAGAGCTTCGTGTCGCGGCCGACGACGACGCTCATGCGCCCGCCGCCTCGACGACCAGCTGGGCGGCGTCGTTCATCGTCGAGGCCGTCCGCACGTTGGGCAGATCCGCGTCGGCCAGGATGCGCCGGCCCTCCTCGTCGTTGGTGCCGTCGAGGCGCACGACGAACGGGACCTCCGGCTTGATCTGGTCGAACGCCTCCACCAGGCCGGTGGCGACCTCGTCGCAGCGGGTGATCCCGCCGAAGATGTTGAACAGCACGGCCTTGACCTTCTCGTCGGAGAGGATCACCTCGACGGCGCTGGTGATCGCCTCCGCCTTCGAGCCGCCGCCGGCGTCGAGGAAGTTCGCGGGCGCACCGCCGAACTGCGCGACGACGTCGAGTGTGCTCATGACGAGGCCCGCGCCGTTGCCGAGGATGCCGATGTTGCCGTCGAGCTTGACGTAGGTCAGCCCGCGCTCGGCGGCCATCTGCTCCTGGGGGTCCTCCGCGGCCGGGTTGCGCAGCGCGGCGTTGTCCGGGTGGCGGAACAGCGAGTTGCCGTCGAGCGTGACCTTGGCGTCCAGCGCCTTGACGCTGCGGTCCTGCAGGACCACCAGCGGGTTGACCTCCACCAGCGTGGCCTCCTCGCCGACGAAGGCGTCGTAGAGCCTGGCGAGCAGCGCGCCGACGGGCCGCACCACGTCGGCGGGGAGCTCGGCCTCGTAGGCCAGGCGCCGGCCGTGGAAGGCCTGGAAGCCCAGCAGCGGGTCGACGTGCAGGCGGGCGATGGCACCGGGGTCGCGCTCGGCGACCTCCTCGATGTCCATGCCGCCCTGCGTGGAGAGCATGAACAGCGGCGCCTTGGCGCTGCGGTCGAAGACGATCGAGGCGTAGTACTCCTCGGCGATCTCCGAGGCCTCCTCGATCCACAGCTCGCCGACGGTGTGGCCGCGGATGTCCATGCCGAGGATCGCCTCGGCATGCTCGCGGGCCTCGTCGCGGCTCTTGGCGACCTTGATGCCGCCGGCCTTGCCGCGGCCGCCGATCAGGACCTGGGCCTTGACGACGCAGGGGTAGCCGATCGCGTCCGCGGCGGCGAGGGCCTCGTCGACCGTCGCGGCCGGCTTGCCCGCCGGAACGGGCACGCCGTGACGGGCGAAGAGCTGCTTTCCCTGATACTCGAGCAGGTCCATGGGCGGCCCGGGACCCTACAATCCTCGGCCGCATGCCGCTTCCCAAACAGGTCACCTTCGTCACCTTCGATGTCTACGGCACACTGATCGACTGGGAGGACGGCGTCTACCAGGCGTTCAAGCGGGAAGCCTCGCGCGACGGCTTCACGATCGACCGCGACGAGATCATCCCGCTGTTCCACGAGATCTCCCGCGAGGTCGAGAGCGGCAGCTACGAGCTCTACGCCGAGGTGCTGCGGCGCACGGCGATGGAGATCGCCAAGCGCATCGGCTGGCCGCTGGAGCCCTCGCGCTCGGGGTTCCTCCCCGACTCGGTCCAGCGCTGGGCTCCGTTCCGGGAGACCAACGCCCAGCTGAGGAAGTTCTCCTCGAAGTTCGAGACCGGCCTGATCTCGAACATCGACGACAAGCTGCTCGGGCAGACGCGCCGCCACATCCCGTCGGACTTCGACCTCGTGGTCACCGCCCAGCAGGTCCGCTCCTACAAGCCCGACCCGGCGCACTTCAAGGAGTGCGAGCGGCGCGTCGGCGGCAAGAAGGGCTGGGTCCACATCGCGGCCAGCTACTACCACGACGTCGAGCCGTGCGTGAAGCTCAAGGTCCCCGTCATCTGGGTCAACCGGGCCAAGGAGCAGCTCGACGCGGGGCAGAAGAAGCCGACCGAGGAGGTCAAGAGCCTGCTCGAGGCGGCCAAGCTGCTGGGTCTCTGAGGCCCTGAGGGTCCTCGCCCTCCATCCCGACGTCGTCGTCTGCGTCAGCGGGATCTGGCAGACGACGTGCACCGTCGTCCACGGCGGCGGCGAGGCTCCCGAGACGTTCGTGATCGACTCGCCCGTGCTCCCCGAGGAGCTCGAGGCGCTGCCCTCGGTCCTGGCGCAGGCCGGCTGGGAGTGCAGCGGGCTGCTGGCCACCCACGGCGACTGGGACCACCTGCTCGGCCGGCTCGCATGGCCCGAGGCGGCGCTCGGCTGCGCGGAGTCGACCGCGCGGCGGCTGGCCGCCGAGCCCGGGGCGGCGCAGCGCGAGCTCCGGCGCTTCGACGCCGAGCACTACGTCGAGCGTCCGCGTCCGCTCTCGCTGGGGGAGGTGCAGGCGCTGCCGGTCCCGGGGAGGCTCGAGATCGGCGACCGCGAGGTCGAGCTGCATCCGGCGGAGGGCCACACGGCCGACGGTCTCGCCGCGCTGTTGGCCCTGGGCGGGCGTGCTGGTCTGCGGCGACTACCTCTCCCCCGTCGAGGCCCCGATGGTGGGTGGCGAGGCCGCCGACTACCGCGCGACGCTCGAGCGGCTCCGCGGCCTGGCCGAGCGGGCGGAATGGGTGGTGCCGGGGCACGGCGCGCCATTGTCGGCCGCCCGCGCGCTGGAGATCCTCGCCGAGCACCTCGAGGCCGTGTGAGCGTCCATCACGTCGCGCTCGAGGCCGCCGGGGCCGACCGCGACGCGCTCGTCGGCTTCTTCGCGCTGCTGGGGTTCGCGGAGGTCGAGCCGCCGGAGGCGCTGCGCGGGCGGGCCCGGTGGCTGGAGCGCGGCGGCACGCAGATCCACGTGCTGGCCGCCGACGCCCCGGTGGTCGTGCCGCAGAGCCACGTCGCGGTCGTGGCGCCCGACTACGAGGCGGCGCTGGCACGGCTGCGGGCGGCCGGCTTCGAGCCCTGCGCCCGCAGCGAGCACTGGGGAGCGCCGCGGTGCTCCGTGCGCGCGCCCGGCGGGCATCGCGTCGAGGTCATGGCCGCTCCTCCAGGTGCAGGCGCATGAACAGGTTGCCGCCCCCGTAGCGGTCGTCGCGGTTGTCGAACCCGAACGACCGGTAGAGCGCGAGTGCGGCGGCGTTGTTGTCGTTGGCGTCGAGCTCGATGCGCCGGCAGCCGCGCGCGCGGGCCCGCTCGATCGCCAGCTCGACCAGCGCGCGGCCCAGTCCGGCGCCTCGCGCGGCCCCGGCGACGAACAGGTCCTCGAGCAGGCAGTCGTCGGCGGCCCACCAGAGGCCGTAGCGGAAGCGCAGCTGCGCCACCCCCGCGGGCGGCGAGTCGAGGTCGGGCGCGCCGAGCAGGAACTCCGCGCCGGGGTCCTCGGTCAGCCGCTCGACCCCGGCCAAGAACGCGTCGTCCGACGGCCACGAGACGCCCAGGTGGTCGCGGAAGGCGACCAGCAGCCGCGCGACGATCTCGGCCTCGTCGGGCGCCGCCAGCCAGACGCGCGGGCCGCGCGCGCCCGACGATCCGCCATCCGCGGGCTCGCTCACCCGCTCTTCTTGACGTGCCAGTGGACGGTCATCGTGGCGACGACGGCTCCCTCCCGGTCGGCCAGGTCGACCTCGACCGGGAATCGCGTCACGCCGGAGTCGTCGAGCTCGCCCCGCCACCGCTCGTCCTGCTCGAGTCGCGCCGTGGCGGTGATCGGCCCGCGGGCCGGCCGGCGGTAGGCGATCTCCGCTCGCTCGGCCAATGGCGCCAGCTCGGCGAGCCGGTCGGCGAACGCCCCGACGAGCGCCGCACCCGAGGCCGCCTCGCCCAGCGCGAACAGCGCCCCGGCGTGCTGCGAGCCCACGTGGTTGAGCAGGTGGTCGTGCTCGGGAAGGCGCACCACGCCCCGGCCGGGTGCGACCTCGGCGACCTCGAGGCCGATGTGGGCGTTGAACGGCACCGCCTGCTGCAGTCCGGCGGCGACGGCTGCGAAGTCCATGGGCTCCGCAGCCTATTCGCCGCGTGCCGCCCCGGCGCGCGGCGGCCCGGTGCGAGCGCCCCGCGGGCTCCCTAGCGGCCGTCGTGCCTGCCGGGGCCCTGCGACGTGCCCCCGCCCTTGCCGTTGCCCCCGCCCTTGCCGTTGCCCCCGCCCTTGCCGTTGCCGCCGCCCTGCGACGCCGCCGGGCCACCCGAGACGACCGCCACGAGCGGCTTCTCGAGCGCGCGGCCGTACTGCTCGCCCGCCGTCGCGTCGCGGCGGTCGGGGAGGAACGTCATGTCCCAGTCGGTGACGATCTCGTCGACCGGCTTGGTCTGGCGGGCGTTGTCGGAGTCGGCCAGGAACAGCAGGTGCAGCCCGTGGGTGCCGATGCTGCCCTGGAAGTAGCGGGCGTTGTCGCCCGGCAGGCCGTCGGCGGGCGTCCAGCACTTGCGCGCCGCGCCGTCGTAGGTCTTGGGCTCGTCCCCGGAGCGCAGGTGGAGCACCGGGCCCGGGTTCGAGCCGGTCCCGTCGTCGAAGCACGAGTCGTCGCGGTAGTAGGGCACCGCCGCGATCGACTGCGCCGCGCCGCCGGGGGTCAGCGTCGTCGGCTCGGCGTGGATGCGGTCCACGATCGTGCCGTTCGGGCCCGCCACCTCCGACCAGCCGAGCGATGCGTTGGCGTCGGCGAACGTGGCGTCGCCGGGGTCGATCGACTGGTGGTAGGGGAACTGGCAGAGCTGGAGCTCCTGGTAGAGGCTGCGGTAGCCGCTGTCGATCGCCGTCCGCCCGTTGCCGTCCCAGCGGCTGTTGCAGGGGTCGTCGAGGTTGCCGTAGAGCTCGTCGTTCTTGCCGTCGATGGCGACGCCGCCGCGGTTCTCGGCGTTGTAGAACGTGTCGACGCGGCCGGCGTTGTAGTCCCACTGGGCATAGATCCCGTCGAGCGGCGGGATGACGTGGACGCGCAGGTAGGTCCGCTGGGTCATCTTGTCGCGCGTGAACGTCTCGCGGCGCACGACGTTGGTGCCAGAGTCGGCGCCCCATGTCTCGCGGATCGCGCGCACCGGGCCGACGCGCTCGCCCAGCAGCGTCGACGAGCCGCCCCAGTTGGTGTCCTCCTCCTCGTAGCCGCAGCACGGCGTGTTCGAGCCGGGGTCCTGGGCGAACGCGCGCGCCTTCCAGCGATCGACGAGGTCGGGCCCGTAGCTCTTGCCGCCGTCCTGCGAGATCCGGATGCTGGTCATCAGCCAGCGGCCGTCGTAGCGGAAGCGGTAGCGATCGGTGGTGATCGTCGCGGTGTCGAGCGGCCGGCGGCGCGCGGTCTCGCCGTGGCTGGTGTCGCGCGTGCCGTCGGGGTGGCAGTAGACCCCTGTGGCGGCGTTGCCGTAGTTGTCGTAGCTCGACTCCGAGAAGACGAACGTGTCGGCGTTGGCGTCGCGCTTGTAGTGGACGTAGCCGTTCTTCGCGTCGTAGGCCGGCTTGAGCTTGCCGTCGGTCTCGGCCACGTAGACGTAGCTCGGGGGTGCCTGCGGGTTGGTGGGATCGGTCACGGTGACGACCTTCATCCCGACGACGTGCTTGGGCACGGTCGCGCCGGACGGCGCCTGCTCGCCGGCGTCGGAGGCCATGAAGGCGAGCTCGTCGTTCCCGTCGATGCCCTTGACCGGGTCGGTCGCGGGGTGGTCGCCGGGCTTCATCACCGCGTGGCACGGGTCGGCCGGGTCGGACGCGGTGTAGCGGAACCCTTCGCGATCGAACGCGTAGGTCGTGTGCTCGTCCTCGCCGGAGTAGGGCGAGAAGCCCGACGCCTGGTTGTTGAGGTAGCGGGCGAAGACCTCGTCGACCTGGAACGGGATCTGCCGGAACTTCTTGCCGTCCCAGCGCAGGCCGACGACGCGGTCGGTCGGCGTCCCCTCGACGCCCAGCGCGGCGGTGTCGGCGTCGGCCGGCGCGTAGTGGTTGTGCGGGCAGCCCTTGCCCTGGAGCGCGTCGGCGAGCGCGCCGGCGCCGCCCTGGGTCGGGTCGCCCACCTGGCCCGAGCCGGGCTGCGGGAAGCCCTCGCAGCCGTTGTAGTCCTGTCCGGGGGCCCGGAACGTGAGGTTCTGGGGCGCCGACCAGTCCGGCCCGAGCTGGTTGCCCGTGAGCACGACCAGGTCGGCGTCGCGCTTGGCGGGGACGGTGTAGTCGGTCACGCCGGGCGTGCCGGCGGAGCTGGCGGGGGCTGCGATCGCGGCGGCGGCCGTGCCGGCGGCGATCAGCGTGGTGAGCGTGGGACGCGTCATGTGGTCCCAAACGCGAACGGGGCCGTTTTCTTGCGGTGCGCGCCCGCACCGGCGTGCCGCGCTACTCGCTCTTGATGACCGCGAGGAGCGCGCCGGCGCTGACCGGCTCGCCCTCCTTGATCGGAAGCTCGGCGATCGTGCCGGCCTTGTGGGCGGTGATCTCGTTCTCCATCTTCATCGCCTCGATGATGGTGATGATCTGGCCCTCGTCGACCTCGTCGCCCTGCTTGACCGGCACCTTCCAGACGTTGCCCTGAAGCGGCGAGACGAGCTCGTCGGCCCCGCCGGCGCCGCCGCCGGTCTTGCGCTCCGAGCGCTTCGGCGCCTTGCGCGCGCCCGCGGGCGCCGCGCCGTTGGCCACGACCCCGGCCGCCGGCGGCGGCCCGATGACCTTGACCTCGAAGCGCCTGCCCGACACCTCGACGAGGTAGTCCTGGTGGACCTTCTCCTCGCCCTCGTCGTCGGAGGGCGCGTGCAGCGAGGGCTCGAAGGCAAGCGTCTTGAGCCAGTGCTTGTCCTCGATGAGGTCGCGGCAGGTCTCGGCGTTGCCCCACTGCTCGGAGGCCAGCAACGCCTTGTGGAAGGGGATCAGCGTCTTGAGGCCCTCGATCTCGTACTCGTCGAGCGCGCGCAGCATGCGGTTGGTGGCCCGCTCGCGATCGGTGTCCCAGACGATCAGCTTGGCGACCATCGGGTCGTACATCGGGGTGACCTCGCCGCCGGCCTCGACGCCGGAGTCGACCCGCACGCCGGGGCCCGTCGGCTCCTTGTAGTGGCCGATCGCGCCCGGCGCGGGAGCGAAGTTCTTCGACGCGTCCTCGGCGTTGATGCGGCACTCGATCGCGTGGCCGCGCAGGACGACGTCGTCCTGGCTCACCGACAGCGGCTCGCCGGCCGCCGCGAGGATGCCCTCGCGCACGATGTCGATGCCGGTCGTCATCTCGGTGACGCAGTGCTCGACCTGCACGCGCGTGTTCATCTCCAGGAAGAAGTACTCGCCGTCCTGGTAGAGGCCCTCGATCGTGCCGGCGCCGACGTAGTCGACCGCCCTCGCGGCGTCGACGCCGATCGTGCCGATCCGCGCGCGCAGCTCCTCGTCGACGACGGGTGCGGGCGACTCCTCGATGAGCTTCTGGTGGCGGCGCTGGATCGAGCAGTCGCGCTCGCCGAGGTGGATGACGTTGCCGTGCCTGTCGGCGAGGACCTGGACCTCGACGTGCCGCGGGTCGGGCAGGTAGCGCTCGATGTACACGCGCGCGTCGCCGAAGAACTTCTCGCCCTCGCGGCTGGCGCCCTCGAAGGCCTTCTCGAGCTCGGACTCCTCGAGCGCGACGCGGAAGCCCTTGCCGCCGCCGCCGCCGGCGGCCTTGATCGCCACCGGCCAGCCGATGTCGCTCTCGATGACCTGCTTCGCGCTGGCGACGTCCTCGATGACCTCGGTGGTCCCCGGGACGATCGGCACGCCCGCCTCGCGCATCAGCTCGCGCGCGCGGGTCTTGGAGCCCATCGCCTCGATCGCGCTGGCGGGCGGCCCGATGAACACGATCCCCGCCTCCTCGCATGCGCGCGCGAAGTCCGCGTTCTCGGCGAGGAACCCGTAGCCGGGGTGGACCGCGTCGGCGCCCGACTCCCGGCAGACCTCGATGATCTTCTCGATCTTCAGGTAGCTCTCGGCGGCGGTCGGCCCGCCGAGCAGGTACGCCTCGTCGGCGCGGCGCACGTGCAGCGCCTCGCGATCGAGCTCGGAGTACACCCCGACCGACGGGATGCCCATCTCGTCGAGAGCCCGGAACACCCTGATCGCGATCTCGCCGCGATTCGCCACCAGCACCTTGTTGAACATGCGGCGAGGAGCCTACCGCCCGCCTCCCGCCGCCGCCGTGGCGCCATCCGGCCCGCCGCGCCGGGGGCCCAACGTCCAGTCGACCCACCCCTGGCATGGTGAAATGGACGTTCGAGCCCGGGGGCGCCGCGGGAGGGGGCGAACGTCCAGTTGGCCCAGCTAGGGGTGGGTGGAATGGACGCTCGGCTTCGGGGGCTCGCGGCGCGGCAGGTCGACGTCGTGGCGGCGTGGCAGCTGCTGGCGCTCGGGTGGCCGCGCGCCTCCCTCGAGCACGCCGCCCGGCGCGGCGCCTGGCAGGTGGCGCATCGCGGCGTCTACGCGCTCACGCAGGCCCCGCTGACCCGCGAGCAGCGGTGGATGGCCGCCACCCTGACCACCCCCGGCAGCGTGCTGAGCCACGCCAGCGCGGGCGCGCACGAGGGATTCCGCCCCTGGGAGGGCGCGTTCGAGGTCGTCACCCGGCCCGGCAGCGGCGGGCCGCGGCGCTTCGGCGCCGTGCTGGTCAACCGGTCGACCACGCTCGCGGGGGCGACGCGCATCGACGGGACCCTCCGCACGACCACCCCCGAGCGCACGCTGATCGATCTCGCGGCACACGTCTCCGCCGGCGACCTCGCGCGCTCGTTCCGCGAGGCGATCCGGATCGGGGCCACCGACGGAAGGACCCTGGTCGCCGCACTTGGCCGCCACCGCGGCCGTCGCGGGGTGGCCCGCCTGGCCGAGCTCGTCCACCGCTACGACGGCCTGCCCTACCACCGCGCCCGCTCCAACGCCGAGGCCCGCGCGCTCGAGGTCCTGCGCGACGCGGGCGTCGAGCCGCCGCAGATCAACGTCGCGATCGCCGGCCACGAGGCCGACCTGGTCTGGCCCGCCCGCCGCCTGATCGTCGAGATCGACGGCCCGGACTTCCATCGCTTCGCCGACCGCGACGCGCAGCGGCGGGCCGCTTGGGAGGCCGCCGGCTTCATCGTTCGGCGGCTGCCCAGCGGCGACGTGTACGACCGCCCGGCCCGAATCGTCGCGCTGGCGTCCGACCGCTGAGCGCCGGGCCGCAAGAAACCCGATCGCGGTGCGTTGGAGCCCCCCATGAGGCTCCGACTTCCCCTGCTCGGCGCGGCGCTGATCGCCGCCCTGGCCCTCGCCGCCCCCGCGGGCGCGGCGCCCTTGCACTCCGACAACGTCTCGCTCGTCACGAAGCTGCCGGAGGCCGTCGGCGCGGCCAGCGCGCGGTTCAGCGAGGACGGCCGGACGATGTACGTGTCGACCTGGAAGGGCCTGCTGATCTACGACGTCACCAAGCCGGAGGACCCCCAGCGCGTGGGCTTCCTGCCGCTGCCGCACTTCGAGAACGAGGACGTCGATGCCGGCGGCGGGCTGGTGATCATCACCAACGACCCCAGCGAGGGCCTCGGCCTCATCTACGTCATCGACGTCAGCAACCCGGCCGTCCCGACGATCCGCTCGATCATCCGCAACGGCGACATCCTCGGCGTGAGCAACCAGATCGCCGGTGACGGCACCCAGTCCAACACCGGCCACATCGCCAACTGCCTGGAGGACTGCAAGTACCTGTGGACCACGGGGACGAGCGAGGGGCTGGCGATCTTCGACCTCAACGACCCCGACCACCCGAAGTACGCGGGCAAGGTCAAGGTCCCCGGCGGCGGCTTCACCCACGACGTGTTCATCGACCGCTCGGGGATCGCCTGGGTGACGGGCGAGGACGGCACGTTCGGCTACACGATCGACGACCCGACCGACCCGCAGCTCGTCTACCGCTCCGACGAGAGCATCAGGAACACCGGCGGCGGGCTGCCCGGTGACGACGGCTCGGGTCCGCTGGACTTCCTGCACCACAACTCGATCCGCACCGACATCTCGCTCGATCCCACCTTCAAGCGGCCGCCGGCGAAGCCGGGGGTCGGCTCGCGCGTGGAGGGCGGTGGCCTCGGCGACGTCGTCGCGATCACCGAGGAGGACTACGCCAAGCCGGGCTGCAAGGGCCAGGGCTCGATCCAGACGTGGCAGATCATGCCCGGCCAGACCAACTCCGACGGCTCGACCAAGCTGCGGCTGCTCGACTACTGGACCACCGAGCTCAACGAGCTGCAGAACCTCGAGGGGCGCACGGCGGCCGACGGCGAGGCGCCGACGACCGTGATGTGCTCGGCCCACTGGTTCGACGAGTCCGGCGGCATCCTCGCCCAGGGCTGGTACGACCAGGGCGTCCGGTTCATGGACGTCAACGACCCGCTGCACATCAAGCAGGTCGGCTACTGGGTCACCCAGGGCATGTTCTGGGGCGCCTACTACGCGCCCACCGACCCCAAGCGCGAGATCGTCTACGGCCTCGACGTCACCAGCGGCATCGACGTGCTGAAGATCGACCGCGGTGCCGCCACGAAGGCCGTCGCGATCCCGCTCACCGACCAGTACGCGATCCGCGCATCGCGCAAGAGCGCCAAGGCCCTCGGCCTGGTCCCCTCGGGCAAGTACGGCTACAGCTGCCCGCTGCTGTCGCCGGACCTGGCCAAGGGCACCAAGGGGCTCCGGCCCGCCAAGGTCGCGGTCAGCACCTGAGTCAGTCGACGAGACGATGCTCGCGCAGCAGCGCGAGGACCGCCCCGACGGCCGCCTGCGGGTCGCCCGGCGCCAGCGTCAGCTCGGCGGCGCGGGGCGGCTCGTAGGGGTCGTCGACGCCGGTCATCCCGGTGAGATCTCCCGCCCGCGCCCGCGCATAGAGCCCCTTCGGGTCGCGTTGCTCGCACAGCTCGACCGGGGTGTCGACGAAGACCTCGAAGAACGGCAGGCCCTGCTCGGCGTGGATCTCGCGCGCGGCGTCGCGATCGGCCGCGTACGGCGAGACGAGGCTGGCCAGCGCGATCACGCCCGCGTCGGCGAGCAGCCGAGCCGCGTGCGCGGTGCGGCGGACGTTCTCCGTGCGGTCGGCCGCGCCGAACCCGAGGTTGCCGTTGAGCCCATGGCGCAGGTTGTCGCCGTCGAGCCGGTAGGCGGCGATCCCGGCGTCCACGAGGTGCTCCTCGACCAGTCCGGCGATCGTCGACTTGCCGGCCGCCGGCAGGCCCGTGAGCCAGACGGTCGCGCCGCGCATCGCCAGCGCCTGCTGGCGGCGCTCGCGCGTGAGCCGACCGGGCTCCCAGACGACGTTTGCGCTGCGGGCCGTCGCATCGCCGGTGGCGATGCCGTGATGCTCGCCGTCGGCGCCGATGATCATCGCGGCGCCGACGGTGTCGTTGGTCGCCTCGTCGATGACGATCAGGCTCCCGGTCACCCGGTTGCGGCGGTAGGGGTCGAAGACGAGCGGCTCGGCGGCGCGGAAGCGCACGCGGCCGATCTCGTTGAGCTCGAGCCCGCCGGCTCCCGGGTCGTGGTGCAGCGTGTCGACGTCGATGCGGTGGACGACCTCGGTCAGCACCGCCTTCGTGGTGCGCGTGGTGTGCTTGAGGACGTAGCGCCGGTTCTCGGCGGCGGGGCGCTCGTGCATCCAGCACACGATCGCGTCGATGTCGCGGCCGACCTCGGGGCGGTTGTTGGGCCGGGCGATCATGCTCCCGCGCGAGACGTCGATCTCGTCGGCGAGCCGGAGCGCGACCGACATCGGCGGGAACGCCTCGTCGAGCGGCCCGCCGGGCGTCTCGATCGCGGTGACGGTCGTCCGGGCGTTGGACGGCAGCACGACGATCTCGTCGCCGGCGCGCAGCACGCCGCTGGCCACCTGGCCCGCGTAGGCGCGGTAGTCGCGGTGCTCGTCGTCGCCCGGCCTGATCACCCACTGCACCGGGAAGCGCGGGTCGATGAGGTTGCGGTCGGACGCGATGTGCACGTGCTCGAGGTGGTAGAGCAGCGGCGGCCCGGCGTACCACGGCATGTGCGCCGAGCGATCGACGACGTTGTCCCCGAGCAGCGCGCTGACCGGGACGAAGGTGATGTCGGTCACCTCGAGCTTGGCGGCGAAGTCGGTGAACTCGTCGACGATCTCGCCGAAGCGCCGCCGGGAGAAGTCGACGAGGTCCATCTTGTTGACGCACACGACGAGGTGGGGGATGCGCAGCAGCGAGGAGATGAACGCGTGGCGGCGCGACTGGCGCACGATGCCGTTGCGGGCGTCGACGAGCACGAGCGCCAGGTCGGCCGTCGACGCACCGGTGACCATGTTGCGTGTGTAGAGCTCGTGGCCGGGGGTGTCGGCGATGATGAACGTGCGCTTCGGCGTGGCGAAGTACCGGTAGGCGACGTCGATCGTGATGCCCTGCTCGCGCTCGGCGCGCAGGCCGTCGGTCAGCAGCGCGAGGTCGACGGTGCCGTTGCCGTGCCGGCGCCGGCTGGCCTCGGCGACCTGCTGGAGCTGGTCCTCGAAGATCGCCTTGGTGTCGTAGAGCAGGCGCCCGATCAGCGTCGACTTGCCGTCGTCGACCGAGCCGGCGGTGGCGAGGCGCAGCAACTCGCCCGACTTGGCGAGGACGGGAGTGCCGGCGGCCATCAGAAGTACCCCTCGCGCTTGCGGTCCTCCATCGCGGCCTCGGTGACGCGGTCGTCGGCGCGGGTCTCCCCGCGCTCGGTGATCCGCGTCGAGGCGATCTCGGCGACCACGGCATCGAGGGTCGTCGCGATCGAGCGCACCGCCCCCGTGCACGACATGTCGCCCACGGTGCGGTAGCGCACCGACTCGACGAAGCGCTCCTCGCCGGGCAGCAGCTCGGTGAACTCCGCGGTGGCGTAGAGCATCCCGTCCCGGGCGAAGACCTCGCGCTCGTGCGCGAAGTAGATCGAGGGGATCTCCAGGCCCTCTTCGGCGATGTACTGCCAGACGTCGAGCTCGGTCCAGTTGGAGATCGGGAACACGCGCACGTGCTCGCCGCGGTTGATGCGGCCGTTGTAGAGGCTCCACAGCTCGGGGCGCTGGTTCTTCGGGTCCCAGCCGCCCATGTCGTTGCGGAAGCTGAAGATCCGCTCCTTCGCCCGCGCGCGCTCCTCGTCGCGGCGCGCACCGCCGAACAGCGCGTCGAAGCCGTGCTCGGCGATCGCGTCGAGCAGGGTGACGGTCTGAAGGCGGTTGCGCGACGCGCGTGGGCCGGTCTCCTCGACGGCGCGCCCCGCGTCGATCGAGTCCTGGACGCGGACCACCACGAGGCGCTCGCCGAGCTCGGCGACGCGCCGGTCGCGGAACGCGATCACCTCGGCGAAGTTGTGCCCGGTGTCGACGTGCATGAGCGGGAACGGGAACCGCCCCGGCCGGAACGCCTTCTCGGCCAGGCGAAGCATCACGATCGAGTCCTTGCCGCCGCTGAACAGCATGCACGGGCGCTCGAGCTCGGCGGCGACCTCGCGCATGACGTGGATCGCCTCGGCCTCGAGCGTGCGCAGGTGGTCGAGCTCGTAGCTCATGGCGCGGCGACGGGGGGCGGGGCGGGGATGGCGGCGGCGGGCGCCGGGCGCAGCCGCAGGACCCCGTATGCGAGCGCGCCCACCGCGACCGGCGCTCCGACGATGGCCCAGGCGGGAACGTCGAGCCCGGCCTTGCTCAGCACGCCGAGGCCGGAGGCGAGCATCACGCAGCCCAGCGCGGGGCGCAGCGCCGCGGCGGGCACCACGCGCCCCAGCCGCTCGCCGAGGACGACGCCTGGCATCGAGCCGACCAGGATCGTCGCCATCAGCGCGTAGTCGACGTTGCCCGCGACGACGTGGGCGAGCCCGGCGGCCCACAGCAGCAGCGCGGCGTGGAAGACGTCGGTCCCGACGACGCGGTGCGGGGTCAGGCGGAACACCAGGATCAGCGCCAGCCCGACGAGGGCGCCGGCCCCCACCGAGGTGACGCCGAGCATGAACCCGAGCACGGCCCCGAGGCCGACCGCGGCGAGGCGGCCGCGCGGGCCGAGCGGCGCCGCGTGGCGCTCGACGAGGCGGGGCATGAAGAGCGCCCGCGACACCGTGATGGTCGCGGTGAGCAGCAGCGCGGCCGCGACGCCCCACAGCAGCCCGGCGCCGCGCAGCGCACCGACGTGGGTGACGAGGACGACACCGGCGACCGAGGCGGGCACGCTTCCGAACGCCAGCCACTTCGACAGCGCCACGTCGACCGAGCCCGAGCGCAGGTGGCGCCAGCCCCCGAGGGTCTTGGTGATGGCCCCATAGGCGATGTCCGTGCCCACCGCGACGATCGGCTTGGTCCCGATGACCAGCACCAGCAGCGGAGTCATCAGCGAGCCGCCGCCGATGCCGGTCATGCCGATCAGGATGCCGACGCCGAAGCCGAAGAGGACGACCAGCGGGTCCATGTCGAGGGGACGGTAGACGCTACGCGGCGTGCAGGCCGCACTCGATCTTGTCGGTGCCGGCCCAGCGCCCGCCGCGGCCCTGGCCGGGTGCGGTGCACGGCCGGCAGCCGATCGACGGGTAACCGCGGTCATGCAGCGGGTGGTACGGCAGCTCGTGCTCGTGGATGTGTCGCCACACGTCGCGCTCGTTCCAGTCCGCCAGCGGTGCGGCCTTCCAGAGCCCGTGCCTGTCGTCCCAGCCGAGCCGCGGCGTGGCGGCGCGTTCGGGCGACTGCTCGCGGCGCAGCCCGGCGACCCACACGTCGGCATCGGCGAGCCGCTCGCGCAGCGGCGTGACCTTGCGCAGCTCGCAGCAGCGGTCCGGGTCACGCTCCCACAGCGCCGGGCCGTGCAGCGCGGCCTGCTCGTCGAGCGCGATCCCCCGCCGGCCCTCGACCTCGATGCCGAGCCGGGCCTCGAGCCGCTCCCAGGTCGTGTGGGTCTCCGCGAAGAAGAGGCCGGTGTCGAGCGTGAAGAAGCGCGCGCCGGGCAGGTGCTCGCTGACGAGGTGGGCGATGACGATCGCCTCCTTCTGGAACGAGCAGGCGACCGCGACGCGCTCGAAGCGCTCGTCCAGCCCGGCGAGGAACGCGGCGGTGCTCAGACCGCGCACTCGCCCTCGCCGCGCACGACCTCGAACGGCGCGCTCTTCGACCAGTCGACGAAGTGGTGCATGGTCTCGATGCCGAACTCGATCGGCAGCGTGAGGTCCGAGACGACCGCCTCGAAGCGCGCGGTCCCGACGCGCTCCGCGTAGGCGTTGAACGTCTCGCCGTCGCGGCGCTCGGCCTCGTAGGCCTGCAGCCAGCGCTCGACGGCGTCCGGGACGCGCTTGGCGGGCAGCCGCACCTTCAGGCGCGTGCCGTAGACGACGTCGCCCCCCGCGTGGCTGCCGCCGACGTGCGCGACGTAGGCGGGAATCGTGCGCCCGCCGACCCTGATCGACGCGCCGTAGAGCCCGATGCCGCCGATGTGGTGCTGCCCGCAGCCGTTGGGGCAGCCCGACATCCTGACCTGGACCTGCCGGGTCAGCTCGTCGGTGATCTCCATCTCCCGCAGGCGCTCGCGCACCGCGGCGTTGAGGCCCATCGAGCTGGTGATCCCCAGCTTGCACGAGTCGGTGCCCGGGCAGCTGACGACGTCGACGAGCTCCTGCGCGCCGTGCTCGCCGAGGTCGAGGGCGCCAAGGCGCCGCCAGACCTCGTAGACGGCCTCGTCGCACACCCAGCGCAGGACCAGGTTCTGGCCGACGGTGGTGCGGGCGTAGCCGCCCGAGTACTCGCGCATGATCGCGGCGAGGCCGCGGAACTGCTCGGGCGTCAGGTCGCCGCGGGGGACGGCGACCTCGACGGTCGCGTAGCCGTCCTGGCGCTGGGCGCGCACGTTGGAGGCGCGGAAGCGGTCGAACGCGCGCAGGTCCCCGTTCGGGCGCTCGTACCCCGCCGGTCGGGGGGCCGGGGCGTTGGCCTCCTCGTCGTGGACGTAGGCGCGCTCCGCGACGTCGAAGTCGCGCTCGGCGACCCAGTCGCCCCGGAGCTCCTCCTCGACCCGCCGGCGCAGCTCGTCGATCCCGTGCCTGTCGACGAACACCTTGATCCGCGCGCGGGCGCGGTTGACGCGCAGCCAGTCCTGGCGGTCGAAGACCCGCATCAGCGCCTCGGTCACGCGCAGGTACTCGCCGTCGTCGGCGCCGACGAACTCGTAGAGCGTGGGCGCGACGCGCGGCATGATCGACGTGCCGCCGCCGGCGACCATCCGGAAGCCGCGGACGCCGTCGCGCAGCACGGGGACGAACGCGACGTCGTGGATGCGGGTGATCGCCCGGTCGGCCTCGCTGGCGGTGAAGGCGGTCTTGACCTTGCGGGGCATGGCCTGCGTGGTCGGGTGGCGCACGAAGTGGCGGACGTAGGCGCCGGCGTAGGGCGTCGGGTCGAAGACCTCGTCGGGGGCGACGCCGGCCCAGGGGTCGCCGGTGACGTTGCGCATCGTGTTGCCGCAGCCCTCGCGCGAGGACAGCCCGGCCGCGCCGATCACGCGGATGAGCTCGGCCGCGTCGGGCAGCGGGACGTGGTGGACCTGGATGTTCTGCCGCGTCGTGATGTGGCCCTTGTTCAACGGCGCGTAGCGCTCGATCGCGTCCGCGAAGGCCTCCATCTGCTCGGGTGTCACGCCGCCGAACGGCAGCTTGACCCGGATCATCTGGACGTCGGGCTGGCGCTGGCCGTAGACGCCCTGCTTGAGGCGGAACCTGACGAACTCGTCCTCGGCCGTTCGGCCGGCGAGGAACTGCGCCGCCTCGCTGTCGAAGTCGTCGAACTCGCGCTCGAGGATCGGGATGACGTGCCCGGGGACGTTCTCGTGGACCTCGGGGTCCGAGAGCGTGCCGCGGCCGGCGGTGGTCGGCTCCATCCGCCGAAACTAGCAAATCTGAGTCTGGTTTAGGTTATTTGAGCCAGGGATCGAGCCCGGGCTCGCGCTCGACCTGCTCGGCGCGCGCGGCGAGCACCCAGCCGGATGGCGCCGTCGGGGGCGCCGCCGGGGGCGCGTGGTCGCGCAGGAACCGCTCGACGGCGGCGATCACGGCGGCGGCCTCCTCGGCTGAGGCGGCCGGCGTGACGAGCTCGAGCTGGGGGCGGCGGTTGGGCATACGGTCCGGGATCGTTGCAGACCGCGCGCTCGCGGCGTGCCGCGTGGGGCCACCCTGCGGGAGGTGGGCCGTCCGACTCCCGCAATGCGACAGCCAGACGGCCCACCTCGGCCGGATGCGCGTGCGGCGCGCATCGCGAGCGGGCAGTGGGGGGTGGTCGCGACGCGCCAGCTCCACGCCGTCGGCCTCGACGACCGGGCGATCGCCCGCAGGGTCGCGGCCGGGCGGCTGCACCGCCTGCACCGCGGCGTCTACGCGGTCGGCCACGAGGCTCTGGGCCAGGAGGGGGTGTGGCTGGCTGCGGTGCTCGCGGCCGGGCCAGGTGCGGCGCTCCGCGGGTTCAGCGCCGGCCTACACCTGGGCATCCTCGAGGGCAGGCCCGGCCCGCCCGAGGTGCTCGCCCCCCGCTCGCGCCGCAGCGTGCCCGGCGTGCGCCTCACCCGCGGACGGCGGATCGCGGACGTCGCCGACCACCGCGGCGTCCCGACGACGACCGTCGCCCGCACGCTTCTCGACCTCGCCGGCATGCTGCCGGTGGCGCGGTTGGAGCGGGCGGTGTCCCGCGCGCAGTATCTCGGCGTGTACGACCTCGGGGCGGTCGCCGACGTTCTCGGGCGGGCACGGGGCCGCCGCGGGGCCGGCGCGCTCGCGGCGCTGACGGGCGAGCCGGTCGCGCGCCTCGACTCGGACCTGGAGGCGGACTTCCTCACGCTGTGCCGCCGAGCGGCCCTGCCCGAGCCTGAGCGGCAGGTGCCGGTCGTCCTGCCGTCGGGCCGGCGTGTCCGGCTCGACTTCGCCTGGAGCTCGCACGGGCTCGTCGTCGAGGTCGACGGGCGGGCCGGGCACCTGACGCCCGCGGCCTTCGAGGCCGATCGGGCGCGCGATGCCGAGCTGATCGCGCTCGGCCACCGCGTCGTCCGCTTCAGCCACGCCCAGGTGCGGGAGGGCCGGCGCGTCGTGGCGATCCTGCGGCGCCTGCTCGACCACGGGTAACGTCGCGGCCGTGCGCCAGGTCCCCGTCCTCAGCCGGCAGGCGATCCTCGACGCGGTCTCGCCCGCCGAGGCGACCTCCCGCGTGCGAGAGGCCTTCCTGCGCCACCACCGCGGCGAATGGGTGATGCCTGCCAAGGTCTACCTCCAGAGCCCGCCCCACGGCGACTTCCGCGCGATGCCGGCGCGCGGCGGCGGCCTGGCGATGCTCAAGTGGATCTCCTCGTTCCCGGACAACCCGGCGCGCGGCCTGCCCACGGTGATCGGCGTGCTCGTCGTCTCCGACGCGACCACGTCGGAGACGCTCGCGATCCTCGACGCCGGTGCGGTGACGGCGCTGCGCACCGGGGCGGTCGCCGCGGTCGCCGCGCGGGCGCTCGCCGCGGGAAGGACCTGCTCGGTGATCGGTTGCGGGGTCAACGGGGCGTGGGCGGCGCGCTGCCTCGCCGCGGCCGGGTTCGGCCCGGGGGTCTGCCACGACGCGGACGGCGCCGCGGCCGAGCGCCTCGCCGCCGAGCTCGGCTGGCGGGCCGGCACGCGCGCCGAGGCGCTGGCGTGCGACGCCGTCACCTGCGTCACGCCCGGCCACGAGATCGTCGTCGACGCCGGCGACCTGCGGCCGGGCCTGCATCTCAACATGCTCGGGGCGGACGGCCCGGGCAAGGCCGAGGCCACCGTCGGCGCCGTCGCCTCGTGCTCGCTGTTCTGTGACGAGTGGGCCCAGGCCGCCCACGGCGGCGAGCTGACCGGGGCGGTCGAGGCCGGGCTCGTGGGGCGCGCGCAGGTCACCGACCTCGGCGCCGTCCTTGCCGGCGACGCGCCCGGCCGCCCGGGCCCCGAGGCCGTCACGCTGTTCGACTCGACCGGCCTGGCGATCCAGGACCTCGCGATCGCCGCCGTGCTCGTCGACGGCGTGCGCGGCGGGCGCATCGCCGCGCCCGCCGCGAGCCTCTGAGCGCCGGCCGCCGCCTCGTCGAGGCGAGGGAGCGGGTCAGGCCTCCTGGGTGGTGGTTGGCCGCCCCGCCGCCAGCGAGGCGAGGACGCCTGCGGCGATGATCGCGGCGATGGATTCAGGCGGTGCGCTCAACGGCCGTCCGCGTCGGCTCCCGCGGTCGCGTTGGGCCCCGGCGGCGGGGGCTTGGAGTCCCAGCCGTGGACCGCGTGCCAGAGCAGGTTGTCGAGCTCGTGCTGGGGCACGGCGTCCGTCGTCCCCCAGGGCAGCCCCGCCGAGGCGCGCGCACCGCGGGTGCCCGCCGGGTTGCGGGCGACGAGGCTCTGCGTCTCGGGCAGCGCGTCGAAGGGTGCGGCGTTGGCCGGCGTCGGCTGGAACGCGGCGTACATCGGCGTCGCCAGCGCATCGGTGAGGTACAGCGGGTCCATGCCGAGGATCAGCTCCATCGTGCGCAGCACCGAGAGCTGGTCGTAGCGGGTGGAGACGACGCCGCTCGCGGCGTACGGGCTGGCCACCATCGCCGGAATGCGGTGGGCGTCGACGTGGTCGGCGCCGTCCTGCGAGTCGTCCTCGACGACGAAGATCGCCGAGGAGGACCAGATCGGCGAGTGCGAGATCAGGTCGATGACCTGCGCGGTGCCGAGGTCGTTGTCGGCGATGAACGCCTGCGGCGTGCGCGCGCCGGCAGCCAGGCCGGAGGTGTGGTCCTGGGCGAGCGTCAGGTAGTTGAACGCGGGCACGGTGCCCGCGGCCAGCTGCTCGTCGAAGTGCTTCTTGAAGCAGTCGAAGCGCGACTCCGATCCCTGCGGGGCCCCGGGCGGCACGCTGGCGTCGAAGACCTCCTTGCCGGTGAGGATGTCGTCGCTGCCGGCGTAGAACGCATTGGGGAAGCACCCGCCGGCGATCGTCGGACCGACGTCCGAGCGCTGGAACTTCGCCATCGCGGCCGTGCGGATCGCGGCCGTGCGGTCGACGTCGGCGGTGTTGGCGATGATCGGCACCGGCTGGTAGGGCAGCGGGAAGTCGCCCGCGTAGACCTCGCCGTAGTTGAAGAACGAGATCTTCTGCCGCAGTGCCTGGTCGAACAGGTAGCCCTTGGGCGGGAAGCTGATCGACAGCACGCCGGTCTCGAGCGGCCGCCCGCGGTCGCCGTACTTGCCGAACGGGTTGGAGATCTGGTTCCAGTTCTTCTCCATGAAGTCGCTGATGTTCCCCGCCGCGGTCCACTGGTGGCCCTGCTGTGAGGCCTCCGAGTCGGCGTAGACGTGGTCGAGCAGCGGGAACCGCTGGACGAGCGCGTGCAGGTTCGGGGTGTTCTCGCGGCCGAACAGCGTCAGCCTGGGATCCCCGTCCCCGCGCGGGTCGTCGCCGAGGAGCTGGTCGTAGGTGCGGTTCTCCCTGACGATGAAGAACACGTGCTTGATCGGGCCGCCGGGCCGGATCGGGGTGCCGGCCGGCGCGGTCGCCGGGAGGTTCTCGGGCGACAGCTGCGCGTCGGCGCGACGCGTGGCCGCTCGCATGCGCGAGCCGGTCGGCACGCGGCTGATGCCCACCGACCCGTCGGTGATGCGCGGCAG
Source organism: uncultured Actinomycetes bacterium (assembly GCA_963826615.1). Classification (GTDB taxonomy): domain Bacteria; phylum Actinomycetota; class Thermoleophilia; order Solirubrobacterales; family Solirubrobacteraceae; genus BP-464. The sequence continues at coordinate 2,263,243 of CAWGXO010000002.1, read as the reverse complement.
GAACTGCGACTGCGTACCGGTCTGGTCGAGCGTCGAAGAGCTGAACGGGCTCGGGCCGTTGGGGTTGGGCCCGACGCCGAGGCCCTTCGCCGAGAGCCAGACGAGCCGGCCGTGGGAGGCTGCGACGTCGGTCGGGTAGCGGCCGGTGGGGATGCGGCCCAGCACCCTCGGGTGCGGGCCGACGGAGAAGACGGTCAGGCGGTCGGCGCCGCCCTGGGCGACGAACAGGCGCCGCCCGTCGGTCGCCAGGGCGTTGGGCCACGAGCCGATCCCCGGCCGCGCGCGCACGCTGAGGTAGCGGGCGACCTTCAGCCGCTCGGTGTCGATCACCGCGACGCGGTCCTGGTTGGTCATCGTCACGTAGGCGCGCCGCCCGCGCGGGGCCAGCACCGCCTCGGGGTGGGAGAGGTGGGGGCCGACGACGATGTCGCGCACCTTGCGCGCCCGGTGCAGGTCGATGACCGACACCGTCCCGGTCGACTCGTTGCTCACCAGGCCGCGGCGGCCGTCGGGCAGGATCGCGGCGCCGTAGGGGTAGCGGCCGGTGGGGACGTAGCGCGAGCGCTTGCGCGCGACGTCGACGACCGCCGCGCCGTCGGCGAGCCCGAGCGGCACGAGCAGCGTGCGCCCGTCGGGGGAGACGGCGAGGTGCTCGGGATAGCCGAGCGGCTTGGCGAGCGGGATCGGGAAGTCCTGCGGAGGGGCGACCGAGGCCGGCGGCGCCACGCTGATCTGCCCGGTCTCCTTCGCCCGGCCGGTCTTGCGCGAGTAGCGGAACACGTGCACGACGTCGCCCTTGCCGCCGGGCAGGTCCGGACGGCTGACGCCCTTGTTCTGGGTGTCCTGGAGGCCCGAGACGTACGCGCGGCCGTTGCGCGCGATGGCGATGCCGCCGGAGGCGCCCGGCAGGGCGATCGTCTGGACGACCTTCGCGTGGCGGAGGTCGACGATGCGCACGTCGTTGGCGCCGGCGCCCGCGGACACCGTCCAGTAGAAGCGGCCGTCGGGCGTGATGGCGCCGCCGGTCGGGACGTTGCCCACGCCGACCTGGCTGCCGTAGGGATGCAGGTGCCGCCCGAGGTTGACGATGCCCGTGCTCGGGCCGATGCGGCCGGTCTCGGCGGCGGTTGCCACGGCGGCGGTGCCGGCGGCGCTGGCGGCGCAGCCCGCGAGCAGGGCCAGCCGGAGGGTGCGGGGGGACATGCGGCTCCTTGGACGGGTCGGGAGAGCCAACCGTATGCCGGGCGGCGCTGCGCGGCCAACCGGGGAGATCCCCTCCCCAGAACTGTGGGGCCGCCCCCGGTCGGGCGACGGCCCCGTGACCGGCGCTACTTCGCGGCGACCGTGAACGGCCCGCAGGGCGAGTTGCCGTCCTTGACGGGCCGTCCGTGGATGTCCTTCATCGCGACCTTCAGCGCCTTCGACGAGACCGACACCTGCGCGTAGGAGTAGACGTCGACGTTCGCGCAGTCGAGGCCCACCCCGTCCGGCGGCGCTGGCTTGAGGAACAGGTTGCGCGCGAGGTCGCCGGTGCCCTTGGTGTTCGTGGCCAGGTCGAACTCGTTGCCGTAGGTCTGCGTGGCCGCCGGGCCGGTGGCGAACTCCATCATGCCCGTGCTGTTGAGGCCGCCCTCGGAGGGGAACGTCGAGTAGCGCACGTCGGTGACCAGCACGGCGTGATGGTCGGTCGCCATCCAGACGACGTTCCTGACGCCCTTCAGGCCGTCGAGCACCCGCGTGCGCTCGAAGGCGTAGCCCTCCCAGAAGTCGTAGGGCAGGGCGTAGTCGCGCTGGATCGGCACCTCGTTGACGATCACCTTGAACGTGGCGGTCGAGCGCTTGACCGCGCTGAGGAACGCCTTCTCCTGGCGAGTCCCGAGCAGCGTGCGGCTCGGGCTGTTGATCGCGTCCAGGCAACGCTGGCTGACCGGTGCGTTGAGCGACGGCACGACGAGCCCGAAGAAGTCGCGCTTGTCCTTGGGCAGCGTCGGCGCGAGGTCGGGCGCGCCCGTCTGCGGGTTGTCGCAGGCGCCGCCAGCCGAGGCCTTGGCGCTGCGGAACGACCGCTCGTCGAGGAAGAACAGCTCGAGGTTCTTGCCCCAGCGGAAGCTGCGGTAGATGCCGTTGCGCTTGGAGTAGGTGACCGGCATGTACTGGCGGAAGGCCGTCACGCCGGCCGCGTAGACGGCCTTGCCGCTCTCGGCCATCGTGAAGTCGTTGATGAACTCGTGGTCGTCCCACTGGTTGTACATCGAGCCGGTCGAGCGCACGCGCTGGAGCGGCTTCATCGCGAGGTTGGCGCGGTACTTGGCCCACTTCTGCGACTTCGTGCGGGCGACCGTGGGCGGCTTGAACTGGCCGTTGGTCACGGCGGCGCCGACCTCGCTGTCGGAGTAGATCGTGTCGCCGAGGTTGATGTTGAACGCGTTGTGCTCGCGCGCCATGCGCTCGTAGACGCCGAAGTCGTTCCAGAACGGCTTGCCGTTCGGCCCGGGCGTGGCGTCGGCATCGCCGGAGAACGCGAACCGGACCGTCTTCGACTGGCTCGCGCGCGGCGCGGTGACGAACGTGCCGCGCGCGCTTCGCGCGCCGGGGCGCGTGAAGCGGAAGTAGTAGCGCGTGTTGGGCTTGAGCCCGCGCACGACGGTCTGCACGGTGCGGTCGTTCCTGGCGACGGCCTTCAGCCGGCGGCGGACGACGGGCGTGTGGAACGCCTTGCGGTGGTCGACCTCGAGGGCGACGAGGCCGCTGCGGTCGGCGCGCGTCCAGACGCGGGCCGACGACGCCGTCACCTCGGCCGACGCGACGCCGTGGCTGAAGCCCTTGGCGGCGACGGGAGCAGCGGGGACGAGCGCTCCGGCAAGCGCGGCGAGCACGACGGGGAAGCGGCGGCGGGACAACGCGAGACCTCCTGGCGGGACCGGGACGCGAGGACCCTACACCCGCGTCGTTGAGTTGCGGCGAAGCCGTCGCGTTGCGCGGGGCCGGGCAGGCACCTGGTCCTGCGCTTCACCCACGCGGAGGTCGTGCGGGAGCTCCCGGCCGTCGGAGCCGAGATCCTGCGCGGGCTGGCTCGGGGGCGGGAGCGCCGGCACGGGCGCGGCGCGAGCATCTAGGGTCCCGGCCGGTGACCGGCTCGGCGTTCGGCGTTCGCGAGGTGAGCATCCAGGGCTTCCGCTCGGCGCGCTCGGTGCGCTTCGCCCCCGGGCCGGTCTGCGCGCTGGTGGGCGGCCCGAGCGTCGGCAAGTCCAACGTCCTGGCGGCGATCTGGACGCTGCTGCAGCGCGGAGCTCCTCCGCCGGCGCCCGGCGACGTCAGCGCCGGCAGCGGCGAGCCGATCCGCATGAGCGCCACCCTCTCCGATGGCGACGAGATCGCGCTGCAGGCCTCGCCACCGGCCCCGGCGCCCGGCGAGGGGCCGCCTGTCCCGGTGCTGTTCCTGCCGGCGGCAGAGCGCTCGGGCGGCCTGGTCGCGCGGCCCGTCTCCGCGCCCGCCGCGGAGCGGGTGGCGCGCGAGTACCTCTGCGCCGACGGCGCGTCGTCGTCGGCGCCGGCCGCCGCCCTGGTCGCCGCGCTGGAGCGGCTGTGCCAGGCGGGCGAGCGCGGGCTCGTGCTGCTCGTCGAGGAGCCGGAGCTGTTCCTGCGGCCGCAGAGCCAGCGCTATCTCTACCGGCTGCTGCGGGCCTTCGCCGATCACGGCAACCAGGTCATCTACTCGACGCACGAGCCGGCGTTTCTCAGCGTGGGCCGCCTCGAGGAGCTGGCGCTGGTCTCCTTCGGCGCGGAGTCGGGGACGGCCGTCGTCCAACCCGAGCCGCTGCCGACCGACGAGAGCTTCCGCGCCCTCAGCGAGCTCGACGCCGAGCGCAGCGAGCTGCTGCTCGCCCGCGCCGTGCTGCTCGTCGAGGGGCTGACCGAGAAGCTCACGTTCCCGTTCGTCTTCCGTGCGCTGGGCCACGACGCCGATCGCGAGGCGATCACGATCGTCGAGTGCGGGGGCAAGCCCAACCTCGAGCTGTTCGTGCGCATCTGCCGGGCTGCGCGGATCCCGTACCTCGTCGTCTACGACCGCGACGCGCCGCCCGGCCGCAGGCCCAGCCACTCGGCGCGCGTGCTCAACGCGCAGATCGCCGAGCTCGCCGGGCGCGGGCGGACGGTCGTGCTGGCCCCGGACTTCGAGGCCGTCGCCGGGCTGCGCGGCCACCGGCACAAGCCCGAGCGCGCCTGGCGGCGCTTCTCGCGCATCCGCCCCGACGACGTCCCGGCCGAGCTCCGCGACGCCGTCGAGCGGGTGGTCGCGCTCGCGCGTGGATGACGCCTGCCCGGGCGCCCTCGAACCGGCGCCCCCGGGACGGCGCGGCGCTAGCGTCACGCCGCATGCCCAGGCTCGCCCTGCTCCCGCTCGTCCTCGCGCCGCTCGCCGCGGCAGGCTGCGGCGGCGGCGGTGACACGAGCCAGGTGCGGAGCGCGATCACGGCGCTGGCGCAGGCGCGCGAGCACGGCGACGCCGAGGCCGCGTGCGGTCGGCTCGTCGCCGTGGCCGACGAGGGCGAGCGCCCCGCCGGCGGCGAGCAGGGCGACGCCGGCGAGCAGTCGCGCGCGGGCGAGTGCGAGCGGGCCTTCGCCCGCGTGAGCGCAGCCCAGGACGGCCTGCGCTCCTACCGGCAGGACGTCCGCGGCGTCACCGTCGAGGGCGACGAGGCGATCGCGCGCGTGCACGTCGTCGCGGTCCGCGACGACGGAAGCCGCCTGGTGCGGACCGTCACCTACCGCCTCGCGCGCCGCGACGGGTCCTGGCGCGTTCTGCTCAGCCGCGAGTAGCCAACCGGCACGTGCCCGCCCGGCGCCGGATAGATTGCCCGCCAAACGTCCAGTGAGCAGGGGTGCCGGCGTGTCGCGCCGCCCCGGGGAAGGAACGTCGGAGATGTCGATGAAGCGCTCGTACGTGACCGCGATCGCCGTGACGGTGCTCGCCGCCGTCGGCCTCCTGGCGGTGCTCGCGCCGCACCGCGCCTCCGCCTCGGACCCGCCTTCGACGGCGGCCGCCGCGCCCGCCGTCGGCCAGACGGCGACCTACACCTGGAAGGGCACGATCCAGCCGGGCACCGGCCCCACCAGCGACTGCACGACGACGCCCGTCAACCCGGTAGCCGACGAGCACACCATCAACCTCGCGATCCCCGCGGGCCTGTACGACAACGCCACCGTCGACGCGACGTTCAAGATCTCCTGGAGCGACGCCGGCAACGACGAGATCCTCAGCGTCACCGGCCCCCCCGGCCAGGACGGTCGGCTCGAGCGACGGCAGCGGCGCATCCGAGGTCGTCTCGATCACCGACCCGAAGGCCGGCGCCTACACGGCGATCGCCTGCCCGTTCCTCGCCACGGGCCCGCAGGACTACACCGGCACCCTGATCCTGACCACCACGTCGAAGGCCGGCTCGGCGCCGTCCGCCGACCCCCGCGGCCTGCAGTTCTCGGCCGCGGTCCCCGCCGACAACCAGCGCGACGAGGCCGAGCCGCTGATGGAGATCGGCCCGGACGGGCGCGTCTACACCTGCGGGCCGACCGGGTTCTCCGGTGCGTCTGACTACGCGCAGGTCTCGACCGACGGCGGCGACCAGTTCCACCTGCTCGGCACCCCGCCCCGCGGGCAGCAGGGCCTCGGCGGCGGCGGCGACTGCGGCCTCGCGACCGCGGTCAGGAAGAACGCCGACGGCTTCTACCAGTACGCCTATGCCGGCCTCGGCCCCCTCACGGGCTTCACGACGTCGACGTCGCCTGACGGCGGCCGCACGATCTTCAACGCCGGTCCGCAGGGCAACACCAACACGGCCCAGGGCGGTGGTGCGGACCGCCAGTGGCTGACGTTCCTCGACGACAAGACGGTCCTGCTCAACTACAACCAGCAGCAGCCCCGCAACATCGTCGTCCAGAAGTCGACCGACGGCGGCTTCTCCTACATCACCGGCAACGACGCCGTCGCCGCCTCCAACCCCGACTTCCCGGGGCCGATGCGCACGCTCCCGGCCACCGTCGTGGACCCGTCGGCCGACCCGTCCAAGCGCGTCGCCTACTTCGGCTGGAACACCAGCGACGCCGACTACTCCTACGTCAACCTGGCGATCTCGGACACCACCGGGCTGAGCTGGAAGAACTGCCTGGTGCAGAAGATCCCGGTGACGCAGACGCGGCGGCCTCCAGGCGTTCACGGTCGCCGACAGCGACCGCGACGGCAACCTGTACCTGGCCTACTCGGACGCGAAGAGCTTCCACACCTACCTGACGACGCTGCCGCACGACCGGCTCGCCGCGTGCAACCAGGATCCGAGCACCGCGCCGGACAAGCTGGTCAACCCGGGCTGGTCGAATCCCGTCCAGATCGACCGCGGCGCCGTGCGCACCACGGTGTTCCCATGGCTGGCGGCGGGCGGCGAGCCCGGGCGCGTGGCCGTCGCCTTCTACGGCACCGAGACCGACGGCGACCCGAACCCCGGCACGTTCAAGGCGAGCTGGGACGTCTACGTCAGCCAGTCGCTCGACGCGTTGAGCGCCAGCCCGGCCGTGGCACAGGTCAAGGCGACGACGCACCCCTTCCACTACGACTCGGTCTGCCTCAAGGGCCTCGGCTGCGACCTTGCGGCGCCTCCCGGCGACCGCTCGCTGGCCGACTTCTTCGCGATCGACGTCGATCCGAAGACCAAGAAGCTGATGGTCGTCTTCGACCGCACGAACAAGAAGCCCGACGAGGCGGCCGGCCACGTGGCCACGCCGCTGGTGATCACCCAGACGGCCGGCCCGAGCAACCTCGGTGGCGACATCGCCCCGGACCCGGCGCGCGCGGTCGTGCGCAGCGGCGGCGCCGACCCCGAGGGCGACGCCCTCGTCGGCAGCAGCCCGCCCCCCGCCGGCGGCTACTCGACGCTGCGCCCGGCGCCGAACGACCTCCGATCGCACCGGCGCGCCGAAGAGCGAGCCCGCGATGGACTTCCTCTCCGACGAGGTCGGCCCCGAGGTCGACCCGGCGACGGGCAAGGCGGTCTCCGGCGGCGGCTTCACGGTGACGCTGCGGGTCAAGGACCTCTCCGACGCCGCGCTGCAGCAGGCGATGCAGGACACGGCGTCGGGCTCGCTGCTGTGGGTGTTCCGCTTCGCCAACGGCTACCAATCGGCCGCGGCCAGCGCCCGCTACAGCCCGGCCGGCGGGTTCTCGTTCGGGTTCAACGACTACACGACAGGCAGCGCCCAGTGCGGCTCCGACGGCGAGAAGTGCATCCTCTACCCGGGCGACAAGACGATCAAGGGCAAGGTCGACCAGAAGGCGGGGACGATCGTCCTCAGCGTCCCGCGCTCGTACCTGCGGGCGCTGGCCGGGTCCACCGCCGCCGGGCAGCGGCCCACCGAGACCAAGGCCACGCCCGGCTCGCGCTTCTACGACGCGACCGCGTTCTCGCTCGGCAACGTCTCGCCCGATCCCACGACGCAGCAGTGGCTCTACCCGGCGGACAACACCCGGGCGATGGACTTCCTGCTGCCGGGCGCGTCGGCGCCGCCGGCGGGGCAGCTCGGCACGCCGACCGCCGCTGAGCTCGGGGCCTCCGCGAGCAAGGGCGCCACGTCGAAGGCGTCGAGGTGCACGCCGGCCCGCGGCTTCCGCTCGGTCGCGGTCAAGCCCCGCGGCCGCGGGCTGCGGATCGCGTTCTCGCGACTGCGCAAGGCGCGTGTGACCGTCGACGTCTTCGCGGTCTCCCACGGGCGCCGGGTCACCGGCAACCATCTCGTGGCCCGCTTCCACCGCACCCGCTCGTTCACCTGGCACGGCCGGGCGAATCGCAAGCACGCGAAGGTCCGCGACGGCTCGTACTTCGTCCGGCTCTCGATCCCGGTCGGCAGGCGCCGCGACAGCCGCCGCGTCGCCGTCCGGCGCCTGCACCGGCGCTTCCGCTCCGAGCCGGCGTTCTACCGCCGCAGCTCGTGCGGGCTGATCACCTCGTTCAAGCTCTACCGGCCGGTGTTCGGCGGCTCGCACAACCGCTCGGAGTTCTTCACCTACCGGCTCGGGCGCAGCGTGCGCTCGCTGTCCGTCCACGTCCTGCGCGGCAAGAGGGTGGTCAAGCGCTACTCGACCCGCCACCGTAGGCGCACGCACACGACCTACCGGCTGCGCCTGTCGCCGCACCACCTGCGGCGGGCGAGCTATCGCTTCCGCGTCAGCGCGGTCGACACCAAGGGGCGGCGGGTCACCGCGACGCTGTCGGCGCGGAGGCTGTAGGCCTACAGCGGGATGTTGCCGTGCTTGCGCTTCGGGCCCGGCTCGCGCTTGGTCAGCAGCGTCTGCAGCGCGGTGATGACCTTCGGGCGCGTCTCCGACGGCGTGATCACGTCGTCGATGTAGCCGCGCTCGGCCGCCGTGTAGGGGTTGGCGAAGCGCGCCTTGTAGTCGTCGATGAGCTTCGCGCGGCGCTCGTCGGGCGTCGGTGACTTGGCGAGGTCGCGGCGGTAGATGATGTTGACCGCGCCCTCCGGCCCCATGACGGCGACCTCCGCCTGGGGCCAGGCGAAGTTGAAGTCCGCCAGCATGTGCTTGGAGCCCATGACGTCGTAGGCGCCGCCGTAGGCCTTGCGCGTGATGACGGTGATCTTGGGAACCGTCGCCTCGGTGTAGGCGTAGAGGAGCTTCGCGCCGTGGCGGATGATGCCGCCCCACTCCTGGCTGGTGCCGGGCAGGAAGCCGGGCACGTCGCAGAAGGTCAGGATCGGGATGTTGTAGGCGTCGCAGGTGCGCACGAAGCGCCCGGCCTTGCAGCTCGAGTCGATGTCGAGCACGCCGGCGAGCTGCGCGGGCTGGTTGCCGACGACGCCGACCGCATGGCCGTCGAGGCGCGCGAAGCCGCAGACGATGTTGCGCGCGTAGTGCTCGTGGACCTCGAAGAACTCGCCGTCGTCGACCACCAGGCGGACGACGTCGCGCATGTCGTAGGGCTTGTTCGGGCTGTCGGGCACGACCGTGTTGAGCGCCTCGTCCATGCGGAACGGGTCGTCGGAGGGCAGCACCCGCGGCGGCGACTCCATGTTGTTCTGGGGCAGGAACGACAGCAGGTAGCGGGTGTCCTCGAGGCACTGGTCCTCGTCGTCGGCGGCGAAGTGGGCCACGCCCGACTTGGTGTTGTGGGCCATCGCGCCGCCGAGGTCCTCGAACTCCACCTCCTCGCCCGTGACCGTCTTGATGACGTCGGGCCCGGTGATGAACATGTGCGAGGTCTCCTTGACCATGAAGATGAAGTCCGTCATGGCCGGGGAGTAGACGGCGCCGCCGGCGCAGGGCCCCATGACCAGGCTGATCTGCGGGATCACGCCCGAGGACTTGACGTTGCGGACGAAGACGTCCCCGTAGGCGCCGAGCGAGACGACGCCCTCCTGGATGCGCGCGCCGCCGGAGTCGTTGATGCCGATCACCGGGCAGCCGATCTTGGCCGCCAGGTCCATGATCTTGCACATCTTCTCGCCCATGACCTCGCCCAGCGACCCGCCGAAGACGGTGAAGTCCTGGGAGAAGACGCAGACCCGCCGCCCCTCGATCGTCCCGTGGCCGATGACCACGGCGTCGCCCCAGGGGCGGTTCTTGTTCATCTCGAACTCGTAGGTGCGGTGGCGCACGAACGTGTCGAGCTCCTGGAACGAGCCGGGGTCGAGCAGCCTCTCGATCCGCTCGCGGGCGGTGTACTTGCCGCGCTGCGTGCTGCTTCTCCTCGGCCTCGGGGCTCGAGTGCGCGGCCTGCTGGCGCAGCTCCTCGAGTTGGGCGAGCTTCTCGTCGAACGTCTCGGGGCTGTGCTCTCGTGGGCTCATGGGGGCGGCGGATCTTATGCGAGCGCCCCGGCCGGGCGCGGTGCTCGCCCGATCGCCGGCCCTACCGGACCTTCCTGCCGGTGCGTGTGAGCCTGACCCGCTTGACCACCGCGACCGGCCGGCCGTCCCCGCGGCTCGCCGCCGGCGGGGCCGCTACTGCCGCGAGAAGGGACGGTGGTGCGCCGACCCCAGGTGCTCGAGGGCGGACTCGAGCACGGTGGCGACCTGCTGCTCGTCGAGGACGGCGGCCGGCGGCGTGTCGTCGGGCTCGCGGGTGGGCAGCGGGGTCGGCGCGGCGGGAGCGGGGTCCTCGTCCGGCGGCGGTGCCGGCGCGGGGGGCGCGGGGGACGCGGGCTCGGTGGGCGCCCGGGGCTCGGGGACCGGCAGGTCGACCACCTCGGCGGAGGGCTCAGGCTCCTCCGCGGCTCGGCGGCCGGCGCGGCGGGGGCGGCCGCGGGGACCTCCGCACGGCGGCGGCGGCCGAACAGGCGCGCGAAGAAGCCGGCCTTCGCCGACTCGGGCCCGGCCTCGGGCTGCTCCTCCCCAGCCTCGGGCCCGGCCTCGGGCTGCTCCTGCGCGACGGGCTCGGGCTGCTCCTGGGCGACGGGCTCGGGCTGCTCCTGGGCGACGGGCTCGGGCAACTCCTGCGCGACGGGCTCGGGCTCCTGCGCGACGGGCTCGGGCTCGCTGCGCGGGCGCCTCCGCCGGGGCCTCGGGCTGGTCGACTCCGGCCGCGGGCCGGTCGGCGACCTCAGCCGGCGACTCCGAGGGCGCGAGCTGGCCCGGCGGCTCCTGCGCCTCTGCGGGGCTGGCGCTGATGGTCACCTTCGTCCCCCATCCCGACGGCTCGAGCACCACCGTGCCGCTGGCACGTTCGCCCTCCCAGGCGACGGTGGTCTCGGGATCCAGCCGGGTGATGCGGATCTCGCCGAACTCGCCGAGATGGCGGGCCAGCGACTCGTCGTCGCTGACCAGGGCCCACAGCTCGGGCGGGGACTTCACGAGGGTGCGCTGGGCGCTCGGCTCGGGCATCGGGCCATCTTTTCGGCGCCCTCCGGCGGGAGTCCTCCCTCCGCCCCGGCCATTGCACCGGGCTCAGGCGAACGGCTTGGCGACCATGAAGAAGAGGGCCACGAGCACCAGCACGCCAAAGAGGGCGCCGACCTTCGTGACGCGCTCGGAGATCGCGGTGTACTCGGCGCTCCAGCGCACCTCCTGGTCGCCGGCGGCGGCGACGTCGCGGCGGGCGATCTCGGCGGCTCTCGCCTCCTGCGGGGCGAAGAACGCGCCGCCGAGGCCCATGAGCACGACCAGGATCACCAGCGGGACGGTGACCCAGACCTCGCTCCAGTAGTGCCGGTCGGTCGCCAGGTACGCCCCGAGGATCAGCGCCACCGTCGCGGCCGGTGTGATCAGGAGCTTGCCGATGCGGCCCTGCGCCTCGTGCAGCGCGGGCATCGCCCGCGGGTGGTGGCGCTGGACGAACGGGATCATGATCGGGTACGCGAAGGTGACCCCGAAGGCCAGCATGATCGCGGCGATGTGGCCGGCGAGGACGACCTCGTAGAACGTGACGGCGAGCATGCGCCGACCCTAACGGGAGCGCCAGTCGGTGTCAGCGGCCCGGCATCAGTCGTCATCGACGCGGTGGGACTCCACGTCGGTCTTGGCGACCCAGACCGGCGCGGGCCGGTTCTCGTCGGCGACGAGGAAGAACGTCCGGCCCCAGCCCTCGAGGCCCTCCGTCGAGCCGTTCGGGGCGCCGATCGATGTCGCGGCGATCGGATCGGTGTCCTTGATGCCGATCGCGACGACCGTGCCGGCGAACTCGCCGACCTGCTCGGACCTTCCCTCCACGTGGAGGACCTGGCGGACGGGGGTCAGCTGGAAGGCCACGGGAGGCGGATACCCGTGTGCCGCCGTCCCCAAGCCACGCCGCGCCCGGGCCTACGCCTCCGGGTGGTACTCGCCGAACACGTCGCGCATCGCGCCGCAGACCTCGCCCATCGAGCAGCGGTCGCGCAGCGCCTCGCGGATGCGCGGCAGCAGGTTCTCGGTGCCGCGGCTGGCCTCGCGGAGCTCCTCGAGCCGGCGCGAGGCCAGCTCCTGGTCGCGGTCGGCCTTGAACGCCTTCAGGCGCTCGACCTGCTCGCGCTCGGTCTCGGGGTCGACACGGAGGATGTCCTCGACCACGAGGTTCTCCTCGACGTACTTGTTGACGCCGACGACGACGTCCTGGCCGTTCTTGTAGCGCTCCTGGTAGCCCCAGGCGGACTCCTCGATCTCGTTCTTGATGAACGCGAGCGCCTGCACGGATCCGCCCATGGCGGCGATCTTGTCGATCAGCAGCTGGGCGCCCGACTCGATCTCCTCGGTCAGCGCCTCGACGAAGTAGGAGCCGGCGAAGGGGTCGACGGTGTCGGCCGCGCCGGACTCGTGGGCGATGACCTGCTGGGTGCGCAGCGCGATCTTCGCGGCGCGCTCGGTGGGGAGCGCCAGCGCCTCGTCGTAGCCGTTGGTGTGCAGCGACTGCGTGCCGCCGCAGACGGCGGCGAACCCCTGGAGCGCGACGCGCATGATGTTGTTCTGCGGCTGCTGTGCGGTGAGCGTGACGCCGCCGGTCTGCGTGTGGAAGCGCAGCATCATCGACTTGGGGTTCTCCGCTCCGAAGCGCTCCTTCATGATCGTCGCCCACATCCTGCGGGCGGCACGGAACTTCGCGACCTCCTGGAAGACGTTGTTGTGGCCGTTGAAGAAGAACGCCAGGCGGGGGGCGAAGTCGTCGACGGCCAGGCCCGCGTCGATGGCCGCCTGCACGTAGGCGATGCCGTTGGACAGGGTGAACGCGACCTCCTGGACGGCCGAGCAGCCCTTCTCGCGGAAGTGATAGCCGGAGATCGAGACCGTGTTCCAGCGCGGCACGTGCTCCCTGCAGTAGGCGAAGAGGTCGGTGGTCAGCCGCATCGAGCCCTCGGGCGGGTAGATGAAGTTCCCGCGCGCGATGTACTCCTTGAGGATGTCGTTCTGGGTCGTGCCGCGCAGCTTCTCCGACGGCACGCCCTGCTCCTCGCCGACGAGCTGGTAGAGGCACAGCAGCACCGACGCGGGCGCGTTGATCGTCATCGACGTCGAGACCTCGTCGAGCGGGATGCGGTCGAAGGCCGTGCGCATGTCGTCGATCGTGTCGATCGCGACGCCCGTCCGCCCGACCTCGCCCAGGCAGCGCGGGTCGTCGGAGTCCAGCCCGAGCTGGGTGGGGAGGTCGAACGCCATCGACAGCCCCGTGCCGCCGTGCTCGAGCAGGTAGCGGTAGCGCTCGTTGGACTCCTTGGCCGTCGCGTAGCCGGCGTACTGGCGCATCGTCCACAGCTGCTTGCGGTACATCTCGCGGTGCACGCCGCGCGTGTACGGATGGGCGCCGGGCTCCCCGAGGCGCCCGGGCAGGCCGTCGGGGAGGTCGTCCTCGGTGTAGAGCGGCTTGACCTCGATGCCCGAGTCGGTGAACCGCCGCGGGTCGTCGGGCCCCACGATCGGGGCGATGGACGTGTGCTCGTCGGGCGAGATGGCCATGGGCGCGAAGGTTAGAGCTGGGCCATACTTCGAGCGGTGATCGTCCGGGTCAGGCTGTTCGCAGGGCTGCGTGAGCGCGCCGGCGCGCCCGCCGTCGAGGTCGAGCTCGCGGAGCCGGCGCGCGTGTGCGACGCGCTCGCCGCGCTGGGCGACGTGGCCGCCGGCGTGCCCGTCGTGATGGCGGTCAACCGCGAGTACGCGGCCGATGACGCGCCCCTGCGCGATGGCGACGAGCTCGCCCTGATCCCGCCGGTGAGCGGCGGCGCCGCCGCTCACGACACGGTCGTCGAGGCCCCGCTCTCGCTCGACGCGCTCGTCGCGCGCGTGCGCGACCCGCGCGCGGGCGCGGTCGTGACCTTCTCCGGTGTCACCCGCGAGGTCGACCGGCTCGACTACGAGGCCTACGCCGAGATGGCCGCCCCCGTGATCGAGGCGATCGTCGCCGAGGCGATCGAGCGCTTCGGGCTGTGCCGCGCGGCGGCGCAGCACCGGGTCGGCGCCGTCGGGCTCAGCGAGCCCTCGGTGATCGTCGCGGCAAGTGCCCCGCACCGTGGCGAGGCCTTCGCCGGGGCGCGCCACATCATCGACGAGCTCAAGGCGCGGGCGCCGATCTTCAAGCGCGAGGAGGGCGAGTGGGTGGAGGGCACGACGCCTCGCGGCTGAGGGCGCTGCCCTCGGTCGACCGGCTGGCGACCTCGGTCGCGCGGGCGGTGCTCGGCGAGCGCCGCGAGGAGCTGCTGGCCGGCGTCAACGGCGACGCCGACCTCGAGGCGCGCGCGCTGCAGCGGCTGGCGCCCTCGCTGCGGCGGGTGGTCAACGCGACCGGGGTGATCGTCCACACCAACCTGGGGCGCGCCCCGCTCGCGGACGTGGCCCGGGCGGCGGTGGCGGGGGTGGCGTCGGGCTACGCGAACCTCGAGCTCGACCTCGACGGCGGCGGTCGCGGCTCGCGCCACGACCACGTGGCCGGCCTGCTCCGCGAGCTGACGGGCGCCGAGGCGGCGCTGGTGGTCAACAACGGCGCGGCGGCGGTGCTGCTCGCCGTCGCGGCGCTCGCCGGGCCGGGCCGGGAGGTGGTCGTCTCGCGCGGGCAGCTGATCGAGATCGGCGGGGCGTTCCGGATTCCGGAGGTCGTCGCCCAGTCGGGCTCGGCGCTGGTGGAGGTCGGCACGACCAACCGCACCCGCCTCGAGGACTATCAGCGGGCGATCGGCGAGCGCACCGGGGCGCTGCTGCGCGCCCACGCGTCGAACTTCCGCACGCTCGGGTTCGTCGAGGAGGTCGGCGTCGAGGCGCTGTGCCGGCTCGGCGTGCCGGTGATCGACGACGTCGGCTCGGGCGTGCTCGCCGACGACCTCGAGCTGCTGGCCGAGGAGCCGGCGGTGCGCGCCTCGGTGCGGGCGGGCGCGGCGCTCGTGTGCTTCTCGGGCGACAAGCTGCTCGGCGGGCCGCAGGCCGGCCTGATGGTCGGTACGCGCGAGGCGGTCGAGGCGGCGCGCTCGCACCCTCTCGCCCGCGCGCTGCGGATCGACAAGCTCTCGCTGGCCGCCCTGGAGGCGACGCTCGCCCTCTACCGCGACCCCGACCACGCGCGCCGGGCGATCCCGGTGCTGGCGATGCTGTCCGACGAGGGGCTGGCGGAGCGCGCGCGGGCACTCGCGCAGGCGACCGGCGGCGAGCTGGTCCGCTCGACCGCGAAGGTCGGCGGCGGCGCGCTGCCACTGCTCGAGCTCGAGGGCCCGGCGGTCGCCCTCGACGAGGCCCTGGCCGCCCCGCTGCGGGCGGCCGACCCGCCGGTGGTGGGGCGCATGTCGGGCGGGCGGCTGCTGCTCGACCCGCGGACGATGGCCGACGAGGAGGTCGCGTGGGTGGCGAAAGCCCTCAGCCGGGCCACCCGCTGACGCTCGGCACCGCCGGGCACATCGACCACGGCAAGACCGCGCTGGTGCGGGCGCTGAGCGGGGTCGACACCGACCGCCTCGAGGAGGAGCGCCGGCGCGGGATCTCGATCGTGCTCGGCTACGCGCCGCTGGCGCTGCCGTCGGGGCGGCGGCTGTCGGTCGTCGACGTTCCCGGCCACGAGCGGTTCGTGCGGACGATGGTCTCGGGGGCGACGGGCATCGACCTCTACCTGATGGCGATCGCCGCCGACGACGGGGTGATGCCCCAGACGCGCGAGCACGCCGCAATCCTCGCCGGGCTCGGGGTGGCGGCCGGCGTGGTGGCGGTGACCCGCAGCGACCTCGCCGACCCGGAGCGCGCGGCGGCGCAGGCGCGCGAGCTGCTGGGCACCGGCGTCGAGGTCGTGGCCTGCTCCTCGCGGACCGGGGAGGGCGTGCAGGACGTGCGCGCCGCGCTCGACCGCGTCGCGGCGCGCTTGGCGCCGCGGGGCGGCGTGGGCGCGCCCGTGCTCCACGTCGACCGGGTGTTCTCGGTCGCCGGTGCGGGAACGGTGGTGACCGGGACGCTGTGGAGCGGCGTCGTCGGCGAGGGCGAGGAGCTGTTGCTCCTGCCCGCGGAGCAGGCGGTGCGGGTGCGCTCGGTCGAGGTCCACGACGAGCGGGTGGCCGCCGCCGTCGCGGGCCAGCGCGTGGCGGTCGCACTGCGGGGCGTGCGCCGCGGGGACGTGCGCCGCGGCGACGTGCTCGCCGGCGCGGACGCCGGCGCCGCGGCGTCGTTCGTGCTCGACGTCGAGCTCGGCGTGCGGATCGAGCACGGCACCCGCGTGACCGTCCACCACGGCACGCGCGAGGCGCCGGCACGCGTCGCGTGGCTCGGCGGGCGCTTCCACCAGCTGCGCTGCGAGGCGCCGCTGGTGGCCCGCGCCGGCGACCGACTCGTGCTGCGCTCGATCGCGCCGCCCGACACGCTCGGCGGCGGCGTCGTGCTCGATCCGGCGGCCCGCAGGCACGGCCCCTCGCGCGACCTGCTCGCCCGCCTCGAGCGCCGCTCGCGCGGCGAGCCCGAGCCCCAGCCGGCCCCCGCGGCGCGAGGTGGGGCGTCCAGCTGTCGCATGCCGGGGAGAACGGCCCACCTCACTCGACGAGGAGGCGCTCGCGCTCGAGGCGCGGCTCCGGGACGCGGGCCACGCGGGGCCGCTGGCCGCCGAGGTCGACGCCGGCGCGCTCGAGGCGCTCCGGGCCCACGGCCGGGCCGTGCGCGTGGGGCGGGTCGTGCTGCACGCCGAGGCGCTCGCCGAGGTGCAGCGGCGCGTGCGGGCGATCGTCGAGGCCGAGGGCTCGGTCACGCTCGCGCGCCTGCGCGACGAGCTGGGCACGAGCCGCAAGTACGCCCAGGCGCTGCTCGAGCACCTCGACGGCGCCCGCGTGACCCGGCGCCTGCCGGATGACAGCCGGGTGCTGCGGCGACGGTAGTCCGCCGCGACGCCGTGCGGACCGCTCCGGTTGCCCGGCCGGCGGCGATCGGGCAAGCTCGCGGTGTGGCCGGCACGGTGTCGATGGACCTTCCCGACCAGCGCGACGATGCGGCCGACGAGCCCCACGTCCTGGTCGTCTTCGCCAGCCGCCACGGCTCGACGGCGGGCATCGCCGAGCGGGTCGCGGGGCGGCTGCGCGAGGGCGGCAACCGCGTCGATCTCCACTCGGTCGGGGAGGTCGACAGCGTCGTCGCCTACGACGCCGTCGTCCTCGGCAGCCCGGTCTACGACCAGGCCTGGCCGCCGGAGGCCGACAGCTTCGCCGCGCACCATCGCGGCGCGCTCGCCGAGCGCCCGGTGTGGCTGTTCAGCGTCGGCTCGTTCGGCGACCGCAAGCGGCTGATCGGCCCGCTGATGCGCCGCGAGCCGCGCAACATCGCCGAGCTGCGCGCGGCGATCGGCCCGCGCGACTACCGCGTCTTCGCCGGCGTCGTCGAGAAGCAGCGGTGGCCGCTGCTCTCGCGCGTGTTCTTCCGCCTGCTCGGCGGGCGCTTCGGCGACCAGCGCGACTGGCCGGCCATCGACGAGTGGGCGGCCGCGATCGCGGCGGCGCTGCGCGGGGCCGGCTGATCGGTCACGGGACCGGCGTGAACGGCAGCTCGAGCGAGCCGGTCAGCGTCGGCTCGACGAGGTAGACGACGCCCGAGCGCATCGGGAACGGAGCGCCGGTGTGGAGCACCGCGAGGCGGTCGATGACCTCGAGCGCGGCGTCGCCCTCGAGCGTCTCGTCGACGCGGCCGCGCAGCCAGCCGGTGCGGTACGGGTTCTCGCGATCGACGACCGAGAGGGCCACGCGGCCGTCGGCGGCGAGGTTGCGGGCCTTGCGCGACCGCGTCTGCGTGAAGAACGCGACGCGGTCGCCCTCGATCCCCGCCCAGACGGCGACCGAGTGCGGCGCGCCGTCGGGCAGCAGCGTCGCCAGGTGGACGACGTTCGGGCCCTCCAGCAGCTCGCGGAGGGCGCTGTCGATCAGAGCGCGCCGCCCGCGGCCGGCGGCGCCGACGCGTCGGCGCCCTGGTTGCCCATCGCCTCGCGCGCGAGGAACTCCTCGGCGCGCATCGGGTCGTCCTTCGCGCGCTCGACGATCTTGAGCAGATCGGCCATCGAGGCGACCTCCTCGACCTGCTCCTTGATGAACCACTGCATGAACTGCTCGGAGGAGTAGTCGCCCTCTTCGCGCGCCACGCGCGCGAGCGCGCCGATCTGGTCGGTCACGCGGCGCTCCTGGTCGAGCGCGAGCTGCACGGGCTCGACGATGTCGCCGAAGCTCGACCTCGGCGCGTCGACGCCCGGGATCACGAGCTCCGCGTCGGCGTCGAGCAGGTACTGGACCATCATCATCGCGTGGTTGCGCTCCTCGACCGCCTGGCGATAGAAGAAGGCCGCAAGCCGCGGGAGCGTCTCGCCGTCGTAGTGAGCGGCCACCGCGACGTACTGCTGCGACGCGGCGAACTCGTATCCGATCTGCTCGTTGAGCTTGGCGACGAAGGCGGAAGCGGGCATGGCCCGGACTCTACCCTGGCTTCCACGTGGGAAAAGTCGTCCAGGCCAAGAAGCGCTGCTGCAAGGACAGCCCGCGCTGCAAGCGCTGCCCGGTGGTGCTCAAGCGCCTCGCCAGGGCAGGGCTCGCCAAGCGGGAGGGCAGGCGCACCTACGTGCTCGCGGCCGACCTCAAGAAGCGCCACTACAGGGCCGCGCGACACTAGACTGCGCCGGGCATGGCCACCTGTCTGGTCACCGGTGGCGCGGGGTTCCTCGGCTCGCACCTCTGCGACGAGCTCCTGCGCCGCGGGCACCGCGTCATCTGCGTCGACAACTTCGAGACGGGCTCGCTGGCGAACATCGAGCACATCCGCGCGCCCGAGTTCCTCTACCTGCATGCCGACATCATCGAGCCCTACTTCGTCGACGAGCAGGTCGACTTCGTCTACCACCTCGCCAGTCCGGCCAGCCCGATCGACTACCTGCGGCTGCCGCTGCACACGCTGAAGGTCGGCTCGCACGGCACGCACCACACGCTCGGCCTCGCCAAGGAGCACCGCGCGCGCTTCCTGCTCGCCTCGACCAGCGAGGTCTACGGCGATCCCCAGGTCCACCCCCAGCCCGAGTCCTACTGGGGCCACGTCAACCCGATCGGACCGCGCGGCGTCTACGACGAGGCCAAGCGCTACGCCGAGGCGCTGACGATGGCCTACCACCGCCAGCAGGGCGTCGACACCGCGATCATCCGGATCTTCAACACCTACGGCCCCCGGATGCGCCCCCACGACGGCCGCGCGATCCCCACCTTCCTGCGCCAGGCGCTGCAGGACCGGCCGATCACCGTGTTCGGCGACGGCAGCCAGACACGGTCGTTCTGCTACGTCGACGACCTGATCCGCGGCATGATCGCGCTTGCCGAATCCGGGTACCACGATCCCGTCAACGTCGGCAACCCGGATGAGTTCACCCTGCTCGAGCTGGCCGAGACGATCGTCGACGTGACCGGCTCGAAGTCCGAGATCGTCTTCGAGGCGCTGCCCACCGATGACCCGCAGGTCCGCCAACCCGACATCACGCTGGCCAGGGAGGTGCTGGGGTGGACGCCCGAGGCCTCGCTGCGCGACGGACTGAAGCGCACGATCGGCCAGGCTGGCACGAAGGCCCTTGTCGGCACGCCCCGATAGCCCTGCCAGACGCCGCCCAGCGGCTGCGCAACTCCAAGACTTCGGGCACACTCCTGCGTTTGAACAGGGGATGACGCCGTCCACGGCCACGAAGGAGCGGCGGGAAGCCCTGGGTGACCAGCCCATGCTCGAGTTCCCGCTGACCCACCGAGACGTCCGCCGCAAGCGGCCACCGCTGCTCAGCTTCCTGCTGCGCATGGAGACGCTGCGGCGCGCGGGCCGGGTCGTCTCGCTGGTTGCGCTCGACGTCGCCGGCGTCTTCCTCGCGATCTTCACCGCCCTGGCGTTCAAGGCCGCCATCCGCGGCGCCTACGACACCACCGAGGTCTTCCACCAGACCAAGGACATCGTCGTCCTTGCCACGCTGGTCACGCTGCTGCTGTTCGCCAAGTCGGGGCTCTACGCCGACCGTGGCCAGCGGCCGGGGTTGCCGCGCATCGTCGGCTCGCTGTTCCAGGTGACCGTGGTGGCGCTGCTGTTCGCCGTGATCAACGGCAACGAGTTCTCCAGCTACTACATCTTCTACGGCTCGCTGTTCTTCTCGATCCTCTACGTCTCGGCGCTGCGCTACGGCTACGAGCGCACCACCGGCGTGGTGCTGCGCGCCGCCGGCTACCAGCGCCGCGCGGTGCTGGTCGGCACCGGCCAGCACATCGAGGCTGTCGCCCACGCGCTCGCCGACTCGCCCAGCGCTGCGGTCGACGTCGTCGGGTTCGTCTCGATCACGCCGCGCCCCGACAACGGCCTGCGCTCGCTCGGCACGCTCGACCAGATCGGCCACGTGCTCGTCGAGCACCGCGTCGACGAGGTCATCATCGCCGACCCCGACTTCCCTCAGCAGCAGGCGGTCGAGCTCGTCGACCAGGCCCACCGGCGCGGCGTGCGCGTGCGGATCGCGCCTTCGACGATGGAGATCCTCGTCCACCGCGCCGAGTTCGTCCCGGGCGAGACCGTCCCGCTGTTCGAGCTCAAGCCGCCGGTCTTCGAGGGCGTCGACTACTTCCTCAAGCGGTCGTTCGACCTGCTCGTCGCCGGCGGGCTGCTCGTCGTGCTCAGCCCCGTCCTGCTCGCCTGCTGGCTGGCGGTGCGCCTGACCTCGCGGGGCTCGGCGGTCTACCACTCGGTGCGTCCCGGCATCGGCGGCCGGCCGTTCGCGTGCCTGAAGTTCCG
The DNA here is from genome assembly GCA_963826615.1 of uncultured Actinomycetes bacterium. Classification (GTDB taxonomy): domain Bacteria; phylum Actinomycetota; class Thermoleophilia; order Solirubrobacterales; family Solirubrobacteraceae; genus BP-464. The sequence goes on along the minus strand of CAWGXO010000002.1, from coordinate 2,242,554 downwards.
CACGATGTACGACGACGCCGAGGTCCTCCAGGAGAAGCTCGAGAAGCACAACGAGATGAGCGGCGCGCTGTTCAAGATGCGCGACGACCCGCGCGTCACGCCGGTCGGCCGCTTCCTGCGCCGCTGGTCGCTCGACGAGCTGCCCCAGCTCGCCAACGTCATCCGCGGGCAGATGTCGCTCGTCGGGCCGCGACCGCTGCCGGGGCGCGACTTCCAGCGCCTCGAGGAGTGGCACAAGAAGCGCTACCTCGTGCTTCCGGGCATGACCGGCCTGTGGCAGGTCTCCGGGCGCTCCGAGCTGGACTTCGACGACCTCGTGCGCCTCGACTTCCTCTACCTCGAGCGGTGGTCGGTCTTCCTCGACCTCTCGATCCTGGTCAAGACCGTCCCCGCCGTGCTCGCGCGCCGCGGCGCGTTCTGAGCGCGCGCGGCGCCCTCGGCGCCGGCCTCGCCGCGCTGGCGCTGGTCGCGGCGGGCTGCGGCGGCGATCGCAGCGCGCCCGACGTCCGGCCGCTGCGGGGTCTCGACGACGCCCGCTACGTCGGCGTGGCCGTCCGCGCCGGGCAGCTCGACGACGCCGGCTACGCGAAGGCGGTCGGCGCGCTGTTCGGCGCGGTCACGCCGGAGAACGCGCTGAAGTGGGACGCCGTCCACCCCGAGCCCGACCGCTACCACTTCGCCCGCGCCGACCGCATCGTCGGCTTCGCCCGCGCCCACCACCAGCGCATCCGCGGGCACACGCTCGTCTGGCACAACCAGCTCCCGGGCTGGCTGGCGGCGAAGCACTACACGCGCGACGAGCTGATCGGCGTCCTCCACGACCACATCCGCACGGTGGTGGGCCGCTACCGCGGCCGGATCGCCGAGTGGGACGTCGTCAACGAGGCCGTCGCCGACGGCGGCGGCCTGCGCCGCGACATCTGGCTCGACACGATCGGCCCGGACTACATCGCGATGGCGTTCCGCTTCGCCCACGAGGCCGACCCGGGCGCCAAGCTCTTCTACAACGACTACGGCACCGAGGGCGACTACGCGAAGACCGACGCCGTCCTGCGGCTGGTGCGGACCCTGGTGGACGACGGCGTGCCGATCGACGGTGTCGGCCTGCAGACCCACGTGGGCACCGAGCCGATACCGAGCTTCGCCGCCACGCTGCGGCGCTTCGCCGGCCTCGGTCTCGACGTCGTGCTCACGGAGGTCGACGTGCGCATCCGGGCCGACCACGGGGACGCTGCGTTGCGCCGGCAGGCCGGCGCCTACCGGCGGATCGTCGACGGCTGCCAGGAGGTCGACCGCTGCCGTGGGATCGTCTTCTGGGGGCTCGACGACGCCGACTCGTGGATCCCGGGCGCCTTCAGCGGCTTCGGCGACGCCACGCTGCTCGACGGCGACCTGCGCCCCAAGCCCGCCTACGCGGCGGTCCGGGAGGCGCTGCTGCGAGGATGAGCGCCGTGGCCGAGCTGGTCCGCTACCGCTTCCTCTTCGAGCAGATGGTCCGGCGCGAGCTGCGCCAGAAGTACCAGGGCTCCGTGCTCGGGGTGGCCTGGTACGTCGTCAACCCGCTGGTGCTCATGGGCGCCTACTACCTGATGTTCGGCGTCGTCTTCCACCCGGCCCAGCACGCCGACTACCCGCTGTTCCTGATGGTGGGCCTGATGGTGTGGATCTTCTTCAGCCAGTCGCTGCTGTCAGCGGCGCCATCGCTGCTCGACCAGGGTGCGCTGATCCGCAAGGCGCGGTTCCCCCGCGAGACGATCCCGGCGGCGACGGTCGCGGTGCAGGCGGTCACCTTCCTGGCCGTGCTCGCCCTCGTCGCGCTGGTGACCGTGCCGGTGCGCGGCGCGTGGGACCCCGCGCTCCTGCTCGTGCCGGTGCTGCTCGCGGCGCTGGTCGTGTTCGTCTGCGGCCTGGCGCTGCTCGTCGCCGTCCTGCACGCCTACTACCGCGACGTCGCGCCGATCCTCTCGGCGCTGCTGCTGCCGTGGTTCTTCGTCTCGCCGATCTTCTTCGAGCCCGGCGACGTCACCGACCGGCCGTGGGCGCAGGCGGTGCTGCGCTGGGGGAACCCGGTCGCTCCGTTCATCGAGGCGGTGCGGGCGACCCTCTACGGCGGAACGTGGCCGGACGTCGCGACGATCGCCTACGTGCTCGGCATCGCGGCGCTCGCGCTCGCGGGCGGGCTGGCGCTGTTTCGGCGCATGGCCGCCGAGCTCGCGGTGGTGGTCTGAGATGGCGCTGCGGCCGGGCGAGATCGTCCTCGAGCACGCCTCGCGCGCGTTCAGCGTGCGGGCCGACCCGGGGCGGACGCTGAAGGGCGCGCTGCTGGGGCGCCGCGGCGCCGGGCCGCCCCCGGTGCAGGCGCTGCGCGACGTCTCGCTGCGGATCGCGCCGGGCGAGACGGTCGGCGTCGTCGGGCGCAACGGGGCGGGCAAGACCTCGACGCTGCGCGTGCTCGCCGGAATCGTTCCGCTGGACGCCGGCACGGTGCGGACCGGCGGTCGGGTGGTCTCGCTGCTCGAGCTCGGCGCCGGCTTCGGCCGCGACTTCTCCGGCCGCGAGAACATCCTGCTCAACGGCGCCCTGTACGGCATGAGCCGCGAGGAGATCGACGCCCGGGCCCCCGAGATCATCGCCTTCTCCGAGCTGGGCGACTTCATCGACGTGCCCGTGCGGACCTACTCGTCGGGCATGTTCGTGCGGCTCGGGTTCGCCATCGCCGCGCACCTGGACGCGGACGTGATGCTCATCGACGAGGTCCTCGCGGTCGGCGACGAGGCCTTCCAGCGCAAGTGCGAGACCCGCATCGCCGAGCGGATCGAGGCGGGCGCCACGCTCGTGCTGGTCTCCCACGACGCGGCGCTGATCGACCGCAGCTGCGAGCGTACGGTCGTGCTCGACGGCGGTCGGGTGGTGTTCGACGGCCCGACGAGCGAGGGGATGCCCTTCTACCACCGTCTGATGGGCACGCCGGTGCGGGTGGGCGCGTCGGCGGCCGCCGCCGGCATCGCAGGCACCGACCAGAGGGAGGCGAGGGGTGACACCTGAGGAGGCGCTCGAGCGAGCGCGGGCGGCGAGCTTCGGCGAGGACCTCTCGGGGTTCGCGATCGAGCCGACAGACGAGCTGAGGATCGAGAAGCTGATGGAGTGGGCGGTGATCGAGACCGATCCGGAGCTCGTCCGCTCGACGCGTCGCTGGGGCGGCCCGATCACGTGGCTCAAGCGGGCGCTGCGCCACCTGCTGCGCCAGGAGCTCGGCCAGGCCTACGCGCAGCAGTCGCGCTTCAACCTGATGGTCGTCACCAAGCTGCAGGAGCTCGAGGACCTCGCGCGTGCGGATCCACCAGGTCCTTAGCGGCGCCGGCCCGTTCGACGCCGTCACCCGCCAGGCGCTCGCGATCGGCGAGCGCGTGCGCTCGTGGGGATGGGAGAGCGAGGTGTGGGCGCCGCACATCGACCCGCGGGTCGCCCGTCGCGTGCGCGAGCTGCGGCGGCTGCGCACCGCCGCGGACGACACGGTGCTCATCCACCACTCGGCCTACGCCCCGGGTCTCGCGCGCGTGCTCGAGCAGCCGGGCCGCAAGGTGCTGCTCTCCCACAACGTGACGCCGCCGCGCTGGTTCTGGGACCACGAGCCCCGGGTCGCGGTGCAGTGCGCGCTCGGGCGCTCGCAGCTGCCCGAGCTCGCCGCCCGCTGCGACGCCGTCGCGGGCGTGTCGGCGTTCAACGCGGCCGAGCTCGGCACCGACCGCGTGGTTCCGCTGCTGCTGGACTCCGGCGACTGGGGCGCTCCAGGCGACGGCGAGCCCCCGGGGCCGCCGACGGTCCTGTTCGTGGGCCGGCTCGCGCCGCACAAGCGCCAGGACGAGGTGATCCGCGCGTTCGCGCTGCTGCGCCGCCACCGGCTGGCCGACGCGCGGCTGGTGCTCGTCGGCGAGCCCCTGCACGAGGCCTACGCGGCGGCGCTCGCCGGCCTCGCCGAGCAGCTCGTGCCCGGAGCCGTGCGCTTCGAGCGCTCGCTGCACGACGACGAGCTGGCCGAGCGCTACCGCTCCGCGCACGCGTTCCTGTGCCTGAGCGAGCACGAGGGCTTCTGCATCCCGCTGCTCGAGGCGTTTCACTTCGGCGTGCCGGTCGTGGCCCGCCCGCGCGGCGCGGTGACCGAGACGACGGGCGACGCCGCGCTCGTGCTCGACGGCTCGCTCGACGAGATGGCCGAGCTCGTGCACTTCGCGATCGCCGACGCGGAGCTGCGGGCGACGCTGCGCGAGCGCGGCCGGGCGCGCCTGGCCGCCTACGCGCCCGAGCGCGCCGAGGCTGCGCTGCGCGAGCTGCTCGCCGGGCAGGCTCGCGCCCCGGTCGACTGACCCGGCCGCGTCCGGGCCCGACCCCGCCGCTCACGACACCGGCACCGACGTCACCGTCTGCACCATCCGCCGCGAGCAGTTCGGCACGCCGGGCACCGCCGGGTCCTGGCGCCAGAGGCGGAAGCCGCCCGCGGTCATCACCGGGCGCCCGAGCGCGTCGGCGGGCCGCCTGGCCTCGATCGGCGTGACGATGTAGTCGGCCTTGCGGGAGGTCCGCACGTGCGGGTAGCTGGTGTGCAGCAGCGGCCGGCGCGAGCACAGCGGCTGCCCGTGCAGCCAGAACGCGACCCAGTTCTGCTGCTGGGGGTCGACGTCGAGCCGGATCGACGCGCTCGGCGGTAGCGCCGCGTCGACGTCGCGCAGCGCGAGGACCGACCGCGGCAGCTCGTCGAAGGTCGTGTTGACCTCGCGCCGCCCGGAGGCGAGCGAGCCGCCGACGAGGACGAGCAGCGCGAGCGCCCCGGCGCGGCGGCCGACGCGCGCGGCGCCCGCGGCGGCGAGCGCCAGCAGGACGGGCGCGACGAACGCCAGCGTCTTGAAGTGGAAGTACCAGCCGTAGTCGCGCACGCGGAAGTAGGCGGCGAACACGGCACCGAAGACGAGGATCGCCAGCAGCGCGTCGCGGGGCGGGCGCGGGGTCGCGCGCAGCGCGTGCCAGGCCAGCCAGGCCAGCAGCGGCCCGACGATCACGAGGGCGCCCCAGGTCGGGGCCGCCAGGAACCACGCCTCGGGGTACCAGCCGTCGAGGTCGCCGCCCCACGGGCCGAGCGACGCGCCGCCGAGCAGCAGCGTCGCCGCGCTCGTCATCTTCTCGATCACCCCGAGGATCGGGACCAGCAGCACGAACCCGAGCGGCACCATCCACAGCAGCGAGCGCCGGCCGCGGTAGATCCTGCGCACCCCGCGCAGGCGTGCGCGGTGCGGCCACAGCATCACGGCCAGGGCGAGCAGCGGGATCGGCAGCGCGAGCGGGTAGGCGAACGCCAGCACCCCGAGCAGCAGCGCCAGCAGCCACAGGCCGCCGGTCGTGCGCTCGTGCAGGGCCCACCACCCGAGCACGAGCGCGAACGGCATCGCCATCAGCCCCCAGGTCTGGTTGTAGTACGGGTGCATCACGGTGTGCAGGACCATCCGGTCGGTGCCCACCACGGCCATCGCGCCGAGCGCCGCCCAGCGCGGCGCGCCCGCCAGCTCGCGCGCGACCAGGAAGAAGCCGAAGGCGGCGAGCGCGAGCAGCACCGCCTGGACGGCGGAGATCGTCTCGAAGACCTCCTTGCCGCTCAGCCGTGCCGCTGCGCCCAGCACGTAGTAGATCGGCTGCTTGGAGCGCCAGACGAGCGGCACCTGGTCGACCGGCCCGGACGGGTCGACCGCCAGCGGGTGGTGGTGCTGGAGGAACATCGCGGTGCCCACGGCGAGGTGGGCGTCCTGGCCCTGGCCCTCGACGGTCGCGAAGCCCGCCCGGAACAGCGGGACGAGCGCGATCGCCGCGAGCAGCAGCGCGACGTAGGCCGGCCAGCCCAGCCCGCGCACGTAGGCGCGCGCCGACACCGGCGCGCGCCGCACCGCGAGCGCCCCGAGCGCGGCGCCGCCGGCCAGGGTCAGCCCGAGGGAGACGTCGAAGGGCACCCAGGCGAACCCGAGCGCGGTCATGCTCACCGCCGCCGCGCAGGCGCCGATCGGGGCGACCCACAGCGCCTCGTGGCGGCGCAGGCCGGCCGGCAGCGCCAGCCGGGTCAGGCCGAACCCGCAGACGGCGAAGAACGCCACCGTCGTGGCGCCGACGCGCAGCAGCGGGCGGCACCGCCGCGCGGCCGACCACGCCCGCGTCGTGCGCCACCTGCAGGGCCGCGAGCGCGGCCAGCAGCGCGACGACGAGCGGGCCTAGGCGGCGCGATCGGCGTGATGCTGGCGGGCCTGGGCCATCACCCGGGAGACGAACACCGGGTTGCCCAGGAGGTACCGCCGCCACATCCGCTGGGGCTCGATCGCCAGTCTGAAGATCCATTCCAGTCCATTGTCGGCAAGCCAGGCCGGCGCGCGGGGGACGCGGCCCGAGACGTAGTCGAACAGGGCGCCGACGGTCCACAGCGACGTCGGTGTCCAGGCGCGGGGCGTTGTGCTGCACCCACCGCTCCTGCTTGGGCGTCCCCATGCCCACGAGCACGATGTCGGGACGGCGCTCGTTGATGTCCTCGATCACGCGCTCGTCGTGCGGGGAGCCCGGGTCGAAGTAGCCGTGGTGGCTCCCGGCGATGCGCAGGCGCGGGTACCAGCGGCTCAGCCGCTGCGGCCGCCTCGGCGGTCACGCCGGGCTCGGAGCCGAGCAGGTACAGCGACTGGCCGGCGGCCTCGCACAGCGCCGCCAGGCCCCAGATCCAGTCGGCGCCGGTCATCCGGTGCGGGATCTCGACCTCCAGCGCCTTGGCCGCCAGGCGCACCCCGTAGCCGTCGCAGTAGACGAGGTCGGCGTCCTCGAGCGCGCGCGCGCAGCTGCGCGCTCTCCCGCGACTGGTTGAGCACGTGGGCGTTGACGTACATCACGCGCCGCGTCGCGCCGGGCATCGCCCACCCAGCCCGTGATGCGCCGCAGGAGCTCGGCCGGGCTGGCCGAGATCGATCGGGATGTCGAAGATCCGGGAGCTGTGTGGGAGATGCCCGTTGCCGTTCGGCGCAGCGACGGCGAGCGGGCTGTCGGAGGAGCGGTTCACTGAACGGCCTCCCTGCCTGGCTGGTGCGGCAATGGTACGCGGTCGGCCCGTCCGTAGGCTCCGGATGGTGCTCGTCGCCTTCGACGCCCGGGACGCCCATCGTCCGCCGCTGCGCGGGTGGGGCCGCTATGCGGCCGAGCTCGAGCGCGCGCTGCCACGGATCGTCGAGCTGCGGGCCTTCCGCCACGGCGGCCCCGGCCCCGAGACGGTCTTCGAGCAGGCCCGTTTCGCGCGGCTGGCGGCGCGTGCGGGCGCCGACGTCCTGCACGCCCCAAACTGCTTCTTGCCGCTGCGCCGCACGCTGCCCGGGGTGGTCACCGTCCACGACCTGGCCTTCGAGGCGCATCCGCGCGACTTCGCCCGGACCACCGGCGCGAAGTACCGCTTCTTCACGCCCCGGGCGGTGCGCTCGGCCGAGCGGGTGATCTGCGTCTCGCACGTCACCGCCGATGACGTCTGCGGGCGCTATGGCGCCGATCCGCGGCGCATCCGCGTGATGCTCCCTCGCGCCCTCGCTGCCGCTCGGCGACGCGCCGGTGCCGGCCGGCGAGCCCTACCTGCTGGCGATCGGCGACGTGCGCCCGAAGAAGAACCTCGCCCGGCTGGTGGAGGCGTGGCGCGCGGCGGCGACCGGGCACCGGCTCGTCGTCGCCGGCCTCGGCTCGTCGCCGTGGCCCGACGTCGAGGCGCCCGGCTACCTCGACGACGCCGCGCTCGACGCGCTGCTGCGCGGAGCCGACCTGCTCGTCCACCCCTCGCTGTACGAGGGCTTCGGCCTGGTGGTCGTGGAGGCGATGGCGCGCGGCGTGCCCGTCGCGTGCGCGGACGCGACGTCGCTGCCGGAGGCCGCCGGCGGCGCCGCGCAGCTGTTCGACCCGCTCGACCCCGACGCGATCGCGGCGGCGATGATGCGCGGCGCTGGACCGCCGCGAGGAGCTGGTCCGGCTGCGGGCGCGAGCGCGTCGCCGAGCTGTCCTGGGAGCGCACCGCGCGGGAGACCGCGGCCGTCTACGCGGAGCTGGCGTGACGGGCGCGACGACGGTCCTGGTGCTGTCCGTCGACGAGGCGCCGCTGCTGCGGGCCGCGCTGCCGCCGATCGTCGCCGAGCCGGGCGCCGAGGTCGTGGTGATCGACAACGCGTGCACCGACTCGACGCCGGAGGTGGCCGAGGCGGCCGGCGCGCGGGCGCTGCGGCTGACGCGGCGGATGAGCTACGCGGCGGCGATCAACGCGGGGATCGCCGCCACGGGCGGCGAGGCGGTGCTGCTGCTCAACGCCGACTGCGTCGTCGAGCCGGGCTTCCTCGCCGCGCTGCGGGCTCGCGCTCGACGCGAACCCCGCGCTGGGGTCGGTGGCGCCGAAGCTGCTGCGCGCCGGCGCCGACGAGATCGACGCCGCCGGCATCGCCGTCGGCCGCCGGCGCAAGAACCTGCTGGTCGGGCACGGTGCGCCGGCGCGCGCCTACGGGCACGGCGGCCCGGTGTTCGGCGGCGACGGCGCCGCGGTGCTGTGGCGCCGCGCCGCGATCGAGGACTGCGCGGTGGGCGCGGAGGTGCTCGACGAGGACATGGCGCTGTGGGCGACCGAGTCGGACCTCGCCTGGCGCGCGCAGCTGCGCGGCTGGGGCTGCGCCTACGAGCCCGCGCGCGGTCGCCCGCCACGTGCGCACCTACAGCCCCTCGGCGGCCGCGCGCTCGAGCTGCGGCCCGAGCACCGCCGGATGCAGTTCCGCAACCGCCTGCTGATGCTGGCCAAGAACGAGACCGCGGCCGGGCTGCTCGCCGACCTGCCGTGGATCGCCGCCTACGAGGTTGCCGCGCTCGGCCACGCGCTGCTGCGTGAGCGGGTCCTGCTGGGCGCCTACGCCGACGCGTGGCGCCTGCGCGCCGGCGTCCGCCGCCGCCGCCGCGTGATCCAGGCGCGCCGCCGCGTGCGGCGCCCGCCGTTCGGCCTGGCGCCCCGCGCCTGACGGCGGAGGGACCGGTGTCTCCGGGCTACGGGTCGGGCCGCACGAGCACCGTGTCGGCCACCCGCACGACCTCGTCGACCGGAAGGTCGGCGCGACGTGCGTGCTCGCGGATGGCGTCCTCGCTGCTGGCCTGGTAGATGCAGACGGTCCCAACCGAGCCGTCGCCCTCGTCGAGCGCGTAGCTGCGGATCCAGCGGATGTCGTCGGTCATCTCCTCGTCGCCGACCCGCGTCGAGCGGCCAGCGGCCTCCTCGAGGTCGGCGGGCGACCTCCAGCCATGGCGCCGGAGGATCACGAAGGTCTGCATCAGGGCTCCTCCTCGGTTCCCGGCGAATGTACGCCTGTCGCTCCGCGCCCGCAACCGCGGCCGCCTCAGCCGGCCGCCGCGGCGTCGGCGTAGACCGCCCAGGTCGCCCGCGCGGCGTCCTCCCACGTCCACGCCGGCGGCGCCGGCGCGGGCCGCGTGCGCGGACTGCGCGGCGCCGATCAGGCCGGTGAGGTCCTCGCTGGCGACGAACGTCGCGCGGTCGCCGAGCACCTCGCGCAGCGCCGGCACGTCGCAGGCGACGACCGGCGTGCCGCAGGCGAGCGCCTCGACGGTCGGCAGCCCGAAGCCCTCGTCGTCGGACGGGAAGACGAGCGCGTGCGCGCCCGTGTAGATGGCGGCGAGGTCGTCGTCGGAGACGTGGCCGGTGAGGGTGACGCCGGGCAGCTCGCGCGCCCACTGCTTCACCGGGCCCACGAGCACGAGCGGAAGCTCGCGCGGCGTGCGCCGAGCGCGCCGACGCGCTTGCGCGGGTCGGGGTGCTCCAGGCCGCCGACCCACAGCAGGTACTCGTCGGGCAGCCCGAACCGGCGCGCGGACCGCGTCGACCTCCTGCTGCGAGCGCGGCCACATCGCGGGCGCTGCGGCCTCGGGGATCACGACGATCGCGTCGCGCCGGATGCCGAGGCGCGCGACGGCGTCGCCCGCGACCGCCTCGGTCGGGACGATGACGCGCTCGGCGCGCTGGACGCTCATGTACCGCAGGCGGAAGCGGGCGCCGGTGCGCAGGTACTCGCTGCGGCGCTTGAGCGGGACGAGGTCGTGCAGCGTGACGACCTGCGGGCAGCCGGCTGCGCACGCGCACGCCGTCGATCCACGGCGAGTGGAAGACGTCGGCGCTGCGCGGGGGCGATGGGTCTCGACGATCACGTCGTCGCCGGCGGTGGCGCGCAGCGCCTCGAGCAGGCAGCGCGCGTAGCGGCCGATGCCGCGCGGGTCGGAGGCCGGCCGGCTGTCGAACGCGACCCTCACCTCGCCGGCACGGCGCGCATCGGGGCGATCAGGCGGCCGACCCGCTCGGCGTACGCGTCGGCGTCGAAGCGCGCGGCCGACGTGCGCGTGTTGGCGGCGAGCTCCTCGCGCCTCGCCAGCGCGCGCAGGACGCCGGCAGCGAGCGCGTCCGGCCGGCCGGGGGGCACGAGGACGCCGTCGACGCCGTCGGTGACGACCTCGGGCAGGCCGCCGGCCGTGGTGGCGACGACCGGCGTGCCGGCAGCCATCGCCTCGGCGAGCACGGTCCCGAACGGCTCGGCGTGCGACGGGAGCACGAGCAGGTCGAGGTGCGCCATGGCGGTGGCGGCGTCGTCGACCCATCCGCACCGTTCGACCTCCGTGTCCGCGGCCACCAGCGCACCATAGTCCGGGTCGGTCTCGTACGGATCGGACCCGAGCAGCACGATGCGGGCGCCCGGCGCGCCGGCGCGGATCGCCGGCGCCGCGCGAACCAGGTCGAGCACGCCCTTGCGCGGCTCGATGCGCCCGACGTAGCCGATCACCGGCCCGGGGCGGGCCGGGTCGGGGCTCCACGGGGGCGCCGGCGTCGGCTCGACGTCGAGCTCCACCGGGCAGTGCACGACGTGCGCCTCGAGCCCGCCGAGCCGGTCGGCGACCGCCTCGGAGTCCGCGAGCACGACGTCGGCCAGCCGCCAGTGCGGCGCGACGCGTTCGACGAGGTCGTGGACGTGCAGGACGATGCGGTCGCCGGCGAACGCGGGCAGCAGCCGGCCGCAGACGGTGCCGTTGAGGTAGACGGCGTCGGCCGCCCGGGCGAGGCGGACAGCCCGCGGCCAGGCGCGCAGCGCCGCCGCGCCCTGGCGCGCGCCGAGCCCGCCCACGTCGAGGTGCGCGATGGTCGCGCCGAGCCGCTCGGCCGCCTCGGCCAGCGGGCCGGGGCCCGGCGTCGTCACCGTGACGTCCCAGCCGTCGAGCCTGGCCAGCAGCCGCAGCAGCCCGATCTCCGCTCCGCCGGGGTGGGAGACGGCGCAGACGGCGAGCAGGCGGCGGGCCACCTCTCCACTGTATGGCGGCGGCCCGGCCGCGCGGGACGGCGAACGGCATAGGGTCCGTCCGGTGAGCGCGTTCCGCGAAGCGGTCTGGGAGGCCGTCCCCCGGGGGGCGCTGCCCGAGGCGTTCGGCGAGCGCCGCCGGTGGCTGCTCTCGCGGCTGCCGCCGCAGGCACGCGTGCTCGACCTCGGCTGCGGGGATGGCGCCTTCGCCGCCGAGCTCGTCGCCTCGGGCGCCGACGTGCTGGGCGTGGACGTCTCGCGCGTCGCCGTGCAGCGTGCGCGCGGACGCGTGGCGGGCGCACGCTTCGAGGCCGTCGACGAGGGCGGGCCGCTGCCCGGCGGCAACGGCTGGGCCGACGTCGTCTGGGCCGGCGAGGTGCTCGAGCACGCCGTCGACCCCGCCGGGCTGCTGGCCGAGGCGCGGCTCGCGCTGCGCCCGGGCGGCCAGCTGCTGGCGACGACTCCCGCGCACGGTCCGCTGCTGACCCGGACCGCGCAGCTCGACCCGCGTGGCGATCACCTGCGCTTCTTCACGCGCCGCTCGCTCGCGTCGCTGCTGCGCGAGTCGCTCACCGGCGTCACGGTCCGCCGCCGGCGGGGCCGGCTCTACGCATGCGCGTCGCGCTAGACACGACCTTCGCGCGGCGGGGGCCGTCGGGTACGGCGACCTACCTCGACCGCCTGGCCGCGGCACTGCGCGCGGAGGGCGCCGACGTCGTCGAGCTGGCCAACGAGCGCCGGCGGGCTCCCGCCGGCGGCGGGCCGGGCAGCCTTCGCAACGCGCTCGCCGACCGCCGCTTCGTCCAGCGCGAGCTCCCGCGGCGTGCGCGCGCCGCGGGAGCCGGCGTGCTGCACCACCCGCTGCCCGCGCTCGCGCGGCGCGCCGGGCTGCCCCAGGTCGTCACGGTCCACGACCTGGCGTTCGAGACGCACCCCGACCGCTTCGACCCGCGCTTCGCGGCGTGGGCGCGCCGCGCCCATCGGGCGGCCGCCCGGGGAGCCGGCGCCGTCGTCTGCGTCTCGCACGCGACCGCCGCCGCGGTCGCCGAGCGCTGGGACGTCCCCGCCGAGCGGATCGTCGTCGCCCAGCACGGGCCCGGCCAGGACCTCCCCGCGGTCGCGCCGCGCGCGCCGGCGCACGTGCTCTACGTCGGCGACGACGAGCCGCGCAAGAACCTCGCGCTGCTGCGGGCGGCGCGACTGCCGCTGCCGCTGCTCGTCGCCGGCGCGGCGGGGGAGCGCGTGGGCGCCGCCGCGCTCGCCGATCTCTACGCGGAAGCGCTCGCGCTCGCCCACCCGAGCGTGGAGGAGGGCTTCGGGCTGGTGCCGCTGGAGGCGATGGCGGCGGGAACGCCGGTCGTCGCGGTCCGCTCGCCGGCCGTCGAGGAGGTCTGCGGCGACGCCGCGCTCTACGTCGAGCCGCGCACCGCTGCGCTCGAGGCGGCGCTTCGGCGCCTGCACGGCGACCGGGCGCTGCGCGCGCAGCTCGCCGCCCGCGGCCGCGCCCGCGCGGCCCGGTTCTCGTGGGCGGCCAGCGCCCGCGCGCACCTCGAGGCCTACGAGCGCGCGCGGGTGCGGCACTAGGCTCCGCGGAGCCTGCCATGCGCATCGCGATCCTCGGCACGCGCGGCATCCCCGCGTCCTACAGCGGCTTCGAGACGGCCGCCGAGCAGCTTGCCAGCCGCCTGTCGGCGCGCGGGCACGAGGTCGTCGTCTACTGCCGGCCGCATGTCGTCGACCGCCGGCTGCGCGAGTGGAAGGGCGCCCGCCTCGTCCACCTGCCGACGATCCGCAACAAGTACCTCGACACGTTCACCCACACGCTGCTCTCGAGCCTGCACGCCGCGCACCGGACCCGCCCCGACGTCGCGCTGTTCTTCATCGCCGGCAACAGCCCGATGTGCCTGGTCACCCGCGGCGCCGACATCCCGACCGTCATCAACGTCGACGGGCTGGACTCCGACCGCTCGAAGTGGCCGCCGCTGGCCAAGGCCTACCTGCGCTTCGCCGAGCGCAACGCGCCGCGCTGGTCGGACACGGCGCTGACCGACTCCCACGCGGTCGCCGAGGTCTTCGAGGCGCGCTACGGGCGGCGGATCGGCGTGGTGCCCTACGGCGTCGAGGACCCCGGCGGCGATGGCACCGAGACGCTCGAGCGCCTGGGTCTCGAGCCGCGGCGCTACCTGCTCTTCGTCGGCCGCCTCGAGCCCGAGAACAACCCGCACGTGCTCGTCGAGGCGTTCAGCCGCATCCCGCTGGCCACCACGCGCGGGATGAAGCTCGTGATCGTCGGCGGGGCGCCCTACGCCGGCGAGTACATCAGGCAGGTCCGCCGCGCGGGCGATCCGCGGGTCGTCTTCCCCGGCTACGTGTTCGGCGCCGGCTACTGGGAGCTGCAGCGCAGCGCCTACGCGTTCTGCGCGCCGACCGAGGTCGGCGGCACCCACCCCGTGATCCTCGAGGCCCTGGCGGCCGGCAACTGCGTGATCGTCAACGACCATGCCCCCAACGTCGAGACGGTCGGCGACGCCGGCCTCACGTTCTCGGGCCGCGAGGGCGTCGCCTCGCTGACCGCGCAGCTCGAGCGGATCCTGGCCGAGCCCGAGCTCGTCGACGCATACCGCGAGCGCGCCCGCGAGCGCTCAAAGCGCTACAGCTGGGACGCCGTGACCGACGAGTACGAGGCGCTGCTGCAGCGCGTGTGCGCGGGGCGCGGGCCGGGCCTGCTGCCGGCCGAGTACCTCGACGCCGCGGCGTAGACGCCCCGGGGCTCAGCGCGCGCGGACGGTGACGCTGCGGCTGGCCGTGTCGCCATGGAGCAGCCGGATCGCCCCGGTGCCCGGCATGCGTACGCGGGTGTAGAGGTAGCCGCGGCTCCTGGAGCCGTGCCGGGTGGCGAGCGTGCGCCAGTGCCGCGAGTGCCTGCGGCGGAACTGGATCTTCACCGCGGGGGCTGTGCCGTTGGGCGCGCTGCGCACGAGGCCCCAGACCCGCAGGTGCGCTCTGCGGCGGACGTGGCGATGCGGAAGCCAGATCGGCAGCTCGTAGGCGCGCAGCGCCGGCTTGGCCCGGCCGTCGACGAAGCGCAGGCCGCTCTGGAAGGTGCGGCCCACCGGCTCGCCGCCGTCGACGAGCAGGAACTGCGAGAGCGTCCGCACGGACTTCTCGCGCCAGGTCATGTACTCCGCGTGGTTGAGGTACGCCGCCTGGCGCGCGCGAGAGACGCCGTGCTTGTCGGGCGGGTCGGTCTGGTAGCCGAACTCGGTGAGGTACAGCGGCAGCCCGCCGCGCGGCCGGCGCTGCCCGTAGCGCTGGTAGGCCCGGCGCAGGGTGCGCGAGAGGGTGCCGAGGTTGGCCAGCGTCGCGTAGTCGCGGTCGGTCGGCTTGCGGTCGGGGGGGAACGTCAGCTCGTAGGGATGGTGCGCCCAGCCGGTCATGTGGAAGAGCACCGGGTGCTGTGACGGGAACGCGTGGATCGCGTCGCTCGTCGGGCAGTCGCGGACCTTCGCCGCGTCCCCGGTGTAGACCTGGAGGTGGCGGTCCAGGCAGTAGAGCTCGCGGATGAACGGCAGCGGCTTGATCGAGCGCGTCAGCCCCTGGACGTTGAGCCCCTTCGGCGCGGTGGCGCCGACGAGGATCGTGTCCTTGGAGTGGCCGGTCGCGACCAGCGACGAGTACATGGCGTCCGCCAGCCCGCGGTAGACGATCGGCGATGTGGGCAGCTGGACGCTCGAGCTGCCCGCCGAGGGCAGCCACTGCGGCGTCAGCCACCCGGCCTGGTTCGGCTCGTTCCAGATCTCCCAGTAGTCGACGCGCGGCAGCGGCGGGCCGCTCGGCTGCTGGGTCGCGCCGGCCTGGCGCCGGCCGGAGGGCTGGCCCGGCAGCGGCGGCAGCGGCGAGGGGTCCTGCTTCGGCGCCGGCGGCGGGGGACGGTCCTCCTTGCGCACGAACTGCCCGCTGTAGCGCCGCCCGGCAGCGGTGACGAACGCGGCGAACTCCGACGGGTCGGGCGCGTAGGTGCTGTCGATGTCGGTGCGCTCCGGATTGCCGGTCGCCCACATCGGCGCCGGGCCGGTCACGTCGAAGTTGACGCCGATCCCGCGCGCGGCCGCGAGGCGCAGGAGGGTGTCGTAGCGGTCCCACGAGCCGTTGGGGTAGGCGTCGGGGTCCGCCGCGTCGAAGCTCGCCGGCCGCGTCTGCTTCTGGGAGTCCGGGGCCACGGCGCCCCAGAACAGCGAGACGCGCACCCGGTCGACGCCGAGCGCCTTGAGCTGGTCGAGCGTCGCGGCGACCCGGTCGGCCGGCGCGAACTCGAGCAGGTCGTCGTCCTGGAACGTCGACTCCTGCGTCCGCGACGCATGGGAGGCGGCGGGCAGGGCGCCGGCGGCGAGCAGGGCGAGGGCGAGGGCGAGCCTGGTCAGGACGTGGCGGGGCACGGTGATCCGAAACCCAGTGTGACCTACGAGGTTGCGGTGAGGTCGCGGTTCGCCCGGAGCAGCACCGCGATCGCCTCCCGCGAGCGGGGGTCGAGATAGAGCGCCGGCTGGAGCGTGCGCTTGGCCAGCTTGGCGTCGTGGAGCCGGTCGAGCTGGAAGGAGGCGAGCGCGACCCAGGTCTTGGGGTTGGCCGGCTGGAGCCGAACGGCCTGCTCGAGCGCGCCCCGCGCGAGCTTGTCGTTGCCGGCCTTGGTCTCGACCGCCGCCTGCACGAGATAGGGGTCGACCGACAGCGGGTCGCGCTCGTGGGCCGTGCTCGCGAGCTTGCGGGCCTTCGGGATGTTCGGCGGGCTCGCGGTCGCGGCGTCGAGCGCGGCGTTGCCGGCGTCGATCGATCGCTGCGGCTGCCATGCCGCCCACGCGGCGGCGACGGCGATCACCACGGCGGCCAGCGCCGCCTGGACGCGCAGCCGCTCGCCGAGGCCTGCCCGGACGCGGGCCAGCAGGCGCCGCGGCGGCCGCGGACCCGGCTCCAGCGGACCGCGACCGGCGAGCCAGCCGCCCGCGAGCAGCACGGGGATCGTGACGCCCGGGATGAACCAGGTCCAGTCGACGAACGACGACACGCCGAAGACGAGCAGCATCGACGCCAGCGTCATCAGCGCCACCCGCTCGGGCGTCGTGCGCATCGTGGCGCCGCCGCGTCGCAGCCCGGTGGCCTGCCCGACCGCGAGCGCGAGCGCCGCGAGCGCCGCGAGGCTCAGCACGATCCCGACGATGCCGCGGTCGGCGAGCACCTGGACCACGTAGCCGTGGGCATGCTGGACGTCGAGGTTGTCGTTGCGGTAGCGCAGCCGGGCGACCTGGTAGCCGCCGACGCCGACGCCGATCCACGGATGGTCGCGGAAGATCTTCAGTGCCTCGTTCCAGTAGCGCGCGCGCACGCTCGCCACGCCGGTCAGCCGGCCCGGCTCGTTGGTCGGCGAGGACGCGTTGGGGTCGGTCAGCTGCGACCACCCGTGGGAGATCGAGCCGCCGAGGCCGCGGTCGGTGGCGGCGAGGGCGATCGCCCCGCCCACCGGGATCAGCGCGACCGCGACCGCGACCGCGACGCCGGCCCGGCGTCGCTGGTGGCCGGCCGGCGCGCTGCGCGAGCGGATGAAGCCGACCGCCAGCCCGACCGCCAGCAGCGCCACCATCATGAAGCCGACGGCGAGCGCCAGCTCATGGCCGGCCTGCTCGCGCAGCGTCAGCGCGACGTCGTCCTGGGTCAGCGCCTCGCGGGCGAAGGCCCAGGCGATCACGCCGGCGCCGCCGGCCGCGCCGGCGGCGAGGACGGCGATCCCGCGCAGTCGCAGCGGCACCACCGCGAACCAGAAGCCGGCCCCGAGGATCGCCGCCAGCAGCGAGCCGCGCGAGTAGGAGAGCAGCATCACGACGACCAGCAGGCCGGTCGCCGGGTAGGCGAGCGCGTTGACGGCCTGGTGGCCCGCGCGGCGCGCGCCGAGCCACAGGCAGCCCGGGATCCCCAGCGCGGCCATCAGCCCGACCGCGTTCCAGTAGCCGAACGGCTGGCGCAGACGCGCGTATATCTCGTTGGGCTCGAGCGTGCCGGGGAACGCCTTGTGGGCGAGCGCGTACGCGGAGACGACGATGCTTGCGAGCGTCACCCCGGTCAGGAGGGCCGTCCAGCGGTGGGGGGCGAGGCGCACCAGCGCCAGGCCGATGCCGAACACGCCCAGGTAGGTGATGACGCGGTTGGCCTCGATCCAGCTCTGGTCGGGCAGGACCGACCAGACGGTCGAGAGCATCGTCATCACGACGAAGAGGGCGAAGACCGCGCCGGCGGTGGTGCCCGGGCCGCGGCGCGGCAGTCGTGGCGCGGCGAGCAGCGCGACCGCCCCGATCGCCCCCGCCAGCAGGTCGAGCACGATCTCGACGACCGTCGTGTCGCCGACGCGCAGCCCGCCGTTGGCGCGGATGGCGATCCAGGCGAGGATCGCGCCGAGCAGGCCTCCGTAGACCCAGTCGGACTCGATCTGCGGCAGGCGCAGCGCGAGCGCCCGCCCCCGCAGGCCGGGCGGGCTAGGTGCCGGGCCGGCCTGAACGGACACGGTGGAGGATCGTGTGCGCCCCGGTGCCCAGCGCGCCCAGCGCGATGAGCACGGCGAGGACGAGCAGCGGGGTCGGCAGCTTGCTCAGCGAGTCGAAGCGGCGGTAGGCGAGCGCCCCGGGCGTCACGACGTCGGGGCCGACGCGCTGCGGGGCGGCGCCCTCGCCGCTGCGCGCCTTGGCGATGTCGCGCTTGGCGGCCGCCTTCTCCTGCGGGCTGGTGCCCGCCAGCGGGTCGGCTCGGGGCGCCGACGGGGTGCCCTCCGGCGCCTGGGGCGCCGCCCCCGTGCCGCCGCCGCTGCCGCCGCCGTTGGTGGGGCCTCCGATGCCCAGCTGCGCGCGCCGGATCGTGGCGCGGCAGTCGGTGTACTCGTCGACGTCGGTGGGGATGTTGCGCAGCGCGTCGCGGTACTCCTTCTGGGAGTAGCGCTTGGTCAGGCGACCGTGCTTGACGCAGTCGCGGATGACGGCATCGCCGCTCGCGAGCGCCGGCGCGGCCGGCAGCAGCAGGCACAAGGCGACGGCCGCGGCGGCCGGAAGGCGGCGCAGCATCGGCTTCGAAGCTAGCAACCGCGTGCCTCCCGCACGGCGGCGGCGAAGCCCTCCGCCCATGCCTCGTGGGTGTAGGCGGCGACGTCGCGGGCGCCGGCGGCGCCCAGGCGGTCGCGGAGCTCGCGGTCGCGGCGCAGGCGGGTGATGGCGCGCCCGAGCGCCGCGACGTCGCCGGCCGGGAAGATCAGGCCGTTGCGCTCGTGACGGACGAGGCCGCCGGCGGCGGCGCCGACCTGGTCCGAGGCGACGATGGCTGTGCGCTGGTTCATGGCTTCGTTGACGACGAGCCCCCAGGGCTCGCGGAAGTCGCGGGTGCGGATCGACGGCACCACCAGGACGTGCGCGGCGGCGTAGAGGTTGCGGAGTTGGTGCGCGCCGGCGCCGCCGGTGACGATCTCGAGGCGGCCCGGCGCGCCCGCCGCAGACCAGGCGGCGCGCAGGGTTGCCAGCCCCTTCTCCGGGGCGTCGCGGCCGACGAACAGGGCGGTGAGCTCGCCGGCGGGCTCGCCCGCCGGGGCGCTCCAGAAGGCGTTGTCGACCGCCTGGGGCGCGATGTGCACGCGCCGCGCGCCGCGGGCCCGCACGTAGGCCGCGACGTGCTCGCCATAGGCGACGATCGCGTCCGCGCCGCGGTAGATCGCGAGCATCGGGCCGTAGCCGAGCAGGTGGGCGGGCGTCCGCGGGTGCGCCCACAGGCTCGCCCAGAGCACGAACGGCACGCCGGCCCGGCGGGCGCCGGCGAAGGCCCCGGGCACCGCGAGGCGGCCCGCCGTGCCGCAGACGACGGCCGAGAAGCGCCCGCTCGCGGCCAGGCCGGCCACGTCGCGCTCGCGGACCGCGCGGCCCTCGCCCGTCGGCGCGGCGCCGTGGCGGTCGCGACCCCCGATCGTGACCAGCTCCAGCGGCATCTGGGCGCGCAGCGCCGCGAACGCGCCGAGGCGCTCGGGCGGCACGTGGTTGGTGACGAACAAGACCGGCCTCAGCGCAGCGCCTCCTCGTAGGCCGCGACGGTCGCCTGGCCGCAGCGATCCCAGGTGAAGTGCCGCTCGACGGTCCGCCGGGCCCGTGCGCCCAGGTCGACCAGGAGCTTGCGGTGCATCAGCTCGTCGATCTCGCGGGCGAGGCGCTCGACGTCGCCGGGCGGCACGAGCCGGATGCCGTCCCCCATCGCACCGATCTCCTGCGGGCCGGGCTCCCCGACCGAGCCGAGCACGGGCAGGCCGCCGGCCATCGCCTCGACGTAGGCCACCCCGAACGCCTCGTCGATCGAGGGCATGACCAGCAGGGCGCAGGATCGCGAGCGCGCGAGCGCCTCCTCGTGCGGGAGCTGCCCGGCGAACTCGACGCGGTCGGAGAGCTCGAGCTCGGCCGCCAGGCGCTCCAGCGCCGCGCGCTCCGGGCCGTCGCCGATCACCAGGTAGCGCAGCTCCGGCCGGCGGGCGCGCAGCACCCACAGCGCGCGCAGGACGTCGGCGTGGCGCTTGCGCCCGACGAGATGGGCGACGGTGACGAGCGTGACCGAGTCGCGCGGCGACTCGAGCGCCGGCAGGTCGGTCCCCAGGTGCACCACGCGCGTGCGCGCCGCACCCAGCCGCTGGGCGTACTCGGCGATCCCGGTCGAGTTGGCGAGCACGAGGCGCGCGTGCTCGAACGTGGGACGCACGGCCGACTCGCCATGGCGCGGGGCCGTGTAGAGCACGTCGCCGCCGTGGACGGAGACGACCAGCGGCGCCGCGCGGCGGGCGCGGCGGACCGCGTCGCCGGCAGGCACCGCGTTGTGGGCGTGGACGAGGTCGAACGGCCAGCGCCGGTGCAGTCGCGCGAGCGCGACCGCGAGGCTGGGGGCCGCCCACGCGCCCCAGCGCGCGTAGGAGCCCGGTCGCGGCGGCGAGACGAACGGCACGTAGGCGACCTCGAGGCCGTCGAGCCGGGCGCGCGGCGGCTGGCGCAGCATCGCGGCTGCCGTGCGCAGCTTGCGCGGCTCGGCCGACGGCGGGATCGGCCGGTGGAGGACCAGCACCCGCACGTCGGCGCCCGCGTCGCGGGCCGCCAGCGCCTGGCGGTGCGCCCAGACGCCGAGCACCGGGTCGCGGGCGCGCGGGTAGAACTCGCTGACGACCGCGACGCGCACGCCCCCAGCATGCCCGAGCCGACCCGTGGGCGCGCACCCGGCGGGGCGGCAGGACCGGGCCCCGGCTCGGCCCCCGGCGCCCGCAGCGCCCGGCCCGCCGCCCGCGGACGTTCATTTCCCCGGGCGGCGAACGTCCGGCGCCGGGGAGGTGGAGCGCGGGGCCGCTAGGAGCCGTCGCCGCTCGGCGGGGCGTCGGCGAGCTGGGCCTGACCGGTGGCCGACGCGGTCGCGGCCTCGGCCGCGGTGGTCGGCGCGCCGGCGGGCGGCTGCGGGGCCGGGGAGGGCGGCGTCCCGTAGGCGGGCCCCGGGGCCTGCCCGGCGCTCGAGCGCTTGCGGAGCCTCGTTGCGGCGAGCGCGGCGGCGGCGATGGCGCCGAGCGCCAGCACCAGGCGGCTGGAGGCCAGCCGCGACGCGAGCCTGCCGGCGCGGTGGGCCTCCGCGGCCTTGCGGGCGCCCTCCGCGCTCTTGCGGGCGCCCTTGTAGGCGGCGCTGGCGGTGGCGGCCCGGCGAGCCTCCTTGCCCGCCTTCCTGGCGGTCTTGACGCTCAGGTAGGCCTTGGCGCCCTTCTTGGCTGATCTCTTGGGAAGTGTCATCGCTCTCGCGGTACCCGCGCTCACCACCCCCGATGCACGGCGACCGTGCGGACCTCGCGGGCGCGCAGGTACGGGCGGTCGGCAAGGAACGCGCGCGCCTCGGCGAGCGCCTGCTCGCGCGGGTAGGTGGCCGCGACCGCGCGCAGCTCGTGGCGGACCGGCAGCAGGTCGACGATGCCGATCGGCCAGCCGCGATCGCGCGCGATCGCGGCCCAGTGCAGGTCCAGGCCCCAGGCCTGGCGCAGCGCCGGGAACGGCAGCAGCTCGGCGACGGCCGCGCGGTCGAAGCCGGTCACGGGGCCGATCTCGACGAACGTCGTCTCGCGCAGCACCGACAGCGCCCGGCGGCGGACGACCGGCCAGGCGGCGTGCGACGCCAGCGTCTGCGCCGGCTGGACGAGCCGCAGGCCGTGGCGCTCGGCGAGGAACACGAGGCCGTCGAGGAACCCCGGCGGCAGCTCGACGTCGTCGTCGATCGCCAGCACCCAGTCGAAGCGCGGCAGGTCGTGGTCGGCGACGATCGCGTTGAGGTTCTCGAACTTGCCACCCGCGCCCACCGGCCGCAGGTCGATCGTCACGTCGTGGTGGGAGGCGCGCAGCTCGGCCACGGTCTCGGCGGTGGTGGCGCGCCCCTCTGAGCGGTGGGCGCCGATGACGAGCACCCGACGCGACGGCGCGCGCGAGGCGGCGGTGCGCAGCCGCATCCGCTGCGGCGCAGCCAGCAGGTCGGCCACGCGGTCGAGCGACCGCCGCACGACGCCGCGCCGGCCGGCGACGGTCCCGCTGCGGCCGGAGAGGAAGTCCTCTGCCGGCGGGGGGTGGACGGGCGCCAGCGCCTCGCGCAGGCGGCCCGCGCTGTGGGCTGCGAGCACGAGGCCGTTGGCGCAGCGGAAGCGGGCCGCGTGGACGATGCAGCCGCCGAGCACGCGGCCCTCGCGCTCGAGCCCGGGCGCGGCGGCGCGGGTCATGTCGAAGCGCCGCGCCGTCCGTCCCCGGCCGTAGGCGGCCCGGGCCAGCGAGCGCAGCCGGGCGTCGTCGCCGGCGCGGCGGTGCACCACGGCCGCGCCGGCGAGGTAGCGGATGCGGCCGCCGGCCTGGACGTAGCGGCGCACCCACTCCTCCTCGTCGCCGGCGCCGGTGGTCCAGCCGGGGTCGAAGCTGCCGTGGCGCTCGAGGGCGGCGCGGCGCATCGCCAGGTTCGCCCCCCAGGCGACCAGCGCGTCGGCGTCGACCGGCCCGAGGTCGAGGAACGTGATCGGCGGTCCCTCGCGCCCGCACATGCGCAGCGGGTGGTCCTCGAAGCGGGCGCGGATCGGCCCGGTGAGCACGGCCGCGTCCGCCGGCCCGGCCAGCAGCGCCGACAGCCATCCAGGCTGCGCCTCGACGTCGTCGTCGACGAGGACCAGCAGCTCGCCGGTCGCCGCGGCGATGCCGGCGTTGCGCGCCGGGTTGAGGCCGTGGACGCCCTCGATCGCGATGTAGCGGGCGCCGTGACGATCGGCGACCTCGCGTGTCGCGGCGCCCGGTCCGTCGTCGACGACGATCACCTCGGCGCCGTGCTCGGCGGCCTGTGGCGCGATCGAGCGCAGCGCGACGTCGAGGTAGTCGGCGCGGTCGCGCGTCGGGACGATGATGGAGGCGGGCGGAGTCACTCGGGCGGTCTGCGTCCGGACCATCATGATGTGTGCCCGAGCCGCGCGCGGCCACGCGTGCGGCGGGCACCGGCCTCCGCGTGATCCTCTTCCTCCACAACCGCTACCGCACCACCGGGGGCGAGGAGCGCGTCGTCGACGACCTGCTGTGGCTTGTGCGCGAGCGCATGGGCGAGGACGCCGAGCTGCTCGCCCGCGACTCGGCCGCGCTGGGCCGCCGCCGGGCGGCGGCGGCGCTGCTGCGCGGCGGCCTCGAGCCCGGCGACGTGGCCGCCGCGGTGCGGCGCACCGGCGCCCGCGTCGTCCACGCCCACAACGTCAACCCGTCCTTCGGCTGGCGCGCGCTGGCCGCCGCCCGGGACGCCGGCGCCCGCGTCGTGCTGCACCTGCACAACTACCGGCTGGTGTGCGCCGTGGGGACGTGCTTCAACGCCCGCGGCGAGGACTGCACCCGCTGCCACGGCCGCGACACGTGGCCCGGGGTGCGGCTCAACTGCCGCGGGACCGGCGCCGAGGCCGTCGTCTACGGCGCCGCGCTGGCCGCCTGGCAGCGCCGCCTGGCCGAACAGGTCGACGCGTTCGTGGTGCCCAGCGAGGCGGCGGCCGCGCGCCTGCGCGAGCTCCGCGCGCCGGTCGCCGACCCGAACGTGGTCGGGCACGTCGTGCGCGGCTTCGCCGAGCGCTCGGAGGCGGCCGCCGGCGAGCACGCGCTCGTCGCCTCGCGGCTCGCCGTCGAGAAGGGCGTCGAGATCGCGGTCGACGCGTGCCGGCGCGCCGGGCTGCCGGTCGTGGTCGCCGGCGACGGGCCGCTCCTCGAGCCGCTGCGAGCCGCCCATCCCGAGGCGCGCTTCACCGGCCGCGTGCCGGCCGCCGAGCTGGCGCGGCTGCGTGCCCGCGCCGCCCTGGCCCTGGTGCCGTCGCGGTCGGCGGAGACCTTCGGCCTCGCCGCGGCCGAGGCGATGGCCGCGGGCGTCCCCGTGGTCGCCAGCCGCATCGGCGCGCTGGAGGGGCTCGTCGAGGAGGCGGGCCTCGCCGCTCCCGGCGATGCCGCCGCCCTGGCCGCCGCGGCCCGCGCCCGCTACGGCGACGCCGCCGCCGGCGAGCGCGGCCTCGCCGAGGTGCGGTCGCGCTGCGCGCCCGAGGCGGTCGCGCGCGCGCTGGCGGAGGTCTACGGCCCCTGAGACGACGAGGGCCCGCACGGTGCGGGCCCTCGCAGGTCAACGGGAGTTCTCTCCGCACATCGGCTGCCGGCGCCGGATGCTTGAGCGCGCTCGCCACTAGCATCCCGGCGCTATGAGGGCACTGGTCACCGGCGGCGCAGGCTTCATCGGCTCGCACCTCGTCGACGCGCTCGTCGCGCGCGGTGACGCGGTCGCCGTCGTCGACGACCTGTCGTCGGGCCGCGAGGCGAACCTCGAGCCCGCGATCGCGGGCGGTGCGCGCCTGCACGTCGAGGACATCCGCGACGCGGGGGCGATGCGGCGCCTCGTCGATGCCGAGCGCCCGGACCTGATCTTCCATCTCGCCGCCCAGATCGACGTGCGGGTCAGCCTCGAGGATCCCGCGTTCGACGCGCGCACGAACGTCGAGGGGACGATCACGATGCTGGAGGCCGCCCGCGCCGCCGGCGTGAGCCGCTTCGTCTTCGCCTCCACCGGCGGGGCGATCTACGGCGAGACCGACGTCGTCCCGACGCCCGAGACCGCGCCCGCGCTGCCGATGGCGGCCTACGGCCAGAGCAAGTTCTGCGCCGAGCAGTACCTCGGGCTGTTCCAGCGCCTCTACGGGCTCTCGACGGTGGCATGCCGGTTCGGCAACGTCTACGGGCCGCGCCAGGACCCGCACGGGGAGGCCGGTGTGATCGCGATCTTCTGCGGCCGCCTGCGCGCCGGCGAGCGCCCGACGGTCTTCGGCACCGGCGAGCAGACCCGCGACTACATCTACGTCGCCGACGTGGTGGACGGGCTGCTGGCCGCCACGGGCGCCGACCTCCACGGCGCCGTCAACATCGGCACCGAGGAGGAGACGAGCGTCCTGCGGCTCGTGGAGCTGATGGGCGAGCTCGAGCCCGGCGCCGACTTCGCGCCCGACCTTCGGCCGGCCCGCCTCGGCGAGGTCGACCGCTCGTGCCTGGATGTCGGCCGCGCACGCGAGAGGCTTGGCTGGACGGCCCGTGTCCGTGTCGCCGAGGGGCTGCGCCGCACCTACGAGGCCACGGCCTAGAGCGGCGTCTCCTGCCCGTGCCGGCGCGCCCGGCCGGGGGTCTCCTGCGTTCGCGAGCGCAGTCGTGGTCAACGTAGGACGCGCCGTCGCGAGGGCGGCGCCGTACCGGACATCCTCGACATGGTTCGGTGATACGCTCTTTTGTGTCATGAGCGTGGTAACCGATCCTCCCGCCCCTGCCGCCGGCGCCGAGGAGGCCGCGGCCGACGATCTCGTCGGCCAGGCGCTGCCGTCGCCCGCCGGCCCGATCGATGCCGCCGAGGCCGCGCAGCTGCCCGGCCCGCCGCTGATCGGGATGCCCCGCGCGCTGCAGGTGCTGCGCTTCAACCAGCGCCAGATCGAGTTCGTCTTCCGCGCGCGGCGCGAGCACGGCGAGGTCTTCCGGATGCGCGGGATGCTGCCCGGCGCGCCCGTCATCACGTCGCATCCCGACCACGTCCGCTCGCTGTTCACCGCCAGGCCCGAGCAGGCGCCGTCGCTGACGGGCGAGTCGCCGCTGCGGCCGATCGTCGGGCCCAACTCGGTGCTGACCGCGATCGGCGATCGGCACATGCGCCAGCGCAAGCTGCTGCTGCCGTCCTTCCACGGCGACGCGATCGCGCGCTACGCCGAGATGATCTCCGAGGCGGCCGAGCGCGAGATCGACCGCTGGCCGATCGGCCGGCCCTTCGCGCTCGCGCCGCGGATGCAGGCGATCACGCTCGACGTGATCATGGCCGGGATCTTCGGCATCGAGGGCAAGCCGCGTCCCGGGACCCCGGAGCACGGCGTTCGCATGGCCACCCGCGCCGTGATCGCCGCCTCGACCTGGCCGCTGGCCGCGCTCGCCGAGCTGATGAACATCGGCAGCGACGAGCCGGTCGGGCCGACCCGCACCGCGCTCTCGATCCTCGACCGCCCGACCTACGCGGTGATCGCCGCGCGCCGCCGCGTCGCCGACCTCGAGGACCGCAACGACATCCTCAGCCTGCTGCTGCGGGCGCGCACGGAGGACGGCGAGGCGCTGACCGACCGCGAGCTGCGCGACGAGCTGCTGACGCTGGTGCTCGCCGGCCACGAGACGACCGCCAACTCGCTGGCCTGGACATGGGAGCGCCTGGTCCGCACGCCCGCCGCCCACGAGCACCTGCGCGAGGCCGTCCGCGCCGGTGGCGACGCGGCCGAGAAGGTCGTCGAGGCGACGATCACCGAGGGCATGCGCTCGCGGCCGGTCATCCCGATCATCGGCCGGCGCGTGCAGGTCCCGTGGCGGCTGGGCGACTACGCGGTCAAGCCGGACCGGCCGGTGACGATGAGCATCCTGCTCCTGCACCACCGCGAGGACCTCTACCCGCAGCCGTTCGCGTTCCGCCCCGAGCGCTGGCTCGGCCGCAAGCCCGGGACCTACGAGTGGATCCCGTTCGGGGGCGGCATCCGCCGCTGCCTCGGCGCGGCCCTGGCGATGGCCGAGCAGCGCGTCGTGCTCGAGGCGATGGCGCGCCGGCTCGACGTCGAGGCCGCCGAGCCCGAGCCCGAGCACGCCGTGCATCGCAACGTGACGATGATCCCCGCGAAGGGCGCGCGGGTCGTCGTGCGCGCGCGCCGCTGAGCCGGCCGGACGCACGCGCCGGACCGCGCCGGCGCGATCAGCGCGACCCTAGGAGAAGCGGTCCAGCAGCAGCTGCGCCGTCGCCGCGACCCCGGTCGTCCGGGGGCGCGAGAGCCCGAACATCGGCCGGGCGGCGATGTCGAGGATCGCGGCGGGATCGCCCCTGAGCCGGTGGAAGGTCCGCTCCGAGGCGAGCGCTCGCAGGCGCGCCTCCGCGTCGAGCGGCTCGATCGCCGGCCGCTCGCCCCAGCCCAGCACGACCGACCCGGCGATCGGCAGCGAGGCCGGAACCGCCGGAAGCGTGACGCGCCGGCGGTCGCCCTCCCGCACGACCACGGCGCCGGGCACCGCGGCCTCGGTGCGCAGGTCGATGCTCCGCGGACCGGCCACCACGCGGTCGCCCTGGATCACGGCGAGATCGTCGGCCATGACCGGGGCGTCGTGGTGCTCTGCCAGCCACGCGAGCGTCGTGCTCTTGCCCGCCTCCTTGCGGCCGATGACCAGCACCGCCGCGCCACCGATCGCGACGGCGCCCGCGTGGAGGGCCTCCCGGCCCGCCCACTGCCACACCAGCGCCGCGCCCGGCGTGAGGTAGGGGTGCAGCAGATCGGCGTCGGGCGGCACGTCGACGAAGTCGAAGCGGACGACGGGCTCCTCGCAGGATGCGCGCAGCCGGCCGCCGCCGACGAGCCTGATGTCGGCGGAGCGGTCGTCGACCCGGGAGGGCTCCTCGGCAGCCGCTGCCTGGCGCACCTCCACGCGAAGCACCGGAGCCGCGGGCTCCTGCGGCTGCATCCAGCGCTCGGCGCCCGGCAGCCCCTCGATGCGCAGCCCGTAGGCTCCGAGCATGCTCATCTCGCGGGTGAGCCTACCCGGCGCGGCGCCGGCCGCGGAAGCGCTGCGGCCCGCCGTCACGCGGCGGGCCGCAGTCGGCCTGGATACCCGGTAGGGCTAGAGCAGTCCGGGCTTGTGCTTCCGCTTGGGCACGCACGTGTGGTAGGTGCGCGACCCGGTGTAGACCTTGCCCTTGGTGCTCACGGCGCGGATCTTGATCTTGAAGGTGCCCTTGGGCAGGCCCTTGAGGACGATGCCCGCGGTGATGCGCTTGCCCTTGCTGGTCGCGATGCGCTTGCCGCGAAGCGTCAGCGTGACCTTGGCGTAGGTCACGCCCTTGATCCTCTTGACCCGGATCCGGAAGCTGCGCCGGCTGACGCACTTCTTGACGACCTTCTGGCCGAGTACGGCCTGGACGGGTTGGGTGAGGGTCGTGTCCGCCTGATCCTGCGCCGAGACCTCGATGCCGTGCCAGTCGGTCGCGTCGACGTAGCCGACGTTGTGCACCACGGTCTGGCCGAGCACCGTCTGCACCTTGCAGGTGTAGGTCCAGGCCTCGCCCGGGTCGAGCGTCGATTCGGTCGTGTCGCCGTTCTTCGACGACAGCACCGGCTTGCTGGCGCAGACCGGGTCGGTGACCGCCACCTGGGCCTCGTCGAACCGCTGGTTGCCGGTGTTGGTGACGTAGAGCGTGTAGCTCACCACGGTCCCGGCCGCTGCGGTCGGCGGGCCCAGCTTGTCGATGCGGATGCTCGGGTTGGCGTCCACGCTCGGCACGGCGGCCACGATGACCGGCGGCGGCGGGGGCGACGAGGGCGGCGCGTCGACGACGACGATCTCCGCGGAGTACGCCTGGTCCACGGTGCCGTTGACGTCGGTCGGGCAGCCGTTCGTCGTCGGCTCGTTGTTCGCGTCGCCGCTGTAGTTGGCGACCCACTGGTACCGGCCGGTGGCCGTCGGCGTGTATGTCGGCGAGTCGAACGTCCCGTTGGCGGTGACCGGCACCGTGAACGGAGGGCCGCCCGTGCTGATGGCCGCGCTGCAGCCGTTGTCGTCGGGACCGTAGAGGTCGAACTGCACGCTGCCCGTCGGGGTGCCGAACAGCCCGCTCAGGGTGTAGCGATCCTTGATCGCCGAGCCGAGCGCGACCGACGTCCCGCCGGTCTGGGCATCGGTGGTCAGGGTCGGGGTGGCCTTCTTGACCTCGATCGTCTCACCGGCGTCGCTGCCGCAGGTGTTGGCCGTGACGCTGTTGGTGTCCGGGTTGCCCGGCTTGTAGTTGGCGATCCAGTGGTACCAGCCCGCCGCGAGCGGCTCGAAGTCGTTCGAGGTGGCCGTGTAGTCGCCGTTGCTGGGGCCCGTCAGGGCCTTGTCATGCGCCGCCAAGGCGACGGTCGAGCAGTCGGCCGTCGCCGTCGGCGTCGGGCCGTAGAGAGTGAACGTGACGGCGCCCGTGGGATTGGTCGCTCCCTTGAGCGTCGCCGCGTCGCCGAGCTTGCGGCCGTCGCCGACGACGAGGGCGCTCAGAGGGTTGCTGGTGGGCGACGTGAGCGTCGTCACCGCCAGTCCCACGGTGACCCTCTCGGTGGCGTCCTTGCAGGCCCCCGAGGCGCCGGAGTTGCCGTTGGTGTCGCCGCTGTAGCTGGCCACCCAGTAGTAGACGCCCGCCGCGTTGAGCGCGGTCGAGGAGCCCGAGGTCGCGGTGTAGGTGCCGTTGCCCTGGTCGACGAGCGCCTTGGCGGGGCTCGTCCACACCGGGCCCGTGCAGCTCGCCGGGTCGGGCCCGTAGAGCCTGAACGTCACGGTCCCGTCGGGGTTGGTCACGTTCTGCACGGTCGCCGTGTCGCTGGCGGTCCCGCCCGTCGCGATCGCCGCCTGGCCGGGGGTCGTGCTGATGAGCGTGATCGTCGCGCAGCGGTTGCCCAGCGGCGTGCTCCCGTTCTTCTGGGCGCTGTTGTCGTCGTTGTTGCCGGCGCCTCCGGCGGTGACCTCCTTCTGGCCGCTCGGACCCTTCGCGATGCCCTTGCCGTGCACGTCGTAGGCGAGCGCGCAGATCGTGGGCAGCGGGCCGGGCGGGTAGACGTGCTTCACGAAGTGGATCGGGTTGCCGTTTCCGTCCAGCACCGGGGCATGGATCGGGTTGCCGTTGGCGTCGGTGGTGTTGTTGGCGTTGCTCGGGTCGATCACGCTGCCCCAGGTACCGGTGTTGTACGAGGTGCCTCCGTGGTTGGAGTACACGCCGCAGTTGCTGCGCCAGTTGGCGAGCGCGCTCGAGTCGGCGGTCAGCGTCGTGGGCTCGGCCGGGTGGGCGAGGTTGTCCACGACGTTGCCGTTGAGGGCCGCGAAGACCCCGACGTCGACCGAGTCCGCACCGAGGTCGGTCACATGGAAGCCGTTGGGGAGCGTGGCGGGCGGCGGGGACGGGTTTGGCCGGGTGTCGCCCCAGTCGACAGCGATCCCGACCCCGGCGCGGTCGGTGTTGCAGTCGCTGTGGTGGGTGGTCCACGACCAGGTGCCGTGGACCTCGACGGTCTGGTTGCCCGTGCTCGGATCGACGATGACGCTGCCCGAGGCAGACGTCACGTCCGGGGCGTCGGCGAGTGCGAGCGCCGGCAGGACAGCAAGCGTGATCAGCGCCGCGGCCATCGTGGCCAGGGGCTTGGAGAACGGGGACATGTGACCTCCGGGTCAGCAGGCGGGCCCACCGTCGTGGCGGCCCTGAGCCGCACTTATAACGTCAGCGCGCTGACAATTCAACCCCCGGACGATTTCTCGACGAATGTTTGTCGTGGGTCCTGTCGGGGCGGCGTGCGGCGGGGGCGTGCCGCCCATCGACCCCGGCTCTCTAGCATGCGCGCGTGCTGAAGAAAGCGTTGATCACCGGGCATCACCGGCCAGGACGGCTCCTACCTCGCCGAGCAGCTGCTCGACAAGGGCTACGAGGTCCACGGGCTGGTGCGGCGCTCGTCGCTCGTTCAACACCGAGCGGATCGACCACCTCTACCGCGACCCGCACGAGCAGCAGGTCCGGCTGCTGCTGCACCACGGCGACCTGCAGCGACTCCAGCCGGCTCGTGCGCCTGATCTACGAGCTCCAGCCCGACGAGGTCTACCACCTGGGCGCGCAGTCCCACGTGCGCGTGTCCTTCGACGTGCCCGAGTACACCGGCGACGTGACCGGGATGGGCACCGTGCGGCTGCTCGAGGCGATCCGCGACGCCGGCGTCAAGCGCGCGCTTCTACCAGGCGTCGTCGCTCGGAGATGTTCGGCTCCACGCCGCCGCCGCAGAGCGAGACCACGCCGTTCCACCCGCGCAGCCCCTACGCGGTCGCCAAGGTCGCCGCGTACTGGATCACCGTCAACTACCGCGAGTCCTACGGCATGCACGCGAGCAACGGCATCCTCTTCAACCACGAGTCCCCGCGCCGCGGCGAGACGTTCGTCACCCGCAAGATCACCCGGGCGCTGGCGCGCGATCCAGGCTCGGCCTGCAGGACAAGCTCTTCCTGGGCAACCTCGACGCCCAGCGCGACTGGGGCTACGCGCCCGACTACACCGACGCGATGTGGCGGATGCTCCAGGCCGACGAGCCCGACGACTACGTCATCGCCACCGGCGAGATGCACTCGGTGCGCGAGTTCCTCGACGAGGCCGGCCGCGCACCTCGGCCTCGACTGGGAGCGACGTCGTCGAGATCGACCCGCGCTACTTCCGCCCCGCCGAGGTCGACGCGCTCTGCGGCGACGCCGGCAAGGCGCGCGAGCAGCTCGGCTGGGAGCCGACGGTGACCTTCGAGGAGCTCGTGCGGATCATGGTCGACGCCGACGTCAAGGCGCTCGAGGACCAGCTCGCCGGCCGCGGCGGTGCGCCTGTCGGGAGCGCGATGTCTGACCCGTCGGCGGCGTTCTGGGCAGGGCAAGCGCGTCGTCGTCACCGGCGGCGCGGGGTTCCTGGGCCGTGTCGTCGTGCGCGACCTCGAGGCGCTCGGCGCCGAGGTCCGGGTCGTCCGCTCGGCGCGAGCACGACCTGCGCGACCCGCGCGGCCTGCCGCGAGGCGCGTCGAGGGCGCCGAGGTCGTCGTCCACCTCGCCGCGCAACGTCGGGCGGCATCGGCTTCAACCGCGCGCAACCCGGCGCCGCTGGTCTACGACAACCTGATGATGGCCGGCAACATCTTCGAGCAGCCGCGCCAGGCCGGGCGTCGCCAAGCTCGTCTCGGCCTGCACCGTCTGCGCCTATCCGAAGTTCATCGCCGGTGCCGTTCTCGCGAGGACGACCTCTGGGACGGCTACCCGGAGGAGTCCAACGCCCCGTACGGGCTGGCCAAGAAGATGATGCTCGTGCTCTCCGACGCCTACCGGCGCCAGTACGGCTTCGACTCGTGCGTGCCGATCGTCGCCAACCTCTACGGGCCCGAGCGACAACTTCGACCTCGAGGACTCCCACGTCATCGCGGCGATGATCCGCAAGTACGTCGAGGCCGCGCGAGCGCGGCGACGAGCAGGTCGTGCTGTGGGGCACCGGCTCGCCGTCGCGCGAGTTCCTCTACGTCGACGACGCCGCCCGCGCGCTGCTGCTCGCCGGCCGAGCGCCTCGACGTGCTCCGACCCCGTCAACGTCGGGACCGGCATCGAGACGCGCATCCGCGACCTGGCCGAGACTGATCGAGCGCCTGGCCGGCTATCGGGGCGAGACGGTGTGGGACGCCTCGCGGCCCGACGGGCAGCCGACAGCGCTTCCTCGACGTGACCCGCGCGCGCGAGCTGATGGGCTTCGAGGCGCGCGTGGCGCTCGAGGACGGGCTCGCGCGGACGATCGAGAGCTTCCGCGCTAGCGCGCGCGTCGGGTAACGCGCCACGACCGGGGCCCCGCCTGGTGCGGCGGGCCCCCGGTCGCGGGCGGCTGGCTCGGCCCCTACGCGTGCGTGGGGCTGTACATGAGGAGGTTCCGCTGGTTGTCGCGGAAGTGGTTGCGCGACGTCTTGACCTGCGAGGGGTCGATCTCGTAGAGGAGGATCCCCCCGACGACGTACGGGATGCAGCCGGTCTTGGCGGCGTCCCGGTTCGAGCAGCCCGTGTAGTCGTTGCCCGAGATGTCGTTGCCGACGATCGACCCGGTCGCGCCGCGGCTGAACTGCACACCGTTCTGGGCGATGAAGGCGACCGGTCCGAGGCCGGTGATGGTCGAGTCGAGCACGTCGACGGCCGTGCCGTCGCCATCGGCGGCGATGCCGCCCTTCTGGTAGCTGTCGACCGTCGAGCCGGCAACGGTGCCGGACGCCCCGTTGACATAGGCGATCCCGAGGCCGTGCTGCCCGCCGGTGAAGGAGGGGTCGTCGCCGATGTCGGAGACGTGCGAGCCGCTCACGTCGACGGTGGCGCCATTCGCGAGGACGCCGTAGTACCTGGCGCCGTGCACGGCGCTCGTGTCGACCGTGTAGCCGGCTGCGCCGCTGTAGTAGGCGACGATGTCGCAGCCCGTGCCGTCGGCATCGGTACCGGCCGGCAAGGAGGTGTCGACGTAGGCCGCGGTCAGCGGGTGGCCGTCCTTGACGTAGCCGGTCGGCGTGCAGGTCACGGCTGCCTGGGCGGCCGGAACGAGCATCAGGGCGGTCAGCGCGCTGAGCGCGGCGGGGAGGGCGAGGCGGTGCTTGCGCATCGGTGAGCTTCCTTCGTCGGGGACCGTGGTCGTCGGGCCTGCGGCTCGGCGAGCCGGCGGCGGCGACGACGACGACCGTGACGCCGAACGGCGGTCGCGTCCATCGGTCATTCGTCCGGTTTCCGGCGTCCCGTCGTGCGTCGTGGACGGTGCGCCCGGATCTGGGGGGCGGGCGTGCGCTCGTGCCCGCTCGGCCCGGTCGCCTCACGGTCTACGATGGCTCCGTGCCGCGCGCGCTGATCACCGGGGTCGCGGGCCAGGACGGGTCGTACCTGGCCGAGCTGCTGCTCGAGAAGGGCTACGAGGTCTTCGGGATCGTTCGCGGCTCGCCGGGCGCGGCGTACGAGAACCTCGCACGGGTGCGGGGCGACGTCGAGCTGCTCCAGGCGGACCTGCTCGACCAGATCACGCTGCTCGACGCGATGGGCAAGGCCGAGCCCGACGAGCTCTACAACCTCGCGGCGACGTCGTTCGTGCCCGCCTCCTGGCGCCAGCCGGTGATGACCGCGCAGTTCACCGCGGTGGGCGTGACGTTCATGCTCGAGGCGGTGCGGATCACCAACCCGCACATCCGCCTGTACCAGGCGTCGACCTCGGAGATCTTCGGCGCCACCAGCGAGTCGCCGCAGGACGAGCGCACGCCGTTCCGCCCGCACAACCCCTACGCGGTCGCCAAGCTCTACGGACACCTGATGGTGGCGACCTATCGCGAGCGCTACGGCATGCACGCCTCGAGCGGCATCCTCTACAACCACGAGTCGCCGCGGCGCCCGCCGGAGTTCGTCTCGCGCAAGATCACGCGGGCCGCGGCGGCGATCAAGCTCGGCCTCGCCGACGAGCTGCGCCTCGGCGACCTCGACGCCACGCGCGACTGGAGCTTCGCCGGCGACGTCGTCGAGGCGATGCGGCTGATGCTCCAGCAGCCCGAGGGCGACGACTACGTGATCTGCAGCGGCGTGAGCCGCACCGTCCGCGACATGGTCAGGGCGGCGTTCGCGGTCGTCGACCTCGACCCCGAGCCCTACGTCGTCGTCGATCCCGCCTTCGTCCGGCCGCCCGACCCGGTGCCGCTGGTCGGCGACCCGGTCAAGGCGCACGCGAAGCTCGGCTGGCAGCCGAAGGTCTCCTTCGAGGAGATGGTCGCGATGATGGTCGAGGCCGATCTGCGCGAGCTCAGCGCCGCGCGGGCGCCCGCGCCTAGCTGATCGGCTGCGTCGCGCGCAGCCAGGCGACGGTCCGCGCCAGCCCCTCGGCCATCGGCGTCCGCGCCCGCCAGCCGAGGACACGCTCGGCCTTCGAGACGTCGGGCCAGCGCCGCACGACGTCGACCTCGAAGCTGGGCAGGTGCTCGAGGGCGAGCTCCTCGGGATCCTCGCCGCATGCGATCCAGATCTCGCGGGCGATGTCGGCGACCGTGCGCTCGTCGGAGGCCGAGATGTTGAAGTCCTCGTTGAGGCCGGCCGGCGAGGCCATCGCGGTGACGATGCCGTCGGCGATGTCGTCGACGTAGGTGAGCGTCCGCGTCTGGGTGCCGTCGCCGAAGATCGGCAGCGGGCGGTTGCCCTCGAGCACCTTGCGGATGAGGTCGGGGACCATGTGGGCGATGCCGGGCTCGTCCTCGGGCGTCTCGCCGGGGCCATAGGCGTTGAACGGGCGGCAGATCGTGAACGGCAGCCCGTGCTCGTCGTGCGCCGCGCGGCAGTAGACCTCGCCGGTGAGCTTGGAGAAGCCGTAGGCGCTGAGCGGCATCGGGCAGTCGGGGAGGTGGCTCTCGGGCGTCGGGAACTCCTGCGCGCGCTCGAAGACCATCGAGCTCGACACGTAGACGAAGCGCTGCACGCCGCGGTCGAGCGCGGCGTGCACGACGCTGTTGTAGAGCGCGTTGTTGACCTCGGTCAGCGTGTGGGGCAGGCGGTGGAAGTTCGCGATGCCGCCGACGATCGCGGCGAGGTGGATGACGTGCGTGCTGCCGGCCATCGCGTCGCGCGCGTGGTTGAGGTCGCGCAGGTCGGTCGTGCGGATCTCGCATCCCTCGCGCATCCAGGACGGCGCCTCGCGCTGGTCGGCGACGCGCACCTCGAAGTCGGGGTGGCCCAGGAGCCGGCGCACGACCGCCGCGCCGATCGTGCCGACGCCGCCGGTGACCAGGACGCGGTTCATGGCCGGGACGCTAGCGGGCGCCGCCTCGCGGGATCGTGCGCCTCGTTGCCGGACAAGCCGGCGTTCGCTAGGGTCGCGCCGAACGTCGAGAGAGGAGCCGGCCCATGGCGGACAGCGCCGAGCAGACCGACGGAGTGGCCTACGAGCCGCCCGCGATCGAGGACGTCGAGTTGAACGCGGGGCTGGTGACCAGTGCTCCCGGGGTCGTCATGACGAGTAACGCGGGGGGCCCCGCCGCGCCGCGAGCGCTCTGACGCGCGTTTCTTCCCATGCGCGGGGGCGGATCCAGCTCCGCGCCGACGCCGTCGAGTGGACGGAGGTCGACGGCCGGGTCGTCGTCATGGATCTGCGCACGTCGACGTTCATGCGCCTGAACTCGACCGCTTCGCGGCTCTGGGAGGCGCTGGTCGAGGGCACGACCGAGCGCCGCCTGGCCGAGCTGCTCGCGGGCCTGGGGGTCGACGGGGAGGCCGCCCGAGGCGACGCCGCGGCGTTCGTGGAGTCGCTGCGCGAGCGCGACCTGCTCCGCTGAGGCCGCCCCTTGAGCCACGTCCGCGGCTCCTGTAGCGTCGCCGAGATCCCGGCCCCTGACAGGAGGAGACCGACCATGACCCCCAGCCCAGCTCCCGACGATCGCGCCATGGTGGACGATCAGCCGGCGCGGACGTACGAGCCGCCGGCCATCGAGGACCTCGAGCTGCGCAGCGGGCTCGTCACCACCGTGGCGGGCGCGCCCATCAACAGCAACCCGACGCTCGCGGCGCCGCGGTCGGTCTGACCTCCGCTCGTCGCGTGCGCCGTCTGCTTCGCCACGTTCCCGGCGCCGTGGCCGCGAGTCGCCAGCCCCGTGTGCGCGCGCTCGCGGGGCGGCTCGGGCTCGTGCGGACGCCCGACCCAGGCGCGAGCCCGGATCACCCGATCGGCGTCAAGCTCGAGCTCACCCACGCGTGCAACCTGCGCTGCGGCTACTGCTACACCGACTCTCCGCGTCACACGCTGGCGCGGACGCCCGACCTGGCCGACGACGAGGTGCGCGCGATCGTCGAGGAGGCGATCGAGCTCGGCGTGATCGAGGCGGTCGTCACCGGCGGCGAGCCGCTGCTGCGGCGCGACCTCGCGCTCGAGGTGATCGAGCGGCTGCTGCGTGCCGGCGTGCACGTCGTGATGAACACCAACGGGTGGTTCGTCGACGAGGCGGTCGCCGACCGGCTCGCTGCGGCCGGGCCGCTGCGCATCCACGTCTCGATCGACGGCGCGACCCCCGAGCAGCACGACTGCGCGCGGGGGCTGCCGGGCAGCTGGCGCCGGGCCACCCGCGCGGTCGCGCTGCTCGCCGAGCGCGACGTCGACGTCCAGGTCACCCACGTCGCCACACCGGCGAACGCGCCCCAGGTTGGCGACATGGTCGAGCTGGCCTGGCTGCTGGGCGCCTCGTCGCTCGTCGTGGTGACCGTGGTGCCGGTCGGCGCCGCGGCCCGCGGTGCGCGCTGGGAGCTCGACGGCCGCGAGCTCGTTCGCGCGGTCGATCGCGCCCGGCGCGACCGCGCGCCCGAGCTGGCCGTGCGGGTCGACGCCGAGCTCTCCACCGACACCCCGGCGCGCGCGCCCAGGGCGATCCTCGTGCGCCCCGACGGCCACGTCCGCATCGACTCCATCAACCCGTTCACGTTCGGCCACGCCATCTCCGACGGCCTGGCGACCTGCTGGCGGCGCATCGTCGCGGACTGGGACCACCCGCGCGTGCGAGCCTGGCGTGAGCCGTTGCGGCACGGGACCGCGATCGACCAGCTCGAGGTGGTCCCCTACCGGGACGCCGACGCCACCTTCGACGGCTCCGGCGCCGCTGCGGCCGCCGGCCCCGCGCCGTTGCTGCCCGCGCCCGCCGCGAGCACGCAGGCCGGCGCGCCGGGCGACCCCGAGGTCGCCCGTGCCGAGGCGGTGCGGCTCGCGCTCGGGCGCCGCTACCGGCTCGGCGACGTGCGCGCGAGCGACGGCGGCGGCACGGGCCGGCACGTCCGGGTGGCCGGCAGCGGCGTGGCGCGGCTCAACTCGACGGCGGCGGTCGTGATGGACGCCTGTGCCGGCGGGACGCCCCAGGAGGCCGCCCAGCGGCTGGCCGAGCGCCACCCGGACGTGCCGCGCGACGAGCTCGAGCGCGCCGCGATCGGTGCTGCGCGGAGCCTCGCCGGTCGCCGCATCCTGCGTGGGGACCCGGCCGCCCGGACCTGACGACCGCGGTGTTCGGCTACGCCCTCGACAGCGAGGTCGAGCTCCGGCGCGCGCGGCGCTCGCCGGGTGACCGCGGCGTCCTGCGGATCCGCCGCCACGACGGCGACGTGCTGGCGCTGCGCGGCGAGCTGGCGAGCTGGAGCGACGAGGGTGGCGCGGAGTCCGCGCTCGCACTCACCGCCGGCGGCGTGGTGGCGTGGTGCGGCCTGACCGGCGGCTACCTGCTCGACCCGGGGGCCGGTGAGATCCGCCTGCAGACGGCCGGCGGGCAGGACGACTGGGAGCATCGCCTCGGCTCGCTCGTCGTCCCGCTGCTGATGGCCGAGCGGGGCGACCTCGCGCTGCACGCGGCCACCGTGTCGGACGGCGAGCGGTCAGTCGTGATCTGCGGCGGCAGCGGCCGCGGGAAGTCGACGCTCGCGGCGGCGCTCGACGGCCTCGGCCACGCCGTCCTGGCCGAGGACGGCAGCGTGCTCACGGTCGACGGGTCCGCCCTGCTCGCCTGGCCGGGGCTGGCGGGGGCCCGCCTCAGCGACGCCTCGGCGCGTGCGCTCGGGCGACCGCTGCCGCCGGTGCGCCCGCAGGAGGACCCCTCCACCCGCAGGCCCGTGCACCTCGACGTGGGCCCGGAGTCGGCGGCCCCGGCGCCGGTCGCGGCGATCGTCGTCCTCGGCGAGCGCGGCGGCGAGGAGGTCGAGCACGAGCGCCTGGACCCGGCCCATGCGCTCGCCGTCCTCATGCACTGCGCGATCTACGCGGGGCCGTCGCGAACCGCCGGCGTGCTGCGCGCCGTCACCGCCGCCGTCGAGCGCGTCCCCGTCCACTGGGCGCGGCTGCCCGACGACCTCTCCTCGGTGAGCGCTCACGCGGCAGGGCTGTTCGCCGCGGTGCGCGGCGAGGGCGACCGCGCCTAGCTTCCACGCCGGGGCGGGGGAGCGCGCCGCTCGCCCGTGGGGCTCGCGAGCGCGGCAACGTGCGCCAGCAGGCGCTGCCGAGAGCGCCGCGACTCCTCCGCGTCCCGGTCCAGCGGCTGCTCGAGCAGCCCGGCGCCGCCCAGCTCGTCGAGCGCGAGCAGCACCAGGTCCTCGTCTGCCGGGCCGCCGATCTCCGCGGCGACGTCCCGGGCGAGGTCACGGGCGTCGCGGGTCCCGTCGGACAGGCGGAAGACGGCGGCGGCGGTGCGGTTGAGCTGGTGCGCCATGCCCGTGCGCCCGTCGTAGACCAGCAGCTCGTCGCCGGCCTGCTCGAGCACCAGCTGGTCCCTGCGCGCGGTGGGCGGGGGATGCACCGTCTCCCGGCCTACGTGCTCAGCAGCGCAAGCTCGTTGGCGTAGGCGAAGACCTGGGCCGCGCCGAAGCAGTCCCACGGGTCGACGACCAGGCAGCTCTCGGCCGCCAGCGAGGAGATGCGCGCCAGCGTGTCGGCCGTGCAGAACCGCGAGTGGTTGGTGGCGACGACGACGACGTCGGCGCCGCGGACCGC
Organism: uncultured Actinomycetes bacterium; assembly: GCA_963826615.1. GTDB lineage: Bacteria > Actinomycetota > Thermoleophilia > Solirubrobacterales > Solirubrobacteraceae > BP-464. The sequence continues at coordinate 2,203,528 of CAWGXO010000002.1, read as the reverse complement.
GTCCTCGAAGGACGAGGTGGGCGTGGCGACGTGCGGATCGTGGGCTGCGACGTCGGCGAGCTCGCGCTCGAGCAGCCGCACGAGCTTGTGGGCCAGCGAGTCGCGCTCGTCGTCGGTGTCGCGCTTGAACGCCAGGCCGAGGACCGCGACCTTGCGGCCTGCCAGCGCGCCGTTGCCGCCCAGCCGCCGCTTGAGCCCCTCGACGAGGAAGCGCGGGACGCTCTCGTTGACCCGCGAGACGGCGAGCAGCATCCCCGGGGCGTTCGAGCGCTCCTCGCTGAAGGCGAAGTCCTTGCGCAGGCAGGTGCCGGCCGTGAAGCCGGGCTGGGCCATCCCGCCGCGAGGGTAGTCGCGGTTGATGAGGTCGATGACCTCGAAGACGTTGGCCTCGTACTGCTCGCAGTCCATCATCAGCAGGTTGGGCAGCGCGAAGTGCGCGTAGCGCAGGATGTTCGTCCAGATCTTGGCCAGCTCCGCCTGCACCGGGGTGGTCTGCACGATCGGGGCGCCGAAGCGCTCGAACAGCCGCCCGACGACCTCGCCGGAGTGCTCGCCGACGCCGCCGACGATGCAGGGCAGCGTCCGGATCTCCTCGAAGAAGCGGCCCGCCGCGATGCGCTCGGGGGCGTGGGCGACGTGGACCTCGGTGCCGACCTGCAAGCCGCGCTTCTTCGCCAGGTAGCCGGCGACGAAGTCCGTCGTGCCGGGCGCGACGGTGGAGCGCAGCGTCAGCGAGTGGCCGGGCCGGAGCACGGGCAGCAGGTCGTCGACGGCGCTGCGGATGTCGCGGATGTCGATCTCGATGTGCGAGAAGGTCGGCGTGCCGAGCGTGATGACGATGTGCTCGGCGGCGGCGGCGTCGGCGACGCGGTCGGAGACCGTCAGCCGGCCGGCGGCGTGCACGCGCTCGAGCGCCTCGTCGGCGCCGGGCTCGTGGAAGGGCATGCGGCCCTCGCGGACGGCGGCCAGGCGCTCGGGATCGTTGTCGATGCCGAGCACGCGCAGGCCCTCGCCGGCGAACGAGATCGCCAGCGGCAGGCCGACCCGCCCGAGGCCGACGATCGAGACGTCGTAGTCCATGACCGGGCTAGGAGGCTAGCCGCGGTGCCGGGCGGCGCGGTACTGGCGCGCGAAGCCGGCCAGGAAGCGCGGGTTGTAGCGCGCGTAGCGGCGCCAGAGCCGGCGGGGCTCCTGCGCCAGGCGGAACGTCCACTCCAGGCCCGTGTGCTGCATCCACTGCGGAGCCTGGGGGATGAGGTCGGCGTGGAAGTCGAACGCGGCGCCGACGCCCGCCAGCAGCGGAGCCTCGAGGCGGTCGCGCATGTGAGCCATCCACTTCTCCTGCTTGGGCTGGCCGGTGCCGACCCAGACCACGTCGGCCTGCGAGCGGTTCATCTCGCCGACGACCCAGTCCTCCTCCTCGCCGGTGAGATCGCGGAAGGGCGGCGAGTAGCCGCCGACGATCTTCAGCCCGGGATAGCGGCGGCGCAGGTTGAGGGCGAGCTGGATGAGGGCCCCCTGGTTGCGGCCGCCGTAGAGGAACATGCGCGTGCCGGTCTGCGCCGAGCGCTCGCAGTAGCGGGCCATCAGGTCGGGGCCGTAGACGCGGTTGGCCTCGTGCCCGAGCGCGCGCAGCGCCCAGACCAGCGGCTGGCCGTCGGGCAGCGCGAGCGTCGCGCCCAGCACCGCCTCCATCGTCTCGGGGTCCTCCTGGGCGACCATCACCAGGTGGACGGCCGCGGCGGTGAGGTACCCGCGCGTGCCGGTGGCCACCATGGCGTCCATCCAGTCCATCGTCGACTCGTAGTCGGCGAGCGCGAGCGGGATGCCGAGGACCTCCGCCCGCGGGGGAGCGGCGGGCGGCGCGGCCTGGGGCGCCGGGGCGACCGGCGTGCTGGGTTGGGAGGCGGGGGAGTGCATGACGGGCAGCGTGGAGCCGGCGCGCGGTCCGGGGGAGTCACCGTCTGGAACGAACCTGGGCACGGGAAGTCTCGCCTATTGGCGCGCTACCCGCATCACAAGCATTGCACTCGCTCTCGGTGCGACGCGTGCGGCGGCGCTGCCGGCTCCCTTGCGGCGGGCACCCGGCGGAGGCCCGGCGGGGCCGACCCTGCTTGACTGCCCGCCCCATGTCCGACCAGCTCGACGTGCTCACCGTCGTGGGCAACCGCCCGCAGTTCGTCAAGGCCGCCGCCGTCTCGCGGCCGCTGCGCGAGCGCCATCGCGAGACCCTCGTCCACACCGGCCAGCACCACGACGACGACCTCTCGCGGGTCTTCTTCGACGAGCTCGGGATCCCCGAGCCGGAGATCCGCCTGGAGATCGCCGGCGGGTCGAACACGTCGCAGACCGCGCGGATGCTGGCGGCGCTCGAGCCGATCATGGCCGCGCGCGCGCCCGACCTCGTGCTCGTCTACGGGGACACCAACTCGACGCTCGCGGCCGCCCTGTGCGCGACGCAGCTCGACCTCCCGGTCGCCCACGTCGAGGCGGGCATGCGCTCGTTCGACCGCGCGATGCCCGAGGAGGTCAACCGGGTCCTCACCGACCACCTCTCGGCGCTGCTGCTGTGCACGTCGGACGTCCCGGTGGCCAACCTCGAGCGCGAGGGCGTGGCCGGGCGCGTCGAGATGGTCGGCGACGTCATGGTCGACGTCGCCGAGATGTTCCGCGAGCCCGCGCGGCAGCGGCGCGGCGTGCTCGACGAGCTGGGGCTCGAGCCCGGTGGCTACCTGCTCGCCACCTCGCACCGCAAGGCCAACGTCGACGACCCGGCGCGGCTCGCGCTGCTGGTCGAGCTCCTGCTCGGCATGCCCGGCCCGCTCGTGCTGCCGGTGCACCCGCGCACGCGCCAGCGCCTGCTCGACGCCGGGCTCTGGGACCGGCTGGCCGACGGGGTGCGGCTGATCGCGCCGCAGGGCTACCTCGAGTTCACGAGCCTGGTCCTCAACGCCCGCGCCGTGGTCACCGACTCCGGCGGCGTGCAGAAGGAGGCCTACCTGGCCGGCGTGCCGTGCGTGACGATGCGCGACAGCACCGAGTGGACGGAGACCGTCGAGACGGGCTGGAACGTCCTCGTCGACCTCGACGCGAAGGCCGCACGGGCCGCGCTCGGGCGGCCGCGGCCGGCCGATCGCCCGCCCGTCTACGGCGACGGCAGGGCGGCCGAGCGCATCGTCGATGTCCTTACACTCGCGCGACCATGAGCATCGGGATCGTCGGGCTGGGGTACGTCGGGCTGCCGCTGGCGGTCGCGTTCGCGGAGGAGGGCGAGGAGGTCGTCGCCATCGACGTCGACGCGCGCAAGGTCTCCGAGATCGGGGCGGGGCGCTCCTACGTCGAGGACATCCCCTCCGAGCGGCTGGCGGCCGTCGCCGGGCGGATCCGGGCGACGACGCGCTACGCCGACCTCTCGGAGACCGAGGCGGTGCTCATCTGCGTGCCGACGCCGCTGACGCGCAACCGTGAGCCCGACCTCGGCCCGCTGCTGGCCTCGGGGCGCGCGGTCGGCGATGTGCTCCGGCGCGGCCAGCTCGTGGTGCTCGAGTCGACGACCTACCCGGGCACGACGCGCGAGGAGCTCGTGCCGCTGCTCGAGGCGGCGGGGTTGCGGGCCGGCGCGGACTTCAACGTGGCGTTCTCCCCCGAGCGGGTCGACCCGGGCCGGACCGACTACACGCTGCGCACCACGCCCAAGATCGTCGGCGGCCTGACCGAGGCGTGCGGCGACCGCGCGATGGAGCTCTACGGCCGCGTGTGCGACGAGCTGGTTCGCGTCGGCACCCCCGAGGCGGCCGAGCTGGCCAAGCTGCTGGAGAACATCTTCCGCTCGGTCAACATCGCGCTGGTCAACGAGCTGGCGATCCTCTCGCACCGGATGGGCATCGACATCTGGGAGGTCATCGACGCCGCCGCGACCAAGCCGTACGGGTTCATGCGCTTCGACCCGGGCCCGGGGATGGGGGGCCACTGCCTGCCCGTCGACCCCTTCTACCTGTCCTGGCGCGCGCGCGAGTTCGACATGTCGACCCGGTTCATCGAGCTGGCCGGCGCGATCAACCAGAACATGCCCTACCACTGCGTCTCGCGGGTCGAGAGCGCGCTGAACGACATCGGCAAGGCGGTCCGCGGTGCGCGCGTGGCGCTCGTCGGCGTGGCCTACAAGGCCGGCGTCGGCGACATGCGCGAGTCGCCGGCGCTGAAGATGATCGGGCTGCTGACCGGGCTCGGCGCCGACGTCGTCTACCACGACGCCTTCGTGCCCGAGGTGGCCGAGCACGACCTGCGCTCGCTCTCGCTCGACGAGGCGCTCGAGGGCGCCGACGTCGCCGTCGTCGTCACCGCGCACCCCGGCATCGACCACGCCGCGCTGCCGGCTCGCGTGCCGATGGTCGTCGACCTGCGCGGCGTGACGCGCGAGGCGCGGGCCGAGAACGTGGTGTCGCTGTGAGCGGCGCGGTCACCGTCGGGGTCGTCGGCCTGGGCTACTGGGGCCCGAACCTGGCCCGCAACTTCGACGCGCTGCCGGGCGCAGAGCTGCGCTGGCTGTGCGACGGCCGGCCCGAGGTGCTCGAGCGCGTCGCCGCCGCGCACCCCCACGCCCGGACGACCGGCGAGCTCGGCGACCTGCTCTCCGACCCGGCGCTCGATGCCGTCGTGCTCGCCACCCCGGTGCCCAGCCATGCGTCGCTGGCCGTGGCGGTGCTCGAGGCCGGCAAGCACTGCTTCGTCGAGAAGCCGCTGGCCCAGTCGGTGGCCGACGCCGAGGCCGCCGTCGAGGCGGGCAGGCGGACGGGCCGGGTGCTGATGGTCGACCACCTGCTCGAGTACCACCCCGGCATCGCCAAGCTCAAGGAGATCGCCGACTCCGGCGAGCTCGGCGACATCCACTACATCTACGGCAACCGGCTCAACCTCGGCAAGCTGCGCGCCGACGAGAACGCCCTCTGGTCGCTGGGGGCCCACGACGTCTCGGTGGTCCTGCGGCTGGCGGGCGAGGAGCCCGTCGAGCTCTCGGCCCGCGGCGAGTCGTACATGCGCGAGGGCATCGAGGACGTCGTCTTCGCGTTCCTGCGCTTCCCGTCCGGCCTCGCGGCGCACCTGCACCTCTCGTGGCTGGACCCGCACAAGGAGCGGCGGTTCACCGTCGTCGGCTCGCGGCGGATGGCCACGTTCGACGACATGGAGCTCGAGCGCAAGCTCACCGTCTACGACAAGGGCTTCGACGAGCACACCGAGAGCTACGGCGAGTACATCACCCGCTCCGGCGACATCTGGAGCCCGCGGATCCCCAGCGCCGAGCCGCTGCGGCTGGTGACGTCGCACTTCCTCGAGTGCATCGCCGGCGGCCGCGCGCCGATCTCCGACGGCGAGAGCGGGCTGCGGGTCGTGCGGGTGCTCGAGGGCCTTCAGGACGAGCTCGAGCGCTCCCGGCGCCCGCCCGCCCGGCAGTTCTCGTAGGGAGCGACCCGCTGGCCACGATCGGCGTCGTCAACGTCGGCCTGCACGGCCACATCGGGCCGGCCGCCCGGCTCTCCGCGGTGCTGGTGGACGCCGGTCACCGGGTGATCACCTGGGCGCCGGAGGAGGCGCGGCCGGTCGTCGAGTCGGCAGGCGCGCGACTGCGGCCCTTCGGCGTGCTCTCGGGGCCGCCCGACACGATGGACCCGAACGTGGTCGCCGTCCGGCTCGCCGAGCAGGCGGCGCGCGACACCGGCCGGCTGGCCGGCGAGCTCCACGACGAGCGGGTCGACGTCCTGGTCCACGACTCGATGGCGGCGGTGGCCCGCGTCGCGGGCCGGTGGCTCGGGCTTCCGCGTGCATGCTCGTGCGCGTTGTTCCCGCCGGGTCCGCTGCGCCGCCGCCGCCGCCCGCGGCGGCGGCACAGCGTGGCGCCCGAGCTGGTCGCGGCGTACCGGCGCAGCTGGGAGGAGGTCGCGCGGACCTGGGGCATCGAGTTGGGCGACCTCGATGACCTGCTGCTCAACGAGGGCGGGGTCAACGTCTCCTACACGACGCCGGAGATCGCGGGCTTCGGCCCCCGGGACCCGTCGTGGCGGATGGTCGGGCCGCTGCTGGCGCCCGCGCCCGGGGCCGGTGCCGGTGCCGGCCGCCCGCTCGTGTACGTGGCCTTCGGCACCCATCACAGCCACCGGCCCGAGCGGTTCTCGGCCGTGCTCGAGGCGCTCGCGGCCGAGGACGTGCGCGTGCTCGTCTCGACCGGCGGCCGGCTCGACCCCGGCGCACTCGCGCCGTGGCCCGCCAACGCCGAGGTCGTCCTCCACGTCGACTCTCGCGCGGTGCTCGCGGGGGCGGCGCTGCACGTGACCCACGGCGGCGCGGGGTCGGTGCACGAGTCGCTGGCGGCCGGGGTGCCGATGGTGGTCCTGCCGATCGTGCGCGAGCACGAGCGCTGGGCGGCGCGCGTCGCTGCGCTCGGCGCGGGGCGAGTCGTCTCGCCGCGGCCGCGCGCGGTGCGCCGTGCCGCCATGGCCCTGCTGGGCGACGAGCGCGCGGCGGCCGCCGCGCGCGAGGCTGCCCGTGGCCTCGAACGGCACGGCGGCGAGTCCGCCGCGCTCGCCGCCGTCGAGTCCCTGGTCGCCTAGCCGCCCACCGTGTTCACCCCGTCGGTGGGCGTGTCGATCTGCGACTGTGCCGCCGCCGGCTCGGGCGCGACGATGCTCGCCACGACGGGGAGCGCCGCCGCGGCCGCGGCCACCGCTCCGGCGCGCTTGACGAAGCGCCTTCGGCTCAGCTGCGACTCCGTCTCGTGGCGCGGCTCGGCGTTCTCGAGCAGGCCCGCCCGCGCGAGGTCGTCGAGAGCGATGCGCGCGAGGTCCTCGTCGGCGACCTCGCCGATCTCGGCGGCGAGCGCCGCGGCGAGGTCCGCGACCGACCGATGGCCGTCGCAGTGGCGCCACACGATCACCGCGGTGCGGTTGAGGCGGTGGGCATGGTCGTTGCCCTTGTCGTAGACCAGCAGCTCGTCGCCGGACTCCTCGACGATCAGCTCGGTCCGGCGGCGGCGGGGATGCTCGGTGGAGGGCATCCGCCGACGCTACCGGCTCGACGGGGAGACGGCAAGATGCGCGGCGTGCAAAGCCACGGCGGCGCGCCCAGACGGTGGACCGCACGGCGCCGCCGTGTCCGCGCACGCAACCGGAGCCCGCGCGCGGGAGGTCAGACCGGGGCGCCGACCGCCGCGCCGACGGCGGCCGTGATCTCGCCGGCCTGCTCGGCCGACAGCACCGGGCTCATCGGGACGGCCAGGTGCGTGCGCGCGACCTCGTCGGTCGCGGGCAGCTCGGCTTCGGCGCCCCACCGCGCCATCGCCGGCTGACGGTGCACGGGCGTGCGGTAGTACGCCTTGCAGCCGATGTCGCGCTGCATCAGCGCGGCGGCGAGCTCGTCGGCGCGGTCGTGGCGGATCACGAACAGATGCCAGGCCGGGTCGGCTCCCGGCGACCGGCGTCGGCAGCGCCACGAGCTCGCCGAGGCCGGCGGCCGCGTAGTGCTCGCCGGCGGCGCGGCGGCCGTCCGCCCAGCCGTCGAGGTGGGGCAGTTGCACGCGGAGGATCGCCGCCTGGAGCTCGTCGAGGCGGCTGTTGTAGCCGACGTGCTCGTAGGTGACCTTGTCCCAGCAGCCGTGGAAGCGCAGCATCCGCACGCGGTCGGCGATCTCGTCGTCGTAGGTGGTGATCGCGCCGCCGTCGCCGAAGGCAGCCGAGGTTCTTCGACGGGAAGAAGCTGAACGTGGCGGCGGTCCCCAGCCCGCCGGGCCGCCCGGCCTCCGAGAGCGAGCCGGCCGCCTGCGCGGCATCCTCGAGCACGGGCACGCCGAGCGCCTCGATCTCGGCGATCGGGGCGACGTTGCCGAACAGGTGCACGGCCATGACGGCCTTCGTCCGTGGCGACAGCGCCGCCCGCACGGTCTCGGCGGTCACGCAGCACGTGTCGGGGTCGACGTCGCAGAAGACGGGAGTCGCCCCGGTCGGCGGGATCGCCTCGGCCGAGGCGTAGAAGGTGAACGACGGCACGACGACCTCGTCGCCGGGGCCGACGCCCATCGCGCGCAGGGCGATCGTCAGCGCGTCGGTGCCGTTGGCGACGCCGATCGCGTGGCGCGCGCCGCAGTAGGCCGCGAACTCCTGCTCGAAGGCGGAGACGTTCGGGCCGAGGATGTAGCGGCCGTCGGCGACGACCTCGGCCATCCGGCTCAGCAGCTGCGGGCGCAGGGGGGCCAGCGGGGTGTCGGTGTCGAACAGCGGGACGGCCATGCCCGCAGGCTAGGGGATGATGTCGCGCTCGTGACCGACGTCCTCGACACCCGCGGCGGCAGGCCCGGCGGCGCTGCGCGGCAGCGCGCTGCGCACCGGTGCGTACGGCGTCAGCGTGGTGCTGTCGCTGGCGTCGGCACCGCTGCTGGTGCGCCACCTGGGGATCGCCGACTTCGGGCGCTACGTCACGGTGGTCGCGCTGATGAACCTCGTCGCCGGCGTCACCGAGGGCGGGCTCAACGCGATCGCGCTGCGCGAGTACGCCACGCTGACCGGAGAGCGGCGCGAGCGCGCGATGGCGCGCGCTGGTGGCCTCCGCTCGTGCTGTCGCCTCGGCCGGCGTGGCTCGTCGGGATCGCCTTCGCGCTCGCGCCGGCTACGACCACGCGATGGTGATCGGCGCGGTCGGCGCCGGGATCGGGGTCGTCGCGACCGGCGTGCAGGGGCTGCTGGTCGTGCCGCTCCAGTGCGAGCTGCGCTTCGGCTGGGTCTCGATCACCGAGGTGGGCCGCCAGGTGCTCACGTGGCGGCGATCGTGGGGCTGGTGATCGCCGGCGCCGGGGTCGGCGCGTTGCTGTGGATCACCGTGCCGGTGAGCCTGATCGTGCTCGCCTTCCTCGCCTGGCTCGTGCGCGGCCGCCTCCCGTTCGCGCTCTCGCGCGCTGGGGGGAGGTCTGGCCGCTGCTGCGCGACACGCTGCCCTACACGGCAGCGGTCGCGCTGAACGTCGTCTACTTCCGCGTCACCATCCTCGTCATGTCGCTCCAGGCCGGCGAGCTGGAGACCGGCTACTTCGCCACCTCGTTCCGCGTCGATCGAGGTGCTGCTCAGCGTCCCGGCGCTGGTCATCGGCGCCGCCTACCCGATCCTCGCGCGCGCCGAGTCGCGACGACGACGAGCGCTTCGTCTACGCGATGCGGCGCATCCTGGAGCTGTCGACTGATCCTCGGCGCATGGATGACGATCTACTGCGTCGTCGGCGCCCAGGTGGCCATCGACGTGCTCGCCGGGAACCGCGCCGGGCCGGCCGTGCCGGTGCTGCGCATCCAGGGCCTCACGCTGCTGTCGACCGGGATCGCGGTCGCCTGCGGCTACGGGCTGCTGACGCTGCGCCGCTACCGCGCGATGCTCGTCGATGAACGGCGATCGGCGCTGGCGCTGAGCGTGGTGCTGACCCTCGCGCTCGTGCCCGGCCACGGGGCGCGCGGCGCGGCGATCGCCACCTTCGGCGCCGAGACGGCGCTGGCGCTGACCGTGCTGTGGGTGCTGCTGCGCGCGCGGCCGGCGCTGCGCGGCGGGGTCGCCGGCGCGCCCGCGATCCTGCTGGTCGCCGGGGCCGCGATCGCCGCCGGCCTGCTCACGGGGCTGCCCGCCGTGGCGGGCATGGCGGTGGCCAACGTCGTCTTCGTCGCGGGGCTGGCGGTCGTGCGGCGCTTCCCGCCCGAGCTGCGCGAGGCGCTCTCGTCGTGAGCGAGGCGGTCGACGTGGTGGTCGTCACCTTCGACACCCGCGAGATGACGCTGCGCTGCCTCGAGCGCCTCGGCGGGGCGGCCCGCGCGGTCGTCGTCGACAACGGCTCGACGGACGGGACCGCGGCGGCGGTGCGCGCCGGCTTCACCGAGGCCGACGTCGTCGCGCTGGAGCGGGGCGTCGGCTTCGCCCGCGCCTGCAATCGTCGGCGCGGCGCGCGGGCGGGCGCCGCTGGTGCTGTTCCTCAACAGCGACGTGCTCGCCCGCGCCGGTGCCGTCGAGCGCCTGGCCGCGGTGCTGGCCGAGCGCCCGGAGGCCGTGGCCGCGGGTGGGCGGCTCGTCGATCCCGGCACCGACGACACCCAGCCGGCCTACGCCCCGCAGGCGCTGCCGGGCCTCGGCGCGCTGCTCGCGCGCGTGACCGGGCTCGAGCACCTGCGGCGCGGCGGGCCGCGCGCAGCGCTGCTTGCCGAGCGCGGCGTGGTCGCGGCCGAGCAGCCGGCCGGGGCGGCGCTGATGGTGCGCCGCCGCGCGCTCGACGCGGTCGGCGGCTTCGACGAGCGGTTCTGGTTCTGGTACGAGGACGTCGACCTCGCCCGGCGGCTGGCCGCCGAGGGGACGCTGCTGCACGTCGGCGACGCGGTCTTCGAGCACCTCGGCGCAGGGACGTTCGCGGCGTGGGGGCGCGAGCGCGGCCTGCGCAGCCGCCTGCACGGGATCGTCCGCTATGCCGAGCGCCACCTGCCGCGCGGTCAGCGGGCGGTCCTCGGCGTGGCATTGGCCGCGTCGGGGTCGGTGCGCGCCGTCGTCTTCGCGGCGCTGCGGCGCCCGGCGCCGGCGCGCGCGTGGTGGGACGGTGCCCGGGCGGGCGCGGCGCTGGCGGCCGGCCGGGAGCTGCCGGTGCTCGCCGGGGACGGGGACGCGTGAGCCTCGCGGCCCGGGCCACGGCGGTCGTCCTCACCCACGACGGCCGCGAGCTGCTCGAGGCGATGCTGCCCTCGCTGGTCGCCCAGGACGCCGGCGACCTGCGCCTCGTCGTGCTCGACGACGCGTCGACCGACGGAACCGCGGAGTGGGTGACCGCGACGTTCCCGCGGATCGAGCTCGTGCGCAACCCGGTCAACCTCGGCGTGGCCCGGTCGTTCAACCGCGCGATCGAGGTCGCGGCCGGCAGCCAGTACCTCGTCCTGCTCAACAACGACCTCGAGCTGGCGCCCGGGTTCGTGGCCCGGCTCGTCGCGGTGCTCGACCGTCACCCGGAGGCCGCCTCGGCGACCGGCAAGATGCTGCGCTTCGCCCGCCGGGACGTCCTCGACGGCGCGGGCGACGCGCTGCGCTGGTCGAGCGCGGCGCGCCGCCGCGGCTGGGGCGAGCCCGACCGCGGCGGCCACGACGAGCCGTGCGAGGTCTTCAGCGCCTGCGGTGGCGCCGCCGCCTACCGGATGGCGGCGATCGCCGACGTCGGCCCGTTCGACGGCGACTTCGAGGCCTATCTCGAGGACGTCGACTGGGGCTTCCGGGCGCGGCTGCGGGGATGGACCGCGCGCTACGAGCCGGCGGCCGTCGTCTACCACGTGGGCGGCGCGACCACGCGACGCGACGCGCGCCGCTACGGGCGCCTGCAGCGGCGCAACCAGCTCGTGATGGTGCTCAAGGACTACCCGGCGGGGGCGCTGCTGCGCCACGGCCCGGCCGTCGCCGGCCACCACCTCGCCTGGGTGCTGGCGAGCGCCCGCGACGGCATGCTGCGCGAGCATCTGCACGCGTTCGGCGAGGTCGCGCGCGATGCTCCCGGCGATCGCGCGCAAGCGCCGCGCCATCCAGCGCGGGCGCCGGGTGGGGCTCGCCGCGCTCGACGCGGCGATCAGCCCCGAGTCCTGGGGGTCCGGCTCGCTGCCCGAGCGCGTGCGGGGCCTGGCCCGCGAGGCCGCGCCGCTGGTGCGCCGGCGAGCCCGTGGCCGGCGGGGGCGCGCGGGCTGAGAGCAGGACCCGTGCGGTCGGGTTCCCGGCCCGGCGCCGTGGCGGGCGCGGGCCACTCGCGGGGGTGCGCGGCGCTCGCGGCTAGGCTCGCAGCCGGATGTGCGGCATCGCAGGCATGGCCGGCGGACCGCCGCCGGAGGACCGGGTACTCGAGCGGATGGCCACCGCCCTGGCCCAGCGGGGCCCGGACGGGCAGGCCACCTGGCACGACGGCCGCTGCGGGCTGGCGTTCCGCAGGCTGGCGATCATCGACCTCGACGAGCGGTCGATGCAGCCGATGCACCTGGGCGAGCTGCACCTCGCGTTCAACGGCGAGATCTACGACTACCGCGAGCTGCGGGCCGAGCTCGAGGCACTCGGGCACGCGTTCTCCACCGAGGGCGACACCGAGGTGCTGCTGCACGCCTGGCGCGAGTGGCGCGAGGGGGCGCTCGAGCGCCTCGACGGGATGTTCGCCTTCGCGGTCTGGGACGACCGCGAGCGCTCGCTGACGCTCGCGGTCGACCCCTTCGGCGAGAAGCCGCTGCTGTACGCCCGCGACGGCGACCGGCTCGCGTTCGCCTCGGACATCCGCGCGCTGCGGAGCCGCCATGCCGGGCGCCGCCGCCCCGAGCGAGCCGGCGCTCGCGCCGTACCTGGCGCTCGGCGCGATGCCCCCGCAGGGCCGGACCTTCTTCGCCGCCGTGCGGCGCCTGCCCGGCGCGCACGTGCTGCGCTTGCGCGACGGCGCAGCGGAGGTCGCGCGCTACTGGACGCCCCAGCGGGTCGAGGTGCCCCGCCGGATCGACGAGGCGGCCGAGCAGCTCCGTGCGACGCTGGTCGACTCGATCCGCGTGCGCCTGCGCGCCGACGTGCCGGTCGGGACGTCGCTGAGCGGCGGCGTCGACTCCAGCGCGATCGTCGCCCTCGCCGCCACGATCGCCGGCGACCATCGCCGCCACGCGTTCACCGCCCGGTTCCCGGGCTTCGAGCGCGACGAGTGGCGCTTCGCCAGGGCGACCGCGGAGGCCGCCGGGGTCATCGAGCACCACGCCGTCGAGCCGACCGCGGCCGGCCTGCTCGGCGATCTCGACGCGCTCGTGGCCGACCACGAGGAGCCCGCCGCCAGCGCCAGCGTCTACGCGCAGTGGAGCGTCATGCGCGCCGCGCGCGACGCCGGCGTGACCGTGATGCTCGACGGCCAGGGCGCCGACGAGCTGCTCTGCGGCTATCCCGCCATGCTCGGCTGGGTGCTGCGCTCCCAGGGGCCCGGGGCGATGGCGCGGGCGCTCGCCGGCCGGGGTCGCGGGCCGCTGCTGCGCGCGATCGGCGCCGAGTGGCTGCCGGGCGCCGTCGCGCGCCGCCACCGCGGCGCCTGGCGACGCCCTACGCCGCCTCCGAGGCGCGCCGCTCCGGCGCGGCCGCCACCGCGCCGCCCGCTCCGCCCGACTCGCCGACGGCGCACGACCCGCTGCGCCGCGAGCTGCTGCGCCAGCTGTTCGTCACCCGCCTGCCCGAGCTGCTGCGCTACGCGGACCGCGACTCGATGGCGCACGGGCGCGAGGTGCGGCTGCCGTTCCTCAGCCGCGCGGTCGCCGAGCTCGCGCTCTCGTCGCATGCCGGCGTGCTCTACGCCGGCGGGGAGACGAAGGCCGTGCTGCGCCGCGCGCTGCGCGGCGTCGTGCCCGACGCGATCCTCGACCGGCGCGAGAAGGTCGGCTTCGAGCCTCCGCAGGAGCATTGGCTCGCCGATCCCGCCCTCGCCGCGCACGCGCGGGAGGTGCTGCTGGACCCGGGGGCGCGCAGCGCCGCGCTGCTCGACCGCGCGGCGATCGAGGCCGACGCGCGCGCCGGGAGGTGGCGCGATCCGGCCGGGCTCTGGCGGGCGCTGCACCTCGAGCTGTGGCTGCGCGAGGCCGGCTGATGGCGCGGGTCCTGCACGTGCTGCCCCACCCCGGCGGCGGAGCGGAGACCCACATCGACCTGCTCGAGCGCATCGCCGGCCTCGAGCACGAGCGCGTCTCGCTGTCGGCCGGCCGGACGCCGCTGGCCGGCGCGGCGTCGATCCCGCGGCGCTGGCCGGGGATCCTCGCGCGCGCACGCCGCGCCGACGTCGTGTCGGTCCACGGCGACCTGCCCGCCATGCTCTCGATCCCGATGCTGCGCAGCGGCCCCTCGGCGTTCACCACCCACGGCCTGCACCTCACGCGCCGCTCGCATGGGCTGCGCGGCACCGCGGCCCGCCCCGTGCTTCGCGCCGCCCTGCGCGCCGCCGACGTGACCGTCTGCACCTCGGCCGCCGAGCGCGACGAGCTCGCCCGCCTGGGCGCCGGCCGGCTCGAGGTCGTCCACAACGGGGTCGATCCCCCGCCCCCGGTCGACCGCGCCGCCGTCCGCGAGGAGCTCGGCCTCGACGACGGGCAGGTGGCGATCCTCTACCTCGGCCAGCTCGAGGAGCGCAAGGACGTGCTGCTCGCCGCGCGCGCCGCGGCGGCCGCCGAGGGCGCGGTGCTGCTCGTGGCGGGCGAGGGGCCGCTGGCCGGCGCCGTCGCGGCCACCGGCGCGCGGATGCTCGGCTTCCGCCGCGACCCCGAGCGCGTGCTCGCCGCCGCCGACGTGTTCGTCATGCCCTCGCGCCACGAGGGGCTGTCGTTCGCCGTGCTCGAGGCGATGGCCGCCGGGCGCGCCTGCGTGGTCTCCGACGGCCCCGGGAACCCGGAGGCGGTCGGCGACGCCGGGGTGGTCGTGCCCGCCGGCGACGAGCACGCGCTCGCCGCGGCGCTCGCGCGGCTCACGGCGGACGGGCGCGAGCGCGAGCGCCTGGGCGCCGCGGCGCGCCGCCGCGCGGCGCAGGCCTTCTCCGCCGGGCGCTTCGTCGAGCGGATGGCCGCGCTCTACCGAGGGCTGCTCGGTGGATGACTGCCCCGCCTGCGGCGCGCCGGGGACGGTGCCCAGCGCACGGCTCGAGCCGCTGCCCTTCCGCGAGTGCCGCGGCTGCGGCCTCGCCTTCCGGGCCGACCTCGGCCGCGGCGCGGCCCGCGCCATCTACGAGGAAGGTGCCTATGAGCGCGAGCGGACCCGGATGTACGCCGGAGCCGAGACGGAGGACCGCCGGCGCGAGGCGGCGGCGCGCGTCGCCTTCCTCGCTCGCCGCGTCGGCGGGCCGCGGCGCCTGCTCGACATCGGCGCCGCCGGCGGCCATTTCGTCCGCGCCGCCGCCGACGCGGGTTGGCGGGCCGGGGGGATCGAGCCCGCGCCCGGGTTCGCCGCCCACGCCCGCGACGCCCTGGGCGTCGACGTGCGCGAGGGGACGCTCGAGGACGCCGACCTCGACGGCGTCGAGGTCGCCACGATGTGGCACGTCCTCGAGCACGTCGCGCGGCCCTGCGCGGCGTTGCGGCGGCTGCGCGCAGCGATGGTCGAGGACGGCGCGCTCGTGCTCGAGGTGCCCAACGCCGGCAGCGCGCCGGCTCGCGGGCTCGGCACGCGCTGGGCGATGCTCGAGCCCGAGGTCCACGTCAACCAGTTCAGCGGCGCCGCGCTGTGCGCCCTGCTCGAGCGCGCGGGCTTCGCGGTCGAGCACCTCGAGGACCTCGACGCCGCCGCCTATCAGCCGCTGCGCCGCCGGCTGTCGGCCGGCCACCTCGCGCACGTCGCCAAGTGGCGCTGGCGCGGCGAGCGCGAGCTGCTTCGCGCCGTGGCGCGGCCTAGGGCGCCTGGCCCAGCCGCCGCCGTCGCGCCCGCTTGAGCGCGGTCGGCGTCGCCAGCGAGAGCGCCGGCGCCAGCAGGCCGCCGCCGCCGCTCAGCGTCCGCCGCCGGCGAAGCGCTGCCAGGCGGATCGCGATCGCCTCGCGCGTCTGCGCGCGCTCGGCCCGCGCCGCCACGTTGGCGCCGCCCATCTCGCGCGTCGCCAGCGGCTCGTCGAGCGCCCACACCACGTGATGCTCGGCCGCGCGCAGCCAGAGGTCGTACTCGGTCGCGTAGCGGTAGCGCGGGTCGTAGCCGCCGAGCGCGAGGATCGCGTCGCGGCGGAACGCCGCCGACGTGTTGGGGATCGGGTTGAACCGCATCAGCACGGCGCCCACGTCGCCGGCGGCGAAGCTCGTGCGCGGCGCCAGCTCGCGGCCCTCCGCGTCGACCTCGCGCATGCGGCAGCCGACGACCGCGACGTCCGGGCGCGCGTCGAGCAGCTCGAGCTGGCGCTCGAGCCGCGCCGGCTCGGAGACGTCGTCGGCGTCGTTGACCGCCACCACCGGCGCGCGCGCGGCGGCGACGGCGGCGTTCAGCGAGCGCGCGATCCCGACGTTGGCGCCCATCCGCAGCACCCGCACGCGCTGGTCCGCGTAGCCCTCGGCGATCTCCGCCGAGCCGTCGCGCGAGCCGTCGTCGACGACGACGACCTCGAGGTCGTCGACCGTCTGGGCCAGCAGCGAGTCGATCGCCCGCGGCAGCGTCCGCGCGCTGTCGTAGGCGCCGACGACGACGGCGGCCCTCATCGCCGCGGGGAGTAGAGCGCGGCGACGCGGTCCGCCGAGCGCGACAGCGCCACGCGCGGGGCGTTGCGGTCGAACCAGGCGGCCGTCGACGTGCGCAGCTCGTGGCCGCGCTCGTGGATCTCGACGATCGCGGCCGCCAGGTCCTCCGCCGACGTGCTCCGCGCGACGATCCCGTTGACGTGGTCGTCGACGAGCTCGGTCGCCGCGTTGTCGGGCCCGGCGACGACGACGCTCGGGGTGCCCCACGACGACGCCTCGACCACGACCATGCCGTAGCCCTCGCGGCGCGAGGGCAGGGCCATGCACAGCGCGCGACCCATCGCGTCCTCGAGCCGCTCGGCCTCGACGAACCCGGGCAGCTCGATGACGTCCTCGAGCTCCAGCTCGGCGATCAGGCCCGCGACGCGGGACCGCTCCGGGCCGTCCCCGAAGACGATCGCCCGCAGCTCGGGGATCGTCCGGCGCGCCAGCGCGATCGCGGGCACCAGGTCGGCCACCCGCTTCTCGGGGATGTGGCGTCCGGCGAAGACGACGACCGGCTCGGCCTCGCGCACCTCCGAGCGCTCGTGCGAGCCGGTGTAGAGGCCGTCGAGGACGGTCACCGGCGTGCGCAGGCCCTCCTCGACGCAGCGGCGGGCCGTCATCCGGGCGAAGCAGAACGGGCGCTGGGGCACCGCGAGGCACAGCCGCTGGACCGACCAGCCCACCCAGCCCCGCAACGCGCCGAGGTACTCCTGCCAGTACGCGCGCGTCCACACCTCGTGCCAGTCGACGACGAGCTCGAAATGATGCAGTTGCGCCGCCAGCCCGGCGGCGAGGACCGAGAAGTAGGGGAACGCCGCGGTGTGCACGACGTCGTAGCGCCGGCCGTGGCGCAGCAGGTGCCAGAGCACCCCGATCCCGAAGGCGAGCGGCGGCAGGATCCTCCGGCGGCCGCTCGCGCGTAGAGGTCCATCGCCGGCGTGACCGCCACGACGTCGACGCCGGGCACGCCGGGGTCGGTGCCCCTGGGCCACTGGCGCCGCGTGAGGTAGGTGACCTCGTGGCCTGCCGCGGCGAGCCGCTCGCCCAGGTTGCGGTACCAGCGCTCGGCCCCGCCGATCGTGTGGGGGTAGATGCAGTCGTAGACCAGGCAGATGCGCACGGGCGGGGGGCAGGCTAGAGTGTGGCCGGGCGGGACCCCGCGCGACCTTCGTCGTCCTCGCGCGTTCACGCCGTTGGGATGAGCACCCTCGAGAGCACACCGCTGCGCGGGCCCGAGCGCACCGACGGAGCAGCCCTTGGTCTCCGTCGTGATCCCCTGCCTCAACGAGGCCGAGAACATCGAGGAGTGCGTCCGCAGGGCGCGCGCCGCGCTCGAGGCGGCCGGGATCGCGGGCGAGGTCGTGGTCGCCGACAACGCCTCCGAGGACGACTCCGCCGCGCTGGCCGCGGCCGCCGGCGCCCGCGTCGTCCACGAGCCGCGCCGCGGCTACGGCTCGGCCTACCTCGCCGGGCTTCGCCGCCGCGCGCGGCGAGTACATCGTCATGGGCGACGCCGACCTGACCTACGACTTCGGCGAGATCCCGCGCTTCGTCGAGCAGCTCGAGGACGGCGCCGACCTCGTCATGGGCGACCGGATGGACAACATCCACCCGGGCGCGATGCCCTGGCTG
Organism: uncultured Actinomycetes bacterium; assembly: GCA_963826615.1. Classification (GTDB taxonomy): domain Bacteria; phylum Actinomycetota; class Thermoleophilia; order Solirubrobacterales; family Solirubrobacteraceae; genus BP-464. The sequence continues at coordinate 2,185,671 of CAWGXO010000002.1, read as the reverse complement.
CACCGCTACGTCGGCAACCCGGTGCTGACCGGCATGCTCAACGTGTTCTTCCGCACCGGCGTCAGCGACGCCCACTGCGGCATGCGCGGCCTGCGCCGCGACATCCTGCCCCGGCTCGACCTGCGCACGACCGGCATGGAGTTCGCCTCCGAGATGGTCATCCGGGCCTCCAAGGAGCGCCTCGACATCCGGCGAGTTCCCGATCGAGTACCACCCGCGCGGCGGCGAGTCGAAGCTCTCGAGCTTCCGCGACGGCTGGCGGCACCTGCGCTTCCTGCTCGTCCACAGCCCGACGCACCTGTTCATGCTGCCCGGCGCGCTGCTGCTGGCGCTCGGGACCGTGGTCCTCGCGATCTCGGTCGGCGAGCTGCACGTGCTCGGCCGCGTGTGGGGCGTCCACGCGATGCTCGGCCGGCGCGCTGCTGATGATCGTCGGCACCCAGGTCCTCGCGCTCGGGCTCGCGCGCCCACGCCTACGGCACCTACTTCATGGGCGAGCGCGACCCGTGGTTCGACCGCATGCGCGCGCGCTTCCGCCTCGAGCACGGCCTGATGCTCGGCGGGGCCATCTTCCTGGTCGGCGCGGCGCTGTCGGTGGCGATCTTCGTGGTCTGGGCGCACCGCGGCTTCGCCGACCTGGGCAACGAGCGGCGCGGCCGTGCTGGCGGCGACGCTGGTCATCCTCGGCCTGCAGATCTTCTTCTCGTCGTTCCTGCTGAGCATCCTCGGGCTGCGGCGCGACGGCCGCTAGCCCCGCGCGGTGCGGCCGGTCCGGCGCCGGGCGTGCCGCTGATAGCGTCCCCGTGCAGGTGAGCGCGCCTCCGACCTCCCCGCGGGACGGTCCGGCGCAGCGGCCGGCTGCGGCGGTCGCCGCGCCGCGGATCGGCATCCTCGTCGTCGCCTACAACGCGATGGCGACGATCGAGTCGGTGCTGGAGCGGATCCCCGGGGACGTGTGGGACGAGGTCTCGGAGGTCGCGGTCTTCGACGACGCGAGCCACGACGCCACGCGCGACCTCGCGCTCGCCCACCGGGACTCCCGCAGGCTCGAGAAGCTCACGGTCGTCCGCAACCCGACGAACCTCGGCTACGGGGGCAACCAGAAGGCGGGCTATGCGTACTTCGAGCAGCGCGGCATCGACGTCGTCGTGCTGCTGCACGGCGACGGCCAGTATGCGCCCGAGGTGATGCGCAGGCTCTACGAGCCGATCGTCGCGGGCGAGGCCGACGCCGTGTTCGGCACGCGGATGACGCCCGAGTACGGCGGGCCGCTGAAGGGCGGGATGCCGCTCTACAAGTACGCCGGCAACCGCATCCTGACCGGGCTGGAGAACGTCGCGCTCGGGATGGAGCTCACCGAGTTCCACAGCGGATATCGCGCGTACGGCCTCGCCGCGCTGCGCGAGATCGCGCTCGAGGGCATGACCGACGACTTCCACTTCGACACCGAGATCATCATCAAGCTCCGCCACCACGGCTTGCGCATCCGCGAGACGCCGATCCCGACCTACTACGGCGACGAGATCTGCAACGTCGACGGGCTGCGCTACGCCCGGGACGTCGTCCGGTCGCTGCTGCGCTACCGGCGGACGGCCGCCGGCGGGGCCGTCGCGCCCGAGTTCGCCGAGCTCGCGCCGCGCTACCCGGTCAAGCCGAGCCCGCGGTCCAGCCACGCGGTGGCCCGGCGCTGGGCCGGGCAGAGCCGGCGCATCCTCGACATCGGCTGCGCCGACGGGCTGTTGGCCCGCGCGCTCGCCGACGCCGGCAACGAGGTGGTCGGCGTCGACCGCCTCGAGCGGCCCGCCGCAGCCGACGCGCTCTCGGCCTACATCCGGGCCGATCTCGACGGCGACCTCGCTGCGCTCGAGGACGCGCTCGAGCCGCGAAGCTTCGACGTGGTGCTGCTCATGGACGTTCTCGAGCACCTCCGCGAGCCCGAGCGCCTGCTGGCGCTCTGCCGCCGGCTGATGCGCCCGGGCGGCGCGGTCCTCGTCTCGGTACCCAACGTCGCAAACCTCACCGTGCGCCTGAGCCTGCTCGCCGGCCGTTGGACGTACACCGAGCACGGGATCCTCGACCGCACGCACCTGCGCCACTTCACCCGGCGTACGGCCAGGGAGCTCCTCCTCCGGCAGGGGTTCGCCGTGGTCCGCGAGACGGCGACCCCCGTGCCCTTCGAGGTGCCCCTGGGCCTGGACACGGACCGCCTGGTGGTCCGGGCAGGCATCGGCCTGCTGCACCGGCTGACCAGGCTCTGGCGCGGTGGCCTTGGCTATCAGCTCGTCTTCGAGTTGCGTGCCGCCGCCGTCTGAGGCCCGTCGTCTCCGGCCCGGCGCCGGCCTCGAGCGGCTTGTCGCCTCGCGGGCCTTCGCCTACCCGGCGATCGCCGCCGTGCAGCTCAAGATCGTCTGGGACGTCTGGAGCACCAAGGACCTCACGCCTGGCGACACGTCGAGCTACTTCGTCGGTGTCGCAGCCTGGGCGCACCACCTCCAGGACAACCTGGCCTGGTCGCCCCTCTACACCAGCGGCTGGGGTGCGGTCCAGGCGGCGCTCGGCGACGTCTACGCGTCGAGCATGGTGGTCCGGCTCGGCATCGTGCTCGCGGCGACGCTGCTCGTCCTGGCCGTGGGCCGGGCCTTGCTCGGCCCGGCGATCGGGTTGCTGGTCGGCGTGTGGTGGGCCGTCCTCGCGCCCAACTACGGGGTGCTCTACGACGTCCATCTCCTCGGGGTGCTGCCGATCCTCGCCGCCGTCGTGCTCCTCGCCAGGAGCCAGAGTCGCCGCGCGCTCGGCGCCGCGCTCGGGATCCTGGCCGGCACGACGCTGCTGCTGCGCAACGAGCTCGTGATCGCCACCGCGCTGCTCCTCGGGGCGGTCGCGCTGTGGGAGCGACGGCGGCGGGGCACCGCCCACGCCACCCCGGCGCCGGTGGCCTACGGGGTGCCGCTGCTGATCGTCGTGGCGGCGCTCTCGCTGTTCTACGCGCGCTCGGAGGTCCAGGGCTCGGCCCTGCGCGCGGCGTTCCGCGCCAAGCACACGCTCAACGTCTGCCAGGTCTACGCCTACAACTTCCAGCAGCGCCATCCGGCAGCGTTCACGGGCAACCCGTTCATCGACTGCCATCCCCTGATGCGCGAGAAGTTCGGCCGCGACGACCCGACGCTCGTGCAGGCGACGCTGGCCAATCCGGGTGCGATCGCCGGCTTCGTGGCGTGGAACGGGCGGCTGGCCGCCAGCGGGCTCCAGGTCGCCCTGCTCGGCGCGACGTCGACCGGCGACGAGCCCGACTACGTGCCGGTCGAGCGCCACCGCTCCTACGCGCTGGTGCTGAGCGTGCTGCTCGCGGCGCTCCTGGCGGCGGGCGCGGTCGCGATCCGCGGCGATCCCGTCCACTGGCGGCGCTGGTGGGCCGCGCGCGCCTGGGCGATCGGCCTGCTGGGCGCCATCGGCGTCACCACGCTGGTCGTGATGCTCACCCAGCGCCCCCGGCCCGAGTACATGTATGGGCTCACGGTCGGCCTGATGGTCTGCGCCGGCGCAGCGCTCCAGGCGATCGCGCGGCGCCGGCGATGGGCGGACCGGCTCGCTGTGCCGGCCGTGCTGATGCCGATCGTCGTGGTGATCGCGGTGCCCTCCCACTACCGCGGGCAGACCACGGGGCGGCCGATCCTCCACGGCGTGCGCCGGCTCGAGCCGGTCCGCGACCGACTCACGCGTCCCGGCAGCGTCCTCGTCGCCGACGCCTGGGGCGGCGACACGTGCCGCTACCTGGCGGAGGGCTACCACCAGCTCTGCAGCTCCCCGGCCCAGCAGGAGGTCATCGCCCAGGCGCGCGCCGGCTCGTGGGCGCAGACGCTGAGGGCGGAGCGAGCGAGCGTGGTCTACGTCAGCGAGGCGCTCGCCCGCGAGCCCGAGGTCGCGGCCTTCGTCGCCCGCGCACCGCGCGACGGCTGGGCCGTCGTCAGCTCCGGGAGGACTGCGTCGGGCCCCTGGAGCGTCCTCGTCCCGGCCGGCGCCGCGCCAGGGGCGCGGCGATGAGCGGCGGGGCGAAGCGAGGGGGATCCGGGCGCGAGGCCGCGGGCGCCGCGGACCGTGCCCTCGTGAGCGCCCTGGTCGCGCGCGCGCGGCGCGTCGCCGCCGGCGAGCTGCGGATGTGGGCGTGGCGGATCGGGCGGCGTTGGCGCTACGGAGCGGGGCTGCCGCGTCACCTCGCGGCGCTGGCCGCGGGCCGATACCGGACGGCGACACGCCCGCGCATCGGCGTCCTCGGCCAGCACGCGCCGCGGCAGGCGACGGTCCCGTGGTGGTACGAGCGGCCGCGGCGCCACGGCCGGCTGCCGTCGATCCAGCTCGTGACCCCGTCGCTCGACCAGGGCCCGTTCGTCGAGCGCACGGTCAGCAGCGTCCTGCGCCAGGGCTACCCGCACCTCGCCTACCACGTCCAGGACGGCGGCTCGACGGACGGGACGCTCGACGTGCTGCGGCGCGGCGAGTCCGCCCACTGGACGTGGCGCTCCGAGCCCGACCCCGGCCAGGGTGCCGCCATCAACCGGGCGTTCGCACAGGGAGACTCCGAGCTGATGGGCTGGCTGAACTCCGACGACCTCCTGCTGCCGGGGGCGCTGGCCGCCGCCGGCAGCTTGTTCGCCGCCCATCCCGAGGTCGACGTCGTCTACGGCCATCGGATGATGATCGACGAGCACGATCGCCGCGTCGGGATCTGGGTGACGCCCCGCCACGACCTCGGGGTGCTGAGGCTCGCCGACTACGTCCCGCAGGAGACGCTGCTGTGGCGCCGCTCGCTGTGGGACCGGGTCGGCGGCCTCGACGAGGCGCTGCACTACGCGCTCGACTGGGACCTGCTCCTGCGCTTCGCCGATGCCGGCGCGCGCTTCCACCGGATGTCGCGATTCCTGGGCGCCTTCCGCGTGCACGAGGCGCAGAAGACGACCTCCGCCTGGGACGAGCTCGGTCGCCTGGAGGTGGCTGCGATCCGGGCGCGGGCCAACGGCCGGCCGATCTCCGACGAGGAGGTCGCGCGCCGGCTGCGCCCCGTGCTCTCCCGCCAGCTCCTGCTCGGTCACGTCCCGCGCCGGCTCGCCGGGTGGATCCCCGGCCCCCGCATCGAGCTGCGGTCGTGGCTCGGGCCCGGCGGCGCCGGACCGGCCGGGGCGCCCTAGTCGCGGTGGTCGCCGCCCGCCCACAGCGCTCGCAGAACGAGCAGCGGGACGCCGAGCACGACGAGCGCTCCGAGCACGGCCAGCGAGCCGCGACCGATCCACCAGGGCTTGAAGGCGGCGATCCGGTCGAGGATGGGACCGGGGCGGGAGGCGAGCGAGCGGTCGCGACCCTCGGTGAGCAGCAGCGTCATCTTCGCCTGCACCGGCCGGCCGTCGACCGTCGTCTGCGGCCGCGGGTGCATCCTCGGCTCGGTCGAGCCCTGCAGCGGCACCGGGCGATCGCCGGCGTTGACCACGCAGATCCGGGCCAGGACCGAGGCCGGCGGCGCGGGGACCTCGGCCGACAGCGTCACGCCGCCGCCGTAGCCGGGTGCGATCCGGCCGGTGGCGCGGTAGCCCGGGGCCTCGATCTCGACGCGCAGCGGAGGCCCGCCGCCCCGGAGCCCGCCCGACGCGGTGACGACCGCGCGCGTCCGCGGGGACAGGGCCGCCTGCGCCTGGCAGGCGCGCTGCCCGGGCTCGAGCCTGACGGGGGTGACGGCCGCGAACGGCGGCGGCGTCGGCGTGCCGGTCACCGCCATGCGGTCGCGGGTCGCCCAGGGGACGCCGACGGCCAGCAGCGCCGCTGCCATCGCCACGCCCGCCGCGGCCACGATCGCCCTACGCATAGAACCTCGCGAGGGTCAGCCCCAGCCCGCTGATGCTCAGGACGCACAGCAGTGACAGCACGGCGGCACCGAGCAGTCGCCCCGTCGCCCGCGGCAGCGAGACGCAGACGAAGGCGACGGCGAGGCCGAAGACGACCACGAGGGGCAGCAGATAGCGGCCGGCGATCAGCGGGTCGAACGGCGGTGCCTGGAGGTTGCGGTAGGCGGCGGCGTGCACCAGGGCGAGCATCGAGAGCGGGATGCTGGCCAGGACGACGAGCCGTGCGGCGTTGCGCCGCACGAGCTCCCAGTGACGGGTGACCGTCAGCACCAGGAGGATCAGGCCCGCGCCGGCGAGCAGTGCCAGCAGGTCGTAGACCCAGACCGGGTAGACGATCTCCAGCGATCCGAACGTGCCGCCCAGGCCCTCGATGTAGGCCTGGTGGTAGCCGTAGCGGACCTGCTGGGGCGACATCGTCTGCAGGCGCGGCAGGTAGAACTCCCACAGATAGGCGAGAAAGCCCTTGACCGTTCCCGCGCCGGCGGTCGCCCCGGCCTCGTCGCCGATCGACGAGCCGCCCCCGTGCGCCTGCGAGTAGGCGAGCGAGAGCCCCACCCCGGCCGCCGTCGTGGCCAGCGCGATCGCGGCCCCGCCGAGGACCGCGCGCGCGCGGGGGAGCGCCCTCCAGCCGACCACCGCCAGCGTCGCCACGAGCGGGCCCAGGATCGCCAGGCCGCGGCCGTGGGTGAGGATCGACGCCGCGGCCAGCGCTCCGAGGCCGGCCAGGACGCGGCGGCTCGGGCCCACGCGCACCGCGACCAGCGCCAGGTAGGCGAAGGCCGACCAGATGCAGGTCAGCGCGATGTCGGGATTGACGACCCCGGAGATGTAGGTGAGCTGCGGCAGCAGCGCCACGGAGCCGGCGGCGACCGTCTGGGCCCACCGGCGGCGACCGAACACCTCGCCCGCGGCCAGCCATGCGAACAGGACGACCAGCAGGTAGAGCGGGAGGTTGAACAGCCGCATCACCAGCAGCCGGGTCGGCAGCTCCGAGAACAGCGACAGGCGGTAGGCGACCGCCTCGTAGCCGTAGTAGAGGGGAGGGTTCTGGGCGACCGGGTTGTTGGCGCCGTCGTCGCTGCGCGCGGAGGCGGTCATCCGCGCCGCGACGGCCTCCCAGCTGCGCTGCTCGGCCTGCGTCCAGCCCGGGCGTGCGCCGACGATCCCGATCAGCGGCCGGAGGTCCTCCCACCGCATCAGCTGGGCCTGCTCGGTCGAGCGCGTCGGCCGGCCGGCCTGCGGCTCGCGCTGCGGCCCGCTCCCGGTCTCGGCGAGGTGCTGGACGTAGGCGGCGTGGTAGTCCTCGTCGGGCCCCTGGAGCGGGGCGGTCAGCACCGTCCAGGCCACCGAGAGCACGGCGGCGGCCGCGAGCAGCGAGGCGAGCGCCCCGGGGATCCGCCGCACGGCGCTCAGGGCCGCGAGGTCCCGCGTCCGCCCGGGCCGACGACCTCGGCCTCGAGCACTGCGTCGGCCTGGAGCTCCTCGGCGTCGTGCCGGGTGCGCTCCTGGTCGAGCCGCTCCTCCAGCAGCGCGAGGCGCTGGGCGAGGATCCGCGTCTGGTCGCTCAGGCGCGAGACCACCGCCGAGAAGTTCAGCAGCAGCAGCAGGACGAACGCGAAGGCGACGAAGAACAGCGCGTTGGGCGGGTAGGCGATGCCCACCGCCGAGGCGAGCCGGGCGAGGCCCTCACGCCAGATCGCGAGGCCGAGCAGGACGACCGCGCTGAACAGCCAGACCAGCGCGTAGCGCTCGAGCAGCCGGCGGCGGCGCACGAGCTCGAGCACGACCAGCAGCAGCACGGCGGCGCCGAAGATCGCGACGAGCTGGATCCGGCTGTCCATCGCTAGATGCCGGCCTCGGCGGCGATCGGGTTGCGCTCCCCCGGCTCGGGGATCGGACGGCGGCGGAAGAGGCCGACGAACAGGGCGAGCAGCACCTTGAGCATGTAGTAGGCCGACTTGCCCGACGAGATCGAGGAGACGCCGCCGCCGCGGGCGAACATCCGCACCGGGATCTCCTCCATCCGCAGGCGGTGGTGGTGGAGCATCAGGACCGCCTCGACCTCGGGGTAGTCGTGCGGGTAGTCGGTCGCGAACAGCCTGATCGCGCGGCGGTTGTAGACGCGAAAGCCCGACGTCGGGTCGCTCATCGGCTGGCTGACGAACAGCGAGAGCAGGAAGGCGAAGATGTGGATCCCCGTGCGCCGGCTGATCGGGGCCGGGTAACGGTGCTCGTCGGAGAGGAAGCGCGAGCCGCACACCATGTCCAGCTCCGGGTGGGCGCGCAGGTGCCCGAGCAGCCGCGACAGCTCGGACGGGTCGTGCTGGCCGTCGCCGTCGACCTGGGCCATGACGTCGTAGCCGTTCTCGCGGGCGAACACGAAGCCGGCCTGCACCGCGCCGCCGATGCCGAGGTTGAACGGCATGTGCAGCACGCGGGCGCCGGCCCCGGCCGCCTCGGCGGCCGTCCGGTCGGTCGAGCCGTCGTCGACGACGACCACGTCCCACCCGGGCGCCTCGCGCGTGGATCGCGCGCGCATGACCTCGCCGACCGTCGACGCCTCGTTGTAGGCGGGCACGACGGCAAGCTGGCGCAGGTCTGGTTCGCACGATGTTCATGACGGATCGGCGGGGCGAGGGTTGCGGTCAGCGGGGGCACCCCCGAAGCCCGGATGATAGGAGCACGACTAGCATCGGCGAGCCGATGCACGCCCGCCGCCCGGCTCACCATCGGGATCGTCGCCCACAACCTACGCGGTCGGCCGCTCCGCCGCGGCTCCTCTCCGCGCTCGCGGACCAGCTCGGCCCCGGCGACGAGGTCGTCGTCGTCGACAACGCGTCCTCCGACGGCTCGGCCGACGTGGCGGCGCGCAACGGCGCCCGCGTCGTGCGCAACGCCGAGAACGCCGGGTTCGCCGCGGCGTGCGGCCAGGCGGTGGCGGAGGGCACCGGCGAGCTGGTCGTGCTGCTCAACCCCGACTGCGTGCCCGAGGCGGGGTTCGCGGACGCGATCGCGGCGCCCCACGGGGGCGGCTGGGACGTCTGGCAGGGGATGGTGCTCGACGGCGACCGGGTCAACACGAGCGGCGGGATCGTGCACTTCACCGGCCTGGCCTGGGCGGGCGAGGCCGGCCGGCCGGCGCCCGCCCGCGGGGCGGAGGCCGGGCGCGAGGTCGGGTTCGCCTCCGGCGCCTGCCTGGCGGTCTCGCGGGCGAGCTGGACGGAGCTCGGCGGCTTCCCGGCCGAGTTCTTCATGTACCACGAGGACGTCGACCTGTCGCTGCGCGTGCGGCTGGCCGGCGGCCGGGTCGGCGTGGCGCCCGCGGCGCGCGTCGACCACGACTACGACTTCGCCAAGGGCGAGCTCAAGTGGCGGCTGCTCGAGCGCAACCGCTGGGCGACGATCATCCGCACCTACCCGGGGGCGCTGCTCGTGCTGCTCGCCCCGATGCTCGCCGCGCTCGAGCTGGCGCTCGTCCCGGCGAGCATCGCCGGCGGCTGGGGGCAGGCGAAGGCGGCGGCCAGCGCCGATGTCGTGCGCGCCCTCCCGCGCCTGCTGCGCGAGCGCCGCGCGATCCAGCGCGCGCGGCGGATCTCGCCCGGGGCGTTCGCGGCGGGGCTGACCTGGGAGCCGTCCTCGGACTACCTGGGCGCCCTCGGGCGCTCGCGGCTGCTGCGGAGCGCGCTGCGCCTCTACTGGGGCGCGGTGACGGCGGTGCTGGCGCCGTAGAACTGCAGGCCGGGCGACCCCGCGGCCTTCGGGGCGTGGAGGGTCAGGTCCCGGAAGCCGCGGGCGGGCAGCGCCAGCGCGATCGCCGGCGTCGCGGCCGCTCCGACCCGGACGTGCCCGGCCGCCAGCCGGCGTCCTGCTCGCCGGATCTCCCAGGCGACGGCGTGCTTGGCTCCGAACGGCGGGCCGAAGGTGACGGTGACGGTGTGCGGGCCCGCGGTGCCGTCGCCGAAGATCCGCAGCGTGGAGGAGGCGCCGGGCGGCAGGAACCCCGTCTCGTCCGGACCGTAGTGGGCCCAGCGGGCCTCGACCGGGGCCGGCAGGCTGGTGATCTGGAGGTTGCCCACCGGCGCTCCGACCGGAGCCGTGTCGCGGAACCCGAAGCGGCGATCGGCGACGCCCTGGACGATGTAATGGGCGTCGTCGAGTCCGTGGGCGCGGCCGGTGCGGGGGTCCACCCAGAACCCCTGGGGGAAGGTCTGGTCGCGGTAGAGGGGGCCGCCGGCCATGCGGTGCTCGCCCCGGACCTGCGAGTTCCAGAAGGCGAGGTCCCACCAGACCGCCTGCGCGGAGGACGGCTCGCCGAGCCCGGAGAGCAGGACGTCGGCGGTCCGCCCGTAGCCGAGCGTGCGGTCGACCCAGTCGCGGCCGTTCGCGTAGCCCGCGGCGGGCTGGATCTCGCGGAGCTTGCCGCGCGTGTAGGTCGTCTCGGCCAGGCAGTACGCGCCCACCAGCAGCGCGACCGGGACGGCGACGAGCGCGGGGCGTGCGCGCCTGCGCGCCAGCGCGATCGCCAGGCACGCCAGCCCGCACGACCACGCCATCAGCCGCTGGCTGCTGAGGTCGTAGGCGCCGAAGAGCCGGCCGATCTCCGGCGCGCGGCCGTAGAGCACCTTGTGCCAGGCCGCGGTCGGCGAGACGAAGGTCTGGCCGACCTCCTCGAGCGTGCTGTTCCAGGCGATCCACGCGGTGCCCGCACCGGCCGCGATCGTGGCCAGCGCCAGCGGCCGGCGCTCGGTCAGGAACGCAAGCATCCCGATCATCAGCGGCGGCGCCAGGTAGGCGAGGTAGCGGTCGTTGACGCCGTTGGTGAACGCGACGGCGCCGCCCGCGCTGACGATCGTCAGCAGCGTCCCGGAGCACAGGAGGACGAGCGCGTAGGCATGGCGGGTGCGGTCGAGCGGGCGGACGAGGGTGGCGGCGATCCACGCCGCGCTCAGCGCGACCGGGACCATCGCGACGCCGATGGCGACGTACGCGAACGTCTCGGCGGCGAGCGCCGGGCCGCCGGCCCGGAACGGGCCGTTGCGCGGCGCGTCGCCGAGGATCACGGTGACGCTGGCGGCGAGCACGAGCGCCACCGCCGCGGTGAGGCCGAAGACCAGCGGATGGCGGCGCAGCACCGCCACGAGCCGCCCGCGAGAGGGCCCGACGCCGGCGTCGGGCGGGTAGCGCAGCTCCTGCAGGAGCAGTGCGACGGGGAGGGCCGGGGCCAGCACGAGCAGCTCGGTGCGGGCGAAGAACGCCAGCGCGAGCAGGCCGAGCGCGAGCGCGTCGTTGGCGTGGCCGGGCCGGACCGTCGCGCGGTGGATCGCCCACAGCGCCCAGATCGCCACCGGATAGGCGGCGTTCTCGGTCATCATCACGCCCGCCATGACGCTCCACGGCACCACGATGCTCAGCGCGGCGCCGGCCAGCGCCCAGCGGTGCGACCGCAGCACCTGGCGCCCGAGCAGGTAGGCCGGGAAGACCGCGCTCGCGAGGACCAGCGCGTTGAGCACGTGCGTGAGGCGGTAGGCGGTCGCCGTGTCGAAGATCCCCCACAGCGGCGCCATCAGCATCGGCTGGAGCTCCGACCAGGTCGCGAACTGCGCGTCCCCGGGCACCAGGGGCCGGAAGTGGGTCCAGATCACCTCGGCCTGCTTGACGTAGCGCACCTCGTCGGGCATGACGAAGTAGACGTGGACGTGCACGGCGAACCAGCCGATCCACAGCGCCGCGAGCGCGTAGAGCGCCCAGATCGCGCGGTTGGCCGCCACGTGACGGGCGAGGCGCCTCATGCCGGGCCCGTCCGCACGCCGGTGACCTGCACGCCCGCGGGCGGCTTGCCCTGGGCGGCCGCCCGGCCGGTGGCCGCGATCTGGATCGCGGCGTAGGCGCCGGACGGCACCGGCACGCCGAAGCGGACCGTGACCGGATGGTCGGGGCGCACCCTGCGGCGGGTCGCGAAGCCGCTGCCGCTGAGCCGCACGTCGCCGCCCGCGCCGCCGGGCAGCGCGCTCAGCACGACCGCGAGGCGCCGCCGCCGCGCCGGCCCGAAGACCCGCAGCTCGGCCGCGCTGCCGGCCGGCAGCGCGCCGGTGTCCTCGGGGGCGAGCAGCTGCCAGTCCAGCCGCACCGGCTGGGCGAGGCGCAGCACCTGCACGCCGTTGCGCTCGCCGAGCACGCTGGCGCCGGCGAAGCCGAAGCGGCGATCGATCACCGAGCGCACCAGCCACGGGCTGTCGACCCCGGGGCCGCTGCCCGGCAGCGCCCCGGCGCTCTGCCCGGCGCCCACGAACGAGCCGTCGGGCACGGCGGTCACGAACTCGGGGAACGGCTGCTCGTAGATCGGCCGGCCGGGGAGCTGGAGCACGCGGTCGACCTTCTTGTTCCAGAAGTGGACGTCCCACCACGCGCCCGGGGCGCTGCCGGGATCGCCGAAGCTCGAGATCAGCATCGGCGCCGTCGCCCCCGCGGGGAGCGTGCCGTCGATCCACGAGCGGGTGTCGAGGAACGCCGCGCTCGCGCCCCGCTGGGTGTCGGCGATGCGCTTGAGCCCGTACCCCGTCTCGACCGCGCACCACGCCGTGATGCCGGCGACGGCGACGAGCGCCGCGGCGCGGCCCCGCCCCCGGCGCCGCGCCAGCACCATCGCGACGAGCGCGAGCAGCGCGACGAAGGCGAGCACGCGCGGCGGGGGGAAGCCGCGGAGCCCCAGCCGCTCCTCGAGCTGCGGCAGGCGGCCGAACAGGACGTCGTGGAACGCGGCGTCGGGGGAGACCAGCGACGGGCCGCGGAGCGCCAGCTCGGCGGGCGCGACCAGCCAGGTCATGGCGGCGCCGCCGGCGAGCAGCGCCACGGGCATCCGGCGCCGCTCGGTCAGCAGCGCCACCATCCCGACGAACAGCAGCGGTGCCGCGAAGAACACGTAGCGGCTGTTGATGCCGCCGGTGAAGCGCACCGAGAACGAGCCGACGGCCAGCACGAGTCCCGTCACGACCACGGTCATCAGCCACGCGTAGGCATGGCGCTCGGGGTCCGCCGGTCGCCAGACCGACGCGAGCGCGAACGCGATCGACAGGCCCAGCGGGAGCACGCCGACCGCGACGGCCACGTAGTCGAGCGCCTCGCGGCCCATCGCCCACGTGCCGGGCGGCAGGACCGACCCGCCGGCGGCGACGCTGTAGGTGCCCAGCACGCCGTGGCGCGAGCCGACCGCGCCGACGAGCAGGCCCAGCCCCGCGAGCACGGTCACCGGCGCCAGCACCGGGTGGGCGCGCACCGCGCCGGCGAGCCGGCGGCGACGCTCCACGCCGTGCCGGCCGGACGGGTAGCGCAGCTCCTGGGCGACCACCGCGACGACGAGCGCGGGGGCGAGCGCCACGAACTGCGGCCGCGCGGAGATGGCCAGCGCCATGCCGCCCAGGGCCAGGAGGTCGGCGCGGCCCGAGGGCCGGGTCACGGCGTGCTGGACGCCGAGCATCCCCCACAGGAACGCCGGGTAGGCGGCGACCTCGGTGAGCATCGTCGCGGCCATCGCGATCCACGGCACGATCACCGTCAGCAGCGCCACCACGTACGCGGCGCGCCGCGACCCGGCGACGCGCAGCGCCAGCAGGTAGGCCGGGATCGCCGCCGAGACCATCAGCGCCGCGTTGATCACGTGCTGCACGTCGAACGCGCGGTTGGCCGAGAGCAGCGTCCAGGCGGGCGCCATCAGCACGGGCTGGAGCTGCGACCAGGAGGTGAAGTCCCGGTCGGAGGGCAGGATCGGATGCAGGTGCTGGCCGATCCGCAGCGCCTGCTCGACGTACTCCAGCTCGTCGGGCTGCACGAAGTACTGGTGGATGCGCAGCACGTAGAGCACCGTGATGCCGAACGCCGCCAGCACGATCAGCAGCAGCGGACGACGGAGACGGAGACGCGCCATGCCGGGCGGTGAGGCTATTGGTTGGCTCCGCCGGGGCCGCCCCGTCCGGGGGCGAACGCCGCGCGCCACAGCTCGACGTTGAGCGCGCGCCAGAGCGCGTCGGGGTCGCGCCAGGAGCCGGCGCGCAGGTCGTCTGCGATCGCCGCGGTGTCGTACAGGCCGCTGCCCGCGGCGGCCGGATCGAGCAGCGCGGCCCGCGCCCAGGCGCGGGCCGCCTCCGAGGCCAGCCAGCGCTCCTGGGGGGCTCGAAGCCGACCTTGTCGCGCCGCGCGAGCACGCCGGCCGGCACCACGTCGCGCACCGCGTCGCGCAGCACCGCCTTCGTCAAGCCGCCGCGCAGCAGGAACTCCGGCGGCAGCGAGAGCGCGAACTCGGCGACGCGGCGGTCGAGGAACGGCAGGCGCACCTCGCGCGAGTGGGCCATCGAGTTGCGGTCGCCGTAGCGCAGCAGGTGCGGCAGCGAGATGAAGAACGCCTCGCGCAGCAGCTGGCGGCGCAGCGGCGAGCCGTCGGCCTCCCAGGCCGGCTCCTGCGGCCGGACCGCGGCCCCGGTGTCCGCCGCCGCGGCGGACGCGTAGGGCGAGGCGTGGCGCCGGCGCAGGCGCGTGGCGAGCCCGTGCGGCAGCACGTCGCGGGTCAGCGCGAGCCGCACCGGGAGGCGGGCCCCGGGCTCGCGCGCGTAGGCGCGCGCCAGCGCCAGCGGCCCCTGCGCGCGCAGCGCGAATCCGCGCGTGAGGAGGTAGCCGGCGAAGAGCTCGTCGGCGCCCTGCCCGTCGAGCAGGACCGTGACCCCGGCCCGCCGGGCCTCCTCGAACACCGACCACTGCGCGTACTGGTTGAGCTTGAGCACCGGCTCCTGCTGGGCCGCCACGAAGGCCGGGAGGTCGGCGGCGAGCGTGTCCAGCGTCGGCTCGGCGGCGTGGTGCTCGGCCACGCCGGCCGCGGAGGCGACCTCCGCCGCGTAGGGCCACTCGTCGCGCTCGTAGCCCGGGAAGCGGGCGGTGAACGCGTGCCGGCGGTGCTCGCCGGCGAGGTGGCCGGCCAGGCCGACGATCGCGCTCGAGTCGATCCCGCCGCTCAGCGACGTGCCGACGGGGACGTCGCTGCGCAGCCGCAGGCGGATCGAGTCCGTCAGCAGCTCGCGGAGCCGGCCCGCGGCCGCGCGATGGTCGACGGGCACGTCGACCGGCCCTGGCGCCCAGTAGCGGCGGACGGTCAGCTGCCCGTCCCGCCAGCGCGCGACGTGGCCCCCGGGGAGGCGGTCGACACCCGCGAAGAACGTGCGCTGCACCGGCGGCATCGTGCCGTGGGCGACGAAGGCGGCGGTCGCCGCGTCGTCGGGTGCGCCGACGGCGGGCAGCGCCTCGCGCAGCGCCTGCACGTCGGAGGCGAAGACGAGGCGGTCGCCGTCGCGGGCGTGGAGGAGGGGCTTCTCGCCGAACGGGTCGACGGCGAGCGTCAGCGACCGATCGCGCTCGTCGAAGACGGCGAGCGCGAACATCGCGTTGACACGGTCGAGCGAGCCCTCGCCCCATTCCCGCCAGGCGTGCAGCAGCACCTCGGTGTCGCCCTCGGTGCGGAACGCGTGGCCGCGGCCCTCGAGCTCGGCGCGCAGCTCGCGGTAGTTGTAGAGCTCGCCGTTGAAGACGAGGTGCAGGGGCCCCAGGTGCATCGGCTGCATCGAGCGCTCGTCGAGGTCGATGATCGCCAGGCGCCGGAACGCCAGGCCGCAGCCATCGCCGCTCCAGGTCCCCTCGCCGTCGGGCCCGCGGGCGGCCATCGCGCCGGCCATCGCCGTGAGCACGCCGGCCCCGGGCGCGGTGCCGCCGACGATGCCCGCGATGCCACACATCCGCCGAGCGAGCCTACGGGGTGGGGCCCAGCGCGCCGTCGAGGATCGCCGCCAGCTTGCGCTCCTCGGTGGCCCACTCGAGCTCGGGCTGCGCAGCGCGCACGCGCTCGGCGATCGCCCCGATGTCGGCGCGCAGCGCCGCGACGGCGGCCGCGAACGAGCCCGCGTCGGCGGGGTCGAACGCGACGCCGAGGCCGTAGTGCTCGCTGAGGTCGCGGATCGCGTCCATGGCCGACGGGTAGAGCAGCGGGAGCCCCGCGCCGACCGCGTGGAACAGGCCGTTGACCAGCTGCGCCGGGGAGTTCTCGTTCACGGGCACGTAGAACAGGGCCGCGGCGTCGGCGGTGCGCAGGAACGAGACGACCTGCTCGGGGGGCACCGCTCCCGTGAGGTGCACGCGCTCGGGGGGCGCCACGTCCTCGTAGCCGGCGCCCACGATCGCGACGTCGATGCCGGGCGGGACCCGCTCGGGCAGGATCGTGCCCGGCTTGCGGTTGCCGACCATCGCCACCAGGAACGAGCGCTCGCCGGCGCGGCAGACGCTGCGAACGTCGTCCTCGGACGGCTGATCGCTTCCGCGGTCGTGGGCGTTGCGCAGCACCGTGAACGGCCGGCCGAAGCGCTCCTCGTAGAGCCTCGCCATCGTGCGGCTGGTCGTCACGCGGGCGGCCGCGCGCCGGACGCAGACCGCCTCGATGGCCAGCCGCACCCGGTGGGTGGCGCGCTCGTTGAAGGTCAGCCGGCGCCCGTCGTGCGGCAGCGCGACGTAGTAGTCGTGGGCGTCGTAGACGTAGGGCCGGCGCCGCAGCCAGACGGCCAGGCACTGCTCGTAGCCGTGGACCCAGTAGAGCTCGGCGCGCGGGAGGCGGCGCGCGGTCGAGAGGTTGAACGCCAGCCAGCTCGCCAGGAAGTACAGCGGTCCTGCGGCGCGCCCGAGCAGGCCGGCGACGCGCTCCACGCGCCCCCGGCCGATCGCTCCGGCGCCCTCCGCGTCGGCCATCGACTCGCCGACGCTGCGCAGCGTCACGAGGTCGAAGCCCTCCTCGGCCGGGGGCGCCGTGCTCTGCAGCGCCTCGACGACGGTCGTCTCGTGCCCGAGGCGGACGATGCTCCCGGCCTGGCGCAGCGTGCGCGAGTCGGCGTCCAGGCTCGCCGGGGTGAGCGCCACGACGCGGCTCATCGGCGCGAGGCGCGTGCCTGGGCGCGGGCGAAGACCAGCCGCTTGAGCGGCCGCGCGACGGGATCGGGGATCGAACGCAGGGCCCACAGCCAGACCGGGATCGCCGCACGCATGAGCACCGCGACCCAGACCCAGCTCAGCCGGTCGGCCAGCGCCGCCCGCCGCAGGGCTCCCGCCGGCAGCGCGGCGGCGCGCGGCGGCGCGACGGCCTCGACGGCGGACGACCAGCCCGCGGTAGGTCCAGCGCCCCCCGCGGACGACGTCCTCGTAGGCGGTGCGGGTGATCTCGGCCCGGCGGTCGTCGCGGCGCATGGTCTCGAGCACCTCGTCGAGGTTCGAGAAGTCGGGCTCGAGCGGCAGGTAGTGGCGGTCGGCCTCCAGGACGCCGTTGTACTGACCGCGGACGAGCACCTGGCAGGTCCGCGAGACGCACGCCTCGAGGTGGCGCGGCGACACGGCGAACAGCGCCAGCTCGCCGTCGCGGCCCGGGAAGCAGGCGGCCTCGACCTCGTCGAAGCTCGCGTCCGGGTGGTCGAGCTCGTACTCGTAGACGCGCGCGCGCAGCGAGCCGTCGCGATCGAGGATCGATGCGCCGCCCTCGACGCCGATCGTGTACTTCGACCGCGCCATGAACCGCGACCAGTCGTCGCCGTAGAGCGTGTCCTCGTCGCGGGTGGAGATGTCGACCCTCAGGCCGTGCCGGGGGCCCTCCTCCGAGAACAGCCGCGCGATCTCGGTCTTGAGCTGGCCGTGGCGCCCGAGCCACCTCGCCGCATGCCACGCGCGGTAGCCGACGTCGATGTCGCGGCCGTCCTCGCCGACCTCGGCGGCGACGCGCTCCATCCTCGCCACCTCGTCGTCGTCGAGGTAGCCGGTCAGCGCCAGGTGGAAGCGCACCCGCTCGAGGTCCATCCGGCGGTAGACCTTCCGGCGCTCGGACTCCGGCACGGGCGTGAAGACGTGGTCGACGCCGAGCTCCTCCATCACCTCGCCGACGAGGTCCGAGCGCAGGAAGTCGTCCTGGGGCAGGGCGGCGCGCACCCGGCCCAGCCCGCGCAGCGGCGCGCTGCGCCGCCGCAGCCACGGCGCGCCGTCGGGGCGCCAGCGGAACGTCGCCAGGTAGGAGGTGTGGAACACGACGAGGTCCCAGTCGGCGCGGCGCGCCCAGCGCGGCACGCGGCGGCGCACCGCGAGGTTGAGGTAGGCGGTGCGCCCGCTGCCGTAGCGGCGGAACGCGTAGAGGTGGTCGCGGATCGTCGCCCGGAGCGGGTGCTGGCGCAGCACGTAGACGACGAGGACGTTGGGGCCGCGCATGGCGGCGCGCACGGTAGCCGCTGGTCGCCCCGGTGACCCGGGCGATCCGCTCCTAGGATGGGCGCCGTGTCCAGGACGCAGCAGGTCGCCTCGAAGATCCTCAGGTTCGGCATCGTGCCCCGCGCGCGCGCCCGGATCGGCCGAGCGGCGATGGCCGTGCAGGAGCGCCGCAACGGCGGCGGGCCGTCCGTCCGCCGGCTCGCCGACCGTCGCAACGCCGTCGACAGCTACTGGACCGGGCACACGGTCAACAGCGCGCCCTTCGTCACCGCGCGCCAGTCCGAGCGCTACCTCGAGTGGCGCTTTGGCGAGTACCCGCTGTTCCGCGAGCTCTCGGGGCTCCACGGCGACCACGCGGGCGAGGCTGTCCTCGACTACGGCTGCGGGCCCGGCAACGACGTCGTCGGCTTCGCGCTGCGCTCGGGCGCGCGGCGGATCGTCGGCGCCGACGTCTCGGACACCGCGCTCGCGCTGGCCCGGCACCGGCTCTCGCTGCACGGGATCGGCGACGACCGCGCCGAGCTCGTGCGGCTCAGCGACACCGACACCGAGCTTCACTTCGCCGACGGCGAGTTCGACTTCGTCTCCAGCCAGGGCGTCCTGCACCACACCTCCGACCCGGCGGCGATCCTGCGCGAGCTCCACCGCGTCCTGCGGCCGGGCGGCACCGGCTCGATCATGGTCTACAACCGCGACTCCGTCTGGTTCCACCTCCACGTCGCCTGGGAGCTGCTCGTGCGCGACGGCCGCTGGCCCGGCGACACCGCCGACGAGGCGTTCCACCGCAGCACCGACGGCGAGGGCTGCCCGATCGCCAACTGCTACACGGGCCCGGAGTTCACCGCGATGCTCGAGGGCGCCGGCTTCGAGGCGCGTTACGTCGGCGGCTACCTCTCCCAGTGGGAGCTGCGCGCGATGCAGGAGTCATGGGGACACGCCATCGCCGACGACCGCCTGGCCGACGAGCACCGCAGCTTCCTGCGCGCGCTGCGCTACGACTACAACCACCGCCCGATGGCGGGCGACCTGCATGCGGGCATCGGCGGGACCTATCGCATCCGGCGACCCGCCTGAGCCGCCCCGGCGCCCGCCGGGGCTCGACGAGCACGCGGCCCGGCGCGCCGCGACCGCCTTCGCGGCGCTCGCGCTCGGCGTCGCGGCCGCCTACGTGTTCGTCGCGGCGACGGTGCCCTACCACAGCACCGACGGGCTGCTGTTCGGCCGCTGGTCGCGGCTCATCGGCCAGGACGGCGGATTCGAGCACCCCGGCCTGCTGACCGGCTACTACCACCGCCCGCTGTTCTACGTCCTGCAGGGCTGGATGTGGCACGCGTTCGGGTTCAGCGAGTGGAGCGGGAGGCTGCTCTCGCTGACGTTCGGCCTGCTGCTGGGCTTCGCGCTGGCCGGGCTCGCCCGCACGGCGAGCGGCTGGCGCCGCGGGCCCGCCGTGCTCGCGGGCGGCGCGGCGGTCGCGGTCCTGATCGCCACGCCGGACGCGATCCGCGACGCCGCCGGCGGCCAGACCGACGTGCCTGCGGCCGCGCTGCTCGCCCTCTGCGGATGGCTGGCGTGGCGGCGCCCGCAGGGTCCGCTCGCCGTCGCCGGGCTGGTGGCCGCCGCGGCCGCGGCCGGGCTGTCGAAGCCCTCGGCGTTCCCGGGCCTCGCTGGACTGGCCCTGGCGATCCTCGTCGCCGACGGCCGGCGCGGCGCCTCGCGCCGGCTCGGCCCGCTGGCGGCGATCGGCGCCGGGACGGCGCTGGCGCTCGTCTACGCGATCTGGGAGAGCCACCGGCTCGGCTTCGGGCTCGCCGACTTCCTGCGTGGCGCCAACGGCGACGCCGGCTCGGCGCTGGACCGCGCCGCCGTCGACTACTTCGGGGCGGTCAACGGGCAGATGCGCCGCAGCGTCGTCCTGGGCTTCGAGTGGCTCGGCCCCTACCTGGTCGTCCCGCTGACCTATGCGATCGCCTACGCCGCCGTCCGCGGCGCCGGGCGACGCCACCGGCGATCGGCCGACTGGGCTCTCGGCTGCGCCCTCGTCGGCTCGGTCGCGCTCCCGCTCGCCGCCCAGTCGGCGACGACTGCCGAGGTCGGCCCCTGGCACGCCGACCGGCCCGTGGCGCTGTTGGCCTCGCTGGCGTTCCTGGCCGGCCTGTGGTTCGTCCGCGACGCGTCGCCCCGCGCGCAGCCAGGCGTCGTGGCGGTGCGGCGCCTGGCGATCTGGATGGCCGTGCCGCTCGCGGCGTGGGTCGTGATCTCGCCCTCGACGACCCGCTACCTCTCGCCGGCCTGGCCGGCGCTGCTGGTGCTGATGGGGATGCTGCTCGCGGCGGCGCTCGACGGCCTCGGCTCGCGCCGGCCGCTGTGGGCCGCCGCCCTCGTCGGCGCCGTGCTGGCGGTCGCCGTCGCGGACCTGCGCAACCTCGACGGGCTCGGCACCGCGCGCGACGGGTCGATCAGCAGCCTGCGCGCCGTCCGTGAGCTCGGCGTGGCCGGCTGGTTCGACCGGGCGCGGGCGCGGCGGGCTGCCGATCCGGGCCTGGCCGCCCTGCTCGACGCCACGCGGTCGGCGATGCGGCCGGGCGACGTCCTGGTCACCAGCGACTCGCGGCTGGGCTTCTACTTCCCGGGCCGCGTCCGCCACGTCGTCGCCCGCAGCTGCCGCGACCTGCGCGGGGCGGACGTCTTCGTGCTCATGCTCCGGATCTCCGACCAGCTCGACGCCGGCGGGCGGCGGCGTCTTGACCCGGCTGTCCGGCGCCTCGTCTATCGCGCCGACCTGCGCGATCCCCGGCGCTGGGAGCGCTGCGCCGACCCGCGGCTACGCCTGAGCGGCGAGGTGCCAGGCGTGTTCCGGGTCTACCGGCTGCAGCAGCGGGGGTGACGGCGCGCGGATCGCCACGATGACCTGGCGGGCCTGGGTCAGCGCCAGCGATGGCGGGGCGTGGCGCTCGACGGCACGATCGACGCGGTCGGCCCAGCGCGTGAGCGCGTTGTCGGGGCCGCTGCGCCGCAGCAGCTGCGTCGACAGCGCGCCGGCGGGGAAGGTGGCGAAGTTGACGGGGAGCAGCTCGACGTCGTCGAAGCTGCGGCGCAGCCAGCGCTGGTCGGCGAGCGTGAACGGCCGCTCGTCGGGCGTGTGCGCGCGGTGGACCAGCAGGTGGAAGACCTTGCTCAGCAGGTTCGAGCCGATCGGCTCCATGAACAGCAGGGTGCCGCCGGGGCGCAGGTTGTCGCGCAGGGCGCGCTCCAGGAACTCGCGGTAGTCGATGTGGTGCAGGACAGAGCGGCCGTAGATGAGGTCGTAGCGCTCGCCGAAGGGGCGCGTGACGTCGGCGCAGGCGAAGGTCAGCCGCGGATCGTCGCGGTGGCGGCGCCGGGCCTCGTCGATCGCGCTGCGCGAGACGTCGACGCCGTGGACCTGCGCCGCGCCGCCTCGCAGCAGCGCCTCGGAGGAGTCGCCGAAGCCGCAGCCGACGTCGAGTGCGCTCCCGCCCCGTGCGGCGTCGATCGCGATGCGCGCGAACCGCCGCTCCCCGCGCATCGTGTTGGGCGCCCACAGGACGTGGCCGACCCGCATGTGCCAGCGGTGGGAGGCCTCGAAGACGCCGTCCTCGTCGTAGGCCCTCTGCTCGCGTTCGGCCCGGTTCACCGGGCGGGAGGGTAGCCGCGGCGGTCGCGGCGACGCGCGTGGCGCTCGTACACTCGGACACCGTGAGCGCCAGCTTCCACAAGCGCGCGATCCAGCGGCTCTACAACCGCCTGGCCGGCCGCGTCCTGCTGAACTGCCACCTGGTCCATGGTCCGCAGGAGCGGTTGTCGCTGGCGCCCACCGCCGCCGTGGGCGGCGCCCTCTTCAACACCACCGGCGGGCGGATCGCGGTCGGCGACCACAGCTTCTTCGGCCACAACGTCTGCGTCCTGGCCGGGCGTCACGACACCGACGGCGTCGACCTCGAGGAGCGGGCCTCGAGCCTGCCCGACTCGGGCTGCGACATCGAGATCGGCCGCGGGGTGTGGCTCGCGACCAACGTGACGGTGCTGGGGCCCTGCCGCATCGGCGACGGGGCCGTCGTCGCCGCGGGATCGGTCGTCTCAGAGGACGTGCCGGCCGGCGCCAGGGTGGCCGGCGTCCCCGCGCGGGTGCTCGAGCCCCAGCCGGCGTGAGGCTGCCGGGCCGGCCGCTGGCTCGCCTTCGCCGCCGCCGGCTCCGGCGGCGCGAGCGCGGCGACGCCGTCGAGTGTCCCGTCTGCGGCGGGCGCTTCGCGCGCTTCCTGCCCTACGGCGGCAGGGAGGAGGCGATCTGCCCGGGCTGCGGCTGCGCCGAGCGCCATCGCCTGCTGTGGCTCTGGCTCGTGGAGGGCGCGCGGCTGCGCGGGCGGATGCTCGCCTTCGGCCCCGACGACGCGACCGAGCGCCGCCTGCGCAGCCGGCCGGGGCTCGACTACCTCAGCGCGGACATCGACGGCAGTCAGGCCATGATCGCCGCGGACGTCACGGCGCTGCCGTTCCGTGACGGCGAGTTCGACGCGATCCTCTGCTCGCATGTGCTCGAGCACGTGCCCGACGAGGCGGCGGCGCTGCGCGAGCTGCGCCGCGTTCTGCGCCCGGGAGGGTGGGCCGCGGTGATGATCCCGGTCGACCGCTCCGTGCCGGCGACGCTCGAGGACGGCGCGGCGCGGTCGCGGGAGGAGCGTCAGGAGCGCTTCGGCCACTGGGACCACGTCCGGCTCTACGGCGCGGACGCGGCCGAGCGCCTCGCCGCCGACGAGGTCGTCGACGCGCTGCGGCGCTTCGGCGCCGAGCGGGCGCGCCGCCACGGCCTCCGGCGCCGCGATCGCTTCGGCCCCGACGAGATCTACGTGCTCCGGGGGAGCGGGTGATCGCCGAGGGGGCCGTTCCGCCCGTGCGCTCGCGGGTCCACATCCGCGCCGTCTCGCGCTGGCGCGGGGTCGGGCTGCGCGAGCTCTGGTCCTACCGCGAGCTGCTGTACTTCCTCTCCAAGCGCGAGCTCCAGGTCCGCTACAACCAGAGCGTCTTCGGGATCGCATGGGCCGTCGTGCAGCCGCTCGCGATGGCGGGGGTCTTCGCGCTGGTGTTCGGGCACCTGTTCAAGGTCCCCTCGCAGGGCGTTCCCTACGGCCTGTTCGCGCTCGTGGGGTTCACCGCCTGGATGTTCGTCGCGCAGACGGTCACGGGCGGCGGCGGCAGCCTGGTCGCCGACGCCCACCTGCTCACCAAGGTCTACTTCCCGCGGCTGATCCTGCCGCTGGCCAAGGCCGCCGGCCTGCTCGTGGATCTCGCGGTCGCGGTCGTCGTCGTGATCGTCATCGCCGCCGCGACGGGAAGGGCGCCGGCGCCGGAGCTGCTCACGCTGCCGGCGTGGGTGGCGCTCCTCGCCCTCCCCGCCGTCGCGCTCGGCATGCTCGCCGGCGCGACGAACGTGCGCTACCGCGACGTGGCGGCCGTGTTGCCGCTGCTCGTGCAGATCTGGCTGTTCTTGACCCCGGTCACCTATCCCGTCACGCTCGTGCCCGGCGGCGCCTGGCACTACGTCTACGCGATCAACCCGGCGGCCAGCGCGACCACGGGGCTGCGCTGGTCGCTGCTGCACACCGCGCCGCCCTCGCTGGCCGAGCTCGCGATCTCCACCGCCGTGTCCGTAGCGCTCCTCGTCGCCGCCGTGGTCTACTTCCGCCGCAGCGAGCAGACCTTCGCCGACGTCATATGACCGACCTCGCCGTCCGCGCGTTCGATCTCGGCAAGCGCTACGTCCTGGGCGACCGGCGGGCGCGGCACGGGCTGCTGACCGAGCGGGTCGCCCAGGTGGTCCGGGCACGGGGCACGCGCGCGCCCCGACGGGAGCACTGGGCGGTCCGCGATGTCGACTTCGAGGTCGAGCGCGGCACGAGCTTCGGGATCGTCGGGCACAACGGCGCGGGCAAGTCGACCGTCCTGAAGATCCTCGGCCAGGTCACCACGCCGACGACAGGCGGCGTCGACCTCGACGGCCGCGTCGGCGCGCTGCTGGAGGTCGGGACGGGTTTTCATGCCGAGCTGACCGGCGCCGAGAACGTCTACCTCAACGGTGCGCTGCTGGGCATGGGCCGCCGCGAGGTGGCGCGGCGCTTCGACGAGATCGTCGCGTTCGCGGGTGTGGAGGAGTTCATCCACACCCCGGTCAAGCGCTACTCGAGCGGGATGTACCTGCGCCTCGCCTTCGCGGTCGCCGCCCACCTCGAGCCCGACATCCTGATCGTCGACGAGGTGCTGTCTGTCGGCGACCTGGCCTTCCAGGAGAAGTGCCTGGACCGCATGGAGGCCGTGGCCGGCGAGGGCCGCACGGTGCTGTTCGTCAGCCACAACCTCGCCGCGGTGAGCCGGCTGTGCGAGCGGTCGATGCTGCTCTGGAACGGGCGCAAGGTGGCCGACGGCGCCACCGACGAGGTGCTCGGCGAGTACGTGCGCCGCGTGCGCCGGGACACCGCGGCCGGGCTCGAGCAGCGCCTCGACCGCACCGGCTCGGGCGCGCTGCGATTCCACGAGGTCGCCTTCGAGGTCGACGGCGCGCTGACGGATACGGTCCGCAGTGGTGACGACGTCACGATCCTGCTCCGCTACCGCAGCGCCGGATCCGGCCCGCGCGAGGCGACGTTCTCGGTGTCGGTCACGACCGCGCTGGGCGCGCTCGTCCTGCATCTGGCCAGCGACGTGAGCGGCGGCGTGCGACCCCCGCTGCCGCCGGAGGGCACGGTGCGCTGCCGGCTGCCGCGGCTGCCGCTGCCGGCCGGGGCCTACTCGCTGAGCATCGCGGCCGTGGCGACCGGCGAGCCGCTGGACATGATCGGGCGCGCGGCGGAGCTGGTCGTCCTCGACGGTGACTTCCACGGCACCGGCCGCTCGCCCTCGCCGGCGCACCCGGCGGCGCTGACCGACTTCGAGTGGAGCGGGCCCGCATGACCGATCGGATGCAGACCGCGGGGCGCGGAGGACGGACCGCGCTGGCGCTGCGGGCGATGGCGGCGGGGGGCAGGGGCCGGATCGAGGGCCGGCTGCGGACCGTCGCCGGCCCGCGCATCGGCGTCCTCGTCCAGCACGCGCCGCGCCCCGCGACCGTCCCGGGCTGGTACGGGCGCCGGGCGGCACCCGCGGAGCCGCCGTCGATCCAGCTCGTCACGCCGTCGCTCGCCCAGGGCCGCTTCATCGAGCGCAGCCTGCGCAGCGTCGCCGCGCAGGGCTACCCCAACCTCCGCCACCACGTGCAGGACGGCGGCTCGTCCGACGGCACGATCGACGTCCTGCGCCGCCACGAGGCCGACTGGCTCACGTGGTGCTCGGAGCCCGACGGCGGCCAGGCCGACGCGATCAACCGGGGCTTCGCAGGCGGGGACTCCGAGCTGATGGGGTGGCTGAACTCCGACGACCTGCTGCTCCCCGGGGCGCTGGCGGCCGCCGCCTCCTACCTCGCGCGCCATCCCGAGGTCGACGTGGTCTACGGCTACCGCATGACGATCGACGCCGAGGACCGCCGCATCGGGCTCTGGGTCACCCCGCGTCACGATCCCGAGGTGCTGCGGGTCGCCGACTACGTGCCCCAGGAGACGCTGCTGTGGCGGCGTTCGCTGTGGGAGCGGGTGGGCGGGCTCGACGACTCGCTGCACTACGCGCTGGACTGGGACCTGCTCCTGCGCTTCGCGAGGGCGGGGGCCCGGTTCCACCGGCTCCCGCGGTTCCTGGGCAGCTTCCGGGTGCACCCGGCGCAGAAGACCACCGCCACCTGGGACGAGGTCGGCGCGCGGGAGGTCGACGGCCTCCGCCGGCGCGAGAACGGCCGGCCGATCACCGACGAGGAGCTCGGCCGGCGGCTGCGCCCGTTCCTCGCGCGCCAGCTGCTGCGTCACCACTACCCGCACCGCGCGCGCGACTTCGTGCCGCTGCCGCGGATCGACGTCCGCCGCTGGCTGGCGGGTCCGGACGGCTAGCCGATGGCCGCGCCGCGGATGTCCGTGCTGCTCCCGCTCCAGGAGGACCGGTCGACCGGCGAGCTCAGCGCGCACGCCTGGATGCACGGGCAGCAGGCGCCGCGCGACGCCTACGAGGTGGTGGTCCTGGCGTCGGGACTCGACCCCGACCTCGAGCGGCGCGTGCGCCCGCTGCTCACCGAGCACGACCGCTGGGTGGAGGCCGCGACGCCCGACGAGTACGAGATGTTCAACCTCGGCGCCCGGATCGCCCGGGGGGAGCACCTGTTCCTCACCGAGGCGCACTGCGTACCGGAGCCGGACTGCCTCGCCGTCATGCTCGAGGTGCTCGAGTCGCGGGGGCTTCCCGGCGCGCGCGGGGAGTCCAGGGGCGAGCCCCGCGGCGTGCTGGGCAGGCTCGAGCACGAGGTCTACGGCGAGCACCTGCGCCCGGGCGCCGACGACGACCACTGGCGCAAGGTGCTGATCCACTCGCTGGCGATCCGGCGCGACGTCTACCTCGAGGTGGGCGGGTTCCCGGCGCGCTACGGCGACTTCTCCGCCTGGGCGCTGGCGATCGCCCTGCGCGAGGCCGGCCACCGGCTGGGCTTCGCCCACGGCTCGGCCGTCCGGCACGTCTACACCGGTGAGCTGGGAATCCTCGCCGAGCACGTGCGCGACTTCGCCCGGGGGGAGATGCGCTACTGCCGCGAGCAGCCCGCCGGCCTGCGGGCGCGCTACCTCGATGAGGCCCCGGAGTGGACCGGGCGGATGGCGTCGACCCGCAGCGGTGCGGCGGCGGCGCTGCGCGCCGCGGTCGGTGCGCGGCTTGCGAGCCCGTGGCTGGCGGCGATGGCCGCAGAGCACGCGGCGGTCGTGCTCGCGGGCCCGCGTGCGACGGCGCTCTGGGGCGGCGCCGTCACCTCCGCATGGCGTGCGAGGACCGCCGCCGGCGCGCTGGTGCGCCGGCCCTCGCGAGCGGCCTACGAGCGCTTCTGGGAGGTGACCGCGCGCGCAGCCCGGCGTGACTACCTGGCCCGCGAGGACTGGGCCGCCGACTCGGCGCCACCGGCCGCGGCGCGGGCCGACCTCGCCGCTGCCGAGCCCGGGGCGCTGATCGGCTTCCACGGCCTCGAGCAGGTGGGCGGGCGGCCGTTTCGCTGGACGTGCGGTCTGGCGGTCGTGCAGCTCGCGCTCGAGGGGGCCGGGACGCACCGCGTCGAGATCGGGCTGCTGCCGTTGCGCAGGCAGCGGCGCCTGAGGATCACGGTCGACGGGCGGCCGCTGGACGCCGCGGGCTGCGAGCTCCGCTACGACGGGGCGACCCTCACCGTCGACGGGGGCGGCCTGCGGGAGATCGGGATCGTCTGCCCGCCGTGGCGGCCCTGGCGCGCCGGCGGGGCGGACCGCCGGCTGCTCGGTGTCGCGGTCACCTCGGTCGAGTCGCAGCCGGTGTGAGGCCCGTGCCGGCCGCCGATCGCCCCACCATCCTGCACCTGACCCACCAGCGGGCGGGCTCGCAGTGGGTCTATCAGGTCCTCGTCTCGGCGCTCGCGGGCCGCGCCGTCGCCCGCCCGCTGCCGCGCAGCGCGCAGATCCTCGCCCAGCCGATCCTGCCCGGCGCCGTCTACCCGACCGTCTACGCGACGCGCCAGGAGGTCGACGCGCTCGACATCCCCGGGCCGCAGCGGCGGCTCTTCGTCATGCGCGACCTGCGCGACACGCTCGTCTCGAGCTGTCTCGGCATGCGCCACAGCCACCCCGACATGAACGACCCGTTGGTGATCGAGCACGTGCTGGCGCTGCGCGCGCGCCCGATCGCCGAGGCGTTGCGCTACGAGATGCACTGGCAGCTGCGCAGGATCGCCGCGATCCAGCTCTCCTGGTGTGACTCCGGCGTGCCCGTGATCCGCTTCGAGGAGCTCGCCCGGGACGGCGAGCGCGCCTTCGCGCGACTGCTGGGCCACTGTGGCGTCGAGCTCACCCGCAGGCAGCTCGCGGCGCTGCTGGCGCCGGCGTCGTTCGAGGCCCGCAGCGGCGGGCGCAGCCCCGGTGTGGAGGAGCTGGGCTCGCACGAGCGCAAGGGCATCGTGGGTGACTGGCGCGAGCACCTGCGCGGCGACCTCCTCGCCGAGTTCAAGGAGCTCTTCGACGACGTCCTCGTCGAGACCGGCTACGAGGCGGGCACCGATTGGGGCGCCGTCGCGCGACCGCCCCGCTCGCGTGACGCGGCTCCCGGCTGCTGGTGCGGCGAGGCGGCCACCGAGCCGCACCCACGGGGCTTCCGGCGCTGCCCGAGCTGCGGCACGCTGGTGAGCGAGCGTGGCCCTGGCGGCCGCCCGCCGGTGCCGTGGGACTCCTTCGCACCGTCGGGCGCCCCGGGCATGCTCGACCACCTCGACCTGCTGCTGCGTTGGCTGCCTGCCGGAGCCGGCGTCCTCGACGCCGGCGGGGCGCCCGCCGGGCTGCTCGCGCTGCTCGCCGAGGCCGGCATGCGGGTCGTCGCCGCCGCGCCCGGCGACGGCGGCCTCGACGGCGTCGATGGCGCCTTCGACGCCGTCGTCCTCGGGGATCTGCTGTCGCGCGCCGGCGATCCGCCCGGCCTGCTCGGCGCGGCGCGCGACCGCTTGGCCCCGGGCGGCGTGGTCGTCGTCGCCCAGGGGCTCGCGCGGGACGCCGCCGGTTCTCGCGGGCTGCGCGAGCTCACCGGAGCGGAGCTCCTGCTGCTGCGCCCCGGCGAGTACCGGAACGTGTTCACGCCGGGCTCCCTGGCCGAGCTGCTGCGGCGCTCCGGTCTCGCCGCCGTGCACCGCGAGGACGACCGGCTGCTGGCCGCCGCCGAGGGCGACGGGCGCCCGCCCGCCCCGCGGCCGGGCCCGCAGCCCGCGTTCGCCGAGGCGCTGCGGGGCCTGCGCCGGGAGGCCGAGCTCGCCGAGGCGCGCCAGGCCGACGAGCGGCGGATGGTCGTCGCCCAGCAGCGCGCGGTGCTCGAGGCGGGAGCGCCCTCGCCGCTCGTCGAGGACCAGCTCGGCCTCGGAGCCGGGTGGCACGAGCCGGAGCAGCAGGACGGCGAGCGCTTCCGGTGGGCGGGCGAGGACGCCGAGATCACGGTCGCCAACCCGTCGGGCCGGATGCGGGCGCTCGAGCTCGAGCTCGAGCCGGGGCCGGGCGTCGGGGGCGGCGCCTACGAGCTGGCGCTCGTCGACGGGCGCGAGACCACGCTCGCCCGTGCGCGCGGGCCGCGCGGGCGCCACCGCGTGCGGCTCGCCCTGCGGCTGCCGGCCGGGCCGTCGAGCTCGGTGCGGCTGCGGGCGTCCCCCGGGGGACGGCCGTCGCCCGGCGACCACCGGATCCTCAACGTCCGGCTGTTCGCGATCGGGTGGACGGGCCCCGCGGGGTAGCCTCAGGCCGTGGACATCAGAGGCAAGAAGCTGGTCGTCGTCGGCGGCGCCGGCCTGATCGGGTCGCACACGGTCGACGCGCTCGTGCGCGAGGACGTGGGAGAGGTCGTCGTCTACGACAACTTCGTCCGTGGCACCGAGGAGAACCTCGCCGCCGCGCTGCGCGACGACCGCGTCTCGATCTTCGAGGTCGGCGGCGACATCACCCAGACCGACATCCTCGCCTCGGCGCTGAGGGGCGCAGACGGCGTCTTCCACTTCGCTGCGCTGTGGCTGCTGCAGTGCCACGAGTACCCGCGCTCGGCGTTCGACGTGAACATCCGCGGCACGTTCAACGTGCTCGAGGCGTGCGTCGCCGAGGGGGTGCGGCGGCTCGTCTACAGCTCGAGCGCCTCGGTCTACGGCGACGCCGTCGAGGAGCCGATGACCGAGCAGCACCCGTTCAACAACCGCAACTTCTACGGCGCCACCAAGATCGCCGGCGAGGCGATGGCCCGCGCCTACAACGAGCGCTACGGCCTCGACTACGTCGGGCTGCGCTACATGAACGTCTACGGCGCGCGCCAGGACTACCGGGGCGCCTACATCGCGGTGATCATGAAGATGCTCGACGCGATCGACCGCGGCGAGCCGGTCACCCTCTACGGCGACGGCTCGCAGGCCTACGACTTCGTCTACGTGACCGACTGCGCGGCGGCCAACGTCTGCGCGATGAAGGCCGACGCGACCGACGCCTTCTACAACGTCGGCACCGGCCGGCGCACCTCGCTGAAGCGAGCTCGCCGAGATGGTCCTCGAGATCACCGGCAGCGACGCCGGCATCCGCTACGAGCCGCAGGGCCTGACCTTCGTCAAGAACCGCATCGGCGATCCCGGCGCCGCGACCGCGGACCTCGGCTACACCGCGCGGGTCGGCCTCGAGCAGGGTCTGCGCGACCTGATCGAGTGGCGCCGCGCGCACATCGACCAGGTCGCCCGCCGCCGCTCCCAGGCGGCGGGCGAGGCAGCGCGCACCGCCGGGCTCGAGGAGCCCGTCGCGGCCGAGGCGGGCGCGGAGCAGGGCTAGGAGGCGGCCGCTGCCGCGGCGCCCGCCACGTGCTCGACCTCGGCGTCGGTGAGCTCGGGGAAGAGCCAGCAATCCGTGATACTCCACCGCCGCTGCCATGGCCGCAACCTCGGTGCTCGTCCCAACGTGCAACACGCCGCGCTATCTCGAGGCCGCGCTCCGAAGCGCGCTCGACCAGATGCCTTCCCCGGTGGAGGTCCTTGTCCAGGACGGCGGGACCGACGAGGAGACCCCCAGCACGATCGCCGCGATCGGTGACTCACGGATTCACTACGTCCGCGAGCGCGACCAGGGCCAGTCGGACGCGCTCAACCGTGCCATCCGTCGATCCAAGGGCGAGTGGCTCGCCTTCTTGAACGCTGACGACGTGTTCGCTCCTGGGATCTTTGCCGCCACCGACCCGGGCGCCGACATCGTCTACGGCGACTTCGACTACATCGATGAGGATGGCCACGCCTTGCGGCACTTCGCGCCGGGGCCGGTCTTCTCCCGTGAGCGTTTGCTTGCCGAGGGCTGCTACGTCTTTCCAGGCGCAGCGCTGTTCAGGCGGTCGCTCTTCGCCCGTCACGGCGGCCTCGACCCCGGCCTGCGGCTCGCCATGGACTACGAGCTCTACATCCGTGTCGCGCCCCACGTCCGCGCCCGGTACGTCCCGCAGACGCTCGGGGCGTTCCGCGTGCACCGGTCGAGCAGGACCAGCGGCATCACGTGGAGGCTGGTGCGCGAGACGGCGGCGATCCGCCGCCGCTACGGCGGCTACGGCCCCGCGACACGCCGTCCCGTGCTCGTCAACCAGGCCAAGCAGGTCGTCGACGTGCTGACGGCACCGGCCCGGCGCCGGCTGCGGCTCCCCTGACATGGCGGCGCGGCTCGTCGGCATCGACTCGGCCGGACTTCCCGTGCGCGCCCTGAAGGCGCTCGTCGCGGTCGTGCTGGCGCTCTCGCTCTTTCTCGCCCTCGTCGTCCCCTACCACGCCACCGACGCGCTGGTCTACGGCTCGCTGAGCCGGGCGATCGCCGACAGCGGCGGCTTCCTGCACGACCAGGTCGGCTACCCGCCGCATGCCCGCCCGCTCTTCTACGTCCCGCAGGGCTGGATGTGGTGGGTCGTCGGGGTGCAGGAGTGGCTCGGGCGCCTGTTCTCGCTGGCCTTCTTCGCCGCGCTGGTGTGGGCGCTGCATCGGCTGGCGAGGCGGATCGGCGGGCGCGGGCCGCTGCCGTGGGTCGTGCTCGTCGTGGCGCTGGCCTCGCCGGATCTCGTCACGCAGGCCTTCGCCGGGCAGACCGACGTCCCGGTCGCCGCGACGCTTGCGCTCGTCGCCGCGGGGCTGTGGACGACGCCGGCGAGCCGGCGCGGTGCCGCCCTGATCGCGTTGGCCGCGCTGGCCGCCGTGCTGGCGAAGGCCACCGCGCTGCCGGCGCTGGCCGGGCTGGCGCTCGCGGCGCTGCTGGGCCCGCGTGACGCTCTGCGCGAGCGCCTGGCGCTGCGGGCCGCCCCGGTGGTGGCGGGAACTGGCCTGGGGCTGGTCTACGCCTGGGCGATGGCGCGCCACTTCGGCCTGCGCCTCGACGAGTTCCTCGGCGGCAAGAGTGAAACCGTCGCCGCCGGCGACCCGCTCGCCGGGAGGCTCGGCACCGGAGCGGGGGGCGTCGCCACCGCGCCGGCGCCGGCGAACAGCCCCTCCGTGCTCGACCGCCTCAAAGACGCCGTCGACGGGTTCTTCGGCGGCCAGGGCGGCGACGCGCTGCTGCGTGCCGACTGGTTGGGCCCCTACCTGCGCCTGCTGCTGATCTTCGCGGTGGCCTTCGCGGTGCTGCGGGTGCTGCGCGTCTCGCACCGCGCGGCGGTCGCCGTCGCGCTGGCCGTCGCGCTCGCCGGCTACTGGCTGGCGTCGCGCTTCGTCGAGGGCGCCGTGTCCCCGCTCGACACCGGTGCCGGGGCGGTGCTGCTCTCGATGGCGATGGTCGTCGCGCTTGCCGGGGTGGCGTGGGCGCCGGCCGAGCACCGGCTGCCGGTGCTCTGGCACGCCCGCCTGCTGCTGTGGACGCTGCCGCCGCTGCTGGCCTGGGGCGCCTTCGGGATCCTCACCGACACGCGGACGCTCTCGCCGGCCTGGCCCGCGCTGTTCGTCCTCGTCGGCGCGGTCGTCGCGATGGGCGCCCGGGGGCTGGCTACGCGGGCCCCGGCGCTGGCGGCGGGCGTGCTGGTCGTCGTGCTGGCCATGGGCGTGCTCGACCTGCGCAACCTCGACGGGCTCGGCGCTCGGCCCGACGGCTCGGTCAGCGCGTTCCGGGCGCTGCCGAAGCTCACCCCCGGAACCTGGCTGCACCCCTCCGAGGCGCGCAGCGTCGCCGACCCGCAGTTCGGCGGGATCGTCGCGGGCAGCCGGGACGCCGCCGGGCGGGGCCGGCTCTGGACCAACGACGGGCGCCTGATCTTCTTCTTCCTGGGCCGGATCGCGGTCGCTCAGCCGCCGGCGTCCTGCGACCGGCTGCGCGGCTACGCGGCGCTCTCGGTGCTGCTCAACACGTTCGGCCCGAAGGAGCGCGCGGCGCTCGGGCGGCTGCGGCCGTGCCTGCGCCAGGTCCGGGGCGAGCCGGGCTCCTACGCCGTCTTCCGCGTGGTCTGAACGCTGCCGGTCCCGGCGGTGGTTGCCTGCTCGGAGCATGCACCGGTCGGTCGTGGCGCCCTCGGATCCACTCGTACACTCGGCGCGTGAGGCTGCCATCACCCTTCGGGACCATGGGATGTCCGCGCTGAGGGGCCTGCGGTGATCACGACCCGCTTGATGGGCGGACTGGGCAACCAGATGTTTCAGTACGCGGCGGGCCGTCGGCTCGCGATCCGGCACGGCGTGCCCCTGCGGCTCGATCTGGGCTGGTTCGGCGAAGAGGCCCCCGGGGACACTCCGCGCCGCTACGAGCTTGGCTGCTTCGCCCTTGACCAGGCGGTGCAGAAGGAGCGCGTGTCGCTGCGCGAGCCGCGGGGGCCGATCGGGCTGGCGGCGCTCGCCCTGTACGACCGCTTCGGGCGCCGGCGGATCCTGCGGCAGCGCGGCGCGATGACCATCGACACACGAGTGCTGGCCGCTCGTGACGGGGCCCACCTCGTCGGCTACTGGCAGAGCGAGCGGTACTTCGCCGACATCGCCGACGTCCTCGATCACGACTTCGCACCGGCGCGTCGCCTCTCGCCCGCCGCTCACGCCCTCGCGGCGGCGGTGGATTCGCCCAGGAGCGTCTCGGTCCACGTTCGTCGTGGCGACTACGTGTCGAACCCGGCGGCGGCTCGCTGGCACGGAAACCTCGATGCCGGCTACTACCGACGCGCCCTCGACCTCGTCCGCAGCCGGATCGGTGACCTTGACGTGCACGTGTTCTCTGACGACGTGGGCTGGTGCCAGGGCCATCTCGAGCTTGGCGTCGAGGCCAGCTTCGTGTCCGGGTTGCCGGCATTCGACGATCTCATGGTCATGCGCGCGTGCACCCACCATGTCCTTG
Organism: uncultured Actinomycetes bacterium; assembly: GCA_963826615.1. Classification (GTDB taxonomy): domain Bacteria; phylum Actinomycetota; class Thermoleophilia; order Solirubrobacterales; family Solirubrobacteraceae; genus BP-464. The sequence continues at coordinate 2,151,584 of CAWGXO010000002.1, read as the reverse complement.
CCAACAGCTCCTTCAGCTGGTGGGGCGCATGGCTGGACGCCGAGCCCGGCGCGGTCGTGGTCGCACCTGAGCGCTGGCTTGCAGATCCGGCCGAGGACGTCGCGGCGGTGTTCGCCGAGGGCTGGTTGCGAGCCTAGGTCAGGCTAGCCTCAGGCCGTGGGCATCGATCGAGTGGCCTCGCACGAGCATCGACCACATCCGAGCGTGACGGCGACCTAGCCGCGGCGTAGCAGAACATCAATGCGCATCCTCCACGCGGTCGAGTTCTACGCGCCAAGCGTCGGGGGGGCCCAGGAGGTCGTCCGTCAGGTCTCCGAGCGGCTCGCCGCTCGCGGGCACGACGTCACCGTCGCGACGACGCGGCTGTCGGAGCGGTCCGATGCCGACATCGGCGGTGTGCGAATCGCCGAGTTCGACATCAGCGGCAACGCCGTGCGCGGTATGTCCGGAGAGGTCGACCGCTATCGCGCCTTCGTCCGCGACGGCGGCTTCGACATCGTCATGAGCTATGCGGCGCAGCAGTGGACGACGGATGCGCTTCTCCCTGTCGCTGGCGACCTCGGCGTCCCCACGGTCCTCGCGCCGTGTGGGTTCTCAGGGCTCACCGACCCCGCCTACCGGGGCTACTTCGAGGCGCTTCCGGCGGCACTAGCGAAATTCGATCGCCTGGTCTTCCATTCGTCGACCTACCAGGACATCCGCTTTGCGCGGACCCACGACATTGCGAACTGCGTGGTCATCCCGAACGGCGCCGACGAGCGCGAGTTCGGCCGCAGCGCGGAGCAGGCGCGCGAGGCACGCGATCGCTTCCGCCGCGCCAACGGCATCGATCCCTCGGAGTCCGTCCTGCTCACCGTTGGAGGGCATACCGGAATGAAAGGTCACCGCTTGTTGTTTGACGTCCTGCGCCGGCTCGAGGAGCCGGCCACGCTGGTCGTCGTCGGCAACACGCCGCTCGGCCTCGGGTGCCGTCCGCGGTGCACCATCCGGGCCTTCGGCACTCGCACGTGGCGAACGCCGCGCCGGCGGGCGCTGCTCCAGAACCCACCGCGTGCTGGCGTGGTGGACGCGTACTTCGCTGCGGACCTCTTCGTGTTCGGCTCACAGGTGGAGTGCTCGCCGCTGGTGCTCTTCGAGGCGGCCGCGGCGGGCCTGCCGTTCGTGACCGTCCCCGCCGGGAACGCCGGGGAGATCGCTGAATGGACGGGAGGCGGTGTCGTCACTGACGCGGTGGGCAGGGGCCCACTCGTGCTGGGCGACCCGGCCGCGCTGAAAGAAGCCGTCCACGAGCTCCTCGATGACCCCTCGCGGCGGCGTGCGCTCGGGACCGCGGGCCAGGATGCATGGCGCCGCGCCTTCACCTGGGGCGCGATCACCGGCCGCTACGAGCAGCTCTACGCCGAACTGCTCAGCGCCGCGTCCTCTGAGCAAGCATGATCGCGCAGTCGCTCGTCCTGCGCAGCGCGGCCACGAGTCCGCCTCGGTCGGTTGGCCGGCGCGACCAGCGCCCCCAGGCATGGCGGGCGAGGCGGCGCTGGGTGCGCCACTGCCGGGCGCCGAAGCGCTCTGGCGAGACGTCCTCGTAGCGGACGAGGGCCTCGGGCAGCAACACGAACCGCGCGCCCGCGTCCGCCATGCGCAGCCATGCGTCGTAATCCTCGATTCCGGCCAGCCGTTGGCGCTCGTCGAAGCCGCCGACGGATCGCAGGCTCTCGCGCCGCACCATCGCGCTCGACAGGACGATGCGGTTCGCGCGGAGGAGGTCGGTTCGCTCGGGCCTCTCGAGGAATCGCAGGTCCTCCAGGTAGGGCTTTCCGTCGGCTCGCAGGGCGTTGCAGGCGACGACGTCGGCATCGTCCGTGGCCACCGCGTCGAGCTGGCGGGCGAGCTTGCCGGGAAGCCAGCTGTCGTCGTCGTCGAGGAAGGCGACCCACTCCTCGCGCGCGAGCTCGACCCCGCGGTTGCGCCCGGCGGCAGGTCCCCCCCGAGGCCGGGCGAACCGCTCGTAGCGCAACCGGGGCTCCCGCGCGGCCCAGTCCCGTAGGAATCGCCCGGTTCCATCCTGCGATGCGTCGTCGCAGACGATCACCTCGCGAACGGCCGGTTCCTGCGCCAGCACCGAGACGATCGCCCGTTCGCATTCGCGCCTGCGATTGCGGGTGGTCACAACGGCCGACACGGGTGCGCTCATCGCCACCGCAGCATCCGATCGGCGCCCACCGCGAGCAGGAGTGGGCTGGCCCGGAGGAGTTGAGCCACGGCAGCGGCGCGCGTCTTGGTTCGCCAGCGGGCTCGAGCGAGCTCGACCTGCTCGATGCCCCGCTGCAGACGCATCTCGCGGGCGGCGGCGCGCCGGCCCCGCGCATCGAGCCGGCCCCTGACGATCGCCTGCCGGATCACCACCTGTCGGCTGCGCGCCATGGTCAGCGTGTCCTGAGACAGGCCTGAGGCTCCGATGCGGTAGTCGGCCAGGGCCAACGGCTGGTAGACGACCCGCCAGCCGAGCTCCACGATCCGCAGCCAGAGGTCGAGGTCCTCGACGGATCGAAGCTGTTCGTCGAAGCCCCCGGCACGCTCGACGACCTCTCGAGGCAGCAGCGCACCCACGAAGATCACGTTGCGGTGCAGGAGCGACGCTGTGGTGACATCACCATCCGGGCGGCCGAACCGCTGGCCGTAGGTCTCGTCGAGCCGTCGGGTCCCTTGGCGAAGGTAGGCGTCGCAGCAGACGATCCCGACGTCTCCCCAGCGGGCTTGGGCCCTGTCGTAGAGCGCGACCTGATGCTCGAGGTAGTCGGGCATCCACGTGTCGTCGCTGTCGAGCAGCGCGATCAGCTCGCTGTCGGCGTGTCGCAGCGCAAGGTTCCGGGTCGCTGCCAGGCCGCGGTTGACGTCGCTGCGCACGACCCTGATCCTCGGGTCGTCGGTCGGTACCGTGGAGGAGGTCCCGTCAGTCGAGCCGTCGTCGGCCACGATCGCCTCCCAGTCCCGGAACGTCTGCGAAGCGAGGGACGCCAGGGCCTCAGGCAGACACCAGGCGGCGTTGTAGGCAGGAACGAGAACCGAGACCCGGGCCACGCGAGGTACGATCGCAGCAACCCGGGCTCGGTGGCTCACGAGAGGCGCGCCGCCGTGCCCGCCCGGAAGAGCCCGAACCTGGTCGGGCCGGCCTCAGACCACTACTGGGACAGTGCGACGTTGTGCCGGGAATACGCGCCCGCCACCGTCTCCATGTCGCCGACCATCCGGACGCGTCCGCCGTCCAACCACATGCCCGCCTCGCACATCTCGCGGATGAGGCCCAGGTCGTGGCTCATCAGAACGACCGTGGCGCCAGCCGCATGCAGCGAGCGCATCTCCGCCACGCAGCGCATGCGGAAGTCGTCGTCGACGACGGCGAGAACCTCGTCGAAGACGTAGACGTCTGCCGGGAAGCGCACCGCCGTCGCGAACGACAGGCGCGCGCGCATGCCGCTCGAGTAGCGCTTCAGGGGCGTCGTCATGTGCTGGGTGATTCCGGAGAACTCGACGATCTGCGACATGGCCTCGTTGATCTCGCGTCGCTTCAGGCCGAGGATCGTTCCGAGCAGCATGACGTTCTCTTCGCCGGTCAGCTCCTCATGGAAGCCGGCGCCGACCTCGAGCAATGGCAGGATCCGGCCCCACACGTCGATGCGCCCCCGCGTCGGCACGCTGATGCCCGAGATCAGCTGGGTCAGCGTCGACTTGCCCGAGCCGTTGTGCCCGACGATGCCGAAGAGCGAGCCGGCCCCGATCTCGAACGTGACCTCGGTGAGTGCCTGAAAGCGCGGCACGGGCGACCCCTGGCCGAGCACCGTTCGCACAGTGGACTGGAGGCTGATCTCGGTCCCCAGGGCGTACTCCTTGCACACGCCCTCACAGCGCACGGCGATCTCGGTCATAGATAGTCGGCGAATCCCGTCTCGAGGCGGCTGAACACGTACCACCCGAACAGGGCGAGGACGACGGTCCAGAAGCCACACAGCGCGACGCTGAGCAGCGATGGGGGGATGCCGAGCATCGCCCACCGCCAAACCTCGATCATCCCGGTGATCGGATTGATCGTGAGGGCGATGCGCAGCGTTTCGGGAGCGCTGTCGGTCGAGTACCCGACCGGTGTGAGGAAGACGCCCGCCTGCATGAGCATGGGGATCACCGCGATCGCGTCGCGAAAGCGCGTGGCGATGCCGGCGAGCAGGAGCACCGGCCCAAGAAGAAGGACCATGAGCCACACCACCAGCAGCGGCGTGACGACGACCTGAGGCCCAATGCCCTCGATGAAGAAGGTGAGGATCAGGCTCAGCCCCAACATCACCGCAAGCGCTGGCAGATTGGCCATCATCGAGCCCATCACCAGCGCGGCCCGCGGGCACGTGCTCCTGCGCACGAGCGTCGCGTTGGAGATCATCGCGTTCGAGCCGACGGTTATGCACTGCTGGACGAAGGTCCAGACGGTCACGCCGACGATGGTGAACAGGAGGCTCGAGACGCCCTTCGTGCTGACGTGCGCGATGCCGGAGAACGCGACCAGCAGCGCCGCGAGGAGGCCGAGCGGCTGCACCACGAGCCAGACGGGCCCCAGGATCGACTGCTTGTACTTGATGCGGATGTCGCGGAGCGCCGCCATGCGGGCGACCGCCATCGACGTCCACAGCTCGGAGAGGTCGAGTCGGCGCTTGACCGGTTCGAAGACGTGGTGGCGCCTACCGGCGGCTCCCCTCGAGTAAGCCGCCGGGTGGGCCGACGAAGCTGCCGATAGCGTGCTCCCAGGCTCTGGCATCGGCAACCGGAGCCTAGTGGCCGTCGTGCCGGTTGAGAGGCGAGAACGAGCGCGGCGCCGAAGGATCGAGGTTTTCGGCACCGGTGTGGTCAACATCGTCGTGATAGTGACCTCGGTGCGCTTCGGGCGCCCCCGGTTGCGGCGACATCCATGCCGTGGGTGGCTCCGGGCCTGGGCCAGGAGGCCGATACGAGTTCTCGCGATGTCGATTGCGCAGGCATTGCAGCAGGTCAACCACCTGGAACCCGCTCGCGTTTCGATCGATGCTTCTCGGAGATGGCTCGTGTGCTCCGGCTGCCAGCGACTCAACGGAATCCGCGCCACAAGGTGTGGCTACGATCTGACAAGATGAGATTGGTGGCTGCGGCTCGGACGTCCCTTAGACGCTTGGTGTCTGCGGTCGAGTTGAGCATCGCGTAGGTGACGGCGCCGGGCCTCCACCGGCGCGTCGCGGCGCTTCGCATGGCAATGACTGCACTTGAGGCGAGCACAGCGGACGCGGTCGAGGAGTGGGATACCGTTGGTGCCGAGATACGGCGGTTGGTTCGGCTGGACAATCCATCCCGATTCTTACGGTGGCCAGCTACCACATTATCGATCTTCCTGAGTTCCAAGAACTGCAGCGCTTCTACCTCATGAGCCTCGATGAGACGTGCAGCGCGGTCGATCAAACGATTCACTTCCGTGGCACGCGCCAACTCGCCGAACTCGAGGTGTCACGCGACACGTTAGTAATCGCAACTTGGCCGCTCAGCGAAATGCTCCTGCTTCTCAGGGAGGAGATATGTCCAGAACTGGAGAGGCTCGGAGCCGACCATCTGCTGGCGTTTCAAGCGGAATGTTCGGGAATCGATAATTTAGCCTGGTGTGTCCAGAAAACTGGACGCTCATCGAGGCTGACGATTGAGCCTATCACTCACCTGCCAGGACACTACTACCTGTTTTCCAGCGAGACGTAAAGTGCCAGCGGTCTCCTTTGTGGTCCCAGCGTTTAATTGTGCTTCCTTTGTTGGGGAGGCACTTGACTCGATCCTTGCCCAATCACTCGACGAGTTCGAGGTGATCGTGGTGAACGACGGATCAACTGACCAGACTGCCGAGGCTGTACGCAGCGCGGCGAACAAGTCGCCTGGGCGGATCCGTGTCTACCACAACGCGACCAACATGGGCGGCGGCGTCACACGGAACCGCGCCGTCAGTCTGGCGAGCACCGATCTCATCTACATGGTGGATGCGGACAATGTCCTCGGACCGGATCTGGCCGGCCGTCTGATTGCCACTGTGGAGGCATCGGATTGCGACATCGCGTCGCCAGGGCAGCTTCGATACTTCGACGCACGTGCGGGTGACTTCCACGCGGTAAGGGATCTTCCTCACTTGAATGGAAAGTCGGGCCTGCGTCAATTGCTCGGAAGTGAGCAAGGGGGTCCGGGGAACCATGGCAACTATATGTACACTCGGCGGTCGTTCGAGGCGGCAGGGGGATATCCGGAGCGCCACGGGGCACTAGATACTTGGGCGTTTGGGCTCGCGCAACTCGCGAGCGGGACGTCGATCCGGATCTTGGCGGACGGCTACTACTTTCACCGGCTTCGGAGCGACAGCTACTGGATGACTCAGCAGCGCGAAGACGGGAATCGAACCGAAGCACGCGCCATCGCTACGTTGAAGGAATACAGGCACAAGATGCCACCTGATCTCAGCGCTAAGGTTCATGTGCTTCGGGCCGAAGATCCGTACTTCGCTGCGCTTGCCAGCGGAGTCTTTTCAGAACTGGTTTCTCTATCCGACTTCGCGCGGATGCTCGAAAGGCAACGCCGGGAAGCGGCGACCAAAGACCCGTGGCTTCTTCGTGCGGGGCGCCGGGCATACGCGTTGACTGCTCGCATCGGTGCGTGGCCCCGAGCCATAGCGCGGGGCCGGTGAATGCGCGTCCACGTTCTAAGGGTGCCGGCCAAGCTTCAACCCGCGGAACAGCCATTTCGCTATCCGCGCCACAATGCGGACTACGGCATCGAGCAGGACTTTCTCGCGTGGCTTGGAGCGCACCCGTCGATGTTGGGCAGCGTCAAGGACTCGGATGTTCACTACTTGCCCGTCTACTGGACTCGGTGGCATTTGAGTCACGACTACGGGCGGACGGGAATCGCTGAACTGCAGTCAGCGGTTTCGTCGGTGCTTGTTGATCCCGCACGGACGTTCACCGTCTGCCAATACGATGATGGGCCGCTTGTGTCACTAGGCAGTACCCGTATATTCTTGGGTTCTCGTCAGGGCGTTGTTGGTCACGATGCTCCTCTTCTATCGTCGGCTCACTCGCGTCCCCGGTTCGTTCCTCGTAAACGCTTCCTTGCGTCTTTCGTTGGGAGACTTGCGACCCATCCGCTTCGTGCAGATATGGCCCGCACGCTGGCAAACGAACAGGGGTACGTGATTGAGGATCGCGATGGCGGACCGCGTCGATTTGTGCGCCGGATAATTCAGTCGCGGGTGGCCTTGGCTCCGCGTGGTTCTGGCGGGAGTTCGTTTCGTTTCTTCGAAGCGATGCAGCTAGGGGTTGTGCCACTGTTGCTCTCTGACGTGGACACGCGTCCGTTCAAGCGCCATATGGACTGGGAGGGGATGAGCCTCTATAGCTCCAGTGCAGAGGACATCCCAGCGCTCATCTCAGAATTCAGAGAGTCCGAGCTCGCTGAGCTTGGCGCGGCAGCGCATGCTGGTTGGGCGAGTCTCCTGGGTTACGGACGGTGGTGCGAGCTCGTGCTCGCGGAGCTCGAACAGGCCTCTCGTCCCTAGGTGACGTGCCCAGGGAGATTTGAACCGGCTGAGGTAGGTCGGGGTCTGCTGCGAGTTGTGGGTGTGAGCTCACGTGTCTTCTAAGGACGTTCGGGAGTCCCGCACCATGGAGCGCGTTCCGCCGCACCGCCGCGTTCCGGGCGCTGGGGGCCGAGGTCGTGGCGGTCGACCCGCAGGCGGCGTGCGCGCGCGAGCTGCGGCGCCGCTTCAAGGGCGATGACCGCGTCCACGTCGTGGAAGCCGCCCTGGCGGCTGCGCCGGGGGAGTACGTGCTGCACCTCAACCGCACCGACGTGGTCGCCTCGATGTCCACGGAATGGATGGCGGCCGTCGATGCAAGCGGGCGGTTTGGCCAGGGCTCGGAATGGACCGGCGAGCAGCGGGTCTTCGCGACCACCCTCGACGCCCTGATCGAGAAGTACGGGGTGCCGGGCATGTGCAAGATCGACGTGGAGGGCTTCGAGCCAGAGGTGCTTGCCGGGCTGAGCCAGCCGATCCCATGCGTCTCGTTCGAGTTCACCGCCGAGGTCATCGAGCAGGCGCTTCGATGCGTGTCGCTGCTGGACGACGTCGGGTCATCCGAGTTCGCGCTGTCCTTCGGCGAGGAGCTGGCTTTGGCCAGCGACTGGCTTTCGCCCGACGCAGTTCGTGATCACCTGCGCTCGCTGACCGACGAGCGTGCGTGGGGCGATGTCTACGCGCGCTGTCGGTGACCGGCCTTGTCAACGGCTTCAGGTCGACGTCCGGGTCGGTCCTGAAACTCTGCATTCCGCCAGCGCCCCAGAACAGGTGGATCCGGATGGGTCAGCACCGTGCGTGGGCGCGGACCGGAACGGCCGGTTCGCGCTGGTTGAGTTGATCGCTGCTGGTTCGCCGTTCAGACAGGCTGCGACCCGTCTCGCTGCCGGGTCCGCCATCGTGCATCGGTGGCAGCGGCGGGCTTGCTCTCTTCGTCAGGAGCTCCCCCCGGCCGGCGGGCCAGCACCCACACGTTGCGCCGCGTGATCGGCAGCCAGGCGAGCCACGCCAGCGACCGCGGGCGACGGTGACGGCGGGTGAACGAGGCCACGAGCCCGATCCCCGGCATGACCGACTCCCAGGCGACGCGCTCGATCACGAAGCCCTGGTCGGCGAACAGCAGCCGGTAGCTCTTGCGGGTGAACGGGCGCCGGTGGGTGTAGTCGTCCCACGCCCAGCGCTGGGCGTCCGGCGAGGAGGCGAACACCCGGCCGCCGGGGCGCAGCACGCGGAGGACCTCGCGGACCACGCCGACCGGGTCGTTGACGTGCTCGAGCAGGTCCTTGAGCACGACCCCGTCGAAGCTCTCGTCGGCGAACGGCAGCGGCTCGTCGACGGTGTGCCGGAGCGCGTGGCGGCCGAAGCCCCGGGCCACGGCGATCGCCTCCTCGGAGTCGTCGATGCCGACGTAGTCGGGGAAGTGGTCGCCGAGCCAGGCCGTCCCGCAGCCGATGTCGAGCAGCCGCGCCTCGCGCGGGAAGTGGCGGGTGACGTCGCGCCAGTAGCCCGGCTCGCCGTGCCAGTCCTGGTAGCTGGGCCGGCGCGGCCCGTGCGGGCCGGCGACGCCCGCCCCCTGGAGGATCGAGAGGACCTGTGGAGCCCCGAAGCGCTGGTCGAGCACGTCGAGCGGGACCGGCTCCGGGGCGGGCGCGCCGAGCGCTCGCGCGAGATCGTCCGGATCCACGTAGGAGCGCATCGGCAGGCCCTCGTAGTCGACCGACCACAGCCCCTCGCGGACGACGACCGGGCGGCCGTGCAGCAGCCCCTCGATGATCACCGTCGGCTGGCCCTCGTTTCCCGTCGAGGGCACGACGAGGACGTCGATGCCGGCGAAGAACCCGTCGACGTCGTCGACCTCGCCGAGCAGGTGGACGCGCTGCTCGAGCCCGAGCTCGGCGATCCGCCGGCGCACCTGCTCGGTGTACCTGCCGCTCTGGAACGGCGCCGCCACCCGCAGCTCGCTCCATGCCCCGCCGATCGCGGCGAGCTCCTCGACGAGCTCGAGCACCCCCTTCTCCGCGATCATGCGCCCGAGCACCCCCACGACCGGCCGGTCGCCCGCCGGCGGGGCAGCGTGGGTGGAGCGCATGCGCTCCATGTCCGCGCGCGAGACGAAGTTGTTGACCACGGCGACGGGCACCTGCGGCAGCCGGCGCCGGTAGGCCCGGCCGGCGTTGTCGCCCACGGCGACCAGCGCACCGATGCGCCGGTAGACCGCCCGGGCCGTGCGCCGCTGCGCCGAGTCCTGCTCGTGCATCAGGTGCACCAGATGGGGGCGCGGGTGGGGAAGCGCGAGGAACGCCGCCGTCGCGTAGGCCTGGCAGCGGGCCGTGTTGCCGACGATCAGCGCGTCGGCCGGCACGTCGGCCAGCACGGCGCGCAGGCGCGCGATCGTGCCAGGGATCGCCCAGAGCGCCGGCGGCACCAGGCGGGGGTAGGTGACGTCTGACAGCTCCAGTCCCTGCGCGAGGGCCGCCTCGCCCAGAGCGCTCCGGGCCGGCGCCACGAAGTGAACGTGCACGCCGGCCTCGAAGCAGACCGCGGCGAGACGCAGCGCGAAGCGCTGGCCGCCCCCCATGACGAGCCCGTCGTCGAGGATCCATAGGTCTCTGGGGCCGGTGCCCCCGCGCCCCGAAGCACGCCTGGGGTCGGTCGCGGTGGGCATTTCCATCCTCGGCCATGCTATTCGTCCCCCGCCATGCGGATCCAGGAGCGAGGGCCCGACGTCCATCTTCGCGCTGCGCTGCAGTCGCGCGAGTACGAGGAGGCCGTCCAGCGCGTGGCGGCCGACCAGCCCACGACCGTGCTCGACTGGGGCTGCGGCTACGGGCAGGTCTCCCACCTGCTCAAGGCGCGCGGCCTCGAGGTCAGCTCGCTCGAGTGGGATCCGTCCGCCGAGGAGGGCGCCGTCCGGCGGCTGGAGCGCTTCCCCGACGTCGAGGCGCGCTTCACCCGGGATCCCGTGCGGCTGCCCTATCCGGATGCGAGCTTCGGCGCCGTGCTCTCGATGGGCGTCCTCGAGCACGTCCACGACCCGGAGGCGAGCCTGCGCGAGATCCACCGCGTGCTGCGCGAGGACGGCCGCCTCCACGTCTACAAGCTGCCCAACCGCCGCTCCTACCTGGAGGCGCTCGCCCGCCGCGCCGGGCTGCACCACCACGGAGAGTCCGAACACGATCGGCTCTACGACCTCGCGTCGGCACGCCGCATCGTCGAGGACGCCGGCTTCCGCGTCGAGCAGGTCCGGCTCGCGAACATGCTGCCGCTCGGCATCACCGGCGCGCTCGCGCAGCGCCCGGCCGTGGCGGCGGCGCTGTGGGCGCTCAATCGCGCCCTCGCCCGGCTCCCCGGTTTGCGCCTGCTCGCGACCAACGTGGAGCTGGTGGCGTGCCGCGCGCGCTGACCCGGGCGCTCGCCGCGGCGGTCGGCGCGCTGGCGCTGGCCTACGCGGCGCTCTTCGTTCTCCAGGCCGGCGACCTCGTCTACGTCAACGCCTTCAACCCGGACACGGTCATCGGCTGGGTGCTGACCCAGACGCCGCATCCGGGCGGCCATCGCGACGTCGTCGACAGCTCCTACGGCTTCTACTCCGTGCTGTGGTTCGACGCGCTGACCGAGGGCCTTCCACGGCATCGCGCGGTCTGGGAGGCCCAGCCCTACGTCCAGTCGCTGCTGGCGGCGCTGCTCGTGGCGCTCGCGGTCCTGCGCGCGGCCGGGCGCCGCCCGGCGCTGCTGTGCTTCGTGCTGCTGGCCTGCGCCAGCACCGGGCTGCTGGCCGTCGAGCTCAAGCCCACCTGGCACGGCCCGACGTTCTTCGCGGCGACGGTGCTCGCGCTCGTGGCGGTCGAGCTCGCGGTTGACGAGCCGTTCGGCGGCCCCCGGCGGCGCGTCGCCGCATGTGCGCTCGCGGCGGCGATCGTGGGCATCCACCTCGTCGACGCGCTGTTGTGGGTCGTCGGCGTCGCGCCATTCGTCGTGGCGCTGGGCGGCTGGCACGCGCTCGCCCGCACGGCGCGCAGCCGCCGCGGGCTGATGGCGGGCGGGGCCGTGCTGGGCGGGGCGATCGTCGTCTGGCGCGTGAGCGTGGCGGCGATGGCCGCGGCCGGCTACCGGCAGTTCGTTCCCGACACGGTCTCGCTGATCCACAGCTACCGCGACGTGGGGCCGCACCTCAAGCTCCTCGCAGAGCTCATGGCGTACATGGGCGCCGGCGCCTGGGTCTGGCCGGGCTCGGTGCGGGAGTTGCTCTCCCTGGGTGCGGCGATCGCGACCACCGCCGCCGTGGCGCTCCCGCTCCTGCTCCTGGCGCGCCGCCTGCGGCGCGGGGAGCCGCGCCGGCCGATGCTCGTGCACCTGCTGTTCTGGGCTGCCGCCGTGGTCGTGCTGTCGACGGCGATGGTGGTCTCGAACCTCGGCGTCGACCTCGGGTCGGTGCGCTACACGGTGGCGCTGTTCTTCGCGGCTGCCGCCGCGCTGCCGCTGCTGCTGGGGGCGGGGCGCGGGTGGTCGGCGACCGCACTCGCGGGCGCGGTCGTCATCGTCGCCGCCGCCGTCGTGCAGCTCGCCGACCGCGACGTCGCCGAGCGGGCGGCCCCGGTCCGCGCGCAGCTCGCGGCGATCGGGCGCGCGGCGGACGACCTCGGCGCGCACCGCGGCGTCGGCAGCTACGACCTGGCCTCCAACGTCACCTGGCTCACGCGCGGAGCGGTGGTCTCGCGACCGGTCGAGAACTGGACGACGCCGGAGCGCCTGTGCGAGTTCCCGGTCGGCCGCGACGCCGCCTGGTACCGCCCGACCGGCGCGCCGCGCACGTTCCTGCTCTGGCCGGGGAACGTCGAGCTCCCGCCGCCGGGGCTCGGAGCGCCGATCGCCCGCCGGGCGGTCGGCGGCGCGACGATGTTCGTCTTCCGGGGCGACGTCTCGCGGCGGCTGTGCCCGACTGCGAGCGCCCGCTGACGCCGCCTCAGGCCACCGCGCGGATGCCCACGACCCGCTTGGCCGTGACGAACTCGTCGTGCGCCTCGAAGTGCGCTCGCGCGGCCTCGGCGAAGGGCTCCTCGAGCGCCGGGTCGTGGAGGTTGTAGTTGCGCCAGTAGTCGAGCAGCGCCTCGGCCGAGTCGAAGCGCATCGGGTTCTCGAAGCCCATCCGCTCGACCTCGGCGAACAGCTCGGCGCAGATCGACGGGCCGGTGCGCTCCATGAACGTCGCGGCCGGCGTGGGCCCGGGCGCCTCGCGGCCCGCGGCGCCCCAGTGCAGCTCGCGCAGCTCGGCGTTGTTGCGAAACGACGGCCCGCAGAAGAACAGGACGCCGCCGGGCTCGAGGAGCTCGCGGACGCGCGCGAGCACCGCGCGCTCGTCGTCGGCGTAGTAGAGGGCGTAGCAGCTGACCGCGCGCGTGAAGCGCCGCTCGCACGGGCGGGCGGCCAGCTCGTCGAAGCGGCCGGCGAGCGTGGTGACGTTGGCGGGCGCCTCGGCCGCGAGCAGCGCGAGCGACTCGGCCGAGGCGTCGACGGCGAGCACGACCTCCACCGAGCCGGCCAGGCGCAGCGTCTGCTGTCCGGTGCCGGCGCCGACGTCGAGCACGCGGTCGCCCGCGCCCGCGCCCAGCTGCTCGAGCGCCCAGCCGGTCATGTCGCCGCTGGAGAAGCGCTCGTGGGCGGCGATGCGCGCGCGCAGCGCGGCGGTGTCGGTGTCGAAGCGGCCGATCTGGCTCATCGGGTCGGAACCTCCGTGGGGGCGAGCAGGCCGCTGCGGCGCGCGCGCCGCACGACCGTGGCGAGCATGCGGTCGAAGGACAGCGCGTCGAACGGCGCCATGCCTCGGGTCCGCTCACGGTAGAAGGCCTCGAGCCGCTCGGCCGCGGTGAGGTCCTCCTCGCCCCACCAGAACGGGTGGAGCAGCAGCTGGACCGTCTCGCTCGGCGGCGTCCGCAGCGTCGGGCGCGGGTCGCCGTGGCGCCAGGAGCCCGCGGAGTCGGCGAGGTAGCAGCGCATCAGCGCCGAGTGGTAGGCGTTGACCATGCCGCAGACCTCGGGCGGGTCGGCGAGCGCGGCGACGAGCGGGTCGGCGGGCCTGTGGAACGAGATCGCCCCGGGCGGCTCCCCGAGGATCGTCGCCATCCGGTCGCGGCAGGCGGCGATCTCGGGCTCGACCTCGTCGATGTGCAGCCCGGGGCGGTCGCCGCGGGGCCCGAGGTCCATGTGCAGGCCGACGGCGTGCCCGAGCTCGCGCAGGCGGTCGAGGATCGCTCGGGAGGCGGGGTCGTCGAGGTCGTAGAGCGGGCAGTCGACCATCACCAGGAACGTGGCGTGCACGCCGGCCCGGGCCTCGATCTCGGCGAGCGCGAGGGCGCGCTGCAGCGAGAGGTCGACGTCGTGGCGGATGACCAGCGCGGGCCGCTGCGTGGCGGCGAGCGCGTCGACCCCCTGGCCCAGCTCGCGAAGCTCGCAGGACGCGCGGGCGATGTCGAGCAGCTCCCGCACGAACGCGAACGTGAACGGCCCCTCCCAGCTCACGCGACGGCTCCAAGACGCCGCTGCCTCGCGGTGGTGACCGCCGCCGCCCCGCCGAGGACGACGATCGCCGCAGTCCAGCCGATCACGCCGCCCGAGCCGCTGTCGGGGGGCTCGGCGTTCGTCCCGGTCAGGTACGCGGCGCTGCGGCTCAGGTGCACGAGCCTCGCGTGGACTCTGCGCGGATATCGGGTGGAGACGCGAATGCGGACGTCCATGCGGTCGGGCACCGCCAGCGGCAGGGCGATCGGCTCGAGGCCCGGAGCGGCCAGCTCGCCGGCGGGCACGCGCCGGGACGCCAGGATATGCGCTGGTCCCGCCACGGTCACCCGGGCGGCCGGACCGCGGATCGGCGAGTCCGCCGGGGCGGCCCCGATCCACGCCACGACCCTGTACCGGCCCGCCGGAACAGCGGGAACCCTCGCGGCGACGAGCGTCTCCGGGCCAGTGGAGGGGTGCTTCGCCGGCCTCATGGTCACGTCGCGCCCGCGGTTCCAGAGGGTGGGCCACGCCGACAGCAGTGCGCCGGCGCCGGGGATCCGCGGGCGCAGATGGTGGCTGGCGTCGGGATAGAGCGCTCCGGAATGGGTGACGCCGAGCACCGTCATCGCGGCGCTCCAGGCCGCCAGTGGCCAGAACAGCGCGCGCAGCCACGGCACCTCGATCAAGGCCCCGAGCAGCGGAAGCGCCAGCAGCGGCACGGCGACGATCAGGAAGCGCCCGGGGAACGCGTAGCCGGGCTGCACCCCGTTGGCCGCGATCGGGACGACGTAGGCGAGCCCCCCGGCGAGGCCCACGAGCGCCCAGCGACGGCGCCGGAGCACCAGGAACAGCAGCCCGACGAGCCCGAGCAGCAGTCCCGGGCCGTAGGGGAGCAGCCCGTTGAAGGCGCTGAAGAACAGCCGGCTGAGTTCCCCCCAGACCCGTGAGAGGTGAAACGCGTTCTGGAGCGCGAAGCCCGCATCGGTGGACGTCACCGACGCGTCGGACCTGCCGTGCAGGGGGGCGGTCGGCAGCGGCGAGCCGTACCAGCGATCGAAGAGGACCACCATCGCCGTCGCACTCACGAGAGCCGGAGCGACGACCGCGATCCAAGCTCGAGTCCCTCTCCGTCCCCCGCTCACGGCCCGATGGAGCAGCCCGAGCCCCAACACCAGGGCCGGCAGGGCGAATCGCATGTGGAGCCAGGGCATGAACGCGACGGCGGCGCCGCCGCAGAGGAGCGTCCAGCGCCGCCGGCTCGTGTCGGTGAGCACGACTGCCGCCACGAGCGCCATGACCGCCGCCGGGATCTCCGGGAACAGCTGCGTGGCGTAGAGGACCACGGGAAGGCTCAGGACGACCAGCGCCCAGACCGCGGGCCGAAGCAAGCGGCTCCCGGGCCAGAGCCGTTCGAGCAGCAGCCACAGCAGCAGCGCCCCGACGGCCGCCAGGACCACGATCGTCAGGCGCATGCCCTGCAGGGACCCGGTCAGCGCAGCGGCGGGGGCCAGCAGCAGCGGCAGACCGGCGCCGTGATAGGAGATCAGGGGCTTGCCGGGCCCGTAGTGGAACGCGTGCGGCGCCGGAACGATCCCCGTCCCGAACGTGGCGTCGAGCCGCTTCACGGTCGCGATAGTCGTTCGCCAGGTCTCGGTCGCCGTCGCGTGCGATGCTCAGCGCTTCGAGCGCGTAATGCGGCTGGTCGCCGGCACGCAGGGGCGGAACCACGTGCCAGGCAGCGAGGTAGCACAGCAGCGCGACGACGAGCGGCGCGACCCGCAGGAGCGGATGTCCGCGGACCGTCCGCGGCCGAACGCCGGGACGCGCTCGTCACCGGTCCACCCGATCGGCCAGCTCTCCGACCAGCGCGCCCCCGCCGGCCACGCGGACGGTCTCGATCTGCCGCGTCGAACGCCGACGCGCTGCCGACGCCCTCCTGCCGGAAGGGCTCGGCCTGCTCCGGCGTCAGCTCCGCAAGCGGCGCGACGTCCTTCAACCGCTCGTAGGGCTCGACCGACGAGGAGTTCAGCCAGACGTGCACGGGATGGAAGTCGAGCACGCGCACGCCGTCGCCGTCGAGCACCCGGTCGGCGTCCCAGCGCGGAGCGGGCGCGTGCATCTCCATGTTGTCCTGCCAGACGTAGGGGACGCGCAGCAGCCGGCCCCCGGGCGACCACTGCAGGACCGGCTCGACGCCCTTGGCGTGGGGCAGGAACAGCGAGACGTCGACCTCGACGTCGCTGTTGGCCAGCAGCACGTCGTGCAGCGGGGTGGACTGCATCAGGCAGTGGGTGCGGACGGCGCGCGCCCCCGGCACCAGCGCCGCGCAGTGGCGGACCACCTCCGCGGCGGTCGCCCCGTGCGAGGAGCCCGGCAGGAAGTTCGGGTGGATGCCCAGCTCGAACAGGTCGGGCCGCTCGCGCAGGCGATCGACGGCGGGGCTCGCATGGGTGACGAACCAGGTCGCGCGGGCACCGCGCTCGGCCAGCAGGCCGGCGGCGTGGTCGATCATGAAGTCCGGCGCCCAGTCGACGTCGAGGGTGATCGCGACGCGCCTCATGCGCTGCCGACCGCGGTTCGCAGCTCGGCGGCGATCGCGTCGGCGAAGCGGGCCGGCTCGGGCACGCCGAGGACCGACGCGCAGCGGCGGCGGTCGGCGACGATGGCGACGTCGTCGCCCGCGCTGCGCTCGAAGCGCGGCTCGCGGCCGACGGCAGCCCCGATCGCGGTGGCCATCTGCTCGAGTCCCAGCGCCTCGGCGCCGCCGACGTTGACGACGTCGAGCGCGCCCGCGTCCGGCGGGCGCGCGACCGAGGCGATCACCGCGCGGGCGACGTCGGGCGCGTGGATCGGGCTGGTGATCAGGCCCCGCGCGCCCCGGATCTCCACCGCGCGCCCGGTCAGCACCCGGTCGGCGAGGTCGGCCACGAGGCGGCCGTCGCGCACGGCGCCGTAGGCGGTGAAGATGCGCAGCGCGCGGCAGGGCAGCAGCGGCGCGTAGGCGCCGGCCAGCAGCTCGGCGCTGCGCTTGCTGGCGGCGTAGATGCCGGCGGGGTCGAGCGGGGCGTCCTCGGCGAGCGGCTCAGGGCCGGGCCGGTAGACGGTCGCGGTCGAGGCGAGGGTGAACGAGCGCGCGCCCGATCGCACGGCGTGGTCGAGCAGCGCGGCGGTCGCGACCACGTTGACCGCGACGACGTCGGGCGCGCAGCCGGGGAAGTCGCGGTAGTCGCGCGCCTGGGCGAGATGGACGACCGCGTCGGCGCTCGCCGGCAGGGCGGCCGCCAGCGACGCGGGAGAGGCCAGGTCGGCCTCCAGCCACGTGCCCGCGTCGGGTGGCCGGCGGCTCACCGCCAGCAGCTCCCACTCGGGCGGCGCGAGCCGGACGACCTCGCGGCCGATCAGCCCGGTCGCACCGGTCAGCAGCACCCGCATCCCCGGCAGCGTATCCGCGTCGCTCCCGCAACTCGCGCATGATGCTGCCGTTGGAAGCCCTGCCCATGTGCGGCATCACCGGGATCCTACAACCTCGACGGCGACCCCGCCTCCCCCGACCTCGCGGGAGCGATGGCCGCCGCCATCCGCCACCGCGGCCCCGACGGGACGGGCACGTTCGCCGACGGGCCGCTCGGCCTTCGGCCACCGGCGCCTGGCGATCCTCGACCTCTCCGAGGCCGGTGCCCAGCCGATGGCCACCGACGACGGCCGCTTCGTCCTCTCCTACAACGGCGAGCTCTACAACTTCGCCGAGCTGCGCTCCGAGCTCGAGCGGTCCGGCCGCCGCTTCCGGTCGCGCGTGCGACACCGAGGTGGTGCTGCACGCCCTGGCCGCCTGGGGCCCGGCCGCGCTCGAGCGCTTCAACGGGCTGTTCGCGCTGTCGCTGTGGGACCGCGACCGCCGCGAGCTGCTGCTCGCCCGCGACCGCTACGGGATCAAGCCGCTCTACTGGGCGCGTGCCGGCGCCAGCGTGCTGTTCGGCTCGGAGGTCAAGGCGCTGCTCGCCCACCCGTCGATGCGGGTGCGGCTCGACCGCGAGGCGCTGCTGGAGTACTTCACCTTCCAGAACCTGTTCACGCACCGCACGCTGTTCGCGGGCGTGCGAGCTGCTGCCGCCCGGCTCGTTCGTCCGGATCGGCACGGCGACGGGCCCGGGCCGGTCCAGACCTACTGGGACTTCGACTTCCGCGAGCCCGACGAGCCGCACGCCGACGAGCGCGAGTACCTCGAGGAGCTCGACCGGCTGTTCCGCCAGGGCGGTCAGCCGCCAGCTCGTCTCCGACGTGCCGGTCGGCTCCTACCTGTCGGGCGGCATGGACTCCGGCTCGATCACCGCGGTGGCGGCGCCACAGTTCGACGAGGCCTTCGCCTCGTTCACCGTCGGCTTCGACCTCTCCTCGGCGTCGGGCATGGAGCTGGCCTTCGACGAGCGCGCCAAGGCCGAGCACATGTCCTACCTGTTCGGCACCGAGCACTACGAGATGGTGCTCAAGGCCGGCGACATCGAGCGCGTCATGCCGGCGCTGACCTGGCATCTGGAGGACCTGCGCGTCGGCCAGTGCTACCCGAACTACTACGCCGCGCGGCTGGCCTGCGAAGTTCGTCAAGGTGGTCCTCTCCGGGCGCCGGCGGCGACGAGCTGTTCGGCGGCTACCCGTGGCGCTACTACCGCGCGGTGGTCAACGACGTCCTTCGACGACTACGTCGCCAAGTACTACGGCTTCTGGCAGCGCCTGCTGCCGCCGGATCACGATCGCAGCGGGTGTTCGCTCCGATCTGGGACGACGGTCCGCGACGTCGACACCCGCGACGATCTTCGCGCGACGTCTTCGGCGCGCCACGCGCCGCAGCTGACGCGGCCCGAGGACTACATCAACCACTCGCTGTACCTCGAGGCGCGGACCTTCCTGCACGGCCTGCTGCTCGTCGAGGACAAGCTCTCGATGGCGCACTCGCTGGAGACGCGGCTGCCGTTCCTCGACAACGACCTCGTCGACTTCGCCCAGCGCGTGCCGGTCGGCGCTGAAGCTCGGCAACCTGGGCGAGGTCGTGCGCCTCGACGAGAACGAGCCCGGCTGCAAGACCGAGCGCTTCTTCCAGAACGCGCGCGACGGCAAGCTGCTGCTGCGCCGGGCGATGGAGCGCTACGTGCCCGCCGACGATCACGCGGCCGCGAGAAGCAGGGCTTCGCGGCGCCCGACGCGAGCTGGTTCCGCGGCGAGTCGATCGACTACGTCCGCCGGACGCCTGCTGCAGCGGCGACGCGCGGCATCTACGACTACCTCGACCGCGACGCCGTGCACGGCCTCGTCGACGACCACCTCGACGGCCGCGTCAACCGCCGGCTGCTGATCTGGTCGCTGCTGTCGGTCGAGGAGTGGCTGCGGGCCTTCGCCCCGTGACGCACGTCGGGCTCAACCTGATCTTCCTGCGCCCCGGCGAGACCGGCGGCATGGAGACCGTGGCGCGCGGGCTGCTGCCCGAGCTGCTCGCGCGGGCCGGCGCGGGCTGGCGTCTCACCGCCTTCGTCAACGCGGAGGCCGCCGAGGCCGGCGAGGGGCCGTGGATGGAGATGGAGCACGTCGTCGTGCCGGTGCGGGCGGCCCGGCGCGTCGAGTGGGTGCGCGGCGAGCAGCAGCTGCTGCCGCGGCTTGCCCGGCGCGCGGGCGTCGAGCTGCTGCACAGCCTGGGGGGGACCGCTCCCGTGTGGGGGCGATTCGCGCGGGTGGTGACGATCCACGACGTCCTCTACCGCGTGGCCCCCCAGGCACATCCGGGGCTGCGCTCGCTCGGCATGCGCCTGCTCGTGCCGCTGGCCGCGCGGCGCTCGACGCGGATCGTCGCGCCGTCGCAGACCACGGCGGACGACCTGCAGCGGCTGCTCGGCGTCCCCGCGGCGAAGATCGACGTCGTCGCCAACGGCGTCTCGCCGCCGCCGCCCGGCGTTGGACCGGTGGCGCCCCGCGGCCGGCCGCTCGTGCTGACCGCCTCGGGCAAGCTGCCCCACAAGAACCTCGCGGCGCTGCTGGACGCGCTGGCGCTGATCGAGCCCTCGCGGCGGCCCGAGCTGGTGCTGCCGGGGTACCCGACCGCCCACGAGGGCGAGCTGCGCGAGCGCGCGCGGCGACTGGGCCTCGAGGCCGACGTGCGCTTCCTCGGCTGGCTTCCCGCGAGCGAGCTGGAGGCGCTGTACCGGCGTGCCTCGTGCGCGGTGCTGCCGTCCGTCTACGAGGGCTTCGGGCTGCCCGTGCTCGAGGCGATGGCCCGCGGAGTCCCGGTGGCATGCTCGCGCGGCGGCTCGCTCGGCGAGGTCGCGGGCGGCGCCGCGCTGCTGTTCGACCCCTCCTCGCCCGAGCAGATCGCCGCCTGCGTCGAGCGCCTGCTCGCAGGCGGCGAGGAGGTCGAGCGGCTGCGCGCCGCAGGCCTGCGCCGCGCGGCCGCGTTCGGCTGGCCCGATGCGGCGGAGCGGACGCTGGCCTGCTATCAGCGGGCGCTGGCGGACGCAGGGCGCGCCGGGACCGTGCGCCCCGGCGGCTGACCCCAAGACCTGCGTGCACCGGGTACGGTCGTGGCGATGCCAGATGCGCTGCGCGTGGGCGTCGCCGGGTGCGGCCGGCGGGGGATGGAGCACGCCGAGGCGCTCGACGGCGCCGCGGGCCTGCGGCTGGTCGGAATCGCAGACCCCGTCGCGGCATCGCGCGAGGGCGCGGCCCGCGCCCGTTCGGTGCCGGCCTACGCGACGCTCGACGAGCTGCTCGATCGCGAGCGGCCCGACGTGCTCGTGGTGGCGACGCCCCCGGTGACCCGTGCCGCCGCCGTCGAGCCCGCGCTCGCGGCGGGCTGCCGGGCCGTGGTGGTCGAGAAGCCGATGGCGCCCACGCTGGCCGAGGCCGAGCGCATCCTCGCCGCCGCCGACGCGGCCGGCGCGCTGCTCGTGGTCGGGCACCAGCTGCGCTTCGTGCCCGCGCTGCGCGAGCTGCGGGCGATCGTCGAGGACGGCGAGCTCGGCGAGCTGCGCCACATCCGTGCCGAGGCGTACGGCACGATCGGCGACCAGGGCCCGCACATGGTCGACGCGATCCGCTGGCTCGCCGGGGGCCCCGCCGTCCGGTGGGTCATGGCGCAGCGGGGCGACGCGCTCGCGGGCCCCGGCGGCGAGCCGGGCGACCCGGCCTGGCTCGCCGCCCACCTCGAGCTCGACGGCGGCCTGCGCGCGAGCGTCGAGTGCGGCCGGCTGCACCGCGCCCGCGGCGACGCCACCGACCCCTGGCTCGACAAGCGGCTGACGGTCGTCGGCGAGCGGGGGATGGCCGAGTGCTCGGCCACGGCCGGCGGGTCGGTGCTCACCACCCGCGGCCGGCGGGCGATCGCCGGCGGGCTGCCCGAGTACCTCGGCGCGACCCGGCGCCTGCACGAGGCCCTCGCGGAGGCCCTTCGCGGCGGCGGCGCGCACCCCACCGACGGCCACGACGCGATCGAGTCGCTGCAGGCCACGCTCGCCTGCGCGCGCAGCGCGGTCGAGGGCGACGCCCTCCGCCTGCCGCTGCACGCGCGTGCCGGGGTCGCGGGCACGGCCGAGCCGGAGATCTCGATCGTCCTGCCGCTCACCGACCACCGGGGTCACGCGGAGCGGGCCGTGGCGGCCTGGACAGCAGCGCAGACCCTCGGCCGCGACCGCTTCGAGCTGATCGTCGCCTCCGACGGCGCCGAGCCCGGCGTCGAGGCGGCGGTGCGGCCATTGCTGGGGCCCGGCGACCGGCTGCTGCGGGGCGAGGGCCTCCCCGAGATCGCGCTCTACGACCTCGGCGCGCGCGCGGCGCGGGGGCGCTGGCTGCTGTTCAGCGAGCCGCACTGCGCGGCCGAGCCGCGCTGCCTCGAGGAGCTCCTCGCGCATCTCCAGCGCACCGGCGAGGACGGCGCGTGCCTGCGCAGCGCCGGCGTCTCGCCGACGCCGCTGGCCAGGATGGAGGAGCGGCTCTTCGAGGAGGGCTTCGCGGACTGGTCGCGCGACGGTCACTGGAGCAAGGTCATCGTCCGCGGCTTCGCCCTGCACCGCGACGCCTACCGGGAGGCCGGCGGCTTCCCCGCGCGCTACGGCCGCTTCGGCGAGCACGCGCTCGCGCTCGCGCTCGCGCGCACGGGCCGGCGCATCGGCTACGCGCCCGGCGCGTGCGTGCGGCACGCCAACACGACCACGTTCGCCGGGCTCGAGCCGCCGGTGGTCGACCATGCCCACGGCGAGGCGCGCTACCGGGCCGAGCACCCGGAGCAGGATCTCGCGCCGTACCTCGGAACGCCCGCGGAGTGGGCCGATCGCCACGTGCTGCACGAGCATGCCGCGCGGCGCGTGGCGTCGGTCGCCGCCGCCGCGCTGCGCTCGCGCCCGCGGCGGACGGCCCCCGAGGCCGCGTTCGGCTGGCTCGACGCGGCGTGCGCGTGGGTCGCCACCGCGGGCCGGCTCCTTCCCGCCGCGCTGGGCGGCGCGGGCGGGGCCGTGGCGGCCGCCCGCGCCTCGGCGAAGCTCGCAGAGGCGCGTTGCCTGCTGCTGCGCTTCGACGAGGAGCGGATGTTCGCCGCCTACAAGGACGCCTATGCGCGGCTGGCGCGCCAGGGGCGCATCGCCTACCTCGCGGCGCATCCAGCAGCGCGCGCCGCCCTCGACCCGGTCCGGCGCCTGGCGATCGCCGAGCTGCCCGGCGACAGGCTGCTGGGCTTCCACGGCGCCGAGCGTGCGGCCGGGACGGACTTTCGCTGGAGCGGGCCGGTCGCGATCCTCGACCTGGCGTTCCCGCCCGGCGTGCGGGCGGTGCGCCTGCTCACCGGCGGGCTGCGCGGCGGGCCGATCCTGCCGCTGATCGCCTTCCTCGACGGCCGCCGGCTCCCCCGGGGCGCCGTGACGCAGGCGGTCGACACGATCGTCGTCGACCTCGGCGCGGAGGTCCCCGCCGGGGAGCACGCGCTCGCGATCGCCTGCCGTCCGCTGCGGCCCTCGCGCCACGGCGTCGACGACCGCCGCCTGCTCGGCGTGCCGGTCGTCGCCGTCGAGCTCAGCTACTAGTCGGCCAGCGGCGCCTTGTAGTCCGGCGGGGTTCGGGTCGGGCAGTACAGGTGCTGGGAGTACTCGAGCTGCTGGAGCTCGTGGCCGCGGACGAGGAAGATGCCGCCGCCGGGGTCGCCCAGGCAGGGGCGCGGGAAGTTGATGACCCGCTGCCGGCGGAACACGAGCACGCCGTCGGCGCCCAGCGCCTGGTTGTGCCCGCCCGGCGGCGGCGCGAGCCCGTGGGCACGGGCCAGCTCCCGCAGGGCGGCGGCGCCGCCGAAGTCCGCGTCGGTGGTCATCGACTCCTCGAAGCCCGCCCGCCGGATGCCGCGCCGGTGGGCGGCCTCCAGGATCCGGCCCAGGGCGGCGCGGCGGCTGCGCGCGCGCCGGGAGAGCGGCGCGCCGACGTCCGGCCCCGCGTACGGGCGCGGCGAGCGCGACGGGCAGACGAGGTTGCCCGAGCGCGCGAGCGGCGCAACGTCCGGGCCGCGGCTGAGGTACACGCCGGTGCCGTCCTCGAGGGTCGTGCACGGCCGGGGCCCGCCGGGCGGCACGGGGTCGCGCCGGATGAAGACGTCGCGCGGGCCGAGCTCGGTCGCGTCGTCGCCCTCGGGCACGTCGAGACCGGCGATCTTGGCCAGCGCCGTCACGCCGGCGGCGTTGTAGAAGGCGGCGTCGGCCGACACGCGGTCGATCGCGATCTGCTCGGCGCCCTGCGCGCGCGCGGCGTCGAGGATCGCGCCGACGTTCCCGCCGGACTCCGGCCCGCTGTAGAGGTAGCCCTCGTCGGAGAAGAAGGTCACCTGGCCGGTGTGCACCCGGTCCGGCCGCGGATTGCCCGGCAGGTCCGCGCGGGCGACGCCGCCGACGCCGAAGGACGGCATGACCACGTTGACGACCGCCACGGCGAGCACGCCCACCGAGCCCGCCACGCGCGCCGCCGGGCGACGGGCGGTCGCGATCCAGCCCGTGCCGAACAGGGCGAGGTAGACCGTCGCCGGAAGCATGTAGCGGTTGTCGTTGTGCGCGAGCGCGGTGATGACCAGGTAGGCCAGCCCGGCGCCGGCCAGCAGCTCGGGGTACTGGTCGTCGGGCGCCCGGCGGCGCACGAATCGCACCGCCCCGACGACGATGCCGATCGCGGCCAGCAGCGCGAACGGCGCCAGCGGCTCCACGTTGAGCGCGTTCCACGCGTACCAGGTGAGGTTGCCGATGCTGAGCCGGCCCGGATCGGCGCCGAAGTCGCCCAGCGAGGTGCCGGTCACGTTCGAGCCCGCGGAGTAGCGGACGATCTCCTCGGCGTGGCGCAGGTAGTAGGGCACGCCGAGGACCGCGACGCCGCCCGCGAAGAGCGCCGCGCCGCGCGCGTTGCGCCACCCGCCGCGCAGCAGCATCACGGCGATCATCCCGGCCGGGAACACGGCGAACGTGAGCTTGGTCAGCATCCCGAGGCCGAACACGACGCCGGCGGCCAGCGACCATCGCGGGCGCGCGAAGCGGTCGGAGGCCAGCAGCAGCCAGACCGTCACCGCCACCATCGCGGTCTCGGGCGTGTCGAGCATGAAGATGTGGAACAGGCTCGCGATCATCGGCGAGCCGAGCGCGAAGACGGCGGCGAGCGCGCCCGCCCAGCGGCTGCCGTAGGCGAGGGCGCCGGCGCCGTAGCTGCCGATCGCCAGCAGCGGCATGAAGACGACG
Source organism: uncultured Actinomycetes bacterium (assembly GCA_963826615.1). GTDB lineage: Bacteria > Actinomycetota > Thermoleophilia > Solirubrobacterales > Solirubrobacteraceae > BP-464. The sequence continues at coordinate 2,126,741 of CAWGXO010000002.1, read as the reverse complement.
TTCTGCGTCAGCACCAGCGACGCCACGCTCGTGCCCGCGACGACGGTGCCGGCGGCGCCGACGAGCTGCGTCAGCGGCGGGTAGCCGAACGAGTTGTAGTAGGTGAACGGGAACAGGACGTCGCCCGAGCCGATCCTGTCCTTGAACCACAGGGCGATGAACATGTGCCCGGCGGGATCCCACGACGGCACCCGGTGCTCCTGGGAGACCCACCAGGCCGAGATCGCGAAGAAGCCGACGATCGCCGCGGCGACGACCGCCTCAGGGCGGCCGAGGATGCCGCGCACCGACGAGCGCATGGCGAGCCAGGGTAGCCTCAGCCCGCCATGCCCCCGGAGCTCTCGATCGTCCTGCCTGCCTTCAACGAGGAGGCGAGCGTCGCAAGCGCGATCGAGCGCGCGGCCACGGCGGTCGCCGGGCTCGTCGAGGACTTCGAGGTCGTCGTCGTCGACGACGGCAGCGCCGACGCGACGGCGGAGACGGCGCTCGCCGTGGCGCGCGAGCATCCCGGGGTCGTCCGCGTCGTGCGCCACGAGCGCAACCAGGGCTACGGGGCGGCGATCCGCTCGGGCTTCCGCCACTCCCGGGGCAGGGCGGTCTTCTACACCGACGCCGACAACCAGTTCGACGTCGCGGAGCTGAAGTGGTTCTTGCCGCTGATGGCCGACCACGACCTGGTCATCGGCTTTCGCGTCTACCGCTACGACACGGTGCTGCGCTCGGTCGTCTCCTGGTGCTACAACCGTCTCGTCGGCGTGCTCTTCCGCGTCCGCGTCCGCGACGTCGACTGCGCCTACAAGCTGATCCGGCGCGAGGTGCTCGACAAGATCACGATCGAGTCCGACGACTTCTTCGTCGACACCGAGCTGGTCGCCAAGGCCCGCAAGTGGAACTTCCGCATCGCCGAGAAGGGCGTGCGCCACTACCCGCGCCTCGCCGGCGAGACCACGGTCACCGCGAGCGACATCCCCCGCACGCTGCGGACGATCTGGCACATGTGGCGGCGGATCTACACGCCGACCCAGGCCGACCGGCGCCTGATGGAGGCGGTGCGCGAGCGCGACACGGCCGTCGAGCTGACCGCCTAGTCGTGGACCCCTGCTACTACGCCGAGCATCGCAAGCACGAGGACGGCCACTGGTGGTTCGCCGGCCGCCGGCGGATCATCATGGCGCTGCTCGAGCGCGAGCTCGGCCCGGGCGGCGCCCCCGACCGGCGCCTGCTCGACATCGGCTGCGGCACCGGCATGATGCTCGGCGAGCTCTCGAGGCTCGGAGCGGCCGAGGGCGTCGACGCCGACGAGCAGGCCGTCGCGTTCTGCCGCGCACGCGGGCTCGAGCGGGTGTCGCTGCTCGAGGGCGACCGCCTGCCCCAGGCGACGGGCACCTACGACGTCGTCAGCCTGTTCGACGTCGTCGAGCACCTCGACGACGACCTGGCGATGCTCCGCGAGGCCCGGCGCGTGCTGGCGCCCGGCGGGCTGCTCGCGGTCACCGTCCCGGCCTACGCGTGGATGTGGGGACCCCAGGACGAGATCAGCCACCATCGGCGCCGCTACGTGCGCCCGCAGCTGCGGGCGCTGCTCGAGCAGGCGGGGCTCGCGGTGCGCCGGGCGACCTACTTCAACACGCTGCTGCTCCCGCCGATCGCGGCCGTGCGGGTGCTGCGGCGCGACCGGCCGGGCGACGAGCTGCGCTCGGACTTCGAGATGACCCGGCCCGGGCCGCTGAACACCGCGCTCGCGCGGCTCTTCGGCGCCGAGGCCGCCCTGCTGCGCGCCGGCGTGAGCTTCCCGTTCGGCGTCTCGATCCTGGCGCTGGCCCGGCCGGCGGGATGACGCCGATGGGACGGCCGCCCGACGGCGGCCGTCCCATGGAGCGACGGGTCAGTCCCTCGGACCGGGGCTGGTCGACGTGGGGATGTCGAGCAGGCTGGCCGAGTAGTGGACGATGTAGGCGCCGCTCGCCGGAGCGGTGAACGCACAGCCGCCCTGGATCAGGTGCGACGAGTCGTTGCCCGGCAGCGACTGGTCGGTGCGCGGGACGCCCGACGTGATGTTGACCAGCGGCTTGTCCTTGGCCAGGCCGTCCGGGGTCCGGATCGGCTCGCCGGTCGCCGTCTGCGCCACGCTGCCGGTGTTGGTGCAGGGGATGAACGCCCCGTCGTAGGTTGCGTTGCCGGCGATCGCGCCGGTGACCCACAGCATGCCGCCGCCCTGGGCGACCGGGCCGTTCTTGCCGTCCTGGTCGGCCTCGTTGGAGCGCACGATCGCGTCGAGGTTGAACGTCACCGACGCACCGGCGGCCAGGACCGCGACGCCCTCGCCGGCCGTCGACGCCGCGTTGCCGTCGTCGGGGATGTCCGACGTCCACTGCGGGGCGATGCCGATCACGCCGCCGTCGCTGCGGCTGACCGTCACGACGCCGTACTCGACGGCCGAGTAGGCCTGGCCGAGCGTGGTCAGCCCGTTCTTGAGCTGCGTGAGGCCGTCGATGATCTGCGGTGCGGCGTCGGCGACCGCGCCGAGGCTCGTGATCGTGCCCTCCAGCGAGGTGACGCTCGACTTCAGCGTCCCGACGTCCTTGCCGATCGTGGAGACCTTCTTGTTGAGGGTGGTGGTGCGCTTGGTGAGCGCCTTGTTGGACAGCGCCAGGCTCGACGCCGGCAGGGCGGCGAGCAGGCCGACTGCGCACACGGCGCAGAGCAACAGCTTGATGCGGGACAAGGTGGACCTCTCCGTGGTGGGGAACCGGTCCCTGGTGGACGTCGTAGCTCCCGCATCGAGCGAGCCCAGGGTTGTCATCACGCTAACCGCGCGACGACGCACCGGTCAATCACCAGAACTGACGACCGCTTTCCGGTGCGGTCAGGCGGCCGTCAGGCGGTGATACGAGTTCGAGCGCCACGCGTCGACCCGGTGGATCTCGCGGTCATCGACGCGCAGGCCGGCGGCGGCGAACAGGGCCGCGGCGTCCTCCGGCTCGTCGAGCCGCCGGATGTGGAAGAGGTCCTGGGCACCGGGCGGCTGCTCGAGCCCCGTGTACCACGCCGGCGAGGTCGCCGGTCGCGGCGCGCCCGGGGCCTTGTGCCCCAGCAGCACGGCGATCGATCCGTCCCCGGCCAGCACCCTGGCCCCCTCGCGCAGCGCCGCGACCGGGTCGACGAAGTGGTCGAGCGTCGTGGTGTAGAGGACGTGATCGAAGATGCCCGAGCGGAACGGCAGGAACTCGGCCAGGCCGCGGACCTGGAGGTAGCACGCCGCGGCGTCGCCCACCAGCGGGTCGACGCCGACGAACTCGGCTCCCGGCGCGGCCACGTCGAAGTGCGAGGGCCAGGCCTGCGGCCCGCAGCCGACGTCGAGCACCAGCCCGCCGAGCCCGGCGAAGCGCGCGAAGTCGCGGTAGTCGTCGCGCTCGCCGACGCCGAGGTTGTGCTCGGGGTCGGCGTCGTAGGCGACCGAGCCGTTGGCCTGGACGCCGCGCCACGCGTCCCACAGCTCGCCGGTGAGCTCGGTCTCGGGCACGGTCAGGTCCCAGCCATGGCGGAGCCGGCGGTACGTGGCTCCGCAGGATGCGCAGCTCGCGCGCGGCAGCGCCAGCGGCGCCCGGCAGCGCGGGCACGCGGCGATCTCGGCGAGCTCGGCGCTCACCCCAGCCGCTGCCTGGTCGAGCGGATCGCCGCCGTCGCCGGACCACGCGTGCCGCGGTGCTCGACCTCCTCGAGGACGAGCAGGCCGTCGCCGCAGAGCACCGCCGCCTCGCCGGCGGGCCGGCGCTCGACGACCTGGCCGGGGATCCCGAGGGCGGGCATCGGCAGCGGCTCGGGGCGGGCGCGCCAGACCACGATCGGATGGGACTCGAGCTCGGCGAACGCCCCGGCGAACGGCTCTGAGCTCGCCCGGACCAGGCGATCGAGCTCGGTGGCGGGGCGCGTCCAGTCGAGGCGGCCGTCCTCGGGGCGGCGCGGATGGCAGCGCAGCGCCAACGCCGGATCGTCGGGCTGGTCGCGCAGCGGCAGGTCGCCGCGGTCGAGCCGGTCGAGCAGCTCGACGAACATCGCCGGCACGGCCTCCTCGAGCCACGCGTAGACGTCGCCGATCGTGGTGCGCTCGCCGAGCTCGAGATGACGCTGGAGCGCCATCGGGCCGGCATCGAGCTCGTCGCTCATGCGATGGACGGTGAGGCCCACCGCCGGCTCGCCGAGAAGGATCGCCCAGTTCGGGCAGGCGTTGCCCCGGAAGCGGGGCAACGCGCCGGGGTGGGCGTTGAAGACCCCGTGGGCGAACGGCGCGCGCTCCCCGGCGCCGAGCATGCGCGGCCAGTTCATCGAGATCACGACGTCGGCCGGCTCGTCGGGGAGCTCGCCGAGCGCGAACGGGACGCCGAGCTCGCCGGCGAGCGCCTCGAAGTCGTGCTCGTCGCGCGTGTACTCGGGCGCGGCGGGCGCCGTCGCGACGAAGGCGGGTCCGTGCCCGGCGGCCGCGCACGCGCGCACCGCCGCGTGGAGCATCTGCGTGCGGCCCGCGGCTCCGAACCTCATGCCCCGATCAGCGCCCGCTGCTCCGGCGTGAGCAGCTCCTCGACGTCGATACCGGTCTCGGCCGCCAGCTCGCGCATCGCCTCGAGCAGCGTGACGGGCTCCTCCCGCCACCACATCGGGTGCGTGAGCACCTGGAGGCGGCGGTGCTCGCGGCCGCGCAGGATCGCCTCGAGGTCCTTCCCGCGCCAGTGCATGTTGGAGTCCGACACGTAGCCGATCTCCGAGAAGAAGCGCGGCGCGTAGGTGTTGACGTAGGGCGGGGGCAGCTCGAGGTGGCTGAGCATCCGCCGGCCCACCTGGTGGAAGGAGACCACGCGCACCTCGACGCCGTAGGCGGCGGCGAGCATCGACGCCTCGCGGCGCACGCCGTCGACGATCCCGGCCTCGTCTCCGCAGGCGTTGGCGTCGAAGTGCAGCGCCAGCTCGTGGCCGGCCGCGAGCAGCGGCTCGACGGCCGCGCGCATCGCCGGTCCGTCCCAGCGGTAGTTGGTCGCGCTCGGCTGCAGGCACCATGTCGAGCGGATGCCGAGCGCCTCCTCGACCGCCGCCACGGGAGCCAGCCACCGCGGTGAGAAGTCGATGTCGTGGCGGAGCGCCACCGCGGGGCCCGCCGCGTCGTCGAGGCCGCAGAACCCGACGAACGCATAGCCCTCGTCGAGCGCCGTGCGCAGCAGCTGCTCGTAGCGCGCGAGCGTGAAGTCCGCCATCAGGCGAACCCTATGAGCCGCGCCGTGCGCTCGGGCCCGTCGTGCATGAGCGCGTCCACGACCGACAGCCCGGCCACGGGCCGCGGATCCTCGAACGCCTGGAAGCGCAGCTCGATGCCCGCTGCCGGGTAGCGCTCGGGCTCCTGATAGCCCTCGGCGCCGTCGCCGGACAGGTACGCGTCGCCGCCCGCGCGGCGGGTCAGCTCGATCAGCCGGTCGGTGCCGGTCGCGTCGACGTCGAGCTCGGAGGCGCGGCGCAGGCGCGCCAGAGGTGCGCCCATCAGCCCGCCGAGGGCGCGGATGCCGTGCTCGTTGAACGCCGCCAGGTCGCCGGCGCGGTGCTCGAGCGCCTCGCGCACGACCGGCCAGACCTCGGCGAAGTGCGGGGCGCGCCGGTAGGACTGCTCGATCGATCCGAGCGCCTTGCGCCGCCAGGGCTGACGCTCGTCGATGCGCGTCGCGTTGATCGGCCGGACGCCCTCGCGCACGACCGGCACCGTCACCCAGCGCGGCTCGCCGCCGACCACGAGCCGGACCCGGTTCATCCAGGTGCCACGCGACTCCCGCGGGAACTGGGCGTCGTCGAGCAGCACCATGACGTCGCTGCGGGCGAGCTTGTCCCACCAGCCGAGCCAGGGCAGGAACGTGGGCTGGTGGACGGCGACGACGGTCACGGTGGACAAGCGTACGAGCCCGATTCGCGCCATCCCGCCCGGATGTCGCAATGGAAAGAGGTACGTTTGGCGCATGCGTCGATTCCTTCCGATCGTTGTCCTCACCGTGCTCGCAGTCCCGGGCACCGCCCTGGCCGTCCACTGGCCGTTCTACGGCGGTGACTCAGGACGCTCCGGAAACCAGCAGGTGGATGCCGGCAAGCCGCCCCTGGGCGCGGTGTGGAGCAAGACCTCCGCCGCCGACCAGCACGTCATCTCCGGCCCGGTCGTCACCGCCGGCTCCCCGGACCAGCAGCGCGTGATCTACGGCACCGCAGCCGGCGTCGTGCATCTCCGCTCGCTGACGACGGGCGACGCGGTCGGTCCCGAGGGCGGGCTCAACATCGACGACGCCCCGGCCGATGCCGACACCCTGGGCCGCCCGGGCACGACCTACAGCGTCTCGTTCGCCGACAGCTCGACGGCGGCGGGCCCGGGACAGGTCTTCGTCGTCCACAACGAGGACGACGCCTCGGCGGTCACCCCGGGCATCGGCAGCACGCAGGGCTCGGACCTCGAGATCGCCCAGATCGACGAGACGTCCGGCGCGCTCGTCCAGCAGAAGAAGGTCGAGGACGCCGACGGCTACACGATCAGCTCCTCGCCGGTCCTGTCCCCGGCAGACGGCAGCGGCAACCGCACCCTGTACTTCGTGGCGTACCGATCGAACGGGAGCGGCCGCCTGTTCGCCGTCCCGGTGCTCAACTCCACGTCCCGCGGCGCGGTCCTGGGCACCGCCCGCTACACCGACACCTTCGCCGTCACGCCCGAGGCGTCGCCGAGCCTCGTGTCGCTGAAGGACCCCGCCGGCACGCCGACCTACTACGTGGCCGTCGCCGCCGGCGGCCAGGTCCTGACCTTCACGGCCGGTGAGCTCAAGCCCGGGCCGCAGTCGAAGTCGCTGTTCGGCACGGCCGAGACGCCGTCGGCCCCCGTCGAGGCCGGCGGATTCGCCGCCGGCCCCGGCACCGCCGTGACGACGACGCCGTACCTGTACACGGCGGTCACCTCGGCCGACGGGAAGTCGACGACCGTGTACCAGCTCGAGCAGTCCGGCAACGCCCTCGGGGTCAAGGCGAGCTCGCCCGCCCTGCCCGGGATCGCGGCGCCCGGCCTGGCCCTCACGCAGGAGCTCGGCGCCGGCGGGGCCGGCGCGGGCTACGTCGCGGTCACCACGAGCCAGAACCTCTACGTGCTCAAGACCGACGGCCTGGGGCTCGCAGGGTCGCTGGCGGCGGGCAACGACCTGACCGGCGGCACGAGCGGCTTCAGCGCCGCGACGCCGGCCGTCTCGGGCGCGCTCGGCTACGTGACCCGCGACGACGGGCGCAAGCTCGTCGTCGGGCTCCCGTCGGCGCAGCCGATCTCCCAGGCGGACTTCCCGGGCCAGGACCAGTCGGTCGGCGGCGGCCTGCGCAGTGGCGTCGGGCAGCCGGGGATCTCGCGCGGGTACGTCGCCTACGGCGGCCCGGACGGCGTCCACGTCTACCGCAACACCGACCAGACCGCACCGGTCGTCGGGCTCACCGCGCCCGCCGACAACGCGACCGTGTCCGGGAACGTGACGGTCTCGGCCGCCGCCTACGACGCTCGCGGCATCAAGTCCGTCGAGTTCATGGCGGGCGGGACATCGCTCGGGACCGCGACTTCGCCGTCGAGCGGCTCGCCGTACGACATCCCGCCGCCGGCGATCTACTCGATCACGGTGCCGGCGTCGAAGCTCGGCAGCGGCACGGTGAAGATCACGGCCGTGGCGACCGACGCCAGCGGCCTGACCTCCACGAGCGCCGCGCGCAGCGTCACCGTGGGCGGCGGCAGCGGGACGCGCCACCACGTCGTCTATGGCCCCAAGCGCCACCGGACGCTGCACTCCGTGCGCCAGATCGGGATCTCGGTGCACATCCGCTGTGCCAGCCCGACGTGCAAGGTCACGACCTCGCTCAAGACCGGCGTGCACCGGCTCGCGGGCGGGACGGCGACCGTCTCGAGGGGCACGACGCGCGTGCGGACCCGCCTCTCGAGGTCCGGGAGTGCCTACCTGCGCCGTCACCCGCCGCGGCCGCGCAACTCGGTCCGGCTGCGGCTCGTGGTGAAGGTCACCGATGCCGGCAGGAGCTACCAGCGCGCCGGCGGGTACGTCCTGAAGCCGTAGGCGGGACGCCCGCGCCGTCGAGAACGCGACCGGGCGCGCGCCGCGCGCCCGGTCGCGCCTCAGCGCGCCGGCGGCCGCCGCGCCCGGGTCGTGATGCCGGCCAGGTGCACGTGCATGTCCTCGACCTCCAGGCCGGCCTGCTCGCACCACGCCCGGACCTCCTCGGGCGTCTGGCGGTGGGCGTTGCGGGGGGCGTACCAGTCGTAGTTGATGTGGTGCATCTCGCCGAAGCTCATCTCGGGGTCGTGGTAGGCCTTGAAGATGTGCCAGTAGAAGAGGCGCTGGAGGTCGATCGGCCCGGCCGGGATCCCGAGCAGGTCGACGTCCTCGGGGACGTCGACCTCCACGCCGAGCTCGCCCAGGGCGATGCCGAGCCTGGTCAGCGGCTCGAGCGCGCGCCATGCCTCCTCGGGCGACATCGCCTGGAGCTGCTCGCGGATCGCGTCGTCGGTGAACTCGCGGATGAGCGACTTGCGCCGGTAGACGTAGAAGAGGATCCGGCCGCCCGGCCGCAGCAGCGGCACGAGCGCGCGCAGGGCCCCCTCCGTCGAGTCGGTGTGGTGCAGCACGCCCTCGGAGAAGATCAGGTCCACCGACCCGCGGGAGATCGGCAGGTCGGTGAGGTCGGCCTGGAGGAAGGCGCCGGGCGCTCCGCGCTCGGCGAAGCGCCGGCGCGCGACGTCCACCGCCGCGGTCAGGTCCACGCCCACGTAGCGCACCCGGTCGAGGATCCCCAGGAACAGGTCGAGGCCGGCGACGCCCGCGCCGCAGCCCGCGTCGAGCAGCACCGGCCGCTCGCCGTGCTCGGCCAGCCACGGCCACTCGGCCGGCTCGCCGTAGCGCTCGACCATCCAGGAGCGCGTCTTGGCCAGGTAGGTGTCCGAGGCGAAGGTGTCCTCCTGCTCCCACTTGAAGCCGAACATCTCCGCGGTCCCGGACTGCTCTTCGGAGACGACGGCCCGCACGCGCGGGATGCCGTCGCGCACGACGATCTCCTCGCTGCGCGCAGGGTCCAGCAGTCCGGCCAGCGGGTCGTCGGTGGGCCTCGTCATGCGACGCTGCAGGGTATGGGCATGGAGCTGACCGAGCTGCGCGACTCCGACTCCGAGGCGCTGTTCGGCTGGATCAACGACCGTGAGCTCGTCGAGCAGTCGGCCGCGTTCCGCCCCGTGCCCCGCGCCGAGCACGACGCCTGGTTCGCCGGGATCCGGTCCGACCCGGCCGTTGCCGTCTACGCGATCCGCGAGGACGGCGCGCTCGCCGGGACCTGCCAGCTGCTGCGCGACGGCGACGAGGCGGAGCTGCGCATCCGGATCGGCGTCCCCGCGGCGCGCGATCGCGGCCTCGGCACGCGCGCGGTCGGCGAGCTCGTGCGCATCGGGTTCGCCGAGCTCGGGCTGCGGCGCATCTGGCTGCAGGTGTTCCGCAGCAACGCCCGCGCCATCCGGGCCTACGAGAAGTCCGGCTTCCGCGTCGCCCGCACCGGCGCGACCGAGGTGATCATGGAGCGCACGCGCTACCAGGGCGACGGCTCGAGCGTGCCCTCGAGCAGCTCGGTGTAGATCCGGTCGAGCCGCCGCGCCGCGACGTCGGCGGCATGCCACTTCAGCGCGAACGCCCGCGAGCGCGCGCCGATCTCCTCGCGCCGCTCGCGGTCGGAGACGAGCTCGGCGAGGACGTCGTGGACGGTCTCGGGCGTCGCGTTGACGATCGGCAGCTCGTCGGCGTAGGCGGGCAGCTCGCGGCGGACCTGGTCCATCCACTCCGGGCGGATGTAGGCGACCACCGGCTTGCCGAGCATCATCCCCTCGCGCGCGGTCGCGCCCGGGAAGCCGGTCGTGAGCATGTCGACGAACACGTCGGCCTGCGCCTGGTAGTAGCGCAGCTCGAGGTTCGGCACGTCCTTGAAGAAGATCAGCTCGCAGTCGTGGCCCTCGGCGCGGAGCTGCTCCACCAGCGGGACGTACACGTGGGTGGACTTGGTGTTGCGCATCGTGCCCGCCTGCGAGCGGCGGTCGGCGTTGCCGACCGAGTGGTAGATGCGCACGGCGTCGCCGGCAAGCCGGTAGTTGCCGGGCACCAGCAGATCCGGGCTCCAGACGTCGGGGTCGAGGCAGTAGACCCAGGGGTTCTCGTGGACGTTGGGCGCGACGTTGTGGTCGGCCCGGTTGCCGCCCAGCAGCGCCACGTAGTCGGCGAGCTCGTTGCGCAGCGCGCCCCAGCGCAGGTTGAGCTCGTCCGAGCAGACGCTCGGCAGCTGCTGGAAGGGGCAGTCGTCGCAGGTGGGGTACGGCGGCCATGCCCGGAACGAGCTCTGCGCGACGCCGTCGAGGCAGCCGTTGTTGGTGTAGACGATCTTCTTGCCGAGGCGCCTGAGGGCGCGCACGTCGGCGCCGGGGGACAGCCGGTGGTCGACGAACCCGCCGATCGCGTCGCTGAGCCTCAGCCCCCAGGCGTTGGCGAAGTGGAAGACGTCGTAGTCGCGCGCCGCGCGGGCGTAGAAGGCCAGGTCCCGCACGAGCGCGCGACGGCTCGAGCCGGTGAGCCGGCGGTCGTGGCCGTGGTAGAAGCCGCGGTTTCCGGGGTCGATGTCGACCAGGTCCGCCCGCCAGCCGAGCTTGCGCAGCTCGCGGCTCAGGTACCAGTGGTTGTAGTAGGCCTGCCCGACGAACAGGACCGACTTCCTCACGGGGCCTCCACGGGAGAGCCCACGGTCCACGTGCTCGGCGGGCGGACGGCGCCGCGGACCACGTTCCACGGCCAGCGGTCCTCGCCCTGCGCGGCGACGTTGAGCGCCGTGAAGGTCAGCGTGCGCTCGACCTGGTCGAGCGTCAGCCCGATCAGGCGGTGCAGCCCGACGTCGATCTGGAACTCGCCGGGCAGCAGCGTCGTCTCGATGCGCGCCCGGATCTCGTGCGTGCCGCGCTCGAGCCGTAGCAGCGGGCGGTCGCCGTCGACGTTCTGGACGGTGATGACGCGCGTCCCGTCGCCGGTCGAGAGCCCGAGCTCGATCACCCCGTCCTCCACCCGGGTCGCGACGTCGAAGGTCATCGCGACGGTGAACGGCTGGCCGAGGGTGACCTGGTCGATCCGGCGCTCGCCGTCGTCGAGCAGCGCGACGCGCGTGAGGGTCGCGTCGCCGGTCGTCGAGCGCGGGACGTCAGGCCCGATGACCGCCTCGCCGCCGTGCTGCTGCGTGCCGGCGTGGTGGAGGTAGGCGCCGACCACGTCGCGGGTCGGGCCGTGGGACCGGACGCGCCCCGCGTCGATCCAGTAGCAGCGGCTGCACAGCCGCTGGACGGCGGAGAGCTGGTGGGAGACGAAGACGACCGTCCGCCCCACGCGGGCCGCGTCGTCCATCTTGCCGAAGCACTTGCGCTGGAACTCGGCGTCACCGACCGCCAGCACCTCGTCGACGAGCAGCACGTCGGTGTCCAGGTGGGCGGCGACGGCGAACGCGAGGCGCACGTACATGCCGCTCGAGTAGCGCTTGACGGGCGTCTCGAGGAACCGCTCGACGCCGGCGAACTCGACGATCTCGTCGAAGCGCGCGGTCACCTCGCGCCGGCGCATGCCGAGGATCGTGCCGCTGAGGAAGACGTTCTCGCGGCCCGTCAGCTCGGGGTGGAACCCGGTGCCGACCTCGAGCAGCGTCCCGACCCGGCCGCGGATCTCGACGCGCCCCTCGGTCGGCGGCGTGATCCGCGACAGGCACTTCAGCAGCGTCGACTTGCCCGCGCCGTTGCGGCCGACGAGCCCGACGACCTCGCCCTGGCCGACGCTCAGATCGACGTCCCGCAGGGCCCAGAAGTCCTCGCCCCTCGGGGTGCGTCGCAGCAGCCGCTCCGACAGCAGGTCGGTCGATCCGCCCCCGAGCCGGTAGCGCTTGCCGAGCCCCTCGACGGAGATGGCCGGCCGCTCAGATGACATCGGCGAAGTCGCGCTCGGCGCGGGAGAAGTAGACGAGCCCCGTCGCGACCAGCACGATGCTCGAGGCGAGCGGGATCAGCAGCAGGTTGCCCGGCCAGTCGGCGCCCGGGTAGAGCATCCAGCGGTACGCCTCGAGGACGCCGACCATCGGGTTGAGCGCGTAGAACGGCTGCGCGGCGTCCGGGACGACCGAGAACGGGTAGACGATCGGCGTCACGAACAGCCCGACCATCACCAGGAACGGCACGACCAGGCGGATGTCGCGGTAGCGGACGTTCAGCGCGCTGAGCCACAGCCCGATGCCCAGCGCCACGAACAGCGTGAGCAGCGCGAGCGCCGGCACCAGCAGGATCTGGATCGGGGGCACGATCCCGTAGGCGAGCTGGACGACCAGCGCGACGGCGAAGGCGGGCACGAAGTCGATCAGGGGCGGGACCACCGCCGCGATCGGGATCAGCAGCCGCGGGAACCAGACCTTGCCGATCATCTCGCGGCTGGCGACCGTCGACTCCGACGAGAGCAGCATCGCCTGGGAGAAGTACAGCCACATCGCCATGCCCGAGAGCGCGAAGACGCCGTAGGGCACGTCGTTTCCCGACGGGACCTTCGCGTAGCGCCCGAGGAAGACGCTGAAGATCAGCGCGAGCAGCAGCGGCTGGAGGATCGCCCAGACGGTGCCGATCAGCGTCTGCCGGTAGCGGATCGAGACGTCGCGGCGGACGAGGAAGTAGGCGAGGTCGCGGTACTCCCAGGCCTCGCGCAGGTTCGGCAGCTGCCAGCCGCGCGGCGGGGTCAGGACGCGGGTGGAGGCGCTCACGCGGCGGCGGCCATCCGCTCGGCATGGCGGTCGATGCAGGCCTGGATGAAGGGCTCCTGCTCGCGCGTCCAGTCGATCGTGCGCCGGAGGCCCTCGCGCAGCGCGGTCGCGGCCCGGAAGCCGAGCTCGCGCTCGGACTTCTCGGTCGCTCCGAAGCGCTTGCCCGAGCGGTCCCAGTCGCGGGCGGGCGCGATCGCCACGCTGCCCGAGCCCGTCAGCTCGACGATCGCCTCGGCGAGCTCGCGGATCGACGTCTCGACGCCGCTGGCGAGGTTGTAGACGCCGCCGGGCTCGCCCCTGTCCGCGCAGGCGAGCAGGCCGTCGGCCATGTCGCCGACGTAGATGAAGTCGCGTGTGGCGATGCCGCCGTTGTCGAGCGGCAGCGCCTCGCCGTGCAGCGCCTTCCAGACGAACGTCGGGGTGACGTTGCGCCACACCGTGTTGACGGTCCCGCGCCAGCGGCCTGCGCCCAGCACCTCGCCGGGGCCGTAGACGTTCTGGAAGCGGGCCTTGACCACGGGCAGGCCGTCGCGCATCCAGAAGTAGTTCGCGTAGAGCTCGCCCACCACCTTCGAGATCTGGTAGGGCGAGTCGAGGTAGAGCGAGACCGGCGCGTCCTCCTGGGTGGCGCTGGCGTCCTCGAAGGTCTTCTCGGCGACCGTGCAGCCGGCCCCCGCGTAGACCACCTTGCCGCAGGCCCTCGAGCTCTCGGAGCCGCAGGAACAGCTTCAGCGAGGTGAGCGTGTTGTGCTCGTGGTCGGCGAGCGGATCGGCCATCGAGCTCTGGTTGCCGTGGTAGGTGGCCAGGTGGAAGGCGTGGTCGAGGTCGTCCGGGATGCCGGCCAGGACGTCGTCGTCGTTGATCGACGCCTCGACGAGGCGCACCCGCGGGTCGTCCGGCAGGTTCTCGCGCTCGGAGGAGAGGAGGTTGTCGACGACGAGGACGTCCTCCACCGAGGGGCGCTCGAGCAGCGCGCGGACGAGGTTCGAGCCCACGAACCCCGCACCGCCGACCACCAGCACCCGTCGCATCGCCTGAGCATCCATGCCGCGGAGGGTATGGGCTCTCGCTTGCCTCAACGGACGCGCAGCTGCTCCTCCTTGAGGTGCGTGTAGGTCTGCTCGATGCCGTGCTCGGCGTACCAGGCGATCGCCTGCGCCACCCCGTCGGTCAGCGCCACGCGCGTCGACCAGTCGAAGTCGGCGTTCGTGCGCGACGGGTCGAGCAGGATCGACGCGGCGTCGTCGGCGGCGCGGGGGCGCACCTCCACCCCGACGTCGCCGAGGTCGAGCGCCCTCGTGACGGCGTCGAAGAGGTCCCTGATCGCGACGTCGGAGCCGCTGGAGACGTGGTAGGCGCCGTGGCCGGTGCCGTCGAGTGCCTTGGCGACGACGTCGACGAGGTCCGAGACGTAGAGGAAGTCGCGGCGCGTGTCGGTCACGAAGCAGCCCTTGCCCTGCGTCAGGCGGCTGAAGAACGTGGGCAGCGGGCCCGACAGGTTGCGAGGGCCGTAGACGTTGGCGAGGCGGAAGGAGACCCAGTCGAGCTCCGAAAGCCGGATGTAGTCCTCGCCCGCGGTCTTGGAGATCGCGTAGCTCGAGTCGAACGGCAGCAGCGGATGGCTCGAGCGTGATCGGCTGCTCGATCGGCTTGACGCCGTAGCAGAGCGCGGTCTGGAAGTAGATCAGCCGCTCGATGCCCGCGCGCTGCGCGGCCCGCACGACGATCGCCGTCCCGAGCGCGTTGGTGCGGGCGTCCTCCTCCCAGGCGTCGGGGTCCTTGTAGGAGGCCGCGGCGTGGACGACCGCGTCGACCCCCTCGGCGACCTCTGCGACGAGCCGCTCGTCGGCGATCGTCCCCTCGACGATCGTCGAGGCCGTCGCGCGGCGTCAGGTTGTCGCGGCGGGAGGTCGCGTAGTTGTCGATCGTCCGCACCTGGTGGCCGTCGTCGAGCAGCCGGTCGGCGAGGTTGGAGCCGATGAAGCCCCCGCCTCCGGTGATGAGCACCTTCATCCAGTGGTCCTTTCGGTCGTCAGGAGCGAGCGGAAGTGCTGCTCGCGGTCGTGGAACTGCTGCTGCCAGAGCTCGAGGCTGAGCAGCCCCCAGAAGGTGCGCCCGAACTTCGACTCGCGCTCGAGGGCGCCGAGCACGGCGCCGCCGTCGTAGAGCTCGCGGTCGTGGCCGGAGAAGACGCCGGAGGCGAAGTCGCGCAGCGGCCCGCGGGCCCACTCCACGAGCGGGACCGGGAAGCCCATCTTGTCGGTGCGCGCGCTGATCGCCTCGGGCACCACCGCGCGGGTCGCGCGCTTGAACAGGTGCTTGAGCTCGCCGCCGGGGAACTTGACGTCGGCCGGGACGGTGGCGGCGAGCTCGACGAGCGGGTGGTCGAGCAGCGGCACGCGCGACTCGAGCCCGTGGGCCATCGAGACGCGGTCCTCGACCTGCAGCAGCGCGGGCAGCAGCGTCTTGAAGTCGAAGTGGGTCATCTTGTCGAAGTACGACTGATGGCCGACGTTGCGGCCGTTGAAGATCTCGGCGAACGCCTCGAAGGGGTGGTAGTCGCCGTCGAGCTGCACCATCCGCTCCACGTGCGGGGCGCGGTCGACGAGCCGGAAGTAGCGCTCGTCGAGCTCGCCGAACAGGCCCTCGCGCCAGAACTCGGCCAGCAGCGGCTTGTAGTGCTGGAGGCTGCGCAGCTGGGGGATGATCGACTCGTAGGTGACGACGAAGTTGCCGCTGTCGGCGGTGCCGTCGATCGCCGCCTTGATGCACTGCTCGAAGTAGGCGATCAGGTAGCGCGTGTAGCCGCCGAAGATCTCGTCGCCGCCCTGGCCGCCGAGGATGACCTTCGTGTCGCGCGCCGCCGCGGCGCTGACGAGGTACTGCGGGAACGAGCCCGGCCCCGCGACGGGGAAGTCGAGGTGGTAGAGGACGCGACTCGATCTGCTCGGCGAAGTCCTCGGCGCCGGATGTCGACGACGGTCAGGTCGAGCCCGCGCTCGCCGGCCAGCAGCCGGGCGTAGCCCGACTCGTCGTAGGCCGGTCCCTCGAGGAAGCGGCCGGTGTAGCCGCGCATGCCCTTCCCGTGGTAGATCGAGGCGAGCCCGGCCACGGCGCTGGAGTCCAGGCCGCCCGAGACGTAGGCGCCGACCGGCACGTCGGAGCGCAGGTGCAGGCGCACCGAGTCGTGCAGAAGCGCCTCGACGCGCTCCTCGAAGTGCTCCGCGCGGTGGCCCCAGTCGAGGTCGTAGTAGACCTCCCAGTAGCGCTCGGGCCGCGCCACGCCGCCGCGGACGGTCAGCCGGTGGCCGGGCAGGACCTCGCGCACGCCCTCGAAGAGCGTCTTGCCCGCCAGGCAGAACTGGAAGGTCAGGTAGTCGCGCAGCCCCTCGCTGTCGGTGCGGATCGCGGGGAGGAAGGGCAGCAGCGCCTTCGCCTCGGAGGCGAACCACAGGACGTCGCCCACCTGGGCGTAGTAGAGCGGCTTGATCCCGAAACGGTCGCGGACGATCAGCAGCTCGCCGGCCGGCTCGTCCCACAGCGCGTAGGCGAACATGCCGCGCAGCCGGTCGAGCGCGCCCGTGCCCCAGCGCTCGTGGGCGCGCAGCAGGACCTCGGTGTCGGTCTCGGTCCTCCAGTCGCCGCCCAGGTCGGCGCGCAGCTCGGGCCAGTTGTAGACCTCGCCGTTGTAGGTGACGACCCGCCCCGCGTCGTCGGCCATCGGCTGGTGGCCGCGCGGGGAGGGGTCGAAGATCGACAGCCGGCGGTGCGCGAAGCCGACGTGGCCGTGCGGATGGGCCCACGTGCCGTGGTCGTCGGGCCCGCGGTGGGCGATCAGCTCGCCCATGACCTCGAGCGACCGCTCGAGGCCGGGCACGGGCTCCCCGCGCAGGTTGATGGCTCCGGCGATGCCGCACATGTCGAAAGACTCCAACGGGGCCGAGTGGGCGAAGTCGCGCCGCGCGCACGGGCCCCGGAGTCCCCTGATCGTAGTCGCGCCGGCGTGGTGGCCGGCGCTAGCGCCCGGCGTTGGTGCAGGCGTCGACCTTCGCCTGCGCCCCGGGCGGGAGCGCGCCGCGCATGTAGATCTGCAGCACGTTGCCGACGACCTGCATCTTCGCGGCCAGGCGCGTGAACGACGCGGGGCGCTGCTGCTGGAGCTGGATGAGCTGATCCTGGGCGTCGCGGAAGCCGACCTGCGCCGCCTGGGGGGTGGGAAAGACGAGCAGCTCGACCTTCTGCGAGCCGAACCTCGCGGCCGTTGCGGCGCCGCCCTGCGCCTTGGCGTAGCCCACGGTCGGCGCGAACACCGGGACGAGGCTCGCGGGCGAGCCGAGGCAGCGGCGCAGCCGCGCGGCCTGCGCGTCGGTCCCCGGAGGCGCGGGCGTGGTGGCCTGCGGCTTGGGCTTCGCGGGCACGCTGTTGTCGTTGTTGGCGGTGATCACGACGAAGGCGACGATCAGCGCCGCGAGCGCGAGCAGTCCCGCACCACCCGCGCCCGCGAGCGGGACCCGCCAGCGCGGCGCGGGCGCCAGGCGCGTGCGCGCCGCCAGGCCGCACTCGGTGCACCACGACTGCTCGGCGGCGAGCTCGGCTCCGCAGCGCGGGCAGGCCGCCGGCGCCGCGGGACGCGTCGGCGGCTCGGCGACGAGGACGGAGGCGTCGGGGTCTCGCTGGCGGCGGGGGATGCGGGGCATGGGCGAGGCGGCGGGCTCGGGCCGCTCCGGGCGCGTGGCCGCCAGCCATGGTAGGACAGGCCGGGGGCGCCGACGGCTGAGCTCGCGCCCGCCTAGCGGGCCCTCGGCGTCGCCGAGATCGCGAGCTCGAGCTCGCGCTCGAGCTCCTCCGCGAGCGCCGCGTAGTGGAAGCGGGCGGCGATGGCGCCCGCAGCGACGACGGTCTCGCCGCGCACGAGGGCGGCGAGGCGGCGGGCGATCTCCCCGGGATCGTCGAGCGGCGCCGCGTCGCCGGCGCGGGCTTCCGCGACCATGCGGGCCGCCTCGGTCCGATCGCCCACCACGAAGATCGGCCGGTCGGCGGCGAAGTACTCGAAGAGCTTCTGCCCGGTCTCGCTCGGGTTGCCGGTCGTGATCAGCAGCAGGGCGTCGGCGGCGCGCTGGAGGCGCATCGTGGCCGTCCGGTCGAGCGCGCCGAGGGCGCGCGTCGTCCCCGCGAGGTCAGCGGCCTCGATCTCGGCGCGCTCGTCCTCGCGCAACGGCCCCGCGAAGAGCACCTCCACGCGGGCGGCCGCCTCCGCGTCGCGCTCGCGCAGCGCGCGCAGCCCGGCGAGCAGCGGTCCGGGCGAGCGCTTGGCGTAGCCGAGCCGCCCGGTGTAGAGCAGGGAGTAGCGGTCGGGGTCGAGCAGCCCCTCCGGCGGCGCGCCGGCGAGCTCGTCGAGCTCCTCGAGGTCGAAGCCGTTGGAGACCGTCGTCGCGTGCGCGGCGCCGAGCCGTTCGCGGGCGTCGCGCGCGATCGGCTCGGTGACGGCCGTGACGCGGTCGGCGCTCGCAGTCAGCCGGCGGTCCATCGCCGCGTCGAGCCGGCGCTGGAGGGCGAGCGGGAAGTCGGCGTGGTTGCGCTCGAAGCGCCAGCCGTCGCGGATGTCGGCGACCCACGGGATGCCGAGCCTCCGGCGGACGGCGAGCCCGATCAGGTTCGTCGACGGCGGCGGGCCGGTGGTCCAGACCACGTCCGCGCGCTCCTGCGCCGCGACGGCGACCGCCCGCGGCGCGGCGAACGGCACCCAGCCGACGAGCGCCAGGTCGGGCACCACGACGGCCTCGAGCACGGACGGCTCGGGCGCGGCGGCCGCCCCCGAGCCCTGCAGCGCCTCGAACGACGAGCGGCGCCAGTTGAGGTCAGAGGCCATCAGGTCGCGGGTGCGGATCACGCGAGCGGCCCCTTCGACCGGACCGCTCCCGCTCACCTTCGACGTCAGCACGATCACCCGGTGGCCACGGCGAGCCAGGTACTTCGCGAAGCCCGCCGTGCGCCGCGCCGCCGACAGCGGCGAAGGAGGGGCGAGGTGGGCGACGAGCAGGATCGTGCGCGGCACGGCCCGTACGGTATGGCCCGCGATGAGCGAGCACGCCGACGTCACCGCCGTGGTGCCCTGCTTCAACTACGGGACCTGGCTGGGCGAGGCCGTCGGGTCGCTGCTCGCGCAGGAGGGCGGGCCCCCTCGCGTCGTCGTCGTCGACGACGGCTCGACCGAGCCCGCCACGCTCGCCGCGCTGGAGGCGCTGCCGGACGGCGTCGAGCTCGTGCGCCAGGAGAACGCGGGGCTGTCGGCGGCCCGCAACGCCGGCTACCGGGTCGCGGGCACGCCGCTGTTGATCGCCCTGGACGCCGACGACCTGCTCCCGCCGGGGGCCCTGCGCGCGCTGAAGCGCCCGTTCGCCGGCGACCCGGAGCTCGGCTTCTCCTACGGGATCACGCGCCTGTTCGGCGACTGGGAGGGCGAGCTGGCGTTCCCGCCGCTCGACGCCTACCGGATGCTCCACCGCCACATCGTCGGCCCTGTCGGGCTCACGCGGCGCGAGCTGTGGGAGGACCTCGGCGGCTACGACCCGGCGTTCCGGACCGGCTACGAGGACTGGGACTTCTGGCTCGGGGCGCTCGAGCGCGGCTGGCGGGGCGCCAAGGTCGACGAGGTGACCTTCCTCTACCGCCGTCACGGCGACACGATGGTGTTCGGCGCGCGGCGCGAGTACCGCCGGCTGTACCGGCGGCTGCGCACCAAGCACGCGGCCCTGTACGCGCGGCGTCCCGCACTGGCGCGGGAGAGCTCCGCGGGGCCGGCGGAGCGGCTGCTCTACCGCTACTTCTGGGGTCCCCGGCCCGTTCCAGCACGGATGGAGGCCGCGCTCTACCGGCTGTTGTTCCGTCCCTGACGCTACGCTCGGAGCCCGCTCATGCCCCTGCTCAAGCCCAATGCCGGCCGCGCGCTCTCCGCTCTCGGGGCGCTCATCGTGGCGCTCGCGCTGTTCATGGTCTGGTACCACATCGACCGCGCGGTCAACAGCCACACGACCGGGTGGCAGACGTTCACGAACCTGCGGTTCGTCATCCTCGTGGGCGCGCTGCTGACGATCGCCTCCGCCGTGGTCGCGCAGACGCGCCCCGTGCTGATCGCGCGGACGCTGCTCGGGCTGCTGCTTGCGGCGCTGATCCTCCGGCGCATCATCTTCCCGCCCGACCTCGCCGACCCGGTGAGCTCGCAGGTCGGCGTCTACGTCGGGCTCGTCGGCGCGCTGCTCGTCGCGCTCGGCGGCCTGGTGGACAGCGGGCGCAGGGTCGTCGAGGTCTACCCCGGCCTGTGGCGCCAACCCGCCGGCGAGCTCGGTCCGGGGCGCAAGGCCCTGACGCCTGGCGACGAGTAGGCGCGGCCCCACGCCGGTGGCCCGCAGGATGCCACTGCCGCTGCTGGCGATCCTCGCGGCGGTGCTCGTCGAAGGGCTCGCGTGGACGTTCGCCGTGCCGGCGCTCCAGGGCGCCGACGAGGGCTCGCACTTCGCCTACGTGCAGAAGATCGCCGACGCGCACACGATCCCGTGGACGCAGGGCTACACGCTCGAGTCGTCGTACCCGCCGTCGGTCTCGACCGAGCAGCGCGTCGCCTGGACGTGGGCAGGGCTCGAGCCGCTGCGCGCGAACCCCGCCGCCCGCCCGCTGTGGACGCACGCCGACGAGCGGATCTGGGCGGCGCGGGCGGCGCGGCTGACCGCCGCGGACCGGCGCGACGGCGGGCCGAGCCAGTCGTTCAAGAACCCGCCCCTCTACTACCTGGCGGCCGCGGTGCCCTACGAGCTGGCGGGAGGGTCGTTCTTCGACCGGCTCTGGGCGATGCGGCTGGCGAACCTGCCGCTGCTGCTCGTGTGCGTCTGGCTCACGTGGCTGCTCGCCGGCGAGGTGTTCGGGCGCCGCCGCATGCTGCAGGCGGTGGCGGCGGGCGTCGTGGGGCTCCAGCCGGTCCTGCTCGACGTCGCGAGCAAGGTCACGCCGGACGTCCTGCTGGCCGCTCTCGGGTCGCTCGCGCTCTACCTGCTCGCGCGCATCGCGCGCCGCGGCCCGGCCGTGCCCGACGTCGCCGGGCTCGCCGTCACGCTGCTGGCGGCGGGCTTCACCCACGGGCGAGGGCTCGCTCTCGTGCCGCCGGCTGCGCTGGTGGTGGCGGCGGCGGTGTGGCGTCGTCGCCGTGCGCCGGCCCCGCGCCGGCTGCGCGCGCTGGCGGCCGTGGCGGCGGGCGCCGGCCTGGCGCTGGTCTACGGCCTCTACGCGGTCTCGGCATCGGTGCGCGAGCTGCCGGGCTTCGCCTCCTACCTCTGGCAGTTCTACCTGCCGGCGCTGCCCGGCATGAGCCCTCCCGTCGGGCCGCCTTGGGGCGCCTCCGACGTCTACGTCAATCGGTTCTACTCGGTCTTCGGGCAGTTCGACGTCGCGCTTCCGGCCGACCTCGAGTCGGCCATCCGGGTGGTGGCCTGGGTGGTGCTGGCGCTGCTGCTGCTGGCCGCCTGGCGCCACCGCCGGCGGCTGGCGGACCGTGGCCCGGCCGTCACCGCGATCGTCGTCACCGCGCTGCTGGCGATCCTCGCCCTGCACGCCGCGGCGTTCCGGTCGCTGCTGGAGAACCCGACCGACCCGGTCTTCACCGGGCGCTACCTGCTGATGGTGATCCCGCTGCTCGGCGTGCTCGTGGCGGGGGCGCTGACCGCGCTGCCGCGCCGCCTGCGCGGCGCCGCGGCCGGAGCGCTCCTCGCCGCCGCGGCACTGCTGCAGCTGAGCGCCTTCGGGCTCGTCGTGGAGCGCTTCTATGCGTAGGTGGGCGCTCGCCGCCGTCGTGGTCGCCCTCGTGCTCGGCGCCTGGCTGGTCGTGCGGCCGTTCATGGCCCGCCAGCGCGAGTACCCGGCGGAGATCCCCTCGCCGGCCGCGCTGCTGAAGGTCGCGAGCGTGCCACTCGATCCGGGGCGTCCCGCCTGCTTCCGCTACGCCGTGGCCGAGCCGCACTCCCAGCAGGCGCGCCTGAAGCTGGGCGTGCCGCCGGGCCGTAGCTCCGGCCCGATCGTGCTGAGCCTGCGCGCGACCGATGGCTCCTCCTACGCCCAGCGCGTCACCATCCCCGCGGGGCTCGGGGGCACGCCGGTGGTCGGGGCATCGGTCGCGCCGCCGCCGGTCGACACGCCGCTTCGCGTCTGCCTCGCCAACCACGGGTCGGTGCCCGTCTCGCTCTTCGCCTCCGGCGGCCGGACGCTGTCGCGGTCGCACGCGATCGTCGCCGGCCACGACACCGACAGGAGCATCTGGTTCTCGTTCTACGAGGCGGCTCCGCAGTCGATCACCCAGCGGCTCCCGGCGACGATCGCGCGCATGACGGTCCTGCGGCCCGGATACGCGACGCGCGGGCTGCTGTGGGTCCTGTTCGTCCTGATGCTCGTCGGCGTGCCGGTGGCGGTCGGCTGGGCGGTCGTGCGGGGCGCCGCCGACGACGAGGCCGCCTCGGCGCCGCCCGACGTCGATCGGCGCCGGCCCGCGTGGCGGCGCCTGCTCGACTGAGTTCAGCCCGCGGAGATCTGCGTCAGCGCCGCCTCGACCTGCTCCGCGGCGCGCTCCCAGGTGCGCCGGGCCGCCAGCTCGAGGCCGGCGCGGGACCGCCGCGCCCGCTCGCCGGGATCGCCGAGCAGCCGGTCGAGGGTGGTCGCCAGCGCCAGCGGGTCGGGCGCCGACAGCGCCACCGGCCCGTCGTCGCCGAACGTCGCGCGGGTCGCCGTCGCTGGCGACGTCGGCGACCGGCAGCCCGCAGGCCATCATCTCGGTCGGCACCAGCGAGAGGTTGGTCAGCGACAGCACGACGCCGACGGCGGCCTCCGAGTACAGGCGCGCGAGCGCCGCAGGCTCGAGCACGCCGGGTTGACGCGCCGGGAAGCGGACGGCCAGCTCCCGCGCCTCGCCGAACAGCACGAGCTCGACCGCGCGGGCGCCGGCGCCGCAGCTCCCGAGCGCCAGCAGGCCGAGCGGCACCGCGCGGCGCGGCGTGACCGCCCGTGCGTAGAGCGCGACGAGTGTCGGCCCGGCGCTCCACGCCCGGCTCGGGGCGGTAGACCGCGTGGTCGATGCCGAGGTCGAAGGCGTCGGCGCGGTCGCGCCGTAGCGGTCGCGCAGCAGCCCGGCCAGCCACGGCGTCGCGGCGATGCACGGCAGCCCGAGGCGCGTAGGTCTCCTGCGCCCACGTGCGCTCGGCGGACGTGCCGTAGAACTCGGGCTCGTGGTCCTGGACGAGGTAGGCGCGGGCGCGGGCGCCGGGCAGCCGCAGCACGCGGTGGACGGTCTGCCAGCCCGTCGCCAGCACGACGTCGGCGCCCTCCCAGCCCTCGAAGCCGGCGTGCACGCCGCGGCCGGGAGCGCCGAACCACGCGAGCGAAGCGCTGCCGGCTGCGCCGCGGGTCCTCGATCCAGACCGAGCACGCCGGGCCGCGGGCCTCGAGCGCCCGCAGCAGGTGCATGATCGTCGCGTGGCCGCCCGACTGCCGCGCCGGAACTGCGGCACGACGACCGCCACGCGCAGGCGCGCGTCGCCGGGCGCGCCGGCCGCCAGCGGGACGGCTGCCCTCGCGGGCGTGCCTCGAGCAGCGCCGCGGGGCGCGTCGACGGCGCAGCGGCTCGCCGCGGCCCAGCACCGGCGGCGCACGCCGATCACGACGGCCGGACCCTCCGCCACAGCCTTCGCAGCGGCGCCAGCAGCCAGCGCAGCGGCCGGCGCTCGACCACCGCGTCGAGGCGCACGAGCGGGGCGACCCGGTAGCGCAGCCGGTCGCGCTCGGCGACGACCAGGCGCTGGGCCTCGATCGCCGGCGCGCGCGTCGCCCAGCATGCGCCCGGCGGCGGCCGCGGTGGCGGGATCCTGGGCGGGCCGCCGCGCGATCTCGCGCAGCGCGAGCGCCATCACGCCGTGCCGGCCTGCTCCCACGACGGCCAGGCGCGGGCGGTGGCCAGCGCGCCGCCGCGCAGCCGGTGCAGCAGCGCGCGGTCGCGCGCGAGCAGGTCGAGGGCCCGCGCGGTGCCGCGCGGGTCGTCCCAGTCGACGACGAGCCCGTTGGCGCCGTGCTCGACGTACTCCTCGTGGCCGGTGACCGCGGTGACGACGCAGGTCGCGCCCATGTGGAAGCCCTCCAGCGGCGGGCCGAACATGCCCTCGACGCGCGAGAGCTTGAGCACGACGTCGCGTGCGCGCGTAGAGCGTCGGCCATCTGCGCGCGGCGTCCAGCGGGCCGAGCGACCTCGTCGGCGCCGGCGAGCGCCGTCGCCGCGCGCCGGGCTCACCACGTCACGTGCCGCGGCTCGCGCATCCGCCCGGTCGCCTCCAGCGCCTCGCCGACGCCCTTGAACCAGACCTCCGGGTCGCCCTCGATCGACGATCCGCAGCGGGCCGCCGAGGCGCGGCTCGGGCTCGCGCGGCGCCGGCGAAGACGTCCTTGGCGATCCCGTTGCGCACGCAGCAGGGCGCGTGTCCCGGGGCGCAGCTCCTCGAGCGTGCTCGGCGATCCAGCGCGCCTCGGTGATCAGCTGCGACCGGCAGGTCGTGGGTCAGCGCGGCGCCCAGGCGCTGGGGCTCGTCGCGGGCGGTAGAAGCGGTCCTCGAGCGACTGCACGAAGTAGGCGCGGCGCCGGCGCCGGGACGTCGAGCAGGGCGGCGCACGTCTCCCACCACGTCGCCACGCGCCACGTCGAAGCGGCCGGTCGCGCGCCTCGGCCAGCGAGAGCACCGGCACCTCGGCCAGGCCGCGGAAGCGCCAGTCGGGGTCGTCGCGCTCGCGGGCCAGCACCAGCGCGGCGCTCGATGCCGTGCCGGCCGAGCTGGCGGGCGTGCTCGACCACGACCCCGACGCCGCCCGAGAGCTGCAGGTCGTTGACGAGAAAGCAGACCCTCACGCCGGCTCGTCGGCCGCGGGGCGCTCGCCCAGGCGGCGCTCCGAGACTCACTGCGCGTAGGCGCGCAGCTCGGCCAGCTCGGCCTCGAGCAGCGCGAGGTTGCTCTCGCGCTGGCGCTCCCAGCGGCGGCGGCCGTCGAGGTCGGAGCCGATCGCCAGGGCGCGCGAGGCCAGCCGGCCCGCCTCGCGGGCCGAAGGCGGCACAGCAAGTGGGAGGGGACCGCGTCCTCGCGCGGGGCGACCGCCGGCAGCCCGATCGCGGTGGCGCCGTCGCCGACGACGAGCTGCGAGCCGTCGAGCGGGACCTGGCGGGCGACGACGGCGTCGGCGGGCAGCAGGCGGCGCAGCTCCTCGAACGCGCCCTCGCCCCACATCGTCTGGTGGTACGGGTTCTCCAGCGCCCAGAAGGCGTCGTTGGGCACGCTCAGCACGACGGTCGAGCCGGCTCTGCGCCAGCTCGATCAGCCCGGTGACGAGCGGCACGAAGTCGGTGAGGTGCTCGACGACCTCGAAGCAGGTCACGGCGGCGGGCTGCCCGCCGAGCGCCTCGCGGACGGAGGCGACGCCGTCGGCGGTCGCGAGGTCGGCGACGATCCGCACGACGTCGCGCGCGCCTGCAGCTCGCGCCCGGCCGGTCTCGAGGCGCCCGCGTCGGCGTCGACGAGGACGACCCGGCCGAGCCGGGCGTCGCCGAGCGCGTCGGCGGCCGCGACGCCGGCGCCGCAGCCGAGGTCGCACCACGTCTGCGCCGCCGTGACGATCGGCGCCGCGGCGGCGTAGCGCAGGTCGTGCTCGACGCGGATCGCCGGGTTGGTGTCGCGCGTGATGCGCTCTTGCCACTCGACCATGCCGCGCCGGAGCGTACCCTCCCGCCACGATGGCGCTGCCCTATCCCGCCCCGCGCTCCGGCGAGCCGCTGCGCGTCGCGTTCGTCGGGCAGCAGACGTTCTTCGAGGTGTGCGCGCTGGCACGAGCGCTCGGCCAGGGCGCTGACGACGTTCGTCGACTTCCGCCAGGGCGCCGACGCCGAGCGCGATGCGCGCCGCGCTCGACGCGTTCGCGCCGCACGCGGTCGTCGTGTTCCGCCCCGAGATCGTCCCGGCCGGCGCTCTCGACGGGCTCGGCGCGGTGGTGCTCGGGTTCCTGACCGAGCCGATCCCCCGGACGACCGGTCGCCGCGTGCACCCCGACCTGCGCCGCCGCCGCGCCGACCTCCGCCGCGCGGACGCCGGGTCGTTCGACCGGGTCGCCGCCTTCGACCCGCTCATCGTCCCGGCGGCCGAGCGCCACCTGCCGGTCTGGCGCTCCGTGCCGCTGCCCGTCGACGACCGGCTCTACGGGCCGGCCCGACGCCCGGACGGGCCCGCCCGGATCGGCTTCGTCGGGCGCTCGACGCCGCACCGGGAGCGCTTCCTCGGCCACCCGAAGCGCGAGCTCGACGTGCTGCACGTGGCCTTCGGGCTGCACGGCGGCGAGCTCGACCGGTTCATGGACGCGGTCGACGTCGCGGTCAACGTCCACAACGAGCCGTACCCGAGCTTCGAGAACCGCGTCTGCCTGCACCTCGCCGCAGGGCACCTGGTCGTCAGCGAGACGCTGAGCCCGACGCACGGGCTCGAGCCCGGGATCGACTACGTCGAGGTGCGCGAGCCCGAGGAGATGCTCGCGATCCTGCGCACCGCGCGCCGCCATCCCGACGCCTACCACCGCGTCCGCGTCCGCGGCCGGCGCAAGGCGGAGTCCTACCGCGCGAGCCGGGTCTGGCCGCGCCTGCTCGCCGACTGCGCCCGCGACATCGCGGCGTTCGGCACTACCCGTCGCGGCGCGAGCTGAGCCGGGAACGGACCCGCGCGACGGGCGAGAGCAGCCCGCGGAACACCCGGCGCAGCGCGATGCTCCACCGATACGCGCGCTGGGAGCGGATCTCGCCGAGCAGCGTGGCGGTCACCTCGTGGTCGAGGGCCCGGCGCTGGGCCAGGGCGAGATCGGTCTGGAGGTCGCGCATCAGCCGCCGGCCGCTGAGCGACGGCGACGGCGGCGGCTCGGCGGCGATGCGGCGCAGCGCGAGCGCCATGAACGCGCCGGCCTGCTCCCAGGACGGCCACGCGCGCGCGGTGGCCAGCGCGTTGCAGCGCAGCTCGTGCAGCAGCGCGCGGTCGCGCGCGAGCAGGTCGAGCGCCCGCGCCGTGCCCGGCACGTCGTCGAAGCCGACGACGAGCCCGTTGTGGCGGTGCGAGACGTACTCCTCGTGGCCGGTCACCGGGGCGACCACGCAGGTCGCGCCGCGGTGGAAGCCCTCGAGCGGCGGCCCGAACATCCCCTCGACGCGTGAGAGCTTGAGCACGACGTCGGTGCGGGCGTAGAGCTCGGCCATCGCGTCCGTCGCCAGCGGGCCGAGCACCTCGTCGGCGCCGTCGAGCCCCTCGCGGTCCGCGGTCACCGCCGTGACGTGGCGCTCCTGCGTCATCGCGCTCGTGGCGGCCAGCGCATCGCCGATGCCCTTGAACCAGACCGCGGGGCTGCCCTCGACGAGGACGCGCAGCGGGCCGCTGTGGCGCGGCTCGACGTCCGCGACCGGGCCGTAGACGTCCTTGGCGATGCCGTTGCGCACCAGCAGCGGCCGGCAGCCGGGCTGGAGCGCCTCGAGGGCGTCGGCGATCCAGCGCGCCTCGGTGAGCAAGCGGACGGGGGCGTCGAGCGCGAGCGCCGCGGCCATGCGCTCGGGCTGCTGCGGGCCGTAGAAGCGCTCCTCGAGCGACTGGACGAACGAGGCGTGGCGCGCGGCGTCGATGTCGAAGAGGTGCTCGGCGGTCTCCCACCACGTCGAGACCGCAACGTCGTAGCGGTGTCGGCGGGCCTCCTCGAGGCCGACGACGTGCAGCTGCTCGAGCCCGCGGAACGCCCAGTCGGGCTCGGTGGCGGCCCGCGTCAGCGCCAGCGTGACGTCGAAGCCGTGCCGGCGGGCGAGCTGGGAGGCGTGCTCGACCACCACTCCGACCCCGCCCGAGAGCTGCAGGTCCTGGGTGAGGAAGGCCACGCGCACGAGCCGGGGTACTGTACGGCGCGGTGCGGAGTCCGCGGTTCGGCGAGCCGGCGCGCGTCGCGTTCGTCGGCCAGGAGAGCTCAGACGGCGCGTCGGCGCTCCATGCGCCGGCGGGCGGGCTGCTGCCGCGGTTCTTCGACTTCCGCCCCGCCGCGGGCCACGACGCCGGCGATCTGGCCGCCGCGCTCGAGCGCTGGGCCCCGCACGCCGTCGTCGCGCTGCGCCCGGGCGACCTGCCCGCCGGCACGCTCGCGGGCGTCGGCGCGGCGTCGCTGGCGGTGGGCGACGGGCCCGGCTCCGGCTGCGACCGGGGCCTCTCGGCGGCCGGCGGCGCCTGGCGGACCGCGCCGGCACCGGTCGACGACCGGCTCTTCATGCCGGTCCGCTCGGCGGCGCGCCCGCCCCGCGCGCTCTTCGTCGGCGAGTCGACCGCGCACCGCGAGCGCTTCCTGATCGGCGCCAAGCACTCCTACGACGTCCTGCACTACGCGCACGGGCTGCACGGCGGCGAGCTGGCGTCGGTGCTCGCGGCCGTCGACGTCGGCGTCAACGTGCGCGACGAGCTGCGCGGCGGCTTCGAGCACCGGGCGCTCGTCCACCTCGCAGCGGGCCACCTGCTGATCTCCGAGCCGCTCACGCCGGCGTTCGGCCTCGAGGCCGGCACCGACTTCGTCGAGGTCACCCGCCCGGACGAGCTGATGTCGGCGCTCTACCAGCTCGAGCGCCGGCCCGACACCTACGACCGCGTGCGGATCCTCGGCCGCCGCAAGGCCGAGATCCACCGCGCCAGCCGCGTCTGGCCGCGGCTGGTCGCCGACCTGCTCGCAGACGTCGCCGCGTTCGGCGCCTGACGGCCGCCGCGCGCGGCTCAGAGGTCCTCGGCGAGCCGCGGCGCGGCGCGGCGGAACACCGCGTAGCCGACCGTGAGCGCGATCCCGATCAGCGCGAGCGGCGCGAGCAGGTGCCACCAGGCGCCCGCGGCGGCGCCGGCCGTCTCGTACTCGGGCGAGACGAACGCGTGGCGCGCCTGCTGGAGGATCGCGGCGAACGGGTTGAGCATCAGCACCTTCGCGACCCAGGCGGGTGCCTGGCGCTGGACGGTCTCGACGGTGTAGAAGATCGGCGAGCCGTAGAAGAGCACCTGGAGGACGACGTCCCAGATCGGCTTGACGTCGCGCGCGCGGACGAACAGCGCGCTGACCAGCATCGCCAGCCCGGCGGCCAGCACGGCCAGCAGCGCGATCAGCGGGATCAGCTCCAGCCAGGAGGCCCTGACCTCGCCGCCCGACGCGAGCAGGAAGACGATCACCACGCACAGGTTCAGCCCGAGGTTGAACAGCGCGGTGAGCACGACCGACAGCGGCACCGCCAGGCGCGGGAACTCGATCTTGCGCACGAGGTTCTCGCGGTCGACGACCGAGCTGACCGCCGCGCCCGTCGCCTCGCTGAAGAACGTGTAGAGCACGAGGCCGAGCAGCAGCGCGACGCCGTAGAGCGGCGCGTCGCCGCCGACGTGGAGCACCTGCGTGAACAGCACGTAGAGGACGCCGAAGAGCAGCAGCGGGCGCATGACCTGCCAGGCGTAGCCGAGCACCGAGCCGAAGAAGCGCAGCTTGAACTCGGTTGTCGCCAGCGCGCGCGTGAGGTGCCAGAAGCGCCGCGCGTCGCTCGCCGACGGCGCTGGGGCCCTTGATCTGGTGGCCGAGCGGGGAATCAGCGGCGCTCACGCGAGAGCACCTCCAGGGTCGAACGGCAGGTCGAGGACCCCGTCGGTCGACCGCGAGCCGGTGACGACCACCGACGCGAGCCGCTCGCGGCGGTCGATCCAGCGCGCGCCGCTGCCGCCATGCGCGATCGCCGGCGTGGCCTGGTAGCGCCCCGAGCTCAGCACGCAGTCGAAGACGATCCGGATCGTCGCCTCCTCGCCGGCGGCGAACGTCCCCGAGGGCCCGCGCAGGAG
This sequence comes from uncultured Actinomycetes bacterium, assembly GCA_963826615.1. Lineage (GTDB taxonomy): Bacteria > Actinomycetota > Thermoleophilia > Solirubrobacterales > Solirubrobacteraceae > BP-464. The sequence continues at coordinate 2,096,954 of CAWGXO010000002.1, read as the reverse complement.
GTTGGACGCCTCGAAGACCGTGGTGCCGCGGTCGTCGGCGAGCACCACGCCGAACAGCGGGTCCTCGATCGCCTCGGCGAACCGCGCGCGGAAGCAGAACACGGCGCGGGCGCCGTGCGGGATCGTCCGCGCGCGCTCGCCGGGCTCGTCCTCGAACCACGCCTCGACGATCTCCGCGCGCCTGTCGCCGTGGCGGCCGGGCTCGGGCTCGCCGGCGGCGGCGGCCGCCTCCGGGTTCGCCGCGCGCGTCTCCTCGCGGTTGAAGTTCAGCTCCAGGTAGCGCGCCGCGACGCGGTCGGGCGCGCCGAGCTCGACGACCTCGCCGCGCTCGAGCAGCATCGCGCGGTCGCAGAAGCGCTGGACGTTGCCCATGTCGTGGGTGACCAGCAGCATCGTGCTGCGCTGGCGGCGCAGGCGGGCGAACTCGTCGAAGCACTTCTGCTGGAAGCTCGCGTCGCCGACCGCGAGCACCTCGTCGATCAGCAGCACGTCGGCGTCGACCTGCATCATCACGCTGAAGGCGAGGCGGACCTCCATGCCGCACGAGTAGTTCTTGAGCTTGAGGTCCTCGAACTCGCGCAGCTCGGCGAAGTCGATGACCGCGTCGTAGCGCCGACGCGCCTCGCGCGGCGAGAGGCCGAGCATCGTCGCGTTGATCATCACGTTGTCGCGCGCCGGCAGGTCGGCGTTGAAGCCGACGCCCAGCTCGATGAACGTCGACAGCCGGCCGTTGACGTAGATGCGGCCGCGGTCGGCGGCGTAGATGCCGGCCAGGCACTTCAGCAGCGTCGACTTGCCCGAGCCGTTGCGCCCGACGATGCCGAAGAACTCGCCGTCGTCGACGGCGAAGGACACGTCGCGCAGCGCGTGCAGCGTCTCGTTGCCCGGGCGGCGCAGCGGGTGCAGGGCCCGCTCCTTGAGCGTGTGCACGCGCTCGTGCGGCAGGCGGAACGTCTTGGAGACGCCGTCGACCGCGACGGCGGGCAGGGCCGGGCTCGGCACGGCCTCAGGGTATCCGCAGGGCCCGCGGGCTCACCGGCCGCCGTGCGCGCGCATCGGGGCCGCCGCTACGCTGCGCCGCCGATGGCCTACCGCACGATCGACACGCGGCTCGAGGGGCCCCTGCTGATCGAGCCCGACGTCTTCGGCGACGAGCGCGGCTTCTTCGCCGAGACCTACCGCCGCTCGGAGTTCATGGCGCTGGGGATCGTCGAGGAGATGGTGCAGGACAACCACTCGCGGTCGGCGCGGGGCGTCGCCCGGGGAATGCACTTCCAGACGGGCCGCGGCGTGACCAAGCTCGTGCGCTGCGCCCGCGGGACGATCGTCGACGTGCTCGTCGACATTCGCCGGGGATCGCCGACCTGGGGCGAGTGGGAGCTCTACGAGCTCTCCGACGAGAACATGCGGATGGTCTACGTGCCGGTGGGGTTCGCCCACGGCTTCTGCGTCCTCTCGGAGGTCGCCGACGTCGTCTACAAGCAGGACGCCTACTACTCGCCGCGGGAGGCGGGCTTCGCCTACGACGATCCCGAGGTGGGGATCGAGTGGCCGCTGCCCGTCGGCGAGCTACGGGTCTCCCAGCGCGACGCCAACGCTCCCCGGCTCGCCGAGATCGCCGGCGACCTGCCGTTCGTCCACCACGCGCCCGGGACCTAGGCGCTCGGCCGGCGCCCGCCAGCCCGGGCCCCGCAGCGCCGTCTCGATCCGGGTGCGCCACGTGCGGGCGGCGCGCAGGTCGTGCCAGAGCGCGACGTACTCGTGGAAGGCGACACGGACCGGGTGGAACGTCTCGATGTTGGTGGTCAGCCCGTAGCGGACGCGCTCGCCCTCGGGCTCGAAGCTCCCGAACAACCGGTCCCAGACGATCAGGATCCCCCCGTAGTTGCGGTCGAGGTAGACCTCGTTGGCGCCGTGGTGGACGCGGTGGTGGCTGGGCGTGTTGAGCACCGCCTCCAGCGGCCGCGGCAGCCGGCCGACGCGCTCGGTGTGCAGGAAGAACTGGTAGATCAGGCTCCAGCTCTGGGCGAGCAGCACCATCCAGGGAGCGAAGCCGAGCAGCGGCAGCCACAGCCAGAACGGGAAGTAGGTCATCGGGACCCAGGTCTGCCGCAGCGCCGTCGAGAGGTTGTAGTGCTGCGAGCTGTGGTGGACCACGTGGCTGGCCCAGAACAGCCGGCTCTCGTGCGAGACGCGGTGGAACCAGTAGTAGGAGAGGTCGTCGGCGAGGAACAGCGCGACCCATGCCCACCAGGCGCCGGCCGGGATGCGCAGCGGCGTCAGCTCGTAGAGGGCGGCGTAGGTGGCGACGACGGCGAACTTCCAGCCGACGTTGACGACCACGTTGCCCATCCCCATGCTGAGGCTGGTGCGCGTGTCGCGCGCCTCGAAGCCGACGAGGTCGTCCTCCTCGCCGAGGTGGCGGAAGGAGAGCCACTCGACGGCCAGCAGCAGGACGAAGAACGGGATCGCGTAGTACAGGACCTCGGCCATCCAACCCGGAGGTTAGGGCCTGACGAGCACGCTGACCGACTTCGAGTGGCCGTTGGCGTACGGGAACGACGCGCGGCGCAGGGTGACGGCGCGGAAGCGGTAGCGGATCGTCTGGAAGGTCACCCGGAAGGTGTGTCGCGCGCGGGCGCTCCCGCGCCGGTCCAGCGGCACGCGGGCGAAGGTCTTCCACCTGTGGCCGATCCGCACCTGGAACGCGATGTCGGCCGAGCGGCGCTCGACCGCGCCTCCGCGGACCCGTGCGGTGAGCGTCAGCGTGCTGCCGTTGTGCAGCCGGCGGTGCGAGCGGCGCAGGCGGACCGGGGCGCGGACGTCGACGCGCGCGGTCCACGGCGATGCGCCGGGGCGCGAGATCGTGATGTCCCGGCTGGGGCCCGGGGGGACGTGGTAGGCGAAGCTCCCGTCCGCGCCAGTCGTCACGGTCGCGATCGCCCGCGGGACCGCGCCCGGCGTGCGCAGCGCGGCGAACACCGTCAGCGCCGCCCCGGCGATCGAACGGCCGGACGCGTCGACCAGGCGCCCCCGGAGCACGGTCGAGCGCCCGTAGGAGGTCGTCGTGCCGCGGTGCGAGCCCGGGATGATCGTCCCCAGCGAGCTCGCGCCGACGGTCGGCGGCTCGACCGGCGCGGCCGCGGCCGCGGGTGCGGGCGAGGGTGAGGGCGAGGACGAGCCGGACGAGGAGGCCGACCCCTCCCCCGAGGGGGGCGGCGACGTCGCCCCTCCGCCGCCGGAGGCCGGCGGCGCCGGCGACGGCGAGTTCTGCACGACGACGTCGACGGCGCCGTACGCCGTCCTGTTGACCTCGGTGGCGTCGTAGACCTCGAGGATCACCTTGTGCGGCCCGTCGGAGAGCTGCGTGGTGTCGAACGCCAGCGAGCCGGCGACGTCCCCGGGGCACGGCGCCCGCTTGACGAACGGCTTCGCGCAGTCGCCGCCGTTGTCGGCGACCACCTGCCGGAGCTTCTCGACCCCGTCGACCAGGATCGCCGCCTCGTACACCCCGCCCCCGAGGTCCGACGCCTTGAAGTCGACCGGCTCGACCCCCGACACCGGACGGTCCGTCGAGAACAGCCCCCCGGAGGGCGGCTGGTAGATGTCGGGCAGCGAGTCGTCCTGGAGGTCGATCTCGATGCGCTCGATGGTTAGGTCCCCCGGGTTGCCACTTGGTCCCTGGCACGGCCCGCTTCCGGGGCAGGTGAGTTCGAAGTCAGAGCCGCCGGCGAGAAGTTCCACGAGAACGAACTCGATGCGAGCCCGCGGCATCCGGCGCTGGGATCGCAGGTGTCCGGCGTCCCTAGAAAGCCGATACGAGATGTTGCCCTGGCGATGCGATGCCGCTGATCCGCGCGGACCACTCGGACTGCGTAGATCTTGGCGTTCGAGCGGCGGGTGATATGTCTGGCCCGCGTACTGAGCCGCGCCGCGGCCGTCGCGGGACGCTCCGCCCACAGTCCACCGCTCGGTCTGGGCAGTCTTCGCCTGCGCGTCGCATTGCCCGGGTCCGTACCGCAGGAACCCATCCGTGCCGCGCCGGGTCACCGTTCGGCAACCGGCACGCATACTGCGTGTAGTACGCGGGGTCGCTCGCCGTCGCAGGGGGTGCGAGCGCGAGGGTCAGCAGCACCGCGGCCAGGGCGGCGGCTCGCAGCCGCGGGGAGTCTCGGCGGCGCGGAAGCACCACGAGCCCAAACGCGGACGGGCGGCGAGACTTGCGGGCGTGACTACCCTCCCGCCGTGGGTCGCCACGTCGATCGACGGAGGACGCTGGTGGCCTGCATCCTCGGGTCGGCGATCGTGTTCGTCGACGGCACGGTGGTCAACGTGGCGCTGCCGGCGCTGCGGGCCGACCTGAAGGCGTCGCTCGCCGGTCAGCAGTGGGTGGTCGAGGCGTTCCTGCTGATGCTCGGGTCGCTCGTCCTGGTGGGCGGCTCGCTCGGCGACCTGCTCGGGCGCCGCCGCGTCTTCGCGGCGGGCGTCGCGGCCTTCGGGGCGACGAGCCTGCTCTGCGCCGTCGCGCCCACGATCGGCGTGCTGATCGCCGCCCGCGCGCTCCAGGGCGCCGCCGGGGCGCTGCTGGTGCCGAGCACGCTCGCGATCATCACGTCGGTCTTCGACGGCGAGGAGCGGGGCGCGGCGATCGGCAGCTGGACGGCCTGGACCTCGGCCGCGACCGCGGTCGGGCCGCCGCTCGGCGGCCTGCTCGTGGACGCGGTGTCGTGGCGGCTGGTGTTCGCGATCAACGTGCCGCTCGTGCTGCTGACGCTCCATCTCATCAGGACCGCCGTGCCGGAGCTTCCCGGCCGGCCGCACCGGCACGTCGACCTGCCCGGCGCGGCGCTCTGCGCCGCCGGGCTGGCCGGCCTCGTCTACGGCCTGATCCACCAGCCGGTCGAGCCCGGGATCGTGGGCGCCGGCGGCGCCGTGCTGATCGCGTTCGTCGCCTTCGAGCGCTTCGCCGCGCGAGACCCGATGCTCCCGCTCGGGCTCTTCCGCTCGCGCAACTTCGCGGTCGGCAACGTGGCGACGCTGACCATCTACGCCGGCCTGGGCTCCGCCACCTTCTTCGTGGCGATCTTCCTTCAGCAGGTCGGCGGCTACAGCGCGCTCGCCGCGGGCTTCGCGCTGCTGCCGCTGACGCTGATCATGATCGGGCTCTCGCGCCGCTTCGGCGCGCTGGCCGGACGGATCGGGCCGCGGCTGCTCATGGGGCTGGGGCCGGTCGTCGCCGCGGCCGGGCTCGCGCTCTGGATGCGGATCGGGGTCCACCCGTCCTATCCGGCCGAGGTCCTGCCGGGCGCCGTCGTCTTCGGCGTCGGCCTGTCGGCCACCGTCGCGCCGCTGACGAGCACGGTGCTGGCTGCCGTCGACCAGGAGCGCGCCGGCGTCGCCTCGGGCGTCAGCAACGCGGTCGCACGGGTGGCCGGCCTGCTCGCGATCGCGGTCGTCGGCGCCGTCGTCGCCGCGCGCTTCACCGGGGTGCTCGAGGACCGGCTCGGCGGCGCGAGGCCGCCCCAGACGAGCCGGATCGAGCATCGCCCGCTGGCCCGCGAGGCGCGCGCATCCGTGAGTCCGCGCCTCGCGCGGGCGGCCGACGCGGCCGACGTCCCGGCGTTCCACGCCGGCATGGGCCTCTCGGCGGCGCTGGTCCTGGCGGGCGGGCTCGTCTCGCTGGCGGGCATCAGCAACCGCGCCGCGCGCTCCGACGCGGGCGATCGGTGACGTGGGCTGCACGACGCGTCTCCCGGATGCACGGCGCGGCCCGGGCGGACCTGGCGACACGCCGCCCGGCGCGTCGGGGCGGCCCCGCCTCCTGCCTACACTTCACGCCCATGCTCGGGCGGCTCCCCCGCATCGGCCCGCGCACCTACGCGCACATCGCCATGGCCGCTCTGGTCATCCTGGCGCTGATCGTGTTCAGCGGCGCGGCGGTCCGGCTGACCGGCAGCGGGCTCGGCTGCCCGACCTGGCCGGAGTGTCACGGCCACCTCGTCACCACGCAGCTCGACGGGCACGCCGCGATCGAGTTCGGCAACCGGATGGTCACCGGCGTCGTGGCGATCCTCGCCGTCGTCGCTGCGCTCGCCGCGTTCCTGCGGGCGCCGTTCCGCCGCGACCTCGCGATCCTCGGCGTCCTGCTGCCGATCGGCGTCGCCGGGCAGGTGGTGCTCGGCGGGATGTCGGTCCTCTACGGGCTTGCCCCCGGGTGGGTCATGGCCCACTTCCTGCTCAGCCAGATGATCCTCGCCGCGGCGATCGCGCTCGCCTGGCGGGCGCGCCACGAGCCCGGCGAGCGGCCGGCCGAGCCGCGCCGGACCGTCATCGCCACCCGCGCGCTGGCGCCGCTCACCGCCTGGGTGCTGTTCATGGGAACGGTCGCCACCGCGAGCGGCCCGCATCCGGGGTCGAGCGGCACCGGCGAGGTCGTCACCCGGCTCAGCTTCCACGGCGGGGGCACGCTCGACTGGGTGATCCACTGGCACGGCCGCTTCAGCACGCTGCTGGGGCTGAGCGCGGTCGCGCTGTTCTTCCACCTGCGGCGGGTGGGGGCGAACGCCCAGGCCCGCCGCGCAGTCACGACGCTGTGCCTGCTGCTCGCAGCGCAGGGCGTGGTCGGGGCGGTCCAGTACGAGCTGAAGCTCCCCGCGGGGATCGTCTGGGTCCACGTGGTGCTCGCCACGCTGACCTGGATGTCGGTCCTGTGGACGGTTGCCGCCGCCGGGCGTCTCGCCCCGCGGACGGAGCCGGAGCCCGCGGGGGCCGCGGCCCGCGTCGCGGCGTAGCGGGGTCGTAGCCCCGCATTCCGGTGCCTCCGGCGGTCCACGTGTCCGCACGGGCCGAGATCCCTCAAGTTACGGGCGAATCTGCCGTCCATGACAGGAAGAGCGCATGCGTCGCCCCTGCCTTTCGCTGTCCGCCTACACGACGGTCGTCTCGGCCGTTGGCGGGTTGCTGCTCGCGGCTGTTGCTGCGCTCGGTGCGCGTGAGCTGCTCGACGGGGCGGACGCCCGGCTCGGCGCCGTCGTCGGCGCCTGCATCGTGGCCGAGCTGCTGCCGATCCGGGTGCCGCGCAGGCCGCCCGACGAGCAGCTGACCGCGGCCCCCGCGTTCGCGGTGGCCGCGCTGCTCTCCGACGGCCTGCTGGCCGGCATGGTCGCGCTCGTGCTCGCCTCGCTGGCGGTGGACCTGTTCCGGCATCCCCGCCGCGCCTCCTTCAACGCCGGCCAGTACGTCCTGTCGCTCGCCGCCGCCGGGCTCGTGGCGCCCGGTGGCCCTTCGAGCGCCGCCGGCCTGCCGCTGGCGGCGCTCGCCCTGCTGCTGTTCTTCGCGGTCAACACCGCGCTCGTCACGACGGCGGCCGCGCTCGCCTCGGGCACCTCGGTGGCCGCGCGCCTGCGCGAGGGGCTGGCGGCCCATGCGCCGTTCGCCTTGGGAGCGCTCGCGCTGGCCCCCGTGATCGTCTCTGCCAACGAGTCCTCGCCGGTCCTGCTCGTAGCGCTGCTGGCGCCTGTCCTCACCGCACATCGCGCCGGGAAGCTGCTGCTGGCAAACGAGCACCAGGCGCTGCACGACGCCCTCACGCACCTGCCCAACCGGACCCTGCTCTCCGATCGCATCGAGCAGGCGCTGTCGGTCGCGCGGCGGGAGGGCGGCTCGGTGGGCGTGCTGCTGTTCGACCTCGACCACTTCAAGGAGGTCAACGACACCTTCGGCCACCACTACGGCGACCTCCTGCTCCGGCAGGTCGCCCCGCGCGTCACCGCGGTGCTGCGCGCCAGCGACACGGTCGCGCGGCTCAGCGGCGACGAGTTCGCGGTGCTGCTCCCGAGCCTTCCCGACCCCGGCGCCGCCACCGAGGTCGGCGAGAAGATCCTGCGTGCCTTCGAGCGCCCGTTCGCGACCGAGGGCGTCAAGCTCGAGGTCGGCGTGTCGATCGGCATCGCCGTCGCGCCTGAGCACGGCGAGGAGGCCTCGACGCTGCTGCAGCACGCCGACGCCGCGATGTACCAGGCCAAGGAGGTCAGCAGCGGCTACGAGATCTTCCGCCCCAACCAGGCGACCGAGGGCCGCGAGCGCGCCAGCCTGCTCGGCGACCTGCGTCGGGCCATGGATGACGGCGAGCTGACCGTCGCGTTCATGCCCAAGGTCGAGCTCACGACCGGCACCGTCTTCGGCGCCGAGGCCCTCGTGCGCTGGCGCCACCCGCAGCGCGGCATCGTGATGCCCGGGGCGTTCGTCGGGCACGCTGAGTCCACCGGGCTCATCAAGCCGCTGACGATGTACGTGCTCGACCGGGCGCTGCGCCAGTGCGACGCCTGGCGGCGCTCGGGGCTCGAGCTGCGCGTCGCGGTGAACCTCAGCGTTCGCAACCTGCTCGACCGCCAGCTCCCAGGCGACGTCGTGCGCCTCCTGGAGAAGTGGTCGCTCCCGCCGGAGCTGCTCGAGCTGGAGATCACCGAGGCGACGATCATGGCCGACCCGCTGCGGGCACGCGGCGTGCTCGAGCGGCTCAGCAAGATGGGCATCGGCCTCGCGATCGACGACTTCGGCACCGGCTACTCGTCCCTCGGCTACCTGCGCCGGCTCCCCGTCGCCGAGATCAAGATCGACCGCTCGTTCGTGACGACCATGGCCAGCGACGAGCACGACGTGTCGGTCGTCCGTTCGGCGATCGACGTCGGCCGCAACCTCGGGCTGCGGGTCGTCGCCGAGGGGATCGAGAGCGAGGCCGTCCGTGACCGGCTCGCTGCGCTCGGCTGCCAGCTCGGCCAGGGCTACCTGTTCAGCCCGCCGCTGGAGGGCGACGAGCTGCTCGCCTGGGCGGTCGCACGCGCGCGGCCGCTGCGCACCCGCACCGCGTGACGACCCCCTACGCGGCCACGGCCGGTGTCGCCGTCGGCTCCAGCGCGAGCTCGAGCACCTCGCCCAGCGTCATCACCGGGTGGAAGGACATCGCCGAGCGCACGTCAGCGGGGACATCGTCGAGGTCGGGGCGGTTGCGCTCGGGCAGGACGACGTCGGTCAGGCCGGCTGCGTGAGCCGCGAGCACCTTCTGCTTGACCCCGCCGATCGGCAGGACCCGGCCCTGGAGCGTGACCTCGCCGGTCATCCCCACCGTGTGGCGCACCGGCCGGCCCGTGAGCAGCGAGGCGAGCGCCGTGGCGATCGTGATGCCGGCGCTCGGCCCGTCCTTGGGGATCGCCCCGGCGGGCACGTGGACGTGGAACTCGCGGTCCTCGAAGTCCCGCTCGTCGATGCCGAGGTCCTCGGCGTGCGCACGGACGTGGGTCAGCGCGATCCGCGCCGACTCCTTCATGACGTCCCCGAGCTGGCCCGTCAGCTGGAGCTGGGTGCCGCGGGCGCGCGTGGAGTTCGCCTCGATGAAGAGGACGTCGCCGCCGGTGCCGGTGACGCTGAGGCCGGTCGCGACGCCGGGGACGGCGGTGCGCGCGGCGGCCTCGCGGAAGACCTTCTGGCGGCCCAACGCGTCGCGAACGGCGCCGGCGTCGACGGTCACGGGGGCGCCGGCCGTGCCCGATGCGATCCGGGTCGCGGTCTTGCGCAGCAGCGTGCCCAGCTCGCGCTCGAGCTGGCGCACACCCGCCTCGCGCGTGTACTCGGCGACCATCAGCTCGAGCACGTCGTCGGCCGCCTCGACCTCCTCGGCGCGCAGGCCGTTGCGCTCGAGCTGGCGCGGCCACAGGTAGCCGCGCGCGATCGCCACCTTCTCGGCGACCGTGTAGCCGTCGAAGCGGATGACCTCCATGCGGTCCAGCAGCGGGCCGGGGATCGTCTCGGCCTGGTTGGCGGTGGCGATGAAGACGACCTGGCTGAGGTCGAGCTCGACATCGAGGTAGTGGTCGCGGAACGTCGAGTTCTGCGCCGGGTCGAGGACCTCGAGCAGGGATGACTCGATCCCGCCCGCCCCGCCGCGCCAGTCGGCGCCGACCTTGTCGACCTCGTCGAGCAGGATCACCGGGTTCATCGTGCCCGCGTCGCGCAGCGCGCGGACGAGGCGGCCGGGAAGCGCGCCGATGTAGGTGCGGCGATGGCCGCGGATCTCGGCCTCGTCGCGCACGCCGCCCAGCGACATGCGCACGAACTCGCGCCCCATCGCACGGGCGATCGACTCGCCGATCGAGGTCTTGCCCGTGCCGGGCGGGCCGATCAGGGTGAGGATCGCGCCGGCGGCCCGGCGGTCGCGCGGCCCCGCGGAGGTCAGCTCGTCGGCGTCGCCCTGACGCTCCCGGCGCAGCTTGCGCACGGCGACGTACTCGACGATGCGGTCCTTGACGTCGTCGAGGCCGGCGTGGTCTGCGTCCAGCACCGCCCGCGTGCCCTGCGGGTCGAGGGTCTCCTGGGAGCGCTCTCCCCACGGCACGCTGACGATCCAGTCCAACCAGGTGCGCAGCATCTGGCCCTCGCCCGAGCCGCCCTCGCCCATGCGCTCGAAGCGCGCGAGCTCTCGCTCGGCGTGCTCGCGCACGTCGTCCGGCATGCCGGCGTCGGCGATCTTGGTCCGGTACTCGTCGACGACCGAGGCGTCGTCCTCGCCGAGCTCGCGGCGGATCGAGTCCATCTGCTTGCGCAGGAAGTACTCGCGCTGCTGGCGGGCGGCGCCGGACTCGACGTCCTCGCGGATGCGCTTGCGCACCTGCAGCTGCGCAAGGCGCTCGCGCTGGAGAGCGAGCGCCTTCTCGAGGCGCTCGGTGACGTCCAGCGTCTCGAGCAGCTCCAGCTTCTGCTCGAAGGTCAGGTCGGGGGAGTAGCCGGAGGTGTCGGCGAGCGCCCCGGGATCGCGGATCGACCGCAGGAACGCGGCGATCTGCTCCGGCGCCTCGCGCAGCTCGAGGATCTCCTCGACGACCGCGCGGTATTCGCGCTCGAGCTCGCGCGTGCGCCCGTCGACCGGGACGTCGTCGGCGCGCTCCTCGACGTCGACGCGCAGCCGGCCCGAGGCGTCGGCGTGCGCCGCGCCGGCGATGCCGCGCGCCATGCCCTCGAGCATCGCGCCGGCGGCGCCGCCGGGGAGGCGGACGGTCTGGGTGACGCGGGCGATGGTGCCCACGGAGGCGTACTCGTCGCCGTGGCGCGGCACGAGCAGCACGCGCTCCTCGCCGGCGGTGTCCGCCGGCAGCGTGACGTCCATGGTGGGAAAGACGACCGTGTCGTCGAGGGGGATCAGGAGAAGGTGGCTCATTGCGCACGCAACTATACAAGAAGATCTCAGTGATGTGAGCGCAGGTTTCCCGGGCGCGTCGCCGAGGCCGAGGCCCGGCGCCCGGCGGCGAACTCGAAGTTGTGGCCCCCATGGGGGCAGTTCCCGCGGTCGCGCCTGCGGCCACGATCGAGCGCCGCCGACCGCGGACGGTCGCGCCGGCGCCGTCAGTCAGCCGACGCGCTGCGCGCCGGTGTAGACGTTGACGCGACCGTGCCTGGCGAAGCCCGCGAGCGTCAGACCGCGGTCGGCGGCGAGCTCGACCGCGAGCGAGGTCGGCGCGCCGACGCCGACGAGGACCGGCGCGCCCGCGACCGCCGCCTTCTGGACCAGCTCGAAGGAGAGGCGCCCCGACACGCACAGCAGCCGTTCGCGCAGCGGGAGCGCGCCGTCGAGCAGCGCCCTGCCCACGACCTTGTCCATCGCGTTGTGGCGACCGACGTCCTCGCGCACGCACAGCAGCTCGCCGGAGGCGCTGAACAGCCCCGTCGCGTGCAGGCCGCCGGTGCGCCGGAAGCCGGGCTGGCGCAGGCGGCCGGGCAACGCCGCCAGCAGCTCGCGCGCCACCACCGGGCCGGCGGGAGCGCGCGGCGCGTGGACGGCGACCTCGTCCAGGGCGCCACGGCCGCACACCCCGCACGACGACGTCGTGTAGAAGCGCCGCGACGCCGGGCGCCGGCGCAGCGGCCCCTCGACCGCGACGACGTTGGCGGCGAGGTCAGGGGCGGGCCCCGCCCCGATCGGCTCGGGGCCGATCAGGCCCTCGCCGTGCAGGAACCCGAGCGCGAGCTCCTCGTCATGGCCCGGCGTGCGCATGGTCACCGCCAGCGCCTCGTCGCCGACGCGGATCTCCAGCGGCTCCTCGACCGCCACCTCGTCGGCCTCGCCGTCGCGCTGCACGCGCGCCGAGAGGAAGCGCAGCGACGAGGGCTCGGCGCTCATGCGACCGCCTCGGCCCGCTCCGTCGCACCCATGTCGCGCCCGGCCTCGACGCGCTCGCGCTGCGGGCCGACCGTGTACCGCGGGTCCTGCGCGGACGCAAAGCCGGCGCGGAACACGCTCCAGCGCTCGGCGAGGGCGCCGGCGAGGATCGCGGCGCTGCCGGCGACCGCCGCCAGCCTCGAGCGCCGGCCGCCGACGGCCACGGTGGTTGCGCCGAGCGCGGTCAGGCCCTTCGCGAGCCGGGCGTAGCGTGCCGCCTCGCCGGCGTGGTACGGCTCGCCGAGGTCGCCCAGCCGCTGCTCCATGACGCCGGCGGCCACCAGCTCGCCGGCCGACGCCCAGACGGCGAGACGGCGGGCCGGGCCGGCGTGCTCGGGAGGCGTGACGAGGGTCGCCGCCGCGCCCGCGCTCGCGGCCGCGCCCGCGCCGAACACGAACGGCAGCGTCCGGCGCGCCTCGTGCCAGACAGGCACCGCGGTGTTGGCGATCAGCGCGGCCGTGTAGGTGGAGAGCGGCAGGCCCATCACCGCCGCGACCGGCCGGGCGCGGCGGGCGATCCCCGGAAGCAGCCCGGTGAGCGCGTGGAGCGCCGACGGCGCGATCGTGGCCCCCGCGGCCGCCAGGATCCACGAGCCGACGCTCATCGGGGAGGTGACCTTGAACATCCGCAGCATGTTCAGGAAGCGCATCGGGCGCCCGAGGTCGGAGATCAGCAGCGCGGGGGAGACGGTGCCCCCGATCAGCGCGATCGCCCAGGCGCGCGCGGCGAGCTCCTCCTCGCCGGCCTCGTCGGCCAGCCAGGCCAGCGTCGCCGACGCCCCGGCCAGCCCGCCGGTGAAGAAGTAGATCGGGATCTCGGGCGTCCAGACCGGCTGCTTGATGACCGGGCGGCCGTAGTAGGACCTCGAATCGCTCATCGCCGGCCCCCGAGGAACGCCGCCGCGATCCCGGCCCCCAGGGCGGCCGCCGCGACCGCCGTGGCCGACCAGATCGAGCCGAGGTCGCGGGTCGCGTCGACAGGGTCGGGCGGCAGGCCGTAGACCTCGGGGTCGTCGAGCAGGAGGAAGAACGCGCCGGCCCCGGCGATCCCGTCGTCGTCGCCGGCGAGGTAGAGGCGGGCGTCGGACTGGCCGGCCTCGGCGAGTGCATCGAGCCGCTCGCCGGCGCGCTCGCGCAGCTCGGAGAGCTCGCCGAACTGGATCGAGTTCGTCGGGCATGCCTGCGCGCAGGCGGGCTCCTTGTCGTCCTTGAGGCGGTCGTAGCAGAGCGTGCACTTCCACACGCGCCCGTCGTCCTTGCGCTGGTCGAGCACGCCGAACGGGCACGCCGGCACGCAGTAGCCGCAGCCGTTGCAGACGTCCTCCTGGACGACCACGGTGCCGAACTCGGTGCGGAACAGCGCACCGGTCGGGCACACCTCCAGGCAGGCGGCGTGCGTGCAGTGCTTGCACACGTCGGAGGACATCAGCCAGCGCATGCCGTCGCCCTGCTGGAGCGTGGCGGGACTGCCCTCCTCGAGCGAGATCACCGCCCCACCGCCCTCGGGGCCGGGCGCCCCGCCCTCCCGCGGCACCGCGACCGGCCTCTCCTGCTCGATGAACGCGACGTGGCGCCAGGTGTCGGCGCCGAGGTCGACCGTGTTGTCGTAGGACATGCCGGTGAAGCCCTGAAGGGACTCCGGGATCTGGTTCCACTCCTTGCACGCCACCTCGCACGCCTTGCAGCCGATGCACAGCGAGGTGTCGGTGAAGAAGCCCATCCTGGGCCTCGCCTCGTCGCCGTAGCTGCCGGGCCAGTCGTGCGTCTCGATGCCGCTCACGCCTGCTCGACCCCCGCGCGCCTGCGGTAGTCATCGACGAGCTGGGCGAGGGCGGGGCCGCGCGGGCGCCGGCCGGGCCGGATGTCGCAGGTCGAGGTCTTGTACTCGGAGATGTGCACGTTGCGGTCGAGGACGAGCGGCAGCAGCTCGTTGGCGCTGTCGCCCGTGACCAGCCCGCGGCTGCCCCAGTGGTAGGGGAGGCCCACCTGGTGGACGCGCCGGGCCGGATCCGATCCGATCATCAGCGGCTGCATCCGCGTGGTCACCAGGACCCGCGCCTCGATCGCCGCCCGCGACGAGACGATCGTCGCCCAGTCGCCGTGCTGGAGGCCGCGCTCGGCCGCGAGCTCCGGCGAGACCTCGCAGAAGAACTCGGGCTGGAGCTCGGAGAGGAAGGGCACCGTGCGCGACATGCCGCCGGCCGTGTGGTGCTCGGTGAGGCGGTACGTCGTCATGACGTAGGGGAAGACCTCGGTCCCGTGCTCGCCGCCGGCCGGGTTCAGCGGGTTCTCCGGGCGGTCGAAGAGCTGGCGCGTCGGGTTCTCGCGCTGGCGGTAGAGCCGGTTGGCGAACGGCGACTCCTGCGGCTCGTAGTGGGCCGGCAGCGGGCCGTCGACGAGGCCCGAGGGCGCCCAGATCCAGCCCAGGCCGTCGGGGTGCAGGATGAACGGGTTGTCCCCCCGGATCGCCTCCATGCCCTTCGCGCCCTTCGGCGGCCGGAAGTCCGGCGCCTTGGTGGGCGGGAAGTCCGGGTCGTCGCCCAGCGAGGTCCACTCGCCTTGCTCCTCGTCCCACCAGACGTAGCGCTTGCTCTCCGACCACGGGCGTCCCTCGGGGTCGGCCGAGGCCCGGTTGTAGAGGATGCGGCGGTTCGACGGCCAGGCCCAGCCCCACTCGGGAGCGATCCAGCTCTGCTCGGTGTGCGGCTTCTTGCGCGCCGTCTGGTTGACGCCGTCCGCGTAGATCCCGGCGTGGATCCACGAGCCGCAGGAGGTCGACCCGTCGTCGGCGAGCTCCTGGTAGCTGGGGATGAACGAGCCGTCCGCGCGGCGGCCGTTGACCTCCTGGAGGATCGTCGCGGCGTCGGGCTCGTCGTGCGGGCCCCGGGTCGGGTAGTCCCAGGTGGTGTTGAGGACCGGCAGGTCCCTGTCGTCCTCGGACCCCGCGAGCCGCTCGCGCACGCGGCGGAAGAGGTGGTAGATGAACCACAGGTCCGAGCGGCAGTCGTCGGACGGCTCGACGGCCTTGTGATGCCACTGGAGCAGCCGCTGGGTGTTCGTGAACGTGCCGTCCTTCTCGACGTGCGCGGCGGCGGGGAGCAGGAAGACCTCCGTGCCGATCTGCTCGGGCGAGGTCTCGCCGGCCTCGATCTCCGGCGAGTCGTACCAGAACGACGCGGTCTCGATCTCCGCGGTGTCGCGGACCACGAGCCACTCGAGGCTCGCCAGCGCCTTGCGCATCAGGCCCGCGTTGGCCGAGCCGACCGCGGGGTTCTGCCCGATGACGAAGAAGCCCTTCGTGTCGCCGTCGAGCATGCGCAGCATCATCGGGTAGTGCGAGTGGTCGCCGTCGATCCGCGGCAGCCACCCGTAGCCCCAGTCGCTCTCCTCGGTGGCGTGCTCGCCGAACCACGCCTTCATCAGGCTCATCGCATAGGAGCGAAGCGATCCCCAGGTCCCGGTGGTCGGTCCGCTCTTGGCGACCCAGTCGTCGAAGCTCGACTCGGTCGGATGGGGCATCGGGATGTAGCCCGGCAGGATGTCGAACAGGGTCGGGATGTCCGTCGAGCCCTGGATGTTGGCGTGGCCGCGCAGGGCCAGGATCCCGCCGCCGGGCCGGCCGATGTTGCCCAGCAGCATCTGCATGATCGCCGCGGTGCGGATGATCTGCACGCCGACGGTGTGCTGCGTCCAGCCGACCGCGTAGCAGACGGCGCCCGTGCGCTCGCGGCCCGAGTTCGCGCACAGCGTCTCGGCGACCTCGAGGAACAGCTCCCTGGGTACGCCGCAGACCTCCTCGACCATCTCCGGCGTGTAGCGCTGGAAGTGGGTGCGGGTGCGCTGGAACACGCAGCGGGGGTCCTCGAGGTCCCAGTCCTCGGCGGGCGGCTCGCCGCGATCGAAGTCCGAGCCCATGCCGTGCGCGCCGTGGGCCTGGTCGCCGGAGACGTCGCCCGACTGCTCCTGCTTGCCGGCGGTCAGCTCCCCCGACGCGCCCTCGTAGCTCCAGCTCGACACGTTGTACAGGCCGTCGTCGGCGACCCAGCCGCTGTAGAGGCCGTCGAGCTCCTCGGTGTCCGCGAACTCCTCGTTGATGAGGACCCGCGCGTTGGTGTAGGCACGCACGTACTCGCGGAAGTCGCGGCCGTTCTCGATGATGTGGCGCACGATCGCGCCGAGGAAGACGATGTCGGTTCCGGACCGCAGCGGCACGTGCAGGTCGGCCATCGCCCAGGTCCGCGTGAACCGCGGGTCGACGTGGATGAGCTTCGCCCCGCGCGCCTTGGCCTCCATGACCCACTGGAAGCCGACGGGGTGCTGCTCGGCCATGTTCGAGCCCATGATCAGGATGCAGTCGGAGTTCTGCAGGTCCTGCTGGAACGTGGTGGCGCCGCCGCGCCCGAACGAGGTCCCCAGACCGGGGACCGTGCTCGAGTGTCATATGCGGGCCTGGTTCTCGATCGACACCGCGCCGAGCGCGCAGAACGCCTTCTTGATGAGGTAGTTCTCCTCGGTGTCGAGCGTCGCGCCGCCCAGGCCGCAGAAGCCGAGCGTGCGGTTGAGCCGCCGCCCCTGCTCGTCGGTCGCCTCCCACGTCCGCTCGCGGGTGCTGATCACGCGGTCGGCGATCATGTCCATCGCCGTCTCGAGCTCGAGCTCCTCCCAGCGGGTCGAGTGCGGGCGGCGGTACTTGACCTTCCTCTCGCGCAGCGGGCTGTTGACGTAGCCGAGCGAGCCGGCGCCCTTCGGGCACAGCCGGCCGCGCGATATCGGGCTGTCCGGGTCGCCCTCGATCTGGACCACGCGCTCGTCGGAGACGAAGACCTTCTGGCCACAGCCGACCGCGCAATACGGGCAGATGGATTGGACGACGCGATCCGCGGTGCGCGTGCGCGACGTCAGCCCCTCCGAGCGCTTCGACCGCGCGGCGCCACCGAGCCCCAGCGGATCGCGGAGCTGGCGCAGAAGCGGGGGGATGTGGGCGCGACCGGCCACTCCGACCGCTCAAGCTACCCGCGGGCGGGGCGCGCCGCACGTGCCGCGCGCCCCGCCCGTCTGATGCCTGACGCCGGCGCGGGCCTACTGGCCCTCGCGAAGCCCCGGCATGCCCTGCTTGTACTCCTGCGGCCTGGTCACGCGGCCGCCGGGCAGGTTGGCGGCCTTGCTGTACTTGCCCAGTGGCAGGATCGTCCTGCCATATGCGTGCTCCAGCATCATCGCCGAGGCGACGTAGAACGCCGCCCACGCCGAGACCTGCAGGACCCAGCCGCCGGCCGTCTCCCACCCGGAGTCGCCGCTCAGGTAGAAGATGGCCAAGAACGCCGCGCCGGTCGCCAGCGTGCCGAGCACCGTGGCGAGACCCAGCGACTCGGCGAGCGCGGCGAAGAACCCCATCAGGGTGATCGCCGCCAGCGGGATGAACCAGTAACCGAGCTCGACGAACTTGTTGCCGGCCGGGAGCGTCACGGCCCCGGTCGCGACGAGCGAGAACAGGATGCCGTAGGCGAGCCAGAACGCACCCCACATGCCGTGCATCGCGGTCGCGAGCCCGTCACGGGCGCGATAGGACCACATGCCGGCGAGGAACTGCGCGAGCCCGCCGAACGTCGCCGCGAAGAGCCCGAGGATCGACGGGGCGGCGATCGGCGTCAGGACGGCACGCGTGCGTTCGCCCCACAGCTCGTGCTCGTTGCCCGGTCGGGAGAAGCGGGCTCCGTCCGCGTCGGTCCTGGCGGGGGAACGGTCGGTCGAGGTGCTCATCGGGTACCTCCTTCGCTTGGCGTGTGCACACCAGGGGTTCCCCGGCGCTGGCCGGGCGCCCGGACGCCTGTTCGATCGATGATCAGAAAGGGCCGGGACGAGACCATTTCGGGCCGGCGCCGTCGCATGCGGCATGATCAGGGGGTACACCCGGTGACCGAACCCATGTCTCGTCGCGACATCGTCTCCATCCTCGCCACCGATCCCGAGCTCGCTCAGGGCCTGGCTCCCGACGAGGTCAGCGCCGCCAGCCGCGCGCTGCTGGCGCGGGTGGTGACGCTCGAGCCGGGCGACTGGGAGCCGGTGCTCGTCGACGGGTCCGACGAGCACCCCGCCGTCGGCCTGCTGGTCCTCGACGGCCTGCTCACCCGGCAGCTCGTCGTCGCCGGCCGGCCGAGCACGGAGCTGCTCGGCGCCACCGACCTGCTGCGGCCCTGGGACCAGGACGGCGACATCGGCCTCATGCCGATCGAGGTGAGCTGGAACATCGTGACCCGCACGCGGGTGGCGGTGCTGGATCGCCGCTTCCTGTTGGCCGCCAGCCGCTGGCCTGCGGTGCTCGAGGCCCTGATCGCGCGCACCCTGCGCCGGTCGCGGTGGCTGGCGTTCCAGCTCGGGATGAAGCAGATCATGCGCGTCGAGGGCCGCGTGCTCGTGCTGCTCTGGGCGCTCTCGGAGCGCTGGGGGGTGGTGACGCCCCAGGGGGTGCACCTGCGGCTCAAGCTGACCCACGAGGCGCTCGGCAAGCTGGTCGGCGCGCGCCGGCCCTCGGTCACCACGGCGATCGGCGGGTTGACCGAGGCCGGGCACATCGAGCGCGTCTCCAACGGCTACATGCTCTACGGCGACGCCGAGACCGCGATGCGCAAGGCCGCCGGCGAGCAGCCGGCGCCACAGCGCACCTGAGTCGGCCGGCCGCGCCGCCAAGGCGCACAGATGCCGCCGGCCGTCAGCCGCGCGAGTAGACGCGGGTCAGCGGCGCGTGGTGGCCGTTCCAGACCACCCGGTAGCGGCGGCCGGAGACGGCGCGGGTCGTCGTCGACCAGTAGCCGCGTGCGTCGGTCGTGTCGTGCTTGAGCGTGTGCCACTTGCGGCCGTGGGCGCCGCGGAACTCGATCGTCACGCGGGCCGCGCCGGTGTGGGGCCGCACGAGGCCCCACAGCGCCACATGGCTGCCTGACCGCTTGGCGACCAGCGGCAGCCGGTAGCCCTCGTAGGCGCGCTTCTTGCGCCCGTCGGCGTAGCGCAACCCGGACTCGAAGCCGCTGAAGCGCTGGCTCTTGGGGCCCTCGCGCGCCGGGTCGTCGCGCATCAGGTACTGCGAGAACAGGGCGACGCGGGCGTTGCGGTACGCCATGTGCTCGGAGATCGAGCGGAACTCCGCCTGCGCGGTCTCGCTGACGCCGATGTAGGGGTCGGGCTTGGACTGGATGCCGAACTCGGTCAGCCAGATGCGCATGCCCTTGCGGATCGCCCCCGCGCGGCCGGCGGCCGCCAGCGCGTGGTTGAGCCGCCCGAGGACGCCGATCGTGACGTCGTTGGAGTTGCGCGGCACGTACCACGGCGCGCCGTGCGTGTAGGCGTGGTGTGCGTAGCCGGTGGCGAGCAGCCTGCCGCAGCCCGAATTGCGGTGGTAGTGGCTGTCGAGGCACAGCGACT
Source organism: uncultured Actinomycetes bacterium (assembly GCA_963826615.1). Classification (GTDB taxonomy): domain Bacteria; phylum Actinomycetota; class Thermoleophilia; order Solirubrobacterales; family Solirubrobacteraceae; genus BP-464. Next base: position 2,077,327 of record CAWGXO010000002.1, on the reverse strand, counting down.
TGCGCAGGAAGGTGAGCGGGGCGACCACGTGGCTCGTCCCCACCGGCGCGGTCTCGCCCATCAGGATGATGTCGCCCTTGTGGCCTGTGGCGTACAGGCCGTCGACGCCCTTCTGGAACAGCCGCCGGTAGATCCCCGGCGAGACGGCGTGCCCGCGGCTGTACTGGGGGCCGAGGAAGTCCGGGTGGTTGGGCTCGTTCCAGATCGCCCACGCCGAGATCCGCTGCGCGTAGTGGCGGCCGGCGGCCTCCATGAAACGCCCGAACCGCGTCGCCGACGGGTGCATCGTCGAGCTGTGGCGGCTGCGCGTCGCCCAGTCGGGCACGGGGCCCGAGACCGTCAGCAGGACCCGGATCCCGCGCGCCCGGATCTCGTCGATGGCGCGGTCGTAGCGGCTCCAGTCGTAGGTGCCCGGCGCCGTCAGGTCCGCCGTCGGGATGCGCCAGTCGTTGGGCTGTGGCGCGACCGAGCGCCAGTAGAGGACGACGCGCATCCAGCGTGCGCCGAAGCCCTGGATCTCGTCGAGCGTCTGCGCGCGCAGCGCGGCGTCGTCGCTCATCATCTCGCGCGGGGCCTCGAACATGGACGCCTGCGTCCTGCTCGCCCGCGCAGCGGCCGGCAGCGTCAGCAGCGCGGCCAGGCAGCAGAGGAGGAGCAGGCGGATCCGGGGCATCTCGAAGCCGCAACAGCGGACGCCCGCCGAACGTTGCGGTTCTGTGAGGACGGTCACACAGGGTAGGGCCATGGGCGAGATCGCTCCGGGGGCGGGTCGATACAAGGCATCCTGCCCCGGACGAGGGCGGCTGACCCGTTGCGCGGGGCGGACGCGTGTGTGTGGTCGTGCGTGACCGGGGCTCGGCCCGGAGCTCGCCGACTACGCGGCGAGCGTCGAGCCGTCGCCGGGCCCGGCGCGGTGGGCGCCGCGCAGCGTGGCGTGCCAGAGGCCGCCGGCGTAGCGCGCCAGCCGGTCGCGCTCGAGCGTGCGGAGATGGCGGCCGATGTGGCCCATGGACAGCCCGGTCCGTGCTGCCAGGTCGTTGAGCCGGAGGCCCTGCGGGGCATCGGCGGCCGTCAGCGCAGCGAGCACTGCCGTGGCCTGTGCATCGAGCGCTGTGGGCGTGGGCTGTCGGGTCATCCGGGATCCTTTCGGCGGCTGGGCTGTCTCGGAGAGACCCCTGGCTGTGCGGGCCCGCCTCGCGGCGGGGGTGCCGTTCGTCGTGGAACCAGCACTCGGGTGGTCGGCAGCGTGGAACGAAGAGACAGTCATCTGGACGAACAGACGACGCAAATGTGCTTGCATGTGTGAAGTCAGAAGCCGAGTCCCGGTGCGCTCAGGTGCCCGGGAGCGGGGGACCCACTGGCCGGCACCGAGCCGGCCCGGGGCGAATCGCCGCGAGATCGCGGCGTAGCGCTCACCGAGCGCGAGCCCGTCAGCTAACCCCGCAGGCACCCAGACGACCAAGGGAGAGCCGTGCCTGCCGACGCCGCGCACAACGACGTCCCCGACACGACCACGACCACCGACGACTTCGACGCCTCGCTGCGCCGCTCGCGCACGCGCAGGGCACTCGCCGGGCGCCGTGCCGCACAGCGGCGGCGGCGCACCCGCAGCGGGACCGGCGCCTTCGGCGCCGCGATCCTCGCGATCGTGCTGGCTGCGCCGCTCTCGCTCGCCAACGCGACGCGGACCGGCCACGCGGTGCGTCTCCTCACCGCCGGCAGCCGCGGCGACGACGTCACGGCCATCCAGCGCGCGCTCGGCGTGACCGCGACCGGCCGCTACGACGCGCGGACCCGCCGGGCCGTGCGCGGCTTCCAGCGCCGCCGGCACCTGATCGTCGACGGCATCGTGGGCCCGCAGACCCGCCGCGCGCTCGGCCTGGCGTCCGCCCCCGCCTCCGCGGCGTCACGGTCCTCCGCTCCGGCCGTGCACGCCCCGTCGGGCACGCTCAAGCGCATCGCCCGCTGCGAGTCGGGTGGCAACCCGCGCGCCGTCTCGCCGAGCGGGCGCTACCGCGGCAAGTACCAGTTCAGCCGCGCCACGTGGCGCGCCCTGGGCGGCTCGGGTGACCCCGCGGCCGCACCGGAGGCACTGCAGGACCGGATGGCCGCGCGGCTGCTCGCCCGGTCGGGCACCGCGCCCTGGCCGAGCTGCGCCTGACCGCGCCGGTCATCTCCCGGACCGCCGCGGGGTCGCCGGCGGCGCCGCGGGAAGGGGGGTGATCGTGAGGCAAGCGCGAACTACGGCAGGTGTGAGCGCCGCCCAGGCCAGGACCCGCCTCGACGACCTCCTCGAGGAGCGCGCCGCGGCGTGCTGCAGCCCGCTGGCCTCCAACCCCGTCTACATGGCCGACCTCGAGGCCGAGATCGCTGCGGTCCGCGCCGCATACGTGTGCGCGGCCGTCACCGAGGTCGCCGTGCTGCGCGGCACGGCACTCGGCCGGCTCCAGGGCTGAGCGGACCGGGGACGCGGGCTGGCAGACTGCGGCGGCGTGCCGCCGTTCCGCCACACCCTGCGCGTGCGCTATCAGGAGTGCGACCCGCAGGGCGTCGTCTACTTCGCGCGCTACCCGGAGTACTACGACCTCGCGCTGACCGAGCTGTGGCGCGAGGCGATGGGCGGCTACGGCGCGATGGTCGACGCCGGCGCCGACATGGTCGTCGCGGAGATGTCCGTCCGCTATCGCGCGTCGGCGCGCTTCGACGAGCTCGTCGAGGTGGAGCTCGCCTTCGAGCGCCTCGGAGAGACCTCGAGCACCAGCGCCTACGCCATCCGCCGCGACGGGGAGCTGCTCGCGGAGGGCAGCGTGCGCCACGTGTTCATCGAGCCGGCGACCAAGCGCAAGCGCGCGATCCCGCCCTCGGTGCGCGAGGCGCTGTCGGCCTTCCGCCGCTGACGCGTCAGGCGGCCCGGTCGGAGGCGAGCACGTCGCGGCCGAGGTCCGTCAGCTCGTAGAGCCGCGGCCCCACGGGCCGGCCGTGCGCATCGGCCCGGAAGCCCCGGTCGCCGAGCGCACCGGTGGCGAGGCCGTCGGCGAGCAGGTCCATCACGTCCGACAGGCGCGAGCCCGTCCCGGTCATCGCGGTCAGCAGCTCGCCGAGGCTGAGCGGCCGGCCGCGCCGCGCGAAGGCGTGGAGGAGGATGGTGTCGCCCGCGAGGGGCGGGCGCTCGAGCAGCAGAGTGGACACGCGACGGGTTACGGCGCGCCCCGGCGGGGGCCTGGGCCGCGCGCGTCAGTGCGCAAACTCGGGCGGTCAAAGCTGCGCGAACCGGGTACCGCAGCCAGGATGACGCAGTCGGGGTCGACCGCGATCACGATCATCGGCTGGATCTCGCTCGGCGTCGCCTTCGCGTGCGCGCTGGCGATCGCCGCCGACGTCGCCCGCGGCTACCGCCAGCACATGGGGATCATGAACCTGGTCTGGCCGATCACGGCGCTGTACTGGGGACCCGTCGCACTGTGGGGCTACTTCGGCCGGGGCCGTCGCATGTCGGTGCGCTGGGCGCGCGAGCACGACGACGACCTGGAGCAGATGATGAGCCACGAGGGCGAGGAGCCTCGCTCGCTCGGCCGCTTCGCCGCCACGAACTGGTGGCCGATCTCCAAGGGCGTCAGCCACTGCGGCGCGGGCTGCACGCTCGGCGACATCGTCGGCGAGTGGATCGTCTACGCGTTCGCGATCACGATCGGTGGCTTCGCCTCCGAGGCGGCCGGCTCGCTGATGGCGATGTTCGTCTTCGACTTCCTCCTCGCCTGGACGCTCGGGATCGTCTTCCAGTACTTCTCGATCGTGCCGATGCGCGAGGACATGGGGCGGCTGGAGGGCGTCTGGGCGGCGATCAAGGCGGACACGTTGTCGATCGTCTCCTTCGAGATCGGCCTGTTCGGCTTCATGGCCCTCTTCCACCTCGTGCTCTTCGACCCGCCGCTGACCACGGCCAGCCCGGGTTACTGGTGGATGATGCAGGTCGGCATGGTGGTCGGGTTCTTCACCGCCTGGCCGGTCAACGCATGGCTGGTCAAGCGCGGATGGAAGGAGAAGATGTAGCCGGCTCCGTACGCTCCCGGGACCGTGTCGCGCGTCGTCGCCTGGTGCCTGGACCATCGCCGAGCCGTCATCGTCCTGTGGGTCGTTGCGCTGGTCGCCGCCGCAGCGGCCGCGGCGGCACTGGGGAGCCGGTACTCGTCGAACTTCTCCCTCGGCTCCACCGACTCGCAGCGTGCCGCCGACCTCCTGCACCGGACGTTCCCCGCCCAGTCGGGCGACCACGATCAGATCGTCGTCCACGCATCCGGCCGGCCGGTGACCGATCCTGCGGTCCGCGCGCGGATCGAGACGATGCTGGCCCGGGTGCGGCGCGCACCGCACGTCGTGTCGGTCAGCGACCCGTTCGCGCCGCGGGCACCGGCGGTGGCCCCCGATCGGCGCACGGCGTTCGCGGCGGTGCTCTTCGACCGGCGATCCCACCACCTGCCCCGCGAGGCGGTCCGCCGCGTGATCGCGCTGGCCCGCGCCGCCCGCGGGCCCGGGCTGGAGGTCGAGCTCGGAGGGCCTGCGATCGAGCAGTTCCAGCGGGCGCCGGCCGGCCTGACCGAGGCGGTGGGGCTCGCCGCCGCCGTCGTGGTGCTGCTGGTGAGCTTCGGCTCGCTGATGGCGATGGGCCTGCCGATCGTCACCGCGCTCTTCGGGCTCGGCACCGGCATGGCGGTCGTCACCCTGCTCACGCGCGTGCTCGACACGCCGAGCTTCGCCACGCAGCTCGCGGCGATGATCGGCTTCGGCGTCGGGGTCGACTACGCGCTGTTCATCCTCACCCGCTACCGCGAGGCGTATGCGGACAACGGCGGCGACGTGCGCGCGGCGATCGTGCTCGCGATGGAGACGGCGGGTCGCGCGGTGCTCTTCGCCGGCGCGACGGTGGTGATCGCCCTGATGGGCATGCTCGTGCTCGGGATCGGGTTCCTGCACGGCCTCGCGATCGCCGCGTCGATCGCCGTGCTGCTGGTGCTCGCGGCGTCGCTGACGCTGCTGCCCGCGCTGCTGTCGCTCGCCGGCGCCCGTGTGGGCGCGACGCGACGGCGCGGGCGCGCGGGCCGGCCCCGCCGGCAGCGGTTCTGGCCGCGGTGGGTCGGGATGATCCAGCGCCGGCCGTGGACGGCGGCGCTGGTCTCGGGGATCGCGATGCTCGTGCTCTGCCTGCCGGCGACGGCGCTGCGCCTCGGGCAGTCCGACGCCGGCAACGACCGCGCCGCGACGACCACGCGCAGGGCCTACGACCTGCTCGCCCGCGGCTTCGGCCCCGGGTTCAACGGCCCGCTGCTGGTGGCGGCGCGCCTGCCGCGCCGCGGCGGCGGCGCCGCGGCGGCTCGGATCGCCGCGCGCCTGCGCGGCGTGCCTGACGTGGCCGCCGTCGCCCCGCCGCGGATGAGCCCCTCGGGCGCGGCCGCCGTCGTCCTCGCCTATCCGCGCACGGCGCCGCAGAGCGCTCGGACCGCCGGGCTGGTCCACGCGCTGCGCGCCGACGTCGTCCCGGGCCTGGAGCGCTCGACCGGGACCGATCTGCACGTCGGCGGCGCCACCGCGACGCAGATCGACTTCGCCGTGGTGCTCGCCGGCAAGCTCTGGGTCTTCATCGCCGTGATCGTCGGGCTGTCGGCGCTGCTGCTGCTGGTCGTGTTCCGCTCGCTGGTGATCCCGCTGCAGGCGGCGGCGATGAACCTGCTGAGCATCGGCGCCGCGCTCGGGGTCGTCGTCGCCGTCTTCCAGTGGGGCTGGTTGCGCGGGCCGCTCGGGATCGAGGCCGGACCGGTCGAGGCGTTCCTCCCGGTGATGATGTTCGCGATCGTGTTCGGCCTGTCGATGGACTACGAGGTCTTCCTGGTCTCCCGCGTGCACGAGGAGTGGGAGCTGCGCGGCGACGCCTCCGCGGCGGTGCGCGAGGGGCTGATCGGCACCGGGCGGGTCATCACCGCCGCGGCGGCGGTGATGGTCACGGTCTTCGCGTCGTTCCTGCTCGGCGGCGAGCGCGTGATCGAGCTGTTCGGCCTCGGGCTCGCCGGCGCCGTGCTGCTCGACGCGGTGGTCATCCGCTGCGCGCTGCTGCCGGCCGTGCTCGAGCTGCTGGGCCGGCGCACGTGGAGCCTGCCGCCGGGGCTCGAGCGGCGGCTGCCGCGCGTGAGCATCGAGCACGGCCACCGCCAGTCGCCGCGCGACGCGGCGTTCGAGCAGGTCTGACCTCAGGCGACCGCGGGCGCGGTGCGCCGGAGCCTGGCCGCCTCGCGGCGGCACCGCGAGCAGTGCGCGACGTGGCGCTCGACGCGGTGCGCGTCTCGAAGGCCCCGGCGCACGTCCCCGGTGGCGAGCATCGCCTGGACGTGGCGGCAGCGCTCGCCGCTGGCGAGCTCCGAGTACTCCTCGCCGAGGCGGCGGCGGGCGCGGAAGAGCGTGCTCTCGACCTGGGGACGGGAGAGGTCGAGGCGGGCGCCGATCTCGTCGTAGGAGAGGCCCTCGAGCTCGCGCAGCACGAGGATCCTGTGGTGGAGCGCCGTGAGGGCGCCGAACGCCCCGCGCAGGTCCGACAGCGCCTGGCGGCCCGCGGCGACCGCCTCCGGGGTCGAGACCGCTGCGCGCCCGGAGGTCTCCAGCGCCGCCTCGGCGTGCTCGATCCCGACGTGAGTGCCGCGGCGGCTGCGCGCACGCAGGTGGTCGATGGCCGCATTGCGGGCGATGCCGTAGATCCAGGCCTTGAACGTCATCGCGCCCTCGGTCTCCCGCAGGCGCCGCAGCGCCGAGATGAACGCCTCCTGGACGACCTCCTCGGCGGGCTCCCGGCTGCCGAGCATGCGTGCCACGTACCCGGTGACCGGAGCGTGGTGGCGCTGGAAGAGGCGCTCGAAGGCCGTGTCGTCCCCCGCGCGGACCGCAGCGACCAGCTCCTCGTCGGTGGCGTCGGCCAACCGGACCGTGCCGTGCCGTGCCCGGCGCGCAAGCGCGAGCCTGCTCATCCCCTCCCCTGTCTGTCGTACCGGGTGCCGACCTCCCGACGGCACCACCTCCGGTCGATGGAACTCTAACGTTCATCTGAGTGCTGTCAAGGCCGAGCCGCGTTGCGGCGCCCGGACTTGATCCCGGTGGCGTTTCGTGGTCGAGTGCACCATGTCCCACGCACGCCTGGCCGCACTCGCGGCCCTGCTCGCCGCGCTTCCGGGCGCCTCCGCGCTCGCCGCACCGGTGCCGCCCGTCCACGCCCCGCAGAACCCCCACCTGGCGCCCAACCCGCGCAGCAACATCCACAACGACACGTGGATGACCGACGCCTACGACTTCGCAGGGCCCACGGGCCGCGACTCGCAGACGCGCACGGGCAGCTACCCGCCCTCGCTGTGCGGCTCGCTGGCGTTCGACAGCGCCGGCCGGATCGTGAGCGTCTGCCCGTCGTCGGTCGCGGCGCCCCAGGCCCGGATCCTCGACCCGGCGACGCTCGAGACCCTCGGCCGCTACGACATGCCGACCGCCCCCGATCCGCCCGGGACCAAGGCCTTCCAGAACTTCACCGGCGGCGGCTACTTCTTCCTCGACGAGCGCGACCGCATCTGGAGCGCGACGAAGACCAGCCACCTCTTCGTCCTCGCCGAGACCGGCGGGGGCACCGGCTTCCGCAAGGTCGCCGACTACGACCTCTCGAAGGTGCTGCGCTCCGACGAGCGCATCACCTCCGCTCTGCCCGACTACGCCGGGCGCGTCTGGTTCGTCTCGAAGAAGAGCGGCAAGGTCGGCATCCTCGACCCGCGCAGCCGTCGCATCCGCGTCATGCGCCTCGGCGAGGAGATCGAGAACTCCTTCGCCGTCGGCCACCACGCGGTCTACATCGTCTCGGACCGCCGCATGTACCGGTTCAGCGCCAGGCGCGGCCGGCCGCACGTCGACTGGAAGGCGACCTACCGCAACTCGCGGCTCGTCAAGCCCAGCCAGCTCGACGCCGGCTCGGGCACGACGCCGACGATCGTGCGCGGCGGCTTCGTCGCGATCACCGACAACGCCGATCCGATGGACATCGTGGTCTACCGGACGGCGAAGCGGCTCGGCCGCGGCCAGTCGCGGGTCGTCTGCACCGTCCCGGTCTTCGATCGCGGCGCGAGCGCGACCGAGAACACGCTGGTGTCCGCCGGGCGGGCGCTGATCGTCGAGAACAACTACGGCTATCAGGACATCTTCGGCCCGACGGCCAACGCGCTGACCGTGCCCGGCTTCGCCCGCGTCGACATCGCGGCCAACGGCCGTGGCTGCCGGAGGGTCTGGACGAACACCACCGAGCGTGGCGCCTCGGTGGTGCCGAAGGTCTCGACCGCGACCGGCCTGCTCTACACCTACACCCGCGACGAGGACCCCTCGGGGGGCATCCCGTGGAGCTGGACCGCGATCGACCTCGCCACCGGCGCCACCGCGTTCAAGCAGCTCGCCGGGGAGGGCGCCAACTTCACCAACAACTACGCCGGCATCGCGATCGCCCGTGACGGCACCGCCTACCTCGGGACGGTCTCGGGCCTCGTCTCGCTGCGCGACGGGCCCGGCTGAGGCCCGGCCCGTTCGCCGAGCCCGAACGCCTCGGCGACCAGCTCGTAGGAGCGGCGGCGCGCGGCGTGGTCGTGGGTGATCGTCACCACCATCACCTCGTCGGCGCCGTAGCCGCCGCGCCAGCTCCTCGAGCCCGGCCCGCACGCGCTCGGCGATCGCCGATCGATCGCCGCGCCGTCCGGGCAGCGCGCCCGACGCCTCGCGCCCTCGGACGCCAGGTAGCGCAGCGCCTTCTCCGGCGGCGGCACCGGGATCAGGCGGCCGTGGCGCAGCAGTCGCAGCGTCATCCGGCTGCTCGCCGCGAGCCGCTGGCCTCCTCGTCGGTCTCCGCGCAGATCACCCAGGCGGCCACCGTCGTGCGCGGGGCCGCCAGCCGGACTCCCGCGTCGAAGCGCTCCCGATAGGTCGCGGCGATCTCGGCGCCGCCCGGGTTGATGAAGTCGGCGAACGCGTAGGGCAGGCCGAGCTGCGCCGCCCAGATCGCCGACTGCGGCGAGGAGCCCAGCAGCCACGGCTCCGGCGAGCGCGGGGCGCCGGGGCAGCACGTCGGCCGAGCCGCGCGAACGGGTGCTCCGCCGGGCAGGTCGTCCTCGAGGTAGGCGAGCAGCTCGGCGAGCTGCTGGGGGAAGTCGTCGGGCATCGCCCGCGGCGGTCGCGCTGCAGCGCGAACGTCGTCAGCGGGTCGGTGCCCGACGCGCGCCCCAGCCCGAGGTCGATGCGGCCCGGGGTACAGGCCCGCGAGGACGCTGAAGGCCTCGGCGACCTTGAACGGGCTGTAGTGCGGCAGCATCACGCCGCCGCTGCCGACCCGGATGCCGCGCGGTCGCCGCGGCGATCGGGCCGATCAGCACCTCGGGCGCCGCGCTGGCGAGCATCGGCCCGCCGTGGTGCTCGGCGACCCAGTAGCGGTGGTAGCCGAGCTCGTCGGCCAGCCGCGCGAGGTCGAGCGTGTTGGCGAGCGCGTCGGCGCCCGTGGCGCCCTCGGAGATCGGCGACTGGTCGAGCACGCTGAGGGTGAGGGGCATCGACCAACGTGATATCACCGCACGATGGAGCTGCGCGACAAGGTCGCCGTCGTCACCGGCGGCGCGTCGGGGATCGGGCGCGCGCTGGCCTGGCGCTTCGTCGAGGAGGGCGCGCGCGGCGTGGTGGTCGCCGACCTCGACGGCGAGGGTGCCGAGCGGGTCGCCGCGGAGCTCGGCGATCGGGCGCTCGGCGTCGCCTGCGACGTCGCCGACGACGCAGCAGGTGCGCGCGCTGGTCGCCCGCGCGGAGGACGCGTTCGGCCCGGTCGACCTCTTCTGCGCCAACGCCGGCGTCGGCGGTGGGGGTCGGCCTCGAGGACGACCGACGCGGCCTGGGACCACGCTTCGGCGTCAACGTGCGCGCGCACATCAGCGCCGCCCGGGCGCTCGTGCCCGGCTGGCTCGAGCGCGGCGAGGGCTACTTCCTGGCGACCGCATCGGCCGCCGGGCTGCTCACCCAGATCGGCTCCGCGCCCTACGCGGTCACCAAGCATGCCGCGGTCGCGTTCGCCGAGTGGCTGTCGGTGACCTACGGCGATCGGCGGCGTGCGGGTCGAGCTGCCTGTGCCCGATGGGCGTCAACACGCCGATGCTCAACGCCGGGGCCGAGGACGTCGAGCGCACGGCGGGCGACGTCGTGCGCGCAGCCGGCGCCGTGCTCGAGCCCGAGCAGGTCGCCGACGACGTCGTCGCGGCGCTGCGCGAGGAGCGCTTCCTCGTCCTGCCCCACCCGGAGGTGCTGACGTTCTTCCAGCGCAAGGCCTCCGACTACGACCGCTGGCTGGCCGGCATGCGCCGGCTGCAGGCCGCGGTCGCCGGTGAGGCCCGCTAGGGCCGACCTGCGCGCTCTGCGGCGGAGCGCCGATCGCCGCCCGCTCGCGCTCAGAAGTCCTCGGGCAGGATCTGGCCGGCCTGCACGCCGGCCACGAAGCGCTCGACCCACTCGGTCGTCGCGGCCCGGGCGAGCGCCATGGCGTCGTCGGCGATCGCGTCGGCGGCGTCGGTGAGCTCCTCGTCGTAGCGGTCGACGGTCTCCTGGTCGAACACGGCCGTGCCCTCCCACCAGCACTCGGGGCAGCGGCGCTCGATCAGCCAGTGGGCGGTCCCGACCGGCTCCCACCGGAGCGGATGGACGAGCGGCGAGGCACAACTGCCACAGACGTGCAGGTCGAACTCTGCGTCGAGGGCACGATGGGGGGTCGGGTGCGAATCGCTCTGCATGGCGGCTCCTCTCGGAAGCGAGCCCCCCCGCCCTCCTTCGGTGGCCCGGCCGGCTCCTGGGAGCCCCGTGGCTTTGCGGACCCGCCTCGCGGCGGGGGTGCCCTTGTCGGGAGGGGCGGCTGCGATGATGGCGTTGTCCACGATGGAATCGGCCGTTTCCGCCAGCGCTTGAGCGGGACGGTCACGCCGGCGCGTCTCGACGCGCTGGCGGATCGCTGGCCGAGCCCCTCAGGGGCGCTCGTGCTCGGACGAGCTCGAACCCTGCTCCGGGGGCCAGGGGGCCAGCGGGCCGTCGCAGTTGCCGCAGCGCGGGTCGTCGCCGGCGGGGGCGAGCGCCGTCGGCTGTGTGAACCACTTCGTTCCACAGCGGTCGCAGATGAGCCGGCGCTCCATGGACCGTTCAGGGTGTCAGCATCGTTCGGCCGCGCCTCGGGGTCGGGCCGCAGCATTTCTGCGGGTTTCCCGCACCCGGTCGGCGAGCGGACGTGATCGGCCGTGCCGACGGGGCACGAGGTCGAGGAGCCCGGGGCCGCGCGTGGGGCCCGGGCCGACCGCAAGAAACGCCGGCCTGAAGCGTTCCCGGAGCATGCGCTCGCGCTCGCTCCTCGCCGTCCTCGCGGCTGCCCTGCTGGCGGCCTCCGCGCCGGCCGCCCTCGCGGCGAGCCCGGTCGCCGACGCCTGCCGGCAGGCGAGCCCGAGCGCCGCGCCGTGCATCGGCGCCGGCAAGCTCGAGGAGCTTGCACCGGCAGACCGCAGCGGCGAGGTCGAGGCCTACCGGTCGTCCTGGCAGCACCGGGCGGCGGCGTTCCAGTACCGCATCGGCGCGCCGGTGCCGCTGCGCGAGGCGCAATGGCTGGGAACGCACAACTCCTTCAACGCCGACGTCAACGGCTTCACGCTCTCGCATACCGACTCCAACCAGCAGCTGAGCCTCGTCCAGCAGCTCGACGTCGACGTGCGCAGCCTCGAGCTCGACGTGCACTACCTGCCCAGCGTCCACGCCGGCGGGCAGGACGCGGTCGTGGTCTGCCACGGCCGCGGACCCGACCAGGAGCACTTCGGCTGCACGAGCGAGCCGCTGCTGACCGACGTCCTGCCCGCCCTTCGCGACTGGCTGACGGCGCACCCCGGCGACGTCCTGATGCTCTACCTCGAGGACGAGCTGGGCGCGGCCGCGGGCTACGACGAGACCGTGTCCGCGCTCGAGTCCGCACTGCGGCGGACCGACGGCAGCTCGATGATCCTGCACCCGCAGGACCCGCCGGCGGGCGGCTGCGCGAACCTCCCGCTCGCGCTCTCGCGCCAGGACGCGCTCGACGCGGGCGCCCAGGTCGTCCTCGTCGGCAACTGCCGCAGCGGCTGGGCCGCCGACGTGTTCGGCTGGGACGCGGTGCACGTCGAGAGCGGCAGCACGCCGCAGTACCGTGCGTTCCCCGCCTGCGACGCGACCTACGACCGCGGCGTCTACGCGGACAAGCTCGTCCGCTACTTCGAGGACAGCACCTTCGTCTCGGCTGCCGTCGACCCGACCGAGTCGCCGGCAGCGGCCGCCGACAACCGCCTGAGCCCCGACCGGGTCGCCGCGATGGTCGCCTGCGGAGTGAACCTCTTCGGCTTCGACCAGCTCCTGCCCGGCGACGGGCGGATCGCCGCCTCGATCTGGAGCTGGGCGGAGGGGCAGCCGGCCGCGGGCGGGGGCTGCGCGATCCAGCGCGCCGACGGCCGCTGGGAGACGGCTGCGTGCGGGGCGCGGCGTCCCGCCGCCTGCCTGACCGGCGCCGGCACCTGGACGACCAGCACGCCGGTGGCGGGCGCCCTCGCCGAGCACGCCTGCCGCGCGGCCGGTGCGCGGTTCGCGATCCCGCGCACGGGCGAGCAGAACGCCCTGCTGCACGCGGTCGCCGGCGGCCAGGCCGTGTGGCTCGACGTGCCCGGGCGCAGCCGCGGGCACGGCCGCCGCGACCGCTGAGGGGCCGGCGGACCGCCAGGGCCGCGGCGGCGAGCCTCCGTAGTCCGCCGCGCGGCCTCGCGCGGAACTCCCCGATGTGCGGGTGCCCGGTCGCGGTCTACGGTCGCCGGTGACCGATCCGCACCGCACCACAAGGAGTCATCGATGCATCGCACCATCCTCGTAGCCGCCACGCCGGACGAGGCGGGGCGCGACGCCCTCGCGCTCGGCGTCGAGCTGGCGCGCCCGCTCGGCGCGCAGCTCGTGCTGGCCAGCGTGGAGGCCGCCCACGGGGCGCGTGCCTGGGCCGGGGAGGACGAGGGCGCGCTCTACGAGCTGAGGGCCATGGCCAACGGCGCGCCCGGCGACATCCCCGTGTCGGTCGAGCGCACCGAGGCCGGCTCGCTGATGCAGGGGCTCCACGACCTCGCGATCGGCCACGATGCGTCGCTGCTCGTCCTCGGCCCCAGCCATCGCACGGCGTTCGACCGCGCGGTCCGCGGCGACGTCGCGGCCGATGCGGTCTCGGCGGTGCCGTGCGCCGTCGCGGTCGCGATCTCCCATCAGGACATCCGCGCCCCGCGCACGATCGGCGTGGCATGGGACGCCACCGAGGAGGCCGACGAGGCACTCGAGTGGGCGATCCAGCTCGCCGAGCGGACCGCCGGGCGGCTGCGCATCCTTCGCGTCCTCAACGCGAGCCATCCCGAGGGCACCCGGCCCAACGCCACGCTGGAGGCCGAGGTCGAGCGTGTCCGGGCGGCGGTGTCCGAGCGCGTGCCCGCCGAGAGCAAGGTCCTGTGGGGCGACCCGGGACCGGCGCTGGGCGAAGCCGGGCGTGGCCTCGACCTGCTCGTCCTCGGCTCGCGTGCCCGGGGCAGGGTCCGCCGCGCGCTGTTCGGCAGCGTCTCCGAGGCCGCCATCCACGCGGGCCACTGCCCGGTCCTCGTGCTGCCGCGCGGCGTGCACGCGCCGCCGCCCGCCGTCGCGGCCTGAGGACCTTCCCGCCGGCGCCTGCACCGACGCGGGCGCCGGCCTGTGGCCGGCTCAGGCCGCCGGGAGGCCGAGGGTCGGGTCGCCCTGGCGCAGCTCGGCGGCGGTGACGCGGTCGAGCCGGGAGGCGAGGTCGGCGATCCAGGCGATCTGGCGCGCGGCGAGCTGCTCGTCGAGCTTGTCGAGGTCGCCGTGCTCGGAGACGGTCAGCAGGTACTCGGGGCCGGCGATCGCGCCGATCTGCGGCACGCCCGCCGACTGGAAGGCGGCGCCGACGCCGAACTGCACGGGCGGGCGCAGCAGGGCTGCGCGCGGGATGTCGTGGGCGACGACGGTGTCGCGGGTCAGCTCGAACATCCGGCCCTGGCTGGTCCAGATCCCGAACAGCTCGGCGTCGCCCGTCGGGTGGTAGCCGGCGCCGACCGCGTCGACCCACTCCGTGCACCCCAGGTGCTCGATCGTCAACGCCGCGGCGGCGCGCGCGACGATGTCGGGGTGGGCGTCGATCCAGCCCTGGGTCTGCGGCAGGTCGGCGACCATGTGCCCCGGCCAGGCGGCGAAGACCAGCGTCCGCTTCAGCCGCCGGTGCGCGGGCAGCGACGCGAAGTGGCGGGCGAGGTGGACGAACGCGACGCCGCCGTTCTCCTCCGCGAAGCCCTGGCCGTCGGTGTGGGTGTTGAAGACGAGCGCCTCGTCGCTCTCGCCGGGGAGCACCGCGGTCACCGCGCGGGTCTGCGCCCGCTCCCGGGAGGCGGTGAGCGTGAGGCGCGCCGCCGGCCTGGCCGCGGCCTGGGCGCGCAGCCTGGCTCCGGTGTCGCGGTCGACGTAGAGCGCGGGCAGCGGCTCGAAGCCGTGGGTGAACGGCAGGTAGCCGCCCTCCAGCGCCGCGAACGAGGCGTCGACGACGAAGACCACGGCGCGGGCGCCCATGCGCTCGAACGGAGCGAGCGGGATGCCCAGGCCCGGCTCGATCCAGATGCGCTTGTAGTCCGAGGCCGCCCAGTCGGCGACCGTGTGCCCCGGCCAGTTGAGGTAGGTGGCGAGCGGCAGGAACGCGCCACCGGTCAGCGGCGCCGGCATCGGCAGGTCGACGAGCAGGATGCTGTCCTGCGCGCCCCCGCCGATCGTGCCCGAGGCTCCGGCCGCCCACGAGGCAAGCTCGCCCGGGTAGCGGGCGACCGCCGCCTGCAGCGCCGAGAGGTCCGCGCCGCTGACGCTCAGCGCCGGTGCGACGCCGCCGTACACCAGTGGCCCGCCGACGCCCTCGGGCGGGGTCTCCTGCGAGCGCGGGTAGTGCGTGGCCACCTCCACCGGCCCGGCCGCGGCGCCGTCGAGCAACTCGAGCGCGACGTCCTCGGCGAGCCAGCGCTCGGTCGTGTACTCGTCGGGCGCGAGCAGCTCGAGGCCCGCGCCGGCCAGCTCGTCCTCGAGCCAGCCGACGAAGCGCTCGTGGGGCTCCGAGGCGGTCAGTCGCGGCCCGAATTCCACCATCCGCGTGAAGTCCTCGCGCACCTGCTCCGGCGTCGGCAGGGGGACGACCCGCCGCCGCTGGCGGGGCAGGTGCGCCGAGGCGGGCAGCGCGTGGCCGCCGAGCGCCGCCGACGTGCCGAGCGCCGCCGCTCGGCCGAGCAGGGTG
Organism: uncultured Actinomycetes bacterium; assembly: GCA_963826615.1. Taxonomy (GTDB): domain Bacteria; phylum Actinomycetota; class Thermoleophilia; order Solirubrobacterales; family Solirubrobacteraceae; genus BP-464. Next base: position 2,061,927 of record CAWGXO010000002.1, on the reverse strand, counting down.
CGCCGGGTCAGGTGACGATCGTCCGCCATCGCCGTCGGGAACGACCGCGGGCGGCGAAACTTGCGAGGGCGCGCGGGGCGGCGCCCGAGACGACGGTGCCCCGCGCGCAGCGGGGCACCGTCCTCAGCGGAATACCGGCAGCCGGATGCTCAGCCGCAGCCGGTGTTGTTGCCGCAGCTCGAGCACGTGTAGCACGAGCCCGTGCGCTGCATCATGCCGCCGCACTGCGAGCAGGCCGGGCCGAGGTCGAGGCCGGCCATCCTGGCCGGCACGACGGGCGGGGTGTCGGTCATCGCCCTCGCCGCCGGGATCGTGGTCGCCGGCTTGGGGACGGTCGCACCGCCGTTGCCGCCGTTGGCCGGCCCGGCGGTGTCCGACGCGGACACCGACATGCCGGCCTCCTCGGCGCTCTTGCGGGCGCGCACCTCGGGCGTGAGGATGCCGAGCTCCTCCTGCGTGTCGACGTCGAGGAACCGCGACGCCAGCCAGCGCATGATGTAGTCGGGCATCGACTTCGCGAACGGGATCTCCGGGTTCTGGGTGATCCCCTCGGGCTCGAAGCGCATGTAGGAGAACTTCTGCACCAGCGTCTCGAGCGGCACGCCGTACTGCAGCGCGATCGAGATCGCCGTCGCGAACGAGTTCATCATCCCGCGCAGCGTCGAGCCCTCCTTGCCGACGTCGGTGATGAAGATCTCGCCGACCGTGCCGTCCTCGTACATGCCGGCCGTGATGTAGCCCTCGTGGCCGCCGATCGAGAACTTGTGGGTGATCGACTGGCGCTCGCGCGGCATCCGGTGGCGGGCCGGACCGCTCTCGGCCTTCGCCCGAGCGACCGCCTCCTCGACGGCGGACTCGACCAGCGCATCGACCTCCTCGCGCGCCAGCAGGCCCTCGGCCGCTGCGGCGGCGCCCTCGGACGTCTGCTCCTGCGCGTCGGTGCGCAGCGCCTGCGCGGTCTTCGAGCCGTCGCGGTAGATCGCCAGCGCCTTGACGCCCAGCCGCCAGGCCTGGAGGTAGGCGTCGGCGATGTCCTCGACCGTCGTCTCCTGCGGCATGTTGACCGTCTTGGAGATCGCACCCGAGATGAACGGCTGCACCGCGCCCATCATCTTGATGTGGCCCATGTGCGAGATCGCCCGCTCGCCGACGGCCACGTCGAAGATCGGCAGGTGGTCCTCGTCGAGCCCGGGGGCGCCGACGATCTTGCCGTGCTCGGCGACGTGGGCCTCGATCTGCTCGATCTGCGGCTCGTCGTAGCCGAGCGTGCGCAGCGCCATCGGCACCGTGCGGTTGGGGATCACCATCGTCCCGCCGCCGACCAGCTCCTTGTACTTGACCAGCGAGAAGTCGGGCTCGACGCCCGTCGTGTCGCAGTCCATGAGGAACGAGATCGTCCCGGTCGGCGCGAGCACCGTGGCCTGCGCGTTGCGGTAGCCGTCCTGCTCGCCGGCGGCGACGGCCTCGTCCCACGCCGTCCGCGCCGCCTCGAGCAGCGCGCCGTCGCCGGACACCGCCTCGGGGATCGCGTAGGACGCGTCGCGGTGCATGCGCATCACGCCGTTGTGCTCCTCGCGGTTCTCCTCGTAGCGCTCGTACGGCCCGACTGCCGCCGCGATCCGCGCCGAGCCGAGGTAGGCGCGGCCGGTCATCAGCGCGGTGATCGCCGCCGCCGCCGCACGACCCTCGTCGGAGTCGTAGGGCATCGCGTTGGCCATGAGGAACGCGCCGAGGTTCGCGTAGCCGAGGCCGAGCTGGCGGAACGCGCGGGCGTTGCGCCCGATCTCCTCGGTCGGGTAGCTCGACGGCCCGACGACGATCTCCTGCGCGAGGAAGACGATGTCGACCGCGTGCTCGAACATCGCGACGTCGAAGCTGCCGTCGGGGCGGCGGAACTTCATGAGGTTCAGCGACGCGAGGTTGCACGCGCTGTCGTCGACGTGCATGTACTCCGAGCACGGGTTCGACGCGTTGATGCGACCCGAGTTGGGGGAGGTGTGCCACTGGTTGATCGTCGTGTCGTACTGGACTCCCGGGTCCGCGCAGCGCCAGGCCGCCTCGGCGATCTCGCGCATCAGCTCGCGCGCGTCGATCGGATCGCCGACCGGCTCGCCGGTGGCGCGGGCCGTCGTGCGCCACTCCTCGCCGCTCTCGACCGCGTGCATGAACGCGTCGGTCACGCGCACCGAGTTGTTGGCGTTCTGGTACTGGATCGAGGTGAAGCCGTCGCCGTCGATCGACATGTCGAAGCCGGCGTCGCGCAGTGCGGCGGCCTTGTCCTCCTCCTTGGCCTTGCACCAGATGAAGTCGCGGATGTCGGGGTGGTCGACGTCGAGCACGACCATCTTCGCGGCGCGGCGGGTCTTGCCCCCGGACTTGATCGTCCCCGCCCACGAGTCGGCGCCGCGCATGAACGAGACGGGCCCGCTCGCGGTGCCGCCCTTGCTCAGCGGCTCCATCGACCCGCGGATCCTCGAGAGGTTGATGCCCGACCCCGACCCGCCGCGGAAGATCTTGCCCTCCTTGGTGTTCCACTCGAGGATCGACTCCATGTTGTCCTGCACCGAGAGGATGAAGCAGGCCGAGCACTGCGGGCTCTCCTCGAACCCGACGTTGAACCACACCGGGCTGTTGAAGGCCGCGATCTGGTGGAGCAGGATGTAGGTGAGCTCGTCCTCGAAGGCGTCGCCGTCCTCGGCGGAGGCGAAGTAGCCGCGGGCGCGGCCCCAGTCGGCGATCGTGCCGGCGACGCGCGAGATCATCTGCTTGACCGAGCGCTCGCGGGCCGGCGAGTCGAGCTGGCCGCGGAAGTACTTCTGGGTGACGATGTTCGTGGCGTTCTGCGACCACGTCGTGGGGAACTCGACGTCCTTCTGCTCGAAGGCGATGCGGTCGCCGTGGCCGATGCGAGCGTCCCGCGTCTCCCATTCGACGGAGTCGAACGGATGGCTCCCCGGACTGGTGAACTGCCGGCGGATCCGCAGCGCCTGTCCGGGCTGGGGGGCGTGATCGTCGGTCAGGGGGGTCTGCGGGGTGGCTTCCACGGCTTCTCTCCTCTTGCTCGGGGGGCCCAGAAATCCGCTGTTTGCGGCGCCTCCGATGGTGATCTGGCGGTAACGCCGCAGTGTCCGCTTCGCGTCGGACGGAACGGGGCTCGCCTGGCCTCCGAGGGGGTCTGCAGGGCGCCGCGGGGCCTCCCCTCAGGATAGGGCGCGGGGCCGAGCGAAGCGGGCGGCGACCACGCTCTCAGCAGACGTTTTCCGGCGTCGGCGTCAGCGTCGGCGTCAGCGGCCGAGCCGGACCCAGTCGGTGAACTCCGCCCAGGTCGCGCTGACGCGCCAGCCCGCCTCGCCGATCGCATGGCGGGTCGAGCGGGCCCAGCGCGGGTCGAACGCCAGCCAGCGCGCGAGGCCGTAGGCGAGGCCGGCGAGCACGAGCAGCGCGCCGAGGCCGGCGAGCACGATGACCGGGGCCGGGACGTGCGCGTCGCTGCTGCGAAGCGTCTGCGCCGAGCGCACGATCGCGCGGTCCGCCGCGGCCGGCGCGAGCTTCGGTGCCGGCGTCGGCGCGGGCGTGGCCGGCGCTCCCGCCGCCCCCGGCGCTCCCGGCGTGGCCGGCGCCCCCGCGGCCGAGGGGGAGGAGGGCGGCGTCGACGACGACGACGGCGCGGCCGGCTGGGCCGGCTGCTGCTGTTGCGCGGGCTGGGTCCGGCACGCGCCGCCGGCGCGCTGCTCCGCCGCCGCCTGGAGCGCGTCGGGGAAGTCGGGGGCGTAGGCCTCGATGTCGTTGGGGACCTGGCCCTGGGCGCTCTCGAGCTCCGACTTGGAGTACTTGCAGGGATCGACCTTGCCGGTCCGCTGGTAGTCCTTGAAGATCCGGTCGAAGCTGTCGGCGCTCGCCGCGGGGGCGGCGGCGAGGCTGAGCGCCAGGGCGAGCGCCCCGGCGATGCGGAGGGTGCGTCGAGGGCCTGCCATCGGAGGGTCCGAGGGTAGCGGCGGCCGACCGCGCTCAGCCCAGCGCCACGAAGTGCAAGAAGCCGTAGACGAGCGCGGCCGCGGCGCCGGCGCCGAGCAGGAGCAGCAGGAGCCCCACCGAGCGCTCGCGCGGGACCTCCGCGCCGGCGCGGCGCCGGGCGCGGCGCGGCAGCCGGCTGACGCGGGTCTCCGGCTCGGCGGTCGCGGCCGCCTCCGCCGGCTCGGCAATGGCGCCCGCCGCCTCGGGGTGCGGCGCGGCCGCGGCCGGGACGCGGGACATCTCGTCGAGCCGCCGTTCGAGCTCCTGCCGGGCGGCGGCCTCGGCCCCGCGCTGCTCCTCGACCGCGGCGAGCTCGCGCTCGAGCCCGCCGATCTGCTCCCGCAGGCCGGCGAGCTCGTGGTCGCGGCGGGCCGCCACCTGCTCGGCCTCGGCCGACCGCGTGTGCATCACGGCGGCCTCCTCGCTCGCTCCGGCCGCGGCCTCCTGCGCCTCGGCGAGGGCGCCGCGCACCGCCTCGACCTCCGCGTCGCGCTCGCGTATCGTCGCGCTCGCCCTGTCGAGCCTTGCCCGCAGCGTGGCCGCCGCGTCCCCGCGGGTGACCGCCGCCTGCGTCGCCTCGGCGAGCTTGGCGCGGACGGCGCGCAGCTCCTCGTTGCGCGCCTCGTCCGCCTTGACCGCCTCCTCGAGCCGGGCGCGCAGGAGGGCGACGTCCCGCCGGGCAGCGCTCGCCTCCTCCCCGAGCTCGTCGTAGCGGGCGCGGAAGCGCGCGAGATCCTCCTCGCGGGTCGCGATGGCCTGCTCGGCGTCCTCGAGCCGGGCGCGCAGTGCGACGGCCTCCTTGCCGGTGCTGGCCGTCGACTGCTCGGCCTCGGCGTGCTGGGCGCGCAGCGCGGCGAGCTCCTCCTCGCGCGCGGCGACGCTCGCGCGTGTCTCGTCGAGCTGCTCGCGCAGCGCGGCGAGCTCCTCCTCGCGCGTCGAGGCGAGCTGCTCGGCCTCGCCGTGGCGGGCGCGCAGCGCGGCGAGCTCCTCCTCGCGCGCGGCGACGGCCTGGCCTGCCTCGTCGAGCCGCGCGCCGAGGCTTGCCAGCTCGGCGGCGCGGGCCTCCCCCGCCGCACGCGCCTCGTCCAGCGCGGCGGCCAGCTCCTCGTCGCGCGACGTGGCCGATCGCGCCGCCTGCTCGAGCTCGGCCCCCAGCCCGGCCAGCTCCTCATCGCGGCGGGCCACCTCCGCGAGCAGCTGCTCCTCGCGCGCCGCCCGCGCCGCGAGCTCGGCCTCGGCGGCGTCGGCCCGGTCGGCGCGCTCGCGGATCGCGGCGACCTCGTCGCGCAGCCGGAGGATCTCGTCCTTGGCCTGCTCGCTGCGACGCTCGAGCTCCTCGCGCGCGCCGGTCGCGGCGGCCTCGAGCGATGCGCCGCGCTCCCGCTCGGTCGCGAGCTCGGCGGCGAGCTGCTGCGCCCGGGCGCTCGCCTTGCCGCCCTCGGCGCGCGCGGCCTCCAGCTCGGCGACCACGGCGCCGACACGCTCCTCGGCGTGACGAGCGGCGGACTCGCGGAGCTCCTCGATGTCCCGCTCGAGCTGCTCGACCCGCGCGGAGCGGTCGCGGGCCGCCGCAAGCTCGTCGCCGAGCTCCTCGATCCGGCCGGCGAGCGCCTCGCGCTCGTCACCTACGGCCTGCGCGATGCGCTCGGCCTCCTCGCGGGCGGTGGCCTCCTCGGCGTGACGGGCGCCGGCGTCGGCCGCCTCCCGGCGCGCGCCATCGAGCTCGCGAGAGAGCTCGGTGACCTGCACGTCGAGGCGGCCGGCGTCCTCGGCGCGGCTCGCCAGCGCGGCGGAGCGCTCCTGCTCCTCGCGCAAGAGCAGCCCGAGCTCCTCGACGCGGGCCGCGACCGCGCGCACCTCGTCGAGGTCCGCCTCGAGCGCCGTGGCACGCTCCTCGGCAGCACGCTTGGCCTCGAGCTCCTGATCGAGGCGCTCGCGCAGCGCCTCGGCGTCGGCGGCGGCTGCCTCGGCCTCAACCGCGCGAGCCTCGGCCGCACGCGCCTGCGCGACCGCGGAGGCGGTCCCGCGCTCGACCGCCGACGCCTGCGACACGCGCAGCTCGTCGAGCTCCGCGCGCAGCTGGTGGACCGTCTGCTCGGCGGCGGCCCGTCGGCGCTGGGCGGCGCCGGCGCTCTCGCGCAGCTCGTCGACGTCCTCGATGCGCGCACGCGCAGCGTCGAGCTCGCGATCGGTGCGCGCAAGGCGCTCCTCGAGCTCGCCCGCCTGCTCGGCCCGGTCGGCAGCGCGCTCGAGCTGGACCTCGAGCTCGGCGATCCGCTGGCGGGCGGCGGCCGCGGTCCGCTCCGCCTCGGAGCGCGCCGCCCGCAGGCCCTCGACCACGCCGGCGGCCCGCTCCGCCTCGGCGAGCCGGTGCTCGGCCGCCTGGCGCCCTCGCCGCTCCTCGGCCATCCGCGCCTCGGCCCTGCGCGCGGCGTCGATCAGCTCCTGCTCGCGGCCCCCCGAGTCCGCCGCCTCCGCCGCGAGCCTGTCGCGCTCGGCGGCGGCGCGGTCGCGCTCGTCGGCGAGGCGGCTCAGCTCGCGTTCGCGCTGCTCGTCGGCCTCGCGAAGCGTCCGCTCGAGCGCGTTGGCGCCCCGCCGGCGCTCGGTCTCCAGCTCGGTGCGCGCGGTTTCGAGGGCCTGCGTCGCCTCGACGCGCAGGTCGCGCTCCTCGGCGACCCGGCGGCGCGCCTCCTGCTGGAGCCGCTCGAGCTCCGCGGAGGCCGTGCGCAGGTGCTCCTCGGCCTCCTCGCGGGCGGCCCGGAGCGTCTCGGTGCGGCTGTGCAGCACCTCGAGGTCGCGCTGGCCGGCGGCGGCCGCCGCCTCGGCGCGCTCCCTGGCGACGCGCTCGCCGCGCGCCGCACGCTCGGCCTGCTCGCGCGCGGCGCGCTCCTGCTCGAGCGACTGCTGCAGCGCGCGGAGGGCTGCGCGGCGGTCCTCGCGGCGGCGCTCCTCCTCGATGGCGCCTGCGTCCTGCTCGCGGGCCGCAGGCGCGGCGCGCGGGTGGCCGACGCGCCCCGCCGCAGGACGGGGGAGGTCGAAGAGCTCGCCGCGCCCCGCGTCGAGTGCGAACGCCGGACGACCGCCCGTGACCAGCTCTGCGGGGCCCGAGTAGGCCGCGCGCCAGGCCGGCGCGTCGGGGCCCGCAAGCGGTGCCGCGTCGTCGAGCCCCGGCAGTGGCGCCAGCCGGTGCGTGCGCCGTCCGTCGTCGACGGTGAGCATCGGCGCCGGCAGCCGCTCGCGGTGATCGCCACGCCAGTGGCCGGAGACGCGCAGCAGCACCGTGCCCGCCGTGGCGGCGACGTGCTCGAAGGAGTCGACCTCGAAGGTGGTGGGCACCGCGCGCGATTCTCCCAGCGTCAGCGGAGGAGATCCGCCAGCTCCGCCAGCGCGGCCGCAAGGACGTCCTCCGGTCCCAGGGCCGCGTCGATCACGCGGATGCGCTCCGGATCCGCGGCGGCCAGCTCGTCGTAGGCCCTGGCGATGGCGGCGAAGAAGTCGTCGGCCTCCCGCTCGAGGCGGTCAGGAGCCTCGCCACGGCCGTGCGCCCGCGCCCGCGCCTCGCCGGGATCGAGCCGCAGCAGCAGCGTCCGGTCGGGGCGCAGCCCACCGGTCGCGAACGCGTTGATCGCCCGCACCGCCTCGATCCCGAGCCCCCTGCCGGCGCCCTGGTAGGCGAGCGAGGAGTCGACGAAGCGGTCGAGCAGCACCCAGCCGCCGGCGGCCAGCGCCGGCGCGATCCGCTCGGCGACGAGCTGCGCCCGGGCGGCGGCGTAGAGCAGGGCCTCGGCGCGGGGATGGACGTCGAGCGACGGGTCCTTGACGAGCGACCGCACGCGCTCGGAGAGCTCGACACCGCCGGGCTCTCGCAGCAGCTCGGCGTCGGCGCCGCGGGCGCGCAGGGCGTCGGCGAGCGCGGCCGCCAGCGTCGTCTTGCCGGCCCCGTCGATTCCCTCGATCGTGACGAGCACGCGGCCACCTTACGTCGCCGGGCGGGGGGCTAGCCTGCGCGGCGCCCGTGCTCGCCGGCGCCGAACAGCATCCCCACGCCGCCGCCGTCCTCGGCGCCGGCGCCCCGCCGGAGGGGTCGCCGAGCCACGCCTACCTCTTCCACGGGCCGGCCGGCAGCGGCAAGCGGACGGTCGCGCGCAGCTTCGCCACCGCCCTGCTCGCCGAGGGGGCGGTCGACCCGGCCGCCGTCGCGCATCGCGTCGAGGTCGGGGTGCACCCGGACCTGACGTGGGTGGCGCCGACCAGCAGCGCGGGGATCCTGGTCGGCGACATCGACGAGGCGGTGGTCGCGGCGGCGGCGCGCACGCCGTTCGAGGCGCGCCGGCGGGTGTTCGTCATCGAGCGCGCCGACGAGCTCAACGACCAGGCCGCCAACCGGATGCTCAAGACGCTCGAGGAGCCGCCGCCGTTCGCGCACCTGCTGCTGCTGACCAGCCGCCCCGGCAACGTGCTGCCGACGATCGCGTCGCGCTGCCAGCACGTCCGCTTCGACGCTCCCGGCGCGGCGGCGATCGCGGCCCGGCTCGAGCGCCACGGTGTGCCGCCGGAGACCGCGCAGGCGTGCGCGCGCCTCGCCCTGGGCGATGCCGAGCGGGCCCTGCGGCTCGCGCTCGGCGACGGGCCGGCGCTGCGCGCGGGGGCCGAGGCGCTCGCCCGCGGCGCCCTGCACGACCGGCTCGCCGACCGGCCCTGGCTGGCGCTGCTCGCCCAGGCGCGCGCCCACGGCGACGCGGCGGCGGCCGCGGTGACCGAGCGCGTCGCCGCCGACCTCGACCTGCTCCCCGCCAAGGAGCGCCGGCGCGCCGAGCGCGAGGGCGAGGAGCAGGGCCGGCGCGCGCACCGCCGTGCGCAGTCCGACGCGCTCGACCATGCGCTCCAGCTGACGGGGCTGTGGCTGCGCGACGTGGCGTGCGTCGCCGACGGTGCCGAGGAGCTCGCCCACCACAGCGACCGGCTCGACGCGCTGCGCGAGGACGCCGCTGCCTGCGATGTCCACCGCCTGCGCGCCGCGGTGGCGATCGTCGACGACACCAGCGCCTCCCTGCAGCTCAACCCGGGCGAGGAGCTCGCGCTCGAGGCGCTGGCATACCGGCTGGCGGCCGGGCTGGCCGTCAGCTGATCACGCCGCCGGCGGCCAGCACGATCACCGGCACGCCGAGCACGATCCGCCAGCCGACGAACAGGCCGACCGTGTGGCGGACGAGGAACCGCAACAGCCACGCGATCGACGCGTAGCCGACGACGAACGCGAGCAGCGTGGCGAGGACCGTCGCCCCCGCTCCGGCACCGCCCCCCTGGCCGACGTCCTTGAGCTCGAACAGCCCGGAGAGGACGATCGCCGGGACCGACAGCAGGAACGAGTAGCGCGCGGCGGCGGCGCGGTCGAGGCCCAGGAACAGCCCGGCCGAGATCGTTGCGCCCGAGCGCGAGACGCCGGGGACGAGGGCGGCCGCCTGGGAGAGGCCGATGATCGCCGCGTCGCGCGGCGTCAGCTGCTCGATGCGCCGTTCGCGCCGGCCGACGTACTCCGACCAGCCGAGCACGAGCCCGGCGACGATCAGCGCGCCGCCGATCAGCTCGAGCGTGCGGAACTGGTGCTCGATCGGGTGCTTGAGCGCCAGGCCGAGCACCGCGATCGGGATCGTGCCGAGCACGATGTACCACCCGAGCCGCGACTCGATCGTGCCGCGTGCGGCGGGGTCGCGCAGCCCCGCGACGAAGCCGCGGCCGATCTGGAGCAGGTCGCGGCGGAAGTAGATGAGGACCGCCGCCGTCGTGCCGAGCTGGACGACGGCGGTGAACGCTGCGCCGGGGTCGTCCCAGCCGGCGAAGGCCGGCACGATGCGCAGGTGGGCGGTCGACGAGACCGGCAGGAACTCGGTGAGCCCCTGCACGATGCCCAGCACGATGGCCTCGAGGGCGCCCATGCGGCGCCGCACGCTAGCGGCGTGCCCGGCGGCGGGTGTGAACGGGTTGTGCGCGCGGGCGCGCGGTCAGCCGATCGGGCCGAGGTCGGGCTCGCGCCCGTGCAGCTCGAACGCGCGGAAGCGGGAGAACAGCCGATGCTCGGGGCCGTGGAAGTCGCTCGACCCTGTCGCGAGCAGCCCCCGCTGCGCGCAGAGGTCGGCGACCAGCAGCGTCTGCTCGCGCGTGTGGGTGACGTAGAACGCCTCGACGCCGTCGAGGCCGAAGCCGGCGAACCGCGCGATCGCGGCGGCGACATCCTCGCCGGCGTCGAGGTCCCAGAACGGGTGCGCCCAGACCGCCAGGCCGCCCGCGGCGTGGACGACGGCGATCGCCTCGGCGACGGTGGGCGTGGTGCGGGGGCAGAAGCCCGGGGTCCCGGGGATCAGGTAGCCCTCGATGAACGGCGAGACGTCGTCGCGGCCCTCCTCGGCCAGGCGCGCGCCGTTGGCGGGATGGGCGATCGCCGCCTGGGCGAGGTGGGGACGCCCGATCGGCAGCCCGGCGGCCCGGCGGGCGGCCAGCGGCCCATCGTCGAGCTCGAGCCCCAGCTCGCGCAGCGCCGCCGCCATGCGCCCGGCGCGCGCCTCGCGGTCGGCGCGGAAGCCCTCGAGCGCCGCGCCCAGCCCCGGGTCGCGGTGGTCGATGCCGTAGCCGAGCACGTGCAGGTCGTCGTAGACGCCGTCGACCGACGAGAGCTCGGTGGCGGGGACGACCCGCAGGCCGTCGTGCCGGGCGGCCGCCGTGAGCGCCTCGTCGACGCCGCCGACGGTGTCGTGGTCGGTCAGCGCGAGCAGCTCGACGCCGGCCTCGGCGGCGCGCTGCACCACCTCCACGGGCGCCAGGGCGCCGTCGGAGTAGGTGGAGTGCGACTGGAGGTCGAAGGTGGGGGGGCTGGCCATGGCGGGGCATGATCGGGTAAGACTGGGTCCGATGCGCTTTGGCGTTCTCACCGGCGGCGGCGACTGCCCCGGCCTCAACGCGGTGATCCGCGCGATCGTCCGCAAGGGGATCAACGTCCACGACGACGAGCTGGTGGGCTTCCGCGGCGGCTGGAAGGGCGTCCTCGAGGCCGACGCGATGCCCCTCACGCTCGAGACGACGCGCGGGATCCTGCCCCGCGGCGGAACGATCCTGCGCACCTCGCGCACCAACGTCTTCAAGCGCGACGACGGCCCCCAGATGGTGCGCGAGACCTTCGACGAGCTCGGCCTCGACGGGCTCATCGCGATCGGCGGCGAGGACACCCTCGGCGCCGCGAGCCGCCTGCATGCCGAGCACGGCATGAACATGGTCGGCGTGCCGAAGACGATCGACAACGACCTTGGCGCCACCGACGTGACGTTCGGCTTCGACACGGCGGTGCACGTCGCGACCGCGGCGATCGACCGCCTGCACACGACCGCCGAGAGCCACAACCGCATCCTCGTCTGCGAGGTCATGGGCCGCCACGCCGGCTGGATCGCGCTGCATGCCGGCATCGCGGGCGGCGCCGACGTGATCCTGATCCCCGAGCAGCCCTTCGACATCGAGGAGGTCTGCGCCGCGCTGGGCCGCCGCCACCAGCGGGGCTACCTGTTCTCGATCGTCGTGGTCGCCGAGGGCGCCGTGCCGCGGGAGGGCACGATGGAGACCGTCGAGGGCAGCGCCGACGAGTTCGGCCACGTCCGCCTCGGCGGCATCGGCCAGCGGATCGAGGGCGAGATCGAGCGCCGCACCGGGTTCGAGACCCGGACGACCGTGCTGGGCCACATCCAGCGCGGCGGCACCCCGACCGCGTTCGACCGCGTGCTCGCGACGCGCTTCGGCCTCGCCGCGATCGACGCCGCGCACGAGGGCCGGTGGGGGACGATGCCCGCGCTCCAGGGCAACGCGATCAACCTCGTCGCGCTCGCGGACGCCGTCCGCGAGCTGAAGACCGTGCCGGCGGAGTACTACGCCGGATTCGAGGCCGTTCTCGGCTGATCCCGGCTAGGTGCCCCCGCGGCCGGGTAGCCCGGCGGCCATGAGCACCCCGACCGCCCCGTCGCCCCTGCACACCCTGACCGACCGGATCGAGCGTCTCGGCGCGCTCGACGCGCCGGGCGGCGAGATCGGCAAGAGGGTCCGCGGCGCGCTGTCGCCGGGCGCGGTCAAGGACGCGCTGAGCGGGACCTGGCTCGGGCACGCCGTGCATCCGCTGCTCACCGACGTGGTGATCGGCAGCTTCACGAGCGCGACGATCCTCGACCTGATCGGCGGCGAGCGTGGGGCCCCGGGCGCCGACCGGCTCGTCGGGATCGGCCTGGCGGCCTACGCGCCGACGGCGCTGACCGGCGTGACCGACTGGGCCGACAGCGAGCTGTCCAGCGCCGAGGTCCGTCGAGTCGGGCTCGTGCACGCGGCCACCAACGCGTCGGCGTTCGCGCTGTACGCGCTCTCGGCCCGGGCGCGCCGTCGCGGGCGGCGTGGCGCCGGCCGCGCGCTCGGCCTCGCCGGCGCCGGCGTGCTCGGCGTCGGCGGGTACCTCGGCGGCCACCTCAGCTACGCCCGCGGCGTCGGTGTCGACCAGACCTCGTTCGATGCCGGGTCCGGCGAGTGGACGCCGGTCCTCGAGGCCTCCCAGCTCGGCGAGCGCAGCCCGAAGCGCGTGCTGGCCGGCGAGACGCCGGTCCTGCTCGTTCGCGACAACGGCCGGATCATGGCCGTCCACGACCGCTGCTCGCACCGCGGCTGCTCGCTGGCCGAGGGCGAGCTCGGAGACGCCACGATCACCTGCGCCTGCCACGGCAGCCGCTTCCGCCTGACCGACGGGACCGTCGAGCGCGGCCCCGCGACCAGCGGCCAGCCCGCCTTTCAGGTGCGGCAGGCCGACGGGCGCATCGACGTGCGGCTGCCGGCGTAGGGCCGACGTGCTGTGTCGCGAGCCTCCGGGTCGGGAGCTTCGCGACACAGCAAGCGCCGCTATCCCTTCAGCAGCGGCCTCAGGTCCTCGATCCGGTCGTAGGCCCACCACAGGTAGTTGCGGGTGCCGTCCTCGCGGAGGGGGTGGAGGTCCGCGTTCTCGTCGTCGTCGAGGAACGCCTGGAAGGCCTCGGGCGAGGGCCACTCGACGAGCACCATCGCCTGGCGCGGCTCGCCGCCATGGCTCGGCACGTCGCCCGACAGCTTGCCGAGCGCGACCACCCGGCCGCCGTGCTTGCCGACGGCGCCGGCCGACCGGCGCGAGTACTGCAGGTAGAGGTCGTTGTCGGCGAGGTCGAAGAGGTTGAGCGCGAAGACGGGCATCGCCACATCCTGCCGGGACGGCGCCGCCTGCGCAGCGCGAGCGGATCAGAACGGCGGCTTGCGCTCGCGACGGGCCTCCTCGGCCTCGTCGCGCTCGGCCGCGTCGACCTCGTGCTCGAACCCGCGCAGCCGCTCCTCGAGCGCGGAGACCTCCTCGTCGCCCTCGCGCTCGACGCGCCGGATCGCGAAGAGGTCGCGATCCTCCTCGTCGCGCCCGCGCGCGCGGTCGATCTGCTCACGGCGGTCGCGGTCGTCCACGAGGTCATCATGGCACCCCCTGACGAGCCCGCCCCGCGCGCTAGGATCGAGCCCCCGCCGACGTAGCTCAGCTGGTAGAGCACTTCACTCGTAATGAAGGGGTCGCCGGTTCGAGTCCGGCCGTCGGCTTGCTTCCAAGGCCCTGCAACGACAGGGCCTTTCTCGGGCCCTGGTTGGTCCAGATCGGTCGGGGGCGCGCCGGCTGGTACAGCTACGACCGGCTCGACAACCGGGGCCAGCGGAGCCCTTGCGACCTCGCTCTGACGTTCGAGCGGTCCGTCGTCGGTGACGTTGAGCCATTCGAGACTGCATCCAGGCGGCAGGTCGAACTGGGGGTTTCTCTTGGCTGCCCAGGAAGCGACGACGTGGAGACCCCGGTGCCGATCCTTCCGCGCCAGATCGTTGATCGCTTCGAGCGATTCGGCTGTGAGTTGAAGGCCCTCCGTCCGGTACTCAGCGTGGTACGGCTGGAACTCCTCGATCCAGACCCGGTGATCAAATGCGAGTGGCGCGATCTTCGCGGCTGCGTTCTTGAAGCCCGCCTCCGAGGCTCTGATCGGGAACTCAAGGTTCTCCGCATTGGGCGGGGGGTCTTGCCCGCTGACGACGATGGCGGTCTCGTAGACAAGCGAGTCGAGAGCAGCGCGGAGTTGGTACAGGAACTCACCAGGTTCGAGGGCCAGCTCGTCGGCGGGGAAGTCGTCGGTGGGCTCGACCTCGATTGCCCCCGAGGCGGGAGCCAGCACGCCGGCGAATGGCCAGGCTGAGTCAGCTGCAGCAGTCGCAGACGTCGCCGCGCCACGAGTCGTGAGCCTCGCGCAGGGCAACGCCGGCGATGGCGAGGCCGGCGACGGGGTCGGCCCACCACCACCCGAAGATGGCGTTCGCGCCGAGGCCGACGAGCAATGCTGCGGAGAGGTAGGCGCAGAGCATCGTCTGGCGACTTTCGCTGGTGGTAGCCGACGACCCGAGCGCGTGCCCGACCTTGGCCTTCGCGTCGGCCAGGGGCGGCATCGACGCCAGCGTCACGACCGAAAGGCCGATGCCCAGCCAACTGACCGCAGGGTGATGGTTGTCGAAGAGGTCGCGCACCGACTCGACGCCGACGTAGGCGGCGAGCAGAACGAACGACGCAGCGATCAGCTGCTGAGCCAGGCGTTCAGCTCTTGCCGAGGTCGAGTGCGAGCCAGCCATCAGCCAGATGACGACAATCCCGGCGGAGGCCTCGATCAAGCTGTCCGCACCGAAGCCGACGAGCGCGATCGAGCTCGCCGCCACCCCGGCTCCGATGGCCACGCCGGCTTCGACCATGTGCCAGCCGAGGCCGAACCAGGCGAGCAGCCGCGCGCGTCGAACCAAACGCTCGCGCTCCGTGCCGGTCGGGCCTGAAGCGGGCGAAGACTCTGCAGTCGGCAAGACCGGCAGTGGCTGCTCCGCGCTCATCTCGAAGGACGGTACCTCGGCGGCAAGCGGTCAGCACACGCAGGCTCAACCCGCACCAGGAACATCGCAATCGCGCGTCTGCCTCGCAGGCGCTTGCCCAGTCCAAAGAGGTGGCGGTTCGTGTCGCTCATAGCGGTGAGCCTGACGTCGGTGAAGGACATTTCAGCTGGGCTCGCGTTCGTCCTGGCCCCCACGCTTCTTGCGTTCGGATTCGCCGTGCACCCCGGTCTCCGGCGTCCGCACGTGATCACCGAACCGGCCGAGCTGGTCGCGCGCGCACACGCGAACCGGCTGCTCCACGTCGGGCACGTAGCGGTGCTCGCGGCCTGTCCACTGCTGATCGTCATCGTGATCCACCACCTGGGGGCGCTCGCGGGCTCATCGGCCGAGTGGGCCGGGCTGATCGGAGCGGGCATCGCGGTGATCGGGGTGGTCGCCCTCGCCGCCGACAAGGGCGCGCTGTGCCTGACCATGAGCGCATTCGACACGTTGCCTGAGCCCGAGTTCGTCCAGCTCGCGCCGGGCCTGCGAGCGCTCTACGCGTGCCCGACGGACTGGAGATCGTCAGCGTCGCCGGTTGCGCAGGGCTCGCAATCGCGATGATCCCGACCGGGGTCGAGTTGCTTGGCGGCTGATTCCGCAAGCCGGCGGCTGCTCCCTCGTGCTCGGCCCCGACCGAGCGAGAGACCCCGCCTCGCCCGCTGCTCGGCTACGGCCCGGGTCGTGGCTCCAGGATCACGACAGCGGTCTCCATCGAGCGGCGGGCGGCGTAGGCGTCGAGGTCCTTGTCGATCTGGCGCCAGCGGTCCCACAGGCGTTCGCGCTCCTCGCCCTGGGCGGGGCGGGCGCTGACCAGGCGCGGCCCGTCGGGCAGGTCGGCCCGCACATCGGGGTGGGCTTGGAGGTTCAACCACCACGCCGGCTCCCCGTCACCCCAGCCGTTCATGGCCAGGACGATCAGGTTCGGGCCGTCTTGGAAGTAGCCGACGATCACCGGGTGCTCCCGGCCCGTTCGCCGTCCGATGGTGATGAGCCGCATGGCGCCCCACTTGCCGGGCTTCGGCCGCCACAGCCCCAACCGGCCACCGCTCAGACGGCAAAGCCAGCGGTGGACGCTCCAGAACAGGCAGATGAACCAGCGAGGAGGAAGTCGTGGCGTCTTGGGTGTCGGACCGGACATCCCGCTCCTTCATCGACGGCTCTGACGCGAGCATGAGCACCTGCGCTGCCTTTCCATGCACAGGAGGCCCGTGGCCGCGCCCGGCCAGCGTCCTGCTTTGCGCGGGCAGCTCAGTCGGAAATCGTCGCGCTGAAGGCATGGAGGCGCGGCACAGGACAGCCCCTCATCGGCTCATCTCGCCCGGCGGTAGCGGATGTGTGTGGCTAGCGGCGAATGCAAGACCTCGACAGGCTCGAACCCGAACGACTCGACGCCGTCGAAGATCCGCTCGCCGGAGCCGAGCAGGACCGGCGCGACGTCGAGCGTGAGCTCGTCGACGACGTCGGCGATGAGGGCCTGGCGCACGGTCGAGGCGCCACCCGCGATGTCCACGCCGGCCTCACGGGCCGTCTCACGCGCCTGTGCATATGCGGCATCGAAACCGCCGGTGACGAAGTGAAAGGTCGTCCCGCCTTCCATCTCGATCGGCTCGCGAGCGTGATGGGTGAGCACGAACACCGGCGCGTGGTACGGCGGCTCCGGGCCCCACCACCCGCGCCAGTCCTCGTCCCACTCGCCGCGGATCGGCCCGAACATGTTCCGCCCCATGACGTACGCGCCGCGCGGGCGCATGAGCCAGCCGGTCGCCGTCGCGTCGGCGTCGTTGGCGCGCTCGTCGCCGAGATGCCAGCCATGGAGCTCGCGCCCACGCTTGCCGAGTGGATCCTCGCGGCTCTGGTGGGGCCCGGCGACGAAACCGTCGAGCGAGATCGACATGTGGCAGGTGGTGTCCGGCATCGGCGTCCGTACGGAGGAGGTCTGCGATCTGCAAATGGCGACAGCACCCTAATGTCTGGCTTGTCCCCAGCGGATGTTGTGCTCAGCAAGGCTCCGGCTCCACCTCACGCCTCCCGCTTCGCGCGGACACCCGGTCGCTCGCCGGTGTCCCCAGCGGCGGCGGTTCTGCTCGTCACGCCCTTCGCGGTAGCCGAGAACGGCTGCGTGTCAGCCACGGCCGCTGCGTTGGTCGATCGGCGAGGAGCTGTAGAAGAAGAACCAGATCTCGAACACGACGTAGCAGGCGATGACGGTCACCACGAGCACGATCTCCAGCGCCGAGAGGTGCGCCTGGACGCCGGGCATGTTCGACGGTCGCTCGCCGCGCATCGAGCGCAGCCATGGCAGGTGGCGCCGAACCGTGCCCTGGTCGCCGGTGATCCGATTCCAGCGCACGCCGAGCGCGGACAGGGCCCGGACCATGGCGTAGGCCGCGGCGAACACCACCACGGCGACGGTGAGCACGGCGAGCATCGGAGTTCTGGCGCGGCACCCGCGAGCTGGGCGCCAAGACCGTCGCCGACTCCTTCGCCGAGCACGGCATCGAGGCACCCGCAGACCCCAAAGCGATCGCATCGGCCTTCATCGCGCTCGACGTCGGCCTGGCCATCCAGCACTACGTCGACCCCGACGACGCACCATCCAGCCTCTGGCCCGACCTCTACGAGACGCTGTTCCGCCCACACACCGCCGACGGCACGCCCGACCCCGAATGAAACGCGGCGCCCTCGATGTCCATCGCCGCCGACCAGCCGATCGCTTCATGGAACGCCTTGGCCCGTTCCATCCCCCTCGCCTCCTCTATTCGTCTCGCTGGTAGACCTGGACCTGCACGCCGTCGGGGCCGACCTGTCGGGATGACGTGAGCTTCAGCTTCAGCCGGTCGATCCCGTCGGGGAACAGGCGCTTGCCGCGCCCGAGCACCGTGGGGAAGACCATCAGCCGAAGCTCGTCGACCAGGTCCGCCCTCAGCAGCGTGCCCACCAGGGTGCCGCTGCCGGCGACCAGGATGGCACCGTCGGTCTGCGCCTTGAGCTCGGCGATCTGCTCGACCACGTCGCCTGAGATCACCGTCGTGTTCTGCCACTCGGGATCCTTCAGCGTGGTCGAGACGACGTACTTCGGCGCGTTGTTGATCTTGTCGGCGAACTCGCCCTCGCGCGATGGCCAGGCGGCCGCGAAGCCCTCGTAGGTCACCCGACCGAACAGCTGGACCTCGGCCTCCATCAGCTCGTCGAGCTTGAACTTGCCGCCCTCCTCGCCACGGTCGTACTCGAAGGTCCAGCCGCCGTGCTCGTAGCCCTCGGCTCCACCCGGGTCCTCGAACACCCCGTCGACCGACACGAACTCCGTCACGACCAGCTTGCCCATCGCACACCTCGTCTCGCGTTCTCGACCTCATGACCGTCGCCACATCCCGAACTCATCGATCACCTCACCGGATCCCGCGATTGAACCACCGCAATCATCCGACGCGTCGGCACAAACCCCGCTTCGCGCGGGCACGAGGTGTCGTCAGCTATCGGATGCGGCGGAGCGTTGCGTCGATCTCGGACGTCAGGAGGTAGAGGTCGAGTTGGTCGGGTTCGTCTGGCCCGAATGCGTGAAAGCCGAGTCGCTGCCACCAGGTTCGAGCGGTGTGGGTGAGCGCGGTGACGGCGACTGCTCGACAGGCGGCCTGCTCGTTGAGTGCGACCGCCGTGGCGAGCACGTGGGCGGCGAGCGCGGTTCCGATCCCGATGTTCGAGTAGCGGTGATCGACCGCGAGCCGGCCGAGCAGGAGGGCCGGGATGGGATCTGGCGCACCCTTGGCGAGCACGTCGGGGGCAGCTGAGCGGTCGATGCCGGTCATGGCCACGCTCGCATACGCGACGACGACGTCGTTGGCGTCGGTGATGACCCAGGTGGCGGCGGTGTCGCGGCGGCGGTTCTGGCCGGCGTAACGGCGCAGCCACTCGTCGAGGACCGGCTCGCCGCTGTCGAACGGTTCGCGGTCGTGGCGGCGGGCGTCGAGCAGCGCCGGACGGCGAAGCTCAGTCAAGCCAGCTGAAGCTGCGCTTGCGTCGCAGCGCCCTGGCGAGACGGTCGTTGACGGCTGCCGGGCGCTCGAGCGCCTCGGTGAACGCAGCCGCGGCCTGCGGCGAGAGGCGGATGCTCGAGCGCTCGGCGAGGATCTCCTCGGCCCTGGAGGCGGCGGCCTGGACGACGAACGCCGAGACGCTCAGATGCGACGCCGCAGCGGCCCGTTCGAGCAGCGCCTTGTCCGCTGGGTCGACGCGGATCTGCAGTCGTTGCTCCTTGACCGTTGACATGTACTTACATTGGCAGTACAGCACTGGGTTTGTCAACCCATCCCACCTGAAGGAGGGGCTCATGGATTCCCCGCTGCTGGACGCCGCCGGCCACCGCCGCTCACCGGCAACGATGCCCGGCCACCACCAGGGCCGCCCGCCGCAAGGGCGAGCACTACCCGGCCGACCCGCCGACCGTCGAGGAGATCGTCGACGTGATGCGCACGGCCGGCGACCGGCCCGACGGACAGCGGCTGCGCGCGCTGGTCGTCCTGCTGTGGCGCGCGGGACTGCGGATCAGCGAGGCGCTCGCGCTCCAGGAGAGTGACCTCGACCCGGATCGCGGCGCGATCCTCGTCCGTCGCGGCAAGGGCGGCAAGCGCCGCGAGGTCGGCATCGATCGCTGGGCGTGGAGCCAGCTCGACCCGTGGCTCGCAACCCGGCGGCAGCTGCCGATCGGAGCGCTGCTGTGCGTGATCCACGGCCCCACTGCCGGACGCCGTTGGGAGGCGTCAGCCGCGCGAAAGCAGCTGCACCACGCCGCCGCGGCCGCCGGGCTCCGGCGACGGTTCGCTCCGCACCAGCTCCGCCACGCTCACGCCGTCGAGATGGCCCACGAGGGCGTCCCGCTCGTCGTCATCCAGCGCCAGCTCGGGCACGCGCATCTGGGCGTCACCAGCATCTACCTGCAGGGCATCGACAGTGCCGAGATCATCGACACCGTTCACCAGCGGCCCTCACCGACGATCTCCGCAAGCGCCGGACTTCAGATCAGGCGCTAGCCCGAAGCCAACCGTCAGGTCGGCCGGCGCAACGCCGGCCGACCCGCCATACCTCAGCTGGCGAGAAGCGGGTCGTCGCCAGGAGCTCGGCGAGATCTTCTCGCGCTCTACGAGCGGCTGCCGTCGAGCCGTCGCCGGTTGCGGACGATCGTGACGACGGCGACCGCGATGAAGAACACGACGAGGGCCAGGAAGCCGAACCAGGCGGCGTAGCTGAGCACGCCGAGGGCGCCCGAGCTCTTGTCCTTCAGGACGCCGGAGCCGACGAAGCACACGACGAGCAGCGCGCCGAGGGGAATCAGGGTCTGCCGGTTGATCATCTTGGGTTACCTCCGGTGGTGGGTTGGATCGAGCGGCAAGCTACGCGCCGCGGGCCCCGGCGTCATCGGCCGACGACGTGAACTGCCGTACACCGCCGGGATGATCTCCTCGCAGTCAGCGTCACGCACTCGGATGATGTGAGGCGCCGGGCGCTCGTCTACCTTCGCGGCATGGCGTTGGTCCGCCGCATGCGCTCAGCGCACGCACGTTGGATCGGTTCTCTTCCGCCGTTGGCGGTCGACACGCTGCTCGCCTGCGCGCTGGCGGTCGTTGCCGAGCTCGAGGCGTTGGCGTCCGCGAGCTTCCCCGGCTCCGATGCTGTCGCCGCTGCGGCGATCCCGTTGATGACGCTGCCGCTGGCGTGGCGACGCCGCGGCCCGGCGCTGGCGTTTGCCGTCGTCTATGCCGCCTATGCGGGCCAGGCGCTCGCCGGGGGCCAGGCCGAGCAGTCGATCGCGGTGGCGATCGCGCTGCTGGTGGCGATCTATTCGATCGCCGCGCACGCGGCTGACGGCAGGGTGGCCGTGGCCGGGCTCGTTGCCGGGCAGACGGTGGCCTGGATCGCCCTCGCGCTGGAGACCGGCCGGGGGGCAGGTGACTATGCGTTCTCGCTGCTCCTCGGAGGTGGTGCATGGTTGGGGGGCTACGCGGTCAGAAGCGGCCGGCTGGTGGCGGCGCGGCTCGAGCATCGTGCCGCGCGCGCGGAGGCGATGAGCGCGGCCGAGCGCGAGCGGGCGGTGGCGGAGGAGCGGGCGCGGATCGCCCGCGAGATGCACGACGTCCTCGCCCACACGATGAGCGTCGTGGTCGTGCAGACCGGTGCGGCCCGCCAGCTCGTCCGGTCCGAGCCGGCGCGCAGCGAGTCGATGCTGCGGTCGGTGGAGGCGACCTCGCGCCAGGCGCTGGCGGAGATGCGGCGGCTCCTCGGCCTGATCAGGACCGACGCCGACGGTCTCGCCGTCGCTCCGCAGCCGGGCCTCGGCGAGCTCGACGAGCTGGTGGCGCGAGCGCGCGGGTCTGGTCTCGAGCTGACCGTTGATCGCGTGGGCGAGGCGCGCCCGCTTCCCGCCGGGGTCGATCTCGCCGCCTATCGGATCGTCCAGGAGGCGATCACGAACGCGATCAAGCACGGACAGGGGCCGGCGAGCCTCGCTGTCCGGTACGGCACCGGCGAGCTTGAACTCGAGGTCCGCAACGGGCTGGTTTCGCAGCCTCGGGACGGCGGCGGGAACGGACACGGCCTGATCGGCATGCGCGAGCGGGCGCAGCTCTATGGCGGCACGCTCGAGGCGAGCCGCGAAGCTGGCGAGTTCCGGATCTCGGCTCGCCTGTCGATCGCCGAGGAGCTGCGATGACCGTGCGCGTGCTCATCGCCGATGACCAGGAGATGATCCGGACTGGCTTTCGGCTCATCCTGGAGCAGGCCGGCGTCGCGGTGGTGGCCGAGGCAGCCGACGGAGCCGAGGCGGTCGCGGCGGCCCGGCGCACTGGCCCCGACGTGGTGCTGATGGACATCCGCATGCCGCACCTCGACGGCATCGAGGCGACCCGGCGGCTGCTCGAGGGCCCACCGCGCATCGACACCCGCGTCATCGTCCTCACCACCTTCGACCTCGACGAGTACGTCTACGGGGCGCTCCGTGCGGGGGCGAGCGGCTTCCTGCTCAAGGACCTTCCCGCCGAGCAGCTCGCCATCGCGGTCACCGCGGTCGCCGCCGGCGACGCGCTGCTGGCCCCGGCCGTCACCCGGCGACTGATCGAGCGCTTCGCGAGCATGCCCGATCCGGGAACGAAGCCACCACCGGGCTACGCGGAGCTCACCGATCGAGAGCGGGAGGTGTTTGCCATGGTCGCACGGGGGCTCACCAACCGTCAGATCGCTGCCCGGCTCGTGGTCAGCGAGGCCACCGTGAAGACCCATGTCGCGCGCATCTTCTCGAAGCTCGACCTCCACGACCGCGCCCAGGCGGTCGTGCTCGCCTACGAGTCGGGAATCGTGCGGCCCGGGGAGCCCGACGACAGATAGCTGTCGCTCGGCAGCGCGGTCAACTTCGCCGAACCATCGTCTGCGTCTGCAGTCATTTCCCGGGCACCCCATCGGGCCTCCTGCCCTGCGACGTCGCCTCGCACTCGGATTGCCTGCTTCGCGCGGACATCAGGTCGCTCGCCGGTGTCCCGCCGCCGGCGGTCCGACTCGTCACGCCCATGGCGAGGAGCAGGGAAGCCGTCGGCTCGGGGCTGGCTCCTCCGTGTCGTCCGCAGCGCGAGGGATGGAGGCCGAGTACCGTGGCCCGGCCATGGGCCTGCACCTCTTCGCCGGCTTGCGGGTACGTGACTTCGCCGCAGCCCGCGCGTGGTACGAACAGCTACTCGGCGAACCATCTTTCTTCCCCCACGCGACCGAGGCCGTGTGGACGCTCGCCGAGGACTGCTCCGTCTACGTGGTCGAAGCCGCCGAGAGCGCCGGCAACGGCGTGGTCATGATCTTCCTCGAGGACCTCGACGCGGGGGTGGCCGAGATCGCTGCTCGTGGACTCGAGCCAAATCAGCGCGTGACGCTCTCCAACGGCGTTCGCAAGGCCATCTACCACGACCTTGACGGCAACGAGGTGGGACTCGGAGGCGCACCCTGAAGACCACGCGCTGATCGTTCCCGTCCGTTCAGCGCGCTACTCCGTCGGATCGCCCTGCAAATGATCGCGGCTATGCCACGGGGCCCCGGCGCCGTCGCCGGCGAAGCCCCGCTTCGCGCGGACAGGGGGAAGCGGGGCGTCCGGCGTCGAGGCGCCCCACGGGTGGTCGCGGATTGCCGGTCGGCTGGTGCCCGGCGCGCAGCCCAGCGGCAGCCGGCCCTCGTGGGCCATCTTCTCCTATCAGCGGCAGCGAGGTTCGCGTCAGCTCTGCGATGGCGCGAAGAGGTCGACGACGTTGCCGTCGGGATCCTTGACCTGAGCGTACCGCTGGCCCCAGAACGCGTCCCACGGCTCCTTGTGCCCCCCAGTGCCGGCGAGCACGAGCTCCCGGTAGACACGATCGACGTCGGTGGGCGAATCGCAGCGGAAGGCGACCGCCATTCGGTGTCCTCCTGCGGGAGGCGACCAGCCCGGGTCGAACGACCGGATTGATTCCTCCGTGTCGAGCGTGAAGCGGAGCCCACCGGGAAGCGTCGTCTCGACGTGGCCGTGGCCTTCGGGATCCGGGTCTTCGGGAAACCGAAGGCCGAGTCGCCGGTAGAAGTCGATCGCAGTCTCGAAGTTCGAGACGATCACACCGATGACGTCCAAGCGTGGCATCCGTCAATCCTCCCACCCGCGCGGGCAGGCACGAGGAGGCGCCCTGCTCCGCCGGAGAGGCGGTTCGCTGCCCTGTCCCTGACGACTCTGGGAGAGAGAGCGGGTGCGTCCGCGGCCAGGCGCTCGGTACCTTTGCCCGTGGATGCCGCTGGCTGACTGGTTCGCCCAACGCAGCGCGAGAGGGATGCTCACTCGCATGGTCGGTGCCTGGCTGTTCATCGGGGTGCCGGTCGTCGCCGCGAGAACCTGGTGGTCGGTCACTGCCGCAATCGCGATCTTCGCGGTCACGCTGGCGATCTACCTCGTGGCGGCGGTCGGCTACATGCGTCACCATCGCCAACGAGTCTGACCGGGCCCATTCGGGCGATCCCCGGCAGCTGGGCCGGATCGTTGATCCGTTCGCGCACGGGTGGGAGACGGGGAGCTCACCGTCGCGGCGGCGAGCCTGGAGTCGTCGGTCGCGTTCGTGGCGAGAAGCGGGGGCTGAGGTCGTCGCGGGATAGACCTGCTTCCTCCTGAACGCGGTTGTCAGCCCGGCCGGGCCCAGACGGCCGCGTGTCGTCCAACCGGACGATGTCGGTTGCGCTTCACTTGCTTGCGGTCGGATTTGAAGGGGACAGCGTCTGTGCTAACCGCCGAGCGGGTCCGCGCGGCAGGGCTCGCCGACGATCTCGCCGCAGCGGGCAGGTGGCGGCGGCGGGGGCGCCGCGTCGAGCTCTCCCAGCACGAGCGCGGAGGCGTGGCCGGGCTCGGCATAGATGGTGTCGACGCCCGTCGCGGTCTCGCCGAGAAAGCCCCAGTCGCCCGTGCCGCTCGGCGCGTCGAGCCAGATGCGCAGCCGCGAGCCGGGCCGGAAGCTGTGGGCGAACATGGGAATCTCGACGCGCGCGAGGATGGGCTGGAGTGGCTGGAGCGGCGCGACGCTGTCGAGTGTCTGGAGGTGGACGGGCCGCAGCGGTGAGGACAACGCCGGGTCGATGGCCCGCTGCGAAGCGCGCAGCCAGCCGCGCTGGACGTACTGCTCCTGGCCGTCCGGGCGCACGTCGGCGAGCGTCACCTGAACGTCGGTGTCCGGCGCGGTCGACGAGAGCCAGAGGTTCAGCGACCCCGAGCCGGCCACGGTCAGCGGCCGCGTGAGCGGTGCGGTCGTGTAGGCGAGCTGGCCGTGCGGGACGGGCTGCCAGCGCTCCCAGGGCGCTTCGCCGTAGGCGCCCCCGCCGTCAGCGGTGATCGCGCCGGGGATGTCGTTGCTGACGACCGGGCCCGGGGCGGGGACGTAGGAGTCCGAGCCGGCGTCCCTGGCGGGCGCGCTGTCGGAGAGCCCGCCGCCGGCGTGCAGGTAGAGCGTGCGCGGGTGAACGTTGAGGGGCAGCCGCGGCGCGGTGATCACCCAGCCCGGGTGCTCCTGCGCGAGGTCGTCGTCGGAGGACTGCGGGCCGCCCGGCGACGTCGTGTCCATCCACAGCTGCACGTGCGGTGTGCGTTGGAAGCCGTCGTTCGCGCCGGCGAGGAAGTGCTTGAAGAACGCGATCAGCACGTCGCCGAAGCGCGTGCTGACGTAGCTGTCGTGCTGCCCGTTGAGGCCGACATACCACGTGCGCTTCGGGTCGAGAAGCTCCTGGTAGTAGCCGCCGCGCGAGCCGACCTCCTCGTCCTGCCAGGCGGCCATCGAGAGGACCGGGATCCGAATGCGCGCCGTCGCGGACCGTAGGTCGCGCGCCTTCCAGAAGTCGTCGTAGAAGAGGTGGGTCGAGTCAGTGGGCGGCGAGACGGTCTGGCCGACCGAGAGATTGCGCGCCATGTTCGCGGTGCACGCCGTGTCCTGGTCGCCCGCGGCGTCTTGTGCCTCATAGGTCCAGGCGCTCATGATCGTGCCCCACCACAGATACGGGAACTGCGGGTTGGGGATGCCGCCGGGGGCGGCGACGTCGCGCAGGGCGTCGGTGACGACCATGCCGGGCGCGATCGCGTCGAGGTGCGGCGGCCGTTGCGAGGCCGTGAAGAGCTGCGAGAGCCCGGGCCACGACCAGAGGTACATCCCGACGTGGCCGGTCGACCAGGGTTGGCGCGCGGCCCACTCGACCCCCTGCGCGCCGTCGGTGCCCCACTCGGGGCCGAAGAGGTCGAAGGTTCCCGACGAGCACCCGGTGCCGCGCATCTGCAACCCCATCACCGCGAAGCCGGCTTTCAGCAGGCGGGCGTCGAGGTTCGTCTCCATCCAGGTGTCGCCCTGCTGGTAGGCGTCGCCGCCGATCCCGCCGGCGTCGTAGCCGCTGTAGTTGACCAGCACCGGGAAGCGGCCCTTGGCCGCCGGCAGCAGAACGCTGTAGCGCAGCTGCACACCGTCGCGCGTCGTGATGTAGCCCCAGAGCCGTCTGGCCCACGGCAGCGACTGGGCGCTCGCCGGCGCGCACGGCAGCGCGGCAAGGCACACGACGGCGACCGCGAGGATCCGGCGCACACCAGACCTAACGCCCCGCCTCGGTGGAACTTGCGAAACACAACAGCCCGCGAACGATGAGAGCCGTTGGCGCCTCCTCTCGCCTGAGAGCGCAACTGCTCGCAGTCGCCGCCAACAGGTGCGAGATCCATGCCAAGGAGGTCTGGCGCCGCACCTGGGCCAGCGTCCCGCTTCGCGCGGAACGCAAGTCGCTCGCCGGTGTCGCCGACTGCGGCCGTGCTCGTCGCGCTCATGGCGAATTTCGGAGGATGGCGCGTCGTTGCCGCGACGGTCGCCAACACGGTTGTCAGGCCGGCCAAGCCCGGTGCGAGCTTCTCGGCGATGCGATCGTGGCGCTTCAGCCGCTGTCCCACGCGGCCGTGCGGCTCCAGACCGGCAACGGTCTTCGCCGAGAAGGCGATCTGCCGATCGCGGGCCGCGCCGCCCGTGCGGAGGTGTTCAACCGGCGTTCAGGTTCCGCCATTAGCGTGAGCGGACACCGACGAGAGGAGTGCGAGTGATCGAGGTCTCCGGCCTCACCAAGCGCTACGGAGAGAAGGTGGCGGTCGACGACGTGACCTTCACCGTGCGGCCCGGAACCGTCACGGGCTTCCTCGGGCCCAACGGCGCCGGCAAGTCGACGACCATGCGCGTGATCCTCGGACTCGACGCGCCGACCGCGGGATCGGCGCGCCTCGACGGCAGGGACTATCGCGATCTTCGGGCGCCGCTGCACGAGGTCGGCGCGATGCTCGAGGCGCGGGCCGTCCACACGGGCCGCTCGGCGTTCCACCACCTGCTGGCGATGGCCCAGACCCACGGGATCCCGCGCTCGCGCGTCGACGAGGTGCTCGAGCTCGTCGGCCTCGCGGAGGTCGCGCCGCAAGCGCGTGGGCGCCTTCTCGCTGGGCATGGGCCAGCGGCTGGGGGTCGCGTCCGCGCTGCTCGGCGACCCGCAGACGCTGATCCTCGACGAGCCCGCCAACGGCCTGGACCCGGAGGGCATCCTGTGGATCCGCAACCTGCTCAGGGGGCTGGCGGCGGAGGGACGCACCGTGTTCCTCTCGTCGCACCTGATGGCCGAGATCGCGCAGACCGCCGAGCGGCTCGTGGTCATCGGGCGCGGGCGGCTGATCGCCGACACCTCGGTCGCCGAGGTCGTCGCGCAGGCGTCGCAGGAGGCGGCCGTTCACGTGCGCTCGCCACAGGCGCAGGAGCTGAGCCGGGCGCTCGCGGGCCCCGGGGTGGAGGTTGCGCGCGCGGGTGCGGACGTGCTGGAGGTGCGGGGGCTGAGCAGCGAGCGGATCGGCGCGCTCGCCGCCGATCGCGGGCTCGTCCTGCACGAGCTGCACGCCGCTGCGGGCCTCGCTCGAGGACGCCTTCATGCGGCTGACCCGCGATGCGGTCGAGTACGACACGACCGGGCACGCTCGCGCGGCGCTCGAGGCGGCATGAGCGCGGTCGCGGAGGCTCCGTCGGGTCGCGTCGCCTCCCGCGGAGTGCGGGCCGGCAGGGTCACCGCCCGGCGGGTCCTGCGCTCGGAGTGGACGAAGCTCTGGTCGCTGCGCTCGACGCGCTGGTCGCTGCTGGCCGCGTTCGTCGCGCAGGCCGGCCTGGGCATGGTCGTCGCCGCGTTCCAGATGGGCCACTGGGCGCACATGCGCGCCGGCGAGCGCGCGCGCTACGACTCGATCAACACCGGCGTCGGCGGCTTCCATCTCGCACAGCTGGCGATCGCGGTGCTCGGCGTGCTGGTCATCAGCGGCGAGTACTCGACCGGGATGATCCGCTCGAGCTTCATGGCCGTGCCCCGGCGGCTGCCCGTGCTCTGGGCCAAGGCCGCCGTGTTCGGCGCGGTGACCTTCGTGCTCACGCTGGCCGCATCGTTCATCTCGTTCTTCGGCGTGCAGGCGATCGTCGCCCAGCGCCACCTCCAGCACGGCCTCTCGGACGCCCATGCCCTGCGCGTCGTGTTCGGCGCCGCGCTGTTCCTGACGGTGCTCGGGATCCTCTGCGTCGGGCTCGGCGCGCTCGTGCGCAACACGGCCGGCGCGATCGCGAGCTTCGTCGGGCTGCTGTTCGTGCTCCCGGGGGTCGTGGCGATCCTGCCTTCGAGCATCAGCGACGCGGTCGCCCCGTACCTGCCGATCAACGCCGGGTTCGCGGTCGCCACCAGCACGTTCGACAACAGCCACCACCTCGCGCCCTGGGCCGGCTTCGGGCTCTTCGCGGGCTATGCCGCGGCGGCAGTCCTCGCCGCCGCCGTCCTGATCGCCAGGCGCGACGCGTAGCGCGCGCCGCCGGCTCCGGCGACGCGGGCCTTCGCCGCTGAGGTAGCGTCACCCCATGGCGATCTCGGGCGGCACGTCGCTGGTCACCGGCGGGACGGGGTTCCTCGGCGGGTGGTGCATCGCCGCGCTGCTCGAGCGCGGCCACGACGTCCGCACGACCGTTCGCGATCCCGGACGGGAGGCGGCGGTGCGCGCCGCGGTCGAGGCCGCCGGCGCCGACGCGGGGACGCGGTTGACCGTCCTCGCCGCCGACCTGACGTCCGACGCGGGGTGGGCGGAGGCGGTCGCGGGCTGCCGCCACGTGCTGCACGTGGCCTCGCCATTCCCGCCGGTCCAGCCGAAGGATCCCGACGAGCTGATCGTCCCGGCCCGCGACGGCGCGCTGCGGGTGCTGCGTGCCGCCCTGGACGCCGGGGTCGAGCGCGTGGTGATGACGTCCTCGATCGCGGCGACCCGGCCGGACCGCGCGAGCTCCGAGGCCGAGCCGTACACCGAGGCGGACTGGACCGACGGGCACGACGCCTCGCGCAGCCCCTACGTGCGCTCGAAGACGCTGGCCGAGCGCGCCGCGTGGGAGCACGTGCGGGCGGCGGGCGTTGAGGATCGCCTGACCACGATCAACCCCGGCGCGATCATCGGGCCGGCGCTCAGCGGCGATCACTCCTACTCGCTGGACGTGGTCAAGCGGCTGCTCGGCGGGATGCCCGCGGCACCGCGACTCGGCTTCACGTTCGTCGACGTGCGCGACGTCGCCGATCTGCACCTGCGCGCGATGACCGCGCCGGACGCGGGAGGGCAGCGCTTCATCGCCACCGACCGCTTCCTCTGGATGGCGGAGGTCGGCGCGATCCTCCGCGAGCGGCTCGGCGACGCCGCGAGGAAGGTGCCGACGCGCACCGCGCCCGACGCGCTCATCCGCCTGATGGGCCTGTTCGACGCCAGCGTCCGGTCGGTCACGAGCGACCTCGGCAGGCGGTCCTGGTTCTCCAGCGAGAAGGCGCGTACGCAGCTGGGCTGGTCGCCGCGTCCCGTCGAGGACGCGATCGAGGACTGCGCGCGCAGCCTTCTCTGAGCAGGCTGCGCCGCGCGGGCCCGCCGGGGCCTCAGCTCCTCGCGACGTAGGCGAGCATGATCCCCATGACGCCCTGCTGGGCCGCGGGGCTGTCGTACATGCTCTGCAGCCGCAGGGTGTCGCCCGCGCGGATGCGCCCGAGCGGCGCGCCGACGCAGCCGGTCATCGACTCGATGTGCCCCTGGTAGGCGGAGTTGCGGCCGAACCCGGCGCGCGAGCGGCACAGCACCCGGTCCGTCGTCGCGTCCCTGGCGAGGATGCGGACGCCGTCGTCGTGGAGGTGGCCACCGATCGCGACGACCCTGCCGGCGATCGCGGGCGGCACCTCGAAGCTCCAGGTGGAGTCGGAGCGCCCGGCCGGGATCGCGTACTCGGAGTCGGCGCAGTTGTCGACGTCGAGCCACAGCGGCCGCACCTCGCGCAGATGGGCGGACGCCGGCGCGACGTAGTAGGTCATCTCGACGAAGACCCGCTTGGTCGCGGCGCCGACGTTCATCAGCTCGGTCAGGCCGTTCCAGCGATCACCGGCCCTGACGAGGTAGCCGTAGCCGGCGGGGAGCACGAACGGGGTGCGCTCGTTGCCCGACGCGAAGAAGCGCTGCGGCCAGCGCGGACAGCTGGCGTCCTTCGCGGCGGCGTTGAACAGCACGGTGTGGTGGAGCATCACGCCGGTGTCGTAGTTCTGCGTCCGGCCGGCGCCATCGACGAGGCGGGCGGCCATCCCCACGACGAAGCAGTCCGCGCAGGGCCGCGCGATGTCGGTGGTCGAGAAGGTGCGCATGTTCCCGTGGCCGCCGGGCATGCCGGCTGCGCCCATCGCCATGCCCCCGATGGTCATCGGGCCGTAGCGCACGGTGTGCGCGAGCACCCCGGCGGGCGAGCGCAGTGCGGCGGTGTACGTCGCCCAGCCGCAGCGGCGGCCGCCGGACACGTGCAGCACCCGGCCGTGCGCGCGGTCGACGGAGAAGCTGCCCCTGACGCTCCAGCTCACCTTGCCGCCCCGGGTCCGATGGTGCGCGACGAACGAGCCGTCGCGCGTGAGGAAGCGCGCCGAGCCGCGCGCGCAGGCCAGCGACACCACGCCGCGCATCGCTCCTCCGGGGGTGGTGGCGTCGGCGACGCTGATCGAGATCGTGGCGTCGCGGGCCGTGTGCCCGCGGTAGACGCCGCCTGGCAGCGGCGGGCCCGCGTCCTCGCGCGCGGCGGCTCCCGCCGGTTGCGCAAGCACGAGCACCGCGACCAGGAGCACGGCGGCGGTCAACGTGGATGTACGGAGCGTGGACAGCATCGGGACCTCCGTGTCCGGCTGGGAACAGCCACCAGGCTAGCCGCGTGGCGCCCGGCGCCCCGGCGTCAGTGCAACGACACAAGTTTCCGGCGCCGGGCGCGTTCCCAGCTGCATGATGCGCATGCACCGCACGCTCCGCGCCGCCCTCCTCGGCTGCGCTCTCGCGTGCCTCCTCCTTCCCGCCGCCGCCGCCGCCTCCGCCGGCAGGACCACATCGCCCGGCACCGTCCTGCGCGGGCTCGACAACGCACGCGACCTGGGCACGCTGGCGCCGGCGCGGACGCTGCACATCGGCATCGGCCTGCGCGGCCGCGACGACGCCGCCCGCGCCCGCTTCGTCCGCGCGCTGTACGACCGCCACAGCCCGCAGTACCACCGGTTCCTCACTCCGGCGCAGTACGCCCGGCGGTTCGGGGCACCGAGCTCCCGCCTCGCCGCGACCGTGCGCTGGCTGCGCGCCGGCGGGCTGCGGGTGCGGCGCGTGCCCGGGGCGAGCTCCTACGTCCTGGCCTCCGGCTCGGCGGAGAAGGTGAGCCGGCTGCTGAGGACGAGCTTCCACGGCTTCGCCTTCCAGGGCCACCGCTACTACGCCAATGTCGCGGCGCCCTCGGTCCCCGAGAGCCTCGGCGTCCTGGCGGTCACCGGCCTGAACTCCTTCGAGGGGCCGCGGCTCAACCACCCGGACCGCAAGCGCGCCCAGCGCCCGCAGCTCCCGCACACGCTCGGCCCGGGCACCGACGTCAACACCACGAGCCCATCGGACCTCTGGTCGATCTACGACCAGCCCTCGGACAACAAGGGCGAAGGCCAGCAGATGGCCATCTTCGGCTGGGGGACGACCAACAACACGACCGGCGACCTGCGCCTGTTCGAGCGCGAGCACCAGTTCCCGGCCATGGACCTCGAGATCAACTACTACGGGACCGAGAAGAAGGTCACCGACAGCGGCGGCGAGGTGGAGTGGGACCTCGACACGCAGGCGTCCACCGGCATGGCGCCCAACGCCGCCAGGGAGACGCTGTACTTCGGCAGGGCGGGCACCGACCCGGACCTCATCGCCGCGTACAACGCCTGGGCCGCCGACCGCAACGGCGCCCTCCAGGGCAGCTCCTCGTTCGGCGGCTGCGAGCAGGCGCCGGGCACCGACGCGGTCGGAGGCAGCCCCGGCAACCCGGCCGGCGTCGTCATCGCGGGCAACCCGAACCAGGCCCTCTACGAGCAGGCGCTGACCCAGGCCGTGGCCGAGGGCCGGACGATGTTCGCGTCGACCGGCGACACGGGTGCCGGCTGCCCCGCCGTCGCGCTGGTGCTCAACGGCGTGACGGTCATCCCCACGCCAATGCTCAACTACCCCGCGGTCAGTCCGAGCACGGTGGCCGTCGGCGGCACCGTCCTGTACTTCAACGACGCCTCGGCCGATGCCCCGGCATCGCGCGGGCTCGAGTACGGCTGGACGCATGGCGGCGGCGGCAACAGCCTCTTCATGCCCGCGCCGGCGTGGCAGCAGGACGTCGTCTCGACGCCGTGCGTGAGCGACTCGGAGGGCGGCAGCGGCGCCAGCGGCGCGCCATGCCGCGGCATCCCCGACGTCTCGGCCCAGTCCGGCGACATCGTCTCGAACGGCTACGGGATCACCGAGGGCGGCTCACCCGACCAGAGCGGTGGCGGCACCAGCCTCTCGTCGCCGCTGTGGCTGGGCATGTGGACGCGCGTCCAGGCCGCCAAGCCGCTGCAGGGCAAGGATGCGGTCGGGGGCAACGGCTTCGCGGCCCCGGCGCTCTACCAGGTCGCCAAGGATCACGCCGACGCGTTCTTCGACGTCGGCGGTGCGTCCACGGACACGATCCCGACCTGCAACGGCGCCACGCCGCTGAACTGCTCGCACCCGGGCTGGGACTACCTCACGGGATGGGGCTCGCCGGACGTCGCGAAGATCGCGAGGGTCCTGGACGGCGGCACCGCGCCGGCCGACACGAGCGGCACGCCCAACCCGCCGCCGGCAGTCGACGAGGGCCGCCCGGACCCCTGCCCCGCGCCGCAGATGGCCGACCGGACCGGCGACGCCCCGAACGGCTACCCGGGCGGCGACGGCTCGAACGTCGACCAGCTCGACATCGAGGGCGTCGCGTTCGGCACCGAGCAGGACGGCTCCGGCGCCCCGGCGCTGGGGATCACGATGAAGCTCGCCAACCTCAGCAACGACCCCGTCGCGGCGGCGATGACCAGCCCGGCCTGGGACGTCCACTGGACGGCCGAGGACGACTCGGGCAACGAGGTGACCTACGACGCGCAGGCCGTCCGCGACCTCGCCGGGCCCGCGGCGCAGTACAGCTTCTCCGTCAGCGGCTCCGACGGCACCAGCAGCGCAGTCGACGGCACCGCGACGACCGGCGCGGACGGGTCGCTGCACTGGACGATCCCGCTGGCGGACCTGGGAAGCCCGCCGGACGGCGCGCGCCTGTACGGCACCTTCGCCGACACGCGCGGGCTGGTCGCGATCCTCGGGAGCGGCCTGCAGTACACGGCCGCAGCCGACCGGGCGCCCGACAGCGGGTTCGGCGCCAACTGGCTGATCGGGGGCAGCTGCTCCTAGGCCGCACGGGAGAACTGCGACGCGCCACGTTCACACCTGGTTGGCTTGCACACCATGATCCGGATCATCGCCGTCCTCCTTGCCGCTGTCGCCCTCGTGCTCGTCCCTGTGGCCGCGGCCACGGCCGCCGAGCCGTCGTTCGACGCCCACGGCAGCGTCGAGCAGGTCTACGTGACCGGCCTGGCGCCGCATGCGCGGACGGTGCTCCTCGACCACGCAGGCCAGCAGGTCGCCGGCAAGGAGGCGGACGCCGAGGGCGGGCTGGTGTTCCGCGACGTCCGGCCCGGGGACGGCTACCGGGTGCAGCTCGTCGCGGACGGCACGGAGTCCGGCCCGCTGACGGTGCTCACGACGCGCTCCGCGCCGCCGAGCACCAAGGTCTACGACCAGTCGATCCCCTCCGACGGCTACGGCTACCTGACCACCCGGGACGGCACCAAGCTCGCCTACTCCGTCCACCCGCCCCAGGACGTGTCCAACATCGAGGGCGTCGACCTCCCTCACCTTCCGGCGGACGCGCCGTCGCCGACGCTGATCGAGTACTCCGGCTACGGCTACGCCAACCCGGCCGGGCCGCAGAGCGGGATCGCCACCCTCGCGAACATCATGGGCTTCACGGTGGTCGACGTGAACATGCGCGGCACGGGCTGCTCCGGCGGCGCCTTCGACTTCTTCGAGCCGCTGCAGAACCTCGACGGCTACGACATCATCGAGACGATCGCCCGCCAGCCCTGGGTCGCCCACCACAAGGTCGGGATGCTCGGGATCTCCTACGGCGGCATCAGCCAGCTCTTCACGGCGCAGACCCGGCCGCCGAGCCTCGCGGCGATCTCGCCGCTCTCGGTGATCGACGCCACCCAGACGACGCTCTACCCGGGCGGCGTGCTGAACACGGGGTTCGCCGTCAACTGGGCCAAGGAGCGCATCCACGACGCGATGCCGGCCGGGCCCGACGGCGGCCAGGGCTGGGCCAACCAGCGCATCCAGGAAGGCGACGGGACGTGCAAGGCCAACCAGGCGCTGCACGGCGAGGCGGTCGACCTGATGGCGAAGATCCGGGCGAACGACCACTACGTGCCCGAGGTCGCCGACCCGCTGGCCCCCGTCACGTTCGTGCACAAGATCGACGTGCCGGTGTTCATGGCCTGCCAGTTCACCGACGAGCAGACCGGCGGCCACTGCCCGACGCTCGCCGAGCACATGACCGGCACGTCGAGGAAGTGGTTCACGTTCACCAACGGCACGCACGTCGACTCGCTGGCGCCCGAGACCTACAACCGCCTGTTCGACTTCCTCGAGATCTACGTCGCCCGAGAAGCGCCGATCACGAAGTCCGCGCTCGTGCAGGCGAGCGCTCCGGCGGTCTTCCAGGCCGTCTTCGGGATCGACGGGATGACGCTCCCGCCCGACCCGATCCAGCAGCAGCCGACCTACAACACCGCGCGTGACGCCTTCGAGGCGCTCGATCCGATCCGCGTCCTGTTCGACAACGGTGCCGGCAACTCGAACGCCGGCTGGCCCTACCCCGGCTTCGAGCAGTCGTTTCAGAGCTTCCCGATCCCGGGGACCACGGCACGCTCGTGGTACCTCGGATCGGGCGGGACGCTCGCCGGCAGCCGCGCCGAGGGCCCGAACGCGGACGGGTTCACCTGGGACGTCCACGCCCGCCCGCTGACCGACTTCTCCGGTGACACCGGTGCCGGGACGGACGGCCTGTGGACCGCGACCCCGCCCTATGCGTGGACGCAGGACCCCCACGGGAGCGCCGCCTCGTACGTGACGGCCCCGCTCGGCGAGACCACCAGCGTGGTCGGTGCCGGCGCCCTGCACGTCTGGATCCGCTCGTCGGCGCCGAACGTCGACCTCCAGGCGACGGTCAGCGAGGTCCGGCCCGACGGCAAGGAGACCTTCGTGCAGAGCGGCTGGCTGCGC
The DNA here is from genome assembly GCA_963826615.1 of uncultured Actinomycetes bacterium. Lineage (GTDB taxonomy): Bacteria > Actinomycetota > Thermoleophilia > Solirubrobacterales > Solirubrobacteraceae > BP-464. The sequence continues at coordinate 2,026,673 of CAWGXO010000002.1, read as the reverse complement.
GCCGACGAGCGCAAGCTCGACCGGCGTCGGAGCACGGCGCTCGAGCCGGTCCTGAGCCTCCGCGAGCGCGACGTGTCTCCGCTGCCGCCCGACCGGTTCGTCAGGGCGACGATCCCGCTCTACTACCAGGGCCACGTCTACCGGGCGGGCTCGCGCATCCGGGTGCGGATCTCGGCCCCCAACGGCGAGCAGCCGATCTGGTCGTTCGGCGAGACGCAGCCCGCCGGGCAGGCCGAGGTCGCGATCGGGTATGGCGGGCGCATGCGCTCGCGCCTGGTCCTCCCGGTGGTGCCGGGCGTGAGCGTGCCGACCGCGCTGCCGCCCTGCCCCGGCCTGCGCGGCGAGCCGTGCCGGGACTACCAGCCCTACGAGAACCGCCCGGCTACTCCCTGACCGGGTCCGTGCCGGCCTGCGCGTCGCGCGCGGCCGGCGCCGGTCGGTCCCCCAGCCACGGCCGCCAGCTCGGCGAGCGCCTCGGGCCGCACGTGGCGGGCGGTCATGCGGTCGCCCGCCGGGCGGGGGAGCCGAGCAGCCCGACGGGGGGAGCGTCCGGAGCGGCCGGCAGCAGCCGCGAGAGGGCGGCGGCCGCCAGCACGAACGCGCCGGACGCCCACAGGCAGGCCTCGAGCCCCTGCCACTGGTACAGGGCGCCCGACAGCACGGTGCCGGCGAGACGCCCGCCCGCGTTGGCCATGTAGTAGAAGCCGACGTTCATCGCCACCCGGTCTCCCTCGGCGTAGGCGAGGATCAGGTAGGAGTGCACGGCGGAGTTCAGCGCGAAGACGACGCCGAACAGCGAGCAGGCCGCAGACCACGACCGTCACCGCGTCGAGCCTCGCGGCGAGGACCGCGGCGATCCCGAGCGGGAACGCCGCGAGCGCGAACGCCAGCCACGCGGCGGTCCGCCCGTCGGGCTCTGAGGCGGCATGCGCGGACCGGCGGCGGATGAGCCTCGGGGCGGACGCCTGGACGATGCCGTAGCCGATCGTCCAGGCGGCGAGGAACCCGCCGGCCTGCCAGAACGTCCAGCCGTGCTCGGTGCGGAAGAACACCGGCAGGCCGACGACGAACCACACGTCGCGTGAGGCGAAGAGGAAGATCCGCGCGCCGGCGAGCACGTTGACCGCGCGGTTGTTGGAGAACATGTGGCGGAACCGGGCCTTCGCGTCGGGCCGCCCGAGGTCGCCGCGCATCGCGGCCAGGACGGTGACGAGACCTGTCGCGACCAGCGCCAGCAGCACGCCCAGCGCACTGCGGAAGCCGATCTGGCTGAGCATCAGCGCGCCGAGGAAGAAGCCGACGCCCTTGAGCGCGTTCTTCGAGCCGGTCAGGATCGCCACCCACCGGTACAGCGCACCCGGGGCGTCCTCGGCCACCACGAGCTGGACGGCGCTCTTCGAGCTCATCTTCGTGAGGTCCTTGGCGATGCCCGACAGCGCCTGGGCCGCCATCACGTAGGGCACGACGAGCCAGGAGGCCGGCACGACGGCGAGCATGCCCGAGCGCGACGAGCTGGGTCCCCAGGCCCATCAGCAGCGTCGTCCGCAGCCCGAAGCGCGCCGCGACGAACCCGCCGACGAGGTTCGTGACGACGCCGAAGACCTCGTAGAAGAGGAACAGCATCGCGACCTCGAACGGGCTGTAGCCGCGCTCGTAGAAGTAGAAGAGCACCAGCATGCGGCTGGCGCCGTCGGCGATCGTGTCGGCCCAGTAGGCGCCGGTGACGATCGCGTAGTTGCGCAGGTCGCCCCCGCCCGCGCCGGTGTCGCCGGTCGCGGCGCTCATCGCGCGGCGCGCTGCTCGCGCGTGGACGGCGCCGCCACCCGGGCGGCGAGATCGACGAGCCGGTTCGCGTAGCCCCACTCGTTGTCGTACCAGGCCAGCACCTTGACCTGGGTCCCGCCGGTGACCATCGTCGAGCGCGCGTCCACGACCCCCGATCGGGGGTCGTCCGCGGAAGTCGACCGAGACCAGCGGCCGCTCCTCGTAGCCGAGGATGCCGTGCAAGCGGCCCGGCGGCCGCGTGCGCGAGCAGGCCGTTGACCTCCTCGACGTCCGTCGTGCGTCCCACCTCGAACACGGCATCGGTCAGCGAGGCGTTGAGCAGCGGCACGCGTACCGCGAGCCCGTCGAGCCTGCCCTGGAGGTCGGGGAAGATCAGGCCGATCGCGGTCGCCGAGCCGGTGGTCGTCGGGATCAGCGACAGTCCCGCCGCACGCGCCCGGCGCAGGTCCTTGTGGGGCGCGTCGACGAGGACCTGCGTGTTCGTGACGTCGTGCAGCGTGGTGATCGAGCCGCGCATGATCCCGAGGCCCTCGTGCAGCACCTTGACGACCGGCGCGAGGCAGTTGGTGGTGCACGACGCGGCGGTGACGATGTCGTGGATCGCGGGGTCGTAGAGGTGGTCGTTGACCCCGAGCACGACGTTGAGCGCGTCCGCGTGCTTGACCGGCGCGGCGACGACGACCCGGCGGACGCCGCGGGCGAAGTACGGCTCGAGCAGCTCGGGCGTGCGGAACCGGCCCGAGCACTCGAGCACGACGTCGACGCCCAGCTCGTCCCAGGGCACCTCGCCCGGCGCGCCGTGGCGGCTGTAGGCCAGCGGCCGGCCGTCGATGCGCAGGACGTCGCCGTCGCCCCGCGCGTCGTGCCCCCAGCGCCCGTGCACCGAGTCGAAGGTCAGCAGGTGCGCCGAGGCTGCGGCGTCGCCCGCCGGCTCGTTGACGGCCACCGGCTCGAGCCCGGCAGAGCCCCACATCGCCCGCAAAGCCAGGCGCCCCATCCGGCCGAAGCCGTTGATCCCGATCCGCGTCGCGGCCATGCGCTCTCCTTGGCGGCCGCGGGTGCTGCCGCGGCCGATCGCATCGACGTTCGTCACTGTATTGGCGGTTGTCCCACCGCGCCGCGGCGGAGGTGTGACCAACCGGTGAAGGCGATCGGCGGGCTCCGGTGACCCGTCTCGGCGCCGTGCGCGAAGCCGAGGGCGACGTCCCGTCCGACCGCGCGCCGGCGACTCCGCGTCAGCGCAGCCAGATGCGGACGTGGTCGCGCATGCGCGCGATGAGCTCGGCGACCTCGCCGCTCGGCTCGCCGTAGGCCGGCAGCACCAGCTCGAAGGCGCGCGGGAACGCAAGCCCCGAGATCTCGACGGGCGTGAAGTCCGTGCCGGCGAGGGCTTGCCGGGACACCAGCAGCGGCACGCCGCGCGCACGCGCCTCGCGGAGCGCCGCCCCGGGCGTCGGCGCCTCGGCCAGCGGGGGCGCGAGCTCCAGGCCGCGGGCGCGCAGGACGGCGTCGACCGTCCAGCGGGCGTTCGACTGCACGTCCCGCATGACCATGGGCGTGGCGAGGAACCGCCGGGCGGTGACCCGGCCGGTCGCCGCCCAGCGGTGCCCTGGCGGGACGGCGCAGACGACCGCGTCGGGAGCGAGCTCGAGCTCCCGAATGCCGGGATTGGGCGTGGCGTTGGGGCGCCCGGCCGCGACGCCGAGGTCCGCACGGCCGTCGGCGACCATCGAGCGCACGACCTGGCTGACCGCGGTGGCGAGCTCGACCGCCAGCGCCCGGCGCTCGTTGATCGTCGCCAGCAGCTCGGCGACGAAGCCCGCCTCCGCCGAGTGGCTGGCCGCGAGCCGCACCGGCCGCTGGGCCTCGCGCCGCAGGCCCACCATCACCTCCGCCACCGCATCGGCCGACGCGAGCAGCCCGCGCGCGTGCTCGTACATGCGCCGGCCGGCAGGCGTGAGGTTCACGCCCTGCGGCGAGCGCTCGAGCAGCTCCACGCCGACCTTCTCCTCGAGCGTCCGGACCCGCCTCGAGAGCGCCGGCTGGGACACGCGCAGGCGCACGGCCGCCCGCCCGAGCGTGCCGAGGTCGGCCGCGATGCAGAAGGCGCGGAGCTCCGCGAGATCGGGGCTCGGGCTCAGCGCCCGGCCCTCCGGCGGGCCATGCGCCGGGAACATGACGAGGCCTTCCGGGCACTCATGCGTAACCCTGTGCTGCGGAGAACTGCGGAGCCCGGCCGGGGGGTTTGCCCCATGCGTGGAGCTTAGGGGTACGGACGGCCGTGGCAGACGACGTCCGCGCCCGATCCGGTTGTCACGGCGCGCTTCGTGCCCGATCGTGGCCGTCGTCAGCCACTCACCACCCGGAGGACGGTTCCATGGCCACCACCATCATCGAAGAGCAGGCGAACGGACGGGCGCAGGCGCGGAGCATGCAGCCGCAGCCGCCAGCGGACGGCGCGGGGCAGCAGGCGCACGTGCGGCGCGAGTGGGCGCTGGTCGCGATGGGGCTCACCGCCCTCGTGGCGATCCTCGCGCTGGTCGTCTCGGTCGTCGCGCTGGCGTCGAACTCGAAGGGCACGACGATCGTCCCGCAGGCGGCTGCAGCGGCACCGGCCGCGGCGAGCGCCGCCGTTCCCGCCAAGAGCGTCAAGCTCACGATCCGAGCGGACTCCAAGCCGGGCGCGGACGGCAAGAAGCACGACGCCTTCCTTCCCGGCACCGACCTGACGGCCAAGCCCGGCCAGACGCTGCGCTTCACGATCTACAACTACGACGACATGCCCCACAGCTTCACCTCCCCGAAGCTGGCGGCGGGCGCAGCGATTCCCGCGGGCATGCGGCAGATGCAGGGCACGCCACAGGACCTCACGACCATGCCCGCTCCGGGCATCGGCGTCGACCAGAACATCCCGGCGGGGACCGACAAGGCCCCCTCGAAGACGACGTTCGTGATCAAGGTCCCCAAGACCGCGGGCAGCTACGTCTGGTACTGCAAGCTGCCGTGCGACGACTTCGCGATGGCGCACGACGGCTTCATGCGGGGCGTCCTGAAGGTCGCGGCGTAGCCGGCATCGGCGCGGCGCCCGTCCCGGGGCGTCGCGCCGCCCATGCCCGCCCGGCTCCGGGTGGAGAGGCGGATGGCCCCGACGGGGCCATCCGCCTTGTCGTGGTGCCCGTGCGACGATGGCGTCATGCTGACCGAGCGGGTCGAGCGCTGGCGGGCCGCCGGCGAGCAGGAGGAGGTGGCCGGGCGCCGGCTGCACGTCCACCGGCGGGAGGGGCGCGGTCCGCTGCTGGTGCTCCTCCACGGCTTCCCCTCGAGCTCCTACGACTGGCGCGATCTGCTCGAGCTGCTGCCGGGTCGCGCCGCGCTCGCCTTCGACTTCCTGGGCTTCGGGCTCTCCGAGAAGCCGGCGGACCACGTCTACACGCTGGCGTGGCAGGCCGACGCGGCCGAGGAGCTCGTGCGCCGCGCCGCGGCGCCGGAGGTGTTCGTGGTCGCCCACGACATGGGGACCTCGGTGGCGACCGAGCTGATGGCGCGCGACCTGCGCGGCGAGCTCGACATGACGATCGCCGGCGCGCTGCTGTTCAACGGCAGCATCCTGCTGGACCGGGCGAGCCCGACGCCCGGCCAGAAGCTGTTGCGCAGCCCGCTCGGCGGGCTCTTCGCCCGGCTGACCACCGAGCGGACCTTCCGCGCCCAGTTCGCGCGGATCTTCTCCGGAGCCCATCCCCTGACGCCCGCGGAAGCGGCCGACCAGTGGTCGCTGATCGCGCACGGCGGCGGGCACCGGATCGCCCACCGGACGATCCACTACATGGACGAGCGAGAGCGGCTCACCGAGCGCTGGCACGGAGCGGTGCGCGACTGGCCGGGCCCGCTGTCGCTCGCCTGGGGGCTGCGCGACCCGGTGGCCACCACCGCCGTCCTCGGCGGCCTGCGCGAGTTGCGTCCCGGCGTCGCGGTCACCGAGCTGCCCGAGCTGGGCCACTACCCGCAGATCGAGGACCCGCCGGCGCTCGCCGCGGCGGTCGAGGCCGCGGTCGGCGGGTAGCGCGCGCGGCGAGAGGTCGTCGCCAGGGCGGATCTCCGGCCGGATGGGTGGGCTTCTCCGCCCAGCCTCGCGGGGCGGGCACGGCGCCGGCGCGTCCGCCGCCGGCCGGTCAGCTGCGGCTCCTGGACCTGCCCTTCACCACCCGGAACGACCCCCGCATGAAGGGGTGGATGCGGCAGAAGTACGTGTAGGTGCCCGGGGGCAGGCTCTTCGGCGTCCGGTAGACGGCGGTGCCGATGCAGGCGCTGGCCAACGCGCCCGCCAGCCCCGGCACGTCCTTGCAGCGCGCCTTCGGTGCAGGTGTGTCGACGACCGGGCTGAACGGCACGTCGCCACCCTGCCCGGAGTACAGCGCCTGGCTGATCGCGGGGCCGAAGCCGAGCTCGCCGGAGTCGAAGGCCCGCCGGCCGTTGGCGAGCGGGTAGCCGATCCCGCCGGTGAGGTTGCAGGGTGCGCGGCAGGCCGTGATCGTGTGGAAGCGCTGCGTGAGCGGGGCGTCCTTGTTGACGAACGTCAGCGAGCGTCCCTGGCGCACGCTGGGCGGCCGTGCTGCCCGGCCGGCGCTCGACAGGTCGCCCTGGCTGTAGACGAAGTTGCGGATGACCACCCTGTCGCGGTAGGGCCCGCGCCGCAGCCGCAGCGGGTTGGCGAGCCCGCCGTGCTTGCGCACGCCGACGTCGATGTTCTCCTTCAGGCGCCCGTGCGTGAGGTAGTCGGTCTGGTCGACCTCGCCGGTGAACGGGTCGACCCCGCCGACCGGGTGGTCGGTGACGCCCAGGACCATGATCCCCATGACCTCGTACCACGAGGCGCGCGAGGTGTCGTAGGTGGCGTCGATGGTGAGGACGTCGCCCTTCTTGAAGTCCACGCGCCAGTTCGGGCCCGACGCCGACATGGCGACGTCCCACGAGACGGCGCCGACCGGCTCGAAGTAGTTGGCGCGCGAGCGGAAGATGCGCTTGGTGACGCCGTCGCGCGTGATGCTGAGGTCGGTCCACAGGCCGCCGGGGTGCAGGTGGCCGGCGGTCGTGACCATCGTGCCGTCGTGGTCGGCGACCCAGCGGTTGCGGACCACGCCGTCGCCGGTGTAGGCGCCGGGCACCTGGGCGGGGTAGGTCAGCCGGCCCCTGGTGCCCGACCCGCGAAGCGCGTCGAAGACCGGGTACGGCTTGACGCCCTGGACGTCCATCCATTGCGTGTCGATCCGCGTCATCCCCTGGGCCTCGGGTGCCGAGTCGGGGATGAACCACAGCTCGTAGGTGATGTAGACGTTCTGGGGGACCGGCGTCAGGTCGTGGACCATGTGGTTGATCAGCCACGACTGCGTGGTCGTGTACCGCCAGCCGAAGCCCTGGGGCGCACTGAAGTACGTCTTCTCCTCCCCGGCGGCGAAGGTGGGCTTGAGGCCGTTGAGCGAGTCGCCGACCAGCCACACCGCGTGGTGGAGGTGCACGATGTCGACCGACGGGCTCTTGCCGCTGCCCGCGTAGACCAGGCCGGGGCGGAACCCGACGATCCAGCCGTCGACCGGCGGCCGCTCCCTCTGCAGGTCGATGTCGATCAGGTTCTGGCCCGGCTGGATCCGCATCGGCCCGAAGCGGTACTTGAGGACCTGCGCTCCGGGGGGAGGGACGGCCTGCGCGACGGGGATCGACTGCTTCGCTGCGCGGAATGCCGACGCGCTCGCGTCGAAGCCGGCCTGCCGGGTGCTCTCGGCCCGGGCCGTCGTCACGGCAAGCGCGAGCAGCGCCAGCGCGCACAGCAGCGGCCGTCCGGGCCGCAGGGATGAGAGCATCGACCTGTCCTCAGGTGGGTGGGGCGCCGGGAAGCGCTGCGCCGAGGATAGCCGGGTGGGACCGCGGGTGAGCGGGCGCGCGCCGGGGCGGCGGGTCAGCGCGCCTTGCGCGTGTGACGTGCCTGCGCGTGCCTGTGGTGCGCGTGCTTGCGGTGCGCGTGCTTGCGCGCGCGGTGCTTGCGCGCGCGGTGGCGCTTCGCGGCGTGCTTGGAGGCCGGCTTCGCGGAGGCGGAGGCCCGCGGCGCGCTCGAGGCAGCGGGCGCCGGCGGGGTGCCGAAGTCGGTCGCGTAGGTGGCCGCGGGAAGGCCGTGGACGTCGGCGGGGGCGCCGATCGCGAGCCCGAAGCCGACCTCGCGGAAGCCGGCGTCGAGGATGTTGCGGCGGTGGCCCTCGCTGGCCATCCACGCGTCGACGATCTTGGCGGGGGTCGCGAGCACACCGGAGCCCCAGGCGAGGTTCTCACCGGCCTTGACCCAGACGTAGCCGGAGTGGTTGATGCGGTCGACGAGGCCGACGCCGTCGGGTGCGGTGTGCGCGAAGAACCCGCGGTCGACCATCTCGCTCGCATAGGCGGCGGAGGTCGCGCTCAACTTGTCGTTCATCGACAGCGGGCCGATGCCGGCGGCCGCGCGCTGCTCGTTGACGAGGCAGATCGTGGCTGCCGCGACCTGCGCTCCGTTGGCCTGGTCCGGCTGGAGGTCCGCGCCGGGGCAGTCCGCGGCCGCAGCGGTCGCGGCCGGCACGGCGAGCGCGGCGGCGGTGAGGGCGATGAGGAGACGGTGGGAGCGCATCTGACGCTCCTCGCATCGGGCGGGCCTCCGCGGGCCGGCAAGCCGCCCCACCGGAACCTGGACGCGTGTTGGATGCTGCTCGCGTGCCGATATCTGGACGGATGTTCGGCGGCGCGGCGGGGAGGGCCCGGCCGACCGGGCCGCCGTCTAGAGCCGGCGCGCCGTGAGCGTCGAGGCGGTGGTCCGCCCGGCGCCGTCCGCGGCTGTGACGCGGAAGCGGTAGTCGCCCCGCGCGTGCCCCTCGGCGTCGAAGCGCACGCGGTAGGTGACGCCCGCGCGGCGCTGGCGCGTCACGTAGCGCCGGACCACCCGCCCGCCGCGCAGCACCGCGACGCCGACTCGAGCGGCGCGCGTCAGCCGGTAGGCGACGTACTCCGCGCGGTTCCGCGGGCCGCCGAACACGGGGCGCTCGAGCTTGTGCTTGGCGATCAGCCCGCAGGTGTCGCGCCGGTAGTAGGCGGGCCTGGTCGAGAACCGCCCGCGCACGCGCCGCAGCGCGAGCCGCCGCGTGTCGCGGTCGCCCTTGCCCCGCGAGCGCAGGCGGACGACGAAGTACCCGTCGCGGACCCTGCGGTGGGGCACGTTCGCGCGGCCGTTCCACGTGAACGAGCGCGACCGAGCCGGGAAGCGCGCGACGAGCCGCTCCCCGACGACCCGGCGGCCATGCGAGCTCTGGAAGACGTCGACGTCGACGCTGTCGCCGGTCGTGCGCCGGAACGAGACGCGGGCGCCGTGTCCGCGGCGCCGGATGCCCACGCCCGTGAGGCGCCGGGCGGCGCTGCACCCGTGCGCCTGCGACCCGGCCGCTGCGTCACAGCCCGTCCAGGTGACCTTCAGCGGGCCGTCGCTGTGGATGGCGAGCTTCGCGTCGCACGTCACGTGGGCCCGGGCCGCGTCGATCGTGATCGCGGAGACGTTGGTCGCGGTGATGTCGAGCTGGTTCGCCCTGGGGATCGCGGGCGCGGGTCCCCATGTCCGGTACTGGCGGCTGAAGGCGATCGCGGGCAGGGTCCCGCCGGTGAGCGAGCCGGCGCCGTGCCGGGTGCTCGACGGGGTGGGATCGCCGACGCCGAAGCCGTGCGAGAGCACGTCGACCTGCCCGCGGGTGCCGGTGCGCAGGGTCACGCCCGAGACCCAGTAGGCGTGGTCGGCGACGAGGTCGAGCTGCGGGTACTCGAGCGCCTTGTCGCGCACGAAGGTCACGTGGGGCGGATCGCGATCCACCCGGGCGGTGCCGAGGAACGCGGCGGCGGGGCCGTACTCGTCGTTGACGGCCAGGGTCAGGTGCTCGGCGGGCGCGAAGATGTCGAGCTCGTAGCGGTAGCCGGCGTCGTCGAGCGCCTGGGCGGCCGGCAGGTAGGAGGTCTCCGGGACCAGCTCGTCGGTCGAGGCGTTCCACATCAGCACGGGGAGGTTGCGCAGCGACGGCACGTCGGGGATGTCGGGGCTCGTCCCCACCGTCGGCTGCGCCCGCGCGAACAGGTCGGGGAACTGCTGGCCGAAGCGGAAGGTGCCGTAGCCGCCCATCGAGTAGCCCGAGATCGACGTCCAGTCCGCGTCGAGGTCGTAGTGGCGCGCGACGTCGGCCCAGACCTCGAAGGTGTCGGCGCCCGCGTAGCTGGTGTAGAACCCGTCGGGCCCGCGCCCCTCGGGCGTGATCACGATCGACCCGCCGCCGCGCTCGCCGAGCTGCGACTGGTTGTTGGAGGACGAGTACTGGTTGTAGTTGGCCGCCAGCGAGTGCAGCAGCAGGGTCATCCCGTACCCTGCGGCAGGCCGGGGCTTGCGGGGCACATAGATCGCGTAGGGCTGGAGCCGGCCCTGGTAGACGCCCTTGCAGTTGGCCTGGGCGACGAGGCAGTTGACCGAGTAGTCGGCGCCCTGGGCGACCTCGAAGTGGCTGGCGAGGATGCGATCCATCGGGCCCGTCGTCGGCACGCCGCCGTCGTCGTCGATGCCGGCTGCCAGCTTCGCGAAGTCGACGTCGGCGTGGAAGGCGGTGATGTCGCCGTTCCTGAGCGCCTCGGCCTGCTGGACGTCGCGCCACCAGGCCGGGTGCTGGGAGATCGCCGCGACGTTCGTGGGATCCGGGTTGGGCTCGTCGGTGCGGAAGGCGACGTTGAAGAACGCGGCCGGCGCCGCGGAGGCGCCGCCGCCCGGGGCGGTCGCCGACGCCGCGGGCAGCGGCGTCATGTAGCGGCCGGTCGTGGCGTTCCAGAGGCCGACGCCCGCGGCGAGCCGCACGGTCCCGGTGCCCGGGTTCCAGGCGGCATGCGGCACGGTGACCTGGACCTGGCGCCGCGTCGTGTCGAGGGCGACGGCCGGGGCCGGCCCGACCGCGGCGCCGTCGGCGGCGCGCGTGAGCTCGGCGACGAGCCCGCCGGCGCCCGGGTGGACGGTCAGGAAGAGGTCGGCCGGAGCGCTCACGTTGGCGCCGAGCGGGAACGGGTGGGGCTGGCCGGGCGTGCCGCCGATCGCGATCGAGAACGCGACCAGCGAGGGGTCGTTGAGCGTGTTGAGCGTGACCCGGAAGGCGGTCGCGTCCGTGGTCGGGCGCACGCGCAGCTCGACGAGGTCGGCGGCGTTGTTGGCGTAGCGCCGGTCGGTCGGATAGGTGTAGGTCCCGTCCGGGCGCGAGAACGTGTTGCTGCCCGAGCGCGGATCGGACGGGTCCTGTGCTGCGTTCGCCCCGTGGTCGTCGTAGAGGAAGTCCTGGTAGAGGAACTCCCCGTCGCGGTATGCCTCCGCGCCCGACACCAGGATCGGCGGCGCCTTCCAGATGCCCGCGTTGGTCAGCTGCGGCGCCTGCGCGGCCGGCGCGTAGAGGACGTCCGGCCCGGGCCGGTGCCCGCCGCCGGTGTACAGCGAGCCCGCGCCGGCCGCGTGCGCGGGAGCGGCGGCGAGCGCGAAGATGCAGGCGAGGGTGCAGGCGAGGTGACGGCGCATTCCCGGAACGCAATCAGACAGGCGAGGTGCCCGCGCCGGTGCCACGTCGTACCGTGCGTGCGGTCGTGACCGCCGCAGGCACCAGCACCAGCACCGGCAGGGCGCAGGCGGACGCCGACGAGCCGCTCGGGCGCGAGGTCTGGATCGTCGCCGCGGTCGTGGTGACCGGGGTGATCATGTCGATCCTCGACACCACGATCGTCAACGTCGCGCTCGAGACGCTCTCGCGCGACCTCCACGCGCCGCTGAACACGATCCAGTGGGTGTCGACCGGCTACCTGCTCTCGCTGGCCATGGTGATCCCGCTCGCCGGGTGGATGTCCGAGCGGTTCGGCTCCAAGCGCGTCTGGATGTCCTCGGTCGCGCTCTTCGGCGCCGGCTCGGCGCTGTGCGGCCTGGCGTGGTCGGCGGACTCGCTGATCGGCTTCCGCGTCCTCCAGGGATTCGGCGGCGGCATGATCATGCCCGTCGGCATGAGCGTGCTCGCGCAGACCGCCGGGCCGCACCGCGTGGGCCGGGTCATGTCGATCGTCGGCGTGCCGATGCTGCTCGGGCCCGTCCTCGGCCCCGTCATCGGCGGCCTGATCGTCGACAGCGTCTCCTGGCGCTGGATCTTCTACGTCAACGTCCCGATCGCGATCTTCGCGCTGGTGCTCGCCTCTCGGCTCCTGCACCCCGACGCCGGGCGCGGCGACGCGGGCCGGCTCGACTGGACCGGCCTCGCCCTGCTCTCGCCCGGGCTCGCGGGGATCGTCTTCGGGATGTCCGAGACCGAGAGCCACGGCGGCATCGGCCACGCGATCGCGCTCGGCCCGATCCTCGGTGGGCTGGGCCTGGTCGCGCTGTTCGTGGCGCACGCGCTGCGCGCGCCGCGGCCGCTGCTCGACCTGCGGCTCTTCGGACGGCGCGGCTTCAGCGCCGCGGCCGCGACGACGTTCCTGCTCGGCGGCGCGCTGTTCGGCGCGATGATCATCCTGCCGCTCTACTACCAGCTCGATCGCGGCGAGTCGGCGCTCACCGCGGGCCTGCTGATGGCCCCGCAGGGCCTCGGCGCGGCGATGGCGATGCCCCTCGCCGGGAGGCTGACCGACCGGCTCGGCGGCGGCATCGTGGCGCTCGTCGGCATCGCGCTCATGACGATCGCCACGCTGCCCTATGCGTTCGTGGGCGCCCATACGTCCTACGTGTGGCTTGCGGGGCTCCTCGTCGTCCGCGGCGTCGGCATCGGCTCGGCGATGATGCCGTCGATGGCGGCGGCGTACGCGCTGCTGTCCGCGGTTCAGGTGCCGCGCGCGACCAGCGCGCTCAACGTCGTCCAGCGGGTCGGGGGTTCGATCGGCACGGCGCTGCTCGCGGTCGTCCTCCAGCACCAGATCCACACCGCACTGCCCGCGAGCGCGCCCGGCGGCGGTGGTCAGGGCACGCTGCGCCGGCTCCCCGACGCGCTGCGCGCGCGCGTCGCCTCCCCGCTGGCCGACGCCTTCGCGCACACCTTCTGGTGGGCGGTGGGCGCCTCGGTCGTGGCGCTCGTGCCCGCGACGGTGCTCGCCCTCAGCCAGCGCGACCGCCAGCGCGCCGCCGGCGCGCAGGCGGCGGAGCTCCACGAAGCCGCCTGAGCCCGTGAAGCCGCCTGCCCCGGCGGGTACCGTGGAGGCGGATGGGCAAGGTCGACCGCCAGGTGCTGATGGCGCCCGACGTGGTGGCGCGCGCCGCCGCCGCCGTCGTGGCCGATCGCGAGCAGCGCTGGATGCTGCGCCAGCCGCGCGACGTCCGCCGCTCCTACGCGCGGTCCGTGTTGGGCCGCTCCGACGAGAAGCACCACTCGATGCGCTGGATGCTGCGCCAACGCCACCACGTGCGCGAGAGCTTCGTGCGCCACGTGCTCGGCGACCGCGACGACTACGAGGCGCGCGAGCAGCGCTGGATGCTGCGCCAGCCCGACGACGTGCGCCTGAGCTACCTCAGCGACGTGCTCGAGGCCGCCTGACCGTGACCGCGATGCGGGCGGTCGTCCCGCCCGCGGCATCCGCCCGTTGGTCGCGGTCGCCTCCAGCGTGCGCCGGCCCGTCCGGCGCACGCTGCGCAGCGTCGAGCGGCTCAGCAGGAAGCGCAGGATGCGGGTCCTGCCCCCGGGCAGGTCGTAGCGGACCGGGCCGCGTGATCCGGCCAGCGTGGCGAGCCCCGCGCAGCGCGGCGGCGCACCGCCAGGCCAGCGCGCCGAGGACGCGCTCGTAGAGGCCCTGCTCCCAGCCGCCCTCGCTCCCGTCGGCGGACGAGAACAGCAGGCCGCCGCCGCGCGGTCCTCGCCGACCAGGCAGCCATGCCGGCGGCGTAGAGCGATCAGCTCGGCGTCGAGCCGGTCGCCCGGTTGGCAGGAAGCTCGGACCGGATCGGCCCGTCGCCCAGCGCGGCGCGCAGGTCGGGCCCGAGGGTCACCTCGACGTGCATCTCGCCGAGCTCGTCCGGGTGGATCTCGACCCCGCGGCTGCCGAGCTCCTCGGCGATCGTCTCGTAGTCCTTCTCGATCGCCTCGCGGACCTGCTGGGCGACCCGCGGCGGCGCCGGATCGTTCTCGATCCACACGTCGCGGTTGAAGATGTGGATGTCGTCGCCCGCGCTTCCGGCCACCTGCACGTCGACGAACAGGCGGACGACGAGCGCCTCGCCGCGGTGGTGCTGGGCGAGCCACTCCGCCCACTCGTCGTCGCCGCCGGCAGCGGCCTCTCGGGCACGGCTGAGCGGCTCCTCGGGCTCGTCGAGCCTCGCCTCGACGTGCAGGCGCTCGATCGTCGGCATCCTCCCACCGTCGCCGATCCCGATGCCGTTTACAACCTCCATGTCCGCCCGCACACCATCGGCCTCGCGCCCGGCAGCGAAGACCCAAGCGCGTCGTGGCCGCGGCGCCGGGGACGGGGTTCCGGCGCCCGTTCTCCGCGGCCCTGCGTCCCTGACGTCAGCTCGACGAGGCGGCGAGGGCGGTCTTGACCGCGTGCGGTTGGCGGAAGAGGTCGTGCGGCCGGCCCTCGCCGATCGGCACCCCGACGCGCTCGGCGAGCGCCTCGAGCGCATCCATGTCGCCCGCGTGCGAGCCGTTGGGGTCCTCGATCGCGTCGCCGCCGCCGATCGTGCATGGCTTCGAGACGACGTGATGCGGGTGGGGGAGGTCGGGGACCTCGACGCGGTCGGGGTCGACCGACCAGTCGAAGCACTCGCCGATGCTGTTGGCCATCGCGTCGCGGGTGGTCAGCGGCGTCAGGCCGAAGCGCTGCTCGATGAGCTTGAGGATCGACTCGTGGCCGAGCTGCACGCTCGTGACGCCGAGCCCGAGCGTGAAGGGCGAGATCGTGACCGCGGGGATCCGGAAGCCCATCTGGCCGAAGTCGTCGTCGAGCTTGGACGAGGAGCGCACGTCGGGCACCCGCGGCGGTCGGACGTGGTCGAAGAACCCGCCCCACTCGTCGTAGACGATGAACATCGCTCCGCGCTTGAAGTTCGGCGAGGACATGAACGCGTGGGCGACGTCGGCCATGAACGCCTGTCCCAGGCGCACGTCCCCGAGCGGATGCTCGTCGGCCGAGTTGCCGTCGAACCCGCCGCCGTCGCGGAAGGGCGGGTCGATGATCGTGACGTTGGCCAGCGTGCCCGCCGCGCAGTCGGCGTAGAACTCGGTGACCGGCCGCGTCCAGGCCGCGCCGCGCGCGCCCCAGACCGCCGAGAACGGCAGATCGGAGTTGTAGTAGCGGCACGTCACGTCGTTGGGCCGCTCCTGCGCCGCGCGGTCGAAGATCGTGTCCCACTGGTTGCCGGCGGTGTCGACGGGCGGCGTGTTGTCGCGCCGGCCGCCCGACTGGGCCGACCACTTGTAGTAGCGGTTGGGCCACGTCGGGCCGAGCAGCGAGCAGAAGTAGCGGTCGTGGACGGTGAACGCGCGTCCCGCGGCGTGGATGAAGCCGAGGTCGCCCTCGTCGAAGTAGGTCAGCGCGAACTCGTCGTTGCCGCTGCCGTCGGCGAGGAAGCCGCCCTCCAGCTGCGCGCGCCCCGCCCCCCAGCCGTGGCCGGGGTCGGGGTGTCCGCAGCCCTGGTACATCGCCGGCGCCGAGCGTCGAGGCGTGGCGGGTCTGCACCGGCGAGCCGTCGGGCCCGACGTAGCTCTGGTGCTGGATCCCGTCGGCGCCCGGCAGCCAGCCGAAGTAGTGGTCGAACGAGCGGTTCTCCATCATCAGGATCACGAAGTGGTCGATCGGCAGGTTGGCCGGGGCGGGGACCGCGACGCGCCGGGCGCGGGTCGCCTGTGCCAGGACCTGGCCGGGCGGCATCGCCGCCGCGACCGAGATCCCGAGGCCGGCGGTGTACGCCGCACGCCGGAGGAAGTCGCGGCGGGAGAGGTGCGCCTCCAGGGCGCGGCCCTCCAGGTGCTCGGGGATCGCGTTCCAGCCGTGCTCGTCCATACCGGCGTCAACGCTCCGGCGCGGGCGAACTTGCGGGGCCCGCCGCTCACGACCGGCCGGGATCCGGCGCACGGGCGGCGAGCCGGAAGCGCAACGTCTCGGGCGGCGCGGCTCGAAGCGCCGCGTGCAGCTCGGCCTCGGCGGCGAAGCGGCCGGCGAGGCGCCGCCCCTCGCAGCGGACCTCGAGGCTGTCGGCGGCAAGGGGCCAGGGGGACAGCGCGAAGGGCTGCCCGGCGTCGAACGGCTCCCACCGCAGGCACAGCGCCAGCGACAGCCGGTCCCACTCGGCGACCAGGTCGCGGTGCCGGCGCAGCTCGGCGGGGTCGGCGCCGGTCTCGCGCGACCACTCGTGCTGGAGGGCGGCCTGCTCGCGGAGGTAGCCCGCGGCACGCTCGTCGCCGGCCTGCAGGCGCGTGCCGTGCAGCGAGACCAGCAGCGCCGCATAGACGCTCTGGCTCAGCAGCCGGCGCGGCGCGTCGCGCCACAGCGCCACCCGCTCGGCGAAGGGCAGCGACAGAAACGAGTGCGGCCGTCCGGTCGCGGGATCCAGGCTCGGTGCGAGGTCCCACGCGCTCCAGCCGACGTCGTGCTGCTCGGCCGCGAGCAGCACCTCCTCGCGGCGCGGCCCGAGGTCGCCGGCCCACGCCCGCGCGAGCTGCCCGCTCATCCACGCGTGGGACGCCTGGCCGATGCAGAGGACCGACTCGCCGTCCTCGCGCAGGAGCATCGCTCAGGTCGTCGTGTCCGGCAGGTGGCGCCCGACGACGCCGACCGTGATGCCGCGGGGCAGGCCGTCGTTGCCGTCGGCGACGTGGAGGTAGATCCGTGCGACGAAGCCGGCGCCCGAGCCCGATCCGAGCCCCACGTGCGGCCCCAGCTCGGCCTCGACGCCGTCGATCGAGACGAGGTACTCGTCGCGCCAGCGAGTGCGGGCCAGCTCCGACACGCCGGGCTTCCACTGCGTGATCCCGACGTCGCGAGCCGCCTGCGCGAGCGACATGCCCATGTCGCCGGCCTCGTAGCGTCCGGAGAGCTCGTCGAGCTGGCGCAGCGTGCGCAGCACCAGGCCCGGGCGGCGGAACGGCGAGTCGGCGGCGGTCTCGAACGCCCGCGGCGCGAAGCGCAGGTGCGCGGCCGTGGCGGAGGCGCGCTGCACCGCCTCGAGGACGCTCTGGGGCGCCTCCTCCTCGCGGGCGAGCGGCTCGCCAGCCTCGTCCTCGCCGGCCCCGGCGACGTCCAGCCGGGCCAGCAGCTGGGACATCTCGGCGATCGTGCGCCGGTCGTGCTCGCGCTCGGCGCGCTCGGCCTCGAGCTCGTCGTGCAGCCGTGTCGTCTCGGCGCGCGCCGCCGCCAGGTCGGCGGCGAGCCGGGTGGCGTGCTCGTCGGACTCGCCCGCGACGGCGGGCGCGGCGGCGGCGGCCTCGAGCTCGCCGGCCCGCGCCTGCAGCCCGGCCTCCCGCGCCTGCGCGGCGTCGCGCTCGGCGATCAGCCGCTCGCGCTCGCCCTCCAGCTCGGCGACGCGCAGGTCGGCCTCGTCGCGGCGCGCCTTGTGGCGCTCGACCTGGCGCTCGAGCTCGGGGATCCGCTGCGCGTCCTCCTCCAGGCGGCGCTGGGACCGCTCGAGCTCCTCGGAGCGGCGCGCGACGTCCTGGTGGGCCTTCGCGACGCGTTCGAGCATCCCGGGGACAACGGAGTCGAGCACGCCGGACTCGGCCAGCGCGTCGTCCCACGAGCCGAACAGCGACTCGACGGCGTCGGGCTGCGGCCAGTCCTTGTCGTCGTCCCAGTCCTCCGGCTCAGGCGGCTGTCCCGCTGCCGCGGTCCAGCGGCAGATGCCGTAGAGGACCATCAGCCGGTCGAACGAGTCGAGCGCCTCGAGCGCGGCCTTGGCGTCGGGCGCCGGGCGCGGCGCGTCGGCGTCGGTCACGCCGAGCTCGTCGAGCGACTGGCGGCGCGCCCGCGCCTCGTAGTAGGCCTGCCGCCGCTGGGAGACCGTGGGCTCCGCCGACTTCGGCGGCTTGGACCGCTTGCGCTGCTGCTTGGCCATCGGATCAGTTCAGCGACGGGTCGAGGGGCATGCGCGCGACGAGCGCGTAGGCGCCGCCGCGGCGCAGCAGCGCGCGGCTCCAGAGCTCGTCGGGCGCGTCGGTGAAGGCGTCCTCGCGGTCGAACGGGCGCGGGAATCCAGGACTCCTCGTCCATCTCCGCGTCGAGCTGGCCGGGCCCCCAGCCCGCGTGACCGGCGAACGCCCGCGTGCGGCGCGTCCCGATCTGCCCGAGGTCGGACTCGAGGGCGACGAACCCGAGGTCCCCGTCGACGGTCAGCGCCGCGTCGGCGGGGTCCTCGAACTCGGCGAGCACGATCACCCCGGCCGCCTGCACCGGGCCGCCGGAGAACACCGCCTCCTCGGCGTCCACCATCGGCGCGAGGTCCGGCACCACCTCGCGGACCGTCGCCTCGGACGGGCGGTTGAGGACCACGCCGAGGGCGCCGTCGTCGGCGTGCTCGGCCACGAGGATCACCGTGCGCAGGAAGTTGGGATCGAGCAGCCCCGGGGCGGCGACGAGGAGCTGTCCGCGCAGCGAGTCCACGCCGTCAGCGTAGGGCGCGGCGACGAGGCGGGGAGCGTCCCCGCCTACGCCGGCGTGAGGTCGCGGTCGGGGTCGATCCCCCAGCGGGCCGCGACCCCGGCGAGATGCTCGTCGAGCGTCCAGCGGTCGGGCTGGGGCTCGCCCGCGTGGTCGGGGACGCCGCCCTTGAGCGCCATGCAGCGGCTGTTGTCGCCGATCGCCCGGATCTCGTCGACCTCCTCGCCGCTGAGGACGACCTCCTCGGGCACCGCGCCGAGGTCCGCGCGCTGCTCCTCGACGGGCCGGGCGCCATCGCCCGCCTCCTGGATCAGGGTGGGGACGACGCAGGCGACCGGCTCGTGCGCGAGGTTCCACTGGCATGCCAGCCGCGAGCCGGGTGAGCCCGTGGCTCGCGGCGATCGGGCTCATGCGCTCGATGCGGCGGGTGCCCTCCTCGATCCACCCCGCCGGGCGGAAGGCGCGGTGGTCGCGCTCGCCCAGCGCCCCGCCGGGGCGCAGGTCGCCGTGGAACAGGCCGCCGTAGTCGACGACGCGCGTGATGAGCCGAACGTCGTGGCGGCGGGCGGCGTCGAGCGCGAGCTCGCCCGGCCAGGGCTCGAGCGGGTTGAGGATGATCATCGCCCAGTCGATCAGCTCGCCGTGGCGCTCGAGGCAGTCGATCAGGTCGAGCGTGAAGCCGTTGGCCGGGCCCGGCGCGACGCCGAGCAGCCTCGTCAGTCCCGCCTCGCGCAGCGCGGCCATGCCCTCCCACACCGCCGGGTGCGTGTAGCCGGTGCGGTCGGGGTTGTGGAGCATGAGCAGGTCGAAGCGATCGGCGCCGATGCGCTCCAGCGAGCGCTCGGCGGCCATTCGCAGGTAGGCCCCGTACGCGTCGGGACCGCGCAGGCTCGCGTCGGTGAAGCGCGGGTAGCCCTTCGCGCCCCGGCGCTCGCCCTCGTAGAAGTCGTGGCCGAGGGCGCCCACGAGGCAGTAGGCGTCGCGGTCGCGGCCGGCAAGCGCGCGGCCGAGCAGCGCGTCGGCCTCCCCGGCGCCATAGGCGTCGGCCGTGATGACCGTGCGGACGCGCTCGTCGGGGCGCAGCAGCGCCAGCAGCCGGTCGTCGTCGAGGGGTACGCCGAAGTGCATGTGCCGGCCGCCGCTCCAGGTGCCCAGCGCGGTGTGGGTGGGGTCGAGCATGCGTCTCAGCCTACGGGGCGAGCGCGCGCCGCTCGCGCGCCCGGCGGACCACGTCGCGCAGCCACAGCCAACCCCACCAGAGCTCGAAGCGGGCGCGGTGGCGGGGCCCGCCCAGGGGGAGGGCGAGGGCGGAGGGCAGCCGGTCGTCCCCCAGCGCTCGCGCCGCGGCGTCGGCGATCGCGAGCATGCCGAGCGAGGTCGGGTGCACGGCGTCGGGGAGCACGTCGCGCCGCCCCCCGAACGCCGCCAGGTCGGCCAGCGCCGCGCCCGCACGCGCGGCCTCCTCGCGCAGCACGCCACCGGCCTGGGCGGGCTTGGGCGCGGCCGGCGGGCGGCCGAGGTCGTGCGGCGGGGCGAGCACCAGGACCCGGTCCGCGGCGCTCGACATCGCCGCCAGGACGGCGCGCACGTCGCGCGCGAACGCCGCCGGGTCCCAGTCGGTGCCGCGGACGTCGTTGACGCCGACGTACAGGCAGGCGAGGTCGTACGGGCCGTGCAGCAGCGGGACCTGCTCGCGCAGCACGTCCGGGGCGGTGGCGGCGTCCGACGCGAGGTTCGTGAACGGCAGCTCGAGCGACTCGGCCAGCCACTGCGCCCAGGGCTGCGGGTGCACGCCGAGCGCCGGGGCGCCGCCGCGCCCGCGGGTGATCGAGTCGCCGAGCGCGACGAGCCCACGGCGGAGGGGAGCGGTCGAGGCTGCCACCCGGCGCAAGCTAATGGTCGCGTCAGCGCCGGGGGCGTCCTGCGTTCTCCCCGAAGATCGTGGTCAAGGTAGGAAGCTGCCCATGGCGCGGGCGAGCGGCAAGCGTGCGCGCAAGCTGCTGGAGTCCCGCGGATGAGCAAGGCGCAGCGGCTGGAGGCGATCGCCGAGGAGATCCGCGAGCACCGTCCCTGCGGCTTCGAGCCGTGCGAGACGGCGGCCAACCTGGTTCCCGGCGAGGGCGACCCCGACGCTGACGTCGTCGTCGTCGGCGAAGCGCCCGGCGCGGCCGAGGACGCCGCCGGCCGTCCCTTCGTCGGTGCCGCCGGGCGCCGACTCGACGGGCTCCTCGAGCTCGCCGGCCTTGCGCGCGGCGAGGTCTTCATCACCAACGTCGTCAAGGGCCGCCCGCCGGCAAACCGCGACCCCCGCGCCGACGAGGTCGAGCACTGCCGGCCCTGGCTCGAGGCGCAGCTGGACGTCATCGAGCCGCGGCTCGTCGTGCCGCTGGGCCGACACGCCCTGCGCCGCTTCGCGCCGAAGCTCAGGATCTCCGAGGTCCACGGCCGGGCGGTCGAGGCCGGGGCGCTCGTCCTGTTTCCGCTCTACCACCCGGCCGCGGCGCTGCACAACCAGGCGCTGCGCCCCGTGCTCGAGGAGGATGCGCGACGCCTCGGCGCACACCTGCGCAAGACTGCTGGGCCATGAAGCGCCTTGCAGCTGGCCTCGCCGCCCTCGCCGCGATGCCCGCGGCGGCCGTCGCCGACCCGGTGCCGATCCCGCAGGACGGCAGCGCGCCGCCGTTCATCGGGGCGCCGGCCACGCCGCAGCCGATCGAGTCGCCCGAGCCGCCCCGCCATCCGCACATGGCGCCCAACGGCGTCTCCAACCTGCACGTCGACGCCTTCCAGACGGACGTCAACCGGGGCCCGGGACCGCTCGGCGTGCACCCCGAGGTCCGCTCGACGTTCTACGCCAACGACTGCGCGTCGATCACCTTCGACCGCCGCGGCCGGCTGGTGACGATCTGCGTCGGGCTGGACCGGCCCACGCTGCGGATGCTCGACCCCGACACGCTCGACGAGCTGGCGAGCTTCCCGCTGCCCGCCCGCCAGCCGGGGCTGCCGACCTCGCCCTCGCCGTTCAACGACTTCGCGGGCGGCGGCTACTTCTACCTCGACGACCACGACCGCGCGGTGCTCCCGACGACGACCCGCCACCTCTACGTCGTCCGCGAGACCGACCCCGCCGGGTTCGCGCTCGACCGCGACATCGACCTGACCGGCGTCGTGCCCTCCGACCAGAAGATCTTCTCCGCGCTTCCCGACTGGGACGGCCGGCTCTGGTTCGTGACCACCGGGGGCATCGTCGGCTTCGTCGAGCCCGGCACCGGCGCCGTGCGGACGCTGGCGACCGGCGAGCAGGTCGCCAACTCGTTCGCCGTCGACGAGCTCGGCGGGGTCTACGTGGTGACCGACCGGGCGCTCTACCGCTTCGGCGCCGCGGGCGGCGCTCCACAGGTGACGTGGCGCGCGCCGTACCCCAACAGCGGCGTCGCCAAGCCGGGCCAGGTCGACGCCGGCTCGGGGACCACCCCGACGATCACCGCGCGCGGGCTCGTGGCGATCACCGACAACGCCGATCCGATGGACGTCGTGCTCTACGACCGCCGAACCGGCGGCGAGGTCTGCCGGGTCCCGGTCTTCGCGCCGGGCGCCAGCGCGAGCGACAACTCGCTCGTCGCGTTCGGCGACGCGCTGATCGTCGAGAGCAACCACGGCTACCGGGGTCCGCAGTCGACGATGCTGGGCGCGAGCACGACGCCCGGGATCTGGCGGGTCGACTACGACCCGCGGACCGGCGACTGCGGGGTGACGTGGAAGAGCGACGAGACCTCGCCGACGGTGGTGCCCAAGGTCTCGCTCGCCAGCGGCCTGCTCTACGTGTGGACCAAGCCGGCCGGAGACACGGACGACCCCTGGTACCTCACGGCGATCGACGCGCGGACCGGGGCGACCGTCTTCAAGCAGCTCGCCGGGACGGGTCTGGGCTTCAACAACAACTACGCGCCGGTCACCCTCGGGCCCGACGGCACCGCCTACCAGGGCGTGCTCGGCGGCATGGTGGCGATCCGCGACGCCGTGCCGCCACCCGGCGCCGGGCCGGGGTGAGCCTGCTCCCGGACCCGATCAAGCACCGGGCCTACCGGCTCGCGTACTTGCTGCTGCGGGGCTACTCGGGGCTCTTCCGCCCCCACACCCGCGGTGTGAAGTGCCTGCTGACCTGCGGCGAGAAGCTGCTGCTCGTGCGCCACTCCTACGGGCCCGCAGCGTGGGACCTCCCGGGAGGCTTCTGCCGCCGGGGCGAGACGTTCGTGGACGCCGCACGGCGCGAGCTCGGCGAGGAGCTGGGCGTGACGGAGGCGGTCTGGACCGACCTGGGCGAGCTCCGCCGGCGCTTCCAGGGCCGCCACGAGACGCTCCACTGCTTCCGTGCCGAGCTGCCGCGCGCAGAGGTCTCGATCGGAAGCGCCGAGGTGGCCGAGGCGCGCTGGTTCCCGCGCGACGCCCTCCCCGAGCGGATCGCGCCGATCGTCCGCGGCGTCGCCGCGCTCGACGATCGGTCCGGCGCCGGTTTGCCCCCCTCGGGGCAGGGGTAGCCCGACGTCCACGATGGCCACCAGCGCCCAGCCGCTCACCACCCCGGAAGGCATCGCGCGCCCGCTCGGCGCGTCCACGTCGGTGCTGACGGCGGGGCCCTGGTTCTCGGCCGCCACGAGCTCGGCCTTCAACGAGCTCGCGCTCGAGGCCTACGAGCAGGGCGCCCGCGACCTGGTGCTCGACCTCAGCCGGATCCGCGCGGTCGACGCCGCCGGCACCGCCACCCTCGGGGCGCTCGCCGAGCAGCTCGACGTCGTGGGCTGCGAGCTCGCCGTCGTGGCCACGCACCCCGGCCTCGTGGCCTGGCTGGGCACCGCTCCGCTCGACGTCGAGCTGCCCGTGCACGAGTCGGTCGAGGACGCGCTGGCCGACCTGCTCCGCCGGCCGGTCTAGGGGCGCGCCGGCGGCCTTTGGTCGCCTCAGCCCTCGATGCCGCCGAGCAGCGGGACGAAGCGCACGGGCTCGAGCGCCCGGCGCTCCAGGGCGCCGTCCTCGCCGCGGCGCACGAGGACGAGCCGCTCGTCGCCGCGCTCGCGCAGCGGCGCGACCAGGCGCCCGCCGGGAGCGAGCTGGTCGAGCAGCGCGGCCGGCACCTTGTCCTCGGCGGCCGCGGCGACGCAGATCGCGTCGTAGGGCGCCGCGGCGGGGTACCCCTCGCGGCCGTCGCCCACCACGAGCGAGATGCCCTCGACACCGGCGGCCGCCAGATTGGCGGCGGCGATCGCCACCAGCGGCCGCTGGCGCTCGATGCCCCACACCCGGCCGCCGAGGTGGGCCAGCACGGCCGCGTGGTAGCCCGACCCGGTGCCCACGTCGAGCACGCGGTCGCCGGGGCGGACGGCGAGCGCCTCGCACATGCGCGCCACGACGAGCGGCTGGGAGATCGTCTGGCCGCAGGCGATCCCCAGTGCGCGGTTCTGCCAGGCGCGCGAGTGGTCGTCGGTGGCGACGAACCGATCGCGCGGGACGGCGGCGATCGCCGCCAGGACCCGCTCGTCGGCGACGTCGGCGCGAAGCTCGGCCACGAGCCGCTCCGGCCCCTCCCCGCTCACGGCCGGCCGATCCGGTAGCGCGCGACCGGCCAGCCCCCCGACTCGTGCAGCCGGACGAGCTCTTCTCCGCGCCGGGCGGTCACGATGCACATCGGGGAGTCGAGCGCGGCCATCAGCCCCTCGAACCCTGCGGGAGCGGGCATCTCCGCCACCGTACCTCCCCAGAAGCGGGGAGGTACGGGCGCCCCTCGCGTCCACGCACCGCGCCGTTCGTTTGGAGGCGCCATGGCGATGGTCGATGCGCCTGGAGATCCCATGGTTCACGGAACGGTCCGATTCGAGGAGTCCTCGGCCAGCCTGGCCAGGCTCCTGGCCGACGAAGACGCCGGCGGCGGCTTCGTCGGCTCCGCGGCGGCGGCTTCACCGCCGCCCGGTGCGGACGAGCCCGCCGGCGCGGACGCCCGCGAGCCCTCGCCGTCGCCGGTCCTCGAGGAAGCGCCCCTGGCCCGCTGGGTGTGGCCGTACGTCGCGCTGCTGCTGTCCGTCGCCGCGGTGGTCGCCGTCCTCTCGCCGCACGAGGCCGTCGGCCGCCGGCCCGGGCTGCTGGCGCTGCTGGTCGCCGGCGTGCTGGCGCTCGACATCGTGCGGATCGACGTGTTCGAGCGCATCAACGTCTCGCCGGCATCGGTGCCCCTGCTCGCGCTCGCGTTCATCTTCGGCCCGGTCGGGCCGCTGGTCGCCGAGGTCGTGATCGCCGGCGTGCGCATCGCCCGGCGCACCCCGGCCGTGCAGTGGGCCTTCGACCTCGGCGCGCTGTCGCTGGCCGGGGCCGCCGCGGCCGGGGTCTGGCTCGCGGTCACGCCGCACGCGGCGGCGGCCGAGCTCGGGACCGCTCTGGCCGCAGGCGCCGCCGCCTACCTGGTGACGTCGCTGCTGCTGCCGATCGTGCTGTGGCTCGCGCGCGGCGAGCGCCTGCTGGCGGCGTGGCGCGAGCAGCTCGCGTGGATGTGGCCGCACTATCTCGCGTTCGGCGCGCTCGCGGCGGCGCTGGTGATCAGCGAGCGCCGCATCGGCCCCCTGGCGGTGCTCGTCCTCGCGCTCCCGGTCCTCATGCTCTGGGTCGCCGAGCAGCAGTACCTGAGCCGGTCCCGCGCCGGCGTGCGGGCGCTGCGCCAGCGCAACGGCGAGCTCGAGGCGGCCAACAGGCGGATCCGCGACCTGCTCGAGCGCGCCCACCGCTCCTATCTCCAGGCGATCACGACGCTCGCCTACGCGCTCCAGTCGCACGAGCCCGACGTGGCCGGCCGGACCGAGCGCGTCAGCCAGCTCGCCGTGATCGTGGGCACCGAGATGGGGATGGCCGAGGCCGAGCTGCATGCCCTGACGATCGGCGTCGTCGTGCACGACATCGGCCGCGTGCTGCTGCGCCGTGGCGAGAGCCCGGCCGAGGTGCCGCAGCTCTCGGCGGCGATCCTCGACCCGCTCGAGCTGCCCGCGACCGTCAAGGCGGTCGCTCGCCATCACTTCGAGCACTACGACGGCAGCGGTCAGCCCGACGGGCTGCGCGGCGCGGAGATCCCCCTGGCGGCGCGCATCGTCGCGGTCGCCGACGCGCTCGACGATCGCACGACGCACACCAGCACCCACCCGGCGCACCCGCTCCGCCACGCGGTTGCCGAGCTGCGCGCCGAGGCCGGGCACCGGTACTGCCCCGACGTCGTTGCCGCCCTGGCTCGCGTGCTCGACCGCGACCCGACGCTGCGCCGGTACTTCGGCGAGCGCGACGGCCTGGCGCAGGCCGTCTGACCGCGTGCCGGCTTCCGCCGCCCTCGGGCGTGGCGCTCAAGTTGCGGATGCGACGTGCCGAAGTCGCTCCCATGAAAGGGCCCGAGGCCCACGACGTCCTGATCGGCTCCGGCCGCCGGCTCCACGTCCGGCGCTGGCCGGGGCGAGGCCGTCCCCTGGTCCTGCTGCACGGGCTGCTCGACGACGCAGACGGATGGGCCAGCCTGGCCGAGGACACGCGCCGTCCATGCCTTGCGCTCGACCTGCCCGGCTTCGGCGGCTCCGACCTGCCGACGGCGCCGCGGATCGCCGCCTACGCCGACGACGTCGCAGCCGGGCTTGCCCGGCTGCGGGTCGAGGACTGCACGCTCGTCGGGCACTCGCTGGGCGGCGCCGTCGCGGCGGCGGTCGCCGAGCGCACCGCTGCGGTCCACGCCCTCGTTCTGCTCGCCCCGGCGGGCTTCGGCCGCATCCGCATGTCCGAGGCGGTCACGCTGCCGGTGGTCGTCGACATCGCCGAGCTCGCGCTGCCGCTCGCGCTGCTGAACCCGCTGGCGTGCCTCGCCGCGTACTCGACCTTCGTCTCGCACCGGCGCCTGCCCAGCGCGGACCTGCTCGGCCGGCTGCGCCGCCGCGCACTCCAGTCGGGCCCCGGGGTCCGGGCCGCCGCGCACGCGATCGCGCACGCGGGGCGCTCCCGCGACGGCTTCGCCCGCCGCGCGATCGACTACGACGGGCCCGTCGCGGCCCTCTGGGGCGAGCACGACGCGCTCGTCCCGAGCTCCCACGTTCGCGCCCTGCGCAACGCGCTGCCGCAGGCGCACGTCGAGGTCTGGGAAGGCATGGGCCACCACCCGCAGCGCGAGCGACCGGGACGCCTGGCCCGCTTCATCGAGGAGCACGCCGCCCGCCCGGGCCGCGCACGGCGGGGCTCCGACCGGCGCGCCGCATAGTCGCGAATCGAGCATCTACGCTGGCGCCATGAGGCTGGTCACCTTCCTCGCCGACGGCGACGAGACCCCTCGGGCCGGTGAGGTGCGCGGCGACGCCGTCGTCGCCTTCGACGACGGCTCGACCGTGCTCGACCGCCTCGCCTCGGGCGATCGCACGCCCGCCGGCGGGGCGGCCCGCCCGCTCGCCGGCGTCACGCTGCTCGCGCCCGTTCCGCGGCCGCGCGCCATCTTCGGCATCGGGCTCAACTACGCCGCGCACGCCGCCGAGCAGGGCGCCGCGCCGCCCGCGTTCCCGATCGTGTTCATGAAGCTGCCGAGCTCGTCGGCTGCGCCGGGCGGCCCGGTCCGCGCGCCCGAGGTGGTGCGGCGGCTCGACTACGAGGGCGAGCTGGCGGTCGTGATGGGCGCCGGCGGCGAGGTGGCGGGCTACGCCGTCGCCGACGACGTCAGTGCGCGTGACCTCCAGCGCCGCGAGCCCCAGTGGACGCGTGCCAAGGGGTTCGACGGCTCGTGCCCGTGGGGGCCCTGGATCACGACCGCCGACGAGGTCGCCGACCCCCACCAGCTCAGGCTCCGGACCTGGGTCAACGGCGAGGCGCGCCAGGACAGCTCGACCTCGGACCTGATCTTCGGCGTGCCCGCGCTCGTGGCGTTCCTCTCGGAGACGTGCACGCTCGAGCCGGGCGACGTCATCCTCACGGGTACGCCGTCGGGCGTGGGGATGGCGATGGACCCCGCCGTCTTCCTCGAGCCGGGGGACGTCGTGCGGATCGAGATCGAGGGACTCGGGGCGATCGAGCACCCCGTCGCCTGAGCGCCCGGACGGGCTCAGTGGCTGGAGATGACCTGGTCGATCAGGCCGTACTCGACGGCCTGCTCGGGGTTGAAGAAGCGGTCGCGCTCCATGTCGCGGTGGACCTGCTCGAACGGCTGCCCGGTGTGCTCGGCGTAGATCTGGTCGATGCGCTCGCGGGTCCTGAGGATCTCGCGGGCGTGGATCTCGATGTCCGACGACTGTCCCTCGAAGCCGGCGGACGGCTGGTGGATGAGGATCCGCGAGTTGGGCAGCGAGAAGCGCTTGCCCTTCGCGCCGCCCGCGAGCAGCAGCGATCCCATGCTCATGGCGACCCCGATGCAGATCGTCTGCACGTCGGGCTTGATGAAGTGCATCGTGTCGTAGATCGCCAGGCCGGCGTAGATCGAGCCCCCGGGCGAGTTGATGTAGAGGCTGATGTCCTTGTCGGGGTCGGCCGACTCGAGGTGCAGCAGCTGCGCCACGATGAGGTTGGCGATCTGGTCGTCGACCGGGGTGCCGAGGAAGACGATCCGCTCGTTGAGCAGGCGCGAGTAGATGTCGTACTCGCGCTCGCCGCGGGCCGAGCGCTCGACGACCATCGGGACGAGGGGCATCGCCTGAGGCTAGTCGCTGGCGGGCATCATCCGCTCGGGATAGCGCAGGCCGGAGGCCTTGGGCAGCGCGTCGGCGATCGTGCGCAGCTCGTCGGCGGTCAGCGCGACGTCCGCCGCGGCGGCGTTCTCCTCGAGGCGGGAGCGGTGCTTGGTGCCGGGGATCGGGACGATGTCGTCGCCCTGGGAGAGCACCCACGCGAGCGCGAGCTGGGCCGGCGTGACGCCCTTCGCGGAGGCGAGCCGCTCGATCGCCGCGACGAGGTCGAGGTTGCGCTGGAAGTTCTCGCCCTGGAAGCGCGGGGAGAAGCGGCGGTAGTCGTCCTCGTCGAGGTCCTCGGGCGAGCGGATCGCGCCGGTGAGGAAGCCACGGCCGAGCGGCGAGTACGCGACGAAGCCGATGCCGAGCTCGCGGCAGGTGGGCAGCACCTCGTCCTCCGGGTCGCGCGACCACAGCGAGTACTCGGTCTGCAGCGCGGTGACGGGGTGCACCGCGTGGGCCCGGCGGAGGGTGTCGGGGCCCGCCTCGCTGAGCCCGATGTGGCCGACCTTCCCCGCCTGGACCAGCTCTGCCATGGCGCCGACCGTCTCCTCGATCGGCGTGTCGGGGTCGACGCGGTGCTGGTAGTAGAGGTCGACGTGCTCGACGCCGAGCCGCCGCAGCGAGTCGTCGCATGCCTTGCGCACGTACTCGGGGCGGCCGTTGATCCGCCGGATCGACGGGTCGTCGGGATCGCGCTGGATGCCGAACTTCGTGGCGAGCACCACGCGGTCGCGCCGGTCCGCGATCGCCCGGCCGACCAGCTCCTCGTTGGCGTGCGGCCCGTACATGTCGGCGGTGTCGAGGAGCGTCACGCCCAGCTCGAGCGCGCGGTGGATCGTGGCGAGCGACTCGTCGTCGTCGCGCGACCCGTAGAAGTCCGACATGCCCATGCATCCCAGGCCCAGCTCGCTGACCGTCAGGCGGCCTCCCAGCTCACGTGTGTCCATGCCCCAATCGTGGCACCGGCGCGGCTCGCACGGCGCGCCGGAACGCCGGCTGGTCCTTTCGCGGACCGGTGGGCCGCGGTAACGTCGCTGCGAGATGGAGGGGGGGATCGACAGTGCCGGCGCGCGCGAGGACCGCACCGCGCAGCTCGCGCTCCTGGTCGACGCGATCACCGACTACGCGATCTTCCTGCTCGACAGGGAGGGACGCATCACCACGTGGAACGCCGGCGCGGAGCGCGCGAAGGGCTACACCGCCGAGCAGATCGTCGGCGAGCACGTCTCGCGGTTCTACACCGAGGAGGACCGGGCCGCGGGGCTGCCCGAGCGGATCCTCGAGACAGCGCGGCGCGAGGGCTCCTGCGAGAACGAGGGGTGGCGGGTCCGCGCCGACGGCACGCGCTTCTGGGCGAACGTCCTCGTGACCGCCCTGCGCGGCGCCGACGGCCGGCATCTCGGGTTCGGCAAGGTCACGCGGGACCTGACCGCGCAGCAGGTCGCGCACGTGGAGCTCGAGCGTTTCGCCTCCTCCGCCGCGCACGACCTCCAGGAGCCGCTGCGGACGATCTCGGGCTTCGTGGAGCTCCTCGTCGGGCGCCACGGCGCCGAGCTGTCCACCGACGCCCGCGAGTTCGTGAGCCACATCGCGGCCGCCAGCGAGCGCATGCAGGGGGTCATCGCCGGCCTGCTCGCCTACGCGCGCTCGGGGGCCGCCGAGCCCGAGCTCCGCGCGGTGCGGCTCTCCGACGCCGTCGGCGCCGCGCTCTCGGCGCTGGACGCCGCAGTGGCCGCACGAGGCGTCTCGGTCCAGGTCGAGGTCCCGCCCGGCGCGGCCGTGCGCGCCGACCCGGCCGGGCTCGAGCTCGTGCTCCAGAACCTCCTGGGCAACGCCGCGCGGTTCGCCGACGATGCGGGCCCCCGGGTCGCCGTTCGTGCCGAGCGCCCGCTGCCCACCGCGTGGCGGGTGCTCGTGTCCGACAACGGGCCGGGGATCGATCCGGCCCACCACGACCGGATCTTCGAGCCGTTCGTGCAGCTGCGCCGCGACGACTCCGGCGGCACCGGCCTCGGCCTCTCGATCTGCCGGCGGATCGTGGAGCGGCTCGGGGGGAGCATCGGCGTCGACTCCCGGCCGGGG
The DNA here is from genome assembly GCA_963826615.1 of uncultured Actinomycetes bacterium. Lineage (GTDB taxonomy): Bacteria > Actinomycetota > Thermoleophilia > Solirubrobacterales > Solirubrobacteraceae > BP-464. Next base: position 1,996,458 of record CAWGXO010000002.1, on the reverse strand, counting down.
GCGGGCAGCCGCTTCTGGGTCGAGCTCCGGGCCGCCGACGCCTGAGCGCGCCCGCCGGCCGACACTAGCCTCGGTCCGCGTGGACGCACTCTCGATCCGCGGCCTGCACAAGCGCTACGACGACGGCCTGGTCGCGCTGGACGCGCTCGACCTCGATGTCCCCGAGGGCGCGTTCTTCGGGCTGCTGGGACCCAACGGGGCAGGGAAGACGACGCTGATCAGCGCGGTGTGCAACCTCATCCGGATCAGCGACGGGGAGATCGGCGTGTTCGGCCATGCGCACGACACGATGGCGGCGCGCCGCCTTGTCGGCCTCGCCGAGCAGGACGTCAACCTCGACCGCTTCCTCGACGTGCGCGAGACGCTCGCCTACCACGGCGGCTACTACGGCATGACGCGCCGCGACGCCCGTCGCCGCGCCGCGGAGATGATGGACGTCTTCGATCTGCGGGCGAAGGCCGAGGTGCGCGCGCCGAAGCTCAGCGGCGGCATGCGGCGCAGGCTGCTGCTGGCCCGGGCGCTCATGCACGAGCCGCGGCTGGTGATCCTCGACGAGCCGACGGCCGGGGTGGACTTCGAGCTGCGGCTCGAGCTGTGGCGCTACATCCGCCGCCTGCATGCGGGGGGCACGACGATCCTGCTGACCACGCACTACCTCGAGGAGGCCGAGGGGCTCTGCGAGGAGATCGCCCTGATCCGCGGCGGCCGGCTGCTCGCGCGCGACAGCGCCGAGGGGCTCCGCGCCGCCTACGAGGCGACCTCGCTCGCCGACGTCTACGTCAAGGCGATGGGCTCGTGAGCGCGCTGCTCGAGCGTCACCGCGGGCTCGCGTGGCTGACCGCCCGCGAGGTGCTGCGCGTGCTCAAGCTCTGGACGCAGACGATCGCGGCGCCGGTCGTCTCGTCGTTTCTGTTCATCCTCGTCTTCGGCCTGTCGCTCTCGGGCCGCATCCGCGAGGTCGAGGGCGTGCCCTACAAGCAGTTCATCGTGCCCGGGCTGCTCACGATGGCGATGGTGCAGGCGGCCTACTCGAACAACTCCTCGAGCGTGTTCCAGGCGCGGTTCGACCGCTACCTGCACGACGTGCTGGCCGCCCCGATCCGCAACTGGGAGGTCAACCTCGGGCTCTCGCTCGGCGGCGTCGTCCGCGCGCTGCTGATCGGCGGCGGGCTGCTCGCGCTCGCCGCGCCGGTCACCTCCGTGCCGGTCCGCGAGCCGCTGGTCCTCGTGCTGGCGCTGGCGCTCGGCCTCGCGCTGTTCGCCTCGCTCGGCGTCGTCGTCGGGATCTACGCCGAGACCTTCGACCACCACACCTTCGTCAACAACATCGTGATCCTGCCGCTGACGTTCCTGGGCGGCGTGTTCTACGCGGTCGGGCACCTGCCCTCGCCGTGGCGCGAGATCTCGCACGCGAACCCGATCTTCTACCTCGTGCAGGCCGTGCGCCACGGCTTCCTCGGCACCAGCGACGTGAGCGTCGTCCTCGCCCTCGCCGTCACCGGCGCGCTCGCCGCCGCGACCGTGGGGTGGAGCTCGTGGCTGTTCGCGACGGGGCGGCGCCTCAAGTCGTGACCAGGCGCGTGCCGGCGCCGGCGCTCGTGCTCGGCGCCGCGTCGTCGGTCCAGTTCGGCGCGGCTCTCGCCGCGACGCTGTTCGACGAGCTGGGGCCGGCCGGCACCTCGACCCTGCGGGTCGGGCTGGCCGCGGCGTTCCTGCTCGCCGCGTGGCGGCCCCCGATTCGGGGGGTCGGCGCTGCCGACCTGCGCCTCGCCGCCGCACTGGGGATCGCCCTGGGCATCATGAACTTCACGTTCTACGAGGCCCTCGACCGGCTGCCGCTCGGCGTCGCGGTGACGATCGAGTTCGCCGGGCCGCTGGGCGTCGCGGTCGCGCTCTCGAATCGGCGCCGGGACCTGCTCTGGGCGCTGCTCGCCGCGCTGGGGATCGTGCTCCTCGCGCGGCCCGGCGGCGGCACGATCGACGGCGCCGGGCTGGCGCTGGTCCTCTGCGCCGCCGCCGCCTGGGCGGCGTACATCCTGCTCACCGCCCGGGCGGGGCAGCGGTTCACCGGCGGGCGCGGGCTGGCGCTGGCGATGGCGGTCGCCGCGCTGGTGCCGCTCGGGCCGGGCGTGGCCGAGGCGGGCGGCCGGCTCTTGGACCCTCGGCTGCTCGCGCTCGGCGCCGCGGTGGCGCTGCTGTCCTCGGTGATCCCCTACTCGCTGGAGATGGAGGCGCTGCGGCGGCTGCCGCGCGACGTCTTCGGCGTGCTGATGAGCCTCGAGCCGGCCCTGGCGACGCTGGCCGGGCTGGTGGTCCTCGGCCAGCGGCTGGCCGCGCGCGACCTCGTGGCGATCGCGCTGGTGATCGCGGCCAGCATCGGCGCGACCAGGGCGGCCCGCTCGCGCGGCGGCGTCGCCGCGCCACCGCTCGACGGGTAGGTTCGGCGCCGGTGTTCACCCTCAACACCCCGAATGTGCTCACCCTCCTGCGCATCCTGCTGGTGCCGGTGATGGTCGTCGTCCTCGTCGACGAGACCTCGACCGACTGGATCGCGGCGGCGGTCTTCGCGGCGGCGTCGCTGACCGACGCGATCGACGGCTACCTCGCCCGCTCGCGCCGGCAGGTCACGACGTTCGGCAAGCTGATGGACCCGGTCGCCGACAAGCTGCTGATCATCGGCGCGCTCGTCGTGCTGGTCTCGCTGGACCGGATCGCCGCCTGGGTCGCGATGGTGATCATCGCGCGCGAGTTCGCCGTGACCGTGACGCGGATCGCGGCGACGCAGCAGGGCGTCGTCATCTCGGCGAACTGGTGGGGCAAGGCCAAGACGGTCGTGCAGGTGGCCGCCATCTTCTTCGCGATCGGCTTCGACCCGACGCCGCCCGCGGTCGACGCGCTGCTCTACGCCGCGGTGGCGATCACCGTCGTGTCGGGCATCGACTACTTCTTCGGGTTGCGCCGCGTGCTGAGCGAGGCCGAGGCGCGCCGGCGGGCGGCGCGCTCAGCCCGAGGCGGCGTCTAGCCACTCCCGCAGCGACGTGTGGTGCGGGAGGTGCTCTCCGGACGACAGCTCGCGCCGCATCTCGCCGAGCAGCCCGAACCGCTCGGCGACGACGTTGTGCTGGTGGATCGTCTCGAGGTTCTCCTGGCGCGCCGAGACGAAGGTGTCGTCGCGAAGCCGCCCGTAGCGGGCGACGACGCCGGCGACGGCCTCCCGGACGCAGTCCTCGACGAACCGGGGCCGGCGGTGGGCCTTCTCGACGACGGCGCCCTCGTCGGAGCGCTTCATCAGCTCGTAGATCTCCGAGCTCATCGAGCCCTCGACGATCGCGAGGAGCTCCTGGGCGTCGAGGACCTCGGTGCAGTCCTCGGTGCAGCCGACGTGCAGCGTGCCCAGCCCGCGCTGGTTGTGGGTGGCGACGGGGACGTGCTCGAGGATCCGCTCGATCTCGCCGTCGTCGAAGCCGTCGGCGGCCAGCCGTTCGCGGGCCCGGCCCGCGACGAGCTGCTGGGCGCACGGGCAGGCGGTCATCCCCTGCGCGGCGACGCCGACGACACGGCGCGTGCCGCGCTCGCTGGCGAGGGCGCTGCCGAAGAGGGTGTAGAGCTCCTGCGTCAGGATGCCGGAGACGGGCGCCGGCTTGTGCTCGGGGAAGCGGGCGGCGATCGTCACCTCGGCGCGCAGCGCCTCCTGGCGCTCGCGCACCAGCTCGGCGACGCGCTGGGCGAGCTGCTCGGCGCGGAAGGCGGACTCGCCGAGGATCACCTCGCCGATGGCGTCGTTGACGACCTCCTCGAAGCGCGACATGTGCGCGCCCTTCTGGCGTGGTCCGAGGTCGACGAAGCACTCGAGCCTGGCGTGGAAGAGCTGCTCGCCCTCGGGGCGCCGGAGGCGGATGACCTTCTCCACGCCGGTGACGCCCACGCGCGAGAGCGACACGTGCAGCGCGGGCACCTGTCCCTGCACGTCGACACCCGCCAGAGCGGCACTTTCCATGGGCAGGAGCATAGGCGCGCAGATGCGCGCTCTTGAAAGTCGGGGGCACTCTGGTATCACTTGCTGCAATCTCGGGTGAAGGAGCCCTAAAGGCCCACCCCCCTCGCGGTCGATACCGCGGATGCGCGAGGTCGCGCAGCACATGTCCGAAGAGAGGTCCAGGTATGAGGAGCGAGGGTCGTGAGCGAGCCTGAGGTATTGCTGTCCGATGAGGCGCCCATCCATACGCTTGACGAGCTCCGCCCGCTGATCGCGGAGGGCCAGGAGCGCGGCTGTCTGACCTTCGAGCGGATCGCCGCCTGCCTCGAGGAGATCGAGGTCACCAAGGAGCAGGTGCAGGAGCTCCACGCCCATCTCGTCGACCAGGGCATCGACGTCGTCGGGGACGACGGGCGGCCCGCGACGAGCGAGAACGGGCGGCTCGAGGCAGCCGCCGAGGCGCGCCGCGCCCAGGCCGCGGGATCGGACGACGGGGACGGCGCTGCGAAGAAGCCGGAGCTCGACCTCACGGTCGAGCCCTCGCTCGACTCGCTCCGTCTCTACCTGCGCTCGATCGGCCGCGTGCCGCTGCTGACCGCCGAGCAGGAGGTCGCCCTCGCCAAGCGCATCGAGCGTGGCGACATGGAGGCCAAGACCCACATGGTCGAGGCCAACCTGCGGCTGGTCGTCTCGATCGCGAAGGGCTATCTCGGCCGGGGCCTCACCTTCCTCGACCTGATCCAGGAGGGCTCGCTCGGGCTCATCCGCGCCGTGGAGAAGTTCGACTACCGCCGCGGCTACAAGTTCTCGACCTACGCCACGTGGTGGATCCGCCAGGCGGTCACCCGGGCGATCGCCGACAAGGGCCGCACGATCCGCATCCCCGTCCACATGGTCGAGAAGCTCAACAAGGTCATCCACGTCGAGCGCCAGCTCGTCCAGAGCCTGGGCCGCGAGCCCACCCCCGAGGAGATCGCCGCCCAGCTCGAGTGCACCGTTCGCGAGGTGCGCGACATCCTGCGCATGAGCCAGCAGCCGATCTCGCTGGAGAAGCCGATCGGCGACGAGGAGGAGTCCGAGCTCGGCGACTTCGTCGAGGACCAGGGCGCCGAGTCGCCGTTCGAGCTGGCGAGCGAGAACCTCCGCCGCGACAACGTGCGCAAGGCGCTTGCGGCGCTGCCCCAGCGCGAGCGCGAGGTCATCGAGATGCGCTTCGGGCTCACCGGCGGGCGCGCACGCACGCTCGAGGAGGTCGGCCGCGCGTTCAACGTCACGCGCGAGCGGATCCGCCAGATCGAGAACCACACGCTCAAGAAGCTCGAGTCGCTGCCCGAGGCGCAGCGGCTGCGCGACGCCTCCTAGCTCCGGATCGTCAGGACCCGCGCTGCGGCACGGCCGGGAGGCCGTCGATGCTCTCGGCGTTGCGCTGCTGCTGGTGGGCGAGCATCTCCTCGGGCCCCATCGTGCGCAGCCGCTTGCGCTTCGACGCGTCGTAGTGCTCGCGCTCGCCGGCGGGCTTCATCAGCGGGACGCCGTAGCCGCACGACTGCGAGATGCGCTCCACGTCGACGCACACGATCGCCCGGCGCGCCTCGGGCACGTCGGTGAGCCCGGTGAAGCCCGCCTCGTCGAGCAGCGCGCCGAAGCGGGGCTCGTCCGGCCGGACGGCCTCGCCGGTGCCGTGCAGGCGCACGATCCGCGGCGGCCCGGCGAACGCGCACAGCATCACCACGATCCGGCCGTTCTCGCGCAGGTGGGCGATCGTCTCGGCGCCGCTGCCGAAGAAGTCCAGGTAGGCGACCCGCCGCGGGCCGAGGCAGGCCAGCGTGCCGATCGGGCCCTTGGGCGAGACGTTGACGTGCCCGGCCGGGTCGAGCGGCGCCGTCGCGACGAAGAACAGCGGCTGGTCGGCGATCCAGCGCCGCAGGTGGTCGTCGATCACATCGTGCGTGCGCGCCACGCGATCGAGGCTAGGGGATCGCCGGGCGGCGGAGGGCAGGAGCGCCGGCGGTCGGCGACGCTCCTGCGCCCAGAGGTGGCGGGGGCAGGATTCGAACCTGCGAAGGCAGAGCCACGTGGTTTACAGCCACGCCCCTTTGACCGCTCGGGAACCCCGCCGGGGCGCGTCAGGATAGCGGCAGGCCGGCGCCCGGGCGGGCCTGCCGCCAGCCGTGCGGGCGCGGGAGCGCGGGAGGCGCCGCGGCGGTCAGGCGCGCTCGTCGAAGAGCGCGCCGGCGCGAATCCGCTCGGCCATCTCGGCGGACTGGGCGCGGTAGGTCGAGCCGTCGGCGAACTCGATGACCGGCAGGTACTCCTGCCCGCTCTTGGTGATGAGCTCGCGGCGCCGCCCGCGCGGGAAGCCCCACTCCTTGCGGATCTCGTAGTCGATGCCCTGATCGTCGAGCGCCCGCTGCACCTTCCAGCACGAGTCGAGGTCGGTGTGCAGGAACGTGAACGGGCAGCGGTGAAGCGTGACCTTGGCCATGTCGAAGACCCTACCGGGACGGCGCGTCGCGGTACGCAGACGGGCGATAGGGCAGGATGGGGGCATGCCCACCGACCGCCCGACCCGCAGCGTGAAGATCCCCGACGACGAGCGGGGCGGCTGGTCGTCGGACCGGCCGCGCCGCGGGGGCGCCGGCCCGCGGCCGCTCGATCCCTCGGTTCGCGGCCGCATCCTGAGCCCCTCGGATCGGCTGGTCTACTCGCCGGGGAGCATGCTGCTCGTCGTCTCGGCCGCCGACGCCCCGCGCGAGCGCTTCCTGGAGCGGACCCTCGAGGACCGGGCCGCCCTGCTCGCCCTCACCAAGGTCGTGGGGCTGCTCACCGGGCGCGTGGCGGATGAGGAGGTCGGCGAGCGCGCGCTCGAGGTGCTGCACGGCGCGGCGCAGAAGCGCCTCGACGGCGGCGAGACGACGGTGGTCGCCGCCGACGGCCTGCGGCCGGAGGAGCGCGAGGCCTATGTGCACATGGCCGCCCGCACGCGCCGGCCACGCCACCTGCTGCTGCTCGAGACCGGTCGCGACGACGTCGCCGACGACGACCTGGCTCCCCTCAACGAGCTGCGCCGCCGGCTGGACGCGGGCGAGCTCGGAGCGGAGGGGTTCCACACCTCGCTGCGGCTGGGCGGCAGCGCGCTGAGCGAGGTCAAGCGGATCCTGTTCCGCTCGGCCCCGCCCGAGGACTGACCGGGCTGCGGCCCGGGCGGGCTCTGCGCCCGCCCGGTGCCGCCCGGTCATGGATCGCCGCTGCACTGCTACGTCCCAGGACTTGTGTCGATAACTGCCTGGGTGGCGTCGACACTCCCGGCCGCCGGACTGGCCGCCGGCCCGAGGGCCGGCGCGTGGCGCGGCTGGCCCCGAGGGGCCTGGCCGAGTGGGCGATCCGCCGGACCCCGAAGGGTAGCCGGATCCCGGTTGTGGGATGGTGCCGGTGTCAATAGGCTCGGCGCACCGAAAACGGGGGAGAGGTCGAGAGGGTGCGCGGACGAGTGATGCGGTCCTGCCTGGCGCTGGCCGGGCTGATGGTGGCGATGGGGGCGGGCGCCGGTGGCGCGTCGGCCCAGGGCGACGACGCCCGCTACACGCTCGTCCACGGCTGTTACAACCTGAAGTCGGCGTCGCTCGGGCGCGTGGTCGCCACCGACGCGGGGCCGTTCCGGATGCAGGCGACCGACCTCGGCAGCTACCTGCTCTACACGCCCAAGGCGACCTACCTGTCGGGCGGCGGCGGGGTGCCGCTGCTGTCGGCCGACGCCGTCGCCCCCGCTGCGCAGCCCAGCGACGCCTCGGTCTGGACCGTCGACGGGCGCGCCGGGGCGTTCACCCTGACCCTGAAGTCGGCCGGCAAGGCGCTGGGCGTCGCGGGCGACGGGAGCCTGCGCCTCGTCGACCCCGCGCAGGCCGAGACGTTCGGCTTCGAGCCGGCGGACGGCTGCGCGATCTACCCGGAGTCGGAGGTCAACGTCAGCGGCGCCCCGAGCACCGCGCCCTCCCCCTTCGGGGCGGTGAAGGGGCTGCTCGACGCGCACATGCACTGGATGGCCTTCGAGTTCCTCGGTGGCAAGGCCCACTGCGGCAAGCCGTGGGATCGCTTCGGCATCGCCTTCGCGCTGGTCGACTGCCCTGACCACTCCGTCCCGGGCAGCCCCGGCAACGCGCTCGAGTTCGCGCTCGGCGGCCCGCCGGTGCACGACACGGTCGGCTGGCCGACCTTCAACTACTGGCCCAACCCGCACTCGCTGACGCACGAGAACACCTACTGGAAGTGGATGGAGCGGGCGTGGCGCGGGGGGCTGCGCGTCTTCGTCAACCTCTACGTCGACAACGCCGCGCTGTGCAAGATCTACCCGGAGAAGAGCCACAACTGCAACGAGATGGACACGGTCCGGCTCGAGATCACGCGCCTGCGCCAGCTCCAGAACTACGTCGACGCGCAGTACGGCGGCCCCGGCAAGGGCTGGCTGCGCCTGGTCACCGATCCGTTCCAGGCCCGTCGCGTCGTCGCCCAGGGCAAGCTCGCCGTCGTCCAGGGCATCGAGGTCTCCAAGCTCTTCGACTGCGGCATCACCAACGACGTGCCCACCTGCGACAAGGCCCAGGTCGATCGCCAGCTCGACGCGGTCTACGCGGCCGGCGTCCGCGACATGGAGCTGGTCAACAAGTTCGACAACGCCTTCGTCGGCGTCGCGGGCGACGCCGGTACCACCGGCGTCCTCGTCAACAGCGGCAACAAGATCGAGACCGGCAAGTACTGGGACATGCAGACGTGTCGCGGGCTGCCGGCCGACGTGCACGACCGCGACCAGTACACCGCCCCCGGGCCGGTGCGCGACGGCCTCGCAGGGGCGGTGCTCCAGGCGTTCGTCCCCGGCGGCCAGGCGCCCGTCTACCCCGCGGGGCCGCACTGCAACTCCCACGGCCTCACGTCGCTCGGCGAGTACCTGCTCGGGCGGATGATCGACAAGCGCATGATCATCGACCCCGACCACATGAGCGTGCTCGCCCGCCGCCAGACGCTCGACCTGCTCGAGTCCCGCCGCTACTCGGGGGTGATCTCCAGCCACTCCTGGTCGACGCCCGACGCCTACCCGCGCATCTACAGGCTGGGCGGGATCGTGACGCCCTACGCCGGGGACTCGACCGGCTTCGCACGCGAGTGGAAGGTCCTCAAGGGCGAGCGCGACCCGCGCTTCTACTGGGGCATGGGCTATGGCGCCGACATGAACGGCTTCGGGTCGCAGGGTGCTCCGCGCAAGGACGCCGCCCAGAACCCGGTGGTCTATCCGTTCAAGTCGTTCGACGGCAAGCAGACGGTGGACCGCGAGGTCACCGGCAAGCGCGTCTGGGACATCAACACCGACGGCGTCGCCCAGTACGGCATGTACCCGGACTGGGTCGAGGACCTGCGCAAGGTGGCCGGTGACGAGATCGTCAACGACATGGGCCGTGGCGCCGAGGCATACCTCGAGATGTGGGAGCGCGCCGTGGGCGTCGGTCGCACCCGCCCGATGCCCGCCCGCGAGCGCTTCTCGCGGCACGGGCTCTGGAAGGTGCTGCTGGGCGCCAGCCCCGAGGCGCTGCTGCGCTCGGCGGGCCAGCCGGCCGTGCGCAACCCGTACCAGTGGCGCTGGCGCGTCGTGCCGCGCGACGGCCGCACGGGCCGCGTCAGCGTGGCCCTCGCCGGGGACGGGACCTCTGCGCTCGTGCTCAGCACCGCGCCGGAGCACCCGGCCCGCGGGGTCGCAGCCGGCGACTCCACGCGGCACCTGCACCACACCCGCGCGTTCGGCTCCGGGATCCGCGTGCGCTCCGCGGGCGGGGGTGCGACCTACGTCTACGGCGTGCGGAGGGGCAGGGTCCGCTTCGTGGCGGTCGCGTCGCGCACGGCGATGCGGAGCCGGGCCACGCTGCGGCGCTACGTGCGCCGCGCCGGCCTGCGCTAGGCAGGGCGGCGCGGTGAGGGCGGTGCGGTTCGCCGCACCCCCGTGCCGCCGGGCAACCGCCTGGTTGCACCACATCGCTCCCGGGAAGGTGTGCGCACCACACCACCGGACGAGGGAGCAAGGATGAATCCGATCACCGAGCAGGCCCTGGGCGCAGAGGCGCTCCGTCACGCGGTCCGCGGCACCGTCCACGTGCCGGGCGACGCCTTCTACGCGGGAGCCTGCACGGCCTTCAACGTCGCCGTCGACCAGCGGCCGGCCGCCGTGGTCGAGCCCGTCGATGCCCACGACGTCGCCGCGGTCGTACGCCACGCTCGCGCCAACGGCCTCGGCGTCGCGCCGCAGGCCACCGGCCACGGCGCCACCGGCATCGGCCCGGAGGCGATCCTGCTCCGTACCGGAATGCTCGACGGCGTCGCCGTCGACCCCGAGCGGCGCGTCGCGCGCGCGGGCGCCGCCGCCCGCTGGGAGGACGTCCTCGCCGCCGCCGCCGAGCACGGGCTCGCCGGGCGCAGCGGCAGCTCCGGCGACGTCGGCGTCGTCGGCTACTCGCTCGGCGGCGGCATCGGCTGGTTCGCCCGCAGCCACGGCTTCGGCGCCGACGCGATCCTCGCCGCCGAGGTCGTCACCGCAGCGGGCGAGGTCGTCCGCGTCGACGACGAGAGCGACCCCGAGCTGATGTGGGCCCTTCGCGGCGGCGGCGGCTCGTTCGCGATCGTCACCGCCCTCGAGATCGAGCTGCACCCCGCGCCGGCGCTCTACGGCGGCCAGATGGTCTGGCCGGGCGAGGACGCCGAGCCGGTTCTGCGCGCGTGGCGCAACTGGGTGGACACGCTCCCCGAGACCGCGTCGGCGACCGCCACGATGGTCACCACGCCGCCACTCGAGGAGATCCCCGAGCCGATTCGCGGCCGGTCGATCGTGATGGTCGGCTTCGTCCACCAGGGCGGCGAGGCGGAGGCGCGCGAGCTGCTGGCCCCGCTCGTCGGCGGCCTGGGCCCGATGCTGATCAGCACCGTCGCCCCGCTGCCGATCACGGCGCTCGGCGAGGTCGCGATGGACCCGCGCGAGCCGTTGCCCTACGACATGCGCGGCCACCTGCTGGCCGACGTCTCCGACGCGACCATCGACGCGCTGCTCGAGATCGGCGAACCGTCGTCCGGCTCGCCGATCACGATGCTCCAGCTGCGCCACCTCGGCGGCGCGCTGGCGCGCGGGGGCGACCGGTCCGCGGCCGGCCGCATCGTGGAGCCGTTCCTCCTCTACGGCGTGGGCGCCACGCCCGAGCCGTCGGTCGCCGGGCTCGTCGCCGAGCGCTTCGGGGAGCTCGCGCGCGCGATCTCCCCGTGGGCGACGGGCCGCCGGGCGCTGACCTTCGCGAAGGGCGGCGAGGACGTCGGCGCCGCCTACGAGGAGCCGGCCCTCGCGCGCCTGTCCGCGCTTCGCGCCGAGCGCGATCCCGAGGGCATCCTCCGCGCCAACCACCCGATCCCGGCGCGGTAGCCGGGAGCCGGTCCGCGCTCGCGGGCGCAGAGCGGCCTGAACGGAGAGACCGACCTCTGTGGTCGGTCTCTCCGCCCGCGCCGGTGCCGGTGTGCGGTCGATCGGGTGTGCGCCCGCGGTCACCGGGTACGACGGCCGGGGCAGCACCCGAACTCGACAGCGAGGAGACGACGTGGCCAACCCAGAGACGGTCGAGGAGACGTCCGGCGGCATCGTCGGCAGGCTGGCCGGCAAGGCCAAGCGGGCTGCCGGCTCGCTGATCGGCAACGAGCATCTCCGGCGCGAGGGAAGGCTCCAGGGCGCCCAGGCCGATGCCGAGGCCCAGGCGCGCCGCGAGCAGGCGGAGGCCCGCGCCGTGCGCGAGCAGGCCGAGCTCGAGCGGGAGCGCGCCGAGACCGCGGAGGCGGCGAGGCGCCTGCGCACCGAGCTCTCCGCCGAGGAGGCCGAAGCTCGCGCCGAGAGCGACCGCCGCGAGACCGCGCGCCGTGCGGAGGCTGCGGCGAGCGCGCAGCGCGAGCGCGCTCGCGCCGAGGTCCGCGCCGGCGAGCAGGCCGCCGAGACCACCGAGCGGGCGGCCGAGGCCGAGCGCATCGCCGAGGCCGCCAGCGCCGTGCGGCTCGAGCGGGAGGCGCGCCGGGTCGATGCCCGCGCCGACAGCATCGACCGCGAGGAGGACCGGGCATGATCCGCGAGCTTCAGCGAGCCGCCCTCGGCCGCACGATCTGGGCGGCGCGCATGCCGCTGGACACCACGGCGAAGGTCCTGGGCGCCGAAAGCGCCGGGATCGCCGTCGACCGCGCCGACGCCGCCGTACGCGACATCGCGGGCAGGCTGCTGCTCGACACCGAGCTTCGCGCCGACGCGGCCCGTCGCCGCGCCGCCGCGGCCGAGCGGGCGCACGCCCTGGAGCTGCGCGGCCGCGCCGACGGGCTTCGCGAGGAGGCCGACGAGCGCGTTGCCGAGCGCGAGCGCGAGGGGGCTCGCAGGCGCGAGGCCGCCGCTGCGCGTGCCGAGGCGCGCACGAAGCAGGCCGAGCGGCGGGCGCAGGCGACCAAGCAGCGCGCCGCGCAGGCCGCCGAGACACGCAAGCGCGCGGCGGCCACCGCAGAGAGCCGGGCGCAGGAGCAGATCGACGACCAGGCCCGCCACGAGCGCCTGGAGGCGCTCGAGTCCAAGGCCGAGGCGCTCGATCGCCAGGCCAGGGCGGCCACCGCTCGCGACGAGGCGCTGCGGCTGCGGCGCGCCGCGGCCGCAGCGAAGGCCGAGCGCAAGCAGCAGGGCTGAGGACGCCGCCGGTCGCGCGCGGGCCCGCCGGCTCAGCCGGCGGAGCCCGCGGGGTCCGGGCAGGCGAACGCCATCCGCACGTGGGTGCCCGGGGTCTCCTCGAGGATCTCCAGGCGCTTGGTCACGCTGGCGATCACGGGCAGCCCCAGCCCCAGCCCCGGGCTGTCGGCTCGCGGCTTCATCCCGCAGCCGTGGTCGGTGATCGCGATCACCAGCTCGCCGTCGCCGAGCAGCGCCTCGACGCGAAGCGTGCCCTCCCCGCCGCGATACCCGTGGACGAGCGCGTTGGTGGCGGCCTCCGAGACGGCCAGCTTGACGTCCGATACGGAACGGTCGTCGAGCCCGCAGTCGCGGGCGAGCACGCCCATCTGGTTGCGGACCGTGCTGACGCTCGAAGCGGTGGCCTCGTAGCTGGCGGCGAAGCGTTCGGCCATACGGTCCGCTGTTCCCGTTGACCTGTCTCCTTACCCCTGCTCTTCGTTGGAGCACGCCGGAGATGGTTGCGAGAGGATGCGCGGATGGCCCAGGCAGCGGACTACGTCGTGATCGGCGCCGGCACCGCGGGCTGCGTGCTCGCGGCGCGCCTCTCCGAGGACAGCTCGGCGAAGGTCACGGTCGTCGAGGCCGGTGGCAGGGGGCGCCACCCGAACATCGTGATCCCGGCCGCGTTCGCCCAGCAGTTCAAGACCGGTCTCGACTGGGACTACGCGACCGAGCCCGAGCCCCACTGCGACGGGCGCGAGCTCTACGTGCCGCGGGGCAAGGGCATCGGGGGCTCGAGCGCGATGAACGCGATGCTCTACGTGCGCGGGCGGCCGCTCGACTACGACCTCTGGGCGCGCGACGGCGCGGAGGGCTGGGGTTGGGAGGACGTGCGGCCCTACTTCCTGCGCGCCGAGGACAACGAGCGGGGCGCCTCGGAGCACCACGCGGTCGGCGGGCCGGTCCGAGTCGAGGACGAGCGCTCGCCGCGGCCCCTGACGGCGCGGTTCCTGGCGGCGGCCGAGGCGGCGGGCGTTCCGCGCATCGACGACTACAACGGACCCGAGCAGGATGGCGTCTCGCCGGTGCAGGTCACGCAGCGCAACGGCCGGCGCTGGAGCGCGGCCGACGCCTACCTGCGCCCCGCGATGAAGCGCCCCAACGTCGAGGTCCTGACCAAGCGGCTCGTCACCGGGCTCGAGCTCGCGGGCGGGAGGGTCACGGGCGTGCGTCTCGCGGGCGGCGAGGTGGTGCGCGCCGAGCGCGAGGTGCTGCTGTGCGCGGGCGCGATCGGCTCGCCGCAGATCCTCATGCTCAGCGGGATCGGCCCCGCCGGCCACCTGCGCGAGGTCGGCCTCGAGGTCCGTCACGACCTCGCCGGCGTCGGCGCCAACCTCCAGGACCACCCCTATGTCGTCTGCGTCTGGGAGTCGACCGTCGGCGGGTCGCTCTACGGCGCCGACAAGCCCCGCGGGCTGCTCGAGTGGCTGCTGCGCCGGACCGGCCCGCTGACGTCCAGCGTGGCCGAGGCGTTCGCGTTCGTGCGCAGCCGCCCGGGCCTTCCCGCGGCCGACCTCCAGTTCCACTTCGCGCCGGCCTACTTCGTCGACAACGGCTTCGACGAGCTCGAGGGGCACGCGATGACCTGCGGCCCGGTGCTCGTCTCGCCGCGCAGCCGCGGCTCGATCCGGCTGCGGTCCGCCGACCCGCAGGCCAAGCCCCGGATCCTCACAAACTCGCTCGCCGAGCCGGAGGACGTCGCGTCGCTTGTCGAAGGCGTCAAGCTCGCCCGCCACTGGGCCGCGACAGAGCCGCTGGCGTCGGCGGCCGGGCGCGAGCTCTTCCCCGGGCCGGGGGTGGTCTCCGACGACGACATCGCCACCGACGTCCGCCGCCGCGTCGAGCTGATCTATCACCCGGTCGGGACCTGCCGCATGGGCGCGGCGGACGACGAGACGGCCGTCGTCGACCCGCGGCTGCGCGTGCGCGGGCTCGAGGGCCTGCGCGTCGTCGACGCGTCGATCATGCCGGTGATCCCCGGGGGCAACACGAACGCGCCGACGATCATGGTCGCCGAGCGCGCCGCCGACCTCGTCCGCGAGGGCTGAGCGCCGCGATGGGCATCCTCGACCTCGCCGACCGCAGCTGGCCCGTCCTGCACCGGGCGATGAAGCTCCACGAGCTCGCCTACCGGGCCACCGGCGGTCTCGTCGGCCACTCGTTCCCCGGACTGCCGACGATGCTCCTGCTCGACCACGTCGGTGCGCGCAGCGGTGCGCGGCGCACCTCACCGCTGCTGTACTTCCGCGACGGCGAGAACCTGGTGCTCGTCGCGTCGAAGGGCGGCCATCCGCGGCACCCGGCCTGGTTTCACAACCTCCGGGCCAACCCCGACACGACCGTCCAGGTCGGCCGCGATCGGCGGCGCGTGCGCGCCCGCGTGGCGAGCGACGCCGAGCGCGAGCGGCTGTGGCCCCGCGCGGTCGAGTCCTACGGCGGCTACGCCGGCTACCAGGCCCGCACCGAGCGCAGGATCCCGCTCGTGGTCCTCGAGCCGCGGGCCTGACTGCGCCTCAGCCGACCGCGCGGAGGTGGCGGAAGGGCCGCCCCTCGCGCAGCTCGCGGACGACCTCCTCGACGAGCCCGTCGCCGTCCAGCCGCCGGCCCTCGGTCACGGCGGTGACGATCGCGCGCTTGCGCTGGATCAGCTCGGCCATCGTCTCGTCGATCGTCTCTGCGGCGAGGAGGTACCAGGCGGTCACCGCGTCGTGCTGGCCGATGCGGTGGCAGCGGTCCTCCGCCTGGTCGTGCATGGCCGGCGTCCACTCGAGCTCGAGGAAGCAGACGTTGGAGGCGCGGGTGAGGGTCACGCCCTGGCCGGCCACGCGGGTGCCGCCGACGAGCAGCTGTGGCCCGCCGGGCGACTGGAAGGCGCGAACGGCGGCCTCGCGGGCGGCCCCGCTGTCGGAGCCGAGCAGGTGGGCGGCGCGGGGGAAGCGCTCGAGCACCGCCCGCTGGACCTCGACGTGGCGGGCGAAGACGACGAGCGGCTCGCCGGATGCCAGGAAGTCGTGTATCCAGGCGAGCGCGGCGTGCAGCTTCCCGCGCGCGGCGAGGCGCTGGAGCGCGCCGAGCTGCGCGAGCCGCTCCGCGCGCAGCGTTGCGGCGATCTTCGCGTCGAGCTCGGCGAGGTCGAGCGGCTGGGAGCGCAGCCACTCGATCACGCTCTCCTCCGCGAGGCGGTACTCGCGCTCGTTGTCGAGCGCGACCGGGACGACGACCTGGCGCTTGTCGGGAAGCTGCGGGAGCACCTCGCGCTTGAGGCGTCGGACGAAGCAGCGCCGGCGCAGGTGCCAGTGCAGCCGCTCCTCCATCAGCTCGCCCTGGAACTCGCGCGCGAAGCGCGCGCCGGAGCCGAAGTCCTCGAGCCGCCCGAGCACCCGCAGCTGGGCGATCAGCTCCTCGGCGTGGTTGAGCACCGGTGTGCCGGTGAGCGCCAGGCGCAGCCCGTCGCCGGCGACCGCTCCCGCCAGCCGCCGCACCGCCTGCGTCCGCTTGGCCTGGGGGTTCTTGACGTAGTGGGACTCGTCGACGACCAGGGCGCGGGGGCGCAGGCGGGCGAGTGCCTCGCGGTGGGCGGCGACGACCTCGTAGTTGAGGATCGTGATCTCGCCGGTGCGCGGGACCGCGCTGCGCCCCTCGACGACGGCGACGTCGCGGTGCGGCAGCCACCGCGCCGCCTCGCGGGCCCAGTTGAGCTTCAGCGAGGCGGGGCAGACGACGATCGCGGGGAACGCGCCGTCGGCCTCCAGCGCGGCGAGCGCCTCCACCGTCTTGCCGAGCCCCTGCTCGTCGGCGACGAAGCAGCGCCGCGCGTCGAGGGCGTAGCGCACGCCGGCCCACTGGAACGGCTGGAGCTCGCCGCCGAGCCGCGCCGCGACCTCGTCGATCGGCTCGCCGGACGCCGCGCGCGACCGGCGCACCGCCTCCCGCGCGGCGTCGTGCTCGGCCCGCAGCGCCGCGAGCACCGGCGCGGCGGCCGGGGTCACCTCGACGTCGTGCAGCGCGAGGAACGCGTCGAGGTCCTCGGCGAGCCACGGATCGAGCGCGACACGGCGGCCGCCGGCGCCCTTGACGCGGTCGAACGCCGCGCCGACGTCGGGGTCCCAGAGCACCTCGAGCCGCAGCGCCTCGCCGTCGACGCCGGTGACGTGGTCGAGCCGCGCCGGCGCCGGCGTGCGCCCGAGCTCGAGGATCGCCACGCAGCGGGCCGCCGCCGCGTCGAGCCGTGCCGACTCCTGCTCGCGCAGGACGCGGGCCGTGGCGGCGGTCAGCGGCGCGAGGGCGGTGCGGTCCGGGCGCTCGATCGCCTCGGCCCGCAGCGCCTCGGGGAGCTCGCCGGCGCGGGTGGTGAGCACGAACCAGCCGCGCCCGTCGTGGCGCCCGGTCGAGACGCGGCCGATCCATCGCCGGCGCAGGCCCGCCAGCCAGCCGTCGACCTCGGCGCTCGCCGTCAGCTCGGGGAAGCGGGCGAGCACGTCGGCGACGTGGACCCCCGCCCAGTCGTCGGCGGGGGCGAACCACTCGCGCGCGTCCCAGTCGAAGCGCCGGTGGGGGATTCCGCGGACGGCCGCGACCACGTGCGGGTCGTAGGGGAAGGCGAGCACGACGAGCCGCTCTCCGCCGGGCCCGGGGCGGAGGGTCACGTTGGGGTCGGAGCCGGCGAGCCGCATCGGCCCTCGACGGTACCCGGCGCGGCGGGCGGGGCACTTGCATCCACGCCGCGCTGGTGGGAAGGTCGCACGATCGGCCCGACAGGGGGTCGGGCCTTCGCGCGAGAGGAGATGCGCATGGCGGATCGGATGCTGTTCCTGGGCTGGACCGGAGTCGTCCGGGGTCGCGAGGAGCGCGCCTTGGAGGTGTTCAACGAGAGCATGGGCCTCTACGGCCGCCTCCAGCAGGAGGGCAGGATCGAGAGCTTCGACGCGGTCATGCTGCTGCCCAACGGGACCCTCGACGGCTACATGCAGATCCACGGGAGCGCCGAGCAGCTCGCGGCGCTCAAGGAGGACCCGGACTTCCGGCGCCTGATGGCCGACGCGGGGATGATCATCGAGGGCATGTGCCTGGTCGACGGCATGACCAACGAGGCGATCGCCGCCCAGATGGCCCTCTACCAGGAGGCGATCGCGAAGGTTCCGCAGCACAGCTGAGCCACCAGCCCGGCCTCGCTCGGCGACGCCGCGCCGGGCCCGGGCACGGGCCCGGAACCGGGTCTGCGACGCCGTAGCGCCCGGTACCCTCGGCACATGGACGAGCAGGGACGCCGCGCGATGATGGCTGCGCTGCTGCGCTCGCTGGCGGGCCAGCGGTCCGACCGCGGCGCGCTGCCGGCCGCGCTGCTGCAGCGCTCGTGGCCCGGCGGCCCGGCGGACCGCCACGAGCCGGTCGCGGTCGAGTGGCTGCGGCGCTGGCGCCCGGCGCGCCGCGCCGCCGCGGTACCCGTGTGCACGTGCCGCGAGGGCTGCTGCCTCGTCTGCAACTGACGTCGTGCCGGCGCGGCGCGGCGTGCAATGATCGGCCGCATGGGCCGGGGAGCAGAAGACCTGCGCGGCGCTGCCGACGCGCTCGCCAGGCGCATGCCGGAGGAGCTCGCTCCACTGGCGCGGATCGCCTACAACTACCGCTGGTCATGGCTGCCCGGCGGGGGCCGGCTGTTCGGGGACCTCGCCCCGCACCGCTGGCAGCTCTGCCAGCACAACCCGGTCCGGCTGTTGCAGGAGGTGCGTTCGACGGCGCTCGACCGTGCCGCGGCGGATCCCGCGACGGTCGCCCGGATCGAGGCCGCCGCCCAGACGATCGAGGCCGACCTCGCGCGCCCGCCGATCGACGGCCCGGTGGACCCCGAGCGCCCGGTCGCCTTCTTCTGCGCCGAGTATGGCGTCCACGCGTCGCTGCCGATCTACAGCGGCGGGCTCGGCGCGCTGGCCGGCGACATCCTCAAGGAGGCGTCCGACCGCGCGGTGCCGATGGTCGCCGTCGGCCTCATGTACCAGCAGGGCTACTTCCGCCAGCGGATCGACAACACCGGCTGGCAGCACGAGTACTGGGTGAGCACGGACCCCGACCGGATCCCGGCGGCGCTGGTCACCGGCGACGACGGGCGCCCGCTGACCGTCACGGTCCCGATCCACGGCGAGGCCGTCGTCGCCCAGGTCTGGCGCGTCGACGTGGGGCGGGTCGCGCTCTACCTGCTCGACGTCGAGCGCCCCGAGAACAGCCGCCTCGCGCGGTGGACCTCCTCGCAGCTCTACGTGGGCGACCCCGTGACCCGCCTGGCGCAGTACGTGCTGCTCGGCGTCGGCGGCATGCGCGCGCTGCGGGCGATGGGGATCGAGCCGGGACTCGTGCACCTCAACGAGGGTCATGCCGCGCTCGTCTCGCTCGAGCTCGATGACGCCGAGCGCACGATCTTCACCACCCACACGCCGGTCCCGGCGGGCAACGACACCTACTCGGTCGACCAGGTCGTGGATGCCCTCGGCGGGCTCGGCGTCGACGTCGGGGAGATCATCCGCCGCGGCCGCACCCATCCCGACGACGAGCACGAGCCGTTCGGCGTGACGCAGTTCGCGTTGCGCACGACGCGGGCCGCCAACGCGGTCAGCCGGCGTCACGGCGAGGTCGCCCGCGAGATGTGGCACGGCCTCTGGCCCGACCGCGCGGTCGAGGACGTCCCGATCGGCCACGTGACCAACGGCGTGCACCTGCCGACGTGGGTCGGCGGGCCGATGGGCGCGGTGCTGGGGCGCCATCTGGGGCCGGGGTGGTTGGAGCGTGCGGCCGATCCCCGGACGTGGGACGCTGTCGACGCCATCCCCGACGGGGAGCTGTGGGCGGCCCGGTGCGAGCAGCGCGCCGAGCTCGTCGAGTACGTGCGCGATCGCAGCGCCGCCGACCGCCTCTCGCGCGGCGAGCAGCGCGACTACGTCGAGGGCGCCGCCCGCGCGTTCGACCCCGGCGTGCTCACGGTCGGCTTCGCCCGACGGCTCGCGACCTACAAGCGGCTGACATTGCTGATCAGCGACCTCGACCGGGCGCTGCGGCTGCTGGGCGGCGACCGGCCGCTCCAGATCGTGCTGGCCGGCAAGGCGCACCCGCGCGACGACGCCGGCAAGCAGTTGATCCAGGCGCTGTTCGCCCACCGCGGCGCGCCCGAGGTCGGCGAGCGCGTGATCTTCCTGCACGACTACGACCTCGCCATGGCCGCCCGCCTCGTCCGCGGCTGCGACGTGTGGGTCAACGTGCCGCGCCCGCCGCTGGAGGCGAGCGGGACCAGCGGGATGAAGTCGGCCGCCAACGGGGGGCTCAACCTGAGCGTCCTCGACGGCTGGTGGCCCGAGGCCTACGACGGCTCCAACGGCTGGGCGCTCTCCGGCGACGTCGACGCCGACCATGCGATGCAGGACGCTCGCGACGGCGCCGAGCTCTACAGGCTGCTCGAGGAGGAGGTCGTGCCCGAGTTCTACGCCCGCGACGAGGCCGGGCTTCCGCGGGCGTGGTTGGCGCGGGTGCGCGCGTCGCTGAAGACGGTGGGCCCCGGGTTCGGCGCCGGCCGGATGATCGCCGACTACGTCGAGCGGATGTACTTGCCGTCGCCCGCGCCGACGGGGCGCGGCTAGCCGTTGTGCCCACGGAGCCTGGCGCCGTCGCGTCGATCAGGCTGGTCGAGCCGCGCTCGACGATGACGGCCGCCGAGCAGCTCTCGCGGCGCGGGCAGCCATAGGCTGCCGCCATGGACGCGTGGGTGCAGGCGGCGGCCGCCGACATCGCCGGCCACGCCGAGCGCGAGCTCGAGGCCCTGGTCGGCGTCTCCTCGCCCTCGGGCGACGTGCGCGGGGCCGAGGAGGTCCTCGCCATCGTCGGCGCGCTGCTGCCCGACGCGGCGCACGCCGAGCGCCTGCCGTGCTCGTCGTCCGAGCACGCGCCCGACCTGCTCGCGCACGTGGGCGGCAGCGGCGAGGGGCGGATCCTGCTCCTGGGGCACGTCGACACCGTCGTCTCCCACGCCGAGCACCGGCCGATGGCGGTGGCGGGCGACCGGCTGACGGGGTCGGGGACCGTGGACATGAAGGGCGGCGTCGTCCTCGCGCTCGGCGTGCTGCGCGCGCTCGCGGCCCATCCCGAGCGTCACCGGGAGATCGCGCTGCTGCTCGTCTGCGACGAGGAGTGGCGGACCTCCCGGTTCGCGCACGCCCCCCGGTTCCAGGGATTCGACGCGTGCCTGTGCTTCGAGGCGGGCCAGACGGACTCCGGCGGCGGCGACGAGGTCGTGGTCCGTCGCAAGGCCGCGGGCACGCTGCGGGTGGTGGCCCACGGGCGCTCGGCGCACTCCGGCTCGGCTCCGGATCGCGGGGCCAACGCGCTGCTGGCGCTCGCCGAGGCGGCGCGCGCCGTCGCCGGCCGCCATCGGCCGGACGGCCCGCAGCGGCTGACGGCCGTCCCCACCGTGCTGCGCAGCGGGGACGCCTTCAACGTCGTGCCGGGCACGGGGAGCCTCACCTGCGACCTCCGTGCCGACAGCGCCGACTGCTTCGGCGAGGTGCTCGACGGGCTGCCCGAGCGGTTCGGGGACGTCCGGCTCGAGGGAAGCCTGCTCCGGGTCTGGCCGGGAATGGACGCGCGCGAGGCGACGGCGCCCGTCCTCGCGGCCGCATCGGAGGCCCTCGGCCGCCCCGTGCGGGGCGGCGAGCGCGGAGGCGCCAGCGACGCCAGCCACCTGGCCGGCACGATCCCGGTGACGATCGACGGGCTCGGCCCCCGCGGCGGGGACGCCCACCATCCCGACGAGTACGTGCTGCGCAGTTCCGTGGCACCGCGTGCCGAGGTCGCCCTCGCGGTGGCCGCGGCGGTGCTCGACTCCGTCGCGACCCGGTCATGAGTCCAGGTCCGCGGGCCCCCGCTCAGGGGCTCGGCGGGCAGGCCCGATGCCAGCGGGGAGACCTCGAAGGCCATGGAGGCCCCTATGCGCAGGATCCTGATACTGCTGAGCGCCGTCGCCGCGCTGACCGTTCCCGCCACGGCGGCGGCCGCCGGCGTCGGGATCAACGTCCCCGACGGCGCCGCCTCCTATGGGCAGGCGACCGCGACGGCGGCCACCGGCGCGACGACGGCCCGGGTCTTCGTCGTCTACGACGGCGGGGCGCCCGCGGTGAACGACTACCGCCGTGTCGTCGACGCGTTCAACGCCGTCGGCGTCCGCCCGATGCTCGTCGTCACCGGCCACTCGGCGCCCGCCGACGCCGACCACTTCGCGTCCTACATGGGGACGCTGGCCAAGGCGCTCGGCAGCCGCGTGGCGGCCTGGGAGATCTGGAACGAGCCCGACGGGGCGGAGTACTGGGGTGCGCCGGGCGGTGATCCCGCCGCGTACGCGTCGCTGCTGCGCAAGGTCTACCCACAGGTCGCGCCCTATGCGAAGGTCCTCAGCGGCGGTCTCGTCGGCAACGACTATGGCTTTCTGAGCGCGGTCTACGACGCACTCGGCGGATCGTCGGCGGGGGCGTTCGACGCCGTGGCGGTGCACACCGACACCGCCTGCTCGATCGTCGGCCCGGACGACTTCTTCCGCGATAGCAACGGCATGATCAGCCGCTGGTCGTTCCTCGGCCTGCGCTCGGTCCACGACGTGATGGCCGCCCACGGCGACGCCGCCAAGCCGATCTGGATCACCGAGCTGGGCTGGAACACCAGCACCGGCGCCTGCGACTCGGGCATGTGGGCGGGGCAGAAGGCGGCCGGCGTCAGCCCCGACGACCAGGCCCGCTTCCTCACCCAGGCCTGGCACTGCCTGAAGGACTACCCGTACGTCGAGAACGCGCTGTGGTTCAACCTGCGCGACTCGGGCAGCACGTCGGCGCATCAGTACGGCATCGTCGGCAAGCCCGCCTTCGGCGCCTTCCAGCGCGTTGCAGGGGGGGCCGACGACATGGCCGGCCAGCCGTGCGGGGACTTCGGAGGCCCTGCGATCTCGGTCGCCGCGCCCACCGCGGGGGCCCGGTTCCGAGGGCCGCTGCGGATCACCGCCACGGCCACCGACGACAGCGGCGTCGGCCGGATCACGCTGCTCGCGGACGGCAAGAAGATCCGCAACTTCACCACCGGCCTGCGTGACGCCAAGCAGTGGCCGGCCACGCTCGATGCCACGATCAACTGGATGGGCGCCAAGAAGCTCACGCCCGGGCCGCACACGATCACGATCCTGGCGATCGACTCCTCGCGCAACCAGACGACCACGACCGTCGCGGTGACAAAGCTCGCCGCGAAGCCCAAGAAGCACAAGTCGAAGAGGCACAGGTCCACCAGGCGCAAGCGTCACAACCGCACGCATCGGCGCCGCTGAGGCGGCGCCGCGTCAAACATCGGCGTGGCGCCGCCCTTCTGGCCCGTCGCGAGCCTCGTCGACGGCGTCAAGCCGCGCAGCTTCACCACCAGGGCGTGACCGACGCGGCCCTGGTGCCCGGATCGTGCTCGACGGCAGCCACGGCTCCGCGCGCCGGGGCGCGCCGTTCAAGGTGGTCGAGGCAAAGAAGCAGGCCAGGAGCACGACCACCGCGAAGAAGACGAGGAAGAGGAGCAGGAAAGCAGCGCAGTCGGGCGCGCTCGCGGTACGACTCGGGAGCGGCGCGGCGCCGCTCCCGAGTCGTGTTTCTCCGACCGCGACTTCTCGCGGGGTGAGGGGTTATGATCCGCGTCGACTTTGAACAGCCGAGTCCCCGTCGCGCCAGCGGCTGGGAGCGGGGGAACCACTTGATCCGGCCGTGTTCCGCGGGCCGGATCGGGGGCGAATCGCCGTCTTTGCGGCGTAGCGCTGTCCTTTCTGCGCGAGCCCGTCAGCTCACCCCGTAGGCACCGGAAAGGAAGGGGAAGTTCCGTTGTCAACGCATCGCCGCCTGGCCTGCGCCGTCCTTGCGCTGGTCCTCGCCCTGCCCGCAGCCGCCGCTGCGGAGACCGGCGGGACCACGTACGGCGCGACGAAGACGAGCGCGACGAGCCCGAGCCACTCGTCGAAGTCCTCCAAGAGCTCCCGCTCCGCCCATCTGGGCGGCCGCGTCCCGGTCCGCCGGGGCATGCGGGGCCACGACGTCAAGATCCTGCAGGACTTCTTCAACCGCATCGGGATGCGGATGGGACGCGACGGTGTCTTCGGCCGCGCGACCTGGAAGGCCGAGCGCCGCTTCGAGAAGCGCGCCGGGCGCCCCGTCGACGGCGTCCTCGACGCCAAGGACCTCGCCGTCCTGCGCAAGGTCGTGGGCGCGGGCTCGTGGAAGGCCTACCTGCGCAGGCACGGGAGCCCCAAGGCCCGCTCCGCCCACCTCGGCGACCGCGTCCCGGTCCGCCGGGGCATGAAGGGCCACGACGTCAAGATCCTCCAGGACTTCATCAACCGCATCGGGATGCACATCTCGATCGACGGTGCCTTCGGCCGGGGCACCTGGAGGGCGCTGCGTCGCTTCGAGAAGCGCGCCGGGCGCCCCGTCGACGGGGTGCTCGACGCGAGCGACCTCTCGGCGCTGCGCAAGGTCATCGGCGCCGGGGGCTGGCCGCAGGAGGACACCCCCGCCCAGCCCGCCGAGCTGCCGCCCGGCTCGAAGGCGAAGGTCAACTCCGACGGGACCGCCTCGGTGCCCTCCGACGCCCCCGATGCCGTCAAGGCGATCATCGCCGCCGGCAACGAGATCGCCACCAAGCCGTATCGCTACGGCGGCGGCCACGGCCGCTGGAAGGACTCCGGCTACGACTGCTCGGGGTCGATCTCCTACGCGCTGCACGGCGGCGGGCTGCTGGACAGCTCGCTCGACTCGACCGGGTTCGAGAGCTGGGGAGCCAAGAACGCCGGCCAGTGGGTGACCGTCTACGCCAACGCCGGCCATGCCTACATGGTCGTGGCGGGCCTGCGCTTCGACACCAGTGGCCGCTCGAAGGCCGGCACGCGCTGGCAGGCGGACATGCGCAGCTCCAAGGGCTACGTCGTGCGGCATCCCGACGGTCTCTAGGGCATACGGCGACGGGGGCGGCCCGGGCGGCCGCCCCCGTCGCCCAGTGGGCGGGCGCGGCCGCGCCCACGCCGCCCGGTGGAGGTAGCGTCCGGGCATGGACGCGCGCCCGGCCCGCCATCCGCGCACAGCCGACGAGGAGATGCTCGGCGCCGAGACCGGCCTCGTCGAGACCGTCCTCGCCGAGGAGGAGCGCCTGCTGCGCGTCAGCGGCGAGCTCGACCGGGCGTTCACGGTGATGTCGGAGGTCGGCCGCGCGGTCTCGGTGTTCGGCTCGGCGCGTGCCCGCCCGGGGAGCGAGCACTACGAGCTCAGCCGCAGGATCGGCCGGCGGCTCGGCGAGCGCGGGCTCGCGGTGATCACGGGCGGCGGCCCCGGCTGCATGGAGGCCGCCAACCGCGGCGCTCGCGAGGCGGGCGCGCTGTCGGTCGGGCTGAACATCGAGCTGCCGTTCGAGCAGCGGCCCAACCGCTACCTCGACGTCTCGCTGACCTTCCACTACTTCTTCACCCGCAAGGTGACGTTCGTCCGCTACGCCAGCGGCTTCGTGGTGCTCCCGGGCGGCTTCGGCACGCTCGACGAGCTCTTCGAGGCCGCGGTGCTCGTGCAGACCGGCAAGATCGACCGGTTCCCCGTGGTCCTGCTCGGGACCGCGTTCTGGGGCGGGCTCGTCGACTGGATGCGGGAGCGCATGGTGGGCGACGCGACGATCCGCCTCGACGAGGCCGGCATGCTGCACCTGACCGACGACCCCGAGGAGGCCGTGGAGCTGGTCTGCGCGGCCGCCGATGCGCAGGGTCGCCCGGCCGCTCGCGGCTGATCCGCGCCGCCGCCGCACCGCAACCGGGCAGGGGAACCCGGGTTGGCTGCGAAGGACCCTCCCCGAATGTCGCGCCTCCGGATCGCACTCCTCGCCGTCCTGCCCGCGGCGATGCTCGCCGCGCCCGCGGCGCACGCCCGCGTGGCCGTCCTCGCCGAGGGCGGTCCCGAGGTCGTGCTGCTCGACGTCGTCGGCAACCATCAGGTGGCGCGGGTCCCGCTGCCCGGCCCGGCCGCGGACGTGGCCTTCGCCTTCGACGGCCGCCGCGCCTACGTCGCGGCGGGCGACGCGGTGGCGCTGCTCGACACCTCGGTCACCCCGGCGGGCCCCGACGGCCCCGCCATCCCCGCGCCCGTCGTCCGGGACCTCGGTGGCGCCGTCGCGGGCGTCGCGGCCGGCACCGCTGGCGGGCCGGTGGTGGCGGTGGCCGGCTCGCGCCTGGTCGTCCTGGACCCGCGGTCGCTGCGCGTGCTCGGCCGCGTCGGCCTTCGCGGCCGGGGCGGGCGCCCCGCGGTCACCGCCGACGGCGGGACGGCCGCCGTGCCCCTCGCCGGCGGGCGGGTCGCGATCGTCGCCGTCGCGGCCCGGCGGCTGCTGCGCCGGGTGAAGGTGACCGCTGCCGCGGGCGTCGCCTTCGACCGCGCCGGCACCGCCTGGGTCGCCGGCGGGCGCGGCCGGCTCTACGCCATCCCCCGCGGCGCGCGCCGGCCGGCGCCCCACCCGCTCAGGCTCGGCCGTGGGCTGGGCGGGGCGATGGCCGCGTCCCCGGACGGCGGCCGCCTGGCGATCGGCGCCGTCGGCGGGCGCCAGGTGCTCGCCCTCGTCGACCTCGCCACCCGCCGCGTCTCCGGGGTGCACGTCGGCGCCGGACCGGGCACGCCCGCGTGGGCGCCCGACGGAACGCGCGTCTACGTCGCCGACCGCAGGGCCGGAACGCTCTCGCTCGTGAGCCCCTTCTCGCACCGCCGCCTCGGCGCGGTCGACCTCAGCGGGCGCGCTCCGCAGGGCGTCGCGGTCCAGCCCGGGACCGCGCGCGTCGCCGGCGGCCCGGGCCCCGACGAGATCGTCGGCACGCGCTTGCGCGACGCGCTGGAGGGCCGCGGAGGCGACGACACGCTCCGGGGCGGCCGCGAGAACGACGTCCTCTCGGGCGGGGACGGCAACGACCTGCTCAGCGGCGGCAGCTACGACGACCGGCTCGACGGCGGCCCGGGGAACGACCGGCTCCTGGGCGGCTCGGGCAACGACACCGTCATCGGCGGCGACGGGGCCGACAGCGGCAACGGGGGCACCGGCAACGACCGGATCCACCTCGGCGCGGGCGACGACGTCTACGACGGCGGCGACGGCGACGACCACGTCTACGGCGACGACGGCAACGACCGCATCGTCGAGAAGGGCTTCGGCAACGACCGCCGCCTGTACGGCGGCCGCGGCGACGACTACATCGACGGAGGAAGAGGATCCGACCTGATCAAGGGCGGCGACGGCAACGACACGCTGCTCGGCGCGACGGGGACCGAGCACATCAACGGCGGCGACGGCGAGGACACGATCGACGGCGGGCCTGCCCGGGACCTGCTGTTCGGCAACAACGGCGACGACGACATCCACGGCGACGCGGGCAACGACCGGCTCGTGGGGGGCAACGGCGCCGACCGCATCGACGGCGGGTCGGGCAACGACACGATCGAGGGCGGACCGGGAGCCGACCGGATCACCGGCGGACCGGGGATCGATGCGATCGTCGCCGGCAGCGGCGACGACGTGATCCGCGTCGCCGACGGCGATCGCGACACCGTCGACTGCGGCAGCGGCTCCGACACGGTCTACGTCGAGGCCGACGCCCCGAGCCGCGACGCGCTGATCGGTTGCGAGACCGTCCTGCTCGCCCCGCCCGAGGTGGCCAACGACAACACGACCAGCAACGTGATCCGTGGCACCGGCGACGACGACGTGCTCTACGGCACCAACGGGCCGGACTCGATCTTCGGCAAGTCGGGCGACGACAAGATCTTCGGCAAGGGCGGCGACGACTACCTCGACGGGGAGTACGGCAAGGATCAGATCCACGGCGAGGCGGGCGACGACACGATCGCCGGGCGCTCCAACGACGACGTGCTCTACGGAGGCCCGGGCGACGACCGCATCACCGGCGACCGCGGCGCCGATCGGATCTACGGCCAGGGCGGCAACGACACGCTCTACGGCAACCTCGGCCCGGACCTCGTCGACGGCGGCACCGGCAACGACCGCATCAACGTGATCCGCGGAGACGTCGACCGCGTCCGCTGCGGCCCCGGCCGTGACGTGGTCTTCGCCGATCCGGCCGACCACGTCGCCGGCGACTGCGAGGACGTCCACCGCTGAGCAGGGGCTCATGCGGTGGGGTCGTACTAGACCGCATGCAGGGGACCCGCATCCTCGTCGTCGACGACGATGCCGACATCCGCGGCCTCGTCCGCGCGCTGCTCGAGCGCTCGGGAGCGCTCGTGCACGAGGCCGCCAACGGCCGCGAGGCGCTGCGCATCCTCTTCGACGTTCGCCCGGAGCTGATCGTCCTCGACATCGCCATGCCCGAGATGGACGGCTGGCAGACGCTCGAGCGGATCCGCGAGATGAGCGACGTGCCGGTGCTGATGCTCACGGCGCGCGAGGGAGAGCTCGAGGCGGTCCGCGGGCTCAAGGCCGGCGCCGACGACTACGTCCGCAAGCCCTT
The DNA here is from genome assembly GCA_963826615.1 of uncultured Actinomycetes bacterium. Classification (GTDB taxonomy): domain Bacteria; phylum Actinomycetota; class Thermoleophilia; order Solirubrobacterales; family Solirubrobacteraceae; genus BP-464. The sequence continues at coordinate 1,968,174 of CAWGXO010000002.1, read as the reverse complement.
CGGCCGCCAGGAGCTGCTGGCTCGCGTGCAGGCGCTCGTGCGCCGGACGGGAGCCGCCGTCGCGCCCGAGCGCGAGACGTTCGACGACGGCCTGCTGCGCGTCGACGTCGCCAACGCCGAGGTGCGGGTTCGCGGCGAGCACGTCGCGCTGACCCCGCTCGAGTTCCGGCTGCTGCTGGCGTTCGTGCGCAACCGCGGCCGGATCCTCTCGCGCGATCGCCTGCTCGAGCTCGTCTGGGGGGCGGGCTCCGGCGCCGCGCCCGAGCAGGTCAAGCTCTACGTGGGGTACCTGCGCCGCAAGCTCGAGCAGGTGCTCGACGCCGAGGACGTGCCGATCGAGACGGTTCGCGGCTTCGGCTACCGCTACCGCGCGCCCGGCCGGCCATGAGCGCAGTCGCTCAGGCCGCCGCCTCGACACGCTCGTAGGGCAGCTCCACGCGCACGGTCGTCCCCTGGCCCTCCCTGCTTCTCAGCGCCACCGTGCCTCCGTGCGCCTCGGCGATCGTCTTGACGATCGTCAGGCCGAGCCCGGCGCCCGGGACCGCCTGGCTGGTGGCCTTCGACGAGCGGAAGAAGCGCTCGAAGAGCTGCTGCTGCTCGGCGTCGGGGACGCCCATGCCGGTGTCGGCGACCTCGACCACCGCCCGGTCGCCCGCGTCGTGCGCCCGGACGTCGACCCGCCCGCCGGCCGGCGTGAACTTCAGGGCGTTGGAGATGAGGTTGTCCACCATCTGCCCGAGCCGGTCGCGGTCGCCGACGAGCGGGCGGAGGTCGGCCGGCTCGAGCCCCAGCTCCACGCCGGCCTGCGCAGCCGCGGGCCGGGCCGCCTCGACCGCGTCGGCCGCGACGCCGGCGAGGTCGACGCTGCCGCGCTCGAGCGAGAGGCGCCCGGCCTCGACCTGGGCGACGAAGAGCAGGTCGCCGACGAGGCGCAGCAGGCGCCGGCCGTTGCGGTCGGCGACCTCGAGGAACCGCCGGGCCTCGTCGGAGAGCTCCTCGTCGGAGAGGACCAGCTCGAGGTAGCCGTTGATCGACGTCAGCGGCGTGCGGAGCTCGTGCGACACCAGCGCGAAGAACTCGTCCTTGAGCCGCTCGGACTCCTCCAGGCTCGCGGCCATGGTGTTGAAGGCGCGGGCGAGCTCGACCGGCTCGGCGTCGCCCTGCTCGAGGACGCGCGCGGTGAGGTCGCCGCGCGCGAGCAGTCGCGCGGCGGCGACCGTGCGGCGCACGGGCACGACGATGTGGCGGCTGAGGTAGGTGGTCAGCAGGGCGATGAGCAGCGCCGAGCCGATCAGTCCGCCCACGCCGAGGGCGATCGCCAGGCGCGCATTGCGGTCCGCGTCGCGGCGCCGGGCGTCCGCGGCCGAGCGCTCGGTCGCCACCACGCGCTCCAGCTCGAGCCCGATCCGTCCCGGGAACGGTGCGCCCCGCGCGCCGGTGGGCCCGCCCCCGAGCGCCGGGTCGGCGACGGCGGCGAGGTAGGTGCTGATCTCCGACGTCGCCGCCGCCACGCGGCGCGACTGGAGCGCGTCGCCGCGCACCAGCCCGGCCAGCCGGCGCTCCGACGCGGGCAGCGCGCGGCGGGCGGCGCGGACGTCGGGCGCGCGCAGCAGCTCGCCGCGGACCCCGAGGTCGACGACCGCCAGCGAGCGCTCGACGTCCTGGGCGACTTCGATCACCTGCTCGGACGCGCGGGCGGCGCTCGTCGACGAGCGCTGGTCGCGCACCGCGGTGACGAGCACGGCGAACACGGCGGCGACGAGCGCCGCGACGACACCCGTCGCCGTCCCCATCCGCGTGATGAGGTTGCGGTTCACCGCGGCAAGCGTAATCGCCGCTCAGACGGCGCCGGCGCGGCGACGGCGGCGCGGCTGGGCTAGCCCTCGCCGGAGAGCTCGGGCGCGTTGGGATCGGTGGGGCCGCCGGGGATCGGCTCGCCCTTGTATCGATCGGGATCGTCGACGAACTCGCCGTCGATCGAGACGCGTCCGTCGGTGTGGTGGCGCAGCCCGGAGGGGCCGAGCTTGCGCTCGGGGCCCTCGTCGTAGCCGTGGTCGCCCTCGGCGCCGCCGAACGTCTTGTACATGCGGTCGTCGTCCGGCCAGTCCTCGAGCCGCTTGGGCGGGTCTTCCTCGAGCTCCTTCATCCCCTGCCGGTCGTCGGGCTCCTCGGCCATCGCGCCTCCCTCGTTCGGTTCCTTACCAGCCGGGTACCCTCACCGGCATGGCCGCGAACCTCGCATCGATCCTGACCGCCTCCGCCGAGCGCGACGCCGAGGCCGTCGCGCTCAAGCTCGACGACGTCGAGGTCTCCTACGGCCTGCTCGACGAGGGCAGCGCCCGCGTGGCCGGCCCTGCTGGCGCGACCGCGGCGTGGGGCCCGGCGACCGCGTCGGGATCATGCTGCCGAACGTCCCGTACTTCCCGGTCGTCTACTACGGGATCCTGCGCGCGGGCGGCGATCGTGGTGCCGATGAACGTGCTGCTCAAGGGCCGCGAGGTCGCGCTTCTACCTCCAGCGACCCGGAGGCGCAGGCTGCTGTTCGCCTGGCACGACTTCGCCGAGGCGGCCGAGCACGGCGCGGCGGAGGCCGGCGCCGAGTGCATCCTGGTCGAGCCCGGCGAGCTTCGAGCAGCTGCGTCGCCGGCGCTCGAGCCCGCCGCGCGAGGTGGCCGACCGCGACGGCGACGACACCGCGGTGATCCTCTACACCTCGGGCACGACCGGCACGCCGAAGGGCGCCGAGCTGACCCACGACAACCTCGCGCCGCAACGTGCGAGGTCGCGCGCGGCCTGTTCGACCTCGGCGCCGACGCCGTCATGCTCGGGGCGCTGCCGCTGTTCCACTCCTTCGGGCAGACCTGCGGGCTGAACGCCGCGGTCGCCGGCGGCGGCGACGCTGACGCTGCTGCCGCGCTTCGACCCCGGCAAGGCGCTCGAGATCATCCAGCGCGACGCGGTCACGTCTTCGAGGGCGTGCCGACGATGTACGCGGCGATGCTCCACCACCCCGAGGCGCGACGACGTTCGACATCTCGAGCGCTGCGGCTCTGCGTCTCCGGCGGCGCGGCGATGCCGGTCGAGGTGATGCGCGGCTTCGAGGAGGCGTTCGGCTGCAAGGTGCTCGAGGGCTACGGCCTGTCGGAGACCTCGCCGGTCGCGTCGTTCAACCACCCCGACCGCGAGCGCAAGCCCGGCTCGATCGGCACGCCGATCGAGGGCGTCGAGATGAAGGTCGTCGACGACGACGGCAACGAGGTGGCCCAGGGCGAGGTCGGCGAGATCGTCATCCGCGGCCACAACGTCATGAAGGGCTACTGGAAGCGCCCGGACGCGACCGCGGAGGCGATCCGCGACGGCTGGTTCCACACCGGCGACATGGCCACGGTCGACGAGGACGGCTACTTCTTCATCGTCGACCGCAAGAAGGACATGATCATCCGCGGCGGCTACAACGTCTACCCGCGCGAGATCGAGGAGGTGCTCTACGAGCACCCGGCGGTCCGCGAGGCCGCGGTCGTCGGCGTCCCGCACGACGAGCTCGGCGAGGAGGTCGGCGCGGCGGTGGCGCTCAAGGAGGGCGCGGAGTGCTCGGCCGACGAGCTGCGCGACGTACGTCAAGGAGCAGGTCGCCGCCTACAAGTACCCGCGCCAGATCTGGTTCGTCGACGAGCTGCCCAAGGGCCCGACCGGCAAGATCCTCAAGCGCGAGATCGAGGCTCCGGCCGAGGTGGCGCAGGGCTGACCGCCCTCGTCGGCGGGGCGGGTCAGTGGTCGGCGACCGTGCCGTCCTCGGGCTCGATCGGGAGCCCGTCCGCGACCCACTGCTCGATGCCGCCGGCCATCGAGAACGCCTCGTACCCGGCGGCGCGGAACGCCTGCGCCGCCATCGCCGAGCGCGCGCCGAGGCGGCACTGGAAGACCACGGGCCGGTCGCGGTCGATCGTCGGGGCCTCCGAGGCGAGCCGCTCGATCTCGACGTGACGGGCGCCCGGGATCCGGCCGGCCTGCCACTCGTAGTCCTCGCGGACGTCGACGAGCTGGGCGGCCGCCCGGTCGACCATCTCCCTGGCCTGCCGCGGGCTGATGTCGACGTCGGGGCTCGCGAACGCGCTCATGGGCCAATCATGCCGGGTCGGGCGCCGGCGGGGCCGCCGGGCGAGCTGCGCTCCGTCTTCAGGAACCTCTCAGGTTGTCCTTACTCCCCATGAGGGTCGATGGCCGACCCTGGAGCCATGGCACAGAACTCCAGCTCGGACCGCCGGGCGCGCATCGCCCGCATGCGGGCACGCATCGCGGTCGCCACCGTCGCGCTCTTCGCGGGCTCCCTCGGGGCCGTCGTCGCGTGGGGCCGGCAGCCCGCCTCGTCGGGCTTCTCGTCCGCCGGGACCCCGGCGGACGCGACGTCGGGCGACGACGGCTCGGTGTACGGCTACGACGACGGCTCGGGCGGCTCCACGGCGCAGCAGGCTCCCGCACCGCTGACCACCCAGCAGTCGTGAGCCTGCGCGAGCACCGCATCGAGGTCGACGTCTTCGGCGGGCGCACGGCGATCGCCGTCGCCGGCCGCGCGGGCGACGGCACGTCGCCCCAGCTGGCCGCGGCGACCGCCGCCGCGCGCCTGCGGCGCATCCATCTGGCGCTCACCCGCTTCGACCCCGGCTCGGAGCTCAGCCGCCTCAACGCCGACCCGCGTCCGCTCGTGCCCGCGTCGCCGCTGCTGCGGCGGCTGGCGGCCGCCGTCCGCGAGGCCGGCGAGCTGAGCGAGGGCCTGGTCGATGCCACCCGGCTGGAGGCGCTCGTGGAGGCGGGATACGGCGCCTCTCGGGCCGGACGGCCGGGGCTGCCCGCCGGCGAGCTCGCCGCGGTGGCGGCGACGGGCCCCGCGCATCCGCATCCGGATGCCCGGTGGCGGGCGGTCGAGGTCCGCGGCGACGCCGTCGCGCGGCCGCCCGGCACGATGCTCGACCCCGGCGGGCTGGGCAAGGGCCTCGCCTGCGACCTGATCGCCGCGGGCCTCGCCGGGCATCCGCTCTTCGCCGTCGACTGCTCCGGAGACCTGCGCTTCGGCGGCACCGCGGCGCGGCCGCGCGAGCTGCGGGTCGGCGATCCGTTCGGCGGCCCGCCCGCGGCCCTCTGGACCCGCGCCAGCGGTGCCGCCGCCACCAGCGGGATCGTCAACCGCAGCTGGCGAGGCCCGGGCGGCGCGGTGTCGCACCACCTCATCGACCCCGGTCGCGGCGTGCCGGCGATGACCGGCGTGCTCCAGGCCACGGCGCTGGCGCCGACCGCGCTCGAGGCCGAGGTGCGGGCGAAGGCCGCGCTGCTCGCGGGCCCGCTGGGTGCAACGGCGCGTCTCGTCCACGGCGGCGCGCTCGTGCTGGCCGGGGGTGAGCTCCGCGAGGTCGAGCCCGTCGCGGCTCCCCGGCGGAGGGCGGCATGATCGCGGGCGTGGCACTGGCGTGGTCGGTGGACCGCGCCGCCGGGATCGCGGCGATGGTCCTGGCGGGCGCCACGCTCGTCGTCGGCCTGCTGCAGGTCGATCGCAGCGCTCGCCGGCACCTGGCGCCGCTCGAGCACCACGCGCTCCACGAGGGGCTGTCGATCGCGGCGCTCGTCGCGCTGGCGATCCACGGGCTCGCCGTGGCGTTCGACCCGTTCCTGCACGCGGGGCTGCTGCCGGCGCTGATCCCGTTCGACGTGTCCTACCGGCCGGTGGCGACCGGCATCGGCCAGCTCGCCGGCTACGGCCTGGTGGCGCTCGGCCTGAGCTTCTACCTGCGCCGCCGGATCGGCACCGCGCGCTGGCGCGCCGCGCACCGCGTGATCCCCGTGTTCTGGGCCCTCGGGGTGCTCCACGGCCTGCTCGACGGCACCGACGCCGGCCGCTGGTGGTTCCTCGCGGCGGCCCTGCCGCCGGTGGTCGTCGGGGTCGCCGTGCTCGCGCGCCGCTGGGACGAGCCTATGGCCGCGGACCCCGCGCCTTCGGCCCGGCGGCCAGCTCGTGGCGGACCAGCTCGTGGGCCCGCTCGGCCCACTCGCACAGCAGCGGGCGGGTCTCGCGCGGGTCGATGATGTGCTCGATCGAGAAGTGCTCGGCCGTCCGGAACGGCGAGAGCACCGCGCTCAGGCGCGCCTCGATCTCCGCCCGCAGCGCGGCCGGGTCCTCGGCATCCTCGAGCTGGCGCCTGAACGCCGCCTCGAGGCCGCCGGCGATCGGCAGCGAGCCCCAGTTGCCCGACGGCCAGGCGTAGCGCAGGTTCAGCCGTGCGCCGCTGCCGTGGGCGGCGCCGGCGATCCCGTAGCACTTGCGCACGAGGATCGAGCACCACGGCACGGTCGCCTGGTGGACGGCGAACAGGCCGCGGGCGCCGCGCCGCATGGTGCCCGCCCGCTCGCTCTCGCGCCCGACGACGAACCCTGGCTGGTCGACCAGGTTGACGACCGGCAGGTGGAACTGGTCGCACATGTCGACGAACCGCGCGAGCTTGTCCGACGCGTCCGCGGTCAGGCCGCCCCCGTAGTGGGTGGAGTCCGAGGCCAGCACGCCGACGGGGCGGCCGTCGAGCCGCGCGAGCGCCGTGATCAGGGAGCGGCCGAAGCGCGCCCCGAGCTCGAAGACCGAGCCGCGGTCGAAGACCAGCTCGAGGACGCGGCGCATCCGGAACGTCTTGCGCGGGTCGCGCGGGACGATCGACAGCAGCTCCTCCTCGCGGCGGTCGGCCGGATCGGTCCGCGCCGCGATCGGCGGCGCCTCCCAGACGTTGGCGGGCAGGTAGGAGAGGAAGCGGCGGATCTGGGCGATCGCGTCCTCCTCGTCGTCGGCCTCGTTGTCGACCGCTCCGGCGCGGGTCTGCAGGCGCGCGCCGCCGAGCTCCTCCTTGTCGAGCTGCTCGTTCATCGCCCACGCCACGACCGGGGGCCCGGCGACGAACAGCTGGCCGACGTCGCGGACGATCACGCTGAAGTGCGACATGACAACGCGCGCGGCGCCCAGGCCGGCGCATGGTCCGAGCGCCGCCCCGACGACCGGCACGCGCGCGAGGTTCTCGACCCACAGCTCACCCCCGGGCAGCGGCGGCACGTAGGAGAAGCCCATGTCCTCGAGGCTCTTGACGCTCCCGCCGCCGCCGGTGCCGTCGACGAGGCGGACGAGCGGCAGCCGCAGCTCGGCCGCGGCCTGCTCGGGCCAGACGTACTTCTCCCAGATCGCGGCGTCGGCGGCGCCGCCCCGCACGGTGAAGTCGTCGCCTTGGACGACCACCCGCCGCCCGTCGACACGGCCCTGGCCGACGACGAAGTTGGTGGGAGTGAAGTCCCGGAGGCCGCCGTCGTCGCCGTAGACGGCGCGCCCGGCGAGCATGCCGGTCTCCCGCCAGCTCCCGGGGTCCACCAGCAGCTCGATACGCTCGCGGACGGTCAGCTTGCCCCGCTCGCGCTGCCGTGCCACGGAGGCCTCGCCGCCCATCCTCCGTGCCAGCTCCTCCCGTCGGCGCAGCTCCTCGAGCTCGGGCTCCCAGCTCATCGCGCCGGAGCATATGGGGCCCTCAGCCGTGAACGATGGTGGCGGCAGCCTCCTCGCCCGAGCGCACCGCCCCGTCCATGTATCCGCTCCAGGTCGTCGCGTACTCGGCGCCGGCCCACGTGATGCGGCCGACCGGCGCCCGCAGCGCCTCGCCGAACGAGGTCCAGGCGCCGGTGGTCATGGCGCAGCCGTAGCATCCGCGGGTGTACTCCTCCTCGGCCCACGCCTTCTCGATCCAGGCGCGGGGCGTGCGCGCGCGGTCGCCGAAGAAGCGCCCGAAGCAGTCGAGGACCTCGGCGCGCCGGCGCGCCGGCTCGAGGCGCCCGGCGCGCCTTGCGAAGTCCCCCTCGAGGAAGCCGAGCAGGATCCCGGGCGAGCCGTCGGGCGGAGAGTTGTCGAACGCCGCGCGCACCGGCCCGCGATCGCTGGTGGCCTGTCCCGTGAACCCGTCGGCGCGCCAGAACGGCTCGTCGTAGACGGCCAGGCACTTCCAGACCGACCCCTGTGGCATCCGCTGGACGAGCTGGTCGCGGAGGCCGGGCAGGGGAGGGTCGAAGATGATCCGCGCCGTCAGCGTCGGGGGCAGCGCGACGATCACGCGCGCGGCGCGCACGCTGGCGCCGTCGGCGTCGACGGTGACGCCGCGGCCGTCGTCGGCGATCCGCCGCACGGGCGCCGAGAGCACGACGCGCTCGCCGAGCGCCCCGGCCATCGCCTCGGAGATCCGCTGCGAGCCGCCGACGAAGCGCCGCTCCTGCGCCCCGCCATCGGTGCCGATGAGGTCGTCGAAGCTTCCGGCCGAGTGCACGTAGAAGAGCACGTGCAGGAGCGAGAGGTCGGCGGGCTCGGCCGCCCACACGGCCTCGCAGCCGATCTCGAAGAGCTCGCGCGCGCCGCGCGTAGCGCAGGTGCGGCGCAGCCACGTGTCAAAGGTCTGGGAGTCCAGCGCGCGCGCCCGCGGCGCCGTCCACGGCGCGGCGGTGGGCACGCGGCGCGCGAGCCGCTCGAGGCGCTTCTGGGTCTGGAGCACGTCGACGAGCACCGCCGGGTTGATCCGCGGGATCGGCCCGCGGTAGCGCTTCAGGCCACCGCGCCACTCGATCACGTTCTCGCCCTCGTCGTGGGTGGGGAAGGTGCCGATCCCGAGCTCGGCTGCCAGCGCGAGCAGCCGCGTCTGCGTCGGGCCGACCCACTGGCCGCCGACCTCGACGACCTTGCCCTCGTGTCCGGCCAGCGGATGGTTGAGCGTCCTGCCCCCGACGCGGTCGCGGGCCTCGAGGACGACGACCTCGCGCCCGGCGGCGACCAGCCGACGGGCCGCCGTCAGCCCCGCGAGCCCGGCTCCCACGATGCAGACATCGGCCTCGCGCGGGTCCATGCAACACCGACCCTAACCCCAGAACAGGTTGAACATCCCGAAGAGCTGCTCCGGATGCCAGTCCAGCGGCGGCCCCAGCCGCATCCGCTCGGCGTGGTTGACGGGGCGAAAGCCCCAGCCGCGCAGGGCGGCGACGCCCGCGAGATTGGCGTCGGGCAGCGTCAGGATCGCCGGGCCCTGCGTCGCGCCGCACGCGGCGGCGAGCAGGTCGATGCCTGCCCGCTCGTCGATCGCGAGCACCGCGGGACCCGCCCCCCAGGGCGAGCTGAGCGTGTAGCCGCGCAGCGCGCCGTCCGGGCCGGCCGCGGCCAGTCCCGCCAGCGGCGCGATCGCGTCCAGCACCGGACCGCGCCGCTCGTCGGTCACGGCGCGGTCGACGGATGCCAGCCCGGCACGGTCGGCGGGGCGCAGCGTGCGCAGCCCCTCGGCGCGGGCGCCGTGCGCGGCCGGCCCGCGCCAGGCCCGCGAGCGGCCCTCGGCCTCGAAGCCGACCCGCTCGTAGACCGGCCGGCCCTGATCGGTCGCATGCAGCAGGACGGTTCGCGCCCCCCGCTCGCGCAGCCATTCCACGCACGCCGTGGTCAGCGCCTCGCCCACGCCGTGCCGGCGCGCGCGGGGGACGACCCCGAGCGCCCCGATCCAGCCGGTCGCGCCGAAGCTCGCGCAGCAGGCGCCTCCGACGATCCGGCGCAGGCGTCCCGTCGCGACCAGCACCTCGCCGGCCGGCTGCTCCCACGGCCAGGTCACCAGCCGCGCGACGTGCGGGCCGAAGCCCGCCTCCGAGAGCGCTCGGGTGGCGGGGCGCAGCTCGTCGGGACGAGCGGGGCGGATCTCCGTGGTCAGAGGAGCTCCCCGCGCGGTGGGATCAGACCGGCGGGCGCTCCACGTAGCGGTCGCGGACGACGGTCTCGTCGCGGCGGCCCCATGCGTTCATCGTGAACACCAGCGAGATCACCAGCCCGACGATGCCGACGATGAGCAGGATCGTGCCGATCGTCGTGATCGACACCCCCGACACGGTCGCGGTCACCGCCCACTTGAGGATGGCGCCGATCGCGATGAGCAGGATTGAGGTTCCGATTCCCATGCCCGCCCTTCTGCCCGGTTGGCGCCAATAGCATGCGCTGCATGGACAGCTCCGCCGCCGTCACCACCGACATCTACGACCTGCCGTCCGAGCACAAGGACTTCCGGGACACCATCCGGCAGATCGTGACCGAGCGCGTCGCGCCGCGCGCCGCGGAGATCGACGCGAGCGGCGAGTACCCGTGGGACGTCCGCCGCCTGTTCTCCGAGCAGGACCTCATGGGCCTGCCGTTCCCCGAGGAGTACGGCGGCACGGGCACGGGGACGCTGATGCTCAACGTGGCCGTCGAGGAGGTCGCCAAGGCGTGCGCCTCGAGCGCGCTGATCCTGATGGTCCAGGAGCTCGGCACCCTGCCGATCCAGCTCTTCGGCACGGCCGAGCAGAAGGAGCGCTGGCTGCCGCGCTGCGCCAGCGGCGAGTGGTCGCCGGCGTTCTGCCTGTCGGAGCCCGAGGCGGGCAGTGACCCGGCGGCCATGCGGACGACCGCCGTGCGCGACGGGGACGAGTGGGTCATCAACGGCACGAAGAACTGGATCACGAACTCCACGATCGCGGACTTCTACGTGGTCTTCGCCATCACCGACCGCGAGACGCGCCGCTCGACGGCGTTCGTGGTCGAGAAGGACCGCCCCGGCCTGAGCATCGGCAAGCTCGAGCACAAGCTCGGGATCAAGGGCTCGCCGACCGGCTCGCCCGTCTTCGAGGACGTCCGCGTGCCCGACGCCAACCGGATCGGCGCCGAGGGCAAGGGCCTGTCGGTCGCGCTGGGGACGCTGGAGCGCACGCGCCTGGGCGCCGGCGCCCAGGCGGTCGGCATCGCGCAGGGCGCGATCGACTACGCCCGCGCCTATGCGAAGGAGCGCATCGCCTTCGGCAAGCCGATCATCGAGCTGCCCGCGCTCCAGGCCAAGCTGGCCGACATGCAGACGAGGACCGCCGCCGCCCGGGAGCTGCTCTACAAGGCCTGCGCCATGGCCGACCGCAACGAGGCCAACCTCGGCATGTGGACGTCGATGGCCAAGCTCTTCGCGTCCGACACGGCGATGGCGGTCACGGTCGATGCCGTGCAGGTCCTCGGTGGCTACGGCTACGTCACCGAGTACCCGGTCGAGCGCTACCTGCGCGACGCCAAGATCACCCAGATCTACGAGGGGACCAACGAGATCCAGCGGCTGGTGATCGGAAGGGCGCTGTCTCGGTGAGGCGGCCGGGCGACCCGTTGCGCCGGATCGGGCTCGCCGCCGCCGTCGCCCTGTGCGCGGGGCTGACGGCGGTCGTGGCGCTCGAGGGCTTCAGCCCGCTCGGCTGGGTCAAGGCGATCGAGACCCTCGCCGTCCTCGGGTTCGGCGCGTCGCTGCTGTTCGGGCTGGCCGCGGTGGTGTTCGTCCGCCTGGGCGGGTGGCGCGAGCCGGAGTCCGAGGAGGAGTTCGAGCGGCTGGTCGTGCAGGCCGAGCGCCTGGCCGCCGACGGGCTCTCGGCCGAGCCCGGCGAGGAGGAGTTCCTCGAGCTCGACCCGTTCGACGACGCCGACTTCGAGGATCTCGTACGCGAGGCGCTCGACGACCTGCCCGACCTGCTGCGGCGGCCGCTCGAGCACAACGTGGCGGTCGTCATCTCCGACCGCGGCCGACGGCACCGCGCCTACGGGCTCTACCAGGGCGACGGCGCCAACCACGACACGGTCACCGACCGCATCGTGATCTTCCGCGACACCCTGCGCCGCGACTTCGGCCACGACCCCGCGCTCCTTCGCGACCAGGTGCTGCGGACCGTCCGCCACGAGCTCGCCCACCACGTCGGCTTCGACGAGCTCGGCGTGCGGGGGCTGGGCCTCTGACCGCACCCGCGCGGCGGCGGTCCGTAGGATGGCGCCGCGTGAATGACGGCATCGATCCCGGCTCCCCGCGACCGCGAAAGCACGTGGCGGTCCTCGCCTGCATGGACGCCCGGCTGGACCTCTTCCGGATCCTCGACCTCGCGCCCGGGGATGCCCACGTGATCCGCAACGCGGGCGGGGCGGCGACGCCGGACGCGATCCGCTCGCTGACGATCTCCCAGCGGCTGCTGGGCACGCGGCGGATCGTGCTGGTCCATCACACCGACTGCGGCATGCTGATGCTCTCCGAGGACGAGTTCAAGGCCGAGCTCGAGGACGAGACCGGCATCCGCCCGGACTGGGCGGTCGAGGCCTTCCGCGACGCCGACGCCGACGTGCGCCAGTCGATCGCCCGCATCAAGGCGAGCCCGTTCGTGCCCCACACCGACGACGTGCAGGGCTACGTCTACGAGGTCGAGACGGGACGGCTGCGCGAGGTCGAGCCCTAGGGGACCCGACCTCGCGCGGGAGCCCGCCTAGGACTTGGGGGTGCGGGCGATGACGACCGTGCGGCCCGGCAGCTGGGCGACGAGCACGCGCATGCCGGCCTTGACGTCGCCGATCGCGGCCTTCTTGCCGTCGACGTGCACGTGCGCGCCGGACGGGACGCTCACGGTCACGTCCTGGGTGGCCGTCTTGCGGCCCTCGGTGATCGTGACGTCGCTGCCGGCGACGGACTTGACGACCCCGCGGTCGACGACGGCCTTCTTGAGGCCGTCCTTGGTGACGATCGTGGCCTCGACGTGCACGGCGCGGCGTGCGACATGGGCCGCGCGATGCTCGAGCGCCCGCGCCTGGTGCCGGGCGGCGCGCTCGCCGTGGCCGTGGCCGTGGCCGGCCTTGGCGGAGGAGACGACGGCGTCGGTTGCGAACGCGCCGCCGGCACCCGTCATGGTGCATGCGGCGGCGAGGAACAGGACTCTTGGCTTGGTCATACCGACCCCAACACCCGTCCCGCGGCAGGGTTGCGCCTCGCGCGGCAGCCGTAGGATGGGCGCCCGTGATGATCGTGATGACACCCGGCGCCACCGAGGCCGACGTCGAGTCGGTCAAGGAGCGCCTGTCGACCACCGGCGTCCACGTCGTCGTCCTGCCCGGCGAGCTGACGACGGCGATCGGCGCGATCGGCGACCCGGAGGGCGTGGCCGAGCTGGGCCTGGAGGGCATGAGCGGGGTCGACCGGGTGGTGCCGATCTCGCGCCCGTACAAGCTGGCCTCCTCCGAGCTCTACCACCACGAGCCGACCGTCGTGGAGATCGAGGGCCGCCGGGTGGGCGCGCGCGACACCTTCTGCCTGATCGCTGGGCCGTGCACCGTCGAGTCGCGCGAGCAGACGCTCGCGGTCGCCGACGCGGTGCGTGCCGCGGGCGCGTCGCTGCTGCGCGGCGGCGCCTTCAAGCCCCGCACCTCCCCGTTCGCCTTCCAGGGGCTGGGCCGGCCGGCGCTGGAGATCCTCGCCGAGGCGCGCGAGCGAACCGGGTTGCCGGTCGTCACCGAGCTGCTCGACAGCGGGCACGCCGACGCGATCGCCGAGTACGCCGACGTCGTGCAGATCGGCGCGCGCAACATGCAGAACTACGCGCTGCTGGAGGTCGCCGGCAGGCTCGGCAAGCCGGTGCTGCTCAAGCGCGGGCTGTCGTCGGCGCTCGACGAGCTGCTGCAGGCCGCCGACTACGTGCTCAAGGAGGGCAACGAGCGGGTGATGCTCTGCGAGCGCGGCATTCGCACCTTCGAGACGGCGACGCGCTTCACGCTCGACCTCGGCGCGGTGCCGTGGCTCAAGCTGCACACCCACCTGCCCGTCATCGTCGACCCCTCGCACGCCGCCGGCGACCGGCGTCTGGTCGAGCCGCTCTCGCGCGCGGCCGCGGCGGTGGGTGCCGATGGCATCATCGTCGAGGTCGCCGAGGACCCCGAGGCGGCGCTGTGCGACGGGCCGCAGGCGCTCCACGCGTCGAACTTCGCCGACTACGCGCGCGACGTCGCCGCCCACGCCGGGCTGCTCGGCCGCGCGCTCGCCTGACGAGCCGGCGCGCTCCACGCGGCGCGCCGGTAGGCTCGCGCGGATGCGAGGCAGGGGTGCCATGCTGGCGGTCGCGCTGCTCGCGGCCATGGCCGCGACGATGCCGGCGCGCGCCGCCGCGCTGCCGCCGATCCGGCACGTCTTCGTGATCGTGCTCGAGAACACGGGCTACGACACCACCTTCGGGCCCGGCAGCGCGGCGCCGTACCTGGCGAGGACGCTGACCGCGCAGGGCCAGCTGCTGCGCCAGTACCACGCCATCGGCCACGCGAGCCTCGACAACTACGTCGCGATGGTCAGCGGCCAGGGGCCGAACCCGCAGACCCAGGCGGACTGCCCGCTGCTGACCGAGTTCCTGCCCGGCGCGGTCTCGCCGCTCGACGGGCAGGCGATCGGCCAGGGGTGCATCTACCCCGAGCAGGTGCGCACGGTCGCCAACCAGCTCGAGGAGGCCGGGCTGACCTGGAAGGGCTACATGGAGGACATGGGCAACGCCGCGCCGGCCGAGCCCGCCACGTGCCGCCACTCGCCGACATGGTCGCCCGATGCCACCGAGAACGCCCGGGTCGGCGACCAGTACGCGGCCCGGCACAACCCGTTCGTCTACTTCCACGCGATCATCGATCATCCGACGTGCGCCGCAAACGACGTGCCGCTCGACCGCCTGCCCGCCGACCTGGCCGATGCCGGGACCACCGCGAGCCTGTCGTTCATCAGTCCCAACCTGTGCAACGACGCGCACGACTCGCCCTGCGTGGACGGCCGGCCCGGCGGCCTGGCCGCCGCCGACGAGTTCCTGCGCGCCTGGGTCCCGCGGATCGTCGACTCGCCGGCCTACCGCGAGGGCGGGATGCTCGTCGTGACCTTCGACGAGGCCGGCAACGACGCCAGCGCCTGCTGCGGCGAGCAGCAGGGGCCGATGACCCCCAACAACGGCGCGCTCACCTACGGCGCCGGCGGTGGGCGCACCGGGGCCGTGGTGCTGTCGCCGTTCGTCGTGCCGGGCTCGGTCAACGACACCCCCTACAACCACTACGGCCTGCTGCGCAGCGTCGAGGACCTCTTCGGCCTCGACCACCTCGGCTACGCGGCCGCCGACGGCCTGCGCCCGTTCGGCGACGACGTCTACGGCGCGCCCGCGGGCTGAGCGGGCGCCGCGGCACCGCCCGGCGCGCCGCCGAGCGGATGCCGGAGGTCAGCCCATGCCCATGCCGCCCATGGGCGCCTCGCCGGGCACGACGAGGCCCGGCAGCGCCTCCGGCGCCGACATCAGCACGACGGCGAGAGCGAGCAGGCATGTGGCGGTGCCGTAGGTGGCCACGCGTCGCCACGGCAGGGTCTTCTCGACGGTGATCATCGCCGCGACCACCGCCATCCAGGCGATGCTCATCACCCCGAGCGCGAACATCGCGGCCATCAGCCCCCAGCAGCAGCCCACGCACCAGGCGGCGTGGCGGGCGCCGAGCTCGACGGCGCCGCGGCGCCCGTCGCGCCAGGCCCCGAGCAGGAATCCCAACGGGCTGCGGCACCTGCCCAGGCAGGCGTCCTTGAGCGGCGTGAGCTCGTAGGACGCCGCCAGCAGCAGCACGCCCCCGGCGAACCACCGGCCGCCGGCATCCCACGCCAGGGCATCGCCCAGAAGCTGCCTTCCGCCGGCGAACAGCACGTATGCGGCGATGCCCGCCGTCCCCCACACGAGCAGGTACGCCCCCGAGAACAGCAGGGCGCGGTCCGGGGCGCGCCGGCGCGTCATGCGCGCGTAGAGCGTCACCGTCGGGGCGACCGACGGGAACATCATCGCCGCCATCATCACGACCCAGACGCCCACGAACCAGCCGAGCCCGCCAAGGGACGTCCCCGGACCGGCGTCCATCCCCGCCATGCGGTCAGCGGCCGACCACCAGGCGAGCGCGGCGAGCGCGAGCAGCAGCGCGACGAGGCCCAGGCGCGTCCGCATGGCGGCGAACACGGCCGAGAGCTCGCCGGGGACCCCGCGTGGCGCCGTCGGGGTCTGCGCCGAGCTCACGCGGCCCAGGAGAAGCTCGAGGTGGAGAAGCCCGAGACGCCCTCGTAGCTGATGCCGAAGGCGTCGATCCTCGAACGCGTTGCGCGCGACACCGTCAGCTCCGTTGCCACGGGGTGGAAGATGCCGGTCAGTCGTGCCGGCTCCCCCGTCTCAACCCCGAAGGGCACGATGTCCTCGACCTCGAAGTCCACCGCGTCGCCGATCCGGACCGCGTGGTGCAGGCCGTCCTCGCGGACCTGGATCGGGGCGCGCTCGACCCCGAGGTGCTCGGCGACCAGCGGCCCCAGGGCCTCCATCGGTCCACCGAGGGCGCCGGAGAACACGGCGCCGAGCTTCTCCGCCTGTTCGTCCGAGGCGGCGGCGTCGATGAAGACGCCCATGCGCCAGCCGCCGTCGGCCATCACCTTGGGCGTGTCGGCGACCGCGGCGACCGTGAGGTCGCTGACCTCGGTGCCGTCGACCTCTCCCTCCTTGATGTGGAACACCAGCGTGGCGTTGCAGCGATCGTGTGTCGCGCCGAGCGCGAGCGATGTCGTGCACGGGCAGACGACGTCACACGAGCAGGTCTCGAAGTAGGACCCTGCGAGCTTCCACGACATGAGGCCTCCTGGAGGGTGGATGGCCAGCGAGTGTCCTCCTGCTGACATACCGCTGTCAACCGGCCCGCGCCTGGCGGCGCCGTCGGCGCCGACGCCCGGGTAGGATCCGGGCGTCCCCGTAGTGCGACCGCGGGACCACCATCGCCCCCTGGAGTGCGACCGCGGGGGCCCAACCCGAAAGGACCCGCATTCCCATGTCTGAAGCAGTGATCGTCGACGCGATCCGCACGCCGATCGGTCGTGCGTTCAAGGGCTCGCTCAAGGACGTTCGTGCCGACGAGCTGGCCTCGATCCCGCTCAAGGCGCTCCAGGAGCGCAACCCGGACGTCGACTTCTCGGAGACGACCGACATCATGATGGGCGCGGCCTCGAGCTTCGCCGAGCAGGCCTACAACGTGGGCCGCAACGCGGCCCTGCTGGCCGGCATCGACCACCACGTCCCGGCCTGCACGGTCAACCGCTTCTGCGCTTCGTCGCTGCAGACGCTGCGGATGGCCTTCCACGCCATCAAGGCGGGCGAGGGCGACCAGTACGTCGCGGCTGGCGTCGAGTGCGTCTCGCGCGCGGGACTGGGCGCTGGCATGGCGGACGAGTTCAAGAACGAGAAGCTCGCCGGCGGCGAGGGCTCCCTCTACGACGTCTACATCCCGATGGGCCTGACGGCGGAGAACGTGGCCGACCGCTGCAAGGTCAGCCGCGAGGCCCAGGACGAGTGGGCGGCGCTGTCGCAGTCGCGCGCCGTCGACGCCCGCGACTCCGGCCACTTCGACAAGGAGATCGTCGCGGTGCAGTCCCCGGACGGCGAGGTCACCCAGGACGACGGGCCGCGCCCCGGGACGACCGTCGACGTGCTCGCGGGCCTCAAGCCCGCGTTCCGCGAGGACGGCACGGTCACCGCGGGCAACTCCTGCCCGCTCAACGACGGCGCCGCGGCCGTGCTGGTGATGAGCGCCGAGAAGGCCGAGTCGCTGGGGCTGAAGCCCAGGGCGCGCATCATCGCCTCGACGGTGGCGGCGATCCGCCCGGAGATCATGGGCCTCGGGCCGATCCCTGCGATCCAGAAGCTGCTCGAGGCGTCGGGCATGAAGATGTCGGACATCGACATCGTCGAGATCAACGAGGCCTTCGCGGCGCAGATCGTGCCGTGCAAGGAGGATCTCGGGATCGAGGACGACAAGCTCAACCCGTTCGGCGGCGCGATCGCCCTCGGCCACCCGTTCGGGATGACCGGGGCGCGGATCATGACCACGCTGCTCAACGGCCTGGACGCGACCGGCGGCACGTACGGCATCGAGTCGATGTGCGTGGCCGGCGGCATGGGCCAGGCGATGCTGGTCGAGCGGCTGAACTGAGGCGCTAGCGGCCCGGGGTCGTGGCCCTCCCGGGGCCCGCGACCCCGGGTTCCGTTGGCGGAGGGGCGCAGGCGCGCGCCCCTCCGGCCTCACGGCCGCAGCGCGCGGATCAGCGAGGCGGCGTCGAAGGCGCCGCTCACGTGCGTGCCGTTGGCGAAGAACGCCGGGGTGGCGCTCGCGCCGGAGGCCGCCGCGCTGCGCACGTCGCGCTCGACCCGCGGGGCGTGAACGCCCTGGCGCAGCTCGCGCTCGACGCGGGCGGCGTCGAGGCCCAGCTCGCCCGCGTAGGCGACGAGGTCTGTCACGCCGAGGCGGCCGGCCGCGGCGTAGAGGCGGTCGTGCATGGCCCAGAAGGCGCCCTGGGCGGCTGCGGCCTCCGACGCCTCCGCCGCGGCCTGCGCGTCGGGATGGACGTCGGGGAGGGGCATGTGGCGGAAGGCGAAGCGCAGGTCGGGGCCGAGGCGCTCGCGGACGCGTGCGAGGATGCCCTGCGCCGCGGTGCAGTACGGGCACTGGAAGTCGCCGTACATGACCAGCTCGAGCGGTGCGGTGGGAGTGCCGGCGACGTGGTCGGTGTTGTCGAGGGGCGGATCGAGGCGCATGAACGACATCGAATACCTCATCGCGCTGCTGGCCGCCGCCGCGGTCCTCGTCCGGCTCGCGGACCTGGGGGCGATCCCCTACCCGCTGGTGCTCGTGGCGGGCGGCCTCGCGATCGGGTTCGTGCCCGGCCTGCCGGAGATCCGGCTCGAGCCCGAGCTCGTGTTCCTGGTCTTCCTGCCGCCGCTGCTGCACTCCGAGGCGTGGCACTCGTCGGCACGCGAGCTGCGCGTCGAGCTGGGACCCCTGGCGCTGCTGTCGGTGGGGCTGGTCGTGGCGACCCTCGCCGCCGTCGCGGTCACGGCCCACGCGCTGATCGGCGGGCTCGGCTGGGCCGCGGCGTTCACGCTGGGCGCGATCGTGGCGCCCACCGACCCGGTCTCGGCCGCCGCGACGTTCGCGCGCATCGGCGTGCCCCATCGCGTCGGCGTCGTCGTCAGGGGCGAGAGCCTGGTCAACGACGCGGTCGGCCTTGTCGCCTTCCGGGTCGGTGCGGCCGCGATCGTGGCCGGCTCGTTCGGCCTCGGCGGGGCGGCGCTCGACATCATGCGCACGGCGGCCGGCGGCGCGCTGGTGGGCCTGGCGATCGGCTGGCTGAGCGTCACCCTGCTGGCGCGCCTGGACGACACCGCGCTGGCGATCGTCATGACGCTGCTGACCGCCTACGTCAGCTACGTCGCCGCCGAGAAGCTCGGCGCTTCGGGCGTGCTCGGCGCGGTCGTCAGCGGCGTCTACAGCGGCTGGCGCTCGCACGCGATGGACGCCGAGGTGCGCCTGGCGGCGGTGGCCTTCTGGGACGTCCTCGTGCTCGTCCTCAACGCGCTGCTGTTCCTGCTGCTCGGCCTGCAGTTCTCGGCGATCCTCGACGGGGTGCGCGAGGGCGGCGCGGTCGGGACGCTGGCCGCGCACGCGCTGGTGATCAGCGCGGTGGTCATCGCAGTCCGGATGGCGCTGCAGTTCGTGCCCGCCGCGGTCGCGAGGCTCGTGCCGGCGGCCGCAGGGTTCGACCCGGCCGACGGCTGGCGCGAGCGCGTGCTGGTGGGCTGGAGCGGCATGCGGGGCGCCGTCTCGCTGGCGGCGGCGCTGTCGCTGCCGCTCGCGGTCCCGGGGCGCGACGAGCTGATCTTCGTCACCTTCGGGGTGATCCTCGTGACCCTGCTCGCCCAGGGCCTCACGCTCCCGGCCGTGATCCGCGCGCTCGGGATCGAGGGCGAGCGGCCCTGGACGCCCGACGAGGCCGTCGCGCGGCTGGAGGCCGCCCAGGCCGCGCTCGACGAGCTCGACGAGCTCGAGCAGTCCGGGGAGCTCCCCGACGAGACCCTGCGGCGCCTGCGCGAGCTCTACGAGGCGCGCTTCCAGCGCTGCATGGCGGCGATCGGGGCGGGGGAGGCCCAGCGACCGCGGATCTCCTACGGGGCCGTCCGCCGCCGGCTGATCGCGCGCGAGCGCGATGCTCTCGTCGCCCTGCGCGACCAGGGACGGCTGCGCCTCGACGTCCTGCGGCGGATCGAGCGCGACCTCGACCTCGAGGAGGCGCGCCTCGCCGACCGCTCGTAGCCCGGCTGCGTCGGGCTGACGCCGGGCGCGGGCGCGAGCCGTGGAGGTGATCGTGGACATGAGGGCAGCGGTCGACCTCTACTGGCTGCCGCTGGGTGCGGGCGGTCGTTTCGTCCGGTTCAACGGCCGCGTCTACGAGGCGCTGGCCGCGCGCGTGCAGCGGCGCCCGCCGTGCGACCTCTACCACTCGGCGCTCGAGGTCCGGGTCGACGGCCGGCGGTTCGTGATCGAGATGGCGCCGATCTTCGACGCGCCGCCCGCGCAGCGCGGCGTCGTCGCGAGCGGAGCCGTCGGCAGCCGGGCGCTCGGCCGCCTGCGCCTGTTCCGCTACGGCGTTCGCCGATGGGCCGGCGGGGAGATCCCGGACGCCGCCGAGGCGGTCGGCGGCCCGGAGGCGGTGACCTCCGACGCCTCGTGCGCCCGCCGGCTGCTCGAGCTCGTGCCGCTGGTCCCGACGCCGGTCTGGGGACGCGACGCGCTGGGCACCGGCGACATGTGGAACTCGAACTCGGTGATCTCCTGGCTGCTCGCACGCAGCGGGATCGAGACCGGCCCGATCGCGCCCCCGCCGGGCGGGCGCGCCCCGGGGTGGCAGGCCGGGCTCGTCGTGGCTCAGCGGAGCTGAGCGGGGCAGGAGCGCAGCGGGCCGTCGAGTGGACGGTTGACCGCCATATGCGCGGCGAAGTGTCCACTCGATGGCCCCTATAGGTCGATCGTGGCGCCCTCGCGGGCCAGCGAGAGCTCTCCGTCGCCGCGCCAGGCGGCGCGGGCCTCCTCGGCGAGCGCGTCGAGCGCATCGTCGTCGTGGCCGGGGTCGTGGTGGAAGAACGCGATGCGCTGCGCCCCGCTGCGGCGCGCGAACGCGAGGGCGTCGCCGAGGCGCGAGTGCCCCCAGCCGACCGTCGTCGCATACTCCGCGTCGGTGTACTGCGCGTCGTGGATCAGCAGCGAGGCTTTCTGCGCAAGCTCATGGCCCGAGATCCACTCGGCCGGATCGCGCTCGAGGTCCTGGCCCAGTCCGGGCTCGTGGTCGGGCAGGTAGGCCAGGACCCGGCCCTCCTCCTCGATCCGGTAGCCGAGCGTCGGGCCGCGGTGGACGACGTGCGCGCCTCTGACCCGCGCGCCGCCGACGCCCCAGCCACCAGGAGCGCACTGGCGGAACGTGACGTTGGCCGGCAGCTCGCGGATCTCGACAGGCGAGAGTGGTGCCGACAGGTAGCGGGCGAGCCGTGCCCGCAGGTCGTCGGGGCCGGGCGGCCCCCAGATCGTGATGTCCGCCCCGGGATGGAACAGCGGCGCGAAGAACAGCAGGCCCGTGATGTGATCGAGGTGCAGGTGGGTGAGCAGGACGTGGATCGGCTCGGCGCACGGATCGATCGTCCTCCCGAGCGCGCGGATGCCCGTGCCGGCGTCGAGCACGAGTCGTCCGCCGCCGGCGAGCTCGACGCTGACGCAGGACGTGTTGCCGCCATAGCGCAGCGCGCCGGGCTCGGCGACGGGGACCGAGCCGCGCACCCCCCAGAAGCGGACCCTCACGATGCCACCGGCCAGAAGACGACCATCGCGCCGTGGAAGTCTCCGCCCGAGACGAGCGGCACCGCGCTCGTCTCGACCTCGACGATCGCGCGCTCGTCGGTGCAGATGCGGAAGCGCCCGTGCGCCGGCCGGCCCTCGCGCAGGGCCACGGTGAGCGGCAGCTCCTCGCTGTCGATCGGTGCGCCCGTGGCGTCGACCGGCCCGATCTCGTTCCACTGCTGGCGGCTCAGGCGCCCGGTCTCCTCGAAGCGCTTGCCGAGCAGCGAGCCGGCCGCCTCGTTGAAGAAGACCATCACACCGTCGGCGTCGACCATGAACGACGGGGTCTCCAGCACCGACATCAGGTTCCGGGCGAGGATCAGGTCGAGCGGCTGCTGATCGGCCATCCGTCCCATCTTCGCCGATCGCGCGTGCGGGCAAGTTTCGCTGCACACCGACGTTCAACGGGGCATGCGCGCAAGCACCGCCGCGGCCGTCGCCGCGCTCGCGTTCATCGCCGCGACCGGCCCGGCGCACGCTGCCGGCGTGAGCGTCGACGTCACCGGCGACCGCGTCGTCTTGCGCAACGCGCTCGTGCAGCGCAGCTGGGACCGCGCCGCGCTGCGCTCGACGATCGTCGACCGCCGCGGCACCGACCGCGTCTGGTCGCTCGACGCGCGCGACTTCACCCTCGAGCTCGCCGGCCGGCAGCTCGGCAGCGAGCTCTTCCACGTGGCGTCGGTCGAGGTGGCCGTCCTCGCCCGCGGCGGCCGCCGCGTCACGATGCACCTGGCCGGCCCCGTGCCGACGCTGACGGCCGACCGTGTCGCCGAGGCCTACCCGGGCATCGCCGGTTTCCGCGTGCAGACGATCATCCGGTCGGCCGCGCCGCTGCTGCTCAGCGCCGCCACGCTCGACGAGGCCGACGTCGGGCCGCAGGTCACCCCGACGATCAACGCCTTCCGTGCCGGCTCCGACTGGCGTGAGCCGGGCTGGACGGGGCCTGACTACGCCATCGGCGACCCGCACGGGGGGACCTGGCGCGACACCCGCACCGCCCCGGCGGGCGCGGCCCTCAGTGGCCCCGGGGAGTGGATCAGCGTCGCCGACGGCGACGCCGGCCTGTTCGAGGTCGCCGAGCGCAACGACCTGCCCTCCTCGACGGTCGGCTACGACGGCCGGACCGCGGCGCCGCGCGTGGACTTCACCCGCGACGTCGTCAGCCTCGGGCCGCTGGAGGAGCAGGGCCACGTCGAGAACCCGGTCGACGGCGGGCCCGGGCGTGGCCGGCTCGTCACCGCCGCCGGGCTGGCGCTGCCCGCCGCCTTCACGGGCCTCGCGCGGGGCGACGGCGACGAGGCCTGGCAGTTCCACCGCTACCTGGTCGGCCACCGCCTGACGCCCTACGACCACGACGTCGTCTTCAACTCCGACGGCACCGACCAGAACCGGATCTCGACCGGCGCCAAGGACGACATGGACGAGGCGACGGTCGCGCAGGTGGCGCAGACGGCCGCGCGACCTCGGCGTCGACACCTTCGTCCTCGACGACGGCTGGCAGGCCGCGTCGGGCGACTGGCAGCCCGACTCGCCCCAGCACCCCGAGCCGCGCGGGATGTTCGGCCCGCGCTTCCCCGACGACGACGTTCAGCCGCGTCCGGGAGCTGATCGCGCCGATGCAGCTCGGCCTCTGGATGAGCCCGATGAACTTCAACCCCGCCTCGGACGCCTACCACCAGCACCCCGAATGGGCGTGCGCGCCCACGGGGCACGCGCTCGCCGCCTACACGGCCGCCGACCCCGACAGCTCCTCCAACGAGGCGGGGCTGGGCTTCTGGAGCTCGGCCGCGCTGCCGCACGTGGAGGCCCGGATCCGCGACGCGATCGACAACTGGCACGTGCGGTTCTTCAAGTTCGACTTCCTGGCCTGGCTCGACTGCGCGGGCGCGGGCGACCTCTACGACATGCACGACGCCTTCCTGGCGATGCTCGACCGCCTGCGCGCCGACCACCCGGACGTGACGTTCCAGATCGACGAGACCAACGACTACCGGCTGTTCCCGTTCGAGTCGGTCGTCCGCGGGCCGACGTGGTTCCAGAACGGCGGGCCCAAGGTCTCCCAGCTGCTGCACAACCTCTGGGACCTCAGCCCGTACGTCCCGACGTTCGCGATCGGCCAGAAGCTCTTCGCCGGCGGCGAGTGGCCGACGCTGCCGATCGGCACCGTGATGGCGGCGGCACTGCCGTCGCAGATGCTGATCACCGCGGACCTTCGCAGCCTGCCGCCGCAGACCGTGAGCGCTGCACGGCCGTGGATCGACTGGTCGAAAGCCCATCGCAACGCGCTCGACGGCGTGACCTACCCGCTGCTCGACGACCCGCTGCGCGACGACTGGACCGCGCTGCAGGCGTGGGACCCGCAGGAGGGGCGGGGCGTGCTGCTCGCCTTCCGCCAGGACGGGAGCGACGCGCGGCGGCGGATCGCGCTGCGCAACGTCCCCGACGGCGACTACGTGCTGCGCGAGGCGCCGACCGACGCGATCGTCGGCGCCGCCACCGCGGAGCAGCTTCGCGGCGGGCTGACCGTCGAGCTGCCGGAGAAGGGCGCGCGCGTGCTGCTCATCGAGCGCCGTCGCTGACCGGCCCTGCCGCCGCGGGGAGCTCGGCCAGCGCCTCGCGCAGCGCCTCGCGCGCAGCGATGATGTCCGGATCGAGGTCGCGGTCGGCGAGCAGGCCGAAGTACACGCCGCCGTCGTAGGACAGCACGCCCACCGTCAGCCCCTGCGAGGCCGGGTTGAGCGGGACGGCGGGATAGGCCTCCAGCAGGCGGGCGCCGCTGAGGTAGAAGGGCTGCTGGGGGCCGGGGATGTTGGAGACGACCAGGTTGAAGGCGCGGACGCCGCCCATCGCGCGCGCGAGCGTCGAGGACAGCAGCGGCGGCGCCCAGCCGCTGGCGCCGACGAGCAGCGCCCCGGCGCGCACGGCGGGCGAGTCCTTCAATTCGCGCGTCGCGGCCGCGAGCAGCCCGATGCGCTCGGCGGGGTCGTCCTCGGCCACCGGCAGGTCGACGAGGACGGTCGAGATGCGGTTGCCGCCCTCCTCGTCCGGCGCGCGCGCACGCTGACCGGCACGAGCGCGACCGGTGCGCGCGACGGGTCGCTCGCCGGCCTGCTCCAGCAGCCGGCGCGAGCATCCCGGCGACCGCGGCGAGGATCGCGTCGTTGACCGTGCCGCCCGCGCTGCGGCCCGCGGCCTTCAGTGCCGCGAGCGGGGCGGAGGTCGTGGCGTAGCGGCGGTTGGGGCCGATCCCGCGGTTGAGGAAGGTCATCGGCGCCTGCGGGCGCGTCCGTGCCAGCTCGGCGAGCGTGTCGGTGGCGCGCCGCAGGTCGGCCGCCGCGCGCCGCGGGTCGGTCGCCGAGAGCGCCCGCGTCGCGCTGTCGAGCAGCAGGCGCTGGGCCGAGACGATCGGCGTCGCGGCGAGGCGGGCCAGGTGGCGGCGGCGGTCGTACGGCCGCGGCGACCACGGCTCGTCGGGCGAGAGGTCGAGCGGCTCGGGCGTGGGATCGAGCAGCACCGTGCCGACGTCGACCGCGGCGACGCCGTCGACGAGCGCGTGGTGCATCTTCGGCACCAGCGCCTGGCGGCCGTCCTCGAGCCCGTCGACGACCGTCAGCTCCCACAGCGGCCGCGAGCGGTCGAGCCGCCGCGAGAGCTCGTGGCCGACGAGGCGGGCGCAGGTCGCGCGGTCGAGGCGTGGTGGATGTGCCAGCCGAGGTCGAACGCCTCGTCGTCGACCCACACCGGGTTGGCCAGCCCGCCGGGCGCGGGCATCGCCAGCCGCTGGCGGTAGCGCGGGATCAGGTGCAGGCGGCTCTCGAGCCGTGCCAGCAGCGCGTCGTGCTCGAGTCCCGGCCCGCCCTCGAACACCATCGCGCCGCCGACCGTCATGTTGACCGGACCCTGCTCGGCGGCCAGCGACGAGCGGTCGGCGGGCGAGAGGTCGTCGGCCATGCGCGGCTACCTGGGTGGCATCCGCAGCGCGCCGTCGAGCCGGATGACCTCGCCGTTGAGCATCGTGTTGGCGGCGATGTGGACGGCGAGGTCGGCGTACTCCTCCGGCCGGCCCAGGCGAGAGGGGAACGGGATTCCCTCGCCCAGCTTCGTTCGCTGCTCCTCGGGCAGGGCGGCCAGCAGCGGCGTGTCGAACAGGCCCGGCGCGATCGTGCACACGCGGATGCCCAGCGACGCGAGGTCGCGCGCCGCCGGCAGCGTCATGCCCACCACGCCGCCCTTGGAGGCGCTGTAGGCGATCTGCCCGATCTGGCCGTCGTAGGCGGCGATCGACGCGGTGTTGACGCAGACCCCGCGCTCGCCCTCCGCGTCGGGCTCGTTGGCCGCCATCCGCGCCGCCGCGAGGCGCAGCGCGTTGAACGTGCCGATCAGGTTGATGCCGATGACGATCTCGAATGGCTGGAGCTGATGCGCCCCGCGCTTGGAGACCGTCCGCTCGGCCCAGCCGACGCCCGCGCACTGGACGCTGATGCGCAGGCCGCCGGGCGTCTGCGCCGCCACGTCGACCGCGGCCTCGAGCTCGTCGGCCTTCGTCACGTCGGCAGCCGCGAACCGCGCGCGGTCGCCCAGCTCGGCCGCGAGCGCCTCCCCCTTCTCGGCGTTGACGTCGGCGATCGTCACGTGGGCGCCTTCGGCGTGCAGCAGGCGCGAGGTCGCCTCGCCCAGCCCCGAGGCGCCACCGACCACGAGGGCTCCGGCTCCGTCGATGTGCATGGGCGGGAACCTATCGGGCGGCAGGCCCGCCCGGGGCGACGGGGCTGTCCGCACCCCGGCACGCCACGGATCCACATCCCCCGTTCCCGGCGCGGAGGTCAGCTCTCGCTCGGGGCGGGCTCGGCGGCGTCGTCGACGACGATCTCCAGGCCCGCGCGGCGCAGCAGCGATGCCGGGGTGTCCGGGTCGGGCTCGGCGAGCATGCGACCCACGGCGTCGCGCTTGGCCTCGCCGACCGCGTGCACCAGGCGCCGTCGGGCGGCGTTCAGGCAGGCCATCGTCAGCGTGATCCGCTCGGGCGGCGGCTTGGGGGAGTCGTGCACGCCGACGGTCGCCCAGCCGGACACCCCCAGCGCCTCGTGGTGCGGGAACAGCGAGGCGGTGTGCCCGTCGGGCCCCAGGCCGAGGTGGACGACGTCGAGCACCGGCAGCCCGTCGCCGTCGAGCTCGAGGTGCTCGGCGAGCTCGGCGGCGTAGGCGCGCGCGCCGTCGTCGGGGCCCAGCTCGCCGCGCATGCGGTGCACGCGCCCCGGGTCGATCGCGGCGCCGGCGAGCAGCGTCTCGCGCGCGAGACGGAAGTTCGACTCGGGGTGCTCGGGCGGGACGCAGCGCTCGTCGCCGAACCAGACGTGCACGGCCGACCAGTCGTCGAGCAGCGCCGGAAGCCGCTCGTAGACCGGCCGCGGCGTCGAGCCGCCGTTGAGGGCGAGGTGGGCCTCGCCGCGGGCTGCGAGCGCGTCGCGCAGGACCATCGCCAGCGCGTCGGCGCAGCGCCGGGCGGCGGCCCCGGGGTCGGCGACCGTGACGAGCCTCACCCCTCGCCCTTCCCCGAGGCGGGCTCGGCCTCGTCGTGGCGCGAGGGGTCGAGCGGCCGCGGGTCGGGCGCGAGGCCGTCGTGGGCCGGCCGGCCGAGGTCGGTCTCCTGCCGTCGCGCGTCGAGCGGCTGGTGGGCCAGCGCCAGCTCGTGGTCGGCGCGGATCACGTGCATCACCGCGTTGATCAGCGCCAGGTGGGTGAACGCCTGCGGGAAGTTGCCCAGGTGGCGGCCCGAGCGCGGGTCGATCTCCTCCGCGTAGAGGTACAGCGGCGACGCGTAGGAGAGCATCTTCTCGCACAGCTCCCGGGCGCGCTGGCGCCTCGCCGATCTCGCTGAGCGCGCTGACCAGCCAGAACGAGCAGATCGCGAACGTGCCCTCCTCGCCGTGCAGGCCGTCGTCGGTCTCGTGCGATCTTGTAGCGCAGCACGAGCCCGTCGACGGTGAGCTCGTCGGCGATCGCCATCGACGGTCGCGCGGACGCGCTGGTCGTCGGGCGGCAGGAAGCGCAGGAGCGGCATGAGCAGCAGCGAGGCGTCGAGCGCGTCGGTGTCGTAGTGCTGGGTGAACACGCCGCGCTCGTCGACGCCGTTGGCGCAGACGTCGGCGTGGATCTCGTCGGCGGCGGCCTGCCAGCGCTCGGCGCGCTCGGCGTCCTCGCGCAGCCGGGCCAGGCGCGCGCCGCGGTCGCAGGCCACCCAGCACATGACCTTCGACGAGGTGAAGTGCTTGGGCTCGCCGCGGACCTCCCAGATGCCGCGGTCGGGCTCGCGCCAGTGCGTCGATCGCGCACTCGACCTGGCGGACGATGATCGGCCAGACCGTTCTCGGGCAGGTTGTCGCGCGACTTGGTGTGCAGGTAGATCGAGTCGAGCATCGCGCCCCACACGTCGTGCTGCTTCTGCGACCACGCGCCGTTGCCGATGCGCACCGGCCTGGCGCCCTCGTAGCCGGAGAGGTGGTCGAGCTCGGACTCCTCGAGCTCGCGCTCGCCGCCGATCCCGTACATGATCTGCAGGTCCGTCCTCGCCGGAGGCCACGTCGGCGATGAAGTAGAAGAAGTCGTTGGCCTCCCAGTCGAAGCCGAGCGTGTAGAGGCCCCAGAGCATGAACGTGGAGTCGCGGATCCACGAGTAGCGGTAGTCCCAGTTGCGCTCGCCGCCCGGGCGTCTCGGGCAGCGAGGTGGTGGCCGCCGCGCACATCGCGCCGGTCGGGGCGTAGGTGAGCCCCTTGAGGGTCAGCGCGCTGCGCTGCAGGTAGGTGCGCCACGGGTGGTCGGGGAACTCGCCGTGCGCGAGCCACTCGTGCCAGTAGTCCGCGGTGCGCACGAGGCAGCTGGTAGGCCTCCTCGTAGGTCTCCGGCGCCGCCGTGCTCGCTCCACGACAGCGCGACGAACGCGAGGTCGCCGTCGCGCATCGTCGTGCGGGCACGCGCGCGCGGGCCCTCGAAGCCGAGCCGCAGGTCGGTGGTCGAGCGTCAGCTCGAGGTCGTAGCCCTCGGCCCGGGCGACCGCCTTGTGGTAGCCGTCGGCCGCGTAGTCCCAGTCGACCTGGCGGCGGCCGTAGTCGAGCACCGGCTCGCAGTCGAGGTTGATCTCGACCGAGCCGTTGACGCAGCGCATCGTGCGCAGCAGCACGTGGTCGGCGTCGTAGTCGGTCGGCGAGCGGCGGTGGGTGTTGCGAGCGCTCGTGCTCGTGGTGCCACGGGCCGATCAGCAGCACGTCGCGGACGATCACCCAGCCCGTCCGGGTGCCCCACGTGGTCTCCAGGACCATCGTGCCCGGCAGGTAGCGGCGGCCGGCGGGCACGTTCTGGTCGGCGGGGCCGAGGCGGAAGCCGCCGGCGTCGCGGTCGAGCATCGCGCCGAAGACCGATGGCCCGTCCATGCGCGGCAGGCACATCCACTCGACGTTGCCGCTCGGCGCGACGAGCGCGGTGCACTCGCAGTCCGACAGGAAGGCGTACTCGGCGATCGGCGGGAACGGGCTGCCGCCCAGCGGGACGTCGCCGACGAGCTGGCGCACGCTCATGCGACCAGCTCCCGCGCGCGCTCGAGCGCCGGCAGGTAGGTGGGGTCGCGCAGCAGCGCCTGGCGGATGCCCTCGCCGAGGATGCCGGCCTCGCCGCGCGAGGCGCCGAGGATCGTCCACTCGCGCTCGGACCGCCGCGGACGTGCGCGTAGTGGGCGCGCAGCCCGCCGGCGCCGCGGTCGAGCGCGCAGCTGACGGCCCGACGCCGTCTCGAGCTCGAGCCCGGCCAGGCCGCGCACGGCCTGCGTCGGGCGCGGGCTCGAGCTCGATCTCGATCGTCCTGCCGGCGCGCCGCGGCGCGTCCCGCGAGCGACGCCGTGCGGTCGCGATCAGCGGCGCCGGAGCGCCAGCCCAGCCGCGACGCCAGCCAGCCGAGCGAGCAGCAGCGCCGGCGGCGGCCGAGTCGGGGTGGTGGCGGACGCGCGACGCGCGCTGATCGTCGCGCAGCTCGGCGCGCAGCCGAGCGCGGGTCGAACGTGGCGGCGATCCGCTCGCGCCACGGCGTCGAGCGCAGCCAGGCGAGGTCGACGACGTAGGCGTCGCGCGGCAGAGCTCGCGGGCGCGGCTCGAGCGCGTCGCTCGACGTCGGGGTCGTCGACGGAGTCCAGCAGCACCACCTGCGCGAGCGTCGAGCAGCGACGTCGACCGCCTCGGGGTGGCCGTGCGGCGCCCAGACGCACGGTGGCAGGTCGGTGACGACGAGCGGGTCGACGATCCGGTCGAGCGTGCTCGAGGTGGCGCTCGCCGCAGTCGGACGACGACCGTGCTCGCGCGGCGAGCGCGAACTCGCCGTGCGCGGCTCGTCGTCGGTCGACGACCGAGGCGACGCGCGTCGAGCGTCGTGCGCCCGGGCTCGACGGCGCAGACGACCGTGCGCGAGGGGTGGTAGCGCCCGACGCTGCTCGCAGCCGGTTGGCGATCTCGCCGCTCCAGCTGCGCGTCGACGACCACCACGAGGTTGAGCACGCGCGCCGGGCACCGTCGCGTCGTCGCGCGGCGTGACGCTCGCGCAGCAGGTCGCGCAGCGCGGCCTCGATCGCCGTGGGCGAGGTGTCGCGCTCGCTCCAGACGGCGTCGGTGACGCTCAGATCGCCCGCCAGTCGTCGCCGTCGCAGCAGCAGGCGCGTCGGCCTCGGCCGGGCCCCTGCGTGCCCGCCTCGTAGTGCCGGCAGCGGGCCGGGCTCGCTGCCGCCCACGCGGGCACGATCGGGTCGCAGATGCGCCACTGCGCCTCGACCTCGTCGTTGCGGGTGAACAGCGTCGCGTCGCCGCGCATGGCGTCCATGATCAGCCGCTCGTAGGCCTCGGGCGACTGCGACAGGAACGAGGTGCCGTAGAGGAACTCCATGTTCACCGGCCGGATGCGCATCCGCGTGCCCGGGATCTTCGCGCCGAGCGAGAGCGAGACGCCCTCGTTGGGCTGCATGGTGAGGATCAGCTGGTTGGGGCGCACGCCGACCGAGCCCTCCTGCTCGAACGCCAGGTGGGGGACCGGCTTGCAGCGTCACGGCGATCTCGGTGACCTTGCGCGCCAGCCGCTTGCCGGTGCGCAGGTAGAACGGCACGCCCGCCCAGCGCCAGTTGTCGATCTCCAGCCGCAGCGCCGCGTAGGTCTCGGTCGTGCGAGTCGGGCGGGACGCCGTCCTCGTCGAGGTAGCCCCGGCGCGGCCTCGCCGCCCGACCGTGCCGGCCGCGTACTGGGCGCGGACCGCCATGTCGTCGACCTCGGGCACGGTCGGTGCGTGGATCGGCGCGCAGCACCTTGACCTTCTCGTCGCGCACCTCGTCGGCCGAGAAGTCGCACCGGCGGCTCCATCGCCACGAGGCACAGCAGCTGCAGCATGTGGTTCTGGACGAGGTCGCGCAGCGCGCCGGCGTGGTCGTAGTAGCCGGCGCGCGAGCCGATCCCGATGTCCTCGGCCGCGGTGATCTGCACGTGGTCGATGTAGTTGCGGTTCCAGACGCGGCTCGAAGAGCCCGTTGGCGAAGCGGAACGCCATCACGTTCTGGACGGTCTCCTTGCCCAGGTAGTGGTCGATGCGGAAGACCTGGCGCTCCTCGAAGACGCCGAGCACGCGGCGGTTGAGCTCGACGGCCTCGTCGAGCGTCGTGCCGAACGGCTTCTCGATGATGCAGCGCACCTCGGCCTCGTCGGAGCGGTCGAGCCCGCGCGGCGCCGAGCGCGCTCGACGATGACCGGGAAGAACGCGGGCGCCGTGGAGAGGTAGAAGCAGCGGTTCAGCGGCTGGCCCGCCTCCTCGTCGAAGCCGTCGAGCACCTCGGCCGAGCCGCTCGTAGACGTCGGCGTCGTCGAACGAGCCGGGCACGTAGCGGACGTGCGTTCGAGCAGGCGCGTCGAGCACCGCCGGGTCGGGCGGGCGGCGGCTGAACGTGTGGATCGCCTCCGACGCCATCTGCGCGGTAGTCGCTCGTCGGGGAGGTCGCTGCGCGAGGAGCCGATCAGGTTGAAGCGCTCGGGCAGCGCGCCCTCGTGGGCGAGGTTGTAGATGCGCGGGCAGCAGCTTGCGGTTGGCGAGGTCGCCGGTGGCGCCGAAGATCACCAGCGTCGTCGGGTGGACGGGCAGGCGCTCGAGCCCCTCGACCAGCGGGTTGTCCTCGACCGTCGTGCTCACTCGGTCCGCTTCTGGACCGCGTGGCCGCCGAACTGGTTGCGCAGCGCCGCGAGCATCCGGTGGGTGAAGTCGCCGTTGCCGCGCGAGTAGAGCCGCGCGTACAGCGAGGCGGTGATGACCGGCGTGGGCACGTCGAGGTTGGTGGCGTCCTCGATCGTCCAGCGACCCTCGCCGGAGTCGGCGGTGAAGCCGTCGATCCCGGCCAGGTCGTTGCCCTCTGCCTCGAACGCGCGCGCCGCCAGCTCGCACAGCCACGAGCGCACGACCGAGCCCTGCATCCACAGGTGAGCGATCTTGGCGTTGTCGAGTCGTACTCGCACTTGTCGAAGACGTCGAAGCCCTCGGCGTAGGCCTGCATCAGCCCGTACTCGACGCCGTTGTGGACCATCTTCACGTAGTGCCCGGCGCCGGTCGGGCCGAAGTGCCCCCAGCCCGGCCCGTGCTCGTCGGTCTCCGGCGGGGCGAGCACGTCGAGGATCGGGCTGAGGCGCCGCACCGCCTTCTGCGGGCCGCCGACCATCATGCAGTAGCCGACCTGCAGCCCCCAGACGCCGCCCGAGACGCCGACGTCGACGTAGTGGATGCCCTGCTTGCGCAGCGCCGCCGAGCGCTCCTTGTCGTCGGTCCAGCGCGAGTTGCCGCCGTCGACGATCAGGTCGTCGCGGTCGAGCAGCTTCGCGAGCTTCTCGACCGTCTGCTGCGTCGGCTCGCCGGCCGGGACCATGATCCAGACCACGCGTGGCGGCTCGAGCTCGCCGGACGAGCTCGCGCAGCGACCCGGCGCCGGTGGCGCCGGCCTTCTCCGCCCGCCGCACCGCCTTCTCGTCGAAGTCGAACGCGACCACGTCGTGGTCGGAGTCGCGCCGGATGCGGGCGACCATGTTGCCGCCCATCTTCCCGAGCCCGACGAAGCCGATCTGGGCCATCAGGCGATCTCGCCGATCAGGCGGCGCACGGCATCGGCGGGGTCGCCCTCGAGGGGCACCTGGCAGGCGGGCAGCCCGTGGGCGCGCAGGGCCTGGAGGTCGCCCATCGCCTGGGCGGAGATCAGGCCCTCGAACGAGTGCTCGGCGCCCGGGATCTCCACGTCGTCGGGCTCGGCATGGACGAGCTGCACGAAGCGCCCGTGGGGCGGGCCCCCCTTGTGGTACTGACCGGTCGAGTGCAGGAAGCGCGGCCCGTAGCCGAACGTGGTCGTGGCCCCGGTGTGGTCGCGGATCGCGACGCGCAGGTCGGCGATCGCCGCGTCGAGCGCCTCCGACGGCTCCGCGTAGGCCATGATCGCCACGTAGGCCGGGGGATGGGCGCCGTCGAGCACCTCCTCGAGCTCGCAGGCGTCGGCGTCGCCGCCGCCCGCCTCCAGCACGCGGCTCGTGGCGTCCTTGGCCTCCTGGACGTTGGGCTGGTCGAACGGGTTGATGCCCAGCGCCCAGCCGGCCACCGCAGTGGCGAACTCCGCGAAGAAGAAGATCCGCCCGAGGTCCTCCGGGCCGTGCGCTGCGAGCGTGAGCACCGGGTGGCCGGCCTTCGCGAGCACGCCGAGCGCCCGCTCGTTCCCCTCGTCGGGCGCCTCGGCGTGGCGCAGGTGCACGAAGACCCGGTCGTCCCCGTAGACGCCGGGCTCGCCGAGCGGCTCGTCGGCGACGGGCAGGATCCCGCGCCCCTCCTTGCCCGTCGACTCGGCCACGAGCTGCTCGATCCACAGCCCGAGGCTCTGAAGTGGCGCGTCGATCGACGAACGTCGCCTTGTCGCGCCCCTGCAGCGCGAGCTCGCCGAGGGCGCAGCCCAGCCACAGGCCGGAGTTGCCCTCGGAGTCATAGGACTCACAGCCCTGCTCGGCGACGCCCGCGCCGTCGAGCAGCGGCCGGAGGTCGATCCCCGCCAGCGCCGCCGGCACCAGCCCGAAGTACGACAGGGCGCTGTAGCGCCCGCCGATCTCCGGATCGTTGCGGAAGACGCGGCAAAAGCCGCGCTCCTCGGCCAGCGACTCCAGCGGGCGTGCCCGGGTCGGTGATCGCGACGAAGCTGCTTGCCGCGCCCGCCCGTCCGCTCCCAGAAGTGCGCGAGGTGCGAGCAGCGTCTCGATCGTGCCGCCCGACTTCGAGGAGACGACGAAGAGCGTGCGATCGAGCGGCAGCGAGCGCTCGAAGGCGCGCACGGCGCCGGGGTCGGTCGAGTCGAGCACCCGCAGGGCGTCCGCCCCGAACGAGCGGCGCAGCACCTCGGGGGCCAGCGACGAGCCGCCCATGCCCAGCAGCGCGACCGCGTCGTGGTCGGCGCGGACGTCGCGCGCCCAGGTCATGAGGTCCTCCGCCTCCTCGGCCATGCGCCCCGCGATCGTCAGCCAACCGAGCCTGTCGGCGACCTCGGGCGTGCCCTCCGGCGCCCACAGCGTGGGATCCTTGGCCCACAGCCGCCGGGCGACGTGCTCGTCCGACGCGCGGCGCACGCGCTCGGCGATCGGCCGCTCGAGCTCGCGGGGGATCGAGGCCGAGATCGTCTCGGGCCGGCCGGTGGCGATCCGCTCGCGCTTGACCTCCATGCCCGCGAGCAGATCGTCGAGCGACGTCGAGAAGGCGTCGATGCCCTCGCGCAGCAGCTGGTCGGTGACGTCGTCCATGTCGATCCCGGCGTCGGCGAGCGCCTGCAGGTCGGCGCTCGGGTCCTGATCGCCCGTCACGCCGGTGATCTCGGCACGCTCGGCGGCGGCCAGCAGCGTGGCCATCGGCATCGTGTTGACCGTGTCGGGGGCGGCCAGGCCGTCGACGTACATCGTGTCGGAGTACGCCGGGTTCTTGGTCCCGGTGGACGCCCAGAGCGGTCGCTGAACCGCCGCGCCCGCCTCGCGCAGCGCCGCGAAGCGCTCGCCGCGGAAGATCTCCTCGAAGCGCCGGTAGGCCAGGCGCGCGTTGGCGAGCCCGGCGGTGCCGGCCAGGTCGCCGCGCCCGAGCGCGTCCAGTCGCTTGTCGACCTCGGTGTCCACACGCGAGACGAAGAACGACGCCACCGAGTGGACGTCGAGCGACTCGCCCGCCTGCTGGCGGCGCTCCATGCCGCGGATCCAGGCCTCGGCGACGTTGGCGTAGGCCTCGACGCTGAACAGCAGCGTGACGTTGACGTTGATCCCGGCGGCCGTCGCCTCCTCGATGGCGGGCACGCCCTCGCCGGTGCCGGGGATCTTGATCATGACGTTGGGGCGGTCCACCTCGCTCCACAGGCGCCGGGCCTCCTCGAGCGTCCGGTCGCCGTCGCGGGCGAGCTCGGGATGGACCTCCAGCGAGACGAAGCCGTCGCCGTGATCGGTCGCCTCCCACACCGACCGCATCACGTCGCAGGCGAGCTGGACGTCCGTGACCGAGATGCGGTCGTAGACCTCGTCGGTGGTCGCGCCGGCGCGGGCGAGCTCGGCGAGCTGGTCGTCGTAGTCGGCCGAGCCGAGGATCGCCTTCTGGAAGATCGACGGGTTCGAGGTCACGCCGCGCAGGCTGTCCTCCTCGACGAGGCGCCGGAGCTCGCCGTCGGTGATCAGCGTGCGCCGGATCTGGTCCAGCCAGACCGAGGTTCCCACCTCGGTGAGCCGGGCGAGACGCTCGTTGACGGTCGGGGACGTGCTGCTCATGGCGCTCCCTTGTGCTCGATCTCAGAAACCTTCTCAAGCCTGCGCACGTGACGCTCGGCGCCCGAGAACTCGGCGCCCGCGAACGCCCGCACGATGTCGGCGGCGTAGGCGGGCCCCACCACTCGCGCGCCCAGGCACGCCACGTTGCAGTCGTCGTGGCTCGACGCACTGCGCGGCGGTGTAGGTGTCGTGTGCAACGGTTGCCCGGATCCCGCGGATCTTGCACGCTGCCACCGCCACGCCCGCCCCCGAGCCGCAGGCCAGCACGCCGCGCCGGGCCTCCCCGGCGAGGACCGCCGCGCAGACGGCCCGGGCGACGTCGGGGTAGTCGTCCGCGGTCCCGAGGTCCTGCGGGTCGTGGCCGTCCTCGCGCAGGGCGCCGAGGACCGCGTCGCGCAGCGGCGTCCCGGCGTGGTCGAAGGCGACGGCGATCCTCATCCGAGCTCGTCGGTCTCGAGCAGAAGCTCCTGGCCGGCCATCAGCGCGGCGCCGAGCACGCCCGCCTCGGCGCCGTAGCGCGCGAGGCGGATCTCGGTGCGGCTGCCGACGCCGCGGAGGATGAAGCGCCGCGCGGTCTCGCGCGCGGGGCGCAGCAGCAGCTCGCCCGCCCCCGAGACCCCGCCGCCGATCGCGACGACGTCGGGCTCGAGCGCGTTGACCATGTTGGCGATGCCGATGCCGAGCCGCTCGCCGAGGATCCGCAGGCACTCGAGGCCGCCGGCCTCGCCGCGCCGGGCGCTGTCGACCGCGGCGCGGCCGTCGGTGAGGCCCCGCTCGGCGGCCAGCCGGTCGAGCGCGGTCCCGGCGGCGAGGCGCTCGAGCGACCCCGGCTGCGGGAAGCCGTCGGCCTCGGGGGCGCCGCCGGTCAGGTCGGCGCCGACGATGAGGTGGCCGAGCTCGGCCGCCGCGCCGGTGGCCCCGCGGTAGACGTGGCCGTCGACGACGATCCCGCCGCCGACGCCGGTGCCCACCGTGAGCATCACGAGGTGGCGCACGTCGACGTTGGCGTCGGGCCCGTGGGCCTCGGCGACGGCCGCGACGGTTCCGTCGTTGTCGACGTAGACGGGGACGCCCAGGCGCCGGCGCAGGATGTTGCGCAGCGGCACGTGCTCGAGCGGGACGTTGACCGACGAGCGCGCGGTGCCGGTCTCGAAGTCGACGACCGACGGAACCCCGATGCCGACGGCGTCGGCCGGGAGCGCCTCGCGGATCGCGTCCTCGAGCTGGTCGACCAGCGCGTCGGAGGACGACTTCTCGGTCGGGCGCACGTGCGGCGCGGCGAGCGCGCCGTCCTCGAGGACGGCGGTCGCCACCTTCGTCCCGCCGACGTCGATGCCGACCAGCCTGGTCACGTGACGCACTCTCCCACACCGCGGCCACCGGCTATCCGTCGCCCTGCCACGCCGTGGTCTGCTCGCGCACGCTGAGGTCGACGATGATTCCTCCGAGGAAGACGACGGCGGCGATGTAGACCACCACGAGGAGCACGAACACCGCGGCGAGGCTGCCGAAGATCGACTGGTAGGAGGCCACGCGCGACGCGTAGAGGACGTAGCCGCCGATCGACGCCAGCCAGCCGAGCACGATCAGCAGCGAGCCGGCGCCGACCCAGGAGACGGGCGGCCGCACCTTCGGCGCGACCCGCAGCGTCAGCGCGACGGAGAGCGTCAGCAGCAGGCCGGCCGCCCCG
The DNA here is from genome assembly GCA_963826615.1 of uncultured Actinomycetes bacterium. Classification (GTDB taxonomy): domain Bacteria; phylum Actinomycetota; class Thermoleophilia; order Solirubrobacterales; family Solirubrobacteraceae; genus BP-464. The sequence goes on along the minus strand of CAWGXO010000002.1, from coordinate 1,931,061 downwards.
TAGCGGACGACCACCGACAGCGGGCCGTGGCCGAGGAGCAGCGGCCCGAGCAGGATGGCCCCGAGCGCCACGAGGAAGATGACGGCGAGGGCGAGCGCGAGCGCCACCGAGACGGCGTAGCGCTCGGCCTTGCCGCGCTGCTCGTCGACCTCGTAGACCTTGTCGAGCGCCTCCATCACCGCGCGCACCGCGCCCGATACCTGCCAGAGGGCAAGCGCGAGGCCGGCGGTCACCCAGAAGACCTGCTGGTGGTCGAGGATCTGGACCACGGCGTGGTCGATCACGGCGAAGACGTCGCCCGAGACCGCGTCGGACACCGTCGGTGCGAGGTCGTCGAACCAGAGCGAGCGCAGGCTCAGCACCCCCATCAGCCCGAGCACGAACGACACGAACGGGATCAGCGAGCTGAGCACCTGGTAGGAGATCGCGCTCGCGTAGGTGAGGAGGTTGTGCCGGCCGAAGTCGTCGAGGATGTCGCGGACGACGGCGCGCCGGGTGCGTCCGGTCGCGAGGTGGGAAATGCCGCTCACCCCTGCGCAGTACCCCGATCGGGCCGGCGCCTCGCTCTGGTCGCGCGCCGCAAACCGCGCTCACCCGCCCCCTCCCCCGATCGTCGAGTGGACGGTTGACCGCCGCATGCGCGGCGAAGTGTCCACTCGATGTCGCGGCGGGTGGTCGACCCTCAACGCGGCGCGAGCGCGTCGACGAAGCGCGGCAGGTCGTCCGGGGCGGTCAGCGGGGTCAGGATCAGCGTCGTGATCCCGCCGTCGACATAGGCCTGGAGGCGCTCGCGCATGGCCTCGGGCTCGCCGAAGACGAAGATCTCGCGCACGAGGTCCTCGGGCACGAGCTCCAGCGCCCGCTTGCGGTCGCCCTCCTGCCACGCCTCGACCATCGGGTCGAGGCGCTCGGCCCACCCCAGCCAGCGGAAGAACGCGGCGTAGACCGGAACGGTGCCGTAGGCGGCGAAGAGGTGCCTGGCGAGCCCGATCCCCTGCTCCTCGGGCATCGGGACGCAGAAGAACCGGCAGGCGAGCTCCGCGTCGTCGCGGGCGCCTCCCTCGGTCCGGTAGGCCTTGCGCACCGTCGGCAGGCCCGAGAGCGGCAGGAAGTTGGTGAACGCTCCGTCGCCGAGCTCCGCGGCCAGCGCCAGCATGCGGCCGCGCAGCGCCGCCACGACGATCGGGATCGGCGTCGCCGGCGGCGTCTCGAGCTTGAAGCCGCCGGGTCCGCGCTCTCCCGCGAAGACCGGGCGCAGGGTCTCGATCGCCTCGCGCACCTTCGTGACCGGCCTGGCGAACGGCACGCCGTTCCAGCGCTCGACGATGACGTTCGAGGATGACCCGAGGCCGAGCACGAACCGTCCGTTGCTGGCGTCCTGGAGCGCCGCCGCCTGCTGGGCGAGCAGCGCCGGGCCGCGGGTGAACGGGTTGACGATGCCCGTCGCCAGGCGGATGCGCTCGGTCACCGCCGCGGCCAGCGCGAGCGGCGTGAAGCCGTCGGGGCCCGAGGTCTCGCCGGTCCACAGGTCGTCGTAGCCGGCGGCCTCCGCGCGGCGGAACAGGTCGAGGTGCCCGTGCAGGGGCACTCCGGGGAACGGGAGCGTCAGCCCCCAGCGGACGTCGGGCATGGCGCGGGACGCTACCCGCCCGTCAGGTAGGGTGCCCGCCGATGCACCTCTCCAGGCTGCGGCGGGGCGAATGGACGGCGATCGCCGGCGGGATCCTGCTCGGGGCCTCGCTGTTCGTCGGCTGGTACCACCTCGCGAACCCCAACGTGACGGTCGACGTCCATCGCGGGCCGGCGACGCTGAGCGCCTGGGAGGTCCACCCGATCCTGCGCTGGCTGCTGCTGGCGGCGGCGATCGCCCCGCTCGTCCTGGGCTGGATCATCGCGCGCGAGCACAAGCTGTCCTGGCCCCGCGGCCAGGTGACGTCCGTCGTCGCGATCGCGGCGCTCGGCTTCCTCTTCTGGGTCGGGCTCGTCGACCGGCCGGGCGACGTGCGCAGCCTCGTGAGCCTGCGGTTCGGCTGGTTCGCCGCCGTGGCCGGGGTGCTGCTGATGCTGGTCGGGTCCGTCATGCGCCAGCAGGAGACCGAGATCCGCCGCAAGCCACCGGGGACCATCTGATGCAGCCGACCACGCCGCCGGACCGCAACCTCGCGCTCGAGCTCGTGCGCGTCACCGAGGCGGCCGCGCTCGCGGCCGCCCGCTGGATCGGGCGCGGCGACAAGATCGCGGCCGACCAGGCGGCGGTCGACGCCATGCGCCTGGTGCTCGACACGGTCCGCATGGACGGCACCGTCGTCATCGGCGAGGGGGAGAAGGACGAGGCCCCGATGCTCTACAACGGCGAGCGCATCGGCGACGGCTCGCCGCCGTACGTGGACATCGCCGTCGACCCCCTGGAGGGCACGACCCTGACGGCGAAGGGCATGTCGCGGGCGCTGGCCGTGATCGCGCTGTCGGAGCGCGGCTCGATGTTCGACCCGGGCCCCTGCGTCTACATGGAGAAGCTCGCCGCGGGGCCGCAGTTCGCCGACCTGCTCGACCTCGACCGGCCGTTCGCCGAGACGCTGCGGCTCGTGGCCGAGCGCAAGGGGAGCGACATCGGCGACATCATGGTGATCATGCTCGACCGGCCGCGCCACGAGGAGCGCCTGGCCGAGGTTCGCGAGGCGGGTGCGCGCGTCCGGCTGATCTCCGACGGCGACGTCTCGGCGGCGCTGCTCGCGGTCTCCGAGCGCTCGACGGTCGACCTGCTGTGGGGGATCGGCGGCACGCCCGAGGGCGTCATCTCCGCCGCGGCGATCAAGTGCACCGGAGGCCAGCAGATCGGGCGGCTGTGGCCGCGCGACGACGGCGAGCGCCAGGCCGCGCTCGACGCCGGCTACGACCTCGACAAGCAGCTGGGCGTCGACGACCTCGTCACATCGGAGGACTGCTTCTTCTCCGCCACGGGCGTGACCGACGGCGACGTCGTCGACGGCGTCCACTTCCAGAGCGCAGGCTCGGCCACGACCGAGTCGCTGGTCATGCGGACGCGCTCCGGCACCGTGCGCCGCGTGCACGCGACCCACGACCGCGCCAAGCTGCGGTCGATGGGCGTCGACATCTGAGCACCTAGGCGGCCGAGCGGTCGCGCTCGGAGGGCATCGGGCGGTCGCCGCCCGGATCGGGGACGTCCGCGACACGGCGGAAGCGCCCCACCCGCGACTCGGCGAGGTCGAGCCGGGCCAGCGACCGCAAGAAGCCGTGCGTGACGATCACGTGGATGCGCGACTGGGTGTTGCGGTAGACGAAGCCCGACAGGCGCTGGGCGATCGACGGGTAGAAGTTGGCGACGGCCACCTCCACGTGGGCCCTCGCGTGCCCGGGCTCGTCGCACTCCGAGCGGCGTACGTCGATCTCGAGGTAGCCCCTGCCGCGCCCCGAGCGGGCCACGAGCACGCCCTTCTCGATGCGCCAGCGGACGATCCCGCGCTCGGCGTCCATCTCGTACTCGGGAGCCTGGAACTGGAGCAGGACCAGGGGCCGGAAGAGCAGGCAGACGTAGCGCTCGCGGTCGGTGTAGCTCACGCGGATCAGCCCGAGCGTCACGCGCGTGAGGAAGCGCCAGTAGGTGCGTGCCAGCCGCTCGAGGTGGTGTGGCGACCAGATCGTGTCGAGCGCCTCGGTCGGGAGGATCAGGTCGGCGGCCTGGACCGAGCGCACCGAGCCGTCGGCGTGCATTGCGGTGTGCTCGTCGGGGTCGTCGATGACCGCCCGGGCGACCCGGGGGGGCCGGGTCAGGATCCAGCGTCCGGAGACGGCGGCGAGCAGCGCGGCGACGGCGGCCAGCAGGGCGACTGCGGGAGCGGGCATCGCGCGCCGGAGACTAGATGCTCAGGCGCGCAGCGCCTCGAGCACGGCGTCGTCGAAGCCCAGCGGGGCGTCGTTGACGCCGGGCGGCGGCGGCTCGGTGACCAGCATCTCGGTGCTCAGGCCGTGCACGAGCGGGAGCGCGATCCCGCTGTCGACGGGCGTGACCAGGCCGACCCACAGCGACGAGAGTCTTGGCGTGAGCAGCGGGACCCGGATCATGGTCGGGGCCCGCCGCCCGGCGAGGCGCGCGAAGCGGGCCATCATCGCTCGATAGGTCAGGACGTCGGCGCCTCCGAGCTGGACCTCCGCCGGCGCGTCGTGGCGGCCGGCGAGGGCGACGAGCGCGCCGACCACGTCGGCCACCGCGATCGGCTGCGTGCGGGTGTCGACCCAACGCGGGCAGACCATCAGCGGCAGGCGCTCGACCAGCGCCCGCATGATCTGGAACGAGGCGCTGCCCGCGCCGATGACCATCGCCGCTCGCGCGTAGACGAGCTCGTCGACCTCACTGCGCAGGATGCCGGCGACCTCGTGGCGGCTGCGGAGGTGCTCGGAGTCGGCCCCCTCGCCCTCGAGCCCGCCGAGGTAGATGACGCGGCCCACGCCCGCCGCACGGGCGGCGGCGCCGAACCTGCGCGCGGCGCTGCGGTCGCGCTCGGCGAAGTCGCCCTGCCCGCCGCGGCCCATCGAGTGGACGAGGTAGTGGGCGACGTCGACGCCGTCCAGGGCCTCCTTCATGCCGCGCCCGGAGAGCACGTCGCCGGAGAAGACGTCCACGCCCTCGGGCACGCGCGCCCGCTCGGGGTCGCGTGCAAGGGCGCGGACCTGGTGGCCGGCGTCGCGAAGGGGGGCCAGCAGCCGGCCGCCGATGTGGCCGGTGGCTCCGGTGACGAGGATCCTCATGGCTTGCCTACGCGCCGGGCCGCCTCCCGGGATGACCCCCCGGTCATGGCCGTGCCACGGGGTGTCCTGCATTGTCCATGCGCTCGTGGGGGCCGCGCGCCGAGGATCCTCGTGACCACCGGCGCGCGCGGCCGCCGCCGGAAATGACCCCGGAGGACGCCGTCGAACGTAGAGCTCGAGATGGGCGATCATGCGATCTCCGAGGTGGCCGAGCAGACCGGCCTTGCGGCGGGCACGATCCGCATGTGGGAGCAGCGCCACGGGTTCCCCGCGCCCGAGCGGACGCCGTCGGGCTACCGGCGCTACTCGGACGAGGAGGTCGACGCCCTCCGCCGGGTCATGGCCCTGCGCCGCCGGGGGCTCTCGGTGCCGGCGTCGATCGAGCGCGCCCGCCAGGCCGCCGGCCCGACGGACCACCCGTCGCTCTACGCGGCCGTGGCGGCGGCCGACCCCGCGGCACGCCCGCATGTGCTGCGCAAGCGCACGCTGGTCGCGCTGAGCCGCGCGATCGAGCACGAGGCGCTCGCCCGCGCCGCCGCGCCCGTCGTCTTCGGGGCCTTCCAGCGCGAGGCGTTCTACCGCCGCTCCGAGCATCGCTGGCGCGCCCTCGCCCGCCTCGCCGACGCCGCCGTGGTCTTCGCCGACTTCGCGGCGCCCGCGACGCCGGCGGATGGACCGATCGAGGTGCCGATCGCCGCGGACGCCGCGCTGGGCAGGGAGTGGGCGGTCGTCGTCGACGCGCCCGGCTACGCCGCCTGCCTGCTGGCGTGGGAGCAGCCGGGGCGCGCGGCCCCGGGTGGCCCCGACGACGCCGAGCGGCGCTTCGAGGCCGTCTGGACGATCGACCCCCAGGCGACCCGGCGGGCGGCCCAGGTGGCCACGGGGCTGGCGGGCGCGCGGGACGAGGCGCTCGGCGAGCGCCTCCGCACGCTGCTCGAGGACCGCCCGCCCGCGGTCGAGTCGCCTGCGCCAGGGCTGACCGCACTGACCGGCCGGATGGTCGCCTACCTCGAGGCGGCGGCCGCGCCGGGCGCAGGGCCCCGCTAGAGCGCCTCGATCTCGACGGCGGTCCCGGCGGCCAGCTCCCCGTCGCCGCGCGGCACGATCGCCAGGGCGTCGGCCCCCAGCATCGAGGAGAGCACGTGCGAGCCCTGCGGGCCGGTCGCGTGGGCGCTGCCCTCGGCGTCGAGCCGCACCCGCACCGCCTCCTCGCGGTCCGGCCGGCACGGCAGCGCGTGGGCCAGCGGCGCCCGGCGGCGCTGCGGGATCGGGGCCCCCTGGAGCGCGAGCAGGGCGGGGCGCGCGAACAGGGCGAACGTGACCAGGGCGGAGACCGGGTTGCCGGGCAGGCCCAGGACGAGCGTGTCCCCCCGGGTCCCGAACCACGTCGGCTTGCCGGGGCGCAGCGCCACCCGCCAGAAGCGCTCGCCGACGCCGAGCTGCTCGAGCGCCGGGCGGACGTGGTCGTGCGGCCCGACCGAGACGCCGCCGGAGACGATCACGAGATCGGCGCCCGCGAGCGCGCCCGCGAGCGTGGCGGTCGTGGCGGCGCGGTCGTCGCGGGCCCGGACGGCGCCGAGGCTCTCGGCGCCGCAGCGCCGCGCCATCGCCACGAGCGCGATCGCGTTCGAGTCGTGGATCTGGCCGGGGGCGAGCGGGGCGCCCGGGTCCGCCAGCTCGTCCCCGGTGGCGACGACGGCGACCCGCGGCCGGCGCGCGACGAGCACGTCGGCGCGGCCCGCCCCGACCGCCACTCCCAGCTCGGCCGGCCCGAGCCACGTGCCCGTGGTCAGGACGATCTCGCCGGCGCGCAGGTCCTCGCCGGCCAGGCGCACGTGGGCGCCCTGCGTCGTGGCGTCCAGGGCATGGACCTCGCCGTCGGCCTCCTCGCAGCGCTCGACGGGCACCACGGCGTCGGCGCCCGCGGGTATGGCGGCCCCCGTCGAGATCCTGATCGCCTCGCCCTGGCCGATCGCCACGGCGGCCGGCGCCCCGGCCCGCGACTCACCGACGATTCGCAGCCGCCGGCCGCCGGGACCCGAGCGGACCGCGAAGCCGTCCATGCCGCTGTTGGCGAACGGCGGGACCGGATGCGCGGCGGCGACGTCCTCGGCGAGGACCCGCTCGGCTGCGGCGGCGATCGGCAGGCGCTCCGGCGGCAGGGGGCGCACGGCGGCCAGGACCGTCTCGCGCGCCTTCTCGATCGTCAGCACCGCTGCATCATCCCGGCAGGCCGTCCATGGCGCGCCCCCGGGCAGCCGTCCTGGAGGGGTGGTTTCCTACGCACGTGGATCCGCTCGCTCCCGAACCGCGTCGGCCGCGGCCCGTCGCGGGCCTGCCCGCGGTGGATTCCCGCGCCGTGGCGAAGTCGTGGCTGCTCGAGCTCGTCGCGGCCGCCAGCCTGGACGACGCCGCCGCGCTGCCGCTCGCCGAGCTGGCCCGCGAGGGCCCGGGGCTTGCGGCTGCCGTGGTGGCGGCCCTCTCCGACGACGTCGCGCTGCGCCGCCTCCAGCCCGGCGGGAACCTCGACTGGCTCTCCGCGCGCACCGCGGCGCTGGCCGGGGCCGCCGGCCCGGGCGGAGCGGTGCGTGCCGCCGAGGCCCTGCGCCGCGCGGCGCAGGCGGAGATCCGCGCGGCCGGCCGCATCGATGCGCTCACGGCGGCCGAGCTCGCAGACCGGCTGGCGGCGGTCTGCGCCCTGATCGCCGAGTCGGCCGTGGCGCCGGGGCCTCCACCGCCGCCGGTGGCGGCCGAGCCCGCGGCGGGCGCCCCGGAGGCCGCCGCCACCGAGCCGCCGCCCGCCGGCGAGAAGCATCACCCCGCCCCCGCGGGCGGGAGGGCCGAGGCGGCGGCGGACGGCCTCACCGCCGACCTGCTCCGCGAGACCGATGGCGAGGTCGTCGCGCTGCGACGAGACGAGGGCGACGCGCGGCCGGACGGCCTGGCCACCGACCGCGACGAGGGGTCGTGGCAGTCGGCCGTCGCACGCCGCCTCGAGCGCCACGCGCAGGACGGCACACCGTTCGCGCTGCTTGCCGTCGAGGTCGACGGGCTCGAGCGTCTGCGCGCATCCCAGGCCGACGACGAGGTCGATGTGCTGCTCGAGGCGGTGGAGCGGGCGCTCGCGGGCGAGATCCGCCCCGCCGACCAGCTGCTGCGCGTCCAGCCCGGCCAGTACTGGGTGACCGCTCCCGACACCGGGCGCGCCGTCGCGCGGCTCCTGGGCGAGCGCCTGGCCGAGGCCGTCAGCGGGGTCGGCGTGCACCGGTGGGTGCCGCTGGGCGTCTCGGTCGGCGTGGCGGTGTGCCCCGACGACGGCACCGACGCCGACGGCCTGTCGGCCCACGCCGACCAGTCGCTGTTCGCGGCCCGCGCGCAGGGCACGCCGGTCGCCTGAGGAGCGGTGCGGCTAACGGCGCGCGGCGTGCAGCCGGGCGGCGTCGCCGTCGCGCAGCGAAACGGCGCCGACGCGGCCGGTCGCGCTGAAGCCCAGCCGCTTCGCGGCGGCTGCCGTGAGGTCCCAGCTCGCGCCGTGGGCGAACGGGCCGCGGTCGACGACGGGGACGATCACGGTGCGCCCGTGGTAGAGGAAGGCGACCTGCCGGCCGCACGGCAGCCCGCGGTGGGCGACGCCGACCAGCCGCCGGGTCAGGCGCTCGCCGCACGCCGTCCGGTGGCCGTAGAGCCCCGGGCCGTACCAGGTCGCCTTCGCCTGCTTGAAGACGGTGACCTGGAGCGAGGGCGAGGCCGCGGAGGCGTGCGCGGCGGCGTCGGACGCGCCCACCTCGCGCATGGTGATCACGCCGATGTGGTCGGTCTTCCAGCGGGCGAGGTAGCGCCCCGCGCCGTCCGCCGTCGCACGCGCGACCGTGAGCCAGCCGAGGTGCGGGTCGAAGCGCTGGATCTCGACGTCCTGGCCGGGCGACACGGTTCCGCGGAAATGCAGCGTCCGGTCGAGAAGCGCCTCCGGACGGGCGCTGAAGGCCCCTGTGCCCTGGCCGCTGGAGTCCTGGGTGGAGGACCCGGCGGCGCCGTAGCTCGTGCCGCCGCTCGCGTCGGCGGCCAGCGCCGTGCCCGCGCACGCCGACAGCGCCGCGGTGAGCGCGGCGGCGAACGTCGCCGGGATGCGATGAGCGAGCCTCATGTCCTCGTCGTGACGGCCTACGGGGTGAGCTGACGGGCTCGCGCGAAGACGACCGCGCTACGAGGCACTCACGGCCCCGATTCGCCCCGGCGGGCCGGATGGCCCGCAGTGGTTCCCCCGTCCTCCGCGCGCGAGGCACGCAGAGGTTCGGCTGACGGCGCGGAACTCTAGCGCAGCGCCGCCGCGGCCGGCGCCGCTAGGGCTTCGACAGGCGCCCGAGCGCGGAGCGCAGGGCGTGCCCGCCCACGGTCAGGCCGATCTGCGCGAGCTCGCCCGCGGCCTGGACCGCGGTGCCGATCAGCGCGGCGCCCGACGGGGCGCCCTGGCCCGCGCGCTCGCGGGGGGGCGCGAAGCCCGCCTGCGGCACGCGGCGGCGTCCTCCGCCCGCCTTCGGGGCGGCGCGGGGAGCGGGCCTGGGCGCGTCGCGGCGGTCCTTCCCGGACGCTCCGACCGGCTTGGCGGACTTCCCCTTGGACTTCGGCCCCGCCGCCTTCGGCGGGGCCTTGACCGGCCGGTCGCGCTTCGCGCTGCGCCGCTGCGGGCGCGTGCGCGGCAGGCTCGAGAGGACGTCGCGATCGATCTCGTCTGGTGCCATCGCCTCCCATTGTCGCCGATCGCTCGCTCGCAGCGCTTCACTCCGCGCGCCGATCGGCCGAAGAGGGGGACGCGGGGCGTCCGCCGCCCCGATGTGCTGTTGGAGGTGGGGGGTCCGAGCTTCTAGACTGCGGGCCCCGCCGGACTCGAAGACGAGGAACCGATCGCCCAATGTCTGTACTGGAACTCCAGGAGCTCGAAGAGGTCAAGGGCCTGCTTGCCAAGGGCCAGCAGGTCGGGGTCCTGACCTTCGGGGAGATCGCGTCCGCCGTCTCCGAGCTCGACCTCGACGAGGCCGACGTCGAGGAGCTCCACCAGTTCTTCGAGAAGCGCGAGATCGAGCTCGTCGAGGACGACCCGACGGCCGAGGCGGCGGGACAGCAGGTCGAGCGCGCGCCGGACAAGCGCCAGCGCCGCAAGGCGCAGTCGGCGCTGGACCTGCGGCCGGACATGACGACCGACAGCCTTCAGCTGTTCCTCAAGGACATCGGCAAGGTCCGGCTGCTCACGGCGCAGGAGGAGGTCGACCTCGCCAAGCGCATCGAGCGCGGCGACCTCGACGCCAAGCAGAAGATGGTCGAGTCCAACCTCCGGCTCGTCGTGTCGATCGCCAAGAACTACCGCAACCAGGGCCTGCCGTTCCTCGACCTCATCCAGGAGGGCACGCTCGGGCTCGTGCGCGCCGCCGAGAAGTTCGACTACCGCAAGGGCTTCAAGTTCTCGACCTACGCGACGTGGTGGATCCGCCAGGCGATCGCCCGTGCGCTCGCCGACAAGGCGCGGACGATCCGCATCCCCGTCCACGTCGTCGAGAAGCTCAACAAGATCGGCCGCGCCGAGCGCAAGCTCGTCACCGAGCTGGGCCGTGAGCCGACCCCCGAGGAGATCGCCGAGGTCACGGGCATCGAGCCAGAGGAGGTCGACTCGATCAAGCGCTCCGCCCAGGCGCCGGTCTCCCTCGAGAAGCCGGTCGGCGACGAGGAGGAGTCCGAGTTCGGGCAGTTCATCGCCGACGAGCGCGCGGAGTCGCCGTACGAGCGGGCGGCGGAGATCCTCACCAAGGAGGCGCTGCGCGAGGCGCTGGAGAACCTCTCCTATCGCGAGCGCCGCGTCCTCGAGCTGCGCTACGGGCTCGGCGGCGAGCATCCGCGGACGCTCGACGAGGTCGGGAGGACGTTCAACGTCACGCGCGAGCGCATCCGCCAGATCGAGAACCAGTCGCTCAAGAAGCTTCAGAGCCTCGCCGAGGCGCAGAAGCTCCGCGACGTCGCCTGAGACCGGCTTGGCGTCCCGACGGCTGCGGGTGCGGGTCGTCGAGTTGCGCCGCCTCGACCAGCACGAACGCTGCACCCGGGTCGAGGCCGGGACGTTCCCGGAGATTGCCACGGCTCGCGATGGGTAACGATGCGGAGCGTGGATCGCCTCCCCGACATGCCCCGCCTCGGGTTCGGCACGTGGCAGATCACCGGTGCGGAGTGCTTCGACGCGGTGCACGATGCGCTCGTCCTCGGCTACCGGCACGTCGACACCGCCCGTGCGTACGGCAACGAGCGGGAGGTCGGGCGGGCCCTGCGTGAGTCGGGCGTGCCTCGCGACGACGTCTGGCTGACGACGAAGGTCTGGCGTGACGATCTGGCACCCGACGCGCTGCGGCGCTCGGCGGAGGCGTCGCTGCGCGACCTCGGCTGCGACCGGGTCGACCTCCTGCTCGTGCACTGGCCGAACGAGGCCTTCCCGCTCGCCGACACGATGGCTGCCCTCGGGCAGGTCATGGAGGACGGGCAGACCCGGCACATCGGCGTCAGCAACTTCCCCAGCGTGCTGCTGCGCGAGGCGCTCGAGCTCGGGCCCGTCGCCTGCGACCAGGTCGAGTACCACCCCTACCTCGACCAGCGCGCGATCCTGGACGTCGCCCACGCGACCGGCACGGTGGTGACCGCGTACTCGCCGCTCGGCAGCGGCGGCCTGCTGCGCGATCCGGTGCTGTGCGAGATCGGCGAGACCCGCGGCGCGAGTCCCGCGCAGGTCGCGCTGCGCTGGCTGCTCGACCAGACCGGCGTCGCCGCGGTGCCCAAGGCCGCCTCCCACGCGAATCGCGTCGCGAACCTGGAGGTGGAGGCCATGGCGCCGCTCACCTACGAGGAGGGCGCGCGCATCGACGGCCTCGCTCGCGGCCGGCGGTTCACCAACCCGTCGTGGGCCCCCGACTGGGACTGACGGCCGGAGGCGCCGCGCTCGGCGCGGCCTGCCTCGCCGCCGGCGGCTGCGGCGCGCCGGGGCGGCCGGCCGCCGCCGGACCTGCCCGCCGGCGCCGCGCGGATCGGCAGCGGCCCGGTGTTCAGGCCGGCGTCGCTGTCGCCGGCGGTGCTCGGCGGCCGCCCGGTCGGGGCCCTGCGCTGCGAGCGGGACCGGCGCCCGACGCACTGGGTGCACGTCGAGCTCTTCGCGCGCGGCAGGGTCGTGCTGCTCCCGGCCGGCATCGGGCTGGCGCCGCCCCGCCGCCGCGACGGCGCCTACGTGCGCGGCCGGGGGTGCCGCTATCCGGTGTGGACCGAGGAGCCCACCGGGCTGGTCGCGGTCGCCGGTCCGGGGCGGACGCTCGCCGACCTCGCCGCGGTGTGGGGCCGGCCGCTGACGCGCGGGCGGATCGCCGCGGCGGCGGGGCCCGTGCGCGCCTTCGTCGGGGGCCGGCGCTGGCACGGCGCGGTCGGCGCGATCCCGCTGTCGCCCCACGCCCAGATCGTCCTCGAGGCCGGGACTCCCGTGGTCGCCCCGCACGCGCGCTACGCCTTCCCCCCGGGCCGGTAGCCTCGCCGCGCATGCGCGCCTCCCCGCTCGCGGCGGTCCTGGTCGCCGGACTGCTGCTCGCCGCCCCCGGCACGGCGTGCGCCGACGGCGACCCGGCCAGCGACGTCCTGCCCGCCCAGGACGTCTTCTTCCCCTACTCGCCCACCTCCGCGCCGCTGAAGGCCACGCTGGAGGCCACGGCCGCCCGCGCGCGGCGGGCGGGCTTCGCGGTGAAGGTGGCGCTGATCGCCTCGCGCGGCGATCTCGGGGCCTATCCGCAGATGTTCAACGACCCCCAGCGCTACGCGAACCTCCTCGCGGCCGAGCTGCCGACCAACCCGCACGGGAGCGTCCGCGAGCCCCCGCGCCTGCTCGTCGTGATGCCCGGTGGCTTCGGCGGCAAGAACCTGGGCGACGGGGTCGACCGCGCGCTCGGGCCGGTGACGATCGAAGCCGACGCCGGCGCCGACGGTCTCGCGCGGGCGGCCACGGTGGCCGTGGCCCGCCTGGCCACGGAGAACGGTCACGCGGTGCCCGTGCCCGCCGCCGCCACGGCACCGGCGGCGGCCAGGGGCGGCGGCTCGGGCCCCTCGCCGCTGGTGTTCGCCGTGCCGCTCGCGCTCGTGGTGCTCGGCGCCGTCGCCGCCGGCCGCGTCGCCGCCAGGCGTGGCGGCAGGGGCTCGAACCCGGGCGACCAGGGCTCCTGAGCCGGAATCGAAGAGGCGTCCGTCCCGGTCCGCACCGGCTCAAGGGCGGACCTCGCCGTCCGATAGCTCGGGTGTGTTCGACCTTCATGCTGCGCTTCACCACGTCGTCCGGGTGGAGGCCTCCGACCTTCACCTGAAGGCCGGCGCGCCGCCGCAGGTGCGCATCAACGGGGTGCTGGAGCCGATCCCCGGCTGTGCGGCGCTCGCCGCGCAGGAGACCGTCGGTGCCGTCCACGCGATGCTCGACGACCCGCCGCGGCTCGCCGAGTTCGAGGAGGAGAAGCGAGGTCGACTTCTCCTACGAGCTCGAGGACCACGCGCGCTTCCGCGTCAACGCCTTCCTCCAGCGCGGCACGGTCTCGCTGGTCTGCGCGCGATCCCCGCCGCCATCCGCAGCCTCGAGGACCTGGCGCTGCCGCCGGTGATCCGCGAGCTGGCCGAGGAGGAGCGCGGCATCATCCTGCTCACCGGCACGACCGGCTCGGGCAAGTCGACGACGCTCGCGGCGATGATCGACCACATGAACACGACGATGGCCAAGCACATCGTCACGATCGAGGACCCGATCGAGTTCCTGCACGCCGACAAGCGCTCGCTGATCAACCAGCGCGAGGTGGGCATGGACACCGCCTCGTTCAAGCGCGCCCTGCGCCGCGTGCTGCGCCAGGACCCCGACGTGATCCTGATCGGCGAGATGCGCGACGAGGAGACCGTCCGCACCGCCCTCAGCGCGGCGGAGACCGGCCACCTCGTGCTCTCGACGATCCACACCGTCGATGCCGCGGAGTCGGTCAACCGGCATGATCGACTTCTTCCCGCCCCACATGCACAACCAGGTGCGGGCGATGCTCGCGGGCACGCTGAAGGGCGTCGTCTCCCAGCGGCTGGTGCCGGCACCGGCGGCGGCCGCGTCGCCGCCTGCGAGATCATGCGCATGACCGGCCGCGTCCGCGACATGATCATCGACCCCGAGCAGACCGGCCGGCTGGGCGAGGTGATCGCCGACGGCGCCTACTACGGGATGCAGACCTTCGACCAGGCGCTGTTCTCCCACGTCAAGCTCCGGCCGCGTGGCCGTCGACGATGCGCTCGCCGCGGCCACCAGCCCGCACGACTTCAAGCTCCTGCTGGCCGCCGACGGCAAGCGCGGCACCACGATGGAGGACCGTCGACCGAGGCCCACCGCGCCGCCAGGCCGCCTCAGCTTCAGTTGGTAAAGTATTGGGCATGGCCGGCGACGAGCTGCCCCGTCTGCCTGACCGCGGACATCATCTGCGGCAAGTGGACCCTGCTCCTCGTGCGCGACCTGGCCGAGGGCCGCTCGCGCTTCTGCGAGCTGGAGCGCTCGCTGGCCGGCATCAGCCCCAGGACCCTGTCGCTGCGCCTGCGCGCGCTCGAGGAGGAGGGGATCGTCGAGCGCCAGACCTATCCCGAGGTCCCGCCCCGCGTCGAGTACGCGCTGACCGAGAAGGGCCGCGCGCTGCTGCCGATCATCGAGGACATGCGCTCCTACGGGCAGCGCTGGCTGGGCGGCGAGTGCGCCGCGAGCGACCCCGCGCTCGAGCCGGCCCTCGCCTGAGCCGGCCCGTGGACGACGAGAGCCCGCTCGGGAGGGGGCTCTCGCGTACGGCGCGAAGCCGCAGCTCACGACGACCCGGTGGCGCCGAGGCTGCGGTCACCGTGCCGAGCACGGCGACCAGGGATACGACGAGCAACGCCAGGCGTCGCGCGGGACCGCGGAACCCGTCCCTTGCTCTGTGGAAGCCGAAGCGCGCCGCGCCGGCGGCACGTCATCGCCAGCCCGGTCCTGAATCCTGAGCGGCGGCGAACCTGGCGCAGCCGCGCTCCGTGGGCGCGAAGCGGGCCGGGGCCTGCCGAGGCGGCGGCGGACCTCTTCACGCAACCGAGTTGCGCAAGTCACTTGCGCTACCATGGGTGGCCATGCCCCGCCCGAGCCCCGTCCGCGACGCTCTCGCCGAGCTGGTCGCCGCGAGCGGCCGCCACGACTGGACGATCGAGGAGCTGGCCGGCGCGCTGGCCGAGCGCAAGCTGGCCGCCGACTTCTCGACGGTCTTCCGCGCGCTCGCCCGCCTCGAGGCCGACGGCGCCGTCCGGCGTGTGGAGCTCGGCGACGGCCGGGCGCGCTACGAGGCGGCCGGCGAGCACCACGAGCACGTCCGCTGCGAGAAGTGCGGGACCGTCGGCGGCGTCCCCGGCTGCGTCGTGGGCGCGGCGCTCCCGCGCGTCGCGGAGGCCACGGGCTTCCGCCTGACCGGGCACCAGCTGCTGTTCTCGGGCGTGTGCCCGGAGTGCGCGGAGGGGCGGCGCTGACATGGCGGCCGCGCTGCTGCTCGCGGGCGCGACGTTCGTCTCGACCCTCGCGGGAGGCGTCGCGGCGCTGCGCTGGCCGGGCCGGACCGAGCTGCTGATGGCGCTGGCGGCCGGCGTCGTGCTGGGCGCCGCGGCGTTCGACCTGCTTCCCGAGGCGGTGGCGGAGGCCGGCCGCTCCGGGGTGCCGGCGATCGTCCCCTTCGTCGCCGCCGTGCTGGGGTACGTGGGCTTCGAGGCGGCCGAGCGGCACCTGCACGACCACGGCGCGGGGGCGCCCGGCCGGCCCGGGGCGCTGGGGACCGCGGGCGCCACCGGGTTCACGGTGCACTCCTTCTTCGACGGCCTGGCGATCGGGCTCGGCTTCCAGGTCGACCCCGCCGTCGGCCTGCTCGTCGCGGTCGCCGTCATCGGCCACGACTTCTCCGACGGGCTCAACACCGTGGCCTACCTCGTCGCCCACCACCATCCTGTCGAGCGCCAGCGGCGCTGGCTGCTCGCCGTCGCCGCCGCACCGCTGGCGGGTGCCGCGACCGGCTCGCTGCTGCCGGTCCCCGAGGCGGTCTTCCCGGTCGCGGTCGGGTTCTTCGCCGGCGTCTTCGTCCACGCCGCCTCGGCGAACCTCCTGCCGCGCGCGCTCGCGCTCCCGCTGACCCGCGTGGTGCCGCTGGTGCTGGCGGGCGCGGCGGCGATGCTGGCCATCTCCCGCGTCGCCTGACGGGCGGGCGGTATCACCGGGAGGACCAGGAGCACCGACCGCGAACGGGTCCGCCATGCGCGATCGCCAGCTCCACTCGGTCCTGCGCGCGTTCGCCGAGGAGGCCGCGTGGACCCTCGCCGCGGAGACCGCCCGCGGCGCCGAGCTCCCGTTCGACCTCGCGGAGGAGACCGCCCGCCGGGCACGTGGCGGCGGGCCCGTGCTCTACTGCTACCGCCCCGACACGGCGGGCTTCATCGCCGACCGGTGCGAGCTCGTCGCGCGGCTGGAGACCCATCTCCCCGCGGTGCACGCGCTCGCCTCCGCCGGCGGGATCGAGGACTACCTGCGCTCGCGCGGGCGCGCACACATCCCGGCGGCGGGCCGCGAGCGGGCCGAGGCCGCCCTGCGCGCGTTCCTGGAGCGGCTGTTCGAGGACCTCTCCGAGTTCGTCCTGCACGACGACCGCTTCGACCGGGCCTATGGCGAGCTCGAGCAGGTCGCCGTGGGCGGGGTGACCGGGGTCGAGGTCGTCGTGCCGATACTCGGGCTCGCGATCGAGTCCGAGGAGGTGCCGCTGGGCGAAGGTCTGGCGCTGGCGCGGCCCGGCACGCTGGACCGCGTCCCCGAGGAGGCCGCCTGGGACGGGCCCGACGAGACGGTGCTCGCGCTGGTGTGCGGCGGCGACGACGACGTCGCCGCCCATGCTCCGGCTCGCGTCCGGCGCCTGGTGGGGGCGCTGCGCCTCTACGACGGGTCCCGCGTGGCCATGGGCCCGACCGCCTGGATCCGCACCGCCGGCGGTCCCTGGCAGGTGACTCCGACCGGCGCCGGCGGCCGCCCCGCGGGCATCGTCGAGGTGACCGCCGCGCAGGAGGACGAGCTGCGCGCGTTCTGCAACCTGGTCTGGCGGCGGATGCCGCGCGGAGGCATGCTCGCCTGGGCGCTCGCGCGCTTCGAGATGGGCTGTGAGCGGCCGGCCCCGCACCGGCTCACCGACCACCTGCTCGCCCTGCGCGCGCTGCTCGGGCCCGAGGGCGACCCCGCGCTGCTCGCCGACCGCGTCGCGGCGCTGTGCGCCGCGCCCGAGGGGCGCCGCGAGGCGGCCGTGCGCGTGTCCCATGCGGTCGCCCTGGAGCGGTCGCTGATCGCCGGCCACGGGCCCGTGGGGCACGAGATCGAGGCGCTCGCCTCAGGGGTGACGGGTCACCTGCGGGCGATCCTGCGCGACGTGCTCTGCGGTCACCTGGACTCCGACGTGCGCCGGCTCGCCGACGAGCTGCTCGCCGACGGCGCCACCGGCGAGCCGGACCCGGCCCCGGCGGCGGGCTCCGTGCCGGCCGCCACGCGCTGACGCCCCGCCCTCAGGGGAACAGGTGGCGGTAGATCGCCACGAGCCCGTCGACGTCGTGGACGTCCCCCGCCAGATGGGGGACGACGGCGGGGTCGGGGGCGTCCAGCTCGGTCGCCAGCCGGGCGATCGCCGCGCTGTCCCTGCCGGCCAGGACCTCGACCTCGGCGGCCGCCTCGCGGACCTTGGCGCCCAGCGCCGGACCGAGACCGCCGGGCACGTCCCCGCGCACCGGCGCGTGGACGCGGTTGACGATCAGGCCCGCGAACGGCAGCCCGGCGCGCGCGAGCTCGCGTCCGAAGAAGATCGCCTCCTCGACGGGCTCGCGCTCCGGCGAGGTCACGATCACGAAACCGGTCGCCGGGTCGGCCAGCAGCCGCTGCACCCCCGAGGCGCGCTCGCGGAACCCGTCGAGCAGGCCCGCCAGCGAGCGGAAGAACCCCGAGAGGTCGTCGAGCATCTCCACGCCGGTCACGCGCCGCAGCCCGTGCAGGAGAACGCTCGTCCCGCGGCCGACCACGCGCGCCGCGAAACCGGTGGGGACGAGCAGCGCCCGCAGCGCCCGGCCCTCGAGGAAGCCCGTGAGCCGCTCGGGCGCGTCGAGGAAGTCCAGCGCGTTGCGCGACGGCGGCGTGTCGAGCACGATCGTGTCGAAGCCGCCGTCGCGGTCGAGCTCGTAGAGCTTGGCCATCGCCGTGTACTCCTGCGATCCCGCCACGGCGCCCGAGATCTGCTGGTAGATGCGGTTGGCGAGGATCTCCTCGGCGGCAGCCTCGTCGGGGGCCAGCCGGGTGACGAGCTCGTCGAAGGTCCGCTTGGGGTCGAGCGTCATCGCCCACAGCTCGCCGCGGACCTCGATGCCGTGGCCGGCGAGGCGCCGGCCGTCGACCCGCCGCGGCTCGTTCTCGAGCGCGCGCAGCCCGAGCGCGTTGGCCAGCCGCCGCGCCGGGTCGATGGTGACGACGGCGACCCGCGCGCCGTCCGCGGCGAGCCCGAGGGCGAGCGCCGCCGAGGTCGTGGTCTTGCCGACCCCGCCGGCCCCGGCGCAGATCACGATCCGCCGGCCGGCGAGCCGCCGCCTCACAGGTGGCGCTCCAGGGTCCCGGCGAGCCCGGCGAGCGCTGCGCGGTCGAGCTCGGTGGCGAACACGAACGGCAGCCGCGCCGGCGGCGCGTCGAGGCCCGCGCGCAGCCGCCGTAGCTGCCCGCGCTGCGCGCGAGCGCGCACATGTGACCACAGCGCCGCGGCGACCGGGCCGTCGAGAGGTCCGGACGCCGACTCCAGCGCGGCCGCCTCCGCCGACGTGAAGCGGTCAGCAACGATGCCGTTGACGACGACGAGCGCGAGGTCCTGGCCGATCCGGTCGGCGAGCGCGGCGCGCAGCTCGATCGTCTCGTTGACCGGCATCTCCTCGGGCGTGGCGACGGCGACCAGGGCGGTCCGCGACGGGTCGCGGAGGTCGGCGTCGATGCGGCCGGCCTGGCGGTGGATCGGCCCGACGCGCGCGGCGTCGGAGAACGTGCGGGGGGCCGCGAGCATCGCGACGCCGTGGCCGCTGGCGGGCGCGTCGAGCACGACGAGGTCGTAGGCCCGGGCGCCCGGCGCGCGGCGGCGCTCCTCGGCGAGCTCCCAGACCTTGCCGATCGTCAGCAGCTCGTTCATCCCCGGCGTCGCGGCGACGAAGGCCGCGAAGGTGCCGCTGTGAGCCAGCAGCTCGGCGACCGCGCGGGGGAGCTGGTCGCGCAGGTAGTCCTCCATCGCGTGACGGGGTGTGATCGACACATGCTCCACGCCCGAGCCCTCGAGCAGCCGCTGGGCGTCGCGCCGGCCGCCCACCTCGGCGAGCGCGGTGCGCTGGCCGCGGCCCGCCGCTGCCAGCGCGATCGCGGCGGCCACCGTGGTCTTGCCGACCCCGCCCTTGCCGGTGACGACGACGAGGTTGCGGTCGAGGAGGCTCAAGCGTCCCGCCCGCGGACGAGGCCGTCGCGGGGGGTGCCTCTCGGCCCGAGGCCGGCCTCGTCCGCGGCGATCTCGTCCCAGTGCTCGACGGTCATGGGAGGAATCCATAACGCACGTGCGAATAGTGCGGCGTACGGGTTCCCCCGACAAAGAAAGCTGAGCCTTCCGTGGAGAACAAGGCCAAGGTCATCGCGTTCGCGAACCAGAAGGGCGGCGTCGCCAAGACGACGACCACGCTGAACCTCGCCTGCGCCTTCGCCGAGGAGGGCCATCGCGTCCTCTGCGTGGACATGGACCCGCAGGGCAACCTGACCATGTCGCAGGGCATCGACCCCGACACCGTCGAGAAGTCGATGTACGACGTGCTGGTCCACCACCTGTCGATCCGCGAGGTCATCCGCAAGCGCGAGATCGACATCGCGTGCTCGTCGATCGACCTCGCCGGGGCCGAGATCGCGATGAGCGCGATGATCGGCCGCGAGCGCTCGCTGCAGAAGGCGTTCGGGGCGATCCGCGAGGACTACGACTTCATCTGCATCGACACGCCGCCCAGCCTCGGGCTGCTGACGATCAACGCGCTCACGGCCGCCGACAAGGTGATCGTCCCCGTGCAGTGCGAGTATCTGTCGATGCGCGGGCTGATCCAGCTCCAGAACACCCTGCAGATGATCCGCGAGCACCTCAACCCGGACGTCGACATCGAGGGAATCCTCCCGACGCTGGTCGACTCGCGGACGATCCACGCCAAGGAGGCGATCGAGATCCTGGAGGAGAACTTCGGCGACCGGGTCTTCGCGTCGCGCATCCGCAAGACCATCCGCTTCGCGGAAGCCCCCGTGAAGGGGATGTCGGTGCTCAAGTACGACCCGGACGGCATCGCCGCCCAGTCCTATCGCGATCTCGCGAAGGAGGTTCTCTCCCATGGCCGGTCATAGCAAGCGCGCGAGCATGCGGGAGGGTCCGCTGGCGGCGCTGTTCCGCAAGACCGACGACGACGCCCCCGAGGTGGCGGAGCCCAAGGCCGCCGAGCCGCCGGAGTTCACGCCTCCGCCGCACCCGCGCGAGACCGGCGTCCCGCATCCGTCGCTCGGCGCGCAGGCCGAGGAGCCCCGCGAGGAGCCGCGCCTGCCGACCCCGCAGGAGCGCCTGCGCCACGCGTTCTCCAGCGAGCTGCCCGACAACGTCATGGAGCGCCCGGCCGCGCCGGGCCACGTCGACGACGTCTACGCCCGCTCCGAGGCGCCCTCGGCCTTCGGGGCGCCGCGGCCCGTCGGCCAGCCGGTGATCCGGGTCGTCGGCGTCGGCGGCGCCGGCGTCAACGCCGTCAACCGCATGGTCGAGGCCGAGGTCGAGGGCGTGGAGTTCGTCGCCATCAACACCGACCTGCAGTCGCTCCAGCAGTCGACGGCCGACATCACCGTCCACATCGGCGGCGGCATCACCCGCGGCCTCGGGGCGGGCGCCGACCCCGACCTCGGGCGGGCCGCCGCGATGGAGGAGTACGACAAGGTCAAGGCGCTGCTGAAGGGCAGCGACATGGTGTTCATCGCCGCCGGCGCCGGCGGCGGCACCGGCACGGGCGCGGGCCCGATCATCGCCCGCATCGCCCGCGAGGTCGGCGCGCTCACGGTCGGGATCATCACGAAGCCGTTCGGCTTCGAGGGCTCCCGCCGCCGCGAGCTGTCCGACCAGGGCATCCGCGGCCTGGCCGACGAGGTCGACACGCTGATCGTCGTCCCGAACAACCGCCTGCTCAGCGTGCTCGACAAGCAGACCTCGATGGTCGACGCGTTCCGCGTGGCCGACGACGTGCTGCGCCAGGGCGTGCAGGGCATCTCCGACCTGGTCACGCTGCCGGGGCTCATCAACCTCGACTTCGCCGACGTGCGGACGATCATGTCCGAGGCCGGCAACGCGCTGCTCGGGATCGGCATGGGCACCGGCGACAAGCGTGCGTCCGACGCCGCCCAGGCGGCGGTCTCGTCGCCGCTGCTGGAGACCAGCATGGAGGGCGCGCGCAAGATCCTCCTCTCGATCACCGGCGGGCCCGACCTCTCGCTGTTCGAGGTCAACGAGGCGGCGAAGGCCGTCTCGGCGGCCGCGCACCCCGAGGCCAACATCATCTTCGGGGCGATGGTCGACGAGAAGCTCGGCGAGCAGGTGTGGGTCACGGTCGTGGCCACCGGCTACGGCGAGCGCCCGCCCCGGCCGCAGCGCGGGTTCTCCGAGCCGGCGGGCGAGCCGCGGGTCGCCGACCGCCGTCAGGCGCCCGAGCGCCAGCCGGCGATGACCCGCCGCACCGGGCTCGGCGTCACCGAGATCGACGTGCCCGAGTTCATCCCGAGGCGGTAGCGGCTACAGGCCGGGAGGGTGGCGGACCGTGTAGCCGATGCTCGAGCGGGTCAGCCGGTCCCAGCGGCTGCCGTCCTCGCGGCCGGTCGTGTCGAAGCGGCGCCCGCGGATGACCATGTACGCGTGCCCAGGGTTGGCGTAGATCGTGATGTAACGGCCGCGCCCCGGCGCGCCGTAGTGCATCAACGCCGAGGAGTCCAGCGGCGCGCGGAGCCGCCCCGCGGCGTGCAGCACGTAGGAGACCGAGCCCGAGCAGTCGTAGGCGCTGTCGTGGAAGGAGCCGTGACCTCCGCCGTAGCGGTAGGGGAGGTGGGCGATCCGGTTCGCCGCGGCGACCGCGCGGGACACGGCCGCCGGCGGGCCGGGGCGGGCCGTGCGACGGGCGCGGCGCAGCACGGGGTGGCGGCCGCGGACGCCGAGCGCCGTCCAGGTCGCCGGCCCGACGATGCCGTCGGCGCGCAGGCCGTGGCGGCGCTGCATCGCGCGCACCGCGCGGGCTGTCCCGGGTCCGAAGACGCCGTCGGCGCCCACCCCGAGGCGGCGCTGGGCGAGGCGCACGCTCGCCCCGCGAGAGGCGACGCGCGGGCGCCCGGAGCCGGTCGAGCGCGCCGCATGGCCGGAGCGATGGCGATGGCGGTGGTGGCGGATCAGGCGCCGCAGGACCGGGTGGCGGCCGCGGACGCCGAGCGCCGTCCAGGTCGCCGGCCCGACGATGCCGTCGGCGTGCAGGCCGTGGCGGCGCTGCATCGCGCGCACCGCGCGGGCTGTCCCGGGTCCGTAGACGCCGTCGACGGCGATGTGCAGCCGCTTCTGGGCCAGCCGGACGCTCGCACCGCTGTGGCGGACGCGCACGGCCTGTGCCGCCGGCGCCCACGCGAGCGTGAGCAGCGCGCAGGGCAGGGCGAGGCGCAGCAGGGGGCGGACATGCGAGGCGGACATGGTCGGAGGGCGCGGCACGGTGCGGCGCGGCGCGGCAAGCTAACAACCCCGATTCACTCGATGTGCAGGATCTTTTGCAGCGGCAGGAGCTGCAGGCGCCGCTGCGACGGGGCATGGCGCCCCCGGTGGCCGGTCAGGGCGACCGCCGCGCAGGGGCCTTGCCCCGCGGGCGTGTGGCCGAGCCGGCCGACGCGACCATCGGCCCGCGCCGCATCGGCACCGTCCTGCGCCCCTGGCCCGGCGCCGCGCCGCGGGCGGCTCGGCCTAGGAGGCGCCGCCGCGCCCGTGGCGCTGGTAGCGCTGGTTCTGGTTGCGCTCGCCGAGCGCCTGCCCGATCGCGAAGACGATCAGCACGTTGGCCAGCACCGGGAACAGGACACCGAAGATCCCGATGATCCCCAGGGTGGCGGTCCAGTCCGACAGGGCGAGCATGCGGCGATGATACCCGCGCTGCCACCGGCAAGCAGCGCGCCGCTCAGAGCCGGGCGGCGCGCTCTTCGACCAGGCGCCGCTGCACGTCGCTGAGCGGCGGCAGTTCCCCGGCTGCGGCGGCGATCCGCGCCGCGGCGTCGAGCGTCAGGCCGGTGCCCGTGAGGACCGAGCCGACGAGCGGCGGCACGTCCGCGCCGCACACGCCCGACGGGCACGCCTCGTCCTTATCCGACCGCATGAGTAGGATTATGGCTCATGATCTTCACGACGAAGGCCGAGTACGGCGTGCGGCTGCTCGTCGAGCTCGGCCGGCACGGCACTCGCGAGCCGGTCTCGCTCAAGGCGATCGCCGACGCCGAGGCCCTGCCGCTGGCCTACCTGGAGCGCATCGTCGCGCTGCTGAAGAGGGCCGATCTCGTCGAGAGCACGCGCGGCGCACACGGCGGCTACCGCCTCGCGCGGCCCGCCGAGGAGATCACGATGGACCAGGCGGTGCTCGCGCTCGAGGGCGCGGTCGCCCCGATGGCCTGCTTCGTCGACGAGCGCGACGGCCGCAGCGTGCTGTGCTCGCACGAGGCCGACCACGGACACGGCTGCGCCACGAAGCTGCTGTGGACGCGCGTCCAGGGCGGGATGGTCGAGGCCATGCGCCGCACGACCCTCGCCGAGCTCATCTCCTTCTCCTCCCGAACCTCGACCCCCCTGGTGACCATCAATGGCTGAGCTGCAGATCCGCAACCTCCACGTCGCCGCCGGCGACAAGCAGATCCTCAAGGGCCTGGACCTCGACGTCCGCACGGGCGAGGTCCATGCGCTGATGGGGCCCAACGGCTCGGGCAAGTCCACCCTCGCCAACGTGATCATGGGCCACCCCGGCCTCGAGGTCACCGAGGGCCAGATCCTCTTCGACGGCGAGGACATCACCGAGGCCGAGCCCGACGAGCGCGCCCGCATGGGGCTCTTCATGGCGTTCCAGTATCCGGTGGCGATCCCGGGCGTCACGGTCACCAAGTACCTGCGCATGGTGATGAACGCCCACCGCGAGGCCCGGGGCGAGGAGGAGATCAGCCTCAAGGACTTCCGCAAGACGGTCGAGGCGGCGATGGAGCTGTGCAAGGTCCCGCGCGAGTTCAGCTCCCGCTACCTCAACGAGGGCTTCTCCGGCGGCGAGAAGAAGCGCATGGAGATCCTCCAGCTCGCGCTCCAGCAGCCGAAGATCGCGGTCCTCGACGAGACCGACTCCGGCCTCGACATCGACGCGCTCAACGTCGTCGCCCACGGGGTCAACACCGTCGCGAGGCAGAGCGCGATGGGCGTGCTCATCATCACCCACTACCAGCGCATCCTGCACCTCGTCGAGCCCACCCGCGTCTCGATCATGTTCGAGGGCCGGATCGTCAAGGAGGGCGGCCCCGAGCTCGTCGGCCAGCTCGAGGAGAAGGGCTACGGCTGGATCGGCGAGGAGGTGGCGGCGGCCGCCTCCTGATGGCCGGCGCCCAGACCCAGCCCGCGCGGAGCGCCGCCCCGCTTCTCGCCGCCGCCGAGTTCCCGACCCTCGCGCACACCGGTGTCGCCTACCTCGACTCCGGCGCGACGTCGCAGACCCCGCGCTGCGTGCTCGACGCCATGGCGCGCTACTACGAGACCGCGCGCGCCAGCGTCCACCGCGGCGTGTACCCGCTCGCCGTCGAGGCCACCGACCTCTTCGAGTCCGGCCGCGAGAAGGCAGCCGCCTGGCTGGGCTGGGATGCGCCGTCGACGATCCTGACGCGCAACGCGACCGAGGCCATCAACCTGGTCGCGGGCAGCTGGGGGCGCGCGAACGTCGCCGCCGGGGACGTCATCGTCCTCACCGGGATGGAGCACCACTCCAACCTCGTGCCGTGGTGGATGCTCGCCCGCGAGACGGGCGCTCGCCTCGAGGTGGTCCCCGTCGACGACGAGGGCGAGCTGGTCCTCGACGGGCTCGACGAGATCCTGGCCCGCGGCGGCGTGAAGGTCGTCGCCGCCGTGCACGTCTCCAACGTCCTCGGCACGATCAACCCGGTCGGCGAGATCGCGCGCCGGGCGCGCGCCGCCGGCGCGGTGTCGGTGATCGACGGCACCCAGGCGGTTCCCCAGGTGCCGGTCGACCTGCGCGAGATCGAGCCCGACTTCTACGCGTGGACCGCCCACAAGGCTTACGGCCCGACGGGCATCGGCGTGCTGCACGGCCGCCGCGAGCTGCTCGAGGCGATGCCGCCGTGGCTCGGCGGCGGGCACATGATCAGCTCGGTGAGCTTCGAGGAGGTCACCTGGGCTCCGCTGCCGGCCAAGTTCGAGGCCGGCACCGGCCCGATCGCCGAGGGCGTGGGGCTCGCCGCCGCCGTCGACCTGCTCTCCGGGCTCGGCATGGACGCCGTCCGCGAGCACGAGCGCGACCTGGTCGCCCACGCCCTCGCGCGCCTGGAGGAGGTGCCGGGGCTGACGGTCTTCGGGCCCGCGTCGGCCGATCGCCGGGGCGCCGTGATCTCCTTCGCGATGGACGTCGCGCACCCCCACGACGTCGCCGAGGTCCTCGGCCGCGACGGCGTCTGCGTCCGCGCGGGGCACCATTGCGCGCAGCCGCTGATGCGCCGCCTCGGGGTGTCGGCGACGAGCCGCGCCTCGTTCGCCATCCACTCGACCCGCGAGGACGTCGATCGGCTGCTGGCCGGCCTGCACCGCGTCCGGGAGATCTTCGCCTGATGGACGAGCTGTATCGCGAGAACATCCTCGAGCACTACAAGCGCCCGCACAACTGGGGGACGCTCGAGGACCCGAGCGCCGAGTTCGAGGACCACAATCCGCTGTGCGGCGACCAGCTCAAGGTCTACCTGCACGTGGACGACGACGGCACGATCACCGACGTGCGCTTCGACGGGCACGGCTGCGCGATCAGCCAGGCCGCCGCCTCGATGGCCTCCGACGAGGTCAAGGGGATGAAGGTCGACGATCTGCTGCGCCTCGACCGCGACTTCGTCCTCGACCTGCTCGGGATCGACATCTCCGCGACGCGCATGAAGTGCGCGCTGCTCTCGCTGAAGGTGCTCAAGAGCGCCGGGCTCGGCCACGCGGTCGAGTGGGAGGACGGCACCCCGCCCTCCGGGCCCCAGGCGCGCTGATTCCCCAGAACTGGGGAGGTTCCGGCCGGACAGGCGTCCAGCGGCTCGGGAGTCGCCGGCGACCAGCCGATGATGGGGGTACCTGTGCCGATCGATCACGCAGCAGCTGACATCCGAGACGAACGCGCCCTGATGGGCCGCGTCGCGGGGGTGCTGTGGCTGGTGGCCGCGTTCACCGTGGGCGTCGGCCAGCTCCTGCCCGGCAGCGCGCACGCCGACCCATGGCTGTTTGCGGGCATCGAGGCATTCGTCGTCGCCTACGCGATCGCATGCCTCACCGGCACGGTGCGGTGGGAGGTGCACTCGATGCGCACGCATGCGGTCGTCACCGCGGCGCTGATGCCGCTGATCGGCGTCGCCCTGTGGTCCACCGGCGGGGTCGACAGCGCCGCGCAGCCGCTGATGGTCCTGCCGCTGCTCTACATCGCCTACTTCTTCCCGGGCTGGCAGGGGGCGGCGCTGCTGATCGGGCTGATCGCCGTGTACGCGGCGCCGCTGGCCTATGACTCCCATCCGACCGGGAACGCCTTCCCGGGCTCCTCCCTGAACTTCGCGGTCGCGGCGATCGCGCTCACCGCCGGCACGCGGATCCTCAAGGGGCGGCTCGTCGTCGCCGAGCGGCGCCAGCGCGAGATGGCCCGTACCGACGCGCTCACCGCGCTGGTCAACCGCCGCGGCTTCGACCTCGCGCTGACAGCGGCGCTGGACGCCTCGGGCGACGCCGCCCTCGGCCGGCGCGAGGTCGACGACGAGCGCGGCTGCGCGCTGGTCGTCTTCGACCTCGACGACTTCAAGGCCGTCAACGACCGACGCGGCCACGCGGCCGGCGACGATCTGCTGCGGGCTGTGGCGGCGCACTGCAGGGCGGTCACCCGCCCGGGCGACACGCTCGCGCGCATCGGCGGCGACGAGTTCGCGCTCGTCGCGCCCGGTGCCGGCGCCGCCGGTGCCGAGCGGCTCGCGGCGGCGCTCGACGAGGCGGTCGGCGCGGCCGGCGCGCGAGCCACGCTCGGCTGGGCGCTGCACGGTCCCGACGGCGTCGACGCCGACAGCATGCTGCGCGCGGCCGACCGCCGTCTCTACGAGGGCAAGGCCGCCGACCCGCTGCCACGCCGCACCGAGTTGCGGCGGGCGGCGTTGGCCTGAGCGGCGCCGCAAGTTCTCCCGCTGCGCTGCGTTGCACCGGATATGAGCGCAACGATTCTCCGTCTCGCCGCCGCGGCCCTCCCGGCCGTCGCGGCCCTCGCCCTCGCCGCCGCGCCGGCTGTCGCCGCCGACCAGGAGCTCGACCTCTCGGCGTCGTCGCCCGCGGTCGAGTGGGACAACCTCTCGGTCGGCAACGGCCTGGTGGTGACCTCCGACGTCTCCGGCCAGGTCCCGTGCAACCCGGCCGCCTACCACTGCGAGTCGACCCTGCTGCACGTGGCCGACCCGGGGACGCTGGCGGTGACCACGGCTGCCGGCAACCAGACGACGGTCGACATCGACCTCCATCTCTACGACTACTACGACGGCGACCCGTACCTCCTCGCGGAGTCGACCAGCGGCGGCGCCGACGAGGCGGTCGGCGCGGACGTGCCCGAGCCCGGCGACTACCTCGTGGTCGTCGACTACTACCTCGCCGTCGACGGCGCCTATCACGCCAAGGCCACGCTGACGCCGCCCGCCACCAGCTGAGCGATCCGGGGCGCCCGAATGCGTGGCCGGACCGAGGCGTGGACGCTGACGTGCGGCGGCGAGAGCCACCGGATCGTCGTGGGCATGGGCGAGTCGGTCACCCAGGACCTGCACTGCTGAGCACGGCGACCGGGGCGCACGGCTCCGGTAGGGTTTGACAGGTCGTCAGGTCCCTGCCGGAGGAGAGTCGCGCCATGCCCGTCGAACCGTCCGCAGCGCAGCGGCAGACGCTGCGCGCCGTCTGCGACACGTTCGTCCCGACGCTTCAGCACACGCCGGACCCGCACGGGCTCTGGGCGCGCTCGGCGAGCGCGGTGGGCGCCGACGAGGCCATCGTCGGCATGCTCGCCACGTTCCCCGACGAGCAGGCCGCCGGCCTGCTCGCGCTGCTCGACGCGCTCGCGGCGCAGGGATTCGGCGGGGCGTCGCAGGCCTCGCGGGAGCAGCTGCTGCGCAACGTGTCGCTCGCGTCGCGCGGCGCCGCGGGCGGCGTGGCCGCGCTCGGCGGCCTGACGCTGATGCTCGCCTACGGCGCGCCCGACCCGGCGACCGGACGCAACCCGAACTGGCCGGCTCTCGGCTATCCGGGGCCGATCGCCGCCCCGCCCGACGAGCCAAAGCGGATCGCCCCGCTGGCGATCGAGGGCGAGACGGCCCTCGAGGCCGACGCGGTGATCGTCGGCTCGGGCGCGGGCGGCGGCGTGATCGCCGCGGAGCTCGCCGCCCGCGGGATGCAGGTCGTGGTCCTCGAGCTCGGCGGCTACTTCAACGAGGCCGACTTCAACCAGCTCGAGCTGTGGGCCTATCAGAACCTCTACTGGCGCGGGGGACCCGTGCCGACGACGGACATGAACATCACGCTTCAGGCCGGCTCGTGCCTCGGCGGCGGCACCGTCGTCAACTGGACGAACTCGCTGCGCACCAAGCCCTGGGTCCGCCAGGAGTGGGCGAGCGAGCACGGCCTCGGCGACGTGGTCGGCGGGTTCGACCGCCATCTCGACGCGGTGTGCAAGCGGCTGGGCGTGAACGCCGACTGCAGCGACCTCAACCGCCCGCAGGAGGCGCTGCGAGATGCCGCCGAGGCGCTCGGGCTGGTCCTTCCGCGTCACCGACCGCAACGCCGATCCCGCGCGCTACGACCCGGCGAGCGCCGGCTACATGGGCTTCGGCGACCAGTCGGGGTCCAAGCGCTCGACGATGCGCACCTACCTCCAGGACGCCGCCGACGCCGGCGCGCGGGTCGCGGTGCGCTGCTTCGTCACCCGCGTGCTGGTCGAGGGCGGGCGCGCCGCCGGGGTCGAGGCGGTGACGACCGACACGGGGGCACGCGTGGCGGTCCGCGCCCCGCAGGTCGTGCTGGCCGCCGGCGCGCTCGAGTCGCCCGGCGTGCTGCTGCGCAGCGGCATCGGCGGCCCGGCCGTTGGCCGGCACCTGCGCCTGCACCCGTGCACCGCCACCACCGGCTTCTACGGCCGGGACATGCAGGCGTGGTGGGGCCCGCCGCACGCCGGGATCGTCGACGAGTTCGAGCCGCTCTCCGACGGCTACGGCTTCCTCATCGAGGGCGTGCAGTACACGACCGCGATCGCGGCGTCCGCGATCCCGTTCGAGACCGCCGAGCGCCACAAGGCGGCGATGGAGGACTTCCGCAGCTCGGCGTCGTTCATCGGCCTGCTGCGCGACCGCGGCGACGACAACGGGCGCGTCGTCCTCGACGCGGCCGGCACGGCGCAGCCCGCCTACGCGCTGGCCGACCCGCGCGACCAGGCGATGACGCGCCGCGCGCTGGCCGAGCAGGTCCGCGCGCACGCGGCGGCGGGGGCGGTGCGGATCGCGGCGCTGGCCGCCGGCTCGCCGACCTGGCACCGCGGCGAGGACGACCTCGACGACTACATCCGCCGCGTGCAGCGGATCCCGCTGCGCGCCGGCGCGATGCGGCTGTTCGCCGCCCACCAGATGGGGACGTGCCGGATGGGGGCCGACCCGGCCAGCTCGGTGGCCGACCCGCGCGGCGAGCTGCACGACACCCCCGGGGTGTGGATCGGCGACGCGTCGGCGTTCCCGACGTCCTCGGGCACCAACCCGATGATCACGATCATGGCGCTCGCCCACCGCACGGCGGAGCACGTCGCGGCCGAGGCCGGCGCTCCAGCCAACCAGCAGCTCCAGGAGGCCTAGGCAGATGGCGAGCACACCGACCCTCATCGATCGCTCCGAGCTCTACCTCGGGGGCTCCTGGAGCGCGCCGGCGGGCGATGGCGTGATCGAGGTCGTCAACGCGTCGACCGAGGAGGTCATGGGCCGCGTCCCGGAGGGGGCGCCCGCGGACGTCGACGCGGCCGTCGGTGCCGCGCGCGCCGCGTTCGAGGGCTGGTCGCAGGTGCCCGCCGAGCAGCGCGCGGAGCTGTGCGCAGCGATCTCCCTGCGCCTCCAGGAGCGTCAGGAGGAGGTCGCCCTGTTGATCGCCGGCGAGCTGGGCATGCCGATCGCGCTCTCGACGACGATCCAGGCGGGGCTGCCGATCATGGACTTCGGCTCGCAGCCCCAGCTCGCCCAGGAGGTCGTCTGGGAGGAGCGGATCGGCAACTCGCTGGTCGTCCGCGAGCCGGTCGGCGTGGTCGGTGCGATCACGCCGTGGAACTACCCGCTGCACCAGATCGCCGCGAAGGTCGCGCCCGCGATGACCGCGGGCTGCACGGTGGTGCTCAAGCCGAGCGAGGTCGCGCCGCTCAACGCGTTCGTCCTGGCCGAGGTGATCGACGAGGTCGGCGTGCCCGCCGGCGTCTTCAACCTCGTCTGCGGCCACGGACCGGTCGTCGGCGAGGCGATCGCCGCCCACGCCGGCGTCGACATGGTCAGCTTCACCGGCTCGACCCGCGCAGGACGGCGCGTGAGCGAGCTGGCCGCCGCCACGGTCAAGCGCGTCGCGCTCGAGCTCGGCGGCAAGTCGCCGAACGTGATCCTCGACGACGCCGACCTCGAGCAGGCGGTCGTCGACGGGATCAGGAAGTGCTACCTGAACTCCGGGCAGACCTGCAGCGCCCTGACGCGCATGCTCGTCCCGCGCGACCGGCTCGCGGTGGTCGACGAGATCGCCCGCCAGGTCGCCGAGAGCTACCCGGTCGGCGACCCGCTCGCCGAGGGCTCGGCGCTCGGGCCGCTGGTCTCCGACGTCCAGCGCGAGCGCGTGCGCGGCTACATCCGCAAGGGCATCGAGGAGGGCGCCAGGCTCGTGGCCGGCGGCGAGGACCCGCCCGAGGGGCTCGAGCGCGGGCTACTACGTGCGGCCGACCGTCTTCAGCGACGTCACCCCCGAGATGACGATCGCCCGGGAGGAGATCTTCGGGCCGGTGCTGGCGATCCAGCCCTACGACGACGAGGAGGACGCGATCCGGATCGCCAATGCCACCGACTACGGGCTGGCGGGCGGCGTCTGGTCGGGCGACCCCGAGCGGGCCAAGGCGGTCGCCCGCCGGCTGCGCACCGGCCAGGTCGAGATCAACGGCGGCGTCTTCAACCCGCTCGCGCCGTTCGGCGGCTACAAGCAGTCAGGCCACGGGCGCGAGCTCGGCCGCCACGGCCTCGAGGAGTTCCTGGCCGTCAAGTCGCTGCAGCTCTAGAGCGGGGCCCCCCGGTCGCCGCTTCGTGGCTGCTGGTCGTCCAGCGCTCGCCCCGCCCGCACGCCGGCGGGACGAGCGCCGTGACGGGTCAGTGGCAGCGGACCTTGTCGGTGGCGGTCTTGCGGGTGCCGTCGACGTAGTCGAAGCGGCCCTTGAAGTGCCAGGTGTGCTTGGTGCAGCCGGTGGTCTGCACGTAGGGCATCGTGACGGTGCGGTGGTGGTGCTTGCCGTGGATCGTGACGGTCTTGTGCACCTTGTGGGTGGCGCTGACCTTGGTGATGAACTCGGTCAGCGACGAGTCGACGCCGGTGAGCGGGTGCAGCAGGCTCTCGGGGATCGGGACGAGCAGCTTGCTGGCGTACTTGCCGCCCGAGCGCTTCAGCGAGGCGATGATCACCGAGTTGATCTGGAGCGGATGGCTGCCCTCGACGTAGAGCAGCAGCTGCTTGCCCTTGTCGGCGTTGTAGGCGGTGACTCTGAGGTGCTCGACCTGGCCCAGCGCGAGACCGGTCGCGCTTCCGGTGCCCACCTTCGACGCGCTCTTGCAGGCGCTCCTGCCCCGCCGCTGCAGCGTCGAGGCCCGGCACGTGGGGAAGTACCTGCCGTTGAAGCGGAAGTGGCGGTCGAACCACAGCGTCGCCATCTTCGTGGCGGGCGGCTGGGCGCCGGGGACGGTCGTCGCCGTCGTCGTGGTGACCTTCAGGCTCGTGCCGCGCGGCCTGTGGTGCGTGCCGGCCTTCGACGAGCGCGGCTTGACATCGAGCTTCTGCACGGTCGCCGCGCCGGCAGCCGGAGCGGCGACGAGCGCCGAGACGGCGGCCAGCAGGGCGGCCTTGGCGGGGGTGGTCATCGAGATCCTCTTCATCCGTGGGGGAGGTGGGCATCTCCTGCATCCCGCGGGGGCGCGACTCGGAGCGCTCGGCGGTCTGCGCGCTGACACCAGGACTGCGGTGCGCAGCGCGCGGCTAGATTGCGCGGCCATGGGCGAGCTGATCGACGTGTGCGCCGAGAGCGAGCTCCCTCCCGGAGCGCTGCGCACCGTGGAGTGGGAGGACATCGAGATCATGGTCGTCAACTGCGGCGGCGACCTGCTGGCGATGGAGGACCGCTGCTCGCACGACAACGGCCCCCTCGCCGAGGGCGAGATCGACCACGCGACGTGCACGGTGGAATGCCCACGCCACGGGGCGCTCTTCGACCTGCGCACCGGGGTCCCGAGGACGCTGCCCGCCTACGTCCCGGTCGAGACGTTCCCGGTCTCGGTGTCCGGCGGGATGGTGCGCGTCGAGGTCGAGTGAGATGGTGGCCGTCCAACGCCGGGACCACCGACCGGCCGTGCACGGCGGCCGGCTGATCAGCCGGCCCGCGCGCCTTCGCGCGCCGATCGCCCTGCTACGTTCGGGCCGCCGTGCTCGCCCCCGTCCTCGCCGACGTCTCGCCCGAGCGCCTGCGCGCGGTCTGCGGGCCCGACGAGAGCTTCTGGTGCCGTCATGTCCTGGACTGGACCGGCAACCGGACGCTCGCCGAGCTGGCCGACTCGCTGATCGGCACGCCGCTGGCGATCCTGGCGATCGTCGTCGGCGCGCTGATCGTCAACCGCCTCCTGCGCCGGACGGTCAAGGGCGGCCTGCGCCGTCTGCACAACGGGGCGCTCGGCGAGCGGATCGGCATGGTCCGCCGCCTCACGCCCGATGCGCTGCTGGAGACGCGCGAGACCTCGCTGCGCGCGGAGCAGCGCATCGAGGCGCTGACCGGCGTGCTGCGCAGCGTGACGAGCTTCATCGTCCTCGTCATCGCCGGCTTCCTGGTGCTCGGCCGCGTGGGGATCAACCTCGCGCCGCTGCTGGCGGGCGCAGGCATCGTCGGCGTGGCGCTCGGCTTCGGCTCGCAGGCGCTCGTCCGCGACTTCCTGTCGGGCATCTTCATCCTCGTCGAGGACCAGTACGGGGTCGGCGACATCGTCGACCTCGACGGCCAGACCGTCGGCACGGTCGAGGGCGTCTCGCTGCGCACCACGCGCCTGCGAGCCGTCGACGGCGCGGTCTGGCACGTGCCCAACGGCGACATCCGCCGCGTGGGCAACCGAAGCCAGCACTGGTCGCGCTCGCTGCTGGACATCGAGGTCGCCTACGAGACCGACATCGAGCAGGCCAAGCGAGTCATCAAGGAGATCGCCGACGAGATCTGGAAGGCCGACTCGCACGTGCTCGAGGAGCCCGAGGTCTGGGGCGTCGAGAACCTCGGCGCGAGCGGGATCTCGATCCGCCTGGTGGTCAAGACCACGCCGAGCGAGCAGTACCGCATCAGCCGCCTGCTTCGCGAGCGGATCAAGGTCACCTTCGACGCCGAGGGCATCGAGATCCCGTTTCCGCAGCAGACGGTCTGGTACCGCTCGCCGCCCGGCGAGTCCGGTGCGGGCGCGCAGGGCCCGACCTAGCTTTCGCGTCGGCGCTCAGGGGTGAGGCGGCGCAAGGGGCGGGCGGCCGCGTCCGCGCTCAGCGCAGGCGCGCGCGGTAGGCGGCGACCCAGTCGGTCGCGATCAGGCGCTGGGCGTGGCGCAGCGAGATGCGCCCGGCGCAGACGTCGCGGTGCAGCGCGTTCTCGAGCCGGTCCTTGCGGCGCGAGCCGGGGGCTGCCTCGGGGAAGAGGTTGGCGCGCGCGTTCGACCCGCCGAGCTCGAGCGACACCAGGTGGTCGAGCTCGCCGTCATGGCCGTCGAAGCGCCGGTGCATCCCGTAGGCGGCGTAGACCGCGCGGCGGGTCGCGGCGCTCACGTGGCGCACGGCCCGGGCGTAGCCCGAGCGGCAGATGCGCGCCCTCGAAGCCCGGCTGAAGCGCGCGCCCGGCGTGCAGCGCCGGTCGGGGAGGCTTCCGTGCACCCGGCAGCCATGCGCCCGGGTCACGCGGTGCAGGGCGATCGAGCGGCCGACCAGGTGCAGCAGGCTCGCGACCGGCGTGCGCTTCGCCGGCGCCTGGGGGGCACTCGTGGTCGAGCACGGACAGGGCAGCGCCTCGCAGAAGATCCCGTCGTGGTCGGCATCGAGCGTGTCATGGGCCTTCTGGGCCGCCGCCTGGTTGGGGTACTGGGCGCAGACCGCCGCCGTGCGGGCGGCCGGCGAGCCGGAGCCGGGGACGGCGAGCGCGACCGCCGCGAGCAGGACGAGGGGGGGCACGGGACCTGCATCGGCACGCAGGCGCGCCGGCTCAAGCGGTCAGTGGCCCAGCGACTTGTAGGAGACCTTCTCGCAGTGGGTCAGCTTGTAGTGCGGGCGCGCGCGGTGCGAGATGTAGACGATGTCGCGCCCGCTGCCGCAGTCGATCGAGCCCCGGCCGAAGTGCACGCGGATCGTGTCGTTGCCCGGGCCCGCGGAGATGACGTTCTTGCCGTGGCTGCCGTAGATCCAGTCGTCTCCGGCGGAGGCGTAGAGGCGGTCGACCTGCCGGGTCCCCTGGCCGGACGGCTTGTAGTCCCCCCAGATCACGTCGTCGCCCGTGCGCCCGTAGATGCGATCGGAGCCGTGGCCGCCGAGCAGCTCGTCGTTCTTGGAGGTGCCCTTGGTCGTCTTCGAGCGGTCGGTCTTGTTGATCAGGAGCTTGCCGTCGATCTTCGGCCAGCCCTCGTGGCTGGTCTTGGCAACGGAGACCGTCGTGGCGGCGACGAGGGCTGCGGCGCAGGCGGCCAGCAGCAGCAGGGGGCGGCGGGACATGCGCTCAGGGTAGGGGTCGGTCAGCGCGAAGCCAAGAGCGTGCGATCGAAGAGAAACCACGACGCGGCGCTCGTGGGCGGCGGGGGCGGGAGCGGGCCCGCGGCGGCCGCGGCGGTGCGCCCGTCCCCTCCCGGCGCATCCATGCCCGCCACGGATCCCGTTTCGCACCGAACTACGCCCGCGACGGCCCGCCGAGCGGGGTAGGTTGCCCCGCCATGGCCGAGGAGATCCGGGTGGGGGAGCTGACGATCCGCTTCTTGCTGGAGGGTGAGGCGTCCAACGGGACGGTCGCGATGTTCGAGATGGAGGTGCCGCCGGGCGCCCACGTGCCGGCGCCCCACAGCCACGACGCCTACGAGGAGACCCTCTACGGCCTGGATGGCACGCTGGTCTGGACCGTCGGAGGCGAGCCGCGCCCGGTCGGCGCCGGCGAGATGCTGTGCATCCGTCGCGGCGAGGTCCACGGCTTCGTCAACGAGGGCCGCGAGCGCGCGAAGCAGCTCGCGGTCGTCACCCCCGCCGTCCTCGGCCCGCGGTTCTTCCGCGAGATGGGCTCGGTCCTGTCAGCGAGCGAACCGCCCGACCGCGCCGCCATCGGCGAGGTCATGCGCCGCCACGGGCTGACCCCGGCCTGAGCGTCGTCCCCGCCGCCCCAGCGGTACAATTCCTCCCAGAGCAATCGGATTTCTGCCAGGGGAGCCGCTGAACGCCATATGGCCACACCCGAAGTCATCGCCGAGCAGGAGGGCCTCAAGGGCCTCAACGCCGACTACACCGAGCGGTACGGGTTCCACGACGCCGAGAACTATCTCTACAAGGCGCCGAAGGGGATCAACCGCGAGATCGTCGAGAAGATCTCGGAGTTCAAGTCGGAGCCGCAGTGGATGCGCGACTTCCGCCTCAAGGCACTCGAGTACTTCCTCGCCCGCCCGATGCCCACGTGGGGCTCGCCGATGCTCGCAGGCGTCGACTTCGACGACATCCACTACTTCGTCCGTGCGAGCGAGCGCGCCTCGCGCTCGTGGGACGACGTCCCCGAGGACGTCAAGAAGACCTTCGACCGGCTCGGCATCCCCGAGGCCGAGCGGCAGTTCCTCGCCGGGGTCGGCGCCCAGTACGAGTCCGAGGTCGTCTACCACCAGGTGCGCGAGGACCTCGAGCAGCAGGGCGTGATCTTCGTCGACATGGACACCGGGCTGCGCGAGCACGAGGATCTCGTGCGCGAGTACTTCGCGACCGTCATCCCGCCCAACGACAACAAGCTCGCCGCGCTCAACAGCGCCGTGTGGTCGGGCGGCTCGTTCGTCTACGTGCCGCCGGGCGTGCACGTCGAGATGCCGCTCCAGGCCTACTTCCGGATCAACACCGAGAACATGGGCCAGTTCGAGCGGACGCTGATCATCGCCGACGAGGGCTCCTACGTGCACTACGTCGAGGGCTGCACCGCGCCGACCTACTCGAGCGACTCGCTGCACTCCGCGGTCGTCGAGCTGATCGCCAAGCCCGGCGCGCGGATCCGCTACACGACGGTGCAGAACTGGTCGGGCAACGTCTACAACCTCGTGACCAAGCGCGCCGTGGCCGAGACCGACGCGACGGTCGAGTGGGTCGACTGCAACCTCGGCTCGAAGCTCACGATGAAGTACCCGAGCGTCTACCTGATGGGCGAGCGCGCGCACGGCGAGATCCTGTCGATCGCCTTCGCCGGCACCGGCCAGCACCAGGACGCGGGCGGCAAGATCGTCCACGCGGCGCCGAACACGACGTCGAACATCTTCGCCAAGTCGATCTCCAAGGATGGCGGCCGCTCGAGCTACCGCGGCCTGCTCGAGGTCGCCAAGGGCGCGCACGGCGCGAAGTCCAAGGTGGTCTGCGACGCGCTGCTGCTCGACGAGGAGTCGCGCTCGGACACCTACCCGACGATCCGCATCGGCGAGGACGACGTCAACGTCGGCCACGAGGCGACGGTCTCCAAGGTCGGCGACGAGCAGCTCTTCTATCTCATGAGCCACGGGCTCGACGAGGAGGAGGCCGGCAAGCTCATCGTCAACGGCTTCATCGAGCCGATCGTCAAGGAGCTGCCAATGGAGTACGCGGTCGAGATGAACCGCCTGATCGAGCTCCAGATGGAGGGCTCGATTGGCTAGCTGGCAGGAGCTCGAGCTGCCGACGTTCAAGGGCGTCGCCGGCTGGGAGTTCACCGAGCTCAAGGACTTCGACCTGGGGTCCTACGAGACAGCCGGCGCCGGCGACCTCGCCGCCGCCGACGATGCGGAGCTGGTCTTCGACCTGCCCGCCGAGGGCGTGCGGATGACGCAGGTCGACCACGGCTTCAAGACCTTCGACGAGCCCGCCTCCGAGGGCCCGCTCGTGATGACGCTCGCCCAGGCCGTCGAGTCGCACGGCGAGCTGGTCGACAGGTATCTCGGCTCGGTCGTCGACGCGGGGGAGAACGTCTTCACCGCGCGCAACGCCGCCGAGTGGGCGGGGGGCGCGTTCGTCTACGTGCCGGCCGGCGTCAAGGTCGAGGTGCCGATCGTGCTCACCGCCGTGCAGGCCGCCGCGCAGACGGCGCTGAACTGGCGCGTGCTGGTGGTGCTCGAGGAGGGGGCCGAGGCGGAGGTCTGGGAGCAGTACGTCTCGAGCGAGCCCGGCCTGTTCACGACGGTCGTCGAGCTGGTCGTCGGCCAGAACGCGAACCTGCGCTTCGTCTCCGGCCAGGCGCTGGACGAGAGGTCGTGGATCTTCGGCACCCAGCGCGCGAAGGTCGCCCGCGACGGGAGGCTCGACTGGGTCGTCCTCGGGTTCGGAGCCGGCAACGGCAAGGTCTTCCAGAACACGATCCTCGAGGGCGAGGGCGCGGAGGGCAAGGTCACCGGCGCCTACGCGCTGTCGGGCCGCCAGCACCTCGACTTCGACACCACCCAGGAGCACGCCGCCGCCAACTGCACCAGCGACCTCGCGTTCCGGGGGATCCTCGGCGGCCGGTCGAGCGCAGTCTGGCGCGGCATGATCAAGGTCGACCCGGGGGCGCAGCAGACCGACGCCTTCCAGGAGTCGCGCAACCTGCTGCTGACCAAGCGGGCGCACGCCGACGCGATCCCGGGCCTGGAGATCCTCGCCAACGACGTGCGCTGCACGCACGCGGCGGCGATCGCCCAGATCGACCCCGAGCAGCTGTTCTACCTCCGTGCCCGCGGGCTCTCGCACGACGTGGCCGCCCGTCTGGTGATCGAGGGCTTCCTCGCCGAGCTGGTCGAGCGCTTCGAGGAGGGTTCGGTGCGCGAGGCGCTGGCGGGCGCGCTGGAGCGCCGGCTGGCCGCGGTGTTGGGCTAGCACCGAGCCGATTCTCCTCCGGGTCCGGGGCCGGTTTCCCGGCCCCGGCTCAGGCGGCCCGCTCCGGCGGGTCGTCGCGGCCTCGGGCCCGGCCGGGCCTCTCTGCCACGGTGCGCCCAGGCGACCGCGGCGCCCCGGGTCGCCGCGCCGGCGTCCGCGGGTGCGTCAGACTGATGGCGTGCGGGAGCCGCTGAAGTTCGACCCGATCGAGGAGGCCGGCCGTCAATGGCGTCGGCGTTGGGGCAATGCCTCCGCGCCGCCGATGATGGCCGTGACGTCGATCATGCGCGTCCAGCAGATCCTGCTTGGGCGCCTCAACCAGACGTTGGATGCGTTCGGCTTGAGCTTTGCGCGGTATGAGGCGTTGATGCTGCTGTATCTGAGTCGCCGGGGCGAGCTGCCGCTGGGCAAGATGGGCGCGCGACTCCAGGTGCACCCCACGAGCGTCACGAATCTCATCGATGGACTGGAGACGCTCGGGTATGCCTCGCGCGAGCCGCATCCCAGCGACAGGCGCACGACGCTGGCGGCGATCACCCCGCAGGGGCGGCTGGTCGCGGAGCGGGCCACCGAGGCGCTCAACGAGATGCGGTTCGGGACGGCGCCGTTGCGGCGCGCCGAGCTTGGCGTTGTGTCGGAAGTCCTGGAGCGGTTGCGGGCTGAGGCCGGGGACTACGGCATCGGGTGAGCGTCCCCGTTCCCGGTTGCCACCGCAGAGCCGCTCATCCGTTCCCGGCTTCGGAGACGTAGTCGTAGAAGCCGTGGCCGGACTTGCGGCCGTGATGACCGGAGACGACCATGCGCTTCAGCAGCGGCGGGGGGGCGTATTCGGGGCGCTTGAACTCCTCGTAGAGGCTGTCGCAGACGGCGTAGAGGACGTCGAGGCCGATGAAGTCGCAGAGGGCGAGCGGGCCCATGGGGTGGCCGGCGCCGAGCTTCATGCCGTCGTCGATGTGCTCGCGGGTGGCGAAGCCGTCCTCGTACATGCGCACGGCGGCCATCAGGTAGGGGACGAGCAGCATGTTGACGATGAAGCCCGAGCGGTCCTTGGTGCGGATCGGGTGCTTGCCGATCAACCGGGCGAAGGCCTCTGCCCGCTCGATGGTTTCGGGGGCGGTATCGAGGCCGACGACGAGCTCCACGAGCCTCATGACCGGGACGGGTGAGAAGAAGTGCATGCCGAGGACGCGGTGGGGCTGATGTGTCCACGAGGCGAGTTCGGCGATCGGGATGGAGGAGGTGTTCGATGCCAGCAGGGCGTCGTCCGGGAGCAGATCGTCGAGCTTCTCGAACAGGGACCCCTTGACGCGGGGATCCTCGAAGACGGCTTCGATGACCAGCGCGGCGTCTCGCATGACGTCAAGGGTCTGCGTCCAGCTGATGCGGCTGATCAGAGCACCGGCGTCGTCGTCGGTGAGCTTGCTGGTGGCGACGGCCCGTGAGACGGACTGGTTGATGCGCTCGCGGCTGCGCTGAAGCGGCTCAGCCTCGGGTTCGTAGACGACGACGTCAAAGCCGGCTCTGGCTGTGGACTCAGCGATGCCCGAGCCCATGAAACCGGCCCCGACGACACCGATGAGGTCGGCGGTGGTGATCATGGCCCTCTCCACATAGAAAGATTGGACATCCGACTATTGCATGGCCTATGCTCTGTGTCCAGTGGGCGATCTGGCTTCATCCCAGCAGGCTTCGTTGGAGGGGTGGGAGGAGGCGTATGCGGTGTCGTCGGAGCGTGATGTGTCGTTTTCGACGTTGTCGGGTGTGGCGTGTGAGGGCGCTGTATACGCCGGATGATGTTGGGGGTTTTGAGGGGATTGGTTTTCCGGGGTCAGTATCCGTTTACGCGTGGGGTGTATCCGTCGATGTATCGGGGGCGGTTGTGGACGATGCGGCAGTTCGCGGGGTTTGGGACGGCGGAGGAGACCAATGAGCGTTTTCGGTATCTGATCGATCATGGCCAGACGGGGCTGTCGACGGCGTTTGACATGCCGTCGTTGATGGGGCATGACTCTGATTCGCCGCGCAGTCTGGGGGAGGTGGGGCGTGAGGGTGTGGCGGTCGACTCGGTTGATGACATGGAGACGCTGTTTGCGGGGATCGATCTTGGCGAGGTGAGCGTGTCGATGACGATCAACGCGCCGGCGGCGATCATGCTTGCCTATTACGTCGTTGCTGCTGAGGAGGGTGGTGTTCCTGCGGATCGTTTGGGCGGGACGATCCAGGCTGACATCCTCAAGGAGTACATCGCTCAGAAGGAGTGGTGTTTTCCGATCGATCCGGCGATGCGGTTGCTGGGCGACATGATCGAGTGGTGCTCGGAGGAGATGCCGCGGTGGCATCCGGTGTCGATCTCGGGGTATCACATTCGTGAGGCGGGGTCGACGGCGGCGCAGGAGCTTGCGTTCACGCTCAAGGATGGGCTGACGTATGTGGCGCAGGCGGTCGATCGGGGTTTGGATGTTGATGATTTCGCGCCGCGGTTGAGTTTCTTCTTCAACGCGCAGATCGATTTCTTTGAGGAGATCGCCAAGTACCGTGCTGCGCGGCGGATCTGGGCGCGTGAGTTGAGCGAGACGTTCGGTGCGAAGGACCCGCGGTCGTGGCTGATGCGTACGCATGTGCAGACGGCGGGGGTCTCGTTGACGGCGCAGCAGCCGTTGAACAACATCGTGCGGACGGCGATCGAGGCGCTGGCCGGGGTGCTGGGCGGCACGCAGTCGCTGCATACCAACAGCTATGACGAGGCGCTGGCGCTGCCGACCGAGGAGGCGGTGCGGATCGCGCTGCGCACCCAGCAGATCATCGCTCACGAGACCGGGGTGGCGAACACGATCGATCCGCTGGGCGGCAGCTATTTCGTCGAGGCGCTGACCGATCGAGCTGGAGCGTGCAGGCGTACGCGTATTTCGCGCGGATCGACGAGCTTGGCGGCATGGTCGCGGCGGTCAAGCAGAACTTCCCCCAGCGCGAGATCGCTGACGCCAGCTATGAGTTGCAGGCGCGAGATCGATGCCGGCCGGCGGCTGGTCGTCGGGGTCAACAGCCACACCGAGGGCGACGCGACACGCGCCGATCCTCACGATCGACCCCGCGTCTCGAGCGCAAGCAGATCGGCCGCGTGCAGGCCGTCCGCGCTCGTCGTGACGCCCGGCGTGTCGAGGCGTCGCTGGCCGTCCTCAAGCAGCAGGCCGGCACCGAGGCCAACCTGATGCCGGCGCTGCTCGACGCCGCCCGCGCGCACGCCACCGAGGGCGAGATCATCGAAGCGCTCCAAGAAGTCTTCGGCAGCTACACCGAGACACCCGTCTACTGATGCTTGTCGTCTTCCCACGCAGTTCGCTCGGAGGCGACAGGGCCCCATGGGGGTTGGGATGACAGAGCCTCGAGCCGGGGTGGCCACACCCTCGGCCGCCCCGGTTCGCAGGCTCCGCGTCGTGGTGGCCAAGCCTGGCCTCGACGGTCACGATCGGGGCGCGAAGATCATCGCCCGTGCCCTGCGCGACGCCGGGATGGAGGTCATCTACACGGGCCTGCACCAGACGCCGGAGCAGATCGTCGAGACCGTCATCCAGGAGGACGCCGATGCCGTCGGGCTGTCGATCCTCTCGGGGGCGCACATGACGCTCGTTCCCCGCGTCGTCGAGTTGCTGCGCGAGCAGGGCATCGAGGACGTGCTCGTGACCGTTGGCGGGACGATCCCGGCCGACGACATCCCCGAGCTCGAGGGCCTCGGCGTGTCGGCGGTCTTCACCCCGGGAGCCCCGACCCAGCAGATCATCGACTTCATCCGGGGCGGCGTGGTGGAGCGCGACGCGGCCTGAGCACGAGTCGCCCGGGCCGGAGCGGGCCAGAGCTCGAGCGGACGGCCTGCACACGGCAGCCATACGGTGTGTCAGGTGCCGAGATGCGCTCCGTCGCCTGTGGCACGAGCGTGTTCTCGGCCCCTGCGGCCCAGCTCGTCGACGAGGGGATCCGCTGTCCACGCTGCACCGGTTGTCGAGTCGGTGCCCGGGATCGGCGCCCCCGGCGCCTGTCGAGGCGGGGCGGCCGGTGCGGCCGATCAGGTGATCAGCATGCCTCCGTCCACGGGGATGACCGCCCCCGTGATGTAGGTGGAAGCGGAGCTGGCGAGGAAGAGGACGGGCGCAAGCAGCTCGTCCGGCTCCCCCGGCCGCCCGACGGGGACCCGATGCATCATCTGCTCGAGGTAGCCGTCCGGGTACTGATCGGTCATCTCGGTTGCGAAGAACCCCGGTGCGACCGCATTGACCCGGATGCCCCTCCGCGATGACCACTGCTGGGCGAGGTCACGCGTGAGGCCGATGATCGCCGCCTTGCTGGCGCTGTAGGCCGCTTGGGGCAGACCGGCCGTCGTGAGTCCGAGCACGCTCCCGATGTTGACGATGCTCGAACCGGGTCTCATGACGCGGCCGCATGACTGCGCCATCCAGTATGCGCCGTTCAGGTTGACGTCGATGACACGCCGGAACTCCTCGGGAGTCTCCCGTGTGGCCGGGACCGCGGTGCCGGCTCCCGCGTTGTTGACGAGAACGTCGACGGCGCCGAAGTTGGCGATCGCCTCCTGCACCAGCCGCTCGCACTGCTCGGGGTCGCTGACATCGGTGACGACGGGCAGACACCGCGCGCCGCTCGCCTCGATTCGGCGGGCAAGCTCGTCGAGCCGGTCCGCACGCCGGGCCCCGATGGCGACCCGTGCTCCGGCAGCGGCGAGACCCTGCGCGAACGAGGTGCCGAGGCCGGAGGACGCACCCGTCACGATCGCGGTCAGGCCGGTCAGATCGAACGTCACCTGTGCACCCACTGAAGCCTCCGGGCTCGTCGAAACGGTCGCCGCATGATGACGTGTCATAGCCTCTCCCGGTCCATGCGCCCCGAAAGGAACTCCGTGTCTCAACGTGCTGCTCTCGTCACCGGCGCTTCGCGCGGAATCGGCCGGGTGATCGCCGAAGCCCTGGGGGAACAGGGATACGGGCTCACCATCGTGGCCCGGAACGCCGAGCGGCTGGAGCAGGTTGGCCAAGAGCTCCTCTCGCGTGGGTTCGAGGTCGAGGCCGTGGCAGTGAACCTCGCCGATGAGGAGGGCATTCGGACCATCGTCGACCGGCACGTCGCGCGCTTCGGCCGGCTCGACGTCCTCGTGAACAACGCAGGGGTCGGCATCGGCGCCCAGGCGACGGAACACCAGGTCAAGCACATCGACCTCCAGTTCGCCGTGAACCTCAGGGCGATCATCCTCTTCTACCGCGAGTTCGCCGACCTGCTCCGGCAGGCCGGGCGCGAGCACCGGCAGGCCTGGGTCATCAATCTTGCCTCCTATGCGGGCAAGGAGGGGCAGCCCTGGCTCTCGGTGTACGCCAGCACGAAGGCCGGCGTCATCTCCTACACCGAGGCGATGAACAAGGAGCTGGGATCCGACGGCGTGCGCTCGGTGGCGATCTGTCCCGGTTTCGTGGACACCGACATGGCCACCTTCGTCAAGGAGCAGATCGGCGAGGAGCGCATGATCCGCCCCCAGGATGTCGCTGAGGCGGTCCGCTTCCTCCTCCGGCTGTCTCCCGCGTGCCTGGTGCCCGAGATCGTCCTCGCTCAGGCGGAGGGACTACCGCAGGCCTGAGCCCCGGTGATCGGGCGATGCACGGCGATCGTGCGACGGCGCCGTACGGGGGGGAAGCCGTGGGTCCTACACGTCGTGCAGGTAGGCGTAGACGGCCGACAGGCCCTCCTGCTCCCAGTCGGCGAGCCCGTAGCGGCATGAGGTCTCGGCGTCGAGGGGCACGACGATCGTCTTGGGCGGCCGCCCCTCGACCGTCTCGGCCGTGACGCTCCGCCCCTTCAGGGGGCCGT
The DNA here is from genome assembly GCA_963826615.1 of uncultured Actinomycetes bacterium. Classification (GTDB taxonomy): domain Bacteria; phylum Actinomycetota; class Thermoleophilia; order Solirubrobacterales; family Solirubrobacteraceae; genus BP-464. The sequence continues at coordinate 1,886,656 of CAWGXO010000002.1, read as the reverse complement.
TCGAGAGCCTCGCCGTGATCGATGGTGCGGCGTCGCTGCTCATCGCAGGGCCCCGGCCGGCAGCACGTAGCGTCGCGGCCGCTGTGGATGCGCGCCGGCGCCCTCGTGCAGCCGCGCGCCGTGCAGGCCGCCGCCGCCGCCGGTGCGGGGCGCTTCGGGCTCGGGCTCTCCGGCATGCCTGGTGATCCAGGCGATGATCGCCGCCGACTCGGCGCCCTCCGCGAGGATGGCCGCCCGCTCGATGACGGCCCCGCCGGACGGGTGCGGCCGCGCGAGGCGGGCCACGAGGGTGCGGATCGCGTCGTCGTCCATGGTCGTGGTCCTCCTACGCGGGGGGCCCCAGGGGGCGCCTCGCCCGGGCGGCGGCGACCCGCGCCCGGGTCCGCGTGGCCCGCTGCTCGATGTCGCGGCGCCGTTGCGCCGTCCGGGGGCTCGATGTGTCGTCGCGGGCGTCGTCGAGCCGGCGCTGGCTGTGGCGTGCGGCCGCCATGAGGATCCTGAGGTGCCGGTCGCTCATGACGTGGTCGGCGCGAAGGGCGTGACCGGCAGCGCGACCGCCACGGCCTGGGCCGGTGCATCGGACGGGTCGTCGTCGGAGAAGAGCTGGAACCCGAGGACGCTGGGCATCGGCACGGGCTCCTCCCCGCATTCGGGGCACAGCATGAGGTATGCGGCGGTGGCGCGGGTGAAGCGCAGCCGGCAGGTGGGGCAGCAAACGTGGGTCATGACCGACCCTTTCCATAGAAGCCCGAGAGCTCAGCGTAGCGCGTGCGGCGCGCGCCGCAGGCCGAGGAGCGCGCCCGTGCACGGAAAGCTGTTAATGCCGACCAGCTTCCATGAGATTCGCTATCCTGCGCACCGTGCTCGGCTTCCCGGATCCCGTCAACGAGAAGGCCGCGCGCGTCGTCGCCGGCGTGGTGTCGCTGATCGCGATCGCGGCCCTCGCCACCGGCGCGCACTGGCTGCTGTTCGTCCTCGCCTACGGCTTCTGGGCGCGAATGCTGACGGGCCCGAGGCTGAGCCCGCTCGGGCGCTTCGCCATGTCCGTGGCGGCCCCCCGGCTCGGCGAACCCAAGCGCGTGCCCGGCCCGCCGAAGCGCTTCGCGCAGGGGATCGGCGCTGCCCTGACCACGACGGGCGCAATCGCCGGCGTCGCCCTGGGCCACACGGCCATCGCGATCGCGGCGCTGGCGGCGATCGTGCTCGCAGCGACGCTCGAGTCGGTCTTCGCCTTCTGCCTGGGCTGCACGGCCTTCGCCGGCCTCATGCGCCTCGGCGTGGTTCCCGCCGAGGTCTGCGAGCGCTGCAACGACCTGCGGCTTGCGCCGGCCGCCGCCGAGTAGCCGCCGTCGACGCACGACCGCGCCGAGCGCGACGCTTGGGTGGGGCGCGCCGGGCCGCTATCCTGGTTGGTACCGCGATCGGGCAACCGGCTCGATCCAAGCAGTGCGCACGCGTCCGCAGTCGTTGCCTCACAGCACCTCCGCGCTTCGCTCAGCACAGGAGGAATGCACCATGGCAACAGGAACCGTCAAGTGGTTCAGCGACGAGAAGGGCTTCGGCTTCATCACCCCCGATGAGCCGGGCAAGGACCTCTTCGTCCATCATCAGGGCATCTCCGGCGACGGGTACCGCTCGCTCGCCGAGGGCGCCAAGGTCTCCTACGACGCCGAGGCGGGCGACAAGGGGCCCAAGGCGGTCAACGTCCAGACGATCTAGCCACCTCGGCTACAGCCCGCAGTTCGGCGGCCCGCTCCGAGAGCGGGCCGTCGGCGTTAAACCGGAGCGCCCCGGCGCCAGCGCTGGCAAGCTGCCGGGCGTGATCGGTCGCCGAGTCCTCCTCGCCCTCCCCCTCGCCCTCGCGGCGGTGGTGATCGCCGCCGCGCCCGCCGGCGCCGCGCAGCGCCTGATCACGATCGAGACGCCGAGCGTCAACGTCGACCCGGCGCGGACCGCGTTCAACGGTCCGCCGCCGAAGGTGCTGAAGGCCAACGTGCTGCTGCCCGACGGCTACGAGAGCCGCCGCCGATGGCCCGTGCTGTTCCTCCTGCACGGCGCCGGCGACAGCTACGACACCTGGGCCAAGCCAGCAAACGGCGACATCCGCGAGACCGCCCGCGGGCTGCCGGCGATCGTCGTGATGCCAGAGGGCGGCAAGGGCTTCTACATGAACTGGTTCAACGGCGGCGTTCGCGGCGATCCCGGCTGGGAGCGCTACTACCTCGACGAGCTGATCCCCCAGGTCGAACGGCGCCTCCACGTCGCCCCGGGGCGACGCAACCACGCGATCGCCGGACTGTCGATGGGCGGCTTCGGCGCGTCGTACCTCGGCGGGCAGCGCCCCGGCTACTTCGGCTCGGTCTTCGTCTTCAGCGGCTTCGTCGAGCCCCAGCGCCCCGAGGTCAAGGCCGCCTTCCAGGCCGTGGCAGGCGTCGACTTCGAAACGGTCTTCGGCCCGATCGATGGGCCGTACGCCAGCGGCCACAACCCGACGAAGCTGGCCGCCAACCTGCGCAGCACGCCGGTCTACGTCGCCTACGGCAACGGGGTCGCCGCGCCGGGAGTGCAGAGCTCGCCGAACGCCGTCACGGTCGGCGGGCTGGTGGAGGCCGAGATCGCCCAGGAGAACCAGGAGTTCGTCGCGGCGCTGCGCGATGCGGGCGTCGCCGTCGCAGCCCACCCGATGCTCGGCGTGCACGACTGGCCCTACTGGCGCGCGGACCTTCGTGCTGCGATCGCCCGGGGCCTGTTCCGCGACGTTCCCGAGGCGCCGTCGCGCTGGTCGTACTCCACGATCGCCGACCGCGGCGTCATGTGGGGCCTGCGCTACCGGTTCGCAGCCCCGCCGCCCGCCGTGGCGACGTTCACCCGCGATGGGGGCGCGCTGCACGGCCGCGGCTCGGGCATCGTGACGCTGGCCGACACCGCCACCGGCTGCGCCGTGCGGGCGACCCTGCCCTTCGATGCGCCCGTGCCGTCAGCGCGCTGCGGGCGGCTCGCCGCCCGCGTGAGCCCGCGCGCCGTCCGCGCCGGGCGCCGCGCCGTGCTGCGGGTGCACGTGACGCGCGCCGGCCTCGACGGGACCCCGGAGCCGCTGGCCGGCGCGATCGTCCGCCTCGGGCATCGGCAGTTCGGAACGGACGGCGCGGGGCGGGCGACGATCGTGCACCGCTTCCGCCCCGGTGCGGTGCGGCGCAGCGTGCGGATCGCCGACCGCCGCGGGCACCGCGTCGTCGTGCACGTGCGCATTCGGCGCCGCCGCTAGCCGCGCTCGACATCGGCCGCATCACACATGCCGATCCGGGTAGCCCAGAGCCATGAGGCTGCACGGATCGCTCGCCCTCCTCGTCGGCACGATGCTCGCCTCTGCGCCCGCGGCGCACGGGCAGGAGCCCGGCGCCTCGATGCCATCGCCGCCGCAGGTCCCGGCCCCCGACGTCTCGGTCCCCTCCGTCCCGGCGCCCGACGTCGGGCTGCCGGGGCTGCCGAGCCCGGCGGACAAGGCGCAGCAGCCGTTCTCGCCGCGGCTGCGCGTGATCGTGGAGACGCCCGGCCACGTCCAGCGGGGCGACCACCCGGCGCTGCGGACGATCATCACCCAGGACCCCGGCGAGACGCCGATGCGCAGCAGCCGCGTCACGCTGCCGACCCAGCTCAAGCCGAACGTCCACGCCGTGTCGCGCACCTGCTCGCTGGCTCGGCTCGAGGCGCATACCTGCCCGCGGTCCTCGCGGATCGGCGCGGCGGACGTGTCGACAGCGCTCGTGCCCGGCGGGCTGCACGGGCCGGTGCTGCTGGCGAACACCGGTGGGGCGCCCGCGGGCACCTCCGGGATCGGGCTGCCGTTCGCCGTCATCCGCCTGCAGGGCGGCGGGCTCGACATGCGTCTCGACGGCGCGCAGCGGTTCCTGCCGACGTACCGTCTGCAGACCACCTTCGGCGGGTTGCCGCCCGTCCCGGTCTCGCGCTTTGCGCTGAGCTTCCTCGGAGGCTCGGGCGGGCCGCTGACCGCGAGCCGCTCGCTCTGCGTCACGCCGCCCGGCCCGGTGGACGCTCGCTTCGTCGCCCAGGACGGGCGCGTCGTGAACGTCAGCCAGCCGGTCGAGGTGCCCGCCTGCGCCCGCTTGCCGCGCATCTCGGCCGCATATCACGACTACGTCGCGCACCCCAACGGCCGCGTGACGCTGCGCCGCGGGACGCGCGGGCCGCGGCTGCGATCCGCCGAGATCCGGCTGCCGGCGCCGCTGGACCTCGTGTCGACCCGCCGCCTGACGGTCCGCGTCGACGGCCGGGAGGTCTCCGCGCGCCGCTGGTCGATCCGGGGTGACCGCCTCCGCGTCATCGCGCCCGGCGGCAGCGCGAGCCGCATCGAGGTCGTCTATCACTCCTCGACGCTGCGCCAGCGCCACTCGCCGCGCTGGTACGGCGACCGCCGCCGCCTCGTCGCCGTCACGCGAGCGAGGATCACCGACGTCACCGGCAAGGTGACGAGCTACCGCCTTCGCACCCGCGCCGAGCGCTAGCCGCCCCGGCGCCGGGACGGCTCAGTCCGCGGCGCGCAGGCTCGGGTGGCCCGGACCCGGCCATGGCGCGAGCAGCAGGACCAGCGACGCATCTTCGGTCGCGCGCACGCTGTGGCGCTCCTGGGGCCGCCAGTGCACCAGGGAGCCGGCCGCCACCTCGGCGGCGCCGCCGTCCTGCTCGACGCTGATCACGCCGCTGTGGACGTGCAGCCACGCATGCTCGTGGACCTCGTGCTCCTGGAGCTCCTCGCCGGCAGGGAGGTTGATCGCGATGACCCGTGCTGCGCCCTCGTCGGAGTGCAGGATCCGGGGCTGGCGGGGCTCGACGCCGAGCGAGGCAAGGTTCCAGATGTCCATGGTGCGAGACTACCCCGCCGCGGCGGTCAGGCGACGGCCGCGGCCGGGCCGCCCACGGCCTCGACGGGCCGCAGCGGCGCCGCGAGGAACACCCGCGTGCCGTGCTCGGGCGCGATCGTGATGTTGCGCATGCGCGGGCGCTCGGGGGCATGCGACGCGGCGCGCAGATCGGCCCGCAGCACGATCTCGCGCAGCAGGATGCGCAGCTCCTCGTGCGCGAACGCGGCGCCGAGGCACCGGCGCACGCCGCCGCCGAACGGGATCCAGGCGTAGGACTCCGGTGCGCCGCCCCCGAGGAAGCGCTCGGGGCGGAAGGCCTCGGGCTCGGGGTAGAGGTCGTCGCGGTGGTGCAGCGCGGTGATCGCCGCCAGCACGAGCGTCCCGGCCGGGACGATGTGGCCGCCGATCGCGAACGGGACGGTCGTCTTGCGGGCGACGTCGGCGATCACCGGCCGTGAGCGCAGCGTCTCCTTGATCACCGCATCGAGATAGGCGTCGTCGCCGTCTCGCAGCGAGTCGCGCAGGCGCGCGAGCACGTCGAGGTTGCGGACCAGCCGCTCGACCGCCCACGCCAGGGCGGTCGCGGTCGTCTCGTGGCCGGCGCCGACGACCGTGACGAGCTCGTCGCGCAGCTCGCGGTCGGTCGCGGCGTTGCCGTCCTCGTCGCGGGCGCGCATCAGCAGCGACAGGACGTCGTCGCGCTCGTCGGCGTCCGCGGCGGCGCGGCGGGCGGCGATCGCCTCGTGGACCAGGCGGTCGAGCTCGGCGCGGGCCGCGACGAAGCGGCCCCACGGGGTGCGCCGCGAGCCGAACGTGCGGCGCAGGAGATGGGGGAGCACCAGGGCGTCGCTGCGACGCGAGAACTCGTCGACGACGGCATGCGCCTCGTCGATGTCGTCCTCCTCGCCGAGGCCGTAGACAGCGCGCAGGATCACGTCGAGCGTGATGCGCTGGGTGTGCGGGCGCAGGGCGAACGGCCGGCCGACCGGCCAGGTCGCGAGGTCGCGGCGCGCGCTGTCGGCGATCAGCTCGCGGTAGTGGGCGATCGCCCGGCCGTGGAACGGAGCGAGCAGCAGCTTGCGCTGGCGCATGTGCGGGTCCCCGTCGAGCGTGAGCACCGAGCCGGGGCCGACCGCCGGCTCCAGCACCGTGGCGTTGGCCGCCCCGGCGTGCAACTCGGCGGGGCCGCCGCTGAACAGCCCCTTGACGAGCGCCGGCTCGGCGACGTAGACGACCCTCCCGAAGTCCGGGAAGCGCACGGAGAAGATGTCGCCGTGGCGCTCGCGCAGCCCGGGCAGGTAGCCCAGCGGGTCGCGCGCGAAGCGCAGCGCGTTGACGATGGCGGGGGCGCGCGGGCCCGGCGGCAGGCGGCGCATGCCCGGATGGTTGCACCGTGCGTCCGGCGATGTGCCGACGGGGTTGAAGTGGACCACCGCCGCCCGTTAACGTCGCGTCATGGCCGACATCGCCGTTCCCGGGCCCCTCCCCGCCCCCGGCCCGCCCGCCGCCGAGCGACCGGACTTCGAGATCGTGCCGCGCATGGGGCTGCCGTTCGTGGCGCTGGCGTTCGCCGGCCTGATCGTCGCGATCGCCGCCAACCGCCTCTGGCCGCTGGAGTTCCTGCACGTGGCCGCCGGAGCGGCATGGACGATCATCGACCTCTTCCTCGGCTTCGTCCTCGGCCCGATCCTGGGCCGGCTGGCGATCCCGGCGCGCATCGAGCTCACCACCCGGCTGATGCCGAAGATGCTGCTGATCATGCCGACGGTCGTGACGCTCACGCTCGCGGCCGGCTGGCAGCTCGGCGTCCACCTCGGGACGGTCCAGAGCACCTACTACAACCACGGCTGGATGGTGGCCAGCTACATCGTCGTGGGCGTCATGGCGGTGATCGCGCTCGGGCTGCTCGAGCCGGCCAACGTGGCGGTGCTCTTCGAGCTCAAGAAGCGCCGTCCGGACCCGGCGGTCATCGAGCGGCTGATGAAGCGCTTCATCTACACCGCGGCGATCACCGGCGCGATGCAGGTCGCCACGCTGGTGATCATGACCAAGGTCGCGAGCGGATGACCGAGCGCAGGCTTCCGCCCGTCACCGAGGTCGGGATGGGCTCGCTGGCACTGATCGTGGCCGGGGGGATCTACCTCTCGGCGCACCTTCCCCGGCACGTGCCGCTCGCTCCCGCCGTTGTGCTGCTGGCGCTCTCGGCGCTGCTGCTCGCCGGCAACCTGGTCGCGCTCTCGCGGGTGCCGGACTTCGCCTGGGATCGCTTCGCGCAGGTCGGGCGGTGGGCGCTGCTGGCCTATGGGATCACGGCCGGGCTGATCGAGTACGCCTTCGTCCGCAACCACCTCAGCGGCGGGCCGCTGGTGGTGCTCTCGCTCTCGCTCGTCGTCTACGCGGTGCACGTGCCGATGCTGATCGCGTTCACCGTCGCCCGCTACGCCGAGCGCTGACCGGGGAGGGACGCCGCGCCCACCTCCCGCCTGGCGCCGCCGAGCGGGCGCGCCAGAGCGCGATCGCGCGCGAGTGCACGGGCGCGCCGCCGGAGACGTAGCGGATCCGGGCGCGGCGGCGCAGCCCGCGGCGCACCGAGAACGTCGTCCGGCCGGCGGCGTCGAGCTGGGCGGTGCCCGCGCGCAGCCACGCGAATCGCTCGCGCGAGTAGAGCTCGAGGACGACGCGCTCGCGCGGCCGGACCGGGCTCGTCCGCACCGATAGCACCACGAGCGAGCGGGTCCGCCGTGCGCGCAGCGAGATCGTCACGCGGGGGGCGACGGGCACCGTGACCGCCGGGCTCGTCGCGCCCGAGCCGTCGACCACGCGCCAGTCGGCGCTCGCGCCGGCGGTGAGCCCGACCGCGAACGAGCCGTCCGTGCCGGGGTCGATCGCCGCGCCGACGGTCTCGAACGGGCCGTCGCCAACCGAGCGCTGCAGGCTCAGCGGCCCGCTGCCCGCCGGGGCGCGGCCGGCGAGCGCGAACCGTTGCCCGCTCACCGGCGGCGCGGCCGGCGCCTCGAGCAGCACGGGCACGACGTCCACCTCGCCGGTCATCCCCGTGTGGATCGTGCAGACGTAGGGGTGGGCGCCCGGCGCGGTGAAGCGGTGGCTGTACGTCGCTCCCGGGGCCAGCAGCCCGGAGCCGAACTCGCCGTCGCCGGCGAGCAGGTCGTGGGCGACGCCGTCGCCGTTGCGCCAGGTCACCGTGTCGCCGGCCACGACCGTCACCCTCGGCGGCTGGAAGGAGCGGCCGGGGATCGCCACGCCGATCTGCGCGGCGCCGGCGGGCGCCGCGCCGCCCAGTAGCGCCGCCAGCCCGGCCGCCACGGCTCCCGCACGGATCACCGGCGCACCCGGTAGAGGCCGATCATGCCGCGCATCATGTGGCTCTCGACGTGGCAGTGGTAGAGCCACGTGCCGGGCGCGCGCTCGACCCAGCGCACGCGGAAGCTCTCGGCCGGCCCGACCGTGCGCGTGTCGGCGGGCCCGCCCGCGCCGACCCACCGGTGCGCGTGGACGTGGAAGGTGTGGAAGTCGTCGCCCATGGCCATGACGTCCCACTGGACGAGGTCGCCGACCCGCGCGTGGAAGACCGGCGTGTTGCCGACGAAGGCGCGGCCGTCGACGGTCATGAAGTCGCCGAGCTTGGCGAAGACCACGACGAACTCGCGGTCGGGCGCGCGCTCGTGGCGGCCGAGGATCGACAGGCCGCCGTACATGCCGCCGGCGATCGAGGCGTCCATCGCCATGCCGTGGTCGTGATAGGGCCAGAAGCCCCGGGAGTCGACCCCCGCGCGCAGGCGGTAGGTCCAGGTCCGGCCGAAGCGGACGTCGGCGTCGGGGCCCGAGAAGCCGGGCACGTACGTGCCGTCGGAGGACTTGCGGTACTCGACGCCGTGGAAGTGCATGGTGTGCGGCGCGGCGCTGTCGAGGTTCTTGAAGTGCACGAGCAGCCGGTCGCCGACGCGCGCGTGCAGCAGCGGCCCCTGGATGCCGAGGTTCGTGACCCGGGTGCCGGTGGCGTTGGGGAGCGCGCGCCTGAAGCCGGGGGTGAAGCGCCGGTAGGCGACCGTGCGCAGCAGGACCCGGGCGGGGTCGACCGGCATTTCCATGAGCGCGTCGTGTCCGTTGGGGACGATGTTCCAGGTCGTCGGGACGGCGCCGACCCAGTACTCGCGCACGACGGCGCCCGCCGTGGCGGGGGCGGCGAGGGCCGCCGGCGCGCACAGCGCCAGCAGCAGGCGGAGGAGATGGCGTCGGGACACGGGGAGTGGACGGCGGGGCCGGTGCCGGCCCCGCCGTCGCTCCGGGCTACTTGACCTTGATCGTGCCCTGCATCCAGGGATGGATCGCGCAGATGAAGTGCAGCGTCGTGCCGCGCTTCGCGGTGATCTTCAGCTTCTGGGTCTTGATGAAGAAGACCGAGTCGCCCGGCTGGTCGTAGCCGTCGGCCCCGACGTTGACCTCCATGATCTTCGGCGGCGCGTCCGAGGTCGGGTCCGCCTGATGGGCCTTGGCCAGCTCGTTGCAGACCTTGCACTTGTCGATCTGCTTGGTCGTCTTCGGGAGCTGGCTGGCCTTGACGAGCGAGAACGTGTGCGGCATGCCGCCCCTGTTCTTCAGCGTCAGCGTGCCGCCGGACTTGATCGTGATGACCCCGGGCGTGAAGCGCGAGGTGTCCTGGGCGTATCTGTTGATGACGTACTTCGTGCCGCTGCGGGCGACGATGGTGACCTTGGAGGGCGCGGCCTTCGAGGTGTGCGACTTCGCGCCCGCGGGCACGACGACTGCCGCAGCGATCGCGACAGCGGCCACCGCCATCAGGGGGATGCGTCGGAACATGACCTTCCTTGGGGTTGGAGTGGGAATCCCGGGCGGGACTGCGGCCCGGACGCGCACGGCGCGGCGGCACTGTAGGGCAACCGGAGGCGGATGGCTAGGGCCGATCGACCGATTGATGGAGCGTGCAGCAGATGCCATGGCGGCGCACGATCCCAGGGGAGCCACCGCATGGGGGTGCGGCCAGCCGCACCTCTGGCCGGGGGCAGCCCCCCGAGGCGGCCGGTCAGCCCCCGCCGCAGGGGGGCACGAGCAGGATGCCCTTCCCGCTCGGCGCCGCCGGCCGCCCGGCCGGCTTCGTGGAGCCCCCGGGCTGCCCGATGCACGGCTGGATCACGATCGTGTCGTCCGTGCCGTGCTCGGGGACGGTGAAGACCTCCTTGACCGCCGGCACCACGCTGCTGGCCCCGCCCTTGATCTGGCCGGGCAGCGGCGCGCCCGCCGGCAGGATCACCATCGCCGCGCCACCGGTCAGGCGCCCCTTGCCGCCGCCGGTCCCCGTCGCGCCACCCGACGGGCAGCCGTAGACGTAGACGACGCGCCGGCCGCTGCCCTTGGGCAGCACGGCGGTGTTGGCGCCCAGCGGCTGGCCGGTGCTGAGCTTGCGCGAGGCGCACGGCATGCCGATCACGGTCCGGTCGCCCGTGGCGGTGGGGACGACGACCGCCCGCGCCGCCCGCTTGACCGGCGACGAGCCGCTGTTGCGCGTGATCGTCGCCCACACGGCCCAGCCGATCAGGCCCGCCAGCAGCGTCCAGACGAGCGGCGATGCCTTGAACAGGCCGGCGGCCAGGCGGCTGGCGATCGGTCCGCCCTCGTCGTTGTCGTCCTGCTGGTCGCCGTCCGGGCGTTCGCGCTCGCCGTCGGCGTCCTCCGCCGCGTCCGCGCTCTGCGCCGAGGCGCGCTCGCCCTCGTCGTCTCGCTGCTCGTCTGCCATCAGCTTGGTCCTTCCCCGTTGCCGGCCGGTCAAGCCGCCTGCGCCTCGACGCGGCCCTCGTCCCCGTCGATCTCGCGCTCGGCCTGGCGGCGCTTGCGCTCCTCCGAGCGGATGATCGGGGGCATGAGCGGGATCGACGCGAGAATCGCCAGCGCGCACACGAGCCACATCGCCGCGTAGCCCGACGTGCTCACGAGCTGGTCGCTCAACCGCGACACGGCGAAGCCGGCGAGCGTCGGGCCCAGCAGGAGCCCCAGCCCGCGGCTCATGCTGTAGAAGCCGGTCAGGAGGCCGTGCTCGCCCTCGGGCATCAGCGGGATCAGCACCGCGTAGGGCATCGAGAGGATCATCCCGCCGCCGAACGCCACGAAGGGCAGGACGATCGCGATGACCCACGGCACCGGGCTCGCGAACGGCACCAGGAGCCCGAAGCCGAAGACCCACAGCCCGAGGTGCACGACGTTCGCCTTGCCCATGCGGTCGCCGAGCTTCCCGGTCACCACCGACGCGGCGAGCTCCAGCACCACGACCACGGCGATGATGCCGGCGGTCACGGTCATGCTGTAGCCGAGCCCGACGGTGAGGTAGAGCACGATGAACGTCTTCAGGGCGGCCAGCGAGAGCTCCCACAGGGCGTTGGCGAAGAAGTAGGCGCGCAGGTCGGCGTGGTCGAGCAGCATCCGCAAGACCTTGCCGGCGACCTCGCGGACGGAGTGCTGCTCGGAGGGCTCGTGCTCGTTGCCGCGCCGGATCATGCCCCACGAGAACTCCGCGAGGGTGCCGAAGGCGAGCACGCCGACGAGCAGGAACGGCAGCGCAGGGGTGATCTCGAACAGCAGGCCGCCGCCGACGAGCGCGAGCCCCGTGCCCGCCCCCCGGAAGAGGGCCTGCGAGGACTGGCCGCGGCCGGCGACGGTCTGCTCGAGCAGGTCCGGGTACATCGCCCGGTAGGGCTCGTAGGCGATGTAGTAGGCGGCAAAGAAGACGACCGCGGCCAGGGCGAGCATCCAGAGCGTGCTGACCAGGCCGAGCACGCCCACCGCGACGGCGAGCACGGGGGTCCCGACGAGCACGAAGGGCAGCCTGCCGCCGATCGGTGTGCGCAGCGAGTCCGACCACGACCCGACGAAGATCGGGAGCGTCATGGCGATGGCGCCCTCGGCGGCGATGATGACGCCGGTCACCGTCGTCGACGAGGTGAAGCGCTGTGCGAGGACCGGGAGGTAGGTCGTCAGGACCGTGATCGACAGGGCCAGTGCGAACGCGGGCATGCCGAGCAGCGCGAGGATGCGCTTCTCGCGCCGGGTGAGGGGCTCCTCGCGTTCCTGCTCGGCACCATCGGCCACCGGGTCGGGTCCTGCCCGGCACGGGCGCGGCCGAAGCCCCGTGCTGCGGGCCGGTCCTGGCTAGAACAGCCGTCCAGAAGATCAAGCGCGTGGGGGGTTCGCGCCGATGGGATCCCCAGAAATGGGGATGGGATCCGGCTCGAACCTGGGGGAGGTCGCGTACTGGCTGGTGGCCGGCGGCCTCGCGGTGAGCGCGCTCGTCGCCGTGCTGCTGTTCCGCTGGGCGACGCGGTCGGCGCGCCGCGAGCGGCGCCTCACCGCGCAGCTGCGGGAGGGCGACGAGCGCTGGCGCACCCTCGTCGGCGCTCTGAAGGAGGGCGTCGCGCTCTACCACCCCGACGGCCGCGTCGAGCTGCTCAACGAGAGCGCGCGGCGCATCCTCGACGTGGCGCCGGGGACCATGGTCCTGCAGGCCGACGACCTGGCGATCGTCGATTGCGATCGCGAGCCGCTGCGGCCCGGCGCCGGCCCGCTCGGCGGGGCGTCGCACACCCACGAGCCGATCGACGGTGCGATCGTGGGCGTCGACCGTCCCGACGGGGCCCGCACGTGGCTCGAGGTGAGCGGTCGGCCGCTCCGCCGCGTCCGAGAGCAGAGCCCCGCGGTGCTCCTCTGCTCGTTCTCCGACGTCACCGCGCGGCGCGAGATCGAGCTGCATCTCGCCGACCTGGCGGAGCGCGATCCGCTGACCGGCCTCGCCACCCGCCGGCGACTCGAGGCCGACCTCGCGCGCCGGCTCGACGGCCCGGCCGGCGAGCGCGGGGCGCTGGTGGTGGCCGGACTCCACGGGGTCGGGCGCGTCAACGGCGAGTTGGGTCACGCGACGGGCGACCGCGTGCTCCGGGCGGTGGCCGAAGTTCTGCGCGGCCGGCTGCGCTGCAGCGACACGGTGGCCCGGGTCGGAGGCGACGAGTTCGCCGCCCTGCTGGCCGAGGTGCGCGGCGACGAGGCACGTCGCGTCGGTGACGGGTTGCGCGACGAGCTGACCGGCGCGCTGGGCGTGCTGCTCGACGGCGGCCCGGAGGTCGGCGTCTCGGTCGCGGTGGTGATGCTCGGCGCCGGCGCCGGCGCCGCGGCCGACACCCTGGCGGCCGCGCGGCGCGCCGTCCGTGCCGACGGGCCCGTGCGCCCGGCCGGCCGCAGGCGGTTCGTCGCGCCGGCCCCGGTCGCAGGTAGCGTCGCGGGCGGCCCGCCGGCCGACGCCGAGGCCGAGTGGGCGACTCTGCGTGCGCTGGTGGCCGCTGTGCAGGCGCGTGACAGCTACACCGGCGCGCACTCGCGCGAGGTCGTCAACCTGGCCCGGGCGGTCGCCGAGCGCCTCGGCCTCGAGGGCCGCGCTGCCAACGAGGTCGAGCAGGTGGCGCTGCTGCACGATCTCGGCAAGATCGCCATCCCCGACGCCGTGCTTCGCAAGCCCGGCCGGCTCAGCCCCGACGAGACGCTGCTGATGCGCCAGCACCCCGGCGCGGGAGCGCAGATCATCGCCTCGATCCCCGAGCTCGCCCACCTCGCCCCCGCCGTGCGGGCCGAGCACGAGCGCTGGGACGGCGGCGGCTACCCCGACGGGCTGGCCGGCGAGCAGATCCCCCTCGCCAGCCGCATCGTCTTCGTCTGCGACGCCTACCACGCCATGACGTCGCACCGGGCCTACCGACCGTCGATGGGGACCGAGGCGGCGCGAGACGAGATCGAGCGCTGCGCCGGCTCGCAGTTCTGCCCGGCTGCCGCTCGCGCGCTGCTCGCGGTGCTCGACGACGGCGTCGGCGCGGACCGCCGTCAGGCGGCGCCGACCGCCTGATCGGGCACCGGGCAGGCCGCGCCCTTGCGAAAGCCGGCGGGGCCGATGTCGAGGGCCCAGTTGAAGCGCGCGCGCCAGTTCTCCCAGGCGATCGCGCCGGTCAGCTCGACCAGCTGGGCCTCGTCGAAGTGCTCGCGCAGCCGGTCGAAGAGCTCGTCGGTGACCTCGACCGGCGTCCTTGTCATCGCCTCGGCGTAATCGATGACCAGCCGCTCGAGCGCGTCGAAGCAGTCGGCGTCGCGGTGGCGCGGCAGGGCGAGCAGCTGCTCGTCGGTGACGCCCTCTCGGGCGCTCACGTGCGAGCCGATGTCGATGCAGAACTCGCAGCCGACGAGGACGGCGGCCTTCAGCTCCGCGAGCGCCCTGAGGCGGCGGTCGACGCGCTTGGAGCGCTCCATCGCGATCTCGAAGGCGCTCATCCCGGCGAGCATCGTGCGGTGGTGGGCCGCGATTCGCGACGGCTCCAGATCGCGCTCGAAGCGCTTGCGGGTCTGTCGCTGGACCTCGCGGACGAACACTCCGCGGACGGGGGCGGGGGCGATGCGGGTCATCGGCGTTCCTCCTTGAAGAGCAGGGCGAGCAGGGTGAGCGGCAGCGCGGAGACCCATGCGAGCCCACCACCCGGGAAGTCGTCGTAGAACGCGCGGGGCGCGAGCAGAGCCCACGACGCCGTGACGGCCTGACCGGCGCCGAGCAGGGCGAGGCCGGCGCGGACGGCCAGGCGCCGCGGTCGTTCGACGGCCGGGTGGGAAAGCCGGCGACTGGACGGCCGGGTGGCCATAGCATCCCACGCTAGACCGCAACTGGACCTTCGTTAAGGTCCATTGCTCGGTGGCTGCGATGGACCAATCCACACCGGATCTTCTCGTCGGGCTCGACCGCTCGGGGGCGGTCGGGCTGCGGGCCCAGATCGAGGGGCAGCTGCGCGAGGGCATCCGCTCCGGCCGGCTGCACCCGGGCACGCGGCTGCCGCCGAGCCGGGCGCTGGCCGCGCGCCTCGGAGTCGCGCGCGGGGTGGTCGTCGAGGCCTACGCGCAGCTCTGCGCCGAGGGGTGGCTCGTGGCGCGGCAGGGCTCGGGGACCCACGTGGCCCCTGCCGTCGGGCCGGTCGCCCAGCACGAGCCCGAGCCGTGGCCGTTCGAGCGTTCGATGATTCACGATTTCGCGATGGGCGTGCCGGATCTCGCGGCGTTCCCGCGGGCCGAATGGCTCGCGGGCATGCGGCGGGTGCTGGGGGAGCTGCCCGACCTGGGCCTGTCGCACCCCGACCCGCGGGGCGCGGCGGCGCTGCGCCGCGCGCTGGCCGGCTATTTGGGCCGCGTCCGCGGCGTCGTCACCACGGCCGATCGCATCGTCGTCTGCTCGGGCTTCTGGCAGGGCCTGGCCGTGGTCTGCGCCGCGCTCGCCGCGCGGGGCGCGCGGCGCATCGCCATGGAGGACCCGGGCTTCCGCTTCCATCGCCAGATCGTCGGCCGGACGGGCCTCGAGCCTGTCCCCGTCGCGGTCGACGCGGACGGCATGCGCGTCGAGCTGCTCTCCGCTCTGGACGTCGACGCGGCGCTCGTGACCCCCGCCCACCAGTCGCCGACCGGAGTCGTGCTGGCCCCCGGGCGGAGGACCGAGCTGCTGGCGTGGGCCGAGGAGCGCGACACGGTCGTCATCGAGGACGACTACGACGCCGAGCATCGCTACGACCGCGACCCGGTGGGCGCGCTCCAGGGCCGCTCACCCGAGCGGGTGGTCTACGGCGGGTCGGCGAGCAAGACGCTCGCGCCGGCGCTGCGCCTCGGCTGGCTCGCGCTCCCCGGCGCGCTCGCGCGCCAGGTCGCCGCCGAGAAGGCGTTCGCCGACGCCGGCACGGGCGTGCTCGCCCAGCTCGTCCTCGCCGACATGATCGAGCGCGGCGCGCTCGACCGGCACCTGCGCCGCACCCGGGCCGCGCACCGCGAACGGCGCGACGCGCTGCGCGAGGCGGTCGCCGAGCACCTGCCCGGCGCGCGGGTCGGCGGTGTCGCCGCGGGCCTGCACGCCGCGGTCGAGCTGCCCGACGGCGTGGCCGAGGACGCGGTGGTGGAGTGCGCGCGGGCGCGCGACGTACGCGTCGAGGGCATGGCCCGCCACCGGTTCGATCGCGCGCGCGGGCGCCCGACCGTCCTGCTCGGCTACGGCGCGCTGTCGCCGCCGGCGATCCGCCGCGGCGTCCGTGAGCTGGCCGCCGCGGTGGACGACGCCCGCCGCCGGTGAGAAGATCGTCGGAGGCCCCCGCCCCGACTCGAGAGGAGCATCAGATGGAAGGCACGGCCACCGCCCGCGTCCTCGTCGTCGCCCACAAGACCGCGGCCACCCCCGGCCTGCTGCAGGCGGTTCGCGAGCGGGCGGCCCGCGGCCCCGCGGTGTTCACGCTGCTGGTGCCCAACACCGCGCACGGGCTCGAGCGGGTCGCCGACCCCGAGGACCACGACCACAGCGAGGCCGACCAGGTGCTCGCGCTCGCCATGCCGCTGCTGGAGGAGGCCGCGGGTGCGCCGGTCGAGGGGATCGTCGGCGACGCCAATCCGCTCGATGCGATCCAGGATGCCGTGAACATCCGCGGCTTCGACGAGATCATCCTCTCGACGCTGCCCACGCGCGTCTCGCGCTGGCTGCACCTCGACCTGCCGAGCAAGCTCAACGGCCTCGGCCTGCCGGTCACGACCATCACCGCCGGCGAGCGGGCCGCCGCGCCCGGCTGAGTCGCGGGGCAGGGCGCGGCGGAGCGCCGCGCGAGCTAGGACCCCGGGGGACCGAGCGCGTCACGGAGGGCGCGCTCTGTCGACCAGAACGCCAGCCGGCCCCACGGGATCTCGGCCGGCGCGAACGCCCGCACCTCCACCGCCTCCTCGGTGACGCTCGGCTCCTCGCGGGCGTGCGCGTGGAACACGACGAGCACGTTCCGGTCCTCCGCCCGCGAGTACACGCCGACGAGCCCGCGGAGCTCCACGCCGATCTCGAGCTCCTCGCGCGTCTCGCGCAGCGCCGCGTCCTCGACCGACTCGCCGAGGTCGACGAAGCCACCTGGGAACGTCCACAGCCCGGCGCCGGGATCGAACGCCCGCCGCAGCAGCACGACCCGCCCCTCCTCGGTCCACGGGATCACCGACGCGACGGGCTTGGGGTTGAAGTACACCTGGTAGCCGCAGGCCTCGCAGCCCATCGACCGCGGGAAGCTCACCCGCGCCGCCGCCCCGCACCGGGGGCAGAACCGGACCTCCTCGAGCGCGGGATTCAGGCTCACGGCGCTGACGCTACAGCGGGCGAGGCTCGCCCTGTGGGCTCAGCTGGTGGAGCACTTCCATGGCAAGGCCGAACGCGGGGTCGCTCGCCCATCGTGACTTCGCGTTGAGCGATCGGCGCCTCCGTCAGATGGTCGCGGTGGCCGGCTCGAGCTCGTTCGCGCCGTGCGTCGCCACCGGGGTACCGGTCGCGCCGATGGCGTGAAATCCGCCGTCGGCGTGGAGGATCTCCCCGGTGATGGCGCGCGCATGGTCTGAGAGCAGAAAGCAGCAGGCGGCGGCCACGGGGGCCGGGTCGCGCGTGTCCCAGCCAAGCGGGGCCTGCGCTCGCCAGGCGTGGGCGAGGTCGTCGAAGCCCGGAATGCCGCCGGCGGCGAGGGTCTCGAGGGGGCCGGCGGAGACGAGGTTCACGCGCACGCCTCGGGGGCCGGCGTCGCGGGCGAGGTAACGGCTGACCGCCTCCAGAGCGGCCTTGCTGACGCCCATCCAGTCATAGACCGGCCACGCCACGCTGGCGTCGAAATCGAGGCCGACCACGGAGCCGCGCGTAACGCTGAGCAGTGGCAGGAGCTCGGCGGTGAGTGCCTTGAGCGAGAAGGCGCTGGTGCGAAAGGCGGTGGTGGCGCTGTCTGCGGGAGTGGTCAGGAAGTTCCCGCCGAGCGCGTCGGGCGGCGCGAAGGCGATCGCATGCAGGAGGCCGTCGAGCGCACCCCAGCGCCGCTCGATGTCCCGGGCCGCCGCGGCGATGTCCGCGCTGCTGTTGGCGTCGAGCTCGAGAATGTCGGTGGGCTCGGTCAATCGGGCGGCGGCGCGCTCGGTCAGCCGCCGGGCGCGCCCGAAGCCGGTCAGCACGACCTCGGCGCCCATGCGCTGGGCCTGGTCGGCGACGTGCCAGGCGATCGAGTCGCGGGTCACCACACCGGTGATGAGCAGGCGCTTGCGCTCGAGCATCACAGGGGGATCGGGACGAACTCGGGCAGGGCGGCCTGGTCGGCGACGGGGCCGGGTCCGGCGATCGCGTCCTCGCGGCGCCAGAGGACGTCGATGGTCATCCGGCAGGCCAGGGCGTCGCCGTTGGCGCGCACCCGCAGGTCGCAGACGACCATGCCGGTGTCGTCGCCCAGCGGGGCGAGCTGGGCGATCGTTCCTTCGACGCGGATCGTCTCGCCGAGCCTGACGGGCTGTTTGAACACCAGGTCGCGCACGCGGCGCAGTGCCACGACCCTGTCGGGGTCGAAGGGCACGAGCCCGGCGGCCGCGCTGGCGACGAGCAGGCCGTGGGCGATCCGCTCGCCGAAGCGCGACGTGGCGGCCCAGTCGGCGTCGGTGTGCAGCGGGTGGCGATCTCCGGTCAGGCCGGCGAACGCGCAGACGTCGGCCTCCGTCACGGTGCGCCCACGGGTGGCGAACGTCTCGCCGGTGCGCAGTTCGTCGAAGTGGCGTGAGAACAGCTCGGTCATGTGGGGCTCCTTGGCTAGAGGGGGATGTTTCCGGCGAACGGCCGCTCGGCGGGCGCGCGGTCGAGCAGCGCCAGGGCGGCGGCGAGCCGCCCGCGGGTCTGCGATGGCGCGACGACCTCGTCGACGTATCCCTGCTCGGCGGCCCGGCGCGCGGTGAGGTGCTCGGCGGCATAGGCATCGGCGAGCGCGGAATGCTCGCGCTGCGGGTCGTCGGCGGCGACGAGCTGGCGGCGGTGGACGATCCCGACGGCCTGCTCGGCGCCCATGACGCCGAGCGTCGCCTGGGGCCAGGCGAGCACGAGGTCGGCGCCGAGCTGCTTGGAGTTCATGGCGATGTGTGCGCCGCCGAAGCTCTTGCGCAGGACGACGGTGAGCCGGGGGACGCGCGCCTCGGCAAAGGCGTGCACGAGCTTGGCGCCGTGGCGGATCACCGCGTTGCGCTCCTGCGCGCTGCCGGGCAGGAAGCCGGGCGTGTCGACGAGCGCCACGAGCGGCAGGCCGAAGAGGTGGCAGGTGCGCACGAACCGTGCCGCCTTCTGAGCCGCCTCGGCGTCGAGCACCCCGCCCAGGCGGCGCGGCTGGTTGGCGACGATCCCGGCCGGTCGCCCGTCGATTCGCACCCAGCCGCACACGACGTTGCGCGCCCAGCGCTCGCCGTACTCGAGCAGCGCGCCGGCATCGACGAGGCGGGCGACGACCTCGCGCACGTCGTACACGCGGCGCGGGTCGGCTGGGACGCCCGCGCCCGGGTCCCCCGAACGGGGTGCCGCCGGCCTGGCGAGGGGGACTGGGTCGCCCGCTGCGGAGGGCAGATGACCCAGCAGCTGCCGTGCCAGCTGTGCGCCGTGGCGCTCGTCGTCGGCGACGACGTGGGCCACGCCGTTGCTGGCCTGGACGCGCGGGCCGCCGAGGGCCTCGGCGTCGATGTCCTCGCCGGTGACCTCGCGCACGACGCCGGGTCCGGTCAGGAACATGCTCGCGTCACGGGTCATGATCACGACGTCGCCCAGGGCCGGCGCGTACGAGCCGCCCCCGGCGCTCGCACCGCTGACGATCGAGATCTGCGGCACGACGCCGGACAGCCGGGTCATGGCGGCGAAGATCTCGCCGTAGCCGCCCAGCGCGGCCAGGCCCTCCTGCAATCGGGCGCCGCCCGAGGAGACGAAGCCGACGACGGGGCGACGTCCACGCTCGGCCAGGCGCAGGAGCTCGACGATCGCGGCGGCGTGCCGTGCCCCCAGCGAGCCGCCGAAGAAGGCGGGGTCCTCCGCGTAGCACAGCACCGGCCGTCCGCCGACCATCCCCGTGCCGGCGAGCACACCGTCGCCGTCGACCGCCCGCTCGCCCAGGCGTTCGGAGCGCACCGCGGTGCGGACGAGCTGGAGCGAGCCCGGGTCGCACAGCGCGGCGAGCCGCTCGGCCGGCATCGGCGCCCCAGCGGGATCCTGGAGGGCCAGCGCGCTCACGCCGGAGCTCCGCGCAACACGAGCACCGCGTTGTGCCCTCCGAAGCCGAACGAGTTGCTGATCGCGACCAGCGCGCGGCCGCTGCCCTCGAGTGGACGGGCCCGGTTGGGAACGTAGTCGAGGTCCAGGCCCTCGTCGGGCTGTCCGTAGTTCAGCGTCGGCGGGGCCACGCGGTCGCGCAGCGCCAGGACGGTGGCGATCGCCTCGACCGCTCCCGCCGCTCCGAGCAGGTGGCCGGTCGCCGACTTGGTGGACGACACCGGCACCGTGGCGGCGCGCGCGCCGAGCGCCGTCTTGATCGCCTCGGTCTCGGCGCGGTCGTTGAGCGGCGTGGACGTCCCATGGGCATTGACGTAGTCGACCTCGTCCGGCGCGATCGCGGCGTCGGCGAGCGCCCCCGCGATCGCGCGCGCGGCGCCGTCGCCGCCGGGGTGCGGCGCCGTGAGGTGATGCGCGTCGGAGGTCGCGGCGTAGCCGGTCAGCTCGCCCAGGACCCGCGCGCTGCGCGCTGCCGCGCGCCCGGCGTCCTCGAGGACCAGGACCCCGGCGCCCTCGCCCATCACGAACCCGTCGCGGCGCGCGTCGAACGGTCGCGAGATCCCCGTCTTCGAGGTGGCGTCCATGGCTGCGAAGGACGCGAGCGCGAGCTCGATGAGCGCCGCCTCGCCGCCACCGCAGACAACGGCGTCGGCATCGCCGGCCTGGATCGTGCGCATCGCCTGCCCAACCGCATGTGCGCCGGCCGCGCAGGCCGAGACGGTCCCATGGGACGGGCCGCGCAGACCGTGGCGCATCGCCACCGCGCCGGCGGGGGCGTTGGCCATCATCAGCGGGATCCCCAGCGGTGAGACCTTCGCCGGACCGCGCTCGCGCAACACCTCCTGGTTGGAGATCAGCGTCGTGATCCCGCCGATGCCCGTGCCGATCACCGTGCCGACCCGATCGGCCTCGTAGGGGAGCCCGTCGCCCCAGCCGGCGTCGGCCAGCGCCTCGCCGGCTGCCGCCAGCACGAGCTGCGTGCAGCGGTCCGCCCGCCGGACCTCCCGGGCGCTGAGCAGCTCGGCGGGCTCGAAGTCCGAGCAGCGGCCCAGCCCGTCCTTGATGCCGCTGGCACCGGCCGTCCAGCGCTCATGCAGGGCGCGCGCGCCCATCCCGAGCGGGGTGACCGCGCCTACGCCCGTGATGGCGACCGGCCGGTTCATGCGGCGCGCGCAACGACCAGGTTGATCACGCTGCCGACGGTCGGGAGGTTCTGCATGTCCTGGCTGGTGATCTGGACGGCGAACTCGTCCTCGACGATCTGCGCGAGCTCGACGAGGTCGAGCGAGTCGACGTCGACGGCCTCCCAGCCGGCGTCGCGAGTGACGCTCCCCGGCTCGGCGCCGAACTCGATCAGTGCGGCGAAGACCCGCTCCTCGACCTGCTGGGCGGTGATGGTGGCTGACATGTGCGGGTTCTCCTTGTCTTCGTGGGGGTGGGTCAGGCGCTCAGACCGCCGTCGACGACGAGCGTCGCGCCGGTCACGTAGGAGGCCTCGGGCGAGGCCAGGAAGCGGATGCAGGCGGCCACCTCGTCGGGCGTGCCGGCTCGGCGGGCCGGAATGTGCTCAGCGGCGCCGTCGATGACGTCGGCGGTCATGTCGGTGGCGATGTAGCCGGGGGCGACGGCGTTGACGGTGATGCCCCGCCGCGCGACCTCGGCGGCGATCGTCGCGGTCATGCCGACCAGCCCAGCCTTGGCCGCCGCGTAGTTGGCCTGCCCGGGGTTCGCGCGCAGGCCGACAACCGATGCGACGTTGACCACGCGGCCGAAGCGGGCGCGCAGCATCGGGCGCAGCGCACGGCGGCAGAGGCGAAACGCGGCCGAGAGATTGGTGTCGAGCACCGATGACCAGTCCCCGTCGGACAGCTGGGGGGCCAGGCCGTCGGCGCGCATGCCGGCGTTGTTGACGAGAACGAGCACCGGGCCGAACTGCTCCTCGGCGGCGGCGAAGGCCTCCTCGACCGCCTCGCTGTCGGTCACGTCGGCGGCCAGCGCGAGCGCACGCGCCCCGGCCGCGTTCAGCTCGCCGGCGATCTCGCAGCCGCTGCCGCGCGACACGAGCGCCACCGGCCAGCCATCCGCCGCCAGCGCGCGCGCCGTCGCCGCGCCGATCCCGCGCGAGCCTCCCGTCACCAGAGCGCAGCCATCGGGCCGCTTCACCATTCGAGCACCGCCCCGCCCCATGTGAAGCCGGCGCCGAATGCCGCGAGCAGGACCCGGTCGCCCGGGCGCAGCCGCCCCGCGCGCTCGGCGTGGGCGAGCGCCAGCGGCAGCGTGGCGGCCGACGTGTTGCCCAGCTCGCCGATGCAATCGACCACCCGTGCCGGATCGAGCCCGAGTCGGTCGCGCACGGCGCGGGTGATCCGCGCGTTGGCCTGGTGATAGACGAACAGGTCGATGTCGTCGGGCTCGACGTCCGTGGCCCGCATCGCCTCGGTCGTGATCTCGGCGAGCCGGTTGACGGCGTGGCGGAAGGTCTCCTGGCCGTCCATCTCGATCACGCCGCGCTCGCGCGAGGCGTGGAGCGTCCGCGCGTGCGCGCCGTCGGAGCGCAGCAGCACCGGCCCCAGCCCGCGGCCGGCGCCGGCACCGAGCACCACCGCGCCCGCGCCGTCGCCGAAGAGCGCGGCGGTGCGCCGGTCGTCGTGGTCGGTGAACCGAGAGAGCATGTCCGCGCCGATGACGACCACGGTCCGCGCCCGCTCCGACTCGATCCAGGCCGCGCCGGTCGCCAGCGCCGTGAGGAAGGCGGTGCACGCCGCCCCGACGTCGAACGCCCCGGCGCGCGTCGCGCCCAGCGCGTGGGCCACGAGCGGCGCCGCGTTGGGCATCAGCTCGTCAGCGGTCATGGTCGCGACCAGAACCAGGTCGAGCTCGTCGGGCTGCACGCCGGCTCGCTCGAGCGCCGCCCGCCCCGCGTCAGCGGCGAGGTCGGAGAGGCGTGCACCGGGCGGCGCGACGCGGCGCGAGCGCACGCCGGTCCGCGTGACGATCCAGTCCTCCTCGACTCCGACGTGGGCGGCGATCTCGGCGGTGGACACCGAGTGGGACGGCAGCGCGGTCGCCCAGCCGAGCACGCCCGCTGTGCGCAGGGCGACGCCGGCCTCAGGCATGGACCGGCCCCTGCAGCGCCTCGACCCGCGCGTCGGGCAGCGTGCGGCGCGCCAGCCCCTCGATGATCCGGCCCGGCCCGACGTCGACGAAGTGCTCGCACCCCTCGGAGCGCAGATACAGAAGCGCCTCGCGGAAGCGCACCGGGTGGGTCAGGCTGTCGGCGAGCACGGCGCGCGGATCGTCGATCGGCGCGGCCGTCAGACAGGAGATCACCGGCACCGGCGTCGCGGCGAAGTGAGTCCGGGCCAGGGCGGCGGCCCAGGCGTCGCGGGCCGGGTCCATCGCCGGCGAGTGAAACGCGCCGCTGATCGCCAGGCGCATGGTGCGCAGGCCTGCGCGTCGCGCCTCGGCGCTCAAGCCGTCCAGGCGCTCGAGCTCCCCAGACAGGACCAGCTGCCCGGGCGCGTTGTCGTTGGCGACGGTGACGCCGTGGCGGGTCGCCAGATCGGCGACCTGCTCCCCCGTGCCCTTCAGCACCGCCATCATGCCCTGGCCGGCACGGCCGGCCTCGGCCATGAGCCGTCCACGCAGGCAGACCAGCCGCAGCGCCTCGGCCTCGTCGATGGCGCCGGCCGCGGCGAGCGCCGCCAGCTCGCCCAGCGAGTGGCCCAGCAGCGCCTCGGGCGCGGGCCGAAGCGCCGACCAACGCGCCAGCGAGCAGCACAAGATCGCCGGCTGGGCAAAGCGCGTGCTCTCGTCGAGCCGCGCGAACGGGTCGTCGCCGGCGACCTCGGAGACCAGCTCGAGCAGGTCGGGTCGCAGCCGCGCGACCTCGTCGCGCATGCCGGGCACCTGGCTGCCCTGGCCGGGGAACAGATACGCACTCACGTTGCCACCGAACTCCAACGGGGAGCCGGCGGGACACCGCCGCACGGACCAACCCCTCGGTCGGGGGGCGGGGGACCGACGTACGGGCTACGCGGTCAGCCCGAGCCGCTGCGCGCGCTGCACGGCCTCGGCGCGGTTGCGAACGCCGAGCTTGCGATACAGCGAGCTGGTGTGCTCCTTGACCGTGTGCGGCGAGAGGAACAGCCGTGCGGCGATCTCGCCGTTCGTCGCGCCGGTGGCGATCAGCGACATGACCTCGCGCTCACGCGCCGACAGCCCCGCCGGCGGCTCCTCGCCGCCCGGCTCGAAGATCGACATGCCCAGCGCGACCATGCGCACCGCATTGGCGACGTCGGTCGCCCCCCAGTCCTTGGGGACGAACCCGCTCGCCCCGGCCGCGCGCGCCGCGGCGGCGGAGATCCGCCCGGCGCCGGAGATGAGCAGCACCCGCGTGCGCGGCGACTCGCGCCGGACGCGCTCGCAGATCTCCGCACCCGACTCCGCTCCGACGAAGAGGTCGACCAGGGCGACGTGCGGCTCGTAACGGCGCGAGAGCGCCAGCGCCTCGGCCTCGTCGTGGGCGGCCAGGCAGCGTTCCACCCACGGCTGGGAGCCCAGCAGCGAGCGCAGCCCCCACTGCACGACGTCGTGGTCGTCCACGACCAGCACCCGCAGGCGCGGCTCGCTCACTCGGAGGGCTCCATCGGCATCATCAGCCGCACGCGCCAGCGCTCACCCGTCTCGGGCCCGAACTCCACCAGCGCGCCGTGGTGCAGCGCCTCGAGCGCCGCCAGCCGTAGCCCCATGCCCGACCGGCGCGGCACGCGGGCCACCCCGTCGTTGACGACCTGCAGCACCAGGGTCCCGGCCTCCCGCGCGATGGCCACGTCGATGCCCGTGGGCTCGGCGTGCTTGCGCGCGTTGCGCACCGCCTCGGCGAGCACGTGCTGGGCCACCGCCTCGAAGCGCTCGGGCAGGACCACGCCCGGCTCCCACTGGGGCCGCAGGCCCAGGTCGGGGTGCTCGGCGCAGAGCTGGTCGATCATCTGGGCGAGCGTGCGATCGACGGCGGGGGAGATCCTCGCCAGCGGCCGCTGCATCGCCACGCGCAACTCCCCCACGGCGTCCTGGACCTCATCGAGGCAGCGCCGGCGGTCGGCGTCGGAGAGCTCGCCGTCGACGCCCAGCACCATCGCGACGCCGAACAATCGCTGGATCACGCTGTCGTGCAGGTCGCGCGCCAGGTCGATCCGCTCGCTCAGGCGCCGCGCGCGCTCCTGCTGGCGCGTCGCGATCCGCGCCGAGGCGGCCAGCGCGGCGACCTTTCCCAGCGTCCACAGCGTGTGGCGCTCGGCCTCGCTGAGCGGCGCGTCGTCCTCACGCTCGGCCATCAGGATCCCGAACCACAACCCCCCGGCGGACATCGGGGTGCAGACCAGGTTGCGCGGCTTGAGCAGCTCCACCAGCTCGGGTGGCATCTGCTCCTCGAAGCGCTCATGGGCCTCCATCACGCAGTCGCCCGCCAGCGCGGCTCGCGCGATCGGCACGTTGACCGTGCTCACATAGGTCTCCGAGAAGACCTCCAGCGGCACGTCGCGTGAGCCCACCGCCCGCACCTGCCGGCGCGCGTCGTCCCACAGGAAGATCACCGCCCGCCGCAGACGCGCCAAGCGGCACGTCGCCTCGCAGAGCCGGTCATAGAACTCCGACGAGGACGGCGTCGCGGATTCCACCTCCGAGAGGAGATCCATGAACACCCCGAGCGCCTCGACGGGCTCCCAGGGCAGCTGCGCGGTGGGGACGGTGGCCATGGAGTCTTGTCCCTCTATCACCGCCGACCCGGACCGGTTACGTCGGTGGGCGACACACCCCCTGTCCGGGGGGATGCCCTGGCGCCGAGGGCGACGCTCACCGCATGGATGGGCGACGACCTCTGACGAAGCGTCCGGCGGGTCGAGATCCCCGAATCAGCGGCGCACCGGCTGGACACCCGGCGCGACGCCATCCGCACATCGATGCGCCGGACCGCGCAGATGGCCGGGCGAGCGCCGGCGGCGGCACTTCCGGGGCGAAATCCGAGACCTTGCCGTCGCGGCGCCGTCTGCGGCCTCCTGGGGGCGGATTTCGGGACGTCTCGGCTGTCCGCCCGTGTCCATCCACGACGTTTCCCTTCCGCCGGTACAGTGGTTCTCCCCGCCCTCTTAGCTCAGTTGGTAGAGCACTTCCATGGTAAGGAAGGGGTCGCCGGTTCGAGTCCGGCAGAGGGCTCTCCACGAAGACCCTGCAAGGCCAGGGTCCTTTTTCGTTCTCGGGGGCCTCTTCGATCGGCACGGCCGGCGCCCACCGGGTCACTTACCGGGTCAGTTACGGGCCCTTGGAGTCCGTCTCAGCCCCAGTTCCCGGGCGGTTTCGCCCGCAGTTGGCGGGTCGGCTCGATCGCGGGTGCGCCGAGGGGGTCGCCGTTGCGCCCTGCTCGGGCATGGAGACCAATCAGCTGACCCTCAACGCTCCTTGCGACAGCGAGGAGCTTCTGACGATCGCCGAGGCGGCGGTGCGCGTGCGCTGCTGCGAGCGGACGATCCGTCGGGCCATCGACTCCGGCGCCCTGCGCGCCGGCAAGATCAGCGCCGAGCGCTTCGGCAGGGGCGCCTGGCGGATCAAGCCCGACGACCTCGAGCAGTGATGTTCGGCGATGCCCCGTAAGCGGCAGGAGCCGACCGTCACCGGGCGGTCCTACCGGCTGGCCGACGGCAGCGAGACGACGACCTACTCGGTTCGCTACGTCGACCGCACCGGCAGGCGCCGGCGCGCGTCATTCGCGACGCGCGAGGAGGCGGACTTCGAGTGCGCCCGGATCGTGCTCGAGCTGGCAACCGGCGGCCCGGCTGCGGCCGGTCCGCCCCAGCCGTCGGCGCCGGTCGGCGAGACGACGCTGGAGGAGTTCCGGCGCGGTCATCAAGGCGATGGTCCTGCTGCAGGCGATGTTCACCGTGGCGATCGAGTGGGGCGAGGCCGACAGCAACCCGGTCACCGCGGTGCGCAAGCCCAAGCAGGGTCCGCGCCGCGCGGTCGTGCCGATCGCGCCGGAGGGCGTCGAGCGCCTGCGCCGCGAGTTCCTCGACGAGGACGACCTGCGCTCGGCGACGCTGGTGAGCGTGATGGCCTACGCCGGCCTGCGACCGGGGGAGGCGCTGGCACTCGAGGCGCGCCACATCCGCGAGAGCACGATCCTCGTCGAGCAGGCGGTCAGCGACGGGCGGCTCAAACGGCAGAAGACCGGCCGGCTGTATCGCACGGTCGACCTCCTGCCCGTGCTCGCCGACGATCTTGCTTGCTATCTGCAAAGCAAGAAAGCAAGCAAGCGTGCCGGCCTGCTCTTCGACCGCGACGACGACGGCCCGTGGCGAACCGACGACTGGAACAACTGGCGCAATCGCCGGTTCTTTCCGGCCGCCAAGCGCGCCGGCCTGGGCCGGCCGCGGCGTATGACCTGCGTCACTCGTTCGCGTCGCTGATGGTCCGCGAGCAGCGCACCTCGGTCGTCGAGCTCGCCGACCAGCTCGGCCACGCGCCGACGATGACGCTCAACACCCACGCGCACGTGTTCGCCGAGCATCGGCGGGCGGAGCCGATCGATGCAAATGAGTGGATCCTTCGCGCAAGAGCGGGGCTCGCTGGTGCCGGTTCCGCCCATAGCTTCGCCCAGTGATGGCGGATGCCGTCCACGAGTTGCTTGTCACAGAGCGCGTGCTCGAGAAGCTGGGGCAGCGTGGCATCTCGGACGAGGAGGCAGCGCAGCTGCCTCAGGGCCGGCATGTCATCGTCCGCAACCCGAGTCCAGCCCCGGATGCCGTTCGGCGGCGGCTGTTGATCGGCCGTACACAGGGAGGTCGCCTGCTCACATTGGTCATCGAGAGCACGATCGAGCCGACGACCTGGGTGATCGTGACGGGCTGGAGCTCGACGACGGCCGAGCGTAACCTTCTGGAGAGGTAGCTCATGACAGGCTGATCCGTGGACAGCCGACGATCCGCAGCCCGGCGACTTCGACGAGCTGCTCGCCTCGATCGACGACGGCCATGTCGAGGTCCGGGAGGGCGATCCCGAGACCCGGCTGCGCATCCTGGTCAGCGTTGAGGGCGAGGATGCGCATCGCCTGCAGCGGATCGCCCGGGCCCGCGGCACGACGCCGCACGACCTCGTCGCCGAGTTGCTGCGCAAGGCGGATCGCCCGGCGGCTTAGCGCGTAGGTCCGCTTCGCGGCCTGTCAAGGCGACCGCTTCGCGGCGGCCCTTCGGGCCGGTCCTGTCGGACTCGCCTTGACGACCCGCTTCGCTTCGCTCGGGGATCAACTATGTGGGGGCTGCGCCCCCACACCCGAGAGCCGCGGCATCGACCGCTACAGCGTCGACGTCCTGGGTGACCGCGCCAGCCAGAGGCGCTGGCCCGACCTCGTCGAGGGTCTGCCCGACCGACGCAAGCGGGCGATCGAGGTCGAGCTGGCGGTCAAGCACACTCGCCGCCTCGAGGCGATCATCTGGGCGTACAGGTACAGCGACACCTTCGCGGACGTCCTCTGGCTCGTCGAGAACCCTGCGCTCCTGAGACGCCTCGAGCAACTGATCCGCGACAGCAGCATGTGCACCGCGGCCGGCGCCGCGATGCGAGTGTCCAGATATCCGACGGCGTGAGCGGACGGCCAGGGAGCACCTCATGCACCCATTGCAGCGAGCCGGCAGCATGCATACGCTCCGGCGATGGGCCAGGTCCAGCTTTCGGCGGAGCAGGCTTCCGCTATCGCCGCGTGGTCAGCTGACGGTCCTGAGATGGCGCCGGTAGTGCTCCTCGATTGTGCGCCGTCATACGTCGAAGGCTGGCAAGACGGCGACGCGGTCGCGCTGCAGGGGGACGCGCACGTCCATCTGTCGTTTGCCGGGTCGATCAAGGACGCAGTGCCGCCGGTCACGCCGGACTGACGATGGCGTCGACAGACCCTGGACCCCGGGACCATCTCGTCACGCGCTCACTAAAGCGCGTGCTCGACGAAGTGGATCCCGAGTTGGTCGACGAGGGGCCACTTGATCCTGCAGAGGCGCCCGCACGGCTCGCGCGGCATGTGATGGACGAGATCCGCCGGGATCTGGCCGGTGACGATTCGGCTGACGCGCAGGCTGAGCGGGTCAACTCGCTGCTGGATGGCCTCAGCCCTGAGGACTCAGGGAGCGGGCAGGTGGTCATTCCGCCCAAGGTCCTTCAAGGGATCAAGGAGCGATCGCCGCTAGGCGATGCCGTGCCGCTGCCCCCGCTGCCTGCGACGCCGTTCAGCCAGAGCGACCTGCTGGTCAACGCCGAAGGCCAACCCAACGTCGGCTCTGAGCTGCGGGCCGAGCTGGCAACGGCGGATTCGGTGGATCTCATCTGCGCGTTCGTCATCTGGTCCGGCGTGCGGCATCTGCGTGACGCGCTCGTCGCGGTCAAGGAACGCGGCGGGCGGATCCGCGTGATCACCACGACCTACATGGGCGCCACGGAGAAGCGCGCGGTCGACGATCTCGTCGCGCTCGGCGCCGACGTCCGTGTCGCGTTCGACGCCCGGACGACCAAGCTGCACGCCAAGGCATGGTTGCTCGAACGCGCGTCCGGACTGACGACCGCGTTCGTCGGCTCGTCGAACCTGTCCCACACCGCCCTCTTCGACGGGCTGGAGTGGAACGTGCGGCTGTCGTCCATGGACGCCGCACACGTCATCGACCGCGTGCGGATGACCTTCGAAAGCCACTGGGCGTCGGAGCACTTCGAGGCCTACGACCCCGCCGTCAACGGCGAGGAACTCGTGCTCGGCCCTCCGCGAGCACAACCGACGCTCGCTCGGCGAGACCTCGACGATCTCGTTCGCGAGCCTCGACGTCCGGCCCTATCCGCACCAGCAACGGATGCTCGAGACGCCTGACTGTCGAGCGCGAGCGTCACGACCGCCATCGGAACCTGGTCGTCGCCGCCACCGGTACGGGCAAGACGGTCGTCGCCGCGCTCGACTACCGCCAGCTGCGGGCAGCCGCTGGCCGCGATCTGTCGCTGCTGTTCGTCGCGCACCGCGAGGAGATCCTCCGGCAGTCGCTGGCGCACCTACCGCGCAGTCCTGCGCGACGGCGCGTTCGGGGAGATCCACGGTGGCGGGACCGATCGCCGCAGGGTCGGCACGTCTTCGCGATGGTCCAGTCGCTGCACGAGGCGACGGCTGGAGCAGCTCGACCCCGAGGCGTTCGACGTGCTCGTCGTCGACGAGTTCCACCACGCCGCGGCCGACGACCTATGACCGGCTGCTCAACCACCTGCGGCCGACGGAGCTTCTTGGACTGACGGCGACGCCCGAGCGGCTCGACGGCAAGGACGTGACGGAGTGGTTCGACCAGCGGATCGCCGTCGAGCTGCGGCTCTGGGAGGCGATCGACCAGGGCTTCCTAGTGCCGTTCCAGTACTTCGGCGTAGCCGACGGCACCGACCTCAGCCAGGTGACGTGGCGGCGCGGCGGCTACGCCACCGAGGAGCTCAGCAACGTGCTCTCCAACGACGACCTCCGCGTCGCCAAGCTGCTCGAAGCGATCCAACGGATCGTGCTCGAGCCAGGCGCGATGCGGGCGCTCGGCTTCTGCGTTTCCAAGGAGCACGCGCACTACATGGCCCGCAAGTTCACCGAGGCGGACTCCCCAGCGTCGCCCTCACCGGCGACGACGCGCCGGCCGAACGCGATGTCGCGCCTGAAGGACCTCGGGCCGGCCGCCTGCGCTGCGTCTTCTCCGTCGAGGTTCTTGGCGAGGGCGTCGACGTCCCCGACGTCGACTGCGTCCTGCTCCTGCGCCCGACGTCTCGGCGACCGTCTTCACGCAGCAGCTCGGCCGCGGTCTGCGCCGCGCAGAAGGCAAGAGCCACCTGACCGTCATCGACCTCATCGGTCAGCATCGCCGCGAGTTCCGCTTCGAGGACCGTCTCCGGGCGATCGTCGATCCGAAGCGCGGGTCGATCCTCGACCAGGTCGAGGCCGACTTCCCGTTCCTGCCCGCCGGTGCACGGTCGACCTTGACCGCCAGAGCCGCGAATCGTCCTCGAGCAACCTCGCGCCGCCGTTGCCGCTCTCGTTGGACGACACTTGTCGCATGACCTGCGAGGCGAGCCAGACGGGATCTGACGCTCGACGAGTTCCTGACGCGCCACGACCACCGGCTGGAGGATGTCTACCGGCGGCGGGCGGAGCTGGACCCAGCTGCGCCGCGATGCCGGCACGCACCTGCCATCGGCCGCAGCGGATCCCGAGCTGGAGGCGCGAGCGCTGAGGGCGCTCGGGCCGGCTGACCCATGTCGACGACCCTGAGCGGGTTGATTTCTACCGGGCGATGTTCTCGCCGCGGAGTCAGCCCGTCCGCGCGACGTCGAGACGAGCGTCGCCAGCGCTTCTGACGATGCTCGCGTGGGGCCTGGGCTCGGGGCGGCCGGCGCCGAGTCTCTCGATGCGTTCTTCGACGCGACTCTGGCGCGAAGCCGCGGTCGCGACGAGCTGCGCGAGCTGCTCGCCGCCCTTGACGCGCCGCTCGACGACTCGCGCCGCGCCGTCGGTGATGGCGCCGCGAGATCCCGCTCACGTGCACGCGCGCTACTCGCGCGCAGGAGGTCATCGCCGCGCTCGGCTCTGGCGACGGCGATCAAGCCCAAGGTCACCCAGGGCGGCATCCTCTGGGTCCCGCAGGCGCAGAGCGACGTCTTCTTCGTCGACCTGCACAAGGCCGAGCGCGACTACTCGCCGACGACGATGTACCGCGACTACGCCATCAACCGCGAGCTGTTCCACTGGGAATCGCAGTCACGCCAGACGCCGCGGCAGCCGACGGTGCAGCGCTACATCAACCATGCCGACCGGGGCACAAGCGTGCTGCTGTTCGTCCGCGAGCGCAAGACTTCGAGCTCGGCACGGCACCCTTCACCT
This sequence comes from uncultured Actinomycetes bacterium, assembly GCA_963826615.1. GTDB lineage: Bacteria > Actinomycetota > Thermoleophilia > Solirubrobacterales > Solirubrobacteraceae > BP-464. The sequence continues at coordinate 1,854,699 of CAWGXO010000002.1, read as the reverse complement.
TCCTCGGGCCCGCAACCTACTTCGAGCACCGCGGCGAGCGGCCGGTCGCCTTCACCTGGCGGCTGCCGCAGCCGATGCCGGAGGCGCTGTTCGAGATCGCCCGCAGCGTGGCCGCGGCTTAGCCGCGGCGTGCATTGTGGGCCGTTCTTCCGTCCACGGCGGGTGACGTGCAGTTCAGCGTCTTGCCCCTGGCGCCGTTGAGACCCCGGTGACGTCGGAAGGCTGGAGAAGCGACATCGACCCCGGTATCCCTGGCGGGAGCGCGAGACGGGAGCATGAGCGCCGCCGTGCCAACCGCGAGCAGCGCGTGCGCACCAAGCATCCGCACATCGGGGCTGCTCTCCTTGCGTTGAGCAGCGAGCCGGCGCATGAGACGGCCTGGGCGAGGGGTGCAGCTGGCGAGGAGCACGTCGCGCGGTTCCTGGCGAAATACGTCGACAAGAACGTCGTCCTGCTTCACGACAGGCGGATCCCCGGCAGCCGCGCCAACATCGACCACCTCGCGGTTGCCGCCTCCGGCGTCTGGGTGATCGACTCCAAGCGCTATAAGGGCAAGGTCGCGATCTCAAAGCCCCTGTTCGGCAAGGCCAAGCTCGTGATCGGCGGTCGAGACAAGACCAAGCTCGTTGATGGTCTCGGGAAACAGGTTGCGGTCGTCAACGCCCTGCTTGCCGAGATGGCCCCCCAAGCCCCAGTCCAGGGGGCTCTTTGCTTTGTTGACGCTGATCTTCCGCTCGTCGGGAGCCTCAGTTTCAACGGCTACCCGCTCCTCTACCCGGAGCGACTCGCGAAGCGGATCAATAGCGCAGGGCCGCTCGCGCGGGCCGCGGTCCATGAGCTGGCCGCGGCGTTGGCGCAGCGTCTCGTGCCGGCTTAGCGGGACCGGCCACCGCAGGTCGCTGAGCGGCAGGCCCGGCGCTGCGCAGGAGCCGTGGCCAGCTCGCTACCGCGTTTCGTCTCTATGAAAGGGCTGGCTTTGTCGGACCAGGCGGTGTGGGAGGTCGGCTGCGTGGGCGCAAGTCCAAAAGGGCCGTCTATGCGGCCTGACGAAAAGCGGCGCCTCCGGCAGCGATCTGTGGGTGGAAGGGCTGGTCGTGGGTGAGCATGTGCCACAGGCTGCGGGTGAGCCGTCGGGCGATGTCGATCTGGGCGACCTTCGCTCCGCGCTGTTTGCCAAGGCGGCGCTTGGTGCGCTGGTAGCGCTCTGAGTAGGCCGCGTGCCGCAGGGCGTGCACGGTGGCTTCGAGCATCGCCCAGCGCAGGAACTTCGGGCCGGTCTTGGTCAGCGGGCCGCGGCGGTCGGCGTCGCCTGACTGGATGACGCGCGGGCAGAGGCCGGTATAGCCGACGAGCTTGTCGGCTGAGTCGAAGCGTTCGATGTCTCCGATCTCGGCGGCGATCGTGTAGGCCAGCACCCAGCCGATCCCAGGTGCGGTCATCAGCGTGGGGACGTACTTGTGATCGGGGCGCAGGGCGCGCAGCTGCTTGTTGCAGATCTCGATCTGGCCTTCGAGGTGATCGATCGCCGCAACGCTGGCCTCCAAGTCGAGCGCCACGGCTCCGGGACGTTGAGATCGGCGAGCATCTTGCGGCCGGCGACACCGAACAGGTCGGTGACCGGGCACGGCCTGCCGAACGAGATCAACGTCGCGTGGACGCGGTGCTTGAGCATCGAGCGGTGCTTGACCAGATGCAGCCGGAAGCGCGCGAGCTCGCGCTCCTGGCGGACCTCCAGCGACGGCAGCCAGATCTCGGGGACCAGATCGCGCTGCGACAACACGGCCAACACCCGCGCGTCGATCTTGTCGGTCTTGGCGGCCAACGGGCCAATGCCCTTGACCTTCGCCGCGTCGGCGATCCGCACATCCCAGCCCAGCTCCTCGAGCCGATCGTGGACGAACCGCGCGCCGGTCATCGACTCGATCACCGCCTGCGGCGCCTCGGGCCCGACCCGCCGGACCAGCCCCGCCAGGCCGTCGGCATCCGGCGGCACCGCAAACTCGTCGACGATCTCCCCGGCATCGCTCAACAGACAGACGTCGAGCTTCCTCCGACTCAAATCCAAGCCGGCATGCAACATTGCCAACGGGCCTCCTCGGGTCGCTGCGTGGATGACACTCGGAGCGTCTCAGGGAGGCCCTCCTTTCACAGCAGTCCAAAGCGGAAGTGGCGAGCGCTTCGCAGCCTGTCAGCCGAGGGCATGAGGCGACGCAGTGGGACGAATCGTGCGATCCGGTCTGGCTGCTCCCTACGGTTGGCGAATGGACGACGACGTGGATCGCGTCGACGAGGAAGACGACATCGTCGAATTCATACTGCGCTTCGGCAACGACGAGCAAGGTCCTGGCGCAGAGGAACTGCGTGCGCGAGCACTCGGCCGACTGCTGGATGATCTCGCCGCCTTGCGCGCCCGGCTGACGGAACCGGGAAGGCCGCACTTGCGGGTCGGTGCAGATCAGTACGCGACGGTCCTGCAAGACATGGACGTCTTGTCCATGATCAGTGATCTCGCGACGGTGCACCGCGAGATCTCCGGATACGACCTAGCCGACTCCGCAGAGGTTGGGGGACCGCTACGCCAGCGCCTGGTACGTGCCGTTGCGGACGCCCGGCGGCTCGTCGATGCGGTCGAAGAGGTCTCTTGGTTCGCGCCTCCCGAAGAAGTTGCGGAGGTTCGCCAGCATGTGATCGATGCTGGGACCCAGGCCCTGGACCTCCTCTCGGCGCTCGTCGGAATGCTCTGCGCTCCCACGCCCGAGGCAGCACGCGCACAGCAGGAGACGCTGGACGCCACGCTCTGTAACAGCAGGATTGGCGAGAACTTCTCGGGGCTGGTGGACCGCTATCCAGCGCTGGGATCCGTCGACACCAACGCGCGGATAGCCCGGGCCTTCTCGTTATCGCCCGGCGAGTTCGTCGACGAGGACGGCATCGCAAGCACCGAGCGCATCCTTGCTGCGTTTGCCTCAGAGCCTGAGCCTCTGCTCGCGCTCAGTCAGCGGGCAGGCGAATACCTCGGACACCTCCTCCCGGCCGACACCACCCTGGGACCTGGAGCAGCAGGCCTGATGCTGCCCGCGATCATGCTCGCAGGGCTCGACCGGCCACTCCGCGCTCATCGGATTGCTAGAGAGCTCGCCGGGGTCGCGTCCCGGGCCTACGACAACGATTCGAGCGGCTTTGCCGGACTCGTCACGCGGAACCTCGACGCCATGCCCAACGCTCTGGCTGCGGGACAGCGTGTCCTTCGAGACATCCGCTACATCGAAGCGGGGCACGCGGTTGACGACGATGACGTCGCGTCGCGGTTGATCACCTCATACCGCCGCATCTCAGAGGCTTCCTACCGACCGTCGGCGTGGCTCGCACTGAACATCATGCTGATGGCCGCGGGGACGAGCCCGAGTGGCGGTGACGCGCCGATGCTTGCGGAGTTGCAGGACAGGCTCTCCGGCCAGGGGCTGGTAGGCGGAGAGATCGCGACGGCTTGTGATCGCGCCCTGCGCAACGCTGAGGCGCACGAGCAATACGGCGTTGACGACACCGGAGAGTTCATCGTCGACCACAAGCTGGGACACCGCTGGCGCGTCGACAACCTCGAGATCGCGTTCGACCAGCTCGTCGGGGCCATCTACGCGGTTGAGGCGGCCATCGGCGCTCTATTGATCCGTGACGACGTCGAGATCCCGATACCGGAGTGGCTCTCGCATCCGCAAGTCGCAGAGATGCAACGCGGCCTCCTTCGCCTCACTCTTGCCGCACGGGGCCTAACCGTGACCGAGTTCACGGACGACGAAATCCTGGTCGAACAAGAAGGCGAGCTGACCTACGAGCGCTGTCTGACGGGCCTCGTCATGCAGTCGCGATTCACCGACCGCGATCCCCTGCGGATTCGAAGCACCACCACCGGCGAGGTCTTCGAAGTCGACCAATGGGCGGTCCAGGAGGCCATCGACGCGCCGCCGGGCGTCGCGGACCTAGCGGCGGTGATCCCGATGTTCAGCTCTTTCCTTCGCGGTGGAGCCGAACCCGCGGGAGCCCATGCCGCGTGTCTTTGGCTCCAAGCTGCAGCCCTCGCAAACGGCGCCCTGGAAGGAGGCATCGACTTTGCCGATTCGGACTCCCTGCGCCTGCTTGCGAGGAGGATCGCACAGATTCAGCGGTTCATTCGGAAATGGTCGCCACAGCCTGAGCCAGACCTCAGCCGAAACATGTTGGAAGCTCTGGACCAGCTGCGACAGACCACCCTTGAAGCTCGCGCTGAGGGAGATGGCTCAGTTGTCGTGATGTTGCTCGAGGCACTTCGAACCGACGCACGTGCAGTGCTGGAATCCGCCGAGCAGGAGAACGAATAGCGGGACCGCCGAAGCGCGCCCCGCAGAAGCCAAAGCCGGATCCACCTCGGCGCCACCGGCGCCGCAATCTCAGCCGCGGTGGATCACCTGCGACGCGAGCCGGCCCTCGTAGATCGCTGCCGGGAGGAGCTGGAAGTACTTCGTCCAGAGCTGCCACACGATCCGCCACTGCTCACCGGCCGGGTCGGCGTCCTCCACGGGTAGCCCAGCGGCGCGCGCGTCCGATGCGCTGAAGACCCCGCCATGGTTGCGCGGGAGGTCGACGAGCTTGCTCTTGAGCGCCTGCGCGATGCGCTTGACGCCGTCCTCGGAGCGGCCGGGGTGGCTGCTCAGGGCCTCGCGCACGAGGTCGTCCGTGCGCTCCAGCGCCGAGCGGGCCTGCTGCACCATGATCGCGGTGACGTCGGCCAACAGCGAGGCGTGTAGCGGGTAGCTCTCGGGGTTGGCGGCGATCGCCGCGTCGGCCGCGTCCACGGCGGCGATGAGGTCCTTCGCCGAGTACAGGAGATCGGGTCGCGTCGGGTCCTGGAACTGCGGATCGACGGGACCGAGGTCGCTCGTCGGACCCATGAGAATCCTGTGGGCGCCCATGACGAAGATGGTGCCCGCGCTCTTCGCTTGGTTGGGGACGATGACGGTCAGCTCACGGCACCGCGACTGTGCGGCGCGAACGAGCCGGACTGCGGTCTCGCCGTCACCACCAGGGGAGTCGAGGATCAGGTGAAGGTCCTGGCCCGGGTCGGCGCCGGCGATGAGCTCCTCGAGGAGCGTCACGCCGTAGCCGAAGATCGCGTCGATCAACACGATCAGCCGGCAGCCGAACATCTCCTCGTACGTCCGGATCAGGTCCTGCCGCGCGTACCTGTCCGCGTGCTGGGCGTGGAAGAGCGGAGTCTGCTTGGGAAACGCTACGGCCGGATGCTGTGTGTCGGGAAGCCCAGCGCCTTGCCCTGACGGCTCTCCGAGCTGGTCTTCCGGATCTCCAGCGCCTTCGCGATCTTGCCGCTGGTCGCCCGGTCCTGCTGCTTCGGGCTGGGCGGGCGGAGCGCCGCCGATGCCGTCTTCTTCGTCATGGTCGCTCACTCCTTTCGACCGGCGTTCGCCTAAGGGGTCGCCGGTTCGAGTCCGGCAGAGGGCTTCTCTCCTGGGGTTCTCCCGTCTCGACGGACACCCTCGGCGGTCCACCGCGGCCCTGCCGACCGGACGTCAGGCAGGGTGCTCCCCATCCGTCGCCGTGCGGCCCGGTCGGCCGCGGCGTCGACGGGCCGCCGAGCGTGCTCGCCCGGCGGCCCGTCCGCATGCCCCGGCTAAGCCGCCGGGCGGCGATGCGTCGGCCGGCGCTTGGCCGTCAGCGACCGGCGGCTGTTGAACGCGTGGCCCGTCGCAGCGCTGACGAAGTGCGTCCGCACTACCAGTCGCGCCTTCGCGTGACGCGCCAGCAGTCTGCGGGCCCGCTTCGACAGGCGGAAGGTGACGTTCACCTCGCCCGCCTTGCGCGACCTGACACGCCTGCTGGAGATGTGGATCGGACGGTGGACCTTCGCCGCCCGCGCGCCGCCACCACCCCGGTAGAACGAGATGTCCAGCCCGTAGATCGCCGAGCCCTGCTCCAGGAACTTGTCGAGGAACCCAAGCCGTGTCCCGCCCGGCGAGAACGCGCCGCTGCGCAGCGGGCTCCCCAGCGGCCCCAGGTCGTAGCGGCGCGAGACGGTCTCCCCGAGCACGTGAGAGGTCGGCACGGTCGCGTTGCGGAACCGATCGCCGGCGACCGTCCGGCTGGTCCCCGCGGGGTTGACCACGTGAACGTCGACGGTGCCCGCCCCCGCCGGCACGATCGCCGTGATCCTCCCGAACCCGTCGACCGTGAACGTTGCCGGGACTTTGCCGAAGAGCACCTCCGACACATCGTTGAACCCATGACCGGCGATCACCACCGGCGTCCCCGCCGTCCCCGTGGCCGGGGTCAGCGACTCCACCGACGGAACCGTCAACGCGGGCGCGCCGCCGACCGGCGCGACTGCCGGGGCCGGGAGCTCGAAGTCATAGATGGTCGAGGTGCCGCTCACGCCGATGGTCACCTTGTCCAGGTAGCCCGTGAAGCCGTCCGTATACGGGGTGCCCGCACGAAAGAGGAGCCGGTTCTGGTCGGTGACCGCCCGCACGGTCGCGTCAGGGAACTGGGCGAGGATGTCCGCCCACGTGCGTGCCGAGGCGGTCGAGCCGTCGGGCCATGTGCCGCGGTTCGGGTTGTGCGACGAGTCCCTCCACGACCAGGTCCACATGGCTCCGGCGGCGACGGCGTTCGACTCCTGCCAGGTGTTGGCCACCAGACCGGTCGGATCGAAGCTCAGCCGGCCCTGATAGCCACCCCAGGGGGCATATCCGGACCAGGCGGCGGTGTGGAAGTCGACATCGAAGGTGAGGAAGATCGACTTGCCGGAGTTCTCGGAGTAGGTGTTGAACAGCAGTTCGGTGAGATCGGCCAGCTTCGTGCCACCCAGCATCGTGGTCGCCATGTTCCAACGCTGCTTCGGCCCGATGTCGTCGTGGAACCGGACGCTCGCCGTCCCGGAAGGGGGCGTCCCCGGACCGCTCACGAACGCGTAGTGCGAAGGATCCTGGGTGGTGTGAGCGATGTCGCCCGAGTCGTCGTAGAAGAACCAGGAGCTGCCCCCGTAGTGGAGGTCGGCGGGGGTCACGATCGTCGTGCTGGGGGTGGCGGGGGTCACGATCGTCGTGCTGGGGGCGGCGAGCGCCGCGGTGGCCGAGGCCATCACCGCGAGGCCGGCCGTCGCGAGCGCGAGCAGGGACATGGAGGCGCGCCTGGCGCGCCCCGGGGCGTTCCACATGAATACTCCTCCGGGAGTTTGGGGCTGGACCTGTGAGGGGCTGGACCTGGGTGGTCGGACGCGAGCGAGCGGATCCGACGGCTGGGTCTTGCTGTGCCTTGCCATCTACGCACAGTTCGCGCCCGTGAGGACATCGGACATCCGTCCGATGCAGCCACCGTCCGGTCAACCGGCGAGCAGACATGGGGCCCGGGGCCCTTCACGCAGTCAGCGCGCTGACGGCCCGGGCGCTGTGGCGACCGCCCGTCCGGCGGCCGTCCCGGAGGCTCCGGAGCGGCCGCCCCAGCCTCAGGGCGAGTGGTGCGCGGCGAGCTCGAGCCACTCGACCCGCGCGGGCGGGCCGCCGATGCCGCCCTCCTGCAGCGCGGGTCCGAGGCGCCCGTCCATGAATCGCTGCTGGGCGTCCCGTGACTCCCAGACCTCGAAGACGACCCAGCCGCCCGGCTTCGCGCCGCCGGCATGGAACAGCATGCCTTCGGGCCAGTCGCCCTGCCCGCCGACGGGGTCGATCCCGAGGCGCTCGTTGACGGCCTCGTACTGCTCGCTCCCGACGCCGTCGAATTCCAGGATCAGTCCCTGTGCCATCGCTCGGACTCCTCTTCGCTCGTCCGGACCGGGGCGCCGGCAACGTTCCATCGCGGCGAGGCGAAAGTCAAGCCCGCGTGCCGGAAGGGCCCGCTACGCGCGCGCGTACCTCTCGGCCGTCCTGGACTCGAACTCGAAGGTGACGAGGGCCTCGTCACCGATGACCCACGCGTCGTGGCCCGGCTCGATCAGGTACGGCTGGCCGGCGGAGAGCTCGAGCTCGGTGCCGTCGTCGTGGCTGACCACCATCCGGCCCGACTGGACGACCCCGACGTGCCGCACCTGGCACCTGTCGGTCCCGGCCACGGGCCTGACATGCTCCGACCACCTCCAGCCCGGCTCGAAGGTCAAGCGGGCAGCGGTGGTCTCGCCGATGTGCAGCACGTCCACGCGCGTTCTGTCCGGGGTCCGCGTCTCGTCCGGGCTGTCGAAGTCCAGCGCGCGAATGCCAGCCATGGTTTCTCCTGTCGTCCTGCGTCGAGGCCGGGGTGCGGCGAGTCTCTCCCCGTGGGCGGGCCAATGCAAGGGCCACCGGGACGACGCGGGCGGGCCCGCCCTCCGTCAGTGCCCGATCGCTTCCGGCACGCGGGCCGGGCCGACCGTCTAGCGTGCGCCCATGCCCGCCAGGAGACCAGGCTCCAGGGTCGTCCTCGTCACCGGCTGCTCGACCGGGATCGGGCGGGCGACGGCCGAGCGCCTGGCAGGAGCCGGGCACACGGTCTACGCGACCGCCCGCCGGCCCGAGTCCGTCGCCGACCTGGAGTCCGCGGGCTGCCGGACGCTCGCGCTCGACGTGACCGACGAGGGCTCGATGAGCGCCGCGGTCGACCGGGTGGTCGCCGAGCACGGGGCCGTCGACGCGCTCGTCAACAACGCGGGCTACTCGCAGTCGGGCGCGATCGAGACGGTGGCCATGGACGACGTGCGGCGGCAGTTCGAGACCAACGTCTTCGGCCTGATGCGCATGTGCCAGCTGGTGCTTGCAGGCATGCGCGAGCAGCGCTCCGGGCGCATCGTCAACGTCAGCTCGATGGGCGCGAACTTCACGTTCCCGGGCGGCGGCGTCTACCACGCGACCAAGTACGCCGTGGAGGCGATCAGCGATGCGCTGCGCTTCGAGGTCAAGGGCTTCGGCGTGGACGTCGTGGTGATCCAGCCGGGCCTGATCCGCACGGAGTTCGGCGCGACCGCCGCCGCGGAGGTCCGAGCCGACGACGGGCCCTACGCCGAGTTCAACGCGGCGGTCGCGAAGGCCACCAGGGAGATCTACGAGGGGCCGGCGGCGAGGCTCGGAGGCGGGCCGGACGCGGTGGCCGGGACGATCGAGCGCGCGATCGCGGCCCACAGGCCCCGAACCCGCTACCGGGTCACCCCCTCGGCGCACCTGCTGGTCACCCAGCGCCGCCTGATGACCGACCGCATGTGGGACCGGCTCGTCGGTACGCAGTTCCCGCGCCCGGGCGCGCGCTGAGCGCGACCGCCCGCTCAGGCGGCGCGCGCGACGAACTTCGAGAGCAGCGCCTCGTCGACGCGCTCGAACCGCAGTGCGTAGACGTTCGACGCCTGCTCGCGAAGCACGCGCGCGCGGCCGTCGACCTGGGCCGCGCCGGCGGCCGGAAGGGGCAGGTCGAAGTCGAGGACCTCGTCGACAGACAGCGGGCGGTCGCACACCACGCGCATGCCCCGCTCGCCGAGATCGACGGTGTGGGCGTGGATCGGGCCACCGCGCCCGCGGGAGAGGGTCAGGTCGATCTCGACAGCGATACGCCGGCCCGCCCGCCGCTGCGGCCCCGTCGACGGCATCAGTCGTCGACCGGTCCCAGGGTGGTCGAGGCGAGGGCGGCGTGCACGTCTCGACCGTACGCCCCGCGCCGGTCGGCGACAACCGGGTCGTCCAAACTGCACAACCAACTAGTGGTGATACCCTCCTCCTCGCATGAACGCCACCGCCGCCGTGCCCCACCCGCTTCCCGAGCCGCTCGCCGACCTCATCGCCCGGCGGTTTCGGGTGCTGGCCGAGCCGATGCGGATCCGCCTGCTCGACGTCCTGCGCGACGGGCCCGCCACGGTCGGCGAGCTCCAGCAGGCCACCGGGAGCTCGCAGCAGAACGTCTCGAAGCATCTCGGGGTCCTGCACGGCGGGGGGCTCGTCGGGCGCAGCAAGCGCGGGACGTTCACGGTCTACGAGATCACCGACCCCGGCGTCTTCGAGCTCTGCGAGCAGGTCTGCGGGGCGCTGCGCCGCCAGGTCGACGGCCTCGACGCAGTCCTGCCCGGCGCCGCCGCAACCCCCGTCCAGCGAGGAGCCCGCCGATGATCTTCCGCCAGATCACCCACGACGACCTCGGGTGCGCGTCGTACCTCGTCGGCGACGAGGAGGCCGGAGTCGCCGCGGTCGTCGACCCGAAGTTCGAGATCGAGGAGTACCTGGCGCTCGCCCGCTACATGGGCGTGCACATCGAGCACGTGCTCGAGACCCACAACCATGCCGATCACGTCTCGGGCCACGGCCGGCTCGCGGCCGCCACCGGCGCCACGATCCACGTGCACCGCGACGCGTCCCCCGACTACGACCACGAGCCGTTCGACGACGGCTGGGAGCTCGAGCTCGGCTCGGTCCGCGTGCGCGCGCTGCACACGCCGGGCCACCGGCCGGAGCACACCGCGTTCGCGTTGATCGACACGGCTCGCGGCGAGGAGCCGTGGGCGGTCCTCAGCGGCGACACGCTGTTCGTCGGCGACATCGCCCGCCCGGACCTGGCCGTCGACAAGGCCGAGGGCGCCCGCGGCATCTTCCACTCGCTGCACGACACGCTGCTGGCGCTGCCCGAGACCACCGAGGTCTGGCCCGGCCATCTCGGGGGCTCGCTGTGCGGGGGCCCGGGGATGGACATGAAGATCTCCTCGACGATCGGCTACGAGCGCGAGCACAACGACCTGCTCGCCGAGGGCGACGAGGCCCGCTTCGTGGAGCGGACCACCTCCGCGCTTCCGCCCCAGCCGCCGAACTTCCAGGCGATCGTCGACATCAACCGTGGACCGCTGCTCACCGAGGGGGTCGACCCGCACCCGCTGACGCCACGCCAGCTCGAGCTGCGCAGGGGTGAGGGAGCGCTGGTCGTCGACGTCCGCACCGACCTCCAGTTCGACGACGCGCACGTCCCGGGGGCCGTCTGCAACCCCGCCGTCCGCGCGGGCTTCGGCACGAAGCTCGCCTGGGTCGCCGATCGCGACCGCGACGTGATCTTCGTCGGCCGCGACGACGAGGACGGGATCCGGGCGATCCGGCTCGCCGGCTCGGTCGGCATCCGCAACATCGCCGGCTACCTGGCCGGCGGGATGACCAGCTGGCGCGAGGAGAAGCTCCCCACCGAGAGCATCACGCGCGTCGATGTCGAGGGCCTGCACGAGCTGCTCGCCGACGACGGCGCCGACGTCCAGCTGCTCGACGTCCGCGAGACGCCGGAGTTCGCCGAGCGCCACATCCCCGACTCCGTGCACGTGCCCTACCACGACGTGCTCGACCTTCCCGACGAGCTCGATCCGCAGCGGCCGATCGCCGTGATCTGCTCGTCCGGGCAGCGCAGCGCGGTCGCGGCGTCGATGCTCCAGCGTGGCGGCGCCTCCCGGGTCGTCCACGTGGCCGACAGCGGCGTCGGGACGTGGGCCGACCGTGGCTGGCCGGTCCGCGAGCAGGCCGCGGTCCGGTGAGCCGGGAGCGCCGCTAGCCGTGCTCGCCGAGGCCGCCGGCTTCGGCGTCGCGATCGGGCTCGCCGTCGGCGCCCTCGGCGGCGGCGGGTCGGTCCTCGCCGTCCCGGTGCTCGTGTACGCGCTGAGCGAGAACGTCCACCAGGCGACCACGTCCTCGCTGGTGATCGTCACGGCGGCAGCGCTGGCCGGCGGCCTCGGCCACGCTCGCAGGGGGCGCGTGTGCTGGCGCCACGCGGGGCTGTTCATCGCAGCGGCCATCCCCGGGATCGTGGGCGGCACGCGGGCCGGCGCCGCCGTCGGGGGGTCGGTGCTGATCGTGGCGTTCTCGCTCGTCATGTTCGTCGCGGCGTTCGCCACCTGGCGCCGGGCCGCCGGCGCCGATCCCGCGCCGCGGGCCGGTGGCGAGGCCTCGTGCCCGCCGCTGCGGGTGGCCCGCGACCTCGCGGCCGGCGCCGCCATCGGCTTCTTGACCGGCTTCCTCGGCGTCGGCGGCGGCTTCCTCGTGGTCCCGACGCTCGCGATCGCGCTGGGCTTCACGATGCGCCTCGCGGTCGGTACCTCGTTGGCGATCATCACCGCGACATCGGTGCTCGGCCTCGTCGCCCACCTCCTCGACGGCCGCTCGATCGACGCCGGCGTCACGGCCGCGATGGCCGCCGGCTGCGTCGCGGGCGCCCTCGCCGGGTCGGCTGTCGCCGGGCGAGTGTCTCACCAGCGCCTCGGCTACGCCTTCGCCGCGCTCGTGGCGGGTGTGGCCGTCTACCTGCTTGCGTCGGTCGCCGTGCTCGGCGGCCCCCCGGGGGCCTGAGTCACCGCTGCGGCGGCGGCGCCGTCGGGCGCGTACTCGTGGGCCGCCTCCCAGCGGCCTGCCTTCGCGCCGCCGAGCCACACGACGACGCGGCAGCCCGGGTCGCCGACCGCGATCCGCTCCTCGAGCACGACGGTGGCGCCGCCGGTGTTGCGGGCCGCGATGCCGCCGAACACGCTGGACGTCATCCGGCACAGGCCCGGCGCGCGGCGCACCACCTCGCCGAACGGGCACGCGTGGTTGCCCAGGACGATCTTCTCCTCGTCGGCCTCGATCACGTGGAAGTCGCCGTCGATGGCCGCCTTGAGCCGCACGTAGAGGTCGGCCATCTGGTTGACGTCGAGGCTGTCGGTGATGCCGCGTGCACGTCGATACTCGGCCTCCATGCGCCCGCCGACGTCCTGGCCCACCATGCTGACCGCGCTCTCGATCGCCTCAGGGCCGTCGAGCGTCTCCACCGCGTGCGCGAGCTGGACGATCAGGGCGCGAAGGAACGCCTCGCGCCCGATCGTGCCGTCCTCCGCAGTTTCCTCCGGGGTGGGCAGCGAGTCCGGCTGCGGCGGTCCGAGCATGTAGCTGCGCTGCGCGGTGCGGGCCACGTCGAGCGTCGCGATCACCCGTGAGCCGCCGGTGCGCTTGGCGGCGACCTGCAGCTCGCCGGTGAGCTCCGCTGCCATCGCCAATCCCCGGCCGCCCTCGACAAACGGGTCGGCCGGCATCGTGAAGGTGGGGATGAAGCCGGGGCCGAGGTCGTGGATCTCGACCCGGGGCCGCACCTCGCTCCAGTCGACATGGACCCATGCGGGCCCGGCGGCGTGCCGCGACACGTTGCCGATCAGCTCGGAGAACGCGAGCACGGCGGGCTCGACCCCGGCCGCGTCGGCGGCGTGGCGCCCGAGGTAGTCGCGAAAGGCATCCCGCAGCCGACGCACCGCGGCCGCGTCGGTGGCGTCGACGTACCAGTCCACGCCCGGGAGGATGGCATCTCTCGGTGGCTCGCGCACGGCCCCCGGACGTTCGCGGATGCGACACCGGCTCATGGAACATGCGGTGGGTACGATCGCGAGGTGGCCGACGGAGCGGACCTCGATCTGACGATCGACGAGCTGGCGCGGCGGACGGGCATGACCGTCCGCAACCTGCGCGCGCACCAGAGCCGGGGCCTGCTGCCCCCGCCGGAGGTGCGCGGGCGGACCGGCTACTACGGCGTCGAGCACGTGGCCCGGGTGGAGCTCATCCGCGAGCTCCAGGGTGAGGGCTTCAACCTGGAGGCGATCCGCCGCCTCCTCGAGGGGGCGGGCGGATCGAGCTCGGAGGTCCTGCGCTTCACCCGCGCGGTGCGAGAGCCCTTCGAGGACGAGCAGCCCGAGGTGATCACGGTCGAGGAGCTCGCCCTGCAGTTCGGCGACGGCGACCCGTCGCTGCTCGAGCGCGCCGAGCGCCTCGGGCTGCTGCGGCCGCTCGGCGACGGGCGCTACGAGCACGTCTCGCCGCGCCTGCTGCGGGCCGGGCGCGAGCTGGCCGCGATCGGGATCTCGCCCGACCAGGCGCTCGAGCTCCTGGCCGGCATCCGCCGCCACGCCGACGCGGCGGCCAAGCGCTTCGTGCGGCTGTTCCTGGAGACCGTGTGGGCGCCGTTCGACGAGGCGGGGCGGCCCGAGGACCGCTGGCCCGAGGTCCGCGAGACGCTCGAGCGCCTTCGGCCGCTGGCGGCCGACGCGATGCTCAGCGTCTTCCAGCTCGCGATGAGCGACGAGGCCGACCGCGCGATCGGCCGCGAGCTCGACCGCGCGGCGCACCCGCGCCGGCGCCGCTAGAGGTCGAGCCCGAGCTGGCCCTCGTTGACGTCGGGGTCCGGCGCGCCGCGCCGGCGCGCGGCGCGCGTCCAGTGGCGCACGACCTCCCGCGCCCGCGCCGAGCGCCACGAGACGCCCCTGCAGAGGGGCTCGAAGCGCACCCCTCCGTCGCGCTCGACCGCGAGCACGAGCCCATGCACCCGGCGGCCCTTCTTGTCGACCTCGACGACGTCGCCGGGCTGGATGGCTGCGAGCCGCATCGGCGCCCAACCTACCGCCGGCTTCGTCTGCCCGGAACTGGGGATGTGGGGGCTCGGCCGCGATGCCGATGCGAGGACCATGCGGCCCCTTCACCGCGCCCTCTCCGCCGGGGCGGTCGCCGCCGCGGCCGCGGCGGCGCTCGCGGCGCCGGCTGCCGCGTCGCCGGGGCGAGATCCGCTCCTCGGCAGGCAGTGGGCGCTGGCCGGTGACGGGCTCCTCGGTGCCCCCGCGGCCTGGCGGGAGTCGACGGGCGACGGCGCGCTGGTGGCCGTGCTCGACACCGGCGCCGACCTTGCGCATCCCGACCTGCGCGGCGCCCTCTGGACGAACCCCGGCGAGATCCCGGGCAACGGGGTCGACGACGACCACGACGGCTACGTCGACGACGTCCACGGGGTGGACGTGATCGGCAGCGACGGCGAGCCCGCCGACGACGAGGGGCACGGCACGCACGTGGCGGGCATCATCGCCGCCCGTGCGGGGAACGGCCGCGGCGGCGCCGGGCTGGCGCCGTCGGCGCGGCTGATGATCGTCAAGGTCCTCGACGCCCATCGCCGGGGCACCACCGCGCAGCTCGCCGCCGGGATCCGCTATGCGGTCGCGCACGGAGCGCGCATCCTCAACTTGTCGGTCAACGGCGACGTGCCGAGCCCCGCGGTGCTCGCAGCGATCCGCGCCGCGGAGGCCGCCGGCGCGGTCGTGGTCGCCTCGGCGGGCAACGACGCTCGCGACACCGACCTGCGCCCGTCCTATCCCGCCGGCTATCCCGAGCCGGGCGTGCTGGGCGTCGCCGCGACGGGGGCCGACGGCGAGCTCGCCCCCTTCTCGAACCGCGGGGCCGGGACGGTCGACGTGGCAGCACCCGGCATCAACATCCTCTCGACCGCGCGCGGCGGCGGCTACGAGCTTCGCTCCGGGACATCGATGGCGGCACCGTTCGTCAGCGCGACGCTGGCCCTCATGGAGTCGGCGCGGCCCGACCTCGGCGTGCCGGAGCTCGCACGGGAGCTGCTGGGCAGCGCTCGGCGACCGGCTGGCGTGGCCGGCCTGCTGGCCGCCGGCACGCTTGACGCCGCCGCCGCGCTACGCACCGCCGTGGGCAGCGTGCGCTGGCGCAGCTCTCAGCGCCCGCTCGTCGTCCGCCTGCGCGGGGCGACCCGGGCGCGCCGCGGCGCCGTGCTGCGCTGGACGCTCGCGGGCAACGCCGGAGCGGTCGCGCACATGCGCCTGAGCCTGGACGGGCGGACCGTCGCAGAGGTCGCCCCCCGGACGCGCAGCCATCTCGTACGGGCGCGCCCGGGCCGGCACCGCTGGCGCGTCCTCGCGCTCGATGCGTCCGGGAGGCGGCTCGCCGCTCGCAGCGCGACGCTGCGTGTGCGCCGCGGCTAGTCCCGGACGTACCCGGGCCGGCATCGGGCGCTACACTCCGGGGCCGACTCGCCCACCGGGCGGGTCTTTCTTTCGTCCCGACCTTCGAGGCAAGCCACATGGCCCGCGGAGACGTGCGGATCGCTGTCACCCTCGCCTGCGAGGAGTGCAAGCGCCGCAACTACCAGACCAACAAGTCCAAGCGCAACAACCCCGATCGCATCCAGCTGCGCAAGTTCTGCCGCTGGTGCCGTCGGCACACCGACCACCGGGAGACCCGGTGACGGCCGCGGGACCGCTGAGCTGACCCATGGCACGCCGTGATCGGCAGCGGCGGCGACGCGCCGCCAACCCGGGCCCCAAGCCCTCCGAGCCGCACCGCGACAACGTCCCGGGCTCGGCCGATCACGTCTCGGGCGAGGTCGACCAGTTCGAGGCGCAGATGATCGCGGGCGCCGGCGGCGCCCCGGATCCGCTCGCCGCACCCGATGCCGAGACCGAGGTCGACGCCGATCCCGGCGCCGAGGTCAGCCGCGAGGACGAGGCCGCGCTCGCGCCGCTGCCCGGCGACGTCGGGGCGCGCGGGGACGAGGACGAGGAGGACGGGGCGCCCGTCGCGGCGCGCGGCGCCGGGCGGCACACCGCCCACGTCCCCGCCGGCCACGGCGGCGGCTTCCGCGGGATCGCCTTCCTGCGGGCATCCTGGGCCGAGCTCCAGCGCGTCCAGTGGCCCGATCGGCGGCAGGTCGGGCAGGCCACCGCGGTGGTCCTCGGCTTCGTCGTGATCGCGGGCGCCTACCTTGGACTGGCCGACCTCGTCGCGCAGCGCGTCATCGACTTCATCCTGTAGAGCCCCTGAACAGAAGAGCCCAATGTTTCGCTGGTACGTCGTCAACACCTATTCCGGGCACGAGAACAAGGTCAAGCAGAACCTTGAGCATCGCGTGACCTCGCTCGGCCAGAAGCGCTTCGTGCGCCAGGTCGTCGTGCCCACCGAGACCGTCTCCGAGATGAAGGACAACCAGAAGGTGGCGGTCGAGAAGCGGACGATGCCCGGCTACGTGCTCGTCAACATGGAGCTCAACGACGACTCCTGGGGGCTGGTCAAGAACACCCCCGGCGTCACCGGCTTCGTCGGCGCCTCGAACGAGCCGGTGCCGCTCACCCAGATCGAGGTCGACCGGCTGCTGCACCGCGAGGTCGCCCAGAAGGTCGCCACCAAGGCCCAGTTCTCGATCGGCGAGCAGGTCAAGGTCGTCTCGGGGCCGCTGTCGGACTTCTCGGGAGAGATCAGCGAGATCAACTCCGATGCGGCCAAGCTCAAGGTCCTTGTGTCAATCTTCGGTCGCGAGACGCCGGTCGAGGTCGGCTTCGACCAGGTCAAGAAGGTCGCGTAGATGGCAAAGAAAGTCCTCACCACGATCAAGCTGCAGGCTCTCGGGGGCCAGGCGTCGCCGGCACCGCCGGTCGGCCCCGCCCTGGGCCAGCACGGGATCAACATCATGGAGTTCTGCAAGGCGTTCAACGCCCAGACCCAGCAGGACGCCGGCACGACCATCCCGGTCGTCATCACCGTCTACGAGGACCGCTCGTTCACGTTCATCACCAAGACGCCGCCGGCGGCCGTCCTGATCAAGCAGGCGATCGGGCTCGACAAGGGCTCCGGCGAGCCGCACCGCGACAAGGTCGGCAGGATCACGGACGCGCAGCTCCGCGCGATCGCGGAGAAGAAGCTTCCCGACCTCAACGCGCACGACGTCGACGAGGCCGTGAAGATCATCGCCGGAACCGCCCGCTCGATGGGTGTGGAGGTCGTCTGATGCCCAAGCACGGTCGCAAGTACTCCGAGGCCCGCCAGCGGATCGATCGCGAGCACGAGTACGAGCCCTCCGAGGCCATCCGCCTCGTGCGCGACCTCAAGCCCGCCTCGTTCGACGAGGCGGTCGAGCTCCACATCCGGACCGGGCTCAACGTGCGCCACGCCGACGAGCAGCTGCGCGGGACCATCGCGCTCCCGCACGGGCTCGGCAAGTCGGTCTCGATTGCGGTCTTCGCCCAGGGC
Organism: uncultured Actinomycetes bacterium; assembly: GCA_963826615.1. Taxonomy (GTDB): domain Bacteria; phylum Actinomycetota; class Thermoleophilia; order Solirubrobacterales; family Solirubrobacteraceae; genus BP-464. The sequence continues at coordinate 1,836,904 of CAWGXO010000002.1, read as the reverse complement.
GACAAGGCGCGCGAGGCCGAGGAGGCCGGGGCCGACGTGGTCGGCGCCGAGGACCTCGCCAAGCGCATCGAGGAGGGCTTCACCGACTTCGACGTCGCGATCGCCACCCCGGACCTGATGCCGGTCGTCGGTCGCCTCGGCCGCATTCTCGGACCCCAGGGCAAGATGCCCAACCCGAAGGTCGGCACCGTCACCATGGACGTGGCACGCGCGGTCGAGGAGTCGAAGGCCGGCAAGGTCGAGTACCGCACCGATCGCACCGCGATCGTCCATCTGAACATCGGCAAGACCAGCTTCGAGGAGCGTGCGCTGCTCGAGAACTACGCCGCGGTGATCGAGGAGATCATCCGCGCCAAGCCGGCTGCCGCGAAGGGTCGCTACATCCGCTCGATCACCGTCGCGTCGACGATGGGCCCGGGCATCAAGGTCGACCCGTCACGCACCAAGGACATCCTCGAGGAGGCGCCCGCGGCTGCGGCTGCCTGAGCGCCCCTTCGAGGCCACCCAAGACCGCCGGTCGCGCACGGAGGCGTGCGCGTAATCCCGGCGCAGGAGGCCCATGAACCGAGACCAGAAAGCAGCAGCGATCGCAGAGATCGCCGGCGACATCAGCGAGGCGCGGGCGCTCTTCGTGGTCGACCCCACAGGCCTGTCCGTGGCGCAGTCGGCCGAGATCCGCACGCAACTGCGCGCGGCCGATGCCCGTCTGCGGATCGTCAAGAACACGCTGACCGAGCGCGCCGCCGACCAGGCGGGGATGGAGGACCTCAAGGCCCTGCTCGAGGGGCCCACCGCGCTGACGTTCGTGCGCGGCGACGGGGCGGCGGCCGCCAAGGCGCTCGCCGACTACGGCCGCGCCACCGAGCTGCTCGCCTTCAAGGGCGGCTTCATGGAGGGCGTCCAGCTCGACGTCGAGCAGATCAAGGCGATCGCCCGCCTGCCCTCGCGCGACGTCCTCTACGGCCAGCTCGTGGGCATCGTCGCCTCGCCGATCACCGGGCTCGCCCGCTCGCTCAACGCGCTGCTGTCGGGCGTGGCGATCGCGCTCGGCCAGGTCCGGTCGAAGGCGGAGGCGGGCGAGATCGCGCTGGGCGGTGCCGCCGGCGAGGCGCCCGCCGCGCCGGCCGAGGTTGCCGCTGAGGCCCCGGCCGAAGCCGAAGCTGAGGCCGCGGCCGAGACCGAAGCCGCACCCGCGGCCGACGAGGCCGGCGACCAGGACGCCGAGCCTGCCACCAAGCCTGCGTCGTCCGAGGAGCCCGCCGAGGGATCCGAAGCGGCGACCGACACCACTGACAACGACGAGGAGTAGAGACCCATGGCGACCAGCACTGCTGATTGGATCGACGAGCTCAAGAGCATCTCGGTGCTCGAGCTCGCGGAGCGCATCAAGGCGCTCGAGGAGGAGTTCGGCGTGAGCGCGACCGCGGTCGCGGCCGCGGCGCCGGGCGGCGGTGGCGGCGGCGACGCCGGCGCGGTCGAGGAGGAGAGCAGCACCGTCGACGTCGTCCTGACCGGCGCCGGCGAGAAGAAGATCCAGGTCATCAAGGTCGTCCGCGCGGCGACCGGCCTGGGCCTCAAGGAGGCCAAGGCGCTCGTCGACGAGGCCCCCAAGCCGGTCAAGGAGGGCATCGAGCGCGAGGAGGCCGACAAGCTCAAGGGTGAGCTCGAGGAGGCCGGGGCGGCCGTCGAGCTCAAGTAGCTCGCCCGCCGACGTCTGCCCGACCACGAGGGGCGCCGGCCGGCGCCCCTCGTGCGTTGCGGCCTCACCGACCTGCGCGCGCGGGAGGCGGACGCGCCATCATGGGCGCATGCGCAGGGGAGCGGGCGCGATCGCGCTGTTGGTGCTGGCGTGCGCCTGCCTGCCGGCGGCGGCCCCCGGGTCGCCGGATCCCGGGATCCACTGGGAGAGCTACCTGCCCGACATGCCGCCCAGCGGCGGTCCCCAGCCGCACGCGGTTCCCGGCTGCCGCCACCCGAGCATCCGCTGCATCGACGCCGAGGTGCGCCGGATGCGCCGGATGCAGGCCGCCCTCGGGTGCGACCATCGCGCCGTCTTCGACACCACCTACCTCGAGCTCACGAAGGTGCTGCGCCGCACCGTTCGCGAGCGCCCGCACTTCGTCGGAGACCCCGGCTACCTGTTTCTCGAGGACGCCCTCTTCGCCGACGTCTACTTCCGGACTCTCGCCGGCTACGCGCGCGGAGACGCGGTCCCGCCGGCGTGGCGGATCGCGCTCGACACGGCGCGCGACGGGCAGGTCAACGCCGCGCAGGACATGCTGCTGGGCATCAACGCCCACGTGCAGAACGACATGCCCTTCGTCATCGCCGCGCTCGGCGTCACGACGCCCGACGGCGAGACCCGCAAGCCCGACCACGACGCGGTCAACGAGGTCCTCGACGCCGCCTACGCGCCGGTCGTCCACGCCATCGCGGATCGCTATGACCCGTTCGTCTCGCTGACCAACGCCGACTGGGATCCGGCCGACGACATCGCGGGCCTCGAGATGGTGCGCGAGTGGCGCGAGCTGGTCTGGCGCAACGCCGAGCGCCTGATCGAGGCGCCCGACGCCGCGAGCCGCGCGCAGGTGGCCGGGCAGATCCAGGAGCAGGCTGCCGCCTGGGCGCAGGGGATGGCGACCCCGCAGCAGCCCGGTTACAGGGCCACGCGCGACGCGTACTGCGCCGCGAAGCTCGAGGACGCGAGCTGAGGCCGGCGGCCGGCTACCGGTCGAGCGCGCCCGCGACGGCCTTCTCGAGGACGCCCAGCGACGGGCGGGCGGTGCCGTCGGGCCCGACGAGGCCCGAGTCCCAGGTGTCGGTCGCGGTGCGCGAGCTCCACTGGTAGAGGTAGACGCGCTTGACGCGCGGGCTCAGCGTCGCCAGGTCCTCCAAGATGAAGCGCGTGACGTTCGCGGCGTGCCGGACGCCGGTCCGCAGCTTCAGGGTGCTGACGTTCGTCTTGCGCACGAGGCCGCCGGTCTCGGTGAACCAGACGTCGCCGGGGACGGTGTGGAGGAAGTCGCGCGTGCGGCCAAGCTGGAAGCGGTTGGCGGTGACGTAGTTGTGATACCCCCAGACCTTCGGCTCGCGGCGGGCCGCCTTCACGAACGCGCGGGTCCAGTCGACCGCGTTGGGATAGTCGAGGACCTCGGCGCCGAGGATGGTGCATCGCGGGCAGGCGGCACTGAGCGCGCGCCACCAGCGCGCGACGCGAGCCGGCTCGTGGCACGGGCCGAAGCCGCAGAAGTTCGCCTCGTTCCAGGTGGCGAACGTCGTCACCCACGGGTACTTCTCCCGCAGCGAGCGGAACTGCGCGACGAACGCGGCGGGCGACGGCCATGCACGGCGCCGGCCGCGCAGGCGCGACGGCGAGAAGGTGAGCAGCGGCTCGACGCCCTGCGACCGGGCCAGCGCCAGCCAGCTGTCGAGCTCGGCCGCCTGCCACGGGCTGCTCATCGCGTCCCAGGCGACCGCGTAGCGCGCACGCTGGATCCCGAGCGCACGGAAGCGCGGGTCGCCGAACATGGCGTCCTTCTGGTCGGCGATGCCCAGCTGCGGCGTCGACGGCGGGTGGAAGCGGCTGGGGCGCTTGGCCGGCCAAGCGGCCCCCGCCCGCTTCGGCAGCGCCCCGGCCGCGGGCGGCGCGAGCAGGGCGGCGCACAGCGCGAGGGGGAGGGCACGGCGCATGTGGCTCCCATCGGCGCGCGGGGGGGCCGGCCTTGAGCGCGGACGGCCGGGTCCCTACACTTCCCCGCCGTCGGCCGATAGTCGCAGCCGCCCACCGAGCCGGAGCCCGCGCCACATACGCGGGAGCCCAGGGCGGGGTCCGTGAGCGCCGAACACCCTCACCGGGGTGCCGCTCCGCTGTGCCCGGAGGGCATTGCCTCGCTGTGCTATCTTGGTTGGTCGCGCTCCAGCCCAACGGCCCGGCAGCGCCCTCCGCCCGATTTGCCCGCTCTCGATCTCCCGAGGAGTCGCCGCCTTGGCTGCCGCTGATACCACGCGGGTGCGCCGTTCGTTCGCGCGCCTGCACAAGCCCCTCGACGTCCCCAACCTCATCAACATCCAGCGCCGCTCGTTCCGCTGGCTGGTTGACCCCGAGGGAGGCGGCCTGCGCGAGACGATCGACGACATCTCGCCGATCGAGGACTACACCGGCCACCTCGCCGTCCAGTTCGGCGAGTTCACCTTCGACGAGCCGGCGGCGTCGATCGAGGAGTGCCGCGAGAAGGACCTGACCTACTCGCGCCCGCTGACCGTCACGGTCGCGTTCATCAACCACGAGACGGGCGAGATCCGCGAGCAGTCGGTCTTCATGGGCGACTTCCCGTGGATGACCGACCGCGGCACGTTCATCATCAACGGCACCGAGCGCGTCGTCGTCACCCAGCTGGTTCGCTCCCCGGGCGCCTACCTGATGGAGCCCAAGGACCGCGAGAAGCAGGTCTTCACGGCCAACCTGATGCCGGCTCGCGGCTCGTGGCTCGAGCTCGAGATCGACAAGAAGGGCAAGGTCTTCGTCCGGATCGACCGCAAGCGCAAGCTTCCCGTCACGGTCCTGCTGCGCGCGATGGCCTACGACCCGGCGGGCGACGCCGACCGCGAGGAGACCGAGGAGGACATCGCCGGCCTCGACCAGGAGCTGCTCGACCTCTTCGACAACTCCCTGTACCTGCGCAACACGATCGACGCCGATCCCGAGGCGACCAAGACCAAGAAGGGCGCGCTGGTCGAGCTCTTCAAGAAGCAGCGCCCGGGTGAGCCGCCGAGCGTCGACGCCGCCTACGCGCTGCTCCAGCAGCTGTTCTTCGACCCCAAGCGCTACGACCTCACGCGCGTCGGCCGCTACAAGCTCAACAGCCGGCTGCACCTCGACGTCGACCTCGACACGCGCACCCTCACCCACGACGACATCCACGCGCTCGTCCGCGAGCTCGTGACGCTGCCGCGGCTGCTGGGCATGCCCGAGGAGCCCGAGGTCGAGATCAAGGACTACGCGGCCGAGGCCGTGTCGATGGCGCGCGAGCCCGTCGCCGACCACCTCGACGAGTACGAGCACTTCGGCAACCGCCGCCTGCGCACGGTGGGGGAGCTCATCCAGGAGGCCTTCCGCATCGGCCTGTACCGGATGGAGCGCGTGGTCCGCGAGCGGCTGACGACCGAGGACGAGGACACGATCACCCCGCAGACGATCGTCAACATCCGGCCGGTCGTCGCGGCGCTCAAGGAGTTCTTCGGCTCCTCGCAGCTGTCGCAGTTCATGGACCAGACCAACTCGCTGGCCGGCCTGACCCATCGCCGCCGCCTCTCGGCGCTCGGCGCGGGCGGCCTGACCCGCGAGCGCGCGCCGATCGAGGTGCGTGACGTCCATCCGACCCACTACGGCCGCATGTGCCCGATCGAGACCCCGGAGGGTCCGAACATCGGCCTGATCGGCTCGCTGTCGTCCTACGCGGAGATCTCCGAGCACGGCTTCGTCACCACGCCCTACCGGGTCGTCTCCGACGGCCTCGTCACCGACGAGATCGTCCACCTCGACGCCACCCAGGAGGAGGAGCGCCTCGTCGCGCAGGCCAACGCCGCCGATCGACGAGAAGACCGGCAAGCTGCGCGGGCCCGAGGTCGTCTGCCGCACGCAGGCCGGCCAGTACGTGACGGTCTCGCCCAAGGAGGTCGAGCTCATGGACGTCAGCCCCGACCAGATCTGGTCGGTGGCGACGGCGATGATCCCGTTCCTCGAGCACGACGACGCCAACCGCGCGCTGATGGGCTCGAACATGCAGCGCCAGGCGGTGCCGCTGCTGAAGACCGACGCGCCGGTGATCGGCACCGGCATGGAGCGCCGCGCGGCCCTCGACACGGGGGACGTGCTGCTCGCCCTCGCCGACGGCGAGGTCACCTTCGTCGACGCGCAGGAGATGGTGGTCGAGGGCAAGGACGGCAAGGAGACCTACGTCCTCGACAAGTTCAGCCGCTCCAACCAGGGCACGCTGATTCACCAGAAGCCGCTCGTCGCCACCGGCCAGAAGGTCAAGGAGGGCGACCTGCTCGCCGACGGCTCCTCGACCGACCACGGCGAGATGGCGCTCGGCAAGAACCTGATGGTCGCGTTCATGTCCTGGGAGGGCTACAACTTCGAGGACGCGATCATCCTGTCCAAGCGGCTCGTCAAGGACGACGAGCTCACCTCGATCCACATCGAGGAGTACGAGATCGACGCCCGCACCACCAAGCTGGGCGACGAGGAGATCACCCGCGACATTCCGAACCGCTCGGAGGAGTCGCTGCGCAACCTCGACGACCGCGGGATCGTCCGCGTCGGCGCCGAGGTCGGCTCGGGCGACCTGCTCGTCGGCAAGGTCACGCCGAAGGGCGAGACCGAGCTGACCGCCGAGGAGAAGCTGATCCGCGCGATCTTCAAGGAGAAGGCGCGCGAGGTCCGCGACACCTCGCTGAAGGTGCCCCACGGCGAGGGCGGCGTCGTCATCGACGTCATGACCTTCAACCGCGACGAGGGCGACGACCTGCCGCCCGGCGTCAACGAGCTCGTGCGCGTGTTCGTCGCCAAGAAGCGCAAGATCTCCGAGGGCGACAAGCTCGCCGGCCGCCACGGCAACAAGGGCGTCATCTCGAAGATCGTCGACGAGCAGGACATGCCGTTCCTCGAGGACGGCACGCCCGTCGACGTGATCCTCAACCCGCTCGGGGTGCCGAGCCGCATGAACGTCGGCCAGATCCTCGAGACCCACCTCGGGTGGGCCGCGGCGCAGGGCTGGTACGACGACGGCTCGGAGGCCGCGAAGCTCGCCGCCAAGGCCGGCAACGGCAACGGCGACGGCCGCGGCAAGGTCTACGTCTCGACCCCGGTGTTCGACGGTGCCACCGTCGATGACGTCGACACCGCGCTGGTCAAGTGGCAGGACGAGCACAAGGGCCGCATCCGGATGGACGTCGACAAGCAGCGTCCGGCCGGCACGCGGGCCTCGGGCAAGTTCACCCTGTTCAACGGCCGCACCGGCGAGCCGTTCGAGGAGCAGGTGACGGTGGGCTACATGTACATCCTCAAGCTCCTGCACCTGGTCGACGACAAGATCCACGCCCGCTCGACCGGCCCGTACTCGCTGGTCACCCAGCAGCCGCTGGGCGGCAAGGCGCAGTTCGGCGGTCAGCGCTTCGGGGAGATGGAGGTCTGGGCCCTGGAGGCCTACGGCGCCGCCTACACCCTGCAGGAGATGCTCACCATCAAGTCCGACGACACGGTCGGGCGTGTGAAGGCCTACGAGGCGATCGTCAAGGGCGAGAACATCGCCGAGCCGTCGATCCCCGAGTCGTTCAAGGTCCTGCTCAAGGAGATGCAGTCGCTGGCGCTCGACGTCAACGTCGTCTCCGAGGAGGGCACGCGCACCGAGATGCGCGACGAGGACGACGATCTCCTCCGTGCAGCGGAGGAGCTCGGCATCGATCTGTCCGGCGTCCGCGCCGCGACCGGTGAGGTCTCCGACGTCGCCGCCGACGAGCAGACCGGATCCGAGGACAAGACCGACGCGTCCGGCGAGGCGGAGGCCGAGACCGGGCCAGACCTGGGCGCCGCCGCCGCAGACGTCGACATCGACGCCGACGTGGACATCGCCGACGTCTCCGACGAGTAGTGCCAACCAGCCGCATGATCGACATCAGTGAGGGGGCAACGCCCCCTCACGGCCCCGCTTCGCGAGGCCTGAACCCCGGATAGAGGCACCATGATCGACATCAACAACTTCGACGCGATCGAGATCGGACTCGCGTCCTCCAAGCAGATCCGCTCGTGGTCGTCGGGCGAGGTCACCAAGCCCGAGACGATCAACTACCGGACGCTCAAGCCCGAGAAGGACGGTCTCTTCTGCGAGCGCATCTTCGGTCCCACCAAGGACTGGGAGTGCTATTGCGGCAAGTACAAGCGCGTCCGCTACAAGGGCATCGTCTGCGAGCGCTGCGGCGTCGAGGTCACCCGCTCGAAGGTGCGCCGCGAGCGCATGGGTCACATCGACCTGGCCGCCCCCGTCAGCCACATCTGGTTCTTCAAGGGCGTTCCGAGCCGCATCGGCTACCTGCTCGACATGGCCCCCAAGGAGCTCGAGAAGATCCTCTACTTCGCGGCGAGCATCGTCACCTGGGTCGACCAGGAGGCACGCTGGCGCGACCTCGACCGCCTCCAGGGCGAGATGCAGTCCGAGCTCGACCGCCTCGTCTCCGAGCAGAAGGAGCGCGTCGACGAGCTCAAGGGCCAGCTCGAGCGCCGGATCGGCTACCTCGAGAACGGCTCGACCGCCGGCTTCGACGCCGAGGACGAGCTCTGGCAGGAGTCGCTCGACGTCAACGTCAAGAAGCTCTCCGACGACGAGCGCAAGAAGCTCACCAACGAGCTCAAGAAGAGCTTCAACGCCGACATCGACGACACCGAGGCCTACTACGAGGACGCCCGCGTGCGCCTCAAGCAGGTCTGGAAGCTCTTCGCCAACAAGGAGGAGCCGGCCGAGGACCCGCCCGCCGAGGGCGAGGAGTGGCCGCTGGAGAGCTACACCGAGAAGCCGGTCGAGAAGGACGAGTTCAAGCCCAAGCTGATCATCGCGGACGAGACGTTCTTCCGCGAGCTCAAGCACCGGTTCGGCTCGCCGTTCGGCTTCGGCGAGTACTTCGGCGGCGGCATGGGCGCCGAGCACATCCGCGAGCTGCTGCGCGACAAGCCGGAGTACGACCGCGACGCCTCGCCGCGCAAGGTCGATGCCGAGCGACTGCCGGGCGACGACCTGCGTCCGCAGGACCTGCCCGGCCTGTGCCCCGAGCACGAGCGCATCGACCTCGAGGACCTCGTCAAGAACGGCAAGGGCCAGAAGCAGCAGCGCGCCGTCAAGCGCCTCAAGGTGCTCTCGGCGTTCCTGAACTCCGAGAACAGGCCCGAGATGATGATCCTCGAGGCCGTCCCGGTGATCCCGCCGGAGCTGCGCCCGATGGTCCAGCTCGACGGTGGCCGCTTCGCCACCTCGGACCTCAACGACCTCTACCGCCGCGTCATCAACCGCAACAACCGCCTCAAGCGGCTGCTCGACCTCGGCGCGCCCGAGATCATCGTCAACAACGAGAAGCGCATGCTGCAGGAGGCCGTCGACGCACTGTTCGACAACGGCCGCCGCGGCCGGCCCGTCACCGGGCCGGGCAATCGCCCGCTCAAGTCGCTCTCGGACATGCTCAAGGGCAAGCAGGGCCGGTTCCGCCAGAACCTGCTGGGCAAGCGCGTCGACTACTCGGGCCGCTCGGTCATCGTGGCCGGCCCGTCGCTGCGCCTGCACCAGTGCGGCCTGCCGAAGCTGATGGCGCTGGAGCTGTTCAAGCCGTTCATCATGGCCCGGCTCGTCGAGCGCAAGGCCGCCCAGAACATCAAGGCGGCCAAGAAGATGGTCGACTCGATGATCCCGGAGGTCTGGGACGTCCTCGAGGAGGTCATCCACGAGCACCCGGTGCTGCTCAACCGCGCGCCGACGCTGCACCGCCTGGGCATCCAGGCGTTCGAGCCGGTGCTCGTCGAGGGCAAGGCGATCCAGGTCCATCCGCTGGTCTGCCACGCGTTCAACGCGGACTTCGACGGCGACCAGATGGCGGTCCACCTCCCGCTGAGCGCCGAGGCGCAGGCGGAGGCGCGGATCCTGATGCTCTCGTCGAACAACATCCTCTCCCCCGCGCACGGCGCGCCGCTGGCGACGCCGACGCAGGACATGGTGCTGGGCGCCTACTACCTGACCTACGGTCCGGACTCCGACGAGCTCGCCGAGAAGTACGACGCGCTCATCGGCGGCAGGTGGCCCAAGAGCGAGAAGACTCCCAAGCGGTTCCGCACCGCCCAGGAGGCCGAGCTGCTCTACGAGGCGCGCGGCGTGGGTCTGCACGACCTCGCCGAGTGGCGGCCGGTCGGGCGCGAGGGCGGTCACCTGCTGACCACGGTCGGCCGGATCATCTACAACGACAAGATCGAGCGCGCGCTCGAGGAGGCGCTGGGCGAGAGCTTCGAGCCGGCCTCCTACGGCTTCGTCAACCAGGCGATGAAGAAGCGCGACCTCACGCGCGCCATCGAGGCGCTCGTCCAGGGCTACGGCGCCACCGCGGTGTCGCTGGTGCTCGACGCGTTCAAGGACCTCGGCTTCAAGTACGCGACGCAGGCGGGGATCACGGTCTCCAAGAACGACGTGGTCATCCCGCCGAACAAGAGCGAGATCCTGGCGCGCTACGAGGCCGAGGTGGCGGAGGTCTCCGACCAGTACGACATGGGCCTGATCACCCAGGAGGAGCGTCACGAGGCGGTCGTCCGGATCTGGAACGAGGCCACCGACGCGGTCGCCGAGGCGATGGAGGCCCACTTCGACGAGCTGAACCCCATCTTCATGATGGCCAGCTCGGGCGCGCGTGGCTCCTTCAAGCAGATCCGCCAGCTGGCGGGCATGCGTGGCCTCATGGCCAACCCGAAGGGCGAGATCATCGAGCGCCCGATCAAGGCCAACTTCATGGAGGGCCTGACCGTGCTCGAGTACTTCATCTCGACGCACGGCGCACGCAAGGGCCTGGCCGACACCGCCCTGCGCACCGCCGACTCCGGCTACCTCACGCGGCGCCTGGTCGACGTCGCACAGGACGTGATCATCCGCGAGCCCGACTGCGGCACGGACGAGCACATCCACCTGCTCCTCCGCAAGGACTCCGGCGAGCCCAACGACAACCTGCTGGGCCGGATCGCGCCGGTGGACATCGAGACCAAGCGCGGCCGCACGGTCGTCGAGCAGGGCGCGGAGATCGATCGTGTCGGGCTCGCCGAGCTCGTCGAGGCCGAGGACCAGCTGCCGTCGTCGTGGATCCCCGTCCGGTCGGTGCTCAAGTGCTCGGCTGCGACCGGGATCTGTCAGGCGTGCTACGGCCGCTCGATGGCGACCGGCAACACGGCCCAGATCGGTGACGCCGTGGGCATCGTGGCCGCTCAGTCGATCGGCGAGCCGGGCACGCAGCTGACCATGCGGACGTTCCACACCGGCGGCGTCGCCGGCGCGGACATCACGCACGGCCTGCCGCGTGTCGTCGAGCTCTTCGAGGCGCGCAAGCCCAAGGGCCTCGCGAAGATCGCCGAGGTCGGCGGCGTCGTGGCGGTCGAGGAGACCGACAAGGCGATGACGGTCGTCATCACCGACGACGCCGGCGACGAGCACCGCCACACGTTCCCGCGCAGGACGCGGCTGTTCGTGGGGCAGGGCGAGAAGATCGAGGCGGGCACGCAGCTCAACGAGGGCTCGCTCTACCCGGCCGAGCTGCTCGCGCTTCGCGGACGCACCGAGACCGAGCAGTACCTCGTCAAGGAGGTCCAGGAGGTCTACAAGTCCCAGGGCGTCGACATCAACGACAAGCACATCGAGCTGATCGTGCGCCAGATGATGAAGCGCGTCCGGGTCGACCAGAAGGGCGACACCGACTACCTCCCCGGCCAGTTCGTTGACCGCAACGACTTCCTCGAGCGCAACGCGGAGGTCAAGAAGGCCAAGGGCGAGACGGCCCAGTACGAGGAGATCATCCTCGGCATCACCAAGGCGTCGCTGAACACCGACAGCTTCCTCTCGGCGGCCTCCTTCCAGGAGACCACGAAGGTGCTGACCGACGCGGCCCTGGAGGGCAAGATCGACCGGCTCAACGGGCTCAAGGAGAACGTCATCATCGGCAAGCTCATCCCGGCCGCCACGGGGCTCAAGCGCTACCGGCGGATCGAGATCGAGCCCTCCGAGCCGCTCCCGCGCGCGATGGACGACGTCGGGCTCCTGGACTCCGACGAGATCGCCGCCGAGCTGGGCATCGGCAACGGCGACGGCCTGCGGGGCTTCGGCCTCGACCAGGACATCGCGTCGCTGGAGGAGATCGGCTCCGGCGAGACCGGCTTCGCCGAGGAGCTGGCCGACCTCGACCTGCCCAAGGACGAGTAGCCCGCCCTAACGCTGAAGCTCGCGCGCCCAGCGCACGAGCAGCTCGACCCCGTCGCCGGTCAGCCCGGCGGCGGGGTCGGTTCGCACGAGCAGCGTCGGCGCGGGGCGCGCGGCCGCCCAGGCTCGCACGCGTCGTCGAGCGCGTCGTCGACCCAGGCCAGGGGGCGCTCGCCCGCGTGCGCGTCGATCGCGGCCAGCTTCCAGTGAGCCCGGGCCGTCCCGTCGCGCCCGCCCACCTCCCGCTCGAACGACAGGTGGGCGTAGCGCGGGACCCCGAGGAGGGCAGGGAGATGCTCGTCGGCCCTCTCCTCCCAGCCGCTGCACCAGACCGGATCGAACCATTCGTCCAGCGTGAGGAGGTGCCCGGCCGCGGTGGACGAAAGGAAGTGGGCGATGCCCTCGACGTTGTGCCAGGTTCCGGCCGGACATCCGTCCAGCGCGAACCCGAACAGCGAGATCACGCCGTCGACGTCGACCAGGAGCACGGGTTTGTCGCGGATTTGCGGCGACTTCACGGCGAGAGGGGCGTCCTGTAACCGCAGCCGGCTCGCGGTGTGTACTCTGTTCATCACCCTGCGAGGTCAAGCGGGATTCAGCGGGTGCCGATGGTAGGGGAGAGGCTCGGCACCGCTGGTTTCGTCCCTCACCTGCGTTTCACTTTTCACGTGACTCTTCAACTGGGCATCCTGCTCGCGCTCGTCTGCGCGTTCGCCACCAACCTCGGGCTTCTTCTACAAGCACCGGGGAGCGTGCGCGGCCGAGCCCGTCGACATCAAGCACCCCCTGCGCTCCGCCAGGTCGCTCTTCGGCTCGCCCTGGTTCGCGCTCGGCATGCTCGTCGCGACCAGCGCCTGGGGCTTCCACGTCGCGGCGCTCGCGCTGGCGCCGATGTCCGTCGTCCAGGCCGTCCTCGCCGGCGGCGTGGTGCTGCTCGCGATCATGGCCGAGCGCCTCTTCGGCTTCCAGGTCGGGCGCCGCCAGTGGCTCGGCCTGGGCTTCACGGCGATCGGCCTCGTGCTGCTGGGCGTCACCCTGCCGGCCGCGCACGGCGCCCACTCGACCTTCTCCGACGCGGCGATGATCTCCTTCGAGGCCGGGCTGTTCGGTCTCGGCGGCCTGCTGATCCTCGGCCCGCGCGTCGGCGCCCCCGTCGAGCACCACGGCGTCATGCTCGGCGCCGCCGCCGGCATCCTCTTCGGCGTCTCCGACGTCGCGATCAAGGCGCTCACCGGCCTGATCGGGTCGGGCGGGGTGCTTGGCGCTCGTGAGCCCCTGGCTGCTCGTCACGATCCTCGCCTCGGTCGCCGCCTTCTACGCGTCGGCGCGCGGCCTCCAGGACGGCGACGCCGTCCCGGTCATCGCCGTCACCGGCACCGCCGCCAACATCTCCGGCATCGCCGGCGGCATCATCGTCTTCGGCGACCCGCTGCCCGGCCACGCGCTTGGCATCGTGCTCCAGGCCCTCGCCTTCGTGATGGTCGTCGTCGCCACCGCGCTGACGCCGGCGCCTGTCCGTGCCGCCGGCGTCGCCACCGCCTGACCGTCGCCCGAACGCGCCCGCCAGCCCGCAACGCGCCACCGGCGATGGGGTGGGCCGTCCAGCTGTCGGTATGCGACACCAAGACGGCCCACGTTGCCGGCGCCGCGCCCGTTGCCGGGCCGCGAGGCGGCCCGTGGTGTGGCTTCTCGCCCGTCAGCTCGCGGCGGCGCAGCCGGCGAGGATGACGTCGGCGGTGGCCCCGGGGTCGTCGGACATCATCAGGTGGCCGGCGCCCGGGATCAGGACGTGCTGGGCGCGGGGGAGGCGGCGGCGGGCGCGCCGCGCCTGGCGCGGCAGCAGAAGGCGGTCGCGGTCGCCCCAGCAGACCGTGACCTGGGCGTGGTCCGTCGCCGCCAGCGGCGCGAGGTAGCCGGCGAACGAGTCGCAGGTCGCCTCGAAGGAGCCGGCGCCGACCAGCGCGTCGACCTCCTGCACGATCTCGTCGACCGCGACCTGCCCGGGGCGGGCGTAGAGCTGCGACAGCAGCACGGCGCGCGCGACGGCGGACCGCGCGAGCACCGGCATGACCGGACGGAGCGTGCGGCCGAGCGCGCGCGTCGCTCGCACCGACGCCTGGCAGAACGCCCGCTCGCGCGCGCTCCAGAACCCGATCGGGGCCAGCGCGATCGCCGACCGGGCGATGCCTCGTGAGGCGAGGTCGAGGGCGATGCCGCCACCGGTGGAGTTGCCCGCCACGTGCGGGCGCTCGATGTCGTGCTCGCCGAGCCATTCCGCCGACGGCGTCGGCGAGTGCTCCGACGGTGGCGCGGCGCCCGCCCGGCAGCGGATCGGATGCGCCGAAGCCGGGCATGTCGAGCGCCCAGACCTCGTGGCGCGCGGCGAGGTGGTCGAGGACCGGGGCCCAGACCTGCCAGCGGCTGCCGATGCCGTGCAGGAGCACCAGCGGCTCGCCCGCTCCCCGTCGGTCGTGGACCAGCTCCATCGCGCAACCTATTCGCTCGGATAGGTTCTCGCATGCCCACCACCTCCCCGGCGGGCGGGGGGGCGGGGTCCGATGAGGGGGGGGCTAGGCGAGGCACGGTTCGAGACGGTGGGTGTCTGCGGCGGGGAGGGGCGGAGGCCGGCGGGGGGGGCGAGTGTTGTCGGGGGGGGGAGGCGGACGGGGGGGTTGTCTTGCGGGGGGAGGAGGGGGGGGAGTCGGGGAGGGGCGGGCGGCTAAGACGGAAAGAGAAAAAGGAGGGGGGGGCGGGAGAACGGAACATGGCAGGGGGCGGGCGGAGGGGGCGGGGCGGGGGGCGGGTGCCGAGGCCGAAGACTACGGTGGCGGGCGAGGGTAGGGGGGCGAGAGGGGCGAGGCCACGGTAGAGGGGGGGCGGGGCGGGCGGGGGTGTGGGGCCGTTTGAGGCGGGGGGTTTCGGCCCCCGGGGGTTTTTCGGGGGCGGGGGGATCGGGGAGGGGAAGGAGGTGTTGTGGTTTTCGAGGGGTCTTTTCCGCTTTGGCAGGCTCGGCGAGTGGTTCGGTGGCAGGCTGACTACGGCCGGAATGATCACCACGGCCAAGGCCCTGATCGGCCTACGCCCCGAGGCGCGCTGCTGGTGTCCGACCGGATCGCCGAGCCGTTCCTGGAGGGCACTGGTCGTTCCCGGTTTTTTGGGGGGACCGACTGGGGGGGTGGGCCAAGGGTTTTGGGGGGGGGGGGCGTCGGGGGAGAGCCGGCGGGGGGGGTTGGGGACCTTGGCGGCGGGGGGGGGGGGGGGGCGGTTTTTCAAGGTGGGGGCGCCGGGGTTTGGGGGGGATTCGGGGGTCGGGTTTCTGCCCGGAGATTTTCCGGGGTTCCGGGCGGGGGCGGGTTTCCAGTCTCGCCCCGTATGCCGGACGGAGTGGGAGGAGATCGAGGCCGTCCTGCGCCCGGCGCTCACCGAGGCGGGCGAGAGGATGGGGGTCGCATGAAGGTCGGCGTTCCCACGGAGATCAAGACGGACGAGTACCGCGTGGCGCTGACGCCCGCCGGGCGTGCGCGAGCTCGACCGACCGCGGCCATGAGGTGCTCGTGCAGGCGGGCGCCGGCGAGGGCTCGGCGATCGCCGACGCGCGACTACGCCGCGCAGGGCGCGCGCGATCGTGCCCGACGCCGACGGCGGTCTTCGGCGAGGCCGAGCTGATCGTCAAGGTCAAGGAGCCCCAGCCGCGTCGAGGTCGCGCGCTGCGAGCCGCGCCACACGCTGTTCACCTACCTGCACCTGGCGCCCGACCCCGAGCTGACGCGCGGGCTGATGGCCTCCGGCGCGACCTGCATCGCCTACGAGACGGTCGAGGACGCGCGCGGGCGGCTGCCGCTGCTGGCGCCGATGAGCGAGGTGGCGGGCAAGATCGCCACCCAGGCCGGCGCGTTCATGCTCGAGAAGCCGCTGGGCGGCCGCGGGCTGCTGCTCGGCGGCGTGCCGGGCGTGGCCGCCGGGCAAGGTGATGGTCATCGGCGGCGGCGTGGTCGGGCATGAACGCGGCGCGAGATCGCGATCGGGCATGGGCGCCGAGACCTACGTCTTCGACCGCATCGATCGACCGCCTGCGCGAGCTCGACGTCGCTGCTTCGACGGCCGCGCCTCGACCGTGCTTCGCCTCGACGCTGGCGATCGAGGAGCGCCTGCCCGAGGCCGACCTGGTGATCGGCGCCGTGCTGGTCCACGGCGCCAAGGCGCCCCACGTGGTCACGCGCGAGCAGCTCGGGCTGATGAAGCGCAACGCCGTGCTCGTCGACGTCTCGATCGACCAGGGCGGCTGCTTCGAGACCTCGCGCCCGACGACGCACTCCGACCCGACCTACGAGGTCGACGGGATCACCCACTACTGCGTGGCCAACATGCCCGGCGCGGTGCCGATCACCTCGCACCTACGCGCTGACCAACGCGACGATGCCCTACGTGCGTCAAGCTCGCCAACCGCGGGCTGCACGGCGCGCTGGCCGACGACCCCGGGCTTCCTGCAGGGGCCTCGAACGTCGCCGCCGGCCGGCTCACGTCCGAGCCGTCGCCGCGACCGGTCAGCGCCGAGGCGCGTCGCCGCCGAGGAGGCGCTCGTCGCGTCCCCGCGCGGCCGCCGAGCCGCCGCGTGCCAGGCCGGCCGGGCGCGCCGCGAGGCTCGGCCCGCTGCTACCATGCGCCGTCGCATGCCGACGACCTGCCAGCTGATCCGCAAGGGCCGCAGCGCCAAGCCAAGAAGCTCGCGACCCCGGGCCTGAAGTCCGGCAAGGGCCGCAAGAAGAAGGTCGCCGCGCCCCAGCGCCGCGGCGTCTGCACGCGCGTGTACACGACCACGCCCGAAGAAGCCGAACTCGGCGCTGCGCAAGGTCGCCCGTGTGCGGCATCACCGGCGGCATGGAGGTCACCGCCTACATCCCCGGCGAGGGCCACAACCTGCAGGAGCACTCCGTCGTGCTCGTGCGCGGCGGCCGCGTCAAGGACCTGCCGGGCGTGCGCTACAAGGTCGTCCGCGGGACGCTCGACGCCGCCGGCGTCAGCGACCGCAAGAAGGCCCGCTCCCAGTACGGCGTCAAGAAGCAGTAGATGCCCCGCCGCGCCGCCGCCCAGATCCGGCCGATCGAGCCGGACCCCGTCCACCGCTCGCGCCTCGTCCAGCAGGTCATCAACAAGGTGATGCTGGACGGCAAGAAGTCCACCGCCGAGCAGATCGTCTACGACGCGCTGGCGATCATCGGCGAGCGCACCGGGCAAGGACCCGGTCGAGCAGCTCGAGGCAGTCGATCAAGACGCTGACGCCGGTGCTCGAGGTCCGCTCCCGCCGCGTCGGCGGCGCGACCTACCAGGTGCCCGTCGAGGTGCCGCCGCGCCGCGCCCGCACGCTCGCCGTCCGCTGGCTCGTCGAGTTCGCCCGCCAGCGCCGCGAGAAGACGATGGCCCAGCGCCTCGCCAACGAGCTGATGGACGCCCAGTCCCAGCAGGGCGGCGCGTACAAGCGCAAGGACGACATCTACCGCATGGCGCAGGCCAACAAGGCCTTCGCGCACTACCGCTGGTAGACCCGCCGTCTCGCCGCCCCTGGCGGCGTCGCGACGAGGAGCTCCGTCCGAAGGCACTGTCCCTCCTCGTGCTCCTGGCCAGCGACGGCGAGCCCGACGGCTCCTGACCAGCGGGACCGCTGGTCAGGACCCGCCGTCTCGCCGCCCCTGGCGGCGTCGCACGAGGAGGTCCGTCCGAAGGACTGTCCCTCCTCGTGCTCCTGGCCAACGACAGCGAGCCCGACGGCTCCTCACCAGCCGGACCGCTGGTAGGACCCGCCCTCTCGCCGCCCCTGGCGGCGTCGCGACGAGGAGCTCCGTCCGAAGGACTGTCCCTCCTCGTGCTCCTGCCAACGACGGCGAGCCCGTCGGCTCCTGACCAGCGGGACCGCTCGTCCTCGGGCGCGTTTGCGCCGCCCCCGGCGCGTCGCTGTGGGGGTCCGTCCGGAGGACTGTCCCCCTTCACACTCCTGGCCGGAACGCCGCGCGCGCGCCCGCCTGCCAGCGGACGCTGAGACCCGCCGTCTCGCCGCCCTGGCGCGTCGCGACGGGGGTCCTCCGAAGGACTGTCGCCCGCGGCGGGCTCACTTTCCTATGAGAGCTTCTCGACGCACCCGCCCATACAGGTCGCCGGCGGCCGGTCTCGCCCCCTCGCGTGCCGCGGGCGCCCGGATGCCGCGGCGCTACGCGCGCAGCTGGTCGGGCGATGTCGTCGGCCGACGTGGAGCGGCCGATCGCGTAGCCCTGGCCGAGGTCGCAGCCGAGGGTGCGCAGCGCCTCGGCCTCCTCGGTCTGCTCGATGCCCTCGGCGAGCGCGGTGATGCCGAGCCGGTGGGCGAGCGCGACGATCGCCGGGGCGAGGTGGGTCTCGCCGGGGTCGCGCAGCCCGCGCACGAAGCGGCCGTCGATCTTGAGGCATCGAGACCGGGACGGTCGAGAGGTAGGTGGGGCTGGCCGGCCCCGGTGCCGACGTCGTCGACGGCGATGCGGACGCCGAGGCCGGCCAGGTCGCGCAGGTGCTCGAGGATCGGCCCGCCGTCCAGCGCGGCCTCGGCGACGACGTACTCCGGGACGTCGAGCAGCGAGCAGGTCGGGGCGCAGGCTGTGGCGGACGAGCACCGCCTCGACCCAGTCGGCAGCGACGGGTCGGCGAGCTGGCGGGCGGAGACGTTGACGGCGACCACGGCCCCGTTGCGGGTCGCTCTGCCAGGCGGCGGCGCTCTCGCAGGCCTCGTCGATGACGCGCCGCCCGATCTCGACCATGCAGGCCGTTGGCCTCGGCGAGGGGCAGGAAGCGCGCGGCGATCTGCACGACCCCGCTGGGCATCCGCCGCCGCAGCAGTGCCTCGGCGCCGATCACCGCGCCCGCTCGGCCAGCTCGGCGATCGGCTCGTAGTGGATCTCCAGCGCGCTGGGGTCCACCGCGGGCGCTGGATCGCTGGGCCGGCGCGGTGCTGGACGGGCGCGGGAGTCGGCCTCATGATCAGCACGTCGCCCGATATCACCGGAAGATTGAGGAACGCTCGAACCAGCCTCAACGGACGTTGGTCGGGCCCCCCGCCGAACCGGACGCCTCCGAGCCCGCGGTGGGGTGGTCGGCGGCCGTGGGGGGCGGTCCGCTCGGACGGACCGCGGCCGCGTCCGCGGTCAGCGCGGCGGACGGCGCCGGCGCGCCGTTCAGGCGGCCCAGCAGCCCGCTCCCGCGCCCAGGGCCGGCGGGCGGCGGCCGGCCGGCGCGAACGGATCGTCCTCGGCCGCGGCGCCGCGTCCGTCCCCGCCGGGCCGCCGGCTCGGCCGGGCGGCGACGCCGCCCTCGCCGCGGGCCGCGGCGCGGCGCGCCGCGCGCGGCCCTCCGGGCCGACCAGCGGGCTCAGCAGCAGCATCCCGACGCCGGCCACCAGCATCAGCGCGCCCGCCAGCGTCTCCAGGTACCAGCCCGAGCCGGCGACCGCCTGGGCGTCCTCGTAGGTGTCCGACTGGGCCAGACGCCCGTGTCGTCGAGGTGCGGCAGGTCGCCGATCACGGCGATCAGCAGCGACCGCCAGCCCCGCGCCGCGAGCGCCGCCATCGCCGGCCGCGCGCCGCGCGCGCCGCCGAGGGTCATCAGGGCGCCGAAGAGCCCGAGCAGCACCAGCGCGACCCCGTGCGGTCGTACCCGCTGAACGTCGCGGGCGTCACGGTGAGCACCTCGATCTTGATGACGGCGAGAAGGTGGCGACGATCCCGAGGACCGCGCCGGCGAGCCCGAGACCGGCGAGCATCGAGCCCCAGTGCCGAGCCGCGACCGCGGCCCGTTCCGGCTCGGTCGGCCGACCGGCCGCTGCTATAGTCGGTCGCCGTTCCGCGTCGGGCGCGCTCATGCGTGTGCGCTCGCGGCTGAGTTGGCGGTCATAGCCGCTGAACGTCGCCGGGGTGACCGTGAGGACCTGGATCTTGATGATCGGCGTGAAGGTGGCGACGACCGCGAGGAGCGCGCCGGCGAGCCCGAGACCGGCCAGCACCGAGCCCGCCGGCTCCGAGCCGCCCGAGCGGCCGTTCACAGGTGGGCGAGCGGGCGAACCGTTGCTATAGTCGAGCGCCGCTCCGCGTTCGGGCGCCGCTCATGCGCGACCTCTCGTGGAGCAGCCGGATTTCGCAGGATGGAGACCTCGAGCACATAGCGCCGCGGCACAGGACAGACACCTGTAGTGCGCGCGGGCCCGAGGGGCCCGTTCTTTTTGCCCGCAGAGCCCCAGCCGACCGCAGTCAGAGATACCACTTTCATGCCACGCAAGTTCCCGCTCGAGAAGACCCGCAACATCGGGATCATGGCGCACATCGACGCCGGCAAGACGACGACGACCGAGCGCATCCTCTACTACACCGGCCGCACCTACAAGATCGGCGAGGTCCACGAGGGCGCCGCGACGATGGACTGGATGGAGCAGGAGCAGGAGCGCGGCATCACCATCACGTCGGCCGCCACGACCGCCGAGTGGCGCGACCACCGCATCAACATCATCGACACGCCCGGCCACGTGGACTTCACCGTCGAGGTCGAGCGCTCGCTGCGCGTGCTCGACGGCGCGATCGCGCTGTTCGACTCCGTCGCCGGCGTCGAGCCCCAGTCCGAGACCGTCTGGCGCCAGGCCGACAAGTACCACGTCCCGCGCATCGCCTTCATCAACAAGATGGACCGCATCGGCGCCGACTTCGAGGGCTCGGTCCAGACGATGATCGACCGCCTCGGCGCCCACCCGTCCCCGTCCAGCTGCCGTGGGGCGCCGAGGGCGACTTCATGGGCATCATCGACCTGATCGGCATGAAGGCGATCCACTACCTCGACGACCTCGGCAAGGAGCAGGAGATCGTCGAGATCCCCGACGAGCTGCGCGCCGAGGCCGACGCGGCGCGCGAGCACCTGCTCGAGGAGGTCTCCCACTACGACGACGAGCTCGTCGAGCTGATCCTCGAGGAGACCGACGATCCCGGCCGACCGCCTCAAGGAGGCGATCCGCAAGGCGACGCTCGACATCAAGCTCACCCCGGTCTTCTGCGGCTCCGCGTTCAAGAACAAGGGCGTCCAGCCGCTGCTCGACGCGGTCCTCGACTACCTGCCGAGCCCGCTCGACGTCCCGCCGATGGAGGGCCACCAGCTCACCAAGGCGCGGCGAGGAGGGCGACCTGGTCGTGCGCAAGCCCGACGACTCCGAGCCGTTCAGCGCGCTGGCGTTCAAGATCATGGCCGACCCCTTCGTCGGCAAGCTCACCTACTTCCGCGTCTACTCGGGCCGGCTGGAGTCCGGGGCGCGGATCCTCAACGCCTCGACCGGCAAGACCGAGCGCGTCGGCCGCATCCTGATGATGCACGCCAACGACCGCGAGGAGGTCCCCGAGGTCTACGCGGGCGACATCGCGGCGGGCGTCGGCATCAAGCAGATCGTCACCGGCGACACGCTCTGCGCGCCCGACGCGCCGATCCGCT
The DNA here is from genome assembly GCA_963826615.1 of uncultured Actinomycetes bacterium. Taxonomy (GTDB): domain Bacteria; phylum Actinomycetota; class Thermoleophilia; order Solirubrobacterales; family Solirubrobacteraceae; genus BP-464. The sequence continues at coordinate 1,815,434 of CAWGXO010000002.1, read as the reverse complement.
TGGAGTCGATCACCTTCCCCGAGCCGGTCATCAAGGTCGCCGTCGAGCCCAAGACGAAGTCCGACCAGGAGAAGATGTCGGTCGCGCTGGGCCGCCTGGCCGAGGAGGACCCCACCTTCCGCGTGCAGACCAACGAGGAGACCGGCCAGACCGAGATCTCGGGCATGGGCGAGCTGCACCTCGAGGTGCTGGTCGACCGCATGAAGCGCGAGTTCAACGTCGAGGCCAACGTCGGCCGCCCGCAGGTCTCCTACCGCGAGACCATCAAGGGCAGCGCCCAGAAGATCGAGGGCCGCTTCGTCCGCCAGACCGGCGGCTCGGGCCAGTACGGCATCGTCTACATCGACATGGAGCCGGCGCCCGGCGAGGGCTTCGACTTCGTCAACAAGATCAAGGGCGGCTCGGTCCCCTCCGAGTTCATCCCCGCCGTCGAGAAGGGCTGCGAGGAGGCGCTGGAGAACGGCGTCAAGGCCGGCTACCCGATGGTCGACGTCCGCGTGACGCTCATCGACGGCAAGTACCACGACACCGACTCCTCGGAGATCGCGTTCAAGGTCGCCGGCTCGCTCGCCTTCAAGGAGGCGGCCAAGCGCGCCAAGCCGGTCCTGCTGGAGCCGATCTTCAAGGTCGAGGTCGTCACCCCGGAGGACTTCCTGGGCGACGTCATCGGCGACCTGTCGCCGTCGGCGCGGCCGCGTCGAGGGCCAGGAGCGGCGCGGCAACGCGCTGGCCGTCACGGCTCACGTCCCGCTGTCGGAGATGTTCGGCTACGCGACCGACGTGCGGTCCATGACCCAGGGTCGCGCCACCTACACCATGCAGTTCGACACCTACGACGAGGTCCCGCCCAACATCGCCGAGAAGATCGTCGAGGAGCGGGGCGGTCAGGCGGAGGCGGCGTAGCGAGATTTTCGCTACCTTCCTTCGGTTGCCCAAAGAGAGATTCGAGAGAGGTAAGCCACAGTGGCCAAGGAGAAGTTCGAGCGCGGCAAGCCGCACGTCAACGTCGGCACCATCGGTCACATCGACCACGGCAAGACGACGCTGACGGCTGCCATCACCAAGGTCCTCGCCGAGACCTACGGCGGGCAGGCCCGCAGCTTCGAGGAGATCGACAACGCTCCCGAGGAGAGGAGCGCGGCATCACCATCGCCACGTCGCACGTCGAGTACGAGACCGACAAGCGCCACTACGCGCACGTCGACTGCCCCGGGCACGCCGACTACGTCAAGAACATGATCACCGGCGCCGCCCAGATGGACGGCGCGATCCTGGTCGTGTCGGCCGCCGACGGCCCGATGCCCCAGACGCGCGAGCACATCCTGCTCGCCCGCCAGGTCGGCGTGCCCTACATCGTCGTGTTCCTCAACAAGGCCGACATGGTCGACGACGAGGAGCTCCTCGAGCTCGTCGAGGTCGAGGTTCGCGACCTGCTCTCCGAGTACGACTTCCCGGGCGACGACATCCCGTTCGTCACCGGCTCGGCGCTCAAGGCGCTCGAGGGCGACGCGGAGTACGCCGCCAAGATCGTCGAGCTCGCCGAGCAGCTCGACTCCTACATCCCCGAGCCCCAGCGCGACCTCGACAAGCCGTTCCTGATGCCGGTCGAGGACGTCTTCTCGATCACCGGCCGCGGCACCGTCGCCACCGGCCGCATCGAGCAGGGCGTCGTCAACACCGGCGACGAGGTCGAGATCGTCGGCATCAAGGCGACCGAGAAGACGGTCGTCACCGGCGTCGAGATGTTCCGCAAGATCCTCGACCAGGGCCAGGCGGGCGACAACGTCGGCTGCCTGCTGCGCGGCACCAAGCGCGAGGAGATCGAGCGCGGCCAGGTGCTGTGCAAGCCCGGCTCGATCACCCCGCACACCAAGTTCAAGGCCGAGGTCTACGTCCTCAAGAAGGAGGAGGGCGGCCGCCACACGCCGTTCTTCACGGGCTACCGGCCGCAGTTCTACTTCCGCACGACCGACGTGACCGGCGTGGCCAACCTGCCCGAGGGCACGGAGATGGTCATGCCGGGCGACAACGTCCAGATGGCGATCGAGCTGATCCAGCCGATCGCCATGGACGCCGGCCTGCGCTTCGCCATCCGCGAGGGCGGCCGCACGGTGGGCTCGGGCGTGGTCACCGAAGTCATCCAGTAGCACCCGCAAGTCCGATACGACCCGACGTGCCCAGGGGCGGGCCGGCTGACGGCCCGCCTTCGGTGCGCTCATCGAAGAGAGAGACGCAGAGAGACATCGCATGGCCACCCTGGCCCAGAACAAGATCCGCATCCGCCTGAAGGCGTACGACCACTCGGCGATCGAGACGGCGGCGAAGGAGATCGTCGAGACGGCGGCGCGCACCGGCGCGACCGTGACCGGTCCCGTGCCGCTGCCCACCGAGAAGAACGTCTACTGCGTCGTCCGCTCCCCGTTCAAGGACAAGGACTCGCGCGAGCACTTCGAGATCCGCACGCACAAGCGGCTGATCGACATCCACCAGCCCACGCCGAAGACGGTCGACTCGCTCCAGCGGCTCGACCATCTCCCCGCGGGCGTCGACATCGAGATCCAGCTCGGCTAGATGCCCGCGATCCTCGCCAAGAAGCTCGGCATGACCCAGCTGTTCCGCGAGGACGGCACCGTCGAGCGCGTGACCGTGCTCGAGGCCGGCCCGTGCCCGGTCACGGGCATCCGCACGGTCGAGCGCGACGGCTACGAGGCCGTGCAGCTCGCGTTCGGCGCCACGCAAGGAGAAGCACCTCTCCAAGCCGGAGCTCGGCCACCTCAAGAAGGCCGGCGCCGGCCCGATGAAGCACCTCGTCGAGTTCCGCGACGAGGCCGGCGAGCTGCTGGTCGGCGACACCGTGACGGTCGAGGCGTTCGAGGTCGGCCAGAGCGTCAAGGTCTCCGGCACCTCCAAGGGCAAGGGCTTCCAGGGCACGATCAAGCGCCACAACTTCAGCAGCGGCCCCAAGAGCCACGGCTCGCACAACGTGCGCGCCCCGGGCTCGATCGGCGCGTCGGCCTGGCCGGCCCGCGTCATGAAGGGCATTCGCGGCCCCGGCCAGATGGGCAACGAGCGCGTGACCCAGAAGGGCCTGAGATCGTCGAGGTCGACACCGGCCGGAACCTGCTGCTGGTCCGCGGCGCCGTCCCGGGCCCGCGCAACGGCATCGTGGAGGTGCGCACCGATGGCTGACGCCAAGCTCCTCGGCGGCACCGGCACGGTCAAGCTCGACGACGACGGCGTTCGGCGCCGACTTCAACGGCCCGCTCGTCCACGAGTCCGTGCGCGCCGAGCTCGCCGCGCGCCGGCAGGGCACGCACTCGACCAAGACGCGCGGCCAGGTTCGCGGCGGCGGCGCCAAGCCGTGGCGCCAGAAGGGCACCGGCCGCGCCCGCGCCGGCTCGAGCCGCTCGCCGATCTGGGCCGGCGGCGGCACCGTCTTCGGCCCGCAGCCGCGCCACTACACGTTCAAGGTCAACCGCAAGGAGCGCCGCGCCGCGCTGCGCAGCGCGCTGTCGGTGCACGCCGAGCGTGGCACGATCGCTGCGATCGATCCCGAGCCCTTCCTCGATACGCCGTCGGCCAAGCAGGCCGCCGAGCTGCTGGGCGACCTGCTCGGCGGCTCCGTCGTGATCGTGCTGACCGAGGAGCAGGAGCGCGCCGCGCTGTCGTTCCGCAACCTCGACCGCGTCAGCGTCCTGCCCGCCTCCGGCGTCGGCGTCGCCGACGTGATCGGCGCGGCCGCCCTCGTTGCCTCCGCGGAGGCCCTCGACGAGCTCACCGCGCGGGCGACCTCGCAGCCCAAGCGCCAGCCCACCCCGGAGCCCGCCGCCTAGCCATGGACTCGAGCCAGGTCATCATCCGCCCCGTCGTCAGCGAGAAGAGCTACGTGCTTGCCGCGGCCGACAAGTACACGTTCCGCGTGCACCCCGACGCGCACAAGACGCAGATCCGCCAGGCGGTCGAGGAGCTCTTCGACGTCCACGTGGTCGACGTGCGCACGGCGTCCGTCAAGTCCAAGCCCAAGCGCCGCGGCCTGACCTCGGGCCGCACGCGCTCGTGGAAGAAGGCCATCGTGCAGGTGCGCGAGGGCGACTCCATCCCGATCTTCGCGACCCTGCAGGGCCTCGAGGAGGGCTAGAGCCATGCCGATCCGCAAGCCCAAGCCCACCTCGCCCGGCCGCCGCTTCGTCTCGTACCCGGACTTCGCCGAGATCACGAAGACCGAGCCCGAGCAGCACGCTCGTCGAGGGGCTGACGAAGTCCGGCGGGCGCAACAGCTACGGCCGCAAGACCTCGCGCCACCGCGGCGGCGGCGCCAAGCGCCTCTACCGCAAGATCGACTTCAAGCGCCGCAAGGACGGCGTGCCGGCGAAGGTCGCCGCGATCGAGTACGACCCCAACCGCACGGCCTACATCGCGCTGCTGCACTACGCCGACGGCGAGAAGCGCTACATCCTGGCGCCCGCGCGCCTGCAGGTCGGCGCCGAGGTCGTCTCCGGCGACACCGTCGAGCCGTCGGTCGGCAACTGCCTGCCGCTGGCCAACATGCCGGTCGGCACCGTGGTCCACAACGTCGAGCTCCAGCCCGGCCGCGGCGGGCAGTTGGCCCGCTCGGCCGGCGCCGCCGTGCAGCTGATGGCGAAGGAGGGCGGCATGGCGACGCTGCGCCTGCCGTCCGGCGAGATGCGCATGGTCCGCGCCGAGTGCCGCGCCACCGTCGGCGTCATCGGCAACGCCGACCACCAGAACGTCAAGATCGGCAAGGCCGGCCGCAAGCGTCACATGGGCGTGCGCCCGCAGACGCGCGGCACGGCGATGAACCCGGTCGACCATCCCGCACGGCGGCGGCGAGGGCTCCACCACGCCGGGCCGCCATCCGGTCACCCCGTGGGGCGTTCCCACGCTCGGCTACCGGACGCGCAAGAAGAACAAGGACAGCGACCGCTACATCGTTCGCGGCCGCCGTCGCGGGAAGGGCAAGCGCTAGGCATGAGTCGTTCGAGCAAGAAGGGGCCGTGGGTCGAGGAGCGCCTGATGGCGCGCATCGAGGCCATGAACAGCTCCGGCAACAAGCCAGATGGTCAAGACCTGGTCGCGAGCGTCCACGATCTTCCCCGAGATGGTCGGCCACACGATCGCCGTCCACGACGGCCGCAAGCACGTGCCCGTGTTCGTCTCCGAGTCGATGGTCGGCCACAAGCTCGGCGAGTTCGCGCCCACGCGCCTGCTACCGCGGCCACGCCGGCTCCGGGAAGGTCCGCTAGTGGCGCGCGAGGGCGGCAAGGTCGGCCCGGGGGATCGCCGGGACCAAGCAGGACAGGCCCTCCGCCGAGGAGGGCAAGGGGACCGCTGCCAAGCAGTCGGCCGAGGCCGCAGCGGCCGCGAAGGCGGCCGCGGAGCAGCAGGCCGAGGCAAGCGGCACCGCCCCGAAGAAGCGCGCTCCCCGCAAGAAGCCGGCGCCGAAGGCCGAGGCGACGGCTGCCGACGAGACCGGCGTGGCAAGGAGGCCGCCGAGGCGGCTGAGAAGGCGCCGTCCGGCCAGAAGGCGGAGCCCGCCGCGAAGACGCGCGCCCGCGAGAAGGCCGAGAGGGCGGAGAAGGTCGACAAGCCCGCCCCGCAGGTCGCCGGCGACGGCGCGGCGCCGGCTCCGCCCGTCGTCCGCGCGCAGGCCAAGTACGTCCGCACCTCGGCCCGCAAGGCCCGCCTGGTCTGCGACCACATCCGCGGCAAGTCGGTCGAGGAGGCCTTCGCGATCCTCGCCCACACGCCGCGCGCGGTCGCCGAGGACTGGCGCAAGCTGCTGCAGAGCGCGGTCGCCAACGCCGAGCACAACCACGAGCTGCTCGGCGACGACCTGCGCATCGCCTCCGTCCACGCCGACGAGGGCCCGACCCTCAAGCGCTTCCGCCCGCGCGCCATGGGCCGCGCGACCCGCATCCGCAAGCGCACCAGCCACCTGACGATCACGCTCACGCCGAAGGACTGAGGACATGGGACAGAAGGTTCACCCCGAGTCGCATGCGCGTGGGCTACATCCACGACTGGAAGTCGAACTGGTTCAACGAGCGCGAGTTCGCGGACTACCTCGCCGAGGACGTGGCCATCCGCGGCCACATCACCGGCAAGCTCGCCCACGCCGGCCTCTCGGACATCACGATCCGCAAGGACGCCAACGAGATCGAGATCAACATCCACACCGCGCGGCCGGGCATCGTGATCGGCAAGTCCGGGCTCGGAGGTCGACGCGCTGCGCAAGGACCTGCACCGGATGACCGGCAAGGCCATCAAGGTCAACATCCTCGAGATCAAGCGCCCCGAGCTCGACGCCAAGCTCGTCGCCCAGTCGATCGCCGAGCAGCTCCAGAACCGCGTGGCGTTCCGCCGCGCCATGAAGCGCGCGCTGACCAGCGCCATGCGCTCCGGCGCCAAGGGCTGCAAGATCCAGGTCGGTGGCCGCCTCGGCGGCGCCGAGATGGCCCGCACCGAGTCCTACTCCGACGGCCGCGTGCCGCTGCACACCATGCGCGCCGACATCGACTACGGCTTCTACGAGGCCCGCACCACCTTCGGCCGGATCGGCGTCAAGTGCTGGATCAACAAGGGCGAGATCATGCCCGAGGGCTTCAGCGGCGTCGACCTCACCGAGATGGACGCGCCGCCCGGCGCCGACGATGCAGGCGGCGGCCGCGACGACCGCCGCGGCGGTCGCGGCGGTCGCGACGGCCGCGGGCGCGGTCGTGGCGGCCCGGGTGGCCCCGGCGGTCGTGGCGGCCCCGGCGGCCCCGGCGGTCGTGGCGGCCCCGGCGGCCGTGGTGGCGGTCGCGGTGGGCGTGGTGGCGGTCCCGGCGGCCCGGGGGCGGCCGCGGTGGCCGCGGAGGCGGTCGGTGATGCTGAGCCCCAAGCGCGTCAAGCACCGCAAGCAGCACCGCGGGCGCAAGCCCGGGCTGTCACGCGGCCAGACCACGGTGCAGTTCGGCGAGTACGGCCTCAAGGCCCTCGACGCCGGCTGGCTCACCAACCGCCAGATCGAGGCGGCCCGCATCGCGATGACCCGCAAGATCAAGCGCGGCGGCAAGGTCTGGATCAACGTCTATCCCGACAAGCCGTTCACCAAGAAGCCGGCCGAGACCCGCATGGGCTCCGGCAAGGGCTCGCCCGAGGGCTGGGTGGCGGTCGTCAAGCCGGGCCGCGTCATGTTCGAGCTGGCCGGCGTGCCGGAGCACCTCGCCCGCGAGGCGATCCGCCTGGCCGGCCATGAAGCTCCCCGTGCGCGCGAAGTTCGTGAGCGCAGAGGACGAGTCCTAGGATGAAGACCAGCGACTTGCGCGGCGCCTCCGACGAGGAGCTCGTCGAGCACATCCGCACGCAGCGCCGGGAGCTCTTCGGGCTGCGATTCCAGCACGCCACCGGCGAGCTGGAGAACACCGCCGGCCTGGGCAGCGCCAAGCAGGACCTCGCCCGGGCCCTGACCGTCGCGCGCCAGCGCGGCATCGAGACCGAGAACCTGTGATGGCTGACGAGAACGACACGACCAACATCCCCGACGCCGGAGCGGAGGCCCCCGAGCCGACCGCCGAGGAGGTCGTGGCGCAGACCCCCGAGGCCGAGGGCAACGCGGCCGACGCGGCGCCCGCCGACACGACGCCGGAGTCGCCCGAGCCCGTGAGCACCGACGAGGCCGAGCAGGCCGCCGCCGAGGCCGAGCCCGGCGGGGCCTCCTCCGCGTCCGAGGAGGCGGAGGCTGCCGCTCCCGCCGAGACCCCGCGGCCGAAGGCCGAGCAGCGCGCCCACGCGCAACACCTCGAGGCGTCCAAGCGCCCTTCGCGCACGCCCGAGGAGCGCCAGGCCGAGCGCGAGGCCGAGCGTGCCCGCAAGGCCGCCCAGCGTCGCCGCCGCCGCGAGAAGGCCAAGGCGGCCCGCCCGCCGAGCGGGGCCCGGCCAAGACCGCGTCGCCCGTCGAGCACGGCCCCGGCCGCCCGAAGGTCCGCATGGGCACCGTCGTCTCCGACAAGGCCGACAAGACGATCACCGTTCGCGTCGACAGCGCCCGCCGCCACCGCCGCTACGAGAAGATCGTGCGCCGTTCGTCGACGCTGCACGCCCACGACGAGCGCAACGAGGCCCATGAGGGCGACCGCGTCCGCATCGTCGAGTCCCGGCCGCTGAGCCGCACCAAGCGCTGGCGGCTGGTCGAGGTCCTGGAGCGTGCCAAGTGATCCAGAACGAGACCCGGCTGAAGGTCGCCGACAACACCGGCGCGCGCGAGATCCTCTGCATCCGCGTCAAGGGCGGGCACAAGCGCCGCTACGCGGGAGTGGGCGACATCATCACCGCCACGGTCAAGCAGGCCAATCCCGCAGGGCTCGGTCAAGAAGGGCGAGGTCGTGACCGCCGTCGTCGTGCGCACGAAGAAGTCGTTCGGCCGCGACGACGGCACCTACATCGCCTTCGACGAGAACGCCGCCGTGATCATCGACGCGCAGAACAACCCGCGCGGCACCCGCATCTTCGGGCCCGTCGCGCGCGAGCTGCGCGACCGCAACTTCATGAAGATCGTCTCGCTCGCGCCGGAGGTACTCTGATGCCCCGAGATCCGCCGCGACGACGAGGTCGTCGTCATCTCCGGCAAGGACCGCGGCAAGACGGGCAGGGTCCTGCGCGTCGACCCCCGCAAGGACCGCGTCTTCGTCGAGGGCCTGAACATCATCAAGCGCCACATGCGCCCGCAGCCCAGGGCGCCGCGCGGCGACCAGGCCGGCGGCGTCATCGAGAAGGAGGGGCCGATCCACATCTCCAACGTCATGCTCGATCGATCCCAAGGACCACAAGCCCACCCGCGTCGGCCTCCGCCGAGGAGAACGGGCGCCGCTTCCGTGTGGCGAAGCGCTCGGGGACCAAGCTCGACTGACATGGCACGCCTGAAGACCCAGTATCAGGAGGAGATCCGCCCCGCGCTCCAGCAGCGCTTCGGCTACACGTCGGCGATGCAGGTGCCGCGGATCGAGAAGATCACGCTCAACATGGGCGTCGGCGAGGCCAAGCAGGACACGCGCATGCTCGAGGCCGCGACCGGAGCAGCTCGCGACGATCGCCGGCCAGCGGCCGTCGGTTCGCCGCGCGCGCAAGTCGATCGCCGCGTTCAAGCTGCGCGAGGGCATGCCCGTCGGCGTGTCGGTCACGCTGCGTCGCGAGCGGGCCTATGAGTTCCTCGACCGCCTGCTCAGCGTCGCGATCCCCCGGATCCGCGACTTCCGCGGGCTGAAGACGACGTCCTTCGACGGCCGCGGCAACTACTCGATCGGGCTCCGCGAGCAGATCATCTTCCCCGAGATCGACTACGACGCCGTCGACCAGGTCCGCGGCCTCGACGTCACGATCACCACGTCGGCGCAGAGCGACGGCGAGGCCTTCGCGCTGCTCGAGGCCTTCGGGATGCCGTTCGCCCGCGACGGCCGCGGCCCCGGCGTGCCGGCCGCGGGATCCGACGACACGGCCGTGCAGGAGCGGGCGGCCGCCGACGCCGAGGGCACGGGAACCGACGGCGCAACATCCGAGACCACTTCCGAGGAGGCCTGATGGCCAAGACGTCCCAGCGCGTCCGTCAGGCGCGCCCGAGCAAGTACAAGACCCGCGAGTACACCCGGTGCCGCCGCTGCGGCCGCCCGCGCGCCGTCTACCGGAAGTTCGGCGTGTGCCGGATCTGCCTGCGCGAGCTTGCCCACAACGGCTTCATCCCCGGCATGACCAAGAGCAGCTGGTAGCCGGCATGCGGCGCGCCACACCCACGCACGCGGACGCGAAGAGGAGCATGCCCGCATGTCGATGACCGACCCCATCGCCGACTTCCTGACCCGGATCCGCAACGGGATCCAGGCGGCCCACGAGACCGTCGACGTCCCCGCGTCCAAGCTCAAGGTCGAGATGGCGCGCATCCTGCGCGAGCAGGGCTACATCAACGCCTACGAGCTCCAGGCCCCGACCGGCGACCGTCCCGGCGAGGTCGTCCGCATCACCCTCAAGTACACGAGCGACCGCCGCCCGGCGATCCAGGGCCTGCGCCGCGTCTCGCGGCCCGGCCAGCGCCGCTACGTCGCGGCGTCGGGCATCCCGAAGGTCCAGGGCGGCATGGGCACCGCGATCGTCTCGACGTCGCGCGGCGTGCTGTCCGGCCACGAGGCCCGCCAGCAGGGCCTCGGCGGCGAGGTCGTGGCGGAGGTCTGGTAGCCTGAGCCGCATCGGCCGCAAGCCCATCCCCGTGCCCGACGGCGTCTCCGTGACGATCGAGCCCGAGGCCGTGCACGTCACCGGCCCCCGCGGCGCGCTCTCCGAGCGCGTCCCGCGCGACATCGGCGTCGAGCAGGCGGACGGCGAGCTGCGCGTGACCCGCCCGACCGACCGCGGCGAGCACCGCGCGCTGCACGGTCTGACGCGCTCGCTCGTGGCCAACATGGTCCAGGGCGTCACCAGCGGCTATGCCAAGACGCTGGAGATCCAGGGCGTCGGCTACCGCGCGGCGCTCAAGGGCCGCGACCTCGAGCTCCAGCTGGGCTACTCGCACCCCGTGCCGGTCAAGGCGCCCGAGGGCATCGAGTTCGAGGTCCCGCAGCCCACGCGCGTGGTGGTCAAGGGCATCTCCAAGCAGCTCGTCGGCGAGGTGGCCGCCAACATCCGCAAGCAGCGGCCGCCAGAGCCCTACAAGGGCAAGGGCATCCGCTACGAGGGCGAGTACGTCGCCCGGAAGGTGGGCAAGCGCGCATGAGGAACCGCGTTGAGGTCACGCAGGCCCCGACGGCCTGCGCCCCGATCGTGAGAGCCGGCCGGACGGAGGCCATGGCATGACCGTGCTCACCAGGCCCGAGCGCAGGCTCAAGCGGCGCCGCCGCGTGCGCGCCAAGGTGATCGGCACCGCCGAGCGGCCGCGCATGTCCGTCTTCCGCTCCAACCGCGGCATCTCCGCGCAGCTCGTCGACGATCTCGACGGTCGCACCCTGGCCGCCGTCGAGTGGACCGAGTTCCGCGGCGCCGGCAGGATGGAGCAGGCCGAGCAGGTCGGCAAGGCGCTGGCGGAGCGCGCCAGGGCCGCCGGCATCGAGCGTGCCGTCTTCGATCGTGGCGGCTACCGCTACCACGGCCGCGTCAAGGCCCTTGCCGACGGCGCCCGCGAGGGCGGGCTCGCCTTCTAGCCCCCTACCCTGAGGCGAACTCATGCCGATCCAGACCATCGACCGCACCGTCAGCCCCGCCGGCCTCGACCTCCAGGAGCGCGTGGTGGAGATCAACCGCGTCGCCAAGGTCGTCAAGGGCGGCCGGCGCTTCTCCTTCACCGCGCTGGTGGTCGTCGGGGACGAGCGCGACACCGTGGGCGTCGGCTACGGCAAGGCCAACGAGGTCCCGCTGGCGATCCAGAAGGGCGTCGAGGCAGCCAAGAAGAACCTCTTCCGCGTGCCCAAGCACGGCGCGACGATCACGCACCACACGCTCGGCGTCTACGGGGCGGGTCGCGTGCTGCTGAAGCCGGCCTCGCCCGGTACCGGCGTGATCGCCGGCGGCGGCGTGCGCGCGGTGCTCGAGCTCGCCGGCATCCACGACATCCTCTCCAAGTCGCTGGGGTCGCAGAACCCGATCAACCTGGTCAAGGCCACGATCACCGGCCTCCAGCAGCTGCGCCGGCCCGAGGAGGTCGCCGAGCTGCGCGGCCTCTCGGTCAACCAGGTGCTGGGCCTGAGCTCCGAGGCCGGCGCGACGGAGACCATCTCCGCGGACGCTGACGTTGCGCCCGGCGGTGACGCCGCCGTGACGACCGAGCCTGGCGCCGAGGACGTCGCCGTGCCCGCGGCCGCCGATGCCGACACCGGCGCCGAGGGCGCTGCCGGAGAGGCCGAGGCGTGATGAGGATCACGCAGGTCAAGTCGAAGAACGGCTCGAACCAGCGCCAGCTCGACACCCTGCGCTCGCTGGGCCTGCGCCGCATCGGCCACACGGTCGAGGTCAAGGACACCCCGCAGTCGCGCGGGATGCTGCACCGCGTCCGCCACCTGATCAAGGTCGAGGAGGACTGACATGGCCGAGCGTCGTACGACCCGCGCGGCTTCACCCGAGGCCGAGAAGGCCGACCAGCCGATCGGGCTGCACAACCTCAAGCCGGCGCCCGGATCGCGCAAGGCGCGCAAGCGCGTCGGCCGCGGTGAGGGCTCGGGCACCGGCAAGACCTCCGGACGCGGCCAGAAGGGCGCCGGCTCGCGGTCGGGCTCCAAGAGCCGGGCCAACTTCGAGGGCGGCCAGATGCCGATCCACATGCGGATGCGCAAGCTGCGCGGTCCGCACATGAAGAAGTCGATGCCGTTCGAGCCGTTCCGGACGCACACGCAGCCGGTCAACCTCGCTGACCTCGAGCAGCGCTTCGACGCCGGCGCGGACGTCACTCCCGAGACGCTGGCGGCTGCCGGCCTGGCCACCCGCAAGGGCGTGCCGGTCAAGGTCCTGGCGCGCGGGGAGCTGTCGAAGAAGCTGACGGTCAGGGCCCACGGCTTCTCAGCCGCCGCACGCGAGGCCATCGAGTCCGCCGGCGGCACCGCAGAGACGCTCGACGTCTAACCTGTCGCCAGCCGCATGCTGACGACGATCCTCAGCGCCTTCACGGTCGCCGACATTCGCAAGAAGCTGGGGTTCACGGCGCTCATGCTGGCGCTGTACCGGCTCGGATCGCACCTGCCCGTGCCCGGCATCAGCACGCAGGCCGTCAACGACATCCAGCACCAGTTCGGCGGCTCGAACGTGCTCGGATTCCTCAACCTCTTCAGCGGCGGCGGGCTCCAGCGCTTCGCCGTCTTCGCGCTCGGGATCATGCCGTACATCACCGCGTCGATCATCCTGCAGCTGCTGCAGGTCGTCGTCCCGTCGCTGGAGAAGCTCTCGAAGGAGGGCGAGGTCGGCCAGGCGCGGATCACCCAGTACACGCGCTACCTCACCGTCGGCCTGGCCTTCGCGCAGTCGATCGGCTACGTCTTCCTCTTCAAGTCCTTCCAGGCGAATGCCGGCGAGCCGGTCGTCGAGCAGCTTCGACGCGCCGCACGTCTTCATGATCGTGATCTCGCTGACCGCCGGGACGATCCTGGTCATGTGGATGGGCGAGCTGATCACCCAGCGCGGGCATCGGCAACGGCATCTCGCTGATGATCTTCGCCTCGATCGTGTCGCGGCTGCCGCACGGCGTGCAGGCGTGGTGGACCAACCCCGACCAGGTGTTCAAGGTGATGATGCCGTTCATCGCCCTGGCGGTCGTGGCCGGCGATCGTGTTCGTCCAGGAGGGCCAGCGCCGGATCCCGGTCCAGTACGCCAAGCGGGTGATCGGCAGGCGCATGACGTCCGGCGGCCAGACCTACCTGCCGCTGCGCGTGAACATGGCCGGCGTCATCCCGGTGATCTTCGCGGCCTCGCTGATGGCGTTCCCGCCGACGGTCGGCCAGCTGATCAACACGCCGGCGACCAAGGACATCGCCAACTTCTTCAGTCCCAACGGCTGGGCCTACGTGCTCGGCGAGTCGATCCTGATCATCCTGTTCACCTACTTCTACACCGCGGTGACCTTCAACCCGGTCGACCAGGCCGACAACCTCAAGAAGTACGGCGGGTTCATCCCCGGGGTGAGACCGGGGAGGCCGACCGCGGAGTTCCTCGACCGCATCCTGGCGCGCCTGACCTTCCCGGGCGCGATCTACCTGGCCGCGGTCGCCGCGCTGCCGACGATCCTGATCAACCAGACCAGCGCCAACTTCTTCTTCGGCGGCACGTCGATCCTGATCGTGATCGGCGTCGCGCTCGACACGATGAAGCAGCTCGAGGCGCAGTTGATGATGCGCAACTACGAGGGCTTCCTCAAGTAGTGTCCGCCATCTCGCCGCATGCGGCACGATCAGGCACCGCCGTGACCGAGCTGAACCTCATCCTCGTGGGCCCCCCCGGGGCCGGGAAGGGCACGCAGGCCGAGCGCCTGCGTGACGACTTCGGGCTGCCCTACATCGCCACCGGCGACATGCTGCGGGCGGAGGTCAAGGAGGGCACCGACCTCGGCCGCAAGGCCAAGGAGTTCATGGACCGGGGGGACCTCGTCCCCGACGAGGTGATCATCGGGATGATCCTCGTCTGCGTGCAGGGCAGCGACTGCGCCGACGGCTTCCTGCTCGACGGCTTCCCCCGCAACCCGGGGCAGGCCGAGGCCCTCGACGAGGCGCTCGTCGGACCTCGGCCGGCGCCTGACGGCGGTCCTGCTCGTCGACGTGCCTGACGACGAGATCATCCGGCGGATCTCCGGCCGCCGCGTCTGCACGAAGGCCGGCCACGTCTACCACGTCGACTTCGACCCGCCCAAGCACGAGGGCGTCTGCGACCAGGACGGCTCGAAGCTCGTCCAGCGCGACGACGACAAGCCCGAGACGGTCCGCAAGCGTCTCGACGTCTACCACGAGCAGACCGCCCAGCTGATCCCGTTCTACGAGGAGCGCGGCCTGCTGCGGCGCTTCGACGGGACGCGCTCGCCCACCGAGGTCCACGACCACATCCGGGCGACGATCGCGACGCTGCGTCTCGAAGATCAGCTGTGATCGTCAAGAAGTCCGCCGCCGAGATCGACAAGATGGCGGCTGCGGGGGACATCCTCGTCCGCACGCTGAGGCTGATGGAGGAGCGGGTCCGCCGAGGGCGTCAGCACCGCGCGAGCTCGACGAGGCGCGCCGAGGAGTTCATCCGCTCGCAGGGCGCCAAGCCCGCCTTCAAGGGCTACCGCGGGTTCCCGGGCTCGATCTGCGCGTCGCCCAACTCGATGGTGGTCCACGGGATCCCCGGGCCAGAGCGGCTCGAGCGCGGCGACATCGTCAGCATCGACGTCGGCGTGGTCAAGGACGGCTGGGTCGCCGACGCGGCCCGCACCTTCCCGGTCGGCGGCGATCACCCCCGTCGCCGGCAAGCTGCTCGACGTCACCCGCCAGTCGCTGTTCGACGCAGTCGAGCAGTGCCGCACGGGCAATCGCCTCGGCGACGTCTCGCACGCGGTGCAGTCGTGCGTCGAGGGCGCCGGGCTGTCGGTCGTGCGCTCGCTGGTCGGCCACGGCATCGGTCGCGACATGCACGAGGATCCGCAGATCCCCAACTACGGCGACCCCGGGCGCGGCCCCGCGCTGGAGGAGGGGATGGTGCTGGCGGTCGAGCCGATGGTCACCACGGGCCGCCACCAGGTGCGGATCGGCGACGACGGCTGGGCGATCTACTCCCAGGACGGCTCGCTGGCGGCCCACTTCGAGTTCACGGTCGCGATCACCGCCGATGGGCCGCGGGTGCTGACGCCGTGGCACCTCCCCGCCGAGCCGTCCTGAGCGCGGCCCGGGCGGGACCGCCAGCGTGTCCGGCCAGACTGCGGCCCTTCGGACCTTTGCTAATCTGGCAGGTCGCGCCTGCGCGCGGTGAGAACGGCCTGCGCGCGGTGGATTCGCCCTCTTTCCGAAAGGAACCAGTGAAGGTCCGACCTTCGGTCAAGCCGATGTGCGAGAAGTGCAAGATCATCCGCCGCCACGGCGCGGTCCTGGTGATCTGCTCGAACCCCCGTCACAAGCAGCGGCAGGGGTAGCTCGATGGCACGCATCGCCGGAATCAACATCCCGCTGAACAAGCGCGTCGAGGTCGGTCTGACCTACATCTACGGCATCGGCCGCTCGACGTCGGTCGATCTGCTCGACGAGCTGACGATCAGCCGCGACACCTACGTCCGCGACCTCACCGAGGACGAGGTCGGCCGCCTTCGCGACGTCATCGACCGCCGCCTGACCGTCGAGGGCGACCTGCGGCGCGAGCGCTCGCAGAACGTCAAGCGCCTGATGGAGATCGGCTGCTACCGCGGCCTGCGCCACCGGCGGGGGCTGCCCGTCCGGGGCCAGAACACCAAGACCAACGCGCGCACGCGCAAGGGGCCGAAGCGCATGTCAGTCGCCGGCAAGAAGAAGGCAGGGAAGAAGTAAGTGCCCGCACCCAAGCGCCCCCAGCGGGGCCGCCGCAAGCCGAAGAAGAACATCCCCGTCGGCCAGGCGCACATCAAGACGAGCTTCAACAACACGATCGTCTCGCTGACCGACCGCGAGGGCAACGTGATCGCGTGGGAGTCCGCCGGCGGCGCCGGCTTCAAGGGCTCGCGCAAGTCCACGCCCTTCGCCGCGCAGGTGACCGCCGACGCGGCGGCACGCAAGGGCATCGAGCAGGGCCTCCAGAAGGTCGAGGTCTTCGTCAAGGGGCCCGGTTCCGGGCGCGAGACCGCGATCCGCTCGCTCCAGGCCGCCGGCCTCGAGGTGACGGGCGTCAAGGACGTCACGCCGCAGGCCCACAACGGCTGCCGGCCGCGGAAGCGGAGGCGCGTCTGATGGCTCGCGACACCGGTGCCACAGTGCAAGCAGTGCCGTCGCGAGGGCCAGAAGCTCTTCCTCAAGGGCGAGCGCTGCCTGACCGACAAGTGCGGCGTCGAGCGCCGCGCCTACCCGCCCGGCGACCACGGGCGCGGCCGCCAGAAGCAGTCCGAGTACCGCGTCCAGCTGCGCGAGAAGCAGAAGGCGCGCCGCTACTACGGGGTGCTCGAGAAGCAGTTCCGCATCTACTACGACAAGGCTTCGCGTCAGCCCGGCATCACCGGCGAGAACCTCCTCTCGCTGCTGGAGCGCCGGCTCGACAACGTGCTCGTGCGCCTGGGCTTCGCCGCCTCCCGGCGCCAGGCGCGACAGCTCGTCCGTCACGGTCACTGGACGGTCAACGGCCGCCGGGTCGACATCCCGAGCTACCAGGTGCGGGACGGCGACGTCATCGCGGTCAAGGCGGGCACGCCGGCCGAGCCGGTCGATCCGCGACGCCACCGAGCTGACAGCCCAGGTTCCCGCCTGGCTGCAGGCCGACCATGACGCGCTCACCGCCAAGGTGCTGCGCACGTCCGGAGCGCCGCGAGATCGCTGCTCCGGTCCAGGAGCAGCTCATCGTCGAGCTGTACTCCAAGTAGGCCCAAGGACTTTTTCAACCCCGCTCGGGCGTCGAACAGGCCCGGCGCGGGAATGACGACGACAGGACCCTCCACATGCTCGACTTCCAAGTCCCCCGCATCTCAAGCGAAACCGTCGAGGACAACCGCGCGGCTCGTTCACCATCGAGCCGCTCGACCGCGGGCTTCGGCTACACGTTCGGCAACTCGCTGAGGCGCGTGCTGCTGTCCTCGCTGGCGGGCGCAGCGGTCACCAGCGTGCGGATCGAGGGCGTCGCCCACGAGTTCTCGACGATCAAGGGCGTCACCGAGGACGTCACCGACATCGTCCTGAACCTCAAGGGCATCGTCTGCCGGATGCACTCCGACGCGACCGAGGTCGAGGCCCCGCTCGTCGTGACCGGCCCCGGCGAGATCACCGCCAAGGACATCGACCTGCCCTCCGGCGTGGAGATCCTCAACCCCGACGCTCACATCGCCACGCTCGAGAAGAAGACCAAGCTCGAGATGTACATGACGATCGGCCGCGGCCGCGGCTACCGGCCGGCCGACGACAACAAGACGCCCGACCAGCCGATCGGCGTCATCCCGATCGACTCGATCTTCTCGCCCGTGCGCCGCGTCGCCTACGCCGTTGAGCCGGCCCGCGTCGGCCAGCGCACCGACTACGACAAGCTCACGCTCGACATCGAGACCGACGGCTCGGTCGAGCCCCAGGACGCGCTGCGCGAGGCCGCCGAGATCCTCATCGCGCAGCTCAAGATCTTCACCGACGCCGAGATCGCCCCGATCGGCGGCGGCACGGCGGCGCTCGAGGGCAACGGCGCCGGCCCCGCGCAGGTGAGCGGCGGCGGTGGTGGAGCGGTCACCCAGGCCGGCGGCCCGATGCACGACATCCTCATCGAGGAGCTCGAGCTCGGCGTGCGCTCCTACAACTGCCTCAAGCGCGCGGGGATCCAGACCGTCGGCGACCTGATCACCAAGAGCGAGGGCGAGCTGGCGGCGATCCCGAACTTCGGCAAGAAGTCGATCGACGAGGTCGTCGAGACGCTGCACTCCCGCGGGCTCGGCCTGCGCGACGAGTAGGGCACGAGGAGCCCGTCAGACCATGCGCCACTCCAAGCAGCGCGGCAAGCTCAGCCGGGACAGCGCCCATCGCAAGGCGCTGATGAAGAACCTCTGCAAGGAGGTCATCGAGCACGAGCGCATCAAGACCACCGAGGCCAAGGCCAAGGCGCGTCAGCCCCGAGCTCGAGAAGCTCATCACGCTCGCCAAGCGCGGCGACCTGCACGCCCGGCGGCAGGCGCTCTCGACGCTCGGTCAGGACACGTTCGCCGTGCACAAGCTGTTCGAGGAGGTGGCGCCCCGCTACGCCGGGCGCTCGGGGGGCTACACCCGGATCCTCAAGCTCGGCCCGCGTCGGAGCGACGCGACCGAGATGGTGTTCATCGAGCTGGTCTAGCAGCCGGCGGCGGCGCGCCGCCGCGCGCTGGCGCTGGCGAGGCGGGCCGAAGCCTGGCGGTGGACTGCGGGCCCTTGCCGTAGAACCGGGCCCTCGGGCCATAGATTGTCCGCGTGACGACCCGGCTCGACCTCGAGTACGACGGGACCCGCTTCGCCGGCTGGGCCGCGCAGCCCGGGCAGCGGACGGTCCAGGCGGAGCTGGAGCGCGCGCTGTCGACGGTGCTGCGCGAGCAGCGCGTTCCCGTGACCGTCGCCGGGCGCACCGACAGCGGCGTGCACGCGTGGGGGCAGGTCGCCTCCTACGCCCACGAGGCCGTCGACCCCGGGAGGCTCAACGGTCTGCTCCCGGAGGACGTCGCGGTGCTCGCGAGCACCCCGATGCCCGAGGTGTTCGACGCGCGGGGCGACGCCGTGTCGCGCACGTACTGCTACCGGGTGCTCAACCGCCGCGAGCGCTCGGCGTTCTTCCGGGATCGCGCCCTCTGGCGGCCGCGGCCACTGCACCGGGAGGCGCTGCACGCCTGCGCCGCGGCGCTGCCCGGGGCCCACGACTTCACGGCGTTCACCCCCACCGACTCGCGGCATGCGCGGTTCACGCGAAACGTCCATTCGGCCGCCTGGCACGAGGACGGCGACCTGCTCGAGCTCTGGATCACCGCGGACACGTTCATGCGCCACATGAACCGGGTGCTGGTGGGGACGATGCTCGAGGTTGCGGCCGGCAACCGGACCGTGGAGGCCTTCGTCGCGCTTCTGGACGGGGCCCCGCGCGCCGCCGCGGCGCAGACGGCGCCGGCGCACGGGCTCGCGCTCGCCGCCGTCGACTACCGCGAGCGCGCGGGGACCCCGGACGACGGCCGCTGAGCCCGGGCGACCACCGGCACGACCACGACGGCGATCGGCAGAAGGGCCGGAAGGTCGCGCAGCGCGCGCCGATCCCATGCCCGGCGCGCGGGCGCGGGCGGCCGCTCGCGGGAGCCGGGCGCTCATAGACTCCGTCGCGCGTGAAGGTGCTGCTGACCAACGACGACGGGATCCAGGCCGATGGCCTGCAGGCTCTGCGGCGCGAGCTCCGGCGCATCCCCGACGTCGAGCTGGCGGTGATCGCGCCCGACGGCAACCGCTCGGCGATGGCGCGCTCGATCACCACGCGCCGCCCGCTGTGGGTGGAGGAGGTCGGCTTCGGCGACGGCAGCGTCGGCTACGCGACCGACGGCACGCCGGTGGACTGCGTCCGCCTGGCCCGGCTGGGGCTCATCGACGGCTTCGAGGCCGACGTGATCGTCTCGGGCATCAACCACGGCTCGAACCTCGGCGACGACATCACCTACTCGGGGACGGTGGCCGCAGCGCTGGAGGGAGTCATCCTCGGCCTGCCGGCGATCGCGGTCTCCCAGCAATCCGCGGCCCGCGAGATGGACTTCCGCCTCGGCGACCAGTTCGACTTCGATGCCGCCGCCCGCTTCACCGCCGGGATCGTCGGCGAGCTGCTCGGCACGGCCGGCGACGCGGGCGGCCCGATCCCGCTCCCCGACGGCACGCTGCTGAACGTCAACGTGCCGGCGGGCCACCCCGACGGGGTCGAGGTCACGCGCCTGGGCAAGCGGATCTACCGCGACGAGCTCAAGCTCACCGACGACGAGCAGACCCACCCGGCTCGCCGGCGCTACTGGATCTACGGTGCCGACCCGGGCTTCCACGACGAGCCCGGCACGGACCTGGCCGCGGTCGCCGCCGGGCGCATCGCGGTGACGCCCATCCACTTCGACCTGACCGACATCGCCGGCATCGACGCGCTCTCCCGCCACGACCTCGCCCGGCTCGTCGCGCCCGCTGCCGAGGACGTCGCCGACGGTGGGGAGCACCCGTGAGCGTCCCCGCTGCGCGAGCCGCGGAGCTGCGGCGCGCGCTCGAGCACCACAACCACCGCTACTACGTCCTCGACGATCCCGAGATCGGCGACGAGGAGTACGACGCGCTGCTCGACGAGCTGCGGTCCATGGAGGCCGAGCATCCCGAGCTCGTCACCCCGGACTCGCCGACCCAGCGGGTCGGCGGCGAGCCGGTCGGTTCGCTCGAGAAGGTGGCGCACCTGCAGCCGATGTTCTCGCTGGCCAACGCCCGCAGCGAGGAGGAGCTGCGAGCGTGGGTGGCGCGGATGCGCACCCACCTCGCGCGGGAGGGCATCGAGGACCCGCGCTTTCAGTACGTCGCCGAGCCCAAGATCGACGGCCTGGCGATCTCCCTGGTCTACGAGGACGGGGTCTTCGTGCGCGGCGCGACCCGGGGCAACGGCGAGGTCGGCGAGGACGTCACCCACAACCTGCGCACCGTCCCCTCGATCCCGCTGCGGATCGATACCGACGACCCGCCCGCGCTGCTCGAGGTGCGGGGCGAGCTCTACATGTCCCTGCCGGACTTCGCCGCGCTCAACGAGCGTCGCGCCGAGCGCGGGGAGTCGACGTTCATGAACCCCCGGAACGCTGCGGCAGGCACGGTCCGCCAGCTCGATCCGCGGCTCGCGGCCGAGCGGCCGCTGTCGATGTGGTGCTATGGGATCGGCGCGGCGGAAGGGCTGCGCTTCGGCTCGCACTGGGCGGCGCTCGCCTGGCTGCGCGAGCACGGGTTCCGCGTCAACGCCGACGTGCGCCGGCTGGCCACGGAGGAGGAGGTGGTCGCCCAGTGCCTGGACTGGCACGACCGCCGGGGAGCGCTGAGCTTCGAGATCGACGGTGTCGTGGTCAAGGTCGACGACCACGAGCTCCAGCGGCGCCTGGGCGTGGTGGGCCGCGACCCCCGTTGGGCCATCGCGTGGAAGTTCCCCCCCACCACCAAGGTGACGACGCTGCGCAGCATCATGTGGAACGTCGGCAAGTTCGGCGACCTCCATCCGTTCGCGGTGCTCGAGCCCGTCCACGTCGGCGGCGTGACGGTCAAGCTCGCCACCCTCCACAACGAGGAGGACCTCGCCCGCAAGGACATCCGGCCGGGGGACGAGGTCATCGTGCTGCGGGCGGGCGACGTGATCCCCCAGGTGCTCTCGCCGGCACCGCACGCCGTCGAGCGCACCGACCGCGCGGCCCCGCCCAGCCCTCCGGCGAAGTGCCCGTCGTGCGGCACGCCGACGATCAAGGACGAGGGCGTCTTCACCAGGTGCCCGAATCGCGACTGCCCCGCCCGTCTCTGGCAGCTCATGAAGCACTACGTCAGCCAGGGGGCGATGGACGTCGAGGGGCTGGGCGAGCTCCAGGTCCAGCACCTGATGGACGCCGGGCTCGTGCGCACTCCGGGCGACTACTACCGGCTCACCGCCGATCAGCTGGCGGGGCTCGAGGGCTGGGGCGAGGTGTCGGCGCAGCGGATCGTCGACGCGATCGCGCGGTCGCGCGAGGTCCCGTTCGGGCGCGTGCTGTTCGCCATCGGCATCGAGGGGGTCGGCTCGGTCACCGGCCGCAACGTCGCCCGGCGCTTCCGCTCGATCGACGCGCTGCTGCAGGCGACCCCGGAGCAGGTGGCCGAGACGCCCGGGATCGGTCCCAAGGTCGCCGACCTCATCGTCAGTCAGCTCTCGGATCCCCGCATCCGGGAGCTGGTCGACGACCTGCGCCGCGAGGGCGTGCGCCTCGAGGAGGAGGGCCCGCCGCCGGGCGAGGGCCCGCTCGCGGGCCGGGCGTTCGTGCTCACCGGGACGCT
Source organism: uncultured Actinomycetes bacterium (assembly GCA_963826615.1). GTDB lineage: Bacteria > Actinomycetota > Thermoleophilia > Solirubrobacterales > Solirubrobacteraceae > BP-464. Next base: position 1,793,270 of record CAWGXO010000002.1, on the reverse strand, counting down.
GCCCGACCTCACACGCGAGGAGGCGACCGAGCGGATCATGGCCGCGGGCGGGCGGGTGACGAGCTCGGTGTCGAAGAAGACCGACTACGTGGTCGCCGGGGACTCGCCCGGCTCGAAGCTCGAGAAGGCCGAGCGGCTCGGCGTCCCGGTGCTCGGCGAGACCGGCCTGGTTCAGCTGCTCGAGGAGGGGGTCCCGCCGGACGGCGAGGACGGCGAGGACGGCGCGGGCTCGGGCGGCGGAGCCGGCGACTCGTAGCGCGCGATCGCGCCGACCATGCGGTCCTCGACGTGCTTGGCGCAGGACTCGCACACGCCGTTGGAGATGAACGAGAACGCGACGCGCGACCCGTGCGTCGTCGTGCAGTAGCCCGACAGGGCGCTGACCCCGCGCAGGGTCCCCGTCTTCGCCTGGCAGCGGCCACGTGCCGGGGTGCCCCGCATGCGCTTGCGCAGCGTCCCCGACCGGCCGGCGACCGGAAGCGAGGCGGCCAGCGCCTTCCCCTCCGGGCGGGCCGCCATCCGCTCGAGCAGCCGGGCGAGCTGGTGGGCGCTGACCCGGTCGGCGCGAGAGAGCCCGGACCCGTCGACGACGCTGCGGGGCCGGACGCCGATGCCCTTGAGCGTCGTGCGCACCACGCGCGCCCCCGCGTAGGTGGTTCCGGCGCGCCGGGCGGTAGCGCCGAGGTCCTTGAGCAGCAGCTCGGCGGCGAAGTTGTCCGAGGGCACGTTGATGCGGGTGATCAGTGCCGCGACCGGAGCGGACTCGATCGCCCCCAGCTCGACGGCGCCCGCCGAGCGGATCCTGCCGCGCCGCGGGCGCTCGGTGACGGTCACGTGCTGGTGACGCAGCGCGTCGCGGAAGGCCTGCGCCGTGTAGACGGCGGGGTCGCTGCCCCGGCCGTGGTCGACGACGAGCGCGCCGAGCCGCCCGCCGAGGTCCCAGTCGTAGCGCCAATGCGAGTCGAACGACCCGGGCCTGCGGTCGAGGTGCGAGTCGTCGGCCAGCACGCGTCCCCGGATGCGCCGGATCCCCCGGGCGGCCACGGCGCGCGCGAGCAGCCGCAGCTGCCCGTTGGAGAGATAGGGGTCGCCGGCGCCCACGAGGGCGACGTCGCCGTCGACGACCCGGCCGGTCACCGAAGCGTCGGTGGCGAGCACCGTGCGGAGCGCGGTGTTGGCCCCGAGTCGCAGCAGCGCGGCCGACGTGACCAGGAGCTTCTCGTTGGACGCCGGCGCCAGTGGCACGTCCGCCCGGTGCGAGAACAGGGTCCGCCGGGCGCCGAGGTCGCGCACGTAGAGGCTCGACGAGCGGCCGAGCAGACGCGACTCGCGGGTCAGCTTCGCCTTCAGGCCCGCAGCGCTCAGCGCCAGCGCCGGGGCGGGAAGCGCGAGCGCGGGCAGCAGCAACCAGGCGATCAGCCACCGTCTCCGAAGCACCGACCCGAGGGTACACTCCGATGGCGATGGGCAACGTGGTTCGCCTGGAGCCGGGCAAGGCGGGGCCCTCCGAGTCGGGCGCCGGCAAGCGCCGTCGCTCCCAGCGGCCCTCGAAGACCGCGCTCGTCCTCGGCGGGGGAGGGTTCACCGGAGGGGTCTACGAGGTCGGCGCCCTGCGCGCGATCAACCTGCTCTCGGTCAACAAGACCGTCAACGAGTTCGACATCTACGTCGGCACCTCCGCCGGCGCGTTCGTCGCCGCGCTCACCGCGAACGGCGTCACCCCCGAGGAGATGATGCGCGTCGTCAACCACCAGGTGCCGACGCCGTTCCACGACATCGACCTCACCACGCTGCTGCGCCCAGATCTCCTGGCCTACGCCCGCAGCGCGATCGGGATGCCGCTGCGCACGGTGCGCGTCCTGCGCCAGCTGAGCAGCCAGCTCGGCCAGGTCTCGGCGATGGACCTCCTGCTCGGCCTCGCCGAGGGCCTGCCGGCGGGGGTCTACTCGGGGCGGGGCATCGAGCGCTACGTGCGCGACGTCCTCGCTGATCCCGAGCGCTCCGACGACTTCCGCACGCTGCGGACCGAGCTCTACCTGGCGGCGACCGACCTCGACACCTGCGAGCGCATCGTCTTCGGCGCCGACGGGTGGGACGACGTGCCGATCTCGACCGCGGTGCGGGCCTCGACCGCGCTGCCCATGGTCTACGAGCCGACGCGCGTGCGCGACCGCGACCTGATCGACGGCGGCATCGTCTCCACCACCAACATCGACATCGCGGTCGAGGCGGGGGCGAAGTTCATCGTCGTCGTCAACCCGCTGGTGCCCTATGCGGCCGGCGACCGCAGGATCAAGCAGATGGGCCTGCCCCAGATCGGCTACCAGTCGTTCAAGATGATGGCCTACCAGCGCCTCCACGAGGCCGTGCGCCGCTGGGAGCAGCGCTACCCGGGCGTCGACATCATCCTGATCGAGCCCGAGCCCGACGACGAGCTCATGTTCGAGACGTCGATCATGAACTTCACCAGCAGGGTCGAGGTGGCGCGCCACGGCTTCGAATCGGTCACGCTCAAGCTGGCCTCGGAGTACGAGCGCTACCAGGAGATATGCAAGCGCCACGGCATCGACATCTCGGCGACGCGGGTGCGCAAGGTCGTGCGCCACTTCTCCGTCGAGCGGGAGCGCACCCGTGCCTGGCGCAAGATCCTCGAGCAGGCGACGCCGTCGCTGCTGCGCCAGAGCCGGTCGAGCGAGGGCTAGACGGCCCCTGCTAGCCGCTCTGCGCGCGCTCGAGCGCGCGCAGCAGCCGCCCGACGTGGCCCTCGCGGGCCGGGACGGTGATGCGGACGCCCGCCGGCTCGCCGAGCGGGCCCCCGGCGGCCGCGATCACGTGGTGGCGCTCGAGCCGTCGCTGCAGCTCGGCGCCGCCGAGCCCTGGCCGGGACAGCCACACCACGTTCGCCTGGCTGTCGGGCACGACGTAGTCCAGCTCGCGCGCGGCGACGGCGACGGCGACGCGATGGCGGCAGATCGCCTCGCCTCGCTTCGCCACCAGGTCGGCCGAGCTGCGCAGCGCCTCGAGCGCGCCCGCCTGCGCGAGCTCGTTGAGGCCCAGCTCGGGCTCGAGGCGCTCGAGCAGCGGCCCGGCGCCCGGCCCTCCGATCGCGTACCCGCAGCGCAGTCCCGCCAGGCCCCAGGCCTTCGAGAACGTGCGGAAGACCAGCAGCCGCGGGTGCGCCTCCAGCAGCTCGAGTGCCGCGTCGAGCGCCTGGACGGCGGGATCGACGAAGTCGACCAGCGCCTCGTCGAGGAGGACGACGACGCGCTCCGGCAGCGTCTCCAGGAGCGCCCGCAGCTCGGCGGTCGGCAACAGCTCCCCGGTCGGGTCGTTGGGGCTGCAGATCGCGAGGACCCGCGTGTGCTCGTTGACCGCCTCGAGCACCGGGCCGGCGCCGTAGCCCTCCACCGGCACCGCCCGGGCCCGCGCCCGGCGCGCCATCAGCGGCAGCAGCGGATAGGACGGCCACGGCGTGACCAGCTCGTCGGCGGGGCTCTCGAGGAGCACCTGGGCCGCGGCGGCCAGCAGCTGGGCCGCGCCGTCGCCGACCACCAGCTGGTCCTCGGGCACGCCGTGGCGGTGGGCGAGCTCGGAGCGGAGGGCCGCGGCGTGGCGGTCGAGGTAGTTGTGCAGCCCCCGGCGCGCCGCGAAGGTGATCGCGTTGACGACGTTGGAGTCCGGGTACTCCGGCCAGGTCGTCTGCGACAGGTCGAGCGGCTCGATGCGGGCGAGGGCCTGGCGGCGCCGCTCGGCGGCGCGACCGTGCAGCTCGGCCCGCTCCTCCTCGTCGGTCATGCCGGAGAACTGCCGGTAGTAGTCGAGGAAGCCCACGCTCAGGGTCCGCTGGGGGCCAGGGTGGGCCCGAGCCCGGCGAAGACCAGCAGCCAGACGACGAACAGCACGGTCCCGATGGCCGCGCTGACCGCGAAGATGCGCCCGATTGCGCCCTCGCGCTGGTCGTGGCCGGCCGCGCGGCGGATGAGGATCCAGGCGTGGTCGAGCCGCTTCATCGCCGCCAGCCCGATGAAGAGCACGGCGAGCATCAGCAGGAAGGCCGTGGCGATGCCCACGCTCACGCTGTCGGTCCAGTAGTCGACCTGGGAGCCCACCCACAGGCAGCCGGCCGGGATCGGCCCCCAGAAGCTGACGCCGATGGCCGTCATGAGGAGGAGGATGGCGGCGGCGACCGCCTCGTCGATGCGGCGGCGCCGCTGGCTGCCGCGCTCGGGCAGCGCGCGGTAGCGGACGGGCTTGGTGCCCGGGCGCCGGCCGACGAACAGACCGCCGGTCTCTGTGGGATCCGTCCGCATACGCGCCACCCATCGTAGGCGGCGAGGGGGCCTAGCGGGCCGTGTCGCCGTAGAGGTCGTCGAAGAGCGGTGCGTACTTCTCGTTGACCACGTTGCGCTTGACCTTGAGCGTCGGGGTCAGCTCGCCGGTCTCCTGCGAGAGGTCATGGTCGAGGAGCACGAACTTCTTGACCTGCTCGACCTTGGCCAGCCGCGAGTTGGCCCGGTCGACCGCGCCCTGGACGAGCTCGAGCACCTTCCCGTTGCGGGCGAGCGCCGCCACCGAGGTGTCCTCGATGCCCTGCTGCTGGGCCCAGGGGACGATCTCCTCCTCGTCGAGCGTGATCAGCGCCACCGGGTAGGGGCGGCGGTCGCCGTGCATCACGCACTGCGAGACCCAGCGCGTCTGCTTGAGGTCGTTCTCGAAGTTGGCCGGCGTGAGGTTCTTGCCTCCCGCGGTGATGATGATGTCCTTCTTGCGACCGGTGATGTAGAGGTAGCCGTCGTCGTCGAGGCGCCCGAGGTCCCCGGTGTGCAACCAGCCGTCCTCGACGGCGCCGAAGGACGCGTCGGCGTTCTTGTGGTAGCCGCCGAAGATGTTGGCGCCCCTGACGAGGATCTCGCCGTCGTCGGCGATCCGCAGCTTCACCCCGGGCAGGGCCCGGCCGACCGAGCCGAAGCGGTGGTTCTCGGGCGTCGACACCGTGGCGGTCGTCGACGTCTCCGTCATGCCGTAGCCCTCGAGGACCGGCACGCCGCAGCCCCAGAAGAACTCGAGGATCTCCGAGGAGATCGGTGCGGCGCCGGTGACCGCCTCGCGCAGGCGGCCGCCGAAGAGGTTGCGCACGAACTCCGCCTTGGGCGCCAGCGGCGCGAATCGCTCGAGCAGGTCGGCGGGGGGCTCCTGGCCGGCGACCTCGAGCTCCCGGATGCGGCCGCCCACCGTCCGGATCTGCTCGATCTCCTCGGCGCTGAGCTGCTGCTGGGCGAGCGTGAAGAGCTTCTCGAAGATACGGGGCACCGACGGCAGGTAGGTGGGGTGGACCTCCATCAGCTCGGGGATGATCTGCTTCGGGTCGCCGCCGAAGTAGGCGATCGTCACGCCCTGGTCGAACGATGCGAGCTGGATCAGCAGCGCGAACGCGTGCGCGAGCGGGAGGAACAGGTAGACGAGGTCCTCCTCGCTGCGGAAGAGGTTGCGCTCCTCGACCATGTCGATCACGGCGCGGTAGTTGCCGTGACTGAGCACGCAGCCCTTCGGCGGCCCGGTCGTGCCCGACGTGTAGATGAAGGTGAACGGGTCTTCGGGCGCGACCGCCTCGGAGCGAGCCTCGAGCGCTGCGCGGTCGCGGCCGCGGCCCCGCTCGCGCAGCTCGTCGAGCGTCACGGCCCCGCCCGTCTCGCCGCCGGGGTCGATCACCACGAGGTGGCGCAGGGCCGGGAGCCGGTCGCGGACCTCGAGGATCTTGGCGACCTGCGAGGCGTCCTCGCAGACCACGGCGACGGCGTCGGAGTTGCCGGCGACCCACTCGCACTCCTCGGGCGAGTTCGTGGGGTAGATCGGCACGACCGCGGCACCGGCGGACGTGATCGCGAAGTCGACGTAGGTCCACTCCGGACGCGTGTTCGCCAGGATGCACACGCGCTCGCCGGCGGCGATGCCGAGGTCGATCAGCCCGAGCCCGATCTCCGCGACGACCTCGCCGACCTCGCCGAAGGTCACATCGCGCCACATGCCGTCGACCTTGTGCTTCAGCGCGACCTTGTCGGCGTAGAGCTCCGCCGCCTTCGGCAGCAGGTCGGCGATCGTCCTGCTGCCGGTGGTCTGCTGGGTACCGGCCTCCATCGTTCCTCCTAAGAACCGCGCTCGACGACGTGTCGAGGCACGCTATCGCAGCAGGCCGGCCCGAAACAGCAGAAGGCCCGCTGCTGCGGGCCTCTGGGATCGGCTATGCGGCTGCGCTCGCCGCCTGGGGAGTCGCGGCCTCCTGCCGCAGGCTCGCGAGGAAGAGGCTCTTGTCGATGCGCCCCTGGAAGATCGGCACGCCGAGTTCCATGCACTTGGTGATGACTTCCCTCCGCTCGAGCCCTGCCTCGCGCGCCAGCTCGGTCGGAGTGAGGTGATTCGCCATCGGAGCACGCCTCCTGTCGTTCGAGTTGACCTGAGGCTACGCCCCGGCTCGGACGCTCGCAACCGAACTTGCTCAAGGGAACCTAAATCGGGTTGGGCACGTCGACGAAGACATGCCGCACGTCGTGCTCGCTCGCGAGCAGCTCGCCGAGGCGGCGGACGCCGAGCGTCTCGGTCGCGTAGTGGCCGGCCGACAGGAAGTGCACGCCTGCCTCGCGCGCGTCGTTGAAGTTGCGCTCCGCGGCCTCGCCGGTGAGGAACGCGTCGAACCCCGCCGCGATGGCTTCGCCGAGGTGGCCCTGGCCGCCGCCCGAGACGATCGCGAGCGTCGAGACCTCCTCGGGGCCTGCGGTGAGGGCGAGCGGCGGGCGCGCCGTCAGCGTCGCCACGCGCTCGACGAGCTCCCCGGCGCCGACGGGGTGGGGGAACCGCGCGGCGACGCCGATCCCGGCGAACGGGCCCGCGACGGTCGCCCCCAGGCCGGTGGCGAGCAGCGCGTTGTTGCCGTGCACGAGGTGGGCGTCGAGCGGCAGGTGGTAGGCGGCCAGGCTCATGTCGGCGTCGAACAGGAGCTGCAGCCGGCGCTTGGCCGGGCGATCGAGCGGCCGCGGCGGCCCCTTCCAGAACAGCCCGTGGTGGACGAGCACCAGGTCAGCGCCCTCGGTGGTGGCTCGCTCGAACAGCTCCGCTCCGGCGCTCACGCCGGTCACGATGGTCGTGACCTCCGCGCGCCCGGGGACCTGGAGCCCGTTGGGCCCGTAGTCCTCGAACGCATGGGGCTTCAGAAGCACGTCGAGGTGGTCGATGAGGGTCGTGAGCGTGGCGGGCATGGGCATCCCCAGTTCTGAGTACGCAGTTCTTGCGTTCGTTGCGGATGAACGCTATTGTTCGCGCGACCGGAGGGGCGGCCTTCATCATGGATGATGCCCGCCTGGACTGGGGGAAGGTGGGGATGTCAGCAGTAGCAACCGCGTCGCCGACGCAGAAGCTGGTCGAGGGACCCGAGGACGCCGATCTGGTACGGCGCGTCCGTCGCGGCGACGACCGCGCGTTCGAGGCGCTCTACCACCGCTACCACCGCCGCATCCACGCCTACGTCAACGGCATGGTCCACGACCACGGCCGCGCCGAGGACGTCACCCAGGAGGTCTTCGTGTCGGCGTTGCGGCGCATGCGCGACACCGATCGCCCGATCGCCTTCAAGCCCTGGGTCTACGAGATCGCCAAGAACGCGTGCATCGACCAGTTCCGGCGCACGCGGCGGACCGACGAGGTCTCCTTCGACGCCGACGAGGCCCTTGGCGCCGCCGACTACGGGCGCCTTGCCAGCACCGCGCCGGTGCCGGAGGCCCAGCTCGAGGCCAAGCAGCAGATCGACCATCTGCGCGGCGCGTTCGGCGGGCTCTCCGAAGCCCATCACCAGATCCTCGTCATGCGCGAGCTCGAGGGACTCTCCTATCGCGAGATCGGCGAGCGCCTCGGGATGACCCGGCCGTCCGTCGAGAGCACCCTGTTCCGCGCCCGGCGGCGGCTCACCGAGGAGTACGAGGAGCTCGTCACCGGCGAGCGCTGCCGGCGCATCCAGGCGATCATCTCCGGCGCCGGGGACGCCACGCTCGGAGCGCGCGACGAGCGACGCCTCGCGCGCCACGTCTCGCACTGCCAGCCCTGCCGCCGCCAGGCGCGGCTCGCCGGCCTCGACGTGACGACGGGCGAGGGCTCCCTGCGGGCGCGGATCGCCGCGTTCCTGCCGCTGCCGCTGTTCCTTCGCCGCCGCTGGCTCGGTGGCGACGGACCGAGCACCGTGTCCGGCGCCGGGTCGCACGCGGCGGGCTTCGCGCAGTGGTCGGCGCAGCTCGGCGCGACGATGGACCCGAGCTGGGTCAAGGCGGCGGCCACCGCCGCGACGATCGCCGTCGCCGGCGTCGGGGCAGGAGCGGCCATCGAGTCCCGTGACGGCGCGGGCCTCTCGACGAGCCTCACGGCGCTGATCGGCAGGCTCGGCGACGATCGCCCGGCCGTCCACGACGAGCTCGCGACCGAGCCGGTCGCGGGGTCGCGCACGGCTCGCTTCGGCGGGCCGGCCGCGGCTGCTCCCGGGTCGGCGTCCGCCGTGGCGACGCCGGCGGCGACCCGTACGACCGCCGGCACGCAGAGGTCGGCTTCCACTCCGGCCACCGGCACGGGAGCGGAAGCACCGGCCGCCCAGCCGGTGTCCGCCCCGCAGCCGCCGCAGGTGGGGGAGGTCTCCACCGGTCTCGACGGCGTCGGGCGGTCCCTGCCCGGTGCGCCGAACAGCACGGACAGCCCGTCGCAGGCCCCGTCCTCGCCGCTCACCGTGCCCTCCGCCGGCGTTCCCGCCGCGTCCCCCGACGTCCCGGCTGCCGTCGACCAGACCGTGGCCGGAGCCACCGGAGCCACCGGAGCCACCGGAGCGACCGGAGACGCCGCGGGTACCGTCACCGGCGCGGCCGACGCCGCAACCGGGGCCGCCGGCGCGACCGGCGACGCCGGTCAGAAGGCCGCCGGCTCGCTGCTCGGCGGCTGAGCCCGGGGGCCGACTAGACTGACTCGCTCTTCGGGGCGTGGCGCAGCCTGGTAGCGCGCACCGTTCGGGTCGGTGAGGTCCCCGGTTCAAATCCGGGCGCCCCGATTCCCTCACTCTCACCGCAGCGCATCGCAGACCCCAGTAACACCGGCTGAATGCCGGCGGGGCTGCGGGGCACTGCGGCTCGCGGTACGTCCGCCGGCTCGGAGACCGCTGACGCCCTGCGTCGTCAACGATGCCTCGACGAGGAGCTTCGCCTCTGCGGCACCGGGGGCCGGTGACGTGGGGCGCAGCCCGCCGGGTCGGCCGCGCGCGAGTCGGCGGTTCCGCACGAGGCGTGGAATCCGCGCGCCTGCGGGTTGAGCACGACGTACCCGCGCCGGCGAGCCGTTGGCGCAACGCAGGCACCCTGGCCGCACCGCGATGATGCGTGCCGGCAGCCGTCCGAGCCCCGCCCACGACAGCAAGGAGTTCGCCGCATGAGCGTTCGTTTCGGTTACAAGGCGTCCGCAGAGCAGTTCGGCCCGGCCGAGTTGCTCGCGTTCGCCGTGCTCGCCGAGGAGAGCGGGCTCGACAGCGTCGCCGTCTCCGATCACTTCCAGCCCTGGCGGCACTCCACGGGGCATGCACCCAACTCGCTGGCCTGGCTCGGGGCGGCCACCCGGGCGACCCAGCGGGTCATGCTGGCCACGAGCGTGCTCACGCCCACGATGCGCTACCACCCGTCGATCGTCGCGCAGGCGTTCGGGACTCTCGCGTGCCTGAGCCCCGGCCGGATCATCCTGGGCGTGGGAACCGGCGAGGCGATGAACGAGACCCCGGCGATCGCCGGCGAGTGGCCCGGCGGCCGCGAGCGCCGCCGGCGCCTGGCCGAAGCCATCGAGCTCATCCGCCTGCTGTGGACCGGCGAGCGCGTGACCTTCGAGGGCGAGTACTACCGCACGGACCGGGCGACGATCTACGACCGGCCGGCCGAGCCCGTCCCCATCCATGTCGCGGCGTCCGGGCCGCTCGCGGCCAGGCTGGCCGGCCGAGTCGGTGACGGCTTCATCTGCACCAGCGGCAAGGCGCCCGAGCTCTACACCCAGCTGCTGGGCAGCGTGGAGGAAGGCGCGCAGGCGGCGGGGCGCGATCCCGGCACGATCGAGCGGATGATCGAGATCAAGGTCTCCTACGACCGCGACATCGAGGCCGCCCGCACCGCCTGCCACTGGTGGGCCGCGCTGGCGCTCACGCCCGAGGAGAAGAGCGGCGTCGAGGACCCCATCGAGATGGAGCGGCTGGCGGATGCGGCGCTCGACCGGGCGCACACGCGGTTCATCGTCTCCGACGACCCCGCCGGCTGCGCACGGCAGATCGCGGAGTACCTCGACCTCGGCTTCGACCATCTCATCTTTCACGGCCCCGGCGACGACCAGCGGCGGTTCCTCGAGCAGTTCTCCGAGGACGTGCTCCCGCTGCTGCGCGAGCGCGTGAACGCAACCGCGCCCGTCGACCCATAGGCTTGGCCGATGAGCGGCGAGAGCCGGATCGGCGTCACCGGCCTGGCGGTGATGGGTGCGAACCTGGCGCGCAACATCGCCCGCCACGGCGTCCCCGTGGCCGTGCACAACCGCACGGCCGCCCGCACCCGCGAGTTCATGGAGGAGCACGGGAGCGAGGGGGCGCTCACCGCCGCGGAGTCTCTGGAGGACTTCGTCGCGGCGCTCGAGCGCCCACGGCGGATCATCGTGATGGTCAAGGCCGGACCACCGGTCGACGGCGTGCTCGACGACCTGATGCCGCTGCTTGACGAGGGCGACATCGTCATCGACGCGGGCAACTCGCACTTCGCCGACACCCGCCGCCGAACGAGCGCGTGCGCCGAGCGCGGGCTGAGGTTCCTCGGGATCGGCGTGTCGGGCGGCGAGGAGGGCGCGCTGCTGGGCCCGAGCATCATGCCCGGCGGCTCGCGCGAGGCCTACGGCGAGGTCGAGGAGGTGCTGACCGCCATCGCCGCCCAGGTCGACGGGACGCCGTGCTGCACCTACGTTGGCCCCGATGGCGCGGGCCACTACGTCAAGATGGTCCACAACGGCATCGAGTACGCCGACATCCAGCTGATCGCCGAGGCGTACGACCTGCTCCGTCACGTGGCCGGCGTGCCCGTCGCGGAGATCGCGGCGATCTTCGACGGCTGGAACACCGGCGACCTCGAGTCGTTCCTCATCGAGATCACGGCCAGGGTGCTCGGCAAGACGGACGAGCGGACGGGCGGACCGCTCATCGACGTGATCGTCGACCAGGCCGAGCAGAAGGGCACCGGGCGCTGGACCAGCCAGGACGCGCTCGAGCTCGGCGTGCCGTTGACGGCCATCACCGAGGCCGTGTTCGCCCGCACGCTCTCCTCGCTGCGCGACGAGCGCCGCGTCGCGGCGGGGACGCTGGCCGGGCCGGTGGCCGGCGCGAAGGGCGGCCGCGGGCCCGACGGGCTGGTCGACGACGTCCAGCGAGCCCTCTACGCCAGCAAGGTGGTCGCCTACGCTCAGGGCTTCCAGCAGATGGCCGCGGCCTCGCGCGCGTACGACTGGGATCTCGACCTCGGTGCGATGGCGACGATCTGGCGCGGTGGCTGCATCATCCGGGCGCGCTTCCTCAACCGGATCCGCGATGCCCATGCCGACGGGGCGTCGCCTGCCAACCTGCTGATGGTTCCCTACTTCCGCGATGCGGTCGCCGAGGCGCAGGTCGCCTGGCGCCGCGTGGTGGTGCGCGCCACGGAGGCGGGGATCGCCGTCCCGGCCTTCAGCTCGTCGCTGGCCTACTACGACGGCTATCGCCGAGAGCACGGGCCCGCGGGTCTCATCCAGGGGCTGCGCGACTTCTTCGGCGCCCACACCTACCGGCGCGTCGATAGCGAGGGCGCCTTCCACGTGCGCTGGGCCCAGGACGGGACGGAGGTCCGTACCGATGCCTGAGCCCGGGCGGCGCGCCGTCGCGCCAGCGGCACGTCGCGGCGACAGGCTGACCGCTCGGTCGGCTCAGCCCGAGCCGCCGGTCGGCTCGTAGCGCACGACGCCCGCGTCGGCGACCTCGCGCACGCCGCCGTCCGCCTCGAGGAGGTCGAGGTGGCCCAGGACCTCGGAGAGGACCAGATATGCCTGGGTGACCGGGACGCGGCGCCAGAGCCTGCGCCCGATCTCGGCGGCGGTGGCCGCCGTCTCGATGCTCGCGAGGATCTTGGCGGCCCGCCGCGCGTGCATGGCGCTCCGGCGCTCGACCAGCCCGCGGTGACCGGTGAACGGGCTCCCGTGTCCGGGCAGGACGAGCGAGATGTCGAGCTCGCTGGTCCGGCGCATCGACTCCAGGTACTCGATCAGCGGGCGCCTCCGGCCCGGGTCTGCGGGGAGCTCCTCCGGGACCCGCCCGTCGATGGGCCAGTGCGCGACCGGGTTCGACGAGACGTCCTCGAGCAGGTGGTCGCCGCCGAGAAGCGTGCCGTCGGCCTCGTCGAGGAACAGCGTGTCGGTGGGGCTGTGGCCGGGCCGGTGGAGCACCGTCAGCTCCCTGCGCCCCGCCCGGATGCGCTGGCCCTCCTCCACGCGACGATCGACGTGCGCGCCGCGGGCGAAGCGGCGGAACGCCACCGAGAGCTCCCTGAGCGACTCTGCCACCGGCTCATCGACCCCGTGGCGCAGCATGGTCGCGACCGCGTAGCGGTCGTCGAGGTCCATCGAGAGCTCGAAGTCCTCCATGAACCGGGCCAGGATCGGCAGGGCGGCGATCTCGGCACGCGAAGCCTCCGTCACGGCGTGGGCGAGCCCGATGTGGTCGTGGTGCTGATGGGTCAGCAGGACCAGCTCGATGTCCTCGAGTCGCCGGCCGTGCTCGGCGAGGCCCGCCTCGAGCTCGCGGCGCGTCTCCTCCATCTGGGGACCGGGATCGACGAGCGTCAGCGGGTCGCCCTCGAGCAGGTAGGCGTTGACCCTCCCGATCGCGAACGGTGTTGGCAGCGAGATCGCCGCGACATCGTCTGGCAGGCGCGGCGGGCCGGGCACGACGATGCAGGGTATTTGATGGCGTGCAGGCGCCGACCGGGCCGCCGCGCCTCAGCCGTTCCCGTGAGCCTGCCGAGGACCGGCGGCGGTCGTGGTCGGCTCGGGGCGCGCGTCCGCCGCCACGAGTCCCGGCCGGATCAGCTCCTCGCGGCGGGGCAGACCCGCCTCGCGGGCCGGGGGATTGACGGGAGGCGCGAGCGGTGCGGCGCCGCGCCCTGCGGCTCGCTGCTCGTCGGGGACGACCCCGTAGAGCGTGGTCCGCTGGCGGGGCCGGCGGCCCACGGAGCGGATCAGGTGCTCCATCTGCTCGGGTGGGAGCTCCTGCCCGTGGGCGGCGCCTGCGGCGCGCGAGATGCTCTCGTTCATCAGCGTGCCCCCGAGGTCGTTGGCTCCGGCACGCAGCAGCGCGCGGGCGCCGTCGACGCCCAGCTTGACCCAGGACGCCTGGACGTTGGTGATCCACGGATGCAGTGACAGGCGCGCGACCGCGTGGATCAGCACCACCTCGCGGAAGGTCGGCCCGTGGCGCGACCGTCCGCGCCGGGCCATGGGCGCCTCCATGTGGACGAACGGCAGCGGCACGAACTCCGTGAAGCCCATGCCGAGCTTCTGGGCCTCGCGCAGGACGACCAGATGCCGTGCCCAGTGGCGCACCCGCTCGACGTGACCGAACATGATCGTGGTGGTGGCGCGCAGACCCACCCGGTGGGCGGCGAGCATGACGTCGACCCACTGCGCCGTGGTGTTCTTGTCCGGGCAGATCACCCTCCGGACCTCGTCGTCGAGGATCTCCGCCGATGTGCCCGGCAGGCTGCCGAGGCCCGCGTCGCGCAGTCGGCGCAGGTAGGGCTCGATGCCGACGCCGAGGGTGGCCGCGCCCTGCCAGACCTCCAGCGGCGTGAAGGCGTGGACGTGGATCCCGGGGGCGGCGGCCTTGACGGTCTCGACCACAGACGCGTAGTAGTCGCCGGTGAAGGACGGGTGGATGCCGCCCTGGAGGCAGACCTCGGTCGCTCCCCGCTCCCAGGCCTCGGCGGTGCGTCTGGCGATCTCCTCGAGGGGCACGAGGTAGGGGCGGCCGCGCAGGTCGTCGGCGAGCCTTCCCTTGGAGAATGCGCAGAAGCTGCAGCGGAAGTAGCAGACGTTGGTGTAGTTGATGTTCCGGTTGACCACGAAGGTCACGTCGTCCCCGACGGTCTCGCAGCGCAGGCGGTCGGCGGCCTCGCACACCGCGACGACGTCGGGCCCTCTGGCACCGAGCAGCGACGCGACCTGCGCCTCCTCGAGCTCCTCGCCGCGCTCGACCGCGTCGAGGGCGGCGGCGACCGGGAGGTCGACCTCGGCCCGCGGGGGACCGGGCGGGCGTCCGGACCCGCTCGCCCAGCTCCGGTACCGGGGTGGGAGCGGATCGGTCGAGCCCGCATGCCAGCGGTCCTCCCGTGCGAGTCCGTCTGCGTCGGTGAGCGCCAGCGCGCGGGCGCGGACCGCGGGCGCGAGCCATGCCTCTCCGTCGGCGAGGTGCCCGGGATGGACGCACAGGCGGGCGGCGAGGCGCAGGCCACGCGACTCGGTCGCCTTGCGCAGGACGTCGAGGGTGGGCCAGGGGGCCTCGGGGTTGACGTGGTCCGGCGTGACCGGGGACACCCCGCCCCAGTCGTCGATGCCGGCGTCGAGGAGGCGGGGGAAGCGCACGTCGGACAGGTTGGGGGGAGCCTGCACCGCCACCTCCGGGCCGAGGAGCACCCGTGCCGTGGCTGCGGTCCACAGCAGGTCCTCGATGTCCGGCTCGGGAGCACCCGCCATGAGCGTGGCGGGCTTGGCGCGGAAGTTCTGGACGATGACCTCCGCGATGTGCCCGTGGCGCTCGTGCGCGTCGCGGATCGCCAGGAGCGCCTGCACGCGCTCGGCGCGAGTCTCGCCGATCCCGATGAGGATGCCCGTGGTGAACGGCACCGCCGCCCGTCCCGCGGCCTCGAGCGTGGCCAAGCGGACGCTCGGGTCCTTGTCGGGCGATCCGTGGTGGGGCATGCCCGGCGCGGACAGGCGATGGCTCGCGGTCTCGAGCATGATCCCCATGGACGCGCTCACCTCGCGCAGCGCCGCGACGTCGTGCGGCTCCATCACCCCGGGGTTCAGGTGGGGGAGCAGGCCGGTCTCGTCGAGCACCACGCCCGCGCAGTGGCGCAGGTAGTCGAGCGTGCTCGAGAAGCCCAGGTCGTCCAGCTCGTCGCGCGCGGCGCGGTAGCGCAGCTCCGGCTTGTCGCCGAGCGTGAAGAGCGCCTCCGTGCATCCGGCCTCCGTGCCGAGACGGGCGATGTCGAGCACCTCCTCCTCCCGCATGTACACCCGCTCGCCCCGGCGGGGCGGCCGGGCGAACGTGCAGTAGTGGCAGACGTCTCGGCAGGCGGTGGTGAGGGGAACGAACACCTTCGGGGAGAACGTGACGCGCGCGCCGCCGCGGCGCGTCCGCGCCGCCCGGGCCGCCGCCATCAGGCCGTTGAGTCCCTCGGGCGGCATCTCCGCGAGCGCCATCGCCGCGGCATCGTCGAGGCGGCGGCCGCTCCCGGCCCGGGCGATCGCCTCCTGCCAGCGGACGGATCCGGCGCGTTCGGGTCGCTTGCGGGCGACGTCGCTCATGCCCGGTTCCCGGACGGGGTCCGCGCGTCGGCCGACGACACGGGTCGATGGCGAGCGTGGACGGGTCGCACCCCCCGCGGTGGCAGCGAACGAACTCCGTGTCGTGGCAGGGCGACGGGCACCATGACTCCGTATCAGCTTCTCCGGTTCGGTCCTCTTCGACGAAAGCTACCAACCGGTTGGTTGAATTGTGCGACGGCCGCGTCGGCTCGCCTCAGGCTCCGGCCCCCTGGCTCCCGGGTGCCTCGACGGCCTCGCGCATGGCTCCCGGGTCGGCGCCGTATCCGTACGGCGACGCGGTGGGCCAGGCACCCCGTGGCGCATGGGCCACCGCCGCCACCTCGAAGCCGAACAGCACCGTTCGCTCCGCGGATGCCCGGACGACGTCCTCGGAGACGACCTCCTCGACGGTCACGATCACGTGCCGCGCGGCGCGCGCGATGAGCACGTCGACGTCGGCGAGGTGGTCGGGTGGCCATGGCATCTGCACGGTGCCCAGGGCATCGGCGCGCCAGGCGTGGATGATCGCCACGTCGGGTGCGAGCGCCGGCATCGCCAGAAACCGCTGGCCGCTGTAGGGGTCCGTCACCTCGTGCAGGCCGCGCGCGGCGGCCAGGTCGGAGCCGAGTCCCGCCCGCGTCGGCAGGAAGGGCATCCCCGCCGCGGCCGCCCGGAGCCGGCCGAGCAGCATCCACTCGCTCTCCTCCAGGTCCTCGACCTCGCCGGCGAGCACCGCCGCGCCGAAGCGGGCTGCGGAACCGCCCTCGCCAAGGCTGACGTGGCTCGAGCGCACAGCGCGCACGGAACCCGCGCCGACCAGGATCTCGACATCGACCGAGCCGGTGAACGTCACCAGCTCGAGGTCGCGGACGCGGCGCGCAGCGAGCGCGCGCACCGCCGCCACGGGCTTGCGCGACATCGGCGAGCCCCCGAACGCCACGACCATCCCATCGCGCACCGCGGCGACCGCCTCGTCGACGTCGACCAGCGACGAGCTCATCGTCGAAGCCTCACGGGGCGTCTCCCGGTGCCGCAGGACGCGACCGGCCGCCCGATCCGGGGCCGGGGGGCGCGGTCACCGTGGGCCCACCCGGCCGAGGTTGCGGGTCGCAGAGGGCCACGGCAAGGCAT
This sequence comes from uncultured Actinomycetes bacterium, assembly GCA_963826615.1. Classification (GTDB taxonomy): domain Bacteria; phylum Actinomycetota; class Thermoleophilia; order Solirubrobacterales; family Solirubrobacteraceae; genus BP-464. The sequence continues at coordinate 1,776,497 of CAWGXO010000002.1, read as the reverse complement.
TCTGCCAAACGTTTGGTTGGTAATCCACCACCGGGCCCGCCGGCCGCCGACCGCGACGCGCCGATCTGGCCGCGTCGCGGTCGCCGGTGCGCCCGGACGGGAGCGCCGTGGCGCCTCTCAGTAGGGGCGGTCGAGCGTCAGGTACATCGAGGAGAAGCGGGGCTCGCCTCCCTGGTCGACCACGTCGCATCGGTACACGCCGGTCGATTGCACCGTGAGCTCGCCGTCCTTGGTGACGAACAGCGACAGGATGGCGTAGGCCACGTCGCCCTGGAGGCGCACGTTGGTGATGACGTGGCGGCGCTGGTCGTCCTGGCCGCGGATGGCGCCCTCGATGAACTCCAGCGTCGACGCACGATCGTTGTACGGACCCACGGTCGGGCCGCCCGTGATGTCGACGGTGAAGGTGCAGTCCTCGGTGAACACGTCCTTGAGCGTCTCGAAGTCCTTCTCGTCCTGCGTGGCGGCGTAGATCGCGAACAGATGCGAAACCTGTGAGTAGTCCGGCATGGCTCCTCCTAGTGTTTGTGGTCGGTCAGGGGGCGAACTCGCGCAGGCGGGCGGCATCCGGATCGATCTCCTCCCGGATGAGCCTCACCTCCTCCGTGGTGGGCGCCGGGGTCTCCGGCACGCCGGTGTCGGGGACGAGCACCGCGAAGCCGGTTGCGGCCTGGACGTCGTCCACGGTGACCCCGGGGTGGGTGGAGACCAGGCGCATGGCCTTCGTCTCGGGCTCGAAGTCCATGACGCACAGGTCGGTCACGATGGCCTCGGGGCCGCCGGTCAGGCCGAGTCGTTCGCGCTCGTCGCCGCCGCCCAGCCAGCCGGCGCAGGTCACGAAGTCGACCTTCTCCACCAGGGTGCGCGGGTTGTGCGTCGTCGTCCAGTAGATCAGCCGTTTGCCGATCGAACCCATGTCCCCGAGGCCGGCGCTGCCAGGGAGCCGAACCTTGGGATGGTGGAAGTCCGGTCCGATCACCGAGTTGTTGGCATTGCCGAACCGGTCGATCTGGGCGCCGCGGACGCAGAACTTCGTCAGCCAGCGCCCGTTGAGGGCGTACGACCAGAAGTCCTCGTACTGGGGCATGTACATCGCCGCCCGGTGCCAGAGCGGCGCCTCGAGCGTGGAGGCCGGGATGCGGCGCGGGCGCGCGTCGAGTCCCACGGCGCCCGCCAGCCACACGAGATCCGGCGCGTGCGTGGCGCGGGCGAGCATGAACGACGCGACGGGAACGAACGAGGCGGCGCCGTTGACGACCTGGTCGTCGTTCTCGAACTGCCGGGCCAGGGTCGCGACCATCAGCTCGTCGACCGAGTAGTCGCTCGCGGGGGCGGCGGCGCTCACGCGAGCTCCCTCCAGGTCGTGGTCGCGCTGACCTGCTCTCGTCCGACCAGGTCCAGGTAGGCGTCCTGCCCGTCGCAGGCGCAGTAGCGGTCGATCGTCTCGATCGCCGCGGCGGGGTCCCGCGAGGCGGCGACCCAGGCGTCGTGGAACGCCTCGTCGTAGACGTAGCCGGGGAAGAACGACGTGGGGTGGCAGCCGTGCGGGGCGACCACGACGGCGTCGACGGCGAAGTGGGGGATCACCGTCTCGTGCGGCCGTTCGCGGACGGCGTCCTCGCTGACGAGCTCCTCGACGGTCACGATGGTCCTCGCGCACGCCTTCGGGTAGATCTGCACGTCGGGCCAGATCGTGCCGCCCTCGTACTGGATGTTGCCCTTGTCGTCCGCGCGGTGCGCGTGCAGGATGCACACGTCGGGCCGCAGCTGGCGGCAGGCCAGGACGCGTTCGCCGGTGAAGGGGTCCTCCACCTCGCGGACGGTGTCGGGATGCAGAGCGGGCAGGTCGGTGCCGATCATCCCGCGCGTCAGGCCGTAGGGCAGGTTGCGCGCGCCCGCGCCCAGCCGGGCCAGGATCCCGGTCTCCGAGTACTCCTCGAACACGATGGCGCCGGCCTGCACCCCCTGGCGGAAGCCCTGGCACAGGCCGAAGCGCTCCATCGACACGATCGGGCCGCAGAAGCGCGACATCACCCCCTTCCAGGACAGCCAGTCGATCCCGATGCCGGCCACCACGGACGTGACGGTCAGGTCCCGCCGCTCCTGGCGGATCAGCTCGCGGACCATGGTCATGGGAATGCCCTGGGTGCCCATGCTCTGGACCGCCACGTGATCGCCGTCGCGGATCAGCTGCGCCGCCTGGGCGCTGGTCACGACCTTGGTCATCCGGTCACCGAGATGTCTGCCATGCCGCCGTGGGCCTCCAGGGTCTGTCCGGTGATGTACCCGGACTCGGGGGAACAGAAGAACGCCACCGCGTGCGCGACGTCCTCAGGGGTGCCGCCCCTGCCGACCGGGATGCGCGCCAGGAGCTTCTCGCGCACGTCACCGGGAATGCCGAAGGTCTGGTCCGGGCTCTCGCGAACCGCGGTCAGCCGCGTCTCGATGTAGCCGGGGGCCACCGCGTTGACGGTCACGCCGAAGCGCGCCCACTCGCGCGCGATGCTCTTGGTCAGCGCGATCACGCCCGCCTTCGCGGATGCGTAGTTCGCGTTGCCGATGCTGCCGTGGATGCCCGAGACCGACGAGATGTTGACGGCGCGGCGCGGCGCGCTGCGCTCACGGTCGCGGAACCAGGGCGCGACGGCGCGGAGCATGTTGAACGAGCCCCTGAGGACGACGTCGTTGACGATGTCCCAGTCTGCGTCGGACATCCGATGGATCATCCCGTCACGGGTCAGCCCTGCGTTGTTGACCAGGATGTGCAGGCCGCCGAGTCGGTCCGCGGCCGTCTCGGCGGCCTCGCGGCAGTGCTCCGGGTCGGCGACGCTGCCCGCCACGGCGATCGCCCGCCCTCCGCCATCGGCGATCTCGCGCGCGGCCGTGGCGGCCACGTCGTCGTCGACGTCGGTGATGCAGACCGCGGCACCCTCGTCGGAGAGGCGCTGGACGATGGCACGGCCGATGCCGCGCCCGGCGCCGGTGACGATCGCGACACGGCCCTCGAGCGGCAGGGTGGCCACGGCTCAGCGCCCCCCGGCGCCGGGCACAGCCGCCGGCATGGGCGTCTGCTGTGGCCGCATCGGACTCGGCCGGCGGGTCTCGTGCGCTCCGGTCCCGACGCTCGCGGGATGCGCAGCGTCGGCGGCGAGCGTCGGCGACAGCCCCGATCCGTCGTGCACGTCCGCGTGTCGCGCCGTGTAGGTGGTCCTCATCATCAGCACTTCTACCAAACGGTTGGTCAGGACACAATCGGCCCGAAGCCGGGGGGACGTCATCGAGGGATGGGGATTCGACGTTGACCCGCGGGCGTGACGGACATGGGCACGTGTGGCACAGTGACGTATACTCACCTGCCAAACGTTTGGTTGATCTCACGGGAGTTCGAGCTGTGCCCGGTCATCACTTGCGAACCCAGGTCCGGTCCCTGCGCCGTGGCGACACGGCGGGGTCCGTGGACGGCCATTCCGGAGCTGACCTTTCGTCCGTCGCCGCCCTAGGCGGAAAGGAAGGACCGCTTCGTGCCTGAGTCGTCCGCTCCGGTGCTTGTCGCGGAGAACGTCTCGAAGATCTTCGTTGGTCAGACGGCCCTGGATGGCCTAAGCCTTGAGCTGCACCGAGGGAGGGTGCACGCGCTGTTAGGCGAAAACGGCTCGGGGAAATCGACCTTCATCAAGATCCTTGCGGGATATCACCAACCAGAGCCCTTATCACGCGTTGTCGTCGCGGGCGACGAGTTGGCGCTCGGGTCTGCCGCAGCGTCCGCGGCTGCCGGGATGCGGTTCGTGCATCAGGATCGCGGACTGGTCGACGGCCTCGAGATCGTCGACAACCTCGCGCTCGTGGGCGGGTACCGCTCTCGCTGGTGGGTGTCGCTGCGACGGGAGGCGCGGGAAGCTCGACGGATTCTCGCCCAGTTCGGCCTCGACATCGACGTGCGTCGACGCGTCTCCGACCTTAGTGCGGTGGAGCGCAGCATTGTGGCCATCGCCCGAGCTCTTCACGACTTCGGCGAGCATCCGCCACGCGTCCTCGTGCTCGACGAGCCGACCGAGTCGCTTTCGAAGCCCGACATGGCGCGGCTGTTCGAGGCGGTGCGGGCGGCGGCTGCTGCCGGCACGGCTGTCCTGTACGTGTCGCACAACATCGACGAGGTCCTCGACATCGCGGACGATGTCAGCGTGCTCAAGGACGGGCACTTGGTTGCGACAGAGCCTGCAGAGCGCCTCGACCGCGATCGGGTCATCGAGCTGATCGTCGGACGCAAGCTCGAGGAGCTGGCACAGGCCGACTCTCACCGCGAATCCAGCGTGGCGCTGAGAGTGACCAACCTGAGCGGCGAGATCGTCGACGACGTTTCGTTCAACGTGGGCGTCGGCGAGATCGTGGGGCTTGCGGGGATCGGGGGATCGGGACGCGACGAGCTCCCGTACCTGCTGGGCGGTGCGCGCCCCTGGGACGCTGGCACGCTGACGCTCAACGGCGCGACCCTTCATCGGCTGACTGTGTCGAAAGCCCTCGACCTGGGCATCGTGTTCGTGTCGAGCGATCGCGCCAAGGAGAGCGCCATCCTCAGCATGGCCGCGCACGAGAACGTGACGCTGCCCGGGCTGAATCGCGGCGGGATCTTGCGATGGATGAGCATGCGCGCAGACCGCGAGGAGGCGCGGCGCTGGATGCAGCACACCGACGTGCGTCCCTGCGAGCCTGCCCGCGTGATGACGACCTTCAGCGGCGGCAACCAGCAGAAGGTCGTGCTCGCGCGGGCGTTGCGGTGCACGCCGAGGCTCTTGGTGTTGGACCATCCCGTTCAGGGCGTCGACATCGGTGCGAAGTTCGCGATCTACGAACAGCTGTTGCGGGTCGCTGAAGAGGGGACGTCCGTCGTCGTCTCCGGCGACCCCGAGGATCTGGTCGAGATCTGCCATCGGGTCCTCATCTTCGGTGGCGGCAGCATCTCGAGCGAGCTTCATCGGCATGCTCTCACCGTCGAGAGGATCACTGAGCACTCCCTCGCCTCGCAGAGAAACGGATCACCATGATGAGCTCAGAGCTCTCAGCGGACGACATTAGCCCGCCGACCACACGCCGCTTCCGCCTGCCGCTCGAAGTGTTGTCGCCCTCTCGCATCAGCGGGATCTATGTGTGGATCGCGCTCTTCGTCCTCTTCGCCCTTTGGGTTCCCGACACGTTCCTCACGGCGCGAACCTTCAAGAACATCGCGGCCGGCGAGGCGGTGACCGCGATGATCACCGTCGGCCTCCTCTTCCCGCTCGCAGCTGGCACATTCGACCTTTCGATCGGCTTCACGGTCGGGCTGAGCGGGATCGTCGCCGCGAAGCTCCTCAGTAGCGGCGCATCGCCCGGGGTCGCCGTGATCATTGCGATCGGGGTCTCACTCGCGGTTGGAGTCGTCAACGGCCTCGTCGTGGTCGGTATCGGTGTCGACTCGTTCATCGCGACGCTCGGCACCGGCTCGGTCATCCAGGCGGTCACGCTCGCCATCTCCAACAACCAGCAGATCATCGGGCTGCCAGACTCCTTCGGCGCGATCGGCAACAACGAGATCCTCGGCATCCCTCTGCCGGTCTACTACACGCTCGCGCTTGCGATCGCCGCCTGGTACGTACTGGAACACACACCATTCGGGCGGTTCCTCTACGCGATCGGCAATGGGCGCGATGCTGCCCGCCTCGCCGGGATCAAGACCGATCGCTACGCGTTCCAGAGCCTTCTCATCTCGGCCGTCGCCTCCGGCGCAGCGGGGGTCATAGTCACGGCGCGGCTTTCGTCGGGCTCGCCGGACCTAGGCCCGAACTACCTGCTGCCTGCCTTCGCGGCCGCGTTCCTTGGGGCCACCCAAATCAAGAACGGCCGGATCAACGTCTGGGGTGCGATGATCGCCGTCTACCTCCTTGCGACGGGTGTGACCGGGCTGCAGCTCGGGGGAGCGGCGTTCTGGATCACTTATTTGTTCAACGGCTTGGCCCTGATCATCGCTGTCAGCCTTGGCGTAGTCCAGGGACGGATCTTCATCCGGCGCCAGCGGCGATCCCGCCAGCGCCGACTCGCAGGCAGCACGGAGGCCGGCGCGGGCGTGCAACCAGGGTCAACGGACGCATGAGGGCTCTGGCGCGCGGCGGTTGCAGGAGCAGCATGGTGCCCGACCTTGACGTCAGGCACTCAGACCAATACCGAGCACGTGACTCGTACCACCTCGTCCTGGCCCTGACCAGTAAGGGGACTGGTGCTCCACCGGACCATCGAAGGGAGCCTGCCTAATGGCTACGGAAAGCTGTCCCGACATCCTGTCGGCGGAACACGCCGCCGACCCCTACGCCACCTATCGGACTCTCCGGGAGGAGTTTCCGGTCGTGTACCACGAGGGCACGAGCAGCTGGTTGGTCAGCCGCCATGAGGACCTCTCGAAGCTGTTCAAACATCCGGGGATCTCGAGCGAGAACTACGTGTGGCAACTGGAGCCCGCGCACGGCTTCACGATCCTTCAGATGGAGGGCCGTGAGCACACGGCGCACAGGCGCCTGATGAGTCCGTTCTTCCACGGAAAGGGTCTTGAGCAATTCACCGAGACGGTTGCCGTTACCGCGCATTCCGCTGCCTCTCCGTTGCTCGACCGCGAACGGCAACGGGTTGCCGCGGGGACGTCCGAGCGGGGAGAGACCGACATCGTCGCTGACTTCACGAACGACTACCCGATCGACGTCATCGAGAACATGCTCGGTCTCCCCAAGCAGGACCGGCCCAAGTTCAAGCGTTGGTACCGCGCGATCATCGACTTCCTCGGCAACATCGCAGCCGATCCGGAAGTCCACGAGGCGGGCCTGCAGGCTCGACAGGAGCTCACCGAGTACTTCCTTCCGGTTATCGACAAGCGACGTGGCGGGGATGGCGAAGACTTCATCTCCAGGCTGTGCAGAGCCGAGGTCGACGGCACCAGCCTGAGCGACGAGAACATCCGCGCATTCATCAGCCTGATGCTCGCCGCTGGCGGCGAGACCACCGACCGGGCGCTGGCGAGTCTGTTCAAAAATCTCGTTGAGCACCCAGACCAGCTCGCCGCGGTCTACGAGGACCGCCGGCTCATCACCGACGCGTTTGCGGAGACGCTGCGGTACTCGCCCCCGGCGCACATGATCTTCCGCCAGCCCACCGAGGACGTGGAGATCGGCGGAGTCCGGATCCCGGCGGGTGCGCTGGTCACCTGCATGCTCGCCGCAGCCAACCGTGACCAGGAGCGATTCGCCGACCCCGACGTTTTCGACCTCTTCCGCGAGGACAATTCGACCGAGCGCGCGTTCGGCGGCGGAGCCGACCACTTCGCATTCGCCGGCGGGCGCCATTACTGCGTGGGCGCCATGCTCGCACGGCAGGAGGTAGAGCTCGGTGTGGGGCACCTCCTAGATCACATGGTGGACCTTCGGCTCAAGCCGGGATTCGTCCCCCGCGAGGTCGGGATCTACACGCGTGCACCCCAGAGTCTCGAGCTGACGTTTATTCCCGCGTAGGTCGATGCGCGCGGCAGTTTGGTTCGCAGGGTTGACAGCTGAGTTTCGTGATGGATAAGGAAAAAAATGATAATGGTTACCCTCATCAGAGGGTGGCCGCATCTCCCGAGGAGGGGCTCTATATGAAGACGCGGACCGGACGCCGTTTCGGGGTGACCGCCCTACTCGTTTGTTTGCTCGCGTTTGCCGCGGGCTGCGGAGGAGGCAACAAGAACAACGACAACAATGGCGCAGCGGGCACGACGACCGCGGCGGACACGGGCGGAGTTGCCGAGGCGACCAAGTTTGTGGCCGATCACCTCGCCAATCCGACCAAGGTGCCGCTGGGCGACACGCCCCTCTCGAAGGCGCCGCCCAAGGGCAAGTCGGTCGTTTTCCTCGAGTGCGGCGTTCCCAACTGCAAGAACGTCGGCAATGGCATTGCTGAGGCGACGAAGGCGCTGGGGTGGAAGTTCACGCGGATTCCTGCCGGACTCACCCCTGAATCTGTCGTCAAGGCATGGCAGACCGCGATTACGCTAAAGCCGGATGCTGCAATGATTGCCGGCTTCGGTAGTGATGTGGCGGCCAAGCAGATCGACGAGTTCACTGCGAACGGGGCGCCGTGGGTCGGCGAATCGGTGACCGACGAGGTCGGCCAGCACGGTTTGCTGGCAAATATCGCTACGCCGGCGGATTTCGCGCTTCGCGGCCAGTGGCTGGCGCGTTGGATGGTCGCTGACACCAAGGGCAAGGTGAACGCGATCCTGTTCAACTCGCCTGCCTTCGCAATCCTCAAGGGCTACAGAAGTCCATGCAGGACGAGCTCACGAAGCTTTGTCCGGACTGCAAGCTGAGCGTCAAGGAGATCAACCCGGCTGATGCAGGGACGAAGCTTCCTTCCCAGATCGTCACCGAGCTGCAGCGCGAGCCCGACGTCAACTACATCGTCCCCGCATGGAGCGACGGCGCGATCGGCGTCCCGCAGGCACTGAAGTCGGCCGGACTCACGGACAAGGTCAAGATGGTCACCCAGGTGCCGGGACGGTGAACCTCAAGCAGATCCAGAAGGGCGAGAGCCCGGCCTTCGTGCCGGAGTCCACCTACGTAGAGGTTGGATGATGGTAGACGCTCTCGCTCGACACTTCGTCGGGATTCGCTCCCAGTCGATGAGTACGCGTCTGGTCCGCATCAGTACCTGACACCCGACAACCTCAAGATGCGCTTGGGCTCGTACGTGATTATCATATGTTGGGTGCTCGACTACCAGGACCAGTACAAGGCGCTCTGGAAAGTCGGTTAGGTCGATTAGCTCGTGCGCGAGGATCATGGCTGCCTGGGGCGGCCATGGTCCTCGCTCGTAGGAGTTCGCCACACTCTGTGGATGGTCGGGTCGGACCCGCTAGATCTCGGATCCAAGGCGGTTTAACCTGTGACTATCGGGATCAGTCGTGGTGAGCAAGCTCGCGGGTGACCATCGCCTGAACCGCTTTGCGCTTCGAGCCCTCGGGTGGGTCTCCGAGACGACGTCGTTTGCTGGAGACAGTCATCGGCGGGCTCCTGCGCCACGCCGCCTCGATGTAGTATCCGGAGCCTTGAACCGCCTCAACCAGCGGCAACGCCCTAGCCAGACGGTGAGCTTTCGGGGCGCCGCTGTGGCTGTCACGGTGAGAGGGCAAAGTCGGCCCGCAGAAGTGAGTTCTGTCACGCCCCGTATCTCGCCTATCCATGATAATTTTGGGCGTGAATCGGTGGGTGTCGCGTCGCATCGCGAGCGGGGTCGGGAGGGAAAGCGATCACGGGCGTGTTGACGATGACCTCGTCGTGTCTCGGAGTCTCTCAACGCTGATTGAAAGGATTTTGGTAGGAATGAGCATTGACTCTTCTCAGGACGTCGCGATCATCACGGGTGGGGGGGCGGCCTCGGCCGCGATGTCGCGGTCAGGCTCGCCGAACGGAACATCCCAGTCGTGGTCACCGGTCGTACCCGTGAGTCGCTTGACGCGACCGTGGCGGCTGTGGAGGATGCGGGCGGGAGGGCGCTTGCGATGGCCGGCGACGCCCGGGACGAGGAGCACATCGAAGCCGTCTTTGCGGCCGCGGCTGACAAGTTCGGACCCGTATCGGTTCTGCTCCACGCGGCAGCGACGCATGGAACGCCCGTGAAGCCCGCCGACGTCTCGCTCGAGGAGTGGGAGCACGTCCCTTCGACGCAACCTGCGTTCGATGTTCCTTAGCACGTGGGCTGCGCTGCGGCAGATGGTGCCCGCAAGGACGCGGCTCGATCGTCCTCGTCGCTAGCGCCGGCATCCTGCGGGGGTTTCCTCTTGCGGCCCCATACGCCGCATCGAAGTCGGCGCTCGTAGGGTACGCGCGCACGTTGGCCGCCGAGGTCAGCCCGGATGGTGTCCGGGTCAATGTGCTGACCCCTGGGGCAATGACCACCACGGCGATCTACCACTCTGCGATGCCAGGAATCGCGAAAGAGATGGGCTACGGCGAAGATGAGATGGTCGGACTGCTTGAAGGCATGTCGGCTATGCGCCGGCCCTGCACCGTCGAGGAGATGGGGCGCATCGCCGTCTTCCTGGCACTCGACGCGACCGCGATGACGGGCCAGAACCTTGTCGCGGACTGCGGCCTGACAACCTGACCAGGCGACGGGCATCCGCCCCCGGCTCAACGGGATGGTCTTGTCGTTGGTGCGTGGCCGGTAGGGCTGGGGCGTCCAGTACTCGATATCGCGGGCTGTAGTCATGGCCAGCCTTCTCGCGTATCTCGGCGCCCGTCTTGGACCGGTAGCGTGAACGCCCATTCGGGCCCTCCTCGGTTGTGAGTCCCTCGCAAGACTCACAGCCTCAGGACGGGCCCGGACGTTTCTCCTCAGCCGCTCACAACCTGCCTGGGCACGTCAGCTGATATGGCCGCGGGGTTGTCAAGTCGGCGTGGGTGATCGCGTCGGCTTGGCGGCCGGCGAGGAGGTGTGGTCGGTGGGCCGGGACGCCGGGCTCGGTGTCGGCGTTGCCAGTCTGATGATGCGGGGGTTGGTCACCCCAGGGCCCGGTTTCGTGCTGCCGGCGTGCGCTGTCTAGGAACGAGCGTGGCGCCCGCCGGGGCGGGTGCTGCTCATAGCTGAATCGCGCGTGCCGGCCGCTGCTGGCCCGGCGCCCCGGCCCGCCGACCGGGGGGCTGTCAGCTGGGGTCAGTCGGCGGTGGCGGCGGCCCAGAGGAAGCCGGCCAGCTGGCGGGCGCAGGCGACGACGGTGACGTTGTGGGGCTTGCCGCGCGCCTCATGCTGCGGTTGACGCGGTGCAGGCGCTGCTGGGCGCGGTTGGCGATCGCCAGGATGTGGTCGGGCTGGCCGGCCTGGCGGGTTGGCGAGCGTCGCGCCCGAGCCGCGGCGGCGCCTGTAGTGCCAGGCGGATTCGACCAGCAGCCTTCGGGCGAGCGTCGAGCCGGTCTTGGTGATCGATCCGTGCCGGGAGGACTCGCCGGACTGGGTCAGCGACGGCGTCAGCCCCAGCCAGGCCGCCAGCGCCGTGGCGCGGTTGAAGCGCTGCCAGTCGCCGCCGAGCTCGAGGTGCAGCGCCAACGCGGTCAGCGTGTCGATGCCGCGAAACGCGCGCAGCCGGGCGACCGTCGGCCACCACGGCTCGTCGGTGGCCAGCTGCGACAGCCGCACGGCGATCGCGGCCTTGCGGGCGGTCAGCCCGTCGACCGCGGCGAGCAGGTCGGCGAACACCATGTTGCTGGCCGGCTTCGTCGAAGCGCTGGCCGCCAGCCAGCGGCGGTGCTCGGCCGTCCAGGTCGTCGGCTTGGGATAGACGCGCCCGTGCCGCAGCAGCATCTTGGACACGCGGTGACGCGCGTTCATCAGATCGCGCCGGCAGGCGTCATGCGCGCGCGTCATCTCCCGCGCGGCCTCGACCTCGGGCGGCGGCACCAGGACTCGGTGCAGCGATCCGGCCAGCAGCAACCTGGCCAGCAGCTCGGCGTCCTTGCTTGTCGGTCTTGACCCGGTCGGACGGGCCCCGCGGCGTCTTGCCCGGCGCGATGACCTGCATCGCGATCCCGGCCGCGGTCGCCGCCCGATACAGCCCGAACCCGGTCGGCCCGGCCTCATAGCACGCCGCACCGGGCCCGGCAGCTACCGCAGCCACGCGACCGGCCCCTCGACCCCGGCGCCGAATCGCATCCGCATCAGCTCCCGGTCATCGACGTCGATCGCCGCGCCGTGCGTCGAGCGCGCGTGGACATCAAGACCCACCCACGTCATCGTCCCGGACAAGGCCGGACCTCCTCACTGATCTGGGGTCAGCCGGAGGCCACTCCTCCGGCCAGACAAACCCCCGCGAGGAGCGTCCGGCCTTCACATGCCGCCGGTCAACCCCACGGACTACCGGCCATAGGGTCTAGCGAGTGGGCGCCGCACGTCACGCCGGCCTGAGCAGGCCTTCTCCTGCGCCGATTGCATGCTCGGGGCGGCGGGCCCATCCGGTGCGCGAACGTCGCGATGGGTTCGAGGTCGCCCGGCAGCGCGACAGGCAGCCTGTCGTGCTGATATGGCCGCGGACATCGTCGCCCGAGAGGCGTAAAGTGATCTGCCAAACGTTTGGTTGATCACAAAGGAGGAGTAGCCAGTGCTCGACGAGAACATCTGTCTGGTCACGGGTTCGGCCCGCGGTATCGGGCGAGGCACGGCGATCGAGATGGCGAAGCAGGGTGCCGCCGCCGTCATGATCTCCGACATCAACGACGAGGGCGGCCGCGAGACCGTCGAGCTCGTCAAGGCCGAGGGCGCCGATGCCGACTACATCCACTGCGACATGGCCGATGCCGCCCAGGTCAAGGCGCTGGTCGACGGCACCGCGGAGCGCTTCGGCGGCCTCGACGTGCTGCACAACAACGCCGGCGTGCACGAGTCGACGTTCACCACGCAGCTGACGGTGGAGGACCTCCCGGAGGACGTCTTCGAGAAGATCTTCCACATCAACCTGCGTGGCCCCTGGCTCGCGATGAAGTACGCCGCGCCGCACCTGCGCCGGTCCAAGCGCAGCCCCGCGATCATCAACGCGGGTTCGACGGGCGGACTGACGGGCTACCCCAACATGAACGCCTACGGGGCGACCAAGGGCGGGCTGATCCAGCTCACGCGGTGCGTCGCGGTGGACCTCGCCCCGGACGTGCGCGTCAACGCCTACGCCCCGGCGTCGGTCTACACCGACATGGTCTCCGGCTTCGTGGAGGCTGCCGAGGACAAGGAGGCCATCGCCCGCACGATGGTGGCGTCCCAGCTCATCCCCCGGTTCGGCCTGATCGAGGAGATCGCCAAGCTCGTCTGCTACCTGGCGTCGGAGGACGCGGCGTGGATCACCGGCTCCATCTTCAACATCGACGGCGGCTGCCTCGCCTGGAACGGCATGAACGACGCCTAGCCGCGGCTCCCTGACGTATCACCGAGCCGTCGGGCTGCTCGGTGGCGTTCGTCCCGGCCGGGGAGCCCGTCCAGGCCCGGGGACACAAGGGGGTGGCCGGCGGCCGAGGCGGCCGATCGCCGCCGGACCACCGGCCACCCCCCCGCGTGGCTACTTGATGCCGAACTCCTCAGCCCACTTCGTCTTGAAGAAGGTGACGAAGTCGACGGTCGGCTCGACGTACTTGCCCTTCGGGGGCAGGTTCGTCTTGTCGACCATGGTGATCGCGTCGCCGTTCCGGATGTCGACGCCGTACTGGGACCTGACGTCGTTCCAGCCGCTGGGCAGCGAGTCCAGGCCCTTGTTGCGGGCCCACATCTCGGCCAGCGCGTCCACGGCTCCCCAGCCGTCGGCGTCCACCGGGCTGGTGACCACGGCGGTCGCACAGCCCTTGCGGATCTGGTTGAGGTTCGCCTGGTCGTCGTAGAAGCTGTAGCTCTGGACGTCGCCGCACTTGCCCTGCTGGGACAGGACGGTGCCCGTCGGAGGCATCGTCGTGTCCGTGTCGCTCCAGACCACGGAGAGGTCGGGATTGGCGGCGAGGGCGGCCTTGACGGCCTTCTGGCTGTCCGCGATCGCGTTCGAGAAGTCAATCGTGTGCTTCGCCACGATCTTGATCTTGGTGCCCTTCAGGTCGCTCGCCAGCTGCTCGTCGCGCAGTCGCTCGGACAGCAGCAGCGGGAACACGAAGGTCATCATCTTCGCGTCGTTCGGGATCTTCTTCAGCATGTACTCGTCGAGCTTGGCGGTGAACGCCTTCTCGTCCACGGCGAACTGCGCCTGGATGTTGGGCGAGGGGTCCTGCATGCCGCCGATGTCGATGACGGGGATGTTCGCCGCCCGCGCGGCCTTGAGGCCCTGGGTGATGGCCTGGGTGGCGTTCGACAGGTCGAGGATCGCGTCGACCTTCTGGGTCACGAAGCCCTGGATGCCGGCCTGGCTCTTGGCCGGGTCGCCCTGGGCGTCGACGGTCTTGATCGTCCAGCCGATGCTCTTGACGGCGTCCTCAGCGCCCTTCTGGATGCGCTGTGCGGCCTCGGACTGCCCGGTGACGTTGACCAGGCCGATGACCTTGTTCTTGGGCAGCGTCGCCGGGCCGCCGAATGCCGTGACAGCGGCCTTGGCGGCCTCGGAGGCCTGCTGGCCCTTGGCGCCGCCGACGGCGCGGTCGAGGCCGGCGGAGTTGCCGGGCACCCCTCCCGCACTCGAGCTGGAGGTCGTCGAGCTGTTGCTGCTGCTGCTGCTGTTGTTGTTGCTGCTGCCGCACGCCGTGATGGCGAGGGCGGCAACGCCGGCCAGGCAGAGTGCCGGGCCTCGTCTGCTGATCTGCATGTGTCGTCTCCTTCGAGAGGGTGTCGGAGTGCCCAACGGTGAACCCGGTGATGCCGCTTCTCACACGTCCACGTCGTGGTACGGCGAGTCGTGCCAACGGACGGCCATGACGAGGCGTATCTGTAGCAGATCTACCAATCGATTGGTAGAATCTGCGAGACGCCTTGGCGGAAGCTCAATGCGGGGTGCGCGCCACCGGCAACATGAGCGCGCTCGGCCGCACGGCATCGTGATGCACCTGCTGTGACGCGGCGACGGCGTCCTCCGCCCCGTCGGCACCAGGTTCGTGGCCGGTGTTCATGTTGCGATCGAATCGAGGGAAGTTGCTCGAGCTCACCTCGAGCCGGATGCGGTGGCCGGCACGGAACGTGTGGGCCAGGTCCCAGAGATCGATCTCGAAGCGCGTCGCGGCACCAGGCTCGAGCGGAGCCGACCGCGACCGGGTCGACTCGCGATGGCGAGCCCGCACGATGCCGTCGGCGAGGTTGGCCGCGAAGCCGTCGGGCCCGACGTCCACGAGCTTGCCCGTGAAATCGGTGTCCACCGCCGACGACGTGGCCCAGAGCTCGAGCCTGACGGGCCCGTGCACGACCAGATCCGTGGTCAGGCGGGGCGACGTGTAGCAGAGCACGTCGGGGCGGTCCTCGACCGTGCGCTGGTCCTGGATCCCCGCGCCCATGATGCTGGGCATGAGGGTCTTGCCGCCGACCGTGGGGACGGCATCCAGAGGGTCGTAGCGGTAGGAATCCGACGGCTCCGGGCCCGGCGCGGCCTCGGTCATGAGCACGCCGTCGCCCGCGCGCGTGTTCGCGCTGCCGCCCGAGCGGAGGTACAGGCGCAGCTGGTCGTGCTCGGGCGGCCAGGACGGCGTCTCGAACCAGGCGTTCTCGCCCAGCTGCCAGTAGCGCACGCCACCATCGGCGCCCCGTTCCTCGCCCTTGATCCACCGGTCGAACCAGTCCAGCAGCAGCGGGCCGGTCATGCCGACGCCGCACGCGGCCTCGGGCCCGAACTCGATCGCGCCCGTCCGCCCCGTCGCGAAGGGCGAGACGTAGTTGACGTGCTCCCAGGGTCCGATCACGAGCCGGTGGTGCGAGCGGCCCGGCTCCGGCGCGCGATCGGATGCGGCCCGGTAGAGGTTCATGTGGGACTTGAGGAAGTTGTCGTGCCACCCGACGATCGAGAGGATGGGCGCCGCGATGCGGTCCACCGACTGCAGGACGTCCACCGACTCCCAGTACTCGTCGTAGTCGGGATGCTGGAGCCATTCGTGGTACTGGATCTCCCCGCAGCGCTCGAGCAGGGGATGGTCGGTGATGGGCAGCCGCGCGGCGATCTGCGGTGCCTCGATGATCGCCTGCGCGTACGCGCGGAGCAGCTCGCCGCGCTCCTCGTCGGAGACATCCAGCCGCGCGATCGACTCGGAGAGCGTCATGTAGGCCCAATAGACGTTCCAGCCCAGTTCGAAGGCCCCGTTGGTGTACACCCAGCCGTCGTGGTAGTCGGCCCCGGTGCCGAGCACGGCGACGGCCTTGAGCTCGTCGCGGCCCAGGGCGGCCATCGCTAGGGCCGTCTCGGCCGAGTACGCCGTGCCGTAGGTCGCGAGCCGGCCGTCGCACCACGGCTGCGAGACCACCCAGTCGAGGCAGTCCTCGCCGTCCTCGCGCTCGTGGACGAACGGGTGCCAGCGTGCTTCGCTCCCGGCGCGGCCGCGGACCTCCTGGACGACCACGGCATAGCCGCGGCGCACGGCCTCGAGCGGGTTGAGCAGCAGCAGCCCGACGATGAAGGCCGCCGACCGGCTGCCACGTATCCGGTAGACGAGCGTGGGGAACGGACCGTCGCCCTCGGGTCGGTAGAGGTCGGTCGCGAGATGGATCCCGTCCCTGGTCCTCACCCGCAGCTCGCGCTCGACGACCACGCGGTCATCCATGGCCGTCACCGTAGCATTCTGACCGAACGTTTGGTTGAATTCGGTCATGCCGGCACCTGCTGCCAGCGGCTTCGACGTCGACGGCCGCGTGATCCTGGTCACGGGCTCCACGCGCGGCATCGGCCGTGGCGTGGCCGAGCACCTGGCCCGCGCGGGAGCGTCCCTCGTGGTGCACGGTCGCAGGCCCGGCGGTGCCGAGGAGGTCGCCGATGCTCTTCAGGCGGGGGGCACTCCCGTGCTCCCCGTGACCGCCGACCTGCGCGACGGCGAGGCAGTGGCGGCCGCCGTGACCGCCATCGAGGATCGCTTCGGCCGGCTCGACGGCCTGGTGGCCAACGTGGGCGGCGCCGCCCACGGGCCGCTGGCCGAGCTGGAGGTCGACCGCTTTCGGCAGCAGCTGGACGTCAACCTCACCGGCGCCTTCGTCTCGGTGCGGGCCGCCCATCCGCTGCTGCGGCGAGCCGACGGCGCGATCGTGCTCATCTCGGCCACCGCGGCCTCCAACCCGACGCCGCAGTTCGGCGCCTACGGCGCGGCCAAGGCGGGCGTCGAGCATCTCACGAGGTCGCTCGCGGCCGAGTGGGGACCCGAGATCCGGGTCAACTGCGTCTCGCCGGGGCTGATCCGCACGGAGGGCTCGCTGCGGGCGGTGTTCCGCGGCAGCGAGGAG
Source organism: uncultured Actinomycetes bacterium (assembly GCA_963826615.1). Taxonomy (GTDB): domain Bacteria; phylum Actinomycetota; class Thermoleophilia; order Solirubrobacterales; family Solirubrobacteraceae; genus BP-464. The sequence goes on along the minus strand of CAWGXO010000002.1, from coordinate 1,759,583 downwards.
CTCGCGCGCAAGGCGGGCGCCACCACGGCGGTCGGTCGCGTGGGCGAGCCCGAGGACATCGCCCACGCATGCCAGTACCTGCTGTCCGACGCCGCGGCGTTCGTCTCCGGAGCCGTCCTGGTGGTCGACGGCGGTCCCACGGAGGGCCCGACCCAGCGCATCCTCCGGGCTCTCGAGAGCTGACGCTCAGCCGCGCACCCGACCCACGACGCCGCGATCGTGGATCTCGGCGTCCTCCCGCGGCTCGCGCAGGCGCGCCTTGATGACCTTCTCGGTCGGGGTCTTGGGCAGCGCCTCGAGCACCTCGAGGTACCTGGGCACCGCGAAGTAGGGCAGCCGGGTGTCGCACCAGGCCCAGAACTCGTCCGGGTCGAGCTCGGCGCCCTCGGTCAGCACGAGGCATGCCTTGATCTCGTCCTCGCCGCCATCCTCGTCGGCGGTCACGGCGACGACGGACGCTTCGAACACGGACTCGTGCTGGCTCAGCACGTGCTCGACGTCGGCCGATGCCACGTTCTCCCCGCGGCGCCGCATGCGGTCCTGGAGGCGGTCGACGAAGCAGAGGTTGCCCTCCGTGTCGAACCGGCCGGCGTCGCCGGTGTGCAGCCACAGGTTGCGGAACGCCTCGACGGTCGTCTCCGGCGCGCCGAAGTACCCGTGCGTGACGATCCACGGGTACCTGAAGCGAACCGTGATCTCGCCGACCTCGCCGCGCGCGACCGGTTCGTCGTCGCCGTCCACCATCTGGACCTCGTAGAACTCCTCGCCGACCTGGCCCGAGGAGACGTCGTCGGACCGGTCGACGACCCGGCGGGCGACCATGCCGGCCTCGCTGGTGCCGTAGGAGGTCACGATCCGCTCGATCCCGAAGCGGTCGCGGAAGCGCCGTGACAGGTCGGGAGTGCACGGGACCATCCACACCGAGCGGAGGTCGTGGTCGGTGTCGTGGTCGGTCGGCTCCTGCTGCATGACGAAGTCGACCATGACGCCGAGCATCGACGAGTGCGTGGCGCCCGTCTCGCGGACCCGCTGCAGCCAGCGGCTGGCCGAGAACCGTTCCTCGAGTCGGGCCCGGCCGCCGACGATCAGGGACCCGTACACCGTCATGTGGGCGTTGATGTGGAACAGCGGCAGCTCGCTGAGGTAGGTGCTCTCGGCGTCGAGGTCGAGCAGCTCGAGGTTGCGCTCGTTGAGCAGGTGGCCGTGGGCGTACGGCATCAGCGCCCCCTTCGAGCGGCCGGTGGTGCCGGACGTGAAGAGCACCGAGTAGATGTCCGCGGGCGTCACGACGACCTCCGGCGGATCGTCGGCGCGGGGAACCGCTGCGAACGACCGCGCGGTCAGCGGCCCGGGATCGACCTCCTCGGCGTCGCCGACGACGATCAGCTCCTCGAGGTGGTCGAGATGCTCGTGGGACGCGACCACGGTGGGCACGTGTCTGGCTTCGGCGACCATGAGCCGCGCCCTCGCCGTATTCGCCACGTGCTCGAGGAAGTCGCCCCGGTAGTCGGTGTTGATGGGCGCGTGGAAGGCCCCGAGCTTGTTGAGGGCGAACCACGTCAGCACGAACTCGAGGCGGTTGCCCATCATGACCAGCACGCGATCGCCCTTCTGCACCCCGAGCGCGGCGAACCCGGCCGCCAGGCGGTCGGACAGCTCGTCGGCCTGCCCGTAGGTGACGCTCGCGTCGTCGACCGCGAAGGACAGGAACGGCTTGTCGGAGAGCTCGCGGGACCGCTGGCGCAGGAGCTCCGGGAGCACCCAGCGCTTGCGGTCCTCGACGATCAGACGCATCCTCAGGCGCCCTTCTTCGGCGTGAAGCCGATGTGCAGCTTCTTGAGCGCGCGCAGGAAGTAGTTCGGCGCGTAGGCGAAGTCGTTCTCGCCCTCGACAAACCACATGTCGTCGATGCGCTCGATGATCGCCTTGAACCCGAAGTAGAGCTCGCGGCGGGCCAGCGGGGCGCCGAGGCAGTGGTGGATCCCGGTCCCGAAGGACAGGTGGGTGCGCGGCCGCTCGCGGTCCAGGTCGATGTCCTCGGACTTCTCGTAGCGACGCGGATCGCGGTTGCCGGCCGCGTAGCGCAGGCACACCGCGGAGCCCTCGGGGATCGTGGTGTCGTGCATCTCGATGTCCTCGGCCGTCTCACGCAGCAGGCCCTGCACGGGCGACTCGAGGCGCACCACCTCCTCGACCCACGTCTCGAGGTACTTGTCGGGATCGGCCGTGACCCTCGCCCAGGCGTCCGGGTTGCGGATCGCCAGCATCACGCCGCCCGACAGGGCGTTGGTCGTGGTCTCCGAGCCCCCCACGAAGAGGTCGGCCATCATCTCGGAGTGCAGTTCGTTGTCGTTGAGCGGACGGCCGAGCTCGGGGATCTCCTTGTTGACCAGGTCGCTGAGCAGCGAGTCGTTGGGCTCGGCGCGCAGCTCCTCGTACTTCTTCTGGAAGTAGTGCTGGGCCTCGATCTCCTGGTCGGCTGACCAGCGGCGCTCGTCCGGGGTCTGCATGAGCCCCAGGCGCTGGACCCAGGCGTCGGTCCACGCCTTGATCTGCAGCATGTCGCCCTCGGGCGCCCCGAGCTGCTTGCCGATCACGTACAGCGGCAGCGGGATGGCGAAGGCCTCGACGAACTCGACCGTGCCGGCGTCGATGAAGCTGTCGATGAGGCGATGGGCGAGGGACTCGACGTACGGGTCGAGCGCCGCGATGCGCTTGGGGCGGAACGCGTAGTCGAACAGCCGCCGGCGCTGCATGTGCTCGGGCTCGTCGAGACCGCTGAGGGTCGGCACCGGGGTCCATCCGTGGTTGGCGTACTTGTCGGCGAGCTCCTGCTCGAGCTCGAGCTCCGCTCGCAGCTCGGCGGACAGGCTCGGGTCGTCGGGGCGGATGCCCTTCTCGGTGGCGCCGGCAGCGTTGCCGATGCGGTTCGTGAAGCGCTCGGGGTCGAGCGTGGCCGACCGGATGTCCTCGTACCGGCTGAGGTGGTACATCCCGGTCGTCGGGTCCTTCCAGACCGGGGACTCGTCCCGCATCCTCGCGTACGCGTGGTATGGGCAGTCGTTGGTCGCGGGATCGAAGAGGTCGATCTTCTCGACGGAATCGGACATGCGGCTCTCCTCTGCTCCTGTGGCTTGCGTCGTCTGCCGGCGCCGTGGCCGAACCGGCAACATAACGCTTCTACCAATCGATTGGTAGATTTTCCCGGTCGGCCCGTCCGGTGGTGAGCGGAGAAACGTGAACGAATTCACTCGCTTGGTCGGTCGCCAGGTCCGCAGGGACCTGGGGCGCCTTCCGGCTGCCGCTCGGGGCGGGCGCGACGGCTCGTCTCGCCTCGAGCGCTGCGGGACGATCGCCGAGGTGCGCGCCGCCGCGCGCCGCGCGCTGCCGCGCGTCATGTTCGATTTCGTCGACGGTGCGGCGGGCGACGAGGTCACCTCCCGGCGCAACCGCGACGACTTCTTGGGACTCGAGATCGTGCCCCGCGTCCTCCGCGACGTCTCGACCGTGGACCTCGCCACGACCGTGCTCGGCCGTCCGGTCGACATCCCGGTGCTCGGGGCGCCGATGGGACTGCTGGCGCTCGTCCACCCGGACGGCGAGCTGGCCCTGGCGCGCGCGCTGCGCCGGGCCGGCTCGGTCCACGCGGTCTCTGCCATGGCGTCGCACTCGATCGAGGACGTGACGGCTGCGGCGCCCGGCCGGACGTGGTTCCAGCTGTACGTGTGGCGGGATCGCGGTCTCGTGCGCGAGCTCGCCGACCGGGCCCGCGCGGCGGGGTGCGAGGCGCTCGTGCTCACCCTCGACGTGCCGGTCGCGGCCGGACGCGACCGTGACCGGCGCAATGGCTTCGGGATCCCGCCGCGGCTGACGCTGCGCTCGGCGCTGGAGGGCGCGCGGCGGCCCGGGTGGTCCTACCGTTTCGTCCGGCGGGCGCCGCTCGGCATGGGCAACATCGCCGGTCGCGGCGTGGCGGGCGGGGATCCGGTGGCGATCACCGACTACATCACCAGGCAGTTCGATCCGGGCGTGAGCTGGCCGGACCTCGAGTGGCTCCGGGAGCTGTGGGATGGGCCGTTGCTCATCAAGGGCGTGCTCGACCCCGCCGACGCGCGCCGGTCCGTGCAGGTCGGGGTCGACGCGATCGTCGTGTCCAACCACGGTGGTCGCCAGCTCGACCACGCTCCGTCGACGATCGCGGCGCTCCCCGGCGTCGTGGACGCCGTCGCCGGCGGCGCCGAGGTCCTGCTCGACGGAGGCATCAGGCGCGGCAGCGACGTGCTGAAGGCGATCGCCCTCGGTGCGCGGGCGTGCCTGGTCGGACGGCCGCTGGTCTATGGCCTCGGGGTGGCGGGGGAGGCCGGCGCTGACCGCGTGCTGGCGATCCTGCGTGATGAGCTGCGGACGGCGATGGCGTTGGCCGGCTGCTCGTCGCTCGCGGAGATGGACGCTTCTCGGATACGCTTACGGGGGTGTTGACTTCAAACAAACGTTTGGTGAATACTGCGAGCCGTCCCTGACGTTTCGCGACGGAGAGAGCAAGAGGAGAGAGATGCTGAGGATCCGAGGATTGAGCGCCGCGCTGGCGGTGGCGGCGGCTTCGCTCGCTGTGGCGGCGTGCGGCAGCAGCAACAACACGTCCAGTAGCTCGACGGCCAGCGGCACGCCCGCGGCCGGAGGAGGAACGACCTCGGACGCGCCGCCGTTCATGGGGAGCTTCGAGCCCCGCTCCGGCCGTGGCGGTCCCGTGCCGAAGAAGACCATCGGGCTCGTCAACGTGATCGCCTCGAACGGCAACGCGGCCGCGTGCCAGGCGAACTTCAAGAAGGCGGCCGACGCGCTCGGCTGGACGGTCAAGACCGTCGACGCCCAGGGCGACCCCGCCAAGATGGCCTCGGGAGTCTCCACGATGGTGACGCAGAAGGTCGATGCGATCGTGACGGTCGCCATCGAGCCTTCCGTTGCCCGCCAGGGCCTCGAGGCGGCCAAGGCCGCGGGCATCCCGACCATCTCGTTCTGCGGGGCCCTCGCGCCGCCGAACCTCTACGACGCGGTCTACGCGCCGAACGACAACGCCCTGGCGGCGACCGTCGTGCGGTACATGATCGACGACCTCCCGGCCAAGGCCAAGGTCGTCGCGCAGTTCTACGACCCCATCGCAGCGCTCAAGCGCCGCGACGTGGTGTCCAAGGCGCTGCTCAAGGATGCCGGCATCTCCATCGTGGCGACGCACCAGGTCGACCTCGCCAACGGCGTTCAGGACGTGACGAAGTCCTCGATGGACATGCTTCGCGCCCATCCCGACGCGTCGGCGATCCTGCTCGATCAGAACTTCGAGTTCACCCCCGTGGTCAACGCGATCAAGCGGGCCGGGCTCAAGACCAAGGTCTACGGGATGTACGGCGACCCCGACTCGTACAAGACGCTGCGGGACGGCGGCCCGGCACGCGCCTTCTCGAACTCGACCTCCCAGTGGAGCGGCTGGGTCGCCGCCGACCAGCTGCTCGGCTACTTCGTCAACAAGGAGAAGATCGACCCGCTCGCGGGATATCAGCACCCGTTCCCGATGGCGCTGTTGACCGCCGAGAACGTCGGCAGCTCCGACCAGGAGTGGCCCGACATCGGCCCGTTCTACCTGAGCCAGTGGAAGGCCGAGGGCTACAAGTTCTGATGAATGCGGTCGCCCGCGCGGCGTCGGCCGCGCGGGCGACAGCCGGCCGATGAACTCGCCAGTGCAAAGGACCACGATGAGCTCCGCCCCGACTTCCCCCTCCTCGAGCACCCCTGCCAACCCTGAGGCGGAGGGGGTTGCCACCCGAGAGGGCGCCCCGGCCGACGGACGCCGACGGACGCCGGCGTCCGTCGGCGTCTTCTTCCAGCGGTTCGGCGTGCTGATCGCCTTCCTGCTGATCCTGATCTTCTTCTCGGTGGAGAAGTCGAGCGCCTTCCCGACGCTGGGCAACCTCCGAGCCGTGCTGGCGGGCGCCGCGGCGCTGGCGGTGCTGGCATCCGTGCTCACCGTCCCGATGATCATGGGTGACTTCGACCTGTCGATCGGCTACCACACCCAGGTTCTGGGAGCCATCGTGGTGACGCTGATGGCATTCGACGGGTTCTCCACCGGATCGGCGATCATCGTCACCCTGGCGTGCGCGGCCGGCATCGGGATGGTGCTGGGTGCCCTGATCGCGTGGTCGAAGGTCTCGGCGTTCGTGATCACCCTGGGTGCGGGGATCCTCTTCCAGGGCATCGAGTTGCGCCTCAGCGCGGGCAAGACCATCTTCGAGGGCCTCTCGCCCTCCTTCGTCCAACTCGCCGGCCACAAGTTCCTGAGCTTCACGTTGCCGGTCTGGATCGCGCTGGCGACCTGCGTGGCCCTCTGGTACGTCACGCGTCTCACCGTCCTCGGTCGGTACATGGCGGCGGTGGGAGGCAACCAGGAGGCGGCGCGCCTGTCGGGCGTCAACGTCGAGCGCATGCGCACGGCCGGCTTCCTGATCGTGGGGATCGGCGCCGCCATCGCGGCGGTGATCATCACCTCGCAGGCGGCCTCGGCCTATCCCAACGCGGCGGCCGGCCTGCTGATCCCCGCCTACTCGGGCGTCTTTCTGGGCGCGGCCGTGCTGCGCCCAGGCGAGTTCCACGTCTGGGGCACCCTGATCGGCGTGCTGTTCATGTCGACGATCCAGAACGGGCTCACGCTGATGAACTACAGCGCCTCGACCACGGACATCGTCCAGGGCGGGATCTTCATCGGAGCCGTGCTCATGTCCCGCATCGGCCACCGGACGTCGTGACCCCGGCGACCGCACGCGACGACGACGGCAGCGAAGCGGGTGTGACCATGGACCAGGAGCCCCCCGTCCTGCTGGAGGCGAGGCACCTGCGCAAGGCGTTCCCGGGCGTCGTCGCGCTCGACGATGTCAGCTTCGCCCTCAGGACGGGCGAGGTGCACGGCCTGGTCGGAGAGAACGGAGCGGGGAAGTCGACGCTGCTGAAGATCCTCTCGGGCATCTACGTGCCGGACGGCGGCGAGATCCGCTTCGCGGGCAAGCGCGTGACGTTCAAGGTCCCGCCGGACGCCGTCCGGCTCGGCATCGAGGTCATCCCCCAGGAGCTGTCACTGGCCGAGGACCTCACGGCGGCCGAGAACATCATGATGGGCAACTTCCCGTCGAGGGCCGGCCGCGTTCGCTGGCGGGAGGTCAACCGGCGGGCCGAGGAGGTCGTCCAGACGCTGGGGCGCAACGTCGACGTGCGTCGCAAGGTCTCGACCCTGTCGGCCGCCCAGCGAAGGCTTGTCATGATCGCGCGCGCCCTGGCGCGGAAGGCGCGCGTGATCATCATGGACGAGCCCACGGTGTCGCTGACCGGGACCGAGGTCACCACGCTCAAGGACGTCGTCCGCCGGCTCCAGCGCGACGGGGTCACGGTCGTCTACGTCTCGCACCGCCTCGACGAGGTCTTCGACCTCTGCGAGCGGGTCACGGTCATGAAGGACGGCTGCGTGGTCAGCACGAGCGCGATCGGCGACGTGACGAGAGAGGGCCTCATCGAGCAGATCATCGGGCACAGCCTCTCGGAGCAGTTCCCCAAGACGGCGCCGATCGCCGCGGGGGACCCGGTGCTGAAGGTCACCGACCTCGGCCGCGGATTCGTCCGGGACGTGTCCTTCGAGCTCCGGCCGGGGGAGATCCTCGGCCTCGCCGGCCTGGTGGGCTCAGGGCGGACCGAGGTCGTGCGGATGCTGTTCGGCGCCGACCCGCGCGAGACGGGGGAGGTCGTCGTCGACGGGAACGTCCAGAAGATGTCGAGCCCGCGGGGCGCCATCTCGGCCGGGGTCGCGCTGCTGCCCGAGGACCGACGCGGCCAGGGCGCGGTCGTCGACATGTCCATCGCCGCCAACGTGACGATGCCGGTGCTGCGGCGCTTCGCGGGGCGCAGCACGGGATTCGTGCGCATCCGCCAGGAGACCCGCGCGGTGGCGGAGACGATCGCGCGCTTCGGCTTGAAGACGCCGTCCACGCAACGCCCGCTGAAGTTCCTCTCGGGGGGAAACCAGCAGAAGGCGCTGGTCGGCAAGTGGGAGATGACGGACGCGAAGGTCTACATCTTCGACGAGCCCACGGCGGGCGTCGACGTGGGCGCCAAGCAGGAGATCTACAGCCTCATCGCCGAGCTCGCCGCCCGAGGGGCGGGCATCATCCTGATCTCCTCGGAGATGGAGGAGGTCGTCGGGCTCGCCCACCGCGTCATCGTGATGCGCGAGGGCCGGGTCGCCGCCGAGCTCAGCGGCGAGGCGATCGACGAGGCGGCGGTCCTCAAAGTCATCTTCGAGGGCTAGGCGCGGCATGCGGATCGCAGCGATGCCGAGCCGCCGACGGCCGGTCGGGCACCCAGATCGGATCGGCCGGCACGCCACGGAGTCCACGAGCCAAGCGAGGAGGGATACATGACCGTCAGGGCAAACCACCACGTCGGCCTTCGCGTTGCCGACATCGAGCGTGCGGCGCGCTTCTACATCGATGCGTTCGGCGCCCGGTACAAGACCCTGCCGTACACGATCGAGCCGGACTTCGCGGAGATCGTGATGGACGGACCGCCCGGTGTGAGCTTCAGGGTCTGCACGCTGGTGTTCGACGACGGTGGTGCCGTCGAGCTGTTCGAGTTCAGCAACCCGGCGCTGCCGACGGAGTCGATCCACGCCACCCGCGGCAGCATCATCCATTTCGGCCTGCAGGTCGACGACGTCCCCGACGCGCTGGCGCGGGTCGAGGCGGCCGGTGGCAAGCGACTGTGGCCGGACATCAACGCCTGGGGGACCGCCAAGGTGGTCTACGTCACCGACCCGGACCGCAACGTGGTCGAGCTCGTGGACGCGTCGATCGAGGAGATCGCCGAGCTGACCTTCCAGAACTTCCCCCAGGCCAAGCCCGAGGAGCAGACAGCATGAACGGCAGGCTCGAAGATCGCGTGGCCATCGTGACGGGTGCCGGCCAGGGCATCGGCGCGGCCACGGCGCGGCGCATGGTCGCCGAAGGCGCGAGGGTCGTCGTCTCCGACGTCAACGACGAGACCGGCTCAGCGCTGGCCCAGGAGATCCGCGACGGAGGAGGGGAGGCCACGTTCGTCCACGCCGACGTCTCCGATGTCGACGACGTCAAGGCGCTCATGGCCGCCACCGTCGAGACGTACGGACGGCTGGACGTCCTGCACAACAACGCCGGCGTCCACGAGACCAACTTCACGGTCGAGCATGCCCAGAGCTTCGAGCTCCCCGAGGAGATCTGGGACCGGGTGATCGCGATCAACCTCAAGGGCACGTGGATGTGCTCCAAGTACGCGGCTCCGCATCTGGCGGAGGCCGGTGGCGGGGCGATCGTCAACGCCTCGTCCATCGGCGGGCTGGTCGGCTACCCGATGGGGTCGGCCTACGGCCCGTCCAAGGCCGGGGTCGTCCAGCTCACGCGCGTGATGGCCCTCGAGCTCGCTCCGCGCGGCACGCGCGTCAACTGCTACGCCCCGGGCAACACGGACACGCCGATGGTCAGCCAGTACTTCGAGAACGCTCCGCCCGGCGAGCAGGAGATGGTCAAGCAGCAGCTCATGGGCACGCACCTGTTCAGCCGCCTCGGCGAGCCCGACGAGGTGGCGCGCGTCGTCGTGTTCCTGGCCAGCGACGAGGCGTCGATGATCACCGGCACCTGCGTGACCGTGGACCTCGGGACGCTGGCCTGGCGCGGGGTGCAGGGGTAGGGGGCGCGCGGAACGTGCACCGGGTCCGCGAGAGCGCGCGCGGTGCGCTGTGGCTGGTGACCCGGACCGGGCGCGTCGGCGTCGCGCTGCGACGCGACGCCGACGGTGCCGAGCGGGAGCTCGGGCGGTCCGAGCGCCGGCTCGGCCTCGATCGGGTCGGGCTGGCCTCCGCGGTGTTGGCCGACGCCCTCGGGGAGGACCCCGCGCACCGTCTGGCCGCCGACCTGGCGGTCTTCCTGGTTCCGCCGGACACGGAGGGCGAGCGGGCCATGACCGCGGACGAGCTGCAGCGGTGGCTGTCGACCTGGAAGCCTCCCTTCGAGACGCTCTTCCCGCTCGTCGGCCGCCGCCGCCGAGGCCGCCGCTGATGGGTTCTACCAAACGATTGTTTGAGATAAGATGGCGAACGTGACCTCCACCGTCGACAAGCGCGTGGCGCTCGCCGACGTCGCGAGCCTCGTGCCCTCCGGGTCGACGCTCGCGATCGGCGGACTGTCGCTCAACAGCTCCCCGATGGCCTTCTGCCGAGAGCTCGTCCGCGCCGGGGTGCGCGACCTGGAGCTGGTCGCCGTGGTCAACGGCATGGCCACCGACTGGCTCATCGCCGGCGGATGCGTCCGTCGCCTCGTGATGGGCCTGACCAGCTTCGAGGGCTTCGGCCTGGCGCCCGCGTTCCGGCGGGCGGCGCAGTCCGGCGCGGTCGAGATCGAGGAGTGGAGCGAGCACACGCTGATCTGCGCGCTGCAGGCCGCGACCGCGGGGGTGCCCTACATGCCCACGCGGGCCGGGCTGGGTACCGACATGCTCGCGCTGCACCCGCATCGCACCTGGGAGGTGGTCGACGATCGCAGTGGTCGGCGTTTCGTGGCCTGCGCCGCGCTGCGGCCCGACGTCGCGGTGGTGCACGTGCACGAGGCCGACCGGCTCGGCAACGCGCGCGTGAACCCCAAGCTCGTGTGGTTCGACGGTGAGGCGGTCAAGGCGGCATCCACGGTGATCGTGACCGCCGAGCGCATCGTCGACACCGACACGTTCCGGGCCGCCCCGGAGGCCACCGCGTTCCCCGGCTACGTCGTCGACCACGTGGTCGAGGCCCCCCGGGGGGCATGGCCGACGGCGTGCTGGCCCGAGTACTCCTACGACGGCGACTTCTACGTCGCCTACCAGCAGGCCGCCCGTGACCCCGAGGCCTACGCGGCGTTCCTCGAGAAGCATCTCGGCCCGCTTCCGGCGGGGGTGCAGGCGTGAGCGGCGCGGCGGACTGGACGCTCGACGAGCTCGTCGTCTCCGCGCTGGCCCGCGAATTCCCCAACGACACGTGCGCCTTCAACGGCGCGGTGTCGTTCGTCCCCGTTGCCGCACTGCTGCTGGCGCGAGCGACCCACGCCCCGGACCTGACCTGGGTGGCGGGGTCGATCGCCGTCGACCCGCAGCCCGAGGAGATCCCGGAGTCGACGCTGGCCAGCACCATGTGGACCGGGGCGACGATGCTGCAGTCCTCGGCAGCCGACTTCTGGGCCTACGCGCAGTCGGGACGGCTGAACTCGTTCTGCTTCCGGGGGGCGCAGATCGACGCGCACGGCAACGTCAACAACACCGTCATCGGCGACTACGCCGCGCCGAAGATCCGCCTGCCCGGGGGCGGCGGCATGGCCGACCTCGGTTGCCTGGTGCCGCGGATCTACCTGTGGTCGACCACCCACGACCCGCGCACGTTCGTGGAACGCCTGGACTTCCGGTCCGGATTGGGCTGGGGCGACGGGGGCGACCATCGCGAGCGCCTCGGGTTGCAGGGCGGCCCGGTCGTCTGTGTCACGAACCTCGCGGTCATGGACTTCCACCCGGAGAGCCGGCGGATGCGGCTGAAGTCGGTCCACCCGGGCACGACCGTGGACCAGGTCGTGGCCGCGACGGGATTCGACCTGGTCGTCGAGGGCGAGGTGCCCGAGACGCCCGTGCCCAGCAGCGAGGTCGTCGAGGTCATCCGTCGCGTCGACCCGACGGGGGCCCGCAAGCGCGAGTTCGCATGAGTTCCCCGGGGGGCGGAGCCGCTCCGGCGCGGCAGCTCCTCGACCCGCTGCAGCTGGGCCCGATCCGGCTCCGGAACCGGGTCGTGCTGACCCCGATGACGACGGGGTTCGGCTACGCGCAGGGGTTGCCGGAGGCTTCGCTGCTCGCCTACCTCCGCGCCCGTACACGCGACGTGGCGATGGCCGTGGTGGCCTTCGGCGCGGTGTCGCCGGAGGGGCGTGTCGAGCGCCAGATCCCGTGGATGTGGCGCAGCGAAGCCGCCGAGGCGCTGGCTCCGCTGGCCGATGCGCTGCGGGAGGGGGGCGGCCACGCTTGCCTGCAGCTCGGCCATGGCGGCCGCCAGACCTCCGAGGCGGTGACCGGCGCGCCACCGGTGGCGCCGTCGGCCGTCGCGCCGCCGGCGTTCTCGAAGGTCGTCCCGCGGGCGCTGCGCCTCGAGGAGGTCGAGGAGATCGTCGCCGGATTCGGCCGCGCCGCCGGGGTCGCCGCCGCGGCCGGGTTCGACGCCATCGAGCTGCACGGAGGCCACGGCTATCTCGTCCACCAGTTCCTCAGCCCGCTGGCCAACCGACGGGACGACCGCTATGGCGGCGCGACGCTCGCCGAGCGTGCCCGTTTCGGGGAGGACGTCGTACGGGCGATCCGCGCGGCCGCGCCGGACCTGGCGCTGGTCGTGCGCCTCAACGGCACCGACCTCATGCCCGGTGGGCTGACCGTCGACGACGCGGCCGGGGCGGGCCGCGCGTTCGCCGCGGCCGGCGCGCACGGCATCGTCGTCTCCGCGGGCGTCTACGGGTCGATTCCGTACACCATCCCCATGCTCGACGACGATGAGGCGCCCTTCCTGCCGGCGGCCGCCCACGTCCGCGCCCGGGTGGAGGTGCCCGTCATCGCCGTCGGCGGGCTGACCCGGCCGGCGGTGGCCGAGGCCGCTCTCCGGCGCGGTGACTGCGACGCCGTCGCGGTGGGCCGCGCGCTGCTGGCCGACCCCGAGTGGGTCGCCAAGGCTGCCGCCGGCCGTGACGCCGAGATCCGGCCCTGCATCGCCACCGTCGACGCCTGCGCGGGCATGCTCGCCACGGGCGAGCCGATCTCGTGCACGGTCAATCCCGAGGTCGGCCGCGAGGAGCGGACTGGAGTCCCGGCGCCGGCCCGCATGCTGCGCGTCGTGGTGGTCGGAGCCGGCCCCGCCGGCCTCGAGGCGGCGTGTCGCGCCGCCGAGGCGGGCCATCGCGTGTCGCTCGTCGAGCGGGAGCCGCTGCTGGGCGGCGCGCTCCGGTTGGCGGCGCTGACCCCGCCGTTGCGCCGGCTGGCACGCCTGCTGGGCTGGTACGAGCGGCGTCTGGACGCCCTCGGCGTGGACGTTCGCTCCGGGACCGAGGCGGCGCCGGACGACGTCGCCTCGCTCGGCCCCGACGTCCTGGTGCTGGCCACCGGCGCCCGGACCGAGCCCCCGGTCCTCGACGGATACGACGTGCTGCCGACGTGGACGATCGAGGACCTGCTCAAGGGGAGGCGCTCGACGTGTGGGACGGTCGCCGCCCCGGGCTCGGCGGTCGTCTTCGGCGGGGGACGGATCGCGCTGGCCGGGGTGCTGTCCTGCACGGGCGCCGGGATGGCCGGCACCCTCCTGACGCGCGACCGTCCCGGCCGCGACGCGACGAGCCTGGTGCGTCGCGCCTACCTCGCCCGCCTCGACCACGACGGCGTCAGCCGGATCCGCGGCCGGCCCGCGGCGCTCGAGGCCGGTGGCGTGCGCTTCACGGACGACGACCACGAGGGGCTGCTGCGGGCCGATGCCCTCGTGCTCGCTGATCGCAGGGTGTCCGAGCGGGCGGCGTCGCTCGACGGCCTGGCGGACGAGACGATCCGCATCGGCGATGCCCGCAGCCCGAGGGACCTCACCGCGGCCATCCACGAGGGTCGCGAGGCGATCGACGCGCTCGGGCGTGGACGGCTGCCGGGACGGTGGGCAGCCGCGACATGAGCTGGACCACCGTGACCACCGTGGCCGACCTGGTCACCCGCGCGGCGGCGGAGGCGCCGACGGCCGAGGTGGTCTTCCCCGGCGACCGGGCGACGGTCTCCGAGCTCGACGCGCGGGCCGAGCTGGTCGCTCGCGCCCTGCGCGCGCACGGGCTGCGCCGGGGCGAGCACGTCGGCCTGCTCGCGACGCCCAGCGTGGACTACGTCGCCCTGTTCGTCGCCGCCGCCAAGCTGGGCGCGGTGCCGGTCCCGATCAACGTGCGCTTCAAGGGCCTCGAGCTCGCGCATGTCGTTCCCCATGCCGACCTGGCCGCGCTGTTCGCCTCGGGCGGCGAGGGCCAGGTGGTGGACTACGCGGAGCTCGTGGCCCCGGCTCTCGCCACGGCGGACCGGCTGCGCCAGGCCGTGCACCTGCCCATCGGCGAGCGGCCGGGATTCTGCTCGCTCGACGACTTCCTGGCCCGGGCCGACCGCGTGCCGGCCGCGGAGGTCCGCCGCGAGCAGTCGCTCGGGCGGGTGCGCGACCTCGGGATGATCATGTACACGTCGGGCACCACGGCCTCGCCCAAGGGCTGCATGCTCAGCGGGGAGGCCATGGTCCGCCAGGCCCAGAACTACGTCGAGCGCTTCTCGCTCGGCCCCGACGAGGCGTTCTGGGACGCCCTGCCCCTCTTTCACATCGGCGGCATCATCCCGCTGCTGGCCTGCCTCTCCGCCGGCGCCCGGTTCGTGCATCCCGGAGCGTTCGACCCCGGCGTGGCCCTGGCCCAGCTCGTCGACGAGCGGTGCACGGTGGCCATGCCCGTGTTCGACACGATCTGGTTCGCCGTCCTCAACCACCCCGACTTCGCGGACGCGGACCTCGGCGCCCTGCGCACCCTGCTGCTGCTCGGCGGCCCGGAGGCGCTCGCCCGGGCGCAGTCGCGGATCCCCCACGTCGCGCAGGTCTCGGGCAGCGGCGCGACGGAGTCCTGTGGCAACCTGGCCCTCGGCTCCCACGCCGACTCGCCGGAGCGGCGGACCACGACCTGCGGGCGGCTCATGGCCGGCTGGGAGGTGCGCATCACCGACCTGGACACGGGAGCGGACCTCGAGCCCGGGAGGATCGGGGAGCTGTTGTACCGCGGCATCGGGCGCTTCGAGGGCTACTACAAGGATCCCGAGCTCACCGCCGCCGTGATCGACGACGACGGCTGGTTCCACTCGGGCGACCTGGCATCGCTGGACAGCGACGGGTACCTGGCCTACGGCGGGCGACACAAGGACGCGCTGAAGGTCGGCGGCGAGAACGTCTCCCCTCTCGAGATCGAGGACTTCCTCGCGCGCCACCCGGCCGTGAGCATCGCCCAGGTCGTCGGCGTGCCCGACGCCCGCTACGCCGAGGTGCCGGCGGTCTACGTCGAGCTCGTCCCGGGCGCGGCCGTCACCGCGGAGGAGATCGTCGAGCTCTGCATCGGGGAGATGGCCACGTTCAAGGTGCCGCGCTACGTCCGCTTCGTCACCGACTGGCCCATGTCCGGGACCAAGATCGAGAAGCGCACGCTGCGCGAGCGGCTGACCGCGGAGCTGGCAACGGCGGGGATCACCGAGGCGCCGCCGGTGCGCGCGCGGCGTCCGGGCGGCGACGACACGTCCGGGCGATGACCCGGCGGGCCGGCGGCCGCCTTCGCGCGGGAGGCTCGCGAGGCTAGACCGCCAGCCCCGCGTTGGCGCCCGCGTTGATCGCCGCGACGAAGTCGGCGGGGGTCAACGCGTCGCCGATCACCTGGACCCTGCCGCCCCGAAGTGCCTCGGCCAGATGGTGGCCGCGGGGCCGCCAGCCGATCGCGAGGGCCACGCGGTCGACCTCGATCGATTGCGGCGCGCCCTCGGTCGGCTCGTAGAGCACCCGGCCGGGCTCCACCCCCGTGACGCGGGACCCGGTGAGGATGCGCACGCCGCCGGCTTTGAGCTCCTTGATCAGACGCTGGCGCGTGATGAGCTCGATCCCCCGCCCGACGCGGGGGAGCATCTCGACGATGGTGATCTCGCTCGCGACGCCCATCAGGAACTCGGCGGTCTCGCATCCCGTCGCGCTGCCGCCGATGACCACGACGCGCTCGCCGGGGTCGATGGCCGCCTGGCCGAGCAGGATGCGCTGCGCGTCGATGACGTCCGGGCCCTCGAGGCCGGGGATCGGCGGCACGAGCGGTGCGGCTCCGCTGGCCACGATGAGGGCGTCGGGCGCCTCGTCGGCCACCCGCTCGGGCGTGACCTCGACCCCGGTGTGGATCTCCACGCCGAGCTCGTCCAGGACGCGCGCCTGGTAGGCGGCGAAGTCGAGCACGGCCGTCTTGCTCGGCGCGCGCGAGGCGACGTCGAGCTTGCCGCCCAGCGCCTCGTCCCGCTCCCAGAGCGAGACGCGGTGTCCGCGCAGCCGGGCGATGCGAGCGGCCTCCATGCCGCTCGGGCCACTGCCCACCACCATCACGCGGCACGCCTCGGGCGCCGGCTCGATGTGCCAGGTGCCGTCCCGGCCGACCTCGGGGTTCACCGCGCAGCGCGCCTCCTCGGCACGTGCGACGAGGTCGACGCAGGCGTTGCAGGCGATGCACGGCCGGATCGTGTCCAGGCGGCCCTGCTCGACCTTCAGCGGCCAGTCCGCGTCGGCGATGAGTGCGCGCCCGACGGCGACGAGGTCGGCCGAGCCGTCGGCCAGGACCTGCGCGGCGAGCGCGGGGTCGTCGAGGCGTCCCGCGGCGATGACCGGGACGTCGACCACCTTGCGGATCGCGGCAGCCGCCGGCACGAGCACGCCGCGCTCGACCGACATCGGCGGGATCGTGAGGTGCAGCGCGTACCAGTTGCCGCCGGAGACGCTGATGCACGCCACCCCGGCGTCCTGCAGCCAGCGCGAGACCTGCGTCGTGTCCTCGATGCCGAAGCCGCCCTCCGCGCCCTCCTCGCCCGAGATCCTGACGAAGATCGGCAGGGCCTCGCCGCACGCCGCACGGATGGCGGCGACGATCTCGAGCAGGAACCGCGCGCGGTTCTCGAGGCTGCCGCCGTACTCGTCGTCGCGCAGGTTCGAGAGCGGCGACAAGAACTCGCAGGGCAGGTAGCAGTGGGCGGCGTGGATCTCGACGAAGTCGTAGCCCGCCTCCTGGCAGTGCCGGGCCGACAGCGCGTAGTACTCGATCAGCCCGTGGATCTCCTCGAGCGTCAGCGCGTGCGGGACCGGCGTGCGCGGCGACAGCGGGACCGCCGAGGGGGCGATCGGCGTGCCCAGCAGCGTCTGGCGCCCCGGATGCCAGAGCTGCACGCCGACGGGTACGCCCTCGGCCTGCACGGCCTCGGCCAGGCGTCGCAGGCCCGGGACGGCGGCCTCGTCGTGCAGGCGGATCTCCGGCCCGACGCCGTAGGCGTCGGGCGAGACCAGGCTGGCCTCCACCGAGATCAGGCCCACGCCGCCCTGGGCCCGGCGGCGGTAGTAGGCGATCGTCTCGTCGGTCACGTGCCCGTCGTGATCGGGCAGCCCGGTCCCCATCGGTGGCATCACCAGCCGGTTGCGCAGCTTCAGGCCGGCGATCTCGATGGGCTCGAAGAGCAGGCCGGTGTCGGCCGCGTCCGCATGGGTCACGCTGATCGTCTCCTCTTCATGGGGTGGGGTCGGCCGCCGCGGCCTCGCCGGCGCGATGTCCGAAGACAAGGGCGGGGCCAATGGTGCCACCGGCGCCGGGATACGCGAAGCCGAACGGGCTGGCCGCCGCGTTGCCGGCGGCATAGAGGCCGGGAAGGGGCTCGCCGGTCTCGGCGAGCAGCGCGCGCCCGTCGGCATCGGTGCGCGGCCCGCCCTTGGTGCCGAGGCATCCGGGCAGTATCTCGATGGCGTAGAACGGTGGGCGCGTGAGGGCCGCGAGCACCGGATGCGGCGCACGCGGGTCTCCCATGAACCGGTCGTAGGCGTGGTCGCCGCGCCCGAAGTCGTCGTCGTGGCCGGCCTCGGCCTGCACGTTGAAGCGCTCGATCGTCTGCGTGAGGGCGTCGGCCGGAACGCCGATCGCGTCGGCGAGCCCCTGCACGTCGTCGGCGCGGCGCAGCCACGGCGGGTCCGGGCTCTCGCGCCGGAGCGGGCCGAGGACGTAGCGCTCGCGGTAGGCGCCATCGAAGACCATCCAGGACGGCACGCGCGGGAACGTGAACTCCGCCGCGTCGAAGTCGTGCAGCGCGCGGCCGACGTCGTTGTAGTTCTGGCCCTCGTCTGCGAACCGGCGACCGCGGCCGTCGACGATGAGGCTGCCGGGTCGTGCACGCTCGGTCAGGACGAGGCGGAAGAACGGCGCGCCGTCGATCTCCTCGTCGGGCACGCGCAGCGCGGGACTCCACCAGGCCTCGCTCAGGTTGCCCAGGTCGCAGCCCGCGCTCATGGCCATCCGCAGGCCGTCCCCGACGTTCGTCGGCACGCCGGCGGGCGCGACCATCGGCCCGCGCAGCAGTGCGCGCACGAGCCCGGGGTCGCGCTCGAAGCCCCCGGAGGCGAGCACGACGCGCCCGTGGTGCTCGGCGGCCTCCGTGGTGACCCCGGTGACCCGGCTGCCGTCGTGCAGGAGCCGCAGCGCGCGTGCGCCAACGTGGATCTCCGTCCCGGCGTCCAGGGCGGCCTCCAGCATCCCTCCGACGAGCGCTCGGCCCATGGTCAGGACCCCCTCGCTCCGGCGCCCCGCGATCACCTCGCGGTCCCACTCGCCGGTGGCCAGCTCGCGGTAGGTGATCGGAGCACTGATGTTGGGGGCCTCGCGCACGCGGGCCGCCAGCCCGTCGCGCAGCCGGAGCGGATCGGGCTCGATCGAGCGCCCGCCCTCGGTCCCGCCCGGGAACTCGGCGTGGTAGTCGGGGTAGGGCAGCACGTGCCAGCGCACCGCGCTGGTGGCCTCGATCCGCCTCGCCACGCGTGCCGCGTCCTGCACGAACACCGAGCAGAGCCCGCGGTCATGGTCGCCGAGGCCGAGCGCCTCCAGGTAGCACAGGGCGTCGGCGGGGGAGGCCGGGTCCTCCGGGTTGCCGGGCATCCAGGCCACGCCGCCGGACAGGCATGTCGTGCCGCCCAGGCGCGGAGCCGCCTCCAGCACGCTCACGCTTGCGCCCTGCGTCGCGGCCGCAAGCGCCGCCGCCAGCCCGGCGGCGCCGGATCCCACCACGACCACGTCGTGCTGCGAGCTCACCCCTTCGATCCTAGTCGTTCTACCAACCGATTGGTAGAATTCGCCGGCTGTTGGGCGATCGGGCCGCGACTGGGGGGCTGGCCGAGGGCCGGCCTCAGCCGAGGCTGACCGTCGCGGAGCCGCTGAGCACGGGGCGGCCGTTCGAGGTGGCCGACACCTCGACCTCCGCCGTGCGCGCGTCGCCGTCCACCGCGGTGACAGCGCCGGTGCACTCGACCCGCTCGCCGCCGAAGACGTTGCCGAGGAAGCGCAGTCGGATGGTGCGCAGGGCCTGCGGGCCGCCGGCGAAGCGGGACACCATCTCCATGACGAACGCCATGTTGATGGGGCCCTGGTTGACGGGCGCGTCACCCATCCCCAGCGACCGGACGACATCGACGTCGTAGTGGATCGGATTGGGGTCGTGGAGGATCGCCGCCATGGTCTTCATCTTCTCGGTGTCGACCGACTCGACGATCAGCGGCTCGAGCTCGAGCCCCGGGCGGACCTGGTCGATGCTCGGCATGCTCACGCCTCCGCGCGGGGGAAGACCCAGGTGTTCGAACAGGTCACGACCGGCTCCTTGCTCTCGGCGTCACGGACTCGGATCTCGAAGGTCATCTTGTCGAAGGTCCCTGCCCGGCGCCCGTGCTTGCGCTCGACGTCGACGATCTCGGCCTCGCAGAGGTACGTCGCGCCCGGCCTCAGCGTCGACGCGAAGTCGAGGCTGGTCTCGCCGAACATCACGCCCGAGTCGGCCGTGGCCTCCATGAGGTCGAACAGCTCGCCGATGCTGAGACCGACGCCCTGCATGCCGACGAAGTAGCCCAGCGACGGATGCGCGGTCTCGGGGTCGGGCGGCACGAGGATCGTGTCGTGCCAGAGCCAGGTGAGGTACTCCGGCAGCGTGTAGGTCGCTCCCGGGAGCTTGCGCCCCACCAGGTGGGCGTATGGGCTCTCGCTCATGTCTCCTCCATAGTGAACTCGCGTCCGCGACGCAGCTGCGGCCGGTGGGCGTGCCACTCGGCCCGGCCCTCGAGGACGTCGTGCAGGGTCACCTCGTCGCTCGGCATGTCCCAGCGCGCATCGGTGTCGACGATCTGCAGCAGGGCCCCGAAGCCCGAGCGGGGGCGCAGGTACGTCTCGCGCCAGCGCGGGCTGGTCAGGTCCGTGTCGACCACCTCGAAGCCCTCGGACTCGAGCTCGGTCACCGTCTGCTCCACGTCCTCGACGAAGATCGTCATGTGGTGGAAGCCGGGTCCCCGGCGGTCGAGGAACCGCTGGACGCCCGAATCGGGTCGCAGCGGCTCCATGAGCTCGAGCTTGACGTTGGGCAGCTGGAGCTGGAGCGTGCGCAGGCCGCGCTCGTCGTCGTCCCCGCCCATGACGAAGCGGCCGCCGAGCAGGTCCTGATAGAGGGGCAGGGCCGCTGCGATCGACGGGACGGCGACGGCGACATGGTCCACGGTCCGTACCTGCGTCATCTCGAGAGGATCCTAACGGTCTACCAAGCGTTTGGTAGGTTTGCTGACACGGCCGTCCGCGTCGGAAGAGGTTGGCTCGATGGGCGAGATCAGTCGGATTCGCTGGCAGGAGGTGATGCGCTTCGCGGACCTGCTCCTGCGGGCGGCCGATCGGAGCCCGGACCACGATGCGGTCGTGTTCCCCGACCGGCGGATGAGCTACGCCGACCTTCAGGAGCGGTCGCTCGCCGCCGCGCGGTCGCTCGCCGCGCTGGGCATCGGGCCGGGGAGGCGCGTCGGCGTGCTCATGCCCAATGCGCCCGACTTCGTGGCATTGCTGTTCGGCACCTCGCTGCTGGGGGCCGTGATGGTCCCGGTGAACGCGCGCTTCGCGCCGCGCGAGCTGGGCCACGTGATCGTCGACGGCGACCTCGACGTCGTCGTGACGAGCGGCGCAGCCGGCGACGCCGTCGATCACGTCGGCAGGCTGCACCGCGCGCTTCCTGGTCTGGAGGACCTTCCGCCGGGTGCGCGGCCGGGTCTGCAAGCCGCGCCGATGCTCCGGGCCGTCGTGGCCCTCGGCGAGCGCGAGATCCCGGGCATGATCGGAGGCGCCGAGTTCGCCGCGCTCGGCGGCGGCGGGGACGGGGCCGTCCTCGACCTGCACCGGCGCACGGCGGTGCGACAGGTCGCGCTCATGATGTACACGTCCGGCACGACCGCCATGCCCAAGGGCTGCCTGCTCTCCCACGAGGCGGTGGTGCGCACGGGCATCGTGGCCGCACGGACGAAGTTCCGGTTGCGCTCGGAGGATCGCTTCTGGGACCCGCTGCCCATGTTCCACATGAGCGCGATCCTGCCGATCGTCGGGGTCTTCGACTGCGGCGCCGCCTTCCTCTCGATGGAGCGCTTCGAGCCCGGGGCCGCGCTGCGCATGCTCGAGGAGGAGGCGGCCACGATCTGCTACGCGACCTTCCCGGCCATCACCCAGGCCCTCCTGAACCACCCGGACTACGAGCCGGAGCGCTGGCGTCGCATCCGCGTGGTCAACAACGTGGCGCCTCCCGACGCGCTGCGCGCGATGCAGGCCCGCATGCCGTACGCGGTCCAGATCAGCGCCTACGGCTGCACCGAGTGCGGAGGCGTCACGGCGTTCAACGACCTCGACGACACGCCCGAGCAGCGGGCCACCACGTGCGGGACGCCGTTCGAGGGCATGGAGGTCAGCATCCGCGACCTCGAGACCGGGGCGGTCGCGGCCCCCGACGAGCCTGGGGAGATCCTTGTCCGCGGCTACTCGGTGTTCGAGGGCTACCACAAGGATCCGGAGCGCACGGCCGAGGTGCTGGACGACGAGGGCTGGGTCCACACCGGCGACGTCGGCGCGTTGACGGCGGGGGGCCGCGTGCGCTACCTGGGGCGGACCAAGGACATGCTCAAGGTCGGCGGGGAGAACGTGGCGGCGATCGAGATCGAGTCCTACCTCGCCACGCACCCCGCCGTGAGCATCGCCGCCGTGGTCGGTGCGCCCGACCCCAAGTACCTCGAGGTCCCCGTGGCCTTCGTCGAGCTGCGCCCGGGTCGGGACGCCACGGCCGAGGAGCTGCTGGCCTTCTGCCGCGACGGCCTCGCCGGGTTCAAGGTCCCGCGGGAGATCCGCTTCGTCTCGGAGTGGCCGATGTCGGCGACCAAGATCCAGAAGTTCCGCCTGCAACAATGGCTGGCCGAGGCTGGTCAATCAACCGAACGTTTGGTAGAAACACCGACGAGCACCTGATCGATCCGAGAGAGGAAGACCGTGGATTTCAGATTCAGCGACGAGGAGGACGACTTTCGCAAGTCGGTGCGCTCCTGGGTCGACGCCAAGTACCCCAAGACGAAGGTCAACGAGCTCGAGCGCCACGAGGACCACGACGGGTCGAACTTCCCGCACGAGTACTTCAAGGACCTTGCCGATGCCGGGTACCTGGGCGTCGGCGTCGACGAGTCGCTCGGCGGGCAGGGCGGTGGCGCGATGATCCAGGCGATCCTCATGGACGAGCTGGCGCGCAACCTCGCCGGCCTCACGTGGGTCTGGGGCATCTCGTCGTTCTGCGCGAAGTCGATCCAGACGTTCGCCAGCGACACGATCCGCGACGAGTTCGTGCCCGCCATGGTGTCGGGCGAGAAGAAGGTCGCGATCTCCATCACCGAGCCTGGCGCCGGCACCGACCTGCTCGGCGGGATGATCACCCGGGCCAAGAAGGTCGACGGCGGCTACGCGGTCACCGGGGCCAAGATCTGGTCGACGATGGCCCACGTCTGCGACTACCTCCTGCTGCTCGCGAAGACCTCCGACGGCGAGAAGTCCTCGTTCGGCAAGACGCTGTTCCTCGTCCCCACCGACCAGCCGGGCGTCGTGGCCACGCCGATCCCGAAGCTCGGGATGCGCTGCGTCGGCTCCTGCGAGGTCCAGCTCGACGAGGCGTTCGTGCCCGAGAGCCACGTGATCGGCGAGGTCGACCGCGGCTGGTACCACATCCTGAGCACGCTCAACAACGAGCGGATCCTCGTGGCCGCCCTGGCCACGGGGGTCCTGCGCGGCGTCCTCGAGGACTCGATCGCCTACGCCACCGAGCGGCGCGCCTTCGGCCACGCGATCGGCGACTTCCAGGTCATCCAGCACTGGATCGCCGACATGAAGATGAAGCTCATGCAGGCCGAGCTGCTGACCTACAAGGCCGCGTGGCTCTTCGACGAGGGCCTGGACGCGGCGATCGAGTCGTCGGCGGCCAAGGCGATCGCCGCCGAGTACGCGACGTGGGCCGCCGATCGCGGCCTGCAGATCCTCGGCGGGATGGGGTACTCGGCCGAGTTCGACATGCAGCGCTACTGGCGCGACGTGCGGCTCTACCAGATCGGTCCCGTCACGAACGAGATGGTCCGCAACATGGTCGCCGAGAGCGTCGGGCTCGACCGGTCCTTCTGACCTCGACGCGGGCGGCGGGTGCGCGGGCCGCGGGCACGGCGCACCCGCCCGGCGCCCGGCCCGCTATCGGAGGGTCCGGAAGAAGGCGCGGATGTCGTCGACGAGCAGCTCGGGCTCCTCCATCGGGTGGAAGTGGCCGCCCCGGGGCATCTCGGTCAGGCGCTGCAGGTTGTAGAACGACCGCATCAGCCCGGTCGGCATGAGCATCAGCTCCTGTGGCCACAGCGTGATGGCCGTCGGCGCCTCGACGACGGGCGTGCGGTCGTGCGACGGCTTCCACAGGTGGTGCTGGGCCTCCCAGTAGTACCGCATGGAGCTGACCATCGTGTCGGTGACCCAGTAGAGCATCGCCGTGGTGATCAGCTCGTCCTTGGAGAAGCGGCTCTCGACGTCGCCGTGCGAGTCGCTCCAGCTGCGCCGGCGCTCGAGGATCCACGAGCAGAGGCCGGCGGGGGAGTCGTGGAGGCCGTAGGCCAGCGTCTGCGGGTCGTCGCTCTGGACGACGAGATGGCTGGTCGCAACCGACTGCATCCGCTGCCGGGTGTGGTGGAAGCGGTCCTTCTCGTCCTCGGCGTACTGGTCCTCCGTCGGCAGCCCGGTCTCGAACAGCGTCATCGGCGTGCAGACGCCGAGGTGGGCGCCGATGATGCGGTCGGCGTGCTTGTGGCCCAGCTGCGCGGTGATGAGCCCGCCCCAGTCGCCGCCGTGGGCCGCGAAGCGGTCGTAGCCCAGGTCGGTCATGAGCGCCGCCCACAGGTCGGCCGTGCGCATCCATTCCACGCCCGGCTCGGTCAGCGGCGAGGAGAAGCCGAAGCCCGGAAGCGATGGGATCACCACGTCGAAGGCGTCCGCCGCGTCGCCGCCGTGGGCGCCGGGGTCGGTGAGCGGGCCGATCACCTTGTGGAAGTCCCAGAAGGTCCACGGCCATCCATGGGACAGGATCAGCGGCATCGGGTCGGGCCCGTTGCCGCGCTCGTGCACGTAGTGGATCGGCAGGCCGTCGATCGTCGTGCGGAACTGGGCCACCGCGTTCATGGCCCGCTCCTGGGCCCGCCAGTCGTAGGCGTCGACCCAGTGGTCGACGAGCTGCTCGAGGTAGGCCCGCTCGACGCCGTAGCGCCAGTCCTGGTTGCCGACGTCCAGCGGGTAGCGCGTGCGCCGAAGGCGATCGCGGACGTCGTCGAGGACCTGATCGGGGACGGAGATGGAGAACGGCTCGGCGGTCATCGGTGCTCCTTGAGGTGGCGGTCGAAGAAGGCCTCGAGGGAGGCGGTGAGCTCGAGGGGCCGGTCGCGGGAGGCGAAGTGGCCGGCGCCGGGGAGCACGAGCAGCTCGCCGGCCGGCAGCGCGCGGGCGAGCCCCAGGGCGCTCTCGACCGGCTCGATCGCATCCCGGTCGCCGCACACGACCAGGGTCGGGATCGTGAGCCGCTCGAGGTCGTCGTCGGTCAGGGCCGGCTGGCCGGCCCAGCTTTCGGCCAGGCGCCGGCGCAGGCGCCGCCAGTGGTCCTCGTCGCGCTCCCGGTGGCGCAGCTCCCGGAGCTCGCGCGGCCACGGGCCCGCGACGATGCCCGGGACGTCCTCGGGCCGCCCGGAGCGCGACGCTCCGATCGAGACGAAGGCGTCGGTGAGGTCGGGACGGCGGCAGAGCAGCCGGAGCATCGCGGTGGCACCGATCGAGAAGCTCACGATCGCCGCCGGCCGCGCGTCCAGGCGGTCGACGAGGGTGAGGGCGTCCTGCTCGATCTGCTCGATGCTCAGCAGCCACCGCGGGTCGGTCGAGCGTCCGTGGCCCCGCAGGTCGGGGACGACCACGCGGTGCCGTCGGGCCAGCGGCCCACGCTGATGCTGCCAGTCGTACGCGCCGGTGCCGGTTCCTCCGTGGACGAGGATCACGAGCGGACCAGAACCCTCGTCCTCGTAGTGGAGGCGGGCGCCGCCCGCCGCGTCGACCTTCGGCACGTCGGTCCGTCCTTCCAGCCGTGCTTGACGCTACGCCACGGCGACGATAGCTTGCTAGAAATCTACCAACCAGTTGGTGGAATGACACAGGAGAACCCCGTGAATCCGAACCGTCGCACAGTCCACGCGATGCTCGGCGGGACGGCGGCAGACCGGCCTGGGTCCGACGGCGCCGTCTTTCCGGACGAGCGCGTCACGTACGCCGAGCTCCAGGCCCGCTGCGCGGACGCAGCGCGGCGGCTGGTCGGACTGGGGGTGCGCCCAGGCGACTGCGTCGGCATCCTCGTTCCCGGCAGCGTCGATCACCTCGCTGTCCTGCTCGGCGTCATGCGGATCGGCGCGGTGTCCGTGCCGATCAGCAGCCGCTTCAAGACGAGCGAGCTCGACTACGTGGTGCGGCACTCGCAGATGGTGGCTCTGCTGATCGACTCGTCCTGCGCGGCACTCGTCGAGGAGACCGGCCTGGACTGCTGCGACGTCGTGACCGTCGAGCCCGCCGGGCGGTGGGCCAACGCCCACGAGGGAGTCGAGGCCGCACAGGTCGAGGAGCTGGCCGCCGCCGTGGACCCCGGCGACCCGGCGATCGTCCTCTACACCTCGGGCACCACGTCGAGTCCCAAGGGGGCCGTGCACACCCATGCCAGCCTCCTCGCCGAGGGCCGCAACGTGGCCGAGCGCCTCGAGCTGGGGCCGGGCGACCGCTTCTGGTCGCCGCTGCCGATGTATCACTCGGGCGGCATCGTGACCATGCTGGCGGCCTTCTCGGCGGGCGCAGCGTTCTGTCACGTCGGCGCGTTCGACCCGGGCGTCGCGCTGGATCAGCTCGAGCGCGAGCGCTGCACCCATGCCTTCCCCGCCTTCGAGACGATCTGGCTGGCGGTGCTCGGTCATCCCCGCTTCCCCGAGGCCGACCTGAGCGCCCTGAGGGTGGTCATCAACGTCGGCGTGCGTGAGCGGATGAAGTCGATGCAGGAGCAGGTGCCCGGTGCCTCGCAGGTGTCGTGCTTCGGGTCGACCGAGTCCCTGGGCTTCATGTGCATCGGCCGCCCTGACGATCCGCTCGAGGCCCGGCTGACCACCAGCGGGACGATCCTCCCGCACATGGAGCTGCGCGTCGTCGACCCCGAGACCGGCCTCGACGCCGCTCACGGCGAGACGGGCGAGGCGTGGTTCCGGGGCGAGTCGCGGTTCAGCCACTACCACCGCGACCCCGACTACACGGCACAGGTCCTCGACGCCGACGGCTGGTTCCGCACGGGCGACCTGATTCGCCGCGACGCCGACGGCCAGGTGTCGTTCATCGGCCGGCTCAAGGACATGCTCAAGGTTGGCGGCGAGAACGTCTCGCCGGCCGAGATCGAGAACTTCCTGGCCGCCCACCCGGCGGTCAAGATCGTCAACGTCGTGGGCGCACCCGATGCGCGCTACGGCGAGGTGCCGGCCGCCTTCGTCGAGCTGCAACCCGGCGGCCATGCCACCGAGCGCGAGCTCATCGAGCTCTGCCTCGGGCGCATCGCCGGCTTCAAGATCCCGCGCTACGTGCGCTTCGTCGACGACTGGCCCATGTCGGGGACGAAGGTGCGCAAGTACGAGCTGCGCAAGTGGATCGCGGCCGAGCTCGAGGATCGGGGCATCACCGAGGCGCCGCGATTCCCGACCGCCGCCCAGTCCTGAGCATGCCGCAGCGCCGCGTCCTGGTCGTGGGGGCGGGGGCTCTGGGCACGGTGTACGGCGCGTGCCTGGCCCGCGGCGGCGCCGACGTGCAGCTGCTGGCGCGCCGCGACCACGCCGAGGCGATCCAGGACGCCGGCGGCGTCGTCGTCGAAGGCCTGCAGGGCACCTGGCAGGCGCGGTTGCGCGCGCAGTGGCGCCCGGAGGCGCTCGAGCCCGCGGAGACCGTGGTGCTGACGACCAAGGACCACGACGCGCAGGCCGCGCTGGCCGGGGTGCCGCACCGGTCTGCCGTCCGGATGGCGCTGTCGTTCCAGAACGGCGTGGCCAAGGACCGCCGTCTGGCGGAGTGGTGCGGCGGCGAGCACGTGATCGGGGCCATGAGCATGGTCGGCGCCACCATCGTCGGGCCCGGCGTCGTGCGCCACACGCTCGACGCGCCGACCTACCTCGGCGAGCTGCCGACGGGCAGCAGCGACCGGGTCCGGGCCCTCGGCGACCTGCTCGAGGCCGGGGGGCTGCCGGTCGTGCTGACGCCGCGGATCCTGTCGGCCGAGTGGTCCAAGCTCGTCCACGCCTCGCCGACGATGACGCTGAGCGCCCTGGCCCGGCTGCCCTTCCACCGGGTCCTGCTCGACCCGCGACTCGCCGGGATCTACCTCGACCTGCTGCACGAGGCGGTCGCGGTCGCGGCCGCGGCCGGGGTCGAGGTCGACGACTGGCCGGGCATGTTCCCGGTGCGCACGCTCACCACCGTCGGCCGCGAGGAGTCGATCGCGCTGGTGCACGAGCGCGGCCGGGCCATGGAGGCGGCGGGCAGCACGAACGTGCGCGTCTCGATGCTCACCGACATCGAGCGCGGCCGGCCGCTCGAGCTCGGGGCGGTCCAGGGCTTCCTCGTCGAGGAGGGCCGGCGCCTGTCCGTGGCCACGCCGCTGACCGCGGCGGGCCACGCGCTGCTGGCCGCCATCGACGCGGTGCGCGCATGAGGGTGGCGATCGTCGGCGCCGGCGCGGTCGGCTCGGCCTACGGGGCGCTGCTGGCGCGGGCCGGCACGGAGGTCACCTTCGTCGACCCGTGGCGCGAGCACGTCCAGGCGATCGACGGCGGCGGACTCGCGGTCGAGCTTCCCGGCGGCGGCAGCTGGACGGTTCGCGCGGGCGCCACGTCGGACCCGGCGGCGGTGGCCGGAGCGGGGGCCGTGCTGGTGCTGACCAAGGCCTTCGCCACCGCGGATGCCGCCCGCCAGATCGCCGGTCACCTGGCGCCTGAGGCGATCGCGGTCACGCTGCAGAACGGGCTGGGCAACGACCGGGCGCTGGCCGACGCGCTCGGCGAGGAGTCGGTGGTGGCGGGGTCGACCACCGTGGGCTCCGAGGTCCTCGGCCCCGGTCGGGTGCGCCTGTCGCCATCCGCCGCCGAGGGGCGCTCGTTGACGTCGCTCGGGCTGCCGCCGAGCGGCACGCCCGCCCGCGACCGCGTCGGGGAGCTGGCCGTCGCGCTCGAGGCGGCGGCGCTGCCCGTCGAGCTCTGCGAGGACGTTGCCGCCGTGATCTGGCGCAAGCTCGCCATGACCGCCTCGATCGGGCCGCTGTGCGCGCTGATGCGCTGCACCGTGGCCGACGCGCTGGCACACGACGCCACGCGCGCGGTGCTCCGCGCGGGCTTCGACGAGGTCCTGGCCGCCGCCGCCGCGCAGGGCGTCGCCATCGACGGCGAGGGGCTGTGGCGCCACGCACTCGCCACCTGGGCGGGCGTGGGCGACCATCCGCCATCGATCGCGGTCGACGTCGCCGCGGGTCGCCGAACGGAGATCGAGGCGCTCTCGGGCGCCGTCGCGGACGTGTCCGCAGGGGCCGGGCTGCCCGCGCCCGTCAGCACGCTGGTCGCTGCGGCGATCGCCGCCGGCGTGCCCGGCTAGTGCCCGCTGAGCGCCTCGAAGGCGACCGCCCACGCGCCGATGCCTGCGACCGGCATCGCGCAGACCACCGCCTCCAGCAGCTCGTCCTCGGTCGCGCCCACGCGGCGAGCCATCTCCGCGTGCACCGCCACGAAGGGACCCTGGAGCTCGGCCGCCTGGATCACGCAGCACACCAGCTCGGCCAGCCTGGCGCGGGCCGGGTCGGCGCGCAGGGCGCCGTGGTGCACCGCGTGGTAGCCGGCGAAGACCTCGGGCGCGCGGCGGGCGAGGACGGCGTTGCGCTCGGGGAGCGTCTCGGCGCCGGCATAGTCCAGGAAGTACGCGACGGGATCGCGGTCGTCCGGCACCCGGGGCGGGGCGGCGGGGGCGATCGTCCCGGCGGCGGCCGCGAACCGATCCACGAGCCCCTCGCCCCGGGACAGCAGCATCGTCGCGGCGGCGGCGCCGACGTCGTCGTCGTCGAGGCCCACGGTGCGCCCGCGCTCGAGCTCGCGGCGCGCGAGGGCGTCGTACCCGCGGACGGTCGCCGCGACGGCCACGAGCAGCGCCTTGACCCGGGCAGGCAGTGCGCCGTCGGCCTCGATGACCCCCCGGATGCGGGCGTAGCCCGCCGCGGCGGCCGGAGCGACGCGGGCGACCGCCTCGAGCCCCGGCGACGCAGCGGTCGGGTCAGGCACCGTCCGGGGAGCGGTCGAGCCGACCGGGGTGGCCCGTGTACCAGTCGCGCGGGAGGTCCGGACGCATCGGGACGGCGTCCAGCCCCCGGAGCACGTGCTCCGTGATGAGCCAGCGGCCGTCGATCCGGCGGTATCGGTCCTGCATGCGCGCCCACAGGTGCCAGGGCTCGCCCGTGTTGCGCATCCGGTGGTAGGCGTAGACGTAGGCGACCCCGTGCGCCTCGTCGCCGTCGACCACGGTGCTGACGTTGCTGAGGTGGTGGCTCGTGCGCTCGTACTGGTCGAGCACCCGTCCGAGGGAGCGGGCGAACCGGTCGCGGCCCTGCTTGCGCTTGCCGATCATGATCTCGAACTCGACGTCCTCGGCGAACTGCAGCGAGGCGCCCTCCGGGTCGTTGGCGTCGACGCGGTCGAAGTAGCGCACGAAGAGCTGCTCGATCGCGTAGCGGTCGGCGAGCTCGGCCAGGTCCGGCGTCTGGGTGGTGGTCATCGCGGGATGGTCCTTTCGGTCTGCGGTCCGGTGGTCACGCATCGGGGAAGAGGGCTTCGGCCGCGGAGGCCCAGGCGGCGACGCCCGAGACCGGGATCGCGCAGACCACCGCCTCGACGAGCTCGGCGTCGGTGGCGCCAGCCGTGCGTGCGGTCGCGGCGTGGATGCCGACGAAGCGCGTGGCGAGGTCCGCGGCGTTGACCGCGACCAGGACCAGCTCGGTGAGCTTGCCGGAGCGGGGGTCCGCCTTGAGGGTGGCGTGGTGCATGCGCTGGTAGCCGGAGAAGACGGCGGGCACCCGCTCGGACATGATGGCCATGCGCGTGGGCAGCGCCGCGACGCCGAAGAAGTCGAGGAAGTAGTCGACCGCGCCGAGCGGGCTCGGGGGACGTGGACGGTCCGCGGGCGCGAGCTCCCCGGCAGCGTCGGCGAAGCAGCCGCAGATGACCTCGCCGCGGGCGAGCAGCAGCGAGACGCCGGCGTCGGCGATGTCGCGCTCGGAGAGGCCGAGTCCCCGGCCGCGGGCCAGCTCGTCGCGCGCGAGCTCGTCATAGCCGCGCGCCGCGGCTGCGGCGGCCACGAGCAGGGCCTTGGTCGGGGCGGGGATGGCCCCGTCGCCGTCGATGGCCGAGCGGATCTCCGCGTAGCCCGCCGTGATCTCCGGCGCGGTGGCGGCGATCTGGGCGAGCATCTCCTCCCGCAGCATCATGCGTCGGGCGCGAGGGCGGGCTCGCTTTCGATCATGCCGGCGACGACCTGGTCGATCGTGCCCGAGATGAGCTCGACCACGTTGCCGTCGGGATCGGTGACGTAGATCACGTCGATGCCGGGGTAGACCGTCTCCACGCCGGGCCAGTGGCGCTTCCCGCCAGCCGCCTCGACGCGCTCGAGCGCGGCGGCGACGTCCTCGACCTGGATGCAGAAGTGCAGCAGCCCGCGCTCCGGTGCCGGCGCGGTGCTCGTCTCGACGACCGGCTCGAGGAACTCGAACAGCTCGATCACGCCGGTGTCGAGGCCCATGATCGCAACCTTGAAGCGGCAGTTCGGCACGCCGCCCATCACGACCCCGGCGAACTCGTCCTCGTAGAGGGCCGGCTTGGTCTTCCAGTGCGCGTCGAACGCATCGACGTAGAACCTCCCGGCCGCCTCGATGTCAGCGACGCGAAGGGCGATGTGGTGATACGCGTTGTTGGCCATGGGGGGCCTCCTCCTGCTCGGTGTGGTCAGCTGTCGCGAGGCGGCTCACCCGCGGCCGGAGTGCTCGCGGAGGATGCTCTGGTATTCGGCCGCCTCGTCGGGATCGGCTGCCTCGAGGTCCATGACAGCTCCGAACATCTGGCCGGCGATGGCCACGAAGCAGATGTAGGCGACGAGCTCGACGATCTCCTCCTCGCTGAACTCCTCGCGCAGCACGTCGAACTGCCCGTCGGTGATGTCGGCCGGGTCCTGGGCCACGAGCTGGGCGAACGCGACGGCCACGGCCTCCCGGCTGTCGACGATGTCGGTCCGTGGCGTGCCGAGCGACGCGCAGTACTCGCAGCCGACCTCGCTCGCCGTGGCGCGCCGGACGGACTCCAGCAGCTCCATGGGCAGGTTGCCGCGGAAGCGCAACGTGGCGTCGAGGCGGCCGAAGGCCTTCAGGACGTCCGGCCGGCGTCCGAGGACGCGGGCGAGCAGACTGCCCTGAACGGCGTTGCCTTCGATGTCGGCGGGCTCGACCCTGGCCATCTCGATCTCCTCCCTAGAGGGACGCCTCCGAGGGCGACCATCGTCCTCGGACGACGCAGTCTATTCGAACAACCGTTTGATAGAAAGTCTCGCCAGGTTCCTGGTAGCTTTCGCGCATGCCCGAGCTGCTCCGCCTGGCTGACGCGGACGTTCAGGAGACGTTCTTCGAGCGTGGCTGGACGGATGGCCTCCCGATCGTGGCGCCCACGCCCGACCGGGTCGAGGCGATGCTCGAGGCCGGTGGTGTGGCTGCGGAGGTCGTCCTCGGGAGCGTCGCTGAGCGCGGGCTCGACGTGTCCGCGGGCGAGGCGGCGATCAACGCCGTCATGGCCGGCTGCCCGGCGCAGGCCTTTCCTGTCGTCCTGACCTCCCTGGAGGCGCTGCTCGACCCCGCGTTCAACGCCCACAGCGTCCTGTCCAGCACCGGCGGCGCCGCGCTGTGCACGATCGTCAGCGGCCCGCTGGCCAACCGGATCGGCATGAACGCGACCCACGGCGTCCTGGGCCCGGGCAACCGTGCCAACGCGACGATCGGCCGCGCGCTGCGGCTCGTGGCGATCAACGTGCTCGACTCGCGCCCCGGCCTGATGGACGCGACGTCGATCGGGAGTCCGGCCAAGTACACGCTCTGCTTCGCAGAGGACGACCCCCCGGCGCCGTGGGAGCCGCTGCGCGTGAGCCTCGGCTACGGTCTCGAGGACACGACGGTGACCCTCATCGCCACCGAGGGGCCGCGGCAGGTCGCCAACATGCTCAACGGCGACGGGCACGCCGTGCTGCGGACCCTGGCCGCCGCCATGCGCAACCCCACCGGGTTCAGCGTGGGCAAGGGCGGCCAGGGGGCCATCGTCCTGGGTCCCGAGCACCGGATCGCGCTGCTGGAGGCCGGGATCTCCCGCACCGATGCGGGGGCCGAGCTCGCACGGGCCAGCCGTGTCACCGTCGAGGCGCTCGAGGCCGCCGGGATCGTCGTCGAGGAGGGGTCCCAGCACGACATGACTCCGGGCCCCGACGGCGGGATGCCGACCGTCGAGGGTCCCGACGACGTGCTTATCGTCACCGCCGGAGCGGGGGGTGCCGGCTGGTCGGCCTGGCTCCCGTCGTTCGCGCCCAAGCTCCACACGCGCTTCGTCACCCGCCGCGTGCGCGACGCCGGCGAGCCGCTGCCCGGCTGCGGCCCCGACGGCTGCGCGATCGAGCCCGGGGCCCTGACCGGGGTCGTGGCGTGAGCACCGTGGAGGTGCTGGTCCCGACCAAGCCGGCGACGGCGGCGCCGAGGGCGCAGCCCGCACCTCGCGGCCTTCCCGAGCATCCGGTGCTCGAGCTCGTGTGCAACGGAAAGCCCCGGGCGCGCGAGCTGCTCGAGCTGCTCGCCGAGGAGCTCGACCGCTCGCTCGGGCTCGGGCGGGTGGAGACGACCGTCAAGGCCGGCGCCTCGACGCGGCTGTCGGCCGGCGAGCTGGACGCCATCGCCCACCGCTCCGACCTGGTCATCGCCGCGCTCGGAGACTGCGGTGCGTGCACCGCGTGCAGCCTCAGCGACGCGATCGGCCTGGAGCGGCTCGGCATCCCGACGACGACCATCATCACGGAGGTCTTCCAGCGCATCGCGGCCGAGTTCTCGCAGAACCTCGGCATGGCCGGCTACCAGCCCGTGGTCGTGCCCCATCCGGTGTCGAGCCGTGGCCCCGGGGAGCTGCGGGCGATCGCCGCTGCCGCCGCCGCCCCGGTCGCCCGCCGGCTCGTGGCCTCGGCCGCTGCGGCGCCGGTGCTCGCGGGCCGTCCCGGGGGAGGAACGTGACCGACGCGCTGCAGCGGCTGGTCGACGAGCACGAGGTGCGGAGGGTCGTCCGGACCGTGGCGCGTGCGATCGACCGGCTCGACTTCGAGCTGCTGGCGTCCTGCTACCACCCGGACGCGAGCGACGAGCGTCACGGGCGCGTCCGCGAGATCGGGGAGTTCCTGGAGTGGGTGCGGCCGATCCTCGGCTCGATGGAGTCCACGATGCACTCGCTCAGCACCCAGTTCGTCGAGGTCGACGGCGACGTCGCCCACGCCGAGACGTACTGCATGGCCCGGCACCTCTCCGCCGGCCCGGAGGGAGGGCCGGCACGGGAGTGGTTCGCCTACGTGCGCTACGTCGACCGGCTCGAGCGCCGCGAGGGCACGTGGCGGATCCTGCGCCGGGTCTGCGCCTACGAGCCCGGCACGCTGAACCCGAACACGATGGAGCCGGTGCCGCCGGAGAACCTCGGCGGGTCGCGCAGCCGCGAGGACCCGTCCTACCGGCGCGACCGGCCGGTCGGCCCCTGAGCCGCCGGACGCACGGCCGTCAGCCGGAGCCGGGCATGCCGCCCGCATCCCTGAGCGGGGCCGCCCGGGTCGCCGACGAGCCCAGGCGCGCCGGCCGCGTGCGTCCGACGCGGGCGTAGTACTCCTCGGGGACGGCGGTGACGTCCTTGAACAGCTGCCACTGGCAGGTCTCGTGCCGGGCGGGGTCGTCGGGGTCGGCCGTCCAGCGCGGCGGATCGATCACCCGCAGCGGATAGCCGAAGCGGTCGATCGGCATCTCCTCCTGCAGCACGATGCAGTGCGCGCAGTACAGGCACACGCCGGGGCGGAAGTGGTTCCAGCTGTGCGGCTCCTCGCTCACCGTCCAGCCGTAGGGCGGCTCCATCCTGGGCGGCGTGCCCTCGATCGCGTCGGGGCGCAGCGTCCGACCGCCCGTGCCGCAGGGATCGAAGCGCAGGATGAAGCGGTCCGCGGTCTCGATCAGCTCGAAGTCGCCGGTGCGCTCGGGACCCACGAGGTGCCCGCGCATGGCCTCGCACCCGACCAGCATCAGCGTCTCGAGGCTCTCGTCCCACGGGTACCGGTCGACGTCGAACTTGTCGTAGCGCCACGCGAAGAGCGGGAGCAGCACGCGCTCGAACATCCGGCCGATCGCCTCCTCTCCGAGGCGGACCTTGACCTCGTGCATCAGCCCGTGGGCGTGGTCGGCGTCCCGGTCGTGGCACTGGCGCCAGGTCTCCTTCATCGCAGCGACGGCGCGCAGCGCCTCCTCCGGCTGGCGCCGATGGCAGTGGCCGACCAGGGCCTCCATGTCGGACAGGAACGCGTCCCACTGGCGCCGCGCGTCGAACGGCCGCCCGTCGGGCAGCGCCAGCCGGGCCAGGACGTCGCGGTCGGCCTCGGCCACGGCCTCGGCGGGGACTCCCTCGTCCTCGAGGAAGCCGGTCAGCTCGATGAGCCACTGCCGGTAGATCGCGAAGCACACCTGCGCCTCGTCGACGAAGTAGTGCGCGAGCGCCGCCGCCTCGTCCCATTCCCGGGTCTCGATCGCCTCGCGGATCCGGCGGTAGGTCGAGACCTTCTGATCCTCCCAGGAGCCCATCCTGATCCGCCGGCCGAGGGCCTCGTGGAAGGCGATGCGGCTCACCGGAGCAGGCCGCCTCCGTCGATGTCCAGCACGGTGCCGGTGATGAACCGGTTGGGCAGCACCGAGAGCACCAGGGCCGCGACCTCGTCCGCGGTGCCCACGCGGCCGACCGTGGTCTGCTCGGCGGCTCGCGCGAGATGGCGCGCCCGGGCCTCCGGGGCCAGGCCGGCGAAGACGGGGGTGTCGATCGTGCCCGGGGAGACCACGTTGACCCGGACCGGCGCGAGCTCGAGGGCCAGCGCGCGACCCATGCCCTCCACCGCCATGTTGACCGCGGTGAAGGCGCCCGAGCCGACGAGCGGACGGCGGCTGCGGATGCCCGACGAGAGCATGATGGACCCGCCCTCGCGGATTCGCGGCGCCGCCGCGCGACTGCAGCGGTACTGGCCCCAGAACTTGCTCTCCATGAGCGCGCGGACGTCGCTCTCCGGGGCGCGGAACAGCCCCGGGGGGAAGCCGCTCGCGGCGGTGCACACCAGGTGGTCGAGGGCGTCGAGCGACGCGAACGCAGCCTCGACGCCGGCCGCGTCGGTCACGTCGAGCGCGATGGTGCGGACGCCCGCCAGGGCGTCCGACGCCCGCTGGGGCGACCGGCTGGCCACGATCACCTCGGCCCCGCGATCGCGGGCGCCGGTGGCCACGGCCAGCCCGATGCCAGACGAGCCGCCGACCACCACGACGACCTCGCCCTCCAGCGGGCGCTCGCCGGCGGAAACGCCGGCCTCGCTCATGTGGCGGCGGGGCGGAACCCGATGTGCAGCTCCTTCAGCGCGCGCAGGAAGAAGTTGGGGTGGAAGGAGAAGTCGTTGGCTCCTTCGATGAACCACATCTCGTCGATGCGCTCGGCGAGCACCTTGAAGCTCCAGTAGAGCTCGCGCCGAGCCAGCGGCGCGCCCAGGCAGTGGTGCTTGCCGACCCCGAAGGCGAGGTGCGTGCGCGGCTGGTTCCGCTCGAGGTCGATGTCGGCCGGGCAGTCGAAGCGGCGCCCGTCGCGGTTGCCCGAGGCATAGCGCAGGTTGATGATGGCCCCGGCGGGGATCGTCACGCCGTGCAGCTCGACGTCCTCGGCGGCCTCGCGCAGCAGACCCTGCACCGGGCTCTCCAGGCGCAGCACCTCCTCGGAGAAGTTGCCGAGGTACTTGTCGGGGTCCGACTTGAGCTGCTTCCACACCTCGGGCTGCTGGATGGCGAGCATGACGCCGGCGGAGATCGCGTTGGTGCTCGTCTCCGAGCCGCCGACGAAGATGTCGGCCATCATCTCGGCGTGCAGCTCGTTGTCGGTGAGCGTCCGGCCCCACTCCGGGATCTCGCGGTTGACGAGGTCGCTCAGGAGGGTGTCCTCGGGTGACCTGCGCAGGCGCTCGAAGATCGGCTGGAAGTACTGCTGGGCCTCGATCTCCTGCTCGGCCGACCAGATCCGCTCCTCGGGGGTCTGAGCGAGGCCCATGCGCTTCACCCAGGCATCGGTCCACCGCTTGATCTGGGGCATGTCCTCGTCCGGGATGCCCATCTGGTGGCCGATGACGTAGAGCGGCAGCGGTATCGCGAACTGCCCGACGAACTCGCACTGCCCGTCGTCGATGAACCTCTCGACGAGCTTGGTCGCCAGGTCCTGCACGAAGGGTTCGAGCTCGGAGATGCGCTTGGGCCGGAAGGCCTGGTCGAACATCCGCCGCATCTGCATGTGCTCGGGCTCGTCGCGGCCGTCGAGCGTCGAGGCGGGCAGCCACCCCTTGTCCTCGTACATCTGCTTGATCTGCGCGTCGACCTTGGCGGCTTCGAGGAGCTCTCTGGCCTTCTCGGGGTCGTCGGGCTGCACCGCCTTCTCGGTGTTGCCGGCGCCGCTGCCGACACGGTTGAGGAAGCGGTCCTGGTCGAGCAGGACCATGCGGATGTCCTCGTACCGCGTGAGGAAGTACATGCCGGTGATCGGGTCCTTCCACACCGGCGCCTCGTCGCGCATCGCCTCGTAGGCGGGATACGGGCAGTCGTTGGTCTCCGGGTCGAAGAAGTTGATGTCGGCAACGCTCTCGGGCAACGGACTCTCCTCCTGGTGGGGTCGACGCGATTATGCCAGGAATTCCAACAAACGTTTGGTCGCTGAGCGAACGTCTCAGCCGCCCGCGGCCTCGCGCCTGGCGGCGGCGCGCCACAGCTCGGCGGCCTCCGGGCCCGCGGCGTACTCGATCGCCCGCACGTCGTGCGGGTCGGCCGTCCGGACGGCTGCCAGCGCCGTCGCGTCGGGCTCGGCGACGACCGGCTCGTCGCCGCTCGGGACGACGCCCAGTCCGGGCGCGCTCGCCACGAGCTCGGCGCCCCCGGGCGTCAGCCACAGCGCCCGCCAGACGCCGTCGGCCAGCGCGAAGCAGCCCGCCGGGGTGAGCAGATGGCGCACGGACGTACTCGGCGGCGGAGCGCCGCAGACCATGTCCACCCGCTCGACGAGCTGGCGGGGCGAGTGCGCTCCGAACACGTACCAGACCCGCGAGGGCGTGTGGTTGTTGTCCGGGAGCCCATGCGCTCCCGGCAGTGCGACCTTCGGATGCCCGGGCGGGCCGACGCCGGAGAGGTTGGTGCGGCCGGCGGCGTCGAGCTGGGCCGGGGCGGTGGCGACGCCGACCCGGCCGCGGGAGAGCAGTGCGAAGGTGTCCAGCGGCCAGTCACGCACCGCGGGGCCGTCGTGCAGGAGCCCGGCCTCACCGAGCGTCACGGCGGGCACGGGGGTGGCATCCAGCGCGGTGAAGCCGCCCGCGATGGCGAGGTCCGGCGCCCCGAGGTCGCGGGCGGCGAGCGCGGCGACGACCGTCGCCGGCGAGGTCACCGCGAACACGTCGATGCCCGACTCGGCGATCTCGCGCGCCAGCGCGGCGGTCAGGAGGTCGGCGACGTTCATGGCGTGAGCAGCTCGACGCCCGACTCCGCGCCCCGCCGGGCCCAGGTCATCGCGGCCTCGAGGTCGGCGCCGTAGCGCGGATGGCAACCGGTGGGCCATGCGCCCCGCGGGGCCTCGACGACGCCCTCGATCCAGAGCCGCGAGATCGCGGCGCGCAGCGGCTCGCGCGCACAGCGCTCCTCGTGGCTGACGAGGGTGTGGCGCGCGGCGCGCGCGAGCAGGCCGTCGGCCGCGAGGTCGCCCTCGACGTAGGCGTTGCCGGCCTCGTCGATCGCCCGCACGTGCAGCAGCGCGACGTCGACCTCCAGCGCGCGCACGTTCATCACCGGGGTTCCGTCGAAGGGATCGGTCCCGGGCCGGAGGTTGGGGTTGACGGCCGGCAGATCGCCTCCGACGCCCATCCACGCAGGGAGCGAGGGCACGCTGCGGATCGACGCCTCGAGCGCGCACAGGAGCAGCCCCTCGGACCACTCCACGAACGGTGGCGTGCCGGCCTCGCGGGCGGCCCGGTAGCGGGGAGCAAGCCCGGCGCCGTCGAGGCTCACCCCGGGCGCGTGCAGCTCACCGACGCAGCCCGCCGCGAGCAGGAGCTCGACGTCGACGCTGCCCAGGAACGACACCACGCGCAGGTCGCGGCGCCCGGCCTCCGCGAGCGCTCGCACGAGCGCCATCGGCTTGCGCTGCAGCCGCGCGCCGCCGAGCGCCACCGTCGCGCCGTCGCCGATGCGCCCGACGGCGTCGTCGAGCCCCAGCTCCGCGGTCACTGTGGATCGCCCTCGACGGGCACCCAGCGATTGTCCTTGACCTGATAGCGCTGCGCCACCTCGACGAGGACGCCGCTGGAGTGGTCGGCGGGGACGAAGTTCCAGCGCAGCCACGGGTAGGTGTCGGGAGCCGTCTGCTCGTCCTGCAGGATCGGGACCTCGCGCTCGCGCAACTGGTCGATCGTCGTGTCGACGTCGCTGGAGAGGAAGGCGATGTGGTGGACGATCTCGCCGCGCTTGGCGAGGATCTTGGCCAGGAAGCCGCTGTCATCGCCGGGGGCGAAGAGCTGGATCGAGGCGCCCTTGGGGTTGTTGAACGTGGCCCAGCGCATCTTCTCGCCGTTCTCCTCGCCCTCGCCCCAGACCACCTCGGCAGCCTGGTCGGGGTCGAGCACCTCGAGCATGTGACGCCACTTCTCGACCGATGCGTCGAGGTCCTCGACGAGCATGGCGATGTGGTCGAGTCGCATCTCCGGCATGGGTGTCTCCTGTCTGTGGCGGTTGGGCTTGCGGTCAGGCGTGGGCGGTGGCGAGGCGCTGCGCCGCCGACTCGCGGGTAGCGCGAAGCTCGAGCTCGCGCAGAGCGTCCGGGTCGACCTCCGCCAGCGCGGCGACCTCGGCGGCGGACGGGGGCTCGGTCTGCGGCACGTCGGTCGGCGCCACCGTGAAGCCGGTCTGGGCGGTCACCTCGGCCGCGTCGTGGCCGGGGTGCACCGACTCCAGCCGCGCCCCGTCGGGTCCGAGGGCGAAGACGCAGCGGTCGGTGATCAGCCGCACCGGCCCGCTGGTGCCCGTGACCGGGTCGCCGCCGCCCGCGCCGCTGACGAAGCTCACGCGCGCCGGCAACGAGCGCGGCCGGTGATCGGTGTGGTAGAGGACGACCCGCGGCAGGATGCGCAGCACGTCGGCGGTGGCCAGCCCGCCGGGCAGTCGCAGGGCGAGGCGATCGTCGCGCACGATCCGGCTGGTGTTGGCGTTGCCCCTGCCGTCCACCTGCGCCGGGCGCAGGAACTGCATGGTCATGGCGCGCCGCTCGGCCATCTCCATGGTCACCAGGTGGACGGCGTAGCCGGCGCTGCGACCCGCCAGCGCGGGCGCGCCGCGCAGGCAGGTGGTGAGGTCGGCGTCGGGGGAGACCGCCCCGGCGACGATCACGCTGGCCCCCGGAGCGTGGGCGCGGCGGGCGAGCAGCGCCGCGGCAAGCGCCATTGGCGTGCCCAGGCCGACGCCCACGACGTCCCCGTCGCCGACCTCGCGGGCCAGCCGGCAGGTCATGAGCGTCGCGGTGTCCTGGGGCGTCACGCCGTCGCGGCCTCCTCGACCAGCTCCACGCGCGCGCCGATGGCGGCGGGGTCCAGGAAGGAAACGCGCGTGCCGTGCGCCCCCTGGCGGGGAGGCCGGTCGAGGATCGGGACGCCGGCGTCGTCCAGCTCGGTGAGCAGCTCGTCGAGCCCCTCGACGGCGAGCGCGACGTGGTGCACGCCGCCCTCGCCGCGGGCGAGCGCCGCCGCCGCCCGCGAGTCGGGCCTCGTCGGGGCGACGAACTCCAGCGTGGTCGCGCCGGCCTGGACCCACAAGATCTCGAGGCCCAGCTCGGGCTCGGGCACCGGTCCGCTGACCTCGAGCCCGAGGCGCCCGGCGAACAGCGCGGCGACCCGGCCGAGGTCCTCGACCACGATCCCGACGTGCGCCAGGCCCTGCACGCCGCTCACGCCGGCGCCCAGTGCTCGATGTCGTCGATCGCGCCCGTGCGCTCCTCGCGCCAGACGGCCCGGACAGCGGCGCCCGGGGCGAGCGCCTCGGCGCCACCGCCGAGCCGGTGCAGCAGCAGCGTCGTCGCGCCCTCGACCCGGATCAGGCCGAACGCGGGGGAGCCCGCCAGGTGCGCGGCCACGGTGACCGCCTCCAGCGTCCCCTCGTCCGGCAGCCCGACCGGCTCGGTCAGCCGGGTGCCGTCGGGCCCGAACGGGCGGGCGGGGACGACCACGTGATCGCCACCGGAGGCGCCGACGAGACGGCGCTCGCGCAGGCCCTCGAGCCCGGCCCGCTGCATGGCGCCGGCCGTGTAGGAGTAGGGCAGGTCGATCTTCTGTTCGGAGATCAGGTAGTCCATGGTCAGTCCACCAGCCGGAAGTGCCGGATGTCGGCGAGGCTGCCCATGCGCTCCTCCTGGGGCTTGAAGACGGCCTCGACCCGCTTGCCGACGCCGATCCTCTCCGGATCGGTCTCGTCGAGCAGGTGGTAGATGTTGGTGTCGGCCCCGTCGAAGCGGACGAGGCCGAAGCCGTAGGGGACCGGGCGCTGCTGGCCCGTCATCGGGTCGATGAACGGCACGTAGACGATCGTGCAGCCCGCCAGCGTGCCGCCGGGCCCGACCTCGACCCACTCCTCCATCGGCAGCGAGGACAGCCCGCAGACCGGTCGCGGGGGCACCATGACGTTGCCCTCGGCGTCGCGCGTGGCCAGGATCCTGCCCTCGTCGCGCAGCGCGTCGAAGAAGCGCTGCGCGTGCCGGCCGGCGGCGAAGCGGTACTGCAGCGTGATCTGCTGCTCGAGGCGGATCGCGTGCTCTTTGGCGAATGGCTCCGTGCTGCTCACTGGGGACGCTCCCGGGACATGATCATCAGGTCGGTCCAGGCGTTGCCCCCGTATCCGGTGGCCATGGCCCGGCGCACCCCGTCCACCTGGTGCTCGCCGGCCTCGCCCATCACCTGCATGGCGGCCTCGGCGACGCGGATCAGCGCGGTCGCCCCGACGGGATTCGTCGAGAGGACGCCTCCAGAGGGATTGACGGGCAGCTTGCCGTCCATCTGGGTGAGGCCCTCGTCGATGAGCCGGCCGCCACCGCCCATCTCGCAGATGCCGAGGTTCTCGCACATGGCCAGCTCGGCGTAGCTCGCAGGCTCGTAGATCTCCGCCACGTCGAAGTCCTCGATCGGATCGGTGATGCCCGCCTGCTGGTAGGCCTTCTCGGACGCGGCCTGCAGGCTGCGCATCACGGCCAGGCGCTTGGGCGAGTCGCCCATGTACTGCTGATCGTGGGCCGTGGTGGCGGCGTGGACCCAGGCGGGGTGCTCGGCCAGATCCTCGGCGACGCCCTCGGCGGCCATCACGATCGCGCACGCCCCGTCGGAGGACGGGCACATGTCGAGCCGGTGGATCGGGTGGGCGAGGTAACCGGACTCCAGCACCTTCTCGACGGTGATGTCGGGGATCTTCAGGTGCGCGTGCGGGTTGCGCAGCGCGTTGGTGCGGGCCTTGACGGCGACCTTGGCCGCCTGGACCTCGGTCACCCCGCTGTCGTGGATGTAGGTCGAGGCCATCGCGGCGAAGTTGCCGATCGCGCCGGCCATGATGGCGCGCTCCCAGATCGGGTCGCCGACCGTCGTGATCGCGGCCTGGGTCGAACCGTCGGACTGCTTCTCGTAGCCCACGCCAAGGACCGTGCGGTAGCGGCCCGAGGCGACCAGGTGGTGGCAGGCGACGGCGACGCTGGCGCCGACGGTCCCTCCCGTGTTGAGCTTGAACAGCGGCTTGCCCAGCGCGCCAAGGGCGTCGACGAAGAACTGGTCGACGAGGTAGATGCCCTCGAACATCTCCATGTTGCCGGCGACGACGGCATCCACCGCGTCGAAGGTCAGGCCGCGCGAGGCCAGGCAGCGGTCGACGGCCTCGCGGGCCATCTCGGCCATCGAGACGTCAAGCCGGCGCGAGACGTGGTCGGTCTGCCCGGTCGCGACGATCGCGCTGGCGACGCCCCTCATCGGCCGCCCTCCAGGAGGACCACGGCGTGGCTCTGTGCGCAGATGCCGGTCGAGCCGTGGACAAGTGCCCTGCCACCGCCGCTGCGCAGCTCCGTCGACGCGTCGGCGGCGGCGGCGAGGCCGGCGACGGTGGTCGCGCTGCCGCCGAGCCAGCCGCCCTCGGGGTTCAGGCGCGGCGGGCCGTCGTCGCGCTCGAAGCGCTCGACGAGGTCCTGTCCCTCGCCGAGGCCGAGCGCCTCCGCGAGGATCAGCTGCTGATGGGCGAAGGGCGCGCCGACGTCGATGCGGTCCAGGCTCTCGCGCTCCCAGCCGGCGCGGGCCAGCGCCTCGTCGGCCGCGCCGGCGAGCTCGGGGGCGCGGGTCAGGTCGCGGGCCGTCCACCATGCCCCCGACTGCGAGGCGCCCGCCGCGAGGCGAACGCGCGGGCGGCCGAGGCGCTCGGCGGTCGGCGTGTCGCAGACGACCAGGCAGGTCGCCGCGTCCATGAGCGGCGCGCGGTCGAGCTCGCGCAGAGGCGAGGCCGTCGCCGGGGAGGCCAGCACGGCCGCGGGCTCCAGGTCGTCGAGGAGCGCCGATCGCCGCCGCGCGGCCGTCACGACGCGCGCGGCGTCCTCGGGCCCGAGGCCGGTGCGGCGGTAGTAGAGGTCGGCCTGGAGCGCGGCGGCGATCGTGGCGTCGGGGTCCAGCGCGCGCTCGAAGTAGGGATCGAAGCCCGCGAGCTCCACGGTGTGGGCATCGGCCTGGGACTCCTTGACGTGGGCGAGCACCAGGTTGAGCTGCTGGTCGCCGTCCTCGATCCGGGCCATCGCGTAGAGCAGTGCCATCGCGCCGTCGGCGGCGACCTTGGCCTCCGAGCGCTTCGTGCCGCCGACGATCTCGTTGATCGCCATGCTCGAGATCGTGCGACCCTCCCAGAAGTCCTGGCTCGCGGTCACGGCGCCCCCGATGTCGGCGAGGGTCACCCCGGCGTCCTCGAGGGCGGCGCTGACGGCCTCCCATGCGAGTTCGGTCGTGTTTGCGTCGTCGCGTTGCGGTGCCGAGCGTGCGCGACCGATGCCCACGACCCACGACGTCTCGAGCGCAGTGGTCATATGGCTCGACTTTCTACCAAACGATTGGTTGACTGTCCAGTGACGCCCACTTGACAGGAGACCTCGATGGACTTTGCCCTGAGTCATGAACAAGAGCAGCTGGTCGCGCTCGCGCGGGACTTCGCGCAGCGCGAGATCGCGCCGCAGGTGGCCGAGTACGACCGCGAGGAGCGCTTCCCGGTCGAGCTCATCAGGCAGGCGGCGGGGCTCGGCCTGATGGGCGGCATCGTCCCCGAGGAGTACGGCGGCTCCGGGTTGGACCACAAGACCTACGCGCTGATCGTCGAGGAGGTCTCCCGCGTCTGCCACATCGTCGGCGTGGCGTTGACGCTGCCCTCCGGCCTGGTCGGCAACTCGATCCAGGTGTTCGGCACCGAGGAGCAGAAGCGGCGCTACCTCGCGCCGCTGGCCCGCGGCGAGGTCTTCGGCGCTGCGGGTGTCACCGAGGCGCGGTCGGGCACGGACGTCTCCGACATGGACACGACCTGTCGCAGGG
This sequence comes from uncultured Actinomycetes bacterium, assembly GCA_963826615.1. Taxonomy (GTDB): domain Bacteria; phylum Actinomycetota; class Thermoleophilia; order Solirubrobacterales; family Solirubrobacteraceae; genus BP-464. The sequence goes on along the minus strand of CAWGXO010000002.1, from coordinate 1,715,304 downwards.
ACGGGTCGGACTACATCATCAACGGCGCCAAGATGTGGATCTCGTTCCTCGACGTCGCCGACTGGTTCTTGACCTTCGCGCATCTCGGCGCCGACGAGCGCACCGGGCGCAAGCGGATCTGCGCCTTCATCGTCGATCGCGACCTCCCGGGCGTCGACGTCGTGCCCCTGCCCAACAAGTTCGGCTTCCGGCCCCTGAAGACGGGCGAGCTCGTGCTCGACGAGGTCCGCGTGCCGGCCGAGGCCCTGATCGGCGAGGAGGGTCGCGGGTTCGCGGTCGCGATGAACGCGGTCGAGAACGGTCGCCTCGGCGTCGCCACCCGGGCCGTCGGGCTGGCCCAGGCCGCCGTCGACGCGGCGGTGAGCTACTCCACCGAGCGGGTCGTCTTCCAGCGGCCGATCGCGGGCTTCCAGATGGTCCAGAAGATGCTCGCCGACGCGATCGTCGGCACCGAGGCGGCGCGCCTGCTGGTCTGGCGGCTGGCCGACCTCAAGGATCGCGGTGAGCGGGCGCGCGCCTATGCCTCCATGGCCAAGATGTACGCCTCGGACGTGGCGATGCAGGCGGCGACCGCGGCGTTCCAGATCCACGGCGCGTACGGCGTGTCGGACGAGTACCCGGTCGGACGCTACCTGCGCGACGCCAAGGTCTTCCAGATCGTCGAGGGCAACAACGAGCTGCACCGCGCGCTCATCGCGGAGGGCAGCACGGGCATCCGATAGCGCGCGGGCGTACCCGGCCGCCGGCGCCCGCCGGGTCGTGATCGTCCCTCGTCGGGACCCCGGATTCGCGTGCGCGGGATGACAGACTGCCAAACGTTTGGTAGAAAAGCCTGTGATGAACGTTCGGGAGGAGCAGAACGGGGCCGGTGGCGAGGCCCTGGCCGCAGAGCGGGACGCCCGAGCCCGCGCCACGGTCGAGACCTGCCACGCGCGGTCGGCGTTCTACCGATCGCGCCTCGAGGGACTCGGCGTCGAGCCCGGCGACATCCGCGACGTCGACGATCTCGAGCGCCTGCCCGTGCTCCTCGGCAAGGAGGACGAGCGGGAGCTGCAGGAGCGTTCGCGCGCGGACGCGGGGCATCCGTTCGGGGACCATCTCTGCGTCGATCCCTCGGAGGTCGTCGCCGTGGCGTCCACCTCCGGCACCACCGGGACGCCCACCTTCTACGCGTTCACCCGCGAGGACGTGGCCGTCACCGACGACCTGTGGGGGCGCGCCCTGCGTCAGGCCGGGGTCGGTCCCGGCACCGTGACGCTCCAGGGATTCGGACTCTCGATGTTCCTCGCCGGGTACCCGCTCGCGCGCGCCGTCGAGAGGCTCGGTGCCCAGATCGTGCCCGTCGGCGCGGAGGCGGGGACCGAGCGACTGCTCGGCATCGCCCGCCTGGTGCGGCCCACGGTGCTGCTGTGCACGCCCAGCTACGCGCGCTATCTGATCGAGAAGGATCCGGCGGCCATGCGGGACCTCGGCCTCGAGAGCATCATCTGCGCCGGCGAGCCCGGGGCCGGCCTGCCCGAGGTGTCCTCGGCGATCGAGTCGGCGACCGGCGCCACGGTCTACGACGTCCTCGGCGGCGCCCACGGGATCATCAACGCGTCCGACGGCGCCCACCCCTACGACGGGATGATCGTGCTGGGCGACGACAGCTCGGTCCAGCAGCTCATCGATCCCGAGACCCGCGCGCCGGTGCCCATCCCCGACGACGGGCGGCCGGCCTACGGCGAGCGGGTCAAGACCACGCTGCGATGGCGCGCCCAGCCCCAGCTGCGCAGCTCGGTGGGCGACGTCTACGAGATGCGCAGGTGCACCGAGCCCGACGGCCGCAGGACCACGCGCATCAGGGTCATCGGCCGAACCGACGACCTGCTCATCGTCAAGGGCGTGAAGATCTACCCGGCCGCGGCACGCAGCGTGATCGCGGGCTTCGCGCCACGCACGACCGGTGAGTTCCGGATCGTGCTCGACGGGCCGCCTCCGCGGGTGGAGCCCCCGCTGCGGCTGAGGGTCGAGCGCGGCACCGACGCGCGCGAGGGCGAGGACGCCGTGCTGGCCGCGGACATCGGCCGGGCGATGCACGACCGGCTGTCGGTGCGGCCGGAGATCGAGGTGGTGGCGCCGGGCGAGCTCGCGCGGTCGTCCCACAAGACGAATCTCATCGAGATCGCGCAGAGAGAGGGTTAGGGCACGGACATGCTGAACGACGGCATACCCGCCATCGATGCCTGGTGCAATCCGTTCACGGAGCTCGGCATCCGCTCGGTGTTCATCGACAATCCGGAGGTCGCGCAGGTCATGGGCGACCAGTGGGGCCGGCACGAGCACATGCGGTGGTACACCGGCGACCAGTTCATCGAGTACATGGACTCCAACAACGTCAGCCGCGTGTGCGTCCCGACGATCAAGATGATGCGCTACCGGACGCGCGAATGGCTGTCGGACATCCCCGACGAGCACGTGGGCGCGCTCATCGCGGAACACCCCAAGCGCATCGTCGGCATGGCCGGGATCAGCCCGATCAGCGGAATGGAGGGCGTCCGCGCGCTCGAGCGGGCGGTCAACGACTACGGCTTCAAGGCCGCCCACGTGCACCCGTTCGGATTCGGCATCCCGATCAACGAGCGCGAGTGGTGGCCCTTCTACGCCAAGTGCGCCGAGCTCGACGTCCCGATCGTCTTCCAGACCGGCCACTCGGCCGAGTTCATGCCCAGCGCCTGCGGCAAGCCGATCCTCCTGGACGACATCGCCCTCTGGTTCCCGGAGCTCCGGCTCATCGGCGGCCACACCGGATGGCCGTGGACGGAGGAGCTGATCGCCATGGCCTGGAAGCATCCGAACGTCTACATCGCTGTCTCCGGGCACGCCCCGAAGTACTGGGACCCGAAGCTGAAGACGTTCCTCAACGCCCGCCGGCGCGGGATCGGCAAGGTCATGTGGGGCACCGACCATCCGCTGATCCTCCACGAGGAGAGCCTGGGGCAGATCGACGAGATGGACCTCAAGCCCGAGGCACGCCGAGCGCTGCTCCACGACACGGCGGTCAAGGTGTTCAAACTGGACGATCCGCTGCTCGAACCGGCGGCGGTTCCAAGTACGAAAGAGGCGGTCTAGATGCGCATCGGATACCTGATCGACCTCCACAAGGGCGGCTACGACCAGCCGATGCCCTCGCCGGAGGATGCCCACGAGACCATGGACGCGATGATCGAGGAGGGCATCATCGCCGAGAAGTCCGGATTCCACGGGCTCCAGGTCCCCCACCGGCACGGACGCACCGAGTGCTACTTCCCCGGCCCCGAGCAGATCCTGACGATCCTCGCTCGCGAGACGGAGAAGGTGGCGATCGGGACGTTCACGTACGTGGCGACGCTGTATCACCCGTTGAAGGCGGCCGAGCAGTTCTCGGTCATCGACAACCTCTCGAAGGGCCGGTTGTACACGACGATGTCGCGCGGCTTCCATCCCGGCTACTGGCAGCAGTTCGGGATCCCCCAGGAGCATCTGCTCGGCCGCTTCCAGGAGGCGATCAAGGTCTGGCGGAAGGCGTTCGAGGGCGAGCGCTTCGACTTCGACGGCAAGTACTGGCAGATCGAGCAGGGCCTGCTCGCCCCGCAGCCCTACCAGCCCGGCGGCTGGCCGATCTGGGGCGGGGGCAACGCCAACGACGCGGCGATCCGGCGATCGGCGGCGTACGGCGCATCCTGGACGTGCGACCCCTTCCCGCTGATGAAGGACGTCTGGGACGCGCAGTCCGGCGCCTACCGCGAGTACGCCGAGGAGCTCGGCAAGAAGCCGTACGTGGTCCTGATGCGCGACGGCTGGGTGGCCGACAGCTTCGAGAACGCCGCCAAGCAGTTCGGCAGCCACTTCGTCGAGGAGATGCGCTTCTACTACCGGCAGGGCATCTTCACCCACCATCCGGATTTCCAGTCCGAGGAGGACATCACCTCCGAGCGCGCGGCTCCCCACCTGATCATGGGCACGCCACAGCAGTGCATCGAGCAGTTCGAGCGCTACCACGAGGAGTTCGGGGTCGACTACTTCACGATGCGCTTCAGGATGCCGACGGGTCCCTCGATGGAGGAGGCCAAGGAGCAGATCCAGCGGTTCGGAGAGGAGGTCGTCCAGCCGATCCACAAGAAGTACCCGGCACCCGACCACCCCGCCATCCCCGCGGCCTGTCGCTTCTAGGGGGACCGAACCGGTCGGCTGAGCGCATGGTCGGGCCGACGCCCGCCTCCTGGGAGGTCGATCCCTGCGAGGCGTCGGCGACCGAGGAGGTCCCGGGCGTGTGGCGGTTGCGCCTTCCGACGGCCTGGGAGGGGATCGCGAGCGTCAACGCATGGGCCATCGAGCGCGATGACGGCCTCCTGCTGGTCGACTGCGGCACCGCGGGGCACCCGAGCTGCCGCGACGCGCTCGAGCGCGCGATCGGCCGGACGGGCCACCGGATCGCCGACGTGCGCGTGCTGGCCGCCACACACGCGCACTCCGACCACATCGGTCTCGCGGCCTGGGTGATCGAGGAGAGCGGATGCCGGTTCCTGATGCATCCCGCCCACGCGCACCTCTACGACGTGATGCGCGATCCGCGTCGCTTCGAGGCCGCGCGCGCCGGCCGCGCCCGGCGCGAGGGCGCTCCCGAGCGTCTGCTCGGCGCCTTCGGGGACGTCTCGGAGGAGACCGACGGGGTGCTCGCGCCCGTGCGGCCCGACGGGTCGCTGCTCGAGGGGGACGCGCTCGAGTCGAGGATCGGCCCCTGGCGGGTGCTCGAGACGCCGGGGCATGCGCCGTCCCACGTCTGCCTCCAGCACGCCGAGTCGCGAACGCTCGTCCTCGGCGACCTCGTCGGACCGGTGTTTGCGCCGTACTACGACTACGGGTACTCGGCCGATCCGGTCGGCGAGTACCTCTCCTCGCTCGAGCGCGTCGCGGCACTGGAGGTCGAGCACGCACTGCCGGGCCACGGACGGCGGCTGCGGGACTTCTCGACCCTCCTCGAGGAGCACCGCCGCGGGGTGGAGGCACGCCTCGAGGCGGTGCGCGCGGCCGTCGCACGGGGGCCCGCCCCCGCCTACGAGGTGATGGTGCGCGCCGAGGGGCGGCCGGCGTCGCCGATCGCCGCGGTATGGCGGTTCGTGGACGTCTACTGCTCGCTGCGCCACCTGCGGCTCGCCGGCGAGGTCGTCCGCGAGGTCGCCTCGGACGGGACGTTCCGTCACCGCCCGGCATAGCGGCGGCCTGCGGCCCGCCGCCCACGTGGTTCCCGGCGAGCGCCGTCGGTGGCGGCGGCGGCAAGCCCCGGAGTGGTACAGGGGGCCTACCAAACGGTAGTTTGGGGACTTCGGACGCGCGTTCGAGTGAGGGAGGGCGGATGCTGCCCCGCGACGGGACCGGGTCCACGGCGAGACGGGACGAGGAGGTCGGGCGATGAGGTACGACGTGGTGGTGATCGGCGCGGGCGCCGCCGGGCTGGTCTGCGCATCGATGCTCGCCAAGAGCGGCAGGCGGGTGGCGGTCGTCGAGCGCCACCCCTACCTCGGCGGCCGCGCCATGGAGCAGGAGTTCCGTGGGCACAAGCTGGGCCTCGGCTCGCATCTCGTCGAGGACCCCGGCGACAGCCTCACGCGCGTCTTCGAGTACCTCGGGCTGACGCTGGAGCACAGCGAGCGCAGCGACTCGATGCCCTTCTGGGACCGGGACCGTTGGCGGCCGATCCAGGAGTTCTACGGCGGGGCCAGCAAGGCCGGGCTGAAGCGGTGCATCGAGGCGCTCGTGGCCACCGACTTCACCGAGCTCGAGTCCTGGGACCACGCCTCGCTGCGTGAGTGGATGAGCCGGCACACCACCGACGAGGGCGTCTACCTCGTGTGGGAGGCCATCTCCGTGCTCGAGCAGATCACCTTTCGGTGGTGGGAGCACTCGGCGTCGGAGAACCTCTACGCGCGCAAGCTGCACTACGAGCTCAGGCGGACCGCGGGCTACTCGTTCTGGCCGATGGGGGGATGGTCGAAGGCGTGGCGGGAGCTGGCCGACGCGTTCACGGCCCTGGGCGGGGTCGTCCGCCAGCCGGAGGTGGTCCGCCGCGTCCTGGTCGACGACGGGGCCGTGTCCGGAGTGGAGCTGCGCGCCCGGGAGGCGCTCGCGGACGAGCCCGACCGCGGGGGGGAGGTGCTGGAGGCCGAGCAGGTGGTCGTCAGCGTGCCCGTGTGGGACCTGCCCGCCCTCTTCGACGAGGACGTGCTGCCCTGGGACCTCCTGCAGCGCATCCGGCTGCTGGCCGAGAACCGCAACCGGGCGTGCTGGATCGGCTACTGGATCGCCGCCGAGGAGCCGGTGATCGCCATGACCGAGCGCGAGATGGCCTCCTTCTTCGCCACGCCGCGGACCGGCATGCCGGGCTTCACGCTCAACTTCACCGGCTACGACCCGGGCGTGTCCCCGCCCGGCGAGTACCTCACCTGCGTCGGGGCGGCCTTCGATGCCGCCGAGCACCACGGGGACCGGTCGTGGCTGGACGCCCGATTCCGCGACCTCTGGCTCGACATCGAGGAGATGCTTCCGGCGGCACGTGGTGCGCTGTGGAAGAAGCCGCACCTCGTGACGAGCTACGGGGTCATCTGCAAGCCCGGGCTCGTCGGGGCGGTGCGCCCCGACACCCGGGTGCGGGGCGTGGACGGCCTCTGGCTGACCGGCGACACCACCCGGGCGCGCGGGATCGGCGTCGACAAGGCCGCGCGGTCGGGGATCACCGCGGCCGAGGCCGTGCTCGGCGGCAGGCTCCCGTTCTTCGCCGACACCGTGCGGTATTGAGGCGGCCCGAACCCCCCGAAGCGGTCCGGGAACCCTCGCGGCGGCCCGGAATTCGATCAACCGTTTGTTTGGTACCTTTGCGCGTGCATGACGAGGATCCCGGTCAGGGTCGGCGTGGGATGGAGCCCCTTCAGACCGGAGGACGCGAACGTCGAGCGGTTGTGGGGGCTCGTCGAGGCGCTCGAGGAGATCGGCTACGACTCGATCTGGCTGAGCGACACCGCCAGCCTGGGCGGCGTCGCGCCCCTGCCCGCGCTGGCGGCCATCGGCGCGCGGACCGACCGACTCAAGCTCGGTACCGGCGTGCTCGTCCTGCCGCCGCGCAACCCGGTCCTGCTCGCGCGTGAGCTCGCGACGGTGGACCGCCTCTCCGGTGGGCGACTGCTGCCCGCCGGCGGCCTCGGGATCGATGTCCCGGCCGAGCTGGAGGCGATGGGCGTGGATCGCGGGGAGCGCGCGGCCCGCCTCGAGGAGAGCGTCGAGATCGTTCGCCGGCTGTGGACAGGCGACCCGGTGAGCCATCGCGGCGACTTCTGGTCGCTGACCGACGTGCGCCTGACCCCGCGGCCGGCCAAGGCGCGGCTTGAGCTCTGGCTCGGCGGTCTGGCACCTCCGGCGCTGCGCCGCGTCGGACGGATCGCCGACGGCTGGCTGGCCTCGTTCGTCGGGCCCGACGAGTTCGAGGGGATGGTCCGCGTGATCCGCGCAGCGGCCGCCGAGGCGGGGCGCTCGATCGACGAGGACCACTACGGGGCGACGATCTTCGCCGTGCCCTCCGAGGCGGAGATCCCGCCGTCGGCGATGGAGCTGCTGAGCCGCCGGCCGGGGCTGGCGTCGGCCGACCACGTCGCCGTGGGGGCGCCGGCCCTCGGCGAGCTGATCGAGCGCTTCAGGGCCGCGGGCGCCTCGAAGTTCGTGATGATCCCGATGGCCGAGGACCTCCGCGGCTGGCTCGCCGAGCTGCACGAGGTCGCGGTCGGTCCCGCCGAGGCGGTGGTCTGACGACCCGCCGGCCCAGCCGTCGCCCGGGACGGCCTTGGAGGAGCGCCCGAGCGGCCGAGGGCGGTGCTCCGATGGAGCCGTCCGGGGCGCGGGAGCCTACGGCCCAAACAATCGTTTGGTAGAAAGGCGTCGCTCATGACTCGTATCACCATTGGTGTCCCCGGCCAGATCATGCCGCCCGCATCGCGGGCGATCGAGATGGCGAGGCGGGCCGAGGCCGACGGCTTCGACGCGGTGTGGTGGCCCTGCCATCTGATGGGGTGGCACCCCGACTCCGTCTGGACCGAGGAGTTCACGCCGCTGGCCGGGGTCCAGGACAACCCGCACGTGTGGTTCGAGCCTCTCAGCATGATGGCGGCGGCCGGCGCGGCGACCGACCGCATCCGGGTCGGCGTGGCGGTCACGGACGTCATTCGACGGCACCCGGCGATGCTGGCCCAGCAGATGCTGACGATCGACCACATCACCGGAGGCCGGGCGGTGCTGGGACTCGGCTCCGGCGAGCGGCTCAACGTCGTGCCGTACGGCATCGAGTGGCGCAAGCCCGTCAGCCGCCTCGAGGAGGCGCTGCGGGTCATCCGCCTGCTGTGGGAGGCGGAGGGGCCGGTCGACTTCACGGGCGAGTTCTTCTCGCTCGAGCGTGCGGTGCTCGGGCTCGCTCCCCACGAGGGCCGGGTGCCGCCCATCTGGCTGGCGTCCCACGGCCCGCGGATGCTCGAGATCTGCGGCCGCATGGCCGACGGGTGGATGCCCACCCAGATGGACCCCGAGGCCTACGCCCAGAAGCTCGGAACGATCCGTCGCAGCGCCGAGGAGGCCGGACGCGATCCGGACGCGATCACCCCCTCGATGCTGGCCTACGTGCTGTGCGCGCCCGACGAGGAGACGCTCCAGCGCATGTGCGAGCAGCCCCTGGTGCGGCTGCTCTACGCCGCGGTGGGACTGACCGAGGAGGTCTACGCCCGCCACGGATCGACCTCGCCCTTCGAGGGCGGGAGCGGGTTCCACAGCTACATGCCCACCAGCGTGACGCGCGAGGAGGCCGAGCGCGTGGCCGACCACATCAAGCCCGGGATCGTGCGCGAGCTGACCCTCCACGGGGACGCCGGCCAGATCGCCGACCAGATCCGCGCGCTCGCGCAGGCCGGGCTGCGCGACGTCGCCCTCTGGAACATCACCGCGTTCGCGGATCCGTCGCTCGCCGGGTACTCGTTCAAGGTGCTGCGCGAGGTCAAGGCCATCCTCGACAGCGCCACGGCCGTCGCGTAGCCGTGGACGAGGACGCCGTCAGGGCCGTCGTCGCGGCGTACTTCGACCGCCTGAACGCCGAGGACTTCGACGGGCTGCTGGACCTCTTCGCCGACGACGGCGAGGTGCGTCCGCTCGGGGGTCGGGGACGCAGAGGCCGCGAGCAGCTGCGCGCGTACTATCGCGCCGCCCTGGAGCCCTATCCCGAGCATCGCGACGAGCCGGGGCGGGTCCTGGTCAGCGGCAGTACGGCGACCGTCAGCATCCGCTACGAAGGTCGGCTGGCCAACGGGCGGCCGATCTCCTTCGACGCGCTCAACGTCTACGAGCTCGCGGGCGGGAGGATCGCCGTGATCACGAGCTGGTACGACTCCCATGCCGTGCGCCGCGACCTGCTGCGCGCCCAGGCCGCCGGCGGACCCGGCGGGGGGGCGGGAGGCGATCCTCCGCGCCTGGGCACGGTGGCCGAGATCACTCCGCTGCGGACCCGCGCCGCCCTGGCGCTCGCACGGCGAGGAGCGGCCTTCCGCATGGACCTCCCGCTCGACCGGCCGGATCCGGCCCCGTCGGTCGGCGAGCCGTCGCGCCCAGGCCCGGGGACCGCGACCAGCGACGACCACCCCTCCGAGGGCGTGCGCCCCGACCCGTTCGGCGCCCGGCGGGGCTCGCGGTGGGAGGCGCTGCGACAGGTCCGGCGCGAGGATGGCACGCACTATGGCGATCGCGCCGCCGACGACCTCGGCATCGACCTCTGGAGAGATGGCATCGTCACGCGCGCGGTGCTGCTCGACCTCGAATCGGCCCTCGGGCTCGCCTGCAACGAACGCCGCGAGATCACGCCCCGCGAGCTCGAGCGATGCGCCGAGGCACAGGGCGTCGAGCTGCGCCCGGGGGACGCGCTGCTGCTGTGCACCGGGTGGCTGGCCGTCCACCTGGCGACGCCGGCTGCGGCTCGCCCGTCGCCCGTGTCGGCGCCCGGCCTTGCCCCGACCGCCGAGATGGCCGGCTGGCTCGCCGAGCGCCGGCTCGCCGCGGTGGCGGCCGACGCCCCGGAGCTCGAGGCGACCCCGTGCGCGCCCGGGTCCGAGTCGCTGCACGCCCGCGTGGTGCCTGATCTCGGGCTCGCGGTGGGCGCGCTGTGGTGGTTGGAGGACCTGCGCCAGGACTGCCGGGCCGACGAGGTCTGGGAGGGTGCGCTGCTGTCCGTCCCGCTGAACCTGCCCGGTGGCTGCGCGTCGCCGGCGAACGCGGTCGTCCTGAAGTGATCGAGCGGCGCGCCGTCAATCCATGGACCTGGCAGGACCGTTGGGGCTACAGCCAGGCCTGGCTGGTCGAGGGCGCGAGCCGCCACCTCCACGTGGCCGGCCAGGGCGCGTTCGACGAGCGCGGCGCGCTGCTCCACCCGGGGGACGTCGCCGCCCAGAGCGCCCGCGCGCTGGACAACCTCGAGACGGTGCTGCGCTCGGCCGGGATGGCGGTCTCCGACGTGGTGAGCGTTCGCGGCTACGTGACCGACATGGGCGCCTTCCAGCGCACCGCCGGCGCCGCGCTCGCCAGCTTCTTCGCGGAGCGCGGGGTGCGCCCGGCGCTCACGGTCGTGGAGGTCTCCCGGCTGGGAGTCGAGGGCATGGAGGTCGAGATCGAGGCGTGCGCGGCGACCTGACGCGCAGCCGCCCGACGCGCGCTGTGCCCGAGGCTCCTGCGCCCTTGCCGCGCCGTCGGGGCCGACCGGCGCGATGACGCTCAGGAGACCGGATCGGCGAAGTCGAAGACCTGGACGTCCTCGGTGTCGGGGGCGATGTTGAGCGCCACGTTGATCGAGCCGAAGCCGCTGATCATCGCCGTCAGGACCGAGAGCTCGACGATCTCGGCCGGGGAGAAATGCCGTCGCAGCTCGGCGACCATCTCGTCAGTGATCATCTGGGCGTTGACGCAGTACGCCTCGACGTAGCGAAGGGCGGCGCGCTCGGCATCGGTGTAGCTGCTCTCGTCGACGTGGTCGATGTCGGCGTAGTCCTGCTCCGTCGTATGGCCCTCGGCGATCTTGAACCGCGTGTTCTGGCACATGCGGCATCCGACCGTCCGGGCGATCTTCATCCGCGCAAGGTCCTTGATGCGCAGGTCGAGCACGCCCTCGGTCCACACCTGGGCGTAGAACTGGAAGAAGCCCTGCATGAGCTCCGGGCACCAGGCCATCACCCCGTTGAACTTGCCCTCGACTCCCGGCACCCCCTCGAGCCGCGGCTCCCCCTGCGGGCCGATGATCGAAAGCTGCACCCTCTGCGTGGCCATCGTGCTCTCCTCGGATCGTCGTTCTCGTGCCTCGGGGCGAGGGTCCGCGGCCGCCGTGAGCCGCGCGCTCGGGCCCTCCCGTGAGATCATAAGCTCTCTACCAAACGATTGGTTGAGAGGTCTGCGAGCCGATGGTACGGTCGGTCGCGGTCCGCCAGCAGGTGGACGGCTGACGCTTCGAGTGAGGGGATTGCATGGCGCGGTACGACGTTGTTGTCATCGGTGCGGGCGCGGCGGGCCTCAGCGCGGCAGCGCTGCTCGCCAAAGAGGGACGCTCGGTCTGCGTCGTCGAGGCGAGCCCCTGGCTCGGCGGCCGCGGGATGGCTGTCGAGGACGAGGGCTTCACGATCAACGTGGGGGGCCACCTGGTCGAGGACTCCGGGTCGGGCATCACGAAGGTGCTCGAGCATGTCGGCAAGGAGCTCGTGCACGGCCCGACCTCCAGCGACATGGTCATCTGGGAGAACGGCGGATGGAAGTCCGTCCGGGACCTGTACAGCGCGGACAAGCACGAGCTCAAGAAGCTCATCGACATCCTCCTGGACACGCCCTATGAGGAGTTCGACCTCTGGGACGACCGCACCCTCCGGGAGTGGATGCTCCAGCACACCTCGAACGAGGGCCTGATCGCGCTGTGGGAGTTCATCGCGGTGCTCGAGGCGATCACCGAGAACTGGTGGGACCACTCGGCGTCGGACAACCTCTACATGCGCAAGATGCACTACTCGGAGAAGCGGGTGGCCGGCTACTCGTTCTGGCCGGGCCAGGGATGGGACGGCATGTTCGGCGACCTCCGCGACGCGGTGATCGAGCACGGCGGAGAGGTTCGGATGGGGACCCGTGCGTCGCGCGTCGTCATCGAGAACGGCCGGGTGCGGGGGCTTGCCGTCGCCGAGCCGCACGTCATTCCCAACGAGATCTTCGAGGAGGAGCTGCTCGAGGCGGAGTGCGTCATCTCCACGCTGCCGGTCTGGAACGTGCTGAAGGTCGTCCCCGAGCAGGACCTGCCGGACTGGTACGTGGCGCAGATCAGGCACATCTCGCGGATCGAGTTCCGCGCGACCTGGCTGGGGGTCTACCTGGCCACCGAGGAGCCGGTCCACGCCCTGGACCCGCGGGAGCTGGCGACGTGGCTCGAGACCCCCAACCTTCCCCACGCGGGGTTCTTCTTCAACCAGACGGCCATGGATCCCTCGACTGCGCCGGACGGCAGGCACCTGTACGTCGGCGGACTCGACATCCCGGGGGAGAAGGTGCGCGACGTCAAGTGGATGCTGCATGCCATGGAGCAGTTCGAGAAGGACCTGGCGGTCATGTACCCGGGCCTCGGAAGCGCCTACTGGCGCCGGCGTCACCTCGTCCACGAGCCGGGGCTGGGCGTGATCCAGAAGCCCATGCTGGTGGGTCACTTCCGTCCGCACTGGCGTGCGCCCAACGTCGAGGGCCTCTACTTCGCGTCGGACACGTTCCTCAGCCGCGGCGTCGGCGTGGACCGCGCCGCGCGGGCGGGGCTGACCTGCGTCGAGGACTACCTCGGCCGCCGGCTGGCGACGTTCGGCGACGGCTGGCGCTACTGACGGCCCGCGTGGGCAGCGGCATGGAGCGGCTGACGATGTCCTGGATCCATGGCTCGCGGGCGCCCGCGGCCGGCACGGTGGTGGCCACCGGGATCTTCGACCTGCTCCACGTCGGCCACGCCCGCTTCCTCGCCGCCGCGCGCGCGGCCGGGACCCGACTCGTCGTCGGCATCGAGGACGACGAGCGCGTGGCCGCGCGCAAAGGGCCGGCGCGCCCGATCGTCCCGGCGTGCGAGCGCGGCGAGATCGTCGCCGCCCTGCGCGCGGTCGACGGCGTCTTCCTCGTTGCCGGCGACCCGGCCGTGTGGAGCGCGGCGGCGTATGCGGAGCTGATGGCACCGCTGCGTCCTGCAGCGCTCGCGCTCACCGAGGGGGATCCGGCCGAGCCCGGCAAGCGCGATGCGGCGCGCCTGCTCGGCGCCGAGCCGCTGGTCCTGCCGCACGTCGAGGCGCGCTCGACGAGCGTCCTGGTCGAGCGTGTCGGGGAGCGGGTCCTTGGCTGAACGACCCGGGCCGGATGGATAGCTCCGCGCGCACGCTGCTGAGCCCGCTGACCGTCGGCTCGGTGGAGCTGCGCAACCGGGTGGTGTCCACCGCTCACGGCGCGTTCCTGGACTTCTACCGGCCCGGTGAGGACGGGGAGCGCTACATCGCCTATCAGGAGCGTCGCGCCCGCGGCGGCACCGGCCTCATCGTGCTCCAGCCGGTGCACGTGCACCACACGAGCCAGGCGCCGGGCCACCACGTCTACGACCCGGCGGACCTCGAGCCGAAGCTGCGCGAGATGGCCCGGCGGCTGCACGCCCACGGCTCGCGGGTGCTGATCCAGCTCCTGCACTTCGGTGCCGCGTTCAGGTCGGATGCGTCGACGGACCTCGAGCCGCTGTGGGGGTTCAGCCCGATCCTCTCGTCGACCGGGTCCGAGCCGGCGCACGCCATGACGGCGGACGAGATCGAGGAGGTGATCGACGGGTACGTGCGCACGGCGGTGCTCGCCGTCGAGTCGGGACTCGACGGCGTCGAGCTCCAGGCGGGGCACGGGTATCTCGTGCATCAGTCGCTGAGCCCGTGGGGCAACCGCCGAGGCGACGAGTGGGGCGAGCGGGACCGCTTCGCGAGGACGATCCTCGCGCGCATCCGAGCCGCCGTGGGGCGGGGGCCGGTCGTGGGGCTCAGGCTCTCCGTCGACGACTGGATCGCCCCCGCGCGCGGGGGCCTCGGCCCGCAGGGCCTCCGCGAGGTCGCCGCGGGGCTCGTCGGCACCGGCGACATCGACTACCTCGGCACGACCGCGGGCGCGCGCGCGGCGCACTACGCCCGCTCGATCGGATCCCATCACCATGCGCCGGGCGGCATGCTCGAGCTGGTCGCCCGGATGCGGACGGCGATCGGGGCGGCGGTCCCGGTCGTCGGCGTGGGGCGCGTCGTCTCCCCGCAGCTGGCCGAGCGCGCCCTGCGGGAGGGCGTGTGCGATCTGGTCGGCATGACCCGCGCCCAGATCGCCGACCCCGACCTGGTCGCGAAGCTGCGGACCCGGGGGGGTGCGGCCCTGCGGCCGTGCGTAGGCGCCAACAGCGGCTGCGTGGATCGCATGGTCGGCGGCCTCCCGATCACCTGCTTTCACAACCCCGAGGTCGGCCGGGAGCATCGGCGCGACGGCGGCCGCGCGAGGCACCCGCGGCGCGTGCTCGTCGTCGGTGGAGGTCCCGCAGGGGCCAAGGCCGCCGAGGCCGCGGCCCGCCGCGGCCATGCGGTGACGCTCGCCGAGCGCGGCGAGGAGCTGGGCGGCCGGCTCCGCTGCGTCGCGCGCGCCGGCGCGCCCCGCGAGCTGCTGGGGTCGATCGAATGGATCGCCGGCGAGCTGCGCCGCCTCGGCGTGACGGTCGAGCTCGGGGTCGAGGTGGACGCGGCGCGCCTCGAGGCGTTCGGGGCGGATGCCATCGTCCTGGCCACCGGCGCGCGCCCTGCGCCGGAGCAGCTGCCGCCCGGAGACGGCTCGGTCCCCGTCGCATCGCTCGACGAGGCAGTGGCCGGCCGGCACACCGGCCTCGACGTGCTGGTGGTCGACCAGCTCGGCATCACGGACGTCGCCATGACGGCGGAGTGCGTCGCGGAGACGGCGCGATCGGTGGTCGTGGTCACGCCGATGCAGTCCGTCGGGGCTCACATCGGCTTCACCCAGGTCAAGGACCAGTTGACGCGGCTGCACGGGTGCGGCTGCGCGCTGGAGGCGAGCACCGCGCTGACGGACATCGCCGGCGGCGAGGTCACGCTGCGCCACGTGCACTCGGGTGCGCTCACGCGCCGTCGCTTCGATCTCGTCGTCGCCGGGGTCCAGGGCCTGCCGGACCTGACGCTCCACACGGCCGCTCGGCGGGCGGCGCCCCGCGTCGTCGTGGCCGGCGACGCCGTCGCGCCGCGCTCGGCACTGCACGCCTTCCGCGAGGGGGACGCCGCCGCCCGTGCGGTCGAGGGGCCGGGCGGGTGACGGTCGCCGCGACGGGTCCACTGACGCTGTGGTCGGGCACCGTCCGGGGAGCGACCTTCGCGGAGCGGCTCGACGCCGCGGTGGCGGGCGGGTTCTCCGCGGTCTCGATGTTCCCCACCGACTACCGGGAGGCGCTGTCCGCGGGACTGACGCCCGCTGACATGCGCTCGATGATGGACGATCGCGGCGTGCGGGTCGCGGCTCTGGACCCGTACAGCAGGTGGCTGCCGGACTGGCGGCCGCCGGACGGCGTCTCCGCGCAGAACCTGGCCCTGCTCGACATGGACGAGCGCGAGCTCCTCACCGCGGCCGAGAGCCTCGGCGTCGAGGCGGTGAGCGTCGTGGAGCCATTCGGCGTCGTCCGTCCTCTCGACCTGCTGGTGGAGGCCTTCGCCGCCGTCTGCGATCGGGCGGCCGAGTCGGGCCTGCGCGTGCAGCTCGAGTTCATCCCGTTCACCGGCATCAAGACCCTGGCGGCGGCATGGGACATCGTTCGCCTGGCCGACCGCCCGAACGGGGGCATCGTCTTCGACGTCTGGCACTTCCTCCGCGGTGATCCCGACGAGGCGCTGCTGCGGCGGATCCCGGGGGACCGCATCTTCGCCGTGCAGGTGTGCGACGGGCGCTCGGAGCCGATGGAGTCGCCGGTGCAGGACGCGCTGCGCCACCGCCTCCTGCCGGGGGAGGGCGACTGGGACGTCACTGGCCTGGTGAGACTGCTCCGGCGTCGCCCGGAGACGGCGGTGTTCGGGATCGAGGTGTTCTCCGAGGAGCTCTGGGCGCTCCCCGCCGCGGAGATCGGTCGTGTCGCGGGCGCCTCGCTGCGGCGCGTCCTGTGCGAGGCTTGGGGCGACGCCCCGGCCGGCGCCGCTCCGCCCGGCTGACGCCGCGGCACCGTCGCCACAAACAACCGTTTGGTTGAACCTCACGGCGCCTCCGTCATAGACTCGGGGCGTGCTCCGTTCCGAGGTCCGGGATCGCGTTGCGTGGCTCACGCTCGACCGACCGGACAAGCTCAACGCCATGCGGCCCGCGTTCTGGGCGGAGCTCCGCGAGGCGCTGGCCGCCGCGCGCGAGGACGACGATGTGCGCGTGGTGGTCTTCCACGGCGCCGGGCCCTGCTTCTCCGTCGGGGGGGACATCGAGGGGTTCGGCGGGCTCGCCGACACGGCGGAGCGGCGCGCCTACGTGGAGGACGCGCTCGGCGCGCTGCGGCTGGTCGAGGAGCTGCCCAAGCCGACGATCGCCGCGGTCCACGGCTACGCGCTCGGCGGTGGCTGCGAGCTCACGATGGTCTGCGACATCGTGGTGGCCGACGAGACGGCGCGCTTCGGAACGCCCGAGTCGGCGGTCGGCCTGGTGCCCGGCCTCGCGGTCGTGAGGGGACGCGCCCACGCAGGGCTCCACTGGCTGAAGTACCTCGCGCTCACCGGCGAGCAGCTGGACGCGCACGACGCGCGGCTCGCCGGGCTGGTCAACGTCGTGACGCCGAGCGGCGGGCACCTCGCGAAGGCCGAGGGGCTGGCGGCGACGATGGCGCAGCGGTCGCCGCTCGCGCTGGCCGTCGCCAAGCGCATCCTCGGCCGGGGCAGCGACGAGGGCTACGCGTACGCCACCGAGGCGGTCGCCCTGCTGCAGGGGTCGGCGGACCACGCCGAGGGCGTGGCGGCGTTCTCCGCACGGCGGCCCCCGACCTTCGAGGGCCGCTGATGGCCTCTGACCGCCCCGCCCGCGGCCGCCGGCACCGACCCGTGCCCGAGGCCATGCGGGCGCGACTCGACGACCTCGAACGCCGGCGCGCGGAGGCGCTGGCCATGGGTGGCTCCGAGCGCGTGGCGGCCCATCACGACTCCGGCCGCCTCACCGCCCGCGAACGGATCGAGCGGCTCGTCGATTCGGGCTCGTGGTACGAGCTCGGGCTGCTCGCGCAGCCCGAGCAGCGGCGCGAGCGCCCGGCTCCCGGGGACGCGATCGTCACCGGGGTGGCCAAGATCGACGGTCGCCGGGCGGCGATCATCGCCATCGACGCGACGGTCCTCGCCGGCACCACCGCGCAGGTGAACATGCGCAAGCAGAACCGGGTCGCGGCCCTCGCCGGCCGGCGGGGGATGCCGCTCGTCTGCCTCAGCGACGCCGACGGCGGCAGGATGCCCGACGTCATGGGCTGGCGCTTCTCCGGTCTGCCCTTCGACTTCCGCACCTTCCTGCAGTCCCCTCCGGGCTTCCATGAGATCCCGCGCGTCACCGCGGTCCTCGGCCCGAGCTTCGGCGACGCGGCCCTGCATGCGGCGATGGCCCATCTCGTGGTCATGACCGAAAGCGCCGCGCTGGCCCTCTCGGGGCCGCCCGTGGTCGCCTCGGCGATCGGCGAGGACCTCAGCGCCGAGGAGCTCGGCGGGCCGGAGGTGGCAGCCGGCGAGAGCGGCGTCGCGCACCTCGTCGTGCCCGGCGAGGACGACGCGTTCGCCGCGATCCGCCGCTTCCTCTCCTTCCTGCCCGACCATGCCGGGCTGCCGGCTCCGTCCGCCGCGCCCGCCCCGCCCGAACGTGACCCCGAGGAGCTCCTCCGGCTCGTGCCCGCCGAGCCCAAGCGCGGCTACGACATGCATCACGTCATCGAGGCGATCGTCGACGGCGGATCGCTGTTCGAGTGGAGCGCGCGGTACGGCGGGAGCCTCATCACGGGCTTCGCGTGCGTCGAGGGCACGCCGGTGGGGATCGTCGCCAACCAGCCGATGCAGCGTGCCGGCGTGCTCGACGGGCCCGCCCTCGCCAAGGAGCTGGCCTTCGTGGAGATGTGCGACACGTTCAACCTCCCTCTGGTCTTCCTGCACGACGTGCCCGGCCTGATGATCGGCCGGCAGGCCGAGCGCGCGGGCATCCTGTCCGCCTACGAGCGGGTCGCCCAGCGGCTCGCCCGCGTCGCGGTGCCCAAGATCGTCGTGGTGGTCCGCAAGTCCTACGGAGGCGGGCACTTCGCGATGGGCGGAGGCCCGACGCACCCCGATCTGACGGTCTGCTGGCCGATCGCCGAGCTGGGGTTCATGGCCCCCGACACGGGTGTGCGGACGGTCCACCGGCGCCGGCTCGACCGGACGCTCGAGGAGGAGGGCGAGCAGGCCCGCGACGAGCTCTTCGCCGCCCTGGCCGAGAGCTGGGCGGACCAGTCCGAGCCGTGGGAGGCCGCCGCCCACACCTTCGTCGACGACGTCATCGACCCGCGCGAGACGCGCCGGACGATCCTGGTCGGGATCGAGTACGGCTGGACCGCTCGGCCGAGCACGGCGGACTCGACATGAGCTCGGGCGCACCGGGCCCGCCTCGACGGCGGCGCGTACCCGTACAAGGAGGACGTCATGCCATCCGGACCACTCGCGCACGTCTGCTTTCTCGTCCGTGACCTCGACGCGGCCATCGAGGACTGGCGGCGCATCCTCGCCGTCATGGATCCCGGCCAGCTCGAGGAGCCGATCGTTCGCTACGACCGCTTCAGCGCGGGCGAGGACGAGATGGCCTGGGCGACCTTCGTGTCGCATCACGGGTGCGAGATCCAACTGCTCTCGCCCCTCAACGACGGGCCGCTCGGGCAGCGGCTCGCCCGTCACGGCGAGGGCGTGCACCACATCGCCTTCACGCATCCCGACCTTCCCGCGGCCGTCCGGAGTCTCGTCGGCGCGGGGGTGAAGGTCACCAGCGAGGAGCTCTCGCAGGACCCGCTGCTGCCATGGCAGCACTGGACGTTCATCTCGCCGGAGAGCTCGCACGGGCTCCTGGTCGAGATCGCCTACCCCTACCGTCCGGTCGGTGGCCGCTGGCAGCCCGGAGATGGCGTGACGGAGGCCTGAGCGCTCAGTCGGCGAGCCCGGCCGCCAGCTCGGTGGCCACCAGCTCGACGTGCCGATCGGCGAGGTCGTCGGGCATCCCGGCGATGCTCTCCCACAGGAAGACGTCCACGACGGGCATGCCGCCCAGCCACTCGCGCAGAAGCTCGAGCGCATCGGCCGCGGTCAGGACGTGCAGGCGCGGCGGCAGCGCATGACGGCGCCGGGGCCGCATGCGCTCCGCTTCGGGCGCGGGCGAGCGGGCTCCGGCGCGCGTGCTCGCGAGTCCGCCCGTCGGCCGCGCATCGGCCTCGCGGCCCTCGGCCGCATGGCGGTTGTAGGTCTCGCGCTGCCAGTCGAGGTGCGGAGCGATCCGCGCCCGGGCGGCCTCGGGGTCGTCGGCGAGGATGATGTTGGCCAGCCCGGCTAGACGGGCCGACGCGGGATCGTGCCCACCCTCCTCGAGCCCCTCGCGGTAGGGCGCCAGGAGGTCCTCTCCCAGCCACAGCAGCCCCTCGCCGAGCCGGCCGGCCATTCGCGCGCCCCTGGGGCCCATGACGCCGATCCAGAGCGGCGGGCGCTCCTGCAGCGGCGGCGGCGTGCAGACCCCGTCTCTCCAGAGGCGGCGGACCTCCCTCGCGCGTTCCTCGAGGAGCGCGAAGCGCCGTGAGATGTCGGCGCCGTAGGCGCGGTACTCGGGCACGCGGTAGCCGGCGCCGAGCCCCAGCTCCAGGCGGCCGCCGCTGAGGATGTCGACCACCGCGGCCTCCTCCGCGATCGCGAGGGAGGGGCGGAGGGGCGCGAGCATCACCGCCGTGCCGATGCGGATCGTCGAGGTGCGCGCTGCCACGGCCGCCGCGAAGGTCAGCGGCTGGGGGAGATAGCCGTCCTCAAAGAGGTGGTGCTCGGTGAGCCAGAAGGAGCCGACCCCGCGCTGCTCGGCATCCACCACGCGATCCAGCACGCGCCCGTAGAGCTCGTCCCACGGCCGGCGCCAGGGCTCCGGGTTGCGCAGGTCGCTGTAGAGACCGACGCGCATCAGGCGATCACGCGCACCGTGCGCAGCGGACGACGCCCGCTCTCTAGGGCGCGCCGATCACGGCGACGCAGGACGCCACGCCGGGCCCGCCCAGCGTGTGCGCCGCGCCCCGGCGCGCTCCGTCGACCTGGCGCTCGCCGGCGCGCGCGGTCACCTGGTCGGCGATCTCCTTGATCATCCGCACCCCGGTGGCGCCGACCGGATGACCGCAGGACTGCAGACCGCCTGAGAGGTTCACGGGGATGTCCCCGCCGGCGGCGGTCGCCCCCTGGTGCAGCAACCGCCCGCCGGCGCCGCGCTCGCAGAGGCCGAGGTCCTCGTAGTTGACGAGCTCGGTGATGGTGAAGCAGTCGTGGCACTCGACCACGTCGAGCTGGTCGCGGGGCGACTCGATGGCCGCCTGGCGGTAGGCCTCGGCGGCTGCCTCGCGGGTAACCCCGAAGCCCAGGTAGTCCTTGTCGTCGCGGAAGAAGCCGGAGTAGTAGCCGTCCACGACCGAGAGCGCGATCCCCTCGATGACGGCGTAGCGCTCGGCGTGGCGCTCGGCCCAGGCGACGGGCGCGAGCACGACGGCCGCCGCTCCGTCGGTGGTGGGCGTGCAGTCGAGGACGCCGAGCGGCTCGGCCACCCTGGGCGCGTTGAGCACCTGCTCGGCGGTGACGGGCTTGCGATAGTGGGCGATCGGGTTGCGCGTCGCGTGCTCGTGGTTCTTGACCGCGACCTGGGCGAGGTCCTCGACGGTGTATCCGTACTCGTGGAGGTAGCGGTTGGCCAGCAGCGCGAACTGGCCGGGCGCCGTCCGTCCCTTGGCCAGGGTGGGATGGGTCAGGTTCGCGGTGCGGGCGACGAGGCTGCCGCGCGGCGGGACGTCGCGCATCTTCTCGGCACCGACCGCGAGCACGAGCTCGTGCTCGCCTGCGGCTATGGCCATCGCACCGGCGCGGACCGCCTCCATGCCGGTGCAGCAGAACGTCGACACGCGCGTGACGGGCCGGGGCGCGAAGCCGATCGCCTCGGTCACCGCGGTCCCCGCGTCTCCGATGAGGGCGGAGATCGCGGGCTCGGCCGTTCCCAGCCACGCCGCCTCGAGCTGCTCCTGCCCGATCCCCGCGTCGGCGATGGCGCCGCGCGCGGCTTCCGCGAGGAGCTCGAGGTAGCTGCGGTCGTGGAGCACCCCGAACCGCGTGGTGGCGGTACCGACGATGGCCACCTCGCCCGCTATCGGCATGGTTGCGCCTTCCAGAAGTACTGCACGATCCCGCCGCCCTCGTGCAGCCGGCGGGGCACGAGGCGGACGCGGTCGCCGATCGCGACGTCCTCGCCCATCGCGGCCTGTCCGTAGAAGCGGGCGCCGTCATCGAGCGCGACGACGGCCATCGTGGTGACGTCGCCGCCTGGGTAGACATGGTCGCGGGTGAAGGTGAGGACGGTGCCGGCCCGGGCCAGGCGCACCGGCTCGCCGGTCTCGCCCTCGTGGCCGGGAGGCGGGGCCGCCGGCGGCGGGAAGTGGATCACGTCGCCGTAGCGCACGCCCTCCAGCCTGAGGTCCTGTGCCCGCTCGCGCCAGGCCCGCGGAGCCGAGGCGTACGGATCGAAGCCCTCCCCGGAGGGCACCGGCACCGGCGCGTCGGCATCGACGCCGGCGAGTGCGCGCTTGCGCAGCGCGTCGGCGGTCGCTGCCGCGTCGACCGCCGGCTCGAAGCCGAGCGCCTCGGCCAGCCCGCCGGACGCACCCACCACGATCCCGGGCTCCGCGAGCCCACAGGCCATGCGCAGCAGCGGGTGCGCGGCGCCGAGCACGCCGGTGCGGGCGACCACCGGGTCGCCCGGCCCGCCCAGCGCCTGCTCCGCGCGTGCCGCCGCGCGCGTGCTCGGACCGGCGACGAGCACCGCGACGGGATCCTCGGCGGGCTCACGACCGGCGCCCGCGGGCACCATCGCGGGACGCTGCTCGAGCGCGCGCTCGGCGACCAGGCGGGCCACGCGCGCGGCACCGAACTCATGGACGAAGCTGGCGTCGCCCTCGCGAGGGACGTCGTCGCCGGGCAGCCGCCAGCGGTCCCGCAGCTCCTCCGCGTGGGCGGGGCCGGGCGCGAGTCGGGCGAGGCCGTCACCCTTCCCGACCAGCAGCGCCACGGCGCCGTCGCCGGCGTCGCCGTCGCCGCGTGCTCGCGCGCGATGCGCGGCGCAGACCAGGGCGGGGCCGGTTCCCGTCGCGGCCAGCGCGAGCCCGAGCCGCAACGCAGCGACGCCGTCGCGCATGGTCGCCGAGAGCTCGGCCACGAACGTCTCGGAGGGCAGTCCGAGGATCTCCGCCAGCAGCTGCGCGCTCCCGCCCTCGTCGTAGGGGGGCGTGGTGGTGGCCAGCAGGAGGGCGGCGGGTGGCTCCTCGGCCCGCTCGAGCGCCTCGAGCGCCGCCTCGACGGCGAGAGTCACGGCGTCCTCGTCGGGTCGTGCCGCGCACCGCCTGGCGCCTCGGCCGGCCGCCACGCGATCACTCGGGAGGGCCAGGCCGACGCTCAGGAGCGCGCCGGTGGGCGGGGGCGCGCTCACCGGCGCCACCGTGAGCCGGGGGGTCGGTCCGTTTGTGGATGCATCGGCAGTGTGCGAGACTGGGCCGCCCATCCTACCAACCAAACGTTTGGCAGAAGACGCCTGTGGAAGAGCCTCTACTCCGCCTTGATGCTGCGGACGACGGCGTGACGACCGTCACCATCGCAAACCCCCCCGCGAACGCTCTGACCGACGAGCTCTACGAGCAGCTCCGGCGTGCCGTCGTCGAGCTCGAGCTCGACGACGGCACGCGCGCGGTCGTGTTCGTCAGCGATCACCCCGGGATCTTCGTGTCGGGCGCCGACATCAAGCGCATGGCCGACTACGACTTCCGGCGCGGAGCGATCGCCCGCAAGCTCGATCTCGTGCATGGCACGTTCCTGCGCCTCCAGCGCCTGGGCAAGCCCACCGTCGCCGCCATCGAGGGGCACGCTCTCGGTGGAGGGTGCGAGCTCGCGCTCGCGCTCGACTTCCGCTTCATGTCGCGGGGGCCGGCTCGCATCGGCCTCCCCGAGGCGGGCCTGGGCATCATCCCGGGCGGGGGAGGCACCCAGCGGCTGCCCCGCCTCGTGGGGCGTGCTCGCGCCGCGCACCTGATGATGCTGGCCGAGCGGCTCGATGCCGACGAGGCGGCCGCCATCGGCCTCGTCACCGCCGCGTGCGACGACGGCCCGGCGACGCGCGACACCGCGCGCGCCTGGGCAGGGCGGCTCGCCCGGATGCCGGGCTCGTCGCTGCGCCTGATCAAGCAGGCGCTCAACGACGGATTCGACGGCGACCTCATGCGGGGGCTCGCCGTCGAGCGGAGCTGTGCCGTCGAGGCGCTGCTCGCGCCCGCGGCCCGGGAGGGGATCAGCGCGTTCGTCGAGCGACGTGAGCCGGAGTTCCACGCGTGAGTCGCTGTGTGGGGCGGATACCCTGCTGTCGCGCGGGTGGGCCAGGACTTCGCGATCGCCGGGCGCCTGATCTGCCCCGAGCGGATCGCGGGGCGCCGTCGGCTACGAAGCCGATGTCGTCACCGGTGCGCTCGCGGCTTTGCCTCGCCTCGACGGGGTACAGCGGGCGGAGTCTGCAAACCCGGCCGTCCGGCCGATACTCGAGACTGAGAGACAGGGACCATGGACGGTAGCCCCACGCCGCAGAGGAAGAGTTCCGTGACCACGAAGAGCAAGAAGACGACACGCTCCAACGACCGGATCGCCGCTGCGCCGGAGAACGACGGCTCTCGGCCGCCGGCATCCAAGAAGCGTGAGCGCGAGATCATCGACGCCGCCGCCGAGATCTTCTGCCGGCAGGGCTACGCCGACACCTCGGTGCAGGACGTGGCCGACGCGGTGGGCATCCTCAAGGGCAGTCTCTACTACTACATCAAGTCCAAGGAGGATCTCCTCTTCCGCGTCCTGGAGGAGGTCCACGAGGACGCCCACGGCATCGTCGACGAGGTCGACGCCATGGAGGAGCTTCCTCCACTGGGGCGCCTCTATGCCTACCTCCAGCGCCACGTCCAGTACAACACGCGCAACCTGACGAAGATCGCCGTCTACTACCACGACTTCGGGTTGCTCTCGCCGGAGCGCCGGGAGATCATCACCAAGCAGCGGACCCACTACGAGCGCTTCGTCGTCGGGCTCATCGAGGAGGCCCAGGCCGCCGGGGACGTTGCCCCCGGCCTGGATTCCAAGGTCGTGGCCTACTCGATCCTGGGCATGGTCAACTGGGTGTACACGTGGTACCGGCCCCGGGGCAAGACCTCGCCCGAGGAGCTCGGGACGCTGGTCGCCGAGATGATCGTCAACGGCCTGCGCGGCGCGGACCCGGAGCGGGTCGCCCTCAGCCGCAGGACCGGACGCGGCCGGACGCGGCGCGCGAGCTAGCGGCGACGTCCCCGGTCCATGCGGCTGGGTCGGCCGCCCGCCCTCCGGCTCAGCCGGCGTCGGCCGGCACCGGCTCCGCTCGCAGCGGCTCGCGGGCCGCGCCGGCGAGCCCCAGGGCGAGCTGGACGCCGGGGCCGATCAGGGTCGCGAAGGCGACGGTGCCGATCCCCACGTGGCCGCCGAGGGCGAAGCCGGCGATCAGCACGCTGCCCTCGATCGCGCCGCGGACGAGGCGGACCGAGCGTCCCGTCCTGCGGTGCAGGCCGGTCATGAGCCCGTCGCGCGGGCCCGGGCCGAGCCCGGCCGTGAGGTAGAGCCCGCTGCCGGCCGCGACCGTGGCGATCCCGCCCAGCATGAAGCCGGCGGCGGCGAGCCCGTGCGGGCGGGCGCCCAGCAGCGGCAGCATGACGCCGATGGCGACGCCGACCAGCACCGCGTTGAGGACGGTGCCCGCCCCGGGCGGCTGGCGCAGCGGCAGCCACAGGAGCAGCACGACGACCGAGGTCGCGATCGTCGCCGCGCCGATGCCCATCGGCGAGTGCAGCGAGACGCCCTGGGCGAAGACGGTCCACGGCGAGTTGCCCAGCCCCGCGTGCACGACGCAGGCCTCGCCGGTGCCGAACAACCACAGCCCGCCGAGCAGCCGGACGAGGCGCGCGCGATCGACCTGCCACTGGGATCTGCGATCAGGCTCGCGCATCCCTGGACGAGCGTAGGGGGTGCCGTGGCCCGGGGGCGGCCGCGGCCCGATCAGCGCCGGCGCACGAGCAGCATGGCGCGGCCACGGGTGTGCCGGGGCGCCGTGGCGGTCACCCGGGCTCTCCCGCGGCGCCGGAAGCGGTGGCGGATCGTGACCCTTCCGCGGTCGTCGGCAACGGCGCGCCGCCCGGCCAGGCGCACGGTGGCGCCCGGCACCGGCCGCGCGCCACGGCCTGTTCCCTCGCGGACGTAGACCCTCACGGCGACCTGCCGGCCCGCGCGGACGCGACGGGGCACGACCCGCAGGCGCAGGCGCAGCAGGGTGCGCGCCGGCCGCAGCGCCGCCGGCGCGGCGCACGACGCCGAGCGCGACCCGGAGGCGACGACCTCGACCGAGACCCGCGTCGCCGAGGGGCATGGCGCCACGCGCAGCACGCGCTCGCCGGGCGCCGAGAGGATCGAGCCGCCACGGACGTGCGCGGCGTAGCCGTGCGGGTAGTCGCGTGCGGGCAGGACGACCTCCGTGGCGTCGCCCGGCCCGAACGTCCCGCGACCGTCGGCCCGGGCCGTGCCGTACTCGAGCGTGAACCGCCGGGCCTCGGCGTCGTAGCCGAAGCTCGCCGGCGTTCCCGCGACCGCCTGGGGGAACGGCCTCGTCAGGACGTCGAGCTTGGAGGCGTCGACGTTGTCGCCGGCCGGCGCCTTCGAGGGGTCGCGCACGATCGCCTGCCGGTCGCCGGGCCCGCTCGTGGTGGGGTCGTCGCAGCCGCAGAAGTGCCATTCCTGCCAGCCGACCATGTGGCGGTCGGCGCGCTCGACCATGGCGGTGAGGATGTCGTGCGCGCCGGTGGCGCCGAACTCGGTGAGCAGCAGCGCGTCGCCGGTCGACGCCGCGTGCCGGTCGGCGTTGGCGAAGACGAGGTCGTCGGCCGTGTCGCAGCCCGCGTTGGAGTCGGTCGACCCGGCCTGGAGGCAGTAGTCGTGGAACGACATCGCGGCGTGGGCGTCGCCGGTGGCGGACAGGTTCGTCCTCGCGCCGTCGTTGAAGAGGACGTAGGGCTCGTAGAAGACCAGCGTGCCCGGGTCCGCCTCGCGGATGGCGTGCAGGGTGCGCTCGGTGAACGCCTGGAGCCGTGCGTCGGCCACCGGGCAGCCGGCCGGATTGGCGCACTCCTGCCAGGCGGTGCCGGGCCACGGCTCGTTGAGCAGGTCGTAGCCGAGCACCGCAGGGTTGGTCGCGAACCGCCGGGCGACGTGGCGCCACGCCGCGGCGTACCGGTCGCCGATGCCGACGCCGCCCGGGCCCGCCGCGTCGGCCCAGAAGTTGTCGAAGGCGCGCTGGAGCGCCGGCATCAGCAGGTAGTTGCCGGGAAACCCGGACTTCGGCTCGGCGGGAAGCCCGTCGTCGAGCACGGCCCAGTCCGGCCACCCCTCGCCCTGGAAGCGCTCGTTGTAGAGGTCCTGGTGGAAGTCGAGCAGCGAGACGATCCCGTGGCGGGCGAGCGTGTCGACCGTCGTCGCGATGCGGTCGAGATAGGCGTCGTCGTAGACGCCGGGAGAGGGCTCGACGGCCTTGTAGATGAGCCCGAGCCGGACCGTGTCGTAGCCCTCGGAGGCCAGGAACGCGGCGTCGTCCTCGCCGAAGCCGGTCGCGTCGGGCGCGTAGGGCGGGCGCTTGAAGACCATGTTGTAGCCGTGGAGGATCACGACGCGGCCCCGCGCGTCGGTGATCCAGCGGCCGGCGTGATCGAGCGGCAGCGCCGGGGACGCCGAGGCGGCGGCCGGGACGAGCAGGCAGAGGGCAGCGAGCAGGGGGAGACGGCGCATGGGCGACGAACCTACTTGGCCGCGGGACGGCTCACCAGCGGCGAGAGGATGACCTGCGAGCTGGTCCGGACGACGTGCCCCTCGCGCTGGAGCGCGATGATCAGCCGCTCGAGGTCGGCGTTGTCGGCGGTGCGAACGCGCGCGATCGCATCCGCCTCGCCGGTGACGCTCCACGCCTCGACCACCTCGGGGTGGGTGCGCAGTGTCGCGGCGACCTCGTCGAGCGGTGTCCCGGGGGCGAAGAACAGCTCGACCAGCGCCTCGGTCGTGGCCCCCAGCGCCGCGTGGTCGACGACCGCGGTGAAGCCCCGCAGCGCGCCCTGGCGGCGCAGCCGGTCCACCCGGCGCTTGGTGGCGGGCGCCGACAGCGAGACGCGGCGGCCGACATCGTCGTAGGTGCGGCGGCCGTCCTCGACCAGGAGCGCAAGAATCTGGCGGTCGATGTCGTCCATGCGCAGGATCCTTGCACGTGTGCGCGGGATATCGGCATCGACAATCGGCCGGTGGCGGGCATACCGTGTCGTGATGCGCGAGCGAGCTCGGGTCCTGTTCGACGAGGCCCACGCCGAGGCGTGGACGATCCGGCCCGAGGTGGCCCAGGAGGTCAACCCGTCGCACCCTCCCGACTCCTCCTACGCGCGGGCGGGCGAGATCCTGCGCGCGCACGACTTCGCGGTCGACGCGCACGTTGCCGGCCCGCTGACCCCCGAGGTGCTCGCGGGGGTCGCCGTCCTCGTCGTCGTCCATCCCTCGGACGCGAAGTGGGAGCGCGTCGTCCCCGGCGGCGCGCCGGTCTTCACGCCGGCCGAGGTCGAGGCGGTCGAGGCGTTCGTGCGCGGCGGCGGCGGGCTGCTGCTGCTCGCCGAGGAGGAGCAGGAGAAGTACGGCTCCAACCTCGCAGCGCTCGCCGAGCGCTTCGGCATCGGCGTCGACAACGCCGTGATCCACGACTACGTGCACCACCACCAGGCGCCCTCATGGGTCCTGGCAGAGCTCGGCGACGGCCGCCTCGGCGCCGACCTCCTGGCCCGCGTCGCGGACGTCTGCTTCTACCGCGCCGGCTCGCTCTCGCCCGGCGCTGCAGCGCGCGTGCTGGCGCGCACGGCGCCGACCGCGTCGACCCCCGGCGCTCCCCTGCTCGCGGTCTGCGAGCACGGCGCGGGCAGGGTCGTGGTCGCCGCGGACTCCGACCTCTTCGGCGACGACTGCATCGGCGATCTCGACCACGCCGACCTCTGGCGCAACCTCGTCCACTGGGCGGGCGCCCATGCCCTCGCCGGGGGCGGGCTCGAGGCGCCGTCCGACGTCGCCTCCGACCCGGTCTGGCTCGAGCTCAAGCGCCACACCGACGCTCTGCGCCTGCTCCAGGCGCCCGACGGCGCGCTCGCCGACGACGCCTCGTGCGACGCGGCGGCCGCCCACGTGGATGCGATGGCCGCGGCCGTCGCGGGCCTCGCGCCCCGCTTCCCGCACGACGCCGAGTACCTGCAGGCGCTGTGCGACGACCTGCGCGGCTGGGCGTCCGGTGGTTTCGGGCGGCCCGACTTCGCGGCCTCGCTCGACCGCTTCCGCCCCGACCTGCATCGCGCCGACGGCATCGAGCACCTGGTCGTCTTCCCGATGTACCTGCAGAACTCGGGCTCGCGCGACACGCGCTTCGAGGCGCTGATCGTGCGCGTGCCGTGGCCCGACTGGGTGGCCGAGCTGGAGGCCTCCCGCTACGACAACGCCAAGTTCGTCCCGGTCGAGTTCGTCGACCACACGGCCGGCTACGCGTCGGAGTCGGCCGTGCTGTTCCCCGAGACCGTCGCGGCGGAGGACCGGCCGGCCAACCACTTCGGCGCGATCTTCTGCGACCGCGAGGCCGAGCGCTTCCGCCGCGTGACCGCTCGCGCGGCCGAGTTGCTGCGCGCTCAACCTCCCGCCCGACGCCGCCGCGCTGGTGAGCTCCGCGCCGCTCTCGCGCGACGCCTACATCCTCTGGGACCTCGTCCACGACCGCGCCCACAGCCACGGCGACCTGCCGTTCGACCCCTTCATGATCCGCCAGCGGATGCCGTACTGGATGTACTCGCTGGAGGAGCTGCGCTGCGACCTGACGGCGTTCTGCGAGGCCGTCGAGCTCGAGCGCGCAGGCTTCGCCTTCGCACGCCACGTCCAGTACGCGATCCTCTTCGACCGGCTGTTCCGCTTCCCGATCAGCCGGCAGCCGGGTGCGCAACTACGACGGCCTCGGCGGCCAGCTGCTGTTCGCCTACCTGCACAAGCACGGGATGGTGCACTGGACCGACAACCGGCTCACGATCGAGTGGGAGCGCGTGTCCGACGGCGTGGTGGCGTTGCGCGCGGCGGTCGAAGAGCTCTACCGTGCCGGCATCGACCGCTCGAAGCTCTCGCACTGGCAGGCCGCCCACGACTTCGTCGCCACGTACGTGCCGCCGGCGGCTGGCTCGCGGTGGGCGCGCGACGTGCGCGACTTCGCCGACGCCGAGGACCCGCGGCCCTACGTCGACCTCGTGGCCGACGACGAGTTCCCGCTGTCGATGTTCTACTCGTCGCTGAAGGGCAAGCTCGACGTGACGCGCGCGGCGGTCCCGGCATGAGCCGGCTGGCGGCGATCGCCGGGGCGGCGGGCGGCCTGGGCCCGGCGGTGGTCGAGCGCCTGGGCCTGGGCGGCTGGGAGCTCTCCGCGGTCGATCGCGGGGACTACGACCTGCTCGACTTCGAGCAGGCGCAAAGCTGGGCGGACTCGCTCGACCGCGTCGACGCGCTGGTGCACCTGGTCGGCGGCTGGCGCGGCGGGACCGCGATCGACGAGACCCCCGCCGAGGACGTCGAGTGGCTGCACGACCTGCTGGTCCGCACGGTGCAGAACACGACGCGCGCGTTCCTGCCCGCCCTGCGCCGCAGCGGCGGGCGCTTCGTGCTGGTCTCCTCGCTCCAGGCGCAGCGCCCCGACGCGAAGAACGCCGCCTACGCCGCGAGCAAGGCGGCTGCGGAGGCCTGGACGCTCGCGCTCGCGGCCGACCTCGCCGAGCACGGTGGAACTGCCAACATCCTGGTGGTGAACGCCATCGGCGAGGACAAGGCCTCGTTCACCTCTCCGGCCGACCTGGCCGAGGCGATCGCGTTCGTCCTCGGCGAGCGCGGTGCGAAGATGAACGGCCAGCGCCTGTCGCTGCACGGATGACCGAAGCGCGCGGCTTCGGCTCGGACAACCACGCCGGGGTGCTGCCCGAGGTGCTCGACGCGATCGCCGTCGCCAACGAGGGCCACGCCCCGTCCTACGGCCACGACGAGCGCACGCGTGCCGTCGAGCAGCGGTTCCGCGAGGTGTTCGGGAACGCCGCGCGCGCGTTCCTGGTCTTCAACGGCACCGGCGCCAACGTCCTGGCCCTGCGCGCGCTGCTGCGCCCCTGGGAGGGCGTCGTGTGCGCCGAGACCGCGCACCTCAACGTCGACGAGGGCGGCGCCCCCGAGCAGATCGCCGGCGTCAAGCTGCTGACCGTCGCCACGGCCGACGGCAAGCTCACGCCCGACCTCGTGCGGCCGCGGCTGGTGCGCTTCGGCGACGAGCACGCCGTGCAGCCGCGGATGATCTCGATCAGCCAGTCCACGGAGCTCGGCACGCTCTACAGCCCGGCCGAGATCCGGGCGCTCGGCGACCTCGCCCGCGACGAGGGCCTCGTGCTGCACGTCGACGGCGCCCGGCTCGCGAACGCGGCGGCCGCGCTCGACGTGCCGCTGCGGGCGCTGACGACCGACGCCGGGGTCGACGCCGTGTCGTTCGGCGGCACGAAGACCGGCATGCTGGCCGGCGAGGCGCTGGTCCTGCTGCGCCCCGGCGCAGCGGTCGACGCGATGCCCTACCTGCGCAAGCAGTCGATGCAGCTCGCGTCGAAGATGCGCTTCCTGGCCGCCCAGTTCGACGCGCTGCTGACCGACGAGCTCTGGCGCCGCGCGGCGGCACACGCCAACGCCATGGCCGCACGCCTGGCGGCCGCGGTGCGCGACGTCCCGGGCGTCCTCGTCACCCAGGAGGTCCAGGCCAACGCGGTGTTCGCGAGGCTGCCCCCGGGCGCCGCCGCGGCCCTCCAGGAGCGCTGGCGCTTCTACACCTGGGACGAGGTGACCGGCGAGGTGCGCTGGATGTGCTCGTGGGACACCGCGGAGTCCGACGTCGACGCGTTCGCCGCCGACGTCGCCGAGGCCGCCGGTCGCGCAGCCTGACGCAGCGGCGCCGCCGCGAGCTCCCGCATCCCGTCGGCGAACGGGATCTGCGCGCGGAAGCCGAGGACGTCGCGGGCGCGGGCCGGCGACGCGACCACGTGGCGGACGTCGCCGCGACGGTACTCGCCCGTCACGCGGGGCTCGGGCCCGCCCGCGCCGATCGCGGCGGCCAGCGCACGGGCCATGTCGAGCACGGTGCGGGGCTCGCCCGAGGCGACGTTGAGCGCCCCCGGCGCGGGCTCCTCGCGCAGCAGCGCGAGCACGTTGGCGCGCGCGACGTCGGCGACGTGCACGAAGTCCCGCCGCTGGCCGCCGTCCTCGAAGACGCGCGGCGACCGGCCCGCCTCCAGCGCGCTGCGGAAGATGCTCGCCACGCCCGCGTAGGGGGTGTCGCGCGGCATCCGGGGGCCGTAGACGTTGTGGTAGCGCAGGGCGGTGAACGCCACCTCGTCGAGCTCGCGCGCGAGCGCCGCGCAGAGGTGCTCCTGGTGGAGCTTGGTGGCCGCGTAGACGTTGCGCGGATCGGGCGGCGCGTCCTCGGTGACGAGGTCGGGCCGCACCGGCGAGCCACAGCGTGGGCACGTGGGCTCGAAGCGCCCGGCGTCGAGGTCGGCCACCGTCCGGGCGGCGGGCCGCACGGCGCCGTGGGCGGGGCAGCGGTAGCGGCCCTCGCCGTAGACGACCATGCTCGACGCCAGCACCAGGCGGCCGCGGAAGCGGCGCTCGGCCAGGGCACGCAGGAGGTTGGCGGTCCCGAGGGCGTTGTGGGCGACGTAGTCGGAGACGTCGAGCGGGTCGAGGCCGAGGCCGACCATCGCCGCCTGATGGCAGACCGCCGAGACGCCCTCGACCGCGGCCCGGGCCGCGCCTGCGTCGCGCAGGTCGGCGCGCAGCCACTCGGCCCCGTCGGGCACGTTCGCCGGGCCGTCCCCGTGCGCCGCCGGGTGCAGGTGGTCGGCGATCCGCACCTCGTGCCCGCGGGCGAGCAGCGCCTCGGCGACGTGGAAGCCGACGAAGCCGGCGCCGCCGGTGACGAGGATGGGGCCGCCCATGGGACCCGACGCTAGACCAGCGGGCCCGCGGCAGGCGAGCCGCGGGACGAGAGTTTCGCGATCGTTCACCGGCCTCCTGGCAGCGTTCGGGCCGTGCCCGACGTCGTCCTGCCCGTGCTCAACGAAGCCGCCGCGCTGCCGGCCGTGCTCGGCGCGCTGCCGTCCGGCTTCTGCGCGATCGTCGTCGACAACGGCTCCGACGACGGCTCCGGCGATCTGGCGGCGGCGCTCGGAGCACGCGTCGTGCAGGAGCCGCGCCGCGGCTTCGGGGCGGCCTGCCACGCGGGGCTCGAGGCCGCCGAGGCCGACGTGGTCTGCTTCATGGACGCCGACGGGTCGCTCGACCCCGCCGACCTCGGCCGGATCGCCGCGCCGGTGGTCGCCGGGGCGGCGGACCTGACGCTCGGCGCCCGTGTGCCCGACCCCGGGGCCTGGCCGCTGCACGCGCGGCTCGGCAACCGCGCGCTGGCGCGGGCGATCCGGCGGCGCACCGGGCTGGACGTCACCGACCTCGGGCCGATGCGCGCGGCGCGCCGTCCCGCGCTGCTCGAGCTGCGGCTGGCCGACCGGCGCTTCGGCTATCCGCTGGAGATGGTCCTGCGCGCCGCCCAGGCGGGCTGGCGCGTCGAGGAGCAGCGCGTGCGCTACCGGCCGCGCGTCGGCCGCTCGAAGGTGACCGGCACGGTCCGGGGGACGCTCAGGACCGTGCGCGACATGCGCCGGGTGATGGCGTGACCGCCGCCGCGCTGGCAGTGATCTGCAAGGCCCCGCTGCCCGGCAGGGTCAAGACCCGCCTGTGCCCGCCGTGCTCGCCGTCCGAGGCGGCGGCGCTGGCCGAGGCCTCGCTGCGCGACACGCTCGCCACGGTCGCCGCGACCCGCTGCGCCCGCCGCGTGATGGTCCTCGACGGCGAGCCCCCCGGCTGGGTGCCCGGCGGCGTCGAGGTCCTGCCCCAGCGGGGCGCGGGCCTCGACGAGCGGCTCGCCGCCGCGTTCGAGGACATCGGCGGGCCGGCGCTGGTGATCGGGATGGACACGCCGCAGGTCACCGCCGCGGTGCTCGAACGGGCGCTCGGCGCGCTCGACCGTGCGGGCGCGGTGCTCGGTCCCGCGCCCGACGGCGGCTACTGGGCGATCGGCCTGCGCGCGGGCGAGCGCAGGATGCTGGAGGGCGTTCCGATGAGCACGGCCCGTACGGGCACCGCGCAGCGCGAGCGGCTCGCGGACTGCGGGCTGGCTCCGGCCATGCTGCCGCCGCTCGAGGACGTCGACGATCTCGACAGCGCGCGCCGGGTCGCCCGGGAGGCGCCGCGCGGGCGCTTCGCCGCTGCGCTGACCGCACTGGGGTACGCGTGAGCGCGCTGTCGCCGGCCGAGGCGTTCTCCTGCGGGCTGGAGGCCGGGGGCGGGCGATGGCGGCTGGCGCTCGACTGCGGCCGCGAGCTGGCGGTTCCGTTCCGGCGCTTCACCGGCGACGCGAGCGCCGGCGAGCGCCGGCTGCTCGCCCGGGCGGCCGGCCCCGTGCTCGACATCGGCTGCGGCCCCGGCCGCCACGTCGCTGCGCTCGTCGCCCGCGGCGTGCCCGCGCTCGGCATCGACGCCTCGCCGCACGCGGTCGGGCTCGCGCTGGATCGCGGCGCCCCCGTGGCGCTCGGGTCGGTGTTCGGCCCCGTGCCCGCGGAAGGCACCTGGGCGACGGCGCTGCTGCTCGACGGCAACCTCGGCATCGGCGGCGACCCGGTCGCGCTGCTGGCGCGGACGGCCGAGCTGCTGCGGATCGGAGGCACGGCGCTCGTCGAGTGCACGCTGCCCGCGGACCTGCCGGCAGGGCGCCGCCGCGCGCGCCTGGTGGGCCCGGCGGGCGCCAGCGCGTCGTTCCCCTGGGCCCTGGTGGACGCCGGTGAGCTGGCGCGGGCCGCCGCCGCGGCCGGGTTCGCGGTGCACGAGGCCTGGGAGGACGAGGGGCGCCGCTACGCGGCGCTCGCGGTGGCGCCGTGAGGCCGCCCTGGCCCGCCGACCCGCCGCCCGGCCCGGCGCGTCCCGGCTTCTGGCGCAGCCCGCTCCGAGGACCCTGGATGACCTCGCTGCTGGGCTCGCTGCTGCTGGTGGCGCTGCTGCTGGTGGCAGGCACCGGGCTGGCGTCGCACGCCGCCTACCAGCCCGACCTCGCGCACAACGCGATCGTCCCCGCCGGCCGCGACGTCCAGCCGCTCGTGTTCGGCTGGCCGGCCTCGCCGGCGTGGCTCTACCGGGTGACGCAGGGCCTGCACGTCACCGTCGGCATCGTCGCCGTGCCGCTGCTGCTGGCGAAGCTGTGGTCGGTCCTGCCGCGCCTGTTCGGGTGGCCGCCGCTGCGCAGCCCCGCGCATGCGCTCGAGCGGCTCTCGCTCGTCGCGCTCGTCGGCGGCGGGCTGTTTCAGTTCGCGACCGGCATCGTCAACGTGCAGGTCTACTACCCGTTCCACTTCAACTTCGTGGTCGCCCACTACTACGGCGCCTGGGTGTTCGTCGTGGCGCTCGTGCTCCACGTCGGCGTCAAGCTGCCGGTCATGCGCCGCGCCGTGCGCGAGCGGGGGGCGCTCGCGCCGCTGCTGGACGACGTCGCGCACACGCGGCCCGAGCCGTACGAGCCCGACGGGCTCGCACCGCCGCAGCCCGGGCCCCCGACGCTGAGCCGTCGCGGCCTGCTCGGGCTGACGGGCGCCGCGATGGGCGCGCTCGCCGTCACCACGGCGGGCCAGAGCATCGGCGGCCCGCTGCGGCGCCTCGCCGTCCTGGCGCCGCGCGGCGGCCCGCTGGGCGACGGCCCCAACGACTTCCCGGTCAACAAGACGGCCGCCACGGCACGCGTCACCCCCGCGATGGTCGGGTCCGGCTACCGCCTCGAGTTGCGCGGGGCGAGGACGGTGCGCCTGTCGCGCGAGGAGCTGCTCGCGTTGCCGCAGACGGCCGTCCGCCTGCCGATCGCGTGCGTGGAGGGCTGGTCGGTGCAGCGGACGTGGAGCGGCGTCCGCATCGCCGACCTCGCCGCGCTCTGCGGCGGCCGGGGACCCGTGCTCGTGGAGTCGCTGCAGCCCCACGGCGTGCTCAGCCGCGCCTCGCTTGGCGCGGGTCAGCTCGACAGCCCGCAGTCGCTGCTGGCGCTGCGGGTCGAGGGGGCCGACCTCTCGCTCGACCACGGCTTCCCCGCCCGGGTCGTCGTGCCCGCGCTGCCGGGCGTGCACTGCACGAAGTGGGTGGGGCGGATGACGTTCGCGGAGGCGGCGTGAGCGCGCTGCGCCGCTCCTACGGCCAGGGGCCGCTGCACCTGGCAGCGCATCTCGTCGCCCTTGCCGCTGTCGGCCTCGCCGCGGCGCAGCTCCTGCGCGCCCGCGCGCCGGTCAACGCCATCGCCTGGCTGCTGGGGGCGGCCGTGGCGCACGATCTCGTCCTCGCCCCGTCCTACATCGTGCTCGACCGGCTGGCGCTGGCCGTGGGCGGGCGGAGGCGGCGCCGTGTGCGCCTGGACCCGATCAACCACGTGCGGGTCGTCGCGGTCGTCGCGGGCGCGCTGCTGCTCGTCTACTTTCCGCTCATCCTCACCGTCGCGCCGCGCAACTTCGTCCGCGTCGCCGGCCACGCTCGCGACGTCAGCGCGGCCTACCTCGAGGTCGTGGCCGCGGTGGCGGTCCTGTCAGCCGTCGGCTACGCCCTGCGGGTAGGGCTCGCCACCCGTCGTCGCGGGGTCGAGGAGCTGGAGCGTCCCGTCGGCACGCCCCCCGACGAAGACCCGCCCGGTGGCTGAGTCGACCGCCACGTCGTCGGGCTGGCGCACGGTCGGCCACCAGCGCAGCGGGTGGGGGCGCCCGTGAGCCGGGAGCTCGACCAGCCGGTTGCCGGCGGTGAGCGTCACGTAGAGCCTGCGGCGAAGCGCGTCGAGCGCGAGCCCGTAGGGGCCGCCCTGCAGTCGCACGCGCCGGACGAGCTCGAGCCGCGGGTGCAGCCGGAAGACGAGCAGCGCGTCGCCGCGGGTGTCGGTCACCCACAGCCAGCGCCCGAGCGCGACCGCGTGGGTGGGGCCCACGCCCGCCGCCGCGCGGCCGGTCCGGGCGCCGGTGGCGGCGTCGAACGTCTCGACCACCCGCTCGCGGACGGCGACGACGGCGACCGCCCGCCCGTCGTCGATCGCCGTGACCCCGCCCGGCTGGGCGGCGGTCCGGACGAGCAGGCGCCGGCCGCCGTGCACGATCGCCAGCGTGTCGGAGCGCTCGTCGCCGACCGCGATCCTTCCGCCGGCGAGCGGCGCGACGTCGTGGGGATGCGACCCGGTGGGGACGTCGAGGACGACGCGGCCGTCGCGGGCCCGCACCTCCAGCAGCCGGTCGG
This sequence comes from uncultured Actinomycetes bacterium, assembly GCA_963826615.1. GTDB lineage: Bacteria > Actinomycetota > Thermoleophilia > Solirubrobacterales > Solirubrobacteraceae > BP-464. Next base: position 1,678,426 of record CAWGXO010000002.1, on the reverse strand, counting down.
CCGTCTCCGCGGGGACGAGGAACGCGCCGCCGCCCCGCGCCGTGGCCACGTGCCGGGGACCGCCCGGGAGCCCGACGAGCCGGCGGACGCGCCCGGTCGCGGCAGCGACCAGCGCCAGCTGGGCGGGCCGCCGCAGCCCGACCGCGACGGTGCCCGTCCGCGCGTCGGCGGCGAGGCCCTCGGGCGCGCCCCCCGGCGAGGCCGTGCGGTCACGGGTCAGGGCCGAGATGGGCGGCCCGAGGCGCACGACCCGTCCGGCGGGCGCCCGGGCGAGCGGCGGCGCGTGACGCGGCTCGGCGGCCGGCGGCAGCTCGCCGACGGAGGCCGACCCGCAGCCGGCGAGCGCGAGCACCGCGGTCGCCGCGGCGAGGAGCACAGGCGCGGACCGTGCGGGCACGCGGCGAGGATGGCATGGCGGCGATGAACGGTGCCTTGCGTCGGGTCGCACGCCGGCCGCGGGGCGAGCGGCGGCTGCTCGTCGCGGCGGCGGTGGTGGCGGCCGCGGTCGTCGCCTGGGGCGCTCTCGTGCACGCCGCGACCGGCGGGCTGGGGACGGCGGCGCCGCCGTTCGTCATGGCCTTCTCGCCGGGGATCGACGTGCTCGTGCTCGCCGGCGTGGCGGCGGGCGCAGCGCTGGTGGCGATCGGTCCGAGGCTGCTCGCCGCGCCGCGCTCGCCGGCCGGCTTCGCGGTCGTCGCGGGTGTGCTCGCCCTCGGGGTCGCCCTTGCGGTCAACGCGGCCCACGAGGGCGTCCACGGCTGGTGGCGGGTCTTCGACCTGGGGCCCGGCGGCTCCTTCGAGGCCAAGAACGAGGTCATCGCCGGGCTGCCGGCGCTCTCCTACGGCACCGGGTTCTTCCTCGACCGCTTCGCCGAGCTCGCGCCGGCGCTGCCGGTCAACGTCGCCGGCCATCCGCCCGGCCTGCCGGTGCTGATGCACTGGACGGGCATCGACGACGGCCGCGAGCTCGCTGCGCTCTGCGCGGGCGCGCTGGCCGGCATCGCGCCGGCGACCTACGCGCTGGGCCGGAGCCTCGCGGTCTCCGACCGCCGTGCGCGGCTCGCCGCCCTGCTCGCCTGCGCGAGCCCGGCGCTCGTCCTGTTCGGCGTCAGCTCGCCCGACGCCCTGTTCGCGCTCGCCGGGACGATCTGCGCGGCGCTGCTGGTCTCACGGCGCCCGGCGCTGCGCGCCGCCGGGTGCGTCGCCCTCGGCATCGCCGCGCTGCTGTCCTGGCTGCTGCTCGCCATCGGCGCCTGGGCGGTGCTGGTGGCCGCGCTGCGCGACGGGCCGCGGCGCGCGCTGGCCATCGCGGCGGGCTGCGCCGTGGCCGTCGCCGGCGTCGACGCCGTGCTCTGGCTGGCCTCGGGCTACGACGCGATCGGCACGCTGCGGGCCACCGAGCGCGTCTACCGCCACAGCCTCGCCCGCGAGCGCCCCTACGCATTCTGGGTCCTCGGCTCGCCCGTGGCGTTCGCGGTCATGGCCGGTCCGGCCGTCGCCGGAGCCTCGCTGGCCGGAGCCGCGCGGCGCGGGGCGGCCGCGCTGGCGCTCGTGACGATCGTCGCCGTGTCCGCGCTGCTGGGACTGACGAAGGCCGAGGTCGAGCGGATCTGGCTGCCGTTCGTGCCGCTCGCCTGCGTGGCCGCGGCGTGCGTGCTTCCGCTGGGCCGCACCCGGCTGGCGCTCGCCACGCTCGTGGCACAGGCGCTCGTGGTCGAGATCCTGTTCGCCACCGTCTGGTGACCAGAGCATGAAGTCGGTGCCGCGCGCCTTGGCCGCACCGGACGCGGAGCGTACGCTCGGCCCATGGCGCAGCCGCGTGCATCCATCCTCGTCGTCGAGGACGAGCCGACGATCGCCGAGGTCGTGGCGCGCTACCTCGAGCGAGCCGGCTACGAGACGCGCGTCTCGGCCGACGGGCAGGACGCGCTGGACCGCATCGCCGAGCGCGCCCCCGACCTCGTGGTGCTCGACCTCATGCTCCCGCGCGTCGACGGCCTCGAGGTGCTGCGCCGAGCCCGCGCCGACCAGGACGGCGCGCGCACCGCGTTCATCCTCCTCACCGCCAAGGGCGAGGAGAGCGACCGCATCACCGGCCTGCGCATGGGCGCCGACGACTACATGGTCAAGCCGTTCTCGCCCGGCGAGCTCGTCGCGCGCGCCGAGGCGGTGCTGCGCCGCATGGACCTGGCGCCCGGCCGCCAGGGCGAGCCGCTGCGCTTCGACGGGCTCGAGATCGACCCCGCGGCGCGGCGCGTGGTCGCGCGGGGTGAGGAGGCGGCACTCACCCAGCGGGAGTTCGACCTGCTGCTGCACATGGCCCGCCACCCGGGCGAGGCGTTCTCGCGTGAGCAGCTGATGGACGCCGTCTGGCGCCACGGCTTCTGGTCGGACACCTCGACGGTGACCGTGCACGTCCGCCGGTTGCGCGCCAAGATCGAGCCGGACCCGGAGCGCCCGCGGTTCCTCGAGACGGTCTGGGGCGTCGGCTACCGGTTCCAGGCATGAAGCTCGCCGCCGTCCTCGCGCCCGGCCTGGCCGCCGCTGCGCTCATGCTCGCGGTCGACAACGCGCACGGGGCATGGCTGACGCTCGTCGTCCTCGGCGGCGTCGGGCTCGCCGCGCTCGCCCTCGTCGAGATCCTCGTCCGCCGCCGCCGCGGGCTCGGACCGCTGCGCAACCAGCTGGCGATCGCCGTGGCGGTCCCCGCGGCAATCGTGCTCGTGGCCGTCGGGGTGTTCGCCGCGGTGATGTTCGTGGGCCCCCACACCGCGGTGGTCGTGGCGATCGTCAGCGGCTTCGCGGGCGTCGTCGGCGCGCTCGCCGGGCGGCGGCTCGTGACGGGCGTGCTCGCCGACGTCGACGCGGTTCGCGACGGTCTGGTCGCGATCGGCGACGGGCGCCGCGACGTGCACGTCGCGACCGGTGGGGACGACGAGCTCGCCGAGCTCGCCGAGGCGGCCAACGACACCATCGACCGGCTCGCCGCCGAGGAGGGAGCGCGGCGCACGCTCGTCGCCGCCGTCTCGCACGACCTGCGCACCCCGCTGACGAGCCTGCGCCTGCTCGCCGCCGCCGTGGAGGACGACATCGTGGGCGGGGAGGAGCGCAGCCGGTACCTGGCGGAGATGCGGACGCACCTGGAGGCGCTGGGCGGCCTGGTGGACGACCTCTTCGAGCTCGCGCGGCTCGAGGCCGGCGACATCGCCTGGACGGTCCAGCAGGTCGAGCTGGCCGATCTCGTCACCGACACCGTCGACGCGATGCGCGCGCAGGCGCGCGTGAAGGGCGTCGACGTGCGCACCGCCCTGGCCGGCCAGCTCGCGCCGGCGCGGGCCAACCCCGAGAAGGTCCAGCGCGTGCTGTTCAACCTGATCCAGAACGCGATCCGCCACACCCCGGCCGACGGGAGCGTGACGGTGCTGGCCGAGGGGGCCGGGCCGGTGGTCGAGATCGAGGTGGCCGACACCGGCTGCGGCATCCCGGCCGGCGCCCGGTCGAGCATCTTCGAGGCGTTCACCCGCGCCGAGACCGCCGGCGGGCGCGATGGGGCCGGGCTTGGCCTGGCGATCGCCAGGGCCATCGTCGAGGCGCACGGCGGCCGGATCTGGCTGGCCGATGCCGCGCAGGGCACGCGGGTGCGCTTCAGCCTGCCGTGCGCGTGAGGGCGGGCCGGGCGGCACGGCACGTGGCAGACTCCGGGCGGTGAGCGACGGCGTCGAGCAGCACCGGGCCGCGGGCCGCGGCTTCGCCGGGCGCGCGTCCGCCGCCCTGGCCGTCGCATGAGCCCGCTGCCCCAGCGCGTGCGCTCGCTCGTGCCCGCCGGGCTCCGCGACGCTCCGCGCCTGCGGGCGCTCGCCGTGGGCGCGGGGCTGATCCCGCCGCGCACGATGCACTCCGCGGGCGAGGCCGACCTGCTCTCCCGGCTCGCTCGCGGGCGCCGCCGGGTGGTGGAGATCGGCGTCTACGAGGGCTCCAGCGCGGTCGTCCTCTGCGGGGTGCTCGACGCCGGGGCCGAGCTGCACCTGATCGATCCGTTCGGCCATCACCCCGACGCGCTGCGGCCCGGGTGGGGGGCGACCGAGGCGGCGACCCGGCGCGTCGTGGCGCGGGCGTGCCGCCGCGGCGGGCCGCGCGTGTCCTGGCATGTCGCCTTCAGCTGCGACGTCGCCGGAGACTGGGCGGCGGGCGCGCCCGACCTGGTGTTCGTCGACGGCGACCACAGCGAGGCCGGGGTGCGGACCGACTGGGAGCTGTGGGGCCCGCTGATCGCCCCGGGGGGCGTGGCGCTCTTCCACGATGCGCGCGACGGGCGCCCCGGCGGGCGCGGCCTGCCCGGCCCGACCGCGGTCGTCGACGGGCTGGTGCGCGGCGCGCCGGGCTGGGAGGTCCTCGAGGAGGTCGACGCCGCCGTGGCGGTGCGCCGCACCGGCGCCTGAGCGGCGCGCAAGTTCGGCGGCGCCCGGACGTTCGGGGATGCATGCACACGTTTCGGTGGAGGGCCCGTGCCGTGCTCGCGGCCGGGGTTGCGGCGTTCGGCATGGCGGCGAGCGCGCGGGCGGCGGACGGCGTCCACGTCGACGTGCTGTCCAATCGCGCCGACCTGATCTCCGGCGGCGACGCGCTCGTCGCGATCGACGTGCCCGACGGGGTCGACCCCGCGGCGGTGCGGGTGAGCGTCGACGGCCGGGATGTCACCTCTGCCTTCGCGCAGCGTCCGGACGGGCGCTTCGAGGGGCTGGTCGAGGGGCTCGCGCTCGGTCGCAACGTCGTCCGGGCCACGGCGCCCGGTGGCCGGCGCGCGCACGCGGTCGTCATCGACCACCGCAACGGCGGGCCGGTGTTCTCAGGCCCCCAGGTGATGCCCTGGGTCTGTCAGAACGGCTCCAGCGACCCGCAGTGCGAGAAGCCTGCCGGCTACGCGTATCAGTACAAGTCGTCGGTCACCGGCCAGTTCGCGGCCTACGACCCGTCCGCCCCGCCGGCCGACCTGGCGAGCACCACCACCGACCAGGGCCGGACCGTGCCCTACGTGGTGCGGGTCGAGACCGGCTATCAGGACCGCGACGAGTACCGCATCGCCGTGCTCTACGACCCCGCGAAGCCGTGGGCGCCGTGGGCGCCGCAGGACGGCTGGAACCACAAGCTGCTGATCACCCACGGCGCCAGCTGCGGGATCGACCACCAGTCCGGATCGGCGCCCGACGTCCTCGACGACGCGGCGCTCTCACGCGGCTTCGCCGTGATGTCGACGGCGCTGGACAACGCCGGGCACGACTGCAACATCGTCACCGAGGCCGAGTCGATGGTGATGGCCAAGGAGCGCCTCGTGGAGCGCTACGGACCGATCCGGTACACGATCGGGACCGGATGCTCGGGCGGGTCGCTGACCCAGCAGCAGGTCGCCAACGCCTACCCCGGGATCTACCAGGGGATCCTGCCGCAGTGCAGCTTCCCCGACGCCTGGTCGACCGGCCAGCAGCTCGTCGACTACGACCTGCTCCGGCGCTACCTGGAGCACCCCGACCGCTGGGGGACGGGCGTGGCGTGGACGCCGCTGCAGATCGCCGCCGTGGAGGGTCACCCCAACCACGTCAACGCGGTCATCCTCGACTCGCTCTACTGGACGGCGCTCGGCGACCCGACCAGCGGCTGCGCAGGCGTGACCGCGGAGCAGTCCTACGACCCGGCGACGAACCCGGGGGGCGTGCGCTGCACGCTGATGGACTACGCGATCAACGTGCTCGCGCCGCGCCGGCCGGAGGTCTGGGGGCCGCAGGAGAAGGCGCTCGGCCGTGGCTTCGGCGGCATCCCCCTCGACAACGTCGGGGTGCAGTACGGGCTCGAGGCGCTGCGCAGGGGCCTGATCACCACCGAGCAGTTCGTCGACCTCAACGAGAGGGTCGGCGGCGGCGACATCGACGTCAACCCGACCGCCGCGCGCTTCGAGGCCAACCAGCCCGCGCTGCGCAACTCGTACCGCAGCGGCGGGGTGAACGAGGCCAACAACCTCGACCGGGTCGCGATCATCGACCTGCGCGGCCCCGATCCCGGCGCGTTCCACGACGCCTACCGCACGTGGGCGGTGCGCGCCCGGCTCGAGCGCGAGCACGGGACGTTCGCCAACCACGTGATCTGGTTCGGCCACGTGCCGCTGATCGGCGACCCGAGCTACACCACCGACGGGCTGGTGGCGATGGACCGCTGGCTGGCCGCCGTCGAGGCCGACGGCCGCCCGCTGCCGCTCGCCGCCAAGATCCGCGACGACAGGCCCGGCGATCTCCAGGACCGCTGCTCGCAGGTCCCGGGCGTCGAGCAGGTGGACGTCCCGGGCGTCGGGCGCGTGTGCGAGCTCGAGCAGGTGCAGACCCGCTTCGGGACGCCGCGCACCGTCGCCGGCGAGGGCGTCGAGACCGACATCCAGAAGTGCCGTCTCGTCTCGCTGCGGCGTGAGGCCTACTACCCGGCGACGTTCACCGACGCGCAGTGGGCCCGCCTCCGGACGGCGTTCCCGGAGGGCGTCTGCGACTTCTCGCGACTCGGCGTCAGCCAGCAGGGCGCGGTGCCGTGGCAGACCTACCAGCGCGATGCGGCCGGCGCCGACGTCGTCTACGGCGGCCGGGCGCTCGGCGCGGCGCCGGCCGGGTCGGGCAACGGCTGGACGAGCCCGGCGTTCGCCTCGTGGAGAACGGCCGAGCGCGGCTGAGGGGCCGTCCAGCGACCCGCGCGGTCACCCGGCGGCGGTCTCGGCCTCCCAGGCCTGCACCAGCTGGAGCCACACCTCGCTGCGGGTGGGGAACGCCGGGACGGCGTGCCAGACGTCGTCCATCGTCAGCCGGCCGACGACCGCCAGCGTCGCGGCGTGCAGCCACTCGGCGACGTCGGCGCCCACGATCGTGGCTCCGAGCACGCGGCCGTCGGCGCGGTCGATCACGAGCCGCATGTCGCCGTCGACGCCGCGGCCGTAGAAGCTGCCCCCGGCGTTGGCCGACGTCCCGGCCTGCACGCAGGTCGCGTCGTGGCCGGCCTCGCGGGCCGCGGCGAGCGTCATGCCCACGCCGGCCACCTGCGGGTCGGTGAACGTCACCCTGGGCGAGGCCGCGCCGCCGCTGCGCAGCTCTCGCTCGCGGCCGAGGATGCGGTCGGCGGCCACGCGCGCCTGGTACTTGCCCATGTGGGTCAGCAGGACGCGGCCGTTGGCGTCGCCGAGAACGTAGAGCCAGTCGCGGCCTGCCACGCGCAGGTCGTCGCCCACCGAGATCGGCCCACCGGGCTCGAGGCCCACCGTCTCGAGGCCGAGGTCGCCGGTGCGCGGGCGCCTGCCCAGGGCGACGAGCAGCTCGTCGGCCGCCAGCTCGGTGCCGTCGTCGAGCTCGACCGTGACGGTCCCGCCCGGCGTCTCGCGCCGCACCGCGGATGCCCGCACTCCGGTGCGGACGTCGATCCCGCGCGCGGCGAACGCCTGACGAAGCTGGTCGGACGCGTAGGGCTCCTCGCGGCCCAGGAGCCGCTCCTTGGCCTCGACGAGGACGATCTCGCTGCCCAGCGACCGGTACGCGCTGGCCATCTCGCAGCCGACCGGCCCGCCGCCGAGGACGACGAGCCGGCCGGGGACCGCGCTGCCCGTCGTCGCCTGCCTGCTCGTCCACGGCCGGGCCTCGGCGAGGCCGGGGACGTCGGGAACCCGCGCGTCGCTGCCCGGCGCGAGCACGACGGCACGACGTGCCTCGAGCAACTGGTCGCCGACCCGCACGGACCGCTCGCCCTCGAGCCGCCCGTGCCCGCGCACGAGCGCGATGCCGTGGTTCTCGAGCCAGGGCAGCTGGGCGGCGTCGTCGAGCTCGTGGACGACCTCGTCGCGCCGCGCGAAGACCGCGCCGACGTCGAGCTCCCCCGCGGCTGCCTGGGCCGCGCCGGGGATCCGGCGGACCTCGGCGAGAGCCTGGCCGGGACGCAGCAGCGCCTTGGACGGCATGCATGCGTAGAACGAGCATTCGCCGCCCACGAGCTCGCGTTCGACGAGCGCCACCTCGAGATCGTGCTCCGCGAGCCTCCCGGCGGCCACCTCGCCGGCCGGGCCCGCACCGACGACGACGACGTCGAAGGCCCGGCTCATGCACGCGCCGCCCTGCGGGCGCGGGCGCGAGCGCGCCAGGGCGTCGTCGCAGCGCCGGGGCCGGCCGGCGCGAGGCGCAGCGCGTCGAAGGCGGACTCGAGGTCGCGCGCGATCTCGACCACGTCGGGTACGACCTCGGCATCCGCGAGGAGGCCGACGTGGAGCCGCTCGCCGTAGGAGATCGCCCCGACGCTGACGGCGTGGCCTTCGAGCAGCGGGACGGCGGGGTGCAGCGTCGCCAGACGGCGGCCCAGCAGGAAGAGGTCGCCCGGCGGGCCGGGGACGTTGGAGACCACGGCGTTGAACGGCGCGACGCGCGCGGCGGTCCGCGCGACCGCGCGACGGCCGCTTGCGGGCAGCAGGTCGCCGGCCCGGGCGAGCAGCGCCAGCGGCCGTGCTCCGCCCCCGCCCTTGGCGGTGCGCGTGCGGTCGCGCACGGTGCGCAGGACGGTGGTCGGATCGGGCTCGGCGACCGGGAGCGCGACCGGAAGGAACGAGATCGCGTTGCCGAGCGTCCCGGTGCCGGCCTCGCGATCCCGCACGTTGACCGGGACCAATGCCTTGAGCGTGGCGGGACGCTCTCCGTGACGGCGCAGCGCGCGGCCCAGCGCCAGCGTGGCCGCGGCCAGCAGCACGTCGTTGACCGTCGCGCCCCGCCGCCGGCCCGCCTCGCGCACGCCCGCGAGGGGAGCTCCGGCGAAGCCGAGCGTCCGGCGGGCGGTGGCCGAGCGGTCGAGCCGGGTGGCCGGTGCCGGCCCCAGCACGGAGGCGAGCGACACGCCGGCCTCGCGGGCGGCCCGGGCCGTCGCCCCGGGCGCCGCCGCGGCGCGGCCCACCGCTCCGAGCGCCCGCATGCCGCCGAGCAGGCCGGATCCCGCGGCGTCGCGCACCGCAGCGGCCGCTCGCGGCTCGGGCGCCGGCCGCCACGCCACCCGCGGGCCCGCGGCGGCGGCGGGGGGCGGCGATGCCTCGGCGTCGAAGAGCAGCATCGCCACCTCGATCGCGGCGATCCCGTCCACCAGCGCGTGGTGGGCCTGGCCGACGACGCCGAAGCCGCCACGGACCCCCTCGACGAGGTACAGCCGCCACAGCGGTCGGCCCAGCTCCAGCGGCCGGCTGAGGAGCACTCCCGCCAGGTCGCGGAGCTCGCCGGGGCCGCCCGGGGCTCGCAGGGCGACGACGTCGACGTGACGCGCGATGTCGAAGCCCGGGTCGTCGACCCAGGCCAGCCCGCCGGGGACCCGCGCGAGCCTCCGGCGGAACCGGGGCACGTGGTCGAGGCGCGCGTCGAGATGCCGCCGGAGGGCGGCGACCGACGGCGGATCCCCCTCGAAGCCCATGGTCCAGCCCACGTGGAGCGGCGCGCGGGGCGTCTCGAGGTCCAGGAAGGCCGCGTCGAGCGCGCTGAGGCGGTCCAGGTGCGCCACGCCCGTATCCTCGCGCATCCGGCGGCGCGGCGGCGGATGCGGCTACGCGGCGGGGACGGGCGCCGCGCGGTGCGGCTGCGCCCGGGGGAGGCCGCGGGAGGCGAGCATGGCGATCCCGGTGATCGCCAGGATCGCCGCGCCCGCGGCTGCGTAGGCGATCCGCGCCGAGGCGGCGGCCGCCACGGCGCCACCGAGCACGAACCCGAGGCCGGGAACGGCGGCGCCGAGACCCTCCACCAGCGACATCGCGCGCGCCTGCAGCTCGGCCGGGACCCGCTCCTGGACCGCGGTGACGAACGCGATCCACTGGATCCCGTTGCCCATGCCGCCCAGCACCGACAGCGCGCAGGCGGTGGCGAGCGAGCCGGCGAGCCCCATGCCGAGGTAGGCGGTGCCGATGGCCGCGGTGGCGGCGAGCGCGAGCGCCATCGTCGCGGCCTTCGAGACGTGGGCGAAGATCGCGCTGCCGGCCACGGCTCCGGCGCCCCATGCGGCCATGAGCGCCCCGAGCCCGGCCGCCGACGTGCCGAGGTCGTGGCGGGCGTAGACGACCTCGATCGGCGGGATCATCGTGAAGAGGACAAGCAGCACCGCCTGCGCCGCGAACATCCGGGACACCATCGGCTCACCGCGGACGTGGCGTACGCCCTCCACGAGCCGCTCCCGCCAGCCGCCCTCCTGGTCCCGGTCGCCTTCGGCGAGCGAGGGGAGGGCGGCGACGCGGGTCAGCACGACCATCGCGGCGAACACGAGCGCCCCGGCGACGAGCGTCGAGGGCGCCCCGGCCACCGCGACGGCGCCGCCCGCCACGGCGGGCCCCACCGCGAAGGCCGTGGAGAAGACGATGTTGAGCACGCCGTTGCCGCGGCGCAGCGCCTCGGGCTCGGGCAGCGCCCACGCCACCGCGGCGCGCACGAGCGCGCGGGCGACGAGCGCGGCGGCACCGCCCACGGCGGCCAGCGCGACGACCGCCGGGACCGTCCCGGAGACCGCGGCCATGCCGGCGAAGCCTGCGGCCTGGATCGCGTAGAGGACCGGCAGGACGCGCCGCGGCGCGACCCCGTCGACCCGGGCGGTGATGGCGGGCGCCGCGAAGGCCGGCAGGAACTTCGAGCAGACGAAGAGGACGGTCGTCGCGACGGCGCTGTGCGTGGCGTCGTAGACGAGCACCGACAGGGCGATCGTCGCCAGCCAGTCGCCGACCTCGCTGAGACCGTATGTGACCGTCAGGGGGAGAAAGCCGGGGCGGCGCAGGACCTCGCGCGTGTGCATGGGCCGACCATCGGCGTTCGTGCCGGCTCACATGAGCGAAAGGGAGCTTTTGTGTGCTTTGGCGCACCGACGCGCTGCGATACCTCCACACCCTTTGCCAACCGTGCTCATACCGACCACATTCCTCGCATCTTGCTGTTCCCCAACGGATTGCGGATGGGAGGGATCATGGGCTGGAGCCACGGCTGGAGCCACTGAAGCCGGTGACGAACGAGAAGCGGGCGACCCGGGAGCCACCGGATCGTCCGCTTCTCGCGTTTTCGGCTCAATACCCTCGCTGAAGGGCCGATAACCAGTCAAGGATGCCGGCCCGCAAGGTCATCGCTGCGATCTTGTCCCTCGCCCTGCTCGCGGGCGGGGTCGTAGCCGCGGTGCTCCTTCAGGACGTCGGCACCTGGAGGATCAGCCTCGTCGCGGTGCTGGTCGCGTTCGCGTTCTTCGGAGACCTCTTCGTCGTCGAGGCGCGCTCGCTTCGCATCTACGGCTCGTTTCTCGCGGTCGTCCTGGCGATCGCCCTGCTGGGCACGACGGCCGGGATCGCCATCGCGCTGCTGCGCACGCTCGTCGACACGGCGCGCCGGCGCCCGAGCCCGGTCTACGCCCTCAGCAACCTCGGTGCGTACGCGGCCTTCCCGCTCGCCGGCGGGGCGCTCATCGAGAGCGCCGCACGTTGGTTGAACGTCGCGCCCGCCGCCCCCGGCTACGCGCCGATCGTGCTCGCCGGGTTCCTCGTCGCGAACTTCGTCAACTTCCTGCTGATCGCGCAGACGCGGCGCCTGGTCGTCGGCGACCCGATCGGCGCACAGGTCGTCCGGCTCTACGTCCCGCTGCTCGGCTCACAGGTGGCGATCGGGCTTCTCGCCGCCTTCATCGTCTACATCTACGCCCACGGCGGCACCATCCTCCTCGGCCTCTCCCTCGGCGTCGTCGTCATCTACCAGTACCTGCTGCGCGAGCTGCTGCTCTCCAAGGACCGCGCCGAGCAGCTCGAGCAGCGCACCACCCAGCTCGCATCGCTGCAGGTCGGGGTGCTCACGGCGATGCTCCAGACGCTGTCGCTGCGCGACAAGATGACGGCGCGCCACTGCGCTGCGGTCGCGCGCTATGCCAAGGAGATCGCAAAGGAGGCGGGCTGCGACGACGAGATGCAGGACCTCGTCCACACCGCGGGCCTGCTGCACGACATCGGCAAGTTCATCTTCCCCGACCACATCCTGCTCGCCGACCGCAAGCTCGACGACGCGGACTGGGAGATCGTCAAGAAGCACCCGGCCCAGGGCGCGAAGGTCGTCCGCCAGGTCGAGGGCTACGGCCCGATCGCCGACATCATCCTCTGCCACCACGAGAAGATCGACGGCACCGGCTACCCGCGCGGGATCGCCGGCGATGAGATCCCGCTGCTGAGCCGGATGATCTCGATCGCCGACACCTACGACGTGATGACCGCCCGCGACTCCTACCGCGAGCCGGTCTCCCCGGCCGAGGCCGTCGCCGAGCTGCGCCGCGTGAGCGGCACGCAGCTCGACGGGCACCTCGTCGAGCTCTTCCTCAAGGTCCTCGACCGCAAGGGCGTCGCGTTCCACCACGGCGACGACGCGGACTTCGACCGCGAGCTCGACCTCGAGCGGCGCATCCGCGAGCACGCCGCCCCGCGTCCCGCCGTCCGCGCCTGAGCGGCCCCCGTCTGCGCCGGCCACTACCGTCGGCCGTGTGGAGCCCCTCGCCGGGCACGACATCGCCCGCATCCGCGCCGACAACCCCGGTCCGTTCACCCTGAGCGGCACCAACACGTGGGTCGTGGGCCGCGACCCCTGCTGGGTCGTGGACCCGGGGCCCGCGCTCGACGAGCACCTCGGCGCGATCGTGCGCGAGGTCTCGGCCCGCGGCGGCGCCGCGGGCATCGTCCTCACCCACGACCACGCCGACCACGCCGAGGCGGCCCCGGCGCTGCGCGAGGCGGCGGGCGCGCAGGTCTGGGCGGCGCGCTGGGACGGCGCGGACCGCCGCGTCGCGGCGGGCGACCGCCTGGGCCCGTTCGAGGTGCTCGGCACCCCGGGGCACGCCCCCGACCACCTCGCCTTCGTCGTGGGCGGCGCCTGCTGCACCGGCGACGCCGTGCTCGGCGAGGGCAGCGTGTTCGTCGCGCCCGACCCGGGCGCCATGGCCGGCTACCTCGCGGCGCTGCGAGAGCTGCGGGAGCTGCACCTCGACGTGCTGTGCCCCGGTCACGGCCCTCCCGTCGCCGACCCCGCGGGCAAGCTCGACGGCTACATCGCGCACCGCCTGGACCGCGAGCGGCGGCTCCTGGACGCGCTCGCCGAGGGGCTCCGCGGCGCCGGCGAGATCCTCGACCGCGTCTGGGACGACGCTCCGGCGCCGCTGCGCCCGGCGGCTGCGGTGACGCTCGCCGCCCACCTCGACAAGCTCGCCGACGAGGGCCGGCTGCCTGCGGGCGTCGAGCGCCCGCGGCCGTGGGCCGGGTAGGCCGGCGCCGCCCGTCCGGAGATGCAGGTCGCCGCGGGGTCGCGGGCCGCCGGGGACGTTCAGCCGGCGGCGGCCCCGATGCGGGCGGCGGCGAGGTCCATCGCCGCCTCGAGCGGGGTGATGCCCTCCGCCGCCGCCGTCTCGAAGAGCCCCCGCAGCGTGTCGCCGATGCCCGCCACGCGCTCGCGGGCCCGCGCCTCGTCGTAGCCGCCGCGCCCGAGCTCGACGGAGATGTTGATGATCCCGCCCGCGTTGGCGACGAAGTCCGGGGCCCAGAGGACGCCCTGCCGGTCGAGGACGTCCGCGACGCCGTCCTCGGCGAGCTGGTTGTTGGCGGCGCCCGCCACGATCGGGACCTGGAGGCGCGGGACCGTCTCGTCGTTGAGGACGCCTCCGAGCGCACACGGCGCGAAGACGTCCGCCGGCTGGGTGAAGACCCGGCCGGCGCCGATCCACTTGCCTCCGGCGGCCTCCAGCTCCTCGCGCTTGGCCTTGTCGAGGTCGCTGGCGAGCACCCGGGCGCCCTCGCGCAGCAGCATCTTCGCCAGCCGCATGCCCACGTGGCCCAGGCCGCTCACGCAGATCGTGCGGTCCGCGAGCGACGCTGTGCCGAAGACGCGCTCGCAGCTCGCCGCGATCGCGGCGTGGACGCCGAGCGCGGTGAACCGGCTCGGATCGCCGGAGCCGCCCTTCGACCGCGAGAGCCCGGTCACGTGCTCGGTGGCCGACGCGATCGTCTGCATGTCGCGCGCGGAGGTCCCGACGTCCTCGGCGGTGACGTAGCGGCCGTCCAGCGCCTCGACCGCCTCGGCGAAGTCGAGCAGGACGTCGCGGCGCCGGCGCGGGGGCTCCTCGCCCTCGTGGAGCATGATCACGCCCTTGCCGCCGCCGAGGTCGAGCCCCGCGACAGCCGACTTGTAGGTCATCGCGCGTGAGAGGCGCAGCGCGTCGCGCAGCGCCAGCCGGGTGTCCGGGTAGGCCCACATGCGACAGCCGCCGAGCGCCGGACCGAGTGCGGTGGAGTGCACGGCGACGAAGCAGAACAGCCCCGAGCGGCGTCCGCGCCGCACGAGGACCTCCTCGTGATCGAGGGTGGTGAGGTAGCGGTCGATGCCGGGACGCTATCGCCCAGCCCGGCGAAGGAGGGGCATGCAGCCGCCGCGGCCGCCGCCCTCAGGAGCCCGGGTGCGGCTACGAGCTCGAGGCGGTCGGCGAGGCCGTCGAGCCGCTAGGGCCCGCGTTCGCCAGGGTGCTGCCGGAGGGCTGGCTCGCCGACCCGGTCGTGCTGCCCGAGCCACCGCTCGCGACGGTCGATCCGCCGCTCGTCTGAGGCGGGGGCTGAGAGCTTGCCGGCTCCGGCGGCGTCGACTGCTGCGCACCGGGCTTGCCGGACGGCGAGACGGCCGCGGGGACGGGGTCGGGCTGTTGGGCGGGATCGGCGAGCAGCCCGGAGGTGTAGGGGCCGGCGGTGCCGCCGCCGACCGCGGTCAGGGGCTGCGGCGGGCCGTCGTTGCCCGTCCGCGAGGTGTCGCCGGGCTGGCCGACGGGAGTCGCCGGGGCGGTCAGTCCCTGGACGTCCAGCGGGTCGCGGTGGCGCGCCGGCTTCGAGCGGCTCGGTGCGGTCGCGACCGCCGGCGCGGCCGCGGCGGGCGCGACCGCGGAGACGTGCCGTGCGGTTCGGGCGGCGGGCGCCGTCGCTGGTGCCGGCGCGGGGACGGCCCGATGCTGCGCAGGAGTGGCGACCTGGCCGACCTCGGCAGCGGCGCCTCCGCCGATCGCGACCGCGCAGCAGACGATCGCGGCGACCTTCGAGACCGACACGGCGGCGGCCGCACCGCCGCCGACCGCGGCGGTGCCCGACCCTGCGGCCGCACCGCCGGCTGCCGCGCCCGACCCGCCCGCCGAGGCCGAGGAGCTTGGCGAGGAGGCCGACGTGCGCCGGCGCCGGCGAGAGCGCCGCGAAGCTGCTGCGGACCTCGCGGAGCTGGGTCCGGTAGCGGGCACAGCCGCCGCAGTCGCGCAGATGGCGGCGCGCGCGGCCGCTGGCGCGCACGCCACGGTCGAACGACGCGGCCAGGTCGTGGCGGATGTCGGCACAGTCGGCGTCGCGGGCCTCGATCGCCTCGACGAGCCCGATCCGCGCGCGGACCAGCAGCGACTTGACGGCGGGCACGCTGGTGTCGAGGGCTCCGGCGAGCTCGGCGTAGCTGAGGCCGTCCATCTCCCGCATGAGCAGCGCGGAGCGCTGCTGCTCGGGCAGGCGGCGGACGTCGACGACGAGGCGCTGGAGCTCCTCGCGGCGCTCGGTCTCGACCAGCGGGTCGAGCAGCGGCGTGCGTGAGAGCTCGAAGACGTCGGCCGGTGCGGGCACCGGGCGCCGCAGCTGGTCGATGCAGCGGTTGTGGGCGACGCGGTAGAGCCACGCGCGCAGCGAGACGGGCCGCTCGTCGGCCCGCAGCGCGCGGTAGGCGCGCAGGAACACGTCCTGGAGGACGTCCTCGGCGTCGGACCGCGACCCGCCGAGCATCTGGCGGGAGTAGGCGAACAGGCGCGCGCGATAGCGGTCGTGGAGGATCCGGAACGCCTCGTCGCTGCCGGCGCGGAACTGGGCGACGACCTGCTCGTCGGAGCGCAGCCTCAGCAACGGCGAGGAGACGGATCTCCGACCCAGGCCTGCCGGCGCTGAAAGGGCTGATGCTTCCACGGTCCTCCGCCGACTCTAACCGCTCCGACGGCGGGAAGTTCCGCCGTCGCAGCGGTCAGCGCTCAGGCGAGCGACGCCATCACGTGCTTGATCTGCGTGTAGTCCTCGAGCGAGTACAGCGACAGGTCCTTGCCGTAGCCGGAACGCTTGTAGCCGCCGTGGGGCATCTCGCTCGCGAGCGGGATGTGGTCGTTGATCCAGACGCAGCCGAAGCGCAGGCGCCGCGACACGCGCAGCGCGCGGCCGACGTCGCGCGTCCACACCGACGACGCCAGCCCGTAGGGAGTTCCGTTCGCCCAGGCCACGGCCTGGTCCTCGTCGGAGAAGCGCTGGACGGTGATGACCGGGCCGAAGATCTCGCGCTGGACCATCTCGTCGTCCTGGGTGAGGTTGGCGACGACGGTCGGCTCGAGGAAGAAGCCGGGCAGCTCCGGCTCGCGTCCACCGGTGACGACCTCGGCGTGACCCGGCCGGCGCTCCAGGAACCCCTCGACGCGGGCGCGCTGGTCGGCCGAGTTGAGCGGCCCGAGCGTCGTCTCGGCGCTCATCGTGTCCCCCATCACGTAGCCCTTTGCCTGCTCGGCGAGCCCGGCCACGACGTCGTCGTAGACGCGGCCCCCGGCGAGCACCCGCGTGGCGGCGGTGCAGTCCTGCCCGGCGTTGTAGTAGCCGGTCCCGGCGATCGTCTCCAGCGCCGCCTCCATGTCGACGTCGTCGAAGACGACCACCGGCGCCTTGCCGCCCAGCTCGAGGTGAACGCGCTTGAGGCTGCGCGCGGCCGACTCGGCGACCGACCGGCCCGCCTCGACAGAGCCGGTGAGCGAGACCATGTCGACGTGCTCGTGGGCGACGAGCGCGCGGCCGGCGTCGTCACCGCCGGCGATGACGTTGAGGACGCCGGCCGGCAGGAACTCCGAGCACAGCTCGGCCAGCAGCAGCGACGTCACGGGCGTGGTCGGCGCCGGCTTGAGCACGACGGTGTTGCCGGCGGCGAGCGCGGGAGCGATCTTCCAGATCGCCATCATCATCGGGTAGTTCCAGGGCGCGACCTGGCCGACGACGCCGATCGGCTCGCGGCGGATGATCGAGGTGTAGCCCTCGAGGTACTCGCCGGCCGACTTGCCCTCGAGGATGCGCGCGGCGCCGGCGAAGAAGCGCAGCTGGTCGACCATCGCCCCGATCTCGTCGTCCTTGACCGCCTGGATCGGCTTGCCGGCGTTGCGCGCCTCGTGCTCGGCGAACTCGTCTCCCCGCTGCCTCGACGGCGTCGGCGATGCGCAGCATGGCCAGCGACCGCTCGGCCGGGGTGGCCGACCCCCACGACTCGAAGGCGCCCCGGGCGGCGGTCGACGGCCCGCTCGACGTCCTCCGCCGAGGAGCTCGGCGCCCGGGCGATCTCCTCGCCGGTCGCCGGGTCGATGACGGGGGTGGTCTCGCCAGAGGCGGCGTCCGTCCGCTCGCCGGCGATGAAGTTCTGGAGGTTCATGTTGCGTAGCCTCCCAGGCATGACAAACGTGATCATCTCCGCTGCTGCGCGCACCGCGATCGGCTCCTACGGCAAGTCCCTCAAGGACGTTCCCGCCGACCGATCTGGGCGCTTGCGCGGCGACCGCTGCGCTCGAGCGCGCCGGCGTCGAGCCGGAGGCCGTCGATCACGTCGTCTTCGGCAACGTCATCCACACCGCGCCGGAGGACATGTACATGGCGCGCGTCGTCGGGATCAAGGCCGGCATCCCCAAGGAGACGCCCGCGTTCACCGTCAACCGGCTGTGCGGCACCGGCGTGCAGGCGATCGTGTCGGCCGCCCAGGCGATCCAGACGGGCGAGGCGGAGGTCGCCCTCGCCGGCGGCGCCGAGTCGATGAGCCGCGGCCCGTACTGGATGCCCGACGTCCGCTGGGGCGCGCGCATGGGGCAGACCGAGATGGTCGATCCCGTGATGGGCGGCCTGACCGATCCCTTCCACGACATCCTCATGGGCGTCACGGCGGAGAACCTCGCCGAGCGCGACGGGATCACGCGCGAGGACCAGGACGCGTTCGCCGTCGAGTCGCACCGGCGCGCGGCGGCGGCCCGCGAGGCGGGGCGCTTCGACGACGAGATCGTCCCCGTCCCCGTGCGGGTCAAGCGCGAGACGGTCGAGTTCGCCCGCGACGAGCACATCCGCGAGGACGCGAGCGCCGAGACCATGGCGAAGCTGCCGCCGGTCTTCAAGCGCGACGGCGGCACGGTGACGGCCGGCAACGCCTCCGGCATGAACGACGCCGGCGCGGCGGTGGTGCTGATGAGCGAGGATCGCGCCAGGCAGAGCCGGCGCGCCCGTGCGCGCGCGGATCCTCGCGTACGCGTCCTGCGGCGTCGACCCCGCGGTCATGGGGATCGGCCCGGTGCCCGCTGTCCGCAAGGTGCTCGAGCGCTCCGGGCGCTCGCTCGAGGAGATCGGCGTGATCGAGCTCAACGAGGCGTTCGCCGCCCAGGCGCTGGCGGTCATCCGCGACCTCGGGCATGGATCCCGAGCGCGTCAACCCCAACGGCGGGGCGATCGCGCTCGGCCACCCGATCGCGCGCGACCGGCGTCCGCGATCACGGCCAAGTGCCTGTCGCGAGATGGAGCGCGGCGACCACGAGCTCGGGCTCGTGACGCTGTGCATCGGCGGGGGTCAGGGCATCGCGCTGCTGCTGGGCCGCGAGTGACGCGCTGCGCCCCGGGGGATCCCGACTATCGTGGTCGGTCTTTGTTAGGGTGACCTAACCGATGAGCCTCGCCGAGACCGCCGCCCTGGGAGCCATCGCCGGCCTGACGATCTTCCTCGGGTTGCCGCTCGCCCGGATCGATCGCATCGGGCCGCGCATGCGCGTGGGGATGGCGATGTTCTCGGTCGGGATCCTCGCGTTCCTGTTCGTCGAGGTCATGCAGCACGGCTTCGCGATCGTCGAGAAGCCGTTCGAGGAGGCCGGCGCCGGGCATCCCGCCTGGGGCGAGGGGATCGGCTACACGCTGATGTTCGGCGCGGGGCTGTTCGCCGGCCTGGTCGGCCTGACCCGCTTCGAGCAGCGCGCCCGCAGGCGTGGGGTCCCGCCGTTGGCAGGCGGCTCGGCCGACGCGCTCAGCACGGCGCAGGCACGGTCGCTGACCGGCTTCGAGGTCGACGCCGCCCGCGCTCGCGCCCTGCGCACGGGGCTCGTCATCGCCGGTGCGATCGGGCTGCACAACTTCGCCGAGGGACTTGCGATCGGCGTCTCGGCCCGGGGCGGGGAGATCGCCCTCGCGACGGTCCTGATCGTCGGCTTCGCGATCCACAACGCCACCGAGGGCTTCGGCATCATCGGACCGCTGGGGAACGTGCGCCCCTCGTGGCGCTGGCTGGCGGCCGCGGGGCTCATCGGCGGCGGGCCCACGTTCGTCGGGTCGCTGGTCGGCTACCAGGTCACCTCGCCCGCGCTCGAGCTGGCGTTCTACGCCCTCGCCGGCGGCGCGCTGCTCTACGTGATCGGCGAGATCTCCAACGGCGTCCGCCGCCTGGGACACCGGGAGCTGGCGATGGGCCTGCTCTTCGCCGGCGTGATGATGGGCCTGCTGACCGAGCTGATCGTCGAGTACGGCTCCGCCTGATCGGCGGAGCCGCTACTGGAACTCCGGGTAGAGCGTCATCCCGCCGTCGACGAAGAGGGTCTGGCCGACCACGTAGTCGGCCTGCGCCGACGCCAGCCAGGCGATGGCCCGCGCGACGTCGCCGGGCTCGCCCCAGCGCCCGGCCGGGATCTCGTCGACGACGCGCTGCTTGCGCTCGGGGTCGGCGAGCACGTCGGCGTTGATCGGCGTGGCGATCGCGCCGGGCGCGACCGAGGCGACGCGGACGCCGTGCGGGGCGAGCTCGCGGGCGATCGACTGCGCGAAGAGCTTCATCCCGCCCTTGGACGCGCAGTAGTGCGAGAAGCCCTTCCACGGGATGACCTCGTGGACCGAGGAGATCATCACGATCGTGCGTTGGAGGTCGCCGGGCGCGTCGCACATGATCCGCGCCGCCTCGCGCGAGCACAGGAACACGCCGGTGAGGTTCACGTCGATGACCTTGCGCCACTCGTCGAGCGGCATGTCGACCAGGCGGAAGGGCTTCTCGATCCCGGCGTTGTTGACGAGCAGGTCGAGCCCGCCGAGCGCCTCGGACGCGCGGGCGAAGCCGTCGCGCACCTCGCGCTCGTCGGAGACGTCCATCGCGACCGGCACGGCGCGGCCCCCGCCCGCCGCGATGTCGGCGCAGATCCGGCGCGCCGACTCGTCGGAGCCGATGTAGTTGACGGCGACCGCCGCGCCGTGCGCGGCGAGCTCGTAGCAGGCGGCCTCGCCGATGCCGGAGCTGCCGCCGGTGACGAGGGCGCGGCGGCCGTCGAGCAGCCGCGCGTCGATGGGGTGCTGTGCGAAGTTCACGCTTCCGTTGTAGCGGAGTATGCTCGCGGCGTGGCGCTCTTCGCGAACGAGCAGGAGGTGTACGAGCACCTCGGACGGCTCTTCGTGCAGACGCTCGCCGACCCCGAGCTCGCCGCGCAGCTTCAGCGCGCCGACACGATCGTCTGCTACCGGCTGCGCGATCCGGCGGCCGAGATCACGCTCGACGTGCGCGCAGGAGTCGAGCCTCGCGTGATGCTCGGCGAGGGTGCCGAGAGCGCCGTGGTCGTGCTCGACATGGACGCCGACACCGCGCACAGGATGTTCCTCGGCGACGTGAACCTGACCGTCGCGCTCGCGCGCCGGCAGATCATCCCGGACGGCCCGCTGGGCACGGTCCTGCAACTGATCCCCCTGACCAAGCGGGTCTTCCCGCGCTACCGCGAGAGCCTCGTCGCCGACGGGCGGCCGGATCTCGCCACCGCCTGAGCGCACCTTCGCGAACCCCCTGCGGGTGGCAGACGGCGCGGCGAACCGGCCGTCGAGGCGGCGCTCCCCGGTTGAGCGCCGTGCGGCGCCGTCAGCTCTCGACCGCCGCCTGGAGGTCCGCGCGCGACGCGGCGACCGTCTCGCGCAGCGTCGCGCGCGTGTCGTGCCTGGGGCGCCAGCGCAGCTCGCGCCGGGCGCGCGCCGTGTCGAGCAGCACCGACTTGCGGCCCGCCTCGATCCAACGGGCCTCCGCGGGCAAGAACGGGATGCGCGCGACGATCTCCGCCGTCGCGTCGACCGCGAGCTCGGGCACGGGGATCGCGTACCAGCCCAGCTCCGCGGCGAGGTCGGAGACGGTGATCGTCCCCTCGCCGGCGAGGTTGTAGACGCCGGGGGCGCCGCGGCCGACCACGGCGGCCCGCAGGGCGGACGCGACGTCGTCGTGGTGGACGAGCTGCAGCGCGATCCCGGGGTCGGGGAGCACGGGCTTGAGCACCGGGACCATGTCGAACAGCGCGCGCACCGCGCCCGGGAGCCGGTCGCCGAGGCGCACGTAGGGCAAGGCCTGGATCAGCATGCGGGCGTCGGGGCCGGCGACGATGCACGGCCGGAACACGTAGGCCTTCGTGCCGCTGCCGTCGAGCACCGTGCGCAGCGTCGTCTCGAGCTCGGCCTTCTGCGGCCGAGTAGGGGAAGTGCTCGGTTCCGCGCGGCACGACCTCCTCGTCGACGGTGTCGGGGTTGTCGTCGTGGAAGCCGTAGGCGGCGACCGAGGAGGTGTAGACCAGGCGCTGGGCACCGGCGTCGCGGGCGGCCTCGAAGACGTTGCGCGAGCCCTCGAGGTTGATCTCGCGCGTGCTGTCGCTGGCGTCGAGCACGATGAAGGCGAGGTGGACGACGACGTCGGCACCGGCGACCAGCGCGTCCACGTCGGCGCGCCTGGTGATGTCGCCGCGGCGGTACTCGGTCTTGCGCCAGCCGTGGGCGGCGGGGTCGAACGGGCGGCGGGCCATGCCGAGGATCCGGCTGACGTCGCGGCTGCGCTCGAGCGCGCGGATGAACGGCTTGCCGATCTCGCCGGTGGGACCGGTCACGGCGACGGTGAGACCGCGCCCCTGCGGGCGCTTCGCCTGAGGGGTCATGGCGGCGGAGCCTACTCCTCGTAGCCGGGCTCGCCCGGCAGGAGGACGCGCGCCGTCTCGCCGGTCACCACCACCCGCGGCCGGACCGGGATGACCTCGCGATCGCGCGCGAAGTCGAGCAGCGCGCGAGCGCTGTCGAACGCGGCGAGCTGCTCGAGGTGCCTGATCGTCGGGAACACGAGGAGGATCTCGCCCGAGGTGTGCGCGTCGAGCGCCCCCTGCGGGGTGAACCAGCCCAGGTCGACGCATTCGCGGCCGTCGACGGCCGGCTCGGCGGTGGCAGGCGCCTCGGCGAGGAAGAAGTGGGTGTCGAAGCGGATCTTGACCTCGGCCGGCGTGATCCAGCGCGAGTACTTGACGAGGCTGCCCGGGTCGACGCCCGCGACGGATGCCTCCTCGGCAAGCTCTCGGACCGCGGCCGTGCGGTGGGCGAGGTCCCCCTCGCCCTCGCCGGCGTCGACCGCACCGCCTGGGAAGACCCACACCCCGCCCATGAAGCGGGCGCCGGGGTCGCGCTGGACGAGCAGCAGCTCGAGCGCCTCGGACTCCCCGCGCAGCAGGATCACCGACGCGGCCTGCCGTGGAGCGGTCTCCTCGCCGGAGGTGTTGAGCTGCTCGCCGGGGCCCGGACGGTCGACTTCCACCGCGGCAGCGTATCTTGCGGGGTGATGAGCACCGACGTCGCCACCCAGCGCTACATCTGCGAGTCCTGCGGATTCATCTACGACCCCGCTGAGGGTGATCCCGACGGGGGGATCCCGCCCGGGACCGCGTTCGAGGACATCCCCGACACCTGGTTCTGTCCCGTGTGCGGCGCCCGCAAGCGGGACTTCGCCCCCTACGAGGACTGACCGGACGGCCGTGGGCAAGGGCGGCGAGCCGGCCGGGAAGCCGAAGCCCGGCAGGCGCTCCCGCCTGCTGCTGCGGGAGATCGCCGCGGTGGCCGAGGCCGCGCGCCTGTGCTACGGCGAGCCGGTCCGGGCCGAGGGCCGCACGATCGTGCCGGTCGCGCGGGTGAGGGCGCGCGGCGGGGGTGGGGGCGGCGACGACGGCGCCGGCATGGGCGGCATGCTCGACGCCTCGCCGCTCGGCTTCATCGAGGTCGGCCCCGAGGGCGCGAGCTTCCAGCCCGTTCGCGACCCGCAGCGCTCGGCGGCAGCGATCAGGTCCGTGACGGCGACCGCCGCCGGCCTGATCGCCGCCGTCGTCGGGGCCCGAGCGCTGCGGCGCGGCGCGCGGGCGCGAGCCCTGCCCGCGCCGCGCCGCCTGCTCGCCCGGGCTCGCTAGGCGAGCCCCGGCGACGCGGCCGGCGCCTCGCCGACCGCGTCCGCGGCCCGGCTCCCCGAGCTCCACTCCTGATCGGAGCGGCGCAGGACCGACAGGCCGATCGTCCCCATGGCCGCGGCGAGCACGATGTCCGGGATCAGGCTCGACACCGAGTCGTTGCCGCCGCTGAAGAACAGGGCGAGGAAGGCGACGATCATCAGCGCCGGCGCCCAGCGCGGCACCGTCCGGGTCATCCAGAGCCCGACCGAGAGCGCGATCAGTGCCAGGAAGAACACGATCATCAGCACCATGTTCGGCGCGACCCAGCCCGCGTTGCCCACCTCGTGGTAGAGCGACACCATCGCCGCGCGGTTGTCGTTCTGTGCCAGCGGGACCTCGACGAACATCGTCAACGAGGCCCATCCGTACATGGCGAACGCGCCGACGACGCCGGCCGTGCCCGCCACGTTGGCCAGCGCCGGCCTGCGGGTGCGCACCAGGTGCGCGATGCCCAGCACCGCGCCCACGAGCGCGATCGTCCCGAGCATCATCGCGACGCCGCCGAGGTAGTCGCGCGCCGGGTGGGCCGCCACGCGGGACAGGTAGGTGTTGTCGTTGCTGCTGTCGTTGGCGCCGAGCACGTCGCTTGCGAACATCAGGACGGGCGCGACGATGAGACAGGCACCGAAGACGACGCGGGTCAGCCGCGTGGTGTCGGACAGGTGCAAGGGGGCTCCTTCCCTCGTTTGGACCGTGGTCACCGCGAAGGACCCTCGCGGCGCGCGCCGACCGTACCGGAGCGCCCGGACCGGTGCCTGGGTGTGTCCGTGCGCGGACGGAAGTCTCAGGCAGCCGAGGAGAGCGCCGTGGAGGCGGTCGCCTCGGCGATGGCGGAGGCCGTGACCTCGACCAGGCGGCGCAGCTCGGCGACCGCGATCGACAGCGGCGGCATGAGCACGATCACGTCCCCCAGTGGCCGCACGATCGCGCCCCGGGCGCGGGCGGCCAGCGTGACCTCGTGGCCGATCCGCGCCTCGACCCCGAACCCGGCGAGCTCGATGCCGACCATGAAGCCCTTGCGCCGAACCTCGGCGACCGCAGGGAGCGGCGCCACGAGCGCGTCGAGCATCCGTCCGAGCAGCTCGATCTTCGGGGCCAGCCGCTCGAGCGTGCGCTCGCGCTCGAAGACCTCGAGGGTGGCGATGCCCGCCGCGCAGGCGAGCGGGTTGCCCGTGTAGGTGTGGCCGTGGAAGAACGTCTTGAGCTCGTGGAACTCGCCGAGGAAGCCCTCGTAGACGCGCTCGGTCGTCAGCGTGGCGGCGAGCGGGAGGTAGCCGCCGGTGACGCCCTTGGCCACGGTCATGAAGTCCGGGGTCACTCCCTCCTGCTCGCAGGCGAACATCGTGCCCGTCCGGCCGAACCCGGTCGCCACCTCGTCGCAGATCAGGAAGACGTCGTGGTCGTCGCAGAGGTGGCGGACGTCGCGGAGGTAGCCCTCCGGCTGGACGAGGATGCCGGCTGCTCCCTGCACGAGCGGCTCGACGATGACCGCGGCGATGTGGTCGCGGCGCTCCTCGAGCAGGTCCGACAGCTGCTGGGCGTCGCCCGGCTCGACGGCGTGTCCGTCGAAGAGCAGCGGCTGGTAGAGCCGGTGGAACAGCTCGATGCCGCCGACGGACACCGAGCCGACGGTGTCGCCGTGGTAGCTGTTGCGCAGGTAGACGAACTCGGTCCGCTGGTGGTCGCCGCGGTGCTGCCAGTACTGGAACGCCATCTTCAGGGCGATCTCGGCCGCGGTGGAGCCGTTGTCGGAGTAGAAGACGCGGGAGAGGCCCTCGGGCGCGAGCTCGAGCAGGCGCGCGCCGAGCTCGATCGCGGGGGGATGCGACAGGCCGAGCATCGTCGAGTGGGCGACGCGGTCGAGCTGGGCGCGGACCGCGGCATCGACGTGCGGGTGGCGGTGCCCGTGGACGTTGCACCACAGCGACGAGACGCCGTCGATGTAGCGGCGGCCGTCCGTGTCGACGAGCGTGGTTCCCTCCGCGCGCTCGATCATGATCGGCGGCTCGTCGTGCCAGCCGCGCTGCTGGGTGAACGGATGCCAGAGGACGCTGCGGTCGAGAGCCGCCAGCTCGTCGGTCGTCATGGCCCGAACGTATTGGCCGGCCAGGACGGAACCGGCCGCCGGCCGCCGTGCGCCAAGCTGTAGCGATGGTGGGCCTGCGGATCGTCGTGTTCGTGGTCGGCGCGTCGTCCCTCGGGGCCGAGATCGCCGCCGCGCGGCTGCTTGCGCCCTGGTTCGGCGCCTCGACGATCGTGTGGGCGAACACGATCGCCACCGTGCTCGTGTCGCTGTCGGCGGGCTACTGGATCGGCGGCCGGCTGGCCGACCGCGACCCGACGCTGCGCGGGATGTGCCGCCTGGTCCTCGCCGCCGCCGCGTTGCTCGCGGCGGTCCCGTTCGTCGCCGGGCCGTTCCTGCGGGTGTCGGTGCAGGCGCTCGACCGCGTCGAGGCGGGCGCCTTCGTGGGGTCGCTGCTCGGGGTGCTGGTCCTCATCGCCGCGCCCGTCCTGCTGCTGGGGGCGATCGCGCCGTACGCGATCCGCCTCAGCGTGACCGCCGTCGAGCAGGCGGGGCGGGTCTCGGGCCGGCTCTACGCGATCTCCACGGTCGGCAGCCTCGCCGGCGTCTTCCTCGCGGCGCTCGTGCTCGTGCCGTTCGCCGGCACGCGGTGGACGTTCCTCGCGTTCGCGATCGCGCTGGCCATGGTGGCCACGGTGGGCCTCGGCGCCCGCGCGCTGGTGGCCCCGGTCGCGGTCGCGGCCCTGCTCGCGATCCCCCAGGGGACGGTCAAGGCCGTCGGCGACGGGCGGGTGGTCCTCGAGGCCGAGACCGACTATCAGTACGCGCGGGTCGTGCGCGAGCCCGACGGGACCCTGCGCCTGGAGCTCAACGAGGGCCTTGCGGTCCACTCGCTGCGCCGCCCGGGCTCGTACCTGACCGGTGACTACTGGGACGACATGCTGGTGCTGCCGTTCGCCGCGCGATCCGCGCCGCCGCGGCGGGTCGCGATCCTCGGCAACGCCGCGGGGACGACGGCGCGCGCCTATGGGCACTTCTTCGGGCGCACGAGGGTCGACGCGGTCGAGATCGACCCGGAGCTCACCCGCATCGGCCGCGAGCTGTTCGACCTCCGCGGCCCCCGCCTGCATGTGCACAACGCCGACGCGCGGCCCTACCTGCGCCGGTCGGCGGGCGGGTTCGACCTGATCGTCGTCGACGCCTACCGCCAGCCGTACGTGCCGTTCTACCTCGCCACCCGCGAGTTCTTCGCGCTCGTCCGAGACCGGCTGGCGCCGGGGGGCGTGGTCGTCGTCAACGTCGGTCATCCCGAGGGCTCCTCGGCGCTCGAGCGGGTCCTGGCGGCGACGATGCGCACGGCGCTGCCGGACGTGATGAGCGAGCCGACCACGCCCACCAACACGATGCTGATCGGCGGCCGGTCGGGCCTGTCGTCGACGCGCCTGGCGGCGGCGCCGCTGCCCGTGGCCCTTGCCCCGGTCGCCCGCCGGGCTGCCCGCCTGCTGCGGCCGGCGCCCCGCGGGGGCGAGGTCTACACCGACGACCGGGCGCCGGTCGAGTGGCTCATCGACTCGTCGATCCTGAGGGTGGCGGCGCGGGGGTCGCGCGGGGGGTGAGTGGCACGGCGCCC
Organism: uncultured Actinomycetes bacterium; assembly: GCA_963826615.1. Lineage (GTDB taxonomy): Bacteria > Actinomycetota > Thermoleophilia > Solirubrobacterales > Solirubrobacteraceae > BP-464. The sequence goes on along the minus strand of CAWGXO010000002.1, from coordinate 1,651,427 downwards.
GGGTCAGGCGAGCCAGCGGTCGAGCGGCAGGCGCGAGCCGGCATCCGCCAGCAGGGCGGGGTCGGGCGACGCGATCCGGTCGAGCACGACGGTCTCGACGCCACCCATCACGGCGATCGTCTCGCGGTTCGAGCGCTCCATCGCCGAGGGATCGGCCGGCCACGGCGTGAGGACGACGCCGCGGACCTCGAGGCCCGCGGCGCGGGCCGCCTCGAGGGTCAGCAGCGTGTGGTTGATCGTCCCGAGCCCCGGGCGCGCCGCGATCAGCACCGGCAGGCCGAGCTCTGCCGCGAGGTCGCGGACGGTCCAGCTCGGCGTGAGCGGGACGAGCAGTCCCCCGACGCCCTCGGCCACGAGGGCGTCCGCCGCGGCGCCCGCCGCGCGCGCGTGTGCGACGAGCGCTCGCGGCTCGATCGACCGGCCGGCCAGCTCCGCCGCCAGGTGGGGCGAGACCGCGGGCGCGAACCGCTCGGGAGAGACGTCCTCGGGCTGCACGCCGCAGACCCGCGCCAGCAGGACGTGGTCGTGTGGCCAGCCGCCGGACTCCTCCGTGCCCGTCACGACGGGCTTGAAGGCGTGCACGCGCTCGCCGCGGGCCGTGAGCGCCGCGGCGAGGGCAGCGCTCAGCACCGTCTTGCCGACGCCGGTGTCGGTGCCGGTGACGAAGACCCCGCGCACGCCGCCCGGCCCCGCCCGCTAGGCGGCCCGGGCCACCTCCGCCTCGGCGTCGAAGACCGTGCTCGCCGAGCTCGCGCGCCGTGCGTGTGCCTCCTCCTGCGCGGCGGCGACCGGCACGCCGGCGCCCGGCCGGAAGCCGGCGTGCAGCGCGGCGCGGCCCAGCGCCTGGGCGGCATCGCGCAGCTCGTCGCGCGTGTGGGAGGCCATGACCGCCAGGCGCAGGCGCGACGTGCCCTCGGAAACCGTCGGCGGGCGGATCGCCTGCGCGAAGACGCCGCGCTCCAGCGCGGCCTCGCAGATCGCCATGGCGAGCCCTGCGTCGCCGACGATCAGCGGCACGATCTGCGTGCTCGACCCGGCGACCTCGAAGCCCTCCCGCGCGAGCTCGGCGCGCAGGGCGTCGCCGTTGGCCTGGAGGCGCTCGACCCGGCGTGGCTGCTCGCCGACCAGCTCGAGCGCCGCGAGCGCCCCGGCGACGGCCGGTGGCGGTGGCGCGGTCGAGAAGATCAGCGGCCGGGCCGCGTTGGTGAGGTACTGCGCGAGCTCGGACGAGCAGGCGGCGAAGGCGCCGTAGGTGCCCAGCGCCTTGCCCAGCGTGCCGACCACGACGTCGACCTCGCCGTCGAGCCCGGCCTCGGCCACGGCGCCGCGGCCCTCCGGGCCCAGGCAGCCGGTCGCGTGCGCCTCGTCGACGACGAGGCGGCAGCCGTGCCGGCGCGCGAGCTCGAGCAGGCCGGCGAGCGGCGCGACGTCGCCGTCCATCGAGAACACCGAGTCGGTGACGATCACCGAGCCGCGGCCGTCCGCCTTGCGCAGGCCCCACTCGAGATGGTCGAGGTCGCAGTGGTCGTAGACGAACGTCTCGGCCCGTGCCAGCCGGCAGCCGTCGACGATCGAGGCGTGGTTGAGCTCGTCGGAGAAGACGACCCGCGCCGGCGGCCCGGCGTCGGCCAGCGCGCTCACGACGCCGACGTTGGCCAGGTAGCCCGAGCCGAACAGCAGCGCCGCCTCCGTGCGCTTGAAGGCCGCCAGCCGCTCCTCGAGCCGCCGGTGGATCGTCATCGTGCCCGAGACGAGCCGCGATGCACCGGCTCCGACGCCCCAGCGCATGGCGGCGTCGGCCGCGGCGTCGCGGACGCGGGGGTGGTCGGCGAGCCCGAGGTAGTTGTTCGAGCAGAGCAGCAGCACGGGCCTGCCGTCGAGGACGACGCGGGGGCCCTGCGGGCCGCTGACGAGGCGGGTGCGGCGGAAGAGGTTCGACTCGCGCAGCTCCTCCAGGCGCGCGGCGACGTCGGTCACGCCGCGTCCTCCTCCGGCCAGGAGTTGGCCGCTCCGTCGGGCCGCCTCGGGACGGCGGCCTTCTTGGCGAAGCGCAGCTGCGTCGAGGGGTCCCACAGCCTGACGTGCAGGTCGATCGGCGTCTCCTCCGCGAGCGCCGTCGGCGCCCCGGCGCCGGCGGGCGTGTCCCCGGCCAGCCACCCCGAGCGGTTGTCCGGACGTGGGTTGGCGCCGTTGTCGGACTGGCGGGCGACGTTCAGCCCGTGCTCCTCGAACATCGCCCGGTCCTCCTCCGGGGTCGATCCGAGCGTCGTGAGGAAGTTCCCCATCATCACCCCGTTGAGCCCGGCCCGCACCGCGAGGGTCTGCAGCTCGCCGATGTTCTCGTTGCGCCCGCCGCAGAGGCGGAAGAGCGCGTCGGGGAGGATCAGGCGGAAGATCGCGATCCACTTGACCGCCTCGACCGGGTCCATGTGCTCGCGATCGCCGAACTTGGTCCCGGGCCGCGGGTTGAGCAGGTTGATCGGCACCGAGGTCGGGCCGATGCTCGCCAGCTCGAAGGCCATCTCGACGCGCTGCCCGGGCGTCTCGCCGAGGTTGAGGATCCCGCCGACGCAGGTCTCCAGCCCGGCCTCGCGCACCGCGTCGATCGTGCGGAGACGACCCTCGTAGCGCACGGTGCTCGTGACCTCGGGGTAAAAGGAGCGCGCTGTCTCGACGTTGTGGTGGACGCGCTGGATGCCCGCGTCCTTCAGCGCCCGGGCGCGCGCCGCGCTCATGTGCCCGATCGACGCGCAGCGCTTGAGGTTCGTCTGCTCGGCCACCAGCCGGGCCCCCTCGAGGATCCGCTCGAAGTCGCGCTTGGAGAGGCCCTGGCCCTGGGTGACCATGCAGAAGCGGTGCGCCCCGGCCGCCTCCGCCGCGCGGGCGTGCTCGAGGATCTGCTCGGGCTCCATCATCGCGTGCAGCGGCGTCTCGGCCTCGGCGAAGCGCGACTGGGCGCAGAAGCCGCAGTCCTCGGCGCATCCGCCGGACTTGGCGTTGACGAGCGAGCACATGTCGGTGCTGTCGCCGAAGCGCTCGACGCGCGCGCGCCAGGCGCGCTCCACGAGCTGCTCGATGTCGGCGGGATCGGTCAGCTGCCCGAGGGCCAGGGCCTCGTCGGGCGAGATCAGGGGCGGCATGGCGGGGACCGTAGGCCGCGATCCGGACGCCACGACGAATCATCAGAAGTGGGGATTTCGCGAATGGCCGCGATGGTCGATGCTCCTGGTGACATGACGCCACGCTTCGTCCGGTCCGGCGACGATCGCCTGACCATGCCCATCCGAGTACTCCTCTGCGACGACGTCCAGGCCTTCCGGGCGCTCGTCCGCTACTCGCTCGAGGACGAGGACGGCATCGAGGTCGTGGGCGAGGCGGCCGACGGCAACGAGGGCGTTCGGCAGGCCGTCGACCTCCAGCCCGACGTGGTGCTGCTCGACCTCTCGATGCCGGAGTGCGACGGGCTCGAGGCGATCCCGGCGATCCGCGCCGGGTCGCCGTCGGCCGCGATCGTCGCCCTCTCCGGGTTCACGGCGGACCGGATGGCCGAGCCGGTCTTCGCCCGCGGGGCGCGCGCGTACCTCGAGAAGGGCGTGGACCTGGCGGAGATCGTCACGACGATCCGCTCGGTGACCACCGCCGCGGCCTGACGCTCAGCGCTCGAGCTCGACGAGCAGCGGCGCGTGGTCGGAGGGCTTGGGGCCCTTGCGGAAGTCGCGGTCGATCCCGCACGAGCGCAGCGCGCCGGCAAGCCCGTCGCGCACGAGCGCCAGGTCGATCCGCAGCCCCATCCCGCGGTGGAAGTGGCCCTGGCGGTAGTCCCACCAGGTGAACTGCTGCTCGCCGGGGTGCAGGTGGCGGTAGGCGTCGACGAAGCCGTCGCCGAGCAGCGCGCGGAGCCTCGAGCGCTCGTCCGGGGTGACGTGCGTCGAGGACGCGAACGCCGCCGGGTCGTAGACGTCGACGTCGGCCGGCGCCACGTTGAAGTCGCCGAGGATCGCGTCGACCTCGCCGGCCCGCGCGCGCATCGCGTCGAGGAACGCGAGCTTCTGGGCGAACGTCGGCGAGCCGACCGCGCGGCCGTTGGTCACGTACGCGCTGGCGATCCGCAGCCCGCCGACGACCGCCTCGCACCATCGCGCCTCCTCCGGAGCCGGCTCGCCCGGCAGCCCGCTGCGCCCACCCTCGAGCCCGAGCTCGTCGCGCGCCAGGATCGCCACGCCCGCCCAGCGGCCCCCGCTGTGGTGGTGGGCGGCATAGCCCGCCTCGCGCAGCTCCGCCGCGGGGAACGCGGCGGCCTCGCACTTGGTCTCCTGCAGGCAGACGGCGTCGGGCGTGTGCCGGCCGAGCAGCTCGAGAACGCGCGGCAGGCGCATCCTCAGCGAGTTGACGTTCCAGGTGACGAGCTTCACGCCCGTCCGCCTCGGGCCTAGCGCCCGCGCCAGGCGGGCGGGCGCTTCTCGGCGAACGCCCGCACGCCCTCGCGCATGTCCTCGGAGGCGAAGCACTCCGCGCGCAGGGCGATCATCTCGCGCTCGACCTCGGCCTCGAGCGCGCCCTCGGCCTCGAGCAGCGCGCGCAGGACGCGCTTGTTCCCGCGGACCGAGAGCGGGGCGTTCGCGGCGAGCTCCGCCGCGAGCTCGAGCGCCAGGTCCTGGACCTCGTCCGGGCCGGCGACGCGGTTGACCAGGCCCCAGGAGAGGGCGGTGGCGGCGTCGACGTTGCGGCCCAGCAGGAAGAGCTCGCGCGTGCGCGGGGCGCCGATCGCGTCGAGGAAGCGCCGCAGCCCGGTGTGGGAGTAGACGAGCCCCAGCTTCGCCGGGGGCATGCCCAGCTTGACGCCGTCGGCGGCCACGCGGAGGTCGCAGGCGAGCGCGAGCTCCAGCCCCCCGCCGATCGTGTGGCCGCCGCAGGCCGCGACCGTCGGGCGGTCGAAGGCGTCGAGCGCGTCGATCGCGCTCGTGAACGGGTGCGCGACCAGGCGCTCGGCCTCGACGGCGAACACGTCGTCGGGGATGTCGCCGATGTCGTAGCCGGAGGAGAACATCCCCTCGGCGCCGGTGAGGATCACGCAGCGTGCGTCGGTCGCGCCGAGCGCCTCGGCGATCCCGTCGAGGATCGCGTGGTCGAGCGCGTTGCGCTTGGCCGGGTTGGACATCGTGAGCCGCAGGACGCCGTCCGCCGGCTCGTCGTGGAGCAGCTCGCCGGGCACGCCGGGCAGGGGCTACTCGAGGACCACGAGGCTGTCGCCCTCGTTGACCGCCTGGCCCTCCTCGCAGAGGATCTCCTTGACGGTCCCCTCGTCCTCGGCCTCGACGGGCATCTCCATCTTCATCGACTCGAGGATCACGACCGTGTCGCCCTCGGCGACCGGGTCGCCGACCTTGCACTCGATCTTCCACACGGTGCCGGTGATGTGCGCTTCGACGTCTGGCATGGCGCCGTACCTCACCACACGACGCGGCGGATTAGGTTTCCGGCTGCGTGATCCTCGCGATCGACCAGGGCACCACCGGAACCACCTGCCTCGTCCTCGACGCCGACGGCGAGCTGGCGGGCCGGGCGCAGCGCGAGTTCACCCAGCACTTCCCGCGCCCCGGATGGGTCGAGCACGACGCGGCCGAGATCTGGCGGGTGACGCGCGCGGTGGCCGGCAACGCGCTCGCCGACGCCGGGGTCGCGCCCGGCGAGCTCGAGGCGGTCGGGATCACCAACCAGCGCGAGACCGTCTGCGTCTGGGACCCCGATACCGGCGAGCCGCTGCACCGTGCGATCGTCTGGCAGGACCGGCGGACCGCCGGCCGTTGCGACGAGCTGCGCGAGGCGGGGCACGAGCCGCTCGTGCGCGAGCGGACGGGCCTGGTGCTCGACCCCTACTTCTCGGGGACGAAGATCGCCTGGCTGCTCGAGAACGTGGATGGGCTGCGCGAGCGCGCCGAGCGCGGGCGCGCGCTGTTCGGCACCGTCGACAGCTGGCTGCTCTTCAAGCTCTGCGGCGTCCACCTCACCGATGCGTCGAACGCCTCGCGCACGCTGCTGTTCGACATCCGCCGCGGCGAGTGGGACGACGAGCTCTGCGAGCTGCTCGGGGTCCCGCGCGCGGCGCTCCCGGAGGTGCGGCCCAGCATCGGCGAGCTGGGCGTCACCCGCCCCGACGCGCTGCACGGCCACGCGGTGCCCGTCGCCGGGGTCGCCGGCGACCAGCAGGCCGCGCTCTACGGCCAGGCCTGCCTCGATCCCGGGCTCGCCAAGAACACCTACGGCACCGGCTCGTTCGTGCTGCTCAACGCCGGCGAGGAGCCTCCCGGGGCGCCGCCCGGGCTGCTGGCCACGGTCGCGTGGCGGATCGGGCAGCGGACCGTCTATGCCCTGGAGGCGGCGATCTTCGTCACCGGCGCCGCGGTGCAGTGGCTGCGCGACGGGCTGCGGATCATCGAGCGCGCGGACGAGACCGAGGGCCTCGCCGCGTCGCTGGCGGGCAACGACGGCGTCTACTTCGTGCCGGCCCTGACCGGTCTGGGCTCGCCGCACTGGGACCCCTACGCGCGCGGGACGATCGTGGGGCTGACGCGCGGCAGCGGCCGCGCGCACCTGGCGCGCGCGACGCTCGAGGCGATCGCCTACCAGACGGTCGACGCCGTCCGCGCGCAGGAGCGGGCGTCGGGCCGGGCGCTCCGGGAGCTGCGGGCCGACGGCGGCGCCACGGTCAACCGCTGGCTGATGCAGTTCCAGGCCGACGTGCTCGGGGTCCCCGTCGTCGTGCCGGAGATCGGCGAGACGACCGCGCTGGGGGCCGCGTCGCTCGCCGCCGTGGGCGTGGGGATGTGGAGCCAGGAGCGGGTGGCGTCGTCGTGGCGGGCGCGCGCCCGCTACGAGCCCGCCATGGGCGAGGACGAGCGTGAGAGACTTCTCGGTGAGTGGCGCGCGGCGCTGAGGACCGCGCGCAACCACCGGGTCACCGAGGGGTAGAGAGAGACAGACATGGCCGAAGATCTGGCGGGAATGAAGGCGCAGGTCTACCGCGACCAGCGGCCGAAGGAGCACTTCGACCGGTTCCACGAGCGCTCGCGCACGAAGGAGCCGAACTGGATGTACGAGCTGGTCCGGGTGCTCACCACGGTCTACAGCTACGTGTTCTTCCGCCTGCGCGCGCTCCAGGCCGAGAACGTGCCGCCCGGGGGGCAGGTGATCCTCGCCCCGAACCACTTCTCGTTCATGGACCACTTCTTCCTCGCCGTGTCGATCCGCCGCAAGGTGCGGTTCATGGCCAAGTCGCAGCTGTTCGCGCCGCCGATGCAGTTCGTCTACACGCACGGTGGCGTGTTCCCGGTCCGCCGCGGGGCCCGCGACGACGAGGCCTTCATCACCGCGGAGACGATCCTGGGACGGGGCGGCTGCGTCGCCATGTACTGCGAGGGCGGCCGCTCGCGAAGCGGCGAGCTCTCCGAGCGCGCCAAGCCGGGGATCGGGCGCCTCGCGCTCGAGAGCGGGGCGCCGGTCGTGCCGGTCGCCATCCACGGCTCGTCACGCGTGCGCAACTGGAAGCGCCTGCAGTTCCCCAAGGTCACCGTGCAGTACGGCACGCCGTTTCGCTACGAGCGCGTCGAGGACCCGTCGCGGGAGCTCCAGCAGGCCGTGGCCGACGAGATCTTCACCGAGATCCAGGCGCTCTACGCGCAGCTCGACCGGCTCGGCCGCCGCGGGATGCTGGCCCGCGTCCGCGAGCAGCGCCGGGCCGCGCGCCGCTCGCGCCGCGCGGCGACCGCTTGAGGCGGCCGCCAACGCACCGCGCGTCGCGTCCGCGCAGCGTGGCCTGAGCGCTCAGGCCGGCTCGGGTCCGCGGCGGGACCCGCGGCGCACCGCCACGCCGATCCCGACGAGGCCGGCGCCGGCGAGCGCCATCAGCAGCAGGTCGAGGCCGGTGAACGGCAGCGTGCCGGTGACCTCGGCGGCCGGCTCGGGCGCCGCGACCGTCTTGGTCTGGGTGACCGTCTTGCCCGCAACGCCGCTCGGCGCCGGCGTCACCGTCGGGGCCGGCGTCACCGTCGGCGCCGGCGTCACCGTCTCGCCCAGCACTTCGGTGCTCGGCGTCGGCGCCGGGGCGGGCGGCGGGGTCGGCGTCACCGTCTCGCCCAACACGCCCTGATACTGGCTGGCGTTTGCGGTCTGGGCCACACCCGCGGCGGGGAACGCGAACATGCACGCCACGCACAGGGCCGCGAGTCGAGCGACCATCCTTGTCGAAGAGCCCTTGTCCATGGGCCAAGACTACTCCTGGCGGAGGGCTGCGTCCACCCTGCGCTACCCGCCCACGAGCTCGGCCGAGGCCGCGTAGATGCGGCGGTCGAGCTCCAGCGCGTCGAGCCGGCCAGCGCGGGCCTGCTTGAGCGCCCCCGGCGCCACGCTGCTGTCCGGGTGGAGCCGCAGCGCCCGGCGCAGAAGGTGCACCGCCTCGGCTCGCCGCCCGCGCTCGGAGACGATGCCGGCGAGCTCGAGGGTGGCGAGCACGTTGCGCGGGTCGCGGTCCAGCGCGGCGCGGAACTCGCGCTCGGCCCGGGCCGTGCGGCCGCTGCGCAGGGAGATCAGGCCGGCGTTGAGCTTCGGGAGCGAGGCGAGCGGGTTGAGGTCCGCGGCGACGTCGAGCTGGCGCAGCGCGGCGGCGGGCCGTCCCGGCCAGATGCGCGCGGCGTGCCGGATCTCGAGCGCGGCGAGCCAGGGCAGCGTCAGCGCCGTGGCCGCGGCGAGCGCGACGACCCCGCCGGCGGCGGTGGCCGGCCACCGCCGCCGCGGCGCGCCCGGCGCGGTCTGCGGGCGCCTCCCCGCGACCGCGAGCCCCAGCATCGCGAACGCCGCGCCACCCAGCGCCGGGATCTCCCAGAACCAGTCGGCCGAGCCCTGAGCGAGCCAGAAGACGAACACGAGCGCCGCGCCGCCGGCCACGGCCCGCTCGAGCCCGCGCGGCCGGCGCGCCGAGCGCCACGCGGCCGTGAGCCCGGCCGCGCAGACGATCAGCAGCAGCAGCGTGCCGACCGCACCGGTCTGCAGCAGCGCGCGCAGCTCGACGCTGTGCGGGTAGCGGGGCTGCTCCAGCGCCGTGCCGCGCTGCAGGTAGTCCTGGGCGAAGTTGTCGGCGCCGATGCCCACGACGGGGTGCTCGGCGAAGACGTCGAGGGCGACGCGGTAGTAGTCGTAGCGGGCGCCGCCGATCCCCGCCGAGAGGTGTCCGCCGGTGGCGTCGGGGGCGGGGGCGGTGCTGTACCTGAACTGGTGCCAGATCCGGTCGGCCCGGTGGACCGGCCCGCCGAGCGCGACCAGCGCGGCGGCGGCGCCGGCGAGCGCCAGCGCGATCGCGGTCGCGCCGATCACCCGCGAGCCGACCCTGGCGGTCGCCTCCGACGGCGGCCGGCGCCGCTCCAGCGCCGCCGCGGCGCCGACGACGAGCCCGGCGGCGAGCGCGGCCAGCAGCACCGGCAGGGCGATCGTCGACAGGTCGCTCGCGCGCGACGGATCGTCCCCGACGGCGTTGGCCACGTGCAGGACGTGCGGGGCGGTGGCGGCGATCGCCGCCGCCGGCGCGAGCGTCGTCAGCAGCAGCCGCACCCGGCCGCGCAGCGCGAGCAGCGCGAGCGCGAGCACGATCCCGGCGGAGACCACCGCGCCGCGGCTCTCGCTGAGCAGCGACGCGTCGGCGAGCACGACGACGGCGGCCGCGAAGATGGCGCGGAGCCATGCCGGCACCTCGCGGCAGGCGGCGAGCGCCAGCGCCGGCCAGGCCGCCATCAGCCACATCGCCGCGTTGGCGTTGGAGTAGCCCAGCGGCTGCTCGAGCCCGGGGCGGAAGGTGGCGGTGCCGCCGCCGAGCGCGTCGGGCAGCGCGAGCAGCGCCGCCACCGCGATGCCCGCCACCGCGAGCGTCCAGGCGCCGAGCGCGAGCGCCGGGCCCTCGGCGCGCGCGGCGCTGCGGGCCATGAGCGCCAGCAGCACGAGATAGAGCAGCGTGCGGTTGGCGCCCTCCCACGCGATCCCCTGATCGTCCGCCCACGCGATGCTCAGATAGCTCCACGCCGTGTAGGCCGCCAGCGCGGCGATCGCGACACGGGCCGGCCCGGGCAGGTCCCGCCATGCCGACGGGCCGGTGACGGCGACGACGGCCAGCAGCGCCAGCAGCGCCAGCGCCCCCGGATACCAGGACGTCGGGAAGAAGCCGCCGCCGTCGACGGTCCAGAAGACCAGCACGCCGACCGCCACCAGCGGCGGCAGGACGTCGCCCGCGGGCACCGTGCGGGGCAGGGGCAGGGAGATGCGCGCGAGCGGCTTCATGCGGGGGAACGGACGGCGGTGGTGAACTACGCCGGATGGATCGTGCCAGCAGCGGCGGCGGCCGTCCGGTTCGGATCGTGCGGGTGATCGCGCGGCTCAACGTCGGCGGGCCCGCGATCCAGGCGATCAGCCTGACCTCGCTGCTGGTTGCGCGCGGCTATGAGACCCGGCTGGTGCGCGGCGCCGAGGGCCCCGACGAGGGCAGCATGGACGGACTCGCGGAGGCGCTCGGCGTCGTGCCGACGGCGATCGGGGCGATGCGCCGCGACCCGGGCCCACGGGATCTCGCCGCGCTGGCCCGGTTGATCGGGATCCTGCGCCGCGACCGGCCCGACATCGTCCACACCCACGCCGCCAAGGCGGGCACGCTGGGCCGGCTCGCGGCGCTGGCCGTCCGGCCCCGTGCGCGCCCCGTGCTCGTCCACACCTTCCACGGGCACTCGCTGTCTGGCTACTTCTCCTCGCCCACCGCCGCGCTCTACCGGGCCGTCGAGCGCCGGCTGGCGCGCCGGACCGACGTGCTGGTCGCGGTCTCGCCCGAGGTTCGAGACGACCTCGTCCGCCTCGGCGTCGCGCCCGCGGAGCGCTTCGCCGTGGTGGCGCTCGGGCTCGACCTGCGCCGCTTCCTCGACGACACCGGCCGCCGCGCGCGCCGCGCCGCCGTGCGGCGCGAGTGGGGCCTGCGGGCCGAGGACGAGGTCGTCACGCTGGTCGCCCGCCTGGTCCCGATCAAGCGCGTCGACCGCTTCCTGTCCGTCGCTGTGCGTCTGCTCGACCGCCCCCGCGCGCGCTTCGTGGTGGTCGGCGACGGCCCGCTGCGCGAGCAGCTGCATGCGTCCCCGGCGGCCGCGGCGCTCGGCGACCGCCTGGTCTGGACCGGCTTTCGCGAGGACATGGCGGACGTCTGCGTCGCCAGCGACGTGGTCGTGCTGACCTCCGACAACGAGGGCACGCCGGTGAGCCTGATCGAGGCGCAGGCCGCGGCGGTGCCGGTCGTCGGCACCGATGTGGGCGGCGTGCGCTCGGCGGTGCGCGACGGGAAGACCGGGATGCTCGCGGCCGCCGACGACGAGGCGGGGCTGGGGGAGGCGATCGGCACGCTCCTGGACCGGCCGGGCATGGCCATGCGCATGGGCATGGCGGGCCGCGACTTCGCCCGCCGCGCGTTCGCGGTCGAGCGCCTGGTCGACGACCTCGACGCGCTCTACCGGCGGCTGCTGGACGAGCGCGAATGACGGCGCCGTCGCCGGTCGCCGTCGTGATCCCGGTGTGGGACGACTACGTGCGCTGGCTGGAGGAGGCGGTGACGAGCGTGGTCTCCCAGGACGTCGCCGCGCAGGTGGTGGTGGTCGACAACGCCTCGGCGGTCGCGGTTCCGGAGCTCGCCGGGCACCGAGGTCGTGCGCGCCTCCGAGCGGCTGTCGACCGGCGCCGCGCGCAACCTCGGGCTCGCGCGCGTGACCGCGCCGCTGGTCGTCTTCCTCGACGCCGACGACGTGATGCTCCCGGGCTCGCTGGAGGCGCTGGCGGCGGGGATCGGCGCGCGAACCCGCCGCGGTCGCCTTCGGGATGGCGCGCATCGAGGCCGACACCGGCCGGCGGCATCGGTCGCCCCGCGGCATCGCGGCCGTGCTCGCACGCCGGCCGCGCCTGTTCGCACTGGCCAACGCGGTCTGGTCGCTGGCGCCGACGCAGGGAACGATGGTGATGCGCACCGAACAGGTTCGCGCGGCGGGCGGCTACGGCGATCGGTCCCAGGGCGAGGACTGGGTGCTGGGCGCGGCGCTGGCCTGGCGGGGGGCGTTCGCGTTCGACCGCCGCTTCGCGCTCCTGTACCGCTGGCGCCACGACTCCCCGGGAGGGTCGGCTGGGAGGCCGCCGCTGCTGGACAACGCCCGCGCGGTCCGCGAGCGGCTGAGCGCCGACCCGGTGCTGCCGGCTTGGGCGCGGTCGGGGCTTCCGCTGACGGCGATCCTGCAGGGGGCGGCGATCGTCGTTGTGCGGCCGGCGTTCCGGCTGCTGCGGTGGCTCGGCCGCCTGCCGCGCGCGCTGGGCCGACCCTGAGGGCCGTCGCAGGCGCGCGCCCGGGCTTGTCGAAACGGGGCCGCGGCCGCCTATCATCACGCGTGTGGCAACGGATGCCGCAGAGTCCAGTCGTCCGCAGCGGCCGGGCGCGATCCCGGCGCCGCGCGAGATGGCGGCGGGCGAGTCCGGCCGGCGAGCGTGGCCGCTGCCCGCCGCCGCGGCCTGAGGGCGCGCCATGACGGCCTCCTCGGTGTTCGTCAAGGCCGAGACCGTGCTGGTGGCGGTGCTGGTCAGCAGCTACGTGCTCGTCTTCGCCACGAGGAGGCTGCGGCGAAGGCGACCCGACTTCGCCGTGGGGCTGCCCCTGCTCGTGGGCTTCGTCCTGCGCCTGATCGCGATCGCCGGGATCTCCGCGACGGGGCTCGGCGCCACCCTGCGCGGCGGAGACGAGGACGTGTTCCTGTCCAACGCCCGCCACTTGGCTGATTCGGCCTGGGGGCACGGCTTCATCCCGCACGGCCCCTTCCCGCTGCACACGGTGGTCTTCGCGATCCAGATGAAGCTCGCCGACTTCAGCGAGGGGGCCATGCGCGTCACGCAGGTCGGCATCGCGACGCTGGGGATCCTGCTGATCCTCGCCGCCGTGCACGACCTCGCGGGGCGACGGGCCGCCTGGGTCGCCGGCTGGGTGCTGGCGTTCGAGCCGGCGAGCGTCTTCTTCTCCAGCGCGCTGCACAAGGAGCCGCTGATGGTGCTGGCCAGCGGGCTGGTCGTCTTCGGCGCCACGAAGGTCTGGCGGCACCTGGGGCTCTACGGCATCCTGCTGATGGGCCTCGGTGGCCTGTTCGCCGTGTGGACCCGCCCCTACGCCGGCTGGTTCCTGGTCAGCGCGTCGGTGCTGGTGATCCTGCACGCCGCGCTGCGCCGGATGGACCGCCCGTTGAAGGCCATGCCGCTGATCTACGGCGTGATCCTCGCCGGCTTCCTCGCGGCCCCCGCGGTCATCCAGGTCACCTCCGAGGTCAGCCTGACCCGGCTCCAGACCTCCCAGGACGCCAACGTCGCGGGAGCCGGCCAGGGCACCGGCGGCGCCAACACCAGCAACCTCGCACTCGAGAAGGTCGACTTCTCCAACCGCGGCGCGGTCATCGCCAACCTGCCCCGGCGCGTTCGCGACGTCGTCCTGCGCCCCTACCCGTGGCAGCTCCAGAACGCCAGCCAGCGGCTCGGTGCCGCCGGCACGCTCGTCGCCTTCGCCGGCCTGCTGGCGCTGCTGCGCTATGCCTGGCGCAATCGCGGGCACGTGCTCGAACGCACGGCTCCGCTGCTCTACCCGCTCGTCTTCCTGCTGATCGCCTACTCGCTCAGTGCCGGCAACGCCGGCACCGGGTTTCGCTACCGCATGCACCTGGTGACCCTCGGACTGGCCGTGATGGTGATCCTGCGCGAGCACGCGCTCGGCGCCGCGGCGGCCGCGCGGCAGCCTGCGGTCCGCGACTCCCGGCCCGTGCGACGGGCCGAGGCGGAGCCGCGCCCGGAGCCCCTGCCGCCCCTCGGTACCGCCTGACGAGCGGCGCGGATCGCTCGGCGCCGCGGCGGCACGGTGGGGCCGGCGCCCTACCATCGTGTCGTGCACACGGCGCTTCTGCTCACCCAGTTGCTGCTGGCCGCGGTCTTCGGTGTGGCGGGCGTCGGAAAGCTGCGCGACCTCGAGGGCTCGCGCGGTGCCATGGAGGAGTTCGGCGTGCCGGTGCGCCTGACCGCTGCCGCCGGGATCGCGCTCCCGATCGCCGAGCTGACGGTCGCGATGGCGCTGCTCTTCCCCCCGTCCGCCCGCTGGGGCGCGATCGGCGCCCTGGCGCTGCTGCTGGCCTTCATCGCCGGCATCGCCAGCGCGCTCAGCCAGGGTCGCGCACCCGACTGCCACTGCTTCGGCCAGATCTACTCCGCGCCCGCCGGCGCGAGCACGCTCGTGCGCAACGGGCTGCTCGCGGCACTCTCGCTGTTCGCGGTCGTGTTCGGCCCGGCGCCGTCGATCACCGGCTGGGCGGCGGAGCGCAGCGCCTGGGCGGTCCTGGTCACCGGCGCCGCGGTCGCCGCCGCCGTGCTCGCGGCGCTCCGGCTGCGGTCCTGGTGGCAGCGGCGCAGCCTCGAGCGCGCCCTGTACCGGGCATCACTCCCTTCCGGGCTCCCGGTCGGCACCCCCGCGCCGGTCTTCGACCTCCCCCGCCTGGCGGGGGACCGCGGCTCGCTCGACTCCCTGCGCGCACGTGGGAAGCCGGTGGTGCTCTTCTTCACCCATCCGCAGTGCGGGCCCTGCCACGAGCTGTTGCCGTCCCTGGCGCGCTGGCACTCCTCGCTGGCCCAACAGCTGACGATCGCGCTGGTCAGCCAGGGCGACGTGGCCGCCAACGAAGAGGCCTACGAGGAGCACGAGCTCATCGACGTGCTGCTCCAGGAGGAGAGGGAGGTCTACGAGGCCTACGAGATGCGCGGCACCCCCTCGGCGGTCGTCGTCTCGCCGGACGGGCAGATCGCGAGCGCCACCGCGGAGGGCGACCTGCCGATCGAGGAGCTGCTGCGCCAGACGCTGCGGCGCTCGAACGAGACACCGCCGGCTGGGACCCTGTCCGGGCCGAGCGAGGCGGCGCGGGCGGCCGCGGCGAACCTTCGCGTCGACCACGCGGCGGCCTCGGTGCTGCAGGCCTTCGAGGCGGCGGGCGTGCGCAGCGTGCTGCTCAAGGGCGCGAGCATCGCGCGCTGGCTCTACGCCGGCGGCGAGCCGCGGGCCTACATCGACGTCGACCTCCTGGTCGCCCCACCCGACCTGGAGGCGGCACGGGACGTGCTCGCCAGCCTGGGCTACGTCCCGTCGCTCGACGCGGCCGCGATGCCGGAGTGGTGGCAGGAGCACGCGACGGGCTGGCTGAACGCCGAGGACAACGCGATCGTCGATCTGCACCGGACCCTGCAGGGCGTCGGGGCTGACCCGGACCGCGCATGGGCGATCCTGACCGAGCGGACCGACCGGCTCGCCGTCGCCGGCTTTGCCGCGCCGGTGCTCCCGATCCCCGGCCGGGCGCTCTACCTCGTCCTGCACGCCGCCCACCACGGTCCGTGGGCCGGTCCGCAGCGGGACCTCGAGCTGGCGCTCGCCCACGTCGATGACGACACCTGGAGGCAGGCCGCCGCACTCGCGGAGGCGCTCGATGCGACTCCCGCCTTCGCGTCGGGCCTGAGCCTGTTGCCCGACGGCGCGGCGCTCGCGTCCCGGCTGGGCCTCGCCACCGACGCGTCGATCGAGCTGGCGCTGCGCCGCAACGGTGCCCGCCCGCAGGCCGTGACGATGGATCGCCTGGCCCGGGCACCGGGCGCCGGCAGGCGCCTGACGATCGTCGCGCGGAAGCTCTTCCCGCCGCCCACGTTCATGCGCTCGTGGTCGGCGCTGGCCGACCGCGGCCCGCTCGGCCTGGGCCTCGCCTACGCCCTCCGGCCGTTGTGGGTGATCGCGCAGACCCCCCCGGCGGTGCTGGCCTGGCTGCGAGCACGGACCGAGGCGGGAAGGCGAACCGGCTAGATGAACTGGCAGGTGTTCTGCGTGTAGGTGACCGGAAAACGGCTGGCGTCGCACTTCATGGGGTCCGCCGGCGGGCCGGTGTAGGCGGTCGTCGCCCCGGTGTAGCACCCGCAGCTGTTCCCGTCACCCGGGAGGTCGCTGCACTTGGTGGTCATGAGGCTGCCGCACTGGGCGTCGCTCGTGCAACTCGAGCCGATGTTGCACGACGCGGCGAGCGCCAGCGACGGCATTGCGACCGAGGTGACCAGCGGGATCGCCGCCACCACCGCGCCCCTGCGCACGAGGGTGCGCCGCGAGAATCCGCCCGTGGGCGCCTCCAGCAGCGCGGATTCCTCGAGCTCGACGAGCGCGTCCCACGCCTGCTCCTCGGTCACCGGACGACCGGCGCGCTCGGAGGCCAGCTCCGCGAGCTCGGCGAGCGTCCGGCGCCCGTCCGCCTCGGCGAACACGGCGCTGGCCAGCGGGCTCAGCGCGTGCGCCGCCTTGCGCTCGACGTCGTAGACGACCGTCTCACCCTCGATGTGCTCGACCAACAATCCGTCTGTGCGTGCCGCTGGCGGCGCCGCATGGCCTCGATGATCCATCACCAGCCCCAATCCATGGGTCGTGTGCAGCTATGTCAGCACCCAGACTACCTTGTCGCCGGGGGGCGCGCTAGTCGTCCGGAGCCGAGCCTGCGATCAAGCCAGCGCCGGGCTACGTGATGCCGCATGTCTTCTGCTGCATGCCCCCGGGATCGATGCACTTGCAGTCGTGCATGGGGCCGGCGATGTCCTTGATGTGGGGACAATCGTCGTCCTTCGAGCAGTCGATGCCGACCATGCAGGAGGCAGCCAGCGCGACCGACGGCATCGCGATCGAGGTGACCAGCGGGATCGCCGCCACCACCGCTCCCCGGCGCACGAGGCTCCGCCGCGAGAACCCGCCGGCCGGAGCCTCGAGCAGGGCCGAGCGCTCGAGCTCGGCGAGCGCGTCGCCCACCTGCTCCTCGCCGACCGGATGGCCGACGCGCTCGGAGGCCAGTCCCGCGAGCTCGGCGGGCGTCCTGCGCCCGTCCGCGTCGGCGAACACGGCGCTGGCCAGCGGGCTCAGCGCATGCGCCTCCTTGCGCTCGACGTCGTAGACGACCGTCTCACCCTCGATGTGCTCGACCAGCAAACCGTCCCTGCGCGCCACAGGCGGCGCGGCGTGGTCTCGGTGATCCATCATTCCGCTCCCATTCCATGGGGTGCTGTAGGCCGTACCTGATTTCAGACTACCGTCCCGGCGGGCGCAACGCTAGTCCTCGAGTGCGCCCAGCAGCGCGCGTGCCGTCTCGGCCGCGTCGCCGCGCTCGCCCTCCAGCGTGACCGGCGGCGCGGCCCGGTGGACGGCGGCGAACGCCTCCTCGGGCCGCTCGCGAGCGGCGATCGCGTGGGAGAGCAGGGCGAGCACGCCCTCACTCCGCGAGAGCCGGCGCGGATCCCAGCGCGCGCCGGGAGCGTAGGTCGCCACCGCGACGAGGCCCACGGGCACCGGCGCCTCGCCCGCCACGCCGCCGAGCGCCTCGACCGGCGTGTCGACGCCGACCATGTCCGAGCGGCGGATCGAGAGTGGCTTCGGGTAGGGATGCACGAAACCGTGCGCGTCGAGGACGGCATACTCCTCGGAGTAGTAGACGGCTCCCTCAGCCACCAGCGCGGCGACGAGGGTCGTCTTGCCGCTCATCGACTGGCCGGGGAGCACGATCGCGCGCCCGCCGTAGGCGACCGCACCGGCGTGGATGAAGATCCGGCCGTGGGCGTGGAGCGCGACGTGCGTGCGAACCATCGCGTCGAGCAGGCCGGCGGCGATCTCGGGGTCGACCGACCGGAGGTCCGGGCCGCCCTCGGCGGTGGCACGGAACACCCCGTCCTCCTCGACGAGCGCGAAGCGGGCGTTGACCGCCTCCGGCTCGCACGCGTGGGCGCCGGGCGGCAGCACGGCGGCGACCCGCTCCTGCAGCCGTGCATCCGACGCCCCGATCGCCATGCGCACCCCGTAGGCCTCGATCGCGAACTCGTGCGCGACGGTCGCCCGTGCGGGTTGGCTCATCGAGCCATCGTAGTTTCCGCGATCTCCAGCAGCGCCTCGGCCGCCTCGTCCGCGCCGCCCCGTTGGCCCTCGAGCACGACGGCCTCGTCGGTGGCCCGGCGTGCGGCCGCGAGCGCGAACTCCGGGCGCCTCGCGTGCCCGAGCGAGTGCGCCAGCACCAGCAGGGCTCCCTCGCTGCGCCGCAGCTCGCGGACGTTCCACGCGCCTCCTTCCCGGAACGCGATCCTCGCGACGACGCCGATGCGCAGCGGCTCGCGCGCGGCGACCCCCCCCAGCGACTCCACCGGATGCGCCGCGCCGCGGCCCGTCTCCGGATCGGTGATCCAGAGCGGCAGCGGGTAGGGATGGGCGAGCCCGTCGGGGTCGAGCGGGAGGTAGTCGTCGGTGTAGTAGGAGGCCCCCGCGCGCACGAGCGCGGCGACCAGCGTCGACTTCCCGAGGTTCCTGGCACCGGGGAGCAGGATCGCGCGGCCGCGGTGCCCGACGCAGCCGGCATGGACGAAGAGCCGCTCCGGGGAGCGCTCGAGCACGTGGCCGAAGACGTAGCTGCGCAGGGAGGCCAGGGCCGTGTCGAGCAGGCCGTCGCGGTAGACGACCTCGCCGTCGACGCTCACCGCGAAGCCACGCTCGTCGTCGTCGGCCAGGCCGAACAGCCGGTCGGCGTCCTGCGGCGAACGGGGCGCCCAGCCGAGCGGCAGGCTGTGGGTGGCGACCGGGCCGAGGAGGTCGGGCGACGAGAGCTCGATCGCCGCTCGCGCGCCGTTGGCCTCGAACGCGATCACCCGCCCCGGCACGGCCCTACCCACTGTTGCCGGCGGCGGGCGCACGCCCCGTCCAGCGCGCCGCCAGCTCGACGGCGCCCGCCGGCACTCCCTCGGGGACCTCGGTCTCGTAGCCGTGCGTGGCGAGGTAGGGCGCGATCAGGGGCGCCTGGTGGCCCTGGAGCTGGAGGCACAGGTGCCCGCCGACGGCCAGCACGGCGGCGGCATCGCGCACGAGCGCCCGCACGAGCCCGAGGCCGTCGGCGCCCGGGCCGGTCGTCGTTCCGCGCGGCCAGCCGCTCGTACCCGACAGCTCGATCGCGCCTCGCGGTGGCGCGAGCGGGGGGTTGGCGGCGATCGCCGTGACGCTGCCCCGCCACTCGGCCGGCACCGGCGCGAGCAGGGACCCCTGCGCCATCCGGACGTTCTTCGCCCCGAATCTGCGTCGGTTGCGCCGCGTCCAGCCGAGAGCCCGCAGCGAGACGTCGGTCGCGAGCACATCGGCGCCCGGGCGCTCGAGCGCGACGGCCAGCGCGACGGCTCCGGTCGCGGTGCCCACCTCGACGAAGCGGGTGCCCGAGCCGTCGCCGGGGAGGTGGGCGAGGATCGAGTCGACGTGGCGCTCGGTGACCGTCTCGAACCCGAACACGCCCGGCCCGTACTGCACGCGCAGGCCGCGGAACTCGCGCTCGCGCGTCTGCATCCGGAGTCCGTCGAGGACCGTGAGCGCCTCGGCCGCCAGCTGCGTGACGGCGCCGCGAACGCCGGTCCGCAAGGGCCCGCCGGGATCGAAGGGCTCCGGCCGGCGTGGCGGAACCGCCGCGCCGCGCTGCAACCGCGCCGCGGGCTCGGCGAAGCCCAGCCTGCCCTTGGCGGTCGGGCCCGGATCGCGCCCCACCATCCGCGCCAGGCGCGTACTGCGCGGACGCCGCTGGATACGCACGACGACCCCGCGGCGGAAGTAGCGCGTGCTGCCGGCGCCGCCGGTCTGCCTCCAGCCCTCGGTCTCCATGAGGCCGAGCGCCCTGGGCACCTGGTCGTCCGGGATCGACAGCAGCGCGGCGAGGGAGTCCGGGAAGGCCCGGATCAGTGCCGGGCCGACCTGGTCACCGTTGAGCAGGACCGCCTCGATCCCAGCGGCGTCGAGCTTGCCCGCGAGCTCGACGAGCTGGGCCTCGAGCTCGAAGACGAGCGTGGCGAAGCGGATCGCGGGCGAGCCGACCTCCTGCTCCTCCTCGCGCGTCGGGCCGGCCAGGCGCGCCAGCAGCGCCGCGGCGGCCGCGTCGGCCCCATCGCGATCGCCCTCGAGGGCGATCGCGTGCTCGGCCGCGGCCTGCGCGGCACGCATGGCGAGCTCGCGCTGTGGCTCGTCGCCGAGCATGTGCTCGAGCAGCAGCTCGACGGCGCGGTCGCGCGAGCAGGCCGCCAGCGAGAGCTCCGCCTCGTCGCGCTGCCCCAGCTGCGCGACGAGGGCGACGTGGACGTGGTTCCGCGGCACGGCGGCGCCGAGCTCCTCGATGTGCCGCGGCGGCCGCTCAAAGGGGTGGACCAGCCCAGAGGAGTCGAGTGCCACGTACGTGTCCGCGTAGAAGGCGCCGCCGGCCCGGACCAGCGCCGCGACCAGGTCCGCGGTGCCGGCCTCGGCGCCGCCGAGCAGCACGATCGCGCGGTGGCCGAGGGCGACGACCCCGGCCCGCACGAGCACGCGCTCGGGCGCGTTCGTCGCCGTGTGGCGCAGCAGCGCATCGCGCAGCGCTCCGATCTCGCCCTCCTGCGCGATCGAGAGCTCGGCGTCACCGGGCCGCTCGTCGCGTACAAGGGCTCCGACGGGCAGGCTCGCGCGCACGGTCTGCGCCAGGTTCGGCCCGTCGAGCCTGACGACCACGCCGACGCCGAGCACGTCGAAGGCGATCGCACGTGGATCCCCGGCTTCTCCCGGGTCGGTCTCCATGGGCCGGCAATGCTATTGGGGCTCGCCGCTGTCCCACCTATCATTGGGCGGTGTCGGTGGGCCTCCCGGGAGGCGGCCAGGCCCGGCTGTCGAGCAGCGGATGACCGCATCCACGTTCCTCGCAACGCAAACGGTCCTGATCGCCGTCCTGAGCAGCGGCTTCGTGCTGGTCGTCCTGATCGGGCGCTTGCGAAAGGGCCGGCCGGACTTCGCAGTCGGCGCGCCCGTCGCGGTCGGCTTCGCCGTGCGCCTGATCGCGATCGTCGGTGTCTCGTCGACCGGGCTCAGCTCAACGCTGCGCGGCGGAGACGAGAGCACGTTCCTTGGGTTCGCCCGCTACCTGGCGACCTACTCCCCCTGGGGGCGAGACTTCATCCCCCACGGCCACTTCCCGCTGCACACGGTCGTCTTCGCAACCCAGATCAAGCTCGCCGACTTCAGCGAGGCCGCCCTGCGCGTCACGCAGGTGGGCATCGCGACGGTCGGCGTGGTGCTGATCGTCGCCGCCGTGCACGACCTCGCCGGCGGGCGGGCCGCCCGCACCGCGGCGTGGCTGCTGGCCTTCGAGCCGGCGAGCCTGTTCTTCTCCAGCGCGCTGCACAAGGAGCCGCTGATGGTGCTGGCCAGCGGGTTGGTGGTCTACGGGGCCAGCCGGCTGTGGCGGCACCTGGGCCTCTACGGCATCCTGTTGATGGGCCTGGGCGGTCTGATCGCGGTGCTCACACGCCCCTACGCCGGCTGGTTCCTGGTCAGCGCCGCGGTGTTGGTGATCCTCCACGCCGCGCTGCGCCGGATGGACCGCCCGTTCCGCGCGATGCCCCTGATCTACGGCGTGATCCTCGCGGGCTTCCTCGCGGCCCCCGCGGTCATCCAGGTCACCTCCGAGAAGAGCCTGACCAAGCTCCAGCAGTCCCAGGACGCCAACGCGTCGGGAGCCGGCCAGGGCACCGGCGGCGCCAACAGCAGCAACCTCGCACTCGAGAAGGTCGACTTCTCCAACCGCGGCGCGGTGATCGCCCACCTGCCACAGCGCATGCGCGACCTGGTGCTGCGCCCGTACCCCTGGCAGCTGCAGAACCCCAGCCAGCAGCTGGGGGCCGTCGGGACGCTCGTCGCCTTCGCCGGCCTGCTGGCGCTGCTGCGCTATGCCTGGCGCAATCGCGGCCACGTGCTCGAACGCACGGGCCCGCTGCTCTACCCGATGATGTTCCTGCTGATCGCCTACTCGCTCAGCGCCGGCAACGCCGGCACCGGCTTTCGATACCGCATGCACCTGGTGATGCTCGGGCTGGCCGCGATGGTGGTCCTGCGCCGGCACGCGCGAGCACCGCAGGTCGAGTTGCAGCCCTCGAAATCCCCTGCTTCCGGGGTGGTACCTTGGGCCGAGCATGAGCCGCTGGCCGAGTCAGTGACGACCCTGGAGACCGCATGATGCGACCCCCGGCCGACGACCCCGACATCA
Source organism: uncultured Actinomycetes bacterium (assembly GCA_963826615.1). GTDB lineage: Bacteria > Actinomycetota > Thermoleophilia > Solirubrobacterales > Solirubrobacteraceae > BP-464. The sequence continues at coordinate 1,629,258 of CAWGXO010000002.1, read as the reverse complement.
GGGTCTACCTGAAGATCCTGTGGCGGTGGAAGTACCTCCTGCTGGCGTTCCTGATCGTGGCGCCGGCGCTGTCGTTCGTCATCGAGCGGCGCAAGGCCGACACGTACAGGTCGAGCACGCTGCTGCAGATCAGCGAGGTCTCGCTCGATCCCTCGCTGTTCGGCGGCCAGGTGGCCGGCGGCAGCAACGACCTCCTGACCGTCGTGCGCCTGGTCGACACGACGCCGGTGGCCCAGGCGGCCGCCAAGCTGCTCAGCCCGCCGGGCAACCCCGCCGCGCTCAAGAGCAGCGGTCAGCGCCAGCCCCGAGTCCGACACCAACTTCCTGACGATCTCGGCCACGGCGGCGAGCCCCCGCCGGGCTGCCGACGTCGCCAACGCCTTCGCCGCCGCGCTGTCGGCCAATCGCGCGGCGACGGCACGGCAGACGATCAACCTGTCGATCCGCAGCGTCAGAAGCCAGCTCGACCAGCTCCCCTCGAGCGACAAGAACACCAGGCAACAGCTCACCGAGCAGCTCCAGCGCATGCGCGCCGCGCGCACCGCCCAGGCGCGCAACACCTCCGTCATCGAGCGCGCCGTTCCGTCCTCGACCCCGGTCGACAAGAACATCAGGCGCGCGATCGAGCTGGGCCTGGTCATCGGCCTGCTGCTCGGCCTCGGCGCCGTCGTGCTCGCCGAGAACAGCGACCGCCGGCTGCGCAGCGCCGACGACCTCGAGGCGCTGACGGGGCTGCCGCTGCTGAGCACGATCCCCACGAGCGCCTTCTCGTCGCGCGATGAGCCCGACCCCCGCGCGGAGGAGTCCTTCAAGCGGCTGCGGGGTGCGCTGACCTACTTCAACGTCGACCGCCACCTGTCGACGATCATCGTCTCCAGTCCCAGCGAGGAGGACGGCAAGACGACGGTGGCCGTGCGGCTGGCGATGGCCACCGCCCGCGCCGGACAGCGGGTGGTCCTCGTCGAGGCCGACCTGCGCCGCCCGCAGGTGGCCTCCCGGCTCGGCCTCGACCCCGCCGAGGACGGCCTCGGCAGCATCCTGGCCGGGGAGCACACGGCGGCCGACGTGCTCGTCGATCATCAGCTCGGCGGCGAGGCCGAGCAGAGCGCCCTGGCCGGCGGCTGCCTGCTGGTGCTTCCCGCGGGCCCGCCGCCCCCCAATCCGTCCGAGCTGCTGGGCTCCCACGCGATGCGGGAGGTCCTGCAGGACCTCGAGTCCCAGGCCGACGTCGTGATCATCGACACGCCCGCCCTGCTGGCGGTCAGCGACGCGCTGCCCCTGTTCCCCGCGGCCTCGGGCGTCGTGATGGTCGCGCGCCTCGATCGCACCACGAGGGCGGCGGTCCGCCGGCTCCAGCAGACCGTCGCCACGACCGGCGCCTCGGTGCTCGGGGTCGTGGCCACCGGCACCGGGCAGGAGGGCGAGTACGGCGCGTACGGGTACGGCTACGGTCGCGAGAAGCGATCCGGGTGGCTGCGGGGCCGGCGCCACCGGACGGCGCCAAGCACGGCGACGCCGCCGGCAAAGCAGGGCGAGCAGGCCGAGACGCCGCCCAAGCTGACCGCGAAGTCCCAGCGGACCTGAGCCTCCGACCTCGGGCACCGCGTGTCGCTCGCCCACCAGACGACGCCCAGGCACAACCGAAGCCGGGATATCCTCGCCCTGGAGACGCGGTCCAACTGTCACACGAACGCCCGACTCGCATGACGCAGGCTTTCCCGGACTCCAACGCGAGTGCGCCCGCCCTGGTCCGCCCGCTCCCGCCACTCGTGGACTCAGTCGAGCGCGTCGTCGTCCCGGCCAAGCGCCGACTCAGGCTGCGCGATCTCCTTCGCCATGGCCAGGTCATCCGGGTCCTCGCCACGCGCGACTTCAAGGTCAAGTACAAGCAGTCGATGCTGGGTCCGTTGTGGCTGGTCTTTCAGCCGCTGGCCCTGCTGGTGGCGTTCCTCGTCGCCTTCCGGGGGCTCGGTGACGTCAAGACCTCGGGCGTGCCCTACGCCGTGTTCTCGCTCGTCGGGCTGAGCGCCTGGGCGTTCTTTCAGGCGTCGATGACGATCGGCGCGTCATCGCTGTTGACCAACGCGAACTTCATCCGGTTCACGCCGTGTCCCCGGCCGACCTTCCCGATCGCGGCGGTCATCGCGTCGCTGCCGTCCTTCGCGGTGACCGCCGCAGGGGCGCTGATCGCCGCGATCGCCACCGGGAGCCTGTCTCCGCGGGTCTTGCTCGTCCCGCTCGGTCTGGTGTGGCTCGTGGTGCTGACTCTCGGCGCGGTCGGGATCGCGTCCTCGCTGGCGGTGCGCTACCGCGACGTCATCAGCGCGTTGCCCTTCCTGCTGCAGGTCGGTGTCTTCTTCGCTCCGGTGGGCTACTCGCTAGCCGGACTGTCGCCCTTCATGCGCAAGGTCGTCGAGCTCAACCCCATGAGCGGCCTGATCGAGTCCCTGCGCTGGATGGTGCTCTCGGGCTACCACCCGCACCTGCCGGCGGTGGCCATCTCGCTGGTGCTCACGGGAGCGGTCGCGACCGCCGGCTGGCTGGTGTTCGTGCGGAGCGAGACGACCATGGCCGACGTGATCTGACATGGAGGCCCGCAACGGAGCGCCGCGACCGGTCGCCGTGACCGCCGAGGGCATTGGCAAGCACTACCAGCTCGGCGAGCTGCAGAGCCTGCGACGGACCGTGCGGCGCCTGACCGGCCGCGGTGGCACGAGCGCTGGGCCCGGGCTCGAGGCGCTCTCGGGCGTGGACTTCACGATCTGGCGCGGCGAGGCCGTGGGGTTCGTCGGCACCAACGGGTCGGGCAAGTCCACGGTCCTGCAGTTGCTCACCGGCACGACGCTCCCGACCCGCGGCGAGATGCACGTCCACGGGCGCGTGCTGCCGCTCCTGGCGGTCGGGCTCGGGTTCCACCTCGAGCTGACAGGGCGTGAGAACGTCACGCTGTTCGCATCGTCGCTGGGTATCGGTCGACGGACGATCGAAGAGCGGATGGAGGATGTCACAGGCTTCGCCGAGCTCGAGCGTCACATGGACACCCCGGTCAAGCGCTACTCCAGCGGCATGCTGTCCCGTCTGTCCTTCGCGATCGCCGTCCAGTTCCCGGCCGACATCTACATCTTCGACGAGGTCCTCGCCGTGGTCGACGGCGAGTTCCAGGAGCGCTGCATCCGCCAGATCAAGCGCCTTCATGCTGAAGGCCGCACGGTCATTTTCGTCAGCCACCATCCTCAGCAGGTGGCCGAGATCTGTGAGCGGGTCATCTGGCTCGAGAAGGGTGCAGTGAAGACATCTGGTCCTCCCGACGAGGTACTCGAGGCCTACGCGGCGGCCCATCACGCAGCGACGGGCTGACCCCGCAGGCGGCCGTCACGATTGCGCGGAACGCGCGTGACGCCGCAGCAGCGCATCCGGTATCCCGTCGAACTTCCGTGCGAAGAGCTTCCCGCTGGCGAGCATCTCCGGAGTGTCCTTCGCTGTGAGGATCAGGGGGTTCAACTGGTCTCCCCAACGGAGATATCGGAGCGAATCGTTCACGACCTCGCCGGTGTAATCCGCCCCCACGAGGATGCTGTTGAAGAAGAGCTCCTCCGGAATCATCGTGTGCTGGTGGTAGCGTCGGTAGTCGGGGTGCTCTCCGGTGAACCAGAAGACGTACTCGACCGCTTCGCGGCTCATGTTCCACCAGGTTGACCCCGAGTAGGGCTTGATGTAAGACGGGAAGCGGCGACGTGGCTTGAACATGGAAGCCGGAGGAGGTCGTTCAGGAGGGCGCCCTTCAGCCCGAAGTGGCTCGTGTCCTCGCCCCAAGGGATACAGGTTTCCCGCCGGTTTCGGACCGTGTACGTATAGAAGTCGGTGCGGTCCCTGCCGCGGTACCGATGTCGCGACTCCGCCACCGGCCAATAGTCGGTGTAGGTCCGCCCGCGGTTCGTCTCGAAGCAGCGCACGATCTCGTCGACGGGCCGCAGCGGGAAGTCCTGGCCGCTGATCAGGATGAAGTACCCGGATTCACACTGATCGGCGAGCGCGGCACGCAGGCCCTCGAGAGCGGCGTCCACGCACTCGGCGCTTCCCCACCGGCTCGGGTGGCGAGGCAACCACATCACGTCGAGACCGCCAAGCGCTGCGCTGAAGGGGGCCAGCGGTTTGCGCTTGTCCACACGGAGATAGAGCCGCACCTGCGGGTGCCGCATGGTCTCCAGGAGCAGGGCGAGCTGACCCGGGAGGTTGTACGCCAGCACGATGCAGCCGAGCCGCATGTCCCTCAGATTATGGAGTCGAGAGCCGTTCGCGAGTGAGCAACTCTCTATGTACTCCGGCGACCAGCCGGGCGTACGTACCGTCGCCGCCCAGGCTTGTCTGAGAGGTAGCGCCGCGCGCGCGAGCCGAGCAGACGGCGACCCCGCCGTGCCGCCTCCAGGCCGGCAGCCAGGCGGACCGGGAATGCACCCTTGAGACCCGCCTGGATCAGGATGTCCACCCGCTGCTCTGCGGCGATCCCGTGGATCTCGGCCGCGGCCGCGGGCTCCCGCGTCGCGAACGCCTGCTCGACGCGGTCCAGCCAGCGCAGCCCCTCCCGCAGCTCGCGAGCGCGCACCTGGCGATCAACGCGATTCACCAGGACCTTGTGCGCTTCCGCGCCGGGTGCCGTCGCCATGGTCCGCTCGAAGTGGCGACGGGCACATGCGACGAAGTTCGCCACCTGGACTTCCTCGAACCTCCGGGAGACGCTCACCGGGGTGACGCGGACCGACATCAGAGGCTCGTCGACGTTCATGAGCTCGACCCCGGAGGCGGTCAGGCGGGCGAAGAGTTCGTAGTCCTCGGTGTGCAGGCTGTCCGGAGAGCGGCCATAGGGATGGGCCCTGAGCACCTCGGCGCGCGCCACGAGCGCCGGGTGTGCGAGCGGTGTGCCCAGCAGCGCCATGAATCGAGCGGCGCCCGGCTCGATGCACCGTGGCCACACCGGTCTACCCAGCGCACGCCCCTGGTCGTCGATGAACACGTACCCGGAGGAGACGGCACCGACCTCGGGACGGCGCGCCAGCGTCTCGACCTGACGCTCGAGGCGCGCCGGCGTTGCGACGTCGTCGGCGTCCATTCGGGCGATCAGCTCGCCATGTGCCTCCGCGACGCCCCGGTTCAGGGTCGAGATCAGACCGAGGTTCTCCTCGTTGACGAGGACGCGTATTCGCTCGTCGCGCTGGGCGTACTCGCGCAGGATCTCAAGCGTGCCGTCGCGCGAGCCGTCGTCGATGGTGAGGATCTCCAGGTGTCGATAGGTCTGCGCGAGCAGGGAGTCCAGCGCCTGGCGGAGGAAGCGGGCCGCGTCGTAGCACGGCAGGATCACCGACACGAGCGGCTGCTCCGGGACCGTCATCGGACAAGGGCCGACTTGAGCTTGTGTCGCAGGGCCGGGTTGGCCGGCCAGTTGACGACCGTGTGCAGGAGCGCCTCGATACGTCCATGGGCGCTGGTGGCCTTCTCGAAGCGCCAGAGCTGGTAGCTCGAGCGGCACCGGCGCCGTTCGGCGCGGCCGACGAGCGGATAGCGCTCGCCGCCTGCAAGCGCCGCGACCAGCAGCTCGGGAGAACCGGGCGCGATGCCGTTGCTGTGGTGCGCCGAGAGCGTCTGGACCGGGAGGTGGGACAGCTCGAGGCCCATGACCTCCCGCTCCACCGATGAGATCTGGTCGGCGTCGACCGGCACCCCGCTCACCCGGGTGACCGGCGGGGGCACGTGCCAGATGCAGGCATCGGACAGCTCGGTGACGACGTTGAACGGCGCCGGCGCGAGGCCGACGCGAGGGAAGCGGTAGCTGTGCTCCGTGTGCCCCCACCGGCGATACTCGGCGAAGCGGGGGTGCCACCCGCCGACCCGGGCCAAGCCCTCGGCCGTGTAGAACGTGAGGTGAGCGCCCCCGAACAGGCCGTGGACTATCCGGCGACCGGCGACGACGGACTCGCCGACGGGCCCGCGGACCTCTCCCCCGAACAGCGAGAAGTGGTGGATGCCGCTGGCGTTCGAAAGCTCGACATGCGCCGGGAAGACCGAGCCGTCGACCAGCTCGACGTCGTCTTCGACGAAGAAGTAGTAGTCGAACGCCGGAAAGCGCTCGAGCACCCGGTTCTTCGAGAGTCCCACACCCTCCCGCTCGTCGGCATACACCAGCGCGACATCCCATTCCGCGCAGAAGCGGATGGTGTCCTCCTCCGTGCCGTCGAGCGCAACCAGCAGCGAGAAGCGGCGATCCTGCACGCAGAGCTGAGCGTAGTGCGGCAGGTAGCTGCGCAGGCCGGCCAACCGCCGGCACGTGGTTACGCAGATCAGGGCTCGGTAGTCGCCGGTCATCTCCGCATGACCCGGTCGACGACGCGCTGCACGACGGCGCTGTCGACCCCTGCGTCGAACTTCCGGGCGAACAGATCTGACGACCCGAGGATGGCCGGGAGGTCGTCCATCTCCAGGGTCTTGGGATGGCTCTCCCTGTCTGGCCACCGCATGAAGCGCAGGCAATCGTTGACGACCTCGTGCTGGTCTGCGAAGCCTGTGCCGAGAAGGATGCTCTGGAAGAACAGCTCGTCGGGGCAAAGTGTGTGCTCGTGATAGCGCCGGTAGTCAGGATGCTCATCGACGAAGCGCAGCACGTGGTCAACCGCCGTCCTGCTGAGGTTCCACCACTGCGAGCCACCGAAGGGTCGAGCGTACGAGGGGAACTCGCGCGGTGGCGCATTTAGGCCGAGCGCGCCCGCAACGCCCGGTTGAGCATCGCCCCCTTCCAGCTCATGAAGCTGGTGTCCTCGCCCCGCGGGATGCACGTCTCGCGCCGCCCCAGCACGTCGTAGGTGTAGAAGTCCGTGCGATCGCGGCCCCCAAGACGCCAGTGCGCGGCGGGCAAGGGGAAGTGCTCGACGTAGCTGCGATCTCGCGCCGCCTCGGTGAACTCCACGAGCTCTTCCGCCGGCCGCAGCGGCAGGTCCTGTCCGCTGACCAAGACGAAGTACCCGCATCCGTCGGAGAAGGCGCGGGCCAAGCCATCGAGCGTCGCATCCACGACCTGCGCCCCGCCCCATCGCGTGGAACGGCGCTCGAGCCAGACGATCCCGTCGATGCCGGCCGTCGCCTCGGCGAACGGCTCGAACGCCGAGCGCCGGTCCACATGCACGTAGGTTCGCAGCCGTGGGTGTCGCAGGGTCGAGAGCAGCAGGCCGAGTTGCTCCGGCGCACGGTGCGCCAAGACGATGCAGGCGAGTGTCATGCGTCGCCGTTTCGCCTCAGCGCCATCGTCCGACGACTCCCCGAACGGTCACGAGCCCGTCGTGTCTCGGGACAGCGCTCCACGCCAAGGAAGCAACGCGCCGATCCGATGGATGATGCGCCGGCCCAGCGATGGCGTTGGTGATGGGAGACGAGTCCAGGTCATGGCCCCTGCAAGGGGTCGAAGGACGGCAACTACGTAGTCCCCCTCGCGGACCCAGATCGAGTACGTCTCGAGGTAATCCAGAAACAGACCATGCGCGTAGGTTGTTGCGAGCAGCTCGTTTGCGCGGATGGGCTGATCGATGATCTGGAGGTCATCGGGAGCGTGCTCGTGACACCACGCGAGGTGGTTCGGATTGGGGTAGTGGAGAAGGACGAACCCGCCAGGTGTCACCCAGCTGGCGATCCTCTCGAAGAGGCGATCGTGAAGCGCGAGTGGGATGTGCTCGATGACGTCGGGCAGGATCACTGCGTCGAATGGAGCCTCAGAGAGCTCCATCTCCGTGACGTCCTCCGCCCGGAGCGCGACGTTCCTGAAGGCCCTGAGCCGGCTTTGCGCGATCTCGATGCTCTGGGGGCTCAGATCGACCCCGAGCACTGACCCGCGTTCGCCCACTTCGTCGGCCAGGAGCTCCGTGACGGTCCCAATGCCGCAGCCGATCTCCAGCACGCGGTCACCGGGCCCAAGGCCGAAGCGTCTCGCCCACCGCCGGATTGCCTGATGGCGTTCATTGACCCCGACTGCGGCCTGTCTGACGGTGAAGTCGTCGTAGAACTCAGCTACGTCATCTCTGTCCATGGCCGGTGCGCGGACCTCAGCGAAGGCGTGAATCGGGCCCGCGGGCATGGTAGTCCGACCCGGCCGACCGCAGGTCGACGGTCATCCGAGCGCTGTCGCCGCTCGAAAGTACGCGTGCGCGCGGGCACGGCCTGCATCTCGTATCGTCGTTTCCCGCCTCGGGTCCATCGCCTCGAGCAACAGGGTCGACCCGATGATCAACGCCAGAGCCGTCACCCAGGCACGCCCGTGGGTCATGCGGGCCGCACGAAGATGCCCCGTGACCTCCCGCTGCAGGCGTTCTGCCTCCGTCCAGGTTCGTCGCGCGCTGTTACCGCCGCGGTGGACGAATTCGACGGCGTTGCACACGCCGATCGCCCACCCATGTCGCTGCATCCGCAGACACCATTCTCGGTCCTCCCCGTACATGAAGAGGTCGGCATTCAGGAGACCGACATCGAGCACAGCTTCCCGACGGACGATCATCGCGGCGCCGGGAACCCATCCTCGGATGCGCTCCGGTGTAGATCGTCGACCGGAGAGAAGCCACCGCGACCTGAGTCCCCGCGGGACCAGCTTGTGAAGCCGGGCGGCCTCGACGATCGGCCGCCACAACGAATCGTGAGGTCGTGCAACCGTGAGGGCCCGGCCGCGTGGATCACGCAGCAGCGGAGTCGCCGCGCCGATATCGGGCCGCTCTTCCATCCATCGCACGAGCCGTCCCAGACCCTGTTCGTCGGCCTGGACATCGGGGTTCAACAGCAACCAGTACCGCGAGGCGACCAGTGGCCAGGCAAGGTTGCAGCCGCCCGCGAAGCCAAGGTTCTCCCGGCTCGCGAGCACCTCCACACCAGGAAGAAGCTCCTCCAGGAGCCGAGCGCTGTTGTCGGGGCTCGCGTTGTCCACCGCGACGACCCGAACGAGGCCGGTCTCCGCAGCAGGCGCAAGACTCTGCACGTACTCGCCGAGGCACTCCTCGGAGTTGAAGAGCACGGTCGTGACGGTCACCGCACAACTGCCGCATGAGGCGTCCTCCATCTCAGCAGGTCACACATTCGGTCGACGACCACACGTCCAACAACTCCGCGGCGAAAGCCGGGTAGACCACCGCGGCATCGAAGCGCCTCGAGAACGCTGCTCTGATGACGTGACGGTCAAACCGTCCGGTGGTGAGCCCCTGATGAATCGCCGCCGCCATCTCGCGTGGGGAGACGTGCTGGTCGAGGAGAATGCCGGTCTCCGGTGTCACGAGTTCGGGAACTCCACCTACCGCAGTTGCGACGATCGGCACTCCGAACCGCTGCACCTCCATCATCGAGACCGGGATCCCTTCGGTGGCGCTCGCTGACACGAACAGCGAGACCGTGTGATCGGCATAGAACCGTTGCACTTCGTCATGTCCCACCGCCCCGCGGAGCTCCCACTCCACGTTGTCCGGGAGTCCGGCTGCAGCAGCCCTGACGCGTTGGGCCTCCACACCATCGCCGAAGTGGATCCACCGAACGCGCTCGGACAGCCGTCCGAGTGCCGCTGGGATCAGATGGACGCGCTTGTGCGATGCGAGCGTCGAACACGAGACGATCAACGGAGGCCCATCGCCGGGCGGAGGCTCGGTCCGTGCCGCGGGCACGCCGAGGCGCGCCACGCGGATGTCCGGATGACCAACCCGCCCGGATTTCCCCCGCTGTGCCCGCGCCCGCCCGCGCATGTATGCGGCAGCGTCCTCGGAGATCGGGAAGACGGCATCGAGGTGGCGCAGCTTGTACTCACGGAACGGTACGTGACCCAGTGCGCCCCAGCGGTCGTCGTACACGTCGAACCGGTGTGCCCTTGAGACGGCGCATCGGATCACGCCCTCGGACCGCAGGAGCGCGAGCGCGAGCGTGCTGTTCTCGAACCAGTAGTCGTAGAACAGGGCGTCGGCGAGCTGTGCCTCGGCGATCCAGGCCTGGAGACTCCGCGCCTTGAGAATGCTGGTGGCAAGGAGGTCGAGGTACGTGCGCCCGGCCCGCATGTAACCCCGCCAGTTGGACGGCTGCCGCATGGTCTCCGCCAGCACCTCGCAGGCTGGCCGGGAACGAAGCGCGGCCTTCTTGGCAGCCCGTGGCCAGTCGCGGTGCCACCCGAGGTCGACCACCTCGACGTTCTCCGGCAGCCGCCGTGCGCTCGCGCCCGAACGAGTGGGGACCAACCAAACCCGTCCGAATTGCTGAGCTGTCACCTCCAGCTCACCAGCCAAGACGGACTCCATTCCGTGAAAGGGAAAGCCAGCCGTGAAGATCACAAGATCCGGCATCATCGGCAGGAAGAAAAGCCTCCTTCAAGGCCGTTCATGCGCTGGTCACGGGGTGGCTGCCACTTGGTCGGTCCGAGTTCCTGCGCAGATCTTCGCAGCCCTCCGGCACGTCAGCGCATCGGCACCACCCAGCTCGATGCCTTCGCAGGGCGACGGTCAGCCCACGCTGATGCCGGGAGGTGGCGCCAGCACCACCGGGGTGCAAGCCGCGGGCCAACCTAGACTGGCGGCCGCCATGTCCGTCACCGCAGCCTCGACCCGACCCGGCTGATGTGCGGCATCTGCGGTGTGGTCGGCGCCGATCCTGGCGATGCCGAGCGAGCCGTGGCCGGCCAGCTTCCGCTGCCTCGAGCACCGCGGCCCCGACGCCCATGGCCACTTCACGGGCTCCGGCGGGACGATCGCCCAGAACCGCCTGGCGATCATCGACCTCGTCACCGGCGACCCGCCGATCACCAACGAGGACGGCTCGATCGCGGCCGTGCTCAACGGCGAGATCTACAACTTCCGCGAGCTGCGCGAGCGCCTCGAGCGCGAGGGACACCGGTTCGCGATCGCAGGGCGACACCGAGGTGATCGCCCACCTGGCCGAGGGCTCCACGCCGGTCGAGCTCGCCCGCGCGGCTCGACGGGATGTTCGCCTTCGCCGTCTGGGACGAGCGCCGCGGCCGGCTGGTGCTGGGCCGCGACCGGCTCGGGAAGAAGCCGCTGTACTACTGGTGCTCGGGCGGCCGGCTGGTCTTCGGCAGCGAGATCAAGGCCGTCCTCGCCGACCCCGCGGTGCCCCGCCGGCTGGACCCGGGCGCGATCCCCGCCTACCTGACCTTCGGCTACGTGCCGACCCCGCGCACGTTCTTCGAGGGGGTCCGCAGCCTGCCGCCCGGGCCACGTGCTGACCTTCGAGCCCGGCGGCGAGCCGGTCGTCGAGCGCTACTGGGAGCCGCCCGTCGCCGGGCCTCGACGGCGCGCCGCGAGTCGACCGCTCGCTCGCCGAGGCGGCGCGCGAGGTCCGCGGCGCTGCTCGAGGCCGCGGTCCGGCGCCGGCTGATCTCCGACGTCCCGCTCGGCGCCTTCCTCAGCGGCGGCATCGACTCGACGCACGATCGTCGGGATCATGGCCGGCCAGCTCGACCGGCCGGTGCAGACGTTCACGATCGGCTTCGAGGACCGCGACGGCTTCGACGAGCGCCCGTTCGCGCGGCTCGCGGCGCAGCCGCCACGCCACCGACCACCACGAGTTCGTCGTCCACCCCGACGCCGTCGACCTGGTCGAGCGGCTGGTCTGGCACCACGACCAGCCGTTCGGCGACTCGAGCGCCGATCCCGACGTTCCTGCTGAGCGAGATGACCCGCGGCGCACGTCACGGTCGCGCTGTCGGGCGACGGCGGCGACGAGCTGTTCGCCGGCTACGAGCGCTTCGCGGCCGGGCTCGCCGCACGGCGCTACGCGGCCCTGCCGGGCCTCGTGCAGCGGGGCGCGCGAGCCGCGCTCGACCTGCTTCCCGCCGGCAGCCTCGGCGGCCGGGCGGGCAGCCTGCAGCGGTTCGCGCGGGTGGCGCGAGCAGGGCCTCCCCGACGCCTATCGCTCCTGGATCAGCTACGTCGGCGACGCCGACCGCGACGCGCTGCTCGACGGCCGGCGCGACGACTGGGCGCTCGAGGACTACCGCCGCATCTGGGCCGCCTCCGCAGGGCGCGCACCCCCTCGACCGGCTGCTCGACCTCAACCTGCGGACCTACCTGCTCGACGACCTGCTGGTCAAGGCCGACCGGACGAGCATGGCCCACGGCCTGGAGGTCCGCTCGCCGCTGCTGGACATCGACCTGCTGGCCTACACCGCGCGCCTGCATCCCGCGCCTGAAGGCGCGCGGGCTGTCGCTCAAGCGCGTGCTCAAGGCGGCGGTCGCCGACCTGCTGCCCACGGAGATCACCGAGCCGGGGCAAGCGGGGCTTCGGCGTCCCCCTCGACCGCTGGTTCCGCGAGGACCTCGAGCTTACGTCGGCTCGACGCTCGGTGCGCCCGACGCCCACGTCCGGCGCCACCTCGCGCCAGACGCGGTCGACCGGATGCTCGCCGAGCACGACACGCGGCGCCCGCAACCACGGCCACGCCCTCTGGACGCTGCTGACCCTCGAGGTGTTCCTGCGGCGCGAGGGGTGGTGAGCGGCAGGCCTCGCTACTATGGTGACGCGCACATGCTGAAGCGCTGGGTCGTAAGCGCACCGGGCGGGACGATCCGCAACTGGATCACTCTCGTGACGGTCGTCTCGCGACTCGGGGCGACACGCCCGACGCAGGCCAAGATGCTCTTGGTCGGGCTCTTCGCCCCGCTGCGCGATCGGTTGGTGGGCACCCGCGAATCCAGGTTCTTGCTTCGCTACGGACGGCTGGAGCTGGCGTGGGTGGTGGAGTCCAAGTCGGACTTCCAGGTGCTCAACGAGATCCTCGTGCAGCGGATCTATGAGTTTGGGCTGCCCAAGAGCGCGCCGAGCGTGATTCTCGATCTCGGCGCGCACATGGGCACAAGCGTGCTCTTCTTCCGTGAGCGCTTCCCAGACGCACGCATCGTCGCCCTGGAGCCTGATCCGCGCACGTTCGAACGTCTGCGCCAGAATGTAGGTCGCCTGCCCGCAGTAGAGCTGCGTCGCAAGGCGGTGACGCCGGAGCCCGGCAGCGTCGAGTTCTTCCCCGCCCCCCAGAGCTGGGCATCATCGCTCAACGGCGCGGGGCACACGTGCCCGTCGAGGGATGCACGCTCACGGCACTACTTGCCGAGCTCGGGCCAGTCGACCTGCTCAAGATCGACGTCGAGGGGGCCGAGCGAGAGGTGCTCTCGACCGAGGCGCTCGAAGCCGTGAACGCGATCATCGGCGAGTATCACGACACCCACGACCCGTCGGACCGTGAGCGCTTCTTCGAGCGGCTGTCTCGGGCCTTCACGCTGAAACCCAGCTCGTCAACGAACTTCGCTGGGGCTCAGCGCCCGCCCGAGTGAAGGCTCGGGGCTGCCGCTCCTCACCCCCTGAGGCGTTCCTGCGGCGCGGGCGCTGTGCGAAGGGCTCTCACCCGCCCATCAGCAGCGCGGCGAGCTCCGGCAGCCTCGCGGCGACGGAGTAGCCGGTGGACACCCGCTCCCGGCCATGCGCTCCCAAGCGGTCGCGCATCCCCGCGTCGGCCGCGAGCGCCGTCAACGCCTCCGGCCAGTCCGTGCTCGGCCGAGGCCACCAGCCCACCTTTCTCCGGGGCCGACGACCGCCGCGGTCACGCCCACGTCGTCGGCCACCACCGGGATGCCCGACGCGAGGTACTGCAGCGCCTTGTACGCGCACTTGCCCCGCGTCCACGGCGGTGTCGGGCAGCGGCATCAGGCCGATGTCCATGCGGCGCAGCAGGTCGGCCTCGGCCTCGGGCGACCAGGGGACCGCCACCAGCTCCGCGCGCGTCGGGCGAACGCCGGGCCTCCCTCCGACGCACTCGATCGTCCAGGGCCGGCCGTCGCGCCGCGCGGCCTCGTCGATGGCCGGGACGATCCGGTCGAGGTACGGCGCCGTGGTCGGCGACCCGATCCAGCCCAGCAGGACGTCGCCGCGCTGCTCGTGACGCCGGACCGGCGCCGCATCTACGTCGACCAGCGACGGCATCACCGCGACGTTGCCGCGCCCCGAGCCCGGCGAGCGTCTCGGCGAGCAGATCGTTGCCGGCGATGACCTGGTCGGCGCGTCGCGCCAGCCAGCGGACCTTGCGGCGGCTGGCCTTCAGGAATGCCAGCGGATGGCCGCCGCCGCCGCGGTCGTGCCAGATCGCGTCGTCGACGTCGAGGACGACGCGTCGGTCGCCGGCCGCCAGCCGCTCCAGACGCAGCGAGGGCAGCATGTCGACCTGGCGCTGGATGAGCGCGCCGGAGCGTCGGCGGCGGCGGAGGCGCCGGGCGAGGCCGCCCGCGCGGCGACAGGACCCGCCGGCGCGCTCGGCCGCCGCACCAGTCGCCGAAGCGCGCGCCTGCGTCGTCGGTGAACAGCAGCTCGGGCTCCAGCGCGACGCCCAGGCGCGCCAGCGCCGGAGCCAGCATCAGCGCGCGGATCCTCACCGCGGGGCTCGACGGCCCCTGCGCCGCACACAGCAGCAGGCGATACGCCGGCTTAGTGCTCACGACCCGGCCAGCTGGGCGTAGAGCTCCGCGTAGCGCCGGGCTCCCGCCGCGGCGTCGAAGCGCTCGTGTGCGACGCGCCGGCAGCGCTCCTGCGTCTCCTCGTCGGCGGCCAGCTCGAGCAGCCGCGCGGTCGCCTCGTGCAGCGCCGGCTCGCGCTCGTCGTCGATGACCACCCCCACACCCTCGCGCTCGGCGATCTCCGCCAGGTCGCCGAAGCGCGTCACCGCGACCGGCATGCCCGCGGCGAGGTGCTCGGCAAAGCGCGTCGGGGCCGAGGCGGTGCGCGCGAACGACGGCTCGACGAGGCACAACCCGGCGTCGCCGGCGTGCAGCTCGGCGGGCACCTGCGCCGGGGGCACGGTCCGCACGTCGGCGGGCACACCCGCCAGCTTCTCGCGCGCCAGGTCGGCCTGGCGCGTCAACACCGTGAACGGCCGCCCGCTCAGTGCCGCCATCCGCACGGCGAGATCGAAGCGGTAGAACGTGCCCACCGACCCGCACCACACAAGATGCGCCGGGCCCTCCGAGGGGGACGAGTGTCCGAAGCGCTCGAGCGCCGCGCAGGTCGGGATCACCCGCAGCGGCACGCGGTCCCCGGACAGCCAGGGCCGGATCACCGGCACCGACGCCTCCGTGAGCGTCACCACGGCGTCCGCGCGCCGGTAGAAGCGCCGCTCGAGCCGCTTGACCAGCCGGTACATGACGCTCGTCGTGCTCCACTGCCCGGCGTCGGCGCGCTCGTCGGCCCAGAAGCCGCGGATGTCGAACAGGAACGCGCCCTCGCCGCGCCGGCCGAGGTCGACCATCAGCGCCGGGACGTCGCTGCGTGCGTGGTACACGTCGACGTTCGCCCGCCGGGCGACGCGGCGCACGGCGCGTGCCCCGCGGGCGACGTCGAGCGCGGTGCTCAGCACCGGCGGTCGCCGGTGGTAGCTCAGCGCGGTCCAGCCGATGCCCGCTGCGTCGAGGCGCTCGCGCAGGGCGCCGAGCCGCTGCGCGTCCGCGGGCTTCTCGAAGCTGACGACGTGGATGCGGTGGCTGTCCGCCAGGCGCTCGAGGTAGCCCAGGACCTGGGACTCGCCCAGCGGCTCGGCCAGCCCGTCGTAGGTGACGTAGAGGACGTTGGGAGATCGGCCGTCAGCCACGCCGACAGTCTCCCAACGCGGTCGGGCCGACCGGCGCGCGCCCGTCGGGCTACGCGGCGCGCGCCGTCCGCGTCGCCGCGCGGACCCGGGCCATCAGCGGCGTGCGCTGGCGCCGGAACTCCGGCCCGAGCCGCGGCCCCGTGCGGCGGTCGAACCACGGCCAGCGGTTGAGGCGCACGATCGTGAAGGTCGCGAGCATCGCGACGAAGACGCCGCCGGTGACCACCGCCGGGGTCCCGATGCGCTCCACCCCGATCGCGGCGCCGCAGAGCAGCAGCTGGGTTCCGCCCAGGAACGCGGCGACGGCCTGCGGGGAATCGAGCCGGGTGCGCAGCCGGTGCGTGAGGTGGTCGCGCCCGCCCTGCAGCACCGGCCGCCCGCCGACGCGCCGTGAGAAGGTCACCAGGGTGGTGTCGAGGACGGCCAGGCCCAGGATCATCGTGGCGACCACCAGCCCGCCCGTGCCGAGCTGGGCGTGCACCGAGGAGATCATCGCCAGGCCGGCCACCAGGAAGCCGAGCGGCATGCTCCCGCCGTCGCCCATGAAGATCCGCGCCGGGCGCGCCAGGTTGCGCGGCAGGAAGCCGGCGCAGGCGCCGGCGACCGCGACGCACAGGACGGCCAGGGCGGCGTTGCCGGCCACGAGGGCCAGGACGCCGGCCCCCAGCGCCGACACGCCGGCCACCGTCGCCGCCGCGCCGTCCATGTTGTCCATCAGGTTGACGGCGTTGACCACGCCGACCACCCAGGCCACGGTCAGCAGCAGGTCGACCGCGGGCGGGTCGATGCCCCACCCGAGCCCCGCGGAGAAGAGCCCGCCGGCCACGAGGATCTCGATCCCCAGGCGCACGAACGGCGACAGGCTGACCCGGTCGTCGATCGTCCCCACCACCCACAGGACCACCGCGCCGGCCAGCAGCGGCCAGCGCCCGTGACCCGCGCCGCCGAAGGCCACCACCGCCACCAGGATCCCGGCGATGATGGCCGAGCCGCCCAGGTAGGGGGTCGGGCGGCTGTGGCCCTTGTACCCGACCGGATCGTCGAGGAACCCGGTGACGTGCGCCAGCTTCGCCGCCAGCGGCGTCGCCGCGAACGTCACCGCCGCGGCGGTCAGCAGGGCGAGCGCGAGGGTGAGCTCAGTCGGCATGGCGAACCGGCTCGTCCGGCAGCCCGGAGCGGGCGTAGTGGCAGACCACGTCGTCGATGGCGTCCTCGAGCGAGCGGAGCGGGCGCCATCCCGTCAGCTCCCTCAGCGCGGTCGTGTCCGGCCGCCGCATGCCCAGCTCCTCGAAGCCGGGGGCGTAGGCCTGCTCGTAGGGGATCTGCACCACCTCGCTGGCCGACCCGGTGCGCTCGATCACGCGCCGGGCCAGCTCGCACACCGAGACGGGCAGCGAGCTGCCGACGTTGAACGTCCGGCCGATCGCGCGGTCGTCGGCGAGCAGCAGCAGCAGCGCGTCGACGCTGTCGAGCACGTGGGTGAAGCAGCGCGTCTGCCTGCCCGTCCCGTACACGGTCAGCGGCTCGCCGCGCAGCGCCTGGGCGACGAGGCGCGGCAGCACCATCCCGTAGCGCGCCCGCTGGCGGGGCCCGACGGCGTTGAACAGCCGCACGACGACCGTCTCCGCGCCGCCGTCGGCGTGGTGGCTGTGCGCCAGCGCCTCGCCGTAGGCCTTGGCGATCGCATAGGACCAGCGCGCCTTCGCCGGCGAGCCGAGGACCAGGTCGTCGCCCTCCGACAGCGGTCCCGTGCTCTGCTTGCCGTAGATCTCCGACGTCGACGTGAACAGCAGCCGCCGGCCGAGCCGTGCGGAAGCGGCCATGACCGTGTCGATGCCGCGCACGTTGGCGACCAGGGTGTCGAGCGGGTGGTCGACGACCAGCTGGACGCCCACGGCCGAGGCCAGATGCAGGCACACGTCGCACTCGCGCATGCAGTCGTCGACGAGCGAGGCGTCTGTGACCGAGCCCTGGACGAGGCCGACCTCCGGGGTGCCGAGCAGGTGCTCGACGTTCGACAGGCGGCCCGTGCTGAGGTCGTCGAGGATCAGCACCGAGTCGCCGCGCGCCACCAGCGCATCGGTCAGGTGCGAGCCGACGAAGCCGGCGCCGCCGGTGACCAGGTACCTCATGCCGGCACCTGTGGAAGCTCGGCGACGAGGTGCTCGATCGTCGGTCGCAGCCCCTCGGCGAGCGAGAGGCGGGGCGCGTAGCCGAGGTCCTCGCGCGCACGACCGATGTCGGCGAAGGAGTGACGGACCTCCCCCGGCCGGGCGGGCCCGTACACGGGCTCCACGTCGACCCCCATCAGGCGCCGCAGCTCGTCGACCAGCCGGTTGAGCGTGATCCGCTCGCCGCAGGCGACGTTGTAGACGCGGCCGGGTGCGGCCGGCGCCTGCAGTGCGGCCACATTGGCGTCGACCACGTTCTCGACGTAGGTGAAGTCGCGCGACTGGCGCCCGTCGCCGAAGACGGTCGGGGCCTCGCCGCGGCGCAGGGCCGCGATGAAGCGGGGCACCACCGCCGCGTACTCCGACTGCGGGTCCTGCCGGGGCCCGAACACGTTGAAGTACCGCAGCGCGACCGTCTCGAGCCCGTAGAGCTCGAAGAACGTCCGGCAGTAGCTCTCGGCCGCGAGCTTGGAGACCGCGTAGGGCGACATCGGCAGCGTGGCCATGCCCTCGTGCTTGGGCAGGCCCGGCACCGATCCGTACACCGACGACGACGAGGCGAACGCCACGCGGCGCACGCCGGCGTCGCGCGCTGCGAGCAGCACGTTGAGCGTGCCCGTCGCGTTGGCGTGATGGCTCGCCAGCGGGTCGCCGACCGAGCGCGGGACCGACGGCAACGCGGCCTGGTGGAGCACCACGTCGCAGCCGCGCACCGCGCGCCGGACGTCCTCCGGCGAGCCGACGTCGCCCTCGAGCAGCTCGACGTCGGCGGCAACGGCGTCCAGGTTCGAGCGCCGGCCGGTCGAGAGGTCGTCGAGGATCACGACCTGCGCGCCCATGCCGAGCATCCTCCGGGTGAGGTGCGAGCCTATGAACCCGGCGCCTCCCGTGACAAGCACTCGCATTCGGGCCCTCCTTGGTCCGTGTGGGTGCCGCATGTGCAAACGCTGGACCGACATGCGTCCGTTCCGCGGCTGTTGCTCTCAAGCGACCATACAGTCAGAGAACGGACAAGTAAAGTGCCGAACGAGCGGGGTCATCGAGGCGCCCGGCCGGCCACTTCTCCGACGGCGGCTCCTAGCGGCGGACGTCCTCGCAGTCGGCGGCCACGATGTCGGCCGGATCGGCGAAGACCGTGTCGAAGCCGGGGCCGCACGTCACCCGGTCGACGCCTCCGCCGACCACGTTGATGCGGTCGTCGCCCTCGCCGCCGTCGATGACGTCGCCGTCGAGGTTGCCGTAGATGGAGTCGTTGCCGGCGTCGCCGTAGATCGTGTCGTGGCCGCGGTCGCCGGTGATCTGGTCGTCGCCGGCGTCGCCGTGGATGACGTCGTCGCCGCCGCGGCCGTGCATCGAGTCGGCGCCGTCGCCGCCGTGCAGGACGTCGTCGCCGTTCTCGCCGTCGACGTAGTCGTCGCCGCCCTCGCCGAACAGCTCGTCGGCACCGGCGCCGCCCAGCAGCGTGTCGGCGGCGGGCGTGCCGATCAGCGTGTCCGGCCCCGGGCCGCCGGTGATGACGTTCGCGGGCGGGGGCGCGTCGGTGGCGGGCTCCGGCGGGACCGCGATGACGGTCTCGCAGTGGTGCAGCGCGTCGCGGTGCGGGGCGGTGTCCTCGACGTAGACGGTGTCGTGCCCGGAGCCGCAGTCGACCCAGTCGGCGTTGTCGTCGGCGACGCGGATGACATCGTCGCCGCGACCACCGTAGACGCGGTCCTCGCCGGGCCCGGCGACGATCTCGTCGTTGCCGTTCGAGCCGCTGAGGCGGTCGTCGCCCGAGCCGCCGTCGATGGTGTCGTTGCCGTTCGAGCCGTAGATGCGGTCGCGGCCGGCATCGCCGCGGATGGCGTCGTCGCCCTCGCGGCCGAAGATCAGGTCGCCGCCGGTGCCGCCGTCGACGGTGTCGGCGCCCGGGCCGGCGTCGATCGTCTCGCTGCCCGGCCCGCCGAAGAGCCGGTCGTCGCCCGCGCCGCCGACGATGCGGTCGTCGCCGCGCGCGCCGTCGACGTAGTCGTTGCCGGGGCCGCCGTCGAGGAGCTTGTCGTTGCCGAACGTCGCGTCGACGATCTTGTCGTCGCCCTCGCCGCCGAGCACGACGTCGTCGCCCTCGCCGCCGTCGAGGTAGTCGTTGCCGGGGCCGCCGTCGATGCGGTCGTTGCCGGTGCCGCCGTTGGCGTTGTCGTTCCCGTCGCCGCCGGAGACCTGGTCGTTGCCGGCCCCGGCGGCGATCCGGTCGTCGCCCTGCTCCCCGAACAGGCTGTCGTTGCCCACGCCGCCGGAGAGCACGTCGTCGCCCGGGCCTCCGTAGAGCTGGTCGTTGCCGCGCGAGCCGGTGAGCCGGTCGTTGCCCTCCAGGCCGTAGAGCAGGTCGTCGAGGCGGGTGCCGCGCAGGACGTCGTCGGCCGGGCTGCCGTAGATCGTCGCCAGGCCCGGCTGGACGGCGACGCCGACCGGCGACGAGCTGCGCCCGAGGCGCTGGATCGCCAGGCGGCGCGGGTGCAGGGCGCTCAGGACCGAGACGGTCCCGCTCGCGCGGTCGGCGACGTAGGCGCGCAGCCCGTCGGGGGAGACCGCCGGCGCGCCCGGGCCGCGGCCGGCGGCGACCCGGGCGTAGGTCCTGCCGCTGCGGAGGTCGACGAAGGCCGTGACCCGGCTGCGGGCGACCGCGCCGACGACCGCGCGGCGCCCCAGGAGCGCGACGCCGCCGCCGACGCCGCGGCGCATCCGGATCGTGCGCACCGCGCGCCCGGCCTCGGCGTCGACGGCGACCAGGCGGGCGCGCGTCGTGCTCACCCAGGCCGTGGTCGTGCCGGACACGAACGCCGCCGCGGTGGCCCCGGTGACGGGCAGCCGGTGCAGCAGGCGGCCGTGCTCGAGGTCGACGACGGCGAGGCGCGTGGAGCTCACGGGCGCGACGGCGCGCCGCCCGTCACCCGAGACGGCCAGCGTGCGCGGGGTCAACCGGCCCAGGGGGACCGTCCCGCGGACGCGCAGCTCCGCCGGGTCGAGCACGTCGATGGCGCCGCGCCGCCCGGCGTAGAGCCGGGTGCCGTCGGCCGAGATCGCCAGCGCCGTCGCGGCGGAGGCCAGCGGGATCGAGCCGGCCAGCCGCCGCCCCGGAAGGTCGACGACGGCGACGGCGCTGCCGGCGGCGACGAAGGCGCGGCCTCCGTCCGGGGCCATCGCGACCGCCGTCGCCCGGCCCGCGAGCGCCAGCCGCGCGACGATCGCGTTGGTGGAGACGTCGGTCAGGACGGCCTGCTCGCCGGCGGGCACGACCAGCAGGCGGGCCGATGCGGTGCCGGGAAGGGCGAGCAGCGCGAGCGCCGCGAGCAGCGCGGCGCGGAGCGGTCGGGGCGCCATCGCCCCCCAAACTCGACCGGGACGGCGAGAGTTGCGGTCGGCGATCAGCCGTGCACGCGCTCGAGGTCGGCGCGGCTCCACGGGTCGTGCCCGCAGATCACCGTGGCCTCGGGGTGCCCTGCGGTCCACGCCGCGATCCGGTCCAGCGAGCGCAGGTAGTCGTCGTCGTCGGCCACGAACAGCGGCAGCCAGCGCTCGGTGACGGTCCGCCGGGCGTAGGCGGCGTCCGCGGCGAGCAGGAGCTCGCCGCCGGCCAGGCGCAGCAGCAGCGACATGTGGCCGGGCGTGTGCCCCGGGGTCGCCAGGAGGCGGATCGAGCCGTCGCCGAGCAGGTCGGCGGAGTGGGGGAAGGGGCCGTGCGGCTCGCCGGCGGCCTCGAGGTCGACGGTCCTCCAGTCGACCGGGTGGTCGATCAGCGCTCCGCGGTAGCCCTGGAGGAAGCCGCCCGACGTCGCCGCCTCCCACTCACGGGCCGCGACGACGAAGGTCGCGTCCGGGAACTGCGAGATCCCGCTGGCGTGGTCGTGGTGCAGGTGGGTCATCACGACCAGGCCGACGTCGTCCGGGTCGGTCCCGAGCGCGCGCAGCTGCGCGGGGACCGCCTGCTCGGGGGCCATGCGGATCGTGTAGGCCGCCGCGGCGAGGCGCCCGAGGTTCTGTGCCGGGTCGGTCGCGACGTCGGCATGCAGGCCGCAGTCGACGAGGATCGGCCCGGCGGACGGGTGCTCGATCAGGAACGCCGGGATGGGGAGTGCGAGGCGCTCGCCGCCGGGCAGGACGCCGAGCGCGCCGCGCACGAGCCAGCCCGGGCCGCTCGGGCGGTCGAAGAATCGCGGGGGCGCGACCATCTCGGCGGTCACGAACGGGTGCACGCGGACGGCGGCGCCGCCGGCGCAGCCGCCGGGGAGGGGGAGCGCTGCGGCCTCGGGACGTGCGGCGACGGCCATCGCTGGACCCTAATGGGCACGTCGTGCGTCGCGGAGCTCGCGACGTGGGGAGGGTGGCGACACGGACCGGCCCATAGGCTTGGCGCACGATGGAGACGCTCCTGCGGCGCGGACTGCTCGACGGCCTCACGGTGGCGTTCGCCGGCGAGGCGGAGGACCTGGCCGGCGCGTGTGCCAGGCTCGGTGCCCGGACGCCGCTGCTGGCGGCGGACCCGCAGGACGAGGACGCCGTGGCCGCGGAGGTCGCCGCGCTCGAACCGCCCGACACGCTCGTCTGCGCCACCGCCTCGTGGGCGGCAGCGGCCGGAGGCGGCCTCGCCGGGATGCGCACCGCCTCGGACGCCGCGTTCATCGCCACGCGCGCCGTCGCCAACGCCTGGATCGCCGCCGGCCGCGGCGGCAAGGTCGTCCTGCTTGCGCCGGCGGAGGGAGAGCCGCTCAAGGCCGCGCTGGAGAACCTCGCCCGGACCCTGTCGGTCGAGTGGTCGCGCCACGACATCCGGCCGACGGCGATCCTCCCCGGGCCCGAGGCGGCGGAGGCAGACGTCGTGACGCTCGTCGCCTTCCTCGCCTCGCGCGCGGGCGACTACTACTCGGGCTGCGCGCTGCGGCCGGGCTGACGCCGGCCATGTGGCTGGGGCCGGCCGGCGCGGACCGGGCCGCGTCAGCCCGCCCAGGGCACCTCGACGGAGTCCTCGGTCGGCGCGTCGCGGGCGACGACGTACTCGGCGGGCTCGGTGTCGGAGAGGTTCTCGAGCACGTGCGTCTCGCGCGGGGGGACGTAGACGAGGTCGCCGCGCCCGAGCTCCACCGACTCCTCCAGCCGCTCGCCCCAGCGGACGAGCAGCCGGCCGCCCAGCATGTAGACGGCGCTCTCGCAGCCCTCGTGGTAGTGGGGGCGCGAGCGGGCGCCGGGCGGCACCCGGAAGACCCCCATGTAGATGTTGTGGGCACCCGCCGTGGCCTGGGAGATCTCCGCTCCGCCGACCACCCCGCGGGGCACATCACGATCGCCTCCGGGCTTGATGACCCTCACAGCGCCAGATCGTACGCGACCCACTCGGAGCGCTCCGCGCCGGTGCGGCCGTAGACGCGCTGCGCCGGCGCGTTGTCCGGCGCCGTCTCCCACTCGAGCACCGCGGCGCCGTGCGCCCGGCCCCGCTCGGCGCAGGCCTCGATGAGCGCGGCGGCGACCCCGCGCCCGCGCGCGTCCGCGACGACGAAGAGGTCGTTCATGAGCGCCAGCCGCGCCGCCCGCGCGGTCGACCACCCCCAGTAGATCGTCGCGAAGCCCACGGCTCGGCCGGCCTCGTCGCGCGCGAGCAGCTGCACCCCCTCGTGCCGCGGGTCGGCGATGAGCGCGCGCGCCAGCGCCAGCAGCGCCCCGTCGGCGGGCGCGACCTCGTAGAAGTCGCAGTAGCCGCGCATCAGCGGCAGGAGGTCGTCGAGGTCGGTCTCGTCAACCGTCGCGACCGTCATGCCCGGTGGCTGCACGCGCCGACCCTACGGCCGGCGCGTGCGCTCCGCAAATGCCGAGCCTCGTCTAGGTGGTCATGCCGGTGAACTGGCCACCGGTGACGTTGAGGACCTGGCCGTGGACGTAGTTCGACCACGGCGAGCAGAGGAAGAACACGCCGCCGGCAGCCTCCTGCGGCGTACCCGGGCGCCCGAGCGGGATCAGCATCGCCGCCATGCCCGCGGAGCTGGTCGGGGATGCCGAGCTGGATCTTCTCGCCGCCGATCTCCATCTCGTTGGACTCCTCCTTGGAGGCCGTCAGGCGGGTCTCGATGTAGCCGAACGCGACCGCGTTGCACGTTGACCTTGAACTGGCCCCACTCCTTGGCCAGCGTCTTGGTCAGGCCGACGACGGCGGACTTGCCGGCCGAGTAGTTGGCCTGGCCGGCGTTGCCCATCGTGCCGGAGATCGAGGAGACGTTGACGATCTTGCGGAAGACCTCCTGGCCCTCCTCGCGCTCCTTCTTGGCCGGCTCGCGCAGGTGCGGCGCGGCGGCACGGATCACGCGGAACGGGACGACGACGTGGATGTCGAGCATTCGCTGGAACCAGTCGTCGGTCATCTTGTGGATCGGCGCGTCGAGCGTGTAGCCGGCGTTGTTGACGATGATGTCCAGGCGGCCCCAGGCGTCGATCGCGGTCTTGACCAGCGCGTCGGGCGCGTCGCCCTTGGTGAGGTCGCCGCCGTAGACGGTCGTCTCGCCCGCGATCTCGCCCGCGGTCTGCTCGGCGACGTCGGCATCGAGGTCGTTGATGACGACCTTCGCGCCCTGCGAGGCCAGCAGCTCCGCGGTCGCGCGGCCGATGCCGCGGGCCGATCCGGTGACGATCGCCACCTTGTCGTCGAGGACTCCCATGTGCTTCTCCTTGGTCGGTTCGGTGCGGCGGCGAAGACTATTGGCGGCTCGCCGCGCACGGGCTACAGCCCGATCACCTTGGAGAGGATCTCGCGCATGATCTCGTCGGTGCCGCCGCCGATCGGCCCGAGCCGGGCGTCGCGAGCGGCGCGCTCGAGGTCGTACTCGACCATGTAGCCGGCGCCGCCGTGCATCTGGAGGCAGTCGTCGATGAGGTCGAACGCCGAGCGCTGGGTGACGAGCTTGGCCATCGTGACCTCCTTGACGACGTCCTCGCCGGCCGCGAAGCGCGCGAGCGCGTCGTAGGTGACGCAGCGGGCGGCGTGGATCGTGGTCGCGTGGTCGGCGAGCCGGTGGCGCAGCGCCTGGAACGTGCCGATCGGGCGGCCGAACGCCTCGCGCTGCACGACGAACTCGACGGTGCGCTCGAACGCGGCCTGCATCGCCGACGTCGCGCCCAGTGCCATCAGCAGCCGCTCCCACTGGAAGTTGGCCATGATGAGCTTGAAGCCCTCGTTCTCGGTGCCGAGCAGGTTCTCCTCGGGCACGAAGACGTCGTCGAGGGCGATCAGCGCGGTGTCGGAGGCGTGCCAGCCCATCTTCTCGATCTTCGATGCGGCGTAGCCGGGCTGGTCGGTGTCGACGATCAGGAAGCTGATGCCGTGGTGGCCGCCCTCGGCGGTCGTCTTGACGGCCGTGACGACGAAGTCGGCGCGCACCCCGTTGGTGATGAACATCTTCGAGCCGTTGACGACCCACCCGCCCTCGACCCGGTCCGCGCGGGTGCGGATGGCTGCGACGTCGGACCCCGCGTCGGGCTCGGTGATGCCGAGCGCCGCGATGCGCTCGCCGCGGATGGCGGGCGACAGGTAGCGGCGCAGCTGGTCGTCGGTCCCGAACTTCCACACCGGCGGCGTGGCGATCCCCACGTGCGCGCCGATGCCCGCCGCGACAGCCCCCCGACCCGCACCGGGACAGCTCCTCGGTCAGCACCGCGTCGTGCAGGTAGCCGCCGCCCTCGCCGCCGAGCTCCTCGGGGTACTTCAGCCCGAGGAAGCCGAGCTCGCCCATGCGCGAGAACACCTCGTCGGGGAACCACCGCGCGTCCTCCCACTCGCGGGCGTGGGGGCGCAGCTCCGCGGCCACGAAGCGCCGGATCGACTCGCGCAGCTGCTCGTGCTCGTCGGAGTACGGGTTCATCGGGCGCGGACTCTACGGCGCGCGAGGGCCGCTCGGCACCGCCCCAGGCCGGGCCTCCGTCCGCCCCAGGCCGGGCCTCCGCCCGCCTTCCGCCCAGGGCGTCCTGCGTTCTCCATGAAGATGGTGGTCAACGCAGGACGGCCCCGGCGTCGGGGGGATCGCCGGGCGGATTGCCGGGCCGCTGGCGTGCCGCGGAGCGCCGGCGCTCGACCATCGCGGCGACGTCGGCGAGCGCTCCGGCGTGCACCTGCCGCCACGTCAGCCGCACGCGCTCGATCCCGTGCAGGGCGAGCCAGCGGTCGCGGGCACGATCCGCCTCGAAGGCGGCGCGGCCCCGATGGTGCTCCCAGCCGTCGAGCTCGACGGCGAGGCCCTCGCCCCGCCAGAGGAGGTCGACCTCGTAGGGGCCGAGGCGAGCGTTCATCTCGGGCCGCGGCACGCCGAGCGCGTCGAGGAGCGAGAGCACGTCGCGCTCGAGGTCCGATCGCATGCGGTGATGGCGAGGGTCGACCGCCGCGACCGCCCTTCGCAGCCGGCCGTTTCCCCGATGCCCCGTCGTCCGCCGGCACACGTCGTCGATCGCCGCCACGTCGAGGAGCTCCAGCCGGTCCGCTCGCTCGACGACCCTGAGGAGCTCGCGGGCCGGCAGTTCGGCTGCGAGGTCGAGCAGCGTGCGGGCAGGCCGCGTCACCGGCAGCCCCTGCCTGCTCGCCACGTCAGCGGCACGGAGGAGGGCCTGATGGATCCTGATCCCCGCACGGGGGCGAGCGCTCCGCGGGGAGGTCACGTCGACCACCGAGCGGTTGTCGGGCCGCAGGTCCCACTCGGACGCCGCCGTCCGGTGACTGGCCACGGCACCCGAGCCCAGGGCGAGCACCGCGGCCCAGCGCCGTGCAGCGGCCGTGAGCCGGCGGGAGCCGGCGGCGTAGACCCCGCGATGGACGGCGTGCAGGTGCCCGGTCGCCAGGCGGTGGTCGATCGCGGGACCGGTGACGCCGGCCGCGATCAGCTGGCGCCGGGCAACGACTCCGCCTTGGGCCGTGGCCAGCCGTGCGATGCGCTCGTCCGGATGGATCGCCGGTGGTGGTGTCCTGCGTTCTCGACGAAGGTCGTGGTCAACGCAGGACGGTCGCGCCATGCGCCCGATCGTGGCGGGGCGCGACGCGCGGCGCGCGCGCGGCGGGTCACGGCTCTACGGCAGGACCGTGTGGCCGCGGGCGGCGTGGCCGAAGCCGACGAGGTCGCCGCCCCGCTCGTTGTAGTAGGCGCGGACCTCGCGGATGCGCCCGTCGGGCGCGAAGAGGAACCACTCGGTGCCGCGGTCGAGCATGCGCGTGTGCCTGGTGGGGTGGTCGAAGGCCATCGACCACTCGATCGCGACCTGCTCGTCGTCGGCGACGAGGTTCTCGAGCGTCCAGACCGCATCGAGGTGGCGCACCGCTGCCGCCGCGTTCTCGGCGATCTCGCGCGCGCCCGAGGTGCGGAGCGCGGCGCGTGTAGTAGTGGATCGCGTCGTCGGCGAAGTGCCGGGCGACGGCGTCGGCGTCGCCGGAGCGCAGGTCGTCGTAGTAGGCGCGGACGCGGTCGGCGGGGCTCACCACACGCAATCTATGGTGCGGGCATGGAACAGGCGCTCATGGACCAGCTCGTGCAGTGGCTGCGGATCCCGTCGATCTCGACCGGCGAGGGCGACCCCGCCGACCTCGAGCGCGCCGCCGCGTGGGCGGCCGCGCGCGTGCGCGATGCGGGTGGCGAGGCGGGGCTGGAGATCGTCGACGGCGGCAACCCGCTCGTCGTCGGCGAGCTGCGCGCGAGCGGCGGCGCGGCCGCACCCACGGTGCTGATCTACGGGCACTACGACGTCCAGGGCGCCGGCGACCCGGCCGCGTGGACCAGCCCGCCGTTCGAGCCTGCCGAGCGCGACGGACGGCTCTACGCGCGCGGCGCCGCCGACGACAAGGGCAACTTCCTGCCGCTGCTGTTCGCCGCCTGCGGGCTTGCCCGCGAGGGCGCCCTGCCCGTCAACGTGCGCATCCTCGTCGAGGGCGAGGAGGAGGTGGGGGGCGCGTCGGTCTCCCGCTGGCTGCACGAGGACCAGCGCGGCGCGGACGCCGCGATCGTCTTCGACAGCGGCATGGAGGACCCCGAGACGCCGGCGATCACGGTCGGGCTGCGGGGGATCGTCCACACCCATCTCGTCGTGCGGACCGGAGCACGCGACGTGCACCAGGGCATCTACGGCGGCGCCGCGCTCAACGCCCTGAACGCGCTGCACCGCATCGTCGGCGCCGTCCTGCCCGACGAGCAGGGCCGGGTCCGGCCCGAGCTCGCCGAGGGCGTCGCGCCGGTGGGCGACGCCGAGCGCGCCTCCTGGGCCCGGCTGGTGCCCGGCGGCGAGCAGCTCGCCGGCGCGGGCGCCCGCCCCGTGGCCCCGGGCGCGGGCGCCGAGTTCCACGAGCGCACCGGCGCGCGGCCCGCGGTCGACCTCAACCACGCCGAGGCCGGCGCGCCGAGGACCGTCATCCCCGCCGAGGCCCGCGCCGCGGTCACGCTGCGGCTGGCGCCGGGGCAGCGGGCCGAGCCGATGCGAGCGGCGATGGAGCGGCTGCTGCGGGAGGCCGCGCCCGAGGGCGCCGAGCTGGAGATCTCCCACCACACCGGCGACCCCGTCCACTTCGACCCCGCCAGCCCGGCCCTGCGCCTTGCCGGCGAGGCGCTCGAGCGCGCGTGCGGGACGGCACCCGTCTACCTGCGCTCGGGCGGCTCGATCCCGGTCGTGGCGGACCTGGCGGCGGCGGGCATCCCCACGATCGTCTCGGGCTTCTCGCTGCCCGGCGACGCCTTCCACGCGCCCGACGAGTCCTACTCGCTGCGCTCGCTCGAGCAGGGCGAGGCGGCCTCGCGCGAGCTGCTGCGCGCGCTGGCCGGCCTGCCGGCTCAGAGGCCATAGGTGCGCCCGATGATGTCGCGCTGGATCTCGTTGGTGCCGCCGAAGATCGTCGTCACCAGCGCCGAGCGGACGTGGCGCTCCATGTCGTACTCGCTGGCGTAGCCGTAGCCGCCCATGTTCTGCATGCCCTCGAGCGCCGCGCGCCTGGCGACCTCGGTGGCCTTGAGCTTGGCCATCGACGCCTCGCGGGGGAACATCGCGCCCGGGTTGGCATCGACCTTCGCGGCGACGTCGTAGACGAGCAGCCGCGTGCACTCGATCTCGGTCGCCAGGTCGGCGATCCGGTGCTTGAGCGCCTGGAACGAGCCGACGGGCCGCCCGAACTGCTCGCGCTCGCGCACGAAGCGCAGCGCGTCGTCGAACGCGCGCCGGGCGAGTCCGAGCGCCTGGGCGGCGAGGATCAGCCGCTCGTGGTTGAGGCCGGCCATCAGCTGCCGCCAGCCCTGCCCCTCGGTGCCGAGCACCGCGCCTGCCGGCAGTGCGCAGTCGGTGAAGTACAGGTCGTTGACCTCGCGGCCGCCCATCGTGTCGATCGGGTGCATCTCCATCCCGGCCGCGTCGCGCGGCACCTCGAGCATCGTCAGGCCCTCGTGCTTGGTGCCGGAGCGGTCGCTGCGCGCGACGAGCAGCACGTGCTCGGCGATGTGGGCGTTGGAGATCCAGGTCTTCTGGCCGTTGACGGCCCAGCCGCCGTCGCGGGCGTCCGCGCGGCAGGTCAGCGCGCCCACGTCCGAGCCGGCGCCCGGCTCGCTCATCGCGATCGCCTCGACGGCTCCGCCGACGATCCCGCCCAGCATCGCGCGCTTCTGCTCCTCGTCGCCGAACCGCTGGTAGGCGCCGGCGACGATGAACGTCGTGCCGATGCCGTTGACCGGCACGTTGCCCGTGGCGAGCTCGTCGAGTAGGACGACCATGTCGACGGCCCCGCCCCCGGACCCGCCGTACTCCTCGGGCACCACGACGCCGAGCCAGCCGAGATCGGCCAGCTTCGCGTAGAGCTCGGCGCTGTGGGCCTCGCCGCGCGGGATCTCCTCGCGTGAGCAGAAGTCGCGGACCGCCTCGGCGAACGCGCGCTGCTCGCCGGTGAGGGTCACGCCGGCGGGCGGTAGACGGTCACGACGGCCGCGCCGCCGAGCCCGATGTTGTGCTGCAGGCCGACCGCCGCGCCCTCGACCTGCCGCGCGCCGGCGTCGCCGCGCAGTTGCCAGGTCAGCTCGCTGCACTGGGCGAGCCCGGTGGCGCCGAGCGGGTGACCCTTGGAGATCAGGCCGCCCGACGGGTTGACGACCCACCGGCCGCCGTAGGTGGTGGCCTGCTCGTCGACGAGCAGGTGCCCCTCGCCCTCGGCGGCGAGCCCGAGCGCCTCGTAGGTGATCAGCTCGTTGGCGCTGAAGCAGTCGTGCAGCTCGATGACGTCGACGTCCTCGGGGCCGACCTGCGCCTCCTCGTAGGCCTGGCGCGCAGCCTCGCGCGACATGTCGTAGCCGACGACCTTCATGCACGAGCCCTCGTCGAACGTCGAGCGCAGGTCGGTGACCATCGCCTGCCCGGCGATCTCGATCGCGTGCCCGGAGAGGTCGTGCTCGTCGACGAAGCGCTCGCTGGCCACGATCGCGCACGCGCTGCCGTCGGAGGTCGGCGAGCACTGCAGCTTGGTGAGCGGCTCGTGGATCGTCTTCGACGACTTGACGTCCTCGAGCGAGTACTCGGTCTGGAACTGGGCGTAGGGGTTGCCGACCGAGTGGCGGTGGTTCTTCCAGCCGATCCACGCGTAGTGGTCGGCCGTCGACCCGTAGCGCTCCATGTGCTCGCGCCCGGCATTGCCGAACATCTGGGGCGCGGGCGGGGAGGCCTCCGGCGCGCGCACCGCGAACATCGCCTCGGCGTGCCGGTCCATCGGGTTCGTCCGGTCGGTCCACTTGACCCCCAGCGAGCCCATCTCCATCTTCTCGAAGCCGAGCGCCAGCGCGCAGTCGACGAGGCCGCCGCGGACCGCCTGGCGCGCCATGAACAGCGCGCTCGAGCCCGTCGAGCAGTTGTTGTTGACGTTGACGACCGGGATCCCGGTGATGCCGAGCCCGTAGACGGCGCGCTGGCCGGCGGTGGACTCGCCGTAGCAGTAGCCGACGTAGGCCTGCTCGACCTCGTCGTAGCCGATCCCGGCGTCGGCCAGCGCGTGCTCGCCGGCCTCCCGCGCCCAGTCGGGGTAGTCGCCCGCCTTGGTGCCGGGCTTGTCGAACTTGGTCATCCCGACCCCGACGACGAACGTGCGGTTGGCCATCGTCGCCTCCTACAGCCCGTAGCTGCGGCCGATGACGTCGAGCATGATCTCGTCGGTGCCCGCGCCGATGCGGTTGAGGCGCATGTCGCGCCAGACGCGCTCGACGCCGTACTCCTTCATGTAGCCGGCGCCGCCGTGGATCTGGATGCACTCGTCGGCGACCTCGACGGCGATCCGCGAGGCGTAGAGCTTGGCCATCGAGATCTCTCGCACGGGGTACTCGCCGTTCCGGAAGCGCCAGGCGGTCGTGTAGACCATCTGGCGCGCCGTCTCGATCTTGGTCGCCATCTCGGCGAACTTGTGGCGGATGACCTGGAACTTGCCGATCTGGCGGCCGAACGCCGTCCGCTCGGTCGCGTACTGCAGCGTCATCTCGAAGCAGCGCTGGGCGCCGGCCACGCAGCCCGCCGCGCCGATCAGCCGCTCGCCCTGGAGCTCCCACATGATGTGGTAGAAGCCCTTGCCGACCTGGCCGAGCACCGCGGTCTCGGGCACGCGCACGTCCTGGAACGCCAGCAGCGCGGTGTCGGAGGCGTGCATGCCGAGCTTCTCGAGGCGCTTCTCGCGGATCACGCCGGGCGCGTCCATCGGCACGAGGAACAGCGTGAAGCCGTCGTAGCCGGCCTCCGGGTCGGTCTTGGTGACGAGCACGATCACGTCGGCTCGGTGGCCGTTGGTGATGTAGGTCTTCGAGCCGTTGATCACGTACTCGTCCCCGTCGCGTACGGCTCTCGTCTTGATGCCGGAGACGTCGGAGCCGGCGTCGGGCTCGGTGATGCCGAGGCAGAGGATCTTCTCGCCCTTGATGGCGGGCACGGCCCACTCCTGCTTCTGCTCCTCGGTGCCGAAGGCCAGGATCGGCGGCATCGCCATGTCGGTGTGCACGGCGACGCCCATCGCCAGGCCGCCGGAGTTGGCATGCACCATCTCCTCCCCGAGGACCAGCGACGTGTAGTAGTCGCCGCCCTCGCCGCCGTACTCGACGGGCTTGTCGAGCCCGAGCAGGCCCTGCTTGCCCATCTTCTGAAAGACCCAGTCCGGGAACGTCGTCTCCTCCCACTCCTCGGCGTGCGGGGCGAACTCCCGGGTCACGAACCCGCGGATCGACTCGCGGAGCTGCTCGTGCTCGTCGGTGAAGATGAAGTGCTTGCGCTTCGCCCCGAAGTCGGGCTTGAGTACGGTGTCTGTGGCGGCCATGAAAGTGGACAGTAGTGCTTCCTACTATCGGCGGCAAGCCGCTGTGCTGCCGACGCGAGCTCCTTTCAGAACACCGCCACCGCTTCGACCTCCACCATCATCTCCGGCCGTGCGAGCGCGGCGACCTCCACCGCGGTGGAGGCCGGCTGGTCGCCGGTGAAGAACCCCGCTTTGATGCGGGTGTAGTCGCGCAGCCTGCTGATGTCGGTGAGGAAGACCGTCAGCTTGACCACCGACTCCAGCGTGGCCCCGGCCTCCTCGACCACCGTCCGCAGGTTCTCGAAGACCTGGCGAACCTGCCCCTCGAAGTCGCCTTCGCCGATCAGCTCCCCCTCGGGTGAGATCGGCGCCTGACCGGAGGCGAACACGATCGACGTCGCGCCGTCGACGAGCCACGCCTGCGAGAACCCCATCGCGTTCTGCCACTCCCACGGGTTCACCTGCCGCTTGTCCATGTGGCGCCTCCCTGTCGCTCCGGCTCAGGCGGGCACGCCGACGACGTGGACGCCGTTGCGCTCCAGCGCGGCGACCATGGCCGCGGGCGCGGGCGGCTCGAGATCGTCGGGGAGCTCGCCGCTCTCGTCCAGCGGGACGCCGAACTCCTCGAAGAACTCCTCGAGCGCCGCGGGCTGGTGGACGAAGAGCAGCCGCGCCGGTCCTGCGGTGCCGTTCCTGAAGGTGTGCGGCACGTTCGGGGGGATCGCGACGGCGGTGCCGGCAGCGCCGGTGATCGTCTCCGACCGTCCGTCCAGCTCGAAGGTGAACTCGTACTCGCCCTCGAGCACGTAGAACAGCTCCCGGTATGCGTGCCTGTGCAGCGGCGGGCCGAACCCCGGAGTCGTCGAGACCTCGAAGCAGAAGTAGCCGCCGCCCGTCTCGGCGGTTCGGGCCTTGTAGGTGACGCGGTCGCCGCCGCCGACGAGCAGCGTCCTGCCCTCGCCCGCGGCCCGGACGATCACTCGTTCGCTCATCTGGTGCTCCTTCTCGTGTGTTGTGTTCGACGCAGGTCGGCGATCAGCGTCCGGATCGCCCAGCCGAGCGCCTCGCCGATCTCCTTGCCGGAGAGGTGCTGCTCCTCGCGGAGGGTGGTGTACGCGAGCATGTTGTGCAGGTAGGCGAGGACCGCTTCCGCCCGGCGGCGTTCCTGCTCGGGAAGGCCGCCGACCTCGTCCTCGAGCGCTTCACGGATCGCCTGGAGCCGCTCGTTCCGCCGGTAGCCGCGAGCCTGCCGGCCGAGCTGGGACAGCGCCATCGCCCGCACCAGGCCGGGACGCCGGTCGAACTCGCTGCAGGCGGACTCGAAGGAGTCGGCGATGTCGTCGAGGCTCTGGGGGTAGCCCTGCCGCAGCAGCTCGCCGCCGATCCAGCGCCCGGCCGCCTCCAGCAGCAGCTCCCGGCTTGCGTAGTAGCGGTAGACGGTGCGCAGCGAGACGCCCGACACCTCGGCCACCTGCGGCATCGTCAGCTCCTCGGCGCCGTCGCGCTCCAGCAGTTCCGCAACCGCAGCGAGGATTTGCTGGCGCGCGAACTCGGCCTGCTGCTCCCGCAAGGGCGCTCGTGGCATGGCATGCATCGTGTCATATAGACAGTGCACGTGTCAAACTGCTCTGCGCCCGTCGAGCTTGGGGGGTCACTACTGTCCAGCCGATGGCGGCGACGAGACGGTGCTGCGCCGCGGCGGCGGCCGCGGCGCTCGCGCTCGGCGGCTGCTCGGGCGACCTCGGGCAGGGCGGCGGCGACCGGACGGTCTCCGCCGCCCAGGTGCCGTTCACGTTCACGGTCCCGGCCGCGTTCAGCCGCGAGTCGATCGACGAGCTCGCCAGCCGCGGCGACGTGCTGGCGGCGGTCGGCATCGACAAGGTCGACGTGATCGCGGTCCGCCGGATCCCGCCCGGCACGACCGTCCCGCGCGGGGACGTGCGCCACCGGGTGCTCGGCCACGCGGTCGCGTCGCGCCTGCACGCGTTCACCGCGGGCGGGCAGCGCTGGGGCCTGGAGTGCCAGTGGACGCCCGAGCACCGTGCCGACGTGCTCAAGGCCTGCCGTCAGGCGATCGGTTCCATCAGTCGCCGGTAGGGTCCCGCGCCGTGGCCTTCCAGACCCTCCGCTACGAGGTCGCCGACGGCGTGGCGACCGTCGCCCTCGACCAGCCCGACACGCGCAACGCGCTGTCCAACGAGCTCCTCGACGACCTCCTGGGCGCCTTCGCCGCGGCGCGCGACGACGATGCCGTCGGCTGCGTGGTGCTGACGAGCACCCACGAGACGACGTTCTCCTCGGGGGGCAACCTGTCGGGCTTCGCGGCCGACCAGGCGCTGGTGCACAAGCACTTCGCGACCGACCGCTTCCCGCGCCTGTTCGCGCTGATCGGCGGGCTGGGCAAGCCCTCGATCTGCGCTGTCAACGGCCACTGCCTGGCCGGCGCGCTCGGCCTCGCCCTGGCCTGTGACCTGATCGTGGCCCACGAGAAGGCGACGTTCGGCACGCCCGAGATCAACGTCGGCGTCTTCCCGTTCATGATCATGGCGCTGATCTACCGCAACGTCGGTCGCAAGAAGACCAACGAGCTGCTGCTGCTCGGCGACCGCATCGACGCCGCCGAGGCCGAGCGCATCGGGATCGTCAACCGCGTGGTCTCCGCCGACGGGTTCGAGGCCGCCGTCGCCGACTGGGCCGGCCGGCTCGCCGCGAAGTCGCCGGTGCTGATGCGGCTCGGCAAGGACGCGATGTTCCGCCAGCAGGACATGCCCTTCGCGGAGGCCCTGGACTTCCTGCACCACAACCTCACGCTGGCGTTCTCGACCGAGGACATCCAGGAGGGCGTGCGCGCGTTCTTCGAGAAGCGCGAGCCTCGCTGGACCGGGCGGTGAGGCTGCTCGCCGAGGCGTGGATCGCCGCGGCGCGGCTGCGCCGGCGGATCGGCAAGCCCTCGATGGAGCAGTGGCGCCGGGAACGGTCGGCGTGGATCGCCGAGCACGTCTCCGGGCCGCCCGCGCGCAGCTTCGCCGACATCGGCGGACTGCTCATCGACGGCGCGACCGCGTTCGAGGCGGAGGAGGCCGGCGCGAGCTCGGTGACGCTGTTCGACGCCGGCGACGCCGAGTACGCGCCGGGCTACCTCGCCGAGCACGAGCGGCGCGGGTCGCACGTGCGCTACGCCCAGGGCGACCTGCACGACCCCGCGTTCGCCGACCTCGTCGGCCCCCACGACGTCGTCTGGTGCACCGGCGTGCTCTACCACACGCCGAGCCCCGTCCACCAGCTCATGCAGCTGCGCGAGATCACCCGCGAGGTGCTGTTCCTCGGCACGCACACGATCCCCGAGGTGCCGGGCGTCGAGCAGGCCTGCCTGTACTACCCGCACCTCTCCGCCGGCACCAGGCGCGCGCTGGGCCGGCCGCACCACCGCCCCGAGGGCTACTGGGGCATCGGCACGCCGTTCGACGAGCGGCCGATGATGGGCTACGCGAACTTCTGGTGGGGGATCACGCCGTCGGCGCTGGCGGCGATGGTGCGCACGGCGCGCTTCGAGGTCGTGCAGGAGCTGCGGCCGCACTCCTACCCCTGGTACACGGAGATCGTCGCCCGCCCGGTCGACGCCGACCCCCTGCTGCCGTCGCCGGCCTACTACCGCGAGCGGCGCGAGGCGCGCAGCCGCGGCGACGAGCCGCTGCCCTTCGAGGACTACTACGAGCGCTTCCCCTGGCGGGGGCGGCTGCGGCGGGCCTAGTAGAACTCGCGCATGAGCACCGACGCCCAGCCGGCATCCATCCTTCGCCCGCTCGTCGAGGAGCTCCACGCGCAGCGCGAGCGGCTGCGGCTCGGTGGCGGCGAGGAGCGGATCGCCCGTCAGCACGAGAAGGGGGCGCTGACCGCCCGCGAGCGCATCGACCTGCTCGTCGACGAGGGGACGTTCACCGAGCTCGGCATCCACGGTGGCATCCACTTCTCTGTCCGTGGCCTGGAGGACAAGGACGCCCCGGCCGACGGCGTCGTCACCGGCTACGGGAAGGTCGACGGCCGGCTGGTCGCCGTCTGCGCCTACGACTTCACCGTCATGGCCGGCTCGATGGGCATGACCGGCGAGCTGAAGGTCGGCCGGCTGCGGGAGCTGGCGCTGACCAAGCGGATCCCGTTCGTGTGGCTGCTCGACAGCGCGGGCGCGCGCATCCAGGAGGCCGTCGGCTCGCTGTTCGCCGGCTCCGGCCACCTGTTCCGCGAGGAGGTGGTCATGAGCGGCGTCATCCCGCAGGTCGCGGCGCTGATGGGCCCCTGCGCAGCGGGCACCGCCTACATCCCCGGGCTGGCCGACTTCGTGCCGATGGTCAAGGGCCGCGGCTCGATGGCGCTGGCCGGCCCGCACCTCGTCCGCGCGGCGGTCGGCGAGGACGTCACCCAGGAGGAGCTCGGCGGCTCGCGGGTGCACTGCCGCAGGTCGGGGGTGGGGGACATGGAGGTCGCCGACGACCAGGAGTGCATCGCCCGCATCAAGGAGTACCTGTCGTTCATGCCGTCGCACAATCGCGAGGCGCCGCCGATCCGCGAGAGCGCCGACCCGATCGACCGCGCCGACGAGGACCTGCTCGACGTGCTGCCCGAGTCCAACCGCAAGCCCTACGACATGTACGAGGTGATCCGCCGGATCGTCGACGACGGCCACTACCTCGATGTGAAGGGCGCATGGGCGAAGACGCTGATCACCTGCTTCGCGCGGTTCGGCGGGCGGCCGGCGGGCATCGTGGCCAACCAGCCCAAGCAGCTCGGCGGCATCCTCGACAACGACTCCGCCGACAAGGCCGCGCGGTTCGTCAACCTCTGCAACGCCTACGGCATCCCATTGGTCTTCCTCATGGACGTGCCCGGCTTCATGGTCGGCACGAAGGTCGAGGCGGCCGGCATCATCCGCCACGGGGCGAAGATGCTCCATGCCGTCGCCAACGCCACCGTGCCGAAGGTGACGGTCGTGATCCGCAAGGCCTACGGCGCCGGCTACTACGTCATGAACGGCAAGGCCTACGAGCCCGACCTGATCGTCGCCTGGCCCAGCGCCGAGATCAGCGTCATGGGGGCCGAGGGGGCGGTCGAGATCGTCTTCCGCAAGCAGGTCGAGGCGGCCGACGACCCGGCGGCCAAGAAGGCCGAGCTGATCGACGCCTACCGCAAGGTCATCGACGTCCACATCCCCGCGCGCAACGCGATGATCGACGACATCATCGACCCGCGCGAGACCCGGCCGGTGATCTGCCGGGCGCTCGAGATGGCGGCCGGCAAGGTCGTCGAGCGGCCGTGGAAGCGCCACGGCGTCGTGCCGGTCTGAGCGCCCGCGCGGCATGCCGGCGCGCCCGCCGCTGACCCTGGTCGTCAACCCGGCCGCCACGGCGGTGGGCGCGGGCACCCTCGAGCGCGCGGTGGCGGAGCTGGACCGGGTGGCCGAGGTCGAGGTGGCGCCGACCGAGGAGCCCGGCCACGCCCGGGCGCTCGCGGCCGGCGCCGCAGCGCGCGGAACAAGGCTGGTCGTCGCGCTCGGTGGCGACGGCACGGCCTCCGAGGCGGCCAACGGGCTGATCGGGACGCCGACCGCGCTCGCCGCGCTGCCCGGCGGCGGCACCAGCGTGTTCGCCCGCACGCTCGGGCTGGGCACCGACGTGCCGGCCGCGGCCGCCGCCCTCGCCCGCGCGATCTCCGAGGGCACCCGGCCGCGGCGCGTGGACACCGGCGTCGTCGACGGCCGCCACTTCCTGTTCATGTCGGGCATCGGCATCACGGCGGCGATCATGCGCCACGCGGCCGGGCACCCGCGGCTGCGGGCGCGCCTGGGCGACGCCTACTTCGCCCTCGGTCTCGCGGCCGCGATCCGGGCCGCCCGGCGGGGCGATCTGCCGCTGCTCGACGTCCGCGCCGGCGCGGAGACGTTCGAGGGGCTCTCGGTGCTGATCGTGCAGAACTCCGACCCGCTGACGTTCTTCGGGCCCCGCGCGATCCGGATCTGCGCGGGCGCCGGGCTGGGCACGGGCACGCTGGCGCTCGCAGGCGCGCGCGGCGCGGGCGGCCGCGCGGCGCTGGGCATCGTCGGCCGGCTGCTGACCGGCAGCGCGGAGCGGGTGCTCGCCCACGAGCGAGCCCTTGGGCGCGCGGGGTGCCAGGAGATCGTGGTCACCGCCGCCGACGGGCGGCCGTTCCCGGTGGAGGTGGACGGCTGCTACCTCGCCGAGCGCACGTCGGTCCGCTACACGATCGAGCCGGGGTCGCTCCTGGTGCTCGGCGCCCCGTGCCCGGCCAACGTCCAATCGCCCGGGACGTAGACCGGTGAGATGAACGTTCGCGGCGCCGGCCGGGCGCGGCGTCCTTGCGGTGCGCCGGCCGATGCGCAAGAGTGGCAAGTGGAACGTCCTACTTTCCGCTGAGAGCGAGCATGTCACTCGAAGATCCCGTCGTCATCACCTGCGCCATCTCCGGCGCGCTGGCCAACCGCGAGCAGTGTCCCGCGATCCCCTACACCCCGGAGGAGTACGCCGCCGAGGCGCGCCGGATCGTCGACGAGGGTGGCGTGCACATCCACATCCACGCCCGGCGGCCCGATGGGACGCCCAGCTACGAGGCGCAGGACTTCCGCGCGATCCACGACGCGATCCGCTCCGAGGTCGGCCGGGCGGCGATCATCAACTTCTCCACCGGGACGATCGGGGTGCCCGTCGCCAAGCGCATCGAGTACCTGCGCGCGGTCCCGCCCGAGGTCGCCGCCCTGAACATGGGCTCGATGAACTACGCCAAGTACTCGCGCAGGCGCAAGGACTTCGTCTTCAAGGCCGTCTTCCCCAACCCGTTCGACGAGATCATCGAGCTGCTCGAGGCGATGCGCGAGCTGCACATCAAGCCCGAGCACGAGTGCTTCGACCTCGGCCACGTGGGCTCGCTGTGGCCGCTGATCGACATGGGGGTGCTCGACCCGCCGCTGCACGCCGACTTCGTCATGGGCGTCGTCGGCGGGGTTCCGGCGACCGCGCGCAACCTCGCCGCGATGGCCGACAACCTCCCGGAGGGCCGCCACCACTGGGGCGTGATCGGCATCTCCCGCGACCAGTGGATGCTCATCGCCGCGGCGCTCTCGCTCGGCGGCTCGATCCGCGTCGGCCTGGAGGACAACCTCTACCTCCCCGACGGCGAGATGGCGCGCTCCAACGGCGAGCTGATCGCCAAGGCCCGGCAGATGACCGAGGACGCAGGGAGGCGCCCGGCCACGGTCGACGAGGCGCGCGAGCTGCTGGGCGTCCGGACGCCCGCCGGCGGAGGCGGCGCGTCGGAGCCCGGGGTCTCGCGCCGCGACCTGCTCACCGGGGACGTCGCCTGATGGCGCTGCCGCTCGAGGGCGTCCGCGTCCTCGACCTCTCGCGGCTGCTGCCGGGCGGCTTCTGCTCGCTGCTTCTGGCCGACTTCGGCGCCGACGTCGTCAAGGTCGAGGACACCGGCATCGGCGACTACGTGCGCTGGTCGCCGCCGTTCTACGAGGGCGCCGACGAGACGGCCCGCGGCGCGCTGTTCCTCGCCCTGAACCGCAACAAGCGCTCGATCCGGATCGACCTCAAGCACGAGCGCGGCCGCGACGTGCTGCTGCGCCTCGTGCGCGGCGCCGACGTGCTGCTGGAGTCCTTCCGGCCCGGCGTCCTCGAGCGCCTCGGCGTCGGGTACGACCGCCTGCTGGAGGCCAACCCGGCCCTGGTGATCTGCCCGATCACGGGCTACGGCCAGGACGGGCCCTATCGCGACCGGTCCGGCCACGACATGAACTACCTCGGGCTCGTCGGGCTGCTCGGCCTCCAGGGCGAGTCGTCCGAGCACCCGCCGCAGCAGTCGGCCGGGCAGATCGCCGACCTCGGCGGTGGGGCGCTGATGGCGGCGTTCGGGATCCTCACCGCGCTGCGCCATCGCGACCGCACCGGCGAGGGACAGGTCGTCGACGTCTCGATGGCCGACGGCGCGCTGAGCTGGCTGGGCATGATCGCCTCGCGCGTGCTGGCCGGCGAGGAGCCGCCGGCCCGCGGGCGCGACGTCCTCGGCGGTGGGCTCGTCTGCTATCGCCCGTACCAGTGCGCCGACGGCTGGGTGACGCTCGGCGCGCTGGAGCCGAAGTTCTGGCAGGCCTGGTGTCGCGGCGTGGGGCGCGAGGACCTGATCGAGCGGCAGTTCGACCCGCCCGGGACCCCCGCCCACGTGCAGGTCCAGGGCGTGTTCATGGAGCGCTCGCGCGACGAGTGGCAGCACTTCGCCTCCGAGCACGACTGCTGCCTGGAGCCGCTGCTCGGGCTCGACGAGGCGCTCGAGTCGGCGCTGGTGCGCGAGCGTGAGATGGTCGTCGAGATCGACCAGCCGGGCGCGCAGGCCCCGGTGCGGCTGCTCGGCATCCCGGTGAAGATGAGCGCCACCCCGGGCGACGCCCGGCGCCTGCCCGGGCCCGCGCTGGGCGAGCACACCGCCGAGGTGCTCCGCGAGGCCGGTCTCGACGAGGCCGAGGTCGCCGCCCTCGAGGCCGACGGCGCCGTCGCCGGGCCGGGGGGGACGCGTGGCAGCTTCCTCGCGTAGGTCGCCCGAGCCGGAGCTGCTGAAGATCTCCGAGCTGGCCGACCGGTCGGGCGTCTCCGTGGGGACCATCAAGCACTACCTGCGCGAGGGCCTGCTCGACGAGGGCGGCGAGATCGTGCGCACCTCGCGCAACATGGCCTGGTACGCGCCGGAGCTGGTCGAGCGCGTGCGGCTGATCAAGCGACTCCAGGAGGAGCGCTTCATGCCGCTGCGGGCGATCCGCGGGGTCCTCGACTCCGATCCCGAGCGGGCGGCGCGGCTGGTCGAGCTGGAGGACCGGATCCTCGAGCGGGCGCTGAACGCGCGCGAGGAGCGGCGCGTCTCGGCCGCGGAGGTGCGGCGCCGCTACGACGTGCCGCGCAACGTCCTCGACCGGCTGGCCGAGCTCGGGGTGCTCACCCCGACGCCGCGCGGCTACGACGCCGACGACGTCGCGATCATCGCCGCGATCAGCCGCTTCCGCGCGGGCGGCTACGACGAGCAGCTCGGGTTCACGGTCTTCGACACGCTGCGCTACCGCGAGGCGCTCGAGCCGCTGGTCGCCGAGGAGGTCCGCACGCTGCTCGACCGTCTGGCCGGCGAGGTGGAGCCCGATCG
Source organism: uncultured Actinomycetes bacterium (assembly GCA_963826615.1). GTDB lineage: Bacteria > Actinomycetota > Thermoleophilia > Solirubrobacterales > Solirubrobacteraceae > BP-464. Next base: position 1,587,968 of record CAWGXO010000002.1, on the reverse strand, counting down.
CGCCGCGGAGATCATCGCCTCGGGAGCAGAGCCCCTCCGCGAGCTCGTCGGCGCCATGCACTCCAAGCTGCTGCTGGCCGCGCTGCGGCGCTCGCGCGACGGCTAGCGCCGCGGGCCCGGGCTCAGGCGCTGGTGAGCGCCTCGGGCCCGACCCCGGCGAAGCTCGTGTTGCCCGACAGCGCGAGCGTCAGGTCCAGCTCGGCGAGGAAGCTGCGCAGGACGGCGCGCACGCCCTCCTCGCCGCCGACGGCCAGGCCCCACATCGCGGGGCGACCGAGCAGGACGGCGCGCGCGCCGAGCGCGAGCGCCTTGAACGCGTCGGCCCCGCAGCGCACGCCGCTGTCGAGCAGCACGGCCATGTCCTCCCCGACCGCGTCGGCGATCGCCGGCAGCGCGTCGAGCGCGGCGATCGCGCCGTCGACCTGGCGGCCGCCGTGGTTGGAGACGATCACGCCGGCCATGCCGGCGTCCGCGGCGCGCCGGGCGTCGTCGGCGTGGAGCACGCCCTTGAGCACGATCGGCAGGTCGGTCTGCCCGCGCAGCCAGCCCAGGTCGTCCCAGGTGACCGTGGGGTTGGAGAAGACGCCGACGAACTGGCCGACGGCGGCCTGCGGGTCCTCCTCCGGCGGAGCGGGGAGGGTGCTGCGGAACACGGGGTCGGCGAGATAGTTGGCGATGCCCACGCTCTGCAGGAACGGCAGGTAGGCGCCCACGAGGTCGCGCGGCCGCCAGCCGAGCAGCCAGGTGTCGAGCGTGACCACGATCGCCGAGTAGCCGGCGCTCTCGGCACGTCCGACGAAGCTCGCCGCGAGGTCCTCGCCGCGTGGCCAGTAGAGCTGAAACCAGCGCGGCGCGTCGCCCACCGCCTCGGCGATCTCCTCGAGCGTGTGGGAGGCGGCGGTGCTCGCGACGACCGGGATGCCCAGGCCGGCGGCCGCGCGTGCCGACGCGAGCTCCCCGTCGGCGTGGAGGATCGACTGGACGCCGATCGGGGCGGTCAGCAGCGGCGCGGGCATCGCGGTGCCGAGGACCTCTGCGGCCAGGTCGCGCTCGGAGACGTCGCGGAGCATCCGCGGGATGATCCGGTGGCGCCGGAAGGCGGCGAGGTTCGCCCGCATCGTGTCCTCGGTCCCCGAGCCGCCGAACAGGTAGCCGGCGGGCCCCGCATCGAGGACCTCCGCCGCGCGGCGCTCCCACTCGTCCCAGGCGACGGGCAGCGCCGGGACCTCGCCCGCCATGCCCGCGAGGTAGATCTCGTACTGGTAGTTGGCGAACGGGGGCCGCTCCTCGGTGCTCACGCCCGGGACCCTATGCCTCGCGGGGGGCGACCGGCATGCCCCGTCGCCGGCACGGGGTACGATCGGCCCGTGGGGGACCGCGGCTACTTCCCGCGCGGCGCGTCGATCCTCAGGCGCGTGCACGAGGAGCGCATCGTCGGCGTGCTCTACGGGCAGCGCGCGCTGCTGCTGCAGGCCATGCATCCCGTGGCCTTCGACGGGCTGCTGGCCGACACCAAGGGCCTCGAGGCCCCGTTCCGCCGCCTCGTCCGGACGGCGAAGGCGATGGAGCGCGTGTTCTTCGGCACCCGCGCGCAGGCGGACGCCCTGACCGCCGGCGTGCGGCGCATGCACGACCGGGTTCCGGCCGCGCGCGAGCAGAAGCACCTGCTCTGGATCCTTGCCTGCCTCGCCGACTCGGCGCTCGCGGTCCACGGCCGCTTCGTCGGGCGCCTGTCGGCCGGCGAGCGCGAGGTGCTCTGGCAGGAGTACCTGGCGCTCGGGGAGCTCTTCGGCGTCGACCGCGCGCTCGCCCCGAGTGACCACGGCGGCTTTCGCGCCTACTGGCGCGAGCGCATGGCCAGCGACGAGCTGGCGGTGGGCGAGCACGCTCGCAGGATCGCGACGACGGTGGCGTTCGACCTGCCCGTCCCCTCGCACCGCCGCCCCGCGCTGGCGGTGATCAACCACGCGATCGTCGGCACGCTCCCGCCGCGGGCACGCCGCGCGTACGGCCTCGCCTGGGGCCCGGTCGACGAGGCGCGTCTCGCCGTCTTCACCGCCGCCATGCGTGCCGGCGCGTTCGTCCTGCCGCGGTCGCTGTGGACGGGCTCGAGCGCGCGCGACTACGACGTCGTCGCCCGCGGCGAGGAGCGCCGCCTGGCCCGCGGCGAGCTCTCCGGCCTTGCGGCCTGAAACCCGCCGCGGGCCGCAGCGTCTACGGCGTGCTGCGCTCGCGCGTGGCCCGGTCGACGGGGAGCGCGATGATCGACGCGTCCGACGCGTGCCACGGGGCGGCGTCGGCGCTGCAGCTGAGCGTCACCGTTCCCGGCTTGGAGATCGTCCGCGTGATCTGGACGGTGAGCTCGAGCGGGTTCTGGCTGCCGGGCGAGACCAGCGCTCCGGCCGACTCGTCGACGTCTCCCGCGGCGTCGAGTGTGCAGCGGCCGTCGATCGTCTTGTTGGACTTCAGCAGCGTGTCGAGCAGCCCCTGGTCCCGGACAGAGGGCGCCATGTTCACCTTGGCGAAGATCGCGTAGGCCCCTGGCTGGAGCGTCAGCGTCGCCACCTTGGCGCCGCCCCCCTGGGAGCGCTCGGGACCGGTCTTGCGGAACGCCTCGGTCGCCGTGGCGGTCCCTGCTCCGGTCCTGGCCGACGCACGCAGGTCCTCGGCGCGGATCGTGCCGTTGCGGATCTGCCGGCTCGTGATGGTCCCGTCGGCCAGGTCGCCGCCGTGGAGCGAGTGGTTGCGGACGTCGAGACCGGAGATCGCACCGTTGCGGACCTGCTTGGTGCTGGTGACGACGTACTTCGACGTCGCGAGCGCGGTGCCGCTGCAGGCGACCACGAGGGCGACGACTGCGACGACGAGCGCGGGGCTCGGGCGCCTGATCCTCATAGGACTTCCCCCTACCTCTTTGAAGCGGTGTGCGCGCCTCCCGGCGCGGGCGCCCTCCCTGGACGCTCTCACCAGTTCTACCGGATGCGCGGCCCCGGCGTGCCGTCACCAGCGCACGTCGTGGCGCTCCATCACCCCGAATCCCTCGGCCAGCGCGAGCCCGCCGGGGAGCGCCCCCTCGAAGCGGCCGAACGGCTGCCGGTAGCGCGACCGGACCGGGCCGATGCGGTCGTCGCGCTCGCGGACGGCCTCGGCGCGGCACCGCAGCGCCCAGGCGCCGTCGGCCGCCTCGACGCGCTCGAGCGCGTCGTCGAAGCGCACGGCGGCGACCTCCCGGGGGCGACCGTCGATCCAGAGCGTTCGCTCGCTGCCGCGCGGCGCGTCGTGGATGCCGCTGACGAGGTTCCAGGCGAGATCGCGCCCGTCGTCGGATCGCCCGACGCCCGCACTCCAGGACCACGCGGTCTCGCGGGCGTGGTAGCCGGCCGAGTCGTCGATCACGCCGCGGGCGAGCAGGGGCTGCTCGACGCCGTCGAGGACGACGCTGCCGGCGATCGGCACCCCTGCGCGCTTGCGCGTCCACGCGTAGGAGTCGCCGTGGCGCGAGACGGTCTCGACGGCGGGGACAGCGGCCTCGTCGAACCCCAGGCGCAGCGCGACGCCGGCGTCCTGCACCCGCACCGCGCCCGGCCCGAGGCGGACGGCGCCCGCGCGGAAGCGGGTGCGCTCGTGCAGGACCCGGCCCTCGCGGTCCCACACCGCCCAGAACGACTGTGGCAGCCCGGCGATCCGGACCTCGGCGAAGCACGCCATGAGCCGCGCCCCGAACACGCCGACGTAGCGCCAGCGCTTGAGCGGCCGCCCGTCGCGCCAGAGCGGCATTCGCGCGGGGGGGAGCGGAAGGGCGGGACGGTCCGCCGCCGGGTCCGGTGGGGTGCGGTACGGAAGCGCGGGCATCGCGTGCCGGAGTATCTTGACTGACGGGTCGATCAAGAGAGGGGGACCCGTGCGCGCGGCTGCCGTTCAGCTCAACTCCACAGCCGACAAGGACCGCAACCTGGCGACGGCCGACCGGCTCGTGCGCGAGGCGGCCGCCCGCGGCGCCGAGCTGGTGGTGCTGCCCGAGAAGTGGCCTGTCCTCGGTCCGGCGGCGGTGCTGGAGCAGGGCGCGGAGCCGCTCGACGGGCCCGCCCTGGCGTGGAGCCGGGCGATCGCCGCCGAGCTGGGCATCGACCTCGTGGCCGGATCGCTCTCGCTGCGCGAGCCCGGGCGCGAGCGCCTCGCCAACGCGAGCGTGCATGTCGGGCCCGACGGGCGGATCGCGGCGATCTACCGCAAGCTCCACATGTTCGACGTCGTCGTCGACGGCACCGCATACCGCGAGTCGGACGCCGAGGAGCCCGGCGAGGAGGTGGTCGTCACGCGCACCGCGGCGGGCGTCGAGGTGGGGCTCTCCGTCTGCTACGACCTGCGCTTCCCCGAGCTCTACCGCGCGCTCGCCGAGCGGGGGGCGCGGGTCATGGCCGTCCCCAGCGCGTTCACCCTCGCGACGACCCGCGACCACTGGGAGGTCCTGACCCGGGCGCGCGCGGTCGAGGACCAGGCCTTCGTGGTGGCGGCCAACCAGATCGGCGAGCACGGGGGCGGGCTGCGGTCCGGGGGCCGCAGCACGATCGTCGACCCGTGGGGGGTCGTGCTCGCGTGCGCTCCCGACGCGGAGTGCGTCGTCGTCGCCGACTGCGACCTGGCCGCGCTGGAGCGCATACGGGGCGAGCTGCCCTCGCTGGCCAACCGCAGGCCCGCCGCGCTCTACGCGCCCGCCGGGGTGGCGCGCTGATGGCGGCCGTCTCGCGCGAGGACCGGCGCCGCCAGATCCTCGACGCCGCGGTCCGGGTGTTCGCGGCCAAGGGGTTCACCCAGTGCCGGGTGGCGGACATCGCCGAGGAGGCCGGGGTCGCCTACGGGCTCGTCTACCACTACTTCGGCTCCAAGGACGAGATGCTCGACACGCTGTTCCTCGAGCGCTGGAACGTGATGCTCGAGCTGATCGCCGAGGTCGACGCGCGCGAGGCGCCCGCCCGCGAGAAGCTCGAGGCGATCGCGTCGTTCATCGTCGACTCCTACCGCCACGACCCCGACCTGATGAAGGTCATCATCGTCGAGGTCACGCGCGCGGCCAACTCGTTCGGGCAGACGCACCTCACCGTGATCCGCGAGGCCTACGACCAGATCGCGGCGATCGTCGAGAAGGGCCAGGCGTCGGGCGAGTTCAAGGACACGGTCACGTCGCAGTTCGCCGCGCTGGCCTTCTACGGCGCGATCGAGCAGGTCCTCACCGGCTGGATCTTCGAGAGCCTGCCGCTCGGCGAGGCGGAGTTCGAGCAGGCCAAGGCGTTCGTCGTCGAGACGATCTGCGGCGGCCTGCAGGTCGCGGCTGCGCCCACGGGCGGAACTCGCTAGGTTCTGCCCCCGTGGACAACGACATCGTCAAGCGGCTCGCCTGGTCCGCGCTGCTGGCGGGCATCGGTGCGCTCGCCAGCGTCGTCACGACGCGCGTCGCGGCGATGGTTTACCGGCGGATGTTCGGGGAAGACCCGCCGGAGTGACCGGTGACGTCCACAGCCCCACGGCCGCCGGGCCCGACGTCGACCCGCCCGTCGCCGCCGCGCTGGCGGGCGAAGCACCGGCTCCCGCGAGCGGTCCCGCCGAGGACCCGCACCCCGAGATCCTGGCCGGCGCAGCGTTCGCCGGCGGCCTTCTGACCGCGATCATCCTCAAGCGCCTTGGCAGCGACTGACGACCACAGCTCAGCCCAGGGGATCGCCGAGGCGGTCAACGAGATCTCCGATCGCGCCTCGCTGATCATCCGCGAGGAGATCGAGCTGGCCAAGGCCGAGGTTGGCGAGAAGGTCACCCGACTTGCCAAGGGCGCGGCCGCCGGCGGCGCCGCCGCCGTGTTCGCGATCTTCGGCATCGTGCTGATCTTCCACGGGCTCTCGTGGCTGGCCTACTGGGCGATCCCGGTGCCCGACGGCCAGTTCTTCTGGGGCTTCTTCATCGTCGCGGCGATCCTGTTCGTCCTCGGCGGCGTCGCGGGCCTGGTCGCCTCCCGGCTGCTGAAGTCGGGCAGCCCGCCGGTCCCCGAGATGGCGATCGACGAGGCGCGCAAGACCAAGGAGCAGCTGAGCAGGTGAGTCCCGGCTCGCGCAGCCCCGAGCAGATCCGGCAGTCGATCGAGAGCAACCGCCAGGAGCTCGTCCGGTCGGTGGATCGCCTGCGCCGGGAGGTCGTCGTCGCGGCAGACTGGCGGCGCCACCTGCGCCGGCACAAGCGCGAGGTGATCATCGGCGCGGCGGTCGCCGGCTTCGTGCTCGGCGGTGGCATCGCTGCCGCCGGCGGCCTGTTCGGCCGCCGCTCCTAGCCGGCCCGCCCAAGCCTCCATCCGTGGGCACCCGTACGGTGCCCGCCATGTCCGGGGCAGGACCCTCGAACCGGGCGATCGTCCGGATCGTCCTGGTCATCGGCGCGACGCTGGCGCTGCTGTACGTGCTCTACCTGGTCCGGTCGACGCTGGTGCTGCTGTTCATCGCGATCTTCCTCGCGGTCGCGCTCGGACCGCCCGTGGACGCGTTCGCGCGCCGCGGCGTCCCGCGCGCGCTCTCGATCTTCCTCGTCTACCTGCTGATCGCCGGCGGCGTGTTCGGCGTCGGGCTGCTCGTGGTCCCGCCGATCGTCACCCAGGTCGAGGGGCTCTCGGCCGACATCCCCGGCTACCTGCACGACCTGCGCAGCAACGACCAGTTCCGGCGCTACGACAACAAGTACGGGATCACCCCCAAGCTCGAGGAGCAGGCGCGCCGGCTGCCGGCCCACCTCGGCGACGCCGCCGGCGCGCTGCGCTCGATCACCGTCGGGGCGTTCGGCGCGATCGTCCAGCTCGTGACGGTGCTGACCATGACCTTCTTCCTGCTGCTCGACGGCAGGCGGATCGGCGGCTTCCTCCTGGGCCTGGCGGGCCCCGAGCGCGAGGAGCGCTACCGGGCCGTCGCGCTCGACATCTACCGCTCGACCGCCGGCTACGTCGCCGGCAACCTGCTCATCAGCCTCATCGCGGGGCTCGTCACCTACGCGACGCTGATGATCCTGGGCGTGCCGTTCGCCGTGCCGCTGGCGGTGCTGATGGCCTTCCTCGACCTCATCCCGCTGGTCGGCGCGACCCTGGGCGGCGTGGCGATCGGGATCGTCACGGTGTTCACCGACTTCCCGACCGCCACGATCGTGTGGGCGGTCGTCTTCATCGTCTACCAGCAGGTCGAGAACAACGTCGTCCAGCCGCTCGTCTACCGCCGGACGGTCAACGTCGCGCCGCTGATGGTCATCGTGGCGATCCTCATGGGCGGCTCGCTGCTGGGGATCCTCGGCGCGCTGGTCGCGATCCCGGTCGCGGCGGCGCTGCAGATCGTCGTGCGCGACGTGTGGCGCGCCGAGCGCGGCGCCGCGAGCACCGCGCTGTAGCGCCGGGCCTCAGCGCAGCAGCGCGGAGGGACCGCCGCCGACCCCGAGCAGGCCCGGTCCGACGTGCGCGCCGATGACCGGTCCGATCTCGGAGACGAACAGGGGGTCCGTGCCGAAGATCTCGCGCCCCGCCTCGACGAGGCGCTCGGCCTGGTCGGCGGCCTGGATGTGCTGGACGACCCAGGCGTCGTGCCCGTCGGCGTGCTGGGAGCGCAGGAACTCGACCATGCGCTCGAACGCTCGCCCGGCGGTGCGGACGCGCTCGACGGGGGTGATCTCGCCGGCGACCGTGAGGATCGGCTTGATCTTCAGCGCGCCGCCGAGCCAGGCCTGCGCCGTGCCGATGCGCCCGCCGCGGCGCAGGTACTCGAGCGTGTCGACGGCGAACCACAGCCGCACGGCCTCCGAGGCCTCGCGCACGCGCCCTGCGACGGCGTCGACGTCCCCGCCGGCACGGGCGGCCGCTGCGCCGGCCAGCGCCGCCCAGCCGAGGGCTCCGCAGGCCTTGCGCGAGTCGATGACCTCGACGCGGCGGCCGGGCCGCTGGCGCGCCAGCTCGTCGGCGGCCTGCCGGGCGGACTCCACGGTGCCCGAGATCCCGCCGGCCAGGTGGACGGAGACGATGTCGCTGCCGGCTTCCGCGAGCGGCTCGTAGACCTCGAGGAAGTCGCCGATCGAAGGCTGTGACGTGGTCGGCAGCTCGGTGGCGGTGCGCAGCCGCTCGTAGAACGCGCCGAAGTCGCCCATCTCCGACTCGCGCTGCTGGCGATCCTGCTCGTTGACGTAGAGGCTGACCTCGTGGAGCTCCTCGCGCTCGACCAGATCCGCCGGCAGGTACTGGGTGGTGTCGGTGACGATCGCGACGGGCGGCATGCTCGAACCCTACGTGGAACTACGATCGATCGATGGCGACGCTCTACCGCTGCCGGACTCCGACCGACTGGCTGTGCCCGTGCGGCCGGGTGGCGCGGGAGCTGCGCGCCGCCGGCGTCAGCCACGACAGCGTGCGCGTGCCCTGGAGGCGGGCCGATCGGCCCGAGGTCCGGGCGCTCTCCGGCCAGGACCGCGTGCCGCTGCTGGTGCTCGACGGCGAGGCGATCTGCGACTCGCGGCGGATCGTCGAGCACCTCGCCTGGCGCGGGGACGGGTCAGAGCGTGGCGATCAGCGGCCGGACGCCGGCGGCGCGCAGCGCGGCCGGCAGCCGTAGCGCCCAGGCCCGCCGCTCGGCCGGCACCGTGCGCGCGCCGGGCACCCTGAGCGTGACCCGGCCGCCCGAGCGCGTGAGCGTGGCTCCCGCGGGCACGCCGGCGGCGCGGGCCGCGCGCGCGAGCGCGGCGCCGTCGGCGGCGCGGACGACGAGCGTGGCGTCGTCGCCGGGGGATGAGGCGGAGCCGGCGGCCGGCAGCGCCGGGTCGACGGCGCGCGCGGCGCCGCCACCGCGCGCGCCGCCGCCGCGGAGCGCGGTCGTGGCCGGCGGGGCGAGAAGCGCGTTGCCGACCAGGCGCATCGTGCCCTCGGTGTAGTCGCGGAACGCCGGCTCGAAGGCGAAGAGCACGACCCGGCCTGCGCCCGTGCGCTCGTCGGTGGCCGCCGCCGTGCCGCGCAGCGCCCCGGCTCCGGTGGTGTAGCCCGAGGCCCAGAAGCGCGCGGCGCCGGGGTAGCGGGCCACGACGGGGGCGCCGTGCGCGTCGACGATCGGGTCGCCGGTGTCGAAGGCGAACGCCTCGGGCTGCTCGCCCCACGCGACCGGGTCGGCGGTGTCGAGGAGCACCCGGAAGGAGGCGCCGGGCACGACGAGGCCCGCGGGCCGCGCCGCGGTCGTCACCGCCGTCACTCCCGCGGCGCGCGCGACCGCGATGCCGTGGCCGCGCCACGCGACGAGCGTCCCGCCGGCGCGCACCCAGGCCTGAATCGCCGTCAGCGCCGCGGCCGGAACGGGCCGGGGGGCGGCCGCGTCGGGCACGATCAGCGCGGTGTAGCCGCCCGCCGCGAGCTGCCCCGCCGCCAACGCCGCGGCGCCGAGCCGGTCGACGGGGACGCCGAGCCGCCGGCCCACCAGCTCGCGGGCCCAGCCGGCGCTGAGGCCGGCACCCGACGTCGCGCCGGGGGCCGCGCCGTCGTCGAGCAGCGCGACCCGCGGCCCGCGCAGCGCGATCGCGTCGGCGGGGACGGCCGTGGCCGGCGCGACCGGCACCAGGCGCTCAGCGGCCAGCGCGCGCACGTCGGCGAGGCCGGCGGTCGTGACGAACGCGCCGTCGGGGCGCCGGTACACGGCGGCCCCTCGGCCCAGCAGCGCGCATGCGAGCGCCGCCGCGCCCGCGCTGTCACCGGCGAACGCGTAGGCGGGGGAGGTCGCGGACGGCAGGGCGGGCGCGTCGCCGGCGTGCACCCGGCTCGACGCGAGGCGGGCCGGCAGCGGACGGCCGATGGCACCGCCCGAGAGGCCCATGAGCAGCGGGTTGGACCACGAGGAGACGTCGTAGAAGTACGGGAAGGGGACGTAGGCGTCCTCGCCCAGCATCGCCTCGACCCAGTGCTTGGCGCCCTGGGCCATCGTGACGACGTACGTCCCGGCCGGCAGGCGCGCGGCACGCGTGGCGCCGCCTCCCCACGGTCGCAGCGCGGATGTCCTCAGCGTGCCGCGCAGCCGGTCGACCCGCACCCCCATGCGGGCGAGTCGCTGCGCCAGCGCCGCTGCGTCGGCGGCGTGGCGGTCGGCGCGGATCGCGTAGGCGTAGACCCGGCGCGACGGGACTCCGAAGCGCACCCGGTGGCCGGAGCCGATCACCCGGTTGGGCTGGAGGGTCCCGCGCGTGCCCTGCGCGCGCGCGTCGTCGAACTGCCGGCCCCACGCCAGCAGCAGCTGCGCGTGGTCGCGGGCTGCGGTCGCGACCGTCGTCCGCGCTGCGAGCAGGTGGTCGGCCACGCGCGTCGGGTACGGCGACTGCCCGCCCTTCTCGAACGTCATGCCGGCGGCGCCGAACAGCGTCGTCGGCGCCGTGTCCCCATAGCCCATGAAGAACAGGTCGTAGATGCTGCCGGTGGTGAACGGGCGCCCGCCGAGCGTGAACGCCCGCCGGAGGGCGGGGGAGAAGACGCCGTCGATCGCCCGCAGCGCCTGATCGCTGACCTCGTGGTGGATCGGGTCGGTGTCGGGCGGGAAGAAGAACGCGGTGCCGGTCTGCTCGTGCTGGTCGGCGAAGACCGTCGGCGGGTAGCGGCGCAGCAGCGCCAGCTTGGAGCGGGTCTCGGGCTGCGTGGCGGCGAACCAGTCGCGGTTGAGGTCGAAGCCCGCGGCGTTGGTGCGTGTCCGTGCCGCTCGGCCGTCGGGGTTCTGCACCGGGAGCAGGAACGTCACGGCACCGCGCAGGCGCGCGCGTGCCGCGCACGTCCGGCCCGCCGCGAGCTCGTAGAGCAGGGCCATGTCGGCATCGGCGCCGCTGGGCTCGTCGGAGTGCACGCTGCCGGCGATCCAGGCGAACACGGGGTCGGTCCGGGCGGCGCGTGCGAGGCGGCGTCGGTCGAGCCGGGCGTCGGCCATCGCCCGCCGGCGCGAGGCGACCGCGGCGAGCCGCGCGGGGGCGATCGCCCCCGGCTCGCCGACGATCGCGTAGGGGATCGGGCGGCCGTCGACCGACCGTCCGGCGACGCCCGTCCGCACCCGTGCCGTGGCGCGGTCCACGGCGGCCAGGTAGGCGCCGATCTCCTCGTCGGTGGCCGGGCGGTCGCCGAGCGCGAACCCGTTGACCCGCTGCCAGGTCGGGACCGCGGGGTCGGGCGGCGCCTGCCGCGAGCACGTCGCGCCCCGCGCGGCGGCCGGCAGCGCGGCCGCAACCAGCACGACGAGCAGGAGGGCGGCGGGACGGCCCACGATGCTGCGCACCGTACCCCCGCCGCGCCCGTCGCCGCCTGAGCGCGGCCGGGCGTGGGCCGCCAGGTCAGGTGGCGGCGGGTGGACCGGGGGCAGCGAGGAGCGCGGCGATCGCCGCGGCGTCCGGCGGGGCGGCGATGCCCCGCTCGGTCACCAGCGCATCGACCAGCGCCGCCGGGGTGACGTCGAAGGCCGGGTTGCGCACCGGGACGTCGGGCATCGTCACGAGAACGCCGCCCGCGCGCCGGACCTCGTCGGGCCCGCGCTCCTCGACGACGATCCCGCTGCCGTCGGGCAGGCTCGCGTCGATCGACGACGTCGGGCCGGCGACCACGAACGGGACGCCTGACGCGGCCGCCGCGAGTGCGTGGGCGTAGGTGCCCACCTTGTTCGCCACGTCGCCGTTGGCGGCGACCCGGTCGCAGCCGACGATCACCGCGTCGACCGCGCCCGTGCGGATGAGCCCCGCGGCCGCCCCGTCGACGATCAGCTGGTGCGGGATGTCGTGGCGAGCAAGCTCCCACGTCGTCAGCCGCGCTCCCTGGAGCAGCGGCCGCGTCTCGCAGGCGAGGACCGCGACCCCGTCGCGCCGGTGCAGCTCGGCGAGCACGGCCAGCGCCGAGCCCTCGCCACCGGTGGCGAGGGCGCCGGTGTTGCAGTGGGTGAGGACGCGGCGGCGGCCGGCGAGCACGTCGGCGCCGTGGCGGGCGATGGCGGCGCTCGCGGCGTCCTCGGAGGCGTGGATCGCCTCCGCCTCGGCCAGCGCCGCCCCGCTCCCGCCCGTGCGGGCCGCCGCGGCCACGCGGCTCACCGCCCACGCGAGGTTGGCGGCGGTCGGGCGGGTGCCGGCGAGCAGGGCGGCCGCCTGCTCGGCGTCGCCCGGCCGGTGGTCCACCTCGAGGGCGAGGCCGTAGGCCGCGGCGATGCCGATCAGCGGTGCGCCCCGCACCGCGAGTCGCGTGATCGCCTCCGCCGTGTCGGCGGCGCCGCGCAGCTCGATCCACTGCTCGCGCGCCGGCAGGAGGGTCTGGTCGAGGATCCACAGCCGGCCCTCGCGCCAGTCGAGGCCGCGCGGCATGTGATCTGGGGCGCCCACACGCCGATGCTAGTTCCGTGCCCGGAGCTCGTCGGCGCGGCGACGGATCGCCCCGGGCCGCCGCGCCCTAGCGGTCCAGGCGGTTCTCGACGCTCAGCGGCGCCGGCGCGGGGTCGGCGCCCGCGGGTGGCGCGGAGGGTGCGTCACTCGGCGCCTCGACCTTCAGCGCCTGGGCGAGCTCGCCGCTCTCGTACATCTCGGTGACGATGTCGGCGCCGCCGACAAGCTCGCCCTCGACGAACAGCTGCGGGATCGTCGGCCAGCCCGGAGAGCGCCGAGAGCTCCTGGCGGATGCGGGGGTCGGGAAGGATGTCGACTGCGGCGAACGGCGCGCCGAGCGTCTGGAGCGCGGCGGCGGTGCGCGCCGAGAACCCGCACATCGGCTGGTCGGGCGTGCCCTTCATGAAGAGGATCACGCGGTTGGAGTCGATCGCGTCGGCGATCGCCTCGCGGATCGGGTTGGTGCTCTGGTCGCTCATGGGGTCTCCGTCTTGAGGGACAGGGCGTGGATGTCGCCACCGAGCTCGCCGTCGAAGATCTCGTAGACCAGCTTGTGCTGCTCGATCCGGCTGCGGCCGGCGAACCGGTCGCTGACGACTCGCGCCGTGAAGTGGACGTTGTCGGCGCTCTCGACGTCGGCGCGGGCGCCGGGGATCGCGTCCTCGATGCGGCGCTTGAGCTCTTCGGCGGTGGGCATCGGCTCTGAGGGTAGTCGTCACGGACGGTCTCCGCCGACCCGCTATCCTTTGTGAAGCGATGAGCCAGGAAGTCACCTACAACGCCAAGGGCATCCACTTCACCGACAAGGGCGCCGAGAAGGTCCAGGAGTTCCTTGCCGGACAGGGCGGGGCCGCGGCCGACGCGGGGCTTCGCGTCGGCGTCCGCGGTGGCGGCTGCTCGGGCTTCCAGTACCAGCTCGCCTTCGACGAGCAGCGCGACGGCGACGTCGTCTTCGAGAGCCACGGCGTCAAGCTCCTCGTCGACGGGCCGCAGCCTGCCCTACGTCGACGGCTCGACGATCGACTACGTCGACTCGCTCCAGGGCGCCGGCTTCCAGGTCAACAACCCGAACGTCGTCGCCGCCTGCGGCTGCGGCTCCTCGTTCCGCGTCGCCGACGAAGAGCAGGTCTCGGCGGTCTAGCGTCGGTCGCGCTCGCGCTCCTCGCCGGCTGTGGCGGTGGGGGCGGTCAGCAGCGCGCGGCTCACGGCCGTCACGGTCGCCCTGCCGCCGGCGGCGGTGGAGCCGTTCGCGCTCGGCATCACCGAGGCCGACCCGCACCTGCTCGCGCCCGGCCCGCAACCGGCGCCGTTCGCGGGCTTTCGCGACCGCCTGGCGTCGCTCGGGCCGAGCTACGTGCGGGTGCTGGTCGACTGGTCGCACGTCCAGCCCGCCGCGTCCCGGCCGCCGGACTGGACCGCTCCCCATGACGGCTGCATGCGCGGGAGGCCGCCGTGCGCCCCGTGGAACGGCATCGCCGCGACGCTGCGCGCGGTTGCCGCGCTCGGCGCCGAGCCCGTCCTCGTGGTCTACGGCACGCCGGCCTGGGCCGCGCGGCCGGCCGAGGGCTGCGAGCGGGCGGGCACCACCCCCTATGCCCGCATGCCGCGCCTGGGCGACTACCGCGCCTTCGTCTCCTCGCTCGTCGCGCTGGTCGGCCGCCTCGGGATCGCGCGGGCGACGTGGAGCGCGTGGAACGAGCCCAACCTGCCCGGCTTTCTCAACCCGCAGCGTGGACGCTGCGACACGGCGGCTCCGACGCTCGCCGCCGACCGCTACGCGGAGCTCGTCCGCGCGCTGCGCGGCGTCCTCGACGCAACCGGTGCGCGCCACCGGCTCCTGCTGGGGGAGGCGGCCGGCATCCCGGTCGCCCACCCGCACGCGACCGGGGCGGGGGAGCTGGCGGGCGCGCTCCCCGACGACCTCGTCTGCGGGGCCTCCGCCTGGGCCCAGCACGCGCATCTCGTCCGGCCGCGCGACGGCGGCAAGCGGATCGAGACGGTCCCGCCGGCCGACACGGACCGGATCCTGACCGTCGTCGAGCGCGCGCTCGCCCGCCACGGCTGCGATCACGTGGTCCCGGTCTGGATCACCGAGACCGGGGCCGGAGATGCGCCCGCGGGGTGCGAGCTGATGGCCGCGCCGCCTGCGCGACTGGGCCCGTGATCCGCAGGTGCAGGCGGTCTTCCAGTACACGCTGCGGGAGGACCCGGCGTTCCCGGTCGGCCTCGCCGACCCTGGCCTGGATCGCCTCTACCCCGCCTACGAGGCGTGGCGGACCCGCGGCGCGACGACCTGCTGAGCGGCGCCGGCGTGTGCGCTCAGGCACCGACCGGCGCGTTGGCCAGCGAGTGCCAGAGCAGCAGGCAGGCCGCCGAGCGGTGGGGCCGCCAGGGCTCGGCGATCCGCTCGAGGTCGGCCGCCGACGGGAGGTCGGCGAGCCCGTAGGCGCGCTCGGCGGCGCGGCGCACGCCCAGGTCGCCGACGGCGAGGACGTCGCCCCGGCGGAGCTCGAAGATCATGAACATGTGCGCGGTCCATACGCCCAGGCCCTTGACCGCGGTGAGCTCGGCGACGAGCTCCTCGTCGGGCAGCGCGCCGATGTGCTCGAGGTCGAGCCGGCCGTCCTCGACGTGCTCGGCGAGCGACCGCAGGAAGGTGACCTTCGCCCGCGAGAGCCCGGCCGCGGCCCGCAGCTCCTCGGGGTCGGCGGCGAGCAGCTGGGCCGGTGTGGGCCGCGACCCGCCGAAGTACTCGAGCAGTCGCTCGTGGATCGCCCGCGCCGCGATGGTCGAGAGCTGCTGGCCGACGATCGCGCGCACCAGGGCCGCGTAGGGCTCGCCGACCGGCGGGCGCGGCTCGGGCGGCCCGCACTCGTCGAGCAGCCGCGCAAGCACCGGGTCGGCCTCGCGCAGGTGGGCGAGCGCGGCGTCTACGGCTGGCCCTCGACCGCGCCCGGGACGCCCGTGTTGGTCGAGTACGCGGGCTGCAGCTTCATGTCGGGGCGGATCGCATGGACGGCCTGGCCGACGGCGATCGCCGCCTCGCCGAAGCCGGTCGCGATCAGCTTGATCTTTCCGTCGAAGGTGGCGATGTCCCCGCAGGCCCAGACGCGCTCGAGCGAGGTCTCGAACGTGGGGGAGACGCGGATCGCGTTGCGCTCGAGCTCGAAGCCCCACTCCTTGAGCGGCCCGAGCTTGGTCGAGAAGCCGAGCTGGAGCAGGATCGCGTCGCACTCGACGACGACCGCGTGGTCCTCCTCGCTGATGTGGTGCAGGACGACGCCCTCGACGGCGCCGTTGCCGGCCACCTCCTTGACCACGTAGGGCACGCGCAGGTCGACGTGCGGCCCCTCGGCGGCCTGCTTGACCTGCGAGACGGTGACCTCGTGGGCGCGAAAGCCCTCGCGCCGGTGGACCAGCGTGATGTGCTCGGCGGTGTCGAGGAGGTTGATCACCCAGTCGCAGGCGCTGTCGCCGCCGCCCACGATCACGACGCGCTTGCCCTTGAACGCGCGCTTGTCGCCGACCAGGTAGTGCGCCCCGCGGCCCTCCCACGGGGCCATGTCGACATCGGAGACCGGGAGCCGCTTGGGCTCGAAGGCGCCGTGGCCGCCGGCGACGATCACCGTGCGCGACCGCAGCTCCTCGCCCTCGGCCGTGTGGAGCACGACGACGCGGTCGTCGCCCTCGCCCTCCCAGGAGATCCGCTCGGCGGTCGTCTCGAGGTGGACCGGCACGCCGAACTGCTCGATCGCCTGCTCGCGCAGGTTCTCGACGAGGTCCTTGGCGAGGATCCGCGGATGCCCGGGGACGTCGTAGATCCATTTCTCCGGGTAGAGCGTCGTGAGCTGGCCGCCGATCTCGGGCAGCGAGTCGACGACGCGGCAGGACGCCTCGCGCATGCCGGCCCAGAAGGCGGTGGTCAGCCCAACCGGACCGGCCCCGATGACCGTGATGTCGCAGATCTCGTCGCTCATGCGGAGGGAGAGGCGACCAGCGCCTCGCCGTCGAGGGCGTTGACGGCGCGCTCGAGCGAAGCGGTGATGCAGGTGAACGACGGCGTGTCGCGGAGCGTGAAGCCCGACGCCTCCGTGGTGCGCAGGCGCTGGACGAGGTCGAGGAACGTGCCGACGTCGTCGGTGTCGAAGGCGACGACGAACTCCTGGTCGTCGAGCCCGAACGAGTAGGTCGTGTGGTTGTCGACGCCCGGGAACTCGCGGCCGACGGCGATGTGGCCCTGCATGATGCGCCAGCGCTCGTCGGCGTCGAGGGCGTACCAGGCGCGTGTCTTGACGAACGGGTAGACGAACACGTAGCGCCCGCGGAACGGCCGCGGGACGAGCCGCTGCTCGTCGGAGTACTCCGAGCCCTTGCGCATCCCGAGGAACGAGTAGGGCTGCTCGGCCCACTTCATCAGCCCGCTCTGGGCCAGCACGACGTGCAACTCGTGGATGCGATCGAGGTTCTCGGCCTCGGCGACCAGCAGCAGCTCGGCGTCCGCAGCGCGTGCCCATGAGCGTGAAGCTCTGGAGCAGGTGGTCGGCGGCGAAGTCCTCGCAGGCGGCGATGAACTCCCGCTTGTGCTCGGCGCGCGCGGCGCCCTCGAGCCGCCTCCAGGCGGGATCGAGCTTGAGGAAGGTGTACTTGACGAAGTGCCGGTCGACCACGGTCAGGGAGGATACGAGCCTCGAGCGGCAGGACCGGTCTCCCAGCTACGATGACGGCGTGCGCATCGCGCTCGTGTCCCCGTATTCTTGGACGTACCCGGGGGGCGTGACGCGGCACATCGAGGCCCTGGCGGAGGAGATGCTCCGCGGCGGCCACGACGTCCGTGTGCTGGCCCCCTTCGATCCGCCGGACCGCCGCTCGGCGCGCCTGCACCGCGGCGCCGCCCCTGCGCCGCGGAGCCGGCCGGAGTACCTGGTGGCGCTGGGCCGGACCGTCGGCCTCCCTGCCAACGGCGCGATCTCGAACCTGGCGATCACGCCGGCCGCCATCGGGGCGCTGCGCACCGAGCTCGCCCGCGGCGGCTACGACGTCGTCCACCTCCAGGAGCCGGTGGCGCCGACGCTGTGCTGGGACGCGCTGACCCATGCGCGCGGCGTCCCGCTGGTCGGCACCTTCCACACCTACTCGACCAACCAGACCCAGTCGGCAGCGTGGCTGATGGGCGCGGGACGGCGGATGAACCGGCTCGGCGTCCGCATCGCCGTCTCCGAGGCGGCGGCCTGGTCGGCCCGCCGCTTCTACGGAGGCCACTACCGGATCATCCCCAACGGGGTGCACGTGCCATCGGAGCCGCCGGCCTCCGCGCCGTCCGCCGGGCCGCTGCGGATCGTCTTCGTCGGGCAGGCCGTGGAGCGCAAGGGCCTGCCGCTGCTGTTGCGCGCCTTCGAGGCGCTGCGCGAGCACATCGACACGACCCTGACGCTCGTCGGGGTGACCGCGGACGAGATCGACGCGATCCTGCCCGACCGGCGTGGCGTCCGCGCGCTGGGCAAGGTCGACGACGCGGCCAAGCACGCCGAGCTGCGCGCCGCCGACGTCCTCTGCGCGCCGTCGCTCGGCGGCGAGAGCTTCGGCATGGTGCTCACCGAGGCGTTCGCCGCGGGCACCCCGGTCGTCGCCTCGGAGATCGCCGGCTACGCCGACGTCGTCCGCGACGAGGTCGACGGCCTCCTCGTCCCGCGCGCCGACGCCACGGCGCTGGCCGAGACGCTGCACCGCCTCGCGCACGAGCGGCCACGGCTGGCCGCCATGGGCGCCGCCGCCGCGCAGCACGCCACCCGCTACGCGTGGCCGCGGATCGCGGGGGAGGTCGTGCGCGCCTACGAGGACGCCGTCGAGCTGCCGGTCCCGCAGGCCGTCGGGCACCGGGCGCGCCACCTGCTCGGGCTGCGCCCCGCCGACGGGCTTCCGCGCGTCGGTCCGCGGCGGCTGCCGACGCTCGAGCCCGCGCCCCCGTCGCGCCGCCGCCGCGGCCTCGCGATCGCACGGAGGATCGCGGTCGTCGCCGCCACGGCGCTCGTCGCGCTGCTCAGCCTCGTGGCGCTTCGGCGGATCGGCGTCGACCGGGTCGGGGCGAGCCTGATCGGCTCGAGCCCCAGCTGGGTGCTCGCCGGCCTCGCGCTGATGGGCCTGTCGATGGTGCTGCGCGCCGTCTCCTGGCACGCGATCCTGCGCGCCGCGCTGCCGGATGCGCCCCTGCGGCGCATCGACGCGTTGCGGGGCACCTCGATCGGGGTGCTGATGTCGGCGACGCTGCCGGCCCGTCTCGGCGAGCCGGCGCGCGCGCTGATCGTGGCGCGCAGGGCGGGCAAGCCGCGCGAGAGCTTTCCCGCCGTGCTCGGCACGCTCGTCTCTCAGACGGTGCTCAACATCGTCGCCCTCATGTTCCTGGGCATCGTGATGCTCTCGACGGTCAGGGTGTTCTCGGGCCACCACGGCGCGCTGATCGCGATCGCCGCGCTGCCGCTCGTGGTCCTGGCGTCGGTCCTGCTCGCCCCCGCGTTGCTGCGCAGCGGGCTGCCGGCCCGCTCGGCGCGCGTCCAGCGCGCGCTGCGACAGCTCCGCGACGCGCTGACCAGCGTCCGCAGCGGCCTGCGGGTCTTCCGCTCGCCGCGGCTCGGCGCCGAGGCGACCGCCGGCCAGCTCGCCGCCTGGGGCGTCCAGTGGCTGTCGTGCTACGTCCTGCTGCTGGCGCTGGGGCTGGGCGATGCGGGGATCGGTGCCGCCGCGGCGGTCCTCTTCGCGGTCAACGTGACCGCCGTGCTGCCGGCCACGCCGTCGAACCTGGGCGTCTTCCAGGCCGCGTGCGTCGCAGTGCTCCACGGCGCCTACGGGGTCGGTACCGCCGACGCGCTGGGCTACGGCATCGTCCTCCAGGCGGTCGAGATCGCGACCGCCATCGCGATGGGCGCGCCAGCCCTGCTGCGCGAGGGCCTTTCCTGGCGCGACGTCCGCCTGCGCGCGCTCTATGCCGCGCCGGTCGAGCTCGCGGCCCTGCCCAAGCGCGGCCAGCGGCCGGCTCGCGCCGGGTCGTAGCGCGCGCAGGGCAAGTTCCCGGCGCCGCCGACGTTTCCGGAGGCGATGCTCCGGATCGCGCTGTGCTGCGCCGCGCTGCTCGCCCTCGCCGCCGCCCCGGCGCGCGCCGGCGTCTGGCTCGCCGGCGACCTGCACGTGCACACGACGTACTCGCACGACTCCTACGGCGGGCCGGGGGACGACAACACCGGCCCCGACGAGGCCTACACGCTCGGCCAGACCGTTGCCGAGGACTTCGCGCTGGCCGCCACGCGCGGCCTCGACTACCTGGCGATCACCGACCACAACGACATCCGCTCGCAGAGCGACCCGGGCTTCGGGCTCGCCGGGGTGCTCCCGATCCCGGCCTACGAGAACTCGCTGCACGGCCATGGGCAGATGCTGGGCGCCACACGGATCTACGACCACGGCGATGCGAGCCCGGCCGCCGTCCGGGCCATGGAGGGCGAGCTGCATGCCGCCGGCGGGCTCCTGCAGGCCAACCACCCCACCGATCCGGTCTGGGACTACGCGCAGCAGGACGTCCCGGTCGACACGATCGAGGTGTGGAACCTGCCCTGGCTCTATCAGCCGCCGTTCCCGGCGGCGGGCGATCACGAGGGCGCGCTGCGCTTCTGGATCGACCGTCTCGACCGAGGCTTCCACGTCGGCGCCACGGGGGGCTCGGACAGCCACTGGAAGTCGACGGTCGCCGCGCAGGGGCCCGGGCAGCCGACGACCTGGGTCTATGCGTCCGAGCGCTCGGTTCGCGGCGTCCTCGACGGCATCCGCGCCGGCCGCACGTTCATCAGCCACGAGCCTCCGAACCTCGGCGGCCCGCGGGTCTTCCTCGAGGGCGACCCCGATCGCGACGGCATCTACGACGCGATGGTGGGCGACACCGTGGCCCCGGGCACGCCGCTGCGCGTGCGCGTGTCCGGCGCCCCGGGCGCGCTGCTCGAGGTCGTCGTCGACGGCGGCCGCGACGCGTTCGCCCCGGTCCCGGTCACGGGCACCGACTTCACCAAGGCGTTCACCGCGCCGGACGGCGCCACCCACGTGCACGCCGAGGTCTACGGCGAGGACGCGCCCGCCGGGCGCGAGCAGGCCTGCGCCGTGCTCCCGGTCGCCGACCTCGCCGGGCAGACGACCTACTGCAAGGGCCGGATCGCCGTGCTGGCGATCACCTCGGCGATGTACCTCGCGGCGCCGCCCCGGCCGTAGGGCGGCCGCGCGCCGCGCTCAGGCCTCGACGGGCTCGGGGTCGGACTCCGCGAGCTCGCCGCGCCGCGTCGGGTCGCGATCGGTGCCGGCGATGACGTCGTCGGCCGCCTGCCGGTCGTTCTTGGGCAACGAGCCGGACTTCATGCCGAAGTAGACGGCCTGCGGGTGATGGGCGACGATCGCCAGCGTCGACTGCTCGGGGAGCGGAGCGTGGCCGCCGGAGAGCGTCACGCCGATCCGCTCGGCGTCGAGCAGCCGCACGACCTTCTCGTGCTCGGACTGCTCGGGGACCGCCGGGTAGCCCCACGAGTAGCGGCGGCCCTGGGTCGGCGGGATGCCCAGGTCCTTGCGCGCCCGGGCGTGCAGCCACTCGGCCAGGCCCTCGGCGGTCTGCACGCCGAGGCCGTGGACGAAGAGCTGCTCGGCGAACTCGCCGTCGGCCTCGAGCCTGGCCATCAGGTCGGTGACCTCGTCGCCGGCCGTGACCACCTGGAGCGCGACCACGTCGAGCTCGGCGGGCGGGCGCCCGTCCTCGGCCGGGCGGTAGAAGTCGGCCAGGCAGATGCGGTCGTGCCCCGGCTGGCGCGGGCAGACGAAGCGCTCGAGCTCGGTCTCGCGGTCCTCGGGGTCGAGCACGACGATCGCGTTGCCCTCGCCGTAGCAGGGGAAGTAGCCCACCAGCGCCCGGGGGTGCAGGTAGTCGGCCTCGGCCCACATGCGCTCCAGCCGCGGCTGGAAGTCCTCGGAGATCAGCTTGCGCCACGCCTCGCCCTTGACCCCGCGACCGCCCCAGTGCAGCTTGAAGAGCACGTGGGTGTCGAGGTGGCGGAAGACCTCGTCGCGGTCGACCTCGATCTCGCGCGCGCCCCAGAACGGCGGCTCGGGGACGGGGGCGTCGGTCCGCGCCGCCGAGCGCACGCTCTCGTCGTCGGTCGGCAGCGCCTTGGGCTCGGGCCCCTTCTCGCGCAGCCTCACGGCGGCCTCGCGAGTCTGCTCGACCAGCGCCCGGTGGGTGGACTGGGAGTCGACGAGCTGGTCCATCCTCGCCAGCCCCTCGAAGGCGTCCTTGCAGAAGAAGACGCCCGGCTCGTAGACCTCGTCGGAGTCGCGCCCGTGGGGGTACAGGGCGCGCAGGCCGAAGTCGCGGTTGATCGCCGCGCCGCCGATCAGCACGGGGTAGTCCAGGCCCTGGTTGTGCAGCTCCTGGATGCACAGCGGCATCTGCTTCGACGTGGACACCAGCAGCGCGCTGAGGCCGATGGCGGTCGCGTCGTGCTCCTTGGCGGCGTCGACGATCGTCCCGATCGGCACCTGCTTGCCGAGGTCGACGACCGTGTAGCCGTTGTTCGTCAGGATCGTGTTGACCAGCGACTTGCCGATGTCGTGGACGTCGCCGAAGACGGTGGCGATGACGACCGTGCCCTTCGTGTAGCCCTCGATGCGGTCGAGGTAGTTCTCCAGCCGCGCCACCGCACGCTTCATCACCTCGGCGCTCTGGAGCACGAACGGCAGGATCAGCTCGCCGGCGCCGAACTTGTCGCCGACCTCCTTCATCGCCGGCAGCAGCACGTCGTTGAGCGTCGGGACCGCGCCGATCTTGTCGACCGAGCGGTCGATCCAGTCCTCCACGCCGTCCTTCTTGCGCCGCAGGATGTGGAAGTGCAGCGCCTCCTCGGGCTCCATGCCCTCGGTCGGGTCGGCCTTCTCCTCCTCGGCCTCCTCGCCGCGCGACTCGAAGTGCTCGATGAAGCGCTGGAGCGCGTCGTCGGAGCGGTCGAAGACCAGGTCGTCGGCGAGCCGGCGCTCCTCCTCGGAGATCTCCGCGTAGGGCGTGATGTGGTTGGGGTTGACCATCGCCAGGTCGAGGCCGGCCTCGACGCAGTGGTGCAGGAAGACCGAGTTGAGGACCGCGCGCGCGGGCTGGCCGACGCCGAAGGACACGTTCGAGACGCCCAGCGAGGTCTTGCACTGCGGCAGCTCGGCCTTGACGCGGCGGATGCCCTCGATCGTCTCGACAGCGCTCGGGCGCCACTCCTCGTCGCCCGTGGTGAGCGTGAACGTCAGCACGTCGAAGATCAGCAGCTCGGGGTCGAGGCCATGCTCGTCGCAGGCGATCTGCTTGATGCGCTGGGCGATCTCGACCTTGCGGTCGGCGGTCTTGGCCATCCCGACCTCGTCGATGGTCAGCGCGATCAGCGCCGCGCCGTGCTCGATGGCCAGCGGGATGACCGTGTCGGCCTTCTCGCGGCCGGCCTCGAGGTTGATCGAGTTGACGATCGCGCGCCCCGGGATCTGCTCGAGCGCGGCCCGATCACGTCGGGCTCGGTCGAGTCGACCTGGATCGGCGCCGGCTGGGTCAGGCTGATGCGCTTGACGGTCTGGCGCATCTGCTCGTCCTCGTCGGAGCGCTCGGTCAGCGCCACGCAGACGTCGAGCACGTGGGCGCCGCCCTCGACCTGGTCCTCGGCGACCTGCACGAGCCCGTCGTAGTCGTCGGCCAGCAGCAGCTCCTTGGCCTTGCGCGAGCCCTGCGAGTTGACGCGCTCGCCGACCATCGACGGGCGCGGCTCCTGCACGAGCGGCGTCGCCGCGATCATCGACGACAGCTGCGGCGGCCGCGGCGCCGGCCGCGCCCCGGGGACGTGCCCGGCGACGCGCTCGCGCGATCGCGCGGATGTGGTCGGGGGTCGTGCCGCAGCAGCCGCCGACGATCGACACGCCGAAGCGCTCGACGAACTCGCCCAGCGCCTCGGCCAGCGGCTCGGGCTGCTCGGGGAAGACGGTCTCGCCGTCGGGTCCCTGCTGCGGGATGCCCGCGTTGGGGATGCAGTGGACGGGCACGCGGCGAGAGCTCGCCGAGGAAGCGGATCGCGTCGCGCATGTCCTCGGGGCCGGTCGAGCAGTTCAGGCCGATGACGTCGACCCGCAGCGCCTCGAGCGTGGTGAGGACGGCGTCGATGTCGGTGCCCAGCAGCATCTTGCCGCCGTTGGGCAGCAGCGAGACCGAGGTCTGGATCGGCACCCGCGCGGCCGGTGGCCGCGAACGCCTCGCGGACGCCGAAGATCGGCGGCCTTGACCTCGAGGATGTCCTGGGCGGTCTCGATGATGACGAGGTCGACGCCGCCCTCGAGCAGGCCCCGGGCCTGCTCGGCGAAGGTCGTCGACGAGCTCGCGGAACGTGATCCTGCCCGAGCGTCGGGTCGTCGGAGGCGGGGAGGTGGCCGGTCGGCCCGATCGAGCCGGCGACGAAGCGCTGCTCGCCGACGGCGCGGCGGGCGATCTCGGCCGCGCGGCGGTTGATCTCGACGGTCTGGTCGCCCAGGCCCCACTCGTCGAGCTTGAGGCGGCTGGCCTGGAAGGTGTCGGTCTCGACGACCTCGGCGCCCGGCCTCGACCATCGAGGCGTGGACGCCCTCGATGACGTCGGGGCGGTTGAGCACGAGCACCTCGTGCGCGCGGCCGGGGAGGCGGTAGTCGTCCTCGAGCGAGAGGTCGAACTGCTCGAGGGTCGCGCCCATGCCGCCGTCGAAGACGACGACGCGGTCGCGGACGGCGGCCAGGAAGTCACGTTCAGGCATGGCGGTGCATGCTAGCGCAACCTTGACACAACCTTGTCAGGGTCGTGCTCGCCCGGCCGATCGCGGCGCCCACGGCGCCCGCTGGTGGTCGCAACCCGGTGGTAGCGCGTGGGAAGTCGGGTAGATGCACCCCGGATGCACGACACGCAGATCCTCATCGGGCTGCTGCTGGTGGTGGCCGCGCTGGCGGGCGTCGCCCGCGTCGCCGGCGTGCCCTACCCGATCGTCGGGCTCGTCGGCGGCCTCGTGCTCGGCGTCATCCCCGGAGTGCCCTCGCCGCACATCGATCCCGACGTCGTCTTCCTCGTCTTCCTGCCGCCGCTGCTGTACTCCGCGGCCTTCCTGACCTCTCCGGCCGAGCTGCGCGAGAGCGCCGTCTCGATCGGCTCGCTGGCGATCGGGCTGGTCGTGGTGACCCTGGTCGCCGTGGCGGCCGTGGCCCACGTGCTCCTCGCCGTCAGCTGGCCGGTCGCCTTCGTCCTCGGCGCGATCCTCTCGCCGACCGACCCGGTCGCCGCGGTCGCGGTCCTGCGCCGCCTCGGAGTCCCCGACGTGGGGACCGTGCTCGAGGGGGAGGCGCTGGTCAACGACGGGACCGGGCTGACCGCCTACAAGGTCGCCGTCGGCGCCGTCGGCGGCGGCTTCGCGCTCGGCGGCGCGGTCGGGCAGTTCGCCCTGATCGCGGCCGGCGGCGTCGCGGTCGGCCTCGCCGCCGGGCAGGTGTCGGTCTGGGTTCGCAAGCGCGTGAGCGCCCCCGACATCGAGACGACGATCTCGCTGGGGACGCCGTTTCTGGCCTACATCCCCGCCGAGGCGCTGGGCGTGTCGGGCGTGCTCGCCGCGGTCGCGGCAGGGCTGCTCGTGGGGGCGCGCTCGGTGGAGCTCTCCGCGCCGTCCACCCGCGTGCGCGCGCGCGGGTTCTGGCAGGTGCTGAGCTTCATCCTCGAGTCGACGCTGTTCCTGCTGGTCGGCCTCGCCGTCCCCGACTTCGTCGGCAACATCGACGCCTCGGCCGGCGCCGTGCTCCTCGACATCGCCGCCGTGACCGCCGCGGTGATCGGCGTTCGCGTCGTCTACGTCTTCGCGGTCCGCCGGCGCGCCTCCTGGCAGGAGCGGCTCGTCCAGGGCGTCAGCGGCATCCGCGGCGCGGTGTCGGTGGCCGCCGCGCTGGCGCTCCCGCTCGACGTGCCCGATCGCCCGCTGCTGATCGCCATCACCACCGGCGTCGTGCTGGCGACGCTGGCGCCTCCGAGCCTCGCGCTCGGCCGCCTCGTCGAGCGGCTGGGCCTGGCGGAGGCCGCGGGACGGCGCCGGGCGGAGACCGAGGCGCGGCTGGTGATCGCCAACGCCGCGCTCGCCAGCATCGCCGACGCGACCGAGGAGGACGAGCTGCCCGAGCGGGTCCTCGCGAACCTGCGCGACCGCTACGAGCTGCGGGTCGATCAGCTCCAGGAGCGACTCGAGGACGAGCGGGGCCTGGCCGACGGGGACGATCCGCGGAGCTCCGGAGCGTTCCGGGACCTGCGCTCGCGCGTGATCGACGCCCAGCGCGAGGCGCTCGGCGAGCTGGTGGCGCAGCGGCGCATCGACGCCACGCTGGCCGACCGGATCGGCCGCGACCTCGACCTCGAGTCGACGCGCCTGGACCCCGAGCCCGCCTGAGCCGGCCGCGGGGCGGTCCGGCTCAGCGCCCGAGCACCGCCATCGCCGCGTTGTGCCCGCCGACGCCGCTGACGCCGCCGCCGCGGCGCGCGCCGGCGCCGCAGAGCAGGATGCGCTCGTGCTCGGTCTCGACGCCCCAGCGCGCCGCCGCGCCCGCCGCCACGCCGTCCTCCCGCCAGGGCCACGCGAGCTCGCCGTGGAAGATGTCGCCGCCCGGGAGGCCGAGCTCGCGCTCGAGGTCGGACGGCGTGCGCGCCTCGATGCACGGCCGCCCGTCGGCGTCGGTGGCCAGGCACTCGCGGACCGGCTCGTCGAGGTGCTCGTCGAGGCCGTCGAGGTAGCGCTCGACGAGCGCGTCGCGCGCCGCCGCCTCGCCGTCGGCGAAGAGCCGGGCCGGAGCGTGCAACCCGAAGATCGTGAGCGTGTGGCGGTCGCCCGCGACGATCGACGGATCGGTCAGCGTGTGGCAGTACAGCTCGGCGGGCGGGCGCTCGGGCAGCTCCCCGCGCACCGCCTGCTCGTGCGCGGCAGCCAGCTCCGCAGCGTCCTCGTGGAGCCGGAACGTCCCCGCGAAGGCGACCTCGGGCGCGATGCCGCTGCGCAGGCGCGGGCAGGCGGTCGAGCACCATGTTGACCTTGAGCTGGGCGCCCTCCGGCGCGCCCGCCGCAGCGGCCGCGCCGCCGAGCAGCCGCCCGAGGACGGCGGGGGCGACGGCGGCGAGGACCGGGTCGCCGGCGATCGTGTGCTCGCCGGTGCCGTCGCGCCAGGTGACCTCGCCCGCGGGGTCGATCGCGGTGACCTCGGCACCGGTCCGCAGCTCGGCGCCGGCGCGGCGAGCCGCCGCCTCGAGGGCCGCGCTGATCGCGCCCATCCCGCCAGCCGGGACGCGCCACGGGCCGCCGACGACGTGGTAGAGGAAGCAGCGGTTCTGGCGCAGCGAGGGCTCGTCGAGTGCGGCGAACGTGCCGATCAGGCCATCGGTCGCGACCATGCCGCGGACGAGGGGATCGGCGAAGCGTGCCTCGAGGGTCTCGCCGAGCGGGCGGCGGACGAGGTCGTCGAAGGCCTCGTCGCCGAGCAGCGCGCGGGCCCCGGCACGGTCGGGGAGCGGCTCGCAGAAGCTCTCGTGCAGCCGGGAGGCCCGCTCCAGGAGCGCATTGAACGCCAAGAACGCGGCGTGCTCGCGCTCGGAGCCGGTGACCGCGGCGAACGAGGCCGCGGTCGACGCCGACGCCGGGTCGCGCTCGACGAGCAGCCCGGTCGGACGCCCGTCGCGGAGCACGGGGACGTAGGCCGCCACGGGCCGGTCGAGCAGGCGCAGGTCGACTCCCAGCTCGCGGGCGATCCGGGGCGGGAACAGCGAGACGAGGTAGGCGTAGCGCGACAGCCGCGCATCGACGCCCCGAAAGGGACGCTCGCTGACCGCCGCGCCGCCGAGGCGCTCGCTGCGCTCGAGGACCAGCACCCGCCGGCCCGCTCGTGCCAGGTAGCTCGCGGCGACCAGCGCGTTGTGGCCGCCGCCGACGATCACGGTCCGGGGAACGGACACCCCAGGACCGTAGTGCTCAGGCGGGCGTCGCGACGCTGTCGGATCCCGACCGCTGCGGCTCGTGCCCGAGCGCCGCCGCGCGCGGCACCACGATCAGCGGGCAGTGCGCCTCTCGGACGACACGCCCGGAGACGCTGCCGAGCAGGACGCGCCTGACGGGGCCGTAACCGCGCGAGCCGAGGAACAGGAGGTCGAGCTCGTGGGAGGCACGGACGATCGCATCGGCAGGGTTGCCGCGCAGCAGCGCCCGCTGGGCCTCGACGCCCGCCGGCAGCTCGCCCGCGACGCGCCGCAGCGACTCCTCGGCCAGCTGCCGGGTCGTCTCGACGTAGTCGGGGTCGGCGTAGCTCACGGCGGCGAGCGGGGCCGCCTCGAGGGTCGGATGGTGGGCGTGCAGGAGGGTCAGCCGCGCTCCGGCCGCGGCGGCCAGCGCCGCCGCCTGCTTGGCGGCGACCGTCGCCTCGGGGCTGTCGGCGGCCGCCACGCCGACCCGCTTGATCGGGTGGTGGAGGTGCTTGGCGAAGCCGGCCGGGGCCACGGCGACGGCGCACGGCGCTGCCTGGATCACCTGGTGGGTGGCGCTCGGCGCGACGAGCTCGGAGACCGGACGGTGGTGGGTGGTGCCGACGACCACCAGGTCGGCGCCGACCTCCTCTGCGACGTCGTGCATCCCGCGGCCGACCGAGGTGGCGTGAACGACGCGGAACTCGAGCTCGCGGTCGTCCTCGAGCAGGAGGCGCGCGGTCGAGATGGCGTCGTGCGCATCCTGGCGCACGCGATCGAGATGGCGGCTCGACGCCGTGCTCTCGATGAACGGGTCGGCGGCGCAGGCGGCGACGATCATCCGCGCGCCCAGCGTGCGCCGCAGGATGTTCGCCAGGGCGAGCGCGTCCTCGGCGTGGGGGGAGGCGTCGAAACCGACGACCACGAGCGGATAGGGAGGCTTGGGCGTCATGGTGCGTCGAACGTAGGCCGTGGCGGCCGGAGCGCCATCGGCAGTCGCCCGCACAGCACGTGCGGAGAACTGCGGTGCGCGGGGTCGGGCGTCATCCACTCGGATCGCCGAGGACAACCATCAGGTCGAGCACGCCGCCGTCGGCGTCCATGCGGCGCACCTCGCCGACCTCGTCGAGCAGGCGGAGCATCGGGCGATTCTCGGCCAGGACGCTCGCCGTCCAGCGCACGACCCCCTCGTGCCGGGCGTGGTCGGCGAGCGCCCGCGTCAGGATCCGGCCCACCCCGCACCCCTGCCACGCGTCGATCACGGCGATGGCCAGCTCGCCGGTGGTGGGCTCCGACGCGTCGGCGATGTAGCGCGCCACGCCGACGACGTGGCCCGTCTCGGGGTCGATCGCGAACAGGCCCTCGTGGAGCACGTGGTCGAGGTGCGTGAAGAACCGCACCTCCCGCTCGCTCAGCGTGGGGTGCGGCCCGAGGAAGCGGCGGTAGCGCGACTCGGGTCCCAGGCGGGCGAAGTGGTCGGCGAGCAGCGCCCCGTCGCCGGGGCCGATGGGCCGCAGCTCGAGCGGCCGGCCGTCGCTGGTCGTGGCGCGCACCGCCAAGAGGATGCCCGGTGGGCGTCGGGTCATGCCGCGATCGCAGCGTCGTCGCACGCGGTGCAGACCGACTCGACGAGCGACGCCAGCTCGGCGGGGCGCTCGCGCTGGGGGTGGTGTCCCATCCCCGGCCAGACCTCGGCGACCAGATGGGGGAGGGCCGCCGCCACGCCCGCGAGGTGCGAGCGGGGGACGAGCCGGTCCCGGTCGCCCCACACCACGTGGACCGGGCCGCGGTAGTCGACGCGGCGATGGCGGAACCCGCTCCGCGAGACCCCTGCGCGGACGATGGCCTTCGTCGCCTCCCTCGCCCCCGGGACGAGCTCGCCGTGGTGGTCGATCACGCGGTCCAGGACGCCCTCCTCGGGCGTCGATCCGTTGGACACGAGCAGGCGGTAGGCGGCCCCCAGCGCGGTCCGGTTTCCCAGCGCGATGGGCAGCAGGAGCTGGGTCACGTTGCGGACGCCCGGCAGCGAGATCGCCTCGGCGAGCGGGATCCGGCCGAACCCGGCCGGGGCGAGCAGCACGAGCGCCAGCGTCCGCTCCGGAAGCCGCTCCGCCAGCGCCGTGGCGATGGCCCCTCCCAGCGAGTGCCCGACGAGCACGAAGCGGTCGATGCCCAGCGCATCGAGGCCGCGCTCGATGTCGATGGCGTAGGCCCGGATCGACGGTCGCCGGGGCAGATCGGAGCCCCCGAAGCCCGGCAGGTCGACCGCCAGGCACGGGCGGCGGGTGCTCCGGCACAGCCCGGCCCATCCCTCGGCGGAGTCCAGGAGCCCATGGAGGAGGACGACCGGCGCACCCGTCCCCGGCCATTGCAGAGCGCTGAAGCTCCGGCCGGCCCCGATCGGGACCGTGCGGCGGGTCGGTCGCCGTCCATCGTCGCGGGGCATGCCTCCCTTCTAGACCGCCCCGGCGGCGCCGGCAACGGCGCGATTCCGCAGCACATGTCCGTAGGAGCCCGCATGCGCCCGCGGCGGGCGCGCTCGCCGCTGCGGACGAACGTCGTATGGGCGTTCGGCTCGGGGCGGGTTACGGTCACGCTCGGTGGCCGGGCCCAGGACGAGGTCGAGCCGAGGCTCGGTGCGCCGCCGACGTGGGGGAGGGGGTCGTCGGGCTGCGAGACCGCGCGCCTGCAGCGCGGATCTCGCAGCCCCGCCCGGGCGCTACTTGATGAACAGCATCTCCGAGTACTTCGGCAGCGGCCAGAGGTCGTCGGCGACGACACGCTCGAGGCGGTCGGCGACGCCTCGCACGGCGGTCATCGCGGGGATGACCGTGTCGCGCATGTAGGTCGCCCATGCGGCGGGCTCCTCGTCGGGCTGGTTGTCGGCGAGGTTGACCTCCTCGAGGCCGGCCAGCCCCTCCCAGAGCTCGTCGACGAGCCCCTGGCACTCCTCGGCCGCCGCCGTCACGCCGGCCTCCTTGAGCAGCGCGAGGTGGCGCACCGCGGCGGGCAGGATCATCGTCCGCGCGATCGACGAGGCGGTCTCGGACTCGATGTTGAGCTTCACCGCGTACTGCTCGGTGAAGACCTCGTAGCGGGCCTCGAGCTCGCGCTCGGAGAGCACCTCGTAGTTGCCGAAGACCGTCACCGTCTGGTCCTTGACGAGCCAGGGCAGCGCGTCCGGCGTGGTCCGCAGGTTGAACAGCCCGCGGCGCTCGGCCTCGGCCTGCCACTCGTCGGAGTAGCCGTCGCCGTCGAAGACGATCTGCCGGTTGGCGCCGTAGGAGCCCTTGACCACCTCGGTGACCGCCTCGTCGGCGCTGCGGCCACCCGACATCGCGTTCTCGAGGTCCTCCGAGAGCGTGTCGACGGCCTCGGCGACGATCGTGTTGAGCACGGTGTTGACGAACCCGAGCGACATGCTCGAGCCGAGCGCCCGGAACTCGAACTTGTTGCCGGTGAACGCGAACGGCGAGGTCCGGTTGCGGTCGCCGCCGTGCATCGGCAGCGGCGGCAGCACCGGGGTGCCCAGGCCCAGGGCGGAGCCCGGGGTCTCGGCGTCGCCGCTGCCGGAGACGATCGCGTCGAAGACCTTCTCGAGCTCGGCGCCGAGGAAGATCGAGATGATCGCCGGCGGCGCCTCGTTGGCGCCCAGCCGGTGGTCCTGGCCGACGTTGGCGACCGAGGCGCGCAGCAGCGCCTGGTGCTTGTTGACGGCCTGGATCACCGCGGCGCAGAAGAACAGGAACTGCGCGTTCTCGTGCGGCGTGTCGCCCGGCTCGAGCAGGTTCTCGCCCGTGTCGGTGCCCATCGACCAGTTGTTGTGCTTGCCCGAGCCGTTGACGCCCGCGAAGGGCTTCTCGTGCAGCAGGCACACCAGCCCGTACTTGCGGGCGGTGTTCTGGAGCACCTGCATCGTGAGGTGCTGGTGGTCGGAGCCGACGTTGGAGTTCTCGAAGATCGGCGCCACCTCGTACTGGGCCGGCGCGACCTCGTTGTGGCGCGTCTTGATCGGGACGCCGAGCTTGGCGAGCTCCATCTCGACGTCGAGCATGCAGGCCAGGACGCGCTCGGGGATCGAGCCGAAGTAGTGCTCGTCGAGCTCGTGGCCCTTCGGCGGCTTGGCCCCGAACAGCGTGCGCCCGCAGGTCACCAGGTCGGGCCGCTCGTAGTAGTACTGCTCGTCGATCAGGAAGTACTCCTGCTCGGGCCCGACCGTGGTGAACACGCGCTGGGCCGCCTCGTTGCCGAACAGCCGCAGGGCGCGGATCGCCGACCGGCTCAGCGCGTCCATCGAGCGCAGCAGCGGGATCTTGTGGTCCAGCGCCTCGCCCGTCCAGGAGACGAACGCCGTCGGGATGCACAGGTAGGCGCCGTTGGGGTTCTCGAGGATGAACGCCGGCGAGGTCGGGTCCCAGGCGGTGTAGCCGCGGGCCTCGAAGGTGGCCCGGATGCCGCCGGTCGGGAACGACGAGGCGTCCGGCTCGCCCTGGATGAGCTCCTTGCCGGAGAACTCGGCGATGCGCGGTCCCGTCGCCCGTGGGCGCGAAGAACGAGTCGTGCTTCTCGGCGGTCATGCCCGTCAGCGGCTGGAACCAGTGCGTGAAGTGCGTCGCGCCCTTCTCGAGCGCCCAGTCCTTCATCGCCGCCGCGACCGAGTCGGCCAGCGACGTGTCGAGCGCCTTGCCGTTGGCGAGCGTGACCTGGAGGCGCTTGAAGACGTCCTTGGGCAGGCGCCTGCGCTGCTCGGCGACGTTGAAGACGTTGGAGCCGAAGATCTCGGAGCCGGGCTGGGTCAGGTCGGTCGTCCCGAGCGCCCCGCCGTTCGCGCTCCACTGCGCGGCGAGGATGTTCGGGTGGCGGGTGCGGGTGATGGGCATGGCGTGGACCTTACGCCGCGCGGGTCGGGGCCGGTTTGTCCAGATGGACAAACGCCGGGGCCGCGCCTTCGCCCCGGTGGACGGGGTGGACGACTGCGCTCGCCGATCTTTGGCCACCGGGCCGACGCCGGGGGCCCGGCGCGCCCCCAGACTGGCCGCCTCATCCCATGACGAGGAGGTCAACCCCAACGATGAGACGTGCCACCTTGGCCCGCGCCGCCGTGCTGGCGGCCCTGGCCCTGCTCGCGCTTCCCGCCGCCGCGCTCGCCCAGGACGGGCCGTCGCTGCCGCAGGTCGTCGACGAGCTCAACACCACCTGGGTGATCGTCGCCGGCGTGCTGGTGATGTTCATGCAGGCGGGCTTCGCCTTCCTGGAGATCGGCTTCTCGCGCGGCAAGAACGTCGGCGCCGTCGTGGCCAAGATCCTGACGAACTTCTCGATCTCGGCGATCGTCTGGTGGGCGGTGGGCTTCGCGATCGCGTTCGGCGGCGCCGCCAAGCTCGCCGGTGACAGCGGGTTCTTCCTCGGCTTCGGGGACACGATCTCCGGCGGGCCGGTCCAGGGGAAGCTCGGCGGCAATGGTTCGGCGTTCTTCTTCTTCCAGTTCGTCTTCTGCGCCGTGTCGCTGGCGATCGTGTGGGGGACGACGCTCGAGCGGATCAAGTTCATCGCCTATCCGATCTACGCGGTCGTCTTCTCGGCGGTCATCTACCCGCTGATCGCGCACTGGATCTGGGGCGGCGGCGTCCTCGCCTCGTTCGGCTCCGGCTTGCAGGACTTCGCCGGCTCGACGGTGGTCCACCTGACGGGCGCCACGGGCGCGCTCGCCGCGCTGCTGCTGCTCGGGCCGCGCAAGGGCAAGTACACGGCCGAGGGGCAGTCGCGCGCGATCCCCGGCCACAACATGCCGATCTTCGGGCTCGGCGTGCTGATCCTGTGGCTCGGCTGGTTCGGGTTCAACCCCGGCTCCACGCTGGGCACGGCCGACGGGCGCTTCGCCGAGGTGGTCGTCGTGACCAACCTGGCGGCTGCGGCCGGCGTGCTCGGCGCGCTGGCGACCAGCCGCTGGCGGCAGGGCACGCTCGACGTCGGCATGGCCGGCAACGGTGCGATCGCCGCGCTGGTGGCGATCACCGCGCCCTCGGGCTACGTCGAGTTCTGGGCTGCGCCGATCATCGGCCTGGTGGCCGGCGTGCTCGTGGTCCTCTCGGTGATGGCCATCGACAAGGTCCTCGACGACCCGGTCGGCGCGCTGTCGGCGCACGGCATCGCGGGCATCTGGGGCACGCTCAGCTGCGGGCTGTTCGCCTCGCCGCGGCTCGCCGAGTACAACGGCGTGGGCAAGCCGGGCCTGTTCTACAACGGCTCGTTCGAGCAGGTCGGCGTCCAGGCGGTCGGCGTGAGCCTGGCCTTCGCGACGGTGTTCGTC
Organism: uncultured Actinomycetes bacterium; assembly: GCA_963826615.1. Lineage (GTDB taxonomy): Bacteria > Actinomycetota > Thermoleophilia > Solirubrobacterales > Solirubrobacteraceae > BP-464. Next base: position 1,554,239 of record CAWGXO010000002.1, on the reverse strand, counting down.
CTCTCGTACGGGACCTTCTGGATCATCAAGAAGGTGTTCGGCCTGCGGGTCAGCGAGGAGATGGAGGACGCCGGGCTGGACATCACCGAGCACGGCATGTACGGCTATCCGGAGCAGTTCATCCCGGCGCCCGAGCTGGTCGGTTACGGTGGCGGTCCGGACAGGTCCATTCCCCCTGCCCCCGTCCCTATGCCCCGAGAGGTGCCCGCATGAAGATGGTCATGGCCTACATCCGACACGAGGCGTTCGAGCCGATCCGCACGGAGCTGCTCGGCCTGGGCTTCCCCTCGCTGACGATCAGCGAGGTCAAGGGCTCCGGCCGGCAGAAGGGGATCACCGAGCGCTACCGGGGAGCGGAGCTGACGAACTACCTGCGGCCGAAGATCCGGCTGGAGTGCGTCGTCGCCGACCGCGACGTGCAGACGATCGTCGACGCGATCCTCAAGCACGGCCGCACAGGTGCGGTGGGCGACGGCAAGGTGTTCGTCCTGCCGGTCGAGGAGAGCTACCGCGTCCGGACCGGGGAGTCCGGCGAGGAGGTCCTCCAGGTGCACCCGGACGCCGCGGTCGCCTAGGCCGCCGGACGGCGACAGCGCACGAGGCGCCCGGGCGGCACGACCCGCCCGGGCGCCTCCGCGCGTCCGGAGCGGGGAGCTCGGCCCCGCCGGTCGCGGGTGGCCGACCTGCGGTCTACTGCGTGGAGTCGGCCGAGAGGCGCACCACGTTCCCCGTCTTCGGGTCGACGCGGGCCTGCACGGGCTCCTGCGAGACGCGGACCGTGAACGTCCCCTCCGGGGCGCGCCCGCCCGCGGCCTGGGCCTTGGCCTTGCCGTCGAGCCCGGCAGCGATCCGGTAGTGGACCTCGTGCGATCCGGCGCGGACCGGCGTCACCCGCCAGACGAAGCGGCGGGACTGGCCGGGCCGCAGCGCGCCGAGCGCCCACGTGTTCGTGTACGCCGTGGTGCCGCCGGTGGGCCCGTTGTCGACGATCCACACCGGCCGGGTCTGGTCGGCGAGGTCCTGCCGGGCGTCGCGGAAGCCGAACGAGTCGACGGTGACCGCGAGGTCGGGGATCGTGCGCCGGTCGGTGTTGCGCACCTCGACGACCAGCTTCTCCTGCTTGGCGAGTCGCTGCGAGCGCGGGAAGTCGGCGCGCACCACGTCCACGCTGTACGTGCCCGAGGGCTCGTTGGCGTCCTGGCGGGTGCCGCCGCCGCATCCGGCCGCCCCGCCGGCGGCGAGGACGGACAGCGCGACGGCTGCTCTGGCGGTGGACCTCCCCACGGCGCGGCGGAAGCTACCACGTGCGCGCGTGCGCGGGTGCCGGTTCGTGTTGAGCTTGGGCGAAGCCGCGGTTCGGTGTTGGCAGGCCGGCGCGTCGTGCCGTATGTTGCCGCGACGGGTCCGTCCGCGGAGGTCTGGAGAGAGCGTGGTACGCAGCGTCGCCGATCGAGCATTCCTTCCGACGAAGAGCCTGCTCGAGGAAGTCGGGGACATGATGATCCTCACGGGCAAGACGATCGTGTCTGCCCTGCGCCCGCCGTACCCCTACGGCGGCGAGTTCGTCAGCCAGTTCCTGTTCGCGCTGCGGCTGTGCTGGTTTCCGCTGCTGGTCTCCACCGTCGCGTTCGGCTACGGCGCGCCGGGCCTCCAGGCGGCCAACTTCCTGGTGCTCTTCGGCGCGCTGGACCGCCTCGGCGGCTTCTTCGTGCTCGCCTCGATCCGCGAGTTCGCGCCGTTCGTCGACGCGATCGTGCTCGCCGGCGTGGCCGGCACGGCGATCACCGCCGATCTCGGCGCGCGCAAGATCCGCGAGGAGCTCGACGCGCTCCAGGTGCTGGGCGTCGACCCGGTCAAGAACCTCGTCGTCCCGCGGTTCCTGGCGCTGATGCTCGTGACCGGGCTGTTCGACATCTACGCGCTGCTGTTCGGCATCTTCGGCGGCGTCGTCGCGACGCTGGTCAACGACGCGCCGCTCGGGCCGTTCTGGGCCACCTTCTTCACGAACGCCAGCACCACGGACCTCTGGGGGTCGGTCCTCAAGACCACCTTGTTCGGCGCGATCATCGCGATCGTCTGCTGCTACAAGGGCATGACCGCCTCCGGCGGCGCCGAGGGCGTCGGCCGCGCCGTGAACCAGGCGGTGGTGATCGCGTTCCTGGGCGTGTTCGCGTTCAACTACGTGTTCACCCAGACGCTGCTGGCCACCCATCCCGAGATCCAGGTGATCCGCTGATGGCGACCGCAGTCGGCGGCTGGATCGCCAGCTTCGGAGAGATCGCCAAGTTCTGCGGCCGGATCCTCGGCCAGGTCTACGGCCTGCGCGTGTTCCGCTTCTTCGGCGAGGCGCTGCGCCAGTCGGGCATCCTGATCCTCTCCTCGACGCTGGTGATCTGGGGCCTGGTGTTCATCATCGGCCTGCAGTGCGGCATCGAGGGCGCCTACTTCAACCGCGTCGGTCGGCGCGCCCGCCTACGCCGGCGTCTTCGCCGCCTGGTGCGACCTGCGCGAGCTGGTGCCCTACGCGTTCGGCTACATGATGGCCGCCAAGGTCGGCACCGGCATCGTCGCCGAGCTGGGCTCGATGCGGATCTCCGACGAGATCGACGCGCTCGAGGTCATGGGCATCGACTCGGTGCTGTTCCTGTGCGCGACGCGGCTGCTCGCCGCCTGGATGGTCCTGCCGTTCATGTACATCGCCGCCGTCGGCGCCGGCTTCTTCGCCAGCTACCTCGCCGTCGTCCAGCAGATCGGCGAGGTCGTCCAGCGGCGGGTTCTTCCTGATCTTCTGGATGTTCCAGAACCCGCCGGACCTGCTCTACAGCGTGATCAAGGGCATGTTCATGGCGACGGCGATCGTGCTCGTCGGCTGCTACTACGGCTACAACGCCGGCGGCGGGCCGGTCGGCGTCGGCACCGCCACCGCCAAGTCCATGGTCCTGAACATCGTCCTCGTGCATCTCATCGGGATGCTCGGGACGCAGCTGTTCTGGGGCGCCAACCCACGAGCACCGATCGGAGGTTGACGACGCATGCCGCGCATCCCGCGCGAGGGCCAGGGGCCCGACGACGAGACGACGACGCCGGCGGAGGGGCAGGCGCCCCCGATCCGTTCGAGCCCGCGCCCGGGAGCGGCGATCCCGCGGCCGCCGGCGCCGGCGCCGGCGCCGAGACCACCAGCGACGACGCGGCGCCGGCCGAGGCCGAGGCCCGCGCGCGGTCGGCCGCGGCCGACCGCGACGCCGCAGCCGCCGCGTCGCGGGTGTCGGTGGTCAACGAGTCGGAGCCGCGCGGCGACGACGAGGAGTACAAGTGGCACACCGGCGCCCAGCGCCCGCACGGCGCCGAGGACGCGATCGAGTTCGTCGACGTCCACAAGGCGTTCGGGCGCAACAAGATCCTGCGCGGGCTGAACATGGGCATCCCCGAGGACAGGATCTCGATGATCCTCGGCCCGTCGGGCACCGGCAAGTCCGTGTGCATCAAGCACATGGTCGGCCTGCTCTACCCCGACGAGGGCGACGTGCTCGTGCACGGCGAGTCGGTGCCGAACATGCAGGACGACGACCTGTTCGAGATGCGCAAGAAGTTCGGCGTCCTCTTCCAGGACGGCGCCCTGTTCGGCTCGATGAACCTCTTCGACAACGTCGCGTTCCCGCTGCGCCAGCACACCGACAAGGGCGAGGAGGAGATCGGCGACATCGTCAACCGCCGGCTCGGCGAGGTCGGCCTCGCCGACTCGGGCGACAAGATGCCCAACGAGCTGTCGGGCGGCATGCGCAAGCGCGCGGGCTTCGCGCGCGCCCTCGTGCTCGATCCCGACATCGTCCTCTTCGACGAGCCCGACTCGGGTCTGGACCCCGTTCGCACCGCGCTGCTGTGCGAGCTGATCCAGGAGATCCACGAGGAGAACGGGGGCGCCTACGTCGTCATCACCCACGACATCATGAGCGCCCGCCGCGTCGCCGAGCACATCTCCGTGCTGTGGAAGGGCCGCATCGTCGAGTCCGGTCCCGCCGAGGAGCTGTTCAACTCCGACAACGCCTTCGTCCGCCAGTTCCTCTCGGGCGAGTCGCAGGGGCCCGCTCGGCATGGAGTAGAAGTCCCACCCGGGCGCGGCTTCATGCCGCCTCAACATCCCATCGCAAGGATGGGCGATCTCTCGTAGCCACCCCCACCGCCCGAAGCACCTGCTGCCCACCACATCCCCCCGCCCGTCCACGCCTGAGCGAGGCGCGCAGTGACCGCTGCTCGCGGTCTCGCGCTGGGCGCGCTCGTCGTCGCGGTGGTGGTCGTTGCCGTGGTGCTGCTCGCCGGGAGCTCGGGCCACACCTACACGCTGCGCTTCCAGAACGCCGGCCAGCTCGTCAAGGACGACGACGTCCAGATCGGCGGGCGCCGGATCGGCTCGGTCAAGCAGATCGATCTCGGCTCCGACAACGTCGCGGAGATCAAGATCGAGGTCAACGAGCCCTACGCGCCGCTGCACCAGGGCACGACCGCGGTGATCCGCGCAGACCTCGCTGTCGGGCGTCGCAAACCGCTACATCGCGCTGGACCCCGCGCCCAACTCGAGCCCCAAGCTGCCCGACGGCGCGACCCTCGGCGAGGACCGCACGACCTCGCCGGTCGACCTCGACCAGCTGTTCAACGCGCTCGACCCCAAGACGCGCAAGAGCCTCCAGGACGTCATCCAGGGATCGGCGACGCAGTACGCGGGCCGCGGGGCGGAGAACAACCGGGCCGCCAGGTACTTCAACCCGGCGATCTCGACGACCGCCCGGCTGGTCAACGAGGCAGACCGCGACCAGCAGGCGTTCGAGGACCTGATCGTCTACGGCGCGAAGGTCACGACGGCGCTGGCCGACCGCCGCGACGCCCTGTCCAACCTGGTCGTCAACACCAACCGGACGGCGGCGGCGATCGCCAGCGAGAACAGCGCGCTCTCAGACTCGCTGGGGCTGCTGCCCGGGGTCCTGCGCAAGGGCAACACGACCTTCGTCAACCTGCGCTCGACGCTCGACGACCTCGACCGGCTCGTCGCCGCGTCGAAGCCCGTGGCGCCCAAGCTGGCGCCGTTCTTCCGCAAGCTGCGCCCGCTTGTCGCCGACGCCAAGCCGACGATCCGCGACCTCCGGCTGCTGGTCACCAACCCGGGCTCCAACAACGACCTCGTCGACCTGCTCCGCAAGACGCCAAGGCTCGAGAGCCTCGCGAAGCCGACGTTCGCCCACTCGATCACGGCGCTGCGCATGACCACGCCGGTCGTCTCGTTCATCCGGCCCTACACGCCGGACCTCGTGGGCTGGCTGCGCGACTTCGGCCAGGGCGCCTCCAACTACGACGCCAACGGCCACTACGCCCGGATCCAGCCGATCTTCAACGCCTTCTCGTTCAGCGACAACCCGGCCGGCGGCGTCCTGCGCGCGATCCCGCCCAGCCAGCGGCTCGCCGGCCTGCAGACCGGCAACCTCGAGCGATGCCCGGGGGCCGCCAGCCAGCCTGCGGCCGACGGCTCCGCGCCCTGGCGCGACACCGGCGGCAAGCTCGACTGCGACCCGACCCAGGTGCTGCCCGGGCCATGAGGCGCGTTCTCGCCATCGCCGCGGTCCTCTGCGCCGCCATCGCCATCGCCGTGCTGGGCACCGGTGCCGGGGGCGGCAACGACGGGGCGTACAAGGTCCGCGCGATCTTCCGCAACGCCTTCTCGCTGGTGCCGGGTGAGGACGTCAAGATCGCCGGCGTGCGGGTCGGTTCGATCGACTCCCTCGACGTGACCGCCGACCAGCAGGCGGCGGTGGACTTCACGATCAGTCGCAAGGGCTTCGGAGACCTGCGCTCCGACGCCGAGTGCACGATCCGGCCCCAGTCGCTGATCGGCGAGAAGTTCGTCGAGTGCACGCCGACGCAGCCGCATGCGCCCGACGAGGCGAAGGCGCCGCCGCTGAAGGTGATCCCGGACGGGCAGCCGGGCGCCGGCCGTCACCTGCTGCCGGTGACCAACACCTCGCGGCCGGTCGACATCGACCTGATCAACAACATCATGCGGCTGCCCTACCGGCAGCGGCTGGGGATCATCGTCAACGAGTTCGGCACGGCGCTGGCCGGGCGCGGCGAGAACCTGCGCGGCGTGATCCGCAACGCCGACCCCGCGCTGAAGGCCACCGACAAGGTGCTCAACCTGCTCGCCTCGCAGGACAGGGTTCTCGCCGACCTCGCCAAGCAGTCGGACGTCGCGCTCGCGCCGCTGGCCCGCGACCACCGCTATGTGACCCGGTGGGTCCAGCACACCGCCGACCTCGCCACCGCGACGGCGGAGCGCCAATCGCAGTTCAAGGCGCAGTTCGAGAAGCTCCCGCGGTTCCTCGGCGAGCTGCGCCCGACGATGGCGCGCCTCAGCGACTTCGCCGACCAGGCGACGCCGGTGTTCTCGGCGCTGCGGCCGGTGGCGCCCTCGGTGAGCCGGCTGATCAAGGCGATGGGGCCGTTCAGCGAGTCGGCGCGGCCCGCGCTGAAGACCCTCGGCGAGGCGAGCGTGCCCGGCCGCAAGGCGCTGGTCGCGGCCCGCCCGATCATCACCGACCTGCGCTCGCTCGCCACCACGCTGCGGCCGCTCGCGTCGAACCTCGCCGCGCTCACGACGAGCCTCCACGACACCGGCGGCATCGAGCGCGCGATGGACTACGTCTTCTACCAGGTGTCCGCGATCAACGGCTTCGACTCCTTCGGCCACTACCTGCGCGCGTCGCTGATCCTCAACCTCTGCTCGCAGTACGCGACGACGTCGGATCCGGCCTGCTCGGCGAAGTTCCACGCCGGTGCGAACGCCCGCGCCGCGTCGAGCTCCTCGATGTCGGCCATGGAGGCCCTCCATGCGCCGGGCAAGGACCTCGCGTGGCGCCGGACCGCCGCGATCCTCCGCGGGATGAGCGCCGAGCGCGCGATCGCGCTGACCAGGGGCGAGTCGGGTGCGGGCGGATCGGCGGCCAAGGCCGCCGACGGGTCGGCGACCCGCGCGACGAGCGCGCCCGCAGCGGGAGGCGGCGGGTCTTCCTCCGCGTCGGCGACACCGTCCGCCGGCTCCGCGGCCGGCTCCGGCGGCTCCGGCGCGGCGCCCGCGGGCGCCGCGGACAAGCAGCCCGCCGCGGAGCTGCTCGACTACCTGCTCGGAGGCGGCTCGTGAGGCGGCGCTCGGGGTCCTCGATCGCCGCCAACCCCGTGCTCATCGGCGCCGCGACGACGCTGGTCGTCATCGTCGCCGTCTTCCTGGCCTACAACGCCAACCAGGGGCTGCCGTTCGTCCCCACCTACTCGCTCAAGGTCGACGTCCCCAACGCCGCGATGCTCGTCAAGGGCAACGACGTGCGCGTGGGCGGCACCCGGGTCGGCTCCGTCGACTCGATCGTCCCGGTGCGCCATCCCGACGGCTCGATCACGGCGCAGCTGGGGCTGAGGCTGGACACGTCGCTCAAGCCGCTGCCGCGCGACTCGACGGTCCTGATCCGCGAGCGCTCGGCGCTCGGCCTGAAGTACGTCGAGATCACGAAGGGCACCTCGTCGAAGGGCTTCGCGGACGGGTCCGTGGTCCCGCTCTCCAACGCCCGGCCCAAGCCCGTCGAGTTCGACCAGGCGCTGAGCATGTTCGACGAGAAGACCCGGCAGGCCGCGCGCACGAACCTGACCGAGTTCGGCAACGCGCTGGCCGGTCGCGGGATCGCGCTCAACGAGGCGATCCAGTCGTTCGACCCGCTGCTGCGCTACCTGACGCCGGTGATGAGGAACCTGGGCGACCCGCGCACCCGGCTCGTGCGGCTGATCCAGGCGCTCGACCGCACGGCGGCCGAGGTCGCGCCGGTCGCCGAGACGCAGGCGGCGCTGTTCCGCAACATGGACGCGACGTTCGCGGCGATCGACTCGGTGCGCTCCGACTACCAGGCGACGATCGAGAACGCGCCCGGCGCGCTGGACGCCGCGATCCAGTCGCTGCCGCCGCAGCGGCCGTTCCTGGTCAACAGCGCGGCGCTCTTCCACGAGCTGCGGCCCGGCGTGAAGGCGCTCTCGACCGCCGCCCCGACGCTCGCCGACGCGCTGGAGCTCGGCACCGGGAGCCTGCGGCGGTCCGTCGCGCTCAACCGCCGCCTGAAGCCGACCTTCGCCGCGCTGCAGCGCTTCGCCGAGGATCCGCTGGTCGCGCTCGGCGTCCGCGACCTGACGAACACCTCGCAGATCCTCGAGCCGACGGTCGCGCACCTCACGCCGGCGCAGACCGTCTGCAACTACATGACGCTCTGGTTCCGCAACGTCTCGTCGCTGCTCAGCGAGGGCGACAGCAACGGCACCTCGCAGCGGTTCATCATCATCGCCGCGCCCTCCGGGCCCAACAACGAGGGCGGGGCGGCCGCCGCCCCCGCCAACGGCGGCGGCCCCGGCAACTACCTGCACACCAACCCGTACCCGAACACGGCCTCGCCGGGCCAGCCGCGCGAGTGCGAGGCGGCCAACGAGCCCTGGTCCGCCAAGACCACGATCGGCAACGTCCCGGGCAACCAGGGCACCCAGCACGACCAGACGCAGATCTCCAAGGGCGGCACGCAGCCGCTGCAGTCGGGGGCGCCGTGATGAGCCCGCTCTTCGGCCACGACAGCCGCCTCCGCAAGGACCGCACCGGCGCCAATCCGTTCGTGGTGGGCGCCGTGACGCTCGCGCTGATCGCGATCGGCACCTACTTCGGGTTCGCCAAGCACGTTCCGTTCACGCACGGCTACCAGCTCAAGGCCGTGTTCTCCTCCGCCAACTCGATCCGCAGGAACTCGCCGGTCCGGATCGCCGGCGTCAACGTCGGCAAGGTCAAGGCGATCGAGCGCCAGTCCGGCAGCAACGCCGCCCTGATCACGATGGAGATCGACAAGTCCGGCCTGCCGATCCACAAGGACGCCGACGGTGAAGATCCGCCCGCGGATCTTCCTCGAGGGAAACTTCTTCGTCGACCTCCAGCCCGGGACCCCGAGCGCGCCGACGCTCGTCGAGTGGCGACACGGTCCCGATCACGCAGACGGCCGAGCCCGTCCAGCTCGACCAGATCCTGACCGCGCTGCAGTCCGACACGCGCGACCGACCTCCAGGACGCGCTCGCCGGCTACGGCAAGGCGCTGACCTACCGAGCCGACCGCCGCCGACGACCGCGGTCAGGATCCCGAGGTCCAGGGGCTGACGGGGGCGCAGGCCCTCAACCGCGCCTCGAAGTACGCGGGCGACGCCTTCCGCACCACCGCGATCGTCAACGACGCGTTCCTGGGGACCCAGCCGCACGACCTGTCTGGGGTCGTCAGGAACGTCGGCGTCGTCGCCAAGGCGCTCGACGTCAACGAGGGCCAGCTCAAGGACCTCGTCACCAACTTCAACACGCACGATGGCGGTGCTGCGCGGGCGAGTCGGCGAACCTCCGCAGCACGATCCACCTGCTGCCCGGCGTCCTGCGCAGCGCCGACCAGCGCGCTGGACTCGCTGAACCGGGCCTTCCCGCCGACGCGCGCCTTCGCACGCGAGATCCTGCCCGGGCGTCCGCGAGACCCCGGCGACGATCGACGCGGCGTTCCCGTGGATCGCCCAGGCCCGCCCGCTGCTGAGCCAGGCCGAGCTGCGCGGGCTCGTCGGCGACCTGCGGCCCACGACCGCGAACCTCGCCAAGGTCACCGACGCCACGGTCGAGCCTGCTGCCGCAGGCCGACCTCGTCGCCAAGTGCGCCACCAACGTGATCCTCCCGACCGGCGACATCAAGATCTCCGACGGGCCGCTCACGACCGGCAAGGAGAACTACAAGGAGTTCTGGTACACGATGGTCGGCCTCGCCGGCGAGGGCCAGAACTTCGACGGCAACGGCATGTACGTGCGCTTCCAGCCCGGCGGCGGCGACCAGACGATCTCCACCGGCAAGTACGGCGGATCGCTCGGCGACATCGCTCTACGCCAACGCCGCCCGCCAAGCCGCTGGGCACGCGGCCCGCGTATCCGAAGCTGCGCCCGCCCTACAGCCCCGACGTGCCCTGCTACACGCAAAAGTGCCCGACCTCAACGGCGCGCGCACGGGCCCGGCTGACGGCGGTGGAGGCACCTCGGGCGGCGGCCAGACGCAGACCTCGCCGCTGCCGTCGGTCGTCACCGACGCGCTCGGCAACGTCACGCAGACCACGACCGACACGGTCGGGTCGATCACCGGGCCGCTGCTGTCGCGGCTGAACCCCTTCCGCGCGGCGGGCAAGCGCGCCGCCAAGCGGGGAGGCGGGCGATGAGGACCGCGATCCGCAAGTACTCGCGCGACTTCGCCGCGCTCGTCGTGCTGATCGTGGTCGCGCCTGGGCGTCGGCGGCTACATCCTGGGCCACCAGCGCTTCTACCTGCCGTCGTGGGTGCCGGTGCTCGGCTCGGACTTCGTCGACTACAAGGCGGAGTTCTCCACGGCGCAAGTCGCGTCACGCCGGGCCAGGGCCAGACCGTCGACATCGCCGGCGTGACGGTCGGCGAGATCGGCGACGTCCGACGCTCAAGGACGGCCGCGCGGTGGTGACGATGAAGATCCGGCGCAAGTACACGCCGATCTACCGCGACGCGACGGCGCTGCTGCGGCCCAAGACCGGCCTCGAGGACATGATCGATCGAGCTGACGCCGGGCTCGAAGCGCTCGGGCAAGGCGCCCGCCGGCTACACGATCCCGATCAAGAACACGCTGCCCGACGTCAAGCTCGACGAGATCCTCGCCCAGCTCGACGCCGACACGCGCGACTACCTCAAGCTGCTGGTCAACGACGCCGGGACCGGCCCTGCGCGACAACGGCCAGCAGCTCTCGGCCGACTTCCGCCGCTTCGAGCCCGACCGCGCGCGACCTCGCCAAGCTCAACCGCCGGCTCGCGCCAGCGCCGCGTCCACATCCGCCGGGCGATCCACAACTTCCGCGTCGTCGTCGCAGGCGCTGGGCGACAAGGACAAGCAGCTCGCACAGCTCGTCGACTCCTCCAACGCGGTCTTCCAGCTCGCTCGCCGAGCAGGACGCCAGCCTGCGCGTCGGCGCTCCAGCAGCTGCCGCCGCACGCTGCGCGACGACGCAGACCGCGCTGGCGAAGGCCGACCGGCTGGCGCGCAACGCTCGGCCCGACGCTGCAGGCGCTGCGCCCGCGGCGCCCGCGCGCTGGGGCCGTCGCTGCGCCAGACGCGGCCGTTCCTGCGGAGACGACGCCGGTCATCCGCGACCAGCTGCGGCCGTTCGCGCGCGACGCCGCGGCCGACCGTGCGCGCCCTGCGCCCGGCCGCCGCCGACCTCGCCAAGGCGACGCCCGACCTCGCCAGCACGCTGAAGATCGTCAACTACCTGCTCAACGAGCTGGCCTACAACCCGCCCGGCTCCGAGGAGGGCTACCTGTTCTGGACGGCGTGGGCCAACCACGCCGGCAACTCGGTCTTCGAGACCCAGGACGCGCACGGGCCGATCCGCCGCGGCGCGATGCTGGTGTCGTGCTCGACGCTCGCTCACGCTCGCCCAGATCGGCACCGCCAACCCGCTGCTGGGCACGCTGAGCGACCCTGCTCAACCGCGCCCGGCTGCACTCAGTCCGGTCTGCCCGCACGACCAGCCAGGCCCCCGGGACCGGGCGGAGGCTGAGCGGCATGCAGAAGCAGGCACCCACCCTCGGCCGGCTGCTCGTGATGGTCGGGCTTCGCGCTGTCGTGCTTCGGCCTGCTGCTGTTCCTGTGGCTGGCCTTCGGCGGCCCGATCCCGCTCAAGCCGAAGGGCTACCGCTTCAACGACGTCGTTCGGCGAGGCCACCCAGCTGGCCAAGGAGGCCGACGTCCGCATCTCCGGCGTGTCGGTCGGCAAGGTCAAGTCGATCACGACGCAGGCCGAGCGGCCGCTCGAAGGCGGTCATCGAGCTCGACGCCGCGCTACGCGCCGCTGCCGAAGGACAGCAAGGCGATCCTGCGCCAGAAGACGCTGCTGGGCGAGACCTACGTCGAGCTGACGCCCGGCCACAGGTCGTCCGGGATGCTGCCCGAGAACGGCACGCTGCCGACCTCGCAGGTCTCGCCGACGCGTCGAGCTCGACGAGATCCTTCGCGCGCTCGACCCGAAGACGCGCGACGGCGTTCCAGACCTGGATGCAGACGCAGGCCCAGGGCGTCACTGGCCGGCCGCGGCCAGGACATCAACGACGCGCTCGGCAACCTCGCGCCGTTCGCCGATCGACACCGACGCGCTGCTGCAGCATCCTCAACGCGCAGGACGGCGACGTCGCGCCGGCTCGTCAGCAACACCGGCGAGGTCTTCGACGCGCTCTGCCGAGCGCGACGACCAGCTGCGCTCGCTGATCACCAACTCCAACGCGGTCTTCTCGACCACCGCGCCGCGCGACGCGCGAGCTCGCAGGCACTCTTCCAGGTCGCTGCCGACGTTCGAGACCGGAGTCGACGCACGACGGTCGAGCGCCTGACGCGACGTTCGCGCGCAACACCAACCCGCTCGTCACCGCAGCTGCGCCCGGCCGCGCGCGAGCTGTAGCCCGACGCTGCAGCAGCCTGCAGCGGGCTGGCGCCCGACGCTCAAGGCGCTTTCCGCGACCTCGACCCGCTGATCGACGCCTCGAAGAAGGGCCTGCCGGCGACGCGAGGCGTTCCTCGACCAGCTGCACCCGCTGCTGGCCGAGTTCGACCCGCGTGCTCACGCAGCTCAACCCGATCCTGCAGTTCCTCGGCGCCGTACAAGCCCGAGCTCAACGCGTTCTTCGCCAACACCGTGGCGGCCACCGCAGGCGACCAACATCCCGGCCTACGCGCAGGGCCAGCAGGTCCACTACCTGCGCACGCTGAACCCGATCAACCCGGAGAACCTGGCGGTCTATCCCAATCGCATCGGCGACCAACCGGCCCAACCCCTACCCGTTCCCCGGCGCGTTCCCCAGCCTGCGAGGGCCTGCTCATACGAGAGCGCCAGTGCACCGCCGGACTGCGAGACCCGCCGACTGCAGCAACGGCGGTCCCGCTGTCGGCGACGATCGGCGGCGCCATCAACCCGCTCGACGCGCGGCTGCCCGGCCGCTCGGCAAGCGCTGCCGCCGAGCAGACATCCAGCAAGTTCGTCGATCCTCGGCGTCCTACGTCGGCGCCGGTCGCCGCAGCCGCCTGCTGCCACCAGCAGGCGGCTCGCTGACCACCGGCCTGGTCGGCAACATCGCGCCGACCGCGCGAGCAGGCGCCGTACCCGCACGTGCGCCGCGGCGGCCTCCGGCCACAGCGCGGGCCGAGCAGCAGCGACCAGCGCGGCCGGGCCGCCGGCCGCTACCGTTGGCCTAGGACCGGATCGTGGCGAGGACGCTCTGCATCGGTGGGTCGGCCTGCGTCGGCGCGCCGGCCGCGCGCCGTGCTCGCCGTCGACGGCGCTGCTGGCCGCTCGCGCGGCGCGCGCGCTCGCGCTGCGCGCTGCGAGCCGTCCGCGGGCGACCGACACGCTCGTCGGCCGCGCACGCCCGACGTATCGCAGGCGACGCAGCGCTACCACCAGCGCTTCGGCGACGACGCGGTCATCGTGCTCGTGCGCGAGCGACCTGCGCAAGCTCGTGCTGACCTCCGACCTCGAGCGCGTGCTCGGGCCTCGAGGGCTGCATCGTCGGGCAACGTGCCCGACGGGCGTCACCCCGCGCGGCGGCGCGAAGCGGCCCGTGCGCGCAGCTCGCGCGCGACCAAGCCCGTCCAAGGTCGTCTTCGGCCCGGGGACGTTCATCAACGAGTCGGTCGGCCAGATCGCCGACGAGTTCAGCGCGCAGTCCCAGGCAGCGCCAAGCAGGACGCCGGCAAGGCGGCCGCGGCGGCCCGCAAGCTCGCGCTCGCGCAGCGGCTACTGCGCGAGGCGCGGGCGCGCAAGCTCGCCACGCAGGCGCGCGAGCTGCGCCAGCGCCCAGTTCACCCGCGACGTCATCCAGCTCGCGCTGCAAGTACGGGCTGACCGGCGCGCCGCCAGCTCAACGACCCGAGCTTCGTCTCCAAGCTCGTCTTCGCCGACGGGCCGCGCCGGCCGGGACAGCCGAAGGCGCGCTTCGCCTACCTGTTCCCCGACGCGCGACAGCGCGCTGATCCAGGTGCGGCTGCAGCCCGGCCTCAGCGACGCCGAGCGCCGCGCGGCGATCGCGCTGATCCGCCAGGCGGTGCGCGATGCCCGACTGGCGGCTGCCAGGGCGGCGGCAGCTACGTCGTGACCGGGCGCGCCGGTGGTGCGTCAGCGACCTGCACGGGCGCGGATCACCGACTCGATCGTCGTCGCTGCTGGTCGCCGCGCTGCTGGTGATGGCGGCGACGCTCGCGCTCGTCTTCCGCGCGCGCGCCGCGGCTGCTGCCGCTGGTGGTCGCGCTGGCCGCCGCGGCGCTGACCTTCGGCGGGCTCGTCGCTGGCCGGGCGCGTCGCTGACGATGGCGTCGATCGGCGTGCTGCCGGTGCTCATCGGCCTGGCCGTCGACTACGCGATCCAGTTCCAGTCGCGCGTGCGGAGGAGGCCGGCGGCGACGTCCGGCCGCGCCGCCGCTGCGCGGCGGGCCCGACGATCGCTCACCGCCGGCGCGGCCACCGCGGCCGGCTTCCTCGTGCTGGCGCTCTCGCCGGTGCCGATGGTGCGCGGCTTCGGCCTGCTGCTGGTCGCCGGCATCGTCGCTGGCGCTTCGCTGGCGACGTTCACCGGCGGGCGCGGCCGCGCTGACGCTCGGCTGCGCGGCGCCGGCCGCCGCGGCCGCTGCGGGCCGCGGCGCGCGCGCTGGCGGCCGGCGTGGCGCGGCGCCGGCGAGCTGCTGACCGCAGACGCGCCCGGCCGCGCGGTGGGCGCGCGGCGCGACGGCGCGCGGCGGCGCGCGGCGCTGCGGGCGGCGACCGCGCGCGCCGCGGGCGCGTGCTCGGCGTCGGCGGTCGTGGCTCGCCGTCGCGGGCTGGGCGCTCGACACGCAGACGCGCGTGGAGTCCGACGTGCAACAAGCTCGTCCCCCAGGACCTGCCCGCGCTGCGCGACCTGCGCGCGCTGCAGAAGTCGACCGGCGTCGGCGGCGAGATCGACGTGATGGTCGACGTCCGACGACCTCACCGACCCGGACGGTCGGCCGTGGATGACGCGACTACCAGGAGCGGCCTGCTGCGAGCGCTTCGGCTACCGCGACGGGCGCGGCTGCGGGCAGGCCGAGCTGTGCCCGGCGTTCTCGCTGCCCGACCTGTTCGCAGGGCAGGCGGCGCCGACGCAGCGCCGCAGATCACGGCGCTGCTCGACGCGGTGCCGCCGTACTTCTCCCAGGGCGTGCATCACGCGCGACCGCACGGACGGCGACGCTCGCCTTCGGCATCCGGCTGATGCCGCTGGACGCGCCAGGAGCAGGTGATCGACGCGATGCGCGCCGAGCTGCGACCCGCCGGCCGGGCGTGCAGCGCGCGAGCTCGCCGGGCTGCCGGTGCTCGCCGCCGAGGCCAACGCCGCGCGTCGCCTCGCCGTGGCGGCGGCTGCTGCAGCTGCTCGTGCCGGCCTGCTGGCGGTGGCGCTCGTCCTGCTCGCCGCGCTGCGCTCGCCCCGCCGCGCGCTCGTCCCGCTGGTGCCGATCGCGCTGGCCACCGGCTGGTCGGCGCTCGTGCTGTTCGCGCATGCGCGTCCCGCTGAACCCGATGTCGGTGACGCTCGGCGCGCTGGTGATCGCGATCTCGACCGAGTTCAGCGTGCTGCTCAGCGAGCGCTACCGCCAGGAGCGCGCCGACGGGCCGCGAGCCGCGGAGGCGCTGCGCGCGCACCTACCGCTCGACCGGCGCGGCGGTCGTCGCCTCCGGGCACGACGGCGATCGCCGGCTTCGCGGTGCTCGTCGTCTCGCGACATCGCGCATGCTGCGCGACTTCGGGCTGGTCACCGTGGTCGACCTGACGGTCTCGCTGCTCGGCGTGCTCGTCGTGCTGCCCGCGGCGCTCGTGCTCGCCGAGCGCGGCGTCCGGCTGCCGGCGTCCGTCGATCTCGCTGCGCCGCCTGCGACCGGGACGCGCGCGTCGCCGGTCGCGCCGGCGCGGCGTGAGCGGCCCGCTGGACTTCGACCCGCGACGCGCCCGGCACCGAGGAGCCGCCCCCGGCGCCCGCGCCGCGCCGGCCGCGCGGCGCCCCGCCGCGCCGGTCCGCGCGCCCGCCGGGCGCGAGCCGCTACGGGTGGTTCGTCGGCGTGCTCGTCGTGCTCGTGCTGGCCTAGTCGTCGCTCAACACGCTGCGCACCGCGGCACGTCGACCGCGGCCGGCCGCCCGGCCGGGCACGGTCGCGCCGCCGTTCGCGGCGCCGCTGGCGACCTCGAACCTCGACGGCGACGCCAACGTGGCGCGACGCGCGGGACAGCGGCGCCGGCCGGGTCGCGGCCCGCCTGCGAGGTCCGCGGGCCCGCGGTCCTCAACTCTGCCAGCTCGGCGAGGGCGGCCCGCTCGTGCTCGCGTTCTTCGCCACGCGCGGCGGCGACTGCACCGCGCCCGCTCGACGCGATGCAGCGCATCCGCTGCCGGCCACCCGGGCGTGCGCTTCGCCGCGGTCGCCGTCCGCGGCGACCGCGGCGACCTGCGCGCGGTTGATCGCGCACGCCACGGCTGGACGCTTCCCGGTCGGCTACGACCACGACGGCGCGCTCGCCAACCTCTACGGCGTCGCCGTCTGCCCGCAGGTCCTGTTCGCCTATCCCGGACGGCATCGTGCGCGAGACCGTGGTCGGCAGCGACGTCGCCGGCGCAGCTCGAGCGCCACGTCGCGGCGCTCGCGGCCGGGGCCCGCCGCAGGGGCTGGAAGGGCCCGGCGTGAGCGGCGCCGGGCCCGCGGACGGCTGGATCGACGGCGAGCTCGCCGCCGAGCTCCCCGGGCTGCGCCTGGTCGAGCAGCGCGTGGTCGCCGCGAGCCGGGCGCAGCCGCCAGGACGTCCGCGAGCGGCTGCGCCACCTGTCCCGGCGGATCGGCGGGGCCGAGGCGGTCGCGCTGCGGACGCGGCCGGTCCCGCACGCCTACCGCGTCCTCTTCCGCCACCTCGGCCTCGATCCCGACGCCCACCGGACCCCCGTCGAGGCTGCCGTCGTCGAGCGGCTGGTCAAGGGCGGCTACCGCGGCAGGCAACCGTCTCGACGACGCGCTGATGGTCGCCGTCGCCGAGACCGGCGTGCCGCTGTGGGCGCTCGACGACGCGCGCTCGACGGCCCGCTCGGACTGCGTCCCGCGCGTGCTGGAGAGCGTCTCGGGACCGGCGAGATGGCCGACGACCTCGCCACGGGGCGGCTGGTGGTCGCCGACGCCGCCGGACCGGTCGGGATCGCCTTCGGCCGGCTGGCGCCGAGCCATCTGGTGACGGGCGCCACGGAGGTCATGCGGCTCTTCGCGCTGGTGGCGCCGGGGGTCCCGGCCATCCACGTCGAGGAGGCGCTCGCGCTGGGCGTCGAGTGCCTGGTGGAGGCCTGACCCACCCGGTACACTCGCGGCGTGGCTCCGGCCATCGCGCAGCACCGCAGCACTCCGCCCGGCATCGGCACGCGTCCGCCGGAGGGCGCCGGCGCCAGGCGCGACCTGCGCGCCCAGATCGCGCGGCTCGAGCGCCAGCTCTCCGATGCGCTGGTCTCCTCGTTCCCGCACGGACCGGTGGACGTGGGTGTGACGGCGCCGGCGCCGCGGGCCCCCGCGTCCTCGACGTCGGCGAGCTCGAGCTGCTGCGCGACCGCCTCGCCGCTCGCGTGCGCGACGCCCGCGCCGACCTGGCCGAGCGCGGCGAGCGCGAGCAGCGCGCCCGCCTGCGCCTCGAGGCGATGCTCGCCGAGCCCGGCCGCCATCGCTTCGTGCGCCTGCCCGACCGCGAGCTCGGCGAGCGCGGCTGCGGCGTCTACGCACGTCCGGCCGCGCCTCGGCCTGGTCGGGATGCTGATGGGGTGGTGGCAGGTCAAGCTCTCCTCGGGCTGTCCGTCAGCCGCGCGGGGTGAGCCCGCACGCCCGGCCCGGTCAGGCGACCACCTACCCTCCGGGCAGATGGGCCGCCGCAGCCGCAAGCGCACAGACGGACCCGTTCGCCCGCAGCCGGAGGCGGCCGCGCCGCCCGCCCGCTCGCCGGCCCGGCCCGGCCCGCCCCGCCGGCGTGCCCGTCTGCAGGAGCGCCCGCCCGCGCCCTGGGGGCCGTTCCCGCTGGGCGAGCTGTCACGCTCGCGGGCATCGGGCTGCTGATCGCGGGCTTCGCCTCGAGCACGTTCCGCCTGCTCGCCGCCGGCTTCGCGCTGGTCGGGCTGTCCGCCGCGGAGCTGTCGCTGCGCGAGCACTTCGCGGGCTTCCGCTCGCACACGACGCTGCTCGCCGGCGTCGCGGGCGTCGCCACCGCTGCGGCGCTCGTGGCCGCCGGGGCGCCAAGCGCCGCCCAGGTCACGGTCGCCGCGGGCGTGTTCGCCGCGGCCTTCCTGGTGCTGCGGCGCGCGTTCCAGCGGCGCGCCGGCGGGCTAGGGTTCCGCGCATGACGGCCGAGCCGCGCCGGATGCGCATCACGGGCCTGCACCACGTCACGGCGATCTGCAGGGACCTCGAGCGCACGACCGCCTTCTACCGCGACGTCCTCGGGCTCGCGCTCGTGCGCGAGGAGTCCAACCACGACGATCCCGACGCCCGCCACTTCTGGTTCGGCGACGCGGACGGGACCCCGGGCACGCTCGTCTCGTTCCTCGAGTACCCCGAGCTCGAGGCCGCCGAGGCCGCCGCGGCCGGCCCCGGGTCGCTGCACCACTTCGCGCTGGCCGTCGACTCCGCCGACGAGCTGGCGGCCTGGGGCGACTACCTGCGGTCCCGGGGGGTCGAGTGCACGGAGATCCTCGACCGGGGTGGCTTCAGCTCGATCTACCTGCGCGACCCCGACGGGCGCATCGTCGAGATCGCAGCCGCCTGACCGGTCCGCGTGTCGCGGCGGATCGGACGGTCCGCCGCGACACCGCGGGAGGGTCAGGCCAGCCCGAAGGCGAGGACGCCGGGCGCGTCGGCGGCGGGCTCGCGGCCGCCCTGGGGGCGAGCAGCGCGACCAGCGCGCGGCGCTGACGCTCGGTCATGGAGCCGACGGTCTTGTTCTCGGACATCGGGATGCCCTGGAGCAGCTTGCGGCACCGCGTGACCCCCCACCGCCGCTGGCTCATGAGCAGGTCGGCGATGCGCCATGCTCTCGGCCTCCCACGGGCACTCGAGCACGACCTCGGCGACGCGCAGCTCGCCCTGGGCGATGCGCCGCTTGAGTCCGGCGCGCGCGAGGCGGACCTCGTTCGCCCGCTGAAGGGCGCGCATGTGCTGCGCAGGGGCGATCATCGCTGCTGCGTTCATCAGTCCTCCAGGCCGCTGGTTCATCCCACGGCGGCAGTTGTCAGTTGTGCGTGCGTGCGCCGGCGCGGGCAGCACGAGGGGCGCTTCCCGGGCGCTCTCTGTCCTCGGGGCGGGCCGATCTCGTCAGGCCCGCCGGGGGGCCGGGACCCTCTCCTCGTGCGCCGCGCTGGCGCCGGTCGAAGCTACGACAGCGTGCGCGGACCTTCAAGGACCCGGACGGATAAACGTCCGCTCAGAGCGCATGTTTTCTTGCGGCCTCGACTTGTGAAGATCTGGACAAGGAGCAGCCGCCCCCGCGGGGCGGGCGCCGGTCAGCCGAGCGGCGCCGGGAGCGGGCCGTGCTCGGCCTCGAAGCGGGCCTTGACCGTCGAGAACGCGTCGAGCGCTCGCTCGATGTCGGCGTCGCTGTGCGTGGCCATCACGCTGGTGCGCAGCAGCGCGCCGCCGGGCGGCACGGCGGGGTGCAGCGCGACGTTGACGAACACCCCGGCGTCCCACAGCGCCTGCCACAGCACCGCCGCCTTCCAGTCGTCCTCGACGAGCACCGGGACGATCGGCGTCACGACGCCCGCGGCCGGCTCCCGCCCGGGGCGCTGCCGCCGACGACCTTGAAGCCGCGCTCGTGCAGCCCGTCGCGCAACAGCCGGGCGTTGTCGAGCACGCGCGCCATCAGCTCGCGGCCCCTCGTCGGTGCGCACGATCCGCAGCGCGGCCAGCGCCGCACCGACGGCGGCCGGCACCGCCGAGGCGGTGAACAGGAAGGCGCGCGACTGGATGCGCAGGAACTCGACGACGTCGGCGGGGCCGGCGATGAACCCGCCGCACGAGGCCAGCGACTTCGAGAACGTTCCCATCCGCAGGTCCACCCGGTCCTCGACGCCCAGCAGCTCGCAGCTGCCCGCCCCGCGGGCGCCGAGCACGCCGGCGGCGTGCGCCTCGTCGACCATCAGCCGGGCGCCGTAGCGGCCGCAGAGCTCGGCGATCTCCGGCAGCGGCGCGACGTCGCCCTCCATCGAGAACACGCCGTCGACGACGACCAGCACGCCGCCGCCGTCGCCCCCCGCCCGCTCGAGCTGGCTCTCGAGCTTGTCGAGGCGGTTGTGGCGGAAGGGGCGCAGCTTCGCCCGCGACAGCAGGCAGCCGTCGAGGATCGACGCGTGGTCGCCGGAGTCGGCGATGACGGTGTCGCCGACGCCGAGGATCGTCCCCAGCGTGCCGACGTTGGCCTGGTGGCCGGTGGTGAAGACGATCGCGTCCTCGGTGCCCATCCATTCGGCGATCTCCGCGCTCGAGCTCGAGGTGCAGGGGCGTGGTGCCGTTGAGCAGGCGCGAGCCGGTCAGGCCGGTCCCGTAGCGCTCGAGCGCGTCGCGCGCGCCCTGGATGACCCGCTCGTCGCCGGTCAGGCCGAGGTAGTTGTTGGAGCCGAGCATGATCCGCTCGGCGCCCTCCATCACCATGACCGGCAGGGCCGGCGACTCGACGGTGCGGAAGTAGGGCAGCAGATCGGCCTCGCGGGCGGCGCGCAGCAGCTCGGCGCGCTCGTGATGCGCGCACCTTCGCGAAGACATCGATGGAGGTCGGCATATAGGGTCACACGCCGTGGCGGTCGAGGTCGTAGCGGTAACCACGAGGCGAGAGCGCCGGGAGTTCGTCGACCTCCCGTTCCGCCTGCATGCTAACGCGCCCCAGTGGTGCCCGCCGCTGCGCGCCGAGCGCCGGCTGTACCTCAGCCGTCGGTTCAACGCGTTCTTCCGCCACGGCGACGCCCAGCTGTTCCTCGCCCGCCGCGACGGCCGCGTGGTCGGGCGCATCAGCGCCCAGATCGACCACGCCTACAACCGCTGCCACGACAGCGCCTGGGGATGGTTCGGCTTCATCGAGCTCGAGGACGACCAGGAGGCGGCGGGGGCGCTGCTGGACGCCGCCGAGGCGTGGCTGCGCGAGCGCGGCATGGAGCGCATGGTCGGGCCCGCCGACTTCACGATGAACGAGGAGAGCGGCATCGTCATCGAGGGCCACGAGCTGCCTGCGATGATCAAGCAGCCATGGCATCCGCCCTACTACCAGCGCCTGTCCGAGGGGGCGGGGCTCGAGAAGGCCATGGACCTGCTGATGTGGAACCTCGAGGTCACCGACCGCAAGCAGGCCCTGCCCGTGCTCTTCGACCTCGCCGAGCAGGTCGGGCTCGCGCCACGGCATCACGCTGCGCAAGATGTCGCGCCGGCACCTGCGCGCCGAGATGGACCGCTTCGCCGAGGTCTACAACGCGGCGTGGGCCGACAACTGGGGCTTCGTGCCGTACGACAAGGCCGACCTCGACCAGTACGCCATCGAGATGCAGATCGTCTACGAGCGCGACTGGTTCATGGTCGCCGAGAGGGACGGCGAGACGGTGGGCGTCGCGATCAGCGTCCCGGACCTCAACGCGGTCCTGCGACCCGCGCGGGGTTCCCTGCTGCGCTTCTTGTGGCTGTGGCCCCGTCGCCGCCGCCTGATCGACCGTGTTCGCGTGGGCTTCCTCGGGATCAAGCCCGAGTTCCAGCACACCGGCGTCGCCGCCGCCTTCTACGTCGAGCACTTCGACGTCGCCGAGCGCCACCCGCGCATCAAGGGCGGCGAGACCGGCTGGATCCTCGAGACGCAACGAGGCGATGAACCGGGGCATGGAGGCCATGAACGGGCGGATCGTCAAGCGCTACCGCGTCTACGAGCGGCTCCTGGTCCCCCCGGACGCCGCCTGAGCGGGCCGGCCGCACCGGCCTGTACCCTGCCCGCATGGCGGAGGACTTCGAGACGGTCGACGGCGAGCTGCTGGCGCCGGGCGAGGCGCCCCGCGGGGCGCTCGCGCCCTCGCGCCCGGTTCTCTCGCCCGTCGCCGTCCAGGCGGTCGCCGTCGCCGCCACCGGCGTCGCCGCCGGCGCCGCCACGATCGCCGTCGTCCGCCACCGCCGCGTGCGCCGCGCCCGGCGCGGCCGCCGCCGCGCGCTGGGCAACGTCGTCGCCAGCCGCTCGTTTCTCGTGGACGTGCACGTCCTCGGCGACCGCTCCTAGCGTCGTGACCGCAGGGCACGAGGTGGCGCCCGTCCGCGTGCCTCGCGGGGACCGCTGGAAGGCCGGCCTCGTCGAGGTCCGGCGCGAGGTGCTCCCGCCGTGGCCGGTGCGGCTCGGGCGGGCCGCCGACGCGCCCGACGGCGTCCTGCGCGGCCGCGGCGGGGTGCTCGAGCGGCTGCTGCACGTCGAGGGCGCGCCGGCGATCGTGCGCGCCGCCCAGGCCGGGCGCGGCGTCGTGCTCGGCGGGTGGGCGGAGGACGCGCGCCGTCGCCGAGGAGGCGATCGCCCGGATGCGCTTCGCCCTGGGCGTCGACGACGACCTGCGCGGCTTCCACGAGCGCTTCCGCTTCGACCCGCTGATCGGCCCCAGCGTGCGCGCCCGTCCCTGGTTGCGGGTACGCCGCCGGCCCGAGCCGTTCGAGGCGCTCGCCTGGGCCGTCTGCGAGCAGCTGATCGACTTCCCCCGCGCCGCGGCGATCCAGCGCCGCATCGTGTTCCGGCTCGGTCCGCGCTGCGCCGCGCACGGGCCTGCGTGACGTGCCCTCCGCGGCCGTCGTCGCCGGCACCGCCCCGGCGCTGCTCGAGTCCTTCGACCTGGCCGCCGGGCGCGCGCTGGCGCTCGTCCGCGCCGCGCGCGAGGTGGCCACCGGTCGCGCGGACCTGCGCGCGCCCGACCACGAGCGGGCTGGCGGCGGCTGCGCCGCATCCCGGGCATCGGCCCGTGGACGCTCGAGATGCTGGCGCTGCTCGGCCAGGGCCGCTACGACCGGCTCCCCGCCGGCGACCTCAACTACCTCAAGCTCGTCGGCCGGCTGCGGGAGGGCGGCGACCCGTCGCGCGCGGGCGACCGAGGAGGAGGTCCGGGCGTTCTTCGCCCCCTACGAGGAGTGGGCCGGCCTCGCCGGGGCCCACCTGCTCACAGGCCCTGTCCCGGCAGGAACTCGTCGGTCATCGCCCGGTCGGCGCGCGGCGGCTGCGTGAGAAGTCCCTCGCGCGCCATCCAGCGCCCGTAGGCGGCCCACTCGCGCGGCTCCTTCCAGCCCCACGGCTGGGCGGAGCCGGCGGGGAAGAACGCCGGCAGCGTCGCCTTCACCGAGGCGAGCTGGAGGCCCGAGTCGAGGTCGGGGTTCGCACGCGTCAGCGCGCGCACCGCGCCGGCCGGGTCGTCGCGCACCGCGCGGTGCGCTCGCGCCAGCGCCTGGAGGAAGCGGCGCACCAGCGGGCTGCGCTTGCCGAGGCCGTCCTCGCGGGCGACGATCACGAGCTCGTCGTAGGTCGGCACGCCGGCCTTGTCGACCGGGATGATCGTGGGGTGCTTGTGGCGCCTGCGCAGCTGGATGCCCTCGTAGTTCCAGAACCCCCCGAGCGTCGCGTAGACCTTCTTCGAGAGCATGGCCGGAACGAGGTTGAAGCCGACGTCGACGAGCTTGGCGCTCGCGGGGTCGACGCCCGCGCCGCCGAGGATCGTCTTGAGGTAGGCGGCCTGGTAGGGGATGCCGGCGGTCCCGATGGTGTGGCCCTCGAGGTCGGCCGGGGCCTTCAGGTGGGAGCGCCCGAGCGCGATGATCGACGTCAGCGGTCGCTGGATCAGCGCGGCGACCGAGACGAGCCGGGCGCCCTTGTCGCGGGCGAGCAGCAGCTCGGGCTCGTAGGAGATCGCGAGATCGACCCGCCCGGCCGCAAGCAGCTTCAGCGGGCTCGAGGGGTCGCTCGGGGTCTGGACCGCGACGTCGAGCCCGGCGCGGCGGAACTCGCCGTCGGCGATCGCCTCGTAGATCCCCGCGTGGTCGGCGTTGGGGAAGAAGTCCAGCATCAGCGAGATGCGCTCGGGGCGCTTGGGGCCACCGGTGTCCTGCTTGGAGCCGCAGGCGGCGAGGCTGACGGCGAGGACGGCGACGGCGACGGCGCAGGCGGCGCGGCGGATCACGTGGGGCTTCCCTTCGGTCGGTGGGCGAGCAGGAGGCGCTCGGCGATGCCGAGCGCGTAGAAGAGGGCGACGGCGAAGGCCGCGAGGACGACCATCGCCGCGTAGGCGCGCGCGGTCTCCAGCTGGGGGATCGCCTGGAGCATCAGATGGCCGAGGCCGGCGGTGGAGCCCGAGTACTCGGCGAAGACTGCCCCGATCACGGCGATCGCGACCGCGATCCGCGCGCCGGCGAGGGCGGCGGGGAGCGCGGTGGGCGCCTCGGTGAGGCGGAACGCCTGCCAGCGGCTGGCGTCCAGCGTCCGCATGAGCTTGGCGAGCTCGGGGTCGATCGCGGCGAGGCCCGCGAGGGTCGTCACCACGACCGGGAAGAAGCAGACGAGCGCGATGATCGCCAGCTTCGGCAGCAGGCCGAAGCCGAACCAGTAGACCAGCAGCGGCGCGATGATCACGATCGGCACCGCCTGCGAGCCGACCAGCAGCGGATACAGGGCGCGGCGGAGCGTCCGCGAGAAGTGGATCGCCACCGCGAGCGCCGCGCCGGCCACCAGCGAGACGGCGATCCCCGCGGCGACCTCCTCGGCGGTCACGGTGAAGTTCGACCACAGCAGGCCGCGGTCGTCCCACAGCGCGACCGCGATGTCACTGGGCGCGGGCAGGACCAGGGAATCGACCGCGCCGGAGCTCGACGTAGAGCTGCCAGCCGCCGAGCAGCGCGACGATCAGGGCGAGCGCGAGCATCAGCGCAGCGCCTCCATCACGCGGCGGCGGGTCTCGACGACGGCGGGGTCGGTCGGCAGCCGCGGCCGCGGGGCCGGGACGTCCAGCTCGGCCACGACGCGGCCCGGCCGCCGCGACAGCACGGCGATCCGGTCGGCGAGGACCGCGGCCTCCTCGACGTCGTGGGTGACCAGCAGCACGGTGCGCGGCTCGCGCTCGAGCGCCGTGGCCAGCCACGCCCGCAGATCCTCCCGCGTCAGGGCGTCGAGGGCGCCGAACGGCTCGTCGAGGCAGAGCACGGGCTTGCCCGACAGCAGCGTCCGCGCGAAGGCGACGCGCTGGCGCATCCCGCCCGAGAGCTCGTGCGGGCGCGCGCCCTCGAAGCCCTCCAGCCCGAGCCGCTCGAACAGCGGGCGTGCGCGGCGGCGCGCCTCCTCGCGCGACGCGCCCGCGACGCGCACGGCGAGCGCCGCGTTGTCGAGCGCGCGCAGCCACGGCAGCAGGAGGTCGCGCTGGGCCATGAGGACCGCGGGAGCGCTGCGAACGGTGCCCGCGTCCGGACGCTGCAGGGCGCAGACGAGCTCGAGCAGCGTCGACTTGCCGCAGCCGCTCGGCCCCACGACGGCGACGACCTCACCGCGCCGCACGCGCAGATCGACGCCCTCGAGGGCGGTGATCGCGCCGAAGCGCCGCGTGACGCCCGCCAGCGCCACCGCATCCGCGTCTGAAATGGCTCGAGGCTCCTGGACGGGAGCCTCGATCGGTGTCCTCATTCGCTCCCTCCGCGGGCATTACCCCACAGGTTCCAAGGGTCAGCGCCGGGTGATGGGCGCTATCTCAGCCAGCCTCCGCCAGCCCCCCCGTTGCATGCTCGTCGCAGCGATGTTACTCGTAGACGATCAGCTCGGGCCGCGGGTGGATCCTCAGCACCTGGGCGGGCGTCATCGTCTTGACGTCCTCGTGGTAGAAGAGCTTGAAGCCGTTGTGCAGGCGGGTGGCCGGGCGCTTGGCGAACGCCTTGTACTTGGCGACCTTGACCGCGTTGCCCCCGAAGCCGTCGACGTTGACGGTCACCGCGACGTTGCGCCGCGCCTTGAGGCGCTCCTCGTCGCGGATCATGCTCTCCGTGAAGCGGTGGACGACGAGCAGCTTCTCGGGCAGCCGGTTGCGGCGGACGATGCCGTCGAGCCAGAACGAGACCGCGTTGACCTCGCGCGCCTCGACGTAGCCGATGACCTTGCCGGGGATCGCGCCGGGGGTGTGCCACTCGGGGTCCAGCGCGAGCGAGACGTCGGGCTCGCGCAGCCACTTCAGCAGCCGGCGGCTCTCGGCGAGGAACCCGGCGTGGCCTGGCTGGATGTCGAGGATGAGCAGCGCCCTCGCCTTCCGTGCGGCCTTCAGGTAGCGGCGGATCACCGCGTCGGACTGCACGTTGCGGTACAGCCCGTCGGCTCCCGGGGCGAACGAGGCGATCTCCGCGATCAGCTCCATCGCCGGCATCACGGGACGGCCGCCCGCGCGGTAGGGCCGCGCCTGCTTGAGCAGCCGCCGGGTCATCGCGCTTGGCTTGCCGATCCCCAGTTCGCCGAGCTGGGGGTCCTGCGGCGCGCCGTAGAAGGCGACGACCCGGTAGTGGGGGAAGATGCTCCGGCCGCCGCGGGGGAGCTCCGGGGGCGGCTTGGGCGCGGCGCTCGCGGCACCGGAGCGGCCAGGGTCGCCACCACCGCCGTCGCGCAGCGCGCCGACGGCCAGCACGACCAGCACGACGATCGCGCCCAGCCCTGCCACCGCCGTTGCGCGCCGCCGGCGCACCGTGGCGGATGGGCGCCGGGGTCGCCGCTGGCGTGAGGGGAGGGGCTCGGTGCTCACGGCGGGCCGGTCAGTGTTGCGGACGCGCCAGCGCCTTGACGAAGTCCTCGAGCTGCTGCGTCGTCCAGCACTCGAAGGCGCGGCAGTGCTCCTCGTAGGCGGAGATCACCGAGTCGCCGTAGTTCCAGTACAGCCGTGGCTCCGGGTTCAGCCAGAACGTGCGCCCCGCACGGGCGGCCACTCCGGCGAAGACGTCGGCGCGCGGGTCGCGCCCGTTGGTGCGCGCGTCGCCGAGGACGATCACGGTCGCGCGCGGGTGCAGCTCGTCCTCGACGAGCTCGCGGAACTCCTGCCACACGCGCCCGTAGTCGGTGTAGCCGGAGATGTCGGCGACCCCGGCGTCGCGCCCGATCGCCTCGCTGACCGCGCGGAAGTCGCGCTCCTTGGCGAAGACGTCGGTGACCTCGCTGATGCGCTCGATGAAGACGAACGAGCGCATCTTGCGGAACGAGTCGTGGAGCGCGTGGAGGACCGAGAGGAAGAACACGCTGGCGCTCGTGACCGACGTCGAGACGTCGCAGAGCACGTAGATCTCGGGGCGCCGCGGCCGCACCGGCTTCTCGCGGATGTCCACCGGCACGCCGCCGTACTCCAGCGACGCGCGCATCGTGCGGCGCACGTCGACGGCGGCGCGGCGCTTGCGCCCGCGCTGCTCGGAGCCCTGGGTCTTGAGGCGGCGCTTGAGCTGGGCGACGACGCGGTGGACCGCGGCGAGGTCCTGGAGCGGTCCGCTCGGCAGCGCGCGATCGAGCTCGTTGAGCGGGCGCGAGGGCGGTAGCTGCCGCGTGCGCTCGATCTGGCCGCGCTCGAGCTCGCGGCGCAGCATCGCCTCGAAGCGCCGGATCTCGTCGCGCGGCAGGCCCTCCCGCCGCGGGTCGCCCTCGGGCAGGTCGGGCTGGGGATCGGCGCGCAGCCCGAGCTGGCGGCGGATGCGCTGGACGTCGACGCCGATGACGCCCGAGCCCTCGCCCTGGCGCCCGAACGCCGCGATCGCCAGGCGGGCGAGGTCGCGCATCATGCCCTCGTTGCCTTCGCGCAGCGCGGCTGCGATCTGCGCTCGGAGGGTGTCGAGGTCGAGCTGGCCGGGCTCGCCGATCTCGGCGTCGCCGCCCGGCCGTCCCTGCTCGTGCACGCCCTCGCGAACGGCCGCCAGCTCGGCGGCGCGGAAGAAGAAGCGGTCGAAGACCAGCTCGAAGACCCGCCGGCTCTCCTGAGACTTGGCGAGCGTGGCGGCGAGCGCCTCGCGGAAGTCGGCGGGATCGGTCCACGGGATCTCGCGCAGCACCGAGAAGGCGTCGAGCAGCTCGCTCGTCCCGACCGCCACGCCCTCCGTGCGCAGCTCCTCGCCGAACTCGAGGAGGCTCTTGTCGATCACGGCTAGCCGGCGGCGGGCGAGCGGAGCTTGACGCCCACCCGCTCGGCGACGACGTCGAGGTCGGTGCGGTGCTTGACGATGATCGACAGCGTGTCCGTGAAGGTCTGCTCGTCGATGTCGTTCGCGCCCAGCAGCAGCAGCGCGCGCGCCCAGTCGATCGACTCCGAGATCGACGGCGGCTTCTTGAGGTCGAGCTCGCGGACCATCGCCACGAGCTCGACGAGCCGCCGGGCGACGGTCTCGGGCAGGTCGGGCGTGTGCAGGCGGACGATCCGGAGCTCGTGCTCGAGCGCCGGGTAGTCGAGCCACAGGTAGAGGCAGCGGCGCTTGAGCGCCTCGGTCAGCTCGCGCGTGTTGTTGGACGTCAGCAGCACGATCGGCTGGGTGCGCGCCTCGATGCGGCCGAGCTCGGGGATCGAGATCTGGAACTCCGAGAGCACCTCCAGGAGCATCGCCTCGAACTCCTGGTCGGTCTTGTCGATCTCGTCGATCAGCAGGACAACGGGCTCGGCCGAGGCGATCGCCGTCATCAGCGGGCGCTCGAGCAGGAACTCCGATCCGAAGATGTCGTCCTGGACCTCCTCCCAGCCGGTGCCCGAGGCCTCGGCCTGGATCCGCAGCAGCTGCTTGCGGTAGTTCCACTCGTAGAGGGCCTTGGCCTCGTCGAGGCCCTCGTAGCACTGCAGCCGCACGAGCCGCCGGTCGAGATAGCGCGAGAGCGCCTTGGCCAGCTCGGTCTTGCCGACCCCCGCCGGGCCCTCGACGAGCACCGGCTTGCCCAGCCGCGCAGCCAGGTAGGAGACGAGCGCGGTCGACTCGCCGGGCAGGTAGCCGACCGACCGCAGGCCCTCGGCGACCTCCTCCACGGATGCTGGCAGCGCTGCCACGGGGGCCGAATGATAGGAGTGCACACCTGATCCGCTCCTTCTTCTATGACCCGAACCCCACGTTCGGGGCCAGTCCGTGGCCGTTCATCGCGCTGATGCTGTGCGGGTTCGTCATCGGGCGTCGCCGGGCACATCGTGCGCTCGAAGGTGGCCGTGGCGGTCGGCATCGGGCTGATCTTCCTCGCGACCTTCCTGCTGCCGCTGCTGGTCAACCTCTCGCGACAGGGTGGCTGAGGCGCGCCGGTGGGCTGGCTGCTGGTCTTCCTGCCGGTGCTCGGCGCCCCGGTGCTGCATGGGCCGGTTCTCGCCGCCGACCTGCTGCGCCCGCTCAAGCGGCCGCTGAACCGGTGGGCCTTCGGCGCCAACAAGACCTGGCGCGGAGCCCTGACGATGGTCGCGGGGGTCCTGCTCGCGGCACTGGCGCTCTCGGCCTGGCCGGCGTACTGGGACGCGCTGCCGGGCGGGGTCCGTGACGCCGGGCCTGCGCTCTTCGGGACGCTGCTCGGCCTCGGCGTGGTCCTCGGCGAGCTGCCGAACTCGTTTCTCAAGCGCCGCCTTGGCGTGCCGCCGGGCGCGCAGCGTCGCGGGGTCGGCGGCCTGGCGCTCACCGTGCTCGACCAGGGCGACCTCGTGCTCGGCGCGTGGGCGACGCTGGCGCCGGTCTGGGCGATGGCGATCTGGCAGGCCGCGGCGGCCTTCGCGATCGTCTCCGCCGTCCACCTCGTCGTCAACCTGATCGGGTACGCGATCGGTGCTCGGGCCGCACCGATCTGACCGCCCCCTGCGACGAGTGGGCACTCTGCCGCGCATGGCGCGGTCAACGGTCCACTCGATGCAGGTGGGAGCGGTCGGTCAGGCGTCGCTGCCGTCGTCCGGCGGCTCGTCGGCGGCCTCCTCGAAGGAGAGCTGGCCGGCGATCGGGGTCGGCGACTCCGACGCGCCCGTCCCGGCGGCGCGCCGGCGCCGCCGTCGCACCGGCGTGGTCGAGGCGGGTGGCCGGGCGTCGCGCGGGGGCGGGGAGGGCTCCACGCGCGTGGTCGGGTCCTGCGCGGCGCTCGGCTCCGCGGAGCGGACCATGCGGATCCGCCACCCCGCGTAGGCGAGCGCCCCGGCGGCGAGGAAGGCGAAGAAGAACCCCCACTGGATGCCGATCGTCGTGGCGCTCCCGGTCGCCGAGGGGCGGTCGAAGACCCTCCAGAGGAACAGGAAGGCGGCCCACAGGCCGGCGGCGAGGATCACCGTGCCGTCGCCGCCGGGGAGGTGGAACGCGCGCCGCTCGGCGCGGAAGAAGAGCAGCGCCAGGACGCCGATCGAGACGAGGAACACCGCTGCCTCGACCCACCCGAAGACGCCGAAGGCGTTGAGCGAGTCGCTGACGTAGCGGTGGATCCTGGTGTCGAAGGTCTTCTTCTCGTACCAGGGCAGGAACATCGTGGCCAGCAGCGCGAGCGCCGCCACGGCGGCGTGCCGCTCGTGCGCCGCGAGCGCCCGCCAGGCCCGCACGACGCGGACGACCGCGTTCCGGACGGTGGCCACCCCCGCGATGCTATCGCCGCCCGGCGACCGGCCCGCACGCCGGCGGCTCAGTCGAGCGGGATGTCCTCGACCGGCGGCTCCGCCCCGGGGCCCCCGGGGGCCCCGGCGTCCCCGGATGGGCCCGGCTCGAGCCGGGCGACCCACCAGTCGATGATCGCGCGCACGAGCAGCAGCACCTGGCGGACGAGGTCCATCGCCTGCTGGCGCAGCTCGGCGGGCAGGGCGTCGCGGAGCAGGTGCAGCAGCGCCATGAGCGCCTGCGCCTCCTGGGTGGCCTCGTCGGTGCGAGGAGGCGCCCCCGCGCCGCTGCCGGACGCGCCGGCCTCGGCGGCCAACCTGTCCGCGGCGTCGGCCGTGGCGCGGATCCGGTCGCGCAGCGCGGCCAGCGGGTCGTCAGTCTCGCGGAGCGGTGGGGCCATGGAAGCGGACCTCGAGCGCGCCGTCCTCGAAGGCGGCGCCGGCCGGACGATAGTCCGCCAGCGCCGGGGGGAGCAGGACCGTCCGCTTGGCGCCGTCGACTCGGACCACCAGCTCGAGGCCGATCTTGCGGACGCTGATCTCCCCGCGCCGCGCGAGCGGGAGGTCGAGGCGCCACGTCGCGCCGTCGCTGCCGACCTCGAGCCGCTGGGAGACCGAGTGGTGCAGCACGGCATCGGCGTCGTGGCGCGCGAAGATCGCCTCGCCGAGCCGGTCGAGCATGGCGCCGCCGACGACCTCCTCGTCGAAGAACGCTGCCTGGAGGACGGGAACCGGCGCGAACGCCCCGATCGCCGTCGCCAGGTGCTCCTGCTGGCGCTCGCGCCAGGCGCCGAAGTAGGCGCCCGCCTCCTCGCCGAAGACCCGGTTGACGACGACGGCGTCGGTCAAGAAGCCGTAGAGGTTCAAGTAGGTGAACGTCCGCCGGGCCTCGTCGAGCACCATCCGGTCCGGGTTCATCACCAGCCGGATCGACACGTTGTCGTGGTCGCGGAGGATCTCGTTCATGGCGATCAGGTTGCGCACCAGCGCGCCGACGTCGTCGAGCACCGCGTCGCCCGGGAGCGAGAGGTCGAGCACGGCGCGGGCAAAGGGCCGTGCCGCCTCCATGATCCGGTTCTGCTGCGGGAAGACCCGCTCCAGCCACCATCGCGCGACGTCGGGAAACGACAGCAGCCGCAGCGTCTCGCCGGTGGGCGCGCAGTCGACGACGATCACGTCGAACTCGTCGGCCTCGTAGTGGGCCTTGACCTGGAGCAGGCTGAAGAGCTCGTCGAGGCCCGGCGGGACGGTCAGCTCCTCCGCGGAGACGAGGTCGACGCCGCGACCGACGAGCAGCTGGCCCAGCCACGCTCGCACCGCGCTCCAGTGACGCTCCATCTCGGCCTGGGCCTGCACCTCCTGTGCCCAGAGGCCCTCCGCGACGGGCGCCGGCTCGCCCCCGAGGTCGGCCTCGAGGGCGTCGGAGAGGCTGTGCGCGGGGTCGGTCGAGAGCACGAGCGTCCGCAGGCCCCGCGCCGCGCAGCGGCGCGCCGTCGCCGCTGCGACCGAGGTCTTCCCGACCCCGCCCTTGCCGGTGTAGAGGATCGTCCGCGGCGGCACGCGCCGCTGATCCTAGGCGCCCGCCGGAACTCCGGCCGCCGCCCTCGCCCGCGGCGCGCGGTCAGCGCCGGACGCGGGCGATCGCGTTGATCGCCCGGGAGTTGCCGGCGAGGTCGAGCGCCGAGAGCCTGACGCGGTAGTGGCCGGAGTGCGGGGGCCGCCAGCTGAAGCCGTGCCGGCCCGACCCGAACTGCGCCGTCGACCGCATCCGGTAGTGGCGGCGGCTGATGACGACCGAGACCCGCGCGGGCTTGTCGATCGTGAACTGAAGCGTCGTCCGGTGCTTGAGCCGCGGGCGGTGGTGCGGCGTCCGCACGGCCAGGCGCGGCGGCGTCGTCAGGTCGGCGGTGAAGCGGTCGGCGGCCGAGCAGTAGGGGGCGGCCTCGCCCGGCTGGTCGGAGAGCCGGCTGCACAGGCCCTTGAGGAAGTCGCGCAGCAGCTCGTGGTAGTGCAGGTCCGAGTCGCGCAGCTGCGAGTAGCGCGACCAGCCGCCCGTGTCGAAGCTGCTCAGCGAGCTCCGGAGCTCCGCCTCGCCCGCCGCGAAGAGCGCACGACCCTCGTCGTCGTTGGCGAGGCCGGCGAAGTCGTGCAGGCCGTTGAGCGACTGGACGAAGCCGTTGAGGATGTGGAGCTTCGGAGCGAACGAGTACTGCAGGTAGTGGGTGCCCGCGTCGGTCTTCTGGGCGACGCCCGCGGGGGGCGGGGTGCGGAAGATCCCCAGCGCCGCCCGCGCGGCGCCGAAGTAGGCCGGGTCGCCGAGCCGGACGGCGGCGCGCGAGAGCGCCGACAGCGCCGTGCCCTGTGTGAGCCCCGAGACCCAGAGCGCCCGGCCGCCGTCGAACGGGAAGGGCTCCTCGAAGGCGATGCCCCCGGCGCGCCGAGACGCCAGCGCGAGCGACTCGTCGAGCAGTGCCCGCAGCTCGGTGTCGTGGCCGTGGGTCTTCCAGAGTCCGTTGGCCTTGCCGAAGGTGCCGAGCCACTGCACCTGCAGGCCCTCGCCGGAGTAGTGCTGCCAGACCAGCTCGCTGCTCGAGAAGCGCACGCGCCGCCCGACGGCCAGCAGGGGGCCGCGCGTCCACCACTGGCGGTTGCGCTCGAGCGTCGCGGTCAGCAGCGGCACGCGCGAGGCGGTCAGCAGCCCGCGCTCGGCGATGTCGTCGACGTCCGAGACCACCGACCGCAGCTGGAGCCGGCGCGCGCCGTGCAGCCGCTCCATCGACGTGATCGCGTCGCCGTAGGCGGCCGCCGCGCGGTCGTAGGTCGGCTGGTCGATCGCGTGCTTGCGCAGCAGGGCGCGCAGCTCGCGGCGCGTCTTCAGCGCCGCGGCGCGGGCGCGGCGCGGCCGCGCCGCGCGGCGCGGCGCGCGGCGGGCGGCGCGGGGTCGGCCCGGGGGAGGAACGGGTCGCGCTCGGAGTGGACCTGCCCGTCGGTCCCCATGACGAGAGTTGGCGCGGCGACGCTCGACGGGGCGCCGATCAGGCCCGTCGCCGCGAGCGCGCAGGCCAACGCCAGCCCAACAGTCCTCACGTGCCCGGATGCTAGATTCGATCGCCCCATGACCCGCGCTTTTCGCCTGCTGTTCACCGTCCTCCTCGCCCTTGCGTCCGTCGCCGGACTCGCGGCCTGTGGAGGCAGTAACAACGAATCGGCCCAGCAGTTGCTGAAGGACACCTTCGGCCCCAACCACCCCGTCAAGAGCGGCAAGCTCTCGGTCGGGCTGAACCTCGACGCGCAGGGGCTGCAGGGCCTCAAGGGCCCCGTGGAGCTCAGGCTGAGCGGGCCGTTTGCGTCCCAGGGGCAGGGCAAGCTGCCGAAGTTCGACTTCAACCTCGCGCTCGGCACGGGCGGCTCGAGCTTCACCGCCGGCGCCGTCTCGACGGGCGACAAGGGCTTCCTGAAGGTCCAGGGCCAGACCTACGCGGTCACGGGCCAGCTCTTCACGCAGTTCAAGCAGGGCTATGAGCAGGCCTCGAAGAGCTCGGGCTCGAAGGCGAAGGGCCCGTCGTTCGCCTCGCTCGGGATCAATCCGCTCGACTGGCTGCGCAACCCCCGCAAGGCGGGGACCGAGACGGTCGGCGGCGCCGCGACCACGCACGTGGCCGCGTCGATCGACGTCCCCCGCTTCATCGAGGACCTCAACCAGCTTCTCGGCAAGACCGGCTCGCTCGGGCAGGGCGCGAAGCTGCCGTCGTCGCTGACCGCGCAGCAGCGCAAGGACATCGAGGCGTCGATCAAGTCGGCGACGCTGGACGTGTGGACCGGCAAGGACGACAAGACGCTGCGGCGACTGAAGGTGACGCTCGGCTTCGACGTGCCCCAGTCCGCGCGCAAGCGCGCCGGCGGCCTCCAGAAGGGCAGCGCCACGTTCGACGTGACGATCGCCGACCTCAACGCGTCGCAGACGATCAGCGCGCCCTCCAACGCCAAGCCGCTCTCGGAGCTGACGAGCGCACTCGGAGGCATCGCCGGCTCGGGCTCCTCCGGCGGCTCGTCGGGCGCCGGCAGCGGCTCGTCGGGCGCCGGCAGCGGCTCCGCCGGCGGCGGGTCGACGACGACCGTGCCGGCGCCGCCCACCGCGGCGGGCGGCTCGTCGCAGAAGTACCTCGACTGCCTCCAGAAGGCGGGCAGCGACGTGTCGAAGATCCAGAAGTGCGCGGAGCTGCTGGCGCAGTAGTCTCGCGCCGGTGAGCCGGTTCCTGCTCTCCGGCCGGGGCTGGCCCTACCTCCTCGTCCCGTTCATCCCGCTCGCGATCGTCCTCGACGTCGCGGGGGCATCGGCGGCGGCGATCTTCTCCACCTCGGCCCTCGGCGTGATCCCCACCGCGGCGCTG
This sequence comes from uncultured Actinomycetes bacterium, assembly GCA_963826615.1. Taxonomy (GTDB): domain Bacteria; phylum Actinomycetota; class Thermoleophilia; order Solirubrobacterales; family Solirubrobacteraceae; genus BP-464. The sequence continues at coordinate 1,519,114 of CAWGXO010000002.1, read as the reverse complement.
ATGGGGCGCGCGACCGAGGAGCTGGCGGCCCGCTCGGGCCCGGGGATCGGCGGGCTGCTCAACGTCACCTTCGGCAATGCGCCGGAGCTGATCATCGCGCTCTTCGCACTCGAGCGGGGCCTGCACGAGGTCGTCAAGGCGTCGCTGATCGGCTCGATCCTCGGCAACGTGCTGCTGGTGCTCGGCGCCTCGGCGCTGGTCGGAGGGCTGCGCTTCGAGCGCCAGTACTTCGCGCGCGCCGCCGCTGCCTCGCAGTCGGCGATGCTCCTCCTGGCGGCGGCGGCCATGGTCATGCCGGCGATCTTCGAGCTCGTCGAGGGCAAGGGCCTGCCGCAGCCGGGCGCCGAGCGCGTCAGCTACGGGCCGACCGTCGAGCACCTGTCGCTCGCGGTCGCCTGCGTGCTGATCGTCTCCTACGCGGCAGGGCTCGTGTTCTCGCTGCGCACCCACCGCGACCTCTTCAACCCCATCCGCGAGGACGACGAGGACGAGGGGGAGCCGTGGACGGTCCGGCGCTCGGTCGCGATGCTGGCGATCGCCGGAATCGCGGTCGGCGGGATGTCGGAGATCCTCGTCAGCTCGATCTCCGACGCGGCAGCGTCGATCGGACTCAGCGAGTTCTTCATCGGCGCGATCGTCGTCGCGATCGTCGGCAACGCCGCCGAGCACTGGGTCGCCGTCCTCGTCGCGGCGAAGAACAAGATGGACCTCGCGGTCAACATCTCGATCGGCTCGAGCGCCCAGATCGCGCTCTTCGTCGCCCCGGTGCTCGTCCTGATCTCGTTCGTGCTGGGCCCGGGGCCGATGCCGCTGGTGTTCAACGGCTTCGAGCTCGGCGGCATCCTGCTCGCCGTCGTCATCGCCAACCACGTGACCAACGAGGGCGAGACGACCTGGTTCGAGGGCGTCCAGCTGCTCGCGGTCTGGCTGGTCCTCGCGCTCGCCTTCGGCTTCGCCTAGCGGGGGATCAGCCGCCGAGCTCGGCGATCTGGCGGCGGACCTCGGCCTCGACGTCGAGCGGCGGCCTGCCCTGGCGGGCGCGGCGCTGGTTGCGGGCGACGACGAGCGCGCGGATCTCGCCCTCGAGCGCCGGGTCGATGACGGGGGCGGTCAGCCGCGCCAGCTCGGCCTCGATGTCGAGCGGCTGCTCTCCCCGTGCGGCGCGGCGGGCGTTGCGGGCGGCCAGCATCTGGCGGACCTCCTCGTCGCGCTCGGCGAGCCCTGCCGCCGACCCCGCGGCCGCCGAGCGGCGGCGGGCGTCGACGTCGCGGTCCAGCGAGAGGTTCCCGCGCCCGATCTGGCGGTAGAGCCGGCCGGAGCCCGCGGCGGCGAAGACCGCGGCGACCGCGGCGACCCCGACGACGACGAACAGAACGATGCCGAACGCTTCCTGCACGGTCCAAGTGTGCCCATACTGCGGGCATGTGGCGCCGACTGCGCCGGAGGACCTTCGCCCCGCGCCGGCCGGCGCTGCTCGCCGACCAGTGGCCGCTGGCCCTGCTGACCGCCGCGGTGCTGGTCGGGAGCGTCGTCCTCGTCGCCTTCGTGTGGCGATGAGCGCGATGCTGCGATACCGTGTGGTCAGGTCATTGACTGACCAGTCAATCTGTCGCTCGTCGCATCCTCTCTGCGCGGCGGGCCGCCCACCTTCCAAGGAGCACAAGTGGTCGACTTCACCCTGACCGACGAGCAGAAGTCTCTGCGCGAGATGGCCCATGACTTCGCCGAGAAGGAGATCAGGCCCGTCGCGTGGGAGTACGACAAGGACGGCACCTGGCCGCAGGAGATCATCGAGAAGGCCCACGAGCTCGGGCTGATGAACAACCACGTCCCCGAGGAGTACGGGGGTCCGGGCCTCAACTACCTCGAGGGCTGTCTCGTCGAGGAGGAGCTGGCCTGGGGCTGCTCGGGCATCGCGACCTCGATCGGCGCCAACGGCCTGGCCGGCGCGCCCGTCCAGCTCGGTGGCTCCGACGAGGTCAAGAAGGAGTACTTCGGCGATCTGATCGAGGCCCCGAACCTGGCCTCGTTCTGCCTGACCGAGCCCGATGCCGGCTCCGACGTGTCGGGCATGCGCACCCGCGCCGTCAAGAAGGGCGACAAGTACGTCCTCAACGGCTCGAAGTGCTTCATCACCAACGGCGGCTACGCCGACTGGTTCACGGTCTACGCCAAGACCGACCCCGATGCCGGGCACCGCGGCATCTCGGCCTTCCTGGTCCGCAAGGACGACTCGGTCGTCGTGGACAAGAAGGAGGACAAGATGGGTCAGCGGGCGTCCAACACCGCGACGATCACGTTCAACGACACCGAGATCGACGCCAAATACCTGCTCGCCGAGGAGAACAAGGGCTTCAAGCTCGCGATGATGACGCTGGACCGGACCCGCCCGGGCGTCGCGGCGATGGCGACCGGGATCGCCCGCGCGGCGTTCGAGTTCGCCACCGAGTACTCCAAGGAGCGCGTCCAGTTCGGCGTGCCGATCGCCATGCACCAGGCGATCCAGTTCATGATCGCCGACATGGCGACGAAGGTCCACCTCGCGCGCCTCGGCACGTGGAACTCCGCCGTCCTGCTCGACCAGGGCGGTCGCAACACGCTCGAGTCCTCGCACGCCAAGCGCTTCGCGGCGGACTCGGCGATGGAGGTCACGACCGACGCCGTGCAGGTCTACGGCGGCTACGGCTTCATCAAGGAGTACCCCGTCGAGAAGCTCATGCGCGACGCGAAGATCATGCAGCTCTACGAGGGCACCTCGCAGATCCAGCGGCTGGTCATCGCCCGCGAGACGCTGCTTCCGAGGCGCGTCGAGGCGGGCGCCGCCGCCTAGCAGACACCAGCGCGGACGCCGATGTGCCACTTCCCGGTTGCACGGCGCATCGGCGTCCGTTAGCGTCCGCGCCCGTTCAACTGTGGGAGACCGGGGACATGCCCCGGCCCACGTGATTCGGGAGGCTCACGTGATTCGACGCACTCTGCTGCTCGGCAGCATCTGCGCGGCTGCCGCCGCGTTCGCCGCACCCTCGGCCATGGCCGACCCGCACGTCGGGGGCTGCACGCTCGACGGGCACGCATACTTCTCGAACCCGCTCGGCACGACCGCGCAGGACTTCGACTACCACTTCGACGGCACGCTGACCGGCTGTGCGTCGACCGGGGCCGCGCCGGCGTCCGGCAACGTCACCGCCGGTGAGCTGCTCGACTACAACGGCCTGCAGCTCGAGGAGCCGACCTCCACGGGCAACGGCGCCTGCAGCAACTCGACGACCTCCGGCACCGCCTTCGTCCAGTGGGACGGCGGCGGCCTGACGATCATCGCCTACGACACCAACGGCGTCGGCGCGCTCGTCGCGCTGACCGGATCCGTCCAGGACAGCATGACGCTGAAGGTCCACGATCCGGCCCTGGGCGATCCCACCGAGGTCGAGGTCAAGAGCACCGTCTTCAACGGCGACGCCGCCGGCGGCGCGCTGGCCTTCGAGCCGGCCGACCCGACGGCTTGCGCGGGGGCGGGCGTCCCCGACGCCGGCATCCAGGGCGAGATCGGCACCGGCAACTACCAGTAGCGCGCACGACCAGCGAAGGACGCGGAGGGCCGGCGATCGCCGGCCCTCCGTCGTCGTGGCGCCATACTCCGCCGCATGCGGGCATCGGCGCACACGGTGGTCGAGGGGCGGATCAGCGAGGCCGAGACGCTCTGGTACGACCTGGCCCGGTGGCCCGCCTTCGTCGAGGGCTTCCACCACGTCGTCAGCCGCGACCCGGAGTGGCCGGCGCGAGGCGCGCTCGTGTGGGACTCCTCGCCCAACGGCCGCGGGCGGGTGTTCGAGACCGTCGAGCGCCACGAGCCGCGCGTCGGGCAGACCGCCGCCGTCGAGGACGAGGCGATCACCGGCACTCAGACGGTGAGCTTCGCCGCGCTCGGCGAGGACCGCGTCCGCGTGGGGCTCGAGCTCCGCTGGCGGCTCAAGCGCCGGCCGCTGGGACCGCTGACGCCGCTGCTCGACGCGGTCTTCATCCGCCCGCGCCAGCGCGAGGCGCTCGCCCGGACCCTGGCGCGCCTCCACCGGGAGCTCGCCATCGAGCGCGAGATGACGCCCCCGAGCGGCCACCCATAGAGTCCCGCGAATGTTCGTCTTCAAAGCCGCCGTGGTGGGCGCGGGCACCATGGGTGGACAGATCGCCCAGACCATCGCCGCCGCGGGCATCGATGTCGTCCTCAAGGACGTCAAGCAGGAGTTCGTCGACGCCGGCCTCGCGGAGGCCCGCAACGTGACCGAGGGCCAGGTCGGCCGGCTGGTCAAGAAGGAGAAGGTCACCGAGGAGCAGGGCGCCGCCCAGGTCGACGAGGTCCTCGGGCGCATCCACGGGACGACCTCCTACGACGGCTTCGGCGATGTCGACCTCGTGATCGAGGCGGTGCCCGAGCGGATGGAGATCAAGCAGGCGGTCTTCGCCGAGCTCGACGCCGTGACCCCCGGCCACGCGATCCTCGCCTCGAACACCTCGTCGCTGTCGATCACCGAGATCGGCGATGCGACGCTGCGCCCCGAGAAGGTCGTCGGCTTCCACTACTTCTACCCGGCGGCGGTGATGCCGCTGATCGAGATCGTCCGGGGTGACGACACCTCCGAGGAGACCGTCGCGGCGGCGATGAACTTCGCCCAGACGATCAAGAAGCAGCCGATCGTCTGCGACGAGGTCCCCGGCTTCGTGGTCAACCGCATCCTCAACTCCGGCGTCTCGGAGATCTGGCGCGCCCAGGAGGAGCGCGGTCTGTCGATCAAGGCGATCGACGAGGCGGTCGGCGGCGAGAACGTCGCGCCGATGCCGCCGTTCTTCCTGGTCGACCTGCTCGGGCTCGACACGGTCCTGCACGTCGCACAGCACCTTCGCGAGTCCTACGGCGACCGCTTCTACGTCTCGAAGGGGATGGAGCGGCTCGTCGGCGAGGGCAAGCTCGGCGCCAAGACCGGCGGCTCGGGCTTCTACGCCGACGGCGAGCCCCAGGTCGAGGGCGACGGCACCGGCGTCGACGGCGGCGAGCTCGCAGAGCTGATGGCGCTCAAGTCGTTCGTGGAGGCCTGCCTCGTGCTCGAGGAAGGCGTCTGCAGCACCCGCGAGATCGACCTCGGGCTGATGGCCGGCGCCGGCATGGACCCCCGCCGGGGCCTGCTGCCGCCCTTCATGAAGGCCGACGTCATGGGGCTCGACACGGTCCTGGAGCGCCTCGAGGCGCTCCAGGAGGCCCACGGCGAGCGCTTCGCCCCGCCGGCGATCCTGCGGCGCCTTGTGGCGCAGGGGAGGCTGGGGACCAAGGCGGGCAGCGGCTTCTACGCCTACCCGCAGCCCGACGAGGGCGACCAGCCCGAGACCGTCAAGCTCGAGACGCGGGGCGACGTGGCGATCGCCTGGCTGGCCAACGGCCAGGTCAACCCGATCTCGCCGGACGTGATCCGCGACCTCGGTACCGTCTGGGACCGTGTGAAGTCCTCGGGTGTACGAGCGATGGTCGTGGCCTCCTCGTCGCCGGTCGTCTTCTCGGCGGGAGCCGACATCAAGGCGTTCACGCAGATGGACGAGCAGGCGGGCGCCGAGCTGATCAGCTCCGGCCACGCGCTGCTGCGCGACCTCGGCCGCGCGAACGTCGCCACGATCGCCGCGGTCAACTCGCTGGCGTTCGGCGGCGGCTGCGAGCTGGCGATGGCCTGCGACGTGCGGATCGCCGCGCGCTCGGCGGTCTTCGGCCAGCCCGAGGTCAAGCTGGGGATCATCCCCGGCTTCGGCGGGACGCAGCGCCTGCCGCGGCTGGTCGGCGAGAACAAGGCGCTGGAGATGAACCTGACCGGCGAGGCGATCACGGCGGCCGAGGCCTACGAGTACGGCCTCGTCAACCGGATCGTCGCCGACCACGAGCTGCTCGACGTGGCGCTCGCCTGGGCGCGCAAGCTCGCCGAGCAGGCGCCGATCGCGGTGGGCCAGATCAAGGAGGTCTCCGCGAAGGGCGACCTCGACGAGGGCATCGAGGCGGAGAAGGCCGGCTTTGCCGCCGCGTTCTTCTCCGAGGACGGCAGGGAGGGCATCTCCGCCTTCCTGGGCAAGCGCGCGCCGCAGTGGCGGGGCAGGTAGCCGCTGCGGCCCTGGCCGGGCCGCAGCGTTTGGCGGGCCTCCTCCGCGAGGCCGGCTCGGTGGTCGCCCTGACGGGCGCCGGGATCTCGGTGCCGTCGGGGATCCCCGACTTCCGCTCGCCGGGTTCGGGCCTGTGGGAGGACGTCGACCCGATGGAGGTCGCGCACATCGACGCCTGGCGCGCCGACCCCGGGCGCTTCTGGCACTTCTACGGCAACCGCTTCGCCATGCTTCGCGACAAGCGGCCCAACGGCGCGCACCGGGCGCTGGTCGAGCTCGAGCGCCGTGGCGTGCTCGACGCCGTCGTCACCCAGAACATCGACATGCTGCACCGGCGCGCGGGGACCCGCGAGCTGGTCGAGGTGCACGGGACGATCGAGCACTCCTCATGCCTGTCGTGCCGCGCCCGGTACCCGATCGACGACGTCCGCGCCCGGCTCGAGGGCTCGCGAGCGGCGGCGGACGCGGTGGGGGAGCCGTGTGCGCCGGAGGCGACGGGGGCGCCGGCCGTCCCCCGCTGCGACTGTGGCGAGCCGCTGAAGCCGGACGTCGTGCTGTTCGGCGAGTTCCTCCCCGAGGGCGCCCTCGAGCGCGCGTACGAGCTGGCCGCCGGCGCCGACCTCCTGCTCTGCGTCGGATCCTCGCTCGAGGTCCATCCGATCGCCCAGCTGCCCGGCGTGACCCGCAAGGCCGGGGGCGAGGTCGCGATCGTGACCGCCGGTCCGACGCCATGGGACGCCCGCGCGACGGTCAAGCTCGACGGCGACGTGGTCACCGAGCTCGAGGCCGTGCTCGCGGCCCTGTAGCGCGCCGGCACCGCCCCACCCGTGCGCGTCGTCGGCGAGACCGGCTGAGAGCTCGACCGCACGGGCGGGTCTCTCAGTCCGCTCGTCGGCGAGCTGTCGCGCGGCCGCCGCCTAGGTGAACCCGGCGGCGCTGCGGGCGCGGAGAGCGGCCTCCAGGCGGCCGGTGACGGCGACGACCGCCTCGATCTCGGCGGGGTCGAGGCCCCGCTCGAGCGCGGCGTTCGCCGCGGCCCCGACGGCGCTGCGGTCGGCAGCGAGCTCGTCGAGCCGGCGCCCGAGGTCGCCGCGGTCCCTCCATGCCGCCAGCTCCGCGAGCGCGGCCTCGAGCGCCACCCGCAGCTGCAGCGCGGCCTCGCGCTGGCGGCCCGCATCGAGGTCGGCGCGCGCCCGCAGCAGCAGTGTCTCGCATGCCAGCGCCGCGTCGCGGCCGCCGAGGAGGGCGGCGAGGCGCTCCTGCGGCCGCAGCGCGGCCTCGCCGCGGCGACGGGCTGGCCTGGGCTGAGGGAGCTCGACGGCCTCGGTCCAACGGCCATCGGCGACCTGTTCGCCCTCGCCGAAGCCGAGCCGGACGACCAGGGCGTCGGCGCGCGAGGCCGTGCGGGCGTGAGGCTCGGCGGCGGCGACGCGGTGGGCGTGCAGGGCCTCCTCGAGGAGCCCGCTCGCGGTCGCGACCTCGTCCTCGCGGTCGGCGCGTGCGAGCCACGAGCGCGCGGCGTCCTCGCCGTCGAGCGGAGCGGCGACGATCACGGTCGCGCGGCCGGTCGGCACCGGTGCCGGCGGCGGCTCGGGCGCCGCGTCACGGGCGCGCCGGCCCCCGAGCAGCCGGCGCTGCGGGGCGCCGAGCGTCGCGACGACGATCACGTGCGACGGCGGCTCGCCGGCGTGGCGGCGCACCACGTAGCGCCCGTCCGGGGGGCCGAGCGGCCACGGGACCTCCAGTTGGACGAAGCGAAAGAGGGCGCCGGGCACGTGCGGGAGGCTATCTTCGCGGCGCATGCCGCCGACCGCACCGCCGCTGCGCCGGGCGCGCGCCTCCGACGCGCCCGGGATCGCCGCTGTGTGCGCCGCCGGATTCGAGACGTACCGGAGCTTCGCGCCCCCCGGCTGGGAGCCGCCCGCCGACGTCGGCGACGCCGAGCAGGTCCAGGACCGGATGCGCCGGGAGGACGCGTTCACGATCGTGGCCGAGGGGCGCGAGGCCGTCGTGGGGGCGGCGATGCTCGCGGCCGCTCGCACCGGGCGCGACGGGCCCGTGATCGAGGGGCTCGCGCACGTATCGCTGCTGTTCGTGGCCGAGGCCTTCTGGGGCACGGGGCTGGCCGCTGCCCTTCTGGGCGGGCTCGTGGACGAGATGCGCGCCCGCGGCTACCCCGAGGCGCGGCTCTACACGCCCGCCGGCCAGCACCGCGCCCGCCGCTTCTATGTCCGTGAGGGGTGGACGGAGGTGCCGCTCGCGCTGCCGGGGCCGCCCGAGCTCGGGCTCGACATCGTCGAGCTGCGGCGACGGTTGTAGTCGCGGATCGCTAGTCGCCGACGTGCGCGTCGGACGCGCGCTTGGGCGGCTGGACCGTGATCGCGTACTTCGACGGCTTGACGCGCACCCGCGGGTTGTCGATCGAGCCGATCCGGTCGATGAGCTTGATCCACTGGCCGGGCTTGAGCACCGCCTCCGCCTGGCGTCCAAGCTTCCCGTTGGTGCCGAACAGCGGCCGGAAGCCGACGTGGATGTGGTCGGCGTGGTCGGGCAGCGCCATCGTGTTGTCGGCGCCGTCGAACGTCATCAGGCTGATGATCTGGTGAGGGCGCATGGTGCCCTGGAGGGTCAGCAGCCGCCGGATCGTCAGATCGGTGATCGAGCCCGGCCCCTGGTGGCCGAGGATCGGGATGCCGTTGACGGCGGCGATGTCGACCGCGTTGCCCGACGAGTGCTCGGAGACGTTGCCCGAGGTGGTCAGGTACGAGTGGCCGCAGCGCATGCTGGTCACCGTCGGGCGCAGGCCGCTGGCCGCGAGGAACTCGATCGTCGCGAGCACGCGCCGATCGACGACCCCGGCCCGCACGTCGCGGCGCCCGCACGAGTAGACGTCGACGTTGCTGTCGTCGAGCACGCGTCGCTGGAGCGCCTCCTTGCTCATCAGCAGGACCTGGCCGATCGTGGGGTTCTTCGCGTCCGGGCCGAAGAACGGGTTCTTGCCGGCGGCGCGGTAGATGGCCGTGGTCTCGAGCAGCTTCCAGCCGTCGAGGATCGGCTTCGGGTCGATCCGCGGCGCGCCCTTGCCGGCGGGCCGGATCTCGAAGTGCAGGTGCGGGGCGGTCTTGTCGTCGAGCTTGCCGATGCGCCCGAGGATCGTGCCGGCGATGACGCGGGAGCCCACCTTCAGCTTCTTGAGCACGACGTCGTTGCGCTTGAGGCCGAACACCTCGGTGAAGTAGCTCTTGAAGGTCGTGTACCCGGGGACCTCGGCGCCCTGGGTCAGCAGCTGGTCCTCACCGCCGTGGCGGAAGGCCGACGGACGGTCGGGATGGGCGAAGAGCCGCTCCTTGCGGACGGTGGGCGCGGCCGGCTGGACGGCCGGAGCGGGCGTCTTGAAGACCCGCGTGGCGGCGGGCTTGGCGGCCGGCGTGCCCTGCGAGCCAGCGCTGGCCGGTGCCGTCGGCTTGGGATCGGCCTTGGGCAGGTGCAGCTCGCGCGAGACCTGAGCCTTGCTGACCTTGTGCTCCTTGGGCACCGGGACCGCCTCGACGATCGTCTTGAGGTGCCCGTACGTGTAGGTGTTGCCGTAGACGTCGCGCAGCTGGATGAACCGGCCCAGGCGATCGCTGACGCCCATGCGGACGATGCGGCCGTCCTGCACGGCGATCGCCGGGGAGCCGGCCTTGGCGAAGACGTCGATGCCCTTGCGCCGCGCGTCGGAGGTGACCGGCACCGCGGCGTTGCGGCCCTTGACCCGCTTGGCGGTCGCCGCCTCGGCGACGTCGTCGGCGTAGCGGGCCTTGGCGTGCAGCGGGAAGTGGCCCTGGGTCAGCCCGGTCAGCGAGCCGACGAGGTCGGCCGGCAGGCCGCCGATCAGGCGCGCGCGCAGGAGCACGGAGTCGACGTACCACTCGGCGTGGTTGTAGGCGAAGATCGCGTCGTGGACGTTGGTGTCCGCGCCCGCCGCCTTGAGGTACCGCGCCGCGGCGAAGATTGCGTCGACCGGGTTGTAGGGGTCCTTCTGGCCGTCGTCGTTGGCGTCGACGCCGTAGCGCTTCCAGGTCGAGGGCAGGAACTGCATCCAGCCCACGGCGCCCTTGGTGGAGACGCTGAGGTTGCGGCCGTAGTCGGTCTCGATCTCGTTGATCGCGGCGAGGATCTCCCAGCGCACGCCGTACTGGATGCCGGCCGCCTGGTAGATCGGCAGCAGGAACGGCGGGATCCGGAACTTCTCGATGAAGAAGTTCGGCACGCCGATCGGCGAGGGGCCGGGAAGGGCGAAGGAGAACGTGGGGTTGCGGTCGGTCGGGGCACCGTCGGCGTGGCGGAGCGCGGAGTCCGACGGGGTCGTGTCCTTCTTGTGCTTGCGCTTGTGCTTGCCGACTGCGACGACGTCGCCGAGCGCCGAAGTCTCAGTCTTCGATTGAGGCTTACGCGGCTTGGCTCCGGTGGTCTTCTGCTCGTTCTGGCCCTTGCCGACCGGCGTGTGGGACTGCGCGGGCTGCCCGGCCTGGGGCTCGGGCGCCGGGGCCGGCGTCGTCCCCACCGTGACGCCGACGGGGCCCTGCTGCTGGCCCTGCTGCTGGGTCTGCTGCTGGGGCGGCGTGACCTCGGTGATGCTCACGATCGGTCCCGCGATGCCGGGGGGGTGGATCTGGTCCAGCGGCGTGCCCGGCGGCACGTCGAGCGTGAGGGTGACGGTCTTGCCGGTGGCGAGCGTCACCACGAAGGTGCGCATCGTGGCGGACGCGGGGAAGACGCCGGCGCCGAGGCCGGCGGAGAACAGCCCGGCGACCACCAGTCCGATGAGCAGCTTGCGCTTGTTCATGCCTGTCTTGCGCTCTCTTCCCGCGTGCTGGACCGCCCGACGGCGATGCCAAGCGCAGCGGCAACCTACCACGCGCCCGGGGATCCAGGAGTCGGCAAGCTACTTGGTGTTCTGCATACGCGCAAACGGGAACCGTTACGCGCGTGTTAGGGGGCCGTGGTGGGCGCCGGGGCGCGTTCGGGGCGCCGGGCTGGCGGCGTGCGCCGGCGCCCGTGTCCGGTTGTCTCGCCATCCCGTGCCGCCCTGCCGGCCTCAGGGGGCAGGGCGGGCGGCCCGCACCGCTCAGTCTCATGCTCAAGTTGACGGTGAGCGTGGTGTCCGGCGGCCACCCGGTGGGGCACCGTCGCGGGGCGGGCGGTACGGTTCGCCGCCATGGCCGACGACACCGAGGGCATCCGCGAGCGACTGACCCGGCAGGGCGAGGACGCGCTCGGCAAGCTGGCGCAGGACCTGCTCGAGAACCCGCTCGTCCATGGGGCGATCGCGCGCGCGTTCGAGGCGCGGGAGAAGGCGACGCAGGCCCAGGAGGCCGCACTCGGGGCGTTCAACATCCCGTCGGCCGCCGACATCGAGCGCCTCACGCGGCGCGTGCGCTCGGTCTCGCAGCGGCTGGAGGGCATCGAGGACGGCGTCGACCGCCTCGACGAGCGCCTCGCCGCGCTCCAGGCGACCGACGGTCTCGACCATCGCCTCCGGGCCATCGAGCAGCGGCTGGCCGAGCTGGCCGGCCTCGTCGCCGGGATCCAGGAGGCGCTCCCGGGCGACAAGCCCAACGTCTCGCGCGACCAGGAGCGCCTGAAGGTCGGCGCCGACTGAGGTCTCTAGGAGCCGGCCAGCGCTGCGAAGGCGTGGCGCCCGAGCCGCTCCTCGGCCTCGGTGAGGGCCGGGCGCTCGATCCGCCGCCGCTCGCCGCCGGCCAGGAGGTCGGACACCACGAGCAGGCAGGCGGCCCGGAGGCCACGGCGGCGGGCGACCGCGAAGAGCGTCGCGGCCTCCATCTCCACTGCCAGCGCGCCCGCGCCCACCCAGCGCGCCGGTAGCGACAGGTCCGGGTCGTAGAACAGGTCGGTGCTGGCCACCGGGCCGGTGTGCTCGCCCTCGAGCCGGGCCGTCAGCTCCGCATCCGCGGGCACGCGATCGCCCGCCCCGAGGCCGCGGCTGGCGCCGCTGCACGCCAGCGCCTCCGCGGCGACGAGCAGGTCGCCCAGCACGGGCCCCTCCACCAACGCGCCGCACGTGCCCACGCGTATCAGCGTGCGGGCGCCGAGGTCGGCGAGCTCCTCGGCGACGACCGCGGCGCTCGGACCGCCGATGCCGGTGCTCTGGATCGTGAGCGGCTCGCCGTCGGCCGCCCGGCCGGTGTAGCCCCAGAGGCCGCGGTGGTGGTTGAACATCCTCGGCTCGTCCAGCAGCGCCTGCGCGAGCAGCAGCGCGCGCCCCGGATCGCCCGGCAGCAGGATCCGCGGGGCCAGCGGCGCGGTGGGCTGCAGGTGGATCGGCGCTGCCATAGAGTGCCGCGGAGCCTATGGTCCGAGCCGTCGACAGGGTGCGGCGCGTCCTCATCACCGGCGCGGCGAACTGGGTCGGCGCCGAGCTGGCCCGCCGGCTCCTGGAAGAGCCCGGGATCGAGCTCGTCGTGGCGCTCGACACGCGCGTCCCGCAGCTTCCCGACGACGACCGCGCCGTCCACCTGGCGGCCGACCTGCGCAGCCCGGACCTCGCGCGCGCGCTCGCGCCCCACGCGATCGACGCCGTCGTGCACAACGACGTGCTCCAGTTCGCCGAGCCCGGCCGCTCCGCCAGGGTGCTCCACGAGATCAACGTGGTGGGGACGTTGCAGCTGCTCGCCGCCTGCGAGCTCGTGCCGTCGCTGCGCCGGGTCGTGGTGCGCAGCTCGGCCGCCATCTACGGATCCGAGCCCAACGCGCCGGCGTTCTTCACCGAGGATCTCGCACGCCGCTTCCCGCTGCGGACGCGCTGGCAGCGCGACATCTCGGAGCTGGAGAACCTCACCGACGCGTTCGCCCGCCGGCACGCCGCGGTGCGGTGCACGACACTGCGTCCCCAGCCGGTCGTCGGCCCCGGGCTGGACACGCCGATCATGCGCCTGCTCGGCGCGCCGCTGGTGCCGACCTGGATGGGGTTCGACCCGCGCATCCAGGTCGTCCACGGCGACGACCTCGTGGGTGCGCTGGCGGCCGCGGTCGCGGGCGGCGTGGAGGGGCCGGTGAACGTCGCCGGCGACGGCGTCGTCTCGCTCAGCCGGATCCTGCACCGCCTCGGCAGGCACGCCGTCCCGCTCGCGCCGGGCGCCTTCGGTCCCGTCACCGGGCTCGCGGCGCGCGCCGGCCTGCCGCGGCTCGACCCCGACATCGCGCGGTTCTTGCGCTACGGGCGCGGCGTGGACACCACCCGCCTGCGCGACGAGCTCGGGTTCCTGCCCGCACGCAGCACGCTCGAGGCGATCGAGGCCAGCGCGGAGGCGGTCGCGGCATGAGGCTTCCGCTGCCCCCGATCCCGCCGCCCGCCGCGGGGCCGCTCGAGGACGACTGGGGCTTCGACCCCGACTACCTGCGCCTCGTCGAGCCCTGGCTCGACCTCGTCTACCGGCGCTGGTGGCGGGTCACGACCAGCGGCGTCGAGAACATCCCCACGTCGGGCCCGGTGCTCGTGGTCGCCAACCACGCCGGCGTGATCCCGGCCGACGCCGCGATGATGGCCACCGGCATGCGCCGCGAGGCCCGGCCCCGCGGGTCCCATCGCCACCCGCGCTTCCTCGTCCTCGACTGGGCCTTCTCGCTCCCCTGGGCGTCGGTGGCGATCCGGCGCTTCGGGGGCGTGCCGGCCTCGCCCCACAACGCGCTGGCGCTGTTGCGCCAAGGCCACGTCGTGATGGTGTTCCCGGAGGGAGCGAAGGGCGTCGGCAAGCCCTTCGACCGGCGCTACCGCCTCGAGCGCTTCGGCCGCGGCGGGTTCGTCGAGCTCGCCCTGCGTGCCGGCGCCCCGATCGTCCCGTGCGCCGTCGTGGGCAGCGAGGAGATCTACCCGAAGATCGGCGAGCTGCCGTTCGTCGCGCGGCTGACCGGGGCGCCGTACTTCCCGATCACGCCGACGTTCCCGCTGCTGGGTCCGCTCGGCGCGATCCCGCTGCCGTCGCGCTGGCGGATCGCCTTCGACGAGCCGATCGACCTCGGCGCCCGGGTCGCGCGCGAGGACGCGCTCGCCGACCGCGTCGCCATCCTCGAGCTTGCGGAGGAGATCCGCGCGCGGATCCAGGCGAAGATCTTCGAGAACCTTGTCGAGCGAGAGGGAGCGTTCCGGTAGATGGCCTCAGTCGAGTTCGCGTCGGCCCAGGAGTTCCGCGACGTGATGGATGGCGCGTTTCGCCTCATGAGCGAGGACCCCGAGATGGGGCCCGCGCTGCGCGACGCCGACGTCCCCCAGCGCTTCGAGTTCCCCGACGTCGACCTCGTCGTCAACATCCGGCCGGCCGTCGAGGGGGAGAGGGGCAACCTCGTCTGGGCGTGGGCCGACGACGTCGGCTGGGAGCCCAGGGTCCGGATGACGATGTCCTCGGAGACCGCCAACCGCTACTTCCAGGGCCGGGAGAACGTCGCGATGGCGATCGCCCGCCGTCGCATCAAGACGGGCGGCGACGTCCGGCGGCGCTCGCGCTGATTCCCATCACCAAGCCCGTCTTCGCGCGCTACCGCGCGATGCTCGAGGCCGACCACCCGCACCTGGTCGCGTGAGGTCACGTGCGGGCCAGCGATTGTTAAGCCCCGTTGACAGCGCACGGTGACGTGAGTATCCGTTGTGGCAGCAGGCCGGACAGTGGACGCGATAGCGATCCGCAAGGCGCCGCGGCCTTCGGGCCACGAGCGCCGTCGGCCCACAGGCGGGCCGTGCAGCCCGCGGGCGGCGGGATCCACTTCATGAGGGTCCCGCCGCTGTTTCGTCGCGGACCGACCCGGACGGACGATGGCCGATCCGCTGAGCCGCGCGGAGGTCGCGCGCCGCGTCGGCGTGTCGCCCGGCACGCTGCGGCGCTGGGCCGAGCTGGGCATCGTCGCCGGCGACGGCGAGTGGACGCCGGCCGCGGTCGCCCAGGCGCGGATCGTCGCCCGCATGCGCGAGCGCGGGCACTCGCCTCGACGAGCTCCGTGCCGCGGCCGACGCCGGGCGGCTCGCGTTCGGCTACGTCGAGGACCTGCTGTCCTCGCCGAGCCGGGCCTTCACGCTCGAGGAGGCCGCGGCCGAGACCGGGCTCGAGCCGGCGCTGATCGAGCGCATCTTCCTGACCATGGGCCTCGAGCGCGAACGTGCTCGACCGGCTCACCGAGGACGACCTCCAGCTCCTGCGCTACGCGGCCGCCGTGCTGGCCGCCGGGTTCCCGCTGATCGCGTTCCTCCAGCTGATCCGCGTCTACGGGCAGGCGCTGGCCCAGATCGCCGACGCCGAGGTGCGGCTGTTCCACCTCTACGTGCACGAGCCGCTGATGCGCGACGGCGTCCCGGGCCTGGAGATGGCGGAGGAGATGCAGGGCCTCGCCGGCGAGCTGCTGCCGCTGGCCTCGCCGATCATGGACCACGTCCACCAGCGCTTCCTCGCAGCACTTCGTCGAGCAGGACGTCATCGGGCACATGGAGGCCGACCTCGGCGCTTCGACCGCTGGACCTCGGCCGGCTGCGCGTGGCGATCGCGTTCGCCGACCTGGCCGGCTACACGCGGCTGACCGAGGAGCAGGGCGACGAGGAGGCGGTCGAGGCGGTCGAGCGCTTCGTCGAGGTCGTCGAGCACACCCTGCCCGACGACGCCCGCGTCATCAAGACGATCGGCGACGAGGTGATGATCGTCGGCTCCGACGCCGTCCGCGCTGACCGACTGGGCCGTGGGCTTCCAGCAGCTCTACGACCACCGGCCGCTGCCGCGGATCGGCATCCACTACGGCGAGACCCTCTACCGCGACGGCGACTACTACGGCCGCGAGGTCAACCAGGCCTCGCGGGTCGCGGCGCGCGCGGCCGGCGGCGAGGTCCTCGTCACCCGGCCCGTCGTCGAGCAGGCGGGCGCGCACCTCGAGTTCGAGCGGATCGGCGAGGTGCGGCTGAAGGGCTTCAGCGAGCCGACCGAGCTGTTCCTGGCCCGCTCGGCCGAGGAATAGGCTCCGGTCGGAATGGACCTGCTGGATCGCGTCCGGGGCACCGGCCTGCTGCCCGCGGGCGCGCCGGTCGTCGTGCTGCTCTCCGGCGGGCGCGACTCCGTCTGCCTGCTTGGACTGCGCGGCGCGGATCGGGCACGGCGCGTCGGGCGCTGCACGTCAACTACGGCCTGCGCGCCGGCGCGGCAGCCGACGCGGCGCCACTGCCGCTGCGCTGTGCGCGCGGCTCGGCGTCGCGCTGCAGGTCGAGCGCGCGACGCCGGCCGGAGGGCGGCGGTGCGGGCAACCTCCAGGCGTGGGCGCGCGACGTCCGCTACGGCGCCGGGGCGCGGCTGGCCGCGGGCGACGGCGCGCCGCCTGGCCGCCGGCCACACCGCCACCGACCAGGCCGAGACGATCCTCTACCGGCTCGCGTCGTCGCCGTCGCGCCGCGCGCTGCTGGGCATGACGGCGCGGGACGGTCGGCTGGTGCGCCCGCTGCTCGGCGTGACGCGCGAGGAGACCGCGGCGCACTGCCGCGTCGCGCGGGCTCGGCTGGGCGCGAGGACCCCACCAACGGCTCGGACGTCTACGCGCGCGGGCGCGTGCGCGACGGTCTGCTGCCGGCGCTGGAGGCGGTCCATCCCGCGCGCCGAGCGCAACGTCGTGCGCGCCGCCGAGCTGCTGCGCGAGGAGGCTGCGGTGCTCGACGAGATCGTCGACGTCGCGCTGGCCGGCCGCGACCACATCGGACTCGAGCACCTCGCGTGCGCTGCCGCCGGCGCTGGGGCGGCTGGTCCTGCGTCGCCTGGCCGAGGACGCCACCGGCGGCCTCTGCCCGCGGGTGGCGGGCCGCTACGAGGACGTGCTCGCGCTGGCGACGGCGCGCTGGACTCGGCGACGGCGCGCGAGCCGTCGTCGTGACGGCGTGCTGCGCATGAGCGCACGCCACCGCCGCGGTCGCGCCGAGCGTTAGCCTGCCGCGCCATGCGCGACCCCGCGATCGGCGAGATCCTCGTCCAGCCCGACGACCTGCGCCGCAAGGTTGCGCGAGCTCGGCGCGCGACGATCTCGCGCGACTACGAGGGCCGCGACCTGCTGCTGGTCGGCGTCCTCAAGGGCGCCGTCTTCTTCCTCGTCGGACCTCATGCGCGAGATCACGATCCCGTGCGAGGTCGACTTCATGGCGGTCGCCTCCTACGGGTCGGCGACCGACTCCAGCGGCGTCGTGCGGATCCTCAAGGACCTCGACGCCCCGATCGAGGGCCGCCACGTGCTGATCGTCGAGGACATCGTCGACTGCGGGCTGACGCTCCAGTACCTGCTGCGCAACCTGGCGCGCCGCGGCCCGGCGTCGCTCGAGGTGTGCGCGCTGCTGACCAAGCCCGAGCGGCGCAAGGTCGAGCTCCAGCCCCGCTACGTCGGCTTCGAGATCCCCAACCGCTTCGTCGATCGGCTACGGCCTCGACCACGCCGAGCGCTACCGCAACCTGCCCTACGTCGCCGCGCTGGACGACGCCGGCGCGCGCGGGTGATCGGCGGAGGGCCCCGGCGCGTATCGGAGAGGCGCGGGGCGTCGGTGCCCGGCCGGAACGGGAAGGCCGGACCCATGATCGATGCAGGAGGCGACCCGGAGCGCCGAAACTACACTGGTACTGTTGATCGACCGCCCACCGGGGTGGACGGACTCCTTCCATGAGCAGGTTCTTCAAGAGCGCGGCGTTCCCGATCCTGATCGTGGTGGTGCTGGCGTTCTTCGCGCAGAAGCTCATCAGCCCGGACACGCAGGCGAATCCGCCGCAGTTCGGCGACTTCCAGCAGCAGCTGGCGCCGGCCAGGTGCGCGAGGTCGACATGCGGACCAAGGACAACACGCTCCAGGTCACGCTCAACGACAAGCGCAAGTACGAGGTCGGCTATCCCGACCAGTACGCCACGACGCTGATCAAGCGAGCTCCAGCAGGCCAAGGGCGACAGCCGCCTGGACAACTACGACGTCGAGGGCAAGAAGTCCAACGGCTGGCTGTCGCTGCTGACCTACGTCCTGCCGTTCCTGATCTTCATCGGGTTCTGGATCTTCCTGATGAACCAGGTCCAGGGCGGCGGCTCGAAGGTGATGTCGTTCGGCAAGTCGCGCGCCAAGCGCCTGTCGGTCGACTCGCCGAAGATCACCTTCCGCGACGTCGCCGGGGTCGACGAGGCGGTCGAGGAGCTCCACGAGATCAAGGAGTTCCTCGAGAACCCCAAGAAGTTCCAGGCGCTGGGCGCGCGGATCCCCAAGGGCGTGCTGCTCTACGGCCCGCCGGGCACCGGCAAGACGCTGCTGGCCCGCGCGGTCGCCGGCGAGGCGGGCGTGCCGTTCTTCTCGATCTCGGGCTCGGACTTCGTCGAGATGTTCGTCGGCGTCGGCGCGTCGCGCGTGCGCGACCTCTTCGAGCAGGCCAAGCAGAACTCGCCCTGCATCATCTTCATGGACGAGATCGACGCCGTCGGCCGCCACCGCGGCGCCGGCCTCGGCGGCGGGCACGACGAGCGCGAGCAGACGCTCAACCAGCTGCTCGTCGAGATGGACGGCTTCGAGATGAAGGACAACATCATCCTCATCGCCGCCACCAACCGTCCCGACATCCTCGATCCCGCGCTGCTGCGCCCCGGCCGCTTCGACCGCCAGATCGTCGTCGACCGCCCCGACCGCAAGGGCCGCGCGAAGATCCTCGAGGTCCACACGCGCGGCAAGCCGCTGGCCAAGGAGCATCGACATCGACGCGCTCGCCGGCCAGACGCCGGGCTTCACCGGCGCCGACCTCTCCAACCTCGTCAACGAGGCCGCCCTGCTGGCGGCCCGCAACGGCAAGCGCGAGATCACCCAGGACGAGCTCGAGGAGGGGATCATGCGCGTGATCGCCGGCCCGGAGAAGAAGACCCGGGTGATGAGCGAGAAGGAGCGGCTGATCACCGCCTACCACGAGATGGGCCATGCGATCGTCGGCCACTTCCTCGAGCACTCCGACCCGGTGCACAAGATCTCGTCATCAGCCGCGGCCAGGCGCTGGGCTACACGATCTCGATGCCGCAGGAGGACAAGTTCCTCACGACGCGCGCCGAGCTCACCGACAGCATGGCGATGACGCTCGGCGGCCGTGCGGCGGAGGAGATCGTCTTCGGCGAGATCACGACCGGCGCGTCGAACGACCTCGAGAAGGTCACCGCGACCGCCAAGCAGATGGTCATGCGCTTCGGCATGAGCGAGCGGCTCGGCCCGCGGGTGTTCGGCCACGACCACGGCCAGCCGTTCCTGGGCCGCGAGTTCTCCTCAGAGCCCGACTACTCCGACGAGATCGCGCGCGAGATCGACGACGAGATCCGCCGCATCGTCGAGGCCGCCCACCAGCGCGCGAAGGACCTGCTCACCGAGCACCGCGAGTCGCTGGAGACGATCTCGAAGGTCCTGGTCAAGCGCGAGACGATCGAGAAGGAGCAGTTCGAGGCGCTGCTCGGCGGCAAGACCGAGGAGGACGTCTTCGGCGCCGAGGAGACCGAGCCGCCGGCGCCGCCGTCGCCGCCGACGCCCGAGCGCGTCGGCCGCGACGCACCGCGGCCGCTGCCGCGCCCCGGACTGGCCGGGGCCGAGGCACGCGGGCTCGAGCTGCCCGAGAAGCCCGAGCTGGCCTAGCGGGCCGTCCGCCGCTCGCGCCGCCGCCGTGCATGCGAGGCGCGGCGCTCCGTAGGCTCGGTGCGTGTTCGAGTGGCGCATCATGGGCGTGCTCAACGTCACGCCGGACTCGTTCTCCGACGGCGGCGAGTGGTTCGAGCGCGACGCCGCGGTCGCGCGCGGCCGCGAGCTGATCGCCCAGGGCGCGGCGATCGTCGACGTCGGCGGCGAGTCGACCCGGCCGGGGTCGCTGCCGGTCGGCCCGAGGCGAGGAGCTGCGGCGCGTGACCGGCGTCGTCGAGGCGCTCGCGCGACGCCGGCGCCCAGCTGAGCGTCGACACGTCAAAGGCCGCCGTCGCGCGGGCGGCGCTGGAGGCGGGTGCCGGCTACGTCAACGACGTGACCGCGCTGCGCGGCGATCCGGAGCTCGCCGGGCTCGTCGCCGACGCGGGCTGCGACGTGCTGCCTCATGCACATGCTCGGCGAGCCGCGGACGATGCAGGACGACCCGCGCTACGGCGACGTGGTCGACGATGTCCGGGCGTTCCTCGAGGAGCGGCTCGCGTTCGCCGTCGCGCGAGGGCATCGGCGAGGAGCGGATCCACCTCGATCCGGGCATCGGGTTCGGCAAGATCGCTCGAGCACAACCTCGAGCTTCTGCGCCGTCTCGACGAGCTGGTGGCGATCGGCCGCCCGGTCGTGATCGGCACGTCGCGCAAGTCGTTCCTCGGCCGGATCACGGGCCGCGACGACCCCCATCAGCGCGTCGCCGGGACGGTCGCGACCAACGTGCTGGCGCTCGAGCGCGGGGCGGCGATCTTCCGCGTCCACGACGTCGCCGCGACCGCGGGACGCCCTCGCGGTGGCGGCTGCTACGTTGCGCGCGCCATGAGCGGCCGACGACCCCGACCTGCCGGGCGACGAGGACGACTTCGACGACGAGGAGGGGTCGCGACACGGAGGTCGTCGTCGAGGTCAGCGGGCTGTCGCTCTACACCCACCACGGCGTCACCGAGGCCGAGCGCGAGGTCGGGCAGCGGCTGGTGGTCGACCTGCGCATCGAGGTCGGCGAGGTCGACGCGACGGTGACCGACCTGGTCGAGGACACCGTCGACTACGCCGAGGTCTGCCAGACGGTGGCGCTCGTCGCCCAGCAGCGCTCCTACCAGACGCTCGAGCGGCTCTGCGCGGCGCTCGCCGACCGCCTGATCTCGCGACTTCGCGGCCGAGCGGGTGATGGTCCGCTGCGCCAAGCCCGAGCCGCCGATCCCGCTGCCGGTCGAGGAGGTCTCGGTCGAGATCTGGCGGGATGTCGGCGAGAACTGACGCAACCGCGTTCGAGCGCGCCACCGCGGTGCGGCCGGCGGGCGAGGGACGCTTCCGTGCCGGTTGCGACGGCGGCTGGTTCGCTCCCCGCGGTCCCAACGGGGGCTATCTCGCCGCGATCGCCCTCCGCGCGATGGCCGTCGCGCTCGACTCCCCCGAGCGCCATCCGCGCTCGCTGACCCTGCACTACCTCCGGCCGCCGGCCGAGGGCGAGCTGGACATCGCCGTCGCGATCGCGCGCGCGGGGCGGCGGCTGAGCACGCTGACCGCGCGCATCGAGCAGTCGGGGCGGCTGTGCACGATGGCGATCGGCGCGTTCGCGGTCGACTTCCCCGGGAGCCTCGACTACGCCCAGCCGATGCCGGTCGTCCGCCCGGTCGCGGAGCTCGAGCCGGCCCCCCGCTCGGAGCTGATGCCCGCCGTGGCCCATCGCTTCGAGCTGCGCCCCGCGCTCGGCCCCGAGCCGTTCAGCGGCGCCGACACCGCCCTCACCGGAGGGTGGCTGCGGTTCGCCGACGGGCCGCAGCGGATCGACCCGGTCGCGCTCGCGATGCTCGCCGACGCGTGGCTGCCCGCACCGTTCACCCGCCTGCGCGGTCCCGTCCCGGCGCCCACCGTCGACCTGACGATCCACTTCCGCGCCCCCGAGCTCGACGTGGCCGAGCCCGTGCTCGGAGTGTTCCCCTCGCGTTTCTCGCATGCCGGGCTGTTCGAGGAGGACGCCGAGCTCTGGAGCGAGCGACGGCCGCCTGCTGGCCCACAGCCGCCAGCTCGCGCTGCTGACCGGATGACCGGCCACCTCGGCCTCGGCTCCAACGTCGGCGACCGGCGCGCGAACCTGCAGGCCGCGGTCGATGCGCTGGGCGCGCACGGGGTCGCCGTGCTCGCCTCCTCCTCGACCTACGACACCGACCCGGTCGGCGAGGTCCTCGACCAGCCCGCCTTCCTCAACGCCTGCGTGCGGGTCGAGACCGCGCTCGGCCCCGAGGAGCTGCTCGACGCCTGCAAGGCGGTCGAGCGCGACCTCGGCCGGGCGCCGCGCCGCCGGCCCCGCGGCACGGCCCGCGGCCGATCGACGTCGACGTGCTGCTGCTCGGCGGCCTCGAGCACTCGCTCCGAGCGGCCTCGTGGTGCCCCACGCGCAGGTCGCCGCGCGCCGCTTCGTCCTGGTGCCGCTGCTCGAGCTCGACCTCGGGCTGGCGCTCCCCGGACGGCGACCGCGCTGGCCGACGGCTCGCCGAGCTGCCGGTCGACGAGGGCGTCCGCCGGGCGGGCCCCCCGCTCGACGTGCCGGCGACGCCCGCTCAGGCGGCGGCCGGGCAGCCACGCCGGCCGGGTAGGTGCCGGGCGGCACCGCGCCCGGGTGCGCGGGGAACAGGCGCAGCGCAAGCGCGCCGGCCGGCCGGACTCGATCAGCGGTCGCACGTCGCCGATCGTCATCAGCAGCCGCAGCGTCGCGCGCGATCTGCAGGTCGGCCGCGTTGGGGCCCCCTGCGCGCCCGCCCGGCGGGTCGGCGCTGAGCACGCCCTCGGCGATCCAGGCGTCGATGCGGTCGAGGTGCCCGGGCAGCGCTCGCAGGTCGGCCTGCACGCGGGCGTCGTCGGCGTCGTTCATGCGGCGCTCGACGCGGGTGATCACCGGGGCGAGCGCGAGCACGGCAGGACCCGGCAGCGGCGGCAGCTTGGCGCCCTCCTGGTAGCCGACCATCGCCCGCGGGTCGCGCGCGAACGCGGGCCACAGCAGCGTGCGCCCGAGCGGCTGAAGCACGCGCTCGCCCCAGCGCTCGGCCTCCTCGACGCGCTCGGTCGGGGTACAGGCGGGGCTCGGCCGCGATCTCGTCCAGGCGGCGCATGATCGCACTGGAGCCGGAGATCCGCTCGCCGTCCTCGAAGCGGATCGAGGGCACGGTCCGCGTCCCGAAGCGCAGCCGCTGGATCGGCGCGTGGAACGGCGGCACGTACTCCACGACGCGGTACTCGATCCGCTTGAGCTCGAGCGCGCGGCGCGACGGCGGCGCAGGGATGGGAGCCGTGGACGACATAGAGCGCGGCGGGCATGGGCGGGACTCTACGGCGATGGCGCCGGGCATACTCCGGCGATGCTCCTCGTCGTCGACGTCGGCAACACCCAGACCCACTTCGGGACCTTCGCCGGCGACGAGCTCGTCGAGCACTGGCGGTTCGCCACCGTGCGCGACTCGACCGCCGACGAGCTCGGCGCGGCCCTGCGCAACCTGCTCGAGCTGCGCGGCGTCGGGCTCGCCGACCTCGAGGCCTCGATCGTCTCCTCGACCGTGCCGCAGCTCGCGCCCGAGTGGCAGGAGATGGGCCGCCGCTACCTCGCCCACGACATGGTCGTCGTCGGTCCGGGGGTGCGGACGGGCATGCCGATCCGCATCGACAACCCCCGCGAGCTCGGCGCCGACCGGCTCGTCAACGCGGTCGCCGCCTACGCCCACCTCGGTGGTCCGTGCGTCTGCGTCGACTTCGGCACCGCGATCACCTACGACGTGGTCTCCGCCGCCGGCGAGTACCTCGGCGGGATCATCACGCCCGGCATCGAGATCTCGATGGAGGCGCTGACCGAGCGCAGCGCCAAGCTCCCGAAGATCGACCTCGCCCCGCCGCGGGCGCTGATCGGCAAGTCGACCGTCGACGCGATCCGATCCGGGATCATCTTCGGGTACGCCGGTCAGGTCGACGGCATCATCGGCAGGCTGCGCGACGAGCTGGGGGAGTCGACCCGGACGATCGCGACCGGTGGGCTCGCCGAGCACGTCGTGCCGTTCACGCGGTCGATCGACGAGGTCGACGACCTGCTGACGCTCAAGGGCCTGCGGATCCTCCACGACCGCGCGGCGGCCTGAGGCGCTCCCACTCCTCGGCGAGGATCGCCCAGCGCTCGTGGTCGCGCCAGCGGCCGGCGATCTTGAGGTAGCGCGGCGAAAAGCCCTCGCGGCGGAAGCCGGCCCGGCGCACGAGCGCGAGCGAGGCGACGTTGCCCGGCTGGATGTTGGCCTCGATCCGGTGCAGCCGCAGGGGCCCGAACGCGTGGTCGAGCACGAGCGCGAGGCCCTCGCCCATGTACCCCCGGCCGGCCTGCTCGGCGCTGCCGTAGTAGCCGAGGTAGGCGCTGCGGAACGACCCGTGGAAGATCTGGCTGATCACGAAGGCGCCGACGATCGCGTCGTCCTCGTCGCGGCGGACGAGCAGGGGCACGGTGTCGTCGCGCTCGCCGCGGCCCAGGAGCGCTGCGAAGCCTGCCGCGTCGGTGGGCGGGTGGGTCCACGGGCGGTGGTGGCGGCGGCCCGCCCCGGTCATCGCCAGGAACTCCCGCTCGTCCGCGGCGGTCAGGGGGGCGATGTGCACGCGCGCCACGGCCGCGACGGTACCTTGGGGGCGTGGCCGCCCGCCTGACCGACCCCTGGATCCTCGGGCCCCACAGGGTGCCCAACCGCGTGCTGCTCGCGCCGCTGGCCGGCATCGGCACGTGGTTCGTGCGCCTGCAGGCCGCGCCGCCACGGGGCCGGGATGGCCGTCTCGGAGATGGTCTCGAGCTTCGCGGTGCACCATCGCAACGAGAAGACGTGCGCCGAGCTGCTGCGGATCCACCCCGACGAGCGCGGGGCCATCGAGCCGGCCCCGGTCGCGATCCAGCTGTTCGGGCAGGATCCCGAGGTGATGCGCTCGGCGGCGGCCACGGTGGCCGAGCGCGGGCGCCGACGTCATCGACCTCAACATGGGCTGCCCGGTTCCAAAGGTGTGCAAGACGGGTGCGGGCGCGGCGCTGCTGGCCGACCACGACCTCGCCGTCGCGGTGGCGCGGGCGGCCGCGGAGGGCTCGGGCCTCCCGATCACGGCCAAGCTGCGCTCGGGCCTGCGGCCCGGCGACGGCAGCGGCTTCGAGCTCGCGCGCCGGCTCGTCGAGGACGCCGGCGTCGCGGCGATCGGCTTCCACCCGCGCAGCGCCGACGTCCACCACAGGGGCCGGCCCGACTACGACCTCGCGGCGCGGCTCGTCGAGGTGCTGGCTGCGCCGGTGATCCTGACCGGCGGCCTGCACACCGCCGCGGACGTGCACGACGCCTTCGAGCGGACCGGCGTGGCCGCGGTGATGCTGGCCCGCGGGTCGCTGGGCAACCCGTGGCTGTTCGAGCGCGTGCTCGGGCTGCGCGACGAGGAGCCCACCGGCGACGAGGTGCTCGCCGAGCTCGACTGGCTGGTCGAGCGCGCGGTCGAGCATCTGGGCGAGCCGCGTGCCGCGCGCTGGCTGCGCAAGGCCTATCCCTGGTACCTCGCCCGGCTGGGCGCCGACAGGCACCTCAACGAGGCGCTCCAGCGCACCACGTCGACGGGCGAGGCCCGGCACCTGCTGGCCGGATCCGCCCCGGTCGCTCGCGCCGCCTGAGTCCCCTCGGGGCGGCCACCCGGCGTTGCTAGCATGCCGCGCTCTCTCGACCCCCGCCCGGACGCGACCCGCCCATGCCCAAGGATGTCATCCTCACCCCGGAAGGCCTCGACAAGCTCAAGGACGAGCTCGACCAGCCTTCGACCGACAAGCGTCGCGAGGTCGCCGAGCGGATCAAGGAGGCCCGCGAGTTCGGCGACATCTCCGAGAACTCCGAGTACGACGACGCCAAGAACGAGCAGGCCATGCTCGAGCAGCGCATCGCCCAGCTCGAGGAGCGGCTGCGCGCGGCGCACGTGATCGACGCCAAGGACGTCTCGCACCGACGTCGTCGGCGTCGGGTCGATCGTCCACGTCAAGGACGAGAAGACCGGCAAGTCGCAGAAGTTCACGATCGTCGGCTCGGCCGAGGCCAACCCGGCGGAGATGAAGCTCTCCAACGAGTCGCCGGTCGGCCGCGCGCTGCTCGGCCACAAGCGCAACGACATCGTGTCCGTGCCGGTGCCCAAGGGCCCGGCCCGCAAGCTCAAGATCACCAAGATCGACGTCGGGCTCTAGCCTCCCCGCGGCCATGGCCGCCGACGAGACGAACGAGCTGCTCGCCGCACGCCGGCGCGAAGCTCGAGCGCCTGCGCGCGGACGGGCGTCGACCCGTTCCCGCACGCGTTCGGGGGCGTGGTGGCCGATCGCGGCGATCCACGCCGCGCACGCCGACCTGCCCGACGGCGAGGACACCGACCGGCGCTACCGCGTCGCCGGGCGGCTGACGGCGCGCCGGGGGCAGGGCAAGATGGCCTTCCTGGACCTCGTCGACCGCTCCGGGCGCCTCCAGCTGCAGGCCAGCGCTCGACGTCCTCGGCGAGGAGCGGATGGAGCGCCTGCTCTCGCTCGACCTCGGCGACCTCATCGGCGTCGACGGCGCTCGCCTTCCGCTCCAGGCGCGGCGAGACTGACGCTGCGGGTCGAGGACTTCACGGTGCTGGCCAAGTCGCTGCGCCCGCCGCCGGACAAGTTCCACGGCCTGGCCGACGTCGAGACGCGCCTACCGCCGGCGCGAGCTCGACCTGATGGCCAACGAGGAGAGCGCGCGAGCTGTTCGTCACGCGCGCGAAGATCATCACCGCGGTGCGGCGCTAGCTCGACGGCGCCGGCTTCGTCGAGGTCGAGACGCCGGTGCTGCAGCCGCTCTACGGCGGCGCGCTGGCGCGGCCGTTCACGACGCACTTCAACGCGCTCGACCGGGACATGTACCTGCGGATCGCCACCGAGCTGTACCTCAAGCGGCTGATCGTGGGCGGCCTGGAGCGCGTCTACGAGATCGGCAAGGACTTCCGCAACGAGGGCCTCTCGCCCAAGCACAACCCCGAGTTCACGATGGTCGAGTGGTACGAGGCCTACGCCGACTACCGCGACGCGATGCGGCGCCTGGAGGAGCTGCGTCGACGGCGTGGCGCGCGGCCGTCGGCTACGCGGGCGACGCTCGACTTCACGCCGCCGTGGCGGCGGGTCAGCTTCCGGGCCGCGATCCAGGAGGCGACGGGGATCGACGTCCTCGAGCGCTCCGCGACCGCGACGCGCTGGCCGCGGCGATCGGCGACCGGCATCGCCCGACCGACGGGGACTGACGTGGCCCGCAGCTCGTCGACGACCTGCTCTCCAAGGCGGTCGAGCCGACGCTGATCCAGCCGACGTTCGTCCTCGACTATCCCAGGTCGAGCTCTCGCCGTTCGCCAAGGACCACCGCGTCCGAGCCCGGGCTCGTCGAGCGCTTCGAGGCCTTCGCCAACGGCATGGAGATCGCCAACGCGTTCACCGAGCTCAACGACCCCGACGAGCAGCGCGCGCGCTTCGAGGCGCAGGTGCGCTACGCCGCAGGCGGGCGACGAGGAGGCCCAGCCCTACGACGAGGCGTTCGTCGAGGCGCTCGAGCACGGCATGCCGCCGACCGGCGGGCTCGGGCTGGGCATCGACCGCCTGACGATGGTCATGACGGGCCGGTCGACGATCCGCGACGTCGTGCTGTTCCCGGCGCTGCGGGAGCCCTGACGCACGCCCGCAGCGCGCCGCCGGATCCCGCATCCACTGGCGGATTCCGGGCCCTCGGCGCCGGGAAGCCCGTTGGTAGACTGCCCCATGGCCTGCCATCCACGATCCCGACTGCTCATCCTTTCGGTCCCTGCGACCGAAGAGTGTTGAACAGGCGGGCGATTGCCCCACCCTCCACGACGAGCCGTCTGAGGCAGGAAGGACGTAGCAGCACCCATGTTCGAGCGATTCACAGAACGAGCCCGCCAGGTGGTCGTTCTCGCCCAGGAGGAGGCGCGGACGCTCAAGCACAACTACATCGGCACCGAGCACATCCTGCTCGGCCTCCTCCGGGAGGAGGAGGGCCTCGCCGCTCGCGTCCTCGAGTCGCTGGACATCACCGTCGAGCGCGTGCGCGCCCAGGTCGTGCGCATCGTCGGCTCCGGCGAGGAGGTCACCTCGGGCCAGATCCCGTTCACCCCGCGCGCCAAGAAGGTGCTCGAGCTCGCGCTCCGCGAGGCGCTCAGCCTGGGCCACAACTACATCGGCACCGAGCACATCCTGCTCGGCCTCGTGCGCGAGAACGAGGGCGTCGCCGCGCGCATCCTGCTCGACTTCGACGCCGACTCCGAGAAGATCCGCAACGAGGTCATCCGCATGCTGTCGGGCCCCGGCGGGCGCCGCCAGGGCTCCGGCGGCCAGGGCGCCGCCGCCGGCGCCGGCGCGCAGGGCGAGGGCAAGAAGTCCTCGAAGCTGCTCGACCAGTTCGGCCGCAACCTGACCAAGCTCGCCGCCGAGGGCAAGCTCGACCCGGTCGTCGGCCGCGAGACCGAGATCGAGCGGATCATGCAGATCCTCTCGCGCCGCAAGAAGAACAACCCCGTGCTGATCGGCGAGCCCGGCGTCGGCAAGACCGCCGTCGTCGAGGGCCTGGCCCAGCGCATCACCAACGCCGACGTGCCCGAGCTGCTCAAGGACAAGCAGATCTACACGCTCGACCTGGCCGCCCTGGTCGCCGGCTCGAAGTACCGCGGCGAGTTCGAGGAGCGCCTCAAGAAGGTGATGAAGGAGATCACCCAGCGCGGCGACATCATCCTGTTCATCGACGAGCTCCACAACCTCGTCGGGGCGGGCGCCGCCGAGGGCGCGATCGACGCCGCGTCGATCCTCAAGCCGGCGCTGGCCCGCGGCGAGCTGCAGACGATCGGCGCGACGACGCTCGACGAGTACCGCAAGTACCTCGAGCGCGACAGCGCGCTGGAGCGCCGCTTCCAGCAGATCCGCGTCGACCAGCCGTCGACCGAGGAGACCGTGCAGATCCTCAAGGGCCTGCGCGACCGCTACGAGGCGCACCACAAGGTCGAGATCACCGACGAGGCGCTCGAGGCGGCGGCCGAGCTGGCCGACCGCTACATCTCCGACCGCTTCCTGCCCGACAAGGCGATCGACCTCATCGACGAGGCCGCCGTCGCGCATGCGCATCAAGTCGATGACCTCGCCGCCGGTCTACCGCGAGCTCGAGGACGAGATCGAGGAGACGCGCCGCGCCAAGGAGGCCGCGATCGAGGCGCAGGAGTTCGAGAAGGCCGCCAACCTCCGCGACAAGGAGCGGCGCCTGACGAACAAGAAGCGCGAGCTCGAGGAGGCGTGGGAGGCCGGCGAGGGCGAGGGCGAGCGGCCCGTCGATCGGCGAGGAGGAGATCGCCGACATCGTCTCGATGTGGACCGGCATCCCGGTCTTCAAGCTCACCGAGGCCGAGACGGCGAAGCTGATGCGCATGGAGGAGGAGCTCCACAAGCGCGTCATCGGCCAGCACGCGGCCGTCGAGGTCATCTCCAAGGCGATCCGGCGCTCGCGCGCCGGGCTGAAGGACCCCAAGCGGCCGACCGGCTCGTTCATCTTCCTGGGCCCGTCGGGCGTGGGCAAGACCGAGCTGGCGCGCACGCTCGCCGAGTTCCTGTTCGGCGACGAGGACGCGATGGTGCGCATCGACATGTCGGAGTACATGGAGAAGCACGCCGTGTCGCGGCTCGTCGGCTCGCCTCCCGGCTACATCGGCTACGACGAGGGCGGCCAGCTCACCGAGGCCGTGCGGCGCAAGCCGTACAGCGTGCTGCTGCTCGACGAGATCGAGAAGGCCCACCCGGACGTCTTCAACATCCTCCTGCAGATCCTCGAGGACGGCCGGCTGACCGACGCCCAGGGGCGCACGGTCGACTTCCGCCACGCGATCGTGATCATGACGTCGAACATCGGCGCGTCGGAGATCGCGCGCAACACGCCGCTCGGCTTCGCCGTGTCGCGACGACGAGACGGGCATCACCTACGACGACATGAAGAACCGGATCATGGGCGAGCTCAAGAAGGTCTTCCGGCCCGAGTTCCTCAACCGCATCGACGACGTGATCGTCTTCCACAAGCTGCAGAAGGACGAGATCAAGACGATCGTCGAGCTGCTGCTGCGGCGGATCCGCGAGTCGCTGGCCGAGCGCGAGCTCCAGCTCGAGCTCTCCGAGGAGGCCAAGGACCTGCTCGTCGAGAAGGGCTGGGACCCGTCGATGGGCGCCCGCCCGCTGCGCCGGGCGATCCAGCGCTACATCGAGGACCCGCTGGCCGACTTCGTCCTGCGCGCCGAGCTGGAGCCGGGCGCGACCGTCATGGTCGACCGGCGGCGAGGGCACCGACGACAACGCCGAGCCGGAGGTCACGCTCTCGATCGTCAAGCCCGACCCGGCCAAGATCCCGGCCACGGTCGGCGCACGCGAGGACGAGGCGGAGGACGCCGGCGACGAGCGGCCGGCCGAGGCCGACCAGATCCTCCCGGGCGAGCCCGACCAGCCGCGCTCCGAGAGCCCGGACCTCGAGTAGCGCCGGGATCCCCGTCGCCGACCGCCGTTCGGAGGGCGCCCGCGGGCGCCCTCCGTCGTCGGTCGGCGATCGCCGGCCCGCATGCATCACCGACGCGGCGACGACTGGTCGGAGGCCCGCGCCGGCCCGCCTACGCCCAGGCGCGCTGAGCCGTCCCGTCGCCGCCGCCGATCGGGGATACTGCGCCCACAACCGACCGGGAGCGTGAGATGGACGCAGCACGGCTGAGGAGGATCGGGGTCTTCTCGGACCTCGACGACGCGGCGCTGGAGGCGATCGCCAAGCTCGCCGCCGAGGTGTCGGTGCCGGACGGCAAGGAGCTGGTGCGCGAGGGCGACTACTCCTACGACCTGATCGCGATCGAGGAGGGGACCGCGCGCGTCCACCACGGCGACGAGACGGTCGTCGAGCTCGGTCCCGGCGACGTCGTCGGCGAGATGGGGGTCCTCGAGCGCGCGCAACGCAACGCGTCGGTGACGGCGACGTCGCCGATGATGCTGGTCACGCTCACCGGATGGGATGTGAGGAAGCTGCGCAAGCAGGCCCCCGAGGCGGTCGGCCGCCTCGAGCAGGTCGTCGCGCAGCGTCATGACTGAGGGCGGGCCGCCCGCCGGAGCCGGCGCCGCGCCGGTCGAGATCAAGGTCCGCGACGACGGCCCGTACCGGGTGACGGGGCCGGTCCGGATCGTCGACGCCGAGGGCGGCGTCTTCGACGTCGACCCGTCGCGCCCGGTCGCGCTGTGCCGCTGCGGGCACTCGCGCACCAAGCCGTTCTGCGACGCGTCGCACAGGGAGGCGGGGTTCGCCTCCTGCACGCGGGCGGGGCAGTGAGCGAGCACGGGCCCTCCACGCGGTCTGTGCACGCCGGGCTGCCGGCGCCCGAGCAGGGCGAGCCCATGCTCCCCGGGCCAGTGCTCGCCTCGGCCTTCCACCTCGCCGGCGACGACGTCCACGCCGCGCACGGCTACCTGCGCGACGGCAGCCCGACCTGGGAGCGCTACGAGGCCGCGCTCGGGGAGCTGGAGGGCGGCGAGGTCGTCGTCTTCGCCTCCGGGATGGCGGCGGCCACCGCGGTCCTGCTCTCGCTGGAGCCGGGCGCGGTCCTGGTCGCGCCGCGCGACGGCTACCACGGCGTGCGCCGGCTCGCCGAGGGCCACCTGCGCCCGCGGGGGGTCGAGGTCCGCCTCGTCCCCAGCGAGCAGCGCGCCGTCGAGGAGGCGGCCGCCGGCGCCACGATGGTCGTCGTCGAGGTGCCCTCCAACCCGGGGCTGGCGATGCTCGACGTGCCCGCCCTCCGCGGCGCGGCGCCGCGGGCGGCGCTCGTGGTCGACAACACGCTCGCCACCCCGCTGGCGCTGCGCCCGCTCGAGCTGGGCGCCGACATGACGATGGCCAGCGCGACGAAGGCGCTCAGCGGCCACAGCGACCTGCTGCTCGGCTACGTGGCCACCCGCGATCGCGCGCGCGCCGAGGCGCTGCGCGCGTGGCGCGCGCTGACCGGCGCGATCCCCGGCCCGGTCGAGGTCTGGCTCGCCCACCGCTCGCTGGCCACGCTGGCCCTCCGGGTCGAGCGTCAGGCGGCCAACGCCGCCGCCGTCGCCGAGATGCTCAGCCGTCGCGAGGACGTGGCCGACGTCCGCTGGCCCGGCGTCGGCGCGGTCGTCTGCTTCACCCTGCGCGACGCGGCCGCGGTGCGGCGGCTGCTGGCGGCGGCGCCGCTGGTGACCGAGGCGACGAGCTTCGGGGGGGTTCACACCAGCGCCGAGCGCCGGGGTCGCTGGGGTGGGGACGACGTGGCCGACGGCTTCGTCCGGTTCAGCTGCGGCATCGAGGACGCCGCGGACCTCCTCGGTGAGCTCGGCCGGGCGCTCGACGCAGCATCGCGCTGACGGCGCTCGCGAACGGGCCGCGGGGTCGCCTCGCGAGACATCGCCGCGGGGCGGGCACGTCCGGTGTCGCGCCTACCGTTGGCGAGCCGATGGCCCGCCCCTCCACCGTCCACGTCTGCTCCGACTGCGGGCACGCCGAGGCGCGCTGGCACGGCCAGTGCCCGGGCTGCGGCGCGTGGAACACGCTCGTCGAGGAGCGCGCGCCGGCCGCCCCCAGCTCGGCGAAGGGCGCCGCGCGGCGGCGCGCCGCGGCGTTGCGCCCGGTGCCGCTCGCCGACGTCCCGGTCGAGCGGGTGCCGCGCCTCGCCTCCGGGATCGGCGAGCTCGACCGGGTGCTCGGGGGCGGGCTCGTGCCGGGCTCGCTGGTGCTGCTCGGCGGCTCGCCGGGCATCGGCAAGTCGACGCTCACCGGCATGGCGCTCGGCCACCTGGAGGCCGCCGGGCGCCGGACCCTCTACGTCAGCGGCGAGGAGTCCGCCGCGCAGGTCCGCCTGCGCGCCGAGCGTTTGGGCCCCTCGGCACTGCGCGTGCCGGTGCTCGCCGAGACCGACCTCGACGCCGTTCTCGCCACGGTCGAGGCCGAGCGGCCGGACGTCTGCGTGATCGACTCCGTGCAGACGCTGCACGCCGCCGAGCTCTCCGGGGCGCCGGGATCGGTGGGCCAGGTGCGCGAGGTCGCCGGGCGCCTCATGCAGGCCGCCAAGGCCGGCGGGACCGCGGTGGTCCTCGTCGGCCACGTGACCAAGGAGGGCGCGCTCGCCGGGCCGCGCGTGCTCGAGCACCTCGTCGACTGCGTCCTGCTGTTCGAGGGCGAGCGCGAGCGCACCTACCGCACGGTGCGCGCGCTCAAGAACCGCTTCGGGTCGACCAACGAGGTCGGGGTCTTCGAGATGCACGACGGCGGCCTCGTCGAGGTTCTCGACGCGAGCGCGCGGTTCGTCGGCCAGGCCACCCGGGCGCCCGGCAGCGTGGTGCTGGCCTCGATGGAGGGCACGCGGCCGCTGCTGGTCGAGGTCCAGGCGCTCGTCTCGCCCTCGGAGCTGGTGCCACCGCGCCGGGTCTGCAACGGCATCGACCGCAACCGCCTGGCGCTCGTGCTGGCCGTGCTGGGCCGGCACGCGGGCGTGGCCACCGGCGGCGCGGACGTCTTCGTCAACGTCGTCGGCGGTGTCCGGGTCGACGAGCCCGGGGCGGACCTCGCGGTCGCGGTCGCGGTCGCCGGCGCGGCCCGCGGCGTGGTCGCCGGCGACGGCACGCTTCCGCTCGCCTGCTTCGGCGAGATCGGGCTGACCGGGGAGCTGCGGCCGGTGGCGCACGCCGAGCGGCGGGCCGAGGAGGCCCGCAAGTTCGGGCTGCACGGGGCGGTGACGCCCGAGACGGCGCCGACGCTGCGCGCCGCCCTGCGCGCCGCCCTCGGTGAGGGCGCGCGTGCGGCGCGGGCCGCCTGAGCGTCGCCGGGCGGCCCGGAGACCGCCATAAACGGGGGGTAAAGGCTCTGCTAAAATGCCTGGTGCATGGCGGTTCGATCCGGGGATGAGGTCCATGACCTCGAACGACAGGAGCCCCGGCTCGTCAAGGCGCTGGAGATGGTGGCGCCCGGCACCGCCCTGCGCGAGGGCATCGACAACATCGTCCACGCGAACACGGGCGGCCTGATCGTCATCGCCGACACCGACGACCTCTCGTTCCTCTTCTCCGGCGGCATCAAGCTCGACATCGACTACACCCCGGCGCTGCTCTACCAGGTGGCGAAGATGGACGGGGCGATCGCGCTGGACGCCAACGCCACCAA
This sequence comes from uncultured Actinomycetes bacterium, assembly GCA_963826615.1. Taxonomy (GTDB): domain Bacteria; phylum Actinomycetota; class Thermoleophilia; order Solirubrobacterales; family Solirubrobacteraceae; genus BP-464. The sequence continues at coordinate 1,485,056 of CAWGXO010000002.1, read as the reverse complement.
GATCGCCTGGGCCAACGTCCAGCTGATGCCGGATCCCACGATCCTCAGCCTGGAGACCGGCACCCGCCACCGCACCGCCGAGCGCGTCTCCAAGCAGACCGACGCGCTGGTGATCGCGATCTCCCAGCGCCGCGAGGTCGTCTCGCTCTACGTCGACGGCGCGAAGTACATCCTCGAGGACATCCCGGTCGTCCTCGCCAAGGCCAACCAGGCGCTCGCCACGCTCGACAAGTACCGCACCCGCCTCGACCAGGTCTCGACGCGGCTCACCGCGCTCGAGTTCGAGGGCGGCGCGACGCTGCACGACGTCCTCACCGTGCTCCAGCGCTCCGAGCTCGTGACGCGCATGGCCGTCGAGATCGAGCGCTACATCGTCGAGCTCGGCACCGAGGGCCGCCTGATCGAGATGCAGCTCGAGGAGACGATGGTCGGCACCGCCGCCGACAAGGCCGCGCTCGTGCACGACTACCTCGCCGAGGACTCCGACGAGGCGTTCGCGTCGGCGCTCGAGCAGCTCGGGCGGCTGCCCCATCAGGACCTTCTCGACTTCGGCCGCCTCGCCGAGCTGCTCGGCTACGACCGCAAGCTCAACACCCTCGACTACCCCGTCTCGCCGCGCGGCTACCGCATCCTCGGGCGCATCCCGCGCCTGCCCAGGATCGTCGGTGGGCCACATCGTCTACGAGTTCGGCGGCCTCGACGAGATGCTCGCCGCCACCGACGCGCGAGCTCGAGGCCGTGGAGGGCGTCGGGGAGATCCGGGCCAAGGAGATCCGCGAGGGCCTGCGCCGGCTGCAGGAGATCAACCTCGTGGACCGCTACCTGCAGACCTAGTGACAGCGGCCGGCACCGGCCGAACCCACCAAGGAGGACACCGATTCCGAACGCCGACAGAGCAGCTGCCCGAGGACCTCGACGTCATCGAGCTCGAGAACATCGATTTCGAGGTGGGCGACAGCGTCGTCTACCCGCACCACGGGGCGGGCAAGGTCCTCAAGAAGGAACTGCGCACCATGTTCGGTGAGGAGCGCGAGTACCTCACCATCAAGATCCTGCACAACGACATGACCGTGATGGTCCCGTGCTGCAACGCCGGCAAGGCCGGTCTGCGCCGGATCATCGACGAGGAGGCCGTCGAGAAGGTCCTGGCCGTGCTCCAGGACGACCTCTCGGAGATGCCCAAGAACTGGAACCGCCGGTTCAAGCACAACCGCGACAAGATCAAGACCGGCGACATCTACGAGCTGGCCGAGGTCGTGCGGAACCTCGCGATCCGCGAGTTCGACAAGGGCCTCTCGACGGGCGAGAAGCAGATGTTCACCCGCGCCAAGAAGATCCTCGCCTCCGAGCTGATGTACGCGCTCGACAAGGACGAGGACGAGGCCGAGGACTACCTCGACAACCTCCTCGCCGAGTCGGCGGGCGCCAAGGTCGGGGTCGCCTCGTAGCCCTCGCGCTGATCGTCGCCGCCGGGCGGGGCGAGCGTCTGGGCTTCGACAGGCCCAAGGCGCTCGTCCCGCTCGCCGGCCGGCCGATGCTCGAGTGGTCGGTCGATGCGCTGCTCGCGGCGCCGTCGGTCGAGCGCGTCGTGGTGGCCCTGCCCGCCGGCGTGTCGCCGCCCGCCGGGACGATCGGCGCCGCCGGGGGCGCCGAGCGCTCGCTCTCGGTCCGCAACGCGCTGCGCGCCGCCGAGCGGCGACCCGGTCGTCGTCCACGACGCCGCTCGGCCGCTGCTGTCGCCGCAGCTCGTCGAGGACGTGCTGGCCGGCCTGCGCGACGCCGACGCCGCGATCGCCGCGGCGCCCGTGACCGACACGATCAAGGAGGCCCGCGACGGCGAGGTCGTGCGCACGCTCGACCGCTCGGAGCTGTGGGCGGTCCAGACGCCGCAGGCCTTCCGCCGCGACGCGCTCGAGCGCGCGCTGGCCCAGGACGACGACGTCGTCGCCGCCGCGACCGACGACGCGTCGCTCGTCGAGGCGCTCGGCGGCACCGTCCGCATCGTCGAGTCCCCCCGCGAGAACCTCAAGGTCACGACGCCGTTCGACCTTCGCGTCGCCGAGCTGCTCCTGGCCGAGCGCTGAGCTCGTGGCCCGCGACCGGCAGCCGTCCGCCGCGGGGGCGGCTGCCACTAGCGTTCCGGCGGCGTGCTGACCGACTACCACGTCCATCTGCGACCTGACGATCGCGAGGCGACCGCCGCCGGCGCGTTCACGCCCGCCAACGCCGCGCGCTACCGCGAGGTCGCAGCGGATCGGGGCATCGAGGAGCTTGGCGTCGCCGAGCACGTCTACCGCTTCACGGCGGCGCTCGACGTGTGGGCGCACCCGCTCTGGCACGAGTACGCCGTCGACGACATCGACGCCTACTGCGCGTTCGTGCGCGACCGGACCGACCTCCGACTGGGCATCGAGGCCGACTTCGTCCCCGGGCGCGAGGACCGGATGCGCTCCCTGCTCGAGCAGCGCGAGTGGGACTACGTCCTCGGCTCGATCCACTTCGTGGCCGAGGGGGCGCTCGACTACGAGGCCTACGACGTCTGGAGCAGCGGCCGCTCGCCCGACCACGTCTGGCGCACCTACTTCACGTGGCTGGCGGAGGCGGCGTCGAGCGGGATGTTCGACGTGCTGGCCCACCCCGACCTCGTCAAGCACTGGGGGCCCGAGCGCCCCTGGCCCGAGCGCGACCTGCGCTTCTACTACGAGCTCGCCGTCGAGGCGATCGCCGACAGCGGCGTGGCCGTGGAGGTCTCGACCGCCGGGCTGCGCAAGCCCGTGGGCGAGATCTACCCGAGCGCGGCGCTGCTGGCGATGCTCGTCGACGCCGGCGTGCCGCTGGCCCTCTCCTCCGACGCCCATGCGCCCGACCAGCTCGGCTATCGCTACGACGAGGCGGTGGCGCTTCTCGGCGAGCACGGCGTCGGCGAGATCGCGGTCTTCGAGGGCCGCGTGCGCCGCATGGAGCCGCTGGGATGAGCCGCAGCGGGATCGGCTGGGACAGCCACCGGCTCGAGCCCGGCAGGCCGTTCGTGCTCGGCGGCGTGCGGATCGAGCACGACCGCGGGCCCGTCGGACACTCCGACGCCGACGTCCTGGCGCACGCGATCACCGATGCGCTGCTGGGCGCCGCCGGACTGGGCGACATCGGCGCGCACTTCCCCGACAGCGACCCCGTCCTCGCCGGCGCCGACTCGATCGAGCTGCTGCGCGGGGCGGTGCGGCGTGCCGCGGAGGCCGGCTGGGCGCCCGAGCACGCCGATGCCACCGTCCTGCTCGAGGCGCCCGAAGCTCGCCCCGCACCGGGAGGAGATGGCCCAGCGGCTCGCCGAGGCCCTGGGCGCCCCGGTCAACGTCAAGGCCACGACCGGCGAGGGAATGGGGTTCGTCGGACGGGGCGAGGGCGTGGGCGCCCTCGCCGTCGTGACGGTCGGCCGCACGTCCGCGCCCTGACGCAACCGCGTGTTTGCGGTTCGGGCGGCTGGGCATGTACGTGCCATGCCTGTTCGCACGCTGACGACTCTGGTGGCGCTCCTCGGCGTTGCCGTGCTCACCCCTGCCGCCGACGCCTCGGTGAAGGCGACGCGCTCCGCCAAGAAGGTCGCCCGCGCGATCGCGCGACATCCGCGTCTCGTGCGCTCCGCGCGCTGGGTGAAGCTGCCGCCCAACGGCAACCCGGCCGCGATCGCGACGAGCAAGCTCGTCGGCTTCCCGCGCAACGGGCGCTCCTACGGCGTGCTCAGCAGCGGCGACGCGACCCTGCTCGACGACCCCAACGACAGCGAGGCGACCAGCAGCGACAACGGCGGCCGCCTCTATCGCGGCACGCGCGACACCGTCGTCCTGCGCATCGACCTGCAGGTCCCGCGCCGGGCGCGCTGCCTGTCGGTGAAGTTCCGCTTCCTCTCGGAGGAGTTCGACGAGTTCGTCGGCTCGGACTTCAACGACGCCTTCATCGCCGAGGTCGACCGGAGCACGTGGCGCAGCAAGGCCGGTGACCCGACGATCAGGGCCCCGCGCAACTTCGCCGCCGTCCGCCACGACCGGCTCATCTCGGTCAACCAGACCGGCGACTTCGCCGTCACGGCCGACCGCGCCCGCGGCACGACCTACGACGCGGCGACCCGGCGGCTGCGGGCCTCGACCCCGATCACGCCCGGCCGGCACCGCGTCTACCTCACGATCTTCGACCAGGGCGACCGCCAGTACGACTCGTCGGTGGTCCTCGACGGTCTCGATGCCAACACCCGCCGGCCCTGCCGGTCCGGTGCCTCGCTGGGCTAGTGGGTCGCGCGCAGGGCCCCCCGGCCTGCGCCCGGCCGCCGACCGGCGGCCGGGCGCCGTTGCTTGGATAGGGTTCCCGCCTCCCCCGCGACGCGGTCCGGTCCCCGCGCGCGCCGTCTGAGCTCGAGGAGCACTCGCACCGATGATCGTCCGCTGGTCTCGCAGTCCCCTGCGCCGCGCCGCCGCCTACGGCTGCGCGCTCACCCTCGCCGCCCTCGGCGGCTGCGGGGGCTCCTCGGCGGGCAAGCCCGTGAGCGTCTCGGTCTCGCCCTCGCCCGGCGTGCGCACGGCGAGCCCCGAGACGCAGATCAGCTTCCGCGGCGCGCCCGCGGCCGACATCGGCACCGTGAAGGTGATCGGCTCGCGCTCCGGCGCCCACTCCGGGCGGCTGGAGGCCCATTCGGACGGCAACGGCGCCAGCTTCGTGCTCGACCATCCGCTGCGGGGGGGCGAGCGGGTCACCGTCCGCACCGCCCTCGACGTTCCGAACGCCAAGGACGGGAACTGGAGCTTCTTGACGGTCAGCCGCCCGAAGTCGGGCCTGGGCTCCAACAGCGGCCCCCCGCCTCCGAACCTGCTCCGGGCGCTGCTCGGCCAGACCGGCAAGGCCCCCGCGGGCGCCGTCGGGGGCTACCACTCGCGCCCGGACCTCCACCCGCCCGAGATCGAGATCCGCCATCCGGCGCAGGGCACGGCCCCGGGCCACATCTTCATCTCGCCCAAGAAGGTCTTCGGCGCCAAGCCGCGCAAGAACCTCCAGAGCGGGCCGATGATCGTCGACGACGGCGGTCAGCTCGTCTGGTTCGCCCACAACGACGGCGGCAACGTCACCGACTTCCGCGTGCAGCGCTACCGGGGCAGGCCGGTGCTGACCTGGTGGGAGGGCCGGCAGGTCCTCGGCACGGGGGAGGGCGAGGTCCAGATCGCCGATCAGCACTACCAGCCGATCAAGCGCGTTCGGGGCGGCAACGGCTATCGCCTCGACTTCCACGAGACGACGATCACCCCCCGGGGCACGCTCCTGGGCATCGTCTTCAACCCGGTGTCCTACGACCTGCGGAAGGTCGGCGGCCCGAAGGACGCCCGGGTCATCGACCCGGTCGTGCAGGAGATCGACATCGCGACCGGCCTGGTCCGCTTCGAGTGGCACGGGCTCGGCCACGTCAGCCTCAAGGAGAGCTACGCCCCGGTCCCCAAGGGCAAGGACCCGCTCTACGACTACATGCACCTCAACTCGATCGGCCTGACCAACGACGGCAACATCCTGATCTCGGGCCGCGAGACGCACTCGGTCATGAAGATCGACCGCCGCACCGGCCGCGTGCTCTGGCGTCTGGGCGGCAAGCGCAGCACGTTCGACGTGACCCCGGCGGTGCGCTTCGCCTGGCAGCACGACGCCCGCATGCAGCCGGACGGATCGCTGCGCATCTTCGACAACGAGTCGGCCCCGAAGGTCCGTGACCACACGCGCGTGATCGTCGTCGACCTCGATCGCAAGGCCCGCAAGGCCACGCTGCGCAAGGCCTACGAGCACCCCGAGGGGCTTCTGGTCGGCACGCAGGGCAACTCGACGAAGGTCGGCGACGGGCACCTCTTCGTCGGCTGGGGGTCGCAGGGCTACTTCAGCGAGTTCGCTGCCGACGGCACGACGCTCTTCGACGCCCGGCTCGCCCGCGGCAGCGACACCTACCGGGCCTATCGCGAGGCCTGGCACGGGAGCCCGCGCGGCAACCCTGCGGTCGCGGCGCGGCGCAACGCGAACGGGATGACCGTGTGGGCGAGCTGGAACGGCGCGACCGAGGTCGCGTCGTGGAACGTCCTCGCCGGCGACGCCCCGGGCGCGCTGGAGAAGGCCGGATCGGGGCCGCGCAAGGGCTTCGAGACCCAGGTCGACGTCGACCGCGCGGGGCGATACGTCGCCGTCGAGGCGGTCGACGGCTCCGGCAAGGTGCTCGGGCGCTCGAAGCCGATCAAGCTCGGCAACTGACGCCGCGGCGTCAGCGGCCGGCCGGCCGGCCGGCCGTGCCGACCGCCGCGAGCGCGAAGGCGACCAGCTCGTCGGCGTCAGCGCGGGCGTCGGGCGCTCCGGCGAGCGCCGCCCCCTGCACGGCGCCGACGATCGCGGCGGCCGCGACGCGGGGACGGCCGGTTGCGAGCTCGCCCGCGGCCGCGCCCTCGGCGAGCAGCTCCGCGAGGATCCCGGCGACGGCGCGCACGTGCTCGCGCCGAACCGCCGCGACCCGGGGATCGGGCGGCTCGTGCGCGAGCGCGGCGGCCGGGAGGGAGCCGGCGAGGGTCCGCCGCGCCAACGCGTCGACGGCGGCAGCCAGCCGCGATCGCGGGCCGCCTTCGCGCGCGGCCGCGCCCCGCACCAGGTCGAGCTCGCGGCCGGCGGCGACGGCGAAGACCTCGGCGAGCAGCTCGGTCTTCGAGCTGAAGTGGCGGTAGAGGCTCCCGGTGGCGACGCCGGCTCGGCGGGCGATGTCGGTCATCGCAACGTCCGACCAGCCGCGCTCGGCGACCAGCGAGAGGGTGCCGGCGACGATCGCGTCCCGGGTCGCGGCGCGGCGCTGGGCGCGCCGGCCGCCGGGCGCCGGGGGGGCGGGGCGCGGAGTCATGGGTGAACAGTGAATCACCGTTCATGATTGTCGGCAAGGCATCGGCGCGTACCCTTCCCAGCGCTCCATGACCGGTTCGGCTCTCAGCCCGCCGGCGACAGCCGCCCCACACTCGCGGCCGCCCGCGCACGCGGACGCCGCAGTGCGGCCCGAGGCCCGGGCCGCCCGGCGCAGCGGCCTGCTCGCCGCCCTGCTCGGGTGCGTCGCGCTCGCAGCGCTGACGCTGCTGGCGCCCTCGCAGCCCACATACGACCCCTGGGCCTGGATCGTCTGGGGTCGCGAGGTGGCGCACCTGGATCTCTCGACGACCTACGGGCCGTCGTGGAAGCCGCTGCCGGTCATGTTCACGACCGTCTTCTCGCTCTTCGGCAGTGCGGCGCCGGCGCTGTGGGTCCTCGCCGCGCGCGCCGGCGCGCTGCTCGGGGTCCTCGCCGCGTTCCGGGTCGGGCGCCGGCTTGGGGGCACCGCCGCGGGGGTCGCCGCGGGCGCGGCGCTGCTCGTGGCCCCCTGGTACCTCCGCAATGCCGCGCTGGCCAACTCGGAGGGCCTCCAGGTGGCGCTCGCGCTCCTGGCCGTCGACCGGCACCTGGCCGGCCGGCGGCGTGCGGCGTTCGGCTTCGCCGTCGGCCTGGGCCTCCTGCGTCCCGAGGCGTGGCCCTTCCTCGGTCTCTTCGGGCTCTGGCTCGTGTGGCGGGCCCGCGGCCGGCCCGGCGTCCGGCGCGACGCGGGGCTCGTCGGTCTCGGCCTCGCCGCGCTCCCGCTCCTGTGGCTGGCGCCAGAGCAGTGGGGCTCGGACGACCTGCTGCGCGCTGCCCACCGGGCACAGCAGCCGGTCTCCTCGAGCCCGGCGTTCTCCGACCACCCGCTCGTCTCGGTCCTCGACGAGGGCGTGCACATGCTGACGTGGCCGACCTGGGCCGGCCTGGCCCTTGCCGCCGGACTGCTGGTGTGGCGGCGCGATCGGGCACTCGCCGTGCTCGCGGCCGGGGCCGGCGCGTGGACGCTGCTGGTCGCGGCGATGACCGCCAACGGCTATTCCGGCAACCAGCGCTACCTGATGGTCCCGGCGGCGGTGCTGATCGTGGTGGCCGCGGCCGCCGCCGGCCGGGCGCTCGCCCCGGTCGCAGCCGGTCGCCGCGCGGCCGCCGGCGCGCTCGTGGTGGCCGCCCTCGGGGCCCTCTTCGCGGCGCCCTCGCTCGGGCGCGTCGACGACGCGCTCCGCGCCACGACCTACCAGGCGCGCCTCCTCGGGGCGCTGGGTCCGCTCGTCGACCGCGCGGGTGGTGCGGAGCGCCTGAAGGCCTGCGGCGCGCCGTTCACGGGCCCCTACCTGGTGCCCGCGGTCGCGTGGCAGCTGGGCGTGCACACCTCGGCCGTCGCGCTGGACCCGCACCGGCCCGCCGTGATCTTCCGCGTCCACACGACCAGCCACGCGGCGGCCGTGCCCTCCCTGCGGCGGGTCGACGACGGCCCGCTGCGCACGTTGGCCACGGCCGCGGACTGGCGCATCGTCGCGGCGTGCGGGAGGGCGGGCCGGTGAACGCCGCGGCCGCCGTCGCCGACTCGCGCCTCCAGGCCGCCGGCGAGCGGCTGCGCTCCGGGTCGCTGTCCTGGGCGCGGGTGGCCGGCGGCCTCGTCGTCCTCGTCGCGGTCTCCTACTTGCTGCGCACCACCGGCCTGCACGGCCGCTACTGGATCGACGAGGGGCTCTCGGTGGGCATCGCGCACCACCCGCTGCTCGACATCCCGGGGGTCCTGCGCGCAGGACGGCTCGCCGCCGCTGTACTACCTGCTGCTCGGTGGCTGGATCCGGGTCATCGGCGACGGCGAGGCCCGCACGCACGCGCTCTCGCTGCTCTTCGCGCTGGCGACGATCCCGCTGGGCTTCGCGGCGGGTCGCGCGCTGTACTCCGAGCGTGCGGGCTGGATCGTGGCCGTCCTCGCTGCGCTGAACCCGTTCCTCAACTACTACGCGCAGGAGACGCGGATGTACGCGCTCGTCGTCGCCCTCTCGATGGCGATGGCGGCGTGCCACGGGCTGGCGTTCGTCCGCCGCCGGCGCGGATGGCTGGTGGGCTTCGTGCTCTCGGGGACGGCGCTGATCTACACCCACAACTGGGGCCTGTTCGTCCTGGCCGGATCCGCGGTCGCCCTGGCGCCGATGCTGCGCTCGGGACGGGTGCCGTGGCGCGACGCCGCTGCTCGCCTACGGCGCGATCACGCTGCTCTACCTGCCGTGGCTGCCCACGTTCCTCTTCCAGGCGTTGCACACGGGGGCGCCGTGGTCGGACCGACCGTCGCTCGCCGACCTCCCCGGGGACCTCGCCGCCCTCGTCGGAGGCCCGGGCCCGGGCGTGGCGATCCTGCTCGTCGGCGGCAGTGGCATGGCGGCCGTCTGGACGGCGAGCCGCCCGGGCAACGGCCGCAGCGAGCAGCGCTCGGGCGAGGCGGGCATCGCGCTCGTGCTGCTCGTCACCGTGGCGGTCGCGATCCTGCTGGCGTTCGCCGGCTCGCAGGTCGCCCCGGCGTGGACGACCCGCTACTTCGCGGCCATCATCGGGCCGCTGCTGCTCCTGGCGGGGACGATGCTCGCGCGGGCCGGCACGCTCGGCCTGCTGACCGCGGCGCTGCTGGCCGGCCTGTGGCTGCATCCGCCGACGGATCGGCTCAACAACAAGAGCGACGTCCACCGGGTCGCGCACCTGCTCGCCGGCCGGGTTGCGCCCGGCGACCTCGTCGTCTCCACGCAGCCCGAGCAGGTCGCCGGTGATGCACTTCTACTTCCCGGCCGGGCTGCGCTGGGCGACCGGCATGGGACCCGTCGCCGACCCCGGCGTCACCGACTGGCGCGACGCGCTGGACCGCTACCGCGCCACGCGCCCCGGGCGAGCTGGAGGACCGCTACGTGCGCTCGCTCCAGCCCGGGCAGCGGCTGCTGCTGGCCCAGCCCATCATCCGCACCGCGAGATGGGGAGCGCCCTGGACGTCGTTGATCCGGGATCGCGCCGGCCAGTGGTCGCGGATCCTCAACCGCGACCGCCGTCTCGAGCGCCTCGCGACGGTCCCGCGCTTCGCCGGCCGGCCCGTGCCGAAGGGCATCCGCGTGGTCATCTTCCGGCGCGTCCACCGCCCCGTCCGGCCCCGTTAGGAACTGTTAGGAAGCGTTAGCAGGCGGCCTTGAGGCTCCGGCGGTTGGGCCACCATAGGGACATGGCAGCCACTGCAGAGTTCCCTGCGCTCGCAAAGCAGCACGACGGGGGGCGTCGAGCCGCTTCTCCTCCTCGCGCGACGACAAGCCCTACGTCGTCATCGGCGGCGGCCCTGCCGGCCTGACCGCCGGCTATCTGCTCGCGAAGGCCGGGCGGCGCGTCCTCGTTCTCGAGGCCGACGACCAGGTCGGCGGCATCGCCAAGACCGTCGTCGACCCCGACGGCTATCGCTTCGACCTCGGCGGCCACCGGTTCTTCACCAAGAACAAGGAGGTCGACGACCTCTGGCACGAGATCATGGGCGATGAGTTCCTCCAGCGCCCGCGGATGTCGCGCATCTTCTGGCGCGGGAAGTACCTCGACTACCCGCTCAAGGGCAGCGACGTCATCAAGAAGCTCGGCCCGGTCGAGGTCGTGCGCTGCGGGCTCTCGTACCTCTGGGCCGCGGCCACGCCCAAGGGCCGCGAGGAGAACCTCGAGCAGTGGGTCTCCAACCGCTTCGGCAAGCGGCTCTACCAGCACTTCTTCCGCGGCTACACCGAGAAGGTATGGGGCGTGCCCTGCACGGAGGTCCGCGCGGAGTGGGCCGCCCAGCGCATCAAGGGGCTGTCAGCTTCATCAGCGCCGCCAAGGCCGCCTTCCTCGGCAACAAGGGCAACAGGATCAAGTCGCTGATCGACCAGTTCAACTACCCGCGCTACGGCCCGGGCCAGATGTGGGAGACGATGACGACCCGCATCGAGGAGCTCGGCGGCGAGGTGCGCCTCGAGACGCCGGCGACCCGCATCGAGATCGAGGACGGGCGCGTCGTGCGCATCCACACGCCCGACGAGGTCATCGAGCCGCAGGCGACGATCTCCTCGCTGCCGCTGCGCAACACCGTCGGCATGGCCGAGCCGCAGCCGCCGGCCGAGGTCGTCGACGCCGCCCGGGGCCTGCGCTACCGCGACTTCCTCACGGTCTCGCTGATCCTCGACGGCGAGGACCTGTTCCCCGACAACTGGATCTACATCCACGAGGAGCACGTCCGCGTCGGCCGCATCCAGAACTTCCGCTCCTGGAGCCCGTGGATGGTCCCCGACCCCGACACCGCCTGCGTCGGCATGGAGTACTTCTGCTTCAAGGGCGACGACCTCTGGGCGATGGACGACGACGACCTCGTCGCACTGGCCAGCCGTGAGCTCGAGGCGCTCGGGCTCGCGTCCGCCGACAAGGTCCGCCGCGGCTACGTCGTCCGCGTGCCGAAGGCGTATCCGATGTACGACGCCGAGTACGCCGAGCGCGTGGCCACGATTCGCGACTGGCTCGACCCGCTCGAGGGACTTCGCCCAGGTCGGGCGCAACGGCCTGCACCGCTACAACAACTCCGACCACTCGATGCTGAGCGCGATGCGCGCGGTCGACAACGTCCTGCGCGGCGCCGGCCACGACATCTGGGCGGTCAACGTCGAGTCCGCCTACCACGAGGAGCAGACCGACGCCGACGCCGAGCAGCCCTACCGCAACGTTCCCGAGCCGCCCTCCATGCAGGAGCCGCTCGCCAGCGAGGCGGCATAGCAGCGAGGGCAGCCCGCTGGCCGCCACCGCCACCCGGTCCGATCGTTCCCAGGACGCCCGCCACCCGGCGGGCGTCGTCGTGGAGGACCCCGACGCGCGGCGCGACCGCGCGTCGGAGCCCGCGGCGCCGCCCGCCGCGCGCCGCCGCGGGCTCGCTGCCGCGCAGGTGCTGGTCAGCCTTGCGGCGGTCGGGGGGGTCGCGTGGTGGGCGTCCACGCAGGACGTTCCCCGGCTGCCCTCGGCGGGCGAGGCGGTCGGACCGCTGCTCGGCGCCCTCGCCGTGTACGCGGTGGCGACCGTGCTCCGCGGCGAGCGGTGGCGCCGCATCCTGCGGGGCGGCGGGGTCGCCGCCGGCCGCCGTGACGCCTACGCGCTGACGACGGTCGGCTACATGGGCAACAACGCGCTGCCGGCCCGCGCCGGCGACGTGCTCAAGGCGTGGCTCTCCGCGCGCGAGGCCGATGCCTCGCGCAGGGACGCCTTCGGCGCGCTGCTGGCCGAGCGGCTGCTCGACGCGGTCGCGCTCGTCGTGCTGTTCGCCGTGCTCGTCGGCGTGGCGGGGCTGCCGCTCGGGCTCTCGCGCGGCATCGTCGCGCTGCTCGCGGGCGCCGTGATCGCGGTCGCGGCGGGCGTCGCGCTGGCAGGCCGGCGCCGCGCCGGCTCGGCGCACCGGCTGTGGGTCCTGCTGCATGCGCTGCTGGACCCGACCCGCCGGCTGCTGGGGTCGCGCGCGGGCCTCGAGCTGCTCGGCGTCTCGCTGGCGATCTGGCTGGCCGAGGGCGCCGTGTACGCGATCGTCGGGACCGTCGCCGGCGTGCACCTGGGCCTCGCCAACGGCCTGTACGTGATGGCGCTGGCCAACCTCGCCGCGATGGTCCCCGCCGCCCCGGGCTACGTCGGGACCTTCGATGCCGCCGTGCTGCTCGGCGTCCGGCTCACGGTTGGCGCCGCCGCGGGCGCCGCGCTCCCGTACGTGGTGCTGGTGCGCTTCGTGCTCTTCGTGCCGATCACCGTCGTCGGGCTGTTCTTCCTCCTCGCCCGCTACGGCGGGCTCAGGACGCTGCGCCTGGCGCGCGCGTAGCGGTGGCGCCCGCGTCGCGGCCGCCCGACGGCAGCTCGATCGGCAGCTCGCAGACGAAGTGAGCGCCGGGCGCGCCGTCGGCCACCAGCCGCAGCGCTCCGCCCAGCCGCTCGGCCAGCTCCCGCCCGATCGCCAGACCAAGCCCGAAACCGCTCTCGCCTCCCGTGCGCGAGCCGCGCTGGAAGCGCTGGAAGATCAGGTCGCGCTCGTCCTCCGGCACGCCCGGGCCGGCGTCGCCGACCTCGAGCACGGTGCGCTCGCCGCGGTAGCCGGTGGACACCAGCACCGAGGTGCCGGCCGGCGAGAAGCGCAGGGCGTTGTCGAGCAGGATGCGCAGGATGCGGGCGATCGCGGTGGGGTCGCCGCCCGCCCAGCACGGCCCGATCGGCGGCACGACCTCGAGCTCGACCGCCACCGCCGCGGCCCGCGGCTCGAACTCCGAGACGACCGCCCGGCTGAGCTCGCCGAGCTCGACCGGCTCGCTGCGCAGCGGCACGCCGGCGTCGAGCCGCGAGAGGTCCAGCAGCTCGGTCGCGAGGTTCGCCAGGCGCCGCAGCTCGCGCTGGGCCGCGGCCACCTGCTCGCGTGCGTCGGGGAGGTCGACGCGGCCGCTGCCGAGGTCGTCGTCGAGCAGCTCGAGCATGCCCTGCAGTGAGGTCAGCGGCGTTCGCAGCTCGTGCGAGGCGGTGGCGACGAAGGTGCGGCGGGCGTCCTCCTGGCGGCGCAGCTCCTGCTGCATCGTCCGGAAGGCGCGCGACAGGTCGCCGACCTCGTCGGCGCCGTCGTCGGCCGGCGGCGGGGCGCCGGGGCCCTCGGCGGTGACGCGGAGGGCGGCGCGGCGCAGCCGCGCGAGGCGGCGCAGGAGCGTGCTCGCGAGGCCGAGCCCGAGCACGACGGCGATGACGAGCCCCACCAGCGCTGCGGTCATGAAGGCGTCACGGACCTGGCCGACAGCGCCGGCCACGTCGGTCAGGGGCTTGCGGACGACGAGGACGTAGCAGGCGTGGGTGGTGCTGTTGTGCTCCTCGTACGGGCAACGCCGGGCGGGCGCCAGCGGCACCGAGAGGTGCAGCAGGTCGCCGCGGACGATCTGGCTGGTGCGGCCGGTGTTCAGCGCGGTCTGGACGTCAAGCGCGTCGGAGGGCGCCTCGACCGAGGTGTCGGCCACCACACGCGGCACGTCGTCGGCCACCATGACCTGCGCGTTGATGCGGTTGGTGAGCCCGAGGGCCAGGCTGAACACGGCGTTGTCGTCGCCGCGCCGCAGTGCCCGTTCGAGGCTCGGCCGCGAGGCCAGCGTGGTCGCCGTCGCGCTGCGCACGCTCTCGGTCCGCAGCCGGTCGCGCAGCGGCGGCAGCAGCGCCAGCGCGGCGGCCCCCAGCGTGACGGCGCTGGTGAGCACCAGCGCGAGCAGCAGTCGCGGACGCAGGCCGACGACGACGCGCATCGCGTCAGGGCTCCCGGAACCGATACCCGGCCCCGCGCACCGTGATGATGAGCTGGGGCTGCTCGGGCTGGGGCTCGAGCTTCTCGCGCAGGTGGCGGATGTGGACGTCGATGGCGCGCGGATCGCGGTAGGCGCTGTCGCCCCAGATCGCCCGCAGCAGCTCGTGGCGGTTGAACAGGCGCCCGGGTCGCCCCATGAGGCACGCGAGCAGCTCGAACTCCGAGAACGTGAGCTTCACCGGCCGGCCGTCGAGCGCGACGATCCGCGCCTGGCGGTCGAGCGAGACCGGCCCGATCCTGACGGCGGCATCGCCGCTGCCGTCGCGCCGGGCACGACGCATGACTGCGCGGATCCGGCTGCGCAGCTCGGCGAGCCCGAAGGGCTTCGTCACGTAGTCGTCGGCGCCCGCCTCGAGGCCCAGGACGATGTCGCCCTCGCTGTCCAGCGCCGTCAGCATGATGATCGGGACGACGTTGCGCCGCGACCGCAGCGTGCGACAGACATCGTGGCCGCTCGGCCCGGGGCCGAGGGCGACGTCGAGCAGCACGACGTCGAACGCGCCGCCCTCCGCCTGCTCGAGCGCCTCGGCGCCGGTGGCGACGGCGGTGATGCGGTGACCCTCGCGGGAGAACGACTTCGTGAGCATCTCGCGCAGGGGCGCATCGTCGTCGACGAGCAGGATGTCGAGCGATGCGGCCGCGTCCATCGCGATGGGAACCTAGCGTTCCTGACGTCCCGGGTTACGTGGCGGCGGCCGGCGGGCTCAGCCGCGGCTGCGGGCCGGGTGCGACCGGGCCAGGACCCGTCCGGACCGGTCGAGTGCCTCGACGGCCACCCAGGGCTCCCGGGTCTTCAGGGAGATCGCGGTCTCGAGGTTGCGCCAGGGCGCCGTCGCGACGGCCGAGAGGCGGTCGCGCGACGGACCGGCGAGCACGCGCCAGCGCACCACGTCGGTGGATCCGTTGAAGCTGGCCGAGACGCGCGTTCGGTCGCCCGAGCGCCGCGCCGACGCCGCGGGAACGCCCGCGGGGCGCCCGCGCCAGGGCATCCGGAAGGCGCGGTAGCTGTCCCAGCCCCGCGGCAGGCGCGCGTCGAAGAGGACGCGGCCGCGGCGCGTGAACTGCGTGAACGCCCCGCGCGAGCCCCAGCCCGCGAACATGTCGCCGCTGGGCATCAGCTGGCCGTTGCCCTGCGTGCCGGCCGACAGCCGGTCGGGATGGACGTAGGAGCGCAGCAGCCGGGCGCGGTGGCGGCGGGTGTCGACGCGCACCACGATCACGCGCGAGCTGGAGCGCACCGGCTTCGGCCCCACCGCGTTGTCGAAGATCGACAACGTGTCGCTGCCGAGACTGCGGGCGTCGTGCTGCCAGGTGAAGCGCACGCCGCGGCCGAGGTGGAAGTCGCCGTGCTTGCCCCCAAGGCGCCAGACGATCCGGCCCGTGCGGTGATCGACCTTGAACACCGTCGAGGTGTCCCGCGACGAGATCAGCACGTCACCGTCGGGGGTGAGGTCGGCCGAGTTGACGTGGAAGTAGTCCCAGGAGCCGCCGGACTTCTCCGACACCGGCAGGTAGCTCTCGCGGATCGAGACGTGGTCGAGGCTGTGCCACTCCCAGACGAGCTTGCCCGTGGCGACGTCGATCTCCTGGACGATGCCGTCGAGGACCCGGCCGCGGCGGGGGCCGCCGACGGCGCGCAGGTCCCGCGTGACGCTCCTGTAGACGGTCATGAGCGCCGTTCCGCGCGACGTCAGCGTGAAGTTGTGCAGGTCGGTCTTGGCACCGTGGCCGCGCACGCGGCGCACGAGCCGGTAGCGATCGTCGAGGACGATCCCCTCGCCCTTGCCGTGGCCGTTGACGAGCCGTCCCTCCCAGTAGGTCAGCACCGGCTTGCCGCGGTAGGTCCCGGCCTGCACGTCGGTCGCGGCAAGGCCCTTGGGGACGGGGCGGAACCAACGGGTCCGGCCCTGGCCGTCGACGATCATCGGGCCGTACTGCTCGCCCGGGGTCTTCTTCGCGCCGAAGACCTTCTTCGGGCCGAGGAAGATCAGGCCGCCGCGGCCGCCGGCCCGCGACATGACGACCTTCGGAGGCCGCAGGTCGGAGCGCGTGGCGAGACGGACGATCCGATCGGGCGCCGTGTGTGCCGCCTGCCTCGTGCTCGTCGACGGCGCCCGGGTCTCGGTCGAGGACGAGCAGCCGGTCGCGGTGGCGACGAGGGCGGCGCCGGCCAGCGCGGCGCAGGCCCGGGAGGCGGAGGGGAGGAGATGCATGGGCGTTGTCCGGTGGCGAGCTCCTCGGCGACCGGAGCGGGGAAGGCTAGCGAGCCGCGCCCGCTCCGCCGGGCCGCCGGGTCGTCGTCTCGTCGGGCTGCTCATCGAGACGACGAGCGCCTGCGCCGCTCGGTCCCGCCTCGGCCTGCGCCGGGCGCCGGCCGCGCAGCGCGACCGCGAAGCCGGCGGCGCCGGCGCAGAGGAGCACCGGCACGATCGGCAGGTTGTGGCGCGCCTCGGCCACGAGCACGACGTTCACCGCCGTGACGTAGGCGAGGACGGCGGCGATCGCCAGCAACCCCGGGCCCGCGCCGCGCAGCGCGCCCCGACCGAAGCGGCGCCGGGTCACCAGCGCTGCCAGCAGCCCGGCGAAGCCGATCGCGACCAGCAGCAGGTGGTAGGCGCGGATCCACGCCCGCTGGCTGCCGTAGGTGCCGACCGTGTAGCTGCCCCACAGCCGCCAGACCTTCTTCGCGGCGAGCCCGGCGAAGCCGAGCGGATCGCCGAGCACGTACACGCGCAGGTTGTGCAGCGCCTTGGCTCGCAGCGCCGCCTCCTGGCCGCGGCCGGGCTCGGTCGCCGCGATCGTCTCGATCACCGCCTTCTGCGGCAGCCGGTAGTAGGGGTCCCCGCGCAGCTCGGGGTGCGCGCGCCGCGTCGCGCCCGCCCACTCGCGCTTGAGGCCGAACATCGTCCCGCCGCCCGGGAGGTAGGTGCCGACGTAGAGGTTCGAGGCTCCTCCGCTCGAGACCGGCACGAACTTGCCCGCCACCGACGACGCATACGCCGACCAGGGCGCGAGCGCCACCAGCACCCCGGCCAGCATGGCCCCCGCGCCGACGAGGGCTGTCCGCCTCCCCGCCGAACGCCACGCCACGACGGCCAGCAGGCCGACGAGCAGGAACGGCACCCCGAGGAGGTCGGCGCGGACGAGCACCGCGAGCCCGAGCAGCAGTCCGGCGCCGGCGGCGATCGCGGGGCGTGGACGGCGCAGCGCCAGCACGACCGCGATCAGCGAGACGATCAGCATCAGCGCGCCGAGCGGCTCGGTCAGCAGGTCGCCGCTCGCGTCGATCAGCGGCGGGTAGAAGGCGATGCCCGCCGCCGCGACCAGCCCCGCCGCCGGGCCCGCCAGCAGCCATCCGAGGGCGAGCAGCGCCGGGATCTGCAGCGTCCCGAAGGCGGCCTGCATCGGGTAGGCGGACGGCACGTCCCAGCGCCCGTTGGTGTTCAGCGGCCGGATCTCGCGCGCCAGCGCGAACATGAACGGGGCACCGGGCGGCCAGCGCACGGGGTCGGCCATTTCCGGGGCGTCGTAGCGGTGGAAGCGCACGAGGTTGCGCGCGAGCCGCGCGTAGGCGCGCTCGTCGACTGACTGGTAGCGACTGGGGTTCCTCGCCGCCTGGACGCGCAGGGCGCCGCCGGCGAGCGTCAGCAGCGCGACGGCGACCAGCAGCAGGCGGTGATGGGCGACCCAGGCGCGCACGGCCCGCGGGCGGTCAGGCCCGCGTGCGGGCTCGCGCCTCGCGCCGCTCCGCCGCGGCGCGGCGCAGCTGCTCGTGCTCCACGGTGCGCTTGAGCTGCTGGAGCGAGCGGCGCAGGTTGGCGGTCACCGTCGGCGCCGCCAGCCGCTCGGCCACCCAGCCCAGCAGCCCGGCCCCGGCCACGCCGTAGGACAGCCGGAACTCGACGTGCGTGCGCCCCAGGCCGCGCGACCGCAGGCGCCAGCGGCCGCGCTGGTCGACGCCGGTGACGCTCGTCCACGCCATGTCGCGGCTCTCGTCGTACTCGACGACCTCGACGAGACCTCCCACCTCGGCGGAGCCCACCCGCATCAGCATCCGGTAGCGCGCGCCCAGCCCGTGGTCGGCCTCCCCGGCGACCTCCCAGCGCGTGACGCCGTGCATGAAGTGCAGGTAGCGCGACGGGTCGACGATGAACTCCCAGATCGCCGCGGGCGATGCGGACACGTCGATCTGGGCCGCGACCCTCACCGGCTCACCCGAGGACCGGCAGGCGGCGCTCGGCCGCCAGCGCGTCGAGGGTCTCCTGCATCAGGCGGATGACGTGCGCGTAGACCTCGTCGACGTCGACCTCGCCCCGCTCGCCGCCGAACTCCTCGCGCAGGTGGATCGGGGGCAGCGCCTCGATCGTGATCTTGGCGGGCAGCGGCAGGTGGCCCAGCATGTCGCCGACGTTGAGCCCCCAGGGGATCGCCAGCGAGATCGGCAGCACCTTCAGCCGGAACAGCCGGTCGAGCGCCAGCGTGCGCGCCAGCCGCTCGCCCCGCGACAGGAACAGCGAGGTCTCCTGGCCGCCGATCGCGACGACGGGCACGATCGGCACGTCCTGCTCGAGCGCGAGGCGGATGAAGCCCCTTGCGCCCGTCGAAGTCGACGCGGTTGCGCTCCCAGACGGGCCGGTGGACCTCGTAGTCGCCGCCCGGGTAGACGAGCAGCGCCGCGCCCGACTCGAGCGCCTTGCGGGCGTTCTCGGGCGACGCTGCGACGGTCCCGAAGCGGCGCAGCAGGCTCAGGCCGGGCATCGAGAGCACGAGGTTGTGGGCGAGCTGGTAGAAGCGCCGCTCGACGCCGAAGTACGCGCAGAAGGCCAGCGTGAAGACGTGCGTGTCGGGCGTGACGTTGCCGCCCGAGTGGTTGCCGACCAGCAGGACCGGGCCGTGGTCGGGGATGTTGCCCAGTCCGCGGACCTCGCCGCGGAAGTACAGGCTCGACAGCAGCCAGAGGCCCGGGAGCTGCTCGCGGATGTAGTCCGGGTCGCGCTCGTCGAGGTCGGCGGCGGGGATCCGGCGCGCCGCGATCCCTGCGACGCCCCTGAGCACGCGCGAGACGACCGCGCCGACGCCTTCGCCGTCGCTCCGCTCGTCGCGTGCGCCGCCGCCGGCGGGTCCGGCGCCGTTGGACGCGTCCGTGCGGTGGCCGTTGCGGGCGGGGTCGTGCCTCGCGGTTGGCGCTTCTGGCATCGCCCGGATCCTACGCCGCGATCCGGGCCGCGCGCGCAGCCCGGGCCGGCGTGCGCAGGGCGTCGACGCGCGAGAAGAAGCGCTCGACGCAGCCCGTTGGTCTGCTCGGGGCGCTCGACCTGCGGCACGTGGCCGCAGCCCTCGAGCACGATCTGCTCGGCGCTCGGCAGCCAGCGCGCGACGTGGCGCTTGAAGGCCGCCGGGATCAGCGGGTCGTGGGAGCCCCACACGAACAGCGCCGGCGGCTCGAGCTCGCCCAGCCGCGGGTAGAAGCCGCCGCGGCCGTAACGGCTTGTCGAGGTAGATGTTGCGCGCGGCGCACAGGAACGCGAACCGGGCGCCCGCGCTCGAGTAGATCCGCTGGAACTCGTCGACGGCGACGTCGGCGACCGCGGGGTCGACCGCGTCGGGGTCGTGGAACATCGACCAGAACTGCCGCGCGACGAGGCGGCGGGCGAAGCGGTGCGGAAGCAGGCCGAGCTCCGGTCGCGCGAGCCGGACGATCGGGTGGAAGTCGCGCTTGACGAACGCGACCGCCGGGCACAGCAGCGCCAGCCCGCCCACGCGCTCGGGCGCGCTGCGAGGCCGACCTCGAGCGCGACGCGGCCGCCCATCGAGTTGCCGACCAGGTGGGCGCGGTCGATCCCCAGCGCGTCCATGACGCCGACGACGGTCTCGGCGAACCAGCGTGCCGAGTAGGGCGCGGTGGCGGGCTTCGACGACCCCCCGAAGCCGGGCAGGTCGAGCGCGTGGACGCGGTAGTCGGCGGCTCAGCGCGGCCGCGGTGTCGAAGAACGAGCTCTTGGTGCCGCCGAGGCCGTGGAGCAGCAGGACGTCGGGCCCCTCGCCCATCGTCGAGCGCCGAGACGCGCCGTCCCGGCAGGCGAACGTCGTGGATGCGCAGCAGCGGCGGGCGCCCGTGGCCGTCGGCCTGGGCAGCCGCAACAGGCCCTCGAAGCCGACCGCGAGGTCGAGGTCGCCACGGGCGTAGAGCAGGCGCTGGGAGAACGCCTCGATCCCCGACAGCTCGCCCGCGGCGCAGGCGCAGCCAGGTGGCGGCGTCGGTGCCGATCACCACGTCGGGACGGCGCGAGGTCACCCCCTTGCGGACCCGCGCTCCGTGGGAGGTGCAGCGCACCTCCCACGTGTGGCCGATGTCGCCCAGCCGGACGTGGTAGGTCGCGTCGAACCCTGCGCTCGGCGCCGAGATAGCGATCGGGCAGCGTGCGGAAGTGCTCCTCGACGAGCTCGAGGCGCCGGGCGTGGGGTGGGCCACCAGCCAAGGGACACGCACCCTACACCTGTCCCCGGCGCCGGGACCGTGGCAGGGCGCCCCGCGCGCGGAATCCTCGCTCGATGCGGGGTAGGCTCAGCGCGGTGCGCCCAGTCCGCCTGCACGACACCCGCACACGCGGGCTGCGCGACCTCGTGTGCCGGGATCCCGGCCGCGTGGGCATCTACGCCTGCGGGCCGACGGTCTACAACCGCATCCACGTCGGCAACGCCCGCCCGTTCGTCGTCTTCTCGCTGCTCAAGCGCTTCCTCGAGCACGAGGGCCTCGAAACGACGCTCGTCATCAACGTCACCGACGTCAACGACAAGATCTACGACGCTGCTCGGGCCCGCGGGGTCCCCAGCGAGCGCTCGCGCGCGAGATGACCGCCGCCTACGTGGCCGACACCGACCGCCTCGGCCTCGGCCGCCCCGACCACGAGCCGCTGGCCTCCGAGACGATCGGGCCGATCGTCGCCGCAGATCGAGGCGCTGCTCGACAGCGGCCACGCCTACGCCGCCGGCGGCGACGTGTACTTCCGCGTGCGGTCGCGACCCCGGCTACGGGTCGCTGTCGCACCGGGCGGTCGACCAGATGGACCAGGGCGAGGGGATCGAGGGCGCCGGCCGCAAGGAGGATCCGCTGGACTTCGCCCTCTGGAAGGGCGCCAAGCAGGGCGAGGACACCGCCTGGGACGCGCCCTGGGGCAGCGGGCGGCCGGGGTGGCACATCGAGTGCTCGGCGATGGCCGAGGAGCTGCTGGGCGTGGGCTTCGAGATCCACGGCGGCGGCAACGACCTCGTCTTCCCCCATCACGAGAACGAGGCGGCCCAGACCCGCGCCGCGCGCGGCGCCGAGCTGGCCGCGATCTGGATGCACAACGGCATGCTGCAGATGGGCGCCGAGAAGATGGCCAAGTCGGTCGGCAACGTGGCCGCGCTGCACGACGTGCTCGACCGCTGGGGCCGCGAGACGCTGCTGTGGTTCTTCTCCGGCGGCCACTACCGCCAGCCGCTGGCGTTCACCGAGGAGGCGCTGGGCTCCGCGCGCCAGACGGTCGCCCGCCTGCGCGAGCTGGGCAGGAGACTCGTGCCGGGACCCTCGCCGCAGCGGCTGGCGCCGCTGCGAGAGCGCTTCCTCGACGCGCTCGCCGACGACTTCAACACGCCGCGGGCACTCGAGGCGCTCGCCGAGTGGCGCCGGGGGATCACCGACGGCGAGGGCTCCGGCGACCTGCGCGAGATGCTCGGCCTGCTCGGGCTGGAGTCGCTGCTGGACGCCGACGAGGGCGCTCCCGCCGAGGTCCGGGCCATGGCCGCAGAGCGCGAGGAGGCCCGGGCGGTCCGGGACTTCGCCCGTGCCGACGCGCTGCGCGACGAGATCGCGGCGGCCGGATGGACGGTCCGCGACGTGCCGGGCGGGTTCGAGCTCGTTCCCGGGCAGTGATCGTCTACGGCCGCCAGCCGGTCCGCGAGCTGCTCGCCGCCGGCCGCCGCCCGGTCGCGCGGGTGTGGGCGACGGCGGCGGCGGGGCGCGAGCCCTGGCTCGCGGTGCCCGGCGGGCCACGGTGACGGTCGCCGATGCCGCCGAGATCGCCGCCCGTGCCGGCAGCGACGTCCACCAGGGCGTCTGCGCCGAGGCGGCGCCCTACCCCTACGTCGGGTCGTCGGACCTGCTCGCGAGCCCCGACGGACTGCTGATCGCGCTCGACGAGGTCCAGGATCCCCAGAACCTCGGAGCGATCTGCCGCACCGCCGAGTGCGCGGGGGCCACCGGGGTGGTGATCCCCGAGCGGCGCTCGGCCGACGTCACGCCCGCGGCGTGCAAGGCCTCCGCCGGGGCGGTCGAGCACCTGGCGGTCGCGCGCGTGCGCAACCTGGCCGACTTCCTCGCGGAGGCCAAGCTTGCCGGGATGTGGTGCTACGGCGCCGACGCGGCCGGCGAGCCCTACGGCGCGATCGACTACACCGGTGGCGTCGTGCTGGTCCTGGGCGCCGAGGGCAAGGGCCTGCGCCCGCGCGTGGCGGGCTCCTGCGACCTGCTCGTCGCGCTTCCGGTCCGCGGCCGGATCGCCTCGCTGAACGTCAGCGCGGCGGCCGCGGCGCTGGTGTACGGGATCTTGCAGCGCAGACGGGGGACTTGACAACCGGGGCGCGGATATGGAAACTGCGCCCCGAACGGTGGACCTGAGCTTGAGGAGAGCGCAGGTTTGCAGAAGGTTGGCGCCCTGGGAGGGGACCGCCGCCAAGCACATCTCAAGGATTCCGGCCCGCGGGTCGGGGAGGGTTGCTCATGGCGCGGATCTCCGCACAGTCGCAGGGTCAGGTTCAGGTCGAGGATGGCTATCTCATCGCGCTGGCGAAGCAGGGCGACGCCACCGCGTACGACCGCATCGTCCGCCGCTACTACGGCTTCGTCCGCCTGAAGGCGTCGTCGTACTTCCTTGCCGGGGGCGACGCCGACGACCTCATCCAGGAGGGTCTCGTCGGGCTCTACAAGGCCGTCCGCGATTACCGGACCGACCGCGAGTCGTCGTTCCGCAACTTCGCCGAGCTGTGCATCACCCGCCAGATCATCACCGCCGTCAAGACGGCGACGCGCAACAAGCACACCCCGCTCAACCAGTACGTGTCGTTCTCCTCGAGCCCGGCGTCGGCCGGGGACGGCGAGCCCACGCTCGACGAGGTCATCGCGGGGCCGACCGTGCACGACCCGGTCAACCAGGTGATCTCCACCGAGGAGCTCCAGGCCCTGGTCGGCTGCCTCTCCACCGCGCTGAGCGAGCTCGAGTCGCGCGTCCTGGCGCTGTACCTCGACGGGCGCTCCTACGAGGAGATCGGGGGGCTGCTCGACTGTGACGCCAAGACGGTCGACAACGCGCTCCAGCGGGTCAAGCGCAAGGTCGGCGCGCACCTGGAGTCGCGGCGGATCCCCGCCTAGGCGGCATGGCGACGCGGCGCACGGCCATCGGGCAGACTCCGTCCCCATGGCCGTCTGGGTGATCGCCCTCATCGTCGTCGCCGGGGTCGCGGCGCTGCTGTTCCTCGGGGGCCTGGCGGGCAACGCCCGCGAGCGCTCGCGGCGCGGGGGCGACCTCGCCGGCCGGATCACCGGCGCCGACCAGCAGCTCGCCGCCGCCCGTGCGCTCGATCGCGGCTGGGACCGGGGCGCCATCGACGCGGCGGCGAGGGCCGCGCTCGCGGCCCGTGCTCCCGGCGCCCGCATCGAGTCGCTCGAGCTCGTCCAGGTCGTCGATCGGCCCGGCACCGACGAGGACCGCGCGAAGCTGCGGGCGGTGACCTCCGAGGGCGTCGAGGAGGTCGAGCTCGCCCGCACGGGCGACCGCTGGCACGCTTCCTGACGACCGCCGACGGCCGTGAGCCAGAGGTGCGGTGCTTGCACCTCTGGCAGCCGACGCGGTACAACATCCGTCTCGTCCCCCTGGCATGGAAGCCTTCGAAGATCCCACCCTTCCGCGGCGGCGGTTCCTGCAGGCCGGCGTCGGCGCCGCCGCGTTCGTCTGCACGATCGGCGGCAAGCACTACGCGTTGCGCAACGCGGGCGACGCCGCCCGGGCCGACGCGGCCGCCCGCGCCATCCCGCGCCCGCGCGCCGCGGCGAAGGACCCGGTGGACGACCTCACGTTCGGCACGCCGCAGCCGCAGCCCGGCGGCGTCGCCCGCGAGCACTGGATCCAGGCACGCACCGTGACGTGGGACGTCGCGCCGACCGGGCGCGACGACTGGCACGGCCATCGCATCCCGGGACCGCGGCGCTTCAAGGCGCTCGTCTACCAGGAGATGACGGCCGGCTTCGCGGATCCCGCGGGCCCGGCGCAGATCCCCGGGCCGACGATCGTCGCCGAGGTGGGCGACACGATCGTGGTGCACTTCCGCAACGCCGCGCAGGCGCTCGGCCAGGCCGTCACCATGCACCCGCACGGCGTGCGCTACACGCCCGACTACGACGCGGCATACCTCGGCGAGCACACCCGCGCTGGAGGGTTCGTCGCGCCGGGGGAGGAGTTCACCTACACGTGGGAGGCGGTCCCCGGCTCGGTCGGCGCCTGGCCCTACCACGACCACGGCCCCAACCACACCCTGAACACCATGCGCGGCCTGTACGGGTGCATCGTCGTGCGGGAGAAGGGCGAGCGGCCCCCGGACGTCGAGGAGGCGCTGTTCA
Organism: uncultured Actinomycetes bacterium; assembly: GCA_963826615.1. Classification (GTDB taxonomy): domain Bacteria; phylum Actinomycetota; class Thermoleophilia; order Solirubrobacterales; family Solirubrobacteraceae; genus BP-464. Next base: position 1,460,151 of record CAWGXO010000002.1, on the reverse strand, counting down.
TGGCGGCGCTGCCGCCGGCCGTCACCGGGCTCAGGCGGCAGTTCCAGTGCTTCAACGGGCGCTCCGGCGCGGGCAACACGCCCACGATCCGCGCGAAGGCCGGGCAGGACGTGGCGCTGCACGTGTTCGGGATGGACGGCTTCTTCCACGACTTCCACATGCATGGGCACCGCTGGACGGACTCCGGGGGCAGGCCCATCGACAACCAGACCGTCGGTCCGGCGGAGGGCATCACCGCTCGCTTCATCGAGGACAATCCCGGCCGCTGGCTCTACCACTGCCACGTCTTCGCCCACATGGACGGGGGCATGGCGGGCTGGTACATGGTCGAGCCGTAGGTCGACGACAAGGAAGGCCGCATGTCCCACATCCGCATCGTCACCCTGGCCGTCACCGGCGCGCTGGCGTTCGCCGCTCCGGCCATGGCCGCCACCTACCCGCCGCCCGGCAAGCCGGGCGCCCCGCAGACCAGGCCCAAGGGCAAGCACCGCACGCTGCGCGTGTGCGCGCACGGGACGCACCGGCACTGCTACCGCAAGATCCAGACGGCGGTCAACAAGGCCCGGGCGGGGGACACCGTGCGCGTGCCCAGCGGGACCTACCACGAGGCGGTGAGCGTGCGCGGTGCGCACAAGCGCTACATCCGGCTGCTCGGCAACGTCAGGCATCCCGGGCGCGTCGTCCTCGATGGCGACGGCAAGCGCCAGAACGGCGTCTTCGTCAACGGCGCGAACGAGGTCACGATCCGCGGCTTCACCGCCCGCGACTACAAGGCCAACGGCTTCTTCATGGTCAACGTGACCGGGTACACGCTGCGCAACCTCGTCGCCAGGCACACGGGGACCTACGGGGTCTACGCCTTCAACAGCAAGGGCGGCCTGATCGCCGACTCCAAGGCCTCCGAGAACAACGACAGCGGCTTCTACATCGGGCAGACGCCGCCCCAGACGAAGCCGATCCGCTCGATGGTGCGCAACGTCAGCGCCTTCGCCAACGTGATCGGCTTCAGCGGCACGAACATGCGCTACGTGACGATCACGAAGTCGAAGTGGTTCAACAACGGCGTCGGCATCGTCCCCAACGCGCTCGACTCCGAGAAGTACGCGCCGCCGGAGGACAACGTCATCGTCGACAACGATGTCTTCTGGAACAACTTCAACTACTTCGTCGGAGCGCCGTTCCCGGTGCGCAAGGGAGCCACCGACGATCTGGCCTACCCGGTCGGCACGGGCATCCTCCTGTTCGGCGGTCGGCGCAACCGGGTGGAGAACAACCGGGTGTTCGGCAACTACCTGATGGGCATCGGCGCCGTCGAGCAGATCCTGCTCAAGCAGCGCGACGCCGCCGACCTGATCGGCAACCGGATCACCGGCAACGTGCTCGGCAAGGGCGGAGCGGACCTCAACGGCCGCGACATCCTCTACACGGGCAACGGCTCGGACAACTGCATCTCCGGCAACATCGGCGCCGACGTGACGCTCCCGGCGGACCGCAGCACGTTCCAGCCGTGCCCGTTCACCGGCGCGAACGCGCCGGACAGCGCCGTGCTCTCCGAGGCGGTCAACTGGACCCTGGACTCCAACCACGAGAAGTACTGGGTCAAGCACGACCACACGCCGATCTCCGGCATCACGCCGCTGGAGCACTGGAGCAAGTGAGGCGTCTCGCGGTCCTGTCCGTCCTCGCCGGCGCCGCGGCCCTCGCCGCGGCGCCGGCGGACGCCGGAATCCACAAGCGCCGTCCGCAGCACCGGAAGGTCACGGTCAACGACAACTTCTTCGGGCCGGCCAGGCTCACCGTCAACCGCGGCTCGACGATCACCTGGGTCTGGCCCGACGACACCGGCGACGTCCACGACGTCAAGCTCCGCAAGGGGCCCAAGGGCGTGCACCACTTCCACTCCGAGCCGGGCTCGGCGGGCTACCGCTACAGGCGCAAGCTGACCAGGGCCGGCACGTACCGCATCGTCTGCACGCTCCACGAGGGCATGCGGATGACGATCGTCGTGCGCAGGTAGGCGCGGGCCGCGCCCCCTGCGCGAGGCCCGCTAGCCGATGCGCGAGAGGTCGACCACGAACGCCAGCGTCTCGTTCGGCGCGATGTCCGGCGGCGCCCCCTGGGCGCCGTAGCCGAGGTCGGGCGGGATCACGAGCTCGCGCCGGCCGCCCTTCTTCATGCCGGCGACCCCCTCGTCCCAGCCCTTGATCACCTGGCCGGCGCCGAGCGGGAAGCGTGAACGGCTGGCCGCGGTCCCAGGAGGCGTCGAACTGCTTGCCCGTCGACCACGACTCGCCCACGTACTGGACGGTGACGGTGTCGCCCGGCTTGGCGGGGGGGCCCGACCCGACGACGAGGTCCTTGGTCACGAGCTGCGCGGGGGGCTTGCCCTCGGGCGTGCCGACCTGCGGCTTGTGCTTGGTGTCCTTCGCGTTGGCGACCGGCACGATCCCGCCCGGCTTCGACGCCTTCTCGGTCGCCGTGCGCTGGGGCACGCTGGCGACCGTGGGGGTGCTGGACCGGTCGGTCGGCGGCCCCTGCGCGGTGGTGATCGGGTTGTCCGAGCCGCCGGAGCCGCCGCAGCCGGCGACGAGCAGCGTGGAGGCGAGCGTTGCGAGGAGGCGGAAGCGGGGCATGCCCGCAGATCCTAGGGCGCTCGGCCCCGCCGGCTGCCCGACCGCCACAATGCGCGGGCGATGGGCTACGAGGAGGCGATGGACGTGCTGCGCGCGTGGGCCGGGCGGACCGTGTGGGTGGTCGCGTTCGTCGAGCCCGGCGTCTCGCTGCTGCCGTTCGCCGGGACGCTCTCGTGCGTGGAGGCCGGGCGCCGCACGCTGCGCGCATCGATCGCGCCGGCCGACGGCGAGCCGCTGCGCATCGCCTTTCCGGCCGGCACCTTCCACGAGGCGTCATGGGTGCCCGGCCGCGAGGGGACGGGGCTGTCGGTGACCCAGGGGGCAACCCGCATCGACGTCTTCGCCGAGTAGCGCCGCCGGCCCGAGAGCCGGAGAGGGGACTCGAACCCCTGACCTACCGCTTACAAGGCGGTTGCTCTACCAGCTGAGCTACTCCGGCAGCGCGACGAGTCTACGTCGCCGGGGCTAGCCGGCCTGCCCGGAGAGCGCCGTCTCGATGTTGCCGTGCCCGTTGGAGGAGGCCACGTGCTCGTAGGACGGGACCTCGGGGTCGGGCGGGGCGTTGAGGCGTCGCTCGAGCTCGCCGAGGACGGTGCCGAACAGCAGGTGGCGCCAGGCCTCCTCGGCGAACGCCCGCGGGTTCGCCGCCAGCGGCGGGAAGTCGTCGCGGGCGGGATGGAAGCGATCGACGAGCGCGGTCAGCGGCCAGCTCGCGATGTGCTCGAGCATGCCTGCCGCCGGCCCGCGGGCCCACGAGGGCAGCGCCACGCGCGGCGCCACGTTGGCGTACACGGCGCCGAACAGCGCGCCGTTGGCGAGGTGCATGGCGAGCCCGACGAACGGCCACGCCGGGCCGCGGGTGACCGCCTTTCCCAGCAGCTCGGGATCGTCGAAGTCGCAGCCGAAGACGCGTTTGTCGAGAGGGGCCTGGGCGGCCCACACGCCGGCGGCCACCGCGCCGGCCAGGGCGCCACGGACCGTCCTTGCCTGATCGAGGGCCATGGACGAACTCTACCCGGCCTGTAACGGTCCCTGACGCCGCGGGTATGCCAGGACGTGGAACCCGACGTCCTGCTCGATCGCGCCCGGCGGCGCGGGGTCAACCCGCTCGTCTACTGGCTCGTCCGCGCCGCCCTCCAGCCGTTCTTCCACCTCTACTTCCGTTTCGGGCGGATCGGGCGCGAGCACGTGCCCGCCGATGGGCCGGTGATCCTCGCCGCCAACCACCGGTCGTTCCTCGATCCGTTCGTGATCGGCTGCATGGTGCGGCGCCCGTGCTACTTCGTCGCCAAGAAGGAGCTGTTCTCCAACCCGGTCCAGTCCTGGATCCTCAATGCCCTCGGCGCCTTCCCGATCGACCGCGGCGCCTCGGACGCCGACGCGATGGCGACCGCGCGCGCGATCCTCGAGCGAGGCGACTGCGTCGTGATCTTCCCCGAGGGCACCCGCGTGCGCCCCGGCGGGCTCGGCCGGCCGCGGCGCGGCGTGGGGCGGCTCGCCCTCGAGACCGGCGCGCCGGTGGTGCCCGTCGCCGTGATCGGGACCGAGGAGGTCCGCCGCGGATGGCGCATCCGCCCCCACAGGGTTCGCGTGCGCGCGGGCCGGGCGCTGACGTTCCCGACGGTGCAGCGGCCGTCCCCCCAGCTCGCCGGCGCCGTCACCGACCGCATCTGGCCGATGGTCGCCCTCCAGTGGGAGTGGCTGGGCGGCCTGCCGCCGCTGCGCAGCGTGGCCGTCGTCGGCGGCGGCTCGTGGGGCACCGGCCTTGCCGTGGCGCTGCGCCGCGCCGGCGCCGAGGTCGCGCTCGGCTGCCGCACCGCCGAGCAGGCCGCCGCGCTTCACGCCGACGGCGAGAACCGTCGCTACCTGCCCGGCGTCGCGCTGCCCGACGGGCTGGAGGTCGCGCGCGCGGCCGACCTGGACCTCTCCGGCCGCGACCTGGTGGTGCTGGCGGTCCCTGCACGGGCGCTCCCCGCTGCGCTCGCGGTCCACGGCGGCCGCATCCCCGCGGGCGCCGCGGTGCTCGTCAGCGCAAAGGGGCTCGTCCCGCCGATGGGCTCGTTGCCGTCGGCGTTCGCGGCGCGACGGCTGCGCTGCCGCGGGATCGCCTGCCTCGGCGGGCCCGGGCACGCCGCCGACGCGGTCGAGGCCGGCGCGGCGCTGGTCGTCGCATCGCGCGATCGCGGCCTCGCCAGCCAACTCGCCGAGCTGCTCGGCCGCGCGCGGTTCGACGTCCACGTCACGCGCGACATGACCGGCGTCGAGCTGGCCGGGACCGCAAAGAACGCCGCCGTCGTGGCGGCGGCCGCCGCCGCGGCCGCGGGCCCGAACGCCGCCGGCGCCGCCGCGGGCCGGCTCTACGCGGAGATCGAGCTGCTCGGCCGGCGGCTCGGCGCGCACCCGGAGACGCTCGCGGGCCTGGCCGGGGTCGGCGATCTCGTGGCGACCGTCGTCGCCGCCGGGAGCCGCAACCGCCGGGCGGGGGAGATGCTCGGGCGCGGGACCCCCAGCCGGGACATCGAGCCGGCGCTCGGCCAGGCCGCCGAGGGCCTCGACGCCCTGCCCATGCTCGCCCGGCTGGCGCGCGAGCACCGCGTGAATGCTCCCGCGGTCGACGGCCTGACCGCCGTCCTCGAGGGCCGTGCCGACCCCGAGGCGTGGGCCGCGGGGCTGATCGCGCCGCGCCGCCGGAGCGCTGCCTGAGGGGAGGTAGGGTGCGTGCGTGAGCAAGGCGCAGCTGGACGCGGCGTTCTCCGAGCTGTACCGGGCCCACCTGCGGGACGTCTACAGCTACCTGTACTACCGGGTGGGCAACCACCACGATGCGGAGGACCTGACCGAGCAGACCTTCCTCCAGGCCTACCGGCACTTCGAGCGCGCGCAGCGCGAGAGCGAGGGCCGGCCGCTGCGGCCCTGGCTGATCCGCATCGCGCACAACCTCGCCGCGAACCACTACCGCGACCGTGCGCGCCGGCCGCAGTCGCCGCTGGACGACTCCGACTCCTACCGGGCGCTGCACACGACCGAGGACCTCGTGGAGGGTCGCGATGAGCTCGCGCAGGTGCTCGCCGGCGTCGAGCAGCTGCCCGACGAGCGCAGGGAGGCGCTGATCATGCGCTTCGCCCTCGGCATGGACAACCGCGAGATCGCGCGCGCTCTGGGCAAGACCGACGGCGCGACCAAGGTGCTGCTGCATCGGGCGATCAAGCAGCTCGAGGGCATCGTCGCCGAGGAGGCCCGATGAGCGAGCCCGCTCGCCCCGACGTCGAGCGCCTCCTGCGCGAGGCCCTCTCGCCCGTGGACCCGCCCGAGGCGCTCTCCGACCGGCTCGAGCGGACCCTCACGTCGCTGACCGAGGCCGCGGCCGGCGAGCTCGAGGGCTGGGAGCTCTCGGCGATGCGCGACCCTCGCAACTGGGTGCGTCCCGTCGTCGCCGTCGGTGTCGGCGCCACCGCCGGGACCGCGCTGGTGCTGGTGCGCGCACGCACCAGGAGCCGCCGCCGCCGCTCGCAGGCGACCGATCCGCTCGACCTGGCCGAGCGGACGCTGCGCGACCTCACGGGCGAGGCGCGGCGGCTCCTGCGCCGCGACTGAGCGCCCGCAGCCTGCTGGTAGCGTCCTCGCCGTCCCCATGGCCACCTGCTACCGCCACCCCAACCGCGAGACGGGCGTGTCCTGCTCGTCGTGCGGGCGCCCGATCTGCACCGACTGCATGACGCCGACGCCGGTGGGGATGCGCTGCCCGGAGTGTGCGCGCGATCGCACCAAGGTCAAGACGCTCGCGTCGACGACGAGCGAGCCCCGGGTCACGTTCGCGCTGATCGCCGTCAACGTCATCGTGTTCCTCGCCGAGGGCAGGTTCGGGATCGGCACGTCGGGTGGCGGGGGGACCGAGGTCTTCACGAAGGGCGCGCTGTTCGGCCCGGCGATCCACCAGGGCCACGACTACTGGCGGCTCGTGACCGGCGGCTTCCTGCACGCGGGCCTGCTGCACATCGCGTTCAACATGTACCTGCTCTACCTGCTCGGGCAGATGCTCGAGCCGGCGCTCGGATCGTGGCGCTTCGGCGCCCTCTACTTCACGGCGCTGCTGGCCGGGTCGTTCGGCGCGCTGCTCGCCGCGCCCGACGCGGTGACGGTCGGGGCTTCCGGTGCGGTCTTCGGGCTGATGGGCGCGGCCTTCGCCGAGCAGCGCCGGCGCGGGATCGACCCGTTCAAGACGGGCCTCGGCGGGCTGATCGCGATCAACCTCGTCTTCTCGTTCGTCATCGCGGGGATCTCGGTCGGCGGGCACATCGGCGGCCTGATCGGGGGCGTCCTGGCGGGCGCCGCGTTCGAACTCGGCGACCGCAACCGCATGCCGGCGCTCGGCTACGCGGCCTGCGCGGTGCTGGCCGTGGGCTTCGCGGTCGGCGGCTACTGGGCCGCGGGCACCGGCGGGCTCTAGCGCCCTGCTCCGGCGACAGTCGCCAGCGGCATGACAGCCCGCCCGCGCCAGTCGCCGACGAGGAACGTCTCGGCCCTGCGCAAGCCCCGCTGCTCGTGGAGCGCTCGGAGCGGGGGGTCCGGCGCATGCCACCGGCGCTCATCCGGCCGGGGGCAGGAGCCGGTCGTAGAGGTCCTGGACGGCGGCGAGCGTCGTGGCGGGGGAGAAGCGGGCCCGAACGTCGGCGGCCGCCGCGGCGCCGAGCGCCTCGCGGCGCGCGGGGTCGTCGGCGAGCGGCGCCAGCGCCGCGGCGAGGGCGGCGCTGTCCCCGGGCGGTACGAGGATCCCCGTCACGCCGTCGCGGAGGATCTCGGGCAGGCCGCCGTGGTCGGAGGCGACCACGCAGCAGCCGGCGGCGGCCGCCTCGAGCGCCGCGTTGGGCAGCGGGTCGGGCTGCTTGGAGGGGACGACCACGACGTCGGCTGCGCCGTAGGCGAGCGCGGGGTCCTCGACGAAGCCGGCGAGATGCACGCGGCCGGAGACCCCGAGCGCCGTGGCTGCCTGCTCGAGCTCGCGCAGGTGGCGCTCCTCGCCGCGCCACGGCTCGCCCGCGACGAGCGCGACGACGTCCTCGGGCAGGTCGGCCAGCGCTCGCACGAGCACGTCCTGGCCCTTCCATCCCGAGATGCGCCCGAGCACCGCGACGACGCAGGCGCCCCCGGGCAGGCCCAGCGCGCGCCGGGCCTCGTCGCGCGGGGCGCGACGAGGCGCGATCGCCAGCCCGTCGCGCAGCACGAAGGCGGCCGGGGCGCCGTCGAACTGGGCGGCGGTCGCCCCTGATACGCAGGGGAGCGCGTCGGCCGTCAGCAGCAGCCGCCGGTAGGCGCCGAACCAGCGCTCGAAGCCCGTGTAGATCTCGCGGACGTGCCATACGTGGGGCACGCCGGCCACGCGCGCCGCAGCGGCGCCCCCGAGCGTGACCGAGGTGTTGGTGTGGACGATCGCCACGTCGCGGGCGCGGGCCAGCCGGCCGAGCCCGCCCGCGTCGGCGGCCCACGCCGCGGCGACGCGCGAGATGCCGCTGGGCGACATCAGCGAGCGGCGCAGCACCGCGAGCGGGCGCACGAGGACCTCGATGCCGGCCCCGCGAAGCGCGGCGGCGAGCTCGCCGTGCTCGGGCAGGACCACGAGCGCGCGGTAGCGGTCGGGGTCGAGCCCGGTGGCGAGCAGCTCGAGCTGGCGGTCCGCGCCGTAGCGGCCGGCCGAGGAGTGCAGGTACAGGACGGCCCGGGAGCTCAGGACCGCTCGGCGTGTGCCTCGGGCTCGTGGACGGACGCGCGCACGACGCCCTCGGCCGGCCTCGCCGCCACGGTCTCGGAGTGCTCGGCGGCGTGGCCCACGCCTCAGAGCTCCAGCGCGATCGCCTCGGCGGCCGGCGGGCCTGCGGCGTCGGGGTGCAGGATCGCCGCGAGCAGCTCGAGGCCGTCGACCAGGCGCGGACCGGGGCGCGAGAAGAGCGCGCCGCCGTCGACGGCGACGACCCGCCCCGCGCCGGTGGCGCGAAGCTGCTCGACGTGCATCTCGGCCTCGCGGCAGGCGGTCCGGGCGTCGTAGCCGCAGGGCATCGCGACGACGACCTCGGGCGCGGCGGCGGCCACCGCCTCCCAGGTCGTCTGCTCGGAGCGCTCACCCGGCAGTCCGAGCAGGTCCTCGCCGCCGGCCCACTCGACGAGCTGCGGGGTCCAGTGCCCGGCGACGAACACCGGGTCGAACCACTCGAGCGCGACCACGCGGACCGGCGGACGGTCCCGGACCGCACGGCGGACCGCGTCGACCCGGGCGCGCGTCGACTTGACGAGCTCGATCGCCTCCCGGCGCGCGCCTGTGGCCTCGGCGATCGTCTTCGCGTCGCCGATCGTCTCGCCGAACGTGGTGGGATCGAGCGCGATGACCCGGGGGCAGGACGGCAGCTCGCGGGCCAGGCCCTCGACCTCCGACAGCGACACCGCGCAGACGGGGCAGAGCTCCTGGGTGACGATCAGGTCCGGCTCGAGGTCGCGGACCCCGGCCTCGTCGAGGGCGTAGATGGCCTCCCCGCGCTGGGTGCGCTCCTTGACGGCGCGGTCGATCTCGGCTGCGGTGAGGCCGCCCGGAAGCACGTCCCGAGTCACGTGTGGCAGCCGTCGGGCCTCAGTGGGATGATCGCACTCGTGCGTCACGCCGACGACCTGGTCGCCCAGCCCAAGGGCGAACAGCAGCTCGGTCGCGTGGGGCACCAGGCTCACGATCCGCACGAACCGACGAGGATATGGCAGATCCAGACTGGCAGCACACCGACGACGCGCTCGTTCGCGACCTGAGGTTTCCCGACTTCGCGGCGGCGATGTGGTTCGTCAACCGCGTCGCGGAGATCGCCGAGGAGCGCAACCACCACCCCGACATCCTGATCCACGGCTTCAACAACGTGCGGCTGACGCTGTCGACCCACACGTCCGGCGGCGTGACCGAGGCCGACCACGAGCTCGCCGCGGCGATCGACGCCCTGTGACGTGCCGGGGCGCCCTCGCGGCGCTGGCGATCGCGATCGCGGTCGCGCCGCCCGGGACCGCCGCCGCCAAGCGGGTGCGGGTCTTCGCCGTGGGCCCCAAGCTCACGCTCGGGTGGGTGGAGAGCCGCGAGAGCTTCCATGACCACCTGCTCGGCCTCGTCGACCGGTCGGTCCGTGGCCCGGACGTGCAGGCGCAGGCCGACGATGTCGCATCGCATCTGCTCGGCCCGGCGCGGGCGGCGCGGCCGGTCGCGACGGCCCGCGACCTCGTCGCGTTCCCGGAGGACCTCGGGCTGATGGCCGTCTTCACCGGCCAGCGCGGCGCGCAGGCCCGGCAGGCCGGCTCGGTCACCGAGGCGATCGTCGCGGTGCTCGCCGCGTACGCGCCGCAGACCGCCTACTACGAGGTGCGCTTCCCCGCCCTCGGGGCGCGCGGGGTCCCCACGCGGCTGCTGGCCGTCGCCGCCACCGACACGTTCGCCCGCGTCGCCGTCGAGTCCTACGCGGAGATCGCGGCGCGCTACCACGTCTGGCTCGAGGGCGGCGTCAACATGGCCCAGGACTGGCACGTGGTGTGCGTGTCGAAGGCGACGATGCCGCCCCTGGCGGGCGGCGTCGGCTGCGACGAGGAGAACCCGGCCAAGGTCGCCGCGCTGCGGAGCCCCGACGAGCCGGCGCGGACCTACGCGTACGAGGCCACGACCGACCGGGCCTCGAACATGGCGCTCGTCTTCGACCCCGAGGGACGCCTCGTCTCCAAGCAGGTCAAGGAGTACCTGACGCCCGTCGAGCTCCCCGGCCAGCTCGACCTGCTCCCGGGCGCGGTCCTCACCGGGGTCTCGGCGCTGCCCACCCCGGTCGGGACCCTCGGGTTCGTCACGTCCAAGGATGCGTGGATGCCCGACGTCACCGCGCGGCTCGACCAGGAGCACGCCGAGCTGCTCGTCCAGCCCGAGTTCTTCGTCGGCGACACCGTCTCCTCGCAGGGCCCGTGGGCGCCCGACACGATCCAGGGCGCGGGGTACTCCGACGTCCTGCGCCATCCCTCGATCGGCTCCCTGGTGCTGCCCGAGCTGACCGGCAACCTCTACGACCTGTCGGCCGACAACCAGCAGGCGATCGCGGTCAAGCCCCGCGCCGGCGTGCGGCCGCGCGGCTTCCTCGTCGGCCAGCCGCCCTCGACGGGATATCTGCGCGTCGGAGACTGGGTGGCGCGCGATCCGCTGTCCGCGGCGGAGACGACCGCCCGGCGGCGGCGGCGGCTCGGCGCGGCCGGCGAACGGCTGCTGCCCGACCCGGCCAACCCGGCGTGCCCGTCGCCGCAGGCCCGCGGGGTCTGCCGCGGCGGGCAGGTGGAGGACGTGATCCATGCGGACGTGGAGGTCGGCGTGCACCGGCCGCTGCGCCGCGCGCCGCGGCACAGGCGCGGGCGCACGCCCTTCACCGTCAACCGCCCGCTCGCGCCCTCGCGCGGGGCTCAGCGCAACGTGGCCCTCGCCTCGCGCGGGCGGCTCGTCGTCGCCGCGTTCGAGCAGCGCGTCGCGGGCCGCGACCGGATGCGTGTCGCGCGCTCGGACGACGGCGGGGCGCACTGGCGGCCCGTCGCCGGGCCGCCGGGTCGCCCGGGCGGAGCCGACGAGTGGTGGCCCGCCGTCGCGATCGGCCCCGATCGCGCGGTCTGGCTGGCCTGGAGCTCCGGCCGCGGCGCGGGCGCCCAGCGCATCCGGGTCGCGCGCTCGGTCGACGGCGGGCGCACGTTCTCGGGACCGGTCGCGGCCGACGCGAGCGCCGCGCCGGGCGTCTCGCAGATGCGCCCGGCGATCGCGGCCCCGGCGGCCGGGCGCGCGGTCGTGGCGTTCGTCGACGACCGCGCCCGCTTCACCGCCGACGACCTCCCGCAGGCCGGGATCCGGGCGGTCGCGCTCGACGGTCTGCGCCCGGGCCCGGCGCAGCGGCTGGACTCGACCGAGCGGCCGAACGACCTCGCGAAGACGCTCGCCAACGCCTGGGCGCCGTCGCTCGCCGCGCGCGGGCAGCGCCTCGAGGCGGCATGGATCGACTTCCGCGACTACGAGTGGAACGTGCACGCCCGGTCGTCGGCCGACGGCGGCCGCACCTGGGGCGCCGAGCAGCCGGTCAACGACACGCCGGCCTCCGACGAGGCGCTGGAGGACTCGCCGGCCGTGGCGCTCACCTCGGGCGGACCGCTGGTCGCCTTCACCGATTGGGCGAAGTCGGCGGCGTCCGCGAGGCGCCCCAGCCCGCTCTACGACGTGGCCGTCGCCGCGCCGGGGGGGCGGTCCGTGCAGGTCGACGGCGCCGGCGGCGCGTTCACCGACGCGTTCGCCCCGGCGATCGTCGGTGCCGGCCGCGCCGACGCGGTGGTCGCGTGGCAGGACCACCGCGCCGGCGACGGCGACATCCGGGCCGCCAGGCTGCGCGGCGGGCGCCCGCAGCGGACGGTGCGTGTCGACGACACCGGCCGTGGCGGCTCGAACCAGTGGCGCCCGGCGCTCGCGCGCTCCGGCGGCCGGGTCGTCGCCGCGTGGGAGGACGAGCGCGACGGGCCACCGCAGATCTTCACGGCGCGCGTCGCCCTCCGGCGCCTCGGCTAGGCCGTTGCTACGGTTCGCCCCGTCGATCTGCATGACCGACGACGACATCTCCCGAAGTAGCCGCGCGCCGGGCGCGCCCTTGTGACCGCTCTGGCGCTCGTCGGCACTGCGCTGCTCATCGCGCTCAACGCGTTCTTCGTCATCGCGGAGTACGCGCTCGTGCGCTCGCGCCGCCACCGGCTGGAGACGATGCGCGAGGAGGGCCTGCGCGGAGCGGCGCTCACCGTGCGGATGCTCGACGACCTCGGCGCCTACATCTCGGCCGCGCAGGTCGGGGTGACGATGACCTCCCTGGGGGTCGGCGCGCTCGGCGAGCCGACGCTCGCCCATCTGCTCGAGGGCCCGCTCGGCGGGCCGCTGAGCCACGGCGTCGCCGTGGCGCTGGCGCTGGTGATCGGCTACATGATCATCACCAGCGGCCACATCGTCTTCGGCGAGATCGTCCCCAAGCTCTACTCGATCCCGCACGCCGAGGGCGTCGCGCGGCGGATCGCGCCGCCGTTCGAGTGGTGGAAGCGAGCGGTCGCGCCGCTGACCTGGGTGCTGACGGGGGCCTCGAACCGCGTCCTGGTGATGCTGGGAATCGACCCCGAGCGGGTGCGCGAGGAGGAGCAGACGCCCGAGGAGCTGCGCGCGATCATCTCCGGCTCGGGAACGCTCGACCCCGGGGAGGCCGGCATGCTCGTGGGCGTCTTCCACCTGCACGAGCAGGAGGCCCGGCAGGTGATGACGCCGATCCCGGCGGTCGTGACCGTCGACACCTCCGAGGACGTCGAGACCGCGCTGCGGCGCTGCGTCTCCTCGGGCCACACGCGCCTCGTCGTCACCGAGGACCACAACCAGGACCGCGTCCTCGGGCTGGTCCACGCCAACTCGCTCGCTCGTCTGCTGATGTCGGGCGGCCCTGGAGCCTCGCTCGAGTCGGTCGTCTCGGAGGCCCCGATCGTGCCCGAGACCAAGCCCCTTGACGACCTGCTCGCCGACCTCCAGCGCGAGCGCAGCTCCCTTGCCGTCGTCGTCGACGAGTACGGGCGCGTTGCGGGCATCGTCACCGTCGAGGACATCATCGAGGAGGTCGTCGGCGAGATCGCCGACGAGACCGACCCGGCCGGCGGCGAGGTGCGCCGGCTCGCCAACGGCGACTGGTTCGTGCGTGGCCACATCGCGATCACCGACCTGCACGACTACGGGCTCGACCTGCCGGTCGACAGCGACGCCTACAACTCGATCGGCGGGTTCGTGTTCGCCGAGCTCGGCCGGCTGCCGCGCCGGGGCGACACCGTCACGCCGGAGGGCTACTCGATCCGGGTCGAGTCGGTCCGGGAGAACCGCATCGAGGCCGTCCGGATCCGCGAGCGCCGCCGCCCGGCCGCGGCGGCTGCCGGCGAGCGCGACCAGTAGGCGCAAGTTCTCGCGCCTGCCTGCGTTATGGGCCGGTACTCCTCGCTCGGTGGGACGGCGGGGAGCGGCGCAGCGTCGCCGCGGGACGCGGAGGGCGCTGCGCCACAGAGATGCGGTGGATCGGGGTGGGTCCACTCGCCGAAAACGCGACCGGCCCGCGCTCAGCGCGGGCCGGTCGTGCTTTCGAGGAGGTGTACTGCGAGGTACGTCGATCACCAGTGTGCGACCGCTTCCTCAACCTGCGCTAAAGCTTCCGGCCGCGCCCACGATCGCCGGAGGGCCGCTGCACCCGCCGCGGCTCGCATTGCCACCTGCTCGAGCGCGGTCAGGGGGAGTGGTCGTAGAGCCCGCGGCCGGCCTTGCGCCCGGTCGCGCCCTCGCCGACGAGCGCGCGCACGCGCTCGGGCACCTCGACGCCGATCTGCTCGCCGATCGCCAGCGCGACGTCGAGGCCGACGAAGTCCAAGAGCTCGAGCGGGCCCATCGGGTGCGATGCGCCGAGCTTCATGCAGGCGTCCACCGCCTCGGGCTCGAGGCCGCTGGACTCGAACAGGCGGACGGCGTCGAACAGGAACGGGAACAGCAGCCGGTTGACGACGAAGCCCGGTGCGTCGGGCACCTCGACGGCGGTCTTGCCGAGCTCGACGCACAGCCGCCGCGCGCGGTCGCGGGTCTCCGGCACCGCCTCGTCCGGGAACACGAGCTCGACGAGCTTCATCTTCGGGACCGGGTTGAAGACGTGCAGGCCGACGAACCGCTCGGGTCGGCCGGTCGCGGTCGCCAGCTCGCCGACCGAGAGCGAGGACGTCGTCGTCGCCAGCACGGCGTCGGCGGCGGCGTGCTCGCCGAGCCCCGCGAGGAGCCCTGCCTTGGCGTCGTGGTCCTCGGCGATGGCCTCGACGACGAACGACGCCTCGCCGAGCGCGGCGAGGTCGGTCACGACGTGGACGTGGCCCGCGTTGACCTCGCCGCTGAGGCGGCCGCAGACCTTCGCGATCGCTCCACGCGCCCGCTCGGCGGAATCCTCCGAGCGCGCCCAGAGCAGCACGTCGTCGGCGTGGCGGGCGGCAGTGGCCGCCAGCCCGCATGCGATCGCGCCGCTGCCGGCGATCCCCAGCCGCTCGTCCATCCGCCGGTACGCTACCCGTCCACGCGTTCTGACACCGAGTCAAAGGAAATTGAGCATGAGCGTTCTCGAGGGCCGCGAGGTCGTCATCGTCGAGGCCGCCCGCACGCCGGTCGGCAGGGGGCATCGCGAGAAGGGCTACTACAAGGAGACCCACCCGAACACGCTGCTGGGCGCCGCCTACCGCGCCGTCGTCGAGCGCGCCGGCATCGATCCGGCGCAGGTCGAGAACGTGATCGCGGGCTGCGTGCAGCAGTTCGGGCCGCAGGGGTTCCACGTGGGCCGCAACGCGTGGCTGCAGGAGGGCTTCCCGGTCGAGACGTCCGCGACGACGATCGACCTCCAGTGCGGCTCGGCCCAGCAGGCTGTCAACCTCGCCGCCACGCAGATCGCGGCCGGCGTCCACGACGTCGTCATCGGCGGCGGCGTCGAGCACATGGGCATGCTGCCGTTCGCGGCCGGCATGAAGACCCAGGAGGAGTTCGGCTACGCGTTCACCCCCGAGCTGATGGCCAAGCACAACATCGTCGGCCAGGGCCTGGGCGCCGAGATGATCGCCGACGAGTGGGAGATCCCGCGCTCCGAGCTCGACGAGCTCGCCGTGCGCTCGCACAAGCTCGCCCACCGCGCGACCGAGGAGGGCCGCTTCGAGCGCGAGATGATCCCGATGGCGGTCAACGGCGACACCTACGTCACCGATCAGGGCATCCGCCCGAACACCAGCCTCGAGGCGCTCAGCCAGCTCAAGCCGGCGTTCAAGGCCGACGGCAAGATCACCGCGGGCAACGCCTCGCAGATCTCCGACGGCGCGGCGGCGGTGCTGCTGATGAGCGCCGGGAAGGCGGCCGAGCTGGGTCTCAAGCCCCGCGCGCGGATCATCGACCAGACCACGGTCGGCTGCGACCCGGTCAAGATGCTCGAGGGCCCGATCCCGGCCACCGCGAAGATCCTCGGGCGCAACAAGATGTCGATCGGCGACATCGACCTCATCGAGATCAACGAGGCGTTCGCCCCGGTCGTTGCGGCCTGGCAGCGTGAGCACAACCCCGACATGGACCGCGTGAACGTCAACGGCGGCGCCATGGCGCTCGGCCATCCGCTCGGCTCGACCGGCGCGCGGCTGATCACCACCCTGCTGCACGAGCTCGAGCGCTCCGACAAGGAGGTCGGCTTCGTGACGATGTGCTGCGGCGGGGGACTGGGGACCGGCACGCTGATCCAGCGCGTCTGATCGCGGACGTCCGCGGGTAGGGGGTCGGTGTGGCCGCAGAGCGGGGCGCACCGATCTCCTACCGCGTGCTGAAGGAGGGCACGCCTGTCCTGTCCTCCGAGGGCGAGAGGGTCGGGACCGTCGCCCATGTCCTTGCCGATGCCGGCAAGGACATCTTCGAGGGCGTGGTCGTGTCCACCTCGCGCCTGCCCGGGGTCGGTCATCGCTTCGCCGACGCGACGCACGTCCGCGCCATCCACGAGCACGCGGTGCTGTTGGACCTCGGCGCCGACGAGGTGGACCGGCTGCGCGGGCCCGGCCGGAACCCCAGCGCTGTCGGGATCGGACCCGACGACCTCGCCGACGACCGGCTGGCCGACCGGCTGCGCCGCGCCTGGAACTGGCTCTCCGGCCGCTACTGAAGGCACGCTGCGGACCGGGCCCGGCGGAGCACCGCCGAGGCCGGTCCGCAGCCCCCTCCCGCCGTCAGCGCCGCGCGCGGCTCGACGTGAGCGCCGGGACCGCGAAGTCGTCGGACTGCGACGACTGGATCGTCTCCGGGGGAACGGTGACCGTCTTGGCGAGGTAGCCCGCGAGCTGCACGCCGGGCTTGCCGTCGGTCGGGACATCGGTCCGCGCCGGATCGAGGAACGGCAGCGTGACGGAGCCGCCGTGGACCGTCACGGTCTGGCGGGTCGGGACGGTCAGCAGCCACCAGTCCTGGTTGGTCTCGGTCACCCGAACGGCGATCCGGTGGCCCTTGGCGACCTTCCAGTCCGCCGACCACAGGTCCATCGTCAGCGGCCCGTTCTCGCGGATCAGGTGCCCCTGCCGGGTGATCAGCGGACCGGTGCCCTTCTCGTCGAGGTCGTAGACGTCGACCACGACGTTGGCCCGCGGCGCGGCCGCCGACAGGTCGAGCACGACATGGCCCGAGCCCGCGAGATGGACCTCGTGGGTCATCGGCGGCGAGATCGTCCAGACGCCGCTCGTCTCTCCGCTCCCGGTGCCGTTGGAGGTGCCCGCGTCCTCGTAGGTGCCGGGGTTCAGCGAGGTGGTGAAGCCCCTTGCGTCGGCGGGCGGCCACTGCTGCTCGGCGCGCCACTTGCCGTCGTTGGTCTGCACCGCGATCGGCGGATCCGCCACCGTCGGCGCGATGCCCTTGAGGTACTGGTCGTAGAACCGCATGACCTCGTCGAACCAGCCCTCGCGCCCCATCTTCAGGGGGCTGTGCGGGCTCGGGCTGACGCGCTCGTTGCCGCGGACGTGCTCCCACGGGCCGAGCCAGGCGCGCTCGGGGCCGGGGTGGTTCTCGAGGTACTGCGCGGTGCCGTCGGCGACGGTGTTGTTCTCCGTGAGCCCCTGCGTGAGGAACAGCGGCACCTGTGAGCCCTTGGCGCCGGGGATCAGGTTGCGCGGACGCCAGTACGCGGAGTAGTGGTCGTCGTTGGCGGCCTGGTCGGCGAAGTTGCCCGCCAGGCAGCCCGGGCGCTGGGTGTCGTTGGCGCCGTTGACGACGTAGTTCGGGTCGGCGTCGGCGACCGGTCCCGGCGTCGCGTCGATGAGGTCGTACAGCGCCGGGGTGGCGAGCGAGTTCTCCCGCCGGATGCCGTCGCCGTAGAGGTAGCGGTAGTCGTCGTAGACGGGCTCCTGGGCCACGACCGCGCCGAGGCCCTCAGGGTGCTGGTCGACGCCGATCAGGCCGGTCATCGCGTCGTAGGACTTGCCGTACATGCCGACCTTGCCGGTCGACCAGTCCTGGCTCGCGAGCCACTGGACGGCATTGACCACGTCGGAGGTCTCGCCGGGGCCGGCCCAGTCCAGGCAGCCGGTCGAGCCGCCGAAGCCGCGCAGGTCGACCATCACGTACGTGTAGCCCTTCTCGAGCAGGCCGGTGCCGTCGACGAAGTCCTGGAAGCGCTCCGACGGACCGTCGGATGGGCCGACGGGGTCGTAGGAGGTGCCCTCGACGGGACCGGCGGGCCCGACCTGGCCGGAGTGGTTGAAGTACGGGCCGATCGAGAGGATCACCGGCGTGCGGTGCTGGGCGTCGAGCGTCGCGCCCTTGGGCCGCAGGATGTCGGCGTGGAGCTCGACCCCGTCGCTCGACGGGATCGTCGCCTGGTGCCAGTCCGCGTCCTTGTACGCATACCCGGACGCGGCCGCTGCGGCCGGGAGCGCCGCCAGCCCGACGGCGGCGAGAAGTGCTGCGAAGGAGATCTTCATGGGTGCTCCAACGCAGCGCGACACCGTTCCTTGCGCCAACTTCTGGTGCGATGTCGGCGCCGGCCTCGGACCGGGCCCGGCGCCCCGGCCGGTCCAGGCAATACCGTGGCGGTCCTGATGAGCGCCGCCGGGGCCGAGCAGCATCCCAGCGACCCCCCGCGTGCGGCCGCCCATGGGGCGGAGGTCGTCGTCGAGCACCTGCGCCGGGTGCGCGGCTCGGTCGTGGCCGTCGCCGACGTCTCGCTGCGGATCGCCCCCGGGGAGTACGTCGCGCTGATGGGCCCCAGCGGCTCGGGCAAGAGCACGCTCCTGGGAGCGATCGGGGGACTCTCGCGGCCGGACGCCGGGCGGGTCCTCGTCGACGGGCGGCCTCCCGAGCAGCACGGCGGCCTCGCCGGCTACCACCGGGACGTGGTCGGGCTCATCTTCCAGCTGCACCACCTCCTGCCGATGCTCACCGCCCGGGGCAACGTCGAGGTGCCGATGATCGCGGCCGGCGTCGACCGGCACGCGCGCCGGCGCCGCGCGGAGCAGCTCCTCGACGAGGTGGGGATGGTCGACCGGGCCGGTCACGTGCCCGGCGAGCTCTCCGGCGGCGAGCGCCAGCGGGTCGCGGTCGCCCGCGCGCTGGCCAACGACCCCCGGGTGCTGCTTGCCGACGAGCCGACCGGGGCGCTGGACTCCGAGAGCTCCCGGCGCGTGCTGGAGGTCCTCGACGCGTCGCGGCTGCGGCGGGGGACCAGCGTGCTCGTGGTGACGCACGACGCCGACATCGCCGCTCGCGCCGACCGCGTGCTGCACATGCTCGACGGCCGGCTGGTCTCGGCGCCCGGCGAGAATCCGTAGAAGTTACGGATTCGCCGCATCGCCGCATCGGCGAGCATCGTCTGCGACGAAGGACCGTCGATCGGGTCGGCCCAGCGGGCTGGCGACGAGGCGGTCCTTCGCGTTTCCCCATGCCCCCGCGCTCCATCTCCAGGACCATTCCTGCCACGTCGCTGCGGACGATGCGCGCTGCGCTCGCCGGCCAGACGCACCCGGTGATCGCCCGTTGGGTCGCCGAGCGGGCCCGGCAGCACCGCCGCCCGGCCGCCGCCGGCGTCAAGGCGCCCCCGCGCACGGTCTGACGCCCGCGCGCGCCGCGGCCCCTCGCTCAGAGCGAGCGCTCGCGCACGACCTGAGCGACCTCCAGCCTGCGCACGGCGCGCAGCCCGGGAAGCTGCGACAGCAGCGCCACGAGCACGATGGCGGCCGCGGCCAGCAGCGGCGTGGTCGGGCGCATCTGCAGCGCGAAGCTGTACCAGTCGGCGCTGAAGGAGCCCATGAACTCGCGGGCGGCCTCGTACCCCACCGCCAGTCCGGGCACCGTGGCGAGGAGCACGACGACGGCGTTCTCGCCGGTGATCAGCCGCGAGAGCTCGCGCTGGCGGACGCCCGCGGCCCGCAGCGTGGCCATCTCGACGCTTCGCTCGCCGATGCTGGCGCTCATCGCGCTGAACAGCAGCCCGAAGGCCATCGCCGCGCCGAAGACGAGCATGATCCCGACGAACGCGTAGAAGAGGCCGAGGTACTGTCTGAACAGGTCCAGGAGCGCCCGCGCGTCGGAGAAGGCGACCACGCCGGGCAGCGAGCGCAGCGCGCGGGAGGTGCGCCCGCGGTCGGCCCCGGGTGCGTAGCCGACGAGGATCGTGTTCGCCGTGGCACCCGGGACCTGCCTCCGCAGGGTCTCCAGCGAGACGTAGGCGTAGGTCCCCAGCGGCTCGTCGAGGAAGCCCGCGACACGGGCCGCGAACGGCGCCGCCCCCCCGGGATCGAGGCGCACGCGGTCGCCGACGCGCAGACCGAGCCGTCCCCGCAGCGCGGAGCCGAGCAGCACGTCCCCCGTCACCAGGTGAGCGTTGCCGCCCCCGTCGAGCTCGAACCGGTGCATGCGCGTTCGCTCGGGCAGCGCGACGATCGAGGTCCCGTACCGGCCGGCGGGCGCCAGCACGGTGGCGGGCAGGCGGGCGGCCGACTCGGCGCGGGCCACCCCCGGCACGGCCCGGACCCGCGCGAGCCGGCTCGCGTCGACCGGACTCGCGTAGCCGAGCTCGGCATCCTGGCGGTTGATCACCTCGAACTGCCGGTGGGCGAGCAGGTCGACCGTGTCGATCATCCCCCAGGACGCCATGACCAGGGTCAACGAGAGCACGACGCCGAGGGCCGTCGACAGCGAGCGCCGCGGGCTGCGCTCGATGCCCCGCAGCGCCATGCGCCAGCGCACGGGCGCGCGCCGCAGCGGGGGGAGGACGCGCTCGGCGACGCTCAGGCGCCCGCCGCCGCTCGGCGCGAAGCGCCGCATCGCCTCGGCCGGCGGCGTCCGCGACGCGTGCCAGGCCGCGGCTGCGGTGGCCAGCAGCGCCGCCACCACGCTGAACGCGATGCCCGCGAGCGGCGTCCACGGCGAGAGCCGCACGATCGAGACCGGGATCGACAGCTCCCGCGTGTAGAGCCCCGTCATCCCGCTGCCGAGAAGGACCCCGAGTGGCGCGCCGATCACCCCGCCGCCGAGGCCGAGCAGCGCGCCGAAGCCGAGGTAGTGCCCGAGGATCTGCCGGCGGGAGGCGCCCGAGGCTCGCAGCATCCCGATCAGCGGCCGCTGGGCGGCGACGAGCCTCGACAGCAGCACCGAGCTGGCGAGTCCGGCCGCGCTGAGGAACAGCAGCGGGAACATGATCGCGAGCTGGCCGAAGCCCTGGACGTCCTGCTGAAGGGCGCTGTTGGACGGCTGGTCGGCGCGGGGGACGGCGGCCGTCGCCCCGGCGGCCAGCGCGCGGCGGCTCAGCGCGCCCGTCAGTGCGCCTGCGTCGGCCCCGCGGCGGTAGTAGACGCCAGTGCCTGGTTGGGGGCGCTCAGGCCGGCGAGGCGCTCGGCCACCGACTCGGTCGCGAAGACCACGGCGAACTGATCGGGCGCGACGAGCACCTGCTGGCGGCTCAGCGCGGGCCAGAAGTACTCCGGCGAGGACGCGACCCCGACGACGGTCAGCCGGCGCGGGCCGCCGGCCCCCGGGCGGTCAGGCGGTCGCCGGGACGGAGGTGGAAGTGCTCGGCGGTGTGGCGCTCGACGAGCACGCCGCCGGGCCGCGACGCGCGCAGGTAGCCGCCCTCGAGCACCTCCACCCTGTCGACGGCGGGCTGCGCGCCGGCGGGGAGCCCGACGACGCGGCCGAGCAGCTTCGTCCGGCCGAGCTGGAGCGGCACGTCCGCCTGCGCCCGGACGGCCACCGCGGCGACGCCCGTCCGGCCGCGGGCGTCGGCGGCGAGCGCGCCCACGGCGCCGCCCGTGATCGTCAGGTCGGCGAAGTGGTAGCGGGTGAACGCCGCGTCGTAGGAGGCCACGCAGGTTGCGGTAGGCGTCGTAGCTGGCGCCGAACAGCACGACGCCGAGCACGACGTCAGACCGACCGCGGCGAACTGCGCGCGCTGGCGGCGCAGGTCCCGCGCAGCTTGCGGCGCAGCAGCTCACCACTCGAGCTCCACGGCCTCGACGGGCGCCGGGTTGCGCTCGTCGGCGATGATCCGACCCGACCGCATGCGCAGCACGCGGTCGGCCATCCGCGCGACGCTCGCGTTGTGGGTCACGACCAGCACGGTGCGGCCGAGGTCCCGGTTCACGCGGCGCAGCAGGCCGAGCACGACCCTCCCGGTCTCGAGGTCGAGCGCGCCTGTGGGCTCGTCGCACAGCAGGACCGCGGGGTTGCCCACGAGCGCCCGCGCCACCGCGACGCGCTGCTGCTCGCCGCCGGAGAGCTGCCCGGGGAAGTGGTCGAGGCGGTCGCCGAGGTCGACCTCGCCGAGCAGCCGCTCCGCGGCCCCGTCGCCACGTTGGCCGGAGAGCTCGGCGATCAGCTCGACGTTCTCGCGCGCGGTCAGCGTCGGGATCAGGTTGAAGAACTGAAAGACGAAGCCGACCGCCTCGCGCCGGAACGCGGTCCGGCCGGCCTCGTCGAGCGCTCCCACGTCGCGACCGGCGACGGTGACCGTGCCGGCGCTCGGGCGCTCGATCCCGCCGACGAGGTTCAGCAGCGTCGTCTTGCCCGAGCCGCTGGGGCCGAGCAGCACCGCGAACTCGCCGGCGGCGATCTCCAGGTCGACGCCCCGGAGGGCCTCGACGCGGGTCGGTCCCTCTCCGTAGGCCTTGGCGAGGCCCTCGGCCAGCACGGAGCCTCCCGGGGCGGTCATGGGCTGACGGTATCGGCTTGCGGTGGAGGTCAGCCGCCGCGCGCCAGCAGATCCTCGGCCGGCAGGCGGCTCACGCGCCATGCGGGGTAGAGGCCGCCCAGCACGCCGATGGCGATCCCGGTGATCAGGCCACGGCCCATGCTCCAGGCCGTCACCTGCGGGGTGACGACCGTGCTGACGCCGAGCGCGTCGGTCAGGCCGCCGGCGCCCAGCACGCCGAGCAGCAGCCCGACCCCGGCGCCGAGCACGCTCACGGCGACGCCCTCGGCGAGGACGAGCCCGCTCACCTGGCCGGGCGACCAACCGACCGCCGAGAGCAGCGCGAGCTCGCGCGAGCGCTCGAGCACCGCCATCGCCATCGTGTTGGTCACGCCGATGCCGCCGATGATGAGCGCGACGGCGACGAGCAGCAGGACGGTCTTGTGCACGAGCTGGCCGTTGGCCCCGGCGCGCGCCGCCTGCTCGGGGTTGGCGAGGACGTCGGTGCCCGGCAGCGCCCTGCCGACGGCCCTCGCCACGGTCGCGGTGTGCGCGCTGGCCGCCACCTGCACGGCCACGGTGCTGATCTCCCCGAGGCGCTGGACGATCCGCTGCGCCTGGTGCAGGTCGGTCACCGCGCCGTAGTCGACGAAGAACTGGCCCACGTGGTAGACGCCGGTGACCCGCAGGCGCTTGGAGCCGACCTTGACGACGTCCCCCGGCCCGCGGTGCATCTGGCGCGCGAGCCGGTCCCCGAGGGCGATCTCGCCGCCCCTCGTCGGCCGCGAGCCCGAGAGCATCACCAGCCGCTGCTGCATCGAGCCGTCCGGCGGCGTGCCGAAGACGATCGACGAGGGCTGGGAGGGGATCTTCTCGACGAGCATCAGGATCGGGGCGGCGCGGGCCACGCCCGGCACCCGCTCCACGCGCGCGACGAGCCGGTCGGGCAGGAACGAGGCGGTCGGGTCCTCGACCCCGTGCTGGAAGACCGCGAAGTCCGCGTCGCCGAGGTGGACGAGGCCGCCGGCGGTCTTCTTCAGGCCTTCGCCGAGCGAGAGCAGCGCGACGATCGTGGCGACCCCGAGCGCGATGCCGAGCGCGGTGAACGCCGTGCGCCCGGGCCGGCGCCAGAGGTTCGAGACGAGGATCGTCGTCACGTGGTGGGCGTCGTGGCAGCGCTCAGCGACGACCGCAGGCGCTCGGGCAGCGGCGACGCCCGCCCGGAGCGGTAGTCGTAGCCGACGAGCGCGCCCCAGCCCTCGGCCAGCAGCCGCTCGCCGACGCGCATCTCGAACTCCACCCGGAAGCTCGAGCGGCGGACGTCGGCGACCCGCAGGACCGTCTCGAGCAGCTCGTCGTAGTGGCCGGGAGAGCGGTAGTTGATGTGGCACTCGGCGAAGATCACCCCGAAGTCGTCGGGGTCGGCGGGATCGTGCTCGGGCATGAGCGTTCGGACGAACTCGATCCGCGCCGTCTCGAAGAAGCGCAGGAACTCCACGTTGTTGAGGTGGCGCATCGCGTCGAGATGGCCGAAGCGGATGCGCTCGGCGTGCACGAAGGGGCTCATCCCCAGCGGAACCCGACGCGGCTCGGCTGCGGCGGCAACGGGCTGGTGGGAAGCCCGTCAGACGGCTCGGGGTCGTTGAAGCCGCCCGGCGCGACGTCGTTGGGCCCGTCGGGGTGGAACAGCGACGCGAGGTACTGGATCTGGCCTCGCGCCCGGCCCGAGCTCGAACTGGCCGCCGCCGTACATGCCGATCCCGTTGGCCTCGCAGTGCGTCGTAGGCGGCCGACAGCTCGCGCAGCGGGCCCAGGCGCGACGGCTTGACATTGACCATCCGCGGCGGGAACGGCAGGGCGAGGATGTCGTCGACGGAGTGGATCGGCGCGTCCCAGCTGACGCGGTCGCGGTGCGGCTCGAGCAGGCGCATGATCTCGGGGTCGTCGTGGGGGTCCTCGATCCACGCCTCGGGCAGCGCGCGCAGCACGCGCTCGATAGAGCGCCGGGTCGGGCGGCGCGTCGACCACCGTGCCCGTGTAGTGGCCCTTGAAGTCGACGGAGTCGACCGCGCCGGTCGCGGCGAGCGCCTCGACGAGCGCGTCGTCCCAGTCGACCGGTGGGGTCGAGCTTGAAGCGCAGCGACGGGGTAGCGGTCCAGCCTGCGTCGCAGCGGGTCGATCGAGGACGGGACGTCTTCGCTGCCGAGCCGCATCGAGACGACGAAGCGGACGGGCCGGGGCTCCCGGCCGAGCGACCTCGTGCAGGGCGCGGCCAGCCTGGCGCAGCGCGAGGTCCAGCGCGGCCGACTCGAACGTCCACGCGCGGTAGCGGCGCGAGACCTCGCGCTGGGGCGGGCGCGGGAACGGGTCCAGCCCAGCGAGGTGGTCGCAGAACGTCGCCAGGGTCCAGTCGCCGGCCAGCGGGAGCACCGGCCCGGCCTCCTGGAGGACGTCGTGGTCGACCGCGTCGTAGACGACGTCCTCGCCGGCGCCCTCCTCGCCGACGCCGAAGAGCCGGACGACCGTCGAGACGCGGGTGAACGCGCTCGAGACGTCGCGCTCGAGCCGCTCGAGCGCGTACTCCTCGACGATCAGCGGCAGGGCGGCGACGGCGTCCCAGAGCGACATGCCGCCACCCTAACGGGCCTGGTCGCAGCGCCTCCTGCCGCGCCCGGAGCCCCCGAGGAGCAGGCGGATGCCAAGCAGGCGGCGCGCGGTCAGCCCGGCGGCTGAGCCTGGCCGGCCTCGAGGCGGGCGACGAGCTCGTCGAGGCGCAGCTCCTCGAGCCCGCGGCCGACCGCGTCGAGCTCGGCGGCGCAGAACTCCACCAGGCCGCGGCCCTCCTTGACCAGGTCGAGCGTCTCGCGCAGGCCGGCCTCGCCGGAGTCCAGCCGCCGGATGATCTCCTCCAGCCGCGCGGTCGCGGTCTCGTAGGTGCGCTCGGGCGCGCTCACTCCTCGATCCTCGCACGGACGGCGCCGTCGGCGAAGAAGAGCCGCACCCGGCCGGCGGCCCGGGCCGCCTCGGCGGTGCTGACCACGCCGCCCTCGCCGTCGTCGACGACCGCGTAGCCGCGCTCGAGCACGCGCTCGGGGTCGTGGGCGGCCAGCGCCGCGACCAGGCCCTCGAGCCGCGACGCCGGGCGGCGCGCTCCGGCGCCGGCGGCGGCGCTCGCCTTGCGCGAGAGCACCAGCGCCTGCGTGCGGGCGACGCCGGCGCGGGCGTGCGACGCCGCGCCGGGCGCTCGCGCGCAGCTCGCGCAGCGCCTGGTGCAGCGCGGTCCGGTGGCGGGCGACGTGGTCGGCGGGCGCGCGCGAGAGCACCGCGAGGTGGCGCGCGCGGTCGAGCACCGCCCGCCGGCCGTGCCGGGCGAGGCGGCCGGCGCAGCGCTCCAGCGACGCGCGCGCCTCGCCGACGTGGCGCGGCACCGCGGTCTCGGCGGCGTGGGTCGGCGTCGAGCAGCGACACGGCCGCCACGTCGTCGATCAGCGTGCGGTCGGTGTGGTGGCCGACCGAGGCGATCACCGGCGTGCGCAGCAGCGCGACGGTGCGGCACAGCGTCTCGTCGCAGAAGGCGAACAGGTCGGCCAGCGAGCCGCCGCCGCGGGCGACGACGATGACCTCGACCTCCTCGACGGCGGCGAGGTCCTGCAGCGCGCGGGTGATCCGCGGCGCGGCGTGGCGGTCCTGCACCGGCGCGAACGCCCACACCAGGCGCCCGGCCCAGCCGCGGCGGCGCAGCCCGGCGAGCACGTCGTCGCGCGCCTTGCCGCCCTCGCCGGTGACCACGCCGATGCAGCGCGGCAGCGCCGGGCGGGGCAGGCGCTTCTGGGGCTCGAACAGGCCCTCGGCGGCCAGCGTGCGGCGCAGCGCCTCGAGCTGGGCGAGCAGGTCGCCCTCGCCGGCGATCCGCAGGCCGGTGACGGCGAAGGAGAAGGCCGGCGACGAGGTCCGGCTGCCGGGGTAGTAGTCGGGGCCGCCGGCGACCACGACCTGCGCGCCGTCGGCCAGCGCGTCGGCGACGAGGCCGAGCGCCTCGAAGGCGTCGCGCCACATCGAGCACGGCACGGCGCCCTCGCGCGTCGCGCAGCTCGAAGTAGACCTTGGCCCTGGCTGGTGCGCAGGTTCCACACCTCGCCGAAGAGCTGGACGCGGGCGCGCTTGCGCAGCTCCTCGCGCAGCTTGGCCGCGTAGTCGCCGACCGGGAACGGCCCGGCGAGGGCGAGCCCGGGGATGCCCTCCGGGCGGGCGCCTGCGTCAGCCACCGAGTGCCTCGGCAAGCGTTCGCGTCGCCTGCTCGCGGTCGCCGCAGGGCACGGCGACGAGCGTGGTGGCGCCGGCGCGCTCGTAGGCCGCGAGCCGCTCGTCGAGCCCCGCCGGGGTGCACGCCAGCGTCCCGGCGTCGACGAGCTCCGGCGTGAGCGCCTCCGCGGCACCGGCCCGGTCGCCCGCCAGCATCCGGTCCTGGACCCCGCGGGCCGCCTCGCCGTGCCCGTAGCGGTCGGCGAGCTCGACGTAGAAGTTCTTCTCCTTCGCACCCATGGCCCCGAGGTAGAACGCCAGCCAGGGGCGTACCGCGTCGCGGGCCTCGTCGACGTCGTCGGCGACCGCGAACGGCACCACCGGAGCGACGTCGATCGCGTCCGCAGGGCGGCCGGCGGCGGAGATCCCCTCGCGCAGCGGGCCGAGCAGGACCTCGGGCTCGGCCGGGTTGAGCATGAACGGCAGCCAGCCGTCGGCGATCTCTCCGGCCTGCCGCACGGCGCGGGGTCCGATCGCGCCGAGGTAGACCGGGATCCGCTCCTGGGCGGGGCGCGCGAGCAGCTTCAGCGGCTTTCCCAGGCCCATCCCCTCGCCGGGCGGCAGCTCGAGCGACACGGGTTCGCCGGCCAGCGCCCGGCGCACGACGTCGACGTACTCGCGAGTGCGGGCGAGGTTGCGCCGGAACGGCTCGCCGTACCACCCCTCGCTGACCTGGGGTCCGCTGAGCCCGAGGCCCAACCGGAAGCGCCCGTCGCTCATGACGTCGAGCGTGACCGCAGCCATCGCGGTCGCGGTCGCCTTGCGCGCCGGGATCTGCATGAGGCCGGAGCCGAGCGCGACGCGCTCGGTGCGCGCGGTCAGGTGGCCGAGGACCGAGACGGCGTCCTGGCCCCAGGCCTCGGAGATCCAGACCGAGTCGTAGCCCAGCTCGTCGGCGAGGACGGCCAGCCGCACCTGCTCGGCGAACGAGAACCAGGGCCAGTAGGCGAGAAAGATCCCGGCGCGCACGGGCTAGGCAGCCTTGCCGAGGCGCTGGCCGGCGACGAGCCGGGCGATGCGCACGCGGTGCTCGCCCGCTGCGCCGAGGAGCTGCGCGTCGAGCTGGGCGCGCTTGAACAGCCAGTGCACGTCGGCCTCCCAGGTGAAGCCGATGCCGCCGTGCAGCTGGATCGCCGCCGCCGTCGCCGATCGCGCGCGCGTCCGACGTCCACGCCTTGGCCATCGCCGCCGCCTCCGGCAGCCTCTCGGGCTCGGCGTCGGCGGTCCAGGCGGCGAAGAAGGTCGCCGAGCGGCCGCCCTCGGCGTCGAGCAGCATCTGCGCGCCCGGTGCTGGACGGCCTGGAAGCTGCCGACGGGCACGCCGAACTGCTTGCGCTCCTTGACGTAGTCGAGCGTCATGTCCAGCGCCCGCTGGCACGACGCCGACGAGCTCGGCGGACGACGGCGACGAGCGCGCGGTCCAGCGCCGCGCTCGACGTCGCCGCCCAGCGCCTCGCCCGCCGCGCCGCTCGACACGCGGCCGTAGCGGCGCGTCGGGTCGATCGCGTCGACGGCCTGCACCGCGTCCGCCCTCGACGAGCGCCGCCTGCCCGCCGCTGCGTCGACGAGCACGACCACGTCGGCGCCCGCCGCGTCGGGGATCAGCTCGGCCGCCCGTCGCGGAGGCCGCCGAGCGCGCCGCGCAGCTCGCCGGCGGCGAGCCCGGGCAGCCAGCGCTCGCGCTGGTCGTCGGTGCCGGCGTGCTGGATCGCCAGGGCCGCGAGAGCGCTGCCCAGCAGCGGCGTCGCCGCGCACGCGTAGCCCAGCTCCTCGAGCAGGACGCGAGCTCGACCAGCGCCGAGCCCCTGGCCGCCGTGCTCCTCGGCGATCGCGATGCCGGGCCAGCCGAGCTCGCACAGCTCGCGCCAGAGCGCGTCGTCGTAGCGGCCGGCCTCGGCGTGCTCGCGCAGGCGGTCGAGGCCCGCGCGCGCGGCGAGCAGGTCGCGCGCGGTGCGCTGGATCTCCTGCTGGTCGTCGGAGAGGGTGAAGCGCATGCGTCGGCCTCCTAGCGCGTGCGGGGCAGGCCGAGCACGCGCTCGGCGACGATGTTCTTGAGGATCTCGGTGGTGCCGCCCTCGATCGTGTTGCCGCGGGCGCGCAGCAGCTCGTAGGACCAGCGCGTGCCGGCGGTCAGCGCCTCCGGCCCGACGATCGCCGGGCGCGAGCTGGGTGAGCATCTGGTTGGTCTCCGACCACAGCCACTTGACCAGCGAGCCCTCGGGCCCGGGCTGGCCGTACTGCTCGATCGCGCTCAGGCCGCGGTAGGCGGTCAGCCGCAGGATCTCGGTGCGCAGGTGCAGGTCGCCGAGCGCGTCGGCGACGCGCGGGTCGTCGAGCATGCCCGTTGGCGGCGGCGGCGTCGAAGAGCTCGTCGAGCAGCTGGCGCAGGCGCACCTGGAGGAAGAAGCCGAGGCCGGCGCGCTCGTTCATCAGCGTCGTCAGCGCGACCTTCCAGCCGTTGCCCTCGCCGCCGAGCGACGTTCTCGTGCGGGACGCGGGCCTCCTCGATGAACAGCTCGTTGAACTCCGGGTCGCCGGTGATCTGGCGCAGCGGGCGCACCTGGACGGCGTCCTGCTCCATGTCCATCAGGAAGTAGGTGAGGCCCTTGTGCTTGGCCGCCTCGGCGTCGGTGCGCGCGACGAGCATGCACCACTTCGAGTACTGCGCGCCCGAGGTCCACACCTTCTGGCCGGTGACGACCCAGTCGTCGCCGTCCCTGACCGCGCGGGTCTTCAGCGCGGCGAGGTCCGAGCCGGCGTCGGGCTCGGAGAAGCCCTGGCACCAGATCTCCTCGGCCGACAGGATCGGCGCGCAGGTAGCGCTCCTTCTGCTCGTCGGTGCCCCACACCATGATCGTCGGGCCCGCCAGCAGCAGGCCGAGGACGTTGGCGGGCAGCGGCGCACGGGCGCGGCCCAGCTCCTCGAAGAAGATCGCCGTCTCCATCAGCGAGGCGCCGCGGCCGCCGTACTCGGTCGGCCAGTGCACGCCGGCCCACCCGCCGTCGTTGCAGCCGGCGCTGCCAGTCGCGCCGCCACGCGTAGCCGGCGTCCTCGCCCTCGGGCTCGGTCGCCGGGCGGGTTGGCGGCCAGCCAGTCGCGCAGCTCGTCGCGGAACGCGAGCTGGCTCTCGGTGAAGGTCAGGTCCATGGCGCGAAGCTTCGCATGGCGGCGCGCGCCGGCGCGGCCGTCCCCGGCGCGCTGGATCAGCCGTGCAGGTGGCCCGAGGCGACGGGTCCGGGCGCCTCGGAGAGCGAGGGCAGCGGGGCGAGGCCCTCCTCGGCCTCGTGGCCGCGGACCTCGCCGCTGTAGCCGAGCCGCTCGAGGCGGGCGATCTCGGCTCGCCCTCGCGGCGGGCCGGGTGAGCGGCGGGCAGGCCCTCGACGAGGCGCGCGATCCGATTGCGCAGCTGGAGCGCGAAATGGGGGGTGGAGGCGCCCATCAGCTGGCGCACGTCCTCGAGCGTCACCTCGCGATCGGGCCTGGCGCGATCGGGATGCTCGGCTTCGCTCACGGGGTGGGGTTGGGCAGCTTGTTTGAGGCCGGCGTGATCTCGAGCAGGCCGTCGATGCGCGCCTGCGTGGCGGGCGACACCGCGCTGTCGTCGCCCACGATCCAGCCGTGATTGTAGACCCCGCGCGCCGGGTCCTTCGCGTAGCCGGGCTGGATGTCGAGCAGGAATGCCGACAGCGATGCCGGCAGGCGCCCACGGCGGTCCACCAGCAGCAGCGGCCCGTAGGTGCCGCTCGCCGAGAGCGGCGCGGCGGCCGCCGCGTCGGCCGGCCGGGACGGGTTGGCGAAGACCAGGCCGTGGCCGGGGTCGACGACCCCCCAGCCGAACGCTGCCGTCGGTGTAGCGGGCGAAGGCGATCGCGTTGCGCTGGGGGTCCTGGCCCGCCGAGCGCGCTTGACCGTCCCGAGCCGGCGCAGCGCACTCGTGACCTTCGGCGAGATGACCCTCGAGGGCCCGAGCACGTAGATGCGCGGCTGCTGGTGGGCAACCAGCGCGGTCCGCGTGGCCTCCGGCAGGCTGTCGCGCCGGGCGAAGAGGATCGGGATGCCGGCCTTGGCCGCGAGGCAGGCGGCGGGCATGGCGTACTCCGGCCGGTCGGCGCTGGCGACGATCACCGTGTCGGAGGAGGCGTCGCGGGCCTGGGCGGCGAACGCGTCGATCGCCCGCGCCAGCGCGAACGGGTCGCGCCCCACGAGGTCCGTCGTCCGCATGCCCTTGGGGTGGGGGACGTCGCCGATGCGGATGACCTGCGCGCGCCCGGCGGGCTCCGAGCCCGCTGGCGCCAGCGCCTCCAGCGCCGCCGCGGTCGCGTCGGGAAGGTCCCCGCCGTCGCTGAACAGGATCGGTGCGCGGATCGGGGAGGACATGAGGACCGAGGCGGCCAGCGCCACCCGCCAGTCGCCGGCGTCGACGAGGGTCACCGCGCGCGGACGCGAGGAGGCCGAGGAGGACGGGTAGACCGCCCTGGCGATGGCGGCGGCGTCGGCGACCGGGTCGGCGCCGCCCACGCGCGTGGTGTTCTTGGTGGCGAAGCCCGGGAAGCCGAGCGCGGGCGCGGCGCGCCGGTCGCTCCCGCTCGCGCCGATCCGTGGATTGTCGATCGCGCGCTGCTGGGAGCGGCCGCAGCCGGCGGCGAGCGCGGCGGCGGTCACGGCCACGAGCGCGAACAGGCGGGCCGGCGGGCGCATCGGGCCAGGGTAACGGCCGCCATCCCCCGTTTCCGGGTGCGTCGCGGGCGGTCCCGACACCGGCGCAAGCCGCCTTGCGGTGTTGTACTGTCCCGCGCCAACGCCGAATCCACGGAGGACACCGTGGACCGGGGGACCCATCAGTTGGGGCGAATCTCGCCGCTTGCGAGAGGCGCAGGCTCTTTCAGCGCCAGCCCGTCAGCTAACCCCGGAGGCCGACGAAAGAGAGCAGTGCGTGCGGGCAAAGGCCCTCGTTCCAACGTCGATGCTGGTGTTGGCCCTCGCGGCCGCCGCGGCGCCTGCCGCGGCCCAGACGGCCGGCGGGACGTCCGGCTCGGACAGCGGCGCGACCCCCGCGCAGCAGCCGTCCACGGGCGGGCAGGCGCCCTCGACCGGCGGGCAGCAGTACGGCGAGGACAACCCCGCCGACACGCTGACGGTGGACGGCACCGAGGCCAAGCTGATGCCGTCCGGGCTCGCCGCGGCGCCGGCGCTCGCGCCCCCCGCGGTCCAGGAGGCGATCTGGGCGGCCAACCGGATCGTCGGGCGCCCCTACGTCTACGGCGGCGGCCACCGGCGCTTCCGGTCGCGTGGCTACGACTGCTCCGGCACCGTCTCCTACGCGTTGCACGGCGGCGACCTGCTCGCCTCGCCGCTGGACTCCTCGCGCTTCATGCACTGGGGCAGGGCCGGCGCGGGTGACTGGATCACGGTCTACACGAACCCCGGCCACGCCTTCATGGTGATCGCGGGGCTGCGGCTCGACACGAGCGCCGCGGGCGACCCGTCCGGGGCCAAGGGGCCGCGCTGGCGCCCTGTGCTGCGCAGGACCCGCGGGTTCCACCGCCGCCATCCGGTCGGCCTCTAGCCCCGCCGCAGGCCGCAGGCCCGGCCGCGCGTAAGTTCTGCGCCCCCGCGTCGTTGCAGGGGCCATGACCCGTCGCCGACTCGCCCTGCTCGCGTGCGCGCTCGTCGCGACGGGAGCGCTGCCCGCCGCCGCCCGCGCCGCGCCCCGGCCCGCCACGTTCCAGGTGGGTGCCGCGACCGCCTCGCTGGATCCCGACCCGGCCGTGCCGGTCTACGCTGGCGGCTTCGGCATGAGCCCGCCGATCACGGCGGTCCACGATCCGCTCCA
Organism: uncultured Actinomycetes bacterium; assembly: GCA_963826615.1. Classification (GTDB taxonomy): domain Bacteria; phylum Actinomycetota; class Thermoleophilia; order Solirubrobacterales; family Solirubrobacteraceae; genus BP-464. The sequence goes on along the minus strand of CAWGXO010000002.1, from coordinate 1,427,628 downwards.
GGCGCGCGCGATCTACGTCGCCAACGACCACCGGGCCGTCGCGATGGCGGTGATCGACGCGCAGGCCGCGTTCGCCGCATACATGGACGACCCGCAACTCGGGCTGACGGGCATACGGCAGGACGCCGCGCGGGCCATCTCCGCGGCCGGCGGCCCGGCGATGGCGCAGGGCGACATCATCGTCCAGGCCACCCACAGTCATGCCGCGCCGACGTTGGAGGGGATCTGGGGGCCCGTCCCGCGCTCCTACCTCCAGCTCGTCCACGACCGGACGGTCCAGGCGCTTCTCGACGCCGCCGAACGGGCGCGCACGGCCAACCTGGAGATCGGCACCCTCGACGCGCCGTGGCTCGACAACATCGACACCCAGCAGACCGACAGCTATCCAGGCTGGGCGCAGGACGGACAGGTCTCGGTGCTGCGCGCCGTGACGCCTTCCGGCGCGCCGGTCGCGAGCTTCGTCAGCGTGCCGGCCCACGGCGACATCGTCGAGGGCAGCGCCGAGAAGCAGCTCTCGGCGGACTACTTCGGGTTCGTCCGCGCCGCGCTCGACGAGCGCCTCGGCGGCGTCAACGTCGTCGGACCGGGGACGCTCGGGCGCGAGGAGACGCCGGTGCAGGTGGGCGGCTTCGGCCCGTCGCAGTGGTTCGCGGGGGTCGTGACCAGCGTCGTCGGCCGCGCGATGGCCGGCGCGCACTGGATCACGGACCCGACCATCGCCAGCAGCGAGTCGCTCGTCCGCGTCCCTGCACACAACGCCGCGCTGCTGGCGCTGAACGCCGCCTGGCGACTGCCCGAGGACCAGCGCGCGCAGGAGGCCGACGCCAGCGGCATGTACCCGATCGACCGCAGCATGGACCCGCCCTACCTGACCGGGAACCTGATCGGCACGTACCTCACCGCCCTGCGGATCGGCGGCAACGCGTTCCTCTCGATGCCCGGCGAGCCGTTCCCGGAGGTCCGCCTGGGCATCGCGAACGCGGTGACCGGCGCGGACACGATCGTCGCGCTCTCGAAGGGCCAGGACGACTGGGGCTACTTCTACCCCGCCTGGGCGTGGGGCTTCACCTCGCTCTACACCTCCGACCACAACACCTACAACGTGGCGCCGCAGGCCGGCGACCAGGTGATCCTCGAGCAGACCCGCAACGCCGGCGCGCTCGGCTTCGGCGTCGAGACGGCTGCCCTCGGGCTGCCTCTGGCGACCCGCTGGGAGCAGGCGCTGCGGCCCGGGCTGCAGGCGATGGCCTCCCCGACGTGGGGGACGGCCGGCCCCGGCGGGACGCTCCCGGTCGAGTTCACGGCGATCTGGGCGCCCGCCTACGCCGGCGGCGCCGGCCGGCAGGGCACCGTGCACGTCGACTTCGGCGACGGCACGACCGCCGAGGTCGACGGCGACAAGCGCAAGCGCTTCACCCACGACTACGCGCCCGGCGCCTACACGGTGCGCCTCAGCGCGGTGGACGCCAACGGCAACGCGGCCGCCTGGCGGCTGGTCGTGCGGGTCTACCCGCCGCTCGAGCCGGCGATCCGCGCGCGGGCCGCCGGGAGCGGCGCCTGGTCGCTGACAGGCTCGGCCCGCGGCGGGGACGGCCACCCGCTCGCGTACCGGTGGACGTTCTCCGACGGCGGCAGCGACGCCGGCGCGAGCGTCGAGCACCGGTTCGGCGCGGGGACCCGCCCCGGCGCGACGCTGGCGGTCACCGACGGGACGACGACGGTCGCAACGGTGCGCTGGAGCCCCGGAGGCTGACACGCCGGGGCCACCCGGCCTCCTGACCGGCGGCGAGGGGATCGGTAGGCTGGACCGCAGTCCGTTACCCCGCTCCCAGGAGGCCCGATGCCCGGAATGGGCGGCCGCTTCTCCACCGTCATCAAGGCCAAGATCTCCAAGCTGCTCGATCGCGCGGAGGACCCGGCTGAGACCCTCGACTACAGCTACCAGAAGCAGCTCGAGTCGCTGCAGAACGTCAAGAAGGGCATCGCCGACGTCGTCACCGCCAAGAAGCGGCTGCAGATGCAGTCCGACAAGCTCGAGCAGTCGGTGGTCAAGCTCGACACGCAGGCCCGCCAGGCGCTCGCGGCCGGCCAGGAGGATCTGGCCCGCACCGCGCTCGAGCGCAAGCAGGGCATCCAGGGCGAGCTGCAGTCGCTCGACCAGCAGATCTCCGAGCTGGAGTCCCAGCAGGAGCGGCTGACCGACTCCGAGAAGAAGCTGCGCTCGAAGATCGAGGCCTTCCGCACCAAGAAGGAGGTCGTCAAGGCGCAGTACTCGGCGGCCGAGGCCCAGGTGCGGATCTCCGAGGCGGCCAACGGCGTGGGCGAGCAGATGGCCGACGTCGGCCTGGCGATGCAGCGCGCGGTCGACAAGACCGAGCAGATGAAGGCGCGCGCCGACGCCGTCGGCGAGCTCGAGGCCAGCGGCGCGTTCGAGGACCTGACCCAGCTCGGCTCCGGCGGCGAGGACGACATCGACCGCCAGCTGCGCGAGCTGACGACCTCGGGCGCGGTCGACGACGAGATGGCCAAGATGAAGGCCGAGCTCGGCTCGGGCGCCGCCGAGCCCAAGCGCGAGCTGGGGGAGGGCCAGGGCGCATGATCGTCCGGATCTCGACCGAGGCGCAGTACGACGTCGACGAGTCGTTCGTCGAGAGGCTCAACGACCTCGACAACAGCTGCGTCGAGGCGGTGGAGGCCGGCGACGAGCCCGCCTTCCACGCCACCTACGAGGAGATGCTCGCGCTCGTGCGCGAGCACGGGTCGGCGCTCTCCGACGACGACCTGCACGCGTCCGCGCTGATCCTGCCGCCCCCCGACCTCTCCTTCGAGGAGGCGGGCGAGCAGTTCACCGGCGACGGGCTGATCCCCGACTGAGTGCGCCCCCGCGCCGAGAGCCGCCCGGGCATGCGGGCCGCCATCCGGCGCCGCGTCCGGCCCTGCGCGGACGGTGGCCGATCGGGTCCGCCCGCCGCGGCCGCCGTGCGGCACGAGGGCCGGCTCAGATCGGTGCGCCCCAGAGCGGGAACCACCGCTCGAGCTCCGGCTCGACCGGCAGCGACCCGCCGATCTGCGCCCTGAGCTGGAGCTCGCGCTCCGTGGCGCGCTCCTGGCGCCCGGTCGACCGGCGCGAACGGATACCACTTGCCGCGCTTGTAGTTGTAGATCAGGTACAGCGGCCGGGGCCCGGCGGTGGCGGAGTCCTCGAAGGCGAACACGGCGGCGAGGACCCGGTCGCCGTAGCCGCCGACCGCGAGGCCGTCGGCCACCGCGTTGACCGCGACCACGAGGTCCTCGATGTCGGGGTCGCGCAGCACGACATCCAGCGATAGCCGAACTCGTCGTCGGAGGTCTCGATCCTCGTGCCGGTCTCGCCGCCCGTTCCGCGCAGCAGCTCCTCGGTGTCCGAGACGATCTGCTGGAAGTCGGCGGTGGCGAGCGCCTGGAAGACGATGCCCGCCCTGCCCTTGGTACGGATGCCGTGGGACGCCTCGAGGTCGACGTAGGCCGTGCTCAGCGCGAAGAGGCGGTCGGGCGCCGGCCCCGAGACCTTGCGGCGGCCGAGCAGCGCGTCGAGGAAGCCCACGGCTCAGGCCGCGACGGTGGCGCGCGAGCTGCCCTGGAGCTGGGCCTCGAGGCGCTGGAGCGCCTCGAGGCGCTTCTCGAGCGGCGGGTGGGTGGCGAACAGGCCGGCCGATCCGGTGGCCGACCGGGCTGATGAAGAACGCCTGCATCTCGCCGGCCGCGCGCAGGTCGCGCGTGGGGATGCGCTCGTTGACGCCGCTGATCTTCATCAGCGCCGAGGCGAGCGCGCTCGGCCGGCCGGTGATCACGGCCGCGCCGCGGTCGGCGGCGAACTCGCGGTAGCGCGACAGCGCCTGCATCAGCAGGAACGAGATCACGTAGACGACCACCGAGACGAGGATGACCATCGCCCAGCTCGGGTTGTTGTCGTCGCGGCTGCGGCCGCCGCCGAAGCCGCCGCCCCGCCGAAGAAGAAGCCGAACTGGGTGATCATCGAGGCGATCGAGGCGAAGAAGCTCGCGATCGTCATGATCACCACGTCGCGGTTGACCACGTGCGTGAGCTCGTGGGCCATGACGCCCTCGAGCTCGGCGGGGGACAGCAGTCTGCATGATCCCCGTCGTCGCGCAGACGGTGGCGGTCTTCTGCGAGCGGCCCATCGCGAACGCGTTGGGCATGCGGCGTGTCGGCCACGGCGATCCGCGGCTTGGGCAGGTCGGCCTGGACGCAGAGCCGCTCGATCATCGCGTGCAGCTCGGGGGCCTCGGCCGCGGAGACCTCGCGCGCGCCCATCGCCCGCATGCGCGAGCTTGTCGGAGGCGAAGAGCTGGACCAGGAACAGCCCGCCCGCGACGAACACGATCGTGATCGCCGCCGGCGCCGGCGGCGAAGAGCACGCCCATGAACACGACGTAGACGAGCCCGAGCAGGAACATCGTCGCGAGCATCCGGGCCTGCAGGCCGGTGTCGCGGCCGAAGGAGGTGGGGCGGGCCATGGTGCAGAAGATGGTACCCGTGCGCCTGTGTCGCCCATAAAGGGCCGGGGATGCAGGGATTCCTGCAGGTGTCCATAATCGGGGCCCGAGGGGGGAACGGGTCGGTGGCTGTCGTACACTCGTGCGCTTCATGCGCCTCCGCGTCCTGCTCGCGGGTGTCGTGCTGCCGGTCGTGCTGTGGGCCGTCCTGCCCGTCGGGACGCTCGCCGCGTCCAAGCTCTCGACGCTCCACCACAAGATCGAGACGACCCAGGGCCTGATCGGCCGGAAGAAGGGCACCGAGCGCGTCCTGACCGGCCGAGATCTCGGCCTACAACCGGCGCATCTCCAGTCTGCAGGGCCGGATCACCACGCTGACGACGCGCGAGCAGCGCCTGCAGGCCGACCTCGATCGCAAGCGCGCCCGAGCTTGCCCGCGTGCAGGCCGACCTGCGCTCCGAGCGCGCCCGGCGCGTCCGGTTGCGCGCCCGCCTCGTCGAGGCCCGGCGCACGCTGGCGCGGCGGATGGTCGAGATCTACCAGTCCGACCGGCCCGACATCGTCACCGTCGTGCTCAACAGCAAGGGCTTCGCCGACCTGCTCGAGCGCGAGGAGTTCATCAGCCGGATCTCCGACCAGGACCGCAACATCATCCGGATCGTCCGCACCGCCAAGGCGGACGCGACCGCGACCGCCAAGCGCCTCGCCAGCCTCGAGAGGACCAGGCAGCGCACAGCCGCCGCCGTGCTCGAGCGGCGCAACGCGATCGCCGACGTTCGCGGGACGCTGATCGGCACGCGGGTCGGCTACGAGCGGACCCGCGTCGGGCAAGGCCAACGCGCTCGCCAAGACCCGCGACCGCCGCCACGTCCTCGAGGGCCGCCTGACGAACCTGCGGGCGGAGGAGAACAAGATCCAGGCTGCGCTGCGCAGCGCAGCGGGCGGGCTGCCGCAGCTGCCGGCCGGGCCGATCAAGCCGGGCAGCGGGCAGCTGATCTGGCCGGTCAACGGCCCGATCACCTCGCCGTTCTGCGAGCGCCGCCCGTGGGAGGCCTGCCATCCGGGCATCGACATCGGCGTCCCCGCGGGCACCCCGATCCGCGCCGCGGCCTCGGGCAGCGTCGCGCTCGTCCAGAGCGTGGGCGTGCTCGGGCGGCTACGGGAACTTCACCTGCATCCAGCACACCGCGGCGATGTCCACCTGCTACGCGCACCAGTCGAGCATCGGCGTCCACGTCGGCCAGCACGTCACCCAGGGGCAGGTCATCGGCCTCAGCGGGTGCACCGGGCGCTGCTTCGGCGATCACCTGCACTTCGAGGTGCGCATCAACGGCGCGGTCACCAACCCGCTGAACTACCTGTAGACCCGCGCCGGTCCGGGCCGGTCCTCCCCATAGGCTGTCCGCATGCAACCCGAGATCGACGTCCTCGGGCTGTCGATCAAGACCTTCGGTGTCATGTTCGCGCTCGGCTTCCTGGCCGCCGGCGCGGTGCCTCGCGCGGCGCCTGCGCGAGCAGGGCCGCCCGGTCGACTGGGCCTACGAGATCATCTTCGCCGCGCTCGTCGGCGGCCTGGTCGGGTCGCGGCTCTACTACCTGCTCCAGCACACCGAGCAGTTCCGCAGCGACCCGCTGGGCGTGGCGTTCGGCGGGACCGGGCTGGTCTGGTACGGCGGAGCGATCGGCGGCGCGATCGCGGTCGTGGGATGGGCGCGGTGGCGCGGCATGCTCGGCGCCGGGCTGCTCGACCTCTGTGCGCCCGCGCTGGCCATCGGCTACGCGATCGGCCGGATCGGCTGCCAGGTCTCGGGCGACGGCGACTACGGCAAGCCGTCGGACCTGCCGTGGGCGATGGCCTACCCGCACGGGACGGTCCCCACCACCGACCGCGTCCATCCGACGCCGATCTACGAGACGCTGGCGATGGGGCTCGTGGCGTGGCTGCTCTGGCGCTATCGCGACCGGCTGCGGCCGGGGCTCGTGTTCGCCTGGTACCTGATCGGCTCCGGCGTCGAGCGGTTCCTCGTCGAGTTCCTGCGCCGCAACGACGAGATCGTCGGCGGGCTGACCGCGCCACAGTACGAGAGCATCGGCCTCGTCGTCGCCGGCGCGGCGTGGCTGTGGGCGGCCTCGCGACGCGGGGGCGTCCGATCCGAGCAATCGGATCCCGCCGTGGCATCGGGCGGCGCATAGCGTCTACGCGCCAACTACCCTCAAGCTCCCGAGCGCCGGTGCCGATACCGGTTGCGGGGTACGTCCGCATGCGCGCGCCACGACACGTCCACGGTCTCGTTGCCGGGCTCGGTGCGAGCGGCTCGATGCTGCTGGCGATCGGCATCGCGTTCTCGCTCAGCGCCGGGATCCTGGCGTTCGGCTCCTGGCCCGCGGGCGATCGCGCTCCCGAGCCCGCGACGCTGGCCGTCCCGGACGCCGCTCCTCCCGCCGCGAAGGCTCCGGTCCTGGCCCTGGCGCCCGGCGCCGCCCCGGCGCCCGCCCGCGGGCGTGCGCCGGCCGGCGGCGGGCCCGGGGGCAGGACCGACGCCCCGGCAGCTCCGAACGCCGCCGCGACGGCGCCCGGCGGGTCCTCGCCGTCCGCTCCCGTCCAGACGTCCCCCAGCAGCGCCCCCGCAAGCGCCGCGGACCAGGCCACCGGCGATGCCGCCGGGCTGCTCAGCCGCCGTGCGCCGCTCGCCCCGGTCGCGGACGCGGTCGAGGGCACGACCGGCGCCGTCGGCGGCGTCGTCGGCGCCGTGGCGGGCGCCGCCGCGACGGCGACCAGCGCCGCGCCGCCCGTCTCGGCAGCGGTGGCCGGCACCGGTGCGCTCGGCGCGGCCGCGGTCACCGGCACGGGCACCGCCGTCGGCGAGCTCGTCCGCGGTCTCGGCGAAGGCTGATCCCGACGCGAGCCGGCGCGCTCACGCGTCCGCGCCCGGCGGCCCGCCGGAGCCCGACAGACGCCGCCGGAGAAAGCGGATGCTCTGCGCCCTGAGCTCGGGGTCGTGCTGGACCGACCGGTGGTGGCCGCCCGGCACCGCGACGAGGCGGCTACCGGGCGCCGCGGCATGCAGCGCGCGCGAGCGCTCCACGGGGACCTGCTCGTCGCCCTCGGCGTGCAGGAGCAGCAGCCGCTCGCCGAGCCCGGCCGCGGCGGCGGTCTCGTCGGTCGCGGCGAGCAGCGGGGCGAGCGCACGCTGATCGGCTGCGAACGCGAAGCGGCCCGCCGCGAGTCCCCGCGCCAGGCCCTCGCCCGAGGCGGGGCAGATCGCGACGACCGCGCCGGCGTCCACCTCTGCGGCCGCCGCCAGCGCCAGCCAGCCGCCCATGCTCGAGCCGCGCAGGCCGATGCGGGTGACGCCGGTCCGCGCCAGCAGCTCGGCGATCACGGCCACGTCCGCGACGATGCGGCCGTCCATCCTGCCCCCGGTCTCCCCGTGGCCGCGCATGTCGAAGGCCACCGCAGCGAGGCCGTGGGCTCGGCACGCCCGCGCGAAGTCGAGGTGGCTCTCCTTCCGCGAGCCGGCCCCGTGGAGGATCACGACGCCACCGCCAGCGGGCTCGACCGGCGGCCGGTAGAGGACGAAGCTCAGCCCGCGGTGGCGCCCGGCCTCGTCGGGGGCGGCCACCGTCACGGTCCTCGGAGCCCACGGGCGCCAGGGCATGACGGCATACTGGCAGCCCTTGTCCCTGCAGACCGCAGCGCTCTCGCACGTCTGGCCCGCCGGCAGCCGCGTCAACGACGCGGGCCGGATCGAGGTCGGCGGCTGCGACGCTCGTCGAGCTCGCGCGCGAGTTCGGCACGCCCGCCTACGTGGTCGCCGAGGACGACCTGCGCGGCCGCGCCCGCGCCTTCGTCCGCGCCTTCGCCCGGCTTCACGCCGACAGCGAGCTCCTGTTCGCCTCCAAGGCGTTTCCCTGCACGGCGGTCTACCGGGTCCTCGCCGAGGAGGGGATCGGCTGCGACGTGGCCTCCGGCGGCGAGCTCGCCTCGGCGCTCAAGGCGGGGTTCGATCCGGCCCGCATCGTCATGCACGGCAACGCCAAGTCCGAGGCGGAGCTCCGGGCCGCGCTCGGTGCCGGCGCGGGGACGATCGTCGTCGACAACGCCGACGAGCTCGATCGGCTCGAGCGCCTGGTCGAGCGACCCCAGCGCGTCTACCTGCGGGTCACGCCCAACGTGCGCGGCGAGACCCACGACGGCATCTCGACCGGGCAGGCCGACTCCAAGTTCGGCGTCGAGCTCGAGGACGCCCCGGCGATGCTCGAGCGGCTGGCCGCCTCGCCGCTGCTCGACCTCAGGGGCCTGCACATGCACATCGGCTCGCAGATCCGTGACCTCGCGCCGTTCCGGCGTGCGGTCGAGGCCGTCGCGCGCCTCGGCGACTTCCCCGAGATCGACCTTGGCGGCGGCCTCGGCGTCGCCTACACCTCGGACATGGACGTGCCGACGATCGAGGAGTACGCGGCGGCGAAGGTCGGGGTCGTCCACGAGCAGCTCGGGACCGGTGTGCGGATCGTCGACGAGCCGGGCCGGGCGCTGGTCGCGAACTCGTGCGTGACGCTGTACTCGATCGAGACGATCAAGCGCAACGTGTCCACCTGGGTCGCGGTCGACGGCGGCATGTCCGACAACCTGCGGCCGATGCTCTACGGGGCGCGCTACGAGGCGGTCGTCGCCGACCGGGTCGGTCCCGGCACCGCCTGCCATCTCGTCGGCAAGCACTGCGAGTCCTCCGACGTGATCGTCCGCGACGCCGAGCTGCGCGATCCTCGGGTCGGCGACGTCGTGGTGACCCCCGCCACCGGCGCCTACGGGTTCTCGATGGCCAACAACTACAACGGCATCCCACGGCCGCCCGTGGTGTTCTGCTCGGGCGGCGACGCCCGCGTGGTCGTGCGCCGCGAGACCTACGACGACCTGCTGGCGAGGGACCTGTGACCCGCGGCTCCCGCCGCGAGGGCGCCTTCCGGATCGGCCTGCTGGGCCACGGCACCGTCGGCAACGCGTTCGCGGAGCTGCTCGAGGCGCGCGCGGGCTGGGTCGAGCACGCCACCGGGTTGCGGCCCGTGCTGAGCGGCGTGCTGACCCGCTCGCGCGGGGACTTCGGCGACATTCTCGCCGCCTCGGATCTGATCGTCGAGGTGATGGGCGGCCTGGACCCCGCTCGCGAGCACGTGCTCGCCGCGCTGCGCTCCGGCCGCCACGTGGTCACCGCGAACAAGCAGCTGCTCGCCAGCCACGGCGAGGAGCTGTGGGCCACCGCGCGCGAGCACGGGGTGCAGCTGCGCTTCGAGGCAGCGGTCGCGGGCGTGGTGCCGGTCATCCGCGTGCTCCAGGAGACGCTCGCCGCCGCGCACGTCGAGCGCGTGCACGGAATCGTCAACGGCACGACGAACTTCATCCTCACCGAGATGGCCCGCACCGGCGAGCCCTACGCGGCAGCTCTGGCAGAGGCCCAGCGCCTCGGCTACGCGGAGGCAGACCCGACCGACGACGTCTCCGGCGCAGACGCCGCGGCGAAGATGGCGATCCTCGCCCGGCTGGCGTTCGACACGCCGGTCAGCCTCGCCGAGGTGCGCTTCGAGGGGATCGAGCACATCACCTCCGACGACCTCGAGTACGCCCGCGATCTCGGGCTCGCCCTCAAGCTCGTCGGCACCGCGGAGCGGATCCCGGCGCCGTCACCCGGCGCGGGGGAGGGGCTCAGCGTGCGCGTGCACCCGGCCTTCCTCTATGGCGGCCATCCGCTGGCCAGCGTGCATGGGCCCTTCAACGCGGTCACGATCGAGGCGCCCGCGATCACCGAGATCACCCTCCAGGGGCCCGGGGCGGGCGGCCCGCAGACCGCGACCGCCGTGCTCGGCGATGTCGTCAGCGCGATGATCCCGCCCGCGCAGACCCCGCCCACGCGCGATCGCCTGGCGATCGTCGAAGACGTCGAGTCGGCGTTCTACCTGCACCTCGAGGTGGCCGACCGCCCGGGCGTGCTCGCACAGATCGCCGAGGTGCTGGGCCTCCAGGGGGCGTCGATCAAGTCGGTGGTCCAGAAGGGCCTGGGGGACAACGCCCGGCTGGTGATGGTCGTCCACCCGCTGCTGGAGTCGCGCTTCTTCGCCGCCGTCGAGCTGATCGGGCGGCTGGACTTCGTGCGCGCCCGGCCGCGGGCGATCCGGGTCATCGAGGAGCAGTTCTGATGACGGGGCTGATCGACCGTCACCGCGAACGGCTGCCGTTCGCGGAGGGCGATCCTGTCGTCACCCTGCACGAGGGCTCGACCCCGCTGGTGCCTGCGCCGGTGTTGTCGGAGCTCGTCGGCACCGAGGTATGGCTGAAGGTGGAGGGCGCCAACCCCACCGGATCGTTCAAGGATCGCGGCATGACCTGCGCGGTCAGCGCGGCAGTCCGCGAGGGCGCCGAGGCGGTGATCTGCGCTTCGACGGGGAACACGGCCGCCTCGCTCGCCGCCTACGCCGCCCGCGCCGGGCTCCGCGGCGCGGTGATCGTGCCCGAGGGCAAGATCGCCACCGGCAAGCTCGCCCAGGCGCTCATGCACGGGGCGCGGGTGATCGCGCTGCGCGGCAACTTCGACGAGGCGCTGGCGCTGGTGCGCACGCTGGCCGAGACCCATCCGATCGCGCTGGTCAACAGCGTCAACGAGTTCCGCATCGAGGGCCAGAAGACGGCGGCGTTCGAGATCGTCGACGAGCTCGAGAGCATCGACGCGCTGTGCATCCCGGTCGGCAACGCCGGCAACATCACCGCCTACTGGCGCGGGTTCACCGAGCTCGCCCCGGCGGGCCCGCGGCCGCGGATGTACGGCTTCCAGGCGGCCGGTGCAGATCCGCTGGTGCGCGGCCGGCCGGTCGCCGAGCCCGAGACCGTCGCCAGCGCGATCCGGATCGGCAACCCGGCGCGCTGGGAGGAGGCGATGGACGCGATGACCTCGTCAGGCGGTGCCGTGCGCGCCGTGAGCGACGCGCAGATCCTCGATGCCTGGAAGCTGCTCGCGCGGCGTGAGGGCGTCTTCTGCGAGCCCGCGAGCGCGGCGTCGGTCGCGGGCCTGCTCGAGCACGGCGCCGCCGGCGCCGAGCGGGTGGTCTGCGTGCTCACGGGCCACGGCCTGAAGGACCCGCGCACGGCGCTCGACCACGCCGGCGCCGTGGTGCCCTGCGAACCGGACCTCGCGGCCGTCGAGCGGGCCGTCCTCGGGTAGCCGGCGGCCCGCCGACCGCGCGCGCCTTCACTCGCCCTCGAAGTAGTCGACCTCGTCGACGCGGAGGATGATCCCGTTGCGGAAGCTCAGCTTGCGCGAGCGCGGGAAGTAGGCCCAGTCGCCGGGCACGCGGGTGCCGTAGACGAGGTAGCGCAGGCCGTTCGCGCCGGCGCGCAGCGCATGGCCGATCCCCGAGCCTGGCGGGCAGACCACGACCGATCCCGGGCGGACCCCGAACGCCTCGTCGCCGAGCAGCGCCTCGCCGTCGCCGCCGAGCACCACGAAGCACTCCTCCTCCATGGCGTGCCAGTGGGGCGGGCACGGCAGCTGGCCCGGCTCGAGCTCGCCCAGTCCCAGCCCGGCGGCCCGCGACCCTGCCGCGGCGGCCAGCTGCCACCAGCGCTCGCAATAGCCCTCGCGCTCGCTGCGGCCGGCCTCGACGTCCTCGACCCGCGCGCTGTGCGGCGGCCTGCCGGGCTCGGGGCGGGGTGGCTCGAGCGGCCCCGCCTCCGCCTCGCGGGCGAACGGGTTGCCCGCGTCGTCGGGCAGCCAGTGCGGGCCCATCCACCACGACCGCGTCCGCGGCAGCCAGGTCATGCCGGTGTCCGAGCCGGTGCCGTAGACGAGGACCTCGAGGCCTTCGTCGCCGGCGATCACCGTGTGGGCCGCGCCGCGGGGGAGGTGGACGAGCACGTCGCCGGCCGCGATCGCCCAGGTGCGCCCGTCCTGCCAGCTGAGGCCCGAGCCGGCGAGCACGAAGACGTGCTCCTCCTCGTCGGCGTGCACGTGCGGGGGCATCGCCTGCTCGCCGGGCCCGAGCACGTACCGGCTCAGGCCGATCCGGTGGGCGCCGGCCGCGGCGCCGAGACGCTGGCGGGCGCCCCGCAGCGGCCCACGGTCGATCACGACCTCCTCGACGTCGTCGAAGTGGACGAGGTTCGGGTGCATGGGACGCGACTCTACGTGCACGGATAGGGTCGGCGGCCATGCAGCGCCGCCGCCTCGTCCGCGTGCCCGCCTCCTCGGCCAACCTCGGCCCGGGGTTCGACGCCTTCGCCTGCGCTCTCGCGATCCACATGGAGCTCGAGGTGGTCGAGACCGGCCGCTTCGCCGTGCACACGGACCTCGCGATCGCCCGTGACCGGCGCAATCTCGCCGTCCGCGGCTTCTCCCGCCTGCATCCCCCCGACGCGTTCGAGTTCCGCATCCGGTCGGACATCCCGCTCTCCGGCGGGCTCGGCACGAGCGCGGCCGCCTTCGTCGCCGGGCTGATGGCGGCCGACCACCTCTTCGAGCTCGACGCCGACCTGCTCGCGCTCGCCACCGAGCTCGAGGGCCATCCCGACAACGTCGCCGCCGCGCTGCGCGGGGGCTTCGTCGTCTGCACCGATGCCCGGGTGGTGCGCTTCGACCCTCCGGCCGGCCTGGAGGCGCTCCTCGTCGTCCCCGCCGAGCCGGTGCGGACGCGCCAGGCGCGTGCCGTGCTGCCCGAGCAGGTCTCGCTGCACGACGCGGCGCACAACGTCGCGCACGGCGCACTGCTCGTGCTGGGGCTCGTCCAGGGCGACTGGGACCTCGTCGCCGAGGGCCTGGCCGACAGGCTCCACCAGCCCTACCGCGCCCATCTCTACCCGCGCTCGGCGGCGCTGCTCGAGCAGGTCCGGGGCATGGGCGCCCTCGGCGCGACGATCTCCGGCGCGGGTCCGACCGTGCTCGTCTGGACCCACTACGAGCAGACCGGCCCGGTGATGGAGGCGCTGCGCACGGAGACGGAGGGCTGGGCGCACGTGCTGCGCGCGCCGTTCGAGCCCCAGGGGGCCGACGTTCGCGAGCTCTGACCGCGACGGCACTGCGCGTCAGTCGCGGATCACGACCTGGGTGCCGAGCGGGATCCGGCGCATGAGGATCCGCATCGCCTCGTCGCCGGCTCGCAGGCAACCGTGGCTGGCGGCTGTCCCGACGGTCCGCGGCGCGCTCGTCCCGTGGATGGCGATGCGGTCCCCGCCCGGCCAGTCCTGGGGCACGTCGGGCTGGTGGCCGGAGAGGGCGAGCACGCAGCAGCCGTAGCCAGATCCGGGTCCGCCGGTCCGCAGCCGGTCGGTCACGCCGAACGTCCCGGTGGGCGTCTCGGTCCCCGGCGCCCCGACCGCGACCGGGAAGCTCCAGTACCGGCGCCCCTGATGGCGCAGCGTGGCCCGCCGCCGGGAGAGGTCGACGCGGATCGACCAGGTCTCGCGCAGCAGCTCCGCGTCACCGAGGCGGATCCAGCCCACTCGCCGGTTGCCCAGCAGCGGCGACAGCACCCCCAGCCATCCGGGCCGCTGCCGGACGACCGCCAGGACGGTCCGCGAGCCGAAGCGCGTGCGCGGCTCCTGGCGCGCGAGCACCCGGGCGAGGGCGGAGGGTGCCGAGCGCAGCGCCGTCCGCCCGTGCAGCCGTGCGCCGAGCGTCTCCCCGGAGCGGGGGCGGGGGGGCGCGGCGAGCGGGACCGGGTCGACCGATGGCGGCGGGGACGGGGTGGTGACGGGCCCGGCGACGCCGGGCCCGCCGGTCCCGGAGCGGCCGCATCCGGCGGAGGCGAGGGCGCTCGCCAGCAGGCATGCCGCCGCGAGCCGCGGCCTCACGCGGCCGGCAGCGCGCGCACCCGGTCGCGCGCGTCGCCCAGGCCCAGGCGGCTCAGCAGCTCCTCGGCGACGGCGATGTAGTCGGCCCCGAGATCCGGGCGGTGGTCGAGGATCGACACCGCGCGCTCGGCGGACTCCGCGTAGGCGATCGACTGGCGGATCGTCGTCCGCAGCAGCTTCTCGCCGACATGCTCGCGCAGCGAGTCGTACGCCTCGCGGGAGTGCACCGTGCGCATGTCGGAGATGTTGAAGAGCACGCCGAGCCAGTTGAGATCCGGGTTGAGCCCGTCGCGGGCGAGCTCGATGACCTCGAGCGCCTGCTCGACGCCCTGGAGCGCGAAGTACTGGGCCTCGGTGCTGAGCAGCGCGTGGTCGGCGGCGACGAGCGCGTTGACCGCGAGCAGGCCGAGCGCAGGCGGGCAGTCGATGAGGATGATGTCGTGGTCGTCCGCCACGTCGGCCAGCGCGCGCCGCAGCGTCAGCTCGCGGCCCATCTTGCCCGCCAGCGCCAGCTCCGCCTCGGCCAGCGCCAGGTTCGCGGGGATGACGCCGTCGCGCACCGCCTGGGCGGCGGTCGCCCGGCCCGTGAGCACGTCGGCGGCCGTCGGCGAGGCGTCGGGCGGCACGTCGAAGTAGTCGGAGAGGTTGCCCTGGGGATCGAGGTCGACCGCCAGCACGTCCAGGCCGGCGCGCCGGAACACGTCGGTCAGGGTCCGCACCGCCGTCGTCTTGCCGGTGCCGCCCTTCTGGGAAAGGATCGCGATCGTCTGCGCCGCCACGGCCCGAAGACTACGGGTCGCCCTGAGAGGCGGCCCGGCTCTCACAGCCGGGCCTCCTCGTCCCTCTCCTCCGCTGGCCGGTCGAACCGGCCAGAGCCTTGCTCAGCTGGTCGCCCGCAGCCCCTGCTCCCGGCCCGTCCCATCCGCCGGGACGAGCTCCAGGTAGTGCAGCCGGTAGCGGCCGACGACGATCTCGTCGCCGTGCTCGAGGATCCGCCACTCGACGCGCTCGTCGTTGACGAAGACCCCGTTGAGGCTGCGGTCGTCGAGGAGCCTGGCCCCGTCCGGCCCGCGCACGATGAGGGCGTGGCGCCGCGAGATCGTCGGGTCGTCGAGGCGGACGTCCGCCGCGAGCGACCGGCCGATGCGGGTCCAGTCCCGGCGCAGCTCCACCATCCGCATCTCGCCGGACTCCTCGAAGACCAGGTACTCGCCAGGGCGCTCGGCCTGCTCCCGCGCCTGGGCGAGCAACCGGGTGCGGCCCTCGGCCGTCTCCGCCCGGGCCCCGTCCCGCCGGAAGCGCGAGCCGAACAGCGAGGCGCGGGAGAAGTGCTCCGCGCCGCACCCGGGGCACGCGGGCAGCTCGTCGGCCGCCGCGAGCGTGACCACGTAGCCGCAGCTGTCGCATTGGAAGGACCCTGTCCCCGCCAGGGTTCCGGTCGTCATCTCCTCCATGTCAACTCCCTCCAGGCGCCGCCGCGCCCGTTCGCTCCCGCTTGTGCCGATCATAACGACCGTGGCAGGAATGTCCAGAGGGTTCTGGACGCTGCTCAACGGGTCCTAAATTTCGCCTAAAGTCCGCTCCCCACGCGCGGCAGGAGCCCGGCGCCGGGCGCCGAACACCCCCGCATGCGCCGCCCCGCACCCGACCTCGGCCGCCGGCTGCTGCGCAAGGGCGTCCAGCGGCTGGCCGCGGGGCGCGACCGCTGTGCGGTGTGCCATCGCACGCCGCTGGTGGGCGAGCAGGTGGAGGTCTACGACAACGGCGACCACGTCTGCGTGCTCTGCAGCCGGCAGCACGCGGGCCGGCCCGAGCGCGTGGAGCTCGTCCGCCACAGCGAGCTCGGCCACGCGGTCAAGCCGGCCGCACGGATCGCCGCATAGACTCCGCGCCCATGGATCCGGTGTCGGTCTCGGTGACGGTCGCGCGTCCCCGCGAGCAGGTGTTCGAGTACCTCGCGGACATCGCCAACCACGCCGAGTTCTGCGACCACTACCTCGTCGACTGGCGCCTGACCCGCGAGGACCCCTACGGCCGGGGCGCCGGGGCGCGGTTCCGCGTCCGCCAGCCGCTCAATCGCTTCCCCTGGGCCGACGTCACGTTCGCCGAGGTGGATCCCCCGCGGCGCATCGTCGAGGTCGGACGGGCCGGGAAGTTCAACCGCATCCGCACCGTCGGCACCTACGAGCTCGAGCCGGCCGCCGGCGGCACCTCCACGCACGTGACGTTCACGTTCGAGAGCGAGCCCGGCAACCTCGCCGATCGGATCGGCGAGTCCCTCGGGGCCCGCGGCTGGCTGCGGCGCCGCAACGCCCGCGCGATGCGCCGGCTGCGCTCGATCCTCGAGGAGGATCGGGGCCGCGGGGAGCGTGCCACCGTCGCCGCCGGGTAGGATCCGCCGCCGAATGCGCAGCTCCCTCCAACGTCATCTCGCCCTGCTGGCCGCCCTCGTCGCCGCCCTCGCGCTGACCGCGTGCGGCAACAAGACCAGCACGATCACGGTGGGGGAGACCGAGGGCACCTACGTTGACGTGGGGCCGATGAAGTACCAGATCCAGGTCTCGCGCCAGCTCAACCCGGCCGCGATCCCCGAGGACGCGACGTTCGTCTCCGACATCCAGGGCGGCGGCTCGCAGCTGGCGGCCGACGAGGCGTGGTTCGCCGTCTTCATCCGGATCGAGAACCCGACGAAGCAGGCGCATTCGCCGGCCACCGAGTACCTGATCGAGGACACCGAGGGCAACGAGTACCGCCCGGTCCAGCTGGGCGCGTTGAACCCGTTCCACTTCCATACGCAGCCGGTCGCGGCTGGCTCGGCGGAGCCCGACCCCGACTCCGTCGCGTCGCAGACGTCGATCAACGGCATGCTGCTGCTCTACAGGGTCAAGCGCACGAGCCTGGACAACCGGCCGCTGGAGATGGTCATCCGGTCGGCCCGGGACTCGGCAGAGGCGCGCATCACCCTCGACGTCTAGGACCGTCCCGCCGGCTCAGCCCGTGACCTTCAGTGCGGTCCGCAGCAGCTCGCGGGCCGCCGGCGCCGCCGTGTCGCCACCGGCGCCGGACTCGACGAGCAGGACCCCGACGGCCACCCGCGGCCTGGTCGCGGGCGCGAAGGCGACGAACCACGCGTCCGTGTCGGTCGGGTCGTTGACGGCCTGGTCGCTGCAGGTCTCGCCCCCGGGAGCCTCGGGATCCGGGCGGCACCGCTTGCTCGAGGAGCGCAGCTCGGCCGTCCCGGTCTTGCCCGCCACGGTCACCCCCGGCAGGGCCGCCGCGCGGCCGGTCCCCTCACGCACGACCGCGACCATCATGCGCCGGATCTCGCGCGCCGTGCGCTTGGTCACCACCCGGGGGCCGGGGCGCGGCGTGCGGCTCGGCAGGCGCAGGGTCGGGACGGGGCGCCGGCCGCCCACGGCGATCGTCGCCGCCACCGTGACCATCCCGAGCGCCGACGCCTCCACCCGCCCCTGACCGATCGCGGTCGATCCCAGCGCGAGGTCGTCGGCGATCTCGGCGGGGTCGGGGATCGTGCTGGACGCCGCACCGGCGAACGGCGCGGGCCCGTCGAAGCCGAAGCGGCGGGCGGCGGCGACCAGGCGTCGCGCGCCCACGCGCACGCCGAGCGGCGCGAACACCGAGTTGCAGGAGACCGCGAATGCCTGGACGAGCGTTCCGCCGCAGGACTCGCCGTTGGCGTTGGAGAGCTCGACCCCCGACAGCGTCGCCGCGGTTGCGTACGCGAACCGGCTCGAGGGCTTGGCGACCCCGGCCTCGAGCGCCGCCGCGGTGGTGATGATCTTGAACGTCGAACCCGGTGGCTGGAGGCCCGAGAACGCGATGCCGGCGGCGCCGAGGATCTCCCCGGTGGCGGGCTCGAGCGCGACCGTGCCGCCGAGCCGGCCGCCGAGCGCGGCGACGGCGGCCTCCTGCACGGTGGGGGCGATCGTCGTCCGCAGCGGGGCCGCCGGGCGGGGGGCGCGGCTCGCCAGGACCCGGCGGCCGGCCCTGAGGGTGCCTCCCGGGGTGCCGGCCAGCCGCGACTCGAAGATCCGTTCGAGCCCGCTGACGCCCACCTTGGCGTCGGCGGGATAGCCGCGGGACCGCAGCTCGGCCGCGAGGCCCTCCGGGATGTCGTCGAGCTGGCCGACCACGGCGGCGGCCGCGGCGCCGAGCGGCGAGCCGCGGTCCGCGCCGGCGGCGAGCGGGGTGGCGTCGCGGGCGAGCAGGTCCGCCCGCCGCGGCAGCGACGTCGTTCGCGAGAGCCGTGCTCCCGCCGGCACGCCGGGAAAGGTCAGGCTCCGGCGCCAGGCGATGCGGGGGGCGTCGCCTGAGTCCACGATCGGGAGCGACACGGTTCCGCGGACCGTCCCGAACGCGATCGTGCGGGCGACGACCGGCACCAGCCACGTGTCCCCGGGCCCGTCGCGGGGCTCGCCGATCGTCAGGCGCGTCGCCGTCGCGGTGGCCGCCGCGGCGCGGTAGGCGCGGGCGAGCGTGGCCGCGTCGAGGCGACGCTGGAGCGCCGGTGTCAGCTCCGCCCACATCCCGGCGTAGTCGCCCCGGCGCCAGGCGTCGGCGAAGCGCTCGGCCACCCGCGCGTCGGCCGGCGTGTGGGAGGCGCCGACCGCGAGGCCGGCGGCGAACGCGGTCGCCGCGACGAGCAGGGCGGGGAGGGCCCGCCGGAGCAGGCGCCGTCGACGATCGAAGGGGGGCGCCGCGCTCTCGGCCATGTGCAGGGAGTATCCCCAGTACGCATGACCACCATCGACTGGATCATCGTTGCCCTCGCGGTGCTGCTGGCGCTCAACGGGCTCCGCCAGGGATTCATCATCGGGGTGCTCCAGCTCGCCGGCTTCGTGGGGGGCGCGCTCGTCGGCAGCCGGATAGGCCCGCTGCTGCTCTCGGAGGGCGCCGCGTCGCCCTACGCGCCGCTGTTCGCCCTGGGCGGGGCCGTCCTGCTCGGATCGCTGCTGGGGGGCGGGCTGGAGCTCGCCGGCGCCGCGCTGCGCGCCAAGCTGCGGCTGCCCGGGCTCGACGCGCTCGACGGCGGCCTCGGCGCGGTGCTCGGCGCGGCGCTGGCGCTCGGCGTGGCCTGGGTGCTCGGGGCCGTCGCGCTCCACACGCCGGGGCTCGACCTGCGGCGCGACGTGCAGCGCTCGAAGATCCTGCGCGCGCTCAACGAGGCGATGCCGCCCTCGAGCATCCTCAACGTCCTCGCGCGCTTCGACCCGCTGCCGGGGATCGCGGGACCGGTGCCCGGGGGGGTGGCGCCGCCGACCTCGAGGATCGGTCGCGATCCCGACGTCGAGGCGGCGGCTCGCAGCGTCGTCCGGGTGCTGGGAACCGCCTGTGGGCTCGGCGTCGAGGGTTCCGGGCTGGGTGGCCTCCGACGGCGTCGTGGTCACCAACGCCCACGTGGTCGCCGGCGAACAGGACACCGTGGTCCAGGCCCAGGGAAGCGGGCCCCGCCTGGACGCCCGGGTCGTCCTGTTCGATCCGGGCGACGACATCGCCGTGCTGCGCGTGGGCGGTCTCGGCTCGCCGGCGCTGACCATCGCTCCGGAGGCCCCTGCGGGACGGGCGGTCGCGGTGCTGGGCTTCCCGCACAACGGCCCCTACGCCGTCCGCGCCGCGCGGCTCGGGAGCACGACCGAGGTCCTCGCCCGCGATGCCTACGGCAACGGCCCCAACCGGCGCCTCGTCACGCCGTTCCGCGGGATCGTCGAGTCGGGCAACTCGGGCGGGCCGCTCGTCGACGCACGGGGCCGGGTCGCCGGCACGGTGTTCGCCGAGGCGGTGGGGGCCGGCCCGCGCGGTGGCTACGCCGTTCCCACCTCGACGGTGCGCCGCGACCTCGCCGCTGCCGGCGACGGGCAGGTCTCCACCGGGTCCTGCACCCGCTGAGGCCACCCACTACGCTGCCCCCGCGGATGGGCAAGACTCTCGTCATCGCCGAGAAGCCGTCGGTCGGCAAGGACCTCGCGAGGGTCCTGCCCGGTCCCTTCGAGCGCAAGACGCAGGGCGACAAGACCGAGCGCTACCTCGAGGGACCCGACCACGTCATCAGCTGGGCGGTCGGACATCTGGTGCAGCTCGCCGAGCCCGACGAGTACGACGAGAAGTTCAAGAAGTGGCGCATGGCCGACCTGCCGATCGTGCCCAGCCGCTTCAAGCTGGTCGTCCGCGACGAGCGCTCGCAGAAGCAGATGACGGTCGTGCGGGGACTGCTGCGCCGCGACGACGTCGACCTCGTCGTCAACGCCTGCGACGCCGGCCGCGAGGGCGAGCTGATCTTCGCCTACCTCTACGAGAAGGCCGGCGCCAAGAAGCCGGTCAAGCGCCTGTGGCTGTCGTCGATGACCGAGGAGGCGATGCGCGAGGCGCTCGGGCAGCTGCGCGACGCCGGCGAGCTCGCCTCGCTGGAGGCGGCGGCGCGCTCGCGCTCGGAGGCCGACTGGATCGTGGGCATGAACGCGACGCGGGCGGCGACGATACGGCTGCGGTCGAGCTTCGACGGCGCCGTGTCGCTGGGGCGCGTCCAGACGCCGACGCTGGCGATCCTGACCCGCCGCGAGGAGGAGATCCGGGCGTTCGTGCCGGAGAAGTACTGGCTCGTCGACGCCGCCTTCGAGGCCGCGGGAGAGCGGCGCTACGAGGGCCGCTACCACGCGGGCGCCAAGCCGCGGCTGCCGAGCGCCGAGGAGGCTGCCGCGATCGTCGAGGCCGTTCGCGGCGGTGAGGGGACGATCACCAAGCTCGAGAAGGCGACGCGCCGCGAGCGCGCCCCGCTGCTCTACGACCTCACCTCGCTCCAGCGCGACGCCAACACGCGCTTCGGCTTCAGTGCGCGGCGGACGCTGGCCGCGGCGCAGCGCCTCTACGAGGAGCACAAGGCGCTCACCTATCCACGAACCAACTCGCGCTACCTGCCGTCGGACATGGCCGGGGAGATCAAGCCGATCGCCGGGCACGTCGGGCGCCACGCCGAGTATGCGCGGGCCGCCGAGTACGTCCGCGGGCTCGACCTGCTCCCGCTCGCCCGCGTGGTCGACGACGCCAAGGTCACCGACCACCACGCGATCGTGCCGACCAACGCCTCCCACGATCTCGGCCGCATGAGCGACGACGACCGGCGGATCTACGACCTCGCCGCCCGGCGCTTCCTCGCCGTCTTCCACCCCGAGGCCGTCTTCGAGAACACGAGGGTGGAGACGACGGTCGCCGAGCACGTGTTCCGGACGCGCGGCAAGGTCCTCGTCGAGCCGGGCTGGCGCGGGGTCTACGGCGAGCTGGCCGAGGGCGAGGCCTCCGACGAGGACGAGGGGCGCGACCAGCAGCTGCCGCGGCTGGAGCAGGGCGAGCAGGCCGCGGTGCGCGACGTGACGCCGCTGGAGAAGGAGACCCAGCCGCCGCGCCGCTACTCCGACGCCTCGCTGCTCGGCGCCATGGAGACGGCCGGCAAGCTCGTCGACGACGAGGAGCTGCGCGAGGCCATGAAGGAGTCGGGCATCGGCACGCCCGCCACGCGCGCCTCGATCATCGAGCGGCTCATCGACGTCGGCTACGTCGAGCGCGATGCGCGGGCGCTCGTCCCCACCGAGAAGGGCATGAACGTCATCCGGCTGCTGGGCGAGCACCCGCTGACCTCGCCCTCGCTGACCGGCGAGTGGGAGCATCGCCTGACCGCGATCGAGGAGGGCGAGGACTCCCGCGAGCGGTTCATGTCCGACATCGCCGCGTTCGCCGGCTCGACGGTCGGCGAGCTCGACGCGAAGCTCAAGGACGTCCGCATCCCCCGCGCGAACCTGGGCCCGTGCCCCGTCTGCGGCCACGACATCATCGAGAACCGCAAGGGCTACTCGTGCTGGTCGCGCGAGGATCCGGGCTGCGGCTTCGTGATCTGGAAGTCCAAGGCGGGCAAGCAGCTTCCGGGCGCCGTCGCCCGCGAGCTGATCGCCACGGGGCGGACCGCGAAGGCGGTCACCGGCTTCAAGGGCCGCAGCGGCCGCTCGTTCCGCGCCCGGCTCGCCCTCGTGCAGACCGAGGAGGGCAAGTGGCGCGTGGAGTTCGACGAGCCGTGGGCCAAGGAGGGCGCCAAGCCCCCCGAGGCCGAGGAGGAGGCCGCCGCCTCCTCCGAGGGCGCCGCGGCCGCGTAGCGGGGCGCCCGGCCGGGCCGTGACGGTGACCGGCGCCGGTTTCCCGCAACCTGCGCAGATCCGCCGCCCCGCCGTCTGCCGCGGGCGCGACCATGGGGTCTGTGGCACTGAAGCTCGTCATCGGCCCGGCGAACGCCGAGAAGGCCCGCGTCGCGCTCGACGACTACCGCGCCTGGCTGGGCGAGAGCCGGGCGGCCGGGCCCCTGCTCGTGGTGCCGACGGTCGCCGACGCCGAGGCCTACCGCCGCGAGCTGGCTGCTTCCGGGGCGGTCTTTGGCGTCGAGGTCGTGACCTTCGAGGGCCTCCTGCGCGAGATCGCCCACCGCACCGGCATCGCGGGGCGGCCGCTGGGCGCGCTCGCCCGCGAGCGCGTGCTGGCCGCCGCCGTCGCCGGCGCCGACCTCGGGCCGCTCGCCGCGTCCGCCGCGACGCCGGGCTTCGCCCGCGCGCTGCTCGACCTCGTCGCCGAGCTCGAGCAGCAGCGGGCGGAGCCCGCCCGGGTGTGGGCGGCGCTGCGCCGGTGGGGGGAGGAGGAGCCCTCCAGCGCGGCCTACGCCGAGGACCTCGGTCGGCTCTACGGCGCTTACCGGCGCGAGCTCGAGCGCCTCGGGGCGGTCGACGCCGAGCTGCATCGCGCGGCGGCGCTGGACGCGCTGCGGCTCGCCCCCGGCGCATGGGGCGCTCCGGTGGCGGTCTACGGCTTCGACGACCTGACGCCGCTCCAGCGCGACGCCGTCGAGACGCTGGCCTGCCATGCCGGCGTGCCGGTGACGCTCACGCTCACCTATGAGCCGGGTCGGGCCGCCCTCGCGGCGCGCGCGACGACCTTCGAGGAGCTCCGGGCGCTCCCGGGTGCCGAGGTCGTCGCGCTCGATGCGCGGGCCGACCACTACGCGGCCGGCTCGCGCGCGGCGCTGCACCATCTCGAGCGCACGCTGTTCGAGCCGGAGCCGGACGGCGCCCTGTTCGCCGCCGAGATCGTCGCCGCCGGCGATGCGCTGCTGCTGCTGGAGGGCGGAGGCGAGCGGGCGGAGGTGGAGCTGGTCGCCGGGGAGGTCGCCCGTCTGCTGCGGGAGGGGACCCCGGCCGAGGAGATCGCGATCGTCTGGCGCTCGCCCCGCGACGTCGAGCCGCTGCTGACGGAGGTGCTCGACGCCTACGCGGTCCCCTTCGCGCTCAGCCGCCGCGTCCGCGCCGGGCACACCGCGCTCGGCCGCGGGCTGCTCGCCCTCCTGCGCTGCGCGCTGCTCGAGGGCAGCGCCGACGACCTGCTCGCCTACCTGCGCACCCCGGGCCTGCTCGACCATCTCTCGCTCGCCGACGGCCTCGAGGCCGAGGCCCGCCGGCAGGGCGCCCGCCGGGCGAGCGACGCGCGCGAGCTGTGGGAACGCCGCCACTGGCCGCTGGAGGCCCTCGACCGCGTGGCGGCCGCCCATGCCCGTGGGCCGGCGGCGCTCTGCGACCGGCTCGCGCGGGAGGCCCGGCGCCTGTTCGCCCGGCCGCACCGGAGCGCCGCCCCCGTGCTCGACGGGCCCGAGCGCCTCGACGCGGCGGCGGCCGCGATCCTCGAGCGGATGCTGCGCGAGCTCGGGGCGCTCGCCCGGCGCGACCGTGCGCTGGCGCCCGCGCCGGCCGAGCTCGAGCGCGTGCTCGCCGACGTCGAGGTCTTCACCGGCGATCGGCCGGGGCCGGGCCGGGTCGAGGTCACGAGTCCGCTGGCGATCCGCGCCCGCCGCGTTCGCGCGCTCTTCCTGTGCGGTCTCAACGAGGGCGTCTTCCCGCGCCCGGCGCGTCCCGACCCGCTGCTCTCCGACGAGGACCGCCTGCGGCTCAACGCGGCGTCGGGCCTGCGCCTCGCCCACCACCACGACCACCTCGCAGCCGAGCGCTTCCTGCTCTACACGAGCGTCTCGCGCCCGACGGAGCTGCTCGCACTGAGCTGGCGGAGCGCCGACGACGACGGCGATCCGGCGGTCCGGTCGCTGTTCGTCGACGACGTCGTCGAGCGCTTCGCCGACCTGCCCGCCGAGCGCGTGCGCCGGCGGGCGCTCGGGGCGGCGGGGTGGCCGGCCGGCGAGGCGCCCACCGAGCGCGAGGCGGCGCTCGCCGCGGCGGCGGCCGCCCCGCCCGCGAGCCCCGAGCCGTTCGCCGCGCTGGCGCCCGAGACGGTGGCGGCGCTGCGGCCCGAGGACCGGCCGTGGTCGGCCACCGAGATCGAGGCGTGGGCCGGCTGCCCGGTGCGCTGGCTGGTCGAGAAGGTCCTGCGGCCCGAGGCGCTCGTGCCCGACCCGGAGGCCCTCGTGCGCGGCGACGTTGCCCATCGCGTGCTCGCCGAGGTCCTCGCCGCCTTCCAGGAGCGCCGGCTCGGTCCCGCCGAGCTTCCCGCGGCACGGCACCGGATGCACGAGGCGCTGGACCGGGAGGTGGCCCGGACGCCGATCTCGGTCAACCGCGAACGCCTGCGAGGCGAGGTCCGGCGTCTCGAGGCCGACCTCGTGCGCCATCTCGAGCACCTGGCCCGCGACGGCAGCACGTTCGTGCCGCGCGTGTTCGAGCGCGACTTCGAGGCCGACCTCGGGCCGCTGCGGCTGCGGGGGCGGATCGACCGCATCGACCTCTGCGACGGCGAGGCCGTCGTCATCGACTACAAGGGGCGCACGGCGACGCCGGTGGCGCGGTGGGTGCGCGACGGGAAGCTCCAGCTCGGGCTCTACCTGCACGCGGCGCGGGAGCTCGCGCGCCGCGGGGAGCTCGCCGAGCCGGTGGGCGGCCTCTACCAGCCGCTCGGCGCCGACGACCCCCGCCCGCGTGGAGCGCTGCTCGCCGGCGCCGACCCCGGGCGCGACGCCGTCTCCAGCGACCGCCTCGAGCCCGGCGAGCTCGACGCCGTCCTCGGCGAGGTCCTCGAGGCAGCGGTCCGCGTCGTCGAGGAGATCCGCGCGGGCCGGCTGGAGGCCCGGCCGGAGACGTGCGCCTACAACGGCGGCTGCGCCCATCCGTCGATCTGCCGCTGCGAGGCCGCGTAGTGGGGCGCTCGCCACGCTTCACGCCCGAGCAGGAGGAGGCGATCCGCCGGCGCACCGGCCCGCTGCTGCTCGCCGCCAACGCGGGATCCGGCAAGACCTCGGTGCTCGTCGAGCGCTTCGTGCGCTTCGTCTCCGACGACGGGATCGACGCCGGGCGGATGCTCGCGATCACGTTCACCGAGAAGGCGGCGGGCGAGCTGCGGTCGAGGATCCGCTCCAGGCTGCTCGGGATGGGCCGTCGTGGCCTGGCCCAGGACGCCGAGGCAGCATCGGTGAGCACCATCCACGGCTTCTGCGCGCGGGTGCTGCGCGCCCACGCGGTGGCGGCGGGCCTCGACCCCGCGTTCGTCGTGCTCGACGAGGCCTCGGGCCGCGAGCTGCGGGAGGCGGCCTTCGAGCGGGCGGTCGCCGACTTCCTCGGGGACCCGGCCGCGCCGGCCCGCGACCAGGCGCTCGACCTTGTCGCCGCCTACGGGATGGACCGCCTCAGGGCGACCGTGCTCGGCGTCCACGACGCGCTGCGCAGCGCCGGCCACGCGCGCCCCGAGCTGCCCGGGCCGCCGGAGCTCGAGGACTCCGCCCCGCTGCGGTCGACGCTCGGCGCCGCGCGCGCCGCCGCCGCGACGTGCCTGGAGGGCCTCGAGGGCGCGATGGTGCAGCGTGCGCGCACGGCGCTCGCCCGGTGCGACGAGATGCTCTCCGGGCCCGTCCCCGCGACCCTGGGCGCCCTCGAGGCGGCCGCCTTCGCGCCGGGAAGGACCAAGGCCCTCAACGCCGAGCCGTGCCGCGCCTACCTGGAGGCGCTCGAGCGCTACGCCGCAGCCTGCCGGCACCGCGCCGGCGCCGCCACGGTCGGGCTGCTCGGCGAGCTGCTCGGGCGCCACGCCGACGCCTACGCAGCGGCCAAGCGCGCCCGCTCGGCGGTGGACTTCGACGACCTCGAGCTCGCCGTGTGCGCGCTCTTCGACCGTTCGCCCGCGCTCAGGGACGCCTGGGCGGACCGCTTCGAGCGGATCATGGTGGACGAGTTCCAGGACACCAACGCGCTCCAGGTGGGGCTGCTGCGGCGGCTCGACCGGGGCCAGACGTTCGTCGTCGGCGACGAGCTCCAGTCGATCTACGGCTTTCGTCACGCGTCGGTCGAGGTCTTCCGCGCCACGCGCGACGCGCGTGCGAGCGAGGGCGCCGCCGCCGTGCTGCGCCGCAACTTCCGGACCCGGCCCGAGATCCTCGCGGCCGTCAACGCCGCTGCCGGCGCGCTGCACGGCCCGCGCTTCGAGCCGCTCGTCGCGGGGCGCGAGGTCGCTCCGGCGAGCGGACCGCTGGTCGAGCTGCTGGTCACCGACTCGCCCGCCGCGCCGGGCCGGGGCGAGGCGCCACGCCCCGCCTGGGACGACGCCGACCTCGGCACGCTGCCCGGCGGGCCCGCCTGGCGGTGGGCGGAGGCGCGGCTGCTCGCGCAGCGGATCGCCGAGCTGGTGGAGGCGGGCGAGGCGGCGGCGGGCGACGTCGTCGTCCTCGTCCGCGCGGCCACGGACATCGCCACCTACGAGCGCGCCCTCGAGGATGCCGGGCTGGCCACGCTCGCGGCGGGCGGCGGCGGGTTCTGGGCGCGCCAGCAGGTCCAGGACCTCACCGACTACCTCGCGGCGCTCGCCAACCCGCACGACGAGCCGGCGCTGCTGGGGCTGCTCGCCTCGCCGCTCGGCCCCGCGCTCTCGGCCGACAGCCTCGCCCGCTGCGCGCTGGCCGCCCGCGCGGCGGGGACCCGGCTGTGGGGCGCGGTGGCCGACCCGGCACGGCCCCCGGCCGGCCTCGGCCGGGTCGACGCCGAGCGTCTCGTCGAGTGGGCGGCCGGGTTCGCCGCCGAGCGTGGGCGGGCGGGCAGGCTCTCGCTCGCCGAGCTCCTCGCCCGTGCCGTGGCGGCCCGACGCTACGACGAGCACGTGCTGGGCCTCCACGGCGGGGTGCGGCGGCTGGCGAACGTGCGCAAGCTGGTGAGGCTGGCGGCGGCGTTCGAGGCCGAGCGCGGGCGCGACGTGCGCGCGTTCATCGACCGCGCCACGGCCGAGCTGGAGGCGCAGGCACGCGAGGCCGATGCCCCGGTCGAGCTGGCGGGCCTCGACGCGGTGCGGCTGATGACGATCCATGCGGCCAAGGGGCTCGAGTTCCCCGTGGTCGCGGTAGCCGACCTGGGGCGCGACCCGAACACGAGCCTGCCCGACCTGCTCGTCGACGGCGACCGGGTCGGCGTGCGGCTGGTCACGATGAGCGGGAGGGCGCGCGTGCTCGACTACGACGAGCTCGCCGCGGAGCGACTGGCCCGCGAGCGCGAGGAGTCGCTGCGGGTGCTGCATGTGGCGATGACGAGGGCGGAGGACCGGCTCCTGCTCAGCGGGGCGGTCTGCACCGGGCGCTGGCCGGACCCCGAGGGCGAGCGTTGCCCGCCGATCGGCTGGCTGGGGCCGGCGCTGGTGCCGGGGCTGGGCGATCGCCTCGACGTGGCGGCCCCCGTCTTCGACGAGCGCGGCGATGGCGCCTGGATCCGGGTCACCTTCAGCGCGCCGGAGAACGCGGGAGAGGTGCTGCGGCGCACGCGGCCGGGGCCCGCAGGCGCCGGAGGCGGGACGGCGGGCCGCGTGGCGGCGCCCGCGCGCCGGCGCCGGATCGTACGTGCCGGACCGCGTCGTTCCCCCGGCCCCGCCCGTCGCGACGCTGAGCTACTCGGCGATCGCGGCCCACGCCGCATGCGGCTATCGCTTCTACCTCGAGCGCGTGCTTCGGCTGCCCGAGCAGGACCCGCCGGTCGCGGTGGCGCCCGGCGGGCCGGCGGAGCCCGGGGCGGGGATCGACCCGCGGCTGCGCGGGACGATCGTCCACGAGCTGCTCGAGCACGTCGACCTCGCCGCGCCGAACGCACCCGCCGAGGAGGCTGTGCGCCGCCTCGCGAGCGCCCACGGCGCCGAGCTGGCCGCCGCCGAGGTCGAGGACATCCTCGCGCTCGTGCGCGCCACGCTGGCGAGCCCGGTCCTGGCGCGCGCGGCCGGGGCGCCGGAGCGGCACGCCGAGCACGCCTTCGCGCTGGCGCTGGGAGCCGAGCACCCCCGCGTCCCGCTGCTGACCGGCGTGGTGGACCTGCTGGCGATCGAGGACGACGGCGGTGCGCTGGTGGTCGACTACAAGACCGACCGCCTCGGGGGCCGCGACCCCGAGGCGGTCGTCGCCTCCGACTACGGCATCCAGCGCAGCATCTACGCGCTGGCGGCCCTGCGCCACGGCGCTCCGCGCGTCGAGGTGGCCCACCTGTTCTGCGAGCGTCCCGAGGCACCCGCTCTCGCTCGCCACGCGGCGCCCGACATCCCCCGGCTCGAGGCCGAGATCGCCGCGCGCGCCGCCGGCGTGGTCGAGCGGGTCTTCGCGGTGACGGGCGAGCCGCACCGCGAGCTGTGCGCGACCTGCCCCGGCCGCGGCGGGCTGTGCTCCTGGCCCGACGATGTGGTGCTGCGGCAGCGCGCGGCGGAGGCGTAGCGCCCCGGCTACGCGTGGGGGCCGGAGCCCGCCGGGAGGTGCCTCCCCTCGGCGACCCTGGCCGCCACGGAGACGACTGTGACGCTGCTGCTGCGCGCGGTGGCGCGCAGCAGCTCGAAGGCGGCGCGGTCGTCGAGGTCGTGGCGCTCCATGAGGATCCCCTTGGCGCGCTCGATGAGCGCCCGCCGATCGAGCGCGTGCTGGAGCTGGCCGATCTGCTCGGCGAGCCTGGTGGACTCGGCACGGCGGCGCACCGCCACCTCGATGGCGGCCTGGAGGCTGTCCGGGCCGGGCGCCGCGGCGAGCGCGTCGAGGCCGCGCTCGGCGGCGGCCTGCGCGAAGCCGGGATCCGCCTCGGCGAGGAGCGCGACGACCGGGCCCGAGCAGGCCTCCGAGAGCTCGTCGATGAGGTCGAGCGCGTGGTCGGGATCCTCGTGGACGACGACCACCGCGATGTCCGGCTCGTCGCGCGCGATCATCTCGCAGGCCGTTCGCACCGAGGCGGCGCAGGCGGTGACCTCGTGGCCCAGTTGCTCGAGGATCGTGACGGTGTGCCGCAGCGCGCCGGGGTCCTCGTCGGCGGCGAGGACGCGAAGCCCGCGCGCCGGGGGTGCTGGTCCGTTCGGTGGCTGATCCATGCCTTGGGGTCCGTTGAACCGATGGCTAGTATGGCGCACCACAAGCGCCCCAGCCACCCGGCGCACCCGAACCTGGCTGGAAGGCGCCGTGACCCGGACCGCTCGAACCCCATTCTCCGACGACGCAGGACCCCGATCGTCGGTCCGCGCGCGGGAGGACCGAGACCTCTTCGAGCGCCATCAGCGCGCCGGCGACCCCGCGGCCCGGGAGGCGCTCGTCGAGCGCTTCCTCCCGCTGGCCCGGCAGCTCGCGCGCCGCTACCAGCGGGCCGAGGAGCCGCTCGACGACCTCGTCCAGGTCGCCTCGATCGGGCTTATCAAGGCGATCGACCGCTTCGACCCCGAGCGCCGGGTTGCGTTCTCCAGCTATGCGGTGCCGACGATCCTCGGCGAGCTCAAGCGCTACTTCCGCGACCGGACGTGGTCGGTGCGCGTCCCCCGTGACCTCCAGGAGCTCGCGCTGCGCGTCGACCGCGAGGTCGCCGCGCTCTCGCGGGAGCTCCACCGGTCGCCGACGGTCGCCGAGATCGCCGCGGCCACCGAGACGGGGGAGGAGCAGGTGCTCGAGGCGCTCGAGGCCGCCGGTGCGTACCGGGCGACGTCGTTCGACGCGCCGCGCGGCGCCGGCGACGAGGCGGGCGACACGCTCGGCGACGCCACCGGAACCGACGAGGAGGGCTTCGACCTCGCCGAGGACCGAGCGACGCTCGACCGCTTGCTCGACACGGTGACCGCGCGTGAGCGCGAGGTGCTGCGCCTGCGCTTCGAGGAGGACCTCACGCAGGCCGAGATCGGCGAGCGGATCGGCGTCTCGCAGATGCAGATCTCGAGGATCATCCGCCAGTCGCTGAGCCGCCTGCGTGCCGTGGCGCGCCAGCCCGCAGACGATCGCCGCCCCACCCGCTAGGGTCGCGCCGA
Organism: uncultured Actinomycetes bacterium; assembly: GCA_963826615.1. Lineage (GTDB taxonomy): Bacteria > Actinomycetota > Thermoleophilia > Solirubrobacterales > Solirubrobacteraceae > BP-464. The sequence goes on along the minus strand of CAWGXO010000002.1, from coordinate 1,397,028 downwards.
TGCTGGAGGCCCAGCCGGCCGGCGCCACGTGGAAGCAGGAGGAGATCGCCCGGTGATCGCGATCCTCGACGTCGACGGCACGCTCGTCGACACGAACTTCCAGCACGCGCTCGCGTGGTACCGCGCGCTGCGCCAGCACGGCCAGGTCGTGCCGGCGTGGCGGATCCACCGCCACCTCGGCATGGGCGGCGACAAGCTGGTCGGAGCCGTGTGCGGCGACGACGTCGAGCGCGAGCTCGGCGACGACATCCGCGCCGCGGAGAAGCCGCTGTACCTCGCGATGATCGAGGAGGTCGAGCCGCTGCCTGAGGCTCGCGAGCTGATCGTCGACCTCCGCGAGCGGGGCCACTCCGTCGTGCTCGCCTCCTCGGCCAAGCAGGACGAGGTCGACCACTACCTCGACCTGCTCGACGCCCGCGACCTCGCCGACCACTGGACCTCCTCGGCGGACGTCGAGGCGACCAAGCCGGCGCCCGACCTCGTGCACAGCGCGCTCGCGAAGGCGGGCGCCGAGCCGGGCGATGCCGTCATGGTCGGCGACACCAACTGGGACGTCGAGGCCGCCCGTGAGGCGGGCGTGCCGACGATCGCCGTGATGACCGGCGGGTTCTCCGAGGCCGAGCTGCGCGACAGCGGCGCGATCGCGGTCTTCGACTCGATCGGCGCCCTTCGTGCAGGCATGGCCGGGACGCCGCTCGGGTAACCCGACGATATGAGCATCTTCGACAAGCTGACCGGCCGCGCCAAGAAGGCCGCTGGTGACCTGGCCGACGACCCCACCCTCCGCCGTGAGGGCGCCAAGGAGGAGCACAAGGGCGAGGCGAAGGAGGACCTCGCACGCGCTGAGGACGCCACGCAGGCCAAGGCCGACGAGGTCTCGCGCCTCGAGCGCCAGACCTGACCCGCGTGGAGGTGCCCCAGCCGGGCGAGGCCCCGACGCCTGCGGTTCCCGCCGCCCCGGTCCAGCCGGCGGTTCCCGACTCGCCGAGCCACCCCGCGGTGCCGGACGCGCCTGGGGTGCCCGCTCCCGAACCCACGCCGGGCGACCCCCAGCCCGACACGCCGGCGCCGACGGAGCCCGATCCCGGCACCGGCTGACGACCGAGATCCCCCGAACCACAAGGAGGCCCCGAATGGCCAGGCTCGATGGCAAGAAGGTCGCGATCCTCGTCGCCAACGAGGGCGTCGAGCAGATCGAGTACACCGAGCCGCGCAGGGCACTCGAGGAGGCAGGCGCGGACGTCGAGCTGCTCGCTCCCGAGCGCGGCGAGGTGCAGATGTTCGACCACCTCGACAAGGCCGACACGTTCATCGCCGACCGCGCCGTCGGCGACGCCGACCCGTCCCGGTACGACGGGCTGATGCTTCCCGGCGGCGTCGCCAACCCCGACAACCTCCGCACCCACCCGGAGGCGGTCGCGTTCGCGCGGGCGTTCTTCGAGGCCGGCAAGTCCGTCGCGGTGATCTGCCATGGCCCTTGGACGCTCGTCGAGGCGGGCGTGCTGCGGGGCCGCACGATCACCTCGTGGCCCTCGCTGCAGACCGACGTGCGCAACGCCGGCGGCACCTGGGTCGACGAGGAGGTCGTCGTCGACGACGGCCTCGTCAGCTCGCGCAGGCCCGACGACCTCGAGGCGTTCTGCGCCGCGATGGTCGAGGAGCTCCGCGTGGGCGAGGCGCACGCCGTGGCGGGGGGTGGGTCCGACTCCGGCCAGAGGCCGGACGGGCGCTTCGAGAAGGAGTCCGCGGCGCAGCGGGCCTAGCCCGCCGTTGCGCAAGCTCCCGTGCGCGCCGTTCCCTCCGGCGCGCAGAAGGGGATACTTCACCGCCATGGCGCGTTCCATCTGGACCGGCACGATCAGCTTCGGCCTGGTCGCCGTGCCCGTGAAGATGTACAGCGCGGTCAGCCGCAAGACCGTGCGCTTCCACCAGCTCAACCGGGAGACGGGCGCACGCATCCAGATGCGCCGCGTCGACCCGTCGACGGGCGAGGAGGTGCCCTACGAGGACCTCGTCAAGGGCTACGAGCTCTCGCCCGACCGCTACGTCGTCGTCGAGCCCGACGAGCTCGAGGCGCTCGACCCGGCGAGGACCAAGGCGATCGAGATCCTCGACTTCGTCGACCTCGCCGAGATCGACCCGATCTTCTACGACCACCCGTACTACCTGGCGCCCGGCCCGGGCGGGGCCAAGCCCTACCGGCTTCTGCTCGAGGCCATGCGCGAGACCGGCCGGGTGGGCATCGCCAAGGTCGTCATCCGCTCCAAGGAGCAGCTGGTCGCCCTGCGGCCGGTCGACGGCGACGGGCCGCAGGTGCTCGGCATGGCGACCATGGTCTTCGCCGACGAGGTCGTGAGCCCCGACCGCATCGACGACCTGCCCGACGACGTCGAGGTCAACGACCGCGAGCTCCAGATCGCCAAGCAGCTCGTCGACTCGCTGGCCTCGGACTTCGAGCCCGAGCGCTATCGCGACACCTATCGCGAGCGCGTGCTCGAGCTGATCGAGCGGAAGGCCGCCGGCGAGGAGATCGCCGTGCAGCCGCAGGCCGAGGAGGCCGCGCCGGTGCCGGACCTGATGGCGGCGTTGAAGGCCTCGCTCGACGCCGCGCGGGCCGACGGTGGCGCTGCCGGCCCGGAGGCGAAGAGGGCGCCGGCCCGCAGGCGCGCGAGCAAGCCGCGCGCGGCAGCGAAGAAGTAGGTGCGGCTTCGCCGCTCGGACTGCTCCGGCCCCGGGATCCGGAGGCGCCGGCACGGGCGCGGCTGGGTCTACCGGGACGCCGACGGCGATCGCGTCACCGAGCCGGGGGTCCTGCGGCGCATCGACGAGCTGGTGATCCCGCCCGCCTGGGAGGAGGTCTGGATCTGCCCCCACCCGGGTGGCCACATCCAGGCCACGGGCATCGACAAGCGTGGCCGCAAGCAGTACCTCTACCACCGGCGCTGGCGCGAGCGCCGCGATCAGCAGAAGTTCGACGACATGGTCGGGTTCGCGCGGGCGCTGCCCGAGTTGCGGGCGTGCGTCGAGCGTGATCTCGCCCGCGACGACCTCTCGCGCGAGCACGTGCTCGCCTGCGCCGTGCGCCTGCTGGATCGCGGCTTCTTCCGCATCGGCAGCGAGGACTACGCGGTGACCAACGAGACGTACGGCCTGGCGACGATGAAGAAGTGCCACGCGCGCGTCAACGGCGGCACGATCGTCTTCAGCTATCGATCCAAGCACGGCAAGCGCGTGCTGCGCTCGGTGATCGACCCGGACGTGGCCGCGCTGGTGCGCAGGCTCAAGTCGCGCCGGGGCGGAGGCGACGAGCTGCTGGCCTACAAGCGCTCGCGCAGGTGGGTCGACGTGAGGTCCCCCGAGATCAACGAGTACCTCAAGGAGAACCTCGAGCTCGATGCGTCGGCCAAGGACTTCCGCACGTGGGGTGCCACCGTGCTGGCCGCCGTCACCCTCGCCGCGACGAACCCGGTCGGGATGTCGGCGTCCAAGCGCAAGCGCCTGATCGCCCACGCGGTCAAGGAGGTCGCCCGCTACCTCGGCAACACCCCGGCCGTGGCGCGCGCGTCCTACATCGACCCGCGCGTCTTCGACAGGTTCCGCGACGACACGGTCGTCAGCGTGGAGAGCGTCGCCTTCGAGGACGACGCGACCGCGATCCAGGGGCCGATCGAGGAGGCGGTGCTCGACCTCATCACCGGCGAGAGCGCGCGGCGCTCCCCCGTGCTGCGCGGGTCCGACCTCAGCGGGATCGGCTCGCGCGCCGCCTGATCGCCTCGGCGAGGCGCCCGGCCGCGTCGCCGCCGTGGGCGAGGAACAGCGAGGGCTCGGTCAGCTCCACCTCGAGCACGACCGGCCGCTCGCCGACCATGTCGATGCGGGCGTAGAGGAGCGGCCCGCCGAAGCGGCGCGCGAGGTCCGCGACGACCGCGTCGCCGAGCTCGCGCTCGGCCGCGCGGGGCGTCCGGGGAGCGATGTCCTCCAGGGCGAACAGCCCGTCGACGGCCGCGGCGCCTCCGAGCAGCAGCGGACCCTTGCGGATCGCGTGGGAGAACGCGCCCTCGAAGTACAGCAGCGCGGTCTCGCCCGCCTCGTCGACCTCGTCGAGGTAGGGCTGGACCATCGCGACGCGGCCCGCGCCCTGGAGCCGCGCGACGTGCTCGGCCGCGGCCGTCGGGTCGTCGTGACGCGCCGTGTCGCGCGACCCGGCCGAGATGGCGGGCTTGACCACGCACGGGGCCGCGGGAACCTCGAAGAGCGACGCCGGGATCGACGAAGCGCGTCGGCACCACCGGCAGGCCGGCCTCCTCGAGGTCGGCCAGATAGCGCTTGTCGGTGTTCCAGCGGACGACGTCGGGCGGATTGAGCACGCGGTCGCCGAGGCCCTGCACCCAGGCGACGAACGCGTCGCGGCGGGCGGTGTAGTCCCAGGGGCTGCGCAGCACGACGAGGTCGAACTCGTCCCACTCGACCGCGGGATCGTCCCAGACCGCGGCGCGGGCCTCGGGCAGCGCGCCCGCCAGCAGGCGATCGTCGTCGTCGAGCTCGGGCAGCTCGGCGCAGGTGGCGAGCGCGATCCGCAGGGCTAGGCCGTCTGCGGGTTGCCGCCGAGCGCCGCGAGCGCCTCCTCGCGCGTCGCGACGATCGTGAAGATCTGGTCGAGCCCCGTGATCTCGAAGGTCTTGGCGATGTTGGCGTCGGAGTTGACGATCGTCAGCGTCCCGTCCTGGCCGCGCAGGCGCTTGACGGTGCCGATGAGCACGCCCGAGGGCGGTCGAGTCGAGGAACGTCGTCTCGGTCAGGTCGACGACGAGGCGGATGCGGCCGGCCTCGATCGCGTCGACCAGAGCTGTCTTGAGGTCCGGGGCCGTGAACAGGTCGATCTCGCCGCGGACAGCGACGACATGACCGTGGTCGACGGTCTCCTCGGTCAGTCCGAACTCTGGTGCCATGGGTTCTCTAGGTGTAGCAACCGTGCGCTACTCCGGCCGGAACGACAGCCGCACGCGCAGCTCCTCGCCGGCCTCGCCCTCTCCGGCGTCGACCTCGTCGGCGACGCGCTCGAGCACGTTGCCGACGCCGGGAAGCTCGGCGGCCTCGAGCAGGCCCTGCGCGCCCTGGGCCCGCAGCGGCGCGACGACGATCGTGATGCCGTCCTTCTCGGCCGAGACCGTGACGGCGACCGTGCCGTTCGGCGTGAACCCGCCGGCATTCGCGGCGATCGCGTCGGTGACGAGCAGCGCGTCGTCGAGGCGGTCGATGGGGCACGAGGCGCGGGCGGCGAGCATGCCGACGACGCGGCTGAGCACCGCCCCGACCAGTGGGCCGCTCCGCACCGAGAGGCGCGCCTCGTTGGCGGTCACGGCGTCGCTCATGCGGCGATCTCGGCATCGTCGACCCGGAAGCTCATGCGCACCTCGGTGCGCTGCATCTCGTCGGTGCCGAGCTCGAGCGCCTCGGCGAGCGTCGCGATCAGCGGCAGCCCGAGTCCGAGTCCGGGGCTGTCGGTGCGCGGCACGATCCCGCGGCCCTCGTCGCGGACGACGACCAGCAGGCGCATCGTCGCGCACCCAGGCGGCGACCTCGAGCGGGCCCTCGCCGTCGGGGTAGGCGTGCACGACGGTGTTGGTGCACGCCTCGGTGATCGCGAGCTTGACGTCGGCGAGCGTCTGGTCGGGGATGTCGAAGACGCTCGCCGAGACCGCCGATGGCGTGACGGACCACGGCGACGTTCTCCGCGCGAGCGGGCAACGTCAGCGAGAGATCGGGATGTTCGGGCAACTCCTGGCCAGGAGGTTCGTCAGAACCGTGCTCGGCGTGGTGGTCTCATCAGCCATGCTGCCCCGGTCGAGATGGTTCGTTCATGCATGCACCGGCCGGCCGCGGCAGCATACGACGCGTGCGTCGCGCGCCGTCGCGCGACGTGGCAGGGAGGGGAGAGGACGTCGCCCTGCCGGTCCGAGCGCGGTGCTCCCGGCGTCCTTGACGTCGTCGCCCTCTGTCAGGAGCCCCGCGCCGGGGGAGCCGCGTCTACGTGCCAGCTGCGAACACGGCGCGGAGCCCGTCGCCGGCGAGGCCGGCGCCCAGCCCGGCGAGCAGCAGCATCCGCGCGGCGGGCGGGGACAGGCGCGCGGCGTCGATCACGCCGGTGGCGCGCAGATCCTGCTCGGCGCCCTCGAACCCGTAGGTCCCGCGCAGGAGGGCGCCGCGCTCGGGCCGGACCGTCGCGGCGACGGGCATTCCGGACGGGGCCGCCTGCAGCGCGGCCAGCACCGGCGGCGGCACGTGCCCGCCGCCGAGAGCGACGAGCACGAGCCCGTCGGGAGCGCCGGCGAGCGCCGCGCGCAGCAGCGCGCCGTCGTCGCCCAGCCAGGTGCCGACGATCGGCACGTGGCCGGCGAGCGCGCTCGATCGAGAGCCCCGGGCCTCGCGCGCGCACCGGACGCGCTCCGAGCTCGACGCGCCCCTCCACGACGCGCCCGATCGGTCCGCTGCGCGGCGAGCCGAACGCGTGCGGCGCGGTCGAGTCGACCTTGCGGACGCGCGAGCGCGGCGTGCAGCTCCCCGGCGAAGCACGCGATCGCGCCCGAGCCCGGCCGTCGTCGGCGCGGCGGCGGCGCGCACCGCGTCGAGCAGGTTCGGCAGGTCCGTCGGCGCCGGTGGCGGTGGCGGGCCGGATCGCGCCGGTGACGACCACCGGCGGGCCGTCCCCGCAGGTGACGTCGCAGAGCACGGCCAGCTCCTCGAGCGTGTCCGTCCCCGCTGGTGACGACGACGCCGCGACCGCCAACGGCCTCTTCTCGTGCCGCGGTGGCGATCGCCAGCGCGTCGTCGAGCGAGAGCTGGGGGCCGGGGAGCGACCGCACCGAGCGAGCCTGCAGGCCGCCATCGCCGTCGATGCCGCGGAGCTCGGGCACCGCGTCGAGCAGTGCCGCAGCGTCCAGCGCCCGGGCAGCCCCCTCGCGGCCCCCGCCGCCGGCCACGCGGCGATGGTGCCTCCGGCGGCCAGGACGGAGACGTCGCGCACGCACGCCCTGCCTACCAGAAACGGCGGCGCCGTGCCGCCGGCAGCTGGCGACCGGTCGCGGCCGATCGGCCTTTACACTTCGCGGCTCCGCCTCAGGTGCACCGACGCCGCCCGGGAGCACTTCCACATGATCCACCACACCATGCCGCCACGGCCGACGGCCTCTACGACCCCAGGTTCGAGCACGACGCGTGCGGCGTCGCCATGATCGCGCGGCTCGACAACGAGCCGCGCCACGAGGTCGTGGAGAAGGCGCTCACGGCGCTCGACAACCTCGAGCACCGCGGCGCGGAGGGCGCCGACACGCGCACCGGCGACGGCGCCGGCATCCTCGTCCAGATGCCCGACGCGTTCTTCCGCGACGGTCGTGCGAGTTCGAGCTGCCGCGAGCCGGGCCAGTACGGCGTCGGCGTCTGCTTCTTCCCGCCCGACGGCGCCCGCGCGGCGAAGCTCGAGCGAGCTGCTCGAGCTCAACGTCCGCATCGAGGGCCAGGAGGTGCTCGGCTGGCGCGACGTGCCCGTCGACGAGGCGCACGTCGGCGAGACCGCCAACCGCACGCGCCCGCACATGCGCCAGCTCTTCGTCGGCGCGGGCGAGGGCTTCACCGACGACCAGGACGCGTTCGAGCGCAAGCTCTACGTGATCCGGCGCATCGTCGAGCTGGCGGCCGGCCCGGACTTCTACTCGCCGAGCTTCTCCTCGCGCACGATCGTCTACAAGGGGATGCTGATCTGCCACCAGCTGCGGCGGCTTCTACCCCGACCTGCGCGACGAGCGCTTCGCGTCGGCGCGTGGCGCTGGTGCACTCGCGCTTCTCGACCAACACGTTCCCGAGCTGGGAGCTCGCCCACCCCTACCGCGTGATCGCCCACAACGGCGAGATCAACACGCTGATGGGCAACGTCAACTGGATGCGGGCGCGCGAGTCGCAGCTGGCCTCCGAGCTGTTCGGGCTCGACCTGCAGAAGGTCATGCCGATCGTCCGCCCGGGCGGCTCGGACTCGGCGACGTTCGACAACGTGCTCGAGCTGCTGATGCTCGCCGGCCGCTCGCTGCCGCACGCGGCGATGATGATGATCCCCGAGGCCTACGCGGACCGCGACGACCTGCCCGACCACCTCAAGGGCTTCTACGCGTTCCACTCCTGCCTGATGGAGCCGTGGGACGGCCCCGCCGCGGTGTGCTTCACCGACGGCCGCGTCGTCGGCGCCACGCTCGACCGCAACGGCCTGCGCCCCGGGCGCTGGTGCGAGACCAAGGACGGCCTGGTCATGCTCGGCTCCGAGACCGGCATGCTGCCGGTCGAGCCGGCCGACGTGAAGCGCCTCGGCCGCCTGGCGCCGGGCAAGCTCTTCCTCGTCGACCTCGAGCAGGGCCGGATCGTCGAGGACGACGAGGTCAAGCGCGAGGTCGCCACGCAGCCAGCCCTACGGCGAGTGGTTCGAGCGCAACGTCGTCCACTTCAACGACCTCGAGCCCGCGCACGTGACGATGACCGGGGTCGAGCCGAGCGCACCTGCGCCGGCTGGCGTTCGGCTACTCCCAGGAGGACCTGCGCGTGCTGATCGCGCCGATGGCCTCCCGCTGGCGAGGAGCCGATCGGCTCGATGGGCAACGACAACGCGCTGGCCGTGCTCTCCGACCAGCGCCCGCCGCTGTTCTCGCTACTTCAAGCAGCTCTTCGCGCAGGTCACCAACCCGCCGATCGACCCGATCCGCGAGTCGATCGTCATGTCGCTGGCCGCCGGCGTCGGGGCGGAGCGTCAACCTGCTCGACGAGTCGCCCGAGCACGCCCACCAGCTCGTCATGGACCAGCCGATCCTGCGCAACCACGAGCTCGAGACGCTGCGCCACGTCTCCCACGACGTCTTCCGCGCGCACACGATCGACATCACCTGGCCGGTGGCCGAGGGGGCCGAGGGCATGGTCCGGGCGCTCGCCGACGTCTGCGACGAGGCCACCGACGCGATCGCCGCCGGGATCAACATCCTGATCCTGTCCGACCGCCGGGTGAAGCGCGACCGCGTCGCCGATCCCGTCGCTGCTGGCGGTCGCCGCCGTGCACCACCACCTGGTGCGCGAGGGCACGCGCCTGCGCGCCGGCCTGGTGCTCGAGTCGGGCGAGCCGCGCGAGGTCCACCACTTCGCGACGCTGATCGGCTACGGCGCGAGCGCGATCAACCCGTACCTGCTGTTCGACACCGTCGACGAGCTGGTGGCCGACGGCCGCGTTCCGGGCGTCGAGGATCCCGACGCCGGCGAGCGCCAGCGTCGTCAAGGCGATCGGCAAGGGCCTGCTCAAGACGATCTCGAAGATGGGGATCTCGACGATCCAGTCCTACTGCGGCGCGCAGATCTTCGAGGCGGTCGGGCTCGAGCGCAGGCTCATCGACCGCCACTTCACCGGCACGGCGTCGCGCATCGGCGGCATCGGCATCGACGTGCTCGCCCAGGAGGCGCTCGACCGCCACGCGCGCGCATACCCGAAGGAGCTGGCCGGCGACCTGCTGCCCGTCGGCGGCGTCTACGCCTGGCGCCGCGACGGCGAGCAGCACATGTGGAACCCGGAGACGATCGCGCTGCTCCAGCACGCGGTGCGCTCGCAGGACGGCGACGCCGCAGGAGAAGTATCGCGAGTACGCGCGCGCGGTCAACGAGGAGGCGACGCGCGCCTGCACGCTGCGCGGCCTGCTGCGCGTCCGCACCGAGGGGCGCGAGCCGATCGCGCTCGAGGAGGTCGAGCCGCGCCAGCGAGATCGTCAAGCGCTTCGCCACCGGCGCGATGTCGCTCGGCTCGATCTCCACCGAGGCGCACGAGACGCTGGCGATCGCGATGAACCGCCTCGGCGGCCGCTCGAACACCGGCGAGGGCGGGCGAGGACCCGCGGCGCTTCGAGCCCGACGGCAACGGCGATCTGCGCCGCTCGTCGATCAAGCAGGTCGCCTCGGGGCGCTTCGGCGTGACGATCCACTACCTCGTCAACTCCGACCAGCTGCAGATCAAGATGGCCCAGGGCGCCAAGCCCGGCGAGGGCGGCCAGCTTCCCGGCCACAAGGTCGACCGCTACATCGGCTGGGTCCGCCACACGACGCCCGGCGTCGGCCTGATCTCGCCGCCGCCGCACCACGACATCTACTCGATCGAGGACCTCAAGCAGCTCATCTACGACCTGCGCTGCGCGAACCCGCGGGCGAGCGTGTCGGTCAAGCTCGTCGCCGAGGTCGGGGTCGGCACCGTCGCCGCCGGCGTCGCCAAGGCCAACGCCGACCACGTGCTGATCTCCGGCCACGACGGCGGCACCGGCGCCTCGCCGCTGAGCTCGATCGTCAGTCGGCCGGCGTGCCCTGGGAGATCGGCCTGGCCGAGACCCAGCAGACGCTGCTGCGCAACGACCTGCGCCGCCGCATCACCGTGCAGACCGACGGCCAGATCAAGACCGGCCGCGACGTGGTCGTCGCCGCGCTGCTCGGCGCCGACGAGATGGGCTTCTCCACCGCGCCGCTGATCGCGACCGGCTGCATCATGATGCGCGCCTGCCACCTCAACACCTGCCCGGTCGGCATCGCCACGCAGGACCCCGAGCTGCGCAAGCGCTTCAAGGGCCTGCCCGAGCACGTCGTCAACTTCTTCTTCTTCGTCGCCGAGGAGGTGCGCGAGATCATGGCCTCGCTGGGCGTGCGCTCGATGGACGAGCTGATCGGCCGCACCGACCTGCTCGACGCCGAGCCCGCGGTCGAGCACTGGAAGGCGCGCGGGATCGACCTCTCGGCCCTGCTCGCGGTGCCGGAGCTGCCCGAGGGCGCCCCGCGCCGCCGTGTCGAGGCGCCGCCGGAGGTGCTCGACGACGCGCTGGACTGGGAGCTCGTCGGCGAGGCGCGCAACGTGATCGACGGCGAGGCCGATCGCGTGGCCGTCGAGCGCCCGATCCGCAACGTCAACCGCTGCGTCGGCGGCATCCTCTGCTCGGAGATCGCGCGCCTGCGCGGCGCCGAGGGCCTGCCCGAGGACGCGATCGAGGTCACCTTCCGCGGCTCGGCCGGGCAGTCGTTCGGCGGCTGGCTCGCGCCGGGCGTGAGCTTCACGCTGCTCGGCGACGCCAACGACTACACCGGCAAGGGCCTCTCCGGCGGCGTGCTCGCGGTGCGACCGCCCGAGGGCGTGACGTTCGCCGCCGAGGACAACCAGCTGATCGGCAACACGGTCCTCTACGGCGCCACGGCGGGCCGCGCGTTCTTCCGCGGGCTGGCCGGCGAGCGCTTCGCGGTGCGCAACTCCGGCGCGCGCGCGGTCATCGAGGGCGTCGGCGACCACGGCTGCGAGTACATGACCGGCGGGCTCGTCGTGGTGCTCGGGCCGCACCGGGCGCAACTTCGCCGCCGGCATGAGCGGCGGCCTGGCGTTCGTGCTCGACGAGGACGGCACGTTCCGCTCGCGCGTGAACCCGGCGATGCTCGACCAGATCGACGAGCTCGACGAGGCCGACGCGATCGAGCTGCGCGACCTGGTCTCCGAGCACGTGCGCCGCACCGGCTCGACGGTCGGCCGCCGCGTCCTCGACGAGTTCGACGAGCTGCTCGCGAGCTTCGTGAAGGTCTTCCCGGCCGACTACAAGCGCGTGCTCGCCGAGTGGGCCGAGGAGGAGTCGGAGCGCAACACCGCGGGCAGCGGCCCCGTCGGCGGCGCGATGTCCACGCACGGCGAGGGCTTCGCCGTGGGCGAGGAGCAGCTCGATGGGTGAGCTCGGCGCCTTCCTGCGCATCGAGCGCCACGGGTTCCGCTACCGCGACCCCGCCGAGCGCGTCGGCGACGTGCACGAGTTCCTCGAGCAGCAGCCCGTCGAGGAGCTGCGGGACCAGGGCGCGCGCTGCATGGAGTGCGGCGTGCCGTTCTGCCACAACGGCTGCCCGCTGGGCAACCTGATCCCTGACTGGAACGACCTCGTCTACCGCGACCGCTGGGAGGACGCGATCCGCCAGCTGCACGCGACCAACAACTTCCCCGAGTTCACCGGCCGGCTGTGCCCGGCGCCCTGCGAGGCCGCCTGCGTGCTCGAGATCCGCGAGGGCGACGCGGTGACGATCAAGCAGATCGAGAACGCGATCATCGACCGCGCCTGGGACGAGGGCTGGGTCGTGCCCCGCGCCCGCCGAAGGTCGAGACCGGCTGCTCGGTGGCGGTCGTCGGCTCCGGCCCGGCGGGCATGGCCGCCGCGCAGCAGCTGCGCCGCGCCGGCCACGCGCGTGGTCCTGTTCGAGCGCGACGAGGCCGCCGGCGGGCTGGTGCGCTTCGGCGTGCCCGAGTTCAAGATCGAGAAGGCGATCGTCGAGCGCCGCGTCGAGCAGCTGCGCGCCGAGGGCGTCGAGATCCGCTGCGGCGTCGACGTCGGCACCGACGTCAGCGTCGAGGAGCTGCGCGAGCAGTTCGACGCCGTCGTGATCTGCACCGGCTCGCGCGTGCCGCGCGACCTGCCGGCGCCGGGCCGCGAGCTCGACGGCATCCACTTCGCGATGGACTACCTCTACGAGCGCCAGCGCGCGGTCGACGCCGGCCGCGAGCACGGGGCGATCTCGCGCGGAGGGCAAGCACGTCGTCGTGATCGGCGGCGGCGACACGGGCGCCGACTGCGTCGGCAACGCGATCCGCGAGGGCGCCGCGTCCGTCGTGCAGCTCGAGATCCTCCCCAAGCCGCCCGACCACCGCCCCGACGACGCGACCCCGTGGCCGCTGTGGCCCGCCAAGTACCGCCTGTCCTACGCGATGGAGGAGGCGCTCGAGATCGGGCGCGGGCGAGCAGGACTACGCGGTGACCACGACCCGCTTCGTGGGCGACGACCGCGTGCAGGCGATCGAGGTCGCGCGCGCCGAGGGCTTCGCGCCGGTGCCGGGCACCGAGCACGAGCTTCCGGCCGACCTCGTGCTGCTGGCGATGGGCTTCCTGCATCCCGAGCAGCAGCTGCTCGACCGCCTCGAGGTGGCCAGGGACCAGCGCGGCAACGCGAAGGCCCCCACCTACGAGACCTCGGTCCCCGGCGTGTTCGCCGCCGGCGATGCGCGCCGCGGACAGTCGCTGATCGTCTGGGCGATCAACGAGGGGCGCCAGGCGGCTCGCATGTGCGACCGCTACCTGCACACGGTCCGCGGCGAGGTCCGCACCGGCAACGTCGCGCCGGCCGACGAGGGGCCCGAGGGGCCGCCCGGCCACACGTCGGGTGCGATCCCGGCCGAGCGCCCCACGCGCGCCGCCTGACCGCCCGCCCCGCTCAGCGCTTGCGGTGCTCCGCAGCGAGAACCCGCCATGCAGGCGGCGGACACGCGGCAGCTACGGTGCTGGTCATGAGCTTCCTCGCCTGGCTGATCTCGACGTTCTTCCTCGGCTTGCTCGTCGGTGGGCTGGCACGCCTCGCGCTGCCGGGCCCCGATCCGATGTCGCTGCTGCAGACCGCGGCGGTCGGGGTCGCCGGCGCGTGGGGGGCCGGCATCCTCGTCGCGCTGCTCACCGGCGGCGCCTACACCGCGGGCTTCTTCGCCTCGTTCGTCGGGGCGTTCGCGATCGTCTACGTCATCCGCCGCCGCAGGGGCGGCACGCTGACCTCGCCCGGGCGCCGGCCCATCGGCAGGAGCTGACGGCCGCGGCGGACGAGCTCGACGACGTGCGGGGCGTGCACGGGCTCGCCCCTGCAGCGGGCCGTCGGCCGTCCCGCTCCCGAACGACGCGGCCGGGAAGCCGGGGGCGGGCGGGCCCGGGCGGTGCGGCTGCCCGCACCGCCCGGAGCCGGCGGGGCGCCCTAGCGATGCCCCTTGAACGAGATGACCTGCTGGATGCCGGTCGGCCGGTTCGTGTAGCGCATCGTGGTGGGCAGCAGGCCCGGCACGAACGTGATGCGCTCGGCGGTGGCGTCGGCCCGCCACGCGGCGGGATCGGGCCCTTGCGCCTGGGCCAGCTCTCCGCCGGCGGCGTCGATCGCCGCCCACAGGTCGGCCTGGCAGCGCGCCTTGTCGCCGCCACCGCAGTAGCGGTTGGCGTACTTGCCGCGGACGTGGCGCCCGAGCAGCGTGCGCACGTCCTTGTCGAAGTACTGGTACCACCCGCCGAACTGGCCGCTCGGCGGCGCGTCGAACGGCTTCACGACGGAGGCCAGGTCGCTCGTCATCGAGCCCAGGACGGGAGACATGAACGCGTCGGCGACCTTCGGCCACGCCGCGTCCATGATCGCCGCGCCGGGGTCGTCGATCTTGCCGTCGCCGTTGCGGTCGAGGCGGCTGCCGCCCGCCTGCCGCCACGCGACGAGCAGGTCGAGCATCTGCTGCGCCCGCGCGCTCGGCGCCGTCGAGCCGGCCAGCAGGTCGGCCAGCAGCGGCACGGTGTCGATCGCCCGCACGTCCTGGGTCGCGGCCGCGTTCATCGCCGAGGTGACGGTGGCGAGGGTCTGCTTGCCGCTCTCCGAGAGGCGCCCCAGGTTGTGGTTGAGCAGGTCGACCCGCTGCGCCGAGCCCTGCATCCACTGCTCGTCGGAGGCGCCGAACCCGCGCGCGACCGTGTTGTTCCAGTTGACGATGTACCCGTTGGGCGGGTCGACGTCCTGCGGGTGCGCCTTGACAGGCTCGTAGCCGCGCCACTCGAAGCCGCCGCGACCGTCGGTGAGCAGGCCCGGGTCGACGTGCGTCGGGCGCTTGGGCAGCAGCCCCGAGGTGAACTCGGCGATGTGTCGTGAGTCGATGTAGAACGAGTTGAACGTCTGCGGGGACTGCGCGAACGCCTTGAAGAACCCCTTGGGTGACCTGATCCGGCCCGAGCTCGCATCGCGGTAGGCCAGGAGGTCGAGCACGTCGCGGCCGTAGCTCGACCGGCGGCGCGAGATCGCGACCTTGCGTCCCTTGACCGTCGCGTAGCCGACGACCGAGCCGTGGATCGTCTTGTAGAAGACGACAGGCTTTCCGCCGAGCGTGCCGGCGTCGAAGCGCGTCATCGAGCGGCACTGGCCGCGGTAACATGTACTTGTGGTCGCTGCCGCCGCAGAGCGTCTCGACGTACTCGTCGATGATGTCGGCGCCCGCCGAGGTCAGCGTCATCGCGAAGTCGGGCCCGCGGCCGATCAGCATGTAGCCGGGGAACGGCGCCGAGGTCGCGCCCCGCCATTGCAGGCCGGGGGCGTTCATGTCCATCTCGTAGGTCAGGCCGGGGTAGAAGTAGCCGATCTGCGGCCCGCCGACCATCAGCGGCTGGCCGGTCCTCGACTTCTTGGCCGACACCATCAGCACGTTGCTGGCCAGGCGCGGGTTGGCGCGGGCGGTGGCGCTGCGCGCCCCGGCGAACGTGGTCGCCTGGAAGCTGCCCGGGTCGAGGATCACGTTGCCCACGCGGCGCTTGGGCGCGAGCGCGTAGGGGAAGGTGCCGCTGATCGAGATCGGGTGCTCGGGGTCGTTGTGCTGGCGCAGGTCGTCGAAGATCGAGAAGCCCTTGCCGAAGCCGAACTTCGCCTGGAGCCCGCCGAGGAACTGCGAGGCGCGCGCCTCGTCGCCGCCGCCCTCGCCGACGAACTGGCCCTTGAGCGCGTTGACGGCGTAGACGTCGGTGCGCGTCCAGCGCTTGACCTTGCTGCCGTGCGCGTGGTTGTAGGCGTTGATGCCGCGGACGAAGGCGTCGATGTCGTGCAGTACGGCGCGGCCCTTGCCGCCCCTGGCCCGCAGCACGCGCGTCTGCTTGGCGATCTCGCGCTCGGTCTGGGCGCTGGGGTCGAAGGACTTCAGCGTCGAGATCAGCCCGAGCGCGTCGAGGCCGGGTGCGTCGATGGCGGCGACCCGCGAGTTGT
Organism: uncultured Actinomycetes bacterium; assembly: GCA_963826615.1. Classification (GTDB taxonomy): domain Bacteria; phylum Actinomycetota; class Thermoleophilia; order Solirubrobacterales; family Solirubrobacteraceae; genus BP-464. The sequence continues at coordinate 1,381,191 of CAWGXO010000002.1, read as the reverse complement.
AGCGGGCCTGCTCGAGCAGCAGGCCGCGGTCCTCGGCGAGCAGCCAGCCGGCGGCCCAGATGCCCGCGTCGCGCGTCTTGGCGGTGATGTGAGGGACGTGGTAGCGGTCGCGGACGACACGCACCCTGGAGTTGGGGACCTTCTCACGCACGGCGGGGCCGTCGGAGCCGACCGAGTGCCATGCCTCGGACTTGAAGTACTTGGTGAGGTCGCTGCTCGTCACGTGGTCGAACAGCGGCGTGAGGCCGTCGTAGAGCTTGGCCTGGGCGTCGGCGTCGGCCGGCGGCGGGACGGCACCGAGCTGGCCCGACGGGATGATGTTGAGGGCGGTGGCGGCGTATTCGCGGGCGGCGGCCGATGCCGGCAGAGCGAGGACGGCCGCCGCAACGACGGGGAGCGCGCGGCGCATGTGGGACTCCTGAGGGTGGTGGTACGGACCGCCGCGCGATCTCCGGGTCGTGCGGCACGGAGACCCTACAGCACGGTGCTGGAAACTTGACGCCTACGTCATTTATTGACACGGTGTCGGATCCACTCGCCGCAACGGAGGCTCACGACCGACATGACCCAACTGCCCACCGTCGCTCTCATCGGCGCCGGCTCGTCCGGCATCGCCGTCGCCAAGGCGCTGCACGAGCGCGGCGTTCCGTTCGACTGCTTCGAGAAGTCCGACCGCGTCGGCGGCAACTGGGTCTTCGGCAACGTCAACCGGATGTCGTCGGCCTACCGCTCGCTGCACATCAACACGTCGCGCAAGCGGATGGAGTACACGGACTTCCCGATGCCGGAGGACTACCCCGACTTCCCCCAGCACGACCAGATCGCCGCCTACTTCGACGGCTACGTCGACCACTTCGGCTTCCGCGACCGGATCCGCTTCGAGACCGGCGTCGAGCACGTCGAGCGAGGAGAGGACGGCGTGTACGCGGTCACGACGGACACCGGCGAGACGCTCCGCTACGACGCGGTGGTGGTCGCCAACGGCCACCACTGGGACGAGCGCTGGCCCGAGCCTGCGTTCCCCGGTGCCGACACCACGAAGATCGAGCAGATCCACGCCCACGACTACAAGACCGAGGAGCAGCTCGAGGGCAAGCGCGTCGTCGTCCTGGGGATGGGCAACAGCGCGATGGACATCGCCGTCGACGCGAGCTACCACGCCACGACGCCGGTCTACCTCGCAGCGCGCCGCGGGGCGTGGATCATCCCCAAGTACGTCGGCGGCAGGCCCGTCGACCGCGGCGACCAGGTCTTCGCCAACCCGCGGATCCCGTTCCGGGTCAAGCAGGCAGCGCTGCACCTGATGCTGCGCCAGCAGGTCGGGCGCATGGAGGACTACGGCCTGCCCAAGCCCGACCATCGCTTCGGCGAGGCGCACCCCACGATCTCGGGCCGCATCCTCGACCGCATCGCGCACGGCGCCGTCAAGCCCAAGCCGAACATCGCGCGCCTGCACGAGCGCGAGGTGGAGTTCGCCGACGGCAGCCGCGTGGAGGCCGACCTCGTCGTCTACTGCACCGGCTACAAGATCAGCTTCCCGTTCTTCGACGAGGACTTCGTCTCCGCGCCCGACAACCACATCGAGCTGTTCCGCCGCGTCTTCCCGCCCGGGCTCGACGGCGTCGCCTTCGTCGGGCTGCTGCAGCCGCTCGGCGCGATCATGCCGCTGGCCGAGGCGCAGGGTCAGTGGCTGGCCGACTACTACAAGGGCGAGTACCACCTGCCCCCGCGGCCGCAGCTGCTCGACGACATCCAGCGCGACCAGGAGGCCCTGCGCAAGCGCTACGTGTCCTCCAAGCGCCACACGATCCAGGTCGACTTCGACGAGTACCTGCACGCGCTCGGCAAGGAGCGCCGGGCGGGCGCCGAGCGCGCCCGGCGCGCGGGGTACGCACTGCCCGTGCCGGCGCGCGCACGTGCCGAGGAGCCAGCCGCCGCGTGAGCGGACAGGCCGGGCTGGCCGGGCCGGCCGAGCTCGGGCGGCGCGAGGCGGCCAAGCAGGCCAACCGCGCCGCGATCCTTGCAGCCGCGCGCGAGGTGTTCGCCGACGTGGGCTTCGGCGCGGCCACGATTCGCGACATCGTGCGGCGGACCGACCTCGCGAGCGGCACGTTCTACAACTACTTCCCCGACAAGGAGTCGGTCTTCCGGACGCTGCTCGACGAGAGCGCCGCGGAGGCGCGGTCGCGGGCACGCGAGGCCAGGAGGGCGGCGCGGTCGCTCGAGGAGTTCGTCGCCGACGCCTACGGGGCCTACTTCGCGTTCCTCGCGTCCGATCGCCAGCTGTTCGACCTCGTCCGGCGCAACGCCGGCACCATCCGCACGCGGTTCGCCGCCCCGGCCTTCGGGGTCAGCGTCGCCGAGCTCGAGGAGGACCTGCGGGCCGGGATCGCCTCGGGCGCCGTGCCTGACCTCGACGTCGAGTACGTGGCGGCGGCAATGGTCGGCGCGGCCTTCGAGGTGGGGGTGCGGATGGTCGAGCGCGACCCGCCCGACGTCGCCGGCGCGACGCGCTTCGCCACCGAGCTGTTCCTGGGCGGGATCGACCGCCTTCGGGCCTGACCCGGCAGCGCTCACCTCCGCCGTCTCCGTGGAGCGCCACGGGCGGGCTGCGACACTGCGTGCCGTGCCGACGTTCTGCCGCCACGGCCGCCTCCACGCCAACTGCCCGATCTGCTCGGCCCCTGACGCCCCGCCGTCGCGCCCGGCCCGTGCGCCGCGGCCCGCACGCAGCCGTGGCGGCGCCCCCGCGCCCCGCGGCCATCGGGCCGCGGGGATGCGGGTCCGGCACGAACAGCGGGCGCCAGACGACGGCTACGAGAGCGAACTGGTGCCGGGCCTGCGCTCGACCGTCGATGCCGGCCGGCTCGCGGACGAGCTCGCGTTCTCGGTGGCGCGGCTGGAGGAGCTGGCGAGCGACCCGCCCGGGCTCTACGCCGAGGCTGCCGCGGCCGCCGACCCCGAGGAGGGGGCGTGGCTCGCCCTGCTGGTCGCCTACCTCGGGCCGCTGCGCGGGGCGCGGCCGTTCGAGGCCGTCGAGGCGGTGCGGGTGCCGTGGAGCAGCGGCCGGCTCCCAGACCTCGAGGGCGTCGCCCTCGGCCCGCGCACCGCCCACGACCCGGCGCGCGGAACGCGGACGCTCGAGGCCTACCGGGCGTGGGTGCAGCGATCGGGGTCGCAGCTCGCCGGCCTGGTGGGGGACGAGGCGTGGGAGCCCCAGCGCCGTTTCGCGCGGGTGTTCGAGCGGCTGGCGCTGCCGGGGCTCGGGCGTGGCGCGCGCTTCGAGCTCCTCGTGAGCCTCGGGGCGTTGGGCATCGTGCCGGTGGCCGCGGGAACGCTGGCCGTCGGCGGCGACGCCTCGGACCCCGTCGTCGGCGCGGCCAAGCGCATCTTCGGCATCGGCGACGCGATCAACCTCGAGCGCCGAGCCCTCGAGCTCGCGCGCGAGACCGGCGCCGGGATCGCCGCGCTCGACCTCGCGCTGTTCAACTGGTCGGTCGCGGGGGAGCACCGCGCGCCGATGGGCGCGAGGACGGCGGCCGACCCCGAGCGCCGCGGCACGATCGCCGCCGCCCTCGGCGTGGGCTGACCCGCCCGCCGGCGGGGCGCGGTGCACCGTTTTGCCGCAAATTGCGTACGAAACCGGTGCAAGCGGGGGCGAGGACGTGCGTTGATGCCGGTAGCGCCATGCAGACGGCGATGGCAGGGGGAGAGGACACACGGGCCGGGCGCCCGGCGCTGCGGTCGCCGGCCGAGGCCGAGCGGCTCGTACTCGACGTGATCGCCGGCCACGCCGAGTCGCTCCTGCGCGTCGCGCGCCGCCACAGCATCTGCCCCGACGACGCCCAGGACGCCTATCAGCGGGCACTGGAGATCTTCCTGCGCCACGCCGCGACGCTCGAGGAGGAGGGTGCGCCGCGGTGGGTGCACACGGTCGTCAAGCACGAGGCGATGCGGTTGCGAGCGTCCCGGTGGCGCACGGTCGCCGGCGAGGACGTCGACCTGGACCTCCAGGAGGCCGGCCAGTTGCCGTCGGCGGAGGAGCACATCGAGCGCTTCGACCGCATGACGCGCTCGGCGGAGGCTCTCCAGGCACTCAAGCCCCAGGAGCTGCGCGCGCTTTGGCTGAAGGCCCAGGGCCACAGCTATCAGGAGATCGCCCGACTCTGCGACTGGACCTACACCAAGGTCAACCGCTGCATCACGGAGGGCCGACGCAGCTTCCTGGAGCGCTACGCCGGCATCGAGGCCGGGACCGAGTGCCGGCGCTGGGAGCCGGTGCTCTCGGCGCTCGCCGACGGCGAGGCGAGCGCGGTCCAGCTCGCACGGGCCCGCCCGCACCTGCGGCACTGTTCGGCCTGCCGTGCGACGCTGCGGGAGTTGCGGGCCAGCGCTGCGCCGCTGGCGGCGCTGCTGCCCGTCCCGGCGGCGGCCGCCGCGCTTGGCGCGGGCCATGCCGGCGCCGCCGGTGGGCTGGCCGCGCGCATCTGGGAGGCGTTCGCGGGGCCGATCCACGAGCGGGTCGCGGTCTCGACGATGAAGCTGCAGGCGACGGTCGAGGCAGCGGCCGCGGGGAAGGTCGCCGCGGTGGCGGCCGGCGCGGCCGCCCTGGCCGGGGGCGGGGTGGCGGTCGACCGCGCCGTCGGGCGCGTCGCAGGCGATGCGCCCGCCGCCGTGCGCGCCTCGTCCTCCAGCGCGCGGCCGGCGGCCGCGGCGGCGGCAGCGGCCCGTGCCACACGGGCGGCAACGACCGGGGCGGTGCGCGGCCCGGCCGACCGGCCCGGGCCGGTCGACCGACGTGCCGCCGCACTCGCCGCGCAGCGCGCCGAGTTCGGCCTCGGCGCCCGCGCGCGGGCTGCCACGGCGCGCTCGCGAGGCCCCGCCGAACGGGAGTTCGCGGCGTCCCGGCCGGCCCCCTCGGCCGTCGCCGCCTCGGTGTCGCAGCCCTCCTCGTCGCCGGCCCCGTCGCCGGGCGCGGCCGGCTCGTCGTCCTCGACGGCCACGGCCTCCCGCGAGTTCGGCGGCTGAGCCGTTTCGCGCAGGGTGCGGGAACGCCGCGCACCACGGGCGGTTTGCCGTCCGATGCGCCACCTACCGTCCGCGGCGTCCGTTGCTCTGCCAGGCCCAGGGAGTCGAGATGCCCCTCTGCTTCATCGAACCGCAGGACGCGATCCGGGTGATCGCCGAGTCGGTCGGGCGCGAGGCCCGGCGCCAGCTGCTCGGCGAGCTCGTGCGGGCGTGGGTCGACGAGATCCCCGACGCCGACCTCGAGTCGCACTACTCCAAGGCGGTCGCCGACCTCGACGAGCACGACCTCTCGATGCTCGCTGCATGGCACGCCTCGCTGGAGGTCGGCCAGCCGATCGCCAACCGCGACTTCCTGGTCACGGTGTTCTCGAGCCTCGGCGACAACCGCCGCGAGGCCCTGAAGATCGCGGCCGGGTTTCGCGGCGAGGAGGCGTTCGACGCCGGCATCCCCGAGGAGCAGGCGCTCGAGACCGTCTTGCCCCACCTGTCCCGCGAGCGGGCGACGGAGCTGGCGACCGAGTGCCTCGAGCTGTACCTCTGGGACCGGCTCGGCTCGGACAACTGACGCTCGGCGGCGCGGCCGCGCTCCCGCGCCGCGCGCTCACGCCCCGTCGAGCAGCGCCTCGAGCTCGCCGATCGCCTGGGCCGTATCGCGGAACCACACCGCGCGCAGCCCCACCTCGGCGGCGGCGGTGCAGTTGTGCTCGAGATCGTCGACGAACGCGCATGCCGCCGGGGGCAGGCCCAGGCGCTCGAGCATCAGCTCGTAGATGCGGCGATCCGGCTTGCGCATCCCCACGAAGGCCGAGTCGACGACGACCTCGAAGAGCTCATCGACCGGCACCATCGCGCGCCAGCGGTGCTCCCACTCGCGGACGTTGTTGGTCAGCAGGGCGAGCCGCAGGCCGTGCCGCTCGCGGGCGGTGCGCAGCCACCCGATCAGCTCGTCGTTGGGATCGAGCCCGGCGAAGTAGGCGTCGGCGAAGCCGTGCAGCTCGACGGCGCGGCCGAGCTCGGCGGCGAGCGCGCCGGCGAGCCGGTCGAGGAAGGTGGCCTCGCTGAGCTCCCCGCGCTCGAGCGCGAACAGCGGGTTCTCGCCGTCGCGGACCGCGAGCGTCTCCATCGCCCGCCCGAGGGCCTCCAGCGGTACGCCGTGCGACTCCTGGAGCCGCGCGAACGACTGGAACAGCGGCGTGGTCAGCACGCCGCCGAAGTCGCTGACGATCGCCCGGACGGGCGTGCTCACGAGACCCGGCGCAGCACGTCGTAGCGCCCGACGCCCTCGCGGCCGCCCATGCGCCAGCGCAGGAACGCGCAGTCGAGGCGGAGCCTGCCGAGATCCAGCGAGGTGCCGGCGATCACCTCACCGGCGGCCCGGTGGGCGAAGGCGTCGTCGTCGCCGACGAAGAGCTCGAGCCCTGCGCGGCGCTGGCGGCCCTCGGCGTCGAAGGCGGTCGACACGCGCGCCTCGGCGACCTCGCGGACGGGCTCGCCGTCGGCGTCGGCGTCGAGCAGCACGGCGAAGACCGCCTCGGCGGCGTGGTCGGCCGTCGCGGCGGGCCGCACCGCGACCGCGCTGACCGCATGGCCCGGGTCGAACCACGCGGTCAGCGTCCGCGCCAGGGCCATCCGCTCCCAGTCGGGCGTGCCCCACGAGCGCCCGCGCTGGCCGAGCCCGGCGAAACGCCGGCCCGCGGCCGTGCCCTCGACGCGGCAGAAGCGGTCGAGGCCCTCCATGCCGCCCGCGCGGGCGGCGGGCGAGTCCGCGGTCAGCGCGAACGGAGCGGCCAGCGCCTCGAAGCGCAGGTCGAGCTCGCAGTCGCCATCGAGCTGCAGGCTCCACGCCGCGCCGGGCTCGTGCTCTGACGTCGACAACCCCGCGGCCCGCACGTCGTCCCAGCTCTCGCCCGCCGGCTCGACGCCGCTCTCCGCGCGCACTGCCACCGGCTCGCCGCCGGCGAGGACGATCGCCAGCCCGCTGGCGACGCCCTGGGCGTGGCCCAGCCGGGCCACGCCGCAGACGTCGCCGGCCGGGTCGGCGAACGCGTACGTGAGGGCCTCGCTGTGGACCGGGTCCTCGGAGTGCGGTGGGTCGTCGGCGGTGGTCATGGCAGGTGCCGGTCCTCCTCGCGCGCCTCGCTGGCGCTGCCCTCGACGTCGTAGGACGGAGCCGGCCGGCCCGCCCCGCCGCCGCGGGGGCGACCGGTGGCCCAGCCAGCCAGGCGGATCGCTCCGCGGCGCTGGATCCGGGCCGCGAGGGCGCGGCGGATCACCGCACGGGACGGCGGCAGGACGCACAGCAGGCCGATCCCATCGGTCACGAACCCCGGCGTGAGCTGGAGGGCGCCGCCGAAGACCACCAGCGCGCCGTCGACGACCTCGCGCGCCGGCACACCGCCCTCGGCGAGGGCGGTGGTGAACCGCCGCCAGACGATTCGACCCTGGGACCGCATGAGCCAGGCGCCCACGATCGAGTCGCCCAGCAGCAGCAGGACCGTCCAGCCCGCGCCGATGGCCCCGCCGACCTGGAGGATGACCCAGATCTCGAGGACCGGCATGCCGAGGAAGAGAAGGAACAGCAGTGCGAACACGGCGTCCGGACAGCCTAGACTCCCGTGCCATGGTCACCGTCGAAGAGGTCGAAGAGGCGCTCAGCAACGTCATCGATCCCGAGCTGGGGCTCGACTTCGTCGAGCTCGGGCTGATCTATGGCGTCGAGATCGAGGGCGGCAACGTCCACGTCAGCTTCACGCTCACCACGCCCGCCTGCCCGATCGGCCCCCAGGTCACCGAGCAGATCGACGAGTTCGTCTCCGAGCTCGACGGGGTGCAGAGCGTTGACTCGACGATGACGTTCACGCCGCCGTGGTCGCCGGACCGGATGTGCGAGGACGCGAAGTTCGCCCTGGGCTACTGAGCCCGTCGCGCCTCGCGGTCCAGGTCGATCGAGCGCACGTCGTGTTCGCCCGGCAGCTTGTCGAGCACCGCTCGGACCACCGCGCGGACATCGTGCTCGTCGTGCCCGAGCCCGTCGAAGAAGACGTGCAGCGCGGTCCACGTGACCTTCAGCTGCGCCGGGGTGAGCTCGAGCCGGTAGGCGACCTCGTCGGGCCCGATCAGGTTGGCGTCGGCGTCGGCGTCGGCGGTCATGGTGACCCGACCGTATCCCGGCGCACCTTTGGCCGTCGTCGGGGGTTTCCCACATCATGACCAGGCGCCTCGCCGCGGCCGCCGCACTGGGGATCGCGCTGCTCGCGGCCCCCGCGGCGCGTGCGGCGACGCCCGCCACCGGGCGGCTGCTCGTCCTGCTCGCCCCGTCGGCGACCGGCCGGCACGCGACTGCCGCCGCCGTCGCGGCCGCCGCCGGCGGACGGCGCGCAGGCACCGTGCCGCAGATCGGCCTCGTGGCGGTCCGCCCGCGTCCCGGGGAGCGCCTGCCCGACGCTGGCCGCGCGCCTGCGCGCAGACCCTCGCGTGGAGTCGGTCCGGTCCGAGCACCGCTTCGCGCTGCGCGCCGCGCCCAACGACCCGGCGCTCTCGACCCCGCAGGTGCCGGCACGCCGGCCGGGACGCCGGTCGAGTGGTGGGCGGCGCGCGAGGACTTCCCGGCGGCCTGGGACCTCGCCGACCGGCGACGGCGCGCTCGTCGCGATGATCGACACGGGCGTCGACGGCGGCCACCCGGAGTTCGCGGGGCGGATCGCCGGCACGCTGGACCTCGACGACGACCCGGCGGACGGCCCGCCCACGACCGACCAGGTGGGCCACGGCACGCATGTCGCGTCGCTGGCCTGCGCCACCGCCGGCAACGGCGTGGGCCTCGCCGGCGCGGGTGACGACTGCTCGCTGATCGATCATCAAGTCCGACCTCTCGGACTTCAGCGTCGCCAAGGCGATCGTCGCCGCCGCCGACGCGGGAGCGCTCGCCGATCAACATGTCGTTCGGGACCGACGGCTCGACCCCGGCTCCGGCCGCGGTGGTCCGCGCGATCGACTACGCCTACGCTCGCGGCGTGGTCCTCGTCGCCGCGGCGGCCGACGATCCCGTCACCGAGCAGGGCGACCCGTCCAACGTCCTGCAGCCGACCGGCACGGGCGCGGACATCACGGCGGGCAAGGGCCTCGACGTGACCGCCGCGAACTTCGACGACCGCCGGGCCTCCTTCGCCGGCCGGGGCACGCCAGATCTCGATCGCCGCCTACGGCGCCTACGGGCGCGCGGGCGGTCCGCGCGGGATCTTCGGCGCGTTCCCGGCCTCGCTGACGAGCCTCGAGATCGGCCCGCCGCCGAACCCGCCGTGCGGTTGCCGGACGACGTTCGCGGGCGACAACCGCTACGCCTACATCCAGGGCACGTCGATGGCCGCGCCGATGGTGACCGCGGCCGCGGCGCTGGTGCGCCGACTGAACCCGGCTCTGCACGCGGCCGACGTCATCCGCGTGCTCAAGGAGAGCGCGTCGCGCCCCGCCGGCACCGGCTGGTCGCCGGAGCTCGGCTGGGGGATCCTCGACGCGGGCGCCGCGATGGACGCGGCCGCGCAGGATCGACCGCACCCCGCCGGTCTCGCGCCTGCGTGCCCCGCGGCTGGTCCACGGCCGCCACCTCTTCACCCTGCGCTGGTCGGGCAGCGATCCGGCGCCGCCCGGGCTGGTCGCCTCCGGGATCCGCCGCTACGAGCTCTGGCGCTCGGCCAACGGCCGGCCGGCCCGCCGGATCGCGACGACCACCCGCACCCGCCTGCGCGTGCGCGGCCGCCGCGGCTCGACCTACCGCTTCTCGACGATCGCGGTCGACCGGGCCGGCAACCGCGAGGCGCTGCCCGCCAGCCCCGACGCCCGGACCCGCGTCGTCAGGCGCTGACCGTGGCGCGGGCGCGCGCGCCCGCGCCACCGCCGGGATCCTCACCCGCGCGCTTGGCGATCGCGACGAGCTCGGCGATCGCGGCGCCGATCCCGTCGGCGAGGCGATCGATGTCGGGCAGCGCGTCGTAGTCGCCGAGCAGGCCGAAGTTCATCCGCCCGTTGTAGGACATGATCGCGACCGCCAGCGCGTGGTCCTTGGGCAGGAAGGCGACCGGGAAGACGTCCTGCATCTCGCGGCCGCGCACGTAGAGCGGGAACTGCGGGCCGGGGACGTTGGTCACGATCAGGTTGAACAGCCGGGTCGAGAAGTTGATCCGCGAAGCCTGGGCGAGGATGGTCGGCGGGGCGAAGTTCTGCACGCCGGCGAGCACCTCGGCGCCGACCGCCTGCTTGGACTCCTTGAGCCCGTCCATCGCCGGAGCGGACCACTCGCAGCCGCGCCACAGGGTCCTCGACGTAGACCGGCAGCGGCCCCCGCATCGCGGCGATGCGGTTGCCGAGCTCGCCGTGCTCGTGCTCGCCGCGGATCGAGACCGGCACGAGCGCGCGCAGCTCGAGCCCCTCGGTGCGCACCCCGCGGGAGTGCAGCCAGTCGCGCAGGGCGCCGCTGACCACGGTCAGGACGACGTCGTTGACGGTGCCGCCGAGGCGGTCCTTGACGAGCTTGAAGTCGGCGAGCTCGGCAGCGCACGCCGACGAAGCGGCGGTGGGGCCCGATCTCGACGTTCAGCGGCGTGTCCGGTGCCGGGTTGAGTCCCGCCCACACGATCTCGCCGATGCCCTCTGCGGCCTCCCGCACGCGGTGCAGCGCGCTCTGGGGCCGCGCGAGCGCGCCGAGCGCGCCGGCCGCGAGGCCGATCCCTGCGCGCGCGAGGCCCGCGGCGCCGCCGGCGACGAGCTCGGCGCCCGTCGGCTCCGGCGTTGGGGTCCAGGGCTCGAGCTCGTCGGTGCCCTCGAGCGGGTCGGCGGGAACCGGGTCGAGGTCGAACATCACCTGGGCGAGGTCGACGCCGCTGATGCCGTCGATGAGGGCGTGGTGCGTCTTGGAGATCAGCGCGACGCCCCCGCCCTCGAGGCCCTCGACGAGCCACATCTCCCACAGCGGCCTGCGTGCGATCGAGCTGCTGGGACATGATCCGGGCGGCGAGGCGCATCAGCTGCTCCTCGGAGCCCGGCTTGGGCAGCGCGGTCTGGCGGACGTGGTACTCGAGGTTGAAGTCGGGGTCGTCGACCCACAGCGGCCGTCCGGAGTCCATCGGCGGATGGGCCAGCTTCTGGCGGTAGCGCGGCACGAGGTGCAGCCGCGAGCGCAGGCTGTCGAGGAACTCCTCGAACGGGGGCGGCGGGCCCTCGAGGACCACGAGCGCGCCGACGTGCATGTGCGAGGAGGGCGACTCGTTGGCGAGGAACGAGGCGTCCACGGCCGTCAGGCGCTGCAGGTGCTGTTGGGCCACTTCGCTCTCCTCCCGTCGGGGACCGAATGCATCAATCTAACCGTTCGAGGGTCGTGCGCAAACGGGCGACCAGCCAGCGACGCCCTCCGAGCGCGAGCAGCGTCCGGTCGGTGGCCGACACGGCGAGCAGGCGGGCGCTGAGCGTCACCAGCGTGCCCCCGTCGCGCTGCTCGAGCGTCCACGAGATGGCGGCGCGCGTCCTGCCGGCCGTCGCCTCCCCGGCCACGAGCGCGGGCGCCCGGAGCTCCAGCAGGCGGGTCGTGACCGTCCGGCGCAGACCCAGCGGGCCATGGACGCGGACGACCCCGCCGTGATCGGAGAGGTCCAGCGGTTGCACCCAGCGTCCCGCCAGCCGCCAGTGGGCTCGCAGGTCGGCCAGCAGGCCGTAGAGCTCCTCGCGCGGCGTCGGGACGACGACCTGGGCGGTGAGGTGGCCCGTCACCGGCTCCGCCGCGCCGCCGGTGCGCCCCGTTCGCTCATGCGCGGGCACGGTAACGGCCGGAGCGTTCCCGGCCGTGGCGGGCGCGACCGTCACGCGCATGCCGTGACGGATGGCCGATGATGGCAACCGGCAATCCGAAGGAGGCACGCGTCATGGCATGGGAGTTCCGAACCGACCCGGAGTACCAGGAGCAGCTCGACTGGGCGGACGCCTTCGTCCGGGAGGAGCTCTGGCCGCTGGAGCTGGTGGCCTGGGAGCTCGGCATGAACGGGCTCATGGCGGCGATCCGCCCGCTGCAGGAGCGGGTCAGGGAGCGCGGGATGTGGGCGACGCACCTGCCGCCCGAGCATGGCGGACAGGGGCACGGGCAGGTCAAGCTGGGGCTCCTGCACGAGGTCCTGGGCACGACTCCGTTCGCGCCGCTGGCGTTCGGCAACTCCGCGCCCGACTCGGGCAACTCGGAGATCCTGGCCCTGGCCGGCACGCCTGAGCAGAAGGAGCGCTGGCTCGAGCCGTTGCTGGCCGGCGAGATCCGCTCGGCGTTCTCGATGACCGAGCCGCACACGGCCGGCTCGGACCCGACGCAGCTGACGACGCGCGCGGTGCGCGACGGCGACGAGTACGTCATCAACGGCCGCAAGTGGTTCTCGTCAAACGCCTCGATTGCCGACTTCCTCATCGTGATGGCGGTCACCGAGCCCGACGCCCGGCCCCACCAGCGCGCCTCGATGCTGCTCGTCGACGTCGACACCCCGGGCGTACGGGTCCTCCGCGACGTGCCCACGATGGAGCACCCCGTCCACGGCGGCGAGCCGTTCTTCGGCGGTCACGCCGAGATCGTCTACGAGGACGTCCGCGTGCCCGTGGACCAGCTCCTGGGACCGGAGGGCGCCGGGTTCCTGATCGCGCAGCACCGGCTCGGGCCGGGCCGCATCCACCACTGCATGCGCTGGCTGGGGCAGGCCCGCAGGGCGTTCGACATGCTCTGCGAGCGGGCGCTCGTCCGCGAGGTCCACGGCGGGCTCCTGGCCGACAAGCAGACCGTCCAGAACTGGATCGCCGACTCGGCGGCCGAGATGCAGGCCGCCCGGCTGATGACCCTGCACGCCGCGTGGGTCATGGACGGCGAGGGCGCGTCGGCGGCGCGCCGGGAGATCTCGCTGATCAAGTTCTACGGCGCGAAGGTGCTCCACGACGTGATCGACCGGGCGCTCCAGGCCCATGGATCGCTCGGCTACTCGACCGACATGCCGCTCGAGCAGATGTACCGCGTGGCCCGCGGCGCGCGCTTCTACGATGGTCCCGATGAGGTCCATCGCACGACCGTCGCTCGGCTCATCCTGCGGGGCTACGAGGCTCCGCTCGACGGCATGCCGTCCGAGCACGTGCCCACGCGCCGCGAGCAGGCGCGTGAGCGCTTCGCCGACCTGCTCGAGGCGGTGACCTCCAACGACTGACCGGTGCCCCGGCACGCGGCGGCTCGGATCGGGACGCGTCGCCTCGGTCCTGGTCGGCGTCGCGCTGGTGTCGGGGCTCGCGGCCTGGCGGCCGTGGGACCGGGCCCCGGCGGCGCGCGAGGCGCGCCCGGCGGCCTCGGTGCCCGTCGTCCCCCGCGCGACGGTGAACCGCTTCGCCGGTGGGCACGCCTTCGCCGAGTTGCTCCGCGAGACCCGTGCCGGGCCGCGCCCGACGGGGTCGCCGGCGCTCGCCCGGCTCGCGAGCCGGCTGGTGCGCGCGCTGCCTCGCGGCCACCGCGAGCGCGCGCCCGGGGGCGTCGTCAACCTGGTCGGAACGATCCGCTCCGGACGGCCCGGCAGGCCGGCGATCGTCGTGGCAGCCCACTACGACACCAAGGACATCCCAGGGTTCGTCGGAGCCAACGACGGCGCGGGCGGGACGGCGGCCGTCCTCGAGCTCGCTCGCGCGATGCGGCACGTGCGCCGGCCGCGCGCGGCGCCGGACCTGCGCTTCGTGCTCTTCGACGGCGAGGAGGCGCCGCCGGGCTGCAGCGACTTCTACGCCTGCGGCGTCCGCGGCTCGAAGGACTACGCCGCGCGGCATGCGGGGCGGATGCGCGGGCTGGTGCTGCTCGACTTCGTCGCCCAGAAGGGCCTGCGCCTCCCGCGCGAGGCGGGCTCGGACGCACGGCTGTGGTCGCGGCTGCGCTCGGCGGCGCGCCGGGTCGGCGTCGGCCGCGTGTTCCCGGGCGGCACGCGCGGGGAGATCCTCGACGACCACACCCCGTTCGCGCGTGCCGGCGTCCCGGCGGTCGATCTGATCGACTTCGACTACCCGTGGTGGCACACGACCGGCGACACCGCCGACAAGCTGTCGGCCCGCAGCCTCGACGCCGCGGGCGAGGCGGTCGTCGAGCTCCTGCGCACGTGGCGGTGATCGGGGGCCGTCGCGCCTACACTGGGTGGCGATGCCCGCCACGACCACCAGCACCGTCGAGCGGCTGCTGCTCGCCGCGCCGCGCGGCTACTGCGCGGGCGTCGACAGGGCCGTGCAGACGGTCGAGCAGGCGCTCGAGCTGCATGGCGCCCCCGTGTACGTGCGCAAGGAGATCGTCCACAACAAGCACGTCGTCGAGCAGCTGCGCGAGCGCGGCGCGATCTTCGTCGACGAGCTGGGCGACGACATCCCCGAGGGCGCGATCACCGTCTTCTCGGCCCACGGCGTCTCGCCGGCGGTCCACGCCGACGCCGAGTCCCGCGGCCTGCGGACGATCGATGCGACGTGTCCGCTGGTGACCAAGGTCCACCGCGAGGTCGTCAAGTTCGCCGCCACGGGCTACACGATCGTGCTGATCGGCCACGCCGGCCACGAGGAGGTCGAGGGAACGATGGGCGAGGCGCCGGAGAGCATCGTCCTCGTCGAGAGCGAGGCGGATGTCGACGAGCTCGAGGTGCCCGATGCCGATCGCCTCGCCTACGTCTCCCAGACGACGCTCTCGGTCGACGAGACCCGGGCGATCATCGCCCGGCTGCGCGAGCGATTCCCCAACATCACGGGGCCGCGCACCGACGACATCTGCTACGCGACCACCAACCGCCAGGCCGCCGTCAAGCAGATGGCGTCCAGGTGCGACCTGGTGCTCGTCATCGGCTCGCAGAACTCCTCCAACTCGCAGCGGCTGGTCGAGGTCGCGCGCGACCACGGGGCCGAGTCGCACCTGATCGACAACGCCGGCCAGGTTCGCGAGGAGTGGCTCGAGGGCAAGCGCATCGTCGGCATCTCCTCGGGCGCCAGCGCGCCGGAGGAGCTCGTCGCCGCGCTCGTCGAGCGCTTCCGCGAGCGCGGGGTGCAGGACGTCAGCGAGTTCGAGGTCGTCGCCGAGGACGTGCGCTTCATGCTGCCGAAGACGATCCGCCAGGCGATGGCGGATCGCGAAGCCAGCTCCTGATCTCGTCGTCGTGCTCGCCCAGCGCGGGCGGCGGGCGGCGGACCACGGCCGGCGTCCCCTCGAGCCGCAGTGGCGAGCGGACGGTCGGCACGCCGCCGGTGGTGTCCACCGGGTCGAGCCCGAGGTGGCGCGCGAAGGCGAACGCCTCCGCCACGTCGTGGACCGGCCCCGCCGGGATCCCCGCCGCGCGCAGGCGCCGCAGCCACACGGCCACCGGCTCGATCGCGAGCAGCGCCTCGAGCTCGGTCCCGAGTGCGTCGACGTTCTCGACCCGTGCTGCGTTCGTCGCGAACCGGGGTTCCGCAGCGAGCTCGGGCCGGTCGAGGGCGTCGCACAGGGCCATGAACTGGGCATCGTTGCCGCAGGCGATGACGAGCTCGCCGTCGGCCGCCGCGAAGGTCTCGTACGGGGCGATCGACGGGTGCCGGTTGCCCATCCGGGCCGGTACGCGTCCCTCGACGAGGTAGGCCGACGCCTGGTTGAGCAGGCCGGCGAGGGCGCTGTCGAGCAGGGAGACCTCCAGGCGCTGGCCGCCTCCGGCGCGGAGCGCGGCCAGGATGCCGATTGCCGCGTTCAGGCCGCAGACCATGTCGACCAGCGCGATGCCCACCTTCAGGGGCCGGCCGCCGGCCTCGCCGGTCACCGACATCCAGCCGCCCATCGCCTGGGCGAGCAGGTCGTAGCCGGGCAGCTCGGCGCGGCCGAAGGCCGTGATCGAGCAGGTCACCAGCCGCGGGTTGTCGGCCGCGAGCGTGTCGTGGTCGAGCCCCCAGCGATCCATCAGGCCGGGCCGGAACGACTCGACGACGACGTCGGCACGGAGTGCGAGCCGGCGTGCGAGCTCGCGGTCGTCGGGGTCGGCGAGGTCGAGTGCAACCGAGCGCTTGTTGCGGTTGAGCCCGAGGAAGTAGCTCGCTCCCCACGCGCGCGTGTCGTCTCCGGCCCCGCCCGGCCCGCCGCGCTCCACCTTGATCACGTCGGCCCCGAGGTCCCCGAGGGTCATCGTGCACAGAGGGCCCGCGAGGACACGGGAGAAGTCGGCGACGACGAGGCCGTCCAGCGCGCCGGCGGACATGGGGCAGACTTCATCGCATCGTGCGGACGCTCGTGATCTCCGACCTGCACCTCGGCGCCCACCACGGTGCCGACGTGCTGCGCCGGCGCCCGCCGCGGGATGCCCTCGTGGCGGCGCTGGAGGGGGTCGACCGGCTCGTCCTGCTCGGCGACGTGCTCGAGCTGCGCCACGGGCCCCGGGCCGACGCGCTGCGCGCAGCCGGGCCGGTGTTCGAGGCGTTCGGCGCCGCGATGGCAGGGGGCGAGATCGTCCTCGTCCCCGGCAACCACGACCACGGCATCGCGGCGCGCTGGCTCGACGACGCGCCGGACCTCGGCCTGGAGGAGCGCCGCGCGCCCGCAGACGCATCCCCGCTGGCGGCCCGCGTCGCCGAGCGCCTGGCGCCGGCGCACGTCGAGGTCGCCTATCCCGGGCTGTGGCTGCGCGACGACGTGTACGCGACCCACGGCCACTACCTCGACCTCCACACGACCGTGCCGACGTTCGAGCGCCTCGGCGCCGGCCTCATGGCCCGGCTCGCCGGCGCCCCGTCGGGTGCGGCGCGCCCGGCCGACTACGAGGCGGTGCTCGCACCGCTCTACGCCTGGATCGACGCCTCGGCGCAGCGCGTGCGGGCCGGCCGGCGCGCCGCGGGCGCCGGCCGCGCGGGCCAGGCCTGGACGTCGCTGACCGCCGCGCCCGAGCGCCCGCTGCGAGCCCGTGCCCTGCTCGCGGCGCTCCCGCTCGTCGCGGCGGCGGTCAACCGGGCGGGCCTGGGCCAGGTCCACCCCGACCTCTCGGGGGAGGCGCTGCGCCGCGGGGGCCTGGCGGGGATGCGCGAGGCCGCCGCCCGCCTGCGGATCGACGCTCCGCATCTGGTCTTCGGCCACACCCACCGCAGCGGGCCGCTCCCGGACGACGACCCGCTCGAGTGGCTGGCGGGTGCGACGCGCATGCACAACGCCGGGTCATGGGTGTTCGAGCGCCGCTTCGTCGGGTACGCCGGCCCGGCCGGTCCCTACTGGCCGGGCGCCGCCGTCGAGGTGGGCGGCGACGGCGCGCCCCCGCAGCTGCACCGGCTGCTGGCGGGCCTCTCCGCGGCCGACCTCAGGCCAGCCCGGGCGTGAAGCACGTGGCGTGGCAGGTCACGCCCGGGCCGACGTCGAGGTCGAGGACCGCCTCGGTGTGGCGCTCGTGCTCGACGAGCAGCCGGCACCCGGCGTGCTCGACCGCGACCTCGCGGCCGCCGACCGCGATCGTGCCGCGCCCCGAGAGCACGGCCCACGCGGCGCCCGCCTCGTAGGGGCCGCTGTAGGGCCCGGGGCGGTCGGCGGTGGGGACGACGATCAGCGCGTCGGGGTCGTCCTCGGGCCGCGCAGGGGGGAGCGGCTCGCGGTCCACCCCGAGTTGCGCGGCGATCTCGCGCTCGGTCTCCGCGTAGGCGCCCTCCCCGAAGTGGTAGTGGGCCAGCATGCCGTGGCCATCGAAGAGGTAGCGGGTGGGCCAGCCCTCGTTGTCGTAGACCGACCACAGCTCGAGCTCGGTGTCGAGGCAGACCGGGTGCTCGATGCCCAGCCGGCCCACGGCGGCGCGGACCTCGTCCTCGTCGCGCGAGGGCGCGAACCCGGGCGCGTGGACGGACACCACGCGCAGGCCTGCGTCGGCGTAGCGGTCGTGCCAGGCGCGCACGTAGGGCAGGGTCCGTAGCGACTGCACGCGGCAGAAGTCCCAGAACTCGATCAGCACGGGGCGCCCCCGCTGCTGGT
The DNA here is from genome assembly GCA_963826615.1 of uncultured Actinomycetes bacterium. Classification (GTDB taxonomy): domain Bacteria; phylum Actinomycetota; class Thermoleophilia; order Solirubrobacterales; family Solirubrobacteraceae; genus BP-464. The sequence goes on along the minus strand of CAWGXO010000002.1, from coordinate 1,363,178 downwards.
CCATCCGCAGCGGCGCCACGTTGAGCCACGCCAGGTCGCGCGGAAACGGGGGCGCAGGGATCGTGTCGACGGGTGGGCGCATCGGCGCTCGAGGGTACACCGCAACCCTGTGCTGCGGCCGGTGTTCAAACGGTGCCGTACGCGCGGAGCCCGCCCGGGGCGCTTCGCCTTCCACCCCCATACGCTCACCCATTCAGGAGGGTTCATGCGCAAGTCTGCGCTCCTCGCGGCGGCGGTCATCGCCTCGCTCGCCGCCGCACCGACCGCCATGGCGGTCAACGCCGATCAGGGCCTCGACGTCAGCGTCGGGCCGTCGAAGGGCGGCACCAGAAGCCACCCCAAGATCGTCAAGATCACCGTGCTCACGACGACGACGCCGAAGGACGATGTGGCCTTCGGCACGCGCCGCGCGATCATCTACTTCGACAAGTACCTGCGGTTCAACACGAAGTACTTCAAGACCTGCGCGAAGTCCGTGCTCGAGGCCCAGGGACCCACCAAGTGCCCGAAGGGCTCGCAGGTCGGCAAGGGCAGCGCCCGGGGTCTCGCCCTCGGCCAGGTCGAGAACCTCACGATCAAGGCGTTCAACGCCAAGAGCGGTCACCTGCTGCTCTACGTCCAGGGCTCCGCGCCGCTGCAGATCAACTCGACGATCGACGCATCGCTGCGCACCGCGTCCGGCAGCTACGGCCGCAAGCTCTACGTGCCGATCCCGGAGAGCCTCCAGCAGCCGCTGCAGGGCGTCTACGCGACGCTGACGCGCTTCCAGACCACGGTCTACGCCTACACCCGGGCGAAGATCCACGGCAAGCGCCGGAAGGTCGGCTACGTCGAGACCGTCGGCTGCCGGAAGAAGTGGTCCTTCAAGGGCGACTTCACGTTCACCGACAGCACGGTCAAGAACGCCTCCAACACGGTGAAGTGCTCGTAGGCGCACGGGTCTGACGCGCTCGGAGGGCGAGGGGCGGGCCGCGAGGCCCGCCCCTCGCCGCCTCCAGGTCGGGCTCCCGCACGCGTGCCTAGACTTGCCCTGCCCGTGCTCGCCCACCTCGGCCACTGGTATCACTCGCTGATCTACCTCGGGCCCGTCGTGGCGCTCGCAGCCTTCCTCGGCGTCCAGGGCTGGCGCGACCGGCGCCGGGCCGGCCGCGGCGACTGACGCGGCTTCCGTCCGGCGGACGGCGCACCATCGTCCGCATCCCGACGTTCCGGCAGGACGCCGGCCGCCGGGGCTCGAACACCGGTGCGGTCCTGCCGATGGAGAGGGGGACGAGATGACCAGTCCGATGAACTACGTCGAGCCGCCTGACGTCCCGGAGGGGATGACGCTGCGGGAGTACCGCCGGCGGCCGCCCCGTCGCGGCGCCCTGCGCGCGGCCACCCGGCGCGGGCCGCTGAGGCGCTGGCTCAGTGCCCGAGGCGCTCGAGGCGCCGCAGGTCGTGGGCGAGCCCCTCGGGGGTGAGCTGCGTCGCCGGCCAGCTGACACGCTGGCGCCCCTGGCGGTCGAGCAGCAGGACGTAGGCGGTGTGGTCGTCGGTGGGCAGGCCGCCGGACAGCTGGGGCTGGATGCCGTAGGCGTGCCAGATCGGTGCCAGCGACGCCCGGTCGCCGAGGAGGAAGTGCATGCGCCCGGCCAGCCGGTTGCTCGCCAGGAACCGCCGAACGCTGGCGGGCGTGTCGTGCGCGGGGTCGACGCTGACGGCAAGCACCGGGACGTCGTGGCCGAGCCGGTCCATCGCGCTCTCGATCTGCTGGGCGGTCAGCGGGCACGTGTCGCGGCAGTGGGTGTAGAGGAACGTCAGCACGACGACCCGGCCGCGCAGGTCGTGCAGCGCGATCCGCCGGCCGTTCTGGTCGCGTAGCGCGAAGTCGCGCACCGGCACGGCGGACGGCGTGGCCGCCCCCTCGAAGCCGCCGGCCGCCGACGTCCCCGTCCCGGGGCGGGCGAACGCGACGATCGCGACGATCGCCAGCAGGGCCAGCGACCCCGCCGCCATCAGGGCGAGCCGAAGCCGGGGGTGCATGCCTCCAAGCGTAGAGCGCCGCTTCCGCGGCCCCGGCGGGCCGTGGTCGCTCAAGCGCCGCTCCGGGGCGCTATCCTTTTTGAAGCGAACCCCGACCCGAGTTTAGGAGTTTTCGGAAAGCGATGCCCTCCGGCGCCGAGTACATCAGGCAGATCAAGGCCCAGATCACCGAGGTCGACCCCTCGGACGTCCACCCCCTGATCGGGAACGGCGTGGCGATCGTCGACGTCCGAGAGGCCGACGAGTTCTCCGCCGGGCACCTGCCCGGTGCCAAGCACGTCCCGCGCGGGCACCTCGAGTCGCGCATCGAGACCGCGGTCCCCGACCGCTCGCAGCGCGTGGTCCTCTACTGCGCGTCGGGCAACCGCTCGGCGCTGGCGGCCAAGACGATGCTCGACGAGCTCGGCTACGGCACGGTCGAGTCGATGACCGGCGGATACACGCTGTGGAAGGACCGCGGCTACGACGTGGTCGTGCCGCGCACGCTGACCCCCGAGCAGCGCGAGCGCTACAGCCGCCACCTGCTGGTGCCCGAGGTCGGCGTCGAGGGCCAGAAGAAGCTGCTCGACGCGAAGGTGCTCTGCCTCGGCGCCGGCGGGCTCGGCTCGCCGATCGCGCTGTACCTGGCGGCTGCCGGCGTCGGCACGCTGGGGATCGTCGACGACGACGTCGTCGACCTCTCGAACCTCCAGCGCCAGGTCATCCACACCAGCGACCGCATCGGCGTGCCGAAGGTCGACTCCGCCGAGCAGGCGATCCAGGCGCTCAACCCCGACGTCGAGGTGGTCAAGTACCCGGTGCGCCTGGACGCCACGAACATCATGGAGATCATCTCCGGCTACGACGTGGTCGTCGACGGCGTCGACAACTTCCCCACGCGCTACCTGCTCAACGACGCCTCCGTGCGTCTGGGCATCCCGGTGGTCAGCGCCGCGATCCTCGGCTTCGAGGGCCAGCTCTCGGTCTTCAAGCCCTTCGACGGCCCGTGCTACCGCTGCCTGTTCCCGGTCCCGCCGCCGGCCGAGCTGGCGCCGAGCTGCGGCGCCAACGGCGTCCTCGGCGTCCTGCCCGGGCACGATGGGGCTGCTGCAGGCCACCGAGGTCATCAAGCTCGTCACCGGCGCGGGCGACCCCCTGGTCGGCCGGCTGCTCATGTACGACGCGCTCGACGCCTCGACCACCGAGCTGAAGGTCCGCCGCGACCCCGGCTGCCCGATCTGCTCGCGCGATCCCGCCGAGATCGCCGACGAGGAGATGGGCGTGTTCCCCGACTACGAGGCGTTCTGCGCCGCCGCCGGCTGAGCGCACGCTCGCTAGCCTGCTCGCCCATATGGCCACGATCCGCATCCCACCCGTCCTGCGCCCGTCCGTCGGCGGCGAGCGCGAGGTCTCCGTCCAGGGCGCGACCGTCGGCGAGGTCCTCGACGCGCTGGCGTCCGAGCACCCCGAGACGCGCGCGCAGCTGTTCGGCGCGGACGGCGAGCTCAACCGCTACGTCAACGTCTACCTCAACGACGAGGACGTGCGGGTGCTCGACGGCCTCGGCACCGCGGTGGGCGACGGCGACACGCTCGTGATCCTGCCGGCGATGGCCGGCGGCGCGGCCTAGCCTCGCGGCTTCCGCGCCGCGTCGCTTCGTGCGCGCGCATGCGCGCGCACCTCCCTGGCTACACTTTCTGAAGCATGGCCGGGCTACCGCTCCAGAACCGCCCGTGCGGCGGACGCTACGAGGACATCGTGGCCGCGATCGGCAACACGCCGCTGATCGAGCTCAAGCGCCTCAGCCCCAAGCCCGGCGTGCGCATCTGGGCCAAGATGGAGTCCTTCAACCCGACCGGCTCGGTCAAGGACCGCGTCGCGCGCGCGCTGATCGAGGACGCCGAGGAGCGCGGCCTGATCCGCCCGGGCCAGACGATCCTCGAGCCGACCTCGGGCAACACCGGCATCTCGCTCGCGATGATCTGCTCGCGCAAGCGGCTACGACCTCAAGGTCGTCATGCCCGAGAACGTGACCCCGGAGCGCACGCAGCTGCTGCACATGTACGGCGCCGAGATCGTGTACTCGCCGGGCGACCAGGGCTCCAACGGCGCGGTCGCGATGGCGCTTGACATGGCCGAGCGCGACGCCTCGTACTACATGCCCTACCAGTACGGCAACCCGGCCAACCCGCGCGCCCACTACGACGGCACCGCGATCGAGATCCTCGAGGAGCTCGACGGCGACGTCGCCGCGTTCGTCGCGGGGCTGGGCACCGGCGGCACGCTCATGGGCAACGGCCGGCGGCTCAAGGAGGAGCTCGGCGACGGCGTCAGGATCGTCGCCGCCGAGCCGATTCAGGGCGAGCCGGTCCAGGGCCTGCGCTCGCTCGACGACGGCTTCATCCCGCCGATCATCGACCTGTCGCTGCTGGACCGCAAGATCTTCGTCACCAACCGCGACGCGATCGTCTGGACGCGCCGCCTGCTCGAGGAGGAGGGCATCTTCGCCGGCGTCTCCTCCGGAGCCATCGCGGCGATGGCCGTGCGCGTCGCGGGCGAGCTGGACGAGGGCAACGTCGTCTTCGTCGTCGCCGACGCCGGGTGGAAGTACCTGTCGTCGGGCATCTACACTCGACCGGTCGACGAGATCGCCGATCTCGAGTCCACCGTGTGGTGGTAACCCCTAGGAGCTTCGCATGCCGAACGTGGGCGCCCCCGAGCTGATCATCATCCTCGTCATAGCGCTGATCGTGCTTGGCCCGAAGAAGCTCCCGGAGGTCGGTCGCTCGGTCGGGCGCGGGCATGCGGGAGTTCAAGGAGTCGCTCGCCGGCGAGGACACCGCCGAGGACGAGCGCCCGGCGATCAAGCCCGAGTAGTGCTCATCTCCCCGGCGTTGCTCGAGCGAATCGTCGAGCACGCCAGTCGCGAGGCCCCCAACGAGTGCTGCGGGCTGGTCGGGGTGCGCGACGGCGAGGCGTTCGCCGTGGTGCCCGCCGAGAACACGGAGGCCAGCCCGTTCCGCTTCAACGTCGACGGCCGCGTGCTGCTGCGGGCGATCGACGAGTTCGAGGAGCAGGGCGGAGAGCTCGGCGCGGTCTACCACTCCCACACCCGCTCGGAGCCCTATCCGTCGCAGACCGACGTGACGTTCGCGGCCGCCTGGCCGGGCATCGAGTGGCTGATCGTCGGGCTCGCCGGCGGCGAGGCGCCCGAGGTCCGCTGCTTCCGGATCGACGACGGGGACGTCGAGGAGGTCGAGCTGACGTGACGCCGCGGCCGCCGGCGACGCTGCCGCTGGTCTGCCCCGGCTGCGCGTCGACGCACCCGCTCGACGAGCGGTTCTGCCCGGCGTGCGGCATGCCGCTGGTCTACGCGGGGCACACCGGCGTCAACCAGCCGATCACCGACCGGCACGAGCGGGCGCGGAAGGTCAAGCCGCAGTACACCGAGGGCGAGCTCGTCCGGGTCGCCGGCGCGCGCAACCAGGCCGAGGCCGAGATGATCCAGGGGCTGCTGCTCGAGGAGGGCGTGCCCAGCCTGCTGCGTCGCACCCGCGGCTTCGACGTGCCCGACATGCTCGCCGCCGGGCCCCGCGACGTGATGGTGCCCGAGGCCGGCGCCGGCGCCGCGCGCGAGGTGCTGCTCGAGGCCGAGCTGATCGATGGCGCGTCCGGGCCGCCCGAGCGCGCCGCGCGGGTGCTCGCCGGGCTGCTGGCCGCCGTGGCGCTCGTGGGGCTGATCGCCTGGTTGGGAACCGACGTCCTCGGCTGATCCGGCGCTCAGGCATCGCGCGCTACGGTCCGCGCCAGGTGGGCCCGCCAGGTCCGCTCAGTGTGGGCCAGCTCGCGGCCCCCGAAGGCGTCGACGAGCGCCTGGCGCGGGCCGCCGGGATGCAGCTCCACGGCGAGGCGCGCGGCGGTCCGGTCGCCCTCCTCGCGGGCCAGCAGGTCGACGACGGTGCCGCCCAGCAACTGGGCGTCGCGCACCCCGGGCGGGAAGGATGGCTCGGGCCCCTCGCGCAGCCGCCGCGCGATCGCGGGGCGGGCGAACGCGGTCTGGCCGCTGAAGTACTGCGCCGCGCCCGCCGCCAGCCAGGCCCAGCGGACGTAGCGCACGAAGCTGGCGGGGCGGAACGGCGGCGGCAGGCGTGCGCTGCTGGCACCGATCGCCAGCTGGGTGTAGAGCGCCGCCGGCGCGAGCAGGTTCATCTCGCGTGAGCCCGGCACGCTCGACGCGCGCGCCTCGAGCACTCGTGGCGCCAGCACGTGGATCTCGTCGTGCTGGAACCAGCCGACGAGGTAGCGCCGCGCCGCCGGGGCCGTGAGGCGGCGGATGATCGGCAGGTAGGGCTGGGCGAGCGCGAGCTGGAACGGCCCGCCGTGGACCACGACCGCAACGTGCTCGGGAACCTCCGCGAACGCCTCCGCGAGCCGCTCCCGCGTTCCCTCCAGGAGCTCGAGGACGCCGACGACGGCGTCCGCGTCCTCCTCCTCGTGGCGGGCGCTGAAGTGCGGGCTGGTGGTCTCGACCCAGGCCACGGCCGGGGACGCTAGCGGCGGGTCCGGGCACGCTCGGAGTCGAGCTCGGTGGTCACGCCCATTCGCGTGAGGATCGCGTTGGCCTCCAGCAGGTCGGCCGCGCCGCGCACGGCATCGGCCAGCCGCGCGGCGCTGCGCATCGCCGCCGCGCAGTCGAAGGCCAGCAGCATGCCGCCCAGCGGCCCGAGCTCGACGGTCCTGCGGCCCTCGCGGATCGGGACCCTGCCGGTCGCGCCGCGGGCGCAGCGGAGCGCCATCGCGCTCGCCTCGGTCGGGACCGCCTCGACCACGCGCTCGACTGCGGCGACGACGTCCTCCGTCAGGGCCCAGGCGCCGCGGGAGCCGCCCGCCGCCCAGACCTCGCCGATCCGCGCGAGGACCTCCGCGGGGGTCAGCTCGCCGTCGCAGCCGGCCCCGAGCACGACGCCGGTCACCGGCAGCCCGATCGTCGGTGCGGAGGCCAGCAGGACCGCGTCGGCCAGTGGGCTGCCCAGGCCCTGCTCGTCGCCGTGGGCGAGGACGTCACCGCCGACGTCGAGCAGGACGACGTGGTCGCAGCCCAGGGCGCGGGCCGCGCTCCCGATCGCGGTCCCGATCGCGCCGGGCCCCGGGTTGGGGTCGACCAGCACCACCTCCTCACCGGTGAGCTCCGCGAGGCGCGACTCCGCGAAGCGGAAGCCGCCCGGCCCGGTGGTGTCGGGGCCGGCGAGGGCGACGCCGTCGGTCAGCGGCCGCGCGTCGCTGACCTCGGCGAGCGTCCGCGGGCCGGGCAGGGGGTCGACGACCGTGCGCTCCCAGGTGAGCCCGCCCACGACCGCCTGCCGGCCCTCGGCACGGAGCGTCTCGGCGCACGCGAGCGCCCCGACCACGTCGCCTCCGCCCCCGATGCCGAGGACGAGGGGGCGGCTGGCGCCGGCGAAGAGCAGCCGGCCGAGCCTAGACCAGGGCGGGAACGCCGCCGGACACGATGCCCTCGATCTCCTCGCGGGCGCGGTCGAACTCGTCGTCCGACAGGACCGGCGTGCCCTCGAAGGGCAGGTCGCGGGCGATCTCGAGCCAGGAACGGCAGCCGCCGAAGTCGCCCTTGACCTTGACGGTCACGGGACGCGGGATCCGGTGGGTCCGCAGCAGCACGACGTGAAGCGGGTGCCGGCGCTTCCACGCCAGCCGCTTCTCGGCGTAGTCGCTGGTCCACACGTAGAAGGGGGAGAGGGCGTCGACGGTGCGCGGGTCGCTGATCGTCCAGTGGGCGGCGACCTCGGCCCAGGCGCGGATCCGCACCCGCTCGGGCTGGGCGATCCCGCCGTCCTGGGTCAGCGCCTCGACCGGCGGCTCCCCGTCCGCCCACACGCCCTCCTCGAGGGCGCGGCTGAGCTCGGGGCGGTGGGACGCGCGAACCAGGTCGTTGCGCTGGTGGTCGAAGGTCGGATACAGGAAGAAGCGGTCGTGCTCGAGGCGGAAGTGCCTGCTCGTCTCGCGGATCCCGCCCTTGCGCAGGGTGAGGAGCTGCTCGCCTTCGGCGAGGGCGCGGACGGTGACCGCCCATTCCTTGAATGCAATCGGCATAGGTGGAGGGGGTGTCGGAGGATCTTGGTCAAAGGCAATCCCGCGGGGCGGCCGGCGGCAACCGGTCGATCCAACGGGATGCAGGCATCTTTTCACGGAATCTGCGAATCCCCAAACCCTGCTGCAAATGGACGTCTTCTCACAGACGTCGCCCGGCCAGGCCCTCCAGGACCTCGAGCAGGGCCGCGAAGTCGGCGTCGCCGAGCCCGCGGCCCATCGCCGCGCCGAGGACCTCGCGAGCCTCGGCGGCGGCGGGAAACGGCACGCCGGCGGCCTCTCCGGCGTCCAGGCAGAGCCGGACGTCCTTGAGCATGTGCTCGAGCTTGAACAGCGTCGTCCAGTCGTGGCGGCGCATTGGCTCCGCCTTGAGGTCGAGCATCGCCGAGCCGCCGGACCCGGCCGCCATCACGGCGACCAGGGCGTCGAGGTCGGCGCCCGTCGCGCCGCCGACCAGCAGCGCCTGCGCCAGCGTGGAGGCGTTGGCCGCCGCGACGGCGTTGTTGATGACCTTGATCTGCTGGCCCTGGCCGACGTCGCCGGCGTGGACGATCAGCGAGCCCATCGCCTCCAGCAGGGGCCGCGCCCGGGCGACGTCCTCCTCGGCGCCGCCGGCCATGATCGTCAGCGTGCCGTCCTGCGCGCGCGGCGAGGATCCGGTCACCGGCGCGTCGACGAATGCGCCGAGCCGCGCGCCGATCGACCGCGCCGCCCCGGGGCCGATCGTCGACATGTCGACGAACAGGGTGCCCTCGGCCGCCTCGCGGGCGGCCCCGGACTCCCCCAGCAGGGCCTCCTCGACCTGCGCGGCGTCGACGAGCATCGTGAAGACGACGCCGGCGCGGATGTCGGCGGGATGCTCGGCCACCTCGGCCCCGTGCTCGGCGGCCCAGGCCTCGGCCGTGGCGCGCGTCCGGTTGTGGACGACGAGCTCGTGCCCCGCGCGGCGCAGGTGCGGCGCCATCCGCGAGCCCATGATCCCCAGGCCGATCCAGCCGACCCTCATGGCGCCGACTCTACGCCGCGCGCGCGTAGGCGGCCTGCTCGGCGCCGCCGCGCGGGGCCCCGGCGCCGACGGCAGGGGGAGTATCGTTCACGGGGCATGGAAGCCTCTGCCGTGGCCTCCCACCCGGGCGGAGAGCTCGATCGCCTGCGCGCCGAGCTGGAGATCAGCCGCCGCCAGCTCGTCGAGGCGCAGCAGCTTGCGCGCATCGGCAGCTGGGAATGGGACCTCGCGACCGGCGCCGTCACCTGGTCGCCCGAGCTGTACCGGATCTACGGGCTCGAGCCGGGGGCGATCGAGGTCTCCTACGAGGAGTTCCTCGCCCGCGTGCATCCCGACGACCGCGCGTCCGTCGACGAGCGAAACCGCCGCTGCTTCGAGACGCACGGGCCGTTCGACGACGTCAAGCGCGTCGTGCGCAGCGACGGGGCCGTGTTCATGATGCGCACCAGGGGCGAGATGGTCTGCGCCGCCGACGGGACCCCGCTGCGGATGATCGGCATCTGCGAGGACGTCACCGAGCAGCGGCGTGCCGAGATCGCCGACGCCCTGCGCCACCGCGCCGTAGAGCTCAACGACACGGTCCTCCAGGCCCTCGTGCTCGCCGGCTACCAGCTCGACCTCGCGGATCCGGCAAAGGCGCGCGAGCTGCTCGACCAGGCGCTGGACAACTGCCGGCGGATCGTCGACGAGCTGCTCGAGCCCGACGCCGACCAGCTCGCCGGCCACCTGCGCCGCGGCAGCTCGCCCGGCGTGGGCTGACTCAGCGGCCGGGCGGGTTGCCGCCCGCCGTGCCGTGGCCGCCCCCGCCGGGGGTCTCGAGTCGCAGCCGCCGGCCGGCCCGCAGGGTTCCGGACGCCTTGGGCTCGAGCTCGCGCCCGTCGAGCAAGGTGCGTCCCGCGGCGCCCGGCCCGCCGCCTGCCGCGCCGCGCGGGGCGTGCCGGCGGCGCTCGGCGAGCACCGAGTAGGACATGTCCTCGAGCGCCTCGATCTCCCGGACCACGCCGTCGCCGCCGTGATGGGCTCCGGGTCCGCCGCTGCCGCGCCGGACCGCGTACTCGACGACCCGCAGCGGGAACTCGAGCTCGAGCGCCTCGACCGGCGTGTTGAGCGTGTTCGACATCGCGACGTGCACCGCGTTCGGGCCGTCGGCGTCGGGGCACGCGCCCTGGCCGCCGCCCAGCGTCTCGTAGTAGGTGAAGCGGTCGTTGCCCAGCGTGAGGTTGTTCATCGTCCCCTGGCCCAGCGCGCGGCCGAATGCGCCGAGGACGAGGTCGGCCACCCGCGACGACGTCTCGACGTTGCCGCCCACGACGGCGGCCGGCGGCCGCGCGTTGAGCAGCGACCCCTCGGGCGCGCGGACCTCGATCGGGCGGTAGGCGCCGGCGGTGGGCGGGATGTCGGGGTCGGTGAGGACGCGGACGGCGAAGTAGCAGGCCGAGCACGTGACGGCGAGCGGGCAGTTGAGGTTCCCGGCGTGCTGGGGCGCGCTGCCGGCGAAGTCGAGCACGAGCCGCTCGCCGTCGACGGTCGCCCGCAGACACAGCTCGAGATCGCCCTCGCGCGCCTCGAGGACGTCGATCGCCTCGTGGACGCCGTCGGGCATGGCGGCCAGGCAGGCGCGCATCCGCCGCTCGGAGTAGTCGAGCACGGCGGGCACCGCCTCGTGCAGGCGCGCCGCACCGATCTGCCGCAGCCGCTGCGCGCCGACGCGGTTGGCGGCCAGCTGGGCGCGCAGGTCGGCGCGGCGCTGGGCCGGCTGGCGCATCCGGGCCACGAGCTCGTCGATGGCGGGGTCGTCGAGCACGCGCGGGGAGATGACGACCCCCTCGTCCTCGAGCGCATGAGAGTCGGCGGGCATCGAGCCCGGCACGCGGCCGCCGACGTCGGCGTGGTGCGCGCGGCTCACGGCGAAGCCGAGCAGCTCGGCGTCGTCGAAGGCCGGCGTGATCACCGTGATGTCGGGCAGGTGCGTCCCGCCGCGATAGGGGTCGTTGAGCACCCAGGCGGCCCCGGGCCGGTGGCGCTCACCGAGCACCGCCGCCACCGCGGCCGGCATCGCACCGAGGTGCACGGGGATGTGCTCGGCCTGCATGACCATCTCGCCGGCCGCGTCGAAGAGCGCCGTCGAGCAGTCGCGGCGCTCCTTGATGTTGGCCGAGTGGGCCGAGCGAACGAGCACGGCGCCCATCTCCTCGCACGCCGCGCGCAGCGCGCCCGTCACCACCTGCAGCTCGATCGCGTTCACGCGCGCTCCAGCCCGAGCGTGCCGTCCTCGTCCCAGCGCCCCTGCCATCCGGGCGGCAGCGCCACCGTCGCGTCGGGAAGCTCCACGATCGCCGGTCCCGCAACGTCGGCGCCGGGGCCCGGCTCCCCGCGCAGCACGCGCGCTGGGTGCGGGCGGCCGTCGAAGACGACCTCGCGCTCGCTCTCGTGCACGGCATGGCCTGCCCCGCGCAGGGCGACCTCGGGACCGGGCCGGCGGCGCGTCGCGCGCACCGTGACGAGCTCGACCTCGCCCTCGGGGTCGGCGTAGCCGTAGCGCTCGCGATGCAGCGCCTCGAACGCGTCCCGCAGCGCGGCGGGGTCCGCCGGCACGCCGCGGACGGTCAGCTCGTGCGACTGGCCGCGGTAGCGCAGCTCGAACGCGGGCTCGCCGGCGGGGAGGTCGGCGAGGCTCGCCTCCGACAGCGGCGCGAGGACGCTGCGCGCGTCGTCCTCGCGGCGGTCCGCGGCCGCCAGCCCGAGCGCCGAGAGCACGCCCCCGGCGCGCGGCACGAGCACCCGCTCGATCTCGAGCTCGCCGGCCATCGCGCAGGCGTGCAGCGGCCCGGCGCCGCCGAAGGCCAGCAGCGCGAAGCGCCGCGGGTCGATCCCCTGCTCGACTGTCATCACCCGCAGCGCGCGCAGCATCTCGACCTCCGCGACGCGGACGATGCCCTCCGCGCAGGAGATCGCGTCGAGGCCCAGCCGGTCGGCGAGCGCGGCCACCGCCTCGCGGGCGGCGGCGGGATCGAGTCCGACGCCGCCCGCCATCGGCCCGGCCACGCGCCCGAGCACCAGGTGCGCGTCGGTGACCGTGGGCTCGCGCCCGCCGCGGTCGTAGCACGCGGGGCCGGGGTCGGCGCCCGCGGACCGCGGCCCGACGCGCAGGGCGCCGCCAGCATCGCGCCACGCGATCGAGCCGCCACCGGCCCCGACGGTGTGGATGTCGACCATCGGCAGCGCCAGCGGTCGCCCTCCGACCTCGCGGCCCGAGGTCTCGCGGACCGCCCCGCGCTCGACCACGCAGACGTCGCACGAGGTCCCGCCCATGTCGAAGCAGAGCAGGTCCGGCTCGCCCGTCCGCGCCGCCACGAGCGCGGCCGCCGCGGCCCCGCCGGCCGGGCCGGAGAGCACGGTCAGCGCCGCGTGATCCGCCGCGCGTGCCGCGTCGGTGAGCCCGCCGCTGGACTGCATGATCTGCGGGGCGGGCAGCCCCGCGCCGCGCGCGCCTTCGATCAACCGCGCGAGGTAGCGGGCGAGCAGGGGGGAGAGGGCGGCGTCGATCTCGGTCGTGGCGGCGCGCTCGTACTCCCGGAACGTCCCCACGACCTGGTGGGAGAGCGAGACGGGGACGCCGGCGCCGAGGCGCTCGCGCAGGGCCTCGCCGAGCACGAGCTCGTGCTCGGGATGGCGGTAGCTGTGCAGCAGCACGACGGCGACCGCCTCGGGCTCGCACGCGGCGACCTCGTCGGCCACGCGGACCGCGGCCTCGCGGCGCAGCGCCCGCAGCGGGCCGTCGGGGCCGGTGCGCTCGGGGGCGGCGAAGCGCCGGTCGGGCGGCACGAGCGGCGGCGGCCAGGCCGCGCAGAGCCGGTAGAGCTCGCGGCGGTTCTGCCGGCCGAGCTCGACCAGGTCGCAGAATCCCTCGGTCGCCACCAGCGCCGTGCGTGCCGCTCGCCCCTCGAGCAGCGCGTTGGTCGCCACGGTCATCCCGTGGGCGAACTCGTCGACGTCGGCCGCGGGACGCCCGGCACGGTCCAGTGCGGTGCGAACCGCGGCGAGCACTCCCTCGGACTGGTCGGCGGGCGTCGTCGGCGCCTTGGCCGTGACGACGCGCCCGCCGGTCACGAGCACGGCGTCGGTGAACGTGCCGCCGACGTCGACGCCCAGGAGCATGGCCGGACGCTATCCGGCCGCCGTTCCCGGACGTCGCGTCCGGGAACCGACTATGCGGCGATGAGCTCCGTCTCCTCCGTCTCCGCCAGGTGCTGGTGCGACGGGCAGTAGCCGTTGTGCGGAAGCGGGTCGCGCTGGCACGCGGTGCCGCGCCGGGTCGTGGCCCGGCACTGCAGCGGGTTGCCGTTCGCGTCGAAGCCCTGCTTCGGCTGGCGTGCCAGCCACTCGTCGGCCGCCGCCAGGTAGGCGGAGATGACGCGCCACACACGCGCCTGCGCGCGCATCGGGAAGTACACCCGGATGTCGTTGAAGAGCGTCCGTGCCGGCCGGGCGAAGTAATGCCGATCCGTCACCAGCCGCTCGATGCACTCCTCGCAGGAGCGCAGCACGGCCTCGTGCCCGCTGCGGCCTGCGTCGCCATAGAGATCGCGAGCGAGCTCGCGGTAGATGGCACGGCTGAACTGGTACATGCGACGTTCGATCCTCCCCACTGGACCTCGAAGTGCCCGATGAGTATCGGTGGGACGTGTGAAGGCAGAAACGGCGCCAATGTTGAGTTCGCGTTAAGGCCATACCTCAAAGCGGGGATCACCAGAACCGGTGATGACCGTGTGGCGCAGATCCAGCGCCGGGTCGCGGTCGGGGAAGTCGGCGCGGCAGTGGGCGCCACGGGTCTCCTCCCGCAGCAGCGCGCACGCGGCGACCAGCGGCACGAGCGGGTGCTCGGCGTCGGCGAGTCGCTCGAGCCCCACGCGGGTGCGCACCAGGCCCGCGTCACGCCACAGCGCCTCGCGCGTGGCGCGGTCCGGCAAGGGGACCGGCGCGGCCTCGGGCGGCCGCCCTCCGGCGTCCGGTGCCGGGCCCTCCATCGCCCTCCGCGCAGCGCGGCCCCCGAGGACGAAGCACTCGGTCAGCGAGTTGGACGCGAGGCGGTTGGCCCCGTGCAGCCCCGTGCAGGCCGACTCGCCGGCGACGTGGAGCCCCGGCACGGTGGTCCGGCCGTCGAGATCGGACTTCACGCCGCCCATCACGTAGTGCGACGCGGGCGCCACCGGCAGCAGATCGCGGGTGGGCTCCACGCCGGCCTCGCGCAGCGCGTTGACCACGTTGGGGAAGCGCCCCGGGTCGACGGCGCGCATGTCGAGCCCGACGTGGCTCGCCCCGGTCTCCCGCAGGACCCGGTCGATCGCCCGCGCGACCTCGTCGCGCGGGGCAAGCTCGTCGACGAACCGCTCGCCGTCCGGCGCGTGCAGCGTCGCGCCCTCGCCGCGGATCGCCTCGGTGATGAGGAAGCCCTCGCGACCGGGCACCCCGGTCAGGGCGGTCGGGTGGAACTGGACGAGCTCGAGGTCGGCCAGGGCGGCCCCCGCGCCGAGCGCGAGCAGCAGGCCGATGCCGACGGAGCCGGGCGGGTTGGTCGTCCGCGCCCACAGGGCGGCGGTCCCGCCGGTCGCCATGATCACGCCCCGGGCTCGCCCCGTGCGGCCGTCCTCGCAGACGGCGCCGCGGCATCGGCCGTCGCCGTCGGTCCACAGCCGCGCCGCGCGGGCGCGCTCCCAGACCGTGATGCGCGCGTCGGCCGCGACGAGCGCCGAGAGCTGGCGCACCACCCGGCGGCCGGTGGCGCTGCCGCCGGCATGCGCGACACGGCGCCGCGAGTGGCCGCCCTCGAGCCCGAGCGCCAGGTTGCCGTGGCGGTCGGCGTCGAAGCGGACGCCGAGCCGCTCGAGGTCGGCGACGATGGCGGGGGCCTCGTCGACCAGCGTCCGCGCGGCGGACTGCCGGACGAGCCCTCGGCCCGCCGCGACCGTGTCTGCGAGGTGCTGCTCCGGGCTGTCGTCGACGGCGAGCGCGGCGGCGATCCCGCCCTGCGCCCAGTAGCTCGCCGTCTCGGCGAGCGGCGTGGCCGAGACGAGCAGGACCGAGGCGCCCACGCGCGACGCCGAGAGCGCCGCGTAGAGCCCGGCGGCGCCGGCGCCGACGACGAGGACGTCGGCGGTGGTGTGCCCTGGGCCGCCTGTCATGCCGCGGCTACCGTACCCCCGGCATGTCGCGGCCGGTCGTCTACACGCACCCCTCGTCGCTCGAGCACGACACCGGCGGGCACCCCGAGCAGCCGGCGCGCATCGCCGCGATCGAGCGGGCGCTCGGCGATCGCGACTGGCTCGGCTGGGAGCGCCGGCGCTCGCCGGCGGCGGAGCGCGAGCTGCTCACCGCGGTGCACGCGCCGTCGCACGTCGAGGAGATCGAGCGCTTCTGTGCCACCGGCGGGGGGCAGATCGACCTCGACACGATCGCCTCGGAGGGCTCGTGGACCGCGGCCCTGCACGCCGCGGGCGGCGCCGCGGCGCTCGTCGACGAGCTGCTCGGCGGGCACGGGAGCCGCGCGCCGGTGCGCGCCGCTGCCTCGCTGCACCGCCCGCCCGGCCATCACGCCGAGCGCGACGCGCGCGATGGGCTTCTGCCTGTTCAACAACGTCGCGGTGGCGGCGCGCCGCGCGCTCGACGCCCACGGCGCCGCGCGGGTGCTCGATCCTCGACTGGGACGTCCACCACGGCAACGGCACCAACGACATCTTCCACGCCGATCCCGACGTGCTCTTCTGCTCGATCCACCAGTCGCCGCTGTATCCGGGCACGGGGCCGTCGAGCGACACGGGCTCGGGCGACGGGACCGGCTACACCGTCAACCTGCCGGTGCCCGGCGGGTCGGGCGACGAGGTGTTCTGCTCGCTCGTCGAGCACGTCGTCGTCCCGATCGGACGGCGCTACGAGCCCCGCCTGGTCCTGGTCTCCGCCGGCTTCGACGCGCATGCCGACGATCCGCTGGCGGGTTGCGAGGTCACCGACGAGGGCTACGCGGCGATGGCGGCCTCGCTGCGGCGCCTCGCCGACGAGCTGGACATCCCGCTCGGGGTCGTGCTCGAGGGCGGCTACGCGCTGGGCGCGCTGTCGCGCTCGGTCGTCGCGACGCTCGAGCAGGTGGGCTCCGAGGCGCCGCAGGTCCCCGACGTGCCGGTGCACCCGGCGGCCGAGAAGGCGCGGGCTCGCCTCGGCACGCCGTGGGCCCCGCTCGCCTGAGGCGGCGGCGCTCAGCCCTGGCCGGCCGGCCGGTTGGCGGCCGGCTCGGGCGCTTGCACCGGCGACATGCCGGGGTGATGGCCGTTGCCCTCCGCGGAGGCGGGCTCGGCATCCTCCGGCCGCATCGCGGCCCCGGGCTCCTCGCCGGGACCCGGCTCGCCGCCGGCCGGCTCCTGCGCCGGTGCCACGGCGCCGGCGCCGGGTGGGCCCTCGGGGCGGTCGGCCGCGTGGGCGAGCGCCAGCCCGCACGAGGGACAGAAGCGGGCGTCGGATCCATGCAGGGCGCCGCAGCGCGGGCACGACGAGATCCCCGGCTCGCGTAGCTCGTGCAGCGGCGGGCGGCGTCGAGCGCCGCCTCGATCACGCGCAGCTCGCCGTCGACGGCCGCGAGCGCTTCGAGCTTGGCCCGCACGAGATCGTCGCGGCTGCGCCCGAAGCGGTCGAGGTCGAAGACGAGACCGCCCAGGTCGCGGAACGCGAGCTCGCGGATGCGCCGCAGGTAGCGCAGCCGGCGACGCAGCCGGCCGCGCTCCCGGAACCCGGGGCGCTCGGGCGAGGGCATCTCGCCCGGAGCGGCGCCGGCCGGCGCCTCCTCCGCCACGGGGGCCTCGGCGCGGGCGTGCCGGGATCGGCGCCGGGCGCCGGATCGGCGGCGGGCGCGGGCGTTGCCGCGGTGGGCTCGTCGCCCTCGGTGAGCGCCGGGGCGACGACGGTCGCCTGCTCGGCCCCCGGCGTCCCGGTTGACGCATCGGGCGCGGGCGGCTCGGACTGCGAACGCGTCGGCGCGCCGGCGGCGGATGCGTGACATCAGGCCGGACATGCCTCGTCGAACGACTATAGCCGTGAGAAGTTCCGGCGGCCTGCAGCGATTTCGTCACGAGCGCGACCGCATGCACGCGCCCGGCGCCTCCAGCCTCCCGCGCAGAGACATCACCGACCCCGGGAGGGACCATGCCCCATCGCGTCGCCGCCGTGCTCACCGTCCTGCTGCTCCGCCTGCGCCCTGCCGTGGCCCGCCTGGCCTGCTCGCGCGGCCAGGGCACGGTCGAGTACGTCGGCCTCATCCTCCTGATCGCGGGCGTCCTGGCCGCGGTGGTGGCGTGGGGCAACGGGTTCAAGGGCGAGGAGATCGGCAAGGTCATCGTCGCCAAGCTCAAGAGCGCCATCGACGCCGCCGGCGGCGCCGGCTGATCCGCGGCCGCTCCGCGGCGGCGAAGACCCGCCCGCGGCGCGCGGGCGGGTCGTCATGTCCGCCGGCCCGCCGCCGCGGCGCTCGTCCTGCGACGATGCGCCCGTGGCCGCCGACAGCCATCCGCGGGAGCGCCCCATCGCCGTCTTCGACTCCGGCGTGGGTGGGCTGACCGTGCTCCACGAGCTGCTGATCTCCCTGCCGCACGAGGACTTCCTCTATCTCGGCGACACCGCGCGGTTCCCCTACGGCGAGCGTTCCGCCGAGGAGCTCGAGCGGTTCGCGATGGAGATCGCCGAGGAGCTGCTCGCCCGGCGGGCCAAGCTGCTGGTCGTCGCCTGCAACAGCGCGACGGCGGCGGCGCTGCCGGCGCTCCGGCGGCGGATGATGGAGACGACGCTCGGGGTCGACGTGCTCGGCGTCGTCAAGCCCGAGGCCCTCCAGGCCGTGGCGACCACCCGGACGGGTCGCATCGGCCTGCTCGCGACGCCGGCGACGGTGCGCAGCGGCGCCTACGCGACGGCGGTCGCCGAGGCAGACCCGCACGTCGAGCTCGTGGCGGTCGAGTGCCCGGACCTCGCGCCGATCATCCAGGGCGGCTGGGTCGGCGAGGGCATCTCGGAGGCGGTGGTCGACACCGTCCGCGGCTACGTCGCCCCGCTGCGCGACGCCGGGGTCGACACCGTGATTCTCGGCTGCACCCACTACCCGCTGGTCCGCCCGATGCTCCAGCGCTTCCTCGGCCGGGGCGTGGAGATCGTGACGTCCGGCGCCGCGCTGGCGCGCCAGGTCGAGCACGCGCTCTCCTCGCGCGGGCTCGCCAGCCTCCGCAGCGGCGAGGGTGACTACCGCTTCCTGTGCACGGGCGACCCGGCCGCGTTTCGCGCGTCCGGGACGCGGTTCCTGCAGATGCCGCTGGGCGATGTCGCGCCGGTCGTCCTGCGCCGTCCCGCCGCCCCGGCGGCGGCCGGCGCGAGTCCCGGGGCGGACGCCGCGCGAGCCGGAGGCACCGCGTGAGCGTCCCCGAGCGGTCCTACGGCCGCGGGCCGGACGTGATGCGCCCGACCACGATCGAGCCGGGGTTCGTGCGCACCGCGACGGGCTCGGCGCTGATCTCGGTCGGCGAGACCCGGGTCATCTGCACCGCATCGGCGGAGGACGGCGTGCCGCGCTGGCTCGCCGGCCGCGGCCGGGGCTGGGTCACCGCCGAGTACGGCATGCTTCCGGCCTCGACGGGCGATCGCAAGAAGCGCGACGTCAGCCGGGGCCGTCCCGACGGCCGGACCGTCGAGATCCAGCGGCTGATCGGCCGCAGCCTGCGCACCGTGGTCGACTTCGAGGCACTGGGCGAGAACACGGTCTGGCTGGATTGTGACGTCCTCCAGGCCGACGGCGGGACGAGGACGGCGGCGATCACCGGCGCGTACGTCGCGCTCGCCCTGGCGTGCACGGTCCTCGAGGAGCGCGGCCGGGTCGCCTCCTGGCCACTGAACGGCACGGTCGCCGCCGTGTCGGCCGGGATCGTCGGAGGCGTTCCGCTGCTGGACCTCGACTACTCCGAGGACTCGACCGCCGAGGTCGACGCCAACGTGGTGATGACCAGCGACGGCGGCCTCGTCGAGGTCCAGGCAACCGCCGAGCGCATGCCGCTCTCGCGCGCCCACCTCGACGAGCTGCTCGAGCTCGCCGCCGGGGGCATCGAGAGCCTGCGGGCCCTTCAGGACGAGGCCGTCGCGCGCGGGCGCGCGTGAAACTCGTCGTCGCCACCCGCAACCCCCACAAGCTCCGCGAGCTGGCGGGGCTCCTGGCCCCGCATGAGCTCGAGCCCCTGCCCGATGACGTCGAGCTGCCGCCGGAGGCGGGGGAGACGTTCGCCGAGAACGCGCTCGGCAAGGCCCGCGCGGCCGCGCGAGCCACGGGCCGCACGGCACTGGCCGACGACTCGGGGATCTCCGCCGAGGCCCTGGGAGGCGCGCCGGGCGTGCGCTCCGCGCGCTACGCGGGGCCGAACGCGACCGACGAGGAGAACCTGGCCAAGCTGCTGCGCGAGGTACCCGCCGGCAGCTCCGTGTCCTACGTGTGCGCGCTCGCGCTGGTCTCGCCCGGCCCGCCGGAGCGCGTCGAGCTCGTCGAGGGCCGGTGCACCGGCACGCTCGCCCACGAGCCGCGCGGGACCGGCGGGTTCGGCTACGACCCGGCCTTCGTCCCCGACGAGCACGGCGGCGACGGGCGCGGCCGCACGATGGCGGAGCTGAGCGTGGAGCACAAGGCCGCGATCAGCCACCGCGGCCGGGCGGCCCGGATGCTGCTCGAGCGCCTCGCCGCGCCGGGCTGAGCGGGCGGCCCGCCGTCAGTCCTGCGGCCCGGGGACAGGCTCGGTGTGCACGACGACCTCCGCGAGCGCCGGGCAGCGCTCGCGCAGCGCCTCCTCGATCCGTCCTGCGCGCCGGTGGGCGCTGGGCAGCGGCTCGTCGCCCGGCAGCAGGATGCTGATGAGCGCGACGCGGCCCTGCTCGCCGTCGCGCAGCCGCACCGCGGCGGGGGCATGGCCGGTGACGCGGCGGACGACCTCGTCGATCGCCAGGCGCTCCTGCTCGACCTCGTCGCGCGGCGGTCGGCTCGCCCAGTCGGTCTGCGCCAGCGGCTCGAAGTGGGTGTGGACGGTGGAGAGCTCGGGCACCGCACCGCTGATCGCTTGCTCGAGCCGCTCGACGACGCCGTGGGCCTCGCCCAGCGCGAGGTCGCGCGGAAGCTTGACGTGCAGCGAGAGCTCGTAGCCGCCGTCGACGTGCATGACCCGCACGTTGTGCACCTCGCGGACGTCCGGGACGCCGAGCGCGGCGATCGTCGCGCGCTCGCGCAGGTCGCCGCCGGGGCTCAACGGCTCGACGTGCACCACGACGTCGGCGCCCGGAAGCTCGCCCTGGACCGCATCCTCGATCTCGTCGGCAGTGGTGTGGGCCTGCGCCAGCCCGGAGTCGGCGCTGAGCCCGACGACGAGGTCGACGAACGCCCGCCCCGCGGCGTGCCGGACGCGGACGCGGCGCACCTCGACCGACGCGGCGTGCGGCTCGAGCGCGCGCCGCACCGCGACGTCCGCGTCGGCCGACGCCCGGTCCATCAGCACCTGGGCCGAGTCGCTCGCGAGCCGGCCGGCGGCCACCATCACGATGGCGGCCACCACGAGCGCGGCGATCGCGTCTCCCGCCGGGTGGCCGAGCGCGACGAGTGCGAGGCCGATCAGGACCGCGACCGAGCCGGCGAGGTCCGACGCGAAGTGCAGCGCGTTCGACGCGAGCGCCGGCGAGCTGTGGGTCCGCGAGCCGCGCAGGCTGACCGCGGTTCGCGAGGCGTCGACCGCGATCACCACGCCGAGGACGGCGAACGACCACCACGTCGCGTCCACCTGGTGGACGCTGGCGGCCGTCAGGCGGTGGATGGCCTGGTAGCCGAGGAGGCCCGAGACCACGATCAGGAAGGTGCTCTCGCCGAGCGCGGCCAGGTGCTCGGCCTTGCCGTGCCCGTAGTGGTGGGTCGCGTCCGCGGGCCGGAGGGCGACCCGGATCGCCAGCAGCGTCAGGACGGCGGCCACCAGGTCGGTTCCCGAGTGGGCGGCCTCCGCGAGCAGGCCCAAGGACCCCGTCGCCAGGCCGGTGACGAGCTTCAGCGCGACCAGCAGCAGGGCGGCGACGACGCTGAAGAGCGCCGTGCGCTGGTGCGCGCGGTCGCCGGCTGTGCCCTCGAGGGACATGGGCGAACTGTAGGCCGGGTCAGCGGAGGTTGATCGAGGCGGAGAGGCCGACCGCCGCGGCGAGGGCGGCGTAGCCCTGGTAGCCGGAGATCAGCAGCAGGATCCCGGTGAGGACCGCGGCGAGGACGGTGGCCAGCCAGGCGATGCGGGTGAGGCTCACGCGCCCATGCTGACAGGGCCGGCGGCGTCCGTGGCCCCTGGTAGCTTCGCGCGTCCACGAGCATCCAAGGAGAGACTGCATGACCAAGTCCCAGGTGGTCGACCAGGTCGCAGAGCGGGCGAGCCTGAGCAAGCGCGACGCCGAGGAGGCCGTCGACGCCCTGCTCGATGCCATCCAGGACGCCCTCCGGCGCGGCAGCGAGGTGACCTTCCAGGGGTTCGGCAAGTTCAGCGTCGCCGAGCGCGGGGCGCGACAGGGCCGAAACCCGCAGACCGGCGAGCCGATGCAGATCGCCGCCACCCGCGTGCCGAAGTTCACGGCGGGCTCCGGCCTCAAGGGCGCCGTCAAGCGTTGACCGCGCCGGCCGACCCCGGCCGCCACCTCGGGGACCGGCTGGCCGCCGCCGTCGCCGCGCGCGAGTCGCAGATCGTCCTCGGCCTCGATCCCGATCCCGCGCGGCTCTGGCCGGAGGGCCGGGAGGCGGGGGATCGCGCGGCGGGCAGGCCGGCGGAGCGCGCCGCCGCGGCGGTCGCGGCGCACTGCGTCGCGGCGATCGAGGCCGTGGCGGGCGCCTGCGCCGCGGTCAAGCTCCAGCTGGCGTGCTTCGAGCGCCTGGGGGCGCCGGGGCTGACGGCGCTCGAGCGGGCCTCGGGCTGCGCGCAGGCGCACGGGCTGCTCGTCCTCGCCGATGCCAAGCGCGGCGACATCGACGTCTCCGCGACCGCCTACGCGCAGGCAATGCTCGGCGCGATTCCCAGCCCCTGGGGGGAGGCCCAGGGGCTGGCGGCCGACGCGGTCACCGTCAACCCGTACCTCGGGCCTGAGACGCTGCGCCCGTTCCTCGACGTGGGCCGGCCGGCCGGGCGCGGGATCTTCGTCCTCGTCCGCACGTCGAATCCGGGCGCGGGGGCGCTCCAGGACCGCGTGCTCGCCGACGGCGGGACGGTGTCCGAACGCGTTGCAGGCTGGGTGGCGGAGCTGGGAGCCGAGCGCCCGGGGCCGGTCTCCGGCCTTGCCGAGGTCGGGGCGGTCACCGGCGCGACCGCCCCGGAGCACCTCGCCCGGCTGCGGACGCTGATGCCCGCGACACCGTTCTTGCTGCCCGGCGTCGGCGCCCAGGGCGGGAGGATCGAGGATCTCGCGCCCGCGTTCGCCCCGGGGCGCGCCGGGGGGCTCGTCACGTCGTCGCGCGGGATCGTGCGGGCGCACGAGCAGCGCGGCGACGCGCCGGCTGCTGCCGGCCGCCGCGAGGCCGAGCGCCTGCGCGAGCTGGCCTGGCGGCTCTCGGCCTGAGGCGGACCCGGCGGACGGCGCGCACGTCCGGTTGCGCCTGTGGGCGCGCTGCGCGGCGGGTCGTATCCTGGCCGGCTCATGGCTCAGAGGACCCCAGCGCGCTGGCTGGCGCCACTCGCGCTCGCCGGTGCCGCCCTCGCCCTCATCATCACGGTCGCGGCGTCGAGCGGGGGGACGGCACCTCGTCCGGCTCGCGCGCGGCGCCGGCATCGTCCACGTCGTCGACGAGCTCGACGGCGACCTCGAAGCCCTCGACCACGTCGAGGGCATTGACCGTCAAGGGCGGCTCGGCGCCGAAGTCCTACACCGTCAAGCCCGGCGACGTCCTGTCCTCGATCGCCGAGAAGACCGGGGTGCCGCTGTCGGAGATCGAGCGCCTGAACCCCAACGTCGACGCCCAGAGCCTGCACGCCGGCCAGAAGATCAAGCTCACGGGGTGATCGGGAGCGCGACAGGCCGGGGCGCGCTGCGCGCCGCCGCGTGGGTCGCGGGAGCGTCGCTCGCGGCGCTCGCCGCCACGGGCGCGGCGCCCGCGCGCGCGGCAACTCCGCACGTCTCGGCGCCGAGCGCGATCCTCGTCCAGCCCGACACCCGCGACGTGGTCTACGCCAGGCGAGCCGGCGAGCGCCGCCCGATGGCGTCGACGACCAAGCTCATGACGGCGCTGGTCGCGCTCGAGCGGCTGCATCTCTCCGACGTGCTGACGGTCGCGCCGTACAGCCCGGCGCCGGCGGAGTCGGTGGCCGGGCTGCGCGCCGGCGAGCGGATGACCACGGCCGACCTGCTGCGAGCACTGCTGCTGCCCTCCGCCAACGACGCGGCACGCACGCTGGCGGTCGGGGTCTCAGGCAGCCGCGGGCGCTTCGTCTCGCTGATGAACCGGCGTGCGCGCCAGCTCGGCCTCAAGGACACCCACTACGCCAATGCCGATCGGGCTCGACGCTCCCGGCCAGCGCTCATCCGCCCGTGACCTGGTGAAGCTCGCGCTCGTCCTGCGGCGCAACCCGTTCTTTCGCAGGACCGTCGACGAGACGAAGGCCGTCCTGCGCAGCGGGTCGCGCCGGCGTGTCGTCGTCAACCGCAACGACCTCGTCGGCCGGGTCCCCTACGTCAACGGCGTCAAGACCGGCCACACCAGCGGCGCCGGGTACGTGCTCGTCGGCTCCGCCACGCGCGACGGGGTGACCGTGGTGAGCGCGGTCCTCGGCGCGCTCGAGCGAGGCGGCCCGCGATGCCGACACCCTCGCGCTGCTGCGCTACGGCCTCGGCCGCTACCGCCGGAGGGAGGCGCTCCGCGCGCCGCCGCCGGCTGACCACCGTCGCCGTCCGCGACCAGGGCGACGCCCGGGTCGCCCTGGTGCCGTCGCACACCGTCCGGGTCGTCGCGCGCCGGGGCGAGCGCCTGCGTGTGCGGCTGCGCAACGTGCCCGACCACGTCGAGGGGCCGCTGCGCGCCGGCAGCCGCGAGGGCACCGCCGACGTCCTGCGGCGCGGCCGCGTCGTGGCGAGGGCCGCGCTCGTGACCGCCCGCGCCGTCCCCGCGCCGACCACGGTCGAGCGCATGCGGGCGTGGCTCGGCCGAACCCTGACCATCGTCCTGCTCGGGGCGCTGGCGGTCTGTACTGTCCAGCTCGTCCTCCTGAGGCGACGGACCCTGCGCCGGCGCAGGCGCAGGGGGGCCCGGGAGGCAGAGCTCACGTGATCATCACCGTCACGCTCAACGCGGCGATCGACAAGTCGCTCTCGGTGCCGAACTTCCGGCTCGGCCGGCGGCACCGCACCGTCGAGCAGACGACGATGCCGGGGGGCAAGGGCGTCAACGTCGCGCGGACGCTCAAGACGCTCGGCCAGCCGGTCATCGCGACCGGCTTCGCGGGCGGGCCGACCGGGACGCGGATCGTCGAGCAGCTGACCGCCGAGTCGATCCTCAACGACTTCGTGCGCATCCGCGAGGAGTCGCGGACGAACACGGCGGTACACGACCCGACGACGGGCGAGCAGACCGAGATCAACGAGCGCGGGCCCGCCGTGAGCGCGTCGCGAGGTCGAGCTCTTCCGCGACAAGCTGCTCTACCTCGCCAGCGGCGCGGACATCGTCGTGTTCGCCGGGTCGCTGCCGCGCGGGGTCGAGCGCGAGATCTACGCCGAGCTCGATCCACGAGCTGCGCAGATGGGCGTCACGACCGTCGTCGACACCGACGGCGAGCCGATGCGCCACGCGGTTCGCGCCGAGCCCGACGTGATCTCGCCCAACGTCCTCGAGGCCGAGGAGCTCGTCGGCCACGAGTTCAACGACGACGAGGAGCGCGCTGATCGCGGTGCGGCGAGATGGTCGAGCTCGGCGCGCGCGAGGCGATCATGACCCTGCCCGACGGCTGCTGCCGCGTGCCTGCTCGTCGACGGCGAGTGGGCGCTGCACCGGGTCTGGATCGAGCCGCGCGAGTCCGTCGCGGCCGTCGGCGCCGGCGACGCGTTCCTGGCCGGCTACGTGGCCGCCCGCTACACCGGCCGGCCGGCCGAGGAGTGCCTGCGCCGCGCGGTCGCGTGCGGCGCCGAGTCGACGCAGCGCCTCGGCGCCGGCCTGATCGATCCGCGCGAGGTCGACCGGCTCCTGGCCGAGATCTCCGTCGAGCGCCGTCGACGCGCCCGCCGAGGTCGGCTGAGCCGAGCCGCGGCGACCCCGGTATCTCCGCACGAACGTCGTCCTTGCGGGCGGGCGCCGGTGCTACGCTCGGCGTGCGTGAACGGTTGCCGCCACCACGCGTCTTCGCCGTCCCCCGGACCCCGCTCCCACGGGGTCTTCTCGTCCGCCCACGACCCTAGGATGCAGTGATGGAGATCGAGATCGGTCGCGGGAAGAAGGCCCGCCGCGCGTATGGATTCGACGACATCGCGATCGTGCCCTCGCGGCGCACGCGGGACCCCGACGACGTCGACATCTCCTGGAAGCTCGGCGACTACCGCTTCGAGCTGCCGCTCCTGGCCTCGGCGATGGACGGCGTCGTCTCGCCGCGCACGGCCGGGATCATCGGCAGGCTCGGCGGCCTCGCGGTCCTGAACCTCGAGGGCATCTTCACCGCTACGAGGACGCCGACGAGCAGCTCGAGCGCATCGCGCAGCTGCCCAAGGACGTCGCGACGCGCGAGATGCAGGAGATCTACAGCCGGCCGATCCAGCCCGAGCTGATCGCCCAGCGCATCGCGCGAGATCAAGGCCGAGGGCGTCGTCGCCGCCGCGTCGCTGACGCCGCAGCGCGTCCGCGACCACTACGAGCTGGCGCTCGACGCCGGGCTCGACATCCTCGTCGTCCAGGGCACGGTGGTCTCGGCCGAGCACGTCTCGTCGGACCCCGACGCGCCCGCCGCTGAACCTCAAGGAGTTCTGCCGCGAGGTCCCGGTGCCGGTCGATCGTCGGCGGCTGCGCGAGCTACCACACGGGCCTGCACCTGATGCGCACCGGCGCGGCCGGCGTGCTCGTCGGCGTCGGCCCCGGCGCGGCCTGCACGACGCGCGGCGTGCTCGGCATCGGCGTGCCGCAGGCGACGGCGATCGCCGACGTGGCGGCCGCCCGCTCGCAGCACATGCTCGAGACCGGCGAGTACGTCCAGGTGATCGCCGACGGCGGCATGCGCACCGGCGGCGACGTCTCCAAGGCGATCGCCTGCGGCGCCGACGCGGTCATGGTCGGCTCGCCGCTGGCGCGCGCGCACGAGGCGCCGGGCCGCGGCTTCCACTGGGGCATGGCCACGTTCCACCCCTCGCTGCCGCGCGGCGCGCGCGTGCAGACCGTCCAGAACGGCACGCTCGAGGAGATCCTCGACCGGGCCGGCGCGCGAGAACGACGGCACGTTCAACCTCATGGGCGCGCTGCGGACCTCGATGGCCACCTGCGGCTACCACGACATCGCCGAGTTCAACCGGGCCGAGCTGATGATCGCGCCGGCGCTGCAGACCGAGGGCAAGGCGCTGCAGTCCGCCCAGGGCGTCGGGATGGGCTCGCAGGGGCGCCGCTGCCGCCGCGCATCCGCCGGCGGACGGCCAACGGCAGCGCCCGCCGAGGAGCCCGCGCTCAGCGAGGCCTGATCGTTGACG
This sequence comes from uncultured Actinomycetes bacterium, assembly GCA_963826615.1. Lineage (GTDB taxonomy): Bacteria > Actinomycetota > Thermoleophilia > Solirubrobacterales > Solirubrobacteraceae > BP-464. The sequence goes on along the minus strand of CAWGXO010000002.1, from coordinate 1,336,342 downwards.
ACCGAGGGCGTCGTCACCGCCGCGACCGCAGCGACCGAGCTGGTCGACGAGTCGGCGCTCGACGTCGACGGCCCCGACGCGCGGTCGACGAGGTCGTCGTCCTCGACTACGGCGGGCAGTACTCGCAGCTGATCGCGCGCCGCGTGCGCGAGTGCGGCGTCTTCAGCGAGCTGCTGCCCCACCACGTCGGGGCCGAGGAGGTCCGGCGCCGCGCGCCGAAGGGCCTGATCCTCTCCGGCGGCCCGGCCTCGGTCTACGCCGAGGGCGCGCCGCGGCTCGAGCGCGAGCTGCTCGAGCTCGGCATCCCGGTGCTGGGCATCTGCTACGGCATGCAGCTGCTGGCGCGCGAGCTGGGCGGGCAAGGTCGAGGGCGCGGAGGTCGGCGAGTTCGGCCGCAGCGACCTGACCGTCCGCGAGCACGGGCCGGCTGCTCGCCGGGCTGCCGACGCGAGCAGACGTGCTGGATGTCGCACCGCGACACGGTGTTCGAGCCGCCGCCGGGCTTCACCGCGCTGGCGTCGTCGACCGCCTCGCCGGTCGCGGCGTTCGAGTCGGTCGAGCGCGAGCATCTACGGCATCCAGTTCCACCCCGAGGTCGTGCACACCCCCTACGGGCAGGACGTGCTCGAGCGCGTTCCTGCGCGACGTCTGCGGCTGCGACATGGCCTGGAGCGCCGCCTCGATCGTCGAGGAGCAGATCGAGCGCATCCGCGCCCAGGTCGGCGACGGCCGCGTCATCTGCGGGCTGTCGGGCGGCGTTGACTCCAGCGTCGCGGCGCTGCTGGTCCACCGCGCCGTCGGCGACCAGCTGACCTGCGTCTTCGTCGACCACGGGCTGATGCGCAAGAACGAGGGCGACCAGGTCATCTCCGCCTTCCGCGACCACTTCAAGGTCCCGCTCGTGGCCGTCGACGCCGAGGAGCGCTTCCTCGGCAAGCTCGCCGGCGTCACCGACCCGGAGGCCAAGCGCAAGGCGATCGGCGCCGAGTTCATCCGCGTCTTCGAGGAGGAGGCGGCGAAGATCGGTGACGGCGGCGGCGCGCGTTTCCTCGTCCAGGGCACGCTCTACTCGGACGTCATCGAGTCCGGCGGCGGCACCGGCGCGGCGACGATCAAGTCCCACCACAACGTCGGCGGGCTGCCCGAGGACCTCGAGTTCGAGCTCGTCGAGCCGCTGCGGGCGCTGTTCAAGGACGAGGTGCGTGCGGTCGGCGCCGAGCTCGGCCTGCCCGAGCGCCTGGTGTGGCGCCAGCCGTTCCCCGGGCCCGGGCTGGCGATCCGGATCGTCGGCGGCGAGGCGACCAAGGAGCGCCTCGACCTGCTGCGCGACGCCGACTTCATCCTCCAGGACGAGATCCGCAAGGCCGGCCTGTACCGGGAGCTGTGGCAGTCCTTCTGCGTGCTGCCCGACATCCGGACCGTCGGCGTGCAGGGCGACGAGCGCACCTACGGCTACGTCGTCGTCATCCGCGCCGTGACCTCCGACGACGCGATGACCGCCGACTGGGCGCGGCTGCCCTACGACCTGCTCGAGCAGATCGCCGCGCGAATGATCGGCGAGCTGCGCGAGGTCAACCGGGTCGTGCTCGACATCACGAGCAAGCCGCCCGGCACGATCGAGTGGGAGTAGGGCTCGAGGCCGGGCCCGGCCGGCGCCGAAGACGACGACGTCACGTTCGTCAGCGAGCGCTGCTCACGCCCGGTCGTCGGGCAGCACCGTTCGACGCAGCGCCTCGTCGTCGAGGTGGACGGAGCGTCAACCGCGGGCACGCGCAGCGACCTCGTCGCGCGTGCTCAGGTCGAGCACATGGGCGTGCTCGGGCGCCGACTTGCCCTTGAGCACCAGGTCCTTCGGCGTCGCGCGGGCTGCGGCGCGGCCGGCGCGGGGCGCCAGCCGCGAGGAGATGACGACCTGGCCGCTGGCGGCCTCGGCCTGGAGGCGGGCGGCGGTGTTGACGACGTCGCCGATGGCGGTGAAGTCCTTGACATCGCCTGCGCCGACGTTGCCGACGTAGGCGTCGCCGATGTCGACGCCGACACCGAGCTTGAGCCACGGCCCGTCCGGGCTGCCGTAGCCCGCGGCGTCGAGGAGCGAGACCGCGTCGGCGAGCATGTGCTCGGCGGGGTCGGCGGCGAACAGGCCCGGGAGGTAGAGGGCCATCACCTCGTCGCCGACGAGCTTGTCGATGATGGCGTGGCGGCAGAGCACGGCGCTCGCCGCGGCGTAGAAGCGGTTGAGCAGGCTCGCCACCTCGTCCGGCGGCAGGCTCTCGGCAAGGCCCGTGAAGCCGCGGACGTCGGCGAAGAGGATCCCGGCCTCCATCTCGACGCCGCCCATCGGGGCCTTCTCGAAGCAGGTGTCGCACAGCCGCGGGTTCTTGCGCGAGGGGCCGAAGCCGGCCCGGGACATGATGCGGCCGCCCACGCCGCCGTAGGGCGCGCCGCAGAGCGCGCAGCGCGGCTCGGACGGAAGGCGGCGCATGACGCGCATGAACGTCCGTGGCGTGTGGCCTTGCATGCGATCCATGAGCGCGACGTCGTCCGGTGATCCGCGCACATGCCGAGTATCCCGCGCTCAGGCTCGAGCGCAAGGGCACTCCGTTCCGACGTCCGTGGCGTGCACGCACACCGCCGGCACCCGAGCGCCGCGTCAACCGGCGCGGGCACGCGCCGTCCGGACTAGGTTGGCCGACCATGTCTCGCCTGAACGCTCGCGCCCTCGTCCTTGCGCTGGCCCTCGCCGCCCTCGCGGCATCGCCGGCCGCAGCGGCGGTCGCCCCGTACGGAGCCAACGACGCCGGCGGGTTTCGCAACGTGCTGCCGCCCGGCGAGGCGGGGACCGACAACGTCCTGCAGTTCGCCGCGTTCCAGGCGACCGGCGCGCGGCCCGCGCACTGGGACGACCAGCAGCCGCTGTATGAGAACCTGCTCTACGGGTCGCCGAAGCTGACCGACGCCGACATCCCCAAGTACTTCAAGGACGCGACGTTCGGCGTCAAGCCCGCCGACGTCGCGTCGACCGAGACACCGCGCCCCGGCGTCACGATCGTCCGCGATCGCGCCTACGGCATCCCCCACGTCTACGGCGACACGCGCGGCGACGTCGTCTTCGGCGCCGGCTACGCCGGTGCCGAGGACCGCCTGTTCCTCATGGACATCCTGCGCCACACCGGTCGCGCCGAGCTCTCGTCGTTCGCCGGCGGCTCGGCCAGCAACCGCGAGATGGACCGCACGCAGTGGGCGATCGCGCCGTACACCGAGGCCGACCTCCAGCGCCAGATCGACCTCGCCCCGCAGATCTACGGGGCGGCGGGCCGCCAGATGCAGGCCGACCTCGCCGAGTACGTCGCCGGGATCAACGCCTACATCGCCATGGCCCGGCTCGACCCCACCAAGATGCCCGCGGAGTACGCGGCGTTCGGCAAGCAGGTCGCAGACTGGAAGGGCACCGACGTCATCGCCACCGCCTCGCTGATCGGCGGGATCTTCGGCAAGGGCGGGGGCCGCGAGGTCACCTCGGCGCTGGCCCTTCGCGCCTTCGAGAAGCGCTTCGGCAGCTCCCGCGGCCGGCGCGCCTGGGGCGACTTCCGCTCCAAGAACGACCCCGAGGCACCGACGACGGTCCTGAAGGCGCGCTTCCCGTACGAGACGGCCTCGCCGTTCTCCAAGCGCGGGCTGGCCCTTCCCGACCCCGGGTCGGTGCAGTCCGCGCCGGTTGCGCCGCCGGTCGGCGCGGCGTCGCGCAGCGCCGCCGACGCGCGCTCGGTCGGGGCGGCGCTGCTCGCCCAGACCAAGGCCCCGCCGCACGCCTCCAACTGGGAGATGGTCTCGGCCGCGCACTCGGCCACCGGCCACCCGATCGGCGTGCTGGGCCCGCAGGTCGGCTACTACGTCCCGCAGATCCTGATGGAGGAGGAGCTGCACGGCCCGGGCTTCGACGCGCGCGGCGCCTCGTTCCCCGGCGTCAACCTCATGGTGCAGCTCGGACACGGCCGCGACTACGCGTGGAGCGCCACGACCGCCGACACCGACAACGTCGACACCTTCGCCGAGGTGCTCTGCCAGGACGACGAGCACTACCTCTACAAGGGCGAGTGCCGGCCGATGGAGCGCCTGGTGCGGACGAACTCCTGGCTGCCCAACGCGAGCGACCAGACGCCCCCGGGCTCGGAGACGCTGACCGCGCTGCGGACCGTCCACGGCATCGTCTACGCCCGCGGGACCGTGGGCGGGCGCAAGGTGGCGTTCGTCAGCGCCCGTACGACCTACTTCCACGAGGCCGACTCGGCGATCGGCTTCTTCTGCCTCAACGACCCGTCGTGCGTCAAGGACCCGCAGTCGTTCCGCCGGGCGGTCGACGGCATCAACTTCGGCTTCAACTGGGGCTACATCGACGCCGAGCACACCGCCTACCAGCAGTCGGGCTGGTACCCGCGGCGGGCGAAGGGCACGTCGCCCGACTTCCCCGTCCTGGGGACCGGCGAGTACGACTGGCAGGGCTTCGACGCCGGCCTGCACCTCCAGGACCACCTGTCGGTCGACGAGCGCCCGCACGTCGTCGACCAGGACTACACCGTCTCCTGGAACGGCAAGCAGGCGCGCGACTGGGCGGCCGCCGACGACGAGTACTTCTGGGGCTCGCTCCAGCGCCAGAAGATGATCATGGACCCGATCCGGCGCGCGATGCGCCACGGGGGCAAGGTGACGCTCGCCCAGCTCACGCAGGCGATGGAGGAGCCGGCGAGCCAGGACATCCGCGGCCTCTACGTGCTGCCCTGGATGCTGCGCGCGATGGGCACCGTCCGCGACCCCCAGCTCCGCAAGGCCGTCGACCTCCTGCGCGGCTGGCACCGGCGCGGCGCCCACCGCCGCGACCTCGACCGCGACGGGCGCTACGACGACGACGCAGCCGTCACGCTCATGGACGCCTGGTGGCCGAAGGCCGTGCAGGCCGAGTTCGGCGCCGTCCTCGGCGACGACGCGATGCGGGCGCTCCAGGACGTCGTGCCGTTCGACGCCGAGCTCGGGCCGGGCAAGGACCCGAGCGCCCCGGCGTTCTCGACCGGCTGGTACGGCTACGTCCACAAGGACCTGCGTGACCTGCTCGCGCGCCGCTCGGTGCGCGGTCGCTGGTCGCGCGTCTACTGCGGGCGCGCGTCGCGCCGGCGCTGCGCCCGCGACCTCCAGGCATCGCTGCGGGAGGCGCTGAAGGTCACGCGCGCTCAGCTCTACGGCCGTGGCCCATGCGCCGGCGACGCCCAGGCGAGCTGCTTCGACATGAACCGGTTCACGGTCGCCAGCGCCGTGACCGTGCCGGCGTTCCCGTTCCAGAACCGCCCCACGTTCCAGCAGACGGTCTCGCTCTCGCACATGCTGCCGCGCTGAGCGCGGGGAGCAGCCCGCCGCGCGGCTCCCGCCGCAGCGCGGGAACGCGGCCGGCCCGGGGTCAGGTGACGGCGTCCCAGGCGCGCAGGTCGGGCAGCGGGTCGAACGGCCTGCCGCCCGTGTACCAGCCGGGCCCCGACCACAGCTCGAAGTGCAGGTGGCAGCCGTGGGCGTCGCCGGTGTCGCCGACCTCCCCGATGCGCTGGCCGGTGTAGACGTGGTCGCCCTTGCCGACGAGCGCGGGCCTGCGCAGGTGCATGTAGACGTAGTCGACGTCGGTGCCCTCGCCGTCGATGACGACGTAGTTGCCGGCGCGCGCCTCGTAGCGCTTGATCTTGACCTCGCCCCCGCGCGCTGCGACGAGCGGGGTCCCGCAGTCGGCGAAGACGTCCTGGCCCTGGTGGCTGTGGCCGGCGCGGCCGGCGCCGAACGTCCCGGCCCCGGTGCCGTAGTGGTGGCTGCCGAGGATCGGGAACCGGTGGTCGAGGAACAGGAAGGGCTGCGCCGCGGCGGGCGGGTCCCCGGCGGCCGCGGCCCGGGCGCCGCCGGTGGCGGTGTAGACGCGGAACTCGTAGCGGCCCGCGGGGGCCGGCTCGTGGGTGGGGGTGTCGAGGCCGTCCCACGTGACGCTCTGAGCCGTGTGCGGGGCGACGACGCCGGGCGACCACTGCGCCACCACCGCGCCGTCGGTCGCCCGCACGAGCGTGATCGCGACGTTGACGGGCCGGTCGTCCTGGACCATGAAGCTGAGCCCTGCGGGCCGGCGGCCGTCGTAGAACGCCCTGTGGACATCGACGGCGGCGTCGACGGGCGGCACGGTGCCCGGCGCCGCCGTGCGCGTCGGCCCGCGGTCGACGTCGAGCGCCGGCGTGGGCGCCGAGGGCGTGCCGTCGGCGTTGTAGAGCCGCAGCGGGCCGCCGACGGCCCGGGAGGGCACCTTCACGTAGACGGTCCTCGACCGCACCTTCGTCGGCCGGGCACGCACGTCGTCGGAGGCGCCCGGCCGGCCCAGGAACACGACGAGGCGGACGTCGCGCATCCCGCGGCCGTAGACCCGCACGGTGCTGCCCGGCCTCGACGCGTGCAGGTCGGCACAGCCGCTCGAGCAGCCGACGCGCTCGGCGCGGGCGGGGTTCGACGCGTACGTGCCGCCGGTGGAGGCGGCCGCGCCGGCGGCGGGGAGTGCCAGGATGGCCGCGGTCGCGAGCGCCAGTGCGTGGAGGGGCGTGGAAGCTGTCCGCATGGTCTGAGCGGCCTGCGGGGTTAGCTGACGGGCTCGCGCGGCACGGTGCCGCGCTACCGGGCGCTCGCGCCCGGATTCGCCCCACGGGCGCGGTGCGCCCAGCGGTTCCCCCGTTCCCTCGGTCGCCAGCGGCGACGACCGACGGACTCGGCCTGTGGTGCGCGGAGCATAGTGGCGTCGACGGACGGTCCGGGCTTCTATGCTGAGTTCCACGCCCGCGGGGGATCCCCTATCATGGGCCCGGCGCCGCGCGACCTCGCGTGGCCTTTTTCACGCCGTGAAGACCTACGTCGCCACACCCAACGACCGCCAGCGCGACTGGCTGATCGTCGATGCCACCGGCCAGACGCTGGGCCGCCTCGCGACCCAGATCGCCGACGCCCTGCGCGGCAAGCGCAAGCCCCAGTACACGCCGCACGTGGACACCGGCGACTTCGTGATCGTGGTCAACGCCGAGAAGATCTCGGTGACCGGCAACAAGCTCGCCGACAAGCGCTACTACCGCCACTCCGGCTACCCCGGAGGGCTCAAGGTCCGCACGCTGGCCGAGCAGCTCGAGCGCCGGCCCGAGGAGGTCATCCGCAAGGCGGTCAAGGGGATGCTCCCCCGCAACCGGCTGGCCCGCAAGCAGCTGACCAAGCTCAAGGTCTACGCCGGCCCCGAGCACCCCCACGTCGCCCAGAAGCCGCAACCGATGGAGATCGAGGCCTGATGGCCGAGGACACGCCGACGCCGAACGAGGAGCAGCCGGAGGTTCCGGCGCCCGAGCAGGAGGCCGCCGCCGAGCAGGCCGCGGCCGAGGAGCTGCCCGTCCCGGACGAGGACGTCGCCGAGGGGCAGCCCGAGCAGCCCGCCGCCGAGCCCGAGCAGCCCGCCGCCGACGCCGAGGAGCCCGAGGCGGAGGAGGCCGACGCCGGCGACGACGAGGAGCCGGCCCCGCGCGTCAAGCCGGCGATCCCGGCGCCGACCTCGAGGTCGACATCGTCCTGGAGGCCGACCGGCGCGCCGAGGATCCCTACGCCGCCTACGACGAGGACGGCGCCGACGAGACGCCTTCCGGCGGCGACGACGACGAGGTGGCCGACCAGCCGGTCGACGGCCACGATCGACCTCGCCGCCGGACGCGCGCTACCGCGCGACCGGCAAGCGCAAGACCTCCGTCGCCCGCGTGATCCTGCGGCCCGGAACGGGCGCCTACACGGTCAACGGCAAGCAGCTCGACACCTTCTTCCCCCGCTCGACGCTGCAGCGCCAGATCCGCCAGCCGCTCGAGGCCGTCGGCTACGACGACCGCATGGACGTCGTGGCCCGCCTGCACGGCGGCGGCGTCAGCGCCCAGGCCGGCGCGCTGCGCCACGGCATCTCGCGCGCGCTGATCGACGCCGACCCCAACCTCCGCGGCGAGCTCAAGCGCCGCGGCTTCCTCACGCGCGACGCGCGCGTCAAGGAGCGCAAGAAGGCCGGGCTGAAGAAGGCCCGCAAGCGCCCGCAGTTCTCCAAGCGCTAGCCCGCGCCGGCAGCCCGTCCACCGTGGCTCGCAAGCTGTTCGGCACCGACGGCGTCCGCGGCGTCGCGGGCGAGGTCCTCACCGCCGAGCTGGCGCTCGGGCTGGGGCGCGCCGCCACCGAGGAGCTGCGCTCCGACCACGCCTCCGCGGGTGCTGGTCATCCGCGACACGCGCGAGTCCGGCGAGATGCTCGAGGCGGCGCTGGCGGCCGGCGTCACCGCCGCCGGGGGCGACGTGCTGCTCGGCGGCGTGCTGCCGACGCCCGCCGCGCCGCTGCTGCTCGCACCGCTACGGGTTCGACCTCGCCGCGGTCCTCAGCGCCTCGCACAACCCGTACCGCGACAACGGGATCAAGTTCTTCGGGCCGGACGGCCTCAAGCTCGCCGACGAGGTCGAGCTGCGCGATCGAGCGCCGCCTGGACGCGGGCCCGGCGCCCGGTCCGCCCGCGCGCATCGGCGCGCATCCGCGCCCTGCACGGCACGCTCGAGGACTACCTGCGCGAGCTGGGCGAGCGCTTCGCCGGCGCTCGACCTCACCGGGCTCGACGTGCTGCTCGACTGCGCCAACGGCGCGACCTTCCGCGCCGCGCCGGAGATCTTCCGGCGGCTCGGCGCGACGGTGACCGCGCTCGCCGACGCAGCCCGACGGGCGCAACATCAACGACGGCTGCGGCTCGACCCACGTCGAGGCGCTCGCCGCGCAGGTGGTCGCGCCGGCGGCCATCGACTCGGCTTCGCGTTCGACGGCGACGGCGACCGCGTGCTGGCCGTCGACCGCACCGGCGCCGTCGTCGACGGCGACGAGCTGATCGCGCTCGCCGCCCTGCACCTGCGCGCGGCACGGCCGGCTGCCCGGCGACGGCGTGGCGGTCACGGTGATGACCAACTACGGCTTCCACGCGGCGATGGAGCGAGCCGGGATCGAGGTCGCGATCGACCGAGGTCGGCGACCGCTACGTGCTCGAGGAGCTGCGCGACGCGCGGCTGGGCGCTCGGGCGGCGAGCAGTCCGGCCACATCATCGACACTGGCTTCAACGCGACGGGCGACGGCATCGCCAGCGCGCTGCTGACGCTCGAGGCGCTGGACGGGCGCCGACCTCGCCGAGCGCGGCGCCATGGAGAAGCTGCCCCAGCGGCTGGTCAACGTGCCGGTCGCCGACCGCGACGCCGCGATGGCCTCGGCCGAGCTGCTCGCCGCGGCGCGAGCGCGAGGGGGCGGCGCTGGAGGGCCGCGGCCGGGTGCTCGTGCGGCCCTCCGGCACCGAGCAGCTCGTGCGCGTGATGGTCGAGGCGCCGAGCGCGGACGAGGCCCGGACGGTCTGCGACCGGCTGGTCGCGGTCGTCAGATCCGCGGGCTGACGCCGCTGCTACCGTCATCCGCCTCATGTGCGGCATCGTCGGCTACGTCGGGCACCGCCCCGCGCAGGACGTCCTGCTCGCCGGGCCTGCAGAAGCTCGAGTACCGCGGCTACGACTCGGCGGGGATCTCGGTGCTCGCCGACGGGCGGATCGACTCGGTGCGCGCGGTCGGCAACCTCGGCAACCTGCGTCGAGGCCGTGCAGCGCTCGCGCGACGAGGGCGCCGTCGCGGTGGCCACCCGACCGGCGACGACCGGGCATCGGCCACACGCGCTGGGCGACGCACGGCCGGGTCAACGAGAGCAACGCCCACCCGCACTTCGACACGACCGACCGCGTCCACGTCGTCGTCAACGGGATCGTCGAGAACTACATGGCGCTCAAGCGCCGCCTCGCCGGCATGGGCGCCGTCTTCACCTCCGAGACCGACGCCGAGGTCATCGCCCACCTCGTCGCCCATCACATGGCGGACCGCCGGCTCGGCGATGCGCCCGAGCCTCGAGGAGGCCGTGCGCGCGGCCTACGCCGAGCTCGAGGGCCACTTCGCGTTCGTGGCGATGTCGCTCGACGAGCCCGACGTCCTCGTCGGCGCGCGGCGGGAGTGCCCGCTGGTCGTGGGACGCGGCGACGGCGAGAAGTTCCTGGCCTCCGCGGTGCCGGCGTTCCTCGCCCACACGCGCGCACGTCCAGGTCATCGAGAACGGCGAGATCGTCGTCGTGCGCGCCGACGGGGTCAGCGTCCATCGGCGCCGACGGCGCCGAGGTCGAGCGCCCGGTCGACGAGATCGACTGGGACGAGGAGACCGCCGAGAAGGCCGGCTTCGAGACGTTCATGCTCAAGGAGATCCACGAGCAGGCCGACGCGGTGGCCGAGACGATCGCCGACCGCACGCTCCGCGAGGACGGCGTCGACCTCGCCGACGAGGCCGCGTTCGACGAGGCGCTGCTGCAGGACGTCGACCGCATCACGATCGTGGCCTGCGGGACCTCCTACCACGCGGGGCTGATCGGCCGCTACGCGATCGAGAAGTGGGCGCGCGTCCCGGTCGGCGATGGACATCGCCTCCGAGTACCGCTACCGCGACCCGGTCGTCGGCCCCGGCGACCTGGTCATCGGCGATCACCCAGTCGGGCGAGACCGCCGACACGCTCGCCGCGATGCGCGCTGGCGCGCGAGCGCGGGGCGCGCGGTGCTCGCCATCACCAACGTGGTGGGCTCGCAGGCCACGCGCGACGCCGACGGCGTGCTGTTCACGCGCGCCGGGCTGGAGATCGGCGTGGCGGCGACGAAGACGTTCGTCTGCCAGGTCGCGGTGATGTACCTGCTCGCCCTGCGGCTCGCCGAGCTGCGCGGGACGCTGAAGCCGAGCGGACCCGCCGGCGGATCCTCGTCCAGCTCAAGCGCGTGCCGTCGCTGCATCGAGAGCGTCGTGGCCTCGGCGGAGGCGCGTCGTCGAGCCGATCGCCGAGCGCTTCGCGACGCTCGCAGTTCTTCCTCTACCTCGGCCGCCACGTCGGGCTGTCCCGGTCGCGCTCGAGGGCGCGCTGAAGCTCAAGGAGATCTCCTACATCTCGACCGACGCCTACGCGGCGGGCGAGATGAAGCACGGCCCGATCGCCCTGCTCGACGAGTCGACGCCGGTCGTCTGCGTGGCCACCGACTCGCCGGTGCTCGACAAGGTCGTCTCCAACATGCAGGAGGTGCGCGCGCGCGGGGCGCCACGTGATCGCGGTCGCCACCGAGGGCAACGACGAGATCGCCGAGCACGCCGACGACGTCCTCGAGCGTGCCCGAGATCGACTGGATGCTGCAGCCGCTGCTCGCCGTGATCCCGCTGCAGCTGCTGGCCTACGCGATCGCGCGGCGCCGCGGGCTCAACGTCGACCAGCCGCGCAACCTCGCCAAGACCGTCACCGTCGAGTGACCCGCGTCGGGGCTCGATCTGCTGGAGATCGAGCGCCTCGAGCGGGCGCTTGAGCGGCGCCCGCGCCTGGCCGAGCGGCTGTTCACCGACGCCGAGCGCGCCTATGCGGCGTCGCGCGGGCGGCCCGGCCAGCACCTCGCCGCGCGCTTCTGCGCCAAGGAGGCGGTCGCCAAGGCGCTGCGCGCTGAGGGCTGGAGCCCGCGCGACATCGAGGTGGTCGTCGCGCCGAGCGGGGCGCCCGACGTCGTGCTGCACGGCCCGCTCGCCGGCCGCGGGCCCGTCGCGGTGTCGCTGACCCACGAGCACGGCATGGCCGCGGCGGTGGCCCTCGTCGAGTCGGAGCTCGCGCCGTGACCATGCCCGCCTGGCTCGAGCCGCTGCCCGACGCCGCGGCCATGCGCGCGACCGACCGCTGGGCGATCGAGGAGCGCGGGATCCCGTCGCTCGAGCTGATGGAGCGCGCCGGGGAGGGCCTGGCGCGCCTGGTCGCCGAGGTCGCGCCCGCGGGACCCGTGGCGGTCGTCTGCGGCAAGGGCAACAACGGCGGCGACGGCCTCGTCGCCGCCCGGCTCCTGCGCGCCGCCGGGCCGCGAGGTCCGCGTGCTGCTGCTGGCCGAGCCCGACGCCCTGACCGGCGACCCCGCCGCGAACCTCGAGCGCCTGCGCAGGCAGGCGGCGGAGACCCGGGCGCGGGGCCCCGGGCGGCGGCGCCGTCGTCGAGCCGTTCGCGGCCGAGCGCCTGGACAGCGCGGTGGCGATCGTCGACGCCATCCTCGGCACCGGCTTCGACGGCGATCCGCGCGAGCCGGCCCTCGGGGCGATCGAGGCGATGAAGGCCGCGGGCGCGCCGGTCGTCGCCGCCGACGTGCCCTCGGGCGTGGACGCGTCGACCGGCGAGGTCGCCGGCGCGGCGGTGCGCGCGACCGCCACGGCGACGTTCGCCGCCGCCAAGCCCGGGCTGTGGATCGAGCCCGGCAAGACGCACGCCGGCCGTAGTCCGGGTCGTCGACATCGGGCATCCCCGACGGCGCCGGTTCGGGCGACGTGGCCGTCGGCCTGATCGGCGCGGACGTCGCTTGCGGCGATCCCGCGGCGCGAGCGGAACTCGACGAAGTTCGACTCCGGCCACGTGCTGGTCTGCGGCGGCTCGCCGGGGCTGACGGGCGCGCCGTCCATGGCCGCCGAGGCGGCGATGCGCGCCGGCGCCGGCTACGTCACCGCCTGCGTGCCCGGGGCGCTCATGCCGGTCTTCGAGGCCCGCCTGCTCGAGGCGATGGCGGCCGCCCTCCGCCGACGGCGATGTGCGCGAGCGCGCGGAGTCCGTGCTGCGCCGGGCCAGCGCGCGGCGTCGCTCGTGCTGGGCCCGGGCATCGGGCGCCAGCGCGACGCCGAGGACCTGCGCGCGCGAGCTGGCGCGCCGGCGCCGAGGTCCCGCTGGTCCTCGACGCCGACGGGCTCAACGCTCACGCCGGGCCGCCTCGAGGACCTGCGCGTCCCGGCCCGCTCCGACGGTCCTCACGCCGCACGAGGGCGAGCTCGGCCGCCTGCTGGGATGCGAGGCCGACGAGATCCGGCGCCGGCGGCTGCACCACGCCCGCGAGGCCGCCGAGCGCTCGGGCGCGATCGTCGTCCTCAAGGGCGACGACACGCTCGTCGCCGAGCCCGACGGGTCGCGTGGCGCGTCAATCCCGGGCGCCACGCCCGGCGCTTGCCACGGCGGGCACCGGCGACGTGCTCTCCGGCGTGCTCGGCGCCGTGCTGGCCAAGGGCGTCGACGCCGTTCGCCGCCGCGTGCGCCGCCGTCGCACCTGCACGCCGGGCCGGGCGGCTGGCGGCCGATCGCGTCGGCGTCGAGGGCGTGATCGCCTCCGACGTCATCGCCGCGCTGCCCGCCGCCCGCGGTGGCTGACGCCGGCCGGTAGGCTGCCCCGCGATGGCCGGCACCGTCAGCGACATCATGGACGCAGAGCCCGTCACGCGTTCACGCGGAGACGTCCGTCGAGGAGCGTCGTGCGCCTGCTGAACGACCAACGAGCTCCAGGGCGTGCCCGTCGTCAACGAGGGCGGCCGCTGCGTCGGGATCATCACCGAGGCCGACCTGGTCATCGCCGGCGAGGGCGGCGACCTGCACATCCCGCACTACATCGAGCTGTTCGGCGGCGTCGTGTTCCTCGAGCCGCTGCGGCGCTTCGAGCAGCACCTGCGCAAGGCCGTGGCCTCCAGCGCTCGGGACATGATGACCGCCGACCCGGTCACCGTCGCTCCGGACACCGGCGTTCGCGAGGCGGCGCGGATCATCGCCGAGGAGGGCCACAACCGCCTGCCGGTCGTCGAGCACGGGCGACTCGTGGGAATGGTCACCCGCGTGGACGTCCTCCAGGCGCTCGCACGCGAGGAGTAGCGGCCGTGGCCGTGCGGGCGCTCGCCACGGTCGACCTGGCGGCGATCACGCGCAACTGCCGCCGGCTGCGCGCGCGAGCTCGCGGTGGCGCGCAGCTGGGCGCGTGGTCAAGGCCGACGGCTACGGCCACGGTGCCGCGGCGGCCGCGCGCGCCGCGCTGGCCGGCGGCGCCGAGCGGCTGTTCGTGGCCGCCGCAGCCGAGGCGGCCGCGCTCGGCGACCAGCCCGTGCCGGTCGTCGTCATGGGCGCGCTGACGCCCGAGGAGCTCGAGGTGGCGCCGCGCGGCCGGCGCCGAGGTCGCCGCGTGGGACCGAGGGCTTCGCCGCGCAGGCGGCGGCCGGCGGGACGCCGGGTCCACGTCAAGCTCGACACCGGCATGGGCCGGCTGGGCACGCGCGACCCGGCCAGGCGACGCGCGTCGCCGAGGCCGCTGGAGACCGCGGGCGGGTGCGTCGCCGGGCTGATGACCCACTTCGCCACCGCCGACGAGCGCGGCGACGCGTTCTTCGGCGAGCAGCTCGCGCGGTTCCGCGCGTGGGCCGGCGCCGCTGCGCGAGCGCTTCCCCGGCGCGCTGCTGCACGCCGGCCAACAGCGCCGCGACGCTGCGCGACCCCGCCGCCCACCTCGACCTCGTGCGCTGCGGCGTGGCGATCTACGGGCTGGACCCCTTCCAGCGAGGACCCGGCCGCCCGCGGAGCTCGAGCCCGGCGCTGTCGCTGCCCTCCTGGTGGCGGCCGTCAAGCCGTGCGCGCCGGGGGAGAGCGCCGGGCTACGGGCGGCGCTTCGTCGCCCGCGAGCCGACGTGCCTGGCGACGGTCCCGATCGGCTACGGCGACGGCTGGCGCCGCGGGCTGACCAACAACGCCGAGGTCGTCATCCGCGGCCGCCGCCATCCGCTCGTCGGCACCGTGAGCATGGACAACGTGACCGTCGACGTCGGGCCCGACGCCGGCGGTGGAGGTCGGCGACGAGGTCACGCTGCTCGGAGCGGGGATCACGCGCCGAGGAGGTCGCCCGCCGGCTGGGAACGATCAACTACGAGATCACCTGCGGGCTGACTCGGCGCGCGTCCCGCGGGAGCACCGGTGAGCGACCCGATCGCGGCGGTCCGCGACGCGCTCGCCGGCGAGCGGCCGGCGTGGCTCGTCGGCGGCGCGGTGCGCGACCGCATCGCTGGGCCGGACGGTCCTCGACGTCGACCTCGTCGCTCGACGGCGACGTGCGCGCTGCGGCGCGCACGCTCGCGCCGGGCGACGGCGGCCCGCGTTCGAGCTGTCCGACGAGTTCGGGGCCTGGCGCGTGCTGGCCCCGATCGCTCCTGGCAGGCCGACCTCACGCCGTTGCGCGGCGGATCGCTCGAGGCCGACCTCGCGCTGCGCGACTTCACGATCAACGCGATGGCCGAGCCGCTGGCGGGCGGTGAGCGGGTCGACCCTCATGGCGGAGAGGCCGACCTCGCCGCCCGCCGCCTGCGGATGCTGGGGCCGGGCGCGTTCGACGACGACCCGCTGCGCACCGTGCGCGCGGCCCGGCTGGCCTGCGAGCTCGAGCTGGAGATCGAGCCGTCCACGGCGGCTGCCGCCCGCGAACGCGCGCCCAGGGCGCGGCAGGTCGCGCAGGAGCGCGTCTTCGCCGAGCTGCGGCGGATCGTCGCCGCTGCGGGCGCGGTCCGCGGGCTCGCGCTGCTCGACGACGTCGGCGCCACCGCGGCCGTGCTGCCCGAGCTCGACGCGCTCCGCGGCGTCGAGCAGACCCGCTACCACCACCGCGACGCCCACGGCCACACGCTCGAGGTGCTCGAGCGAGCGATCGCGATCCAGGACGACCCCGTCGTCGCTCTTCGGCACGCGCGACGGGCGCCGCGTCGCCGCGGTGCTGGCGGAGCCGCTGGCCGACGCGCTGACACGCGGAGAGGCGCTGCGCTGGGGTGCGCTGCTGCACGACGCGGCCAAGCCGCAGACCCAGACCCCGCTGCACGGCGGCGGATTCGGCTTCCCGCACCACGACCGCCTCGGCGCCGAACTCTCCCGCGAGGTGCTCGGCCGCCTGCGCACGAGCGAGCGCCTGCGCGCTCATGTGGCCGCGCTGGCCCGGCATCACCTCCGCCTCGGGTTCCTCGTCCACGCGCGGCCGCTCGACCGGCGCGCGGTCTACGCCTACCTGAGCGCGTGCGCGCCGGTGGAGGTCGACGTCACCGTCCTCTCGGTCGCCGACCGGCTCGCCACGCGAGGGCGGCAAGGCGGAGGAGGCGATCGCCGCTCACCTCGAGCTCGCGCGCGAGCTGCTCGGCGAGGCACTCGACTGGCGGGCGGCGGGCGGTGCGCCGGCGCCGCTTCTGCGTGGCGACGAGCTCGCCGCCGCGTTCGACCTGCGGCCCGGACCGGAGATCGGCCGCCGGCTGGAGGCTCTGCGCGAGGCCCAGTTCGCCGGCGAGGTCCGGACCCGCGAGGAGGCCGTCGAGCTGGCACGGCGGCTGTGAGCGGCGCCGGATAGGGTCCCGCTCCATGGCCGACGAGTGCATCTTCTGCAGGATCGTGGCGGGCGAGATCCCGGCGGCGAGGATCGCCGAGGACGACCGCACGGTGGCGTTCATGGACATCAACCCGTGGGTGCGGGGGCACGCGCTGGTGATCCCCAGGGAGCACGCGACCGACCTCGGCGAGATCTCCGAGGAGGACCTCGCCGCGTGCGCGGCCACGGCCAAGCGTGTCGCGGGGATGCAGCGCGACCGGCTCGGTGCCGCCGGGGTGAACCTGCTCAACGCCTACGGCGCGGCCGCCTGGCAGTCGGTGTTCCACTTCCACCTGCACGTGATCCCGCGCTACGAGGGCGACCCGCTGCGGCTGCCGGCGACCCCGTCGCCCGCCGACCCCGAGGAGCTGCGCGCCGTCGCCGGGGAGCTGACGGCGTGAGCGAGGCGCTCGGGCCCTGGACGCTCGAGGAGGACGGGCCGCTCGCGGTCCTGACGATCTCGCGCCCGCCGCTGAACCTCTTCGACCGCGAGGTCGACGAGGGCCTGCATGCGGCAGTGCGCCGGCTGACCTCAGCGCCGCCGCGCGGGCTGCTGCTGCGCGCCGAGGGCCGGGTGTGGACCGGCGGGGTGGACGTGCACCTCTTCGACGGGCTCGACCCGCGAGCCGCCGGCGAGCTGTGGGAGCGGGGCTTCGAGATGATCCACGCCCTCGAGGAGCTCCCGTGCCCGACGGTGTTCGCCGCGCACGCCCTGTGCCTGACCTGGGGGCTCGAGCTCGCGCTGGGCTGCGACCTGCTCCTGGCGGCCGAGTCCGCGCAGTTCGGCCTCGTCGAGACCCGCGTGGGCCTCACCCCTGCGATGGGCGGCCCGCAGCGCATGGCCGAGCGCGCCGGGCCCGCCCGCGCGCGGCATCTCGTCATGACCGGGGGCCTGTTCGACGCGCCGACGCTCGAGTCGTGGGGCGTCGTGACCGGCCTCTACCCCGACGCCGAGTTCGAGGAGCGCTCACGCGCCTTCGCGCGCCGGCTGGCGGAGGGCCCGACCCGCGCGCACGCTGCGACCAAGCGGATCATCGCCGCCCAGAAGGAGGGCGGGGCGCGGGCGGCCGACGAGATCGTCCCCGCCGAGGCCGGCGCCCTGTTCGCCACCGAGGACCTCCGCAACGCCGTCCGGTCGTTCCTGGCCGAGGGGCCCGGCAAGGCCACGTACCGCGGCCGCTGAGCGCCGTCAGGCGGCGACGCCGACCCGGCGCATGCCGCGCAGGGCGAGCGCGCCGAGGACGGCGAGCACGGCGGCGAGAGACGCGACGGCGGGCCAGGTGTCGCCCCACGTGACCTGCCCGAGGAAGCCCTGCCGCACGCCGGCGAGCACGTAGGTGACCGGGTTGACCGTGGCGATTGCCGCCAGCCACCCGGCCAGCAGTGCCTTGGGCGCGTAGGAGGTGGTGAACAGGCTGGCGATGAAGTTGCCCACCTGCATGAGCGGCGCCGCCTGCTGCGTGCGGAAGCGCAGCGCGATCGTGATCGCGAAGCACGCCATCGCCGCGGCCATGCCCATCATCAGCGCGTAGGCGATCAGGAGCCCGTCGATGCCGGGCCAGCGCACGCCGAGGGCGAGCGCGACGGTGAGCAGGAACGTGCCGGGCAGCAGCGCGCGCAGCGATGCGGACAGCACGAGCCCGGCGAGCAGCGTGGGCCGCGGGACCGGCGCGACGAGCAGGCGGTCGAACCATCCCTGCTCGATGTCGCGCGCGAGGTTGACGCCCGTCGCCGCTCCGGTGAAGCCGGCGCCCTGGAGCAGCCCGACCGGCACGATGAAGGTGCGGAAGTCGGCGGCGGCGAAGCCGGGCAACTGCGCGGCGCGCGCGAAGACCGCCGACAGGCCCAGCATGAAGATGGTCGGCGCGAGCACGCCCGGCAGGGCGCCGGCCGGGACACGGAGGATCTCGTTGAGGGCGCGGCGCGTGAGCACGCGCACGGTGCGCAGCGCGGCGGTCACGCCTCGCGCAGCCTTCCGCGCAGGAACACGACGGCGAGCGCGGTGGCCACCGCGGTCACCCCGGCACCCGCCGCGAGGGCGTCGAGGACCGGGCCGCTGCGCACCGCGTCGATGATCGGCACCCGCATCCCGTCGGCGATGTAGCTGAGCGGGTTGTAGCGGGCGATCACGTCGACCGGGGACTCCAGCAGCGCGCGCGGGAAGAACGCCGACGACACGAACAGGATCACGAAGACCAGCGGGAAGATGCCCTGGAGCGTCGAGGCGTTGCGCGCCCGGAGCGCGAGGGCCACCCCCAAGGCCCCGAACCCAACGCCCGCGACGACACCGATGGCGAGCGTCGCGAGCGCGCCGGCGACGCCGCCCTCGACGTGCGCGCCGAAGATCAGCCCGAGCGCGAGGAAGTAGGCAACCTGGGCGACCGCGATCGCGGCGGACGCGCCCAGGCGCCCGAGCACGATCGCCAGCCGCGGGATCGGCGCCGCGGCCAGGCGGTCGAAGAAGCCGCCCTCGATCTCCAGCGCCGCCGCCAGCCCCTGTGCCACGCCGCCGAGCAGCAGCGACTGGGTGATGGCGGCGGCGAGCTGGTAGTCGAGGAAGCCGTGCACGGCGGGGAAGCCGGGAAGCGCCGTGCTCCGGTGCAGTCCACCGACGTTGACGGCCAGGAAGAGGGACGGGAAGAGGACCAGCGGCGCCAGGAACTGCGGGCGGCGCATCGCATTGCGGACCGCGCGGCGCGCCAGCGCGAGCGAGACGCGCGCCAACTCGCCGGTCACGCCGCGGGCTCGGGCGCCTCGTCGGCCCCCTCGAGATGATGGCCGGTCCGGGCGATGAACACGTCGTCGAGCGAGGGCCGCACGAGCTCGAGCGACTCGACACGGAGCCCGGCCTCGTCGAGGCTGCGGACGACCCCCGCGATGTCGGCGGCGCCGCGGTCGACCGTGACCGAGAGGTCGCAGCCCTCGCCCGGCGGCCGCGGATCGCCGTAGCGGCGCAGGAGATTCCGCGCGCGCTCGCGGTTCTCCTCGGACGCGTCGAGGAGCGCGATGTCCAGGTGCGGCCGGCCGACCTCGGCCTTCAGCGCCTCGGGCGTGCCCTCCGCCACGATGCGCCCGGCGCTGATGATCCCGACGCGGTCGGCGAGCTGGTCGGCCTCCTCGAGGTACTGGGTCGTCAAGAAGACCGTCGTGCCCTCGCCTCGCAGCCGCCGCACCTCGTCCCACAGCGTGACGCGCGAGACAGGGTCCAGGCCGGTGGTCGGCTCGTCGAGGAACAGGACCTCGGGGCGGTGGATCAGCGCCATCGCCAGGTCCAGCCGCCGGCGCATGCCGCCCGAGTACGTCCCGACCCGGCGGTGCTGCGCGTCGGCGAGGCCGACCCGGGTGATGAGCGCGCTCGCCCGCTCATGGACGTCGTGCGCGGGGATGCCGTGGAGGACCGCCTGCAGCTCCATCAGCTCCAGGCCCGTCATGAGCGGGTCGAGCGCCGCCTCCTGGAGCGCGACGCCGATCCGCCGGCGCACGTCGCCGGGCCGGCGCGCGACGTCGAAGCCCGCGACCCTCGCCACGCCCCCCGTGGGGCGCAGCAGCGTCACGAGCATCCGGACGGTGGTCGTCTTGCCTGCCCCGTTGGGCCCGAGGAAGCCGTAGACCTCGCCCGGCTCGACGCGGAGATCGATGCCGTCGACGGCCTTCAGTTCCCGCCCGCGCGACCCGAAGGAGCGCTGGAGTCCGTCGGTCTCGATCGCGGCCATCGGCGCCGATCCTATTGCGCGCGCAACCGACCGGACCACAACTCCGGCCGCACGGTCGTGTTGAATGCCCTTCGATGAGACGCTTCCTGGCATCGCTCGCCCTTCCTCTCGCCCTCGCCGCGGCCCTGCCCGCCGCCGCCGGCGCCGAGGTCATCGAGATCGGCCTGACCAAGGTAGGGGCCAAGCCCTCGTGTCCCGACAAGCCATGCCTGGCGGTCAGCCGGACGACGGGCTATCAGGCGAAGGTCGGCACGAACCGCGGGCTGATGACGATCCCGCAGAGCGGGCGCATCGTCGCCTGGAGCATCGCCCTGGGCAACCCGGGTGCCAAGCAGACGGCCTTCTTCAACGACAAGCTGGGCGGCAAGTCGCAGGCCCAGCTGACGATCCTGCGCCCCGGCAAGCACCTCTACTCGCGGACCATGTCGAGCGGCCCGCTGGTCGACCTCGAGTCCTACTTCGGCACGATCGCCCAGTTCCCCCTCGTGCACTCGATCCCGGTGCACAAGGGCTACGTCGTGGGGCTCACGGTCCCGACCTGGGCGCCTGCGCTCGCGGTCGGGCTTCCCGGCGACACGTCCTGGCGAGCGAGCCGGGGCAAGGGCAAGTGCGACGACACGCAGACCCAGACCGCGCAGGCCGAGGGCCGCTCGCTCGCGCAGTACTACTGCCTGTACCGCACGGCCCGGCTGACCTACACGGCGACGCTGATCACCTACCCGCACCACGCCAAGAAGGCCACGGCGGCGGCCAAGCAGCGCCGCCGCTAGGGCGCCCGGCCTGCGGCGCGCGCCCCGCCGCTCGGACCGACCCTGGCCGCGAGGGCGGCGGGCGCGGCGCTAGCAGGCGCCCGGGTTGGCCTGGCAGAAGGAGTTGAAGTCGGCCGAGGCGCCGCCGGCCGATGCCCCGCCGGTGCCCTTCGACGGGGTCGTCTGCGTCCCCGATGTGCCGCCGCCGGTGTTCGGCGTCGTCGCCTGCGGCGTCGCCCCGCCGGTCTGGGCGGGCGTGGTCGCGGTGCCGGGCGTCGCCGCGCCCGTGCCGGAGGAGGGGGCGGCCGTGGTGGACGTCGAGGTCGTCGACGTGGTGCCCGTCGTGCTCGTGGTGCTCGTCGTCGCCGCGGCACCGCCCTGGGGCGGGGCCGTCAGCGGCGGCGTCGTCTTCGGCACGTCGTAGGAGACGTCGGCGCCGCCGCAGCCCGCGGCGATGCCGGCGACGGCGACGAGGGAGACGAGCGCGGCATGACGCTTGCGCATGACCGTGAGGGCCCTCAGGACGCGAGCGGGGCCATGCGGCGGCCGCAGGTGGGGCAGTCGTTGAGGTCGCGCTGCGCGAGCTGGTCGCACCACGAGCACAGCCGGAGGTTCTCCACCGCCCAGGGGAGCTGCGAGGCCGAGGGCGCGAGCGGCAGGACCCTTCCGACAACCTGGAGCTCCTCACCGGTCTCCCGGTCGCGGTAGATGCGGTCCGGCTCGGCCTCGATGATGATCTCGCGCCCCGTCGAGGGGGCGCGCATCCGGTAGCGCTGAAGGGCCACGGGCGGCACTCTACCAGCGGCACATGCGAGCTCTCATCTTCCACGGCTACCTCCTCGGGGGGACCGGTTCGAACGTCTACAACGCCAGGCTGGCCGCCGCGCTGGCCCGCCTGGGCCACGAGGTGCACGTGGTCTGCCAGGACCGCGCCGCCGCCGCGACGGGGCTGGGGGTCGATCCGGCCGGCGGCGGCTCGGTGACGGTGCACGTGCCGGACATCGGATCGCTGCTGCCCGTCTATGTCGCCGACCGCTACGCCGGGTTCGAGGCGCGCCCGTTCGTCGAGTGCGACGACGAGGAGATCGCGGCCTACCTCGAGCGCAACGTCGCCGCCGTGCGGGAGATCGCCAAGCGGGTCCAACCCGACGTGGCGCTTGCCAACCACGCCCTGATGGGCCCGGTGGTCCTGGCACGGGCGCTCGGTGACCGCGTGCCCTACGCCGTCAAGATCCACGGGTCGGCGCTCGAGTACGTGGTCAAGCGCGATCCGGCGCGCTTCGCCGGCTTCGTGCGCGAGGGCCTGGCCCCGGCGCGGGCGATCCTCGTCGGGTCGCTGCACACCGCGGAGTCGCTCTGGGCGGCGCTCGATGGCACCGACCTGCGCCCGCGGACGCGGCTCGGGCCGCCCGGCGTCGAGATCGAGCAGTTCGTCCCGCGGGAGCGCGCCGAGTCGGCGGAGCGCCTCCGCGCTCTCGCCGACCGCCTCCGGCGCAGCGACACGGCACCGGGGGAGGGGGCGTTCGCCCGCGACGAGCGCGCCGCCGGGGATGCGCTCGCCGAGGTCGATCCCGAGGCCGACCGGCTCGTCGTGTTCGTCGGCAAGCTGATCCTGTCCAAGGGCGTCGACCTGCTGGCCGCCGCGTGGCCGCTCGTCCTCGCGGAGGTGCCCGACGCCCGGCTGCTCGTCGTCGGCTTCGGCGCGTTCCGCGGCGGGCTCGAGGGCCTGCTGGCCGCGCTCGCTGCGGGCGACCTCGACGCGGTCCGGGCGCTCGCCGCCAGCGGCCGCGCCGCCGAGGGCGGTCCGGAGGGGCGGCTCGCGATGCTCGACGCGTTCGTCGCCTCGCTCGACGGTCCCGAGCGCGAGCGCTACCTGGCCGCCGCCGCCCGCCTGCCCTCGCGGACGACCGTCGTCGGCCGGCTCGACCACGACGAGCTCGCCGCCGTCCTGCCGCTGTGCGAGGCCCTCGTCGTGCCCAGCACGTTCCCGGAGGCGTTCGGCATGGTCGCCGCCGAGGCCGCCGCCTGCGGTGCGCTCCCGGTGAGCGCCGCGCACTCCGGTCTGGCCGAGGTCTCGCGCACGCTCGCGGCCGCGGTCCCGCCGGGCGCGGCCGGCATGCTCGCGTTCGACCTGGGGCCCGGCGCGGTGCGCGAGCTCGCGCACCGCATCGTGGCGTGGCTGCGCGCCGACGACGACCTCCGCCGCGCCACGCGCGCGGCGCTGGTCGCCACGGCCCGGGAGCGCTGGTCGTGGGAGGGCGTCGCGCGCGGCGTCCTCGCCGCCGCCGAGGGCCGGCTCGACGAGCTGGCCGTCCCGGGGTGAGGGCCGTGTGCGGCGGTCACGCCCGCCGACCGAGCCGATAGAGTTGCGCCGCCCATGACCGCTGCTCCACGCCCTGTTCTGCTCCTGGCCAGTGCCGCGACGATCGCTCTCCTCGCCGGCTGCGGCGCCAAGGAGAGCGGCAACGCGGACCTCATCGCCGGGAAGAAGCTCTTCGTCCAGAAGTGCGGCTCGTGCCACGTCCTCGCCCGCGCCGGGACCAAGGGCACGACCGGACCGAACCTCGACGAGGCCTTCCAGCAGCCCCTGCGCGACGGCTTCGGCCGCGGCGGGATCCGCGGCCTCGTCCACGAGCAGATCCTCAACCCGCGCACGGGCGGCGTGATGCCCAGCGGACTCGCCAAGGGTCGCGATGCGTCGAACATCGCCGCCTACGTGGCCCAGGCCGTGGCGAAGCCCGGCAAGGACACGGGGCTGCTCGCGGCCGCGGTGCCCTCGGCCCAGTCCTCCAAGCCCGCGGTCGCCCAGAACGGCACGCTGACGATCCCGGCGGACCCGAGCGGCCAGCTCGCCTACGTCAACAAGACGGCCCAGGCGTCGGCGGGCAAGATCACCATCGACATGCCCAACAAGTCCGGCATCCCGCACAACATCGCGATCGACGGCAAGGGCGCCGGCAAGGTCGTGACCAGCGGCTCGTCCTCGTTCTCGGCGACCTTCGCGCCCGGCACCTACACGTACTACTGCCAGGTCCCCGGCCACCGTGCGGCGGGGATGGTCGGCAAGCTCGTCGTCAAGTAGCGATCCGTGCCGGCGCCGCCGCGCGCGGCCTCACGCGTTCGTCGTTTCGATGAACTGCTCAGCGAAAGGGCGAACGGATTCGTGGCCGGGAGCGGCTGCGCGACGTCCCGTGGCCGCGGGCGCGACGTCCCCCGGGTCCCGGGCGCGGTTGCGCGACACCCCCGCCGCTGCGCGACCGCGTCAGGTGACCGCGCGGAGGATGACGACCGCCACGACCACGACGGCGGCGACGGCCACCACCCAGAGCAGGGCGCGGAATGCCGCGTCCTCGGAGCGCAGCGGGTTGAACACGCTCAGATGATGTAGATCGTCGTGTAGACGACGACCCACATGATGTCGACGAAGTGCCAGTAGATGCCCGGCACCTCGACGCCGCGGTGCTCCTCGGGGGAGAAGTGCCCGCGGAAGGCGCGGACGTTGACCATCGCCAGCAGGATCAGCCCGACGAAGACGTGGGCGCCGTGGAGGCCGGTCAGGCCGTAGAAGACCGAGCCCTGGGCGAAGTCGTGCGGCGCGAAGCCGATGTGGACGTACTCGTTGATCTGGACGAAGAGGAACGTCACGCCCAGCAGCAGCGTCGTGAGCATGCCGGCCTTCAGCCCGAACCGGTTGCCGTTCTTGATCGACGTCTGCGCCCAGTGCATCGTCAGCGAGGACGACAGCAGGATCGCGGTGTTCACGCCGGCCACGGCGACGGGGAGGTGATGCCCGTGGAACGGGAACCACTGGTCGCCCGAGACGACCCTGATGAAGAAGTAGGCCGTGAAGAACGCCCCGAAGACCATCACCTCGGAGATGATGAAGAGCAGCATCCCCAGCAGCTGGGGGTCCACGCGCGACGAGCGATTCGCGGGCGGGGGCCCGTGGTGCTCGTCGTGGTGGCCGTGTGAGGCGATCGCGGCGGCTTCCATGGTGCTCCTCTAGCTCCGGGCTCCGGCGGGGGCGTCCGCGCCCGCGACGACGTGCTCGACAGGGCACGGAGTCGCCTTGCGCACGCGCTCGACGAGATCGGCCCGCAGCCACCCCGAGCGCGTCTCGGGCAGCGTCGAGATGATGATGTCGTCGATGCGAAAGAACTCGAGCGCGTTCATCGTCGCCGTGTAGGGATCGGGGTCGCCGATCATGCCTGCCATGACGAGGCCGGCCAGGCGGGCGCGCTCGCGGAGCTGGCCGAGGCGGCCGCGTGCCGCCGACGCCGCGACGCCGCCGCCGCCCTCCTGGGGCACGACGACGATGAACAGGTGCCGGTGGTCCTCGGCCTTCTGCTTGAGCGCGTCGATGAGCTCGTGGCTGCGGGTCGTCCGGTTGGCGACCGCCAGGGTCACCTTGAAGGGAAGTCCCTCGCCCTCGAGGTCGGTCACGACGTGGGTGACCGGGACACGGGCCGCCTCCTCGACGCGCTCGATCAGGTCGCGCTTCAGCCAGCCCGACGAGGGCGTCGGGAGGGTGGAGATGACGATCTCGTCGGGGGAGAAGTCGGCGACGGCGTCCATCGTCGCGGTGTAGGGATCCGGGTCGCCGACGTCGCCGACCGCATCGACCCCGCGCTCGCGAAGGAAGCCGCGCGCCAGGTCGATGCGGACCTGGGCGGCGTCGTAGACGGCGTCGTCGTAGATGATGTGGCCGTGGCGCGGGCGCGTGCGCGGCACGCAGATGACCACCTGGGCGTCACCGCTCGCGGTCTTCTCGAGCACCGTGTCGAGCAGCGTCTGCCCGCCGATGGTCTCGTTGGCGACGACGAGGATGGTGCGCGTCGGCATCGGCTCCTCCTACTCGCCAGCGGGCGTGGCGCCGGCCGCGGCGGTCGGGACCTCGGGCTTGCTGAAGACCCCGTGCACGGCGCCGGGGACGCCGTACTCGTATGGGCCGCCGACCACGGTGGGGATCGCGTCGAAGTTGAAGATCGGCGGCGGCGAGGACACCTGCCACTCGAGCGTGAGCGCCCGCCACGGGTTGGCGGCGGCGCGCGGTCCGCCGCGCCAGCTGGCGACGATGTTGTAGACGAAGATCAGCGTCGAGAGGCCGAGCACCCAGCTCGAGATCGAGATCATGAGATTCCACCCGGCGAACTGCGAGGAGTAGTCGGCGACGCGGCGCGGCATGCCCTGCACGCCGATGAGGTGCATCGGCGCGAAGGTCAGGTTGAAGAAGACGAACGTCAGCCAGAAGTGCACGCGGCCCAACTGCTCGTCGTACATCCGCCCGGTCATCTTCGGGAACCAGTAGTAGACGCCCGCGAAGATCGTGAACAGCGACCCTCCGAACAGCACGTAGTGGATGTGGGCGACGATGAAGTAGGTGTCGCTGACGTGGATGTCGATCGGGATCATCGCCAGCATCACCCCCGAGATCCCGCCGAGGGTGAACATCGTCAGGAAGCCGAGCGCGAAGAGCATCGGCGTCTCGAGGTGGATCACCCCTCGCCAGAGCGTCGCCAGCCAGCTGAAGATCTTGATGCCGGTGGGCACGGCGATGATCGCTGTGGTCACCATCATCGGGATGCGGATCCACGACTGCATGCCCGACACGAACATGTGGTGCGCCCACACCGTGAAGCCGAGCACGACGATCGCCAGCAGCGAGAACGCCATCATCCGGTAGCCGAAGATCGGCTTGCGCGCCCGGGCCGCGATCACCTCGCTGATGATCCCGAAGCCGGGCAGCATCATGATGTAGACGGCCGGGTGCGAGTAGAACCAGAAGACGTGCTGGTACATGAGCACGTCGCCGCCCTGGGCCGCGTCGAAGAAGTGGAAGTGCAGCGCGCGGTCGAGCAGGACGAAGAACTGCGAGGCCGCGATGAACGGCGTCGCGATCACCACCAGCAGCGAGGTCGAGAAGTTCGCCCAGACCAGCAGCGGCATGCGGAAGAACGACATGCCCGGCGCGCGCATGGTGATGATCGTCACCAGGAAGTTCAGCGCGGTGGCGATCGACGAGGCGCCCGCGAACTGCACGCCGATCGTGAAGAAGTCCTGGCCGATCGGGGCCGACGTCGAGAGCGGGGCGTAGGCCGTCCAGCCGGCGGCGAAGGACCCGCCCGGCATGAAGAACGACGCGAGCATCATCAGCCCCGCCACCGGCAGCAGCCAGAAGCTCAGGCGCGTTCAGGCGCGGGAACGCCATGTCCGGCGCGCCGATCATCAGCGGGATGACGAAGTTCGCCAGGCCGGCGAAGACCGGGATGATGAACAGGAAGATCAGCAGCGACGCGTGGACGCTGAAGAGGCCGTTGAAGACGTTGGGGTCCACGAACTGGCGGCCGGGAGCGGCCAGCTCGGCGCGCATCAGCATCGCCATCAGGCCGCCGATGAACAGGAACACGAACGAGTGGACCGTGTACTGGATGCCGATCACCTTGTGATCGGTGTTGACGCGGAAGTAGTCCTTCCACGACTGCGCTCCGTGGCCCGAGTGGTCCTCGGGTCTGGTGGGCTTGCCGGCGGCCCAGTGCGAACCAGTAGTCGAATGCCCCGAGGCCGACCAGGAAGAACAGCGGCGTCGCGATCATGGCGATCGGGGCGACCGACCCGCCGTCGACGACGGGGTGCAGGTGGTAAGCCCAGCGCGTGACGGCGCTCAGCCCGTAGCTGAAGGCGATGCCCAGCAGCGTGAACGCGGCGGCCCGGGCGAGGCCGGGCGCGCGCACGAGCTCGGGGAAGATGCGCTGGCGGGCGGGAGGGAAGGCGGTGCTCACTTCGCGGTCACCTTTGCGAGGTAGTTCACCAGAGCGGTCAGCTCGGCGTCGGACAGGGTCTGACCGTAGTCCTGGGGCATGATCCCCTTGGGGAAGCCCTTGGCGATCACCTTGTTGGGGTCGACGATCGACTCGCGGATGAAGGCCTTGTCCTTGCCCGCCAGGACCTGGTTGAGATCGGGGCCGGTCCCGCCGGCGGTACCGGCGTCGGCGAGCTTGTGGCAGGCGCCGCAGGCCGTGGCGCTCGACGTGCCGTTGACGAAGATGTCCTTGGCGTTGACCGCGGCGCCGCCGCCACCGCCGGTCGTCGCCGGCGCCGGGTTGGCCTGCTTGTCGAGCCAGCCCTGGAAGTCGGAGGGGCTGAGCACGTGCACGGTCGAGCGCATGAAGGCGTGGCCGAGCCCGCAGAGCTCGGCGCAGACGATCGCGAAGTTGCCGGACTTCTTCGGCGTGACCCGGTAGTGGGTCGTGATTCCGGGAACGGCGTCGATCTTGACCCGGAAGGCCGGGACCCAGAAGTCGTGCAGGACGTCCTTGGTCGTGATGTCGAAGCGCACCGGGCGGTCGACCGGCAGGTAGAGCTGGTTGGAGGCGATCTTCTTGCCGCCCTGGGCTGGGTAGTCGAAGCGCCAGGCGAACTGCTCGCCGGTGACGTGGACCCGCAGCTCCTGCGCGGCCTTCGCGGGCGCCTTCTCGATGTCGTGCAGGACGAGGTAGGCGTAGATGACCAGCCCGGCGATCAGCGTGGCGGGGATCGCCGTCCAGACGACCTCCAGCCTGGTGTTGCCGTGGATCGGCGCGCCGTCCTCGAGCTCCTGGCCGGGGCGCACGCGGAACAGCCGGACCGAGTAGAGCACGACGGTCGCGACGAGCACGAAGATCGGGACCGAGATCCCGACCAGGACGTACCAGAGCGTGTCGATCGGACCGGCCTGCGTCGAGGCCGACGTCGGGAACCAGTGGATCACGAGCGCCACCCCGATGCCGACGGCCGAGGCGATCGCCCCGACGATGAACATCTCGGTGACCGTGCGCTTGCCGGGCCTCACGGCGCGGAATCCTAAGGGCTTGCCGCGACGAACGACAGCGCGCCCTCCCCGGACCCCGCCGGGAGGGGCCCTCAGGCCACGCGATCGAGGTGCGCCCGGCCGCCGTCGTGCTCGTCCGCGCGGGGTGCGAACGGCGCGCCGGCGGCGCGGAAGTCCGAGGGCGCCGCGCCGTGCCGGCGCCGGAATGCCTTGGCGAACTGGGCAGGCTGCCGGTAGCCCACCCGCCGGGCCACCTCGCGCACCGTCAGGTGCGGATGGCGCAGCAGCTCGGCGGCCCGGTCCATGCGGACCGCGGTGAGGTGCCGGCGGAACGTCGTGCTCCCGGCCTCTGCGTAGGCGCGCTGGAGCTGGCGGCGTGAGGTGGCGACCCGCCGCGCGACGTCGTCCAGGGTCAGCTCGGAGCCGTACTCGGCCTCGATGATCGCGACCGCGTCCTCGAAGAGGCTGGTGCGGAGCCTGGTGGTGGTGGGGCGCTGGACCGGCATCGTCCTCCTCTTACGTTGAGGGCGCCCGCCCGGATGACCGGCGGCGCCGCGGCGCCGGCATGGCGCGTTCGCGTTCTCGTGCACGCCGTCGCATGGCGCGGCAGCTCTCGTTCTACCCACCGGAGGTGCGGCGGATGCTAGGGTCGTTTGCGGCAGAAGTTGCAAAGGGGGTTCGGACGCCGATGCAGGTGCGAAACGGGATGAGCAGCGTGGTCCTCACGGTGGGCCCCGATCACACGCTCCGCGAGGCTGCCCGGCTGATGTCGGAGCGGCGCGTCGGCGCGGCGGTCGTCGTCGACCCGGAGGCGCCGGGCGTGGGGATCTTCACCGAGCGCGACCTGCTCGACTCGCTCGCGGAGGGCCAGAGCCCCGAAGACGAGCGGGTGGGGGACCACCTGACCTCGTCGCTGGTCTACGCGGCACCGGAGTGGTCGCTCGAGGAGGCGGCCGTCGCCATGGTCCGCGGGGGGTTCCGCCACCTCGTGGTGCTTGACGGCGGCGAGGTGACCGGGATCGTCTCGATGCGCGACATCGTGCGCTGCTGGACCGACGACGGCGCCATCTGCGACGTGCCCGACTCCGCCGAGCTGGCCGCCTGACACCCGGTCGATCGGCGCGGGCCCGGCGCCGCGCCCGTACCCTCGGGGCATGCCGGTCTCCTGGTCTCGCATCCTCGCCGTCCTGCTCGTGGCGGGCGCAGCCGCCGCCGCCCCGGCGGCCGCCTCCGAGCCTCCCGGGCGCCTGCGGGCGGGAGCTGGGCGGGCCGACATCACACCCCCGCAGACGGGCTACTACCTCGGCGGCTGGACGCGCGCCGACCGCGTGGCCACGGGGCAGAGCACGCGCCTCTACGCCAGCGCGCTCGTCCTCCAGCGGGGGACGCGCAAGGTCGCGCTCGTGGCCGCCGAGCTCTTCGCGATCCCGGCCGGCCTCCAGGAGGACGTCGCCCGGCGCGTCGCCGACCTCGGCTACACCCGCGAGAGCGTCGTGCTCGCCGCCTCGCACACCCATTCCGGGCCGGGCGGGTACTTCAACAACCCGACCTACAACACCGCGGCGCCGAGCGTCGAGACCGTCACGGACCCGCTGAGCTTCTACCGGCTCCTGAACCCCGAACCCGCCGATCGCCAGCTCTACACGTTCCTCGTCGAGCAGATCGCCGCAGCGATCCGGCGGGCGGACGGCGATCGCGCGCATGCCGTCGCCGGCTGGGGGCACACCGACCTCACCGGCCTCACGCAGAACCGCAGCATCGAGAGCCACCTCGCCGACCACGGGATCCACGAGGCCTACGGCACCGGGTCGCCCGCGCAGGACCCCGACGGCCCCGACCACACGATCGACCCCAACGTCGACGTCCTCCGTGTCGACAAGCTCGAGCGCAGCCACGGGCGGACGCGCCGGGTGCCCATCGGCGCATACTCGAACTTCGCCGACCACGGCACGGTGGTCAAGAGCGAGACGGAGGCCTACTCCGGCGACCACCACGCGACCGCGTGGCGAGACTTCGTCGACCACGTCCGCAGCGAGGCCCACGTCCCGGCGAACCAGACGATCGTCAACGTCTATCCCAACAGCGACGAGGGCGACATCACCGCGGGCCTGAACCACACGGGCCCCGCGGGCGCGATCGTCGTCGGGAGCGCCGAGGCGCGGGCGATGCTGCGCGCCTGGCGCGCGGCCGGGCGCAGCCTCTCGCGCACGCCGGCCCTCGACCTGCGCTGGACGCGGGCGTGCTTCTGCGGCCGCCAGACCGCGACCGGGCCGGTCGACGACAAGGGCCGCGAGGGCATCGGCTTCCTCACCGGCTCGGAGGAGGGGCGCGGGCCGCTCTATGACGTCACCCATGTGCCGCTGGAGGGCGTGACCTCGCCGCTCGACGACCCCGTCCAGGGCGACAAGGTCGTGGTGCCGGTCGGCGACCCGCCGCCCGCCGTCCCGCTTGCGGTCGTGCGGATCGGCGACGGGGCCCTCGCCACGGTCCCCGGCGAGGCGACCAAGGAGGCCGGCGCGCGGATGCGTGCCGCCGTCGTGGACGCGCTGCGCCCGGTCGGCGTCACGCACGCGATCATCGCCGGCCTGGCCGACGACTACATCCAGTACGTGACCACGCCGCAGGAGTACGGCCAGCAGAGCTACGAGGGAGCCTCGACGCTCTACGGCCGCAACGAGGCGACGTTCCTCCAGGAACGCCTCGCCGAGCTCGCGGGCGCGCTTGCGACGGGCCACCCCGCGCCCGGGCCGTACCCGTTCGACCCCAGCTACGGGGTGCGCCCCGACGGACCGCCCTACCCGGCCGGCGCCGACCGCGGCACGATCACCCGCGAGCCCGCGAGCTCGGTCGCCCGTGGCGGGACGGTCTCGATGGCCTGGGACGGAGGGGCGTCCGGCCACGACCGCCCCGTGGACCGCGCGTTCGTGCGCGCCGAGCGCGTCGTGCGCGGCCGCTGGCGGGTGGTCGACAGCGACCTCGGCCTGCACATGCTCTGGCGCGTCGACGACCAGGGGCACTCGACCGTGGAGTGGACGCCGGTTCGCACGATCCCGGCCGGGACCTACCGGCTGCACGTCACCGCGGCGCGCTACGAGCTCGTCTCGCGCCGGTTCGCCGTCAGCGGCTGACGGCGCTTCAGTGCTCGGCGTCGTGCTGCGCGGGCAGCTCGGCGAACTCGCGCCGGGCATCGCGGACCCACGCCCAGATGGTGCCGATGATGCCCAGGCCGCCGACCGCGACGATCCACCACGCGGTGGTGAGCCCCACGATCGCCGCGGTGATGAACACGGCGAGCAGCACGGGCTGGAGGCTGCCCTCGGGAAGGTGGATCTCCTCGCCGGCGGGCGGCGTGGGACGGTCGAGCGGGCTCATGAGACGTAGATCGCGGCGGCCACGAAGGTCATGCCGAACATGAACAGGCAGACCGCCGTGACGACGAACGCCGAGCGGAGGTTCTTGCGGGCGAGGTTGCGATCCATGGGCTGGGGATTCTCCTACAGACGGGCGTCGAGGACCATCGCGCCGAACAGCAGCGCGAGGTAGGCGAGCGAGAAGAGGTACAGGCGCAGGGCGCTGGCGCGGTCGGCGCGGCGCTGGAGGCGCACGGCGCCGGCGATGAAGGCCAGGCCGAGCACCAGCGACGCGACCAGGTAGACGGCGCCGAACCCGCCGGCGCAGAACGGCAGTTGCGTCACCGCGTAGAGCAGCACCGTGTAGAGCAGGATCTGGCGGCGCGTCTCGCGCTCGCCGCGCACGACGGGCAGCATCGGCACGCCGACCTTCTCGTACTCGCCCTTCATCAGCAGCGAGAGCGCCCAGAAGTGGGGCGGCGTCCAGAAGAACACGATGAAGAAGAGGATCAGGGCGGTGCCGCTCACCGAGCCGGTGACCGCCGCCCAGCCGACGAGCGGCGGCACGGCGCCGGCCGCGCCGCCGATGACGATGTTCTGCGGCGTGCGGCGCTTGAGCCAGATCGTGTAGACGAAGACGTAGCCCAGGAAGCCGGCGAACGACAGCGCCGCGGCGGGCAGGTTGACCACGAGCGAGAGCCACACGAACGACAGCGCCGCCAGCGTGCAGCCGAACCCCAGCGCCGCTGCGGGGCGCACGCGACCGGACGCGACCGGACGATCGGCGGTGCGGGCCATCCGCGCGTCGATGTCGCGGTCGAAGCAGTGGTTGACCGCGCCGGCGCCGCCCGCCGACAGGTAGCCGCCCAGGCAGGTGGCCAGGACCAGCCACACCGACGGGCTCGCCGGCGACGAGCATCGTCGTCACCGTCGTCAGCAGCAGCAGCGACTGGACCTTCGGCTTGGTCAGCGCCGTGTAGTCGGCGAGGGCCACGACCCAGCCGGGCCGCGCGGCGGCGGCTGCTGCGCCGTTGGCGGCGGTGAGGGCCTCGGCGGGCATGGTCCGGAGGGGCCCCGGTCAGGCCCGGAGCAGCGACTCCTCGCTGGGCTGGGCGGACTGCTCGGTGCGGCCGGTCTGGCGCGCGACCTGTCGGCGGATGTCCTTCATCGGCTCGACGGAGCGTACGCGCGGGATCGCGTCGAAGTTGTTGACCGGCGGCGGGGAGGGCGTGAACCACTCGAGCGTGTTGCCCTTCCACGGGTCGGGGCCGGCGATCGTCCCGCGCGTGTTGGAGCGCAGGACGTTGATCACGGTCAGCAGGATGCCGAAGCCGAGGATGAACGACCCGACCGTCGAGATCAGGTTGTAGGCGTGGAGGTGGCTGACGTCCGGGTAGCGGTAGATGCGGCGCGGCATGCCGCTCAATCCGGCCGAGTGCTGGACCAGGAACGTCACGTGGAAGCCGACGAGCATCAGCGCGAAGGACGCCTTGCCCAGCCCCTCGCTGAGCAGCCGGCCCGTGATCTTCGGGAACCAGTAGTAGATCCCGGCGAAGATCCCGAACACCGCGCCGCCCATCAGCACGTAGTGGAAGTGGGCGACGACGAAGTAGGTGTCGGTGAGCTGCCAGTCGACCGGGAAGACGGCGACGAAGATGCCGGTGATCCCGCCCATGAGGAACGTGCCGATGAACCCGATGCAGAACAGCAGCGCGGTCGTGAACTCGATCGTGCCGCGCCAGAGCGTCGCGATCCAGTTGAAGATCTTCACGCCCGTCGGCACGGCGATCAGGAACGAGCTGAGCATGAAGAAGATGAGCACGACCGTCGGGCTCGGCGTGGCGAACATGTGGTGCGCCCAGACGAGCAGGCCGAGGAACGCGATCACGACGGTCGACGCGGCGACCGCCTTGTAGCCGAAGATCGGCTTGCGGGCGAAGACCGGCAGGACCTCGGAGATGATCCCGAAGCCCGGCAGCACCATGATGTAGACCTCGGGGTGGCCGAAGAACCAGAACAGGTGCTGCCACAGCAGCGGCGAGCCGCCCTGGGTCGGGTCGTAGAAGTGCGTCCCGAAGTGGCGGTCGGTGAGCAGCAGCGTGACCGCGCCGGCGACCACCGGCAGCGCCAGGATCAGCAGGATCGAGTAGACGAGGATCGTCCAGACGAACAGCGGCAGCCGGCCCCAGCCCATGCCCGGCGCGCGCATGTTGGCGATCGTCGCGTAGAAGTTGATCGCGCCGATCAGCGAGCTCAGGCCGGTGAGGTGGATCAGGAAGATCCATGCGTCGATGCCGCTGTTCGGGGAGTAGGCGACCGACGACAGCGGCGTGTAGGAGGTCCAGCCGGCCTCCGGGGCGCTGAAGAACAGCGACGACGTAGAAGACGACGCCGCCGGCGACCAGCAGCCAGTACGACAGGGCGTTCAGCTTCGGGAACGCCATGTCCCGCGCGCCGATCATCAGCGGGCACGAAGTAGTTGCCGAAGCCCGCCATCATCGGCACGACGAACAGGAAGATCATCGTCGTCCCGTGCATCGTGAACAGCGCGTTGTACGTCTGCGGCGTGACCAGCGTGTTGTTCGGCGCTCCCAGCTGCAGGCGCATCATCAGCGCCTCCGTCCCGCCCATCAGGAAGAAGACGAAGGTCGTGACCATGTACATGATCCCGATCCGCTTGTGATCGGTCGTGGTCACCCACGACACCCAGCCGGTGGGCTCGGGGCGCACCTCGCGCGCAGCGATCTGCGGGACGGGGCGGACGGGAGCGGTGACGGTGTCTGCGGTGGCGGCCAAGGCGGGTTCCGGGGTTACTTGGAGGCGGGTTGGGCGCTGCTGGTTCCCTCGAACTGCTTGCGCTGCTGCTGTGCCGCGGCGTCGGCGGCGGCGATGTCCTGCTTCTGGCGGGACGAGCCACGCCTCGAACTGCGTCGGGGTCACGGCCTGCACGTCGGCGACCATGTCGGCGTGGTTGCGGCCGCACAGCTCGGCGCACTGGCCGCGGAAGGTCTGGCCGGCCTTGGAGGCCGGGATCTTGAACCAGTGTGGTTGACGTAGCCGGGGACGGCGTCGAACTTGCCGCCCAGCTTCGGGGATCCACCAGGAGTGGATGACGTCCTGGCCGGTGATGTCCAGCGTGACGGTGGTGTCGACCGGCACGACCATCTTCTCGTAGGCGAACGGGGCGCGGAAGTCGTTCTTGGCGCAGTCGGCCTGGTACGTGTAGCGCCAGACGTACTGCTGGCCGTTGACGCAGATGTTCAGCGACTTGCCGTTGGGCGGCAGCTTCTTCGCGGACCCTGATGCCACGAGGACGCCGTCGGCGAGCTTGAGCCCGTTCGGCGCCCGAGTTCGGCGGGTTCGCGGATGCCGTCGAGCATCGCGAAGGTGACGACCGCGAGCGCGACGAGGATCATCGCCGCGCCGACCGTCCAGCCGATCTCGAGGCGCGTGTTGCCGCGGATCTGGGCTGCCACCGCGCCCTTGCGGGCGCGGAACTTCACGAGCGAGTAGATCAGCGCGCCCTCGACGCCGACGAAGATCACCAGGGCGATGCCGAAGATCACCCAGTAGAGGGTGTGGATCCCGGTCGGCGTTGGGCGAGCCGCTGCTCGACTCGGGCTGAAGAAGCCGGCGAACGCGGGGCCCGCCAGCACCAGCGAGGCCAGCGAGGCGGCGGCGAGCAGCGTCAGGAGGAGGGTCTTGCGGCGCAAGGCGGCGGGGATTCTATTAGGGCCGAGCGGCCGGGGTGGCAGGTCGTCAGGCGCCGCGGAACTCGGCGGGTCGCTTCTGAGACGAACGCCATCACGCCCTCCACGAAGTCCCCCGAGGCCGCCATCTCCTGCTGGATGTCCGCCTCGAGCTCGAGCTGGGCGTCCATGCGGTCGTACAGCCAGGCGTTGAGCTGGCGCTTGGTGCCGGCGTAGGAGCGGGTCGGACCGGCTGCCAGCCGGTCGACGAAGGCGTCGGTCCGTGCCTGGAACTCGTCGTCGGCCAGACCCGGTTGATCAGACCCCACTCGAGCGCCCGCGGCGCCGGGATCCGCTCGCCGAGCATGGCCATCTCCGCGGCGCGCGCGAACCCGACCCGCGTCGGGACGAACAGCGACGACCCGCCGTCGGGCACCAGGCCGATGTTCACGAAGGCCAGCAGGAAGTAGGCCGACTCCTTGGCGACCACGAGGTCGGCCGACAGCGCGAGCGACAGCCCGATGCCCACCGCCGGGCCGTTGACCGCCGCCACGACCGGCTTGGGCATGCGCCGGATCCCGGTGATGATCGGGTGGTAGCGCTCGACCAGCGTGGTTCGGACGTCCGGGTGGCCCTCCGGCGTGCGGGCGTCGTTGTCGCCCATGTCCTTGAGGTCGGCGCCGGAGGAGAAGCCCCGGCCCGCGCCGGTGATGCAGACAGCCCGGACCGCGGCGTCGGCCGCGACCTCCTCGACGGCGGCCAGCAGGTCGATCCCGAACTGCCGGTTCCACGCGTTCATGACCTCCGGACGGTCGAGCTCGACGATCGCCGCGCCGCCGCGACGATGGACGTTGACGGTCTCCATGCGGTGATCCTATGAGGGCCGGGCCGCGGGGGTAGGGTGGGGCCATGGCGCTCCAGCCGCCCCGGCGCCCCGGCGACGCCGACCGCGAGCCCGCTCCGCGGGACCCAGGCCCGTGAGCCGGCCGGTGATCGGCATCTGCGCCGGCCTCGAGCGCGCGCGCTGGAGCGTCTGGGACCAGGAGGCGCTGCTGACGCCGCGCGGCTACGTCGACGCCGTCCAGCGGGCCGGGGGGCTGGCCGTCCTGGTGCTGCCGGACTCGGCCTCGGTCGCCGACCCCGACGAGGTGCTGGACCTCCTCGACGGGCTCGTCCTCGCCGGCGGCGCCGACATCGACCCCGCCGCCTACGGCGCGCGAGCGGCATCCGGCGACGGCGGGCACCACGCCCGAGCGCGACGCGTTCGAGATCGCCCTCGCCCGGCGGGCGCTCGAGCGCGACCTGCCGCTGCTCGGCATCTGCCGCGGGATGCAGCTCATCAACGTCGCGGCCGGCGGGACGCTCGACCAGCACCTGCCCGACTCGCACGGGCACTCCGCCCACCGCCGCAGCCCCGGCAGCTTCGACGACGCCGACCACGACGTGCGCCTCGAGCCCGGATCGCTTGCCGCGCGGGCGGCCGGCGAGGAGCTCCACGCCACCAAGTCCCACCACCACCAGGGCATCGACGTCCTCGGCGAGGGCCTGCGGGTCAGCGGCTGGTCGGCCCTCGACGACCTGCCCGAGGCGATCGAGATCCCGGGGCGGCGGTTCGCGCTCGGCGTCCAGTGGCACCCGGAGGCCGACGTCGCCTCGCCGGTGATCGGCGCCCTCGTGCGGGAGGTGGTGGAGGCGCGCCGCGCCGCGCCCCGGCACGGCACGCCCGCGTCCTCCGCGCCCCGCTGCTGACCCCTGGCCGGGCGCGTCCCCCGGCGCGGCGGCCGCTTCGGGCCCCGAGGCGCACGAGCACCGGCACCGTCGGGGCCCGCGCCTATGATCCGCGCGCCTTGCGCCCTTCGAGCCGCGCCATCCGGACAGGGGCATGGGCGCTGGTCGTCGCGGGCGTCGCCGTTCCGGTTGCGCGCAGGCGCCTGCGGATCCCACCCCCTGCGGTCACCGCGACGTCGGTCGCCGCGCCCTTCGCGCTGTGCGTCGCGGTGCGCCGCACGCCCGTGCGGGACGTCGCCGTCGTCCTGCTGCAGATGTGGGGCTACCTCGCGCACTACGAGATGCCCAACGACGACCCGGAGGCGCTCGAGCGGCGCGTGCGCGTCGACTACCCCGTGCGCGCCGACCGGGTCCTCGGCCTGGGGACGCTGCCGGGGCTGCGCCTGCAGCGGCGCCTGGCGCGCCCGGGCCGGATCGGGCGCCGCGACGCCGTCCTCGTGTGGGCGCACTGGCTCTGGTTCCTGGTGCCGCACGGCACGGTGGCGTGGTTCCTCGCCTTCCGCCGCGACCGCTTCCCGCGCGCCGCCGCTCAGGTCTACGCCGTCTTCGACCTCGGGCTCGTCGCCTACTGGGCCGTGCCGACGGCGCCGCCGTGGTACGCGGCGCGCCAGGAGCGGGCCGAGCCGGAGCTGCGCCGGATGATGGTCGAGCACGGCGAGGCCTTCTGGCGCGAGGGCTGGGACCCGCTGTACGGTTTCCTGGGAGGCAACCCGCTTGCCGCCATGCCGTCGCTGCACTTCGCGACATCCGTGATGGCCGCCCATGTCCTGGCCGATGCCGGTCCGCTCGGTGCAGCGGCCGGGTGGGCCTACGCGATCACGCTGGGGTTCGCGCTCGTCTACCTCGGGGAGCACTACGTCGTGGACCTGCTGGCCGGGCTGGTGCTCACGGAGGCGGTGCGCGCGGCGGCACCCAGGGCGGCGCCGGTCGCGGGCCGCGTCTCCCGCGGCGTGTTGGCGCTCGAGGCGAGGGCCCGGGCATGAGCGAGGCGGGGAGGGTGGATCCCCCCGACCTGCGGGAGCAGGGCGTCGACGAGGCGCCCCCCTCGCTGGCGATCACCCCGCGCCAGGCACTGCTGTTCGGCGTGTTCGTCCTCTCGGCCGTCGCGTTCCTGTACTTCGTGCTGCCCAGGCTGGCGGGCTTCGGCGAGACCTGGCACCGGCTGCGCGACGGCGAGCCGTGCTGGCTCGGGATCTGCGGTGCTCTTCGAGCTCGTGTCGTTCGCCGGCTACGTGTGGCTGTTCCGCACGGTCTTCGTGCGCGGGCGCACGCGCGTGGGGTGGCGGGCCAGCTACCAGATCACCATGGCCGGGGCTGGCGGCGACGCGCCTGTTCGCGGCCGCCGGCGCCGGCGGGATCGCGCTCACCGCGTGGGCGCTGCGGCGCTCGGGCATGGAGGCGCCGCGTCGTGGCCGGCGCGCATGGTCGCCTTCATCGTGCTGCTCTACATGGTCTATGCGCTCGGCATGGTCGTTGGCGGCCTCGGCCTCTTCGCCGGCGTGTTCAACGGACCGGCGCCCGTTCGCGATCACGCTGGGCCCGGCGATCTTCGGGCTGGTCGCGTTCGCCTTCGTCTACGGCTCGATCGTCGTCCCGCCCGACCTCGAGCGCCGCCTGATCGGCTGGGCGGACGGCCACGGGAGGATCTCGCGGCTGATCGCGCGCCTCGCGGCCGCCCCGGCGACCGTCGCGACCGGGATCCGCGAGGCGCAGGCGCTGCTGCGCGAGCGCGAGGCCGGCGCGCTGGCCGGCTTCATCTGGTGGGGGTTCGACATCGCCACGCTCTGGGCGTCCTTCCACGCGTTCGGCGCCGACCGCCGCCGCTGGCCGTGATCGTCGTCGCCTACTTCGTCGGGATGCTCGGCAACATGCTGCCGCTGCCGGGCGGCATCGGCGGCGTGGACGGCGGCATGATCGGCGCGTTCGCCGCGTTCGACGTCGACTTCGGCTATGCGACGGTCGCCGTGCTCACCTATCGCGCGTTCGCGTTCTGGCTGCCGACGGTGCCCGGCGCGATCGCCTACCTCCAGCTGCGCCGGACGGTCGCGGGCTGGGCCGAGGAGCGCCGGTCGGAGGACGCCAGGGCGGAGCAACCCGCGCCGGCCTGACGACCACTATACTTTGTGAAGTGACCACCGAACGCGTCGAGAACGTCATCATCGTCGGCAGCGGGCCGGCCGGGTACACGGCCGCGCTGTACACCGCGCGCGCCAACCTCGAGCCGCTCGTGATCGAGGGCTTCGCCTGGGGCGGCCTGCTCCAGCAGACGACCGAGGTCGAGAACTACCCCGGCTTCCCCGAGGGGATCATGGGGCCGGAGATGATGCAGCGCTTCCGCGACCAGGCCGAGCGCTTCGGCGCGCGGCTCATCACCGACGAGGCGCACCCGCGTCGAGCTGGCCACGCGAGCCGGGCGGCCTGCACCGGGTCTGGGTCGGCGACGACGAGCACCGGGCCCGCACCGTCATCCTCGCGATGGGCGCCGAGCACAAGAAGCTCGGCGTGCCCGGCGAGGAGGAGCTCGCCGGCGCGCGGCGTCTCCTACTGCGCGACCTGCGACGCGGCCTTCTTCCGCGACCGCGAGATCCTCGTGGTCGGCGGCGGCGACAGCGCGATGGAGGAGGCGATCTTCCTGGCGAAGTTCGGCTCGAAGGTCTCGGTCGTCCACCGCCGCGACGAGTTCCGCGCCTCGAAGATCATGCTCGAGCGCGCGCGAGCCCAGGACAACCTCGAGCTCCTGACCCCCTACGTCGTCGAGGAGCTCCTCGCGGGCGAGCGGCCCGTACGAGCGCGTCGCGCGCCTGCGGAACGCCGAGACGGGCGAGATCGCGCGAGGTGCCCTTCGGCGGCGCGTTCATCGCGATCGGCCACGAGCCGCAGTCGGCGATCGTCGCCGGCCAGGTCGCCGTCGACGACGAGCGGCTACGTGGTCACCGAGGGCCGCTCGACGCGCACCGCGCTGCCCGGCGTGTTCGCCGCCGGCGACCTCGTCGACCACACCTACCGCCAGGCGATCACCGCGGCCGGCTCGGGCTGCCAGGCCGCGCTCGACGCCGAGTGGTACCTGCGCGACACGCCGGAGGTGCAGACCCCCGCGGGGATGCCGGAGGGCGACCTGGCCGAGGCGGCCTGGGCGCACCACGACCCGGCGCCCGCGCCGGCTTCCGCCGAGCACGGCGGCTGAACCTCGTATATCCGTCCACCGCGGCGGAGGTGCGGCGCAAGCGCCGAACCTGATGACCGTTGATGTGGACGATGACGCCGCACCAGTTCACCTATCCGAAGGTCTCGCCGGTGCTGCCGGCGCCGTCGGCCCATCCCGGCGAGGCGCAGCGTCCCGCGCCGCCCCGCCCGGCCGCCGCCTGAGACCCCGCTTCGCGGTCAGGCGCGCCCGGCGCGTCGACGGCGCGTGCGGCTCAGCTCGACGTACTCCTCCAGCGACGCCCTGATGCCGCCGGCGACGGCATCGAGGTCGGGCATCGCGTCGAGGTCGGCGATGAGGCCGAAGTTCACGC
Organism: uncultured Actinomycetes bacterium; assembly: GCA_963826615.1. Classification (GTDB taxonomy): domain Bacteria; phylum Actinomycetota; class Thermoleophilia; order Solirubrobacterales; family Solirubrobacteraceae; genus BP-464. The sequence continues at coordinate 1,295,398 of CAWGXO010000002.1, read as the reverse complement.
CGCCGTCGTAGGACATCGCGGCGACCGCGAGCGCCCGGTCGCCGGCCAGGAACGCGAGCGGGTAGACCGCCTCGAGGCGGCGGCCGAGCAGGTAGAGCGGGAACTGCGGGCCCGGGATGTTGGTGACGAGCAGGTTGTAGAAGCGGCTGGAGAAGTTCAGCCGCGAGGACTGGGCGAGCAGCGTCGGCGGCGCGAAGTCCTGCATGCCGGCGATCACCTCGGCGCCCATCGCCGCGCGCGACTCCTTGACGTCGCGCATCGCCTCGCTGACCAGCCGCAGCCGCTCGAGCGGGTCGGCGACATAGACGGGCAGCGGGGCCACGACCTGCGAGAGGCGGTTGCCCAGCGCGCCGCGCTGGTCCGCCGCGCGCGTCGAGACCGGTACGCACGCGCGCATGTCCATGCCCTCGGTGCGGATGCCGCGGCCGTGCAGCCAGCTCCGCACGCCGCCGGCCACGACCGCGAGCACGACGTCGTTGACGGTGCCGCCGAGCGCCGACTTGATCGCCTTGAGGTCCTCCAGCCGCGCGGGGACCAGCTCGATGGTCCGGTGCGGGCCGATCCTGACGTTGAGCGGCGTGTCGGGCGCGGGGCTCAGGCCCTGCAGGAGGACCTCGCCGAGCGCCGCCGCCTTCTCGCGCGCCTCGGCCACCGCCCTCCCGGGCTGCGCCAGCGCGGCGAGCGCGCGCAGCGGGAGCGCGGCGAGCTGGCGGGCGTCGTCCTCGAGCGCGGTCGCGGCGAGCTGGGCCGTCGACGGCGTGGGCTCGGGGACCCACGGGTCGGGCGGCTCGGTGGGCGGCGCGTCGGCGTCGAGGTCGAACAGCATCGTCATCAGGTCCACGCCGGAGATGCCGTCGACGAGCGAGTGGTGGGTCTTGGAGATCAGCGCGAAGCGGCTCTCGCCGTCCTCGTCGGCCAGCCCCTCGACCATCCACAGCTCCCAGAGCGGCTTCGTGCGGTCCAGCCGCTGCGAGAAGATCCTGGCGGCGAGCCTCCGCAGCCTGCGCTCGTCGCCCGGGGCAGGGAGCGCGGTGTGGCGCACGTGGTACTCGAGGTTGAAGCGCGGGTCGTCGACCCAGCGCTGCCGCCCGAGGCCGAGCGGCGCCGGCGCCAGCCGCTGGCGGTAGCGCGGCACGAGGTGCAGCCGGCGGCGGATGTGCTCGAGCAGCTCGGCATGGGACGGTGCCGCGCCCTCGAACACCGCCAGTCCGCCGATGTGCATGTGGGTCGAGGAGCCCTCCTGGTGCAGGAAGGCGGCGTCGACGGCGCTGAGGCGGTCCAGGTGCTGCTGCGACACGAGCGCGAGCGTACCTGCCGCACGCCGCGTGGCGCTCAGGGCGCCGGGAGGACGCCCTCCACGCCGAGCAGGCGCTCCTTGCGCTCGAGTCCGCCGGTGTAGCCGCCGAGCCCTCCGCCCGTGCGCAGCACCCGGTGGCAGGGGACGATGATCGGGATCGGGTTGGCGCCGAGGGCGTTGCCCGCGGCGCGGACGGCCCCGGCGGACCCTGCTTCCGTCGCGACGTCGCGGTAGGTGCGGACCTCGCCGAAGGGGATCGCGGCCGTGGCCTGCAGCACGCGGCGCCCGAACGGCCCGCGCACCAACGACAGGTCGAGCGGCACGTCGAAGCGCGTGCGCCGCCCGGCGAAGTACTCGTCGAGCTCCCGGCGGACGTCGTCGAGCCTGGCGGGCGCCTCGAGGATCCGCGGCGAGAGCCGCCCGGCGACGCCCTCGAGCACCGCGTCGAGGCCGTCGTCGAAGTCCTCGTAGGCGAGCCGGGCCAGGCCGCGGCGCGTGCGCACGGCGACCAGGCGGCCGATCGGCGTGTCGACGAGCGCGTAGTGGACGTCGGCGGGGGCGCTGGCCGCGAACCGCGCGGCGGCCTGCGCCGCGCCGTCGGCGGAGGGGCGGGGCGGCGTCGGCATCATGCGGCGACCTCCAGTCTGAGCTTCTTGATGCCCTCGTGGACCGACCGGCGAGCGGCCTCGGGCGAGCAGTGCAGCGCCACGGCGATGGCCCCGTACTCGAGGTCGCCCGCGTAGCGGAGCGTCACGGCGGCACGTTGCTTGAACGGCAGCTCGCGGACGCGGGCCCACAGCGCGTCGTCGGCCGGCTCGGCGTCGGCGACGGGAACCTCGCCGAGGTCGGCCGGCACGGGGCGGCGCGTCCGCGCGCGGTGATGGTCGAGCGCCTTGCGGTGGGCGATCGTCAGCACCCAGCCGGTGAGGTTCGAGCCGGGCCGCAGCCGCGGATAGGCGCGCATCGCGGCCAGGAACGTCTCCTGGAAGACGTCGTCGGCGTCCTGGCGGCCGACCGAGGCGACGGCGAAGCGCCAGACGGCGTCGCGGTGCTCGTCGAGGAACCGCTGGAAGGGGACCACGCCGGCTACAACGGTCCCCGGGCCTCTGACGTGAGATCGGCCGTGGGCCTCATCGCAGCAGGGCGGGCGCCGTGCGGTAGGCGTCGCCGTGGAGGTCGCGCAGCGCGGCGAGGACCGCGACGACGGCGTCGCGCCCGAGCAGCTCGAGCCAGGCGAAGGGCCCGCGCGGATGGTTGAGCCCCAGCTCGATCCCCGCATCGATGTCCCGGGCCCCCGCGACGCCCTCGCCGAGCGAGAAGTGCGCCTCGTTGACGAGCTGGGCGATCGTGCGCGGCAGGACGCCCCCGGGCGACGGCCGGACCCGGGCGGTGTGCAGCCCCAGCCCGGAGAAGGCGGCCTCGCCGGCGTCGCCCGTGACCTCGACGAGCGACAGCGGCACCACGGCGCAGAACGGCTCGCCGTCGACCGTGCCGCCGAGGCCGTCGACGACGATCCGCGGCCCGCCCTCGCCGGCGGCGCGCTCGCGCAGCGCGTCGGCCACGGGGCCCTCGCCCTCGACCGCCGCTCCCGCCGTGCGCGGCGTCGGCCCGGGGTCCTCGGGCCGGTACGGTGCGCCCTCGGCGTACTCGTACCACCCGCGCCCGGACTTGCGGCCGTGCCAGCCGGCGGCGCTCATGCGCGCCATCAGCTGCGACGGGCGCCAGCGAGGCTCGCCGAAGCCGAGCTCGTGGAAGCTCAGCGCGACCTCGTGGCCGGTGTCGATCCCGACGAGGTCCTGGAGCTCGAACGGGCCCATCCGGAAGCCCCCGCCGAGCCGGAAGATGCGGTCGATCGTGGGCACGTCGGCGACCCGCTCCTGCAGGCAGCGCAGCGCCTCGAGCCCGAAGGGGCGGTTGGTGCGGTTGACGACGAACCCGGGGACGTCGGCGCAGACGATCACGCGCTTGCCCATCGCCTCGCCGAGCTCGCGGGCGCGCTCGACGGACTCCGGGGCGCTCTGCATGGCGGGCACGACCTCGACGAGCCGCATCGCCGGCGGCGGGTTGAAGAAGTGCATCCCGACGACGCGCGCCGGGTCGGGCGCCGCACGCGCGATCGCGGTGATCGGGATCGACGAGGTGTTCGACGCGAGGACCGCCCCCGGCGCGATCGCGCCGAGGCGCCCGAACAGCTCGCGCTTGAGCTCGAGGCGCTCAGGCACCGCCTCGACGATCACGTCGCAGCCCGCGAGATCCTCGAGCTGCGGGGCGCGCAGCGGCGGCTGGTGGCGGCGCCCCCGGCGCTCCCATCGCTCCGCGATTCGCGCGATCGTGGCGTCGACGTCGGCGATCGGGTCGAAGAGCAGGGTCTCGGCGCCGGCCTGGGCGCCGAGCTGCGCGATGCCCGCGCCCATGGTGCCCGCGCCGACGACCCCGACCCTCATGCCAGCGCGTTGACGCCCGTCAGCGCCCGGCCGATGATCAGCCGCTGGATCTGCGAGGTGCCCTCGTAGAGCGTGGTGACGCGCACGTCGCGGAACGCGCGCTCGACCGGGTGGTCGTCGACGTAGCCGGCCCCGCCGTGGACCTGGATCGCCTCGTTGGCGCACCACTGCGCGGCCTCGCTGGCGAACAGCTTGGCGATCGAGGTCTCGGTCGTGTTCGGCGCCCCGCTGTCCTTCAGCCACCCGGCCCTCCAGGTCAGCAGCCGCGCGGCGTCGGTCCTGACCCGCATCTCGGCGAGCATCGCCTGCACGAGCTGGAACGCGGCGATCGGGCGGTCGAACTGCCTGCGCTCGGTGGCGTAGCGGACCGACTCGTCGAGCACGTACTGGCAGACGCCGACGCAGCCCGCCGCCACGCTGTAGCGGCCGGAGTCCAGCGCGCTCATCGCGACCTTGAAGCCGTCGCCGACCTCGCCGAGCACCTGGTCGTCGGAGGCGTGGACGTCGTCGAGCGAGATCGCCGCGGTGTCCGAGGCATGCAGGCCCATCTTCCCGTGGATCTCGGTGGGCCGGAAGCCCTCCTGGTCGGTGTCGACGAGGAAGCAGGCGAGCCCGCGGTGGCGCTTGTCGGGATCGGTCTGGGCGAAGACCAGGGCGACCTGCGCGAAGTTGCCCATCGAGATCCACATCTTGGCGCCGTTGATGCGCCAGCCGCCGTCGACCCGCGTGGCACGGGTGCGCTGGTTGGCCGCGTCCGAGCCGGTGTCGGGCTCGGTCAGGCCGAAGCAGCCGAGCCATTCGCCCGAGCACAGCCGCGGCAGGTAGTGGCGCTTCTGCTCCTCGGTCCCCCAGCGCAGGATCGCGCTGCAGACCAGCGACGTCTGCACGCTGATGACCGTCCGCATGGCGCTGTCGACGCCGCCGATCTCCTCGACGACCAGCCCGTAGCTGACGTAGTCGAGCCCGGCGCCGCCGTACTCGCGCGGGATGATCGCGCCGAGGTAGCCCTGCTCGGCGATCCGGCGTGCCAGCTCGACGTCGAACGTGCCGGTGCGCGCGTTCTCGTCCGCGCGCGGGCGGACCACCTGGTGGGCGAACTCGCGGGCGCTCTCGCGGATCAGCCGCTGCTCGTCGGTGAGGGAGAAGTCCATGGGGGCGGGAGACTCGCAAATCGACGTACACTCGCGCCGAGTGATCCTCGCCGCCGATCCCTTCGTGCTGATCATGACCGGGCTGGTGGGAGGCCTGCTGGTGTTCGTGATCGCGCTGGGATTGTTCTATCCGGGCTCCGGCGCCAAGCAGCTCGACTGGCGGCCCACGCGCTCGGCCGAGGTCGAGGTGCAGAACGAGATCGACGACCTCGACCAGATGCTCGAGGCCGCCAACGCGCGGCGCCGCGCGCGCGGCGCCGCCGAGCTCACCGAGGAGGGGCTGCACGCCGAGGTGCGCGCCGATGCGCGCGAGCAGGTGCGCCGCCGCGACGACTACGTGGCCGACCTGGAGATCGCCCAGATGCTCGACGCGGCGAACGCCCGGCGGCGCGAGCGCGGCGAGCCCGAGCTGACGCTCGACGAGCTGCGCGCGGAGCTCGGCGCCTGATGCGGATCCTGCTGGTGGGCGGGGGGTGCCGCGGGCTGGCGCTCACCCGGGAGCTGACGGCGGCCGGTCACGCCGTGCGGGTCGTCACCCGCGACGAGGGCCGCCGGATGGAGATCGAGGCCGCCGGGGGCGAGTGCTGGATCGGCGACCCGGACGTGATCGGCACGCTGCGCTACGCGCTCGACAACGTGACGATCCTCCTGTGGGCGCTCGGCACCGCGACCGGCGACGGCGAGATCGCGGCCCTGCACGGCTCGCGCCTGGCGATGATGCTCGAGCGGACGGTGGACACGATGGTGCGCGGCGTCGTCTACGAGGCGGCGGGGACCGTCGGCGACGACGTGCTTGCCGGCGGAGTGGCGGAGGTGCGCCGCGCCAACGTCACCAACGAGGTGCCCTATGCGCTGCTCGAGGCCGACCCGGCCGACGCGGACCGCTGGGTCGCGGCCGCACGCGAGGCGATCGACGGGCTGCTGGCGCCGCGGGCGCCTACTGGCGATCGAGCGGCTCGGGCCTGACGTTCGGCGCGTCCGGCGCCGCCCACGGCGCCCGTGGCGCGGGAGGGTGGCGATCGAGCGCGCGAGCCCCGAGGATCCCGCCGGCGACGAGCGCCGCGAGCAGCGCGATCGCAGCGACCACGCGCGCCGCGGCCCGCCCGGGGCCGGCCGCGGGCGCGGCGACAGGCGCCGGCTCCGCGGTCCCGGCCGCACGGACAGGCCCGGTGGAGTCGGCCGGAGGGAGCGGCTCGGCGGGCTCGAGGTCGGGCGGCGCCGGCGGCGCGTCGAGGGCGGACGGCTCGCGGCCGGGCGGAAGGGCGCGCACGTCCGGCACCACGCGCAGCCGCACGCGGTCCGGCCCGGGCCCGAGCTGCTCGCCGGGGCCGTCGGTGGGCGGCGGCAGTTCGGGCGCGGTCGGGCCCGGCTCGACGGCCCCGGGCGCCACCACGGTGCGCTCGGCCGCCTCGAACGCGGTGCGCAGCGCCCGCCGCTGCTCCTCGAGCAGCGTCTCGTGCTCGCGGCAGCGGCCGCAGCGCCCGAGATGGATCTCCAGCCAGCGGCGCCCCTCGCGCGCGCCGAGGCCGTCGAGGCGGTCCGAGAGCAGGCGCTCCGCGTGCTCGCACCGGCCGCCGGCCGCGAGCGGGCGCCGCGCACGGCGCAGCGCCTTGCGGGCGCGGGCGGCGGTGGCGCCCACGGCCTGCTCGCCGAGCCCGGTGTCGGCGGCGACGCCCGCGCGGTCGTCGCCGGCGAGCTCGAGCATCGCGAGCACGCGCCGCTCGTGTGCCGGGAGGTCCGGCACGGCGGCGAAGACGTGGCGCTCGGCGCGATCGCGGAGTGCGGCGGCGGGCTGGCGTGCGCTCTCCATGCTCGTGGCCAAGCTTACGTCGGGGGAGGCGCGGCGCGCGGGCCGCGCTCGTTACACTCGGCAAAGACCTAAAAGGCGACCGGATTTCATCAGGAGAAGACATGGCCGACTACGCGAAGGACGTCCTCGTCGAGACCGACTGGGTCGAGCAGCACCTCGACGACCCGTCGATCCGCATCGTCGAGGTCGACGAGAACCCGGGCCTCTACGCCGAGGCGCACATCCCCGGCGCGATCGGGTTCGACTGGCAGAAGGACCTCCAGGACAACGTCAAGCGCGACTTCCTGGGGCCCGAGGCGTTCGGCGAGCTCTTCGGCTCGCACGGGATCTCCAACGACCACACGATCGTGCTCTACGGCGACCGCAACAACTGGTTCGCCGCCTACACCTACTGGTACCTGCGCTACTACGGACACGACAAGGTCAAGCTCATGAACGGCCCGCGCGAGAAGTGGATCAGCGAGGGCCGCCCGACGACCGGCGAGTCGCCCTCGCACGAGGCCACGACGTTCACGGCCGGCAGCGGCGACGACGCGATCCGCGCGAAGCGCGACGAGGTCCGCGCCGCGATCGGCGACTCGACCCGGCTCGTCGACGTGCGCTCGCCCCAGGAGTACTCGGGCGAGCTCATCGCGATGGCCGGCTACGAGCAGGAGGGCGCACAGCGGGGCGGCCACATCCCCGGCGCCGCGTCGGTGCCGTGGGCCCAGGCCGTGCGCGAGGACGGGACGTTCAAGCCTGCCGACGAGCTCTCCCAGCTCTACCGCGACAAGGGCGTGTTGACCGACTCCGACCCGGTGATCGCCTACTGCCGCATCGGCGAGCGCTCGGCGCACACGTGGTTCGTGCTGCACGAGCTGCTGGGTAGGGACGACGTCAAGAACTACGACGGCTCGTGGACCGAGTGGGGCAACCTCGTCGACGTGCCGATCGAGAAGGACGTGGCGTAGCCGAGCCGCTCAGGTCGCCTGCTCGAGCGCGTCGAGGCGCTCGAGCAGGTCGGCCAGCATCCGGGCGGTCGCGCCCCAGATGACCTCCTCGCCGATCGCGTAGACGTCGGTGCGGAACGGCACGCCGCGGCGCAGCAGCCGCCGGCGGCCGTAGCCGGCGCGCAGCTCGGGGATCGTCAGCTCCAGCACCGCGTCGACCTCGCGCGGCGAGACGGTCCACTCGCGGCCGGGATCGATCAGGCCGACGAACGGATAGACGGCGTAGTTGGTCGCGATCGTCGGCGTCGGCTGGAGCGCCCCGACCAGCTCGACGTCGGCAGGCGGCAGCCCGATCTCCTCGTGGGCCTCGCGCAGCGCCGTATCGCGGAGGTCCTCGTCGGCGTCCTGGCGACCGCCCGGGAACGAGATCTCGCCCGCGTGGCGGCGCAGGTCGCCCCGGCGCCGTGTGAGAACGGCGTGCAGAGACCCGTCGGCGCCGAGGTAGAGGGGAACGAGCACCGCCGCGTCGGTCCGGCCGTGGACGTCGAGGGCCGCGGCCTCGGCGGGGTCGAGCAGGACGCGGCGCAGGGCCGCCGCGAGCTCAGCCCGTGAGCGAGATCCGCTCGACACGCTCGTCGAACATCACCTCGCCGTCGAGCGTGCGGTGCACCGGGCACTTCGCCGCGATCACCCGCAGACGCTCGACCTGCTCGTCGCTGAGCCGGTCGGGGAAGCGCATGACGACGTTGAAGCGCGTCGGCGACCCGCGCTCGGCGGGGGTGTAGTCGCAGGACGACCTCGATGTCGCCGACGTCCCAGCCCTTGCGCTTGGCGTACATCTCCATCGTGATCGCGGTGCACGAGGCCAGGCTGGCGGCGAGCAGCTCCTGCGGGCTCGGCCCGGTGTCGTCGCCGCCCTGGTCGGCGGGCTCGTCCGCGACGAGGGCATGGTCGCGGATCCTGAGTGTCTGCCGGAACGTGCCGGCGCGGTGGGCGGTGGCCTTCATGGCGCTCCGATCATGCCGAGAGGGTTGAACAGCAGTCCCGTCGGGACCTTGGGGAAGAAGTAGGTCGACTTGGGCGGCATGTTGACCCCGGTCGCGGCGATCTCCTGGACCTGGCTGACGGGGCTCGGACGCAGGAAGAACGCGAGGTCGACCTCGCCGTCGAGCACCATCCGCCGGGCCTCGTCGTCGGTCCGCGAGTAGGCCAGGCCGTGCTGGTGGTCGATGTCGTCATCGGTCAGCCCGAGCGGCCCCTTGAGCAGCAGCGCCTCGAGGACGGCGGTGTCGAGCCGGCGGTAGGGCCCGGGGAAGCCGTCGAGCGCCCGATCGGCGATCTCCTGGCCCTTCAGCGTCAGGCGGTAGGGCCGGCGAAGGTGCGCGTCGACGTAGCCGAGCGTGAGCGGCCCGTCGCCGGCCGGCGGCGGCAGCTCGTCGAGCGATCCGAGCTCGGCGATGTCGAAGTGCTCGCGCAGCGCGGCGGCCAGCGCCTCCTGGCGCGCGGGCGTCGTGTCGCGCACCAGCCGGTGGGTGGGGAAGACGGTGAGCCCGTCGTCCTGCATCGCCACGAGGTTCATCAGCACGTAGCGATGCTCGCCCTCGCCGCCGATCTCCTCGGCGTACGCGCGAGCCGTCTCGTAGCGGTGGTGGCCGTCGGCGATCAGCAGCTCGGCGTCGCGCGTGGCTGCCAGGACCGCGTCGATCGCCGCCGGGTCGGCGATTCGCCACAGCCGGTTGACGGTGCCGTCCTCGTCGGTGGCCTCGCCCCAGGGCTCGCCGGCGGTGTGGGGCTCGAGCGCGCGCCACGCGGCGCCCGCGGGGTCGGAGAAGAGGCTGAAGATCGGGCTGAGGTTCGCCCGGGTGGCGCGCGTCAGCCGCAGCCGGTCCTCCTTCGGGCCCGGGTGCGTGCGCTCGTGCGGGCGGATGCGGCCGGGCCCGTAGTCCTCGACGCGCACGCGCGCGAAGAAGCCGCGACGGGTCTTGGCCGTGCCGTCGGGGCCGGTGTAGTCCTGGGTCAGCGCCCACAGCGCGGGTTCCTCGTCGCGGACGACGGCACCCTCGGTCCGCCACGCGTCGAGGGTGGCGGCCGCGTTCTCGTAGGGGTCGTCGCCGGTCGGGAGGTCGATCGCGCACCGCGTTGTACGGCGAGCGTGCGGCGAGCGCCTCGCGCTGGACGGGGTCGATGACGTCGTAGGGCGGCGCGACAAGGGCCTGGAGCGGGCCCGCGACCCCCTGGTCGTAGTGCAGCGCGCGTAGAGGCGGGAGGTCCGCCATCAGCGGCGGCGGACCCTAGCGAACGCGCTTGCCGAACTCCGTGGCGTAGGTGGCGCCGCTGTTGCGGCCGCCCGGCGTGCCCGAGCCAGACGCCGATGCCGATCTCGCGGAAGCGCCCGTCGAGGATGTTGCGCCGGTGGCCCGGCGAGTGCATCCAGGCGCGCACGGTCTGGCGAGGCGTGGCCAGGCGCCCGCTGCCCCATGCGAGGTTCTCGCCGAGCGCCCATCGCCGGGCGCTGCGGAGGTAGCCGCTCGCCCGGGCGCGCGTCACCAGGGTCGAGCCGGTGGGGGAGACGTGGTCGAAGAAGGATCGCCTGACCATGTCCTGCACGTAGCGCTGGGCGGCGACCTCGAGGGTGCGGTTGGTGTGCAGCCGCACGCGATGGCGCATGACCCGCTCGCGGTTGAGCAGGCAGAGGGTCGAGTGGCGGACGCGGCGCACGTTCGACGCGGTGGGCCGGAGGTCGCCGTTGGCACACCCGGCGTGCGTGTGCGTGGCCGCGTGGGCGGCCGGCATCTCCGCGGCGCCGGCGAGCGCCGGCGTGACCGCGAGCCCGGCCACTGCCGCGACGGCGAGTCGTGCGCCGTGCTTCGTGCCGATCCGCATCCCTGCTCCTCTCGTATCCGTTCCAGTCGGGCGCCGCGCGGGCGCCGCGGGGGCTCCTTGCTCCTGAGACGTCGATCGGGACCCTCAGGGGATCGGCTGAGTGGAGGCCGCGGGGGCTGGACGACTGTTCGAGCGCGCGGGGCGAGACGGAGGACTGCATCGGGGCGGCCGGATTTGAACCGGCGACCTCCTGGTCCCAAACCAGGTGCGCTACCAGGCTGCGCCACGCCCCGATCCGGGCGAGTCTAGACCCGCGGCCCGGGGTCGATCAGGCGGGGCGGGCGACGGGCAGTGGCGGTCCGTCCGCGCGCTCGCGGAATCCGATCGCCACCGGGTCGCCGACGGCCGGCTCGCCCTCCACCCAGGTCAGCAGGCGCGGGCCCTCGGCGAGCTCGACCAGCGCCACCGCGTACGGAGGGTCGAAGTCGCCGCCGATCGGCACGTGCACCTCGGTCGCCGAGTACAGCGTGCCGGTGCCGGCCGCCGCCGTCCAGGCGACGTCGTCGGACTGGCAGGCGAGGCAGAACGGCCGCCCGTAGAGCTGGTGGTGGCCGCAGGCGCCGCAGCGCTGCACGCGCAGCTCGCCGCGCTCGGCGCCCTCCCAGAAGCCCGCGTCGAACGGGTCAGTCACGCGCGAGCACCACCGTCGAGGCGGCCGAGACGTAGCCGCCGACGCCGTGGGCGACCGCGATCTGCGGGTCGCCGGGCACCTGGCGCTCCCCGCACTCGCCGCGCAGCTGGCGGACGGCCTCGACGAGCAGCAGCAGCCCGAGTGCGCCGGGGTGGCAGTAGGACAGCCCGCCACCCTGGGTCATCGCCGGCAGACCCCCGCCGGGGGCCAGACGGCCCTCGGCGACGAAGGCGCCAGCCTCGCCCGGCGCGCAGAAGCCGAGGTCCTCGAGCGCCAGCAGCACGGTGATCGTGAACGAGTCGTAGGGCGCCAGGACGTCCACGTCGCCCGGTCCGATCCCGGCCATCGCGAACGCGTCGCGCCCGGAGACCCTTCCTGCCGTCTCGACCAGCGACGGCATGGCCATGATGTGGCGGTGGGTGTGGCTCTCGCCGGCGCCGAGCACCCGGATCGGCCGCTTGGCGGCGCCGCGGGCGCGCGCCGCGGTCGTCAGCACGACGGCGCCGCCGCCGTCGGTGACCAGGCAGCAGTCGTGGCGCTTGAGCGGCGTGGAGATCGGCCGCGAGGCGAGCACGTCGTCGACGGTGAGCGGCTTGCCGTGCGACCACGCCTTCGGGTTGAGGTTCGCCCACGCCCTCGCCGCGACGGCGACCTCGGCGAGCTGCTCCTCCGTCGTCCCGAACTCGTGCATGTGCCGCGCGGCGCACAGGGCGTAGCGTCCGACGGGCGCCGGCAGGCCGAAGGGAACCTCGAACTGCGACGTGATCGCCTCGGGGTCGGCGGGCCGGTGCATCGCCCGCGAGCGCTTCGAGCGCTGGCGCGAGGCGTAGGCGATCAGCGCCACCTCGCAGCGGCCGGCGGCCAGCGCCAGCAGCGCGTGGTGGACGTGCGCCTCGTAGGCGGCGCCGCCGAGGTCGGTGGAGTCGGCGTAGCGGGGCGCGGTGATGCCGAGGTACTCGCCGACGGCGATCGAGCCCTGGTCGCCCATGTAGTTCGTGAACACCCCGTCGACGTCGGCGAGCGTCATGCCGGCCTCGGCGAGCGCCTCGCGGGCCGCGAGCGCGACCATCGAAAGCTCGGTGTGGCCCGACACCTCCCCGAGCGGGGTCTCGGCGACCCCGGCGACGTAGACGGGCGGAGTCGCGGCGGCCATCGGCCGCGCAAGCTATCGCGGCGCGTCCTCGCGCCGCTCGCCGGGCAGCTCCACGACGAACGCGGCGCCGCCGCCGGGCGCGTCGGCCGCGTGCACGCGCCCGCCGTGGGCGTCGACGAGCGCGGCCACGATCGCCAGGCCGAGACCGGCGCCGGCGCGCCCGCGCTCGCGGCCCTCCTCCGTGCGCCAGAAGCGCTCGAAGAGGAGCTGCGGGTCCCCTGCGGGCAGCCCGTGGCCGTGGTCGCGGACCTCGATGCAGAGCCCGCCGTCGCGCTCTGCGACCGAGACGTCGATCGCCGTGCCCTCGGCCGTGTGGACCAGCGCGTTGCGCAGCAGGTTGGCCAGGACCTGGCGGAGCTGATGGGCATCGCCGAGCACGGTCGCGTGCGCGGGCGCCTCGATGGCGATCGCGCGGTCGGGCGCGGTGGCGCGCGCGTCGTCGACCGCGTCGCGGGCCAGCGCCGCGACGTCGACCTCGCCATGGGGTGCCTCGGGCATCTGGTCGAGCCGGGCCAGGGTCAGGAGGTCCTCGACGAGCACCCCCATGCGCGCCGCCTCGTCCTCGATCCGGCGCATGGAGCGCTCGACCTCGGCCGGCTCGCGCGTCGCGCCCATGCGGTGCAGCTCGGCATAGCCGCGGATCGACGCCAGCGGCGTGCGCAGCTCGTGCGACGCGTCGGCCAGGAAGCGGCGCAGCCGGTTCTCGCTGTCGCGCCGCTCCGCGAAGGCGCGCTCGAGCCGCTCGAGCATCCCGTTGAGGGCGAGGCCGAGCCGGCCGACCTCGGTGCGGGGGTCGGCCGGCTCGACGCGGTGCGAGAGGTCCCCGCCGGCGATCGCTCCGGCGGTGCGCCCGATGCGGTCGAGCGGCAGGAGGCCGACGCGGACGACGTAGCGACCGACCGCGGCGAGCACGAGCAGGACGGCGCCGATGACCAGGGCCTCGACGAGCAGCAGGCGGTGCAGCGTCTGGTCGACCTCGCGCAGCGGCACGGCGACGACGACGGTCCCCCTCCCGCCCGGGTCGGGCTGCGCGAGCACCCGGTAGCGCGAGCCGTCGCCCGCGCGGCCGCCGACGGTGAGCAGCCTCCCGGGAGTGATCCTCGCCGGCAGCGCGGGACGGGCGACGATGCCCTGGCCGTAGTCGAGCACCGTGCTGCCCAGCACCCTGCCCGACGCGTCGCGACGCTGGCCGTAGGTGCCCGGAGGGAGGTCGAAGTTCCCCGGAGCGCCGCCCCGCGGAGGCGGCGCGGCGCCCGGGGCCCCGGGCGCCGCGCCCGGCGAGCTGCGCTCGAGCGGGGCCGGGCCGATCCCGCGCTCGCCGAGCGCGCGCGCGAGCGCCGCGGGGGCGCTGCGGACCTGGCGGTCGATGCGCTCGTAGAGGAACGAGCGCTGCTCGGCGTAGGTGATGCCGCCCAGCGTCAGCAGGCCGATCGCGGTGAGGCCCAGGACCCCGGCCAGCAGGCGCGCCCGCAGCGATGCCATCACGAGCGCGGCGACCGCAGTGCGTAGCCCACGCCACGCACCGTGTGGATCAACGGCGGGCCGTGGACGTCGAGCTTCTTGCGCAGGTAGCTGATGTAGGTCTCGAGCACGCGGGCGTCGCCGCCGAAGTCGTAGTCCCAGACGTGCTCGAGGAGCTGGATGCGTGTGAGCACGCGGCGGGGGTTGAGCATGAGGTAGCGCAGGAGCCGGTACTCGGTCGCCGTGAGCTCGACGGGCGTCCCCGCCCGTGCGACCTCGTGGGCGTCGTCGTCGAGCTCGAGGTCCTCGAAGGCCAGGCGGCTGGACTCCGGCTCGGCGAGCCCTGCCCGGCGCAGGATCGAGCGGATCCGGGCGACCAGCTCCTCGAGGCTGAACGGCTTGGTGACGTAGTCGTCGCCGCCGAGCGTGAGCCCGCGGACCTTGTCGTCGGTCGCGTCCCGGGCGGTCAGGAAGATGATCGGCACTCGCGCCCGGGCGGCCCCGAGGCGGCGCGCGACCTCGAAGCCCTCCATGTCGGGCAGCATCACGTCGAGGACGACGAGGTCGGGGCGGAAGCTCGTCACCGCGGCGATCGCCTCGGCGCCGGTGCCGGCCGACTCGACCGCGAAGCCCTGGAACCGCAGCGCCATCGCGATGACGTCGACGATGTTGGGCTCGTCGTCGACGACGAGGACCCGGTGGGATTCCGCCGGCGCGCTCACGGGGGCAGTATCGGTGCGAACCCTGGGAGCCTGCTGAGAGCGCCGCCGCGCCAGGTGCCGGTAGGCTCGGCACGTGCCGCCAGCCATGGCCGAGCTGGGCGAGCAGGACTTCGAGGATGCGCTCGAGTTCGTGCGCAGCTGCGAGACGGCGCCGGACCTCGACGCCTACCGGTCCGTCGTGCTCGAGCTGCGCGAGCACGTCCCCGGGCACCTGATCTCCTACAACGAGGTCGATCTCGCCGCGCCCGAGCTGGTGAGCGAGCTCGAGCCCGACGACCTGCGGTTCCCGGGCGACTGGGAGGTCTTCAGCCGCTACGCCCATCAGCACCCCGTGATCGCCTACGTCAGCGACACCGGGGACACCGCCCCGCACACGATCTCCGACTTCCTCGGCGTGGAGGAGTTCCACGCGCTCGACATCTACCGGCGCTTCTTCCGCAGGATGGGCGTGGAGGATCAGATCTCCTTCGCGCTGCCCTCGAGCCCCGAGCTCGTGATCGGCATCGCGATCAGCCGGCGGGAGCGGGGGTTCTCGCATCGAGATCGGGCCTTCCTGAGCCTGGTGGCGCCGCATGCGGGCGAGGCGTACCTGGTGTCCCGCGCGAGAGCGGACGTGCGCGGGACGCTCGATTCGGCGGAGCCCAACGGGGCCGTGACGGCGATCGTGCTCACCGACGACGGGCGTGCCGACTGGCTCGGCGCGCTCGCCCCGCGCCTGCTCGAGCGCTGGCTGGGCGCCGGGCCCGGTGCTCGCGGCGAGCTGCCGAGGGTCGCAGCCGACTACGTGCGACGCGCCCGGGCGCGCACCGATGCGCCCGAGGGGCTGCTGCTGCAGTCCGGCGCGCTGATGGTCGAGCGCGACGACCGCATGCTGCTCGGACGGCTGGTTCCCCGGCTCGCGTCCGGCGACCGCGACGTGCTGCTGCTCGAGGAACGCGTCGACCCCCTCGCCTCGGCGCGGATCGGCGCGCTCGGCCT
The DNA here is from genome assembly GCA_963826615.1 of uncultured Actinomycetes bacterium. Lineage (GTDB taxonomy): Bacteria > Actinomycetota > Thermoleophilia > Solirubrobacterales > Solirubrobacteraceae > BP-464. Next base: position 1,279,939 of record CAWGXO010000002.1, on the reverse strand, counting down.
CACCCAGCGCGAGGCCGAGGTCGTCCGGCTGCTCGCCGAGGGCCTGACGAACGCCGCGATCGCCCAGAGGCTCGGCGTTCGCCCGTCGACGGTCAAGCGCCACCTGGAGAACGTCTACGGCAAGTTCGGCGTGCGGGGGCGGACGGCGGTCGTCGGGCATCTGCTGCACGGCTGAGGTTGCAGTGCCGCCCTCGCGGGTCCGCCCGGCCCTGGCGTAGCCTGCGTGCCACCGGCCCCCGTAGCTCAGCTGGATAGAGCACCTCCCTTCTAAGGAGACGCGCGCAGGTTCGAGTCCTGCCGGGGGCGCTGGTCGGCGGGGCCCAGGCCCGCTCGCGAGGCCGTTCGGTCAGTGGCCGAGGATCTTCACGAGCGCCTCCCGGGCGCGCGCGAGGGCGATCGGGTCAGGCGCGGGGTTGCCACGGGGCCTGGTGGTCATGGGATCAGGATCGGGCACCGCGCCGGCGGCGACCATGGCCCGCGGGCCAGCTCGGGCCGCCGCGGCCTGGACCGGGTGGCTGCCAGCGAGGACGGCGACGGGCCGGACGGCAGGCGGGTGGCGGCGGCGCCGACTACGCCGGCAGCCTGACGCGGCTCGCAGAGGCGCTACGATGATGGTTGCACACGCAACCTGTTTCCGAGGAGGGGCGCCATGGCACTCGAGGGCATCCACCACATCACGGCGATCACCGGCGACGCGCCGCGCAACGTGGACTTCTACACGCGCGTGCTCGGGCTTCGGCTGGTGGCCAAGTCGGTCAACCAGGACGACCCGACCGTCTACCACCTCTTCTACGCCGACGAGGAGGGGCACGCCGGCTCGGACATCACCTTCTTCGAGTACCCCGGCGCGGCGCCGGGCCGGGCCGGCGACGGCATGGTCCACACCGTGGTCTGGCGGGTCGCCTCGCAGGACGCGCTCGGGTTCTGGGAGGAGCGGCTGGGCGCGGAGGGCGCGGCCGTCGAGCGCGTGGCGCCGGACCGCCTGCGCCTCGTCGACCCCGAGGGCCTCGTCCACGAGCTGCTCGTCTACGCCGGGGCCGACGCGCCGCTGAGCGCCGAGCACCCGGAGATCCCCGCCGAGCACGCGCTGCAGGGCTTCGACGGCGTTCGCGCCTACGCGCAGGCGCCGCAGCGCAGCGCGCCACTGCTCGAGCGCCTGCTCGGCGCCGTGCCGGTCGGCGAGAGCACGTGGGAGCTGCGCGGCGCCGCGCGCGGCGGGCGCATCGAATACGAGCCGCCGCCGGACGAGCGCGGACGGCCGGGCGCCGGCACCGTCCACCACGTCGCGTGGGGGACGTCGATGGCCGAGCACGCCTCGTGGGACGACCGGCTGCGGGACGCCGGGGTGCCGACGTCCGGGGTCATCGACCGCCACTACTTCCACTCGATCTACTTTCGCGAGCCGAGCGGCGTGCTCTTCGAGCTGGCCGACGACGGGCCCGGGTTCACCGTCGACGGGCCGGTCGAGGCGCTCGGGTCGCGGATCATCCTGCCGCCCCGCCTCGAGCAGCAGCGGGAGCAGATCGAGCGGCAGCTGACCGCGCTGCCCGACCCCCGCGCGGCCTGGCCGACGCAACGCTGAGCCGCCGCGCCGGGCGGCGTCATCGGCCCGGTCGCGGCCCGCGTGGCAACTACGCATGCGATCTGCGGCGCCCAGCGGGTGTGACCGGGCCGCCGCGGGCCTACGGTTCACCCATGCGACGGATGCGCGGGCTGGTCGAGGCGCGGTTCGCGGTCCTCGCCGCCGCGACGCTGGCTGCCATCGTCGCCGGGCTCCTGCTCGACGGGGCCGGCCTGTCGTCCGCGGCCGACGCCGTCTGGGCCGTCGCCGTCGCCGTGATGCTGGTGCCGTTGACGCTGGCGGTCGCGCGCGCGCTCCGCGCGGGACGGCTCGGAGTGGACCTGATCGCGCTGATCGCGATGGTCGGGGCGCTGGCCGTCGGCGAGGAGCTCGCCGGTGCGGTCGTCGCTCTCATGCTGGCCGGCGGCAACGCACTGGAGGCTGCCGCAGGGCGCCGCGCCCGGCGCGAGCTGACCGCCCTGCTCGCCGGCGCGCCCACGATCGCCCACCGGCGCGACGGCGACCTCATCGAGGAGGTGTCGATCGACGACGTGGCGGTCGGCGACGTCATCGTCGTGCGCAGCGGCGAGGTGCTGCCCGTCGACGGCCACGTCAGCGCGGGGCTCGCGGTCGTCGACGAGGCGACCCTCACCGGGGAGTCGCTGCCGGTCACCTGCGGTGCCGGCGAGTCGGTGCGCAGCGGCGCGGTCAACGCGGGCGATCCGTTCGACGTGCGCGCCTCGCGCCCGGCCGCGGAGTCCGCCTACGCCGCCCTGGTGCGGCTGGTCGACGAGGCCCAGCGCCAGCGTGCCCCGTTCACGCGCCTGGCGGATCGCTACGCCGTGGTGCTGCTGCCGCTGACGCTCGTGCTCGCCGGGGCCGCGTGGGCCGCCAGCGGCGATCCCGTCCGGGCGCTCGCGGTGGTGGTCGTCGCCACGCCGTGCCCGCTGATCCTCGCCGCGCCGATCGCGCTGGTGTCGGGGATCTCGCACGCGGCGCGCCGCGGGATCATCGTCAAGGGCGCGGGCGTGATCGAGCGGCTCGGCCGCGTGCGCAGCGTGCTCCTCGACAAGACTGGGACGCTCACGCTCGGCACGCCCCGGATCGCCCGGGTCGCGCTCGCCGACGGCGTCACCGAGCCGGAGCTGGTCAAGGTCGCCGCGTCGCTGGACCAGCTCTCCGCGCACGTGCTCGCCGAGGCGCTCGTCGAGGAGGCGCACGCCCGTGGCCTGGCGCTCGACTTCCCGGTCGAGGTCCGCGAGGAGGCCGGCCGTGGGATCGCGGGGATCGTCGACGGCCATCGCGTCGCGGTGGGCAGCTCGGCGTGGATGGCCGAGCAGGGCTTCCGGCTCGGTGCCGAGCAGCCGACCGCCGACGGCGAGGCGGGGCTGGCCCGGATCGCGGTCGGCGTCGACGGACGCCTGGCCGGGACGATCGTGATGGCCGACCGCCTGCGCCCCGACGCGGGCGCGCTGATCGTCGACCTGCGCGCTCAGGGCATCGAGCACGTGGCGATGGTCTCGGGCGACCACGCGACCGTCGCCGGAGACATCGGCCGCGCGCTGGCGCTCGACCGCGTCTACGCCGAGCAGACGCCCGAGGACAAGCTCGCCGTCGTGCGCGCGGTGCGGGCCCAGCCCTCGCTCGCCCCGGTCCTGATGGTCGGCGACGGCGTCAACGACGCGCCGGCGCTCGCGATGGCCGACGTCGGCATCGCGATGGGCGCCGGCGGCGCCACCGCCTCGTCGGAGTCGGCCGACGCGGTGATCACCGTCGACAGCATCGGCCGCGTCGGCGAGGCGGTGCGCATCGGCCGCCGCTCGCTGGGCATCGCGACGCAGAGCGTCGTCGCCGGCATGGCGCTCAGCCTGGGCGCCATGATCCTCGCCGCCCTCGGCCAGATCACGCCCGTCGCGGGCGCGCTGCTCCAGGAGGGCATCGACGTCGCGGTGATCCTCAACGCGCTGCGCGCGCTGCGCTGAGCGGCGCGATTCTTCGCTGGCTCTTCGATTCGCCTGTCTCAATCGCGACATGCCCCGAACCGGTGTCTCGCTGGTGCTTGCCGCGATCGCGGCCGCGCTGCTCGCCGCCGCGCTGAGCGCATGCGGCGGCGGCGACAGCAGTGCGACCGCGGCGTCGTCGTCGGCCGATCGCCAAGCCGCGCGGCTGAAGTTCACCAAGTGCATGCGCGACCACGGCGTGTCGCTGCCGGACAACCCCCAGCCCGGGGCGGGCGGGGGCGGGGGCGGCCGCAGGGCCGCGATCCAGCAGGCCGGGCAGGCAAGGTTCCAGGCGGCGGCGAAGGCGTGCGCGAAGTACCGCGCCCAGGCCTTCGGCAACCTCACGCCGCAGCAGCGTCAGGCATTCCAGGACGCCTTCGTGAAGTTCTCGGCGTGCATGCGCCAGCACGGCGTCGACGTGCCGACACCGAACTTCAACGGCGGCGGGCCGCCGGCGGACGGCCAGCAGCGGCGGCGGCTCGACCGCAGCGACCCAACGGTGCAGGCGGCGATGAAGGCGTGCGGCGACAAGCTCCCGCGCCGCGGGCGTGGCGGACCGCCCGGCGGCCCGCCACCGGCCCCCGGTGGGAGCGCATCGCAGTGATCCCTCGCGGCCGGCGCCGCTGGGCGGCCGCGGCAGCCGTGCTGGCGGTCGCGGCCGCGGCGGCGATCGTCGTGCTCTCGCTCGGCTCGGACACGTCCTCGAGCGCCACGAAGCGCTCGGTCCCGACGACCACCAGGATCACGCGCCAGGACCTCGTCGAGACCGACACCGAGAGCGGCACGCTCGGCTACGCCGACACCCGCACCGTGGTCGACCACCTGTCAGGGGTCATCACGTGGATCCCGCAGACAGGAGCGGTGATCCACCAGGGCCACACGCTCTACAAGGTCGACGGCGAGTCGGTGTACCTCCTCGACGGGAGCGTGCCGGCATACCGCGCGTTCACGCCCGGCATGTCGTCGGGCGGCGACGTCCGCGAGCTCGAGCACAGCCTGCGCGAGCTCGGCTACGACGATGGCGGAGCGATGAAGGTCGACGGGACGTGGGACGCGGGGACGACCGCGGCGGTCGAGCGCTTCCAGGCGGCCAAGGGCCTCGCGCAGACCGGCTCGATCGAGCTCGGGCGCGTGGTGTTCCAGCCCGGCCGGAGGCGGATCGCCGGCGTCAGCGCGACTCCGGGAACCTCGGGCGGCTCCGGGAGCGGCGCCGCGGCCTCCGCCGCGGGGTCGTCGGCGAGCCCCGCCTCGGCTCCGGCCTCCTCGGCGGGAGCGACGCGCCCGGCGCTCCACGTGACGGGTCGTGACGGGGCTGCGGTGGCGCGCGCGGCCTCGATCGTCGCGCCGCGCGACGCCTCTGCGCCAACCGCGACGACGCCGCCCTCGGCGACCACCACCACGCCGGCCCCGGCAACCACGGCCCCGGCCGCGCCGACCACGACGCCGGCCCCGGCACCACGGCCCCGGCCGCGCCGAAGCGCACGCCCCAGGCGACGGCGCCGCAGTCGGGACCCGGCACGTCGGGACGGCCCGGCTGCGTCTGCAGCGGCCAGAGCGCGCCGGGCAGCGGCTCGTCGCGCTCGGGAGGAGGCGGGCGCTCCGGGACGAGTGGGGCGAGCGCTCGCGCGGCCGCGGCGGCGGCGCCGGGCGGTTCCGGCGCCGGAGGCGGCTCGGGAGGGGGGGCGTCCGGGGCGGCCGCCTCCACGCCGATCATGACGACCACGTCGACCAGTCAGATCGTGACCGTCGACCTCGACACCGCGAAGTCGTCGATCGCTCGCACGGGAGCGCGCGTGACGGTCGAGCTGCCCTCCGGAAAGGCCGTGCACGGCCACATCGCGAGCGTCGGCAGGGTCGCCAGCCCGACGTCCTCGAGCAGCAGCGGCGGCGGTGGCGGCAGCTCGGCGGCCGCGACCGTCCCCGTGCGCATCCGGCTCAGCGGCGGCGGCGGGCTCGACCAGGCGCCGGTCACCGTCCGCTTCGAGCAGAGCCGGGCCAGGAACGTCCTGGCGGTCCCCGTCACCGCGCTGATCGCCCGGCCCGGCGGGAGGTTCGCCGTCGACGTGGTCGAGGCCGGGGGCGGCCAGCGCATGGTGGAGGTGACCACGGGGCTCTTCACCAGCGGCTACGTGGAGATCGACGGGCCGGGGCTGCGGCCCGGGATGCGCGTCAGCAACGCCGCGCTCTAGGCCATGGCCGGCCCGGTCCTCGAGCTGCACGAGGTGGCCAAGGAATATCCCGGCGTGCGCGCGCTCGCCGGCGTCGACCTCGCGGTGGATGCGGGCGAGATGGTCGCGATCGTCGGCCCGTCCGGATCGGGGAAGTCGACGCTCCTGCACATCATGGGAACGCTCGACCGCCCCACGTCGGGGACCGTGGCCATCGACGGGTTCGACACCGCCGGCGCCACCGACGACGAGCTCTCGGCGCTGCGCGCCCGCCGGATCGGCTTCGTCTTCCAGCAGTTCCATCTCCTCGACGGCCTGACAGCCCTCGACAACGTGGCCGGCGGCCTGCTCTACAACGGCACCCCGGCGCGCGAGCGGCGCGAGCGGGGGGCGGCTGCGCTCGAGCGGGTCGGGCTCGGCGGCCGGCTGGGCCACCGGCCCCAGGAGCTCTCCGGCGGCGAGCGCCAGCGCGCGGCGATCGCGCGGGCGCTGATCGGCGAGCCGGCGGTCGTCTTCGCCGACGAGCCGACCGGCGCGCTCGATACGGCCACCGGCGCCGAGATCGTCGCCCTGCTCCAGGCGCTCAACGCGGGCGGCACGACGATGGTCATCATCACCCACGAGGCATCGCTCGCCTCCCTCATGCCTCGCCAGGTCGAGCTCCGCGACGGGCGCGTGGTGGGCGACGTGCGCGAGGCCGCGTGACGATGCAGGGGATCCCCGCCAGCCGGATGGCCCTGCGCGACGTGGTGGCGGTCGGGAGCCTCGGGCTGCGGACGCGGCGCCTGCGCGCGGCGCTGTCGGCGCTCGGGATCGCGATCGGCATCGCGTCGATGGTGGCGGTGCTCGGGATCTCGGCGTCCTCCCAGGCGCGGCTCCTGCACCGGATCGACCAGCTCGGCACCAACCTGCTGACGCTCGCGGCCGGCCAGTCGTTCTTCGGCGACCAGTCCGCGCTGCCGGTGACCGCGCGGGCGCGGATCGCCGCCATGCCCGGCATCGAGCGGTCCGCATCGACCTACGCGGTCTCGGGCGCGACCGTCCGCCGCAACGCGCACGTCGATCCCAACGACACCAGCGGCATCGCGGTCCTCGCCGCCGACCGCGGGCTCCCCTCCACGCTCGGCATCGAGATGGCGTCCGGGAGCTTCCTCACGGCCGCCACCGCGCAGTTCCCCGCCGTGGTCCTCGGCTCGGTCGCCGCACAGCGGCTGGGCCTGACGGAGGCCGACGGGCGGAGCCAGCTCTACGTCGGGGGCCGCTACTACACGCTCGTGGGGATCATGCGATCGGCCGCGCTGGACACGAGCATCGACCGCGCCGCGCTCGTCGGGCTGCCGGTGGCGCAGCGACTGTTCGGCATCGATGCCAACCCGTCGACGATCTACGTCCGCGCCGATCAGGCGCGGCTCACCGCGCTGCGCGACCTGCTGGCCGCGACCACCAACCCCGAGCACCCGGAGGAGGTCTCGATCAGCCGGCCGTCGGACGCGCTGCAGGCGCGTGCCGCCGCCAAGGGCGCCTTCACCTCGCTGCTGCTCGCGCTCGGCGCGGTGGCGCTGCTCGTCGGCGGCGTCGGGATCGCCAACGTCATGGTGATCTCCGTGCTCGAGCGGCGCTCGGAGGTCGGCCTGCGGCGGGCGCTCGGGGCGACCCGCCGGCACATCTCGGCGCAGTTCTTGACCGAGGCGCTGGCGCTCTCGGCGCTCGGCGGATGCGGCGGGGCGATCCTCGGCGCGATCGCCACCGCGATCGTCGCCGGTGTGCAGGGCCAGCCGGTCGTCGTGCCGCCCGTGGCGATCGCGGGGGGCATCGTCGCCGCGGTGGCGATCGGCGCCGTCGCCGGGCTCTACCCCGCGCTGCGCGCGTCGCGGCTCGCGCCGACCGAGGCGCTGCGGACGGCCTGAGCGGCGCCGCTCAGGGCCGCGTCGCGCGCTCGAGCAGCGTGACGATCGACTCGTAGGGCCGCCGCGTCGCCTGCTCGAGCGCCAGCTCGCAGGTGCGGTTTGCCGAGACGTGCGCCTCGAAGTCGCGACGGCGGACCTCGCTCGGCCTCGTCGCGCGTGGCCGACGCGGTGAGCTCGGGGTGCAGGAGGCCGCGGTCGCCGGCCATCCCGCAGCACGTGGCGGTCAGCGGCACGTGGACGTCGTCGGCGAGGGCGCGGGCAAGCTCCTCGAGCCCGGCGGCGAGGCCGAGATGGCGCGAGGAGCACGTGGGGTGCAGCGTCACCGACGCGGCGCGCCCGGTGATCTCGAGGCCGGGGAGCAGCCGCTGCGCCCACGACACCGCGTCAAGGACCTCGACTCCTTCGAGGTCGACGCCGTCGAGCCCCGCGAGCTCCTGCACGCCGTGCGTGCAGGAGCTCGCGTCGATGACCACGGGCAGCGCGCCCCCGCCTGTCCACCGGCGCAGCGACGACGCCAGCCGGCGCGCCATGTGCTCGTGCCCGTCGCGAAAGCCCTTCGAGCTCCACGGCATCGCGCAGCAGTGGCCGGCGGCGTCCTCGGGGATCCAGACCGGAAGGCCGGCGCGGGCCGAGACGTCGACGAGCGCCTGCACCAGCCACGCCCGTCCGTCGGGCGGGCCCATCATCCGGTTCACACACGAGGGCAGATAGACCGCGGCGGCGCCCTCGCGGGCGGTGGCCGGCAGCCGGCGCGGCGCCGGCGGGGGCATCGGGGCGACCCAGGCGGGCACCGAGTCGGCGCCCAGCAGCCGGCGGGCGAGCCTCGTGAACCCGGCCATCGGGCGGTCGCCGAGGATGCGGCCGGCGGCCAGCCCGGCGCGCGCGGCCCGCTCGACCGCCGCCCAGCGCTGCGCCGCGTGCAGCATCCGCCGCTCGGCGCGGGGCGCGTGCTCGCGCAGCCGCAGGTCCTTGATCAGCTTGCCGGTGTCGATCGCCACCGGGCAGGCGAGCCGGCAGCTGCCGTCGGCCGCGCAGGTCTGCTCGCCGTCGTAGGCGTACTGCTCGACGAGCGCGCGCTGCACCGGGGAGCCGGGGACCTGCCGGGCCATCTCGCGGCGCACCACGATCCGCTGGCGCGGCGTGGTCGTCACGTCGCGGCTGGGGCAGACCGGCTCGCAGAAGCCGCACTCGATGCACGCGTTGGCGTTGCCGGCGTCCTCGATCGGCGGCGTCGACTTGAGGTCGCGCAGGTGCACGCCGGGGTCGCGGCTCAGCACGACGTCGGGGTTGAGCAGCCCGTCGGGGTCGGCACAGGCGCTTGACGCGCCACATCAACTCGGTGGCCTTGGCCCCCCACTCGCGCTCGACGTACGGCGCCATGTTGCGCCCGGTGCCGTGCTCCGCCTTGAGCGAGCCGTCGTAGCCGCCGACGACGAGCTCCACGAGCTCGCCCATGAACGCCTCGTAGCGGTCGCGGTCCGCCGGGTCGGCGAGGGCTGGGGTGAGCAGGAAGTGCAGGTTGCCGGCCGAGGCGTGCCCGGCCACCCCGGGGAGGAACCCGTGCCTGCCGAGCAGACCCTGGATCTCGCGCGCGGAGTCCGCGATGCGCGCCGGCGGGACGCAGACGTCCTCGATGATCAGCGAGCTGCCCTGCGAACGCATCGCGCCGACGATCCCCTGCATCCCCTCGCGGACCAGCCAGAAGATCTCGGTCTCCTCGCGCTCGCGCGTGAAGCGGGCGTCCTCGAGCAGCTCGCAGCCGGCCACCGCGGCGAGTGCGCGCTCGTCGAGGCCGTCGAGCTCGGCGACGTCGGTGCTGCGCAACTCGACCAGCAGTGCCGCGCCCTCGGGCGGAAGCTCACGCCAGCGCTCGGGCACCCCCGGCAGCGAGTAGGCCGCCGCGATCAGCGTCGGGTTGACCATCAGCTCGACCGCGGTCGCGCCCGCCTCCACCAGCGCCGGCACGGGCGCTGCGGCGGCGTCGATGCTGTCGAAGAACAGCAGCGCGGTCGACGTGTGGCGGCCGTGGGGGACGGTCTCGAAGTCGACGTCGGCGATGAACGCGAGCGTCCCCTCGGATCCGATCAGCAGCCGCCGCAGGATCTGGACGGGCTCGTCCTCGTCGAGGAACGCGCACAGCCGGTAGCCGGTCGTGTTCTTGATCTCGAACTTGCGCCGGATCCGCTCGCAGAGCTCGCCATCGGCGCGCAGCTCGTCGCGGATCTCCGCCAGGCCGCGCGCCAGCTCCGGCTCGTCGCGGGCGAAGCGCTCGGCCGCGCCGGGCGCGCGCGTGTCGACGACCGTGCCGGACGGCAGCACGAAGGTCATCGCCGACACGGTGCGGTAGCTGTCGTGGCGAACCCCGCAGCGCATGCCGCCGGAGTTGTTGGCGACGACCCCGCCGACGGTCGCGAAGTCGGTCGAGGCCGGGTCGGGGCCGACGCGGCGCGCGTGGCGCGCCAGCGCGCGGTTGACCCGGCCCAGGACGGTCCCCGGCCGGGCGCGGACCCGCGCGCCGGCGTCGAGCACCTCGACGCCGGCGAAGTGGCGGCGGACGTCGACGAGGATCCCGGCGCCCTGGGCCTGGCCGTTGAGGCTGGTGCCGCCGCTGCGCAGCGTCACCGGGATCCCCTCGCGGCGGCCGAACGCGAACGCCCGCGCGACGTCCTCGGCGTCGTGGGCCATGACGACGGCCTGCGGCATCAGCCGGTAGGGGCTCGCGTCGGACGCGTAGCGGACGAGGTCGAGCGCGCGGTGCAGGACGCGGTCGGGGCCGAGCGCGTCGACGAGCCTGGAGCGCAGCGGCTCGGGCGTGCCGCCCGCGAGCGCGTCCGGCGCGCGGTCGGCGGCGGGCTGGTCGTCGTGCGGCGGCGGGGCGAGCGCAGCCATCTAGAACAGCGACATGCCGGGGGCGACGTCGACCTCGACCAGCGAGGGCTCGCTCTGCGCGATGCCGCGCTCGAGCGCGTCGCGCAGCTCGTCACGCGCACGCACGCGCGTGGAGGCGACGCCGTAGCCGCGGGCGATCTCGCCCGTCTCCAGGGCGGGGAGGTCCAGGCCCGGTGCGCCGGCGACCTGCTCGAACTCGGCGAACCACTTGAGGATCCCGTACTCGTTGTTGCGCAGGATCAGGAACGTGATCGGCAGCCGGTAGGCAGCGGCGGTCCAGAAGCCCGACACGGCGTACTGGACCGAGCCCTCGCCGAGGACGCACACCACCGGGCGCTCGGGCTGGGCGAGCTGCACGCCGAGGCCGGCGCTGAGGCCGTAGCCGAGGCCGCCCCCGGCGCAGAAGTAGTAGCTGCCGGGGCGGGAGATGCGCAGCCGGTTGCGCAGCGCCATCGTGCTCGTCGGGGACTCGAGCACGACGATGGCGTCGTCGGGGAGCACCTCTGCGAGCGTCGCGTGCACGGCGCCCGCGCCGAGCGGGTCCGAGTCCTCCAGTGGTGGGGGATCGCCGACGGGCCGGGGCGGCTCGCGGTCGCTGGGGCCCAGCTCCTCGAGCAGGGCCGCGAGCGTGAGCGCGACGTCGGCGACGATCGCGTCGCCCATCGGGGCGCGCGCGGCCTCGTCGGGGTCGGAGGTGATCGCGACGAGCGCGGCGCCCTCGGGCAGCGGCGGGCCGGGGATGTAGGGGTAGTACGGGAACACCGAGGACCCAACGACGAGGATGAGGTCGCAGCCCTCGAGCGCCGAGGCGACCGCGCCGATGCCGGGCGGGAGCGTGCCCTGGAAGTTCGGGTGGCCCTCGGGGAAGCCGATCCGCCCGCCGCCGGGCGCGGGGGAGGCCCACACGCCGAGGCGCTGCTTCTCGGCGAGGGCGACCGCGGCATCCCAGGCGCCCGAGGCGTCCACGTCGGGGCCGGCCACGAGCACGGGCCGGCGGGCGCCCTCGAGCCGCCGGGCGAGCGCGCGGACGGTCTCGGGATCGGCCCCGGCGCGGCTCGTCACGGTGCGGGCCGTGACCCAGCGCGTGTCCTGCTCGGCGGCCTCGGCGGCCCAGTCGTCCATCGGGATCGAGACGAACGCCGGCCCCCTCGGCGCCAGCGACGCGCGGTGGATGCCCTGGGCGATCGCGGCCGGCACGTCGGCGGCGCGCGGCGGCTCGAATGCCCACTTGACGTAGGGGTGCACGACGCGCGTGGCGTCGCGGTTGGTCAGGTTCGCCTGCATCGTGATCTGGGCCCGAACCTGCTGGCCCGCGGTGACCAGCAGCGGCGAGTGGTTGGCCTGCGCGTTGAACAGCGCGCCCATCGCGTTGCCGACGCCCGGCGCCGTGTGGAGGTTGACGTGCGCGACCGTGCCCGACGCCTGCGCGTAGCCGTCGGCCATCCCGACGGCGACGGCCTCCTGGAGGCCCAGGACGTAGCGGAAGTCGCCGGGGAACTCGGCCAGCATCGGCAGCTCGGTCGACCCGGGGTTGCCGAAGATCGTCGTCATGCCGTGCCGCCGCAGCAGCTCGAAGGTCTCCTCGCGCACCGTGCTCATGGCGGGAGCTTCGCACGGCGCGGAGGCGCGCGCGACGCTCAGGCGCGGACGTCGCCGGGGTCGCCGCGGTCCCCGGGCTGCTCGGCGCTGCTGATGCGGCTCGAGCCGCTCGCGCCCGGCGAACCCCCGCGACTGTCGATCGGGTGCTGGTTGATCCCGCTGCCGCGGCGCGTGTAGTAGTGCAGGACGATCGCGAAGAACATCACCACCACGAATGCCAGGAAGATCCAGGCACCGGTGGCGAAGGCGATCGGAAGCATGCCTCTGCGGTGCCCGGGCGCCGCCGCCCGCAAACCGCGGACGGCGACCCCGGTCGCGGAGCTCGGAGGGCGCTACCTGGTGGCGCGCTTGGCCTGCGAGCGGGCGGCCTTCGCCGTCTTTCGGGCAGTGGTGCGGGCGCTCTTGGCGGTGCGGCCGGCCTGGCTGCCGGTGCGCTTGGCCGAGCTCGTGGCGGCCTTCGTCGCGCGCGTGGCGGCGGCCTTCTGGGCGGCGCTGCGGCGCGAGGACGCCGACCGCGAGGACGAGCGGCTGCTGCCGCGGCGCCGGCCCCCGTCGGCGCGCCGCTCGGCGGCGGGGACCTCGTCGCGCACGACCTCGCCGACCAGCTTCTTGATCTCGCGCTCGAGGAACTTCTGCATCCGCTCCTCCTCGCGGCGGAACTGTCGCGCGAGCTTGGCGGTCTCGGAGTCCTTGAGCTTGTCGGCGACGTTCTCGATCACGCTGTAGTGGGCGATCTCCTCGGCCTCGTTCCAGAAGGCGTCGCGGACGTTGCGCAGCATGTTGTCGGCCTCGCCGGTGCCGCGCAGCATCTGCGCCGGGCCCTTGGCCATCGCGACGGCGCGGTTGGCGACGTTGGCGATGGTGCTGCCGGCGCCGGTCAGCGCGTCGGGTCCGGGAAGGTCGGGCCCGACCTCGGCCTTGCCCCCGAGCGCCTTGATGCGCCTCTGGAGGTCCCGGGCCTGGCTCTTGGTGACCTTCAGGTGGTCCTGGAGGCCCCTCTTGAGGGTCTTGTGGTTGGACGCGCGCTGGATCAGCGCCTGGAGGTTCTGCTCGAGCTGCTTCTCCTTGCCGAACGCCTCGTTGAGGTACTTGACGAGGACGGCGTCGCGGGCGGGGGTCTCGGTGGAAGCCATACGGCCCGTGCTTCCCATCTGGTCCGCATGCGAACCGCCACTGCCCCGGTGTCCAACGGCTCCTCCGCGGGGCGCTCCCGGGCGAAGGACCTGTGGCGGGCCCCGCCGCTGCTAGATTCCGCGGCGACCTGGTGGGCGTAGCTCAGTTGGTAGAGCTCCTGGTTGTGGTCCAGGCGGTCGGGGGTTCGAGTCCCCTCGCTCACCCTCCTGAAGGCCCTGCACCGCGGGGCCTTCGGTGTTCCTGTGGCGCTGGGCGAGGAGAGCCGGGGTACCAATCGGGCGGCACGCGGCAGCCGGGCCGGCGTCCTTCGGCGCCGACTCGTCGGGGAACGGGGCGCGTGCGGGCGAACCCAGCCGCTGCGCCCGTCGGCATCAGAGGCGCGAGCAGGCGCGACTGCGGGGGAGAGGACGCGCCGCTCCCCCGCAGCGCTGGGTGCCGGTCAGGCGTCCAGAAGCCCCTCGGCGAGCGCGCTGAGCGTCTGGGCCTGGGTGTCGGTCAGCCACCCGGCCCGGGCCAGTCCGTGGACCGCCCGCTGGTAGCCGCGGACGGGCCGGTGAGCCCGCGGCGGGCGGGCGTTCCGGTGGACGTGCGTCAGCGCCCGGCAGACGGAGCCGAGCCACACGTCGGCGATCCGCCTCGCCGAGCGGTGCAACCGGGCGTATCGGTCGGACCCGTGCACGAACCGCGCGGTCAGTGCACACGGGCTCGCCGAGGTCACCTCCACGGTGAACGTCGCGGATCCCACCCCGCCGCCTGATGGCCGACAAGGACGACCTCGCACGCGATCTGCTCGCGCTCGCCGGGAGGACCGCACCGCTGCCGAGGCGCTGCTGGAGGCGGGCGCGGTCTCGGATGCCATCGTGGGCTTCCACGCGCAGCACGCGACGGAGAAGGCGCCGAAAGCCGTCCTCGCATCGATCTCGAGGTCCACGTCGCCCAGACGGCGCCGGTCGCGTCGACGTCGACCGCCACCGTCGTCGTGCGCCGCGTCGCCTCGCGGCTGCGAGCGTCGCCTCGCGGCGCTCGCACCGTCGCGGGCACCTCGAGTTGACGGTCCGCGCTACCTACAAGGACGCATCCGGCACGACGCTGGGTCTCTGGGCGCGCGTGTCCGCGCGGCGTCACCGAGCAGGCCGCGGGCGATCCCGCGAGGCCTGCTCACGAGGCCGGGCGGGCGACGACCACCTCGGACGGGACGCCCCACCGCGTGATCACCTCGCGGTGCTCGACCCGCCACCCGCCCGCTGCGAGCAGGGGGGCCATCTCGACCGGCCGGCAGCCGCCCACCAGGGCGGGCCAGCGGCGTGCGAGTGCGCTCCAACCGCCGGACACCACGCGGCCGGCCGGAGTGACGCCGCGGGTGAGCCCGACGAGGCACAGCAGCCCCGACGGGGCGAGCAGGCGCCGGGCCTGGGCGAGCAGCAGGTTCGCGTGCCCTGGCGCGAGCAGGTCGAAGACGTAGGTGGCGAGGAAGCGGTCGAAGCCGCCGGCCGTGCCGGGCAGCTCGACCGCGGGCGGCTCGAGCAGCTCCACCGCCGCCCTCGGCTCGAAGGCGGCCAGGCGCCCGCGAGCGATCCTCACCATGGCCGGGCTCACGTCGACGCCCAGATAGCGCGCGTCGCCCGGAAGCCGCTCGCCGAGCAGCGAGGCCGCGAAGCGGCCGGTGCCGCAGCCCAACTCGAACGTCGCGCGCGCCTCCGCGAAGCGCCCGACCTCGGCCACCCGTGCGGTCGGTGCGTCCTCGTAGAAGCGCTGCGTGTCCTGGGCCCGGCCGATGCGGTCGTAGACCCGGCGCGCCTGCTCGGCAGCCAACGGCATCTCGCGGGCATTCTTGCGCGTCCTGCGGGAGGACCTCTCAGAGCACGTCGCGGCGCTCGAACAGGATCGCTCCGGCTGCCGCCAGGGCGACCGCGATCGCGGTCAGCGCCAGCACGTGGCTGACGTCGATGCCGTTCTGGATCGCCGATCCGTAGTACCGGAACGCCGAGATCGCGCGCAGCGGCTCGATCGAGTCGGCGAGCTTGCCGACCAGGTCGATGACGTACATGGCGACGAGGGTCCCGGTGGCGATCGCCGTGACCGGCGCCGAGCGGTGCAGCACGCCCGCGGCCAGCACGGCCAGGCCGGCGAAGGCCATCGCGAGCGGCCAGACGTTGGCGATGCCCGCCGCGAGCGCCGACGCCGAGATGCCGGCCCCCGCGATCGTGCCGGCGAGCCACGTCAGCGCCCAGATGACGGCGAGGATCGCGGCGAGCTCCAGCCCGGTGACCAGGAAGCCGGCCGCGACCAGCACGCGCCTGGACAGCGGCAGCGAGAGCAGGGCGTCGAGGTGGCCGCGCTCCTCGGCGCCGACGATGGCGCGGGTCGCGCAGCGGACGGCGAAGAACGCGAGCGCGAGCGGCACGATCAGGCTGAGCATCTCCGCGTCGACGTACTTCTCGACGGTGTCGAGCTCCTGGATGCCGAACGCCTCCTTGAGCCCGGACGGGTAGCTCCTGACCGCCTCCTGGATCGAGCCGGCGATCGAGGGCCACATCGCCGCGATCAGCGCGCACATCGCGCCGAGTCCGCCGCCCCAGGTCAGCGGCGCCCGCCGGTCCGAGCGCAGCCCGCTGCGGATCAGGGCGGCCAGCGAGCGCGAGCCAGGAGGGCGCGGCGCGTCGCTGCGACCTGCGGGCGGACGGAGACGCTCACGCCCTGCCCCCGTGGGCGTAGTAGGTCAGGAAGAGCTCGTCGAGCGTCGGGCGTGTGATCTCCACGTCGGTGACCCGGTGGCGGGCGATCGCCTTGATCGTCGCGTCGAGGTCGCCGCAGCACGCGGAAGCGCACGGTGGTGCCCTCGAAGGCGACGTCATGGACGCCCGCCAGCCGCTCGAACTCGCCGGCGGCGACCGGCTGCTCGAACCGGGCGACCACGTTGCGATAGGCACGGCCGCGCATGTCCTCGACCGCCTCGACGTCGACCAGGCGGCCCTCGCGGATGATGCCGACGCGGTCGCAGACCCGCTCGACCTCGTCGAGGTCGTGGGAGGACAGGAACACGGTCGCCCCGCGGTCGCGATGCTCGGCGACGACCTCGAGGAACTCCTCCTGCATCAGCGGGTCCAGCCCGGCGGTCGGCTCGTCGAGGATCAGCAGCTCGGGCTCGTGGAAGAGCGCCTGGATCAGCCCGATCTTCTGGCGGTTGCCGCGCGACAGCTCGCCCAGCGGGCGCGACAGGTCGGCCTCGAAGCGCTCGGCGAGCGACCGCGCGCCGCCCGCCCCGGGCAGCCCGCGCAGCGCGGCGAACAGCTTCAGCAGCTCGCGTCCGGTGCATGCGGTCGTCGTAGGAGAACTCGCCGGGAGGTTCCCCACCCGCGCGCGGATCGCGCGGCTGTCGCGGCGGCTGTCGAGCCCGAACAGCCGCGCCGTGCCGCTCGTCGGGTGCAGGAGGTCCAGCAGCGTGCGGATCGTCGTCGTCTTGCCCGCGCCGTTGGGGCCGAGGAAGCCGAAGACCTCGCCCGCGCTCGACCGCGAAGGCACAGCTGCTCGATGCCCCGGGCGCGCCCGTAGCGCTTGGTCAGCATGTCGGTCTCGATGACGGCGACCATCGCCATGCAGCATCGGACACGGGCGGGATGCCGGCATCCGCAGAAGCCCACAGAGCCGCTCCGTGGTGGGCGCCGGCGCCCGTTTCCGCGGCGCGGCGCGAGATACTCGGACGCGATCGACGTCCGAAGCACCGACCACAACCGACGAGAGGACGGCCATGCCCAGCCCCCGGCTTGCGCAGATCGCGACCGTGATGATCCCGGTCGCCGACCAGGACCGCGCGATCGCGTTCTACGTCGAGAAGCTCGGCTTCGAGAAGCGCACCGACGTCCCCTACGGCGAGGGGAACGGCGAGCGGTGGGTCGAGGTCGGCCTGCCCGAGGCCGGCACCACGATCGCCCTGACGCCCGAGCGCGAGCAGTGGCGCGGCGGCCGGATGACCGGCGTGAGCTTCGCGACGTCCGACATCGACGCGGCGCACGCGGCGCTGCGCGACGCCGGCGTCGACGTCGACGCCGAGGTGACCCGGATCGACGGCCCGCCGCCGCCGATGGTCTGGCTCCGCGACGCCGACGGCAACGCGTTGTTGATCGTCGAGGCCTGACGCGCCGCGCTCGCGCTCAGTGCGGCCGGCGCCCGCGGCGCAGCGCGAAGGTGGCGCGCGCGAGCGCCAGCGCGGCGAGGGTCACGAGCACCATCACGAGGGTGCGGGGCTGGTCGCGGGCCAGGAAGGCGACGAGGGCGCCCGCGGCGATCACGCAGCCGGCGGCGCCGGCCCAGGCCAGCGCACGGTCCGCTCCCCGGGTGGCGGTGTACCGGGCGTGCAGGGCGTTGACGACGGCGAACACGGCCAGGAAGGTCAGCGACCCGAACGACACGACCTCCTCGACGCCCGGGAGGAGCGAGAACCCGGCGGCGCCGGTCCCGAGCGCGAGCGTCGCCACCCATGGCAGCCCGCGGCGCTCGTTCGCGAGCACGGAGGGAAGCTCGCCGGCGCGGCTGACGTTGCGGGCGAGGCGCGCCGCCGAGAACAGCGTCGCGTTGATGGCCGAGCCGGCCGAGAACACGGCCCCGATGCTCGCCAGCCAGAGCCCCGCGGTGCCGAACGCCTCGCGTCCCGCGGCGGCGAAGGCGACCTCCTTGTCCTGCACGAGCGTGCGGTCGGAGACGAGCATCTGCGAGCCCAGCGTCACCAGCACGTACAGGGCGATCACGCTGGCCACCGACAGGTACAGCGCCCGCGGGAGCGTGCGAGCGGGGTCGCGGATGTCGTCGTAGTCGTAGGGCAGCAGCTCGAAGCCCTCGTACGCCATGAAGATCACCGCCGCGCCGAAGAGCAGCCCGCTCGCGCCCTTGTCGTCGACGGGGGCGAGGGTGCCGGGCGAGAAGGCGACGAGGCCCGCCACGGAGACGGCGACGAGGACGACGACCTTGGCCGCGACGATGAGATCCTCGGCCACCCCGGCCGCCACGACCCCGCGGAGGTTGAAGCCGACGAACACGGCGATCACCGCGACGCCGGCGATCCTGGCCGCGGCGCCCGGGAGGCCGGCCACGTTGGCGAGGTAGTGCCCGAAGGTGAACGCATAGACGGCGACCGTGAACACGTAGCCGGCGAGCAGCAGCCACGACAGCCATGCAGCGGCACGCGGGTCGTCGGCATGGCGCAGGTACGCGAACGGCCCGCCGCTCTCGCCCGTGGCC
The DNA here is from genome assembly GCA_963826615.1 of uncultured Actinomycetes bacterium. Lineage (GTDB taxonomy): Bacteria > Actinomycetota > Thermoleophilia > Solirubrobacterales > Solirubrobacteraceae > BP-464. The sequence continues at coordinate 1,261,446 of CAWGXO010000002.1, read as the reverse complement.
GCCGTCAGCCGCGCATAGGCCCGGGCCGTCACCATCGCCAGCACGCCGCCCAGGAGGAAGGAGGCGAAGGCGAGGTGTCCCGCGAGGTCGACGGTGAGACCGAGGACGCTGAAGATCCCGCCGCCCACCATGCCGCCGACGGCCATCGACCACGCCTCCCGCAACCCGAGCCGGCGCTCGTGCCGGGAGCGACCGGTGTCGGCGGCCGGCCGCCGCGGCCGTGATCGATGCTTGCGGGGGGCAGTCACGCGAGCCCAGGGTGGACGGCCGGCCGCCCCGCTGCAAGCAGTGCGTCCCGGCGCCGGCGGTTCTTCGTTTGCTCTGGCGCGGTCTTTACCTGCTCTTGTCCGCCGTTCTCGCACGATTCCGGGATGCATTGCCGGGAGCAGAGGGCCTGATGCCCGCGCGGGCGCGATCCCACGACCCGGTCGCACGCGACCGCCTGGTACGCCGCATGCGGGTGGCGGGCCGTGCCTTCGCGGTCCTCGCCGCCGGCGGCACCGCGGCGCTCTCCGCCGTCGCTGCCAACGCCTTCAAGGGCCACGACGGGCGCTCGACCGCCGCGAAGCCCGCGCCGCAGCCGTCGTTGCCCGCACGCTCCCGCGTGCCCGTCCCGGCTCCCCAGCACGTTCCCGCGATCACGGGCGCGCCGGCGCCGCTCGCAGCCACCCTCCGCAGTCGCCCGCAGCGGCTCCGCCCGCCCAGCCGCTGCCCCCGCCCGAGACCTCCGGAGGCTCGTGAGCGGCCACGCGCGGGCCGCGTGGCGTGCGCTGGGGACGACGGCCGCCGTCGTCGTCTCGAGCGGCGGCGCACCTGTCCGCGGCCCGCGCGGCGGTCGAGCGCGAGCTCGACGCGATCGACCTCGCCTGCAGCCGCTTCCGCGACGACTCCGAGCTCGCCGCGCTGCACGCAGCGGCGGGGTCGCTGGACGGACGTGAGCCCGCTGCTGGGCGAGGCGATCGCGGTGGCGCTCCGGGCGGCCGCGCTGACCGACGGCGCCGTCGATCCGACCGTCGGCGAGGCGCTCGTCCTCGCCGGCTACGACCGCGACTTCGCGGAGGTGCTGCGGGCACCCCGCCGGGCGCTGCGCGCGCGGCGCGTGCCGGGCTGGCAGGCGGTCGCGCTGGACCGTGCCGCGGGCAGGGCGAGGATCCCCCGGGGCACGCTGCTGGACCTGGGGGCCACGGCCAAGGCGCTGGCCGCCGATCGCGCCGCCGAGGCGGCGCGTCGTGCGGCAGGCGGTGGCGTCCTCGTCAACCTCGGCGGCGACATCGCGGTCGCCGGGCCGCCGCCCGGCGGGGGCTGGGCGGTCCGGATCGCCGACGACGGCGGCCCGGAGGCCGATGCCGCCGGCCGGACCGTGACGATCCGCTCGGCGGGCCTCGCCACCTCGAGCACCTCGGTCCGGCGCTGGGGCGAGGCGCGCCATCACATCATCGACCCGGCGACGGGGCTGTCCGCCGCCTCGCCCTGGCGCACGGTCAGCGTCGCGGCGGCGAGCTGCGTCGACGCGAACATCGCCAGCACGGCCGCGATCGTCCGCGGCGAGGACGCCGCCGGCTGGCTGGCGGAGCGCGCCCTGCCCGCCCGGCTGGTCGGCGAGCGACGGCGCTGTCGTGGTGGTCGCCGGCTGGCCGGCGGAGGCGATGGCGGCGTGATCGCGGTCGCCGGACACGGCCCCTCGAGCCTCTGGTACGCGACCCGCGGGGCGGGCGCCACGACGCTCGTGCTGCTCACCGCGAGCGTCGTGCTGGGGATCGGCGAGGTCCGGCTCTGGCGCCCGGCCGACGTCCCGCGGTTCACGATCGCCGCGCTGCACCGCACGCTCTCGCTGCTGGCGCTGGCGTTCCTCGCCGTGCACGTGGTCACCGTGCTCCTCGATCCGTTCCCGCGGATCGGCCTGCTCACCGCGGCGGTGCCGTTCGCGTCGAGCTACCGGCCGCTCTGGCTGGGCCTGGGGACGCTGGCCTCCGACCTGCTCGTCGCGCTCGTCGTGACGAGCCTCGTCCGCCGCCGCCTGGGCTACGGCGCCTGGCGATGGGTGCACTGGCTGGCCTACGCGTGCTGGCCGGTCGCCGTGCTGCACGGGCTCGGCACCGGATCGGACGCGCGAGCGACGTGGATGCTGGCGCTGACCGCTTGCCTGCGTCGCCGCCGTGGTCGTCGCCCTGGCGGGCCGGCTCGCCGCGCGCGGGCATCCCCGCCGGCGCGCGCGTGGGCGGCGCCGCGGCCGTCACGGTCTGCGCGATCGCGCCTGGCGGTCTTCCTCGCGCAGGGCCCGCTGGCCTCGGGCTGGGCGCAGGCGGGCCGGGACGCCCGCCGCCGTGCTCGCTGCGTTCTCGCCGCCGCGCACCGTGGTCCGCAGGCGCGCACGGCACCGCCCGACCCGCTCGGCCGGTCGTTCTCCGGCGCAGCTCGACGGGCAGGTGCGCAGCGGCGTCGCCGACGACGGCACCGCCGTGGTCGACCTCGCGATGCACCTCAGCGGCGGTCCCGAGCGGCGTGCTGCGGATCCGGCTCGGCGGCCAGCTCGCTCCCCGACGGCGGCCTGCGCATGGACCACAGCGCGGTGACGCTCGGCCCGCAGCGGCGACCCGGGTCGCTACCAGGGGCGCATCCAGTTCCTGCAGGGGACGACGCTGCGGGCGCTCGTGGGCTCGTCCGCGGACGGCGCGCCGAGCGCCTCACCGTCGACCTCTCGCTCGGCGGCGACTGCGGTCGAGCGGCCAGGTGCGGGGCACGCCGGTCGCGGGGGGACCGCGGATGAGCCTGCCCCGCCTGCTGGCCGGCGCCCAGGAGGGCGATGCCGGCGCTCGCCGAGCACGAGGCCGTCCACGGGCCGGCTCCCGCCGGGCCGCGCGCGGGGCTGATCGACGCGGTCGCGGCCGCCGGACTGCGCGGCCGCGGCGGCGCGTCCTTCCCGACCGCGGTCAAGCTGCGCAGCGTCGCCGCGCAGCGGAGCGCGCGGGTCGGTGCTCGTCAACGGCGCCGAGGGCGAGCCGATGAGCCCCAAGGACCGCGTGCTGATGGCGCTGGCGCCGCACCTGGTGCTCGACGGCGCCGTCGCAGCGGCCGGCGCCGTGGGCGCGCGCGAGGTCGTCGTCGCGATCCGCGAGGACGCCGCCGCCGCCCGCGCGGCCATGCGCCGCGCGGCGGACGAGCGCCCGCGGCGTCCCCGGATCACGGTCGTCGACGTTCCCGTGGCCTATCTCGCCGGGCAGGAGACCGCCCTGATCCGCTTCGTCGACGGGGGCGCCGCTGAAGCCGACCACGACCCCGCCGCTGCCCTTCGAGCGGGGGCTGCGGCGGCGCCCGACGCTGGTGCAGAACCCGGAGACGCTCGCCCATGTCGCGCTGATCGACCGCCACGGCCCCGACTGGTTCCGGCGAGCTCGGAACCGCGGAGCACCCGGGCGCCGCGCTCGTGACCGTCTCGGGAGCCGTGCGCCGCCCGCGCGTGCTGGAGATCGCCTGCGGCGCGCCGCTGGAGCAGGTGCTCGAGGCGGCCGGCGGGCCGTCCGAGCCCCTGCGCGCCGTGCTCGTCGGCGGCTACCACGGCGTCTGGATCGCCGCGCGAGGACGTCCCGCGGGCGTTCGCTCGACGACGCAGGACCTCGCCCGGCACGGCGGCAGCCTCGCGGCCGGCGTCGTCGTCGCGCTCGGCGAGAGCGCCTGCCCGGCACAGGAGCTGGCCCGCGCGATGCGGCTGGCTGGCCGAGGCAGAGCGCCGACCAGTGCGGGCCGTGCACGCAACGGCCTGCCCGCGATCGCCGGGCTGCTCGAGGACATGGTCGGCCGGGCGGCCGCCCGCGGCCGCCCGGCGAGCTGCTCGAGCGCTGGAGCGGCGACCTGCCCGGCCGCGGCGCGTGCCACCTGCCCGACGGCGCCGTGCGCTTCCTGCGCAGCGGCCTGCGCGTGTTCGCCGACGGAGGTCGCCGACCACGAGCGCCACGGTCCCTGCGACGCGTGCCTGCGGCCGGCGCACGCTCGCCGTCCCGCGGCCGCTGCGGAGGCGCCGCATGAACCGCGCACCTGCGGGTCGACCCGATCGCCTGCACGGGCCACGGGCTGTGCGCGGAGCTGTTGCCCGAGTGGATCGAGCTCGACGACTGGGGCTATCCGATCATCGAGCCACGGCCCGCTCCCCGACGAGCTGCTCGACCACGCGCGGCGGGCGGTCGAGGCGTGCCCGAAGCTCGCTCTGGTGCTCGCCGAGCGGTCGCCTCGCTGACGTCCGCAGGTCATGCCCCCGCATGGGGCTGGAGATCCCGGGGGCGCCTGCCGATAACCACGGGTATGTCGGCAGGACTCGATCGTCGTGCATCGGAGGGGCTGCACCCGCCGCGCCGCCGCCTGCGCTTCATCGGCGACGTCATCGTCGACCTCGGCTACGCCGACCGCGCTGCCGTCGACGCCGCCGTCGCCCAGGCCCAGGAGAGCGGTCGCCGGACCGGTGAGGTGCTCGTCGAGAACGGCACGCTGACCTCCGACCAGCTCGCGCGCGTCGTCGCCGAGCGCTTCGGCGTCGAGCACATCGACCTCGCCGAGGTCGACGTCGACATGGCGGCCGCGAACCTGCTGAACGCGAGCGCGGCCAAGCGCTACGGGGCGGTGCCCGTGCGCTTCGTCGACGAGCGCACGCTGCTGGTCGTCATGGTCGACCCCGGCAACATGCTGGCGATCGACGACATGGCGATCATGACCGGGTGCGACATCCGGCCCGCGGTCGCGCCCACCGAGGACGTCGAGACGCTGATCGCCAAGCTCAAGCTGCTCAGCGAGGTCGTCGTCGAGGAGGCGGCCGCCGACGAGGCCGACGAGGCCGAGGAGATCCAGCTCACCGGCTCCGACGAGCACGCGCCGGTCATCAAGCTCGTGCACTCCCTGATCGGCCAGGGCATCGACCGCGGCGCCTCCGACATCCACTTCGAGCCCAGCAGCAACCGCGAGATCGCGGTGCGGTTCCGCGTCGACGGCGTGCTCCACGAGATCACGCGTGTGCCCCGCCGGCTGAGCTCGGGGGTCGTCTCGCGCATCAAGATCATGGCCGACCTCGACATCGCCGAGCGCCGCGCTCCGCAGGACGGCCGCGTCACGCTGTCGATCGACGGGCGCCACATCGACGCGCGCGTCGCGACGCTGCCGCTCGTGGGCGGCGAGGCGGTCGTGTTGCGCGTCCTCGACCGCGACAGCTCGGTGCTCGACCTCGACAAGCTCGGCATGGTCGGGCAGGAGCGCAGCTCGTTCGAGCGCTCGTTCATGAAGCCGCACGGCGCCGTCCTCGTGACCGGCCCGACCGGCTCGGGCAAGACGACCACGCTGTATGGCGCGCTCAGCCGGCTGCATACGCCGGACAAGAGCATCATCACGATCGAGGATCCGGTCGAGTACGAGCTCGACGGCATCAAGCAGATGCAGATCAACCCGAAGGCGGGCGTGACGTTCGCCACCGGGCTGCGCTCGATGATGCGCGCCGACCCCGACATCCTGATGGTCGGCGAGGTCCGCGATCGCGAGACGGCGCTGATCGCCGTCGAGGCCGCCCTGACCGGGCACATGGTCCTCACGACGCTGCACACCAACGACGCGCCGACCGCGATCGGCAGGCTGCTGGAGATGGGCGTCGAGTCCTTCCTCGTGGGCAGCGCGATCGAGTGCGTCGTCGCGCAGCGCCTCGCGCGGGTCCTCTGCATGCACTGCAAGCGCGAGGTCGAGATCCCCGGCGACGTCGTCCGCACCAACGGCTTCCACACCGACGAGGACACGGTCACCGCCTGGGAGCCCGAGGGCTGTTCGCGCTGCGGCGGCAGCGGCTACCGGGGGCGCCTCGGCATCTACGAGGTGATGGTGCTCGACGAGGAGCTGCGCCGCCTCGCCGTCGAGCGGGCCTCTGCCGACGTGATCGCCGAGGCCGCCGTCCGCAAGGGCATGCGCCGCCTGCGCGACGAGGGCTTCGAGAAGGTCTGCGCCGGGCTCACGTCGTTCGCCGAGCTGGCCCGCGTCACCGGCTAGGCCCGGTCGCGGCGGGCTCGGACGGGCCACATGGGAGCATGGGCCCTCCCGCACCCGACCCGGAGGCCAGCCATGCCGCTGCACCACCACCGCCCGGCCGACGAGCAGGTTCTCGACCTGCGGCCGCAGTTCGCGCGACCCGCCGAGACGTCGCCGGTGCCCCGCCTGCGGATCCCCGATGGCGAGATGGCCGCCGACTCCGCCTACCAGCTCGTGCACGACGAGATGATGCTCGACGGCAACGCGAGGCTGAACCTGGCGACGTTCGTGACGACGTGGATGGAGCCGCAGGCACGCGCGCTGATGGCGGAGTGCCTGGACAAGAACATGATCGACAAGGACGAGTACCCGCAGACCGCCGAGCTCGAGCGCCGCTGCGTGAACATGCTCGCGGCGCTGTGGGGCGCGCCGTCGGCGGGCGGGGCGACGGGGTGCTCGACCACGGGGTCGAGCGAGGGCTGCATGCTCGGCGGCATGGCGCTCAGATGGCGCTGGAGCGAGCGACGGCGGGCGGCGGGAGCGTCCGCCGAGCGGCCGAACCTCGTGATGGGCGCCAACGTGCAGGTGTGCTGGGAGAAGTTCTGCCGGTACTGGGACGTCGAGCCGCGGCTGGTGCCCGTGTCCGCCGAGGCGACCCACCTGACCGCCGACGCCGCGGCCGCGCACTGCGACGAGCGAACGATCGGGGTCGTCGCGGTCCTGGGCTCGACGTTCGACGGCAGCTACGAGCCGGTCGGCGAGATCTGTGCCGCGCTCGACCGGCTCGCCTCCGAGCGCGGCATCGACGTGCCGGTGCACGTCGACGCGGCCTCGGGCGGGTTCGTGGCGCCGTTCCTGGATCCCGACCTCGCCTGGGACTTCCGGCTCGATCGCGTCCAGTCGATCAACGCCTCGGGCCACAAGTACGGCCTCGTCTACCCGGGCGTGGGCTGGGTCGTGTGGCGCGATGCCGACGCGCTGCCCGAGCAGCTCGTCTTCGAGGTGGACTACCTGGGCGGCACGATGCCGACCTTCGCACTGAACTTCTCGCGCCCCGGTGCGCAGGTCGTCGCGCAGTACTACACGCTCGTGCGCCTGGGTCGCGAGGGCTTCGAGCGGGTGCAGGGCACGTCGCGGGCCAACGCGCGCCGGCTGGCCGCCGGGATCGCCGCGCTCGGCCCCTATGAGCTGCTGTCCGACGGCGGCGAGCTTCCGGTCTTCGCCTTCCGGCTCGGCGACGCGGACGCGGGCTACAGCGTCTACGACGTCTCCGAGCTGCTGCGGGCGCGGGGGTGGATCGTGCCCGCCTACCGGATGCCGCCGGCGATCGACGACATGGCAGTGCTGCGCGTCTGTGTGCGCAACGGGTTCTCCCGGGACCTCGCCGGCATGCTGCTCGACGACCTGCGGCGGGTCACCGAGCGCCTCGAGCGCCACGGCGCCATCGCCACCGCCGACGACCGTCGCGCATCGTTCCACCACTGACCCGGCGCGCCCGCGCCGGGCACGTTGCGATGATGCCGCGCCGTGACCGGGCAACGCGAGCGCACGACGACCGCCTACCGCCTCGCGATGGCGGCCTGCACGCCGATCGTGCGGGGCTGGGGGCGCATGGAGGTGCGGGGCCTCGAGCAGCTCCCTGCGACGGGCCCGGTGCTGCTCGCCGGCAACCACGACAGCTACTGGGACCCCGTGGCGGTGGGTGTCGCCGCGCTCGGGCGCCGCCAGATCCGTGCACTGGCGAAGTCCGAGCTGTGGAAGGTCCCGGGGCTGCGGCGCGTGCTCGACGGCATGGGCCAGATCCCGATCGATCGCGGCCGCGCGGACGCCGGCGCGATGGAGCGGGCCGTCGGCGCCCTCCGCGGCGGCGCCTGCATCGGCATCTTCCCGGAGGGCACGCGGTCGCGGGGGAGGGAGCTGCGGGCGCGCAGCGGGCTCGCCCGGCTGGCCGCCGAGGTCCCCGAGGCGTCGATCGCGTGCGTGGCGATCACCGACACTGTCGAGATCCCGCGCTTCCCGCGGCGCCCGCGGATCACCGTCACGTTCTTCTCGCCCGAGCACGGCGGCCTGCGCGAGGGGGAGTCGACCGCGGAGCTGGGTGCGAGGCTGCTCGCGGAGATCCGCCGGCATGCGCCGATCGCCGCGGCGGGACGCCGCCGCGCCGAGGCCACCGCGGACTGACCGCGCGACCCGGCGCGCTCAGTGGTGGCTGCGGCGACGGGCGACCCGGGGCCGGACGGTCACGCCGTCCGCCGGGTAGACGATCGACTCGTGGTGCTCGTCCCAGCGCACGAGGTAGTGCTCGTGACCGACCTGGCCGAGGATCTCGACGATCTGGCCTTTCCGTGACGGGTTGCCCGGAAGGCCGCGGGCCTCGAGCCAGTCGCCCGCCTGGGCGTCGATCCGGGTGTGCTGTCCGATCATGCGATGCCTTTCCTTCGATGGCCCGTCCATCCAAGCGCGGCCCGGGCGAGCGGGCATCGGTGCGGACTGCCCGTCGGCCTGCGGGGATCTACCGAACCCCCCGTCAGGCGGCCCGGCGGAGGTCCCGCGGATCGGCGAGGAGCTCCTCGACCCGCAGTCGCCGCTGGACGTCGGTGATCGAGAGCAGGCCGAGCGCCTGACCGTCGCGGCCGGCCACGACGGCTCGGCCCACCCGCTGGAACGCCGGCCCGGCCACGATCTCCGCCACCGGCGCATCGGGCGCGACGAGCAGCGCAGGGTCGCGCTGGGCGGCGTCCGCGAGCCGGGTCGCGGCACGCCGGGCCGGTGCGATCCCGCGGACGTCGTCGAGCGTGATCAGCCCGATCGCCCGGCCGTCGTCGTCGACGACGGGAAACGCGCTGAAGAGGTGATGCGAGAAGCCGGCCGGCACCGCCTCGGCCACGGTCAGCGAACCGTCGAGCGTGACGGCCGGCGAGGACATGAGCTGGCCCGCCGTGCGGCCGGCGAGCGCGTGCGCGAGCCTCGAGCTCTGAGCCTCGGCACCCGCGGCGACGATCAGAAAGCCACCGATCAGGGCGAACCACAGCCCACCGGGGGCGCCCGAGAAGAAGCTCAGCGCGCCGACCGCCACCAGGACCCATCCGAACGTGCGGCCGGCTCCGGCGGCGGCGGCCGTGGCGCGGTCCCGATCGCCGGTCCGCCTCCACATGAGCGAGCGGAAGATCCGGCCGCCGTCGAGCGGGAACGCCGGCAGCAGGTTCAGGCCGAGGATGGCGACGTTGACGTAGATCTCGTAGTCGAGCAGGGCCCGCCCCCAGTCCGGCAGCGCTCCACCGGCCGCGAGCCGGGCCAGGCCGAGCACCGCCGCGATCACCGCGGTCACGAGCGGGCCGGCGGCCGCGAAGCGCAGCTCGGAATCGGGTTCGGAGGCCTCACCACCCAGGCGCGCTACGCCGCCGAGCAGCCACAGGTCGATCTCCTCGACCTCGACGCCGTGGCGGCGGGCGACGATCGCGTGGCCGAGCTCGTGCAGGAGGATCCCGGCGAAGAGCCCCAGCGCCCCGGCGAGGCCGAGCGTGTAGGCGGCGGTCGAGCCGATGCCGGGCGCGGCGTTGGGGAAGTAGTCGTGGCCGAGAGAGAAGGTGATCAGCCAGACGACCACCAACCAGAGCGGATGGATCCCGATCGGGATCCCCGCGAGGCGGCCGAGCCGGACGGTGGACCCGCGGCCGGGCATTGCCGCTCAGCCGGCCGCCGCGCCGGCAGCCTCCTCCGAGGGCTCGCCGGTGCCGGTCGCGCCGCGCGGCACCACGAGCAGCGGGCAGTCGGTGCGCCAAGTGAGCGCGTCCGCCGTGCTTCCGAGCAGCAGGCGGCTGAGCGTCCCCCAGTGGCGCGAGCCGAGCACCAGCAGGTCGCAGCGCTTCGAGAGGTCGCGCAGCGCCACGACGGGCATGTCCTCGCGGACCTCGGCGGTCGCGGGAACGTCCAGGCGCTCGACCGCGCGGTCGAGCATCTCGGTGGCCTGGGCGGTGGCGTGCACGTAGTACTCCGACCAATCGACGGCGTAGGGATAGGGGTACTCGGACGGGCCCTGGAACGGCGGGGCGATCGCGGCGAGCAGGTGCAGGGAGCCCTCGCCGGTGCGAGCGAGAGCCGCCGCGACGTCGAGCGCCAGCAGGGACTCGGCAGAGCCGTCGAAGCCGACCCCGATCGTCCGGATCGCGTGGTCGCCCGCCGCGTAGCCGCGGGGTGCGAGGGCGACGGCGCAGGGGGCGTGGTGGATGGTCTGGCGGGCGACGTCGCCGAGCAGCACGCGGCCGATCGCACCGCGCCTGCTGGACCCGACGACCAGCAGGTCGGCATGCTCGGCCTCGGCGAGCCTGTGCAGGGCGTGCGCGGGGGAGATGTCGGCGACGGCGGTGGTGCGCGCTCCCTCCGGCCCGTGACGCGCCTCGGTCGCCAGCAGCTCCTCGGCCGCGTCCCGCAGCGGCCGGCCGGCGATGCCGAGCACGGTCCGCCCATCCAGCGGGTCGCGGGGGAAGGCATGGCCGATCACGACGTCGGCCGCGGTCATCCGCCCGACGGCCCCTGCCAGGGCCAGGGCGTCGTGCCCCTGCTCGGAGCCGTCGACGCCGACGACGATCTTCGTGAACACGGGAAACCCTCCGTTTGCGAGGTGTGACCGGACCGTACGGCGCCGATCACCGCCCGGAATCGGCGTCGGGCCGCAGATCGGTGCGTAGTTTCACCGCGGGCGTGGCGCCTCCGTACTTGCCCTCCGGCGGCTGCGGTGGCCGCCACGGATGCGCCGGGCGGCGCCGATCGCGACGATGGAGCCATGGTCGTCGCCGGCGGTGAGCCCGAAGCGATCGGGCAGCGCGAGCTCGTCGCGGCCCTGGCCGGGGGCTCGCTGCTGCCGGGACCCGCGGCAGGCGCCGTGCGCGAGACGCATATGTCGTGGGTCTTCCTGGCCGGAGATCGCGCCTACAAGCTCAAGAAGGCGGTCGACCTCGGCTTCGCCGACTTCCGCAGCGCCGAGCGGCGTCAGTGGGCGTGTGAGGAGGAGACGCGGGTCAACCAGGCGCTCGCCGGCGGCGTCTACCTGGGCGTGCGCCCGATCGTGGCGCACGACGGGCGCCTCGAGCTGGGCGGGCTCGGCGAGCGGCGCGCGGACGCCGTCGACCACCTCGTGGAGATGCGGCGCTTCGACGAGGCCGACACGATGCAGGCACGGGCGCGCGCGGGCCGGCTCGACGCCGGCGACGTCGAGGCCGTCGCGGCGACGCTGGCGCGCTTCCACGCCGACGCCGCGATCGCCCGGGGCGCCGGCGCCGAGCGCGCAGCGCACGCGTGGGACCGCAACCTGGAGGAGCTCTACGCGACGGGCGCGGACGCCCGGCTGCTCGAGCGCCAGCAGCGCTCCGCCTGGGCCTACCTGCTCGCGCACCGCTCCGAGCTGGACGCCCGCGCCGCCGCCGGGCTCGTCCGCGAGGGGCACGGCGACCTGCGCGCGGAGCACGTGATCCTCGGTGACGCCCCGGCGATCGTCGACCGGCTGGAGTTCGACGCCGGCCTGCGCACCGTCGACGTGGCCGCCGACCTCGCCTTCCTCGTCATGGACCTCCGGTCGCTCGGCTGCCCCCGGGCCGCCGAGCTGCTCGTCGACGCCTACCGGAAGGCCGGGGGCGATCCCGGGCCCGAGCACCTGCTGGCCTTCCACGCGACGCAGCGCGCGCTCGTGCGCATGAAGGTCGCCGCCCTGCGCGCCGACCATGACGCCGCGGCCGGGCTCGCGGCGCTGGCGGAGCGGCTGCGCTGGCGCGCCCGCGGGCCGTGCGTGCTCGTGATCTGCGGCCCGGCCGCCTCCGGCAAGTCGACGCTCGCCGGCGCCGTCGCCCGGCGGTCGGGCTTCGCCGTGCTCTCCTCCGATCGGCTGCGCAAGGCGCGCGCCGGGCTGGCCGCGACCGCCCGGGCCGCGCCCGCGCTGTACACGCCCGAGCGCGACCTCGACACCTATGCCGCGCTCGGGGCCGAGGCGGCGCGCGACGCCGGCCGGGGCGTGGTCGTCGACGCCACGTTCCGGCGCCGGGAGCTGCGCCGGGCCTTCCTCGACGCGCTCGGCGCCCAGGCCGTGTTCGCCGAGTGCCGCGTGCCCCCGGCTGCGCTGGCGGCCCGCGCCCGCGCCCGCGCCGCGGACCCCGACCGGATCTCCGACGCGGGCGAGCGCGTGGCGCTCGAGCACGCGCGCGAGTTCGAGCCGCTCGACGAGCCGCCGCGCAGGGACGCGCTGGCGCTGGCGGCGGACCGGCCGGCTGCCGAGACGCTCGACGCGCTCGAGGCGGCGCTCGACCGCCGGCTCGCGATGGAGCGCTGAGCGGGCGCGTCACGCCGCTCAGGCGCCGTCGCGGGGAGCGCCGGCGCCGTCCGGCTCGCCGCTGCCGTCCCCGAGGGCGATCCGGGCCGCGATCGCCACGACCGCGATGCCGGCGGCGGCGCTCGCGGCGATCGCCGGGCCCGGCGCGACGAGCGCGAAGAACTCCCGAGCGGCGGGCAGGCCGAGGACGATCGCGTACCCGGTGGCCATGAGCGCGGTGAGCAGCGCGACCGGCCCGCGGTGGCCCGGCTGGCTCCGCTCGAGCAGCATCAGCATGAGCAGCAGGCCGGCGAGCAGCACCGTCGTCGAGGCCGTGCGCGCCGCCGGGACGCCGAGCCCGAGGGCGTGGAGCGCGCCGAGGTATGCGGTGAGCACGCCGGCGCCGAGCGCGACCCCGGCGGGCACGGCGAAGCGCGCGACGTCGCGGAGGAAGCGCTCCGAGCTCCAGCGCCCGGCGCTGGGCGCCAGCGCGAGGAAGAACGCCGGGATGCCGACGCCGAAGGTCGACGCGACCGTGAGGTGGCGCGGAAGGAAGGGGTAGGCGTCCGACGTCGTTCCCACGGTGAGGATCAGGACCGCGGCAAGCGAGGACTTGGTCACGAACAGCTTCGCCACCCGTTGCACGTTGCGCAGGATCTGGCGACCGTGGTCGACCATCCCCGGGATCGCCGAGAAGTCCCCGGACACGAGCACGAGGTCGGCCACGCTCTTGGCCATCTGGGCGCCCGACCCCTGGGCGATCGCCAGCCGCGCGCGCTTCATCGCCGGCACGTCGTTGACCCCGTCGCCGACCATCGCGACGTACCGGCCGGCGTCGCCGAGCGCCGCGACCACCCGCCGCTTGTCCTCCGGTGAGATCCGCCCGACGACCGGCCGGCGGCCCAGGAGCTCCACCAGCGCCGGGGGATCGGCCGGCAGCTCGCGCCCGTCGAGCGCGTCCGCCGCGTCGTCGGTGATGCCGCTGTCGCGCGCGATCGCGCCCACCGTGGCCGGCGCGTCCCCCGAGAGCACGACGAGCTCGACGCCCTGCCCGCGCAGGTAGGCGACGGTCTCGGCGGCGTCCCCGCGCAGCCGCTCGGCGAGCACGGCGAGGCCCAGGGGCCGCCCGCGGGGCGGGCCGGCCTCGGGGTCGGCGCCGGCGAGGGTGCCGGCCGTGGCCAGCGCGATCACGCGGGCGCCGCCGGCCGCCTCTGCGTCGGCGCGCGATCGCAGCGACCCGGTGGCGAGCAGCTCGGGCGCACCGAGCACGAGCGCGCCCTCGCCGGTGTCGACGGCGCTCCAGCGCCGCCGGGACGAGAACGGCACCTCGGCGATGGCACGGGCGGGCTCGCCGGGCAGCCCGGAGGCGATCGCATCGAGCGTCAGGTTGCGATGGCTCGCGGTCGCGGCGATCGTGGCCAGGCCGCGCTCGAGCTCGGCGGCCGGCACGCCGTCGGCGGGGATCGTCCCGACGAGCCGCAGGGCGGCGTCGGTCAGGGTGCCGGTCTTGTCGAGGCACACGACGTCGGCGGAGGCGAGCGACTCGACCGCGTTGAGCTGCTGGGCCAGCGCCCCGCGGGCGGCCATCCGGACGGCGGCAGCGGCGAAGGTCAGGCTGGCGAGCAGGATCAGCCCCTCGGGCACGAGGCTGACCATCGCGGCCGTCGCCTTCGGGACGGCGTCGACGATCGCGGTGCGCCGGGCGACCAGCGAGACGGCGAGCACCGCGGCGAGCGGCACCATCCCCGCCACGAGCGTCAGCAGCAGCCGGTCGAGCGCCCGCTCGAGCGGCGAGCGCGGATGCCGGAACGCGCGTGCCTCTCCGGTGAGGCGCGCGGCGTAGCTGTCCTCGCCGGCGGCGGTCACGACGTAGGCCCCGGTGCCCTCCACGGCGAACGCCCCGGAGCGGATCTCCTGGCCCTCGACCGCCGGCACCGGCCGGGACTCGCCGGTCAGGATCGACTCGTCGAGGCGCAGCTCCGCAGCCGCGACGAGGCGGCCGTCGGCGACGACCTGGTCGCCGGGGCCGAGCCGCACGAGGTCGCCCTCGACGACGCCCTCGGCCGCGATGCGCCGCTCGTCGCCGTCGCGGACCACCACGGCCCGGGGCGCCACGAGCGCGGAGAGCCGGTCGAGCGCGTGCTTGGCACGCACCTCCTGGCCGATCCCGATCGTCGCGTTGGCGAAGACGATGCCGAGGAACAGCGCGTCCGCCGCCTCGCCGAACGCGAGCGTCAGCAGCGCGAAGGCGATCAGGATCGCGTTGAAGACCGTGAAGACGTTGGCGACGACGATGCTGCGGTACGAGCGGCTCGACCGGTGGCGCCGCCGCGGCGAGCGCGCGAGGCGCCTGGCCGCCTCGGCCTCCCCGAGCCCCGGAGCCGCTGGGGCGGGCGGAGCCCGCGGTGGGTCGGTCGTCGGGGTCGTGGCCACGCCTCCAAGGATCGCCGCCGGGCGCTCCCGCCGCCAGCGCGGAGCTCCTCCGAGCCGATCCGTAGCAGCTACGGGTTCTCAGGCGGTCGAGTTGGCCGCCGAGATCAGCCACAGCGCGAGCATCGTGAAGCCGACCATGACCGTGAGCATCCAGTACTGCGAGCGTGTCGCCGAGCGGATGTCGGGATAGAGCACGAGCGCGCGGTCGTGGGCGAGCGCGAGGCCGGTGAGGTGGCCGGCGACGAGGGCGACGACCTGCACGTACCAGACCGCGTTGGCCGAGATCCACCCGTAGTCGATCGCGACGCCGGCGGTGCCGAGGAGGTTCGAGCCGTGGCCCAGCGGGTCGCTGACCAGGTAGGCGATCGCCTGCCCCTGGTAGGCGACGAGCGAGAAGTAGTGCGCCACCACGTAGGCCAGCGCGATCGGCACCAGCGTGTGGCCGAAGGCCTGGGCCAGCCCGGCGATCCGCCGTGCCGGATCGGCCCCGCGCATCCCGGCGATGCCGAGCCGGTAGAAGCCCGAGACGAGGGCGACCATCGCCAGCAGCCCGAGCGTGTAGGCCGCCTCGATGCCCCCGCGCCCGCCGCCGAAGAAGTCGACCAGCGGCTGCGCGACGTCGGCCCACGTGGGGCCGACCGAGAGCCCGTCGAAGCTCGTCGAGCCGATCGAGACCAGGATCAGCGCCAGCGTCCCCGCGACCGTGTCGAGGCCGACGATCGCCGTGCCGGGCGGGCGCACGAACGCGGTCCGTCCGCGCCAGCGGATCGGGGCAAGACGGGCGAACAGCCCGAAGTAGACGGCGAACGGGTCGGCGTGCCGGGTCCATTCGCGCTCGCCGTAGAGGCTCATGCCCACGAGCTGCACGGCCGCATAGGCCAGCGCCATGATCGCCAGCGTGCTCGGGTCGTCGCGCTGGGTGTAGACGAGCTCCACCCAGGCGAAGAGCAGGATCCCCACCGCCGCGGGCCAGCGGCCGAGCCGCCGCGGGTAGGGCAGCGGGTCGACCTGCGTTCCCGCCCGGGCGACCACCCAGCCCGTGGCCCGGCCCACGGCTCGCCACGGGCTGAACGCGGCGAAGACGTTGCCGAGCAGCAGGCTCAGCATCGGGATCGCGACCCAGAAGTGCACGTAGACGACGGTGGGAAGGACGTTCGCCTGCGCGTTCTGCACGCCCGCCAGCCCCGCGTACACGCAGGCACCGAAGGCGAAGACGCCGAACCCCCCGGCCGCCCACTCCAGCGGCGCGGGCACGGTCAGCAGCCGGCGCTCGCGGATGCGCGCGAGGCGCGGCTCGCGCCAGAGGAAGGCCAGCCCCACGAACGACGCGACGAGCACCAGCGCCGCGACCCAGGCGAACAGCCAGTCCGGGACCGGCAGCGTCTGCTTGCCGACGATGCCGTGGGCGCTCGCGGCCGAGGGCGCGCCGAGCGCGAGGGCCGCCGCGCCGGCGCCGCCGGCGAGCGCCCGGCGTCTCACGGCTCGACCACGACCGAGGCGATCTGCGTGCCGCGCTGCTCGAGCTCGACGACGAAGATCCCGTCGATGCTTGCCCGGGTCCGGATCTCGACGTGGCCGCCGGCCGGGACCTTCATGCCGATGTCGTAGCCGTGGAAGTGGATCTCGTCGGCGACGTCCGAACGCACCAGGAAGTCGATCGTGTCGCCCTTGTGGAACTTCAGCGTCTGCACGCCGCCCACGGGCTTGCCGTCGCGCACCGTGACGACCGGCGCGCCCGGGACCGCCGGCTCGACCTGTGGGCTGGTCTTGGCCGGCGCGGTCGATCCCGCGGGAGCCGTCGGGGTGCTCGACGTGGCGGGCGGGGTGTCCGCCACGGGGGTCGTTGCCGTCGTCGTGGAGTCGCCCCCGCCGCCGGTCGTGACGGCGACGACGATCGCGACGGCCAGCACGAGGGCGGCCAGGCCGAGCAGGACCGTGCGCTGGGACTGTGGCATGCCGGAAACTCTATGGAACGCTGTGGAGTGGCCCTCTAGGCTCCGCCGGGATGGAGGCCACGGTCCGCTACGCGCGCAGCGGGGACGGAACGCTCGCCTTTCGGGTGCTGGGCAGCGGGCCGATCGACCTCGTCTTCGTCCCGGGCATCCTCTCGCACGTCGAGGTGGTCATGGAGGAGCCCGGCCTGGCGCGCTTCTTCGATCGCCTCGCGGCCTTCTCCCGCGTGATCCTCTTCGACCGCCGCGGGTCGGGCATGTCGGACCCGCTGCCGGACGACTTCACGCTCGAGCAGGAGGCCGAGGACGTCCGCGCCGTGCTCGACGCGGCGGGCAGCGAGCGCGTGGCCGCGCTCGGCTACGCCAACGGCGGGGCGCTCGCCGTGCAGTTCGCCGCGTTGTATCCGGAGCGCTGCCGGGCGCTCCTGTTCTACGCGCCGATCATCCGGACGATGGCCGCTCCCGGCTATGAGTGGGCGTCGGATGCCGAGGAGCGCGCCGAGCGCCTCCGGACGATGACCGAGCGGTGGGGAACCGGATCGAACCTGCATCTGATCGCCGAGAGCCGAGCCGGCGACGAGCGCGTTCGCGCGTGGCTGGGTCGCCTCGAGCGCCTCTCGCTGAGCCCCGGGGCGTTCCGGCGGATGAGCGAGTACCAGGCCACGGTCGATGCCCGGCACCTGCTCGCCGACATCAACGTCCCCACGCTGGTCCTGCATCGGACCGACGACCGCCTGATCGACCCTCGGCACTCGCGCTACCTGGCCGAGCACGTGCCCGGAGCGCGCCTCGTCGAGCTGCCCGGGGTCGACAACCTGCCCTCGGCGGGCGACACCGACGCGCTGACCGGCGAGGTCGAGGAGTTCCTCACCGGGGGGCGCCGCGGCGGGATGCAGCGCGCGATGCTCACCGTGCTGTTCTGCGACGTCGTCGACTCCACCGGTCACGCCGCGCGGCTCGGCGACGCCGGCTGGCGCGACCTCCTGGCCGCCCACGAGCGGGCGGTGCGAGCGGTCGTCGCGCGCTTCGGCGGCCACGTGGTCAAGACGATCGGGGACGCGTTCCTGATCACCTTCGCCGGCGCACCGTCGACCGCGCTGCGGTGTGCGCGCGCCGTCCTCGACGCCGCGCCGCCCCTGGGCCTGGAGCTTCACGCGGGGCTGCACACCGGCGAGTGCGAGATCGTCGGCGACGACGTGGGGGGCATGGCCGTCCACATCGCCGCGCGCGTGGCGGCGCTGGCCGGGCCGGGCGAGATCCTGGCGTCGGGCACCGCGTACGGGACCGTGGTGGGGTCCGGGCTGACGTTCGAGTTCCGCGGCGACCACGAGCTGCGGGGCGTGCCCGGGCGGTGGCCGCTGTTCGCCCTGACCTCGTCCGCACGCTGACGGTGACACGCAACTCGGCGGCTGCCCGGGCGGTTGCCTGAGCATGAACAAACGTCTCTACATCCTGGCCAGCTCGTTGCTCCTGGCCATCGCGATCACCGGGGTCGCGCTCGGCTCCGGCGAGGGCACGGCCCTCCTCGGCGGCACGCGCAACCCCGGCAGCAACCAGTCCCAGGCGCTCAACCGCGAGACCCAGATCATCGCCAACACCGGCACCTACGGCACCCGGCAGTCCAACAAGTCCGACAACGGCGGCGGCGCCATCTACGGCTGCCGCTCGGGCGCAGGCGGCTCGCCGAAGGGCAACGAGCCCTGCATCCGCTCGAACAACCTCTCGAAGGGCTTCGCGTTCGAGTTCGAGACCAACGGCAACCTCGGCGGGACGATCAACGCCGAGGGCGGAGACAAGGCCAGGCCGTTCACGACCAACGCGACCGGCGTGGCCACGGGCCTCAACGCCGACCGCGTCGACAACATGAACGCCCAGGACATCATCAAGGCGGCCCAGAGCCCCAACCAGGCGGCCGACCCGTACATCCAGGTCGCGTCGAACGGATCGGTCGTCGGCTCGCGCGGCATCGTCGCGACGAACCCCGTCGTCCGTACCGGCGCGGGCGACCGCAAGGTGACGTTCACCGGCGATCAGTCCAAGTGCGCGTTCACGACCGGTCTCGAGAGCGCCAACCCGGGCACGATCTCGATTCAGACCACGCTCGCGAGCGACAAGAAGACCACGACGGTCGAGGTCAAGACGTACTCGTTCGCCGCCGCGGGGCCCGTGCCCGCGGACCTGGCGTTCCACCTCGCCGCCACCTGCTGAGCGGCGCCTGACGCGCGCCGGGCGGCCGGTCAGCGGATCGGCCGCCCGCGCACGCGGGCCCACCAGTAGCGCGCCAGCAGCCCGGCCCAGTCGGCCAGCCCCGCATAGAGGTGGCCGGCCGGGCCGGTGTAGTACCGGGCGAGGAGCCTCGAGCGTCGGCGCACTGCGCCGACGCTATCGTCCGATCGCCATGAGGACGACCGTCACCGAGCTGCCAGAGTCACGCGTTCGCGTCGAGGCCGAGGTGCCCGCCGAGGAGGTCGAGCGCTCGCTCCAGCGCGCCGCGAATGCGCTCGGCAAGGACATGCGGATGCCCGGCTTCCGCAAGGGCAAGATCCCGCCGCCGGTCGTCATCCAGCGCGTCGGTCGCGAGGCCGTCCTCGACGAGGCGGTGCGCGGCTCGCTCGGCGGCTGGTACGCCGAGGCGGTCGACAGCGCCGGCATCCATCCGGTCGGCGACCCGGAGCTCGACCTCTCCGACCTCCCGGGGCAGGGCGAGCCGCTGCGCTTCCACTTCGAGATCGGCGTGCGGCCGCCCGCCGAGCTCGGCGACTACAAGGGCCTCGAGGTCGCCGCGCCGCGAGCCGGAGGCCGAGGAGGCCGGGATCGACGCCGAGCTCGAGCAGCTGCGCGAGCGCGCGGCGCGCCTGGAGACCGTGGACGAGGCCGCCGGGCGCGGCGACTTCGTCGTCATGGACTACGCCGGCTCGATCGGCGGCGAGCCGTTCGAGGGCGGCGAGGGCCGCGACCAGATGGTCGAGCTCGGCACCGGCCGCCTGATCCCCGGCTTCGAGGAGCAGCTCGAGGGAGCGGTCGCCGGCGAGGAGCGCACCGTGTCGCTGCACGTTCCCCGACGACTACGGCGCCGAGCACCTCCAGGGCGCCGCCGCCGAGTTCGCCGTCACCGTCAAGGAGGTCAAGCGCAAGCAGCTGCCCGAGCTCGACGACGACTTCGCCGTCGAGGCCGGCGGCTTCGACTCGCTCGAGGAGCTGCGCGAGGACATCGCCGCGCGGCTGCGCGAGGCCGACGAGCGCAAGGCCGAGGCCGAGTTCCGCGAGGCGGTCCTCGACGCCGTCGTCGAGAAGGCGACGGTCGAGGTGCCCGAGGCCGCTCGTGCGCGCGCGCGCGCAGGAGCTGTGGGAGCGCATGACCCACTCGCTCTCGCACCAGGGCATCTCCAAGGAGATGTACCTCCAGATCTCCGGCAAGGACGAGGAGGAGCTGCTCGAGGAGGCGATGCCCGACGCCGAGCGCGCGCTCGAGCGCGAGGCCGTGCTGGCCGCCGTGATCGAGGCCGAGGACATCGAGCCCTCCGACGGCGACCTCCTCGACGCGCTGCAGTCCACGGCTGCGCGCGAGGGCGTCGAGCCCGAGAAGCTGCGCGACCGGCTCGAGAAGGCGGGCCGCCTCGACGAGCTGCGCGACGACCTCGCCCAGCGCGCGGCGGTCGACCTCCTGGTCGAGCACGCCACGGCGATCGACGCCTCGCGCGCCGAGGCGCGCGAGAAGATCTGGACGCCCGACAAGGGCTGAGAAGGCCCTCCGGTACCTGCATTGCGCGCGTCGGCCCGTTGCTAGCCTCAGCCCGGCAGGAACCTCCACCCCTTCGGAGAAAGAGCGAGGACCGATGAGCCCACTTGTCCCCATGGTCGTCGAGCAGACGTCGCGCGGCGAGCGCGCGTTCGACATCTACTCGCGCCTGCTCAACGAGCGGATCGTCTTCCTGGGGACGCCGGTCGACGACCAGATCGCCAACCTGATCGTGGCCCAGCTGCTGCACCTGGAGTCCGAGGACCCCGACAAGGACATCTCGCTCTACATCAACTCGCCCGGGCGGGAGCGTGTACGCGGGCCTGGCGATCTACGACACGATGCAGTTCATCAAGCCCGACGTGCAGACGATCTGCGTCGGCATCGCGATGAGCATGGGCGCGCTGCTGCTCGCCGGCGGCGCGGAGGGCAAGCGCATGGCGCTGCCCAACGCGAAGATCCTCATCCACCAGGTCAGCTCCGGCTTCCAGGGCCAGGCGACGGACATCGAGATCCACGCCAAGGAGATCATCGACATCCGCCAGCGGCTCGACGAGATCATCGCCAAGCACACCGAGCAGGACTACGAGAAGGTCCGCACCGACACCGAGCGCGACTACTTCATGTCCTCCGAGGAGGCCAAGGACTACGGCATCATTGACCGGGTGATCTCGGAGCACTAGCTTCGGGGTCAGCCGGGCAAGCAACGCGAGGGAGAGCAGAGCATGGCCCGTCCGACCGATTCCAACGAGCAGCTCCTCTGCAGCTTCTGCGGCAAGTCGCAGCGGCAGGTCAAGAAGCTGATCGCCGGGCCCGGCGTCTACATCTGCGACGAGTGCATCGATCTCTGCAACGAGATCATCGACGAGGAGCTCACCGCCCCGCCGACCTTCGACCTCGAGAACCTCCCCAAGCCGAGGGAGATCTACGGCGTCCTCGACGAGTACGTCGTCGGCCAGGAGGCCGCCAAGCGCACGCTCTCGGTGGCGGTCTACAACCACTACAAGCGCGTGCAGATGATGCAGCCGACGACGCCGAGATCGAGCTGCAGAAGTCGAACATCCTGCTGCTCGGCCCGACCGGCTGCGGCAAGACGCTGCTCGCCCAGACGCTGGCGCGCATCCTCAACGTCCCGTTCGCGATCGCCGACGCCACGGCGCTGACCGAGGCCGGCTACGTCGGCGAGGACGTCGAGAACATCCTGCTCAAGCTCATCCAGGCCGCCGACTACGACGTCAAGAAGGCCGAGACGGGGATCATCTACATCGACGAGGTCGACAAGATCGCCCGCAAGGCCGACAACCCGTCGATCACGCGCGACGTGTCGGGCGAGGGCGTCCAGCAGGCGCTGCTGAAGATCCTCGAGGGCACGACCGCGTCGGTGCCGCCGCAGGGCGGCCGCAAGCACCCCCACCAGGAGTTCCTGTCGATCGACACGACGAACATCCTGTTCATCTGCGGCGGCGCGTTCGCCAACCTCGACAAGGTCATCGAGCGGCGCATCGGCCACAAGGGCATCGGCTTCGGCGCGTCGATCGAGTCGAAGATCGAGCAGCGACCCCGGCGACATCTTCGAGCAGTGCCTGCCCGAGGACCTCGTCAACTACGGGCTGATCCCGGAGTTCATCGGCCGCCTGCCGGTCGTCAGCGCCGTCCACCAGCTCACGCGCGACGACCTGATCACGATCCTCACCGAGCCGCGCAACGCGCTCGTCAAGCAGTTCCAGCGCTTCTTCCAGTTCGACGGCATCGAGCTCGTCTTCTCCGACGACGCGCTGACGTCGATCGCCGACAAGGCGCTCGAGCGCGAGACCGGCGCCCGCGGCCTGCGCTCGATCATCGAGGAGATCCTGCTCGAGGTGCAGTTCGAGCTGCCCTCGCGGCGCGACGTGAAGAAGTGCGTCGTGACGCAAGGAGACGGTCGAGCAGGGCATCCAGCCGACGCTCGTCACCGAGGCCGCCGCGCCGGAGGCCGACGACGGCGACGAGCAGGCCGCCGAGTCGGCCTAGCCGCTCCGGGCAGGCCATCGACGTGCCCCGCCTCTCCCGCCTCGGGCCCCTGCGCTGGCTCGCGCTCTTCGACCTCGCCCGCACGACGTGGTCGCACGTCGACGATCAGCTCGACCGACGCCGACCGCAGCCGTCGTCGGCGAGATCGTGCGCCGCACCCACGGGGACCTGCGCAAGCTCACCGCGCGCGAGAAGGCCGATCTCGAGGACATCGCGCGCCAGCTCGAGGTCGGGCGGCTGGGGCGCGACCTCGTCGGCCACGTCGCAGGCGTGCGCCGCGCGCGGCGGCGCTAGCGGGCGCACCTCGCCGCTCCGGCGCCGGGGCGTCCGCCCGGGCGCCGACGGCACCCGGCGGCAGCGCCGGGCGGCGCGCCTAGACTGCGGCGCAGATGGCCGGTCTGGAGGACCGCACGCGCTTCGAGCCCGCCGAGGTCGAGCCCCGGATCGCGCAGCGCTGGCTGGACTCGGGCCTGCACCACCCCGAGCCCGAGGGGACGCCCGACGAGAACTACTCGATCGCGATCCCGCCGCCGAACGTCACCGGCGCGCTGCACATGGGCCACGCGCTCAACGGCTCGATCCAGGACTGCCTCGATCCGCTGGGCGCGCATGCGCGGGCCGCCGGCGCGAAGTGGATCCTCGGCACCGACCACGCCGGCATCGCCACCCAGACGCAGGTCGAGAAGCTGCTGCGCAGCGAGGGCACGAGCCGCGAGGAGCTCGGCCGCGAGGCGTTCGTCGAGCGCGTCTGGCGCTGGCGCGAGCAGTACGGCGGCCAGATCATCGAGCAGTACAAGCGCCTCGGCGCGACCTGCGACTACGACGACGAGCGCTTCACGATGGACGCGGGCTACGTCGAGGCGGTCCAGAAGGTCTTCGTCGAGCTCTACGAGCAGGGCCTGATCTACCGCGACCACTACATGGTCAACTGGGACCCGGGCTCGGGCTCGGCGATCTCCGACCTCGAGGTCGAGCAGCGCGAGGGCGTGCAGCGACACGCTCTACTAGGTCGCCTACCCGCTCGCCGACGGCGGGGAGGTCGTCGTCGCCACCGTGCGCCCCGAGACGATGCTCGCCGACACCGCCGTCGCGGTCCACCCCGACGACGAGCGCTACGCCGACCTCGTCGGCCGCGACGTCGACGCTGCCGCTCGTCGGCCGCCGCGCTGCCGGTCATCGCCGACGAGTACGTCGACCGCGACTTCGGCACCGGCTGCTTGAAGATCACGCCGGGGCACGACCCCAACGACTTCGAGATCGGCCGCCGCCACGGGCTCGAGGAGCTCTCGGCGATCGGCGAGGACGGCCGCATGACCGAGGCGGCCGGGCGCTTCGCCGGGATGACCGCCGACGAGGCGCGCGCCGCCGTGGTCGAGGCGCTCGAGGCCGAGGGCCGCATCCGCGCGCAGCGAGCCGCACGTCCACACGGTGCCCTACTCGCACCGCTCGGGCGAGCGCATCGAGCCGCTGATCTCCCTGCAGTGGTTCATGCGCATGGACGCGCTCGCCGGGCCGGCGATCGACGCCGTGCGCGACGGGCGCGTGCGCATCCACCCCGAGTCGCAGAGCCGCCGCTACCTCGAGTGGCTCGAGGGGATCCGGCCGTGGTGCATCAGCCGCCAGCTGTGGTGGGGCCACCAGCTGCCGGTCTGGTACCGCGACGGCGAGACCCACGTCGGCACCGAGCCGCCCGAGGGCGAGGGCTGGGAGCGCGACCCCGACGTGCTCGACACGTGGTTCTCCTCCGCGCTGTGGCCCTTCGCGACGCTCGGCTGGCCGCACGAGACGCCCGAGCTGCGCGCCTTCTATCCCGACCGACGTGCTGCTCACCGCGCGCGACATCCTCTTCCTCTGGGTGGCGCGGATGGTGATGATGGGGCTGCGCTTCGCCGGCGACGTCCCGTTCGAGCACGTCTACGTCCACTCGGTCATCCAGGCCCCGGACGGCCGCCGGATGAGCAAGTCGCTGGGCACCGGCATCGACCCGCTCGAGGAGATCGAGCGCCACGGCGCGGACGCCGTGCGCTTCGGGCTGCTGGCGATGTCCTCCACCCAGGACGTGCGCTACAGCGCCGAGAAGATCCGCCAGGGCCAGGCGCTGGCCAACAAGCTGTTCAACGCGTCGCGGTTCGTGCTGCTCAACGTGCGAGAGGGCGCCGGCCCGGCGCCGCGGCCGGAGGCGGTCGAGGACCGCTGGATCCTGTCGCGCCTGCAGCGCGCGAAGGCCGACGCCGCCCGCCGGATCGAGGAGTTCGACTTCGCCAAGCTGGCGCTCGGCCTCTACGACTTCGTCTACGGCGAGCTGTGCGACTGGTACCTGGAGCTGACCAAGGGGCGCGAGTTCGGCGAGGAGCTCTCGGCCACGCTGCTCCACGTGCTGCGCGAGACGCTCGCGCTCGCCCACCCGGTCATCCCGTTCGTCACCGAGGAGCTGTGGGCCCAGCTCCCGCATGGCCCGGACGGCCCCGAGCTGCTCGCCCGGGCGCGCCGCGCCCCGGTCGAGGAGGCGCTCGTCGACGACGCGGCCGAGCGGCAGGTGGGCGCCCTGATCGACGCGGTCCGCGCCGTGCGCAGCTGGCGCGAGGAGACCGGCGTGCGCGAGCCGCTGCTGGCCCGCGCCGACGGCTTCGACGGCACGCGCTCCGCGCTGGCGCGGATGGCGCGCCTGGAGTGGGGTGACCCGGGCGCCGACGCGCTGGTGCTCGCCGGCGTCGCCGTCGCCGCGCCCGCCGGGCTCGGCGAGGAGCTGGCGCGCAGGCGCGAGGCCGAGCGCACGCGCCTCGAAGGCGAGATCGACCGCGCCGAGCGCAAGCTCGCCAACGACGGCTTCGTGGCCAAGGCGCCCGCCCGCCGTGGTGCAGTCCGAGCGCGACAAGCTCGCCGCGCTGCGCTCCGAGCTGGAGGCGCTCTAGGTGGCACAGCCCGCCAAGGCCGGCCGCTGGACGCTGGCGGACGCCGAGCGCTACCTGCTCGGCCTCGAGCTCTTCGGGATGCGCTTCGGCCTGGACCGGATGCGCCGGCTGCTGACCGCGCTCGACCAGCCCCAGGACGCGTTCCCGTCGATCCACGTCGTCGGCTCGAACGGCAAGAGCTCGACGGTGCGGATGATCGCCGCGATCCTCGAGCGCCACGGGCTGCGGACCGGGGCCTACCTCTCGCCGCACCTGGTGTCGTTCAACGAGCGGGTGCGGATCGGCGAACGCGACAGCTCGCCCGGCGGGTTCGCCGCGGCCGTCCAGCGCTCCGCCCATGCCGCCGAGCTCGTCGATCGCACCCTGGCCGGCGACGACCACGTGACGCAGTTCGAGGCGCTGACCGCCGCCGCCCTCTCGGAGATCGCCCGCCAGGAGGTCGACGCGGGGGTCATCGAGGCGGGGCTCGGGGGGCGCTGGGACGCGACCAACGTCCTCTCCTCGAGCGTGCAGGTGCTCACCAACGTGGCGCTGGAGCACACGCGCTGGCTCGGCCCGACCATCGCCGACATCGCCGCCGAGAAGGCCGACGTCGTGCGGCCGGGAGCGACGCTCGTGATCGGCCACGGGCTGCATCCCGACGCCCGGGCCGTCGTCGACCGCGTCGGCGCCGAGCGCGGGGCGACCGTGGTCGAGGCCGCCGCGGACCCGGGTCCGGCCGGCTCGGTCCTCAGCGGCTACCAGCGCCGCAACTTCGCCGTCGCCTGCGCGGCGGCCGAGGCCTTCCTCGGCGAGCTCGAGCCGGGGGCGGTCGCCGACGCAGCCGCCCACGCGGCCGTCCCGGGGCGCTTCGAGGTCGTCGACGAGGGCCTGGTGCTCGACGGGGCGCACAACGCAGCGGGCATGGCCGCCCTCGTCGAGACGCTGCCCGGCTTCCTCGGGCAGCGCCCGCTCGTGGCGGTCGTGTCGATCCTCGACGACAAGGACGCGGCGGCGATGCTGAGCGAGCTGCTGGGCCTGTGCTCCGGCGTCGTGTTCTGCCGCATCGCCAACCGGCGCGCGCTGTCGCCGGCGACCCTCGCCTCGCTCGCCCGCCAGGTCGGGCCGCTGGGGCCCGAGGCGGTCCACGCCCACGGCGACCCGCGCCGCGCCCTCGAGCTCGCGCGCGAGCTCGCCGGCCCCGGGGGCGTCGTGCTCGCCACCGGGTCGATCTACCTGCTCGCCGACCTGCTGCGCCCCGTCGGGGCGGGGCCCGGGGCGACGCTGTGAAGGACCACGGCCCCAGCGTCCTGTCGATGGTCGCCGCGGTCGCGGTGATCGTCGCTCTGGTGATCCTGGTGTTCTTCGCGCTCGGCTACGTGTTCGGGCGCGTCTTCCTGTAGGGCCGACCCCTAAGCTTTCAGCCGATGCTCGCGATCTTCGGGATCAACTCCAGCGGCCTGGACCTCGCCGTGCGGCTCTTGATCCTCTTCCTCGTGGTGGTGTGGCTGGCGCTGGTCTACTGGACCTATGCCGACGCTCGGCGCCGGATCGACGATCCGCTGCTGGTGGCCTGCGCCGCCGCGGCCAGCCTGTTCCCGTTCGTCGGGACGATCGTCTACATGATCGTCCGTCCTCCGGAGTACCTCGACGACGTGCGCGAGCGCGAGTTGGAGATGCAGGCCGCCGAGGCGCGCCTGCACGAGCTCGGCTATCTGCTGTGCCCGCACTGCGACCACGAGGTCGAGCGGGACTTCCTGCGCTGCCCGAACTGCACGCGCAAGCTCAAGGACCCCTGCGTCAACTGCGGCAAGCCGCTCGACCCGCAGTGGTCGCTGTGCCCGTACTGCGAGGCCGAGGTCGCCGGCGCCATCCAGCCCCGCCGGGCCAGGCGGCGGCGGCGCGAGGAGACCGACGAGCCCACCGCGGTCGAGCCCAGCGAGCTGTAGACCCCCCGAACCCGAAGGAGACCCGTGGACCGGACCCTCATCCTGGTCAAGCCCGACGCGTTCGCGCGCGGCCTGACCGGCGAGATCATCGCCCGCTTCGAGCGCAAGGGCCTGAAGATCGTCGCCCTCAAGCACATGCAGGTCGACGAGGAGCTCGCCACCCGCCACTACGCCGAGCACGAGGGCAAGCCGTTCTTCGGCGAGCTCGTCGAGTTCATCACCTCGGGGCCGCTCGTCGCGATGGTGCTCGAGGGCGAGGAGGCGGTCAGGGCCGCCCGCCAGGTGATCGGGGCCACCAACCCGCTGGAGGCCACGACCGGCTCGATCCGCGGCGACCTCGCGATCGCCGTCGGGCAGAACATGGTGCACGGGTCCGACGCGCCGGAGTCCGCGGCGCGGGAGGCCGCGCTGTTCTTCCCCGAGCTGGGGTGAGCGCGGGGACCGGCCGGGCCGGGGCGGGCGAGCGGGCGCCGACGCTCGTCCTCGCGTCCTCCTCGCCGCAGCGCAGGGCGATCCTCGAGGCGCTCGGGGTCGACTTCGAGCTGCGGCCCGCCGACGTCCGGGAGGGCGACGAGGGGCCGCCCGCGGTGGTTGCGCAGGAGAACGCCCTGCGCAAGGCGCTCGCGGTCGCTCGCGATGCCGACGAGCTGGTCCTCGGCGTCGACACGATCGTCGCGACCGAGCTGGAGATCTGGGGCAAGCCGCCCGACGCCGAGGCGGCGGCAGAGACGCTGCGCCGGCTCTCGGGCCGCACCCATCAGGTGATCAGCGGGTTCGCGCTCGTCCGACGGGGCGAGGTCCGCGCCGGCCACGAGATCACCTCGGTCACGTTCCGCGCGCTCGACGAGGGCACGATCGCCTGGTACGTGGCGGCGGGGGAATGGCAGCACCGCGCCGGGGGGTATGCGATCCAGGGTCGAGGCGGGGCGCTCGTGCGCCGCATCGAGGGCGACTACCTCAACGTCGTGGGGCTGCCCGTCTCCGCCCTCGCCGACCTCGCCCCGGACCTCCTCCGCGGCCCGCGCTAGCTGGGTTTTCCAGCCGTTTTGTCCCCGCCGGGCCGCGGATTGCGCCTGCGGGGCATCGGGCCGGCTATCGGTACACTGGCCGCGCGAGGACGTGCCCGGCGTCGGAGTTCGAGTCCGGGACGCCCCGTCAACCCGTACCCATGGGCCTGCTCACCTACTTCACCGGCTTCGGCGGTCGCGACATGGCGGTCGACCTGGGCACCGCCAACACCCTCGTCTACGTGCGCGGGCGCGGCATCGTGCTCTCCGAGCCATCGGTCGTCGCGATCGACTCGCGCACCGGCGAGGTCCACGCCGTCGGCATCGAGGCCAAGCGGATGCTGGGCCGCACCCCGGGCACGATCCAGGCGATCCGGCCGCTGAAGGACGGGGTCATCGCCGACTTCGACGTGACCGAGGAGATGCTCCGGCACTTCATCCAGAAGGTCCACCAGAACCGCTGGGCCCATCCCCGCGTGGTGGTCTGCGTCCCGTCGGGCGTGACCGGGGTCGAGAAGCGCGCGGTCGAGGAGGCCTGCCTCTCGGCGGGCGCCCGCCAGGCGTACCTGATCGAGGAGCCGATGGCCGCCGCGATCGGTGCCGGCCTGCCGGTGGGCGAGCCCACCGGCTCGATGGTCGTCGACATCGGCGGCGGCACGAGCGAGGTCGCGGTGATCTCGCTCGGCGGCATCGTCGTCAGCCAGTCGATCCGGATCGGCGGCGACGAGCTCGACGAGGCGATCATCAACTACGCCAAGCGCGAGTACAAGCTGCTGATCGGCCAGCAGACGGCCGAGGAGCTCAAGCTGGAGATCGGGTCCGCGTACCCGATGGAGGAAGAGGTGCAGGCGGAGATCCGCGGCCGCGACATGGTGTCGGGGCTGCCCAAGACCGTGGTCCTGACCTCGGAGGAGATCCGCGCGGCGCTCGAGGAGCCCCTCTCGCAGATCATCGACGCGGTCAAGGAGACTCTCGACCGCACTCCGCCCGAGCTGGCCTCGGACATCATGGACCGCGGCATCATGCTCGCGGGCGGGGGGTCGCTGCTGCTGGGGCTCGACGAGCGGCTGCGCGAGGAGACCCAGATGCCGGCCCACCTCGCGGAGAGCCCGCTGACCTGCGTCGCGGTGGGCTCGGGTCGTAGCCTCGAGGAGTTCGAGGTCATCCACCGCGCCAACAAGAACTCGCGAAACCGGCGGCGCCGGTAGTAGACAGCCGTGCCGCCCGACCGCATGAACCGAGACTTCTCTTGCATGACCGCAAAGTGGTGCGCCGGCGGCGCGCAGTCCTCGGGCTGCTCGTTGCCAGCTCCCTGATCCTGCTCACCGCCTATTTCGGCGAGTCCGCCGGCGGCGGGCTGCACGCCGCCCAGCGCGGAGCCCTCGAGGTCTTCTCGCCGATCGAGAGCGTCGCCAGCCGCGCGGTCAAGCCGTTCCGCGACCTCTTCGGGTGGTTCGGCGACACGATCCGCGCCAAGGGGGAGAACGGCGACCTGCGCTCCGAGCGCGCGGACCTGCGCGCGCAGGTCGCCCGGATGGCGGCCGACGCACAGCAGGGGCGGCGGCTGCAGAAGCTCTTCAACCTCGACGGCGAGCTCAACCTCGCCGCGATGAAGCCTGTCACCGCGAGGGTGGTCCTCAGCTCGCCGACGCTGTGGTACTCGACCGTCAACATCAACCGCGGCTCCGGCGATGGCGTCCACGTCGACGACCCGGTGATCACGGGCGACGGGGTCGTGGGCCGGGTGACGAAGGTGGTCGGCGACGCCGCCCAGGTGACGCTGCTGACCGACCCCAAGAGCGGCGTGACCGCCCGCATCGCCGAGAGCGGCCTCCAGGGGATCGTCCAGACGGGCACGCCCGGCAACCCGAACGACCTGCTGCTGCAGCGCCTGCAGCGCAGCCGCCGTCCGCCCCAGGTCGGCCAGCAGGTCGTCACGGCCGGGATCGAGTCGGCCCGGCTCACCTCCTACTTCCCGCCTGACCTGCCGATCGGCGTCATCACGCGCGTGGATCCCAACGAGCTCGACAGCTCCCAGCAGGTCCACATCCGTCCCTACGCCCAGCTGCGCAACCTCGACGTCGTGCAGGTCCTGACCAAGCCGGCGCTGCGCTCGACGGGGCCGAAGCCGTGAACAACGTCACGCCGCAGCTGATCGTGCGCCTGGCCATCCTGGCCGTCGTCGTCGTGCTCGTTCAGCTGATCGTCTTCTCGCAGGTGCCGATCCTGGGCGCGATCGCCGACATCTCGCCGCTCGTGGTGATGGCCGTCGCGCTGCTGTGCGGCTCGTTGACCGGGGCCGTGACGGGCTTCGCGATCGGGCTGATGATCGACGTCGCGCTGCTGCAGACGATGGGCCTGACCTCGCTGGTGCTGATCGGGGTCGGCCACTGGGCGGGGCGGATGCGCGAGGTGCGCGACCCGCAGAGCACGCTGGCGCCGCTCGCGCTGGGCGCCGGCGCCGCGGCGATCGCGACGGTGGGCTACGGCGTCGGGCAGTTCCTGCTCGGCGTCGACGCGCCGCTGAGCTGGCTGCTGGTCAAGCAGACGCTCGCGACGATCGTCCTCGACGCGCTGCTCGCGCTGCCCGTCACCGCGCTCGTCCGGCGCTGGCTGATCCCGGCCCTTCCGGAGGACCCGCGCCGCCGGCGGCGCCGCGCCTACACGACCGGCGGTCTCTCGCCGCTGCAGAGGGCGTGACGCGCCGATGAGCCCGTACCAGCCGGAGGACCGCCGCCCGCCGATCACGCCGCAGCTCGCGCTGCGCGTCGCCACGATCGGCTTCGTCGCGCTCGGGCTGTTCGCGATCATCTTCTTCCGGCTCTGGTACCTCCAGGTGCTGGCCGGCGACCAGTACGTCGCCCAGGCCAACCAGAACCGCGTCCGCGACGAGCGGATCCCGGCGCCGCGGGGCAACATCGTCGACCGCAACGGCCGCACGATCGTCGACAGCCGGCTGGCGAACGTCGTGCAGATCAACCCGCGGTCGCTGCCGCAGGCCGAGCGCGACGCCGCCGCCAGGTGGGGCCAGGAGGCCACCCGGCTGGCGAAGCGGTGGGTCCGCGACCACCCGGCCAAGTGGCGGGCGAAGCACCCGCAGGCGGCGCCGCCGCTGCCCCCGACCCCGACCCCGCCGCCGTCCCTCGAGGCGCGCTTCCGCTCGATCGGGCGCGTCCTCGGGATGAGCGGCGAGACGATCCAGAAGCGGGTGACCCGCTCGCTCGCCCAGCTCCCGTACGCGGCGGTGACGCTGCGGGTCGACGTCCCGCGATCGGTGCTCGACTTCCTCGAGGAGCGCAAGGCCAGCTACCCGGGGATCGTGCCCGACACGCTGTTCTTGCGCCGCTACCCGCAGACGACCCTCGCCGCCCAGCTGCTGGGCAACGTGGGGGAGGTCTCGCCGGCGCAGCTCGACCAGGCGCGCTTCCGCGGCGTCAAGGCGGGCACGATCGTGGGCAAGAGCGGCATCGAGTACTCCTACGACCGCTACCTGCGCGGCCGCGACGGCGCGCGCCGCCTCCAGGTCAACGCGCTCGGCCAGTTCGAGGGCGAGCTGACCGCCGCCCGCCGGCAGCCGATCTCCGGGCGGCAGGTCAAGCTCTCGCTCGACCTCGGGCTCCAGCAGGAGGGCCAGCGGGCGCTGGAGAAGGCGATCGCGCTCGCCAACGGCAACGGCCATCCGGCGCGGGCGGGGGCGTTCGTCGCGATGAACCCCGGCAACGGCCAGGTCTACGCGATGGGCTCGTTGCCGTCGTTCGACCCGTCGGTGTTCACCAAGCCGATCCCCGCGGCCAAGTTCCGGCAGCTGAACTCCGAGGCCAACGGCGCCCCCCTGTTCAACCGCGCGCTCCAGGGCCTCTATCCGACGGGCTCGACCTTCAAGCCGTTCACCGCGCTCGGAGCCATGCGCCACGGCGACATCACGCCCGCCTACTCGGTCAACGACTCCGGTTGCATCCACATCGGCGCGCAGCAGCGCTGCAACGCCGGCAAGCAGGCCTACGGCACCGTCGACCTGCGCAACGCGATCAAGGTCTCCTCCGACGTCTACTTCTACACGCTGGGGATCCTCACGAACTCCTCTCGGACCGAGGTCATCCAGTCGATGGCCCACGACCTCGGGCTCGGCCGGCGGACCGGCATCGACCTGCCCGGCGAGTACAAGGGCCTCGTGCCCGACTGGAAATGGCGGCGGCGCATCGCCAAGCGCGAGGCGGCCTGCAGGCGCAAGAAGCACATCCCGCTGGGGCCGAGCTACTCGGTCTACGCGGCCGCTGCGCAGGGCTGCGGCATCTCCGACATGCGCGAGTGGTCGGTGGGCGACAACGTCAACCTCGCGGTCGGCCAGGGCGACGTCCAGGCCTCGCCGCTGCAGATGGCCGTCGCCTACTCGGCGATCGCGATGGACGGCCGCGTGCCGCGGCCCCACCTCGGCCTCGAGGTCGAGGACACGGACGGGCGGCTCGTCCAGAAGAT
The DNA here is from genome assembly GCA_963826615.1 of uncultured Actinomycetes bacterium. Lineage (GTDB taxonomy): Bacteria > Actinomycetota > Thermoleophilia > Solirubrobacterales > Solirubrobacteraceae > BP-464. The sequence continues at coordinate 1,228,700 of CAWGXO010000002.1, read as the reverse complement.
CGCCCCGAGCCCCGCGCGCCGCATCAAGCTCGACGCGACGGCGCGCCAGGCGGTGCTCGACGGCCTGCACGGCGCCGCCAGCGCGCCCGGCGGCACGTCGGCCCAGGTCTGGCAGGGCTGGCCGCAGGACCGGCTGCCGGTCTACGGCAAGACCGGCACGGCGCAGACCTTCGACCACGGGGTCGAGTACGACCAGTCGTGGTACGTCTGCTGGATCAAGGACGTCGCGCGACCCAACGACCCCGGCATCGTCATCTCCGTCACCGTCGAGAAGGGCGGCTTCGGGGCGGAGGCGGCCGCGCCCGCCGCGCGGCTGATCGCGTCGAAGTGGTTCGGCGTCAAGGGCGTGTTCCACCCCGGCTCCTCGCACACGCGATGAACGTCACGCCGATCGTCGACCCCGCCAATCCCGAGGGCCTCGCGCCGACACGGCGCGCCGGGCTTCCCTTCGACCCGGTCCTGCTGCTGGCCGTGCTCGGGATCTGCGCCGCATCGCTGATCACGCTGCACGGCGCGGCGCTGAACGATCCGAGCGCGCCGCCCGACTACTACGTGACCCGCCAGGCCGTCTACTTCGGCGTCGGGCTCCTGCTGGCGCTGGGCCTGTCGCGGCTGGACTACTCGCGCCTGCGCGAGCTCAAGTACGGGCTCTACGCCGTGCTCGTCGGCGGCATCCTGCTCGTCAGCCTGGCCGGCTCGGTCGCCCGCGGGTCGCGGCGCGCCGTCCAGCTCCCGTTCTTCTCCTTCCAGGCCTCCGAGCTGGGCAAGGTGCTGCTGGTCTGCGTCCTGTCGGCGTTCGTCGTCGACCGGGTCCGGCGCCTGTCCGAGCGCGACACCACCGCGCGCGTGATGCTCACCGGGCTGGTCCCGGCCGCGCTCGTCATGGCGCAGCCGGACCTCGGCTCGGCGATGGTCTACGTCGTCGTCACGCTGGCCGTGCTGTTCGTGGCCGGCACCTCGTGGCGCCACTTCGCCGGGCTCTTCGCGCTCGGCGGGGTGGCGATCGCCCTGGTCCTCGTCGCCGCTCCGGCGGCCGGCGTGACCGTGATGCACCAGTACCAGAAGGACCGCCTCACCGCCTTCCTGCACCCGACCGACAACCCTGCCAAGCAGGGCTACCAGCAGAACCAGTCGAAGATCGCCATCGGCGCGGGGCAGAAGACGGGGCGGGGCGAGCAGGCCACCCAGACGCGGCTGAACTTCCTGCCCGAGCACCACACGGACTTCATCTTCGCCGTGGTGGGCGAGCGGTACGGGTTCGTCGGCGCGGCACTCGTGCTGTCGCTGTACGCGCTGTTGATCTGGCGTGCCCTGCGCATCCTCACCCTCGCGAAGAACCTGTTCGGGGCGCTCGTCGCCGGGGGCATCGTCGCGATGCTCATCTTCCAGGTCTTCGTCAACGTCGGAATGACCATCGGGATCGCGCCGATCACGGGCATCCCGCTGCCGCTCATGAGCTATGGCGGCAGCTCGGTCATCACAACATTGCTGGCCGTCGGCCTCCTGCAGTCGATCTACGTGCAGGGCCGGGCCACCGCGGCGCTCAAGGGCCGCGTGCTCACCTACTGAGAGGAATTTCGTGAAGAAGCAAGTGCTCGTCAGCGTCGATCGGGGAGAGACCCGCGTCGCGCTGCTCGAAGCGGGGGGGACGCCCAGCAAGGGCAAGTCCCGGACCGCCAAGAAGGACTGGCGTGTCGCCGAGCTCTACCTCGAGCGTCGCGGCCAGCGATCGATCGTCGGCAACATCTACAAGGGCAAGGTCGACAACGTCCTGGCCGGCCTGGAGGCCGCGTTCGTCGACATCGGCCTCGACAAGAACGGCTTCTTGCACGTCGACGAGATCGTGCTTCCCGGCGTCGAGGTCCAGCGCCGCGGCCGCGACGGCGGCAGCGGCAAGCGCATCACCGATCTGCTCAAGCCCGGTCAGGAGATCGTCGTGCAGGTCGTCAAGGACCCGCTGAAGTCCAAGGGCGCCCGCCTGTCGATGGAGCTGACCATCGCCGGGCGCTACATGGTCTACTCGCCCACCGGCGAGGGCGTCGGCGTGTCCAAGCGCCTCGACGACAAGGAGCGCGAGCGCCTGCGCAAGGAGGTCCGCAACCTCGGCCTCAAGGGCGGCGGCGCGATCGTCCGCACCGCCGCGCAGGGCGCCAAGCGCGTCGACTTCGAGCGGGAGCTGCAGTACCTGTTCAAGCTGCACGAGGTCCTCGACAAGCGCGTCGCCGAGGCGGTCGCCCCCGCGATGGTCTTCCAGGAGGCCGACCTGTCGGTCCGCGTGGTGCGCGACATCTTCTCCGAGCACTTCGAGCGTGCGGTCGTCGACGACGAGCAGCAGCACCACCGGCTCGTGTCGTTCTTCTCGCGCACCGCGCCGGAGCTGGTCGACCGGGTCGAGCTGCACACCGCGAAGAAGCCCCTGTTCGAGGACTGGGGCGTCGACACGGTCATCGACGGCCTGATGAGCAAGCGGGTGGACCTGCCCTCCGGCGGCTACCTGCTGATCGACTACGCCGAGGCCCTGACCGTCATCGACGTCAACTCCGGCTCGTTCGTCGGGCGCGGCAAGCAGGCACGGCTCGAGGACACGATCACCAAGACGAACCTCGAGGCGGCCGAGGAGGTCGTCCGCCAGCTCCGGCTGCGCGACATCGGCGGGATCATCGTCATCGACTTCATCGACATGGCCCGCGCGCGCAACCGCGACGCCGTCCTCAAGACGCTGCGCAAGGCGCTCTCGGAGGACCGGACGAAGACCTTCACCGCCGAGATCTCCAAGCTCGGGCTCGTCGAGATGACCCGCCAGAACGTGACCGAGGGCGTGCGCGAGATCATGAGCCGCCCCTGCCCGACGTGCGAGGGCGAGGGGGTCATCAAGTCCGAGGAGACGATCGCGATCGAGATCGAGCGGCGCCTGCGCGATGTCGCCGCACGCTCGCTCAAGCGGGTCGAGGCGTTCCTGCTGCGGATGAACCCGCGGGTCACCGCCCAGTTCACCGGCGACCAGGCGCGCGTCCTGCACCAGCTCGAGACCGACACCGGCAAGCTGTTCTACTTCGAGGGCTCCGAGGGCCTGCCGCTCGATCACTTCGAGGTCGTGATGGAGGGCAGCGAGGAGGAGATCGCCGAGCGCGCGGTGCCGTTCAGCGCGGGCGACGAGGTGCTGGTCAACGTGATCGAGCCGCACATGTACAACGTCGACGACGCCGTCGCCAAGATCGACGGCTACATCGTCTCGGTGACCGGCGGCGGCCGGCTCGTCGGCTCGAAGGTGCTGGTGCGGATCGACGAGGCGGGCCGAACCTCGGCGACGGCCACGGCGATCGGCGACCCGGTCGCTCCGGCCGGTGCTCCCGAGCCGGCCGGCGACGGTGCGGAGGCGCTAGACTCCAAGCCTCGGCGCCGTGGCCGCAGAGGCGGCAGGCGCCGTTCCGCTGCCAAGGCAGCCTCCGAGTAAGCCATGTACGCGATCGTCAAGACAGGCGGCAAGCAGTACCGCGTCGAGAAGGGGCAGAAGCTCCTCGTCGAGCGGCTGCGCGCCGACGAGGGCGCCACCGTCGCGCTCGAGCCCGTGCTCGTCCGCTCCGACGACGCGGTCTTCGGTGACGCCCTCGCCAAGGCGAAGGTCTCGGCGAAGGTGCTCGGGCACGAGCGCGGCCCCAAGCTGCGCGTCTTCAAGTTCAAGCCCAAGCGCGGCTACAAGCGCCTGGCCGGCCACCGCCAGGAGCTGACGCGCCTGGAGATCACCGAGATCGCGACCGGCGCGGCATCCCGCTCCCGGGCGAAGTCGGCCCCGGCCAAGGATGCCCCGGCGAACGCCGCGAAGGCCAGGGACACCGAGGGGGAGGACTCCTAGATGGCGCACAAGAAGGGCCTCGGCTCGTCGCGCAACGGACGCGACTCGAACGCCAAGCGCCTCGGCGTGAAGGTCTTCGCCGGTGAGGTCGTCACCGGCGGCGAGATCATCGTCCGCCAGCGCGGCACCCGCTTCCGCCCCGGCGAAGGCGTCGGCATCGGCAAGGACGACACCCTGTTCGCGAAGGCGGCGGGCACGGTCGAGTTCACCGCCGGCCGTCGCGGCCGCGTGGTCAACGTCGTCCCCGACGCCGCGGCCTAGCCCGGATCCGGCATGAGCCCGCTCGCCGTCGCCCGCGCCGTCAACGTCGGGCGGCTGGCGATCGGCGCGGCGATGCTCGTCGCGCCGGAGCAGACCATGCGCGCCTGGGTCGGCGACGACGTCTCGCGCCCGGCGACGCAGATGCTGATCCGGTCCTTCGGCTTCCGGGAGGTCGTCCTCGGCGGCATCGGCGCCCACGTGGCGCACCAGGAGGGCGTCGGGCCTCGGACGATCCGGACGCTGGCGGCCTGCGACGCGGTCGATGTGGCCACCACCTTCGGCGCCCGCGCAGCGCTGCCGGGCGCCGCGCTGCCGATGATGGTCGCGGTCGCCGGCGGCGCCGCGGTCGCGGGCACCTTTGCCGCCCGCGGGCTCGCGCGCGGCTAGCGCGCCCGTCTCAGGCCGCGGCTCGCGTCTGCATCGCGGGAGCTAGCTCAGCTGGGCGGTGGGCCGCACGAGGATCTCGTTGACGTCGACGTGCGGAGGCTGGGCGACCGCGTACATGACCGCGCGGGCGATGTCGTCGGCCTCGAGCGCGCCGGTCGGCCGATCGTCGAAGAACGGCGTGTCGGTCATGCCCGGCTCGATCAGCGTGACCCGCACCCCCGTGCCGTCGAGGTCCTGGCGCAGCGCCTCGCCCATCGCGGTCACGGCGTGCTTGGTGCAGGAGTACAGCGACCCCTTCAGCGGCCGCCGGCCGGCGACGCTGCTGGTCAGCAGCAGGTGGCCGGTCGACTCCCGCAGGGCGGGGATCGCCGCCCGGGCCGTGTAGGCGGCTCCGAGCACGTTGGTCAGCACCATGTCGCGCCAGAATCCCGGCGACTCCTCCAGCCAGCCGCGCTTGGCGCCGAACCCGGCGTTGGCGAAGACCACGTCGAGGCGGCCGAACCGGTCGAGGGCGTGGCGGACCATCGCCGCCTGCTGGTCCCAGTCGGTCACGTCGCACGGCGTCGCGAGCGCGCGGTCGGGCCCGCCCAGCTCGGCGGCGAGCGCCTCGAGCCTGTCCGCGCTGCGGGCGGCGAGCACGACGCGGAAGCCGTCGCGCGCGGCGTGCCGGGCGGTCGCGGCGCCGATGCCGCTGGATGCGCCGGTGATGAGCAGGACCTTGTCGTCGGGCATGGGGCGCACCGTACCCTCAGAGCCGTGTTGTACGACAAGGCGCGCATCTTCGTCCAGGCCGGTGGGGGCGGCAACGGCTGCCTGAGCTTCCGCCGGGAGGCGCACGTCCCGCACGGCGGGCCCGACGGCGGCGACGGCGGCCGCGGGGGCGACGTGGTGCTCCTCTGCGACGACTCCCTGCGCGACCTCCAGAGCTTCAAGCGCCGTGCCCACTACAAGGCCGCCCGCGGGCGCCACGGCGAGGGCTCCAACCGGCACGGCGCCGAGGGCGAGCCGCTGGTCGTGCGCGTGGCGCCCGGGACGCAGGTCACGACGGAGGACGGGACCCTCTACGACCTCGTGGCCCCCGGGCAGCGCGTGGTCGTCGCGCGCGGCGGCCCGGGCGGGCGCGGCAACAAGCGCTTCGCCACCGCGACGCGGCAGGCGCCGCGGATCGCCGAGCGCGGCCTGCCTGGCGACGAGCAGTGGCTCGAGCTGCGGCTCAAGCTGCTGGCCGACGTCGGCCTCGTCGGCCTGCCCAACGCGGGCAAGTCGTCGCTGCTGGCGCGCATGACCCGGGCCGCGCCGAAGGTCGCCGGCTATCCGTTCACCACGCTCGAGCCCGTGCTCGGCACGCTCGAGGGCCCCGACCGCCAGCTCGTCGTGGCCGACATCCCCGGCCTGATCGAGGGTGCCAGCGAGGGGGCCGGGCTGGGCCACGACTTCCTCGCCCACGTCGAGCGGACCCGGCTGCTCGTCCACGTGCTGGACCTGGCGCCCGGACTCGCCTCCTCGGGCGGCGGGTACCCCGACGGCTCGGAGCCGGTCGCCAACCACGCGACGATCGAGGCCGAGCTGGCCGCCCACAACCCGCGCCTGGCGGAGCTCCCGCGGATCCTCGCGCTCTCCAAGGCCGACCTCGTCGCGCCCGAGGAGGCCGAGCGAGCCGCCCGCGAGTGGCGCGCGCGCCTCGCGCCGGCACCACGCGAGGCCTGGGAGGTCCCGGATGCGGCGGCCGAGGTGCCGGTGATCGTGACCTCGGCGGCCACCGGCGAAGGGCTCGAGGAGCTCTCCCGCGAGCTGCTGCGCCGGGTCCCGGCCGCGGCGGCCGCCCCGGCCGAGCAGCTGGCCGAGCTCGACGCCCTCGCCGAGCACCGGGTGTTCCGGCCCGCGGCGGCCGGGTTCGCGGTCGAGCGCGCCGGGGACGGCTTCCGCGTGACCGGGCCGCGAGTCGAGCGCCTCCTCGCGCGCCACGACCTCGGTAACGAGGAGTCGCTGGCCCACATCGAGCACACCCTGCACCGCATGGGGGTCGTGCGCGAGCTCGAGGCCCAGGGCTTCGAGCCGGGCGACGACGTCGAGATCGCGGGCGTCCTCTTCGAGCTGACATAGGCTGCCTCCCTGCCATGGGCCGCGTGGTCATCAAGCTCGGGTCGAGCATCGTCGCCGACGACGACGGCGCGCTGCGGGCCGACGCGCTGGCGCGCATCTGCGAGGAGGTCGCGCGGCGCCACGCCGCCGGCGACGGCGTGGTCGTCGTCTCCAGCGGCGCGATCGCCCGCGGGATGGAGGTCATGGGGCTCGCCGCCCGCCCGCGCGAGATCGAGGACCTCCAGGCCGCCAGCGCCGTCGGCCAGGGGCGGCTGTACAGGGTCTACGACGAGCTGCTGGCCGCACGCGGGGTCACGAGCGCGCAGGTGCTGCTGACGTTCTTCGACATGAGCGCTCGCGGCCACTACCTCAACGCCCGCCGCACGCTCAACCGGCTGCTCGCGTGGCGCGTGGTGCCGGTCATCAACGAGAACGACACCACCGCCACCGACGAGATCTCCTTCGGCGACAACGACTTCCTCGCCGCGCAGGTCGCGATCCTCACCGGCGCGGAGCTGCTCGTGCTGCTGACCGACATCGACGGCCTGCACACGGCCGACCCGCGGATCGACCCCGACGCCGACCTCGTCTCGGAGGTGGTCGACTTCGAGGGGCTGCACGGACTCGACATCGGCCACGGCACTTCGCCGCTGGGATCGGGCGGGATGCGCTCGAAGGTCGTTGCCGCCGAGATGGCGACGGCCGCCGGGATCCCGGCCGTGATCTGCAACGGCCTGCGGTCCGGGGCACTCGGTGCGGTGCTCGCCGGGGAGCGCGAGGGCACCCGCTTCCCCGCGCGCGCCCAGGGCTACTCCTCGTTCAAGCTGTGGCTGAAGTACGCCAAGCCGGCGCACGGAACGCTGCTCGTCGACGACGGTGCGGCGCGCGCGCTCCGCGAGGGGGGCACCAGCCTGCTGCCGGTCGGCGTCGTGGAGGTCCGCGGGGCGTTCGACGCGGGGGATGCGGTCGAGGTGGTCGCGGCGGCGGGAGGGGCGCGGCTGGGCAAGGGCATCTGCAACTACGCCGCGGGCGAGCTCCGGCGGGTCGCAGGCATGAAGTCCGGCGCGGTGCGCGAGGTCCTCCCGCGCGCCACCGACGAGGCCGTGCATCGCGACTACTTCGTGCTCGGCTGAGCACGGCTCCGGTCGCGTACCCTTCGGGCGTGGCCGTCGCCGAGCGCTCCGTCTCCGACATCTGCGCCGCCGCTCGCCGGGCGGCGCGCCGGCTGGCCGCGCTCGACAGCGCCGCCAAGGACGCGGCGCTGCACGCGATCGCCGGCGCGCTCGACGCCCGCGGGGACGAGATCCTCGCGGCGAACGCCCGCGACATGGAGGCCGGCCGGGACGCGGGGCTGTCGGCGGCCCTGCTCGACCGCCTGATGCTCGACGAGCCGCGGATCGCAGCGATCGCCGGGCAGGTGCGCGACATCGCCGCGCTGCGCGATCCGGTCGGGGAGCTGATCGAGGGCTTCCGCCTGCCCAACGGCCTCGACGTCCGCAAGGAGCGGGTGCCGCTCGGCGTCGTGGCCGTGGTCTACGAGGCGCGGCCGAACGTCACGATCGATGCCGCGGCGCTGTGCCTGAAGTCGGGCAACGCGATCGTGCTGCGCGGCTCGTCCTCTGCGGCGCACTCCAATGCCGCGCTGGCGGGGATCGCCGCCGAGCACGCGCCGGAGGGCGCGGTCCAGCTCGTGGCCGGGGGTCGCGAGGCGCTGGCCGACCTCGCCCGGCAGGAGGGCCTGGTCGACCTGATCATCCCGCGGGGCGGCGAGGGCCTGAAGGCGGCGCTGCGCGAGGTCGCGACGGTGCCGGTCATCTACGCGGCCTCGGGCAACTGCCACGTCTACGTCGACGCGTCGGCCGACCCCGCCGCGGCGGAGGCGATCGTGCTCAACGCCAAGACCCAGCGGCCGGGCGTGTGCAACGCCGCGGAGACGCTGCTCGTGCACGCCGACGCCGCGCCGCGCTTCCTGCCCGCCGCGCTCGGGGCGCTGCGCGACGCCGGGGTCCAGCTGCGGGTCGACGGGCGCACGCGCGCGCTCGCGGGCAACGGGCTCGCCGACGCGCTCGTCGACGCCGCCGACGCCGACTGGGACGAGGAGTTCCTCGCGCTCGTGCTCGCCGTGAAGGTCGTCGACTCCGTCGAGGAGGCGGTCGAGCACGTCAACCGGCACGGGTCCGGCCACTCCGAGGCGATCGTCACCCGGGACGCCGGCGCCGCGCGGGCGTTCCAGGCTCGGCGTCGACGCCGCCTGTGTCTATGTCAACGCCTCGACGCGGTTCACCGACGGCGGCGAGTTCGGGATGGGCGCCGAGATCGGCAACTCGACGCAGAAGCTCCACGCGCGGGGGCCGATCGGCCTGCGCGAGCTGTGCACCTTCAAGTACGTGGTCGAGGGCGACGGCCACGTGAGGCCCTGAGCGCGCACCGGCCTGCTGGGGGGGACGTTCAACCCCCCGCACCTGGGCCACCTGGTCTGCGCCCAGGAGGCGCTGGCCGGCCTGGGGCTCGAGCGCGTGGTCCTCGTCCCGGCCGCCGTCCCGCCGCACAAGGAGGCCGGCGGGGATCCCGGCGCCGCCGCGCGCCTCGAGCTGTGCCGCCTCGCCGTCGCGGGGGACGAGCGGCTCGCGGTGTCCGACGTCGAGGTCGCGCGCGGAGGGCCGTCGTACACGGTCGATACCCTGAGGGCACTGCATGCGGACGGCCTCGCTGAGGAGCTGACCTTCATCGTCGGAGGGGACATGGCGCTGAGCCTGCCAACGTGGCGGGAGCCCGCCCAGGTCCTGCGCCTCGCACGGCTCGGCGTCGCCGAGCGCGCCGGGGTCCGCCGCGCCGACATCGCCGAGCGCCTCGCCCCGCTCGCCGCAGAGGACCGCATCGACTTCTTCTCCATGCCCCGCATCGACATCTCCTCCACCGACATCCGCCGCCGGGTCTCCGAGCGGCGGCCGATCCGCTACCTCGTCCCCTGACGCGGTCGCCGAGGCGATCGCCGCAGGGGGGCTCTACGCGTGACGCCCGAGACGCTCGCCCGGCTCATCGCCGCCGAGGCCGACGCCAAGAAGGCGATCGACGTCGTCGAGCTCGACCTGCGCGGCATCTCCGGCTACACGGACTTCTTCGTGATCTGCTCGGGGAACACCGAGCGCCAGGTCAAGGCGATCCACGACGGGATCCACAAGGCGCTGAAGGACGAGCACGGCCTGCTGCCGCGCCGCGTCGAGGGGCTCGGCGAGTCCCGCTGGGTGCTCATGGACTACCTCGACATCGTCGTGCACGTCTTCACGCCCGAGACCCGCGACTACTACCGCCTCGAGCAGCTCTGGGGCGAGGTGCCGTCGCGGCGCTGGGCTCCCGGCGAGCCCGCGCCCGAGCCGGCGGCGCGCCCCGCCGCCGGCTAGCGCCGCACCCGCCAGCCCGGCGCGGCTCCGTCCGAGGGCGCGCCCGTGCCGACAGCGGTCACGGCGCGTGGGCGGGCGCGCTCGCTCAGAGCAGTCCGACCGACCCCATCGTGGCCGGGTCCGAGAGGTAGTGGCGAATGCAGACGAGCAGGCCGTCGCTGACCGTCAGCACGGCGGCGAACGGCGCCGTCGCGACGCCCTGGAGCGAGCCGCCGTGGAGCACGCCGGACACCAGGACCCGCTCGTGGTCGAGGGCATCGGCCTCCACGATCGTGACGAGCGGCCCCTCGATGCCGGTTCCGCGGCGCTCGAGCCAGGACGAGACCGCCTCGTGGCCGTAATGGCTCTCCCGCGCGGGGTAGACGGCGTGGAACTCGACCTCGGCGCTCGTGCAGGCGCGCACGCCCCTGGCGTCGCGGGCGTTGAACGCGTCGTAGAACCGGCGGACGAGCGCCACGTTGCGGCCCGTGTCCACCGTGGCGGCCGTCTCGGCGCCGCGGGAACGGTTGGCGAACCTTGGCATGTGAGGACGATCCTAGCCGCCGCCGGAGCGCGCGAGAAGGGCTGCGATCGCGCGGCGACGGGGCCGCGCGGACGCGCCCCGAACGGCGAGGAGGCCGCCCGGGCGGGCGGCCTCCTCGGAGGTGGAGCTGAGGGGGCTCGAACCCCTGACCTCCCGGCTGCCAGCCGGACGCTCTCCCAACTGAGCTACAGCCCCAGACTCGTGCTGCTCGAGCCATTTTACACCCCTCGACCGGTTGTTCCGGGTCGCTCCGAGGCGCAGGTGGAGCCGGCCCTGGCCAGCCAGGTCCTCGATCGGCGTGTCCGCGCCTGCGCGTCAGCGCTCGCCCGGGATGAACTCCGGCACGTCGAGGTCGCCGGCATCGCGAGCACGGCCTCGCTCGCCCCGCGGCCGCGGGTCGGACTCCATCGCCGGGCCTGGGGACACCTGGTCCAGCCGGGCGGTCATCGCCGCATGGGCGAGCTTGATGTCGCGCAGCAGGCGCTCGGCGTTGGTGCGCAACGACGAGGAGAGGTCGCGCAGGTCCCCCGACAGCTCGGTGCCCTCGCCGAGCACCTCGCGGGCCGCAACTCGCGCCTCGCCGGTGACCGTCCGCGCCTCCTCGCGGGCGTCCTCGCGCTCCGCGGTCGCATCGGCCTGCGCGGCGGCTCGCACCCGCCCGGCCTCGTCCTCGGCCGCCTGGAGCGCCTCGGCCACGAGCCGAGCACGCTCGGCCTCGGCGGTCGACCGCAGCTCCTGGGCCTCGGTCGTGAGGCGGTGCGCCTCCGAGCGCGCGCCCGAGATGATGTCGGCGGCCTCCTGCTCGGCGGCCTGCACCCGGTACTCCGCGGCGCGGTCGGCCTCGGCGATGCGCGATCGCGCCCGCGCCTCGGCCTGCGAGCGGATCTCCTCGGCGGCATGCTCGGCCGCCGCCACGATCTGCGCGACACGCGCCGCGGCATCCATGCGGGAAGAGTAGATCGGGCTCAGCCGATGCCGCGCAAGAACGCCGTCACCGTCGCGTTGAGCACGTCGGCCCGCTCCCACTGCAGGAAGTGCCCGGCGCCGCGCACCACGAACGGCCCGACGAGGCGCTCGAACGCGCCCTCGCAGCAGGCGGGGAAGTCCGGCCGGATCACGTGGTCCTCCGGGCCGTGCAGTGCGACGGTCGGGACGCGGACCCGCTCGAAGAAGCGCGGCGGCTCGCTCAGCGGCCGCTCGCCCAGCGCGGCCTCGTAGTTGCCGAACGAGGCGCGCAGCCGCGCGGCGTCCTCGAACGGCTCGCACATCCACTCGACGTCCTCGGGCGCGAACGCGCCAGGCGCCGCCCAGAAGCGCGACCCGTAGAACTGCGCGACGTAGCGCCGGCGCCGGTCGACGGTGTCCAGCTCGGCCGCCAGCGCATCGGCGTCGCGCGCCTGGCGGCGGAAGTAGTCGGTCGCCATCGCGGCCCGCGGGGGCAGCGGCGGCGTGCCCTCGATCATGGGCAGCGGGCAGTTGAACAGCACCTGGCCGCGGACGAGCCCCTCGAACCGCAGGCCCAGGTCGATGAGCACCGCGCCGCCGAGGTCCCCGCCGCACGCGAAGCACGCCGACCAGCCGAGCGAGCGCACGAGCTCGGCCAGGTCGTGCGCGTGGGCGGCGAGGTCGTAGAAGCCGTCCTCGGCGAGCGGCGAGTCGCCGAAGCCCCGCAGGTCCGGTGCGACGACGTCGAAGCCCGCCTCGGCGAGCGGCTCCAGGTTGCGTGCCCAGATGCGCCGCGTCTCGGGCCAGCCATGGACGAGCAGGAGGCCGATGTCGCCACCCTCGGCGCGGTCGTGGGCGAGCTGCATGCCGATAGCCTGCCATGCCCGCATGGCCGAGCATCGCTACGACCCCTCCGAGATCGAGCCGCGCTGGCAGCAGGTCTGGGCGCAGGAGCGCACGTGGGAGGTGGCCAACCCCGAGCCCCCCGGCCGCGAGGCCCCGCTCGACGCCCGCGACAAGTCCTACGTGCTCGAGATGCTGCCCTACCCCTCGGGCGAGCCGCACATCGGCCACCTGAAGGTCTACTCGGTCGGCGACGCGGTCGCGCACTTCCAGCGGCGCAGCGGCCGGCGCGTCCTGCACCCGATGGGCTACGACGCCTTCGGCCTGCCCGCCGAGAACCATGCGATCCGCACCGGGCAGCACCCGCGTGAGTCGACGGACGCCGCGATCGTGGAGTTCCAGCGCCAGTTCCGCGAGTGGGGCATCTCGATCGACTGGACCCGCGAGTTCGGGACCCACGAGCCGCGCTACTACCGCTGGACACAGTGGATCTTCCTGGCGCTCTTCGAGGCCGGGCTGGCCCACCGCAAGGAGGCCGCCGTCAAGTGGTGTCCCAACGACGCCACCGTGCTGGCCAACGAGCAGGTGGTCGACGGGCGCTGCGAGCGCTGCGGCGCGGCGGTCGAGGTGCGCCAGCTCGAGCAGTGGTTCTTCCGGATCACCGACTACGCCGACCGCCTGATCGACGACCTCGAGACGATCGAGTGGCCCGAGCACGTCAAGACGATGCAGCGCAACTGGATCGGCCGCTCCGACGGCGCCGAGGTCATGTTCCGCTGCGAGGAGCTCGACATCGACTACCCCGTGTTCACCACGAGGCCGGACACCCTGTTCGGGGCGACGTTCTTCGTCATGGCGCCCGAGCACCCCGACGTCCGGCGGCTGGCGGCCGGCACCGAGCACGAGGGGGCGGTCCGCGACTACGTCAACAGCTCGCTGAACGAGAGCTACGAGGAGCGTGGCGCCGCCGACAAGCCCAAGACGGGGGTGCCGCTGGGGCGCACGGTCACCAACCCGGTCAACGGCGAGCAGATCCCGATGTTCGTCGCCGACTACGTGCTGATGGAGTACGGCACCGGCGCGATCATGGCCGTCCCCGGCCACGACGAGCGCGACTTCGCGTTCGCGCAGGCCTACGGGCTCCCGATCCGGCGCGTCGTCTCCGACCGGGCGGGCGGCGAGCTTCCCTACGCCGGCGACGGCCCGCTGGTGAGCTCGCACCCGGACTTCGACGGGCTGCACAACCGCGAGGCGCTCCAGCGGATCGTCGCGTGGCTCGACCGCGAGGGCAAGGGGCGCGCGTCGGTCAACTACCGGCTGCGCGACTGGCTGGTGTCGCGCCAGCGCTACTGGGGCTGCCCGATCCCGATCGTCTACTGCGACCGCTGCGGCATGGTGCCGGTGCCCGCGGCCGACCTGCCCGTGGTGCTGCCCGACGTCCGCGACTACGCCCCCAAGGGCCGCTCGCCGCTGGCCGCCGCCGAGGACTGGGTGCGCACCGACTGCCCCGAGTGCGGCGGTCCGTCCCGGCGCGAGACCGACACGATGGACACCTTCGTCGACTCCTCGTGGTACTTCCTGCGCTACTGCGACGCCAACAACGACGAGGCGGCCTGGGACCCGGCCGTGCTCCGGGAGTGGATGCCCGTCGACCAGTACATCGGCGGCGTCGAGCACGCGATCCTGCACCTGCTCTACGCGCGGTTCTTCTGCAAGGCGCTCGCCGACCTGGGTCACCTGCCCGCCGACGTGCAGGAGCCCTTCGCACGGCTGTTCACGCAGGGGATGATCACCAAGGACGGGGCGAAGATGTCCAAGTCCAGGGGCAACGTGGTCTCGCCCGCGGCGATCGTCGAGCGCTTCGGGGCCGACACCGCACGCTGCTACATCCTCTTCATCGGCCCGCCCGACCAGGACGCCGACTGGTCCGACGAGGGCGTCGAGGGCATGCACCGCTTCCTCGGGCGGCTGTGGCGCGCTGTGCGCGGAGGCCGCCGACGAGCTGCCCGACCACCCGCTCCCCGACGACCCTGCCGGCGACGACCTGCCGCGTGCTGCGCAAGGCGCACTGGGCGATCGAGAAGGTGACGTCGGACATGGCGGGGCGGTTCGCGTTCAACACGGCGATCGCCGCGGTCATGGAGCTGGTCAACGAGGTGACCCCGGCCAAGCGCGGGGACGCGGCGCCGGGGTCGGTGCGCTTCGCCCTGTCGACCGCCGCCTCGCTGCTGTTCCCGTTCGCCCCGCACACCGCGGCCGACGCCTACGACCGCCTCACCGGCGAGCGCGTGTGGGAGGAGCCGTGGCCGGCCGCCGACCCCACGTTCCTCGAGGCCGACACCTTCGAGCTCGTCTGCCAGGTCAACGGCCGGGTCCGCGACCGCGTGGACGCATCGACCGGCGCGGGCGAGGACGAGCTGCGCGCGCTCGCGCTGGCGCAGCCCAACGTGCTGGCCCACGTCGAGGGCCGCGAGGTCGTCAAGGCGATCGTGGTGCCCGGCAAGCTGGTCAACGTCGTCGTGCGGTGAGCGCGGCGCCGCCCTACGTCGCGGTGTGCGGGCCGGGCACGGCGACGGCGGACGAGCAGGCCGCGGCCGAGCGGGTCGGGGAGGCGCTCGCCCGCGGCGGCGCCGTCGTGGTCTGCGGCGGGCTCGGCGGGGTCATGGAGGCGGCCTGCCGTGGCGCGCGCGGGGCGGGCGGGATCACCGTCGGGCTGCTGCCCGGCGCGTCGCGCGCGGACGCCAACGAGCACGTGGTCGTCGCGGTGGCGACCGGGCTGGGCGAGCTGCGCAACGGCCTGATCGTCCGTGCCTGCGACGCGCTGGTCGCGATCGGGGGCGGGCACGGCACCCTCTCGGAGGTCGCGCTGGCGCTGCGGGCCGGCCGCGCGGTCGTCGGCCTGGGGACCTGGGACCTCGGCGACGTGATGCCCGCGACGGACCCCGAGGACGCCGCCCGGATCGCGCTCGCCGCCTGCGAGAAGCCGTGACGAAGCACGCGCTCCGCCGCGCGGTCGCGAACCTACGGTCCGCGCATGGCTCCGCACGCGCGCTCCCGGTCGCAGATCGCCGGCTACGTCGTGCTCTCCGCGCTCGTGCTCGCGGTGGGCGGGCGCTGGCTGGCGACGCGGGGCGCGCATCCGGCCGGCGCCGGGAACGGCGCGGCCGCGGGCGTGCTGCGAAGCGGCCCCGCCCGCTCGGGAGGCGACCGGGCCGGGAGCGCCGCGGCGCCGGGCGTGCGGCTCCAGCCGGGCGGCGGGACCGCCGTGGTCCACGTCGCCGGGGCGGTGCACCGTCCCGGCGTCTACTCGCTGCCCGCCGACCGGCGCGTGCAGGACGCGATCCGGCGTGCCGGCGGTGCCACGCGCCGCGCCGATCTCGCCGCGATCAACCTCGCCGCCCGCGTCCAGGACGGCGTGCAGGTCGTGGTGCCGGTCCGGCCCTCGTCGAGTGCCGGCGCCGCTTCCGGCGCGGGCTCCGCGGGCGTGGCGGGACCGGGCGGCGCGCCGGGACCGGTGAGCCTCAACACGGCCACCGCCGAGCAGCTGGAGACGCTCGACGGCGTGGGGCCCGCAACGGCGGCCAAGATCCTGGAGTACCGGCGACAGCACGGGGGCTTCCGGTCGGTGGAGGACCTCACGCAGGTCTCCGGCATCGGCGAGAAGCGGCTCGCGGCGCTGCGCGGGAAGGTCACGACGTGACCGGCGTCGACTGAGCGTGCAGGGTGAGCCGGGCGGGCGGGCCTTCTGCGGCACTGCGCCGCCACGTGCCGCTCGCCGGCCTCGTGGCCGGGCTGCTGCTGGCGGCGCGCCCGGGGATCGCTGCGTGCGTCGCGGCCGCCCTGGCGATCGGGCCGGTCGCGGCGCAGGCTCGCAGGAGGTCGGTGGGGGCGGCCGCAAGGGCGACCGGGGGCGGCCGCGGCGGTGGCACGGCCGCGACCCTGCCGCTCGCGGCGGCTGCTTGCCTCGTGGCCGGGGCGGCCGGCGGCCACGCGCGACTTCTCGCGCTCGACGGCACCGCGCTGGGGCCGTGGATCGGCCATGCCGCCGGCGTGCGGGCCGTCCTGCTCGAGCCGCCGCGGCCGCGCACATTCGGGCGTGTCGCCGCGATCGTCCGGGTGGTCGCGGGACCCGGGCGCGGCGAGCGGGTCCTGCTGCGGGCGCCCGCGCCGGGGCTGCAGGGCCGAGGCGCCGGCGACGAGGTGCGCGCCCGCGGCGGCTGGCGGGCCCTGCCCCGCTACGAGGCGGCGGCGAGGCGGCGCGGGGCGCACGCGCTCCTGGCGGCGACGTCCGCCGCCGCCACGGGCCGCCGGCGCGCCGGTCTCGCCGGGGCGCTCGACGGCGTCCGCCGCCGCGCCGAGCGGGCGCTCGCGGTGGGCCTTCCGGGTCGGCTCGCGGCGCTGGCGCGGGGGATGGTCCTGGGCGAGGACCAGAGCCTCGACGACCGCATGCGCGAGCAGTTCCGCGCCAGCGGCCTGGCCCACCTCGTCGCGGCCAGCGGAGCCAACGTCGCGCTGCTCGCAGCGATGGTCCTCGGGATCGGCGCGCTGCTCGGGGCGCCGCTGCGGGCGCGCCTGGCGCTCGCGCTCGCAGCGGTCGTCGCCTACGTGCCGGTGGCCGGCGGCGGCCCGTCGATCCAGCGGGCGGGAGCGATGGCCGCCGCCGCGCTGGTCGCCGCCCTGGCCGGGCGTCCGGCCGCGCGCTGGCACGCGCTGCTGCTGGCGGCAGCGGTCACGCTCGCCGCCGACCCGCGTGCCGCCGGCGACCCCGGATGGCAGATGAGCTTCGCCGCCGTGCTCGCCCTGCTGACGGTGGCGCCGCCGCTGCGGCGGCGGCTCGCACGACGCCTGCCCGCAGGGGTGGCCGACGCGGTCGCCGTCGCCGTGGCCGCGAGTGCCGCTACGGCGCCCCTGCTGGTGGCGCACTTCGGCAGGATGTCGCTCGTCGGCATCCCCGCCAACGTGGTCGCCGCCCCGGCGGTCGCGCCGGTGATGTGGCTCGGGACGCTTGCGGCGATCGCGGGGCAGCTTGCGCCGGCGCTGGCCGCGCCGTTCGCCGCGCTGGCCGCCTGGCCGCTCGCGTTCGTGGCGGCCGTGGCCGCCGGCGCGGCCTCCGTTCCCCACGCGCAGGTGCCTGTCGCCGCGACGATGGCGCCGCTGCTGATCGCGGTGCTCGCCGCCCTGGGAACGGCCGCGGCAGTGCCGGGCGCGCGACGCCTCGTGCGATGCCGCCGCTGGACGCTGACGGCGCTCGCCGCTGCCGCGGTCGTCGTCGTGGGGGTCGTCCGCGCCGGGCCGGCCGGGCACCCCGGGCCGCCCGCCGGCCTGGTGGTCTCGGCGCTCGACGTCGGCCAGGGCGACGCCACCCTGGTCCAGCACGGCGGCGATGCGGTGCTCGTCGATGCCGGGCCGCCCGGCGGGCCGGTCGTCGGACTGCTGCGCGCGGCCGGTGCCCGGCGGATCGACCTGCTGGTGATCACCCACGCACAGGCCGACCACGAGGGAGGTGCCGCGGCAGTCCTCGCGGCGCTCCCCGTCGGCGCGGTCCTCGACGGTGACGACGGGCTCCGGACGGCCGCCGGCGCGGCGTGGAAGGGCGAGGCGCGCCGCCGCGGGGTGCCGGTGCTGCGGCCGGTCCAGGGGAGCGTCCTGCGGGCCGGCCCGCTGGCGCTGTCGGTGCTGTGGCCGCCGCAGCGGACGCCGGCGGCGGGCGCGCGGGCCGCGGGCCATTCGGTCGCAGCGGAGGATCCCAACCGCCGGGCGATCGTCGCGCTCCTGCGCGACGGCGGCTTCTCGATGCTGCTCACCGCCGATGCGGAGTCCGACGTCACCGCGGGCCTCGCGCTCGGCCCGGTGGACGTGCTCAAGGTCGCCCACCACGGCAGCGCCGACCCCGGGCTCGGGGCCCTGCTCGGACTGCTGCGTCCGGCGGTCGCGCTGATCGAGGTCGGGCGCGGCAACCCCTACGGCCATCCGGCGCCGGCGACGATGCGGGCGCTCCGGACGGTCCCCGAGGTGCTGCGCACCGATCGCGACGGCACCGTGCGCCTGCGCGTCGGGCGCGGCTCCGTCACCGTCGAGCGCCATCCCTAGACTCGGCGCGTGCCGACGTTCAAGCCCGCCTACCTCGTCCACGGCGACGACCACGGGCGGATCGGCGAGCGGCGCGCCCGCCTGCGCGAGATCGCCGAGCGCGAGAGCGGCGCCAGCGGCGTCGAGGTGCTCGAGGGCGAGTCGGCCACGCCGGAGGCGGTCGCCGCCGCGCTCTCGACGATGACCTTCGCCGTCGGCCGCCGCTTCGTCATCGTCGACGGGGTCGAGCGCTGGAAGGACGCGGACGTCGAGGACGTCCTCGGGCCGGCGCTGGTGGCCCTGGGCGCCGCCGGCACCGAGACCACGGTCGCCTTCTTCGCGCGCGAGGACGGGCGTGTCAAGGCGCCCGCGAAGCTCGCCGTCGCCGTCGCCGCCGCCGGCGGCGACGTCGCGTCGGAGATGGCGCGCAAGGCGCGCGAGCTGCCCGCGTGGCTTCAGGCCGAGGCGGCACGGCTCGGCATCTCCGTCGATCGGCCTGCCGCCCAGGCGCTTGTCGGCCACGTCGGCGAACGCCAGCAGCGGCTGCTGCGCGAGCTCGAGAAGCTCGCGATCGAGCACGGGCCGGGCGCTCGGCTCGGGGTCGAGGAGGTGGACGAGGTCGCGGCCGACTCGGCCGACCGGCAGGTGTGGGGCTTCGTCGACGCACTGGCGGCCCGTGACGGCGCGGGTGCCACTCGCCGCTACCTGGAGCTGCGGGTCCAGGGCGAGGCGCTCGCGCGCCTCGTTCCGCAGGCCGCCCGCCGGATCCGCGACGTGCTCGAGCTTGCGGCGCGCCTCGGGGACGGCGAGTCGCCGGCCCAGGTCAAGGCGTCCGCCAAGGGCAGTCCGTGGATGGTCGACCGGCGCCTCAAGGAGGCGCGCACGGCCGACCCCGGGGCCCTGCGCGCCGCGCTCGTCGCGCTCGCCGAGCTCGAGCTGGCGACGCGAGGCGGCTCGGAGCTGAGCGACGACACCGAGCGCGCTGCGCGCGATCGCCACGATCGCGCGAGACTAGCGCCGCCCGACCCGCGCGCCGCGCACCACCGGAGCGGGGGCCGCCGCGGCCACGGGGCTCAGCGGAGCCGTGAGCGAGCGGCGGATGCGCGCAGATCGGTGCGATCGCGCGCCGCCGGACGGCAGGGCGTGGTCTGCGTCAGGCAGGCTGGCCGGCGCGCAGGCGGGCGGCGCGGGACTTCTTGCGGGCGCCGTTGTTGCGGTGCAGCGCGCCCACCTTGACCGCCTTGTCGATCGTCCTGACCAGCGCGGCGTGCTCGCCGGCGGCGGCCTGGTCGTCGCCGGCGGCGACCGCGGCCTCGAGGCGGCGGAAGTAGGTGCTGACAGCGGAGGTGTAGCGGCGGTTCTCGAGCCGCTCACGCTCGGTGCGGAGGATGCGCTTCTTCTGCGAGTCGATGTTGGCCATCGCGGCGAGGCAGTGTAGCGCGCTCGCCGCCCGCCGCCCGGCCGTAGCATCCGCCTCTCGTGTCCGGAGACGCCTTCAACTCAAGCGCGCTCGAGGACACGCAGGTCGCCGAGGAGCGGCCCGCCGCGCGGGGCGTGGCCCGCAACACCGCGATCTTCTCGATCGCGACCGGGCTCAGCCGCCTGGCCGGGCTCGCCCGCGAGATCGTCGCCTCGAGCTACTTCGCCACGAGCGGCGCCTTCTCGGCGTTCACGATCGCCTTCCAGGTCCCGAACCTGGTCCGCAGCCTGTTCGCCGACGCTGCGCTCAGCGCGGCATTCGTCCCGGTGTTCACCGAGATGCTCGAGCAGGGGCGCCGGCGCGAGGCCTTCCAGCTCGCGTCGACGATGTTCTTCGGCATCCTGGCGGTGCTCGGCGCGGTCACGCTGCTGTTCATCGCCGCCGCAGGGCTGGTGATGCCGGCGTTCACCGGCGCCGGGTTCGCCGGGCACCTCGACCACCTCACGGCCGGCCTCTCGCGGGTGATGTTCCCGATCGTCGTGCTGCTCGGCCTCAACGGCCTGCTGGTCGGGGTCCTCAACGCGTTCGATCACTTCAGCGTGCCCGCGATCTCGCCGTTGGTGTGGAACGCGGTGATCCTCGTGTTCCTCGTCGCGGCGCGGCCGCTCTTCCACGGCGACGCGCAGCTCTACGCCTACGCGATCGGGATCCTCGTCGGCACCGCCGTCCAGCTCGCCATGGCGGTGCCCGTGCTGCGGCGGCTCGGGTTCCGGATCGAGCTATCGCTGCACTGGCGCGACGAGCGCGTGCGGCGGATCCTGCGGCTGATGCTCCCGGTCACCATCGGCCTCGGCGTCATCAACTTCGACCTGCTGCTGAACTCGACGCTGGGCTCGCTGATCTCGCGGAGCGCGCCGCGTGCGATCGACGCGGCCTTCCGGATCTACATGCTGCCGCAGGGCATGTTCTCGGTCGCCGTGGCGACCGTGCTGTTTCCCGCGCTGAGCCGTCATGCCGCCCGCCGCGACCTCGACGGGCTTCGCGCTCTGCTCGCCCGCGGGATGCGGCTGATCAGCCTGCTGCTGATTCCCGCGGCCGCCGCCACGCTGGCGCTGTCGACGCCGATCACCCGGCTGATCTACCAGCACGGCGCCTTCGGCCCGCAGTCGACCGACTACGTGTCGACCGCGCTGTTCTGGTTCTCGTTCAGCCTGCCGTTCAGCGGGCTGAACCTGCTGCTGACGCGGACGTTCTTCTCGCTCCAGCTGCCGTGGCTGCCGACCATCGCGGCCGTCGGGAGCCTCGCGGTCAACCTCGTCGTCAGCCTCGCGCTGTACTCGCCCCTGGGCATCGCGGGCCCGGTGATCGGCACCGCCGTCTCGAGCGCCGCGATGGCGGCGCTGCAGGCGCACCGGGCCCGCCGGGAGCTGCACGGCCGCCTCGAGGGCCGCGCCACCGCGATCGCGATCGCCGCGATCTGCTCGGCGGCCGCGATCCTCGGGATTGTCGCGTGGGCCGTCTGGGCGGGCCTCGACGCCGCGCTCGGGCGCTCGGTGCCCGCGCAGATCGTCGCGGTCGGCGGCGCGCTGGCCGCAGGCACGTTCGCCTACGCCCGGGCCGTCCTGTGGCTCCAGATCGCCGAGGCCGAGCAGACCTGGGCGTACGTGGCCCAGCGGCTGGGCGCCCTGCGCGCCCGCCGCGCCTAGCCTCGCGGAGCGATCGGCGGTCCGGCGCCGCGACGGGCTCGCCCTACCCTTCACGCCGCCCATGGCGGACCAGTCGCTCATCCGCAACTTCTCGATCATCGCCCACATCGACCACGGCAAGTCGACGCTGGCCGACCGCATCCTGGAGATGACCCACACGGTCGATCCGCGGCAGATGCGCGAGCAGGTGCTCGACTCGATGGACCTCGAGCGCGAGCGGGGCATCACGATCAAGGCGCAGGCGGTGCGCGTGTTCTTTCCCTCGCGCGACGGCCGTACCTACCAGCTCCAGCTCATCGACACGCCCGGGCACGTCGACTTCACCTACGAGGTCAGCCGCTCGCTGGCCGCCTGCGAGGGGGCGCTGCTCGTCGTCGACGCCTCCCAGGGCGTCGAGGCCCAGACCCTGGCCAACACCTACCTGGCGATCGACTCCGGGCTCGAGCTGATCCCGTGCCTGAACAAGATCGACCTCCCGGGCGCCGAGCCCGAGCGGGTGGGCGACGAGGTCGCCGAGCTGCTCGGCGAGGACCCCGACTCGATCCTGCGGATCTCCGGCAAGACGGGGGAGGGGGTCACAGAGGTGCTCGAGCAGCTCGTCGAGCGCGTGCCGCCGCCCTCGGGGGATCCCGGCGCCCCACCGCGCGCGCTGATCTTCGACTCCGAGTTCGACCAGTACCGCGGCGTCATCGCCTACATCCGCGTCGTCGACGGCGTGTTCCGCAAGGGCGAGGCGATTCGGGCGATGGTCGCCGGCACGCAGGCCGACATCGACGACATCGGCTTCTTCACCCCGGCGATGACGCCCGCCGGGTCGCTGTCGGCCGGCGAGGTGGGCTTCCTCATCACGGGCATCAAGGACGTCACGCAGCTGCGCGTCGGCGACACGCTGACGACGCGCGCCGATCCCGCGAGCGAGCCGCTGCCCGGCTACAAGGACGTCAAGCCGATGGTGTTCTGCGGCCTGTTCCCGCTCGACGGCGAGGACTACCCGGACCTGCGTGACGCGCTCGAGAAGCTCAGCCTCAACGACGCCGCCCTGACCTGGGAGCCCGAGACCTCCGACGCGCTCGGCTTCGGGTTCCGTTGCGGCTTCCTGGGCCTGCTGCACATGGACATCGTCCGCGAGCGCCTCGAGCGCGAGTACGACCTCGAGCTGATGGCGACGATGCCGTCGGTGTCCTTCGAGGTCACCCTGACCGACGACACGTCCGCCGAGGTCCACAACCCGTCCGACATGCCGGACCCCGCGAAGATCGCCGAGATCCGCGAGCCCGTGATCAAGGCGTCGATCCTCACGCCCACCGACTACATCGGGGCGGTCATGGAGCTCTGCCAGGAGCGCCGCGGCGAGCACCAGGGGATGCACTACCTCGGCCCCGACCGGGTGCAGATCGAGTACGAGCTGCCGCTCGCCGAGATCGTGCTCGACTTCTTCGACCAGCTCAAGTCGCGCACGCGCGGGTATGCGAGCTTCGACTACGAGATCACCGGGCTCAAGCCCTCGAACATGGCCAAGCTCGACGTGCTGCTCGCCGGCGACCCGGTCGACGCGCTGTCGATGGTGGTCCATCGCGACAAGGCCTACGAGGTCGGCCGCTCGCTGACCGAGAAGCTGCGGGCGAAGATCCCGCGCCAGCAGTACGACGTCCCGATCCAGGCGGCGATCGGCTCGCACATCATCGCCCGGGAGACCGTCAAGGCCTACCGCAAGGACGTCACCGCCAAGTGCTACGGCGGAGACATCTCGCGCAAGCGCAAGCTGCTCGAGCGCCAGAAGGAGGGCAAGAAGCGCATGAAGCAGGTCGGCCGCGTCGAGGTGCCGCAGGAGGCGTTCCTGGCCGTCCTCGAGCTCGGTGACGACGGGCGCGGCTGAGCGGCGACGCAAGTTCCGGGCGGCGCGAGCGTTTCCGTTCGCATGACCACCCGGACAAGGACGCTCCTCGCCGCGCTCACGGCCACCCTCGCCATCGCCGCACCGGCCCACGCCGATCCGACGCAGACCGGGTGCGACCCGATCGATCCCTCGGCGTGCATGCTGCCGTTCCCCAACGACTTCTTCACGAAGGCCGACCCGTCCACGAAGACGGGGCGCCGCGTGGACCTCAACCCGCTGGCGATGCCCCGCAACGTCGCGGGCCGGCCGATCGACCCCACCGACTGGAACCGGGCCGACGGCTTCTCGCCCGGTTCGCTGATCGTCGTGAAGGTCCCGGGCATGGACAGCGACGCCGCCTACGCGCAGACCGGCCCGGTTCCCGTCCACGACATCGGCGCCTACCGCGACCGCAGGGCGCCGGTGGTGGTCCTCGACGTGACCGGGCGCAAGCCCGTCCGCTGGCCCGTGTGGACCGAGCTCGACCACTCGATCGACAAGCTCGGCGGGACCGACGCCGATCGCACGCTGCTGATCCGCCCGGCGCGGAACTTCCTCGAGGGCCACCGCTACGTCGTCGCGCTGCGCGGGATGAAGGCCGCCGACGGCAAGCCGATCGCCGCGCCCGCGGCCTTCGCGGCCTACCGCGACGGCACCGCCACAGACGCCCGCGCCCAGCACTTCGACGACATCTTCTCCCGGCTCGCGCGGGCGCGCATCGCGCGGCGCGATCTCTACCTCGCGTGGGACTTCACGGTCGCCAGCGGCGACTCGATCGCCTCACGGATGCTCCACATCCGCGACGACGCCTTCGCCCAGCTCGGCGACACCAACCTGGCCGACCGCAAGGTCGAGGGCAAGGCGCCCACGTTCACGCTCCAGCGCGTGGTCGACATGACCTGCGACGCGCGGCGCGGAACGCCGCTCGACCAGGACGCGATCGTCGTCGACACGAGCTGCCCCGACCAGGGCGACGCGAAGATCGCCTACGACGTCAAGGGCACGATGGACGTCCCGTGCTACCTGAGCACGCCCGGCTGCGCGCCGGCGCACTCGCAGTTCGTGCTGGACCCCGCCACCGGGATGCCGCAGCAGATCCCCGGCAACACCTACAAGGTCGACTTCGAGTGCCGCATCCCGCAATGGGCGCTCGACCACCCCGGCGAGAGCCGCCCGTCGCTCTACGGCCACGGCCTGTTCGGCGGCTACGGTGAGATCCACCAGGGGCAGCTCACCGACTTCATGGCCGAGCACGGGCTCACGTTCTGCGCGACCGACTGGGCCGGGATGGCGACCGTGGACGTCCCCAACGTCGTCTCGATCCTGACCGACCTGTCGAACTTCAACACCCTGGCCGACCGCGTCCAGCAGGGGATGCTCGACTTCCTCTACCTCGGCCGGCTGATGATCCACCCCGACGGGCTGTGCAGCCAGCCGCCGTTCCAGACCGCCGACGGCGGCTGCATCCTCGACACGCGCCGGCTGTTCTACGACGGCAACAGCCAGGGCGGGATCATCGGCGGCGCGCTGACCGCCGTCGCCCCCGACTTCGACCGCGCGACGCTCGGCGTGCTGGGGATGAACTACTCGACGCTGTTGACGCGCTCGACCGACTTCGGGACCGGCGAGCACGGCCCGGGGATCATCGACCACCCGACCGAGTACGGGCCGGACAACCCGCCCGACGAGGGCGCGGTGCTGCCCGACTACGCCTGGCCGCTGTATGAGAGCTATCCACAGCTCAACGAGCGCCAGCTGATCTTCTCGCTGATGCAGATGCTCTGGGACCGCGCGGAGCCCGACGGCTACGCGCAGCACATGACGACCGATCCGTACCCGAACACCCCGCCGCACCAGGTCCTGCTGATGGCCGGCTACGGCGACCACCAGGTGTCGAACGTCGCCGCCGAGGTCGAGGCGCGCACGATCGGCGCACGCGTCCTGCGCAAGGACATGCTCCCCGCCGGCCGCTCCTGGGAGCGCGACCCGTGGTGGGGCCTGAAGGCGGTCGACCTCTCCGACCCCGAGCAGACGCGCCGCGATTCGGTGCTCACGGTCTGGGATGGCGGCTCGCGGCCCTCGCCGCTGGGCAACGTCGCCCAGGACTCCAAGGAGGACGACGACCCGCACGAGTGGGTTCGCCGGACGCCGTGGGCGCGCGACATGAAGTCGGCCTTCCTGTCGGTCGACGGCAGGATCGTCGACACCTGCGCCGCCAACGGCGGGTTCTGCCGGACCTACAACTACCCCTACGAGCAGGGCGCCTTCGCCGACGAGAGCCCGCTCGCCGGCGTCGCGACCGGCGGGGGGCGCCGCGGCCGCTAGTGGGCCTCGCGCAACCGTCTCACGGCACGCGCGACCCACTAGCTTGCGCCGCGTGCGCATCCTCTTCGTCTGCCTGGGCAACATCTGCCGGTCGCCGACCGCCGAGGGCGTGATGCGCCACCTCGCCCGCGAGCGCGGGCTCGGGGACGCCGTCGCGGTCGAGAGCGCGGGGACCGGCTCCTGGCACGTCGGCGAGCCGCCGGACCCGCGGTCGGCGGCCGCCGCCCGCCGCCGCGGGATCGCGCTGGAGGGCTCGGCGCGCCAGGTCCAGCGCGAGGACTTCGAGCGCTTCGACGTGCTGATCGCCATGGACCGCTCGAACCGCCGCGAGCTGCTGCGGCTGGCGCCCGACGAGGATGCCCGCAGCCGCGTGCGCCTGCTGCTCGACCCGCTCGACGTGCCCGACCCCTACTACGGCGCGGGCGACGGCTTCGAGGAGGTCCTCGACCTCGTCGCCGGCGCCTGCGAGCGGCTGCTCGACGAGGTCGCCGCGGCCTGCTGAGCGCCCGCGGCGCCGACGCCGGACGCGTCCCGCCGCCATCCTGGATGCAGCACTCTTGACGCTCTGGTTAGGCTCTGATCGGGAGCCTTGGCGGAAGTCACGTTCAACCAAGTCGGCAAGATCTATCCGGGCGGGACGCGGGCGGTCGAGGGCATGGACCTCGAGATCCGCGACGGGGAGTTCGTCGTCCTCGTCGGGCCCTCCGGCTGCGGCAAGACCACCGCGCTGCGGATGGTGGCCGGGCTTGAGGACATCTCCGAGGGAACGATCAGCATCGGCGAGCGCGTGGTCAACAACGTTCCCTCGCGCGACCGCGACATCGCGATGGTGTTCCAGAGCTACGCGCTCTACCCGCACCTGTCGGTGCGCGAGAACATCGCCTTCGGGCTGCGACTGAAGAAGGTCCCAAAGGACGAGATCGAGCGCCGCGTGGGGGACGCCGGTCGCCTGCTGGACCTCGAGGCGCTGCTGGACCGCAAGCCGCGCGCGCTGTCGGGCGGCCAGCGCCAGCGCGTGGCGATGGGGCGGGCGATCGTCCGCGAGCCGCAGGCGTTCCTGATGGACGAGCCCCTGTCGAACCTCGATGCGAAGCTGCGCGTCCAGATGCGCGCGGTCATCGCGCGCCTCCAGCAGGACCTCGGCGTGACGACCATCTACGTCACCCACGACCAGACCGAGGCGATGACGATGGGCGACCGCGTCGCGGTCATGCGCAAGGGCGAGCTCCAGCAGATCGACGCC
This sequence comes from uncultured Actinomycetes bacterium, assembly GCA_963826615.1. Taxonomy (GTDB): domain Bacteria; phylum Actinomycetota; class Thermoleophilia; order Solirubrobacterales; family Solirubrobacteraceae; genus BP-464. Next base: position 1,201,766 of record CAWGXO010000002.1, on the reverse strand, counting down.
CCGCAGACGCTCTACGACCGGCCGGTCAACCTCTTCGTCGGCGGATTCATCGGCAGCCCCGCGATGAACATGTTCCAGGCCCGCCTCGAGCGCGACGGCGACGGGCTCACGGCCGTCCTCGATGCCGACCGCCTCGCGCTTCCCGACGAGCTGCTGGCGGCGCGCCCCGACCTCCGGGGCTTCGAGGGCCGCGAGGTGATCCTCGGCGTGCGCCCGGAGAACCTCCACGACGCGGCGATCGCCCACGACGTGCGCCGCCCCGGGCGCCTCCCCGGCCGCGTCGAGCTGCGCGAGGCGCTCGGCTCGGAGATCGTCGTCCACATCGGCGTGAAGGCGCGCGCGCCGCAGACCGACGAGACGCGCGAGCTCGCCGAGGACCAGGGCGGCGCGATGCCGGAGCGCGCGGGCTCCGGGCTCGTCGTCGTCGGGACGCTTCTCGCCGGACTCCCGCGTCCAGGAGGGCGAGGACGTGGAGATGGTCGTCGACACGGCGACGCTGCACTTCTTCGACCCGGAGACCGGGCTCGGCATCTACGGGCAAACGACAGGAAAGGTCACCCAACCATGACCCACCGAACGTTCACCACCGCGATCGCCGGGCTGGTGCTCGGCGCCGGTGTGCTCGCCGGCTGCGGCGGCAACAGCAACAACAGCTCCGGCGGATCGACCACCGCCACGGCCGAGACGACCGCCAACGTCTCGGGCAGCCTGTCCGTGGTCGGCGTCTGGACCGGCGACGAGCAGAAGTCCTTCCAGGCGGTGATCGACGGCTTCACCGCCAAGTACCCGAAGGTCAGCGTGAAGTACAACCCGGCCGGCGACAACACGCCGACCGTGCTGTCGACCGCGGTCCAGGGCGGCAACCCGCCCGACATCGCGACCATCGCCCAGCCGGGCCTGATCGCCGACTTCCAGAAGCGCGGCGCGCTGAAGCCGCTGGACTTCGCCGCCGACGACATCAACGGCAACTTCCCGGCCGACATCGCGAAGCTGGGGACGATCGGCGGCAAGCTCTACAGCTTCGTCTTCAAGGCGGCCAACAAGTCGACCGTCTGGTACAACGTCGACGCCTTCAAGAACGCGGGCGTGCAGCCGCCGCAGGACTGGAACGGCTTCCTGAAGGCCGCAGGCACGCTGAAGGCCTCCGGCACCCCGGCCTACTCGATCGGCGGCGCCGACGGGTGGACCCTCACCGACCTGTTCGAGAACATCTACCTGCGCCAGGCCGGGCCGGACAAGTACGACCAGCTCACCAAGCACGAGATCAAGTGGACCGACCCGTCGGTCAAGGACGCGCTGAGCGAGATGGCCAAGATCTTCTCGGACACCTCGAACATCGCGGCGGGCAAGTCGGGCGCGCTGCAGACCGACTTCCCGACGTCGGTCTCCAACGTCTTCACCAGCAGCCCCGAAGGCCGCGATGGTGATGGAGGGCGACTTCGTCCCCGGCGTCGTCGCCTCGAAGACGAAGCTCAAGCCCAAGACCGGCTACGACGTGTTCCCGTTCCCGGCGATCAACGGCTCGAGCAACGCCGTCGTCGGCGGCGGCGACTCGGTCGTGATGTTCAAGGACACGCCGGCATCCGAGGCGTTCGTCAAGTACCTGGCGAGCGCCGACGCGGCCCAGATCTGGGCCAAGCGCGGCGGCTTCTCCTCGGCCAACAAGAACCTGGACACCGCGCGCCTACCCCGACGACATCACGCGGACGACGGCGTCGGCGATCGCGCAGGCGGACCCGTTCCGGTTCGACATGTCCGACCTGGCGCCCGCCTCCTTCGGCGGCACGCCGGGCCAGGGAGAGTGGAAGATCCTCCAGGACTTCCTCGGCAACCCCAGCAACGTCAGACGGCACGGCCAGCAAGCTGGAGAGCGCAGCCGCCAAGGCGTACAAGAAGGGCAAGTAGAGCAGCGCTGATGGCGGGCGCCAGCGCCCCCTCGCAGGTGCCGCCGCTCCCCCCCGGGGAGCGGCGGCTGCCGACCCGGAGCGTTGGCGCCGCGCGGGCGATGACCGCGGTCTTCCTCGGGCCGGCCGCGGTCTTCCTCGGCGTCTGGCTCGTCTATCCGACGATCCGCACCGTCATCCGCAGCTTCTTCAGCCGCGACGGATCGAGCTTCGTCGGGATCGACAACTACAAGGCGATCTTCACCACCGACACGCTCGTCAAGGCGATCGAGAACAACGCGATCTGGCTGGCGCGTGGTGCCCGCGCTGGTCACGGCGATCGGCCTGATCTTCGCGGTGCTCACCGAGCGGGTCAGCTGGTCGGTCGCGTTCAAGACCGTCGTGTTCATGCCGATGGCGATCTCGCTGTTCGCCGCCGGCGTGATCTGGCGGATCATGGACACGCAGCGACCCGTCGCAGGGGGCCGTCAACGCCACGATCAAGGTCTTCCACGACGCGTTCACCGACAGCGGCGTGCTTCCCCGCGCGCAGGGCTCGACGCCGCAGATCACCGGCAGCATCGACCGCGGCTTCGTGCTGCGCCGGCAGGTCGGGCCGGGTGACGTCGCCGAGCTCGGCCTCACGGCGATCCCGCCTGCGGACGTCCCCAAGTCGGCCGAGCAGGCGGTCGCGCCACCGTCCAAGCCGGGCGCGATCACCGGCACGGTCTGGCGCGACTTCCGTCCCGGCGGCGGCAAGCCCGGAGTCGTCGAGCCGGGCGAGCACGGCCTGCCGGGGGCCACGGTCGAGCTGCGCGACCCGTCCGGCAAGGTCGTCACGACCACGCGGGCCGGGCCCGACGGCACGTTCACCTTCTCCGGCGTCAAGCCGGGCGCCTACCGCGTGGCGGTGGGCACGAAGACCTTCGCGGCGCCGTTCAACGGCGTCTCGTGGCTCGGGCCGAAGCTGATCACGCCCGCGGTGATGATCGCCTACATCTGGGTGTGGGCGGGCTTTGCGATGGTCGTCATCGCGGCCGGCCTGTCGGCGATCTCACGCGAGGTGCTCGAGGCCGCCCGGACCGACGGGGCGACCGAGTGGCAGGTCTTCCGGCGCGTGACCGTGCCGATGCTGGCGCCCGTGCTGTCGGTGGTCTTCGTGACGATGCTGATCAACGTCCTGAAGGTGTTCGACATCGTGCTGGCGGTCGCGCCTGGCTCGAGCCAGGACGACGCGAACGTGATCGCGCTGGCGATGTGGCGCACGTCGTTCAGCGGCGTCAACGACTTCGGGCTCGGCTCGGCGATCGCGGTCTTCCTCTTCGTCCTCGTGATCCCCGCCCTTGCGCTCAACGTCCGCCGCTTCCGCAGGGAGGAGGGCTAGATGTCCGCCCGCATCGTCCGCGCCGTCGCGCGCGGTCCGCTGCACCTGTTCCTGCTCGTGATCGGCGTGCTGTGGCTGGTGCCCACCGTCGGCCTGCTGCTGACCTCGCTGATCCCGGCCGGAGACATCGCCGAGAAGGGCTGGTGGAAGGTCATCGCGCATCCGAGCATCGTCACGCTCGACAACTACCGCGCGCTGTTCGACAACAACACGCTCACCAAGTCGCTGCTGACCACCGCCGAGATCGCCGTCGGCAACACGGTCCTGCTCGTGCTCGTCGCGTCGCTGGCGGGCTACGCGTTCGCCTGGCTGGAGTTCCCCGGCCGCGACTGGCTGTTCATCCTCGTCATCGGGCTGCTCGTCGTGCCGCTTCAGACCGCGCTGATCCCGATCTTCTCGCTGTATCAGGGCGTCGGGCTGTTCGACACGGTCCTCGGCCTGATCCTCTTCCACGTGGCGTTCGGCATGCCGTTCGCGGTGTTCCTGCTGCGCAACTTCTTCCTGGGCATCCCGAAGGACATCCTCGAGTCCGCGCGCATCGACGGCGCCTCGGAGATCCGGATCTTCCTCAAGCTCATCCTGCCGCTCGGCCTGCCCGCGATCGCCTCGCTCTCGATCTTCCAGTTCCTGTGGACCTGGAACGACCTGATCGTCGCGCTGACCTTCGGACGCAACACGCAGCCGATCACGGTGGCGATCTTCTCCCAGTTGCGCCAGTTCGGCTCGAACATCGAGCTGATCGCGCCGGCGTCGTTCGTGTCGCTGGCGATCCCGCTGGTCGTGTTCCTGGCCTTCCAGCGCTACTTCGTCCAGGGTCTGCTCGCCGGCTCGGTCAAGTAGGGCGTGACGGGCGCGCGCCGCGTCGCCGGGGGCGACGTCAACGACGCCTACGAGGTGACGCTGGAGGGCGGCGTGCGCGCGTTCGTCAAGACGCGCGAGGACCCGCAGCCGGGCGAGTACCGGACCGAGGCGGCCGGTCTGCGCTGGCTGGCCGCCGCCGAGGCGCTGGCGGTGCCCGAGGTGCTCGAGGCCAGGGAGGATCGGCTCGTGCTCGCCTGGGTGCAGGCCGGCGGCGCGCTCGACGAGGAGCGGCTGGGACGCGGCCTGGCGCGGCTGCACGAAGCCGGCGCGCCGGCATTCGGCGCCCTGCCGCCCGGCGCCCGCGGCCCGCTGCGCATCGGTCCGCTCGCGTTCGGATCCCCGGAGACCGAGGACTGGCCGGCGCTCTACGCCGAGCACCGGCTCGCGCCGCTCGTGCGCCGCGCCGGGCTGAGCCGCGCGGGCCGCCACGCGGTGGAGGCGGTGTGCGAGCGCATGACCGACCTCGCGGGCCCCGCGGAGCCGCCCGCGCGACTGCACGGCGACCTGTGGTGGGGCAACGTTCTGGCCGGCGCCGACGGGCGCCCGTGGCTCGTCGATCCGGCCGCGTATGGCGGGCATCGCGAGGTCGACCTCGCGATGCTGGCGCTCTTCGGCGGCCGGGCCGGGCCGGGCTCGCGGCTGCTCGCGGCCTACCAGGAGGTCGCTCCCCTGGCCGAGGGCCACGCCGACCGCGTGGCCCTCTACCAGTTGCTGCCGCTGCTGGTGCACGCCGTGCTCTTCGGCGGCGGCTACGCGGCGTCGGCCGAGCGCGCGGCGCGGCGCTACGCCGGGTAGGCTCGCCCGCGATGGACCTCGGGCTCTCCGACAGGGTGTGCGTGGTCACCGGCGCGAGCCGCGGGATCGGCCTGGCGGTCGGCCGCCGGCTCTGCGAGGAGGGGGCGCGCGTGCTGTTCGTCGCCCGCGGCGCCGAGGCGCTCGAGCAGGCGTCGTCGGACTGCGGCGGGGACTGCCTGGCGTGCGATGTCACGGCGCCGCACGCGGCGGAGCGGATCGTGGCCACGTGCGCCGAGCAGATGGGCGGCATCGACGTGCTGGTCAACAACGCCGGCACCTCGCGGTCGGTGGCGCTCGACGATCTCTCCGACGCCGACTGGCAGGCGCAGTGGGAGCTCAACGTCATGGCGCCGATGCGGCTGATGCGGGCCGCCGCGCCGCGCATGGCCGAGTCGGGATGGGGGAGGATCGTCAACGTCAGCTCGTCGTCGGGCAAGCGGCCGTCGCAGCGCAACGCCGCCTACTCGGTGGCCAAGGCGGCCGAGCTGTCGCTCTCGCGCGTGTTCGCCGACGCCTATGCCTCGCGCGGCGTCCTCGTCAACGCGGTCGCCCCCGGGGTTGTCGGCACCGGGCTGTGGCTCGACGAGGGCGGCATGGCCGACCAGCTGGCGCGCTCGACCGGCGGCTCGCGCGAGGAGGCGCTGGCCGACGCGGCCGCGAAGATCCCGCGCGGGAGGATCGCCGAGCCCTCCGAGATCGCCGACGTCGTCTGCTTTCTGTGCTCGGAGCGCGCCGCCAACGTCGCCGGCGCGGCGTGGTCGGCCGACGGCGGCGCCGTCCCCGTGATCCTCTGAGCCGGGCGCGCTCAGGCGGCCAGATGCGGCGCGAGCCGTGCGGCGAGCGCCCGCACGGGCAGCGCGCCCACCACGCGATCGACCTCGGCGCCGTCGCGCAGGATCACGAGCAGCGGGATCGACATCGCCCCGAACCGGGCAGCGGTTCGCGGCGAGGCGTCGACGTCGACCTTGACGACCTTCAGGCGCCCGGCGTGCTCGGCCGCCAGCTGCTCGAGCGCCGGTGCCACCATCCGGCAGGGCCCGCACCAGGCCGCCCACAGGTCGACGAGCACCGGGACCGATGCCGAGGCCTCCGCGTCGAAGGTCGCATCGTCGGCATCGACGAGCCACGGCAGCCGCTCGTGGCAGCGCCCGCAGGCCGGTGTGCCGCTCGGGGTCGGCCGCACGCGGTTGGCCGCCCCGCAGGACGGGCAACGCAACGTGGCCGCCGGGGCGCCGGAGGTGGTGGACATGGATCCAGGGTGCCGCACCGCCGGCCACGCCGCATCCGGGAGAACCCCTCTACTAGATTCCGGCCATGGCCCTGAGCACCGTCGCCGTCGGCAAGACCTACCCGCCGACGGTCTACGCCGTCGGGCGCGAGAAGGTCCGCGAGTATGCGCTCGCCGTGGGCGAGACCAACCCCCTGCACCTCGACGTCGAGGCGGCCCGCGCCGCCGGGTACCGCGACATCGTCGCCCCGCCGATGTTCGCGGTCGTCTACGCGGCGCCCGCCGTCGGGCCGGCGATCTTCGACCCCGAGGTGGGCATCGACTTCGCGATGATGGTCCACGGGGGCCAGGAGTTCCGCTGGGGCCCGCCCGTCGTGGCCGGCGACGAGATCTCCACCGAGGTCGAGGTCAAGGCGATCGACGAGCGCGACGGCAGGGGCTTCTTCGTCTTCGAGTCGCGTTCGACCGACTCCGACGGCGAGACGGTGAGCGTCGGGACCTGGACGAACATCGTGCGAGGTGTCTGACATGGCCGAGCTTCAGCAGGGCGACGCGATCCCCGAGCTCCGCGTCACGCCCGACCGCTTCCTGACCGTCCGCTACGCCGGGGCGTCGGGCGACTACAACCCGATCCACATCGACGAGGAGTTCGCGAGGTCCGTCGGGCTCCCCGGGCGGATCCTGCACGGCCTGTACTCGATGGCCCAGGTCGCGCGCGCCGCCACCGACGCCGGTGGCGGCCCGGAGTCGCTCAAGCGGCTCTCCGTGCAGTTCCGCGGCATGGGGCTGCCCGAGCGGGAGATCGTCGTCACCGGCACCGTTCGCGAGGTCAGTGACGGTCGCGCCATCGTCGACACCGAGGCCGACCAGGCCGGCAACCGCATCATCCGCAACGCCGAGGCGGAGATCGAGCTCTGAGCGCCGCCGGGCGTCAGCCGCAGACGCCCTTCGCGGGATAGGGCCAACCGAACCACGTCCAGCTCGCGAGGGGCGCGCCGCTGGTCGCCAGGCCCGGCTGGAGCTCCCATCCCGGCTTCGACCCGGCCTCCCACTCCGCGAGCGTGGGGAACGGCGGCAGCTGGCCTGCCGCCGTCGCCCCCGAGAAGCCGCCGTAGGCCGAGCGGATCGCGAGGCTGAGCTTCTGGATCGGCACGACGAGCGACGGCGAGCCTCCGACGCGGCCGGAGTCGACCAGCGACGGCGGCGAGGGAGCCGGCTCGGAGGCGGTCACGAGCACGGCCTGCTCGCTGTTGCCCTGGCGCCGGATCGGCGAGTAGGCCAGCCCGCCGAGGCCGGTGCCCGGCTGCCTGCCGATGGCCGCGAGCTGTGCGGCGACGGCGGTGGCCGACGAGCTGAAGCTCGGGTGGTTGGAGGCGGCGTAGGTCTGGAGGTTCGAGCGGAACTGCCCGAGCCCGCCGCCTCCGACCGCGGCGAGGCCGATCGCGAGGTCGTCGCTGACGTCGGAGAGGTCCCTGGTCCGCAGGTCGCCCCGGCTGTCGAGCGCCCAGGCGATGACCTCGAGCGCGCCGGGCTTCGTGCCGGCGATGACGTAGAACGCCACGTCGCCCTTGTCGTCGGTGGTCGCCTTCCTGTGTGTCGCGTTGCCGACCTCGAAGCGGTGGCCGTCCGGCCACAGCCGGCTCCCGTTCGCCAGGCACATCAGCCCCGGCGTGCGGGCAGGGCTGTCGGGCTGCGCGGGCGAGCCGCCGGCCCAGATCTTCATCGCGACGCCCTTGACCGGCTTGCCGTCCCGCTCGGCGTGGGCGACGACGATCGCCCGGCTGCTGCCGTCGGCGGGGATCGCCGTCGTGGTTGCTCTGAGCGTCACCTTGAGCCCGACCAGCAACGTGAAGTCCGCGCGCGTGTTGTGCCCGCGCCGGAGCCTCTTGGTGACCTTGCCGGGCTTGAAGCGGTCCTTGTGGTGGCTGCGGGAGACGGGGCGCACGAGGTAGCTGCCCGGCTTGAGTCTCGCGCTGAAGTAGCCGTCGCCGCCGGTCACGGTCTTGCGGCGGTAGCTGCTGTGGCGGCGCGACATGTGCAGGGTGATCCCGCCGACCCCGTCGCCCGCCCTGTCGCGCACGTAGCCCTGGAGGATCGCGTCGTGCTTGCCGACGACCGCGTAGGCGTCCTGGGTGATGGCCCTGCCGATGTTGTTGGCCCAGCTCATCGTGGCGATCGCCCAGCCGTGCGTCGGCGCCGTCAGGCGGGCCCGGCAGGTGGGCGCGTTCGGCCTGCAGTGAAACGGGGCCGGCCAGCTCCAGCCGTTGACGTGCTGGCCCGCGAACTCCTTCGCCTTGCCGTGCATGACCTGCCCGACACGGAGGATGTGCGGCGAGACCGTGAAGTCGGCCAGCCACGAGACGGCGAGGACGTCGCCCGCCTTGCCCCAGCAGCCGACTCCGCAGCGGGCCGGCTTGGGCCCGAGCGCGTCGGCCGAGCGCCACGCGGCGGACGCGGCCGGCGCGCCGCCGGCGAGAATCGCCGTCGCGATCACGACGGTGAGGGATATGTGGGTGGCGGCGGTCCCTCGGTGCCTCATCTCAAGCCTCCGTCGGTGCGACGGTAGACCACTCGGAGGGGCGATGGCAATGGGCCGTTCGGCCCATGTTCGGGGGCGTTCCTATCATCCGGCGTCGTGCTGACGCCGAGGCAGGAGCTGATCCTCCGCAAGGTCGTGGTGGCCTACCAGGCCTCCGAGCAGCCCGTGGGCTCCAAGACGCTGGCGTCGGACCCGGACGTGCAGGCCAGCCCGGCGACCGTCCGCAACGAGCTGGCCCAGCTCGAGGAGCACGGCCTGCTCACCCACCCGCACACCTCCGCGGGACGGCTGCCCACCGACGCGGGGTTTCGCTACTTCGTCGACCGGCTGCTGCCCGCGCCGCCGCGCTCGCGGCTGGACCTGTCGCTGGTGCGGCGGGAGGTCGACGAGGCGATGCGCATGACCAGCGAGACGCTCTCGCAGGTGACCAGCCTGATGGCCATCGTCAGCGCGCCGCCCATCGACACGGCGACCGTCCGCCACGTCGAGGTGCTGTTGCTCGGGCCGCAGGTCCTGATGGTCGTGGTCATCACCTCGACCGGTGGCGTGACCAAGCGGATGCTCACGTTCGAGCGGCCGGTCGACGCCGGCCTGGTCGCCTGGGCGGGCGAGTACCTCAACGAGCGCCTCGAGGGCCTCGGGCTCGGTGCCCGGACGCTGCACTCGCGGCTGCACGACGAGGGGCTCGGATCGACCGAGCGCGCGTTCTTGGACCGCCTCGCGCCCGCGTTCACGGACCTCGCCGGGACCGTGGAGGACTCGCTCTACGTCGAGGGCGCGGGGCGGCTGCTGTCCGAGCACCGCTTCGACGACCTCTCCCAGCTGCACGAGCTGATGGGCATGCTCGAGCGCCGCGTGGCGCTGCTCGGCATCCTCCGGCAGGCGCTCGGCCACCGGGACATCGTCGTCCGGATCGGCAGCGAGAACGAGGCGCCCGCCCTGCGCTCGCTGGCGCTGGTGGCGTCCGGCTACGGGCTTCCCGGGCGCAACCTGGGCACGGTCTCGGTCATCGGCCCGCTGCGGATGGACTACGCCGGTGCGATCGGCGCCGTGCAGGACGCCTCGTGGGAGCTGAGCCGCTTCGTGGAGGACCTCTATGGCTAGCGGCTCGACCACCCCGCGCGACCCCTACGAGGTGCTCGGCGTCGGCCGCGACGCCGACGACGGCCAGATCAAGAAGGCCTTCCGGCGCCTGGCGCGCGAGCTGCACCCCGACGTCAACCCCGAGGACCCGCACGCCGAGGAGCACTTCAAGGAGGCCGCCGAGGCCTACGAGATCCTCTCCGACCCCGAGCGGCGCGCCACCTACGACCGCTATGGCCACGAGGGCCTGCGCTCGGGCGGCTGGGCGCCGAGCGCGGACGCGTTCGGCTCGCTGAGCGACCTCTTCGACGCCTTCTTCGGCGGCGGCGGCGGCGGGGGCGGCGGCGGGATCTTCGGCGGCCGCGGCGGGCCGCGCCAGGGAGGCGACGTGGCGGTGGCCGTCGAGGTCGACCTCGCCGACGCCGCGCGTGGCAGCTCGGTCGAGGTCTCCTACGAGGCCGTGGCGCCGTGCGAGCACTGCCACGGCAACGGCGCGGAGCCGGGGACGCCGATCACCACCTGCGACCGCTGCGGCGGCGCCGGGCAGCTCCAGGCGGTCAGCCGGACCCCGTTCGGACAGGTCGTGCGCACCGTGCCATGCGACGCCTGCGGCGGCGAGGGCAAGATCGCCGAGACCCCGTGCCCGCGGTGCGCCGGGCGCGGCCGCGAGATGACCGAGAGCACGCTCGCGGTCGACGTGCCCGCCGGTATCGCCGACGGGCAGCGCATCCGGCTCGCCGGGCGCGGGCACGCCGGCGACCCCGGCGCCCGCGCCGGCGACCTCTACGTGCTGGTGCGCGTGCGCGAGGACGAGCGCTTCGTCCGCGACGGCGACGACCTCGTCTGCGTGCTCGACGTGCCCGCCCCGGTCGCCGCGCTGGGGGGCACGCTCGAGGCACCCAGCCTCGACGGCCCGGTCGAGGTCGAGGTCGAGGCCGGCACCCAGCCGGGCAGGACGATCACGCTGCGCGGGAAGGGCATGCCCGTCCTGCGCCGCCCGGGGCGCTCCGGCGACCTGCGGGTCGTCGTCAACGTCGTCGTGCCGCGGCGGCTCAGCCGCGAGCAGCGCGAGCTCGTGCAGCGGCTCGCCGACACGATCACCGAGGAGAACCTGCGCCTCGACGAGAGCGTGGTCGGCAAGCTGCGCCGCCTGCTGCACGTGTAGCCGTTCAGGGCCCCTTCGAACTGGTCTAGGCTCCCGGCATGCTGCGGCTGGCGATCCGTGTGCGGCGCGCGGATGCCGAGGTCGCGCTGGCCGAGCTGCTGGCGCTCGCGCCCGCCGGCGTCGAGGAGGTCGACCTCGGCGACGCCGTCGAGTACGCGGTGTACGGGGTGCCGGGCGAGCTCCCGGCGCTCCCCGACCTGCGGGCCGCCGCGGGGGAGGCCCTGGTCGACGTCTCGACCAGCGAGGTCGCCGACGACTGGGATCGCCGCTGGCGGGAGTTCCACAAGCCGGTCGAGGCGGGGTCGGAGAGCCGCCGACTGCGGCTGCGCGCGCCGTGGCACCCCGCGTCGCCGGGTACCGCCGAGATCGTGATCGATCCCGGACAGGCGTTCGGCACCGGCGCCCACCCGACGACCCGCCTGTGCCTCGAGGCGCTCTGCGCGCTCGAGCCCGGCGGCGCCCTTGTCGACGTCGGCTGCGGCTCCGGGGTGCTCTCGATCGCCGCGGCGAGGCTCGGGTGGTCGCCCGTGCTGGGCCTCGACCACGAGCCGGCCTCGATCGAGGCGACCGCGGCCAATGCGGCCGCCAACGGGGTCGAGGTCGGCGTCCGGCGCTTCGACCTGCGGAACGAGCCGGTGCCAGAGGCACCGACCGTGGCCGCCAACCTGCTGCGCCCGCTGCTGCTGGCGCTGCGCTTCGCGGGCGCCCCGCCGCGCACGATGGTCGCGAGCGGGCTGCTCGCCGCCGAGGCCGACGAGGTGGCGCAGGCGCTCGGTGCCCAGGGCCTCGCCGAGCGCGAGCGCCGCGAGTCCGACGGGTGGGTCGCGCTGACCCTCGCGAGCGCTGCGTGAGCCGGGTCCTCGTCCTCTCGGCCGACATCGGCGAAGGGCACGCGACGGTCGCCGAGGCGCTGGCCGGCGACCTGCGCGAGACCGGCCACGACGTCGCCGAGCGCCATCGGCTCGACGTCCTCGGCCGGGGGCTCGCCGCCTTCCTCGAGCCCGGCTTCCGCTTCCATCTCGGCGGCGCCCGCCGCAGCTACGACCTCGCCTACCGGCTGTTCGTGCAGTCGAGCGGTCCCGGCCGCGTGGCCGAGCGGGCGCTCGGCGCCCTCGCCGGCAATGCCCTGCTGCGCGTCGTCGAGGCCGAGCGCCCCGACGCCGTCGTCTCGACCTATCCGGTGATCACCGCGGCGCTCGGCGAGCTGCGGGCGTCCGGGCGGCTCGGCGTGCCGTGCGCCGCCACGATCTCCGACGTGTGCGGGCTGCGCTTCTGGGCGCACCGCGGCATCGACCTGCACCTCGCGATGTACCCGCGGTCGATCCCCGAGATCAGCAGCATCGCGGGGCCGGGGCGGGCTCGCGCGGTGCGGCCCGTGCTGCGCCGGGCCTTCGCGGACGCGCCGGGGCGTGAGGCGGCGCGGTCGGCGCTCGGACTTCCGGCCGGCGCGCGCGTGACCCTCGTGTCGGGCGGAGGCTGGGGCGTCGGTGACCTCGTCGCCGCGATCGAAGTGGGCCTCGCGACCCCCGATGCGGTGGTCGTGGCGCTCACCGGGCGCAGCGAGGGCGCCGCTGCTGCCGTGCGCGCGGCGCTGGGCGACGAGCCGCGCCTGCGCGTGCTGGGGTTCACCGAGCGGATGCCCGAGCTGCTGGCCGCCGCCGACGCGCTCGTCCACGCGACCGGTGGGGTGACGGCGCTCGAGGCGGCGCGGGTCGGCTGCCCGGTCGTCGTCTTCGGCTTCCCCGTCGCGCACGTGCGCGTCAACGCCGCTGCGCTGGCCCGCGACGGGCTGGTGCGCAGCGCCGCGACGCCCGCCGAGCTCGAGCGGGAGCTCGGCGCCGCGCTCGCCGCCCGGACCGACCCGGCGGCGGGAGACGACCTGCCGGAGGCCGCCCGCCTCGTCGCGGCGCTGGCGAGCGCAGGTCGCTAGAGCCGGGTCGAGGACACCGGGTCGCCGGCCCAGTCGGGGCGGTCCGTGAACGCCCCGACGAATGCGCTGACGACGGCCGGGTCGAACTGGGTGTCGGCGCAGCGCTCGAGCTCCTCGAGCGCCTGCGCGGCGGTCAGGGCCGGCCGGTGCGCGCGCTGGGAGGTCATGTCCTGGAAGGCGCCGCAGACGAAGGCGATGCGCGACGCCAGCGGGATGTCCTCGCCGGCGCAGCCGTCGGGGTAGCCGCGGCCGTCCCAGCGCTCGTGGCTGGCGCGCACGATCGAGGCGACGCGGTCCATCCCGAAGTTCGAGCGCAGCAGGCGCTCGCCGACGAGCGTGTGCAGCGTGACGAAGTGCCAGTCCTCGTCCGACAGCCGGCCGGGCGAGCTGACGACGCCGTCCGGGACCGAGATCATGCCGACGTCGCGCAGGGCGGTGGCGCACTCGAGGTCGTCGAGCTCCTGGCCCGACAGCCCCAGGCACTCTCCGACGCCGACCGACAGCCGGGCCACGTCGTAGGGCGAGGAGATCACCCGCGCTGCGGCGGTCGCCGGCGAGCCGATCGAGATCTCGTCGACGCCCTGGCGTCGCAGCGCCGCACGACCGGTCTGGACCTGCTGGTCGGCGAGCTTGAGCGCCTCGGAGACGTCGTGCGCGTCGTCCGGGATCGCGACGGTGCCGTGCGCGCAGCGGATCATGAAGCCCTCGCCGATCTCGCTGAGCGCGTTGGCCGCACGAAAGCGCAGCTCGGCGACGTCGGACTCGGCGGTCAGCAGGGCGAGCTGCCCCCCGCGCAGGCGGTAGATCTGCCCGTGCCCGGCGACCGCGTGGGCGAGCCGGCCCGAGAGGCGCCGCAGCATGGCATCGCCGCACGCGAAGCCGAAGGAGTCGTTGTACTTCTTGAAGCCGACCAGGTCGAAGATCAGCAGCGAGCGGTGGTCGCCGGCGGCGGCCTCGGTCAGGAACGTCGCGACGTCCTCGCGCAGGCGTGAGCCGCGGGGCAGCTCGGTGAGCTCGTCGACGTGGCTGGCGGCGAGCGCGGCGTCGGCGCGCCGGGCGCCCCGCACCAGCGCCACCGCGGGCACGGCGGCGCAGACGGCGAGGGGGACGAGCAGGTAGAGGCCGATCGGGCCGCCGAGGCCGAGCAGCTGCCAGGCTGCGTCGGCGAGGCAGGCGATTGCGGCGACGGCTCCGGTGAGGGCCAACTCGAGACGGGCGGACATGCCCGGGGGATCGGCGCTGCGGGGCGGGCCCTGGAGCGGTTTCGCACATCCGTCCACGCGGCACATCGCCAATCCCCGGCTCGTGCCGCTGGTCTCTTGGGCGCTGGCGGGGGAGGATGCCGCCATGGCCTGGCACATCGTGATCGCGGGCGGCGGCTTCGGCGGGCTCCAGGCGGCCCGCACGCTCGAGCGCATCCTCCCGCCGCACAGCGCCAGGATCACGCTCGTCAACGACGTGAACTTCATGCTCTACACGCCGCTGCTGCCCGGCGCCGCGGCCGGGCACGCTCGAGCCGCGCCACGTCGTGGTCCCGCTGCGCGAGCAGCTGCGCCGCACCGACCTGCGCCTCGGCGTCGGTCTGCGGCGCCGAGCCCGACCGCCACGCGCTGCACGTCCGCTCCCACGAGGGCCACGACGAGGAGCTGCGCTACGACCAGCTCGATCGTGGCGCTCGGCTCGGTCGTCGCGGACGCTGCCGGTCCCCGGGCCTGGCCGAGCACGGCATCGGCTTCAAGACGCTGCCCGAGGCGATCGCCCTGCGCAACCGCGTGCTGCGGCTGCCTGGAGGCCGCCGAGACGCTCGACGACCCCGCCGAGCGCGAGGCGTGGCTGACCTTCGTCTTCGTCGGCGCCGGGCTACGCCGGGCTGGAGGGCGCGGCCGAGCTCCAGGACTTCGCCGCCGACGTGCTCGACCTCTACCCGCGCTGCCGCACGCAGGGCGTGCGCTTCGTCCTCGTCGAGGCGCGCGACCGCGTGATGCCCGAGATCCCGCGAGTCGCTCGCGGACTTCGCCACGCGCGAGCTGCGCGGCCGCGGGATGGAGATCCGGACGGAGACGACGCTCGAGGAGGTCACGACGACGACTCGGCGCCGCTCTCGGGCGGCGAGCGGGTCCCGACGCGGACGGTCGTCTGGACCGCGGGCGTCAAGCCCCACCCGGTCGTGGCCCGGCTCGGGCTGCCGCTCGACGACGGCGGGCGCATCGTGGTCGACAGCTACCTGCGGGTCCGGGCGCGTCCGACGACGTGTGGGCGATCGGCGACGCGGCAGCCGTCCCGGACCCCGCCAAGCACGGGCGCGCCGCCGACGCCGCCCACCGCCCAGCACGCGATTCGCCAGGGCCGCGCGGGTCGCGCGCAACGTCGCCGGCGCGCTCGGCCGGGGCCGCAGGCCGCCCGTTCCGCTACCGGACGCTCGGCGTGTTCGTCGACATGGGCCGCCGCGAGGCGGTCGCGCCAGCACGGCCGGGCATCACGCTGGCGCGGGACGGCCGGCGTGGTGGCTGGCGCGCACCTACCACCTGGCGATGATGCCGAGTCTCGGCGCAGGCTGCGGCTGCTGGCCGACTGGAACGTCGGGCTGCTCTTCGGTCGCGACACGTCCGAGCTCGGCCAGCTCGGCCACCCGCCCAGCCTCGCCGAGCGGGAGCTCGTGGCGGCACCAGCGGCGGCGGCGACGCCCGAGGGGTCCTGAGCGCGGCGGCGGCCGGCCGCCGTGGTCATCGAGCACGTGCATGGCGCCGCTGCGCGGCGCGGCGTGCTGCTCGCGGGCGGCCCTCGACCGCCGACCCCTGGCTCTAGACGTGGCGACTGCGAATGGCGATCGCCGACACGGTCAGGCACGACCTCGCCACCGCCATGAAGGCGGGCGAGAAGGAGCGCGTCGGCACGCTGCGGCATGGTCCTCTCGCGAGCTGCAGAAGGCGGCCAAGGAGGGCGGCGACGACGAGCTCGCCGTCCTGCGGCGCGAGCGCAAGCGCCGCCACGAGTCGGCGCGCGCGTTCCGCGACGCCGGCCGCGCCGAGCTCGGCCGCGCCGAGGAGGCCGAGGCGCAGCTCATCGAGGGCTACCTGCCCGGCCGAGCTGTCCGACGAGCGAGCTGCGCGTCGATCGTCGCCGATGCGGTGGCCGAGGTCGGCGCCATCTCGCCCGCCGGACATGGGCCAGGTCATGCGCGCGGCGATGGCCGCGGTCGCGGGCCGCGCCGACGGCCGGCGCGTCTCGCGCGCTGGTCCAGGAGGCGCTCGCGCATGAGGCGCCAGATCGAGCTCTCCAACGAGGCGGCCGCGGCGCTGGCCGGGCAGCGGCGACGCGATCCTGCGCGCCTCGAGGGACACCTCGACTGCGAGGTCTTCCTGCGCGGCAACCTCGTCACGCTCGACGGCGACCCGACGACGCGGTGCCGCGGCGGCGCGCGGTGGTCGCGCGAGCTGGCCGAGCTCGCCGACCAGGGCCATGAGATCGGCGCCCGGCACGATCCGCGCGGTCACCGGCGCGCTCGACGCAGCACGAGTCGCCCGCCCGGATCCTCGAGGACGTCGTCTGGCGCCACCGCTCGACGAAGGTGGCGCCGAAGACGGTCAACCAGAAGCGCTACGTCGACTCGATCCGCCGACAACACGGTCACCTTCGGCATCGGCCCGGCCGGCACCGGCAAGACGTTCCTGGCCGTCGCGCTGGCCGCCGCCGCGCTGCAGCCGCCGCGAGGTCAACCGCATCATCCTCACCCGGCCGGCCGTCGAGGCCGGCGAGCGGCTCGGCTTCCTGCCCGGCGACCTGATGGCCAAGGTCGATCCCTACCTGCGCCCGCTGTTCGACGCGCTGCACGACATGCTCGACCCCGAGAAGGTCACGCGGCTGCTTGGAGAAGGGCGTCATCGAGGTCGCGCCGCTGGCCTTCATGCGCGGCCGCACCCTCAACGACAGCTTCATCATCCTCGACGAGGCCCAGAACACCACGCCCGGAGCAGATGAAGATGTTCCTCACGCGCCTGGGCTTCGACTCCAAGATGGTCATCACCGGCGACATCACCCAGGTCGACCTGCCGCGCGAGCAGCAGTCGGGCCTGATCGTCGTCGGCGACATCCTCGCGCAGGTCGACGAGCGTCGACTTCGTGCGCTTCGGCGGCGAGGACGTCGTCCGCCACCGGCTCGTCCAGCGGATCGTCGAGGCCTACGACGAGCACTCCGAGCGCCAGGCGCCCGAGCTGCGGCCGACCGCGCCGAGCCGCCGCCGGGCTTGACGGTCGAGGTCGAGCTGGTCGGCCGCGAGGCCGTCGCCGGCCGGCCGAGGTCGAGTCGGCTCGTGAGCGGCGGCGCTCGCTCGCGCGGGCGTCGACGACGGGCACGTCGCGGTGGCCTTCGTCGGCGCCGGCCGAGATCGCCGGGCTCAACGCCGAGCACCGCGGCCGGACGAGCCGACCGACGTGCTGTCGTTCCCGATCGACGAGGCGGGGCCGAGCCGCCGGCCCGCGCGAGCTCGGCGACGTCGTCATCTGCCCCGAGCACACCGCGGACCTGCGCGAGGCGGTCGTCCACGGCGCGCTGCACCTCGTCGGCTTCGACCACGAGACCGACGACGGCGAGATGCTCGCCGTCCAGGCGGAGATCCTGGCCGGGTGACCCGCAGCGGCTTCATCGCGCTGGCCGGACGGCCCAACGTCGGCAAGTCGACGCTGGTCAACGCGATCGTCGGCCGCAAGGTGGCGATCGTCTCCGACAAGCCGCAGACCACCCGGCGGGCGATCCGGGGCGTGGCGACCGGCGAGGACTTGCAGCTCGTGCTCGTCGACCTCCCCGGCGTGCAGCGGCCGCTCGACGCGCTGACCGAGCGCATGCAGCAGCGCGTGGAGCGCGAGCTGGCCGACTCCGACGGCGCGCTGATGGTCGTCAACGCCGAGCAGGGCGTCGGGCCCGGGGACCGCTTCATCGCCGCGCGCGCTGAGTGCGGCGGCCGGTGCCGGTGGCGATCGCCGTCAACAAGGTCGACCGCCTCGGCCGCGCGGGCATCGCCCAGCGCCTCCAGGAGGCCGCCGCGCTCGGCGTCTCCGACGAGATCTTCCCGGTGTCGGCCCGCAAGGGCTCGGGCGTCGGCGCCGCTGGTCGAGCCCACCTGGCGGCGCTGCTGCCCGAGGGCCCGTTTCTCTTCGAGGCCGGCGAGCGCACCGACCAGCCCGAGCACGTGCTGCTCGCCGAGCTGATCCGCGAGCAGGTCCTGAGCCGCACGTTCCAGGAGGTCCCGCACGCGGTCGAGGTCGTCATCGACGAGGTCGGCGAGCGCCGTGACGGGCTCGTCGTCGTGCGCGCGCTGGCCTGGGTGGAGACCGAGTCGCAGAAGGGCATCCTGATCGGCCGTGGCGGTCGCATGATCAAGGCGATCGGCACCGCGGCGCGCCGCGAGCTCGAGCGCGAGCTCGGCGGCCGCGTCCATCTCGACCTCGCGGTGCGTGTGCGCCGCGGCTGGCGGGGCGACGAGGGCCTGCTCGACCGGCTCGGGATCGAGTAGGAGCCCGGGCGGGCCGGGTCGGCCCCGACCCCCGTCCCGAGCGGCGCTCAGAGCTCCTCGGCGATCCTCGGCGCCTCGTGGTTGAAGATCCAGACGGCGAACACGCAGGTCGCGACGTAGATCACGCAGGGGATCGCCAGGCGCGCGCCGCCCCCCGTGAGCTCGACCGGCCCGGGGGCGTCGGCGTTGATGATCCAGCGATGGGAGAGCTCGAAGATCGGTGCCAGCGGGTTGAGCGAGATCACCCGGCGCAGGGCGTCGGAAATCGCCTCGAGCGGGTAGAGCACCGGCGTGCCGTAGAACAGCGCGGTGGACGCGACCGACCAGATGATCGAGACGTCCCGGAAGCGCGGATACAGCGCGGCGACGATCATCGAGACGGCGGTCGTGAAGATCGTCAGCGCCAGCACCAGGACCGGGAGCAGCAGCCAGGTCCACTGCGGGCTCACGTGAAAGCCGAGGATGAAGACGAAGACGACGATCAGGTTCAGGCCCAGGTTGAACAGCGAGTTGAGCACGACGGCGAGCGGGATGATCAGCCGTGGGAACTGGGTCTTGCGGACGATCCCCTCCTGGGCCACGACGGATGTCACCGCCGCGTTGGTGGACTCCGAGAACAGGCTGAACAGCACGATGTTCAGCAGCAGCAGCACCGGATAGTGCTTGACCGTGCCGCCGAGCCGGAAGGCCTGGGTGAACACGGCGAGCATGACCCCGAACAGCATCAGCGGCCGGGCGAGCGACCACAGGTAGCCGAGGAACGTGCCGAAGTAGGCGCGCTTGAACTGGGTGGCGGCGATCAGCAGCAGCAGGTCGGCGGCACGCCGCCAGCCGCCGCCCAGCGCACTCGGGCCGCCGACCTCGCGGAGCTCGAGCTCGGGGGTGCTCACGCGGTCTGACCCTGGACGATCCGCGCCCGGACGTCGTTGCGCACCGACACGTTGCCGGCACCGGGCCGCGTGCCGAAGACGACGAAGGCGAACAGGTGCATGCGGTGCATCGCGAGGGCCCCGTGCTCGCGATTGCGCGCGACCCAGACGTCGATGAAGTAGCGGCCCGGGAGCAGCGGGTTCTCCAGCGTCCCCTCGATCCGGATCAGCCCGCCGACCGGGATGCTGCCCGCCTCGTCGAGCTCCGGGTTGAAGCCGAAGACCTCGGTGCCCTCCTCGTTGTGGAAGTGCACCGCGAAGCCCGGGTTGGCGAGCTCGCGCTGGGCCTCCAGCAGCAGGTGGAAGCCGATCGGCTCGTCCTGCTCGATGTTCTCGACGTGGTCGCCTGCGGGGTTCTCCAGCCATGCCTCGACCACGCGGACGTTGACGTCGGGAACCTCCCGCTCGGCCTCCGGTCCGAGCGACTCGCCCTCGAAGTTCAGGCGGTAGTACTCGAGCGCGGCCTCCTCGGGGTCTCCGAGGTAGCGGATCTCGCCGTCGTGGACGACCATCGCGCGGTCGCAGAAGCTCTGCACCGTCGCCATGTCGTGCGTCACGAGCACGATCGTCTTGCCGGCTTGCCGCTTGGCGCGGAAGACGTCCATGCACTTGCGCGCGAACGCGGCGTCGCCGACCGCCAGGACCTCGTCGATGAGCATGATGTCGGCGTCCGCCTCGACCATGATCGCGAAGGCCAGCCGGACCAGCATCCCCGAGGAGTAGTTCTTGAGCTTGAGATGGCCGTACTCCGACAGGCCGGCGAACTCGAGGACCGGTTGCAGGCGGCTCTGCGCCTCCTCGCGGGTCAGCCCCATGAGCACGCCGTTGAGCGCGACGTTGTCCCGCGCCGTGAGCTCGGGGTCGAATCCCACTCCCAGCTCGATGAACGGCGCGAGCCGGCCGGCCATGCGCACGCGGCCGGCGTCGGCGCGGTAGATGCTGGCCATGATCTTCAGCAGCGTGCTCTTGCCCGAGCCGTTGCGCCCGACGATTCCGAAGAACTCGCCCTGGTGGACGTCGAACGAGACCCCCCGCAGGGCGGAGATCTCGCGGACCTCGCCGGCCATCCGGCGCTGCGTGAACCGCTCCTTGAACGTGTCGATCCGATGGGTCGAGACACGGAAGGTCTTGCGGACGTCCCGGGCTTCGATCACCACCGGCGCCTTGGACACAGCGGCCAGCCTAGCGTCGGTCACAGCTGCGCCCTCCAGCGCCGCAGGCGCCGCTGCTGGAAGGTTCCACGGTCCGGCGCGCGCGCGTCGGTCGTGCCCAGCGGGATCCTCGCCCGCAGCTCGGCCAGCCACCGCCACAGGACGCCCGCGGCCAGCTCGCCCTCGCTGCCCAGGGTCTCGTCGCGGCCCGCGAAGCGCCGCAGCGAGCGCGCCGCCAGCCACAGCCACGCCCACGGGCGGCGCTCGGCGGCGATGTAGCGCTGCAGGGCACGGCGCTTGCCGGGGTCGATCCGCCCGTCCAGCCGGGCGAGCAGGGTCTGTGCCTGCAGGGCACGATCGACGTAGCCGCCGAAGTACGCCGCCCGCCAGCGGCGCGGCCATCGCTGTGCCCACGGAGCGGATCGCGCTCCCGCCTCGACGTCGCCGAAGACCGCTCCGCGGTGCTGGACGTAGTCGTAGAGCGGCCGGTCGACGTAGGCGATGCGCCCGAGCGAGAGCGCCACCAGCGCGAGCCACTGGTCGTGAAAGCCGATGCCCGGGCTCTCGGGGAAGGGGCGGGCGAGGTCGGCGACCTCGCGCCGCATCAGCGACGCTGCGCCGGTCACCCCGCCCGCCACGAGCATCGAGACCACGTCGTCGTAGCGGTTGCGCCGCCCGACCCAGAGGCTGTCGCGGAGCACATGGCCGTCGCGCGCGACGAGCCGCTGGTCGGAGAAGGCCAGCTGGGCATCGCCCAGGGCCGCGCGCAGCGCGGCGAGCTTGTCCGGGTACCAGCGGTCGTCCTGGTCGGCGAGCGCGACCAGTCGCGCCTCCCGCGGGACCAGGGTGAGCGCCCGCTCGAAGTTCCGGTAGAAGCCGAGCCGCACCTCGCTGCGAGAGAGCGCGAAGCGGGGGTCCTCGCCGAGCTCGCGGCGCATCGCCGCGAGCGCCTCCGGGCCCGAGGCGTCGTCGCTGATCAGGCAGACCCAGTCCTCGTCGGACTGGGCCCGCAGCGACGCGATCTGCTGCGCGAAGAGCTCGGGGTCCGGCTCGTGGGTCGCCATGCACACCGCGACCGTGTCCCGGCCGTGGAGGCGTGCGGGGGTGCCGGCCGGGGGCTCGGCGATCACCCCGATCTCGGCCAGCGGCACGGTGTCGCCGCCGGCGCGCGCCGCGATCCGGAGCGTCTCGCCGGCCGGGCGGGCGGGGACCGCGACGATCGCCCACCAGCCGCTGCGGTAGGCGGGATCGCGCGGCGAGGAGGAGAGGTCGGGGCGGGGCATGCGCGCCGCGCTCGGGGCGTGGAGCTCGCCGTCGACGACGAGCCGGAGCCCGGGCGCCCCGCTCGCGCGCCCCATCAGGAACAGCGCTGTGGCGCGACCCGCCGGCAGGCTCCCCGGAAGCCGGCTCTCGATGGCGACGTCGAGGGGGGGCACGCGGGAGGACAATAGGCTGTCCGGAGATGATCGCTTTCGGCTGCTCGATCACCGATCCCGCCATGTACGACGAGGCTGCGGGTCCCGGCATCGCTCGGGCCCAGGAGCCCGACTCCGCGGTGCTCGCGCGCGCCGCGATGGGGACGATCTTCCGCAGCTACAACCTCATCATGGACGAGGCGGGCGCGCTCGACGACCTCGAGGCGCTCGTGATGGTCCACCAGGACGCCGAGATCGCCGATCCCGACTTCTGCCGGAAGGTCCGCGAGGCGCTGAGCGACCCCGAGGTGGGCGTGGCGGGCGCCGTCGGGGCGGTGGGCGCGCGCAGCATCGCCTGGTGGGACGGATCGGTGACCTGGGCGTCGTTCACCCACCGCTACAAGGAGTACGGCGGGGGCGAGGTGCCGGCGTTCGCGTGGGAGACCAAGAAGCTGCCCGCCTATGCCCGCACGGGCGAGGTCGACAGCGTCGACGGGTTCATCCTCGTGATGTCCCCCTGGGTGGTGCGCAACGTCCGCTTCGACGAGGGGCTCGGCCAGCCGCTGCACGGCTACGACTTCGACTTCTGCCTGGCCGTGCGCGAGGCGGGCAGGAAGGTCGTCACGGCGGACCTCAAGATGGTCCACCACCACTCGCTCGACCTCGTCAGCGATCCCGACACGTGGATCCAGGCCCACATGGCGGTGGCCG
This sequence comes from uncultured Actinomycetes bacterium, assembly GCA_963826615.1. Taxonomy (GTDB): domain Bacteria; phylum Actinomycetota; class Thermoleophilia; order Solirubrobacterales; family Solirubrobacteraceae; genus BP-464. Next base: position 1,179,182 of record CAWGXO010000002.1, on the reverse strand, counting down.
AGAAGTGGGACGGCCGGATGCCGGGCGTCGGTCATGGCGGCGGCGACTGGAAGCAGCGCGCCCGCGTGGCCGAGGCGGAGGCCGCCGTCTACCGGACGCTGGCCCGCGCCGAGGAGCTCAAGCGCCACGCCGTCGAGGCCGAGCTGACCGGGACGATCAGCTGGAGGCTCACCGCGCCGCTGCGGACCGCGAATCGCGTGCGCCGCGCGCTGCGCGGCCAGCCGCAGCGCATCGAGGCTAGGCGGAGCGCGTCTCCTCGAGCAGTCCGCGAATCTCAGAATCGGTGAACGCGGGCGCTCCGCGCTGGAAGACGCGCGAGAGCACCTGCGAGATGCGGAACGACCGCGACATCAGCAGCCGCTGGAGCAGATGGGACTTGCGCTCGTCGCGCTGCTGGGCCCCGTGCGCGGAGGCCAGGAACAGCACGCGGCTGTCCTCGAGGCGCTGCAGGAGCGGGTTGCGGTCCCACGGGTCGAGCAGCTCGGCGAGCGCGTCCGCGTAGGGCGCGTCGAGCTGCCAGAGCACCCCGAAGCCGAAGAACGAGGGAATCGCCGCCAGGCGCAGGCCGTCCCGCTCCGCCATGAAGTCCTCGACCGCGGTCAGGACGCCGTTGCCGGGCCCGCCCTCGCGGGCGGCCGAGCAGGGCATCGGCAGACCGCCCGGCCGGATCCCCGGGTCGCCGGGGAACAGGCCGCCGCCCGACGCCACCGGCTCCGAGCGCGCGTCGGGCGGGATCCGGTCGACCGCCGCGTAGCTGTCGCGGCGGGCGTGGGGCCAGCCCACGTCGTGCAGCAGGATGAGCGGCAGCTGACCGTCGCCGGCGGCCCGCGCGATGCGCCGCAGCTCGCCGGCAACCGTGAAGTAGTTGTGGTCGCCGTCGAGGATGATGGCGTCGGTCAGCTCGATCTCGGCGAACGCGTCGTGGCTCGTGGCCCGGACCAGCTCCAGGTCCGGACGCTGCTCGGCCAGGGCCGCGAGCGGCGGCTGCGGAGCGGGGTCGATCGCGACGACGCGGCCGCCGTGGGGAGCGGCCCAGTCGAGCAGGACGCGGGTCAGGTCACCCTCGTATGCGCCCACCTCGGTCACGCTGCGGACGCCCGCGGCCTCGAGGCTGCCGAAGAGGAACTCGGCGTTGTTCGTCAGCGACGTGAACCAGGGGTCGCGCGGGTTGAACTCGATGTCTCGCCGAAGGGCCGCTTCCATGGTTGCGGGAGTCTAGGCGGCTAGCCTCACGCCACGTGAGCGGCGAACTCCGCGTCGGCCTCGACGCCCCGCTGCCGGCGGAGCTGGCGATCGGCCGGGGCACCGTCGTGCTCGTCGCGGGCTGGTGCTGGGCTCCCGACGCCCGCGTGACCGAGCTTCGCCTCACCGTCGACGGCGCGGCCCAGTCCGTGCTCGCGCACGGCATGCCGCGCCTCGACCTGCTGCGCGCGGCGCGGCGCGCCCAGGCCGATCCGGGCGGGCACTCCTATCGCAGCGGCTTCTGGGGCCTGGCGCGCGTGCAGGGCCGCGACGGCCCGGTGGCGGTCGGGCTGCGGGCGCTGCTCGACGACGGCAGCACCCGCGAGGCCGAGCTGGCGGCGATCGGCGAGCGGACGCCGGCGGCGCCGGTGGTGACCGCCGCCCCCGCCCCCGAGGCCGGGCCGCTGGTGGCGATCTGCATGGCGACCTTCGACCCCCCCGACGACCTGCTCGCCGGCCAGATCGAGTCGATCCGCGCCCAGACGCATCGCAACTGGGTGTGCGTCGTCTCCGACGACCGCTCGCGCGAGGAGCGCTTCGCGTCGCTGCTGCGCGCGGTCGGCGACGACCCGCGGTTCGTGGTGTCGCGCTCGGACCGGCGACTGGGCTTCTACCGCAACTTCGAGCGGGCCCTCGAGCTCGCGCCGGTGGCCGCGGACTACGTCGCGCTGGCCGACCAGGACGACGCATGGCACCCGGACAAGCTGGCGGTGCTGCTCTCGGCGATCGGCTCCGCGCGGCTGGTCTACAGCGACGCGCGGATCGTCACGCGCGGCGGTGACGTCGTGGCCGACACGTTCTGGGACAGGCGCCGCAACAACCACACGGACCTGCTCAGCCAGCTCGTCGCCAACGCCGTGACGGGGGCCGCCTCGCTGTTCCCGCGGACGCTGCTCGACGACGCGCTGCCGTTCCCCCCCGAGCAGTGGCGGCAGTTCCACGACCACTGGCTGGGTGTCGTCGCCCTCGCGACGGGGTCGATCGCCTACGTCGAGCGCCCGCTCTACGACTACGTCCAGCACGACACCGCCACCATCGGGCACGAGGGATCGAACGTCATGCCGACGCTGCGCGACCGCTGGGCGTCGCTGCGCGAGGACGGCCGCGTGCGGGTGCGGCTCTGGCGGGCGCACTACTTCGCCGACGCGCTGCGGCTGATGGCGCTGGCCGAGGTGGTGCTGCTGCGCGCCGGCGAGCGGATGCCGCGCCGCAGGCGGCGGGTGCTCGAGCGCTACCTGCGGGCGGACGGCTCGCTGGCGGTGACCGCGCGGCTCTTCGCCCGTGGCGCCCGCGAGCTGGTGGGCCGGCCCGAGACGCTCGGCGCCGAGTGGATGCTCGGCTACACGTTCCTCTGGCGCCGGCTGCTCGAGGCCTCCGCGCGCGACCGGCCGCAGCGTGCGCTGCGCCTCGACGCCGTCCCGCCCGCGCGCCTGGCCCTGCAGACGCGCCGCGCCACCGAGGCGCTGCCCCCCGAGGTGGCGGGCATGGCCGACAAGGTCGCGCCGCTCGAGATCGATGTTGCCGACGTTCCCGAGCGCGTCAACGTGCTGATCCCCGCGCTCGACCTCGAGCACTTCTTCGGCGGCTACATCGGCAAGCTCAACCTGGCGCTGCGGCTCGCGCGCCGCGGCTTGCGGGTGCGCGTCGTGCTGACCGATCCGGTGGCGATGCTGCCCGGCGACTGGGATCGCGCCCGTGCCGTGGTCGGGGGCTACGAGGGGCTCGCCGGGCTCTTCGACGCGGTCGAGGTCGCGCTCGGGCGCGGCCCCGGCGGCCTCGAGGTCTCGCCCACCGACCGCTTCGTCGCGACGACCTGGTGGACGGCCCACGTGGCGCACGCCGCGCTCGAGCGGCTCGGCGGAGGGCGGTTTCTGTACCTCATCCAGGAGTACGAGCCGTTCACGTTCCCGATGGGGAGCTGGGCGGCGCTCGCCGGCCAGTCCTATGACCTTCCGCACGCCGCGCTGTTCTCGACCGAGCTGCTGCGCGGATGGTTCCGCGAGCGCGGGATCGGCGTGTATGCCGCCGGTCCCCGGGCTGGCGACGACCGCTCGGCCGCCTTCGAGAACGCGATCACGCCGGTCGCAACACCGGAGGCGCGTGAGATCGCGGCGCGGGCGACCCGGCGCCTGCTGTTCTACGCGCGGCCCGAGCCGCACGCGGCCCGCAACCTCTTCGAGCTCGGGATCCTCGGGCTGCGCAGGGCGCTGCAGGACGGGGCGTTCGCCGGCGACTGGGAGCTGCGCGGCATCGGAACGGTCTCGCTGGGCCGGAGCCTCCGGGTGGGGGACGCCTCGCTCGAGCTGCTGCCGCGCACGTCGCAGGCCGGCTACGCGGCATTGCTGGGCGAGCACGACGTCGGCCTGGCCCTGATGCACACGCCCCACCCCAGCCTCGTGCCGATCGAGATGGCGGCCGCGGGGCTCGTCACCGTCACCACCACCTTCGCCAACAAGTCGGCGGAGGCCCTGCGGGCGATCTCGCCGAACCTCGTGGCCGCGTCCGCGACGGTCGAGGGCATCGCCGCTGCGCTGCGCGCAGCCGAGCGGGCGGCGGGCGACGCCGAGGCGCGCGCCGCCGGCGCAGCGGTCCGCTGGCCGCGCAGCTGGGACGAGGCGCTGCCCGACGAGCTGCTCGGCCGCGTGGTCGCGCTGCTCGCGCGGGGCTGACGGCCGCGCCGGCTCAGACCGCGAGCGGCGCGTACTCCTTCGGGAACCGGGAGGGCCCGAAGTACCAGCACTCGATGGCGTATCGCACGTCGGGCATGCCCGGATCGGCGGCCGTCGCGTGCAGGAGCAGCTCGTCGAAGAGCAGCGCGTCGCCGGGCTCGAAGGTCGGGCGGACGATGCCCGCGGGGCCCGCCGCCTGCTCGGCGATCGTGTGGGAGACCGACCAGTCGAAGGCGGCGCCCTCGGTGCCGGTCGGGACGACCTCGTCGAGCCGCCGCGCGACGACGTCCAGGCCGGGGGCGACGTCGCCGCAGCGCGTCAGCGCCAGCCAGACGTTCAGCGCGCGCACGTCGCCGAGGAACGCGCCGTCCTGATGCCAGGCGCTGGCCCGCGCGCCTTCGTCCGCCGCGGGCGGGGGGACCTTGCGCAGCAGGCACTTGTTGACCGAGATCGCGGGCCGCTCGCCGACATGGGCCGCGGCGAGGGCGTGGAGCCCGGCGCGCCCGAAGGCGTCGAAGAGCGCCAGGGCGGCCTCGGGGGCGTCGGCGGCCCAAAGCCCACCCCAGCCCTCGCCGCCCACGAACGCCCGCTCGAATCCCAGGTCGTAGCGCGGATCGGGCTCGAACGGCTCGTACTCGGCGGCGACGTTCCCGGCGGCCAGCGCCTCGCGGGCGGCGTAGGCACGGTCGACGACCTCGCGTAGGCGCGCCACGTCTGCGGGGCCGACGAGCCCCCGGACCAGCAGGCAGCCGCTGCGCAGGAAGGCGGCGCGCACGAGCTCGGGGCTCAGGGCGCCGGCCTCGACCTCCGGCACGGCGCCGGCCGGGAGGTCCGGGAAGGCGGGCTCCGGCGGCGCCGCGGCCGCGGCGCCGCGGTCGACGAGCGCCAGGCCTGCGCGGTGGCGCAGCTGTAGCACCCGGCGCTGGGCCTGCGGATCGCCGTCGGCACCGGCGGACAGCTCGGCGACCTGCGTCAGGAGGTCCTCCGGGGACGGCCGCGAGCGCCGCCTGCGAAGCCGGGCGATCATGGCGTCACGGTACAGGCCGGGCGGGGGCGCCCACCACGGTGGCGTTGTCGGCCACGTCGTCGAGCACCACCGCGTTTGCTCCGATCCGGGCGCCCGCCCCGACGCGGATCGGCCCGAGCAGCTTCGCCCCGGTGCCGATGTTCACGTTCGGCCCGATCGTGGGGCCCTGCAGGTCGCCGGAGCGCAGGCCGATCGTCACGAACGGGCTGATCACCGCACCGCCGTGGATCTCGGCCAGGCCGTCGATCACGACCTGGCCGTGGACCACGTACACGCCCGGGTGCACGATCACCGGATCGCCGATCGAGAGCTGGGCCGTCGCCATGGCCAGGCGATGGGCGAGCCTCGGCAGGACCGGGATGCCGATCGCCTGCAGGCGTGCCTTGACGCGATAGAGGACCTGGGCCAGGAAGGCGTCGCTGACGGCCATCAGCCGCAGGATCTGCACGACGGCGTCGGCGCCGGAGCGGAACTCGCCGCGCTCGAAGCGCATCGTCGCCGTCAGCCGGGCGTCTGCGAGCACCGCGTCGCGCAGGCGTGGGTGGCGCGCGCGGATCTGCGGGTGCACCATCGCGGCCAACCCTAGTCGAGCGACCGCGGGCGGCCCGCGGCCTCCGACGAGCGCCCCGCCCGCGTCCGGGCCGGTCCTAGACTCGCGCCATCCGGCGCCACTACTTCGGCCTCTTCGACTCGCTGCGGGCGATGGCCGTGCTGGCGATCCTGCTCTTCCACGTGATGGAGATCACGGGGCGGGTGCGCGACGACGTCATCGGCAAGGCGGCGATCGCGCTCGGCGGGCAGGCCGTTGCGCTGTTCTTCGCCATCTCCGGGTTCCTGCTCTACCGGCCGTTCCTCTCCGCCCGGGCCCGCGGGCGCGCGCGGCCCTCGACGCGGGAGTTCCTGCGCCGCCGGGCGCTGCGGATCGTGCCCGGCTACTGGGTGGCGCTCACCGCGCTGGCGATCTGGCCCGGGGTCGTCGGCGCCTTCGGCGATCACTGGTGGCGCTACTACGGGTTCCTCCAGCTCTACTGGCCGTCGTCGGTCGGCGGCGGGCTCCCGGTCGCGTGGACGCTCTCGGTCGAGGTCAGCTTCTACGCGATCCTCCCCCTGTGGGCGCTCGTGGTCCGCCCGCTGCGGATCGGTGCCGGGCCGTCGGCGTGGGTGCGGGGCGAGCTGGCGGCGGTGGGTGCCGGTATCGCGGCCGGGACGGCCCTGCGCGTGATGGCCGCGCAGCAGGTCCTGCCCCGGACGGTCGCCGACAGCCTGCCCGGCCAGCTCCCGTGGCTGGCGCTCGGGATGGGCCTTGCCGTGCTGAGCGTGGCCGCCGAGAGCTCGGAGGCCGAGGGCCGGGCGCGCCGTCTCATCCGTGCGCGCAGCGGCCTCTGCTGGGTGGCCGCGGCCGGGCTGTTCGCAGGTTTGACGGCGCTCGCCCCGAGCGGGGGGCTGTTCGGGCTCATCGCTGCGGTCTCCACCGTGCAGCCCGCGCCCGAGGCGCTCGGCCGGGTCGTCCTCTCGATCCCGCTGATCGGGTTGGTCATGGCCCCGGCCGTCTTCGCCGAGGACGTGCGAGCCCTGCCCCAGCGGGTGCTGGGCCTGCGGAGCCTCGCGTGGATCGGGATGGTCTCCTTCAGCCTCTACCTGTGGCACCTCACGCTCGCCGAGGTGATCGCGCTCGACCGCGACCCCCTGCACTTCTCGGCCCGCGGCCTGGGGCTCGTCGAGCACGTCGATCGCGCCCAGACCCCGCTGCTGTTCGTGCTCGCGCTCGGGGCCGCGTCGGCGATCGCGGCGGTCACCTACCGCTACGTCGAGTTGCCCTTCATCCGCCGTGCCGGCAGCGCCTCGCGGGCGCTGCGCCGGCGGTTCTAGCCCGGGGTGCGCCGGGTGCCGCTTAGACTCGCCGGTGTGTCCGAGAGCGGGTCGATCGAGATCGCCTACGACGAGCGCGGGCTCGTGCCGGTCGTGGTCCAGGACTGGGCGAGCGGCGAGGTGCTCACGCTCGCCTATGCCAATGCCGAGGCCGTCGCGCGCACGCGTGAGACCGGCGAGCTGCACCTCTGGAGCCGCTCTCGCTCCGAGCTGTGGCACAAGGGAGCGACCTCGGGCAACGTCCAGCGAGTCCGGGCGCTTCGCCTCGACTGCGACGGTGACGCCCTGCTCGCCCTGGTCGAGCCGGCGGGGCCGGCCTGCCACACGGGCGAGCGCACGTGCTTCCACAACGGCGAGCTCGAGCCGGCCGCGCCGCACGAGGCGCTGCCCGGGCTCGAGCGCACGATCGCCGGGCGCGCCCGCGCGGCCCACGAGGGCGCCGGCCCCGCGGGCTCCTACACCGCCGAGCTGCTGCGCGACCCGCCGCGGATCGGCGAGAAGGTCATGGAGGAGGCCGAGGAGGTCGCGCGCGCCGCACGCGAGGAGGGCGACGATCGCGTCGACGAGGAGGCGGCCGACGTCCTCTACCACCTGACGGTGCTGCTGCACGGACGCGGCCGGTCGCTGCGTGACGCCGAGGAGGTGCTGCTTGGCCGCCGGCGCTGAGACCTCGGCCCTCCTGGTCGAGCCGGCGCTGGAGAAGGTGCGCGAGCTCGCGCGCGAGCACAACCTGATCCCGTTGCGCCACACGTTCATCGACGACTGCGAGACGCCGGTCTCCGCGTTCCTGAAGCTGCGCGGGCGCAGCCCGGAGTTCCCCGCCTTCCTGCTCGAGTCGGCCGACCGCGGCCAGCAGGTCGGGCGCTACTCGTTCATCGGCGTCCGGCCGCGCAAGGTCGTGCGCTGGTCGCTGGGCGACGAGGGCGACCCCTACGCGCTCGCCGAGCAGGAGGTCCGCGCCTTCTCGCAGGCGGGCTGGCCCGAGGCGCCCCCGTTCGCGGGGGGCGCGGTCGGCTACTTCGGCTACGACCTCGTCCGCACCGTCGAGACGACTCTCGCCGACCCCAACCCCGACCCGCTCGGGCTGCCCGACATGGCGCTCATGCTCTCCGACGTGCTCGTGGTCTTCGACCACCTCAAGCACACGGTCACGCTGGTCTGCAACGTCTACGCGACCGAGGGCGAGGACGTCGACGCCGCCTACGCCGACGCCCTGGCGACGCTCGAGAAGGCGCGGCGACTGCTGGCCGGCCCGGTCCCCGACCTCGGCGTCCGGCCCCGCTCGAGCCGGCCGCGGTTCTCCTCGAACATGCCGCGCGAGGCGTTCGAGGCGATGGTCGCCCGCATCGTCGAGTACGTCCACGCCGGCGACGCCTTCCAGGTCGTCCCCTCGCAGCGCTGGTCCGCCGAGGTCGACCTCGACCCGTTCTCGATCTATCGCGGCCTGCGCGTGGTCAACCCCAGCCCGTACATGTACTTCCTGGACTTCCTCGACTTCCAGGTCGCCGGCGCGTCCCCCGAGCCGCTGCTCACGGTCACCGGCCGGCACGCCTCGACCCGCCCGATCGCCGGCACGCGTCCCCGCGGCGGGAACATCGCCGAGGACGAGCTGATCGCCACCGAGCTGCTCGCCGACGAGAAGGAGCGTGCCGAGCACGTCATGCTCGTCGACCTCGGCCGCAACGACCTCGGCCGCGTCTGCGAGTACGGCTCGGTCGCGGTCGACACGTTCATGTCGGTGGAGACCTACTCGCACGTGATGCACATCGTCTCGAGCGTCTCGGGCGAGCTGCGCGAGGACGTCGGCGCGATGGACGCGCTGCGCTCGATCCTGCCCGCCGGGACGCTCAGCGGCGCCCCGAAGGTCCGGGCGATGCAGATCATCGACGAGCTCGAGCCGATCAAGCGTGGCGGCTACGGCGGCGCGATCGGCTACCTCTCCTACACCGGCGACCTCGACACCTGCATCCACATCCGGACCGTGGTCGTCAAGGACGGCGCCGCCCACGTGCAGGCCGGCGGCGGCACCGTCGCCGACGCGAAGCCCGCCTACGAGTTCGCCGAGTCCGAGGCGAAGGCGCGCGCGGTCCTCCGCGCGTTCGAGCTCGCCGCCGAGCAGCCGGAGTGGCCATGAGCGCGCGCGCCGCTCACCGGGTGCTGGTCATCGACAACTACGACTCGTTCACCTACAACCTCGTCCAGCTCCTGGGGGAGCTGGGCGCCGAGATCGAGGTCGTGCGCAACGACGTCGCGGCGGTCGACGAGCTGCTCGAGCGCGGGGCGGAGCGGGTCGTCGTCTCGCCGGGGCCGTGCACGCCGGCTGAGGCCGGCATCTCGGTGGAGGCGATGCGGCGCTTCGGCGAGGCCGGGATCCCGACACTCGGCGTGTGCCTGGGCCACCAGTCGCTGGCCGAGGCGTTCGGCGGCCGCGTCGTGCGCCACGAGCCGATCCACGGCAAGACGACCGAGATCACCCACGACGGGCGGACCGTCTACGCCGGCCTCGAGAGCCCGCTGACCGTGGGCCGCTATCACTCGCTCGTCGTCGAGGAGTCGTCGCTGCCGGGCTGCTTCGAGACGACCTCGCGCGGCGGCGGCGTCCTGATGGGCATCCGCCACCGCGAGCTGCCCGTCGAGGGCGTGCAGTTCCATCCCGAGTCCGTGCTGACCGAGGCGGGCCGCAAGATGCTCGCCAACTTCCTTGCCCAACGCCACGCTGACTGACGCCATCGACGCGCTTGCCTCCGGGCGCGACCTCGCTGCCGACGAGGCGGCGCTCGTGCTGCGCGAGATCATGGCGGGCGACGCCGGCGAGGTCGAGATCGCCGGGTTCCTGGTCGCCCTGCGCACGAAGGGGGAGACCGTCGAGGAGATCGCCGGCCTCGCCCGCACGATGCGCGAGCTCGCCACGCCGGTGCGATGCGCCCGGGCGGACCTGCTCGACACCGCCGGCACCGGTGGCGGCCGGACCACGTTCAACGTCTCCACGACCGCCGCGCTGATCGCCGCGGGCGCCGGGTGCGCGGTGGCCAAGCACGGCAACCGCTCGGCCACCAGCCTGTCGGGCTCGGCCGACCTGCTCGAAGCGCTCGGGGCGCGCGCTCGACGTCGGTCCCGCCGGCGTGGCCGCGCTGCATCGAGCAGGCCGGGTTCGGCTTCATGTTCGCGCCGGCCCACCACCAGGCGACCCGGTTCGTCGTCCCGGTCCGCAAGGAGCTGGCGGTGCGGACGATCTTCAACTTCCTCGGCCCGCTGACCAACCCGGCGGGCGCGCGGCGCCAGCTGATCGGGGTCGCCGACGGCCGCTTCCTCGGGGTCATGGCGGGCGCGCTGGCGCGCCTCGGCGTCGACCGGGCGCTGCTAGTGTCCAGCGAGGATGGGCTCGACGAGATGAGCACCTCCGGCGCCACCCACGTGGTCGAGGTCAACGGCGAGGAGATCGAGCGCTACACCGTCCGGCCCGCCGATGTCGGCCTGCCCGAGTCGCCGCCTGACGCGGTGGCCGGCGGCACCCCCGAGCACAACGCGGCGACCACGCGCGCCATCCTCGCGGGCGAGGCCGGACCCGGGCGCGACCTCGCGCTGCTCAACGCCGGCGCGGCGATCTACGCCGCGGGCCGCGTGGCGTCGCTCGGCGAGGGGGTCGAGGCCGCACGGGCGGCGATCGACGACGGCGCCGCTGCGGCGGCGCTCGACCGCTACGTCGCGCTCAGCCGCGAGCTGGCGGGGGCCAGGGCGCGGTGAACCTCCTCGAGCGCATCGTCGCGTCCAGCCGCGACGAGGTCCGCCGGCGCCGGCGCGAGGTCCCGCTCGCCGATCTCGAGGCGCGGCTGCACCACCGCGAGGACCGCCCGTTCTCCGAGGCGCTGATCCGGCCGGGCGTGTCGGTCATCGCCGAGCACAAGCGCCGCTCGCCCTCGGCCGGGCGAGATCCGCCCCGGCGCGTCGGTCGCCGACGTGGTCGCGGCCTACGAGCGCGGCGGCGCCGCCGCCCTCTCGATCCTGACCGAGGGGCCGCACTTCGGCGGCTCGCTGGACGACCTGCGCGCCGCGCGCGTGGCGACCGCGCTGCCGATCCTCCGCAAGGACTTCATCGTCGACCCCTACCAGGTCTACGAGACCGCGGCCTGGGGCGCCGACGCGCTGCTGCTGATCGTCGCGGCGCTGTCGGCCTCGCGACCTCGCCGTGCTGCACCGCGAGGCGCTCGCCCTCGACCTCGACGTCCTCGTCGAGGTCCACGCCGAGGAGGAGCTCGAGTGCGCGCTCGAGGTGCTCGACGCCGACGTGATCGGCATCAACAACCGCGACCTGACCGACTTCAGCGTCGACGTGCAGCGGACGTTCGACCTGCTGGCCGACGTGCCCGCGGGCAAGACCGTCATCTCCGAGTCGGGCTTCCGCGTCCGCGAGCAGCTCGACGAGCTCGAGCGGGTCGGGGTCGACGCCGTCCTCGTCGGCGAGACGCTGATGCGCGCCGACGACCCGGAGGCCGCATGCCGCGAGCTGACCGGCGTGCCGCCCGCCGGGGAGACCGGCGAGTCCGCGGCGCTTTAGGAAGCCTGATCAGCTCTTGAGGCTGCGTTCAGGCGGTTTTCGCACACTTGCCGGCATGAATCGCAAGAACATCGTCCCGGTCGCGATCGCCGCTGCGGCGATCGGCGGCGCCGGCGGCGCCGCAGTCGCGGTCGGCATCGACGGCGGGACGCAGACCAAGACCGTGATCCAGCAGGCCCCGCTCGCCGGCGCTCCTGCCAGCGACTCCACGCAGGCGGGCCTGACGCCGCGCGAGATCTACAAGCGCGACGCGCCGGGCGTCGTCTACGTCCGCTCCGAGATCGTCCAGCGCAGCCAGTCGCCGTTCGACCTGTTCCCGACCGAGCAGCGTGGCCAGGCCACGGGCTCGGGCTTCGTGATCGACAACCAGGGCGACATCCTCACCAACGCGCACGTCATCGACGGCGCAGCCAAGGTGACCGTCCAGTTCTCCGACCAGAAGGTCGTCAGCGCGAAGGTGGTCGGCAAGGACGTCTCCAGCGACCTGGCGCTGCTGCAGGTCAACCCCGACGGGCTGGACCTCAAGCCGCTCGAGCTCGGCTCGGCCAAGAACGTGCAGGTCGGCGATCCCGACGATCGCGATCGGCAACCCGTTCGGCCTCGACCGCACGCTGACCACCGGCGTCGTCTCCGCGCTCCAGCGGCGCATCCAGGCGCCCAACGGCTTGGGCATCGACCACGTCATCCAGACCGACGCCGCGATCAACCCCGGCAACTCGGGCGGGCCGCTGCTCGACGCCGCGGGCCGCGTGATCGGCATCAACTCGCAGATCGCCACCGGCGGCTCCGGCAACGGCAACGTCGGCATCGGCTTCGCCGTGCCGATCGACACGGCCAAGAGGATCCTGCCCGACCTCAAGAAGGGCCGGAACGTCCAGCGGGCACAGCTCGGCGTCGTCACGACGACGGTCGACAGCACGCTGTCGGGCCTCAACCTCCCGGTCGACCACGGTGCCCTGGTGCAGTCGGTGCAGCACGGCAGCGCGGCTGACGCCGCCGGCCTGCACGGCGGCAACATCACCGCGCAGGTCAACGGCCAGCAGGTCGATCTCGGCGGCGACGTCATCACCAAGGTCGACGGCACCGCGATCAGGACGTCGGAGGACCTCGCGAGCGCGATCGCCAACCACAAGCCGGGCGACAAGGTGAAGATCACCTACGTCCGCAAGGGCAAGACGGCGACGACGACCGCGACGCTCGGCAGGTTCTCCAACTCGAGCAGCGCCACCCTGCAGGGCTAGCCTCCACGGGGTGGCGCGCTCCACCCGGGTCAAGCACTGCGGCATCACGGGCCTCGACGACGCCCGCCGCGCCGTCGAGGCCGGCGCCTGGGCGCTCGGCATGATCTTCTGGCCGGGGACGCCGCGCCGCTGCACGCCCGACGACGCGGTGGAGATCGGCCGCCGGCTGCGCCGCGAGGCCGAGCTGGTCGGCGTCTTCGTCAACCAGCCGCTCGACGACATCGCTGCGCTGGCCGAGGCCGTCCGGCTCAGCCTCGTGCAGCTCCATGGAGACGAGGGCCCGGCGTTCTGCGCCGAGGTGGCACGCCGCACCGGCGCCCGCGTGATCAAGGCCGCGCGGGTGCGCAGCGGGCAGGACGTCCAGGCCCTGCGGGCGTTCCGCGGCGTCGCCTTCCACCTCGTCGACGCGCACGTCGAGGGCCGCTGGGGCGGCACCGGCCAGACCGTCGACTGGTCGCTGCTTGACCGGCTCGGCGGCGAGGTCCCGTTGATCCTCTCGGGCGGCCTGACCCCGGCGAACGTCGGCGAGGCCGTGGCGCGCGTGCGGCCCCACGCCGTGGACGTCGCGTCCGGGACCGAGTCCGCACCCGGCGTCAAGGACCCCGAGCTGCTCGCCGCCTTCGGCGAGGCCGTCCGCTCCGCGGACGCCGCCCTCGCGGAGGCCGAGCCGGTGCAGCCGGACGCGGGGGCGGCCGCATGAGCGCCGGGGAGGCGACGCCCGCGGGCGTCGAGCACCGCTTCGGCGCCTACGGCGGCCAGTACGTCCCCGAGACGCTGATGCCCGCGCTCGCCGAGCTCGAGCGCACCTGGTGCGAGGCGCGTGGGGACTCCGGCTACCGGGATGAGCTCGGCGTGCTGCTGCGCGACTACGTGGGGCGACCGTCGCCGCTGTACCTCGCGCCGCGGCTCAGCGAGGCGGCCGGCCGCGAGGTCTGGCTCAAGCGCGAGGACCTCAACCACACCGGCTCGCACAAGATCAACAACGCGCTGGGCCAGGCGCTGCTCTGCCGCCGGATGGGCAAGCGCCGCGTGATCGCCGAGACCGGTGCCGGCCAGCACGGCGTCGCCTCCGCCACGGCGTGCGCGCTGCTCGACCTCGAGTGCGTCGTCTACATGGGCGCCGAGGACGTCCGGCGCCAGCGAGCCCAACGTGCAGCGGATGCGCATGCTCGGCGCCGAGGTCGTCAGCGTCGAGGCCGGCGCGCGGACCCTCAAGGAGGCGGTCAGCGAGGCGATCCGCGACTGGGTGACCAACGTCGCGACCAGCCACTACATCATCGGCTCGGCGGTGGGGCCGGCGCCCTATCCGGCGATGGTGCGCGACCTTCAGCGGGTCATCGGCGACGAGGCGCGCGCCCAGATCCTCGAGCGCCGCGGACCGGCTTCCCGACCGCGTGCTCGCCTGCGTCGGCGGTGGCTCGAACGCCATCGGCACCTTCGCCGGCTTCGTCGACGACGCCTGCGTCGGCGCTGGTCGGGGTCGAGGCCGCGGGGGAGGGCATCGACAGCGGCCGCCACGGCGCGCCGCTGACCGCCGGCGGGCCCGCCGGCGTGCTGCACGGCGCGCTCTCGGCGATCATGCAGGATGGCGAGGGCCAGATCCTCGAGGCGCACTCGGTCTCGGCCGGCCTCGACTACCCGGGCACGGGCCCCGAGCACGCCCACCTGCGCGACTCGGGCCGCGCGCGCTACGTCGCGGTCACCGACGCCCAGGCGCTTGCTGCGTTCACCGAGGTCGCGCGGCTGGAGGGGATCGTCCCCGCGCTCGAGACCGCGCACGCGCTGCACTACGTCCTCCACGAGCCCTCGGACTCTTCGCTGGACCTGGTCTGCCTGTCCGGGCGCGGCGACAAGGACCTCGCCGAGGTCCTCGCGCTGCGGTGAGCCCGGCGCCGTCCAACGCGGGCGCGGACCGCATCGCGGCCGCCTTCGGCGCATCGGGCAAGCGCGCGGCGCTGATGCCCTACCTGATGGGCGGCTTCCCGACCGTCGACCGCTCGCGCGAGATCGCCGCCGCCTACGCCGCCGGCGGCGCCGACCTCGTCGAGCTGGGCGTCCCGTTCTCCGACCCGCTCGCCGACGGCCCCGTCATCCACGCCGCGGGCACGGCGGCGCTGCGCGCCGGCGCGACGGTCGACGCCGTCCTCGGCCTGGCCGCAGACCTCGCGCCGCGCGTCCCGGTCGTGGTCATGTGCTACGCGAACCTGGTGCTCGCCCGCGGGCCGGAGCGCGTTCGCCGCGGCGCTCGCCGGCGCGGGCGCCAGCGGGCTGATCGTGCCCGACCTGCCCCTCGAGGAGGCGCCGGCCGTCCTCGACGCCTGCGATGCGGCGGGCGTGGCGCTCGTCCCGCTCGTGGCGCCCACCACGCCGGACGACCGCCTCGCGGCGATCGGCGCGCGCGCCCGCGGGTTCCTCTACACCGTCTCGGTGACCGGCACCACCGGCGAGCGCGCCGGCGCGCGACTTCGCGGCGATCGCGGCACGCGCACGTGCGCACGCGCGACGTGCCGGTGGCGGTCGGGTTCGGGATCGGGACCCCGGAGCGTCGCGGCGGCGGCCGGCGCAGCAGGGCGCCGACGGCGTCGATCGTCGGCAGCCGATTGGTTCGGGCCGCGGCGGAAGGCGAGGACGATCGAGCCCCTCGTCCGGGCGTTCGCCGACGCGCTCGTCGGGTAGAGTGGGCGCTGCCATGGGCCTCGTCCTCGCCATCACCGCCGGCCTCATCGGGTGGATCGTGCTCTGGTCGCTCGGCGTCAAGGGCTTCGACGCGTTCATGCTGACCGTGCTCGTCAGCCTGCTCGGCGCCACGCTGCGCATGCTGATGCCGTTCCTGCCCGGCCGCGACGACTAGCGCCGCGGCGCCATGCGTGGGGCCCTCATCGCGCTCGCGCTCGCCGCCGGGCTCGCGGGCTGCGGCGGCGGCGCCACCCGCGACACCCGGATCTCCTCGGACACGCTGTCGGTGTACACCAGCCTGCCGCTGCGCGGGGCGCGCGCCGCCGAGGGCCGTGCCGTCCTGCGCGGAGAGAAGCTCGCGCTCTCGGAGGCGGGAGCGCGCGGTGGGTCCCTACACGGTGACGCTCGCCGCGCTGGGCGACAGCGACCGCGACACGGGCCGGTGGGATCGCCGGGCTCGTGGCCGCCAACGCGCGCCAGGCGCTGCAGAACCCGACCAGCATCGCGTTCATCGGCGACCTGGACTCCGGCGCGACGGCGGTCTCGCTGCCGCTGACCAACGAGGCGGGAATCCTCCAGGTGTCGCCGCTGGCGGGCTACGCGGGGCTGACCGAGCGCGGCGACCGCGGCGAGCCCGAGCAAGCTACTACCCGTCGGGCCGGCGCACCTTCGCGCGGCTGGTGCCGAGCTCCGAAGTCGAGGCACGCGCGCTCGCGGGATGGATGGCATCGCTGGGAGCCGGAAGCGTGGCGCTCGCCTACGACGGGCTCCAGGAGGGTCTCGGACAGGGGCGGGAGATCGAGCGGGCGCTCCAGGCCGGAGGCATCCAGGTCGTCGACCTCCAGCGCGTCTCGCCCAGGGCCGGCGCCGGCGAGCTGACATCCGTGGCTCGCGATCTGGCTGCCGCGCGCACCGACGCCGTGCTCTACGCGGGCGCGTCGCCCGCGACCGCGGCGCGGCTGCTGCGCGCCGTCGCCCGCCGCGCGCCGTCGCGGCGCCTGTTCGCCACGAGCGGCGTGGCGACGGCCGGGTTCGCCGCGGCGCTCGGGGCTGCGGAGAGCCGGGTCCGGGTGACCAGCCCGCTGGTCGGGGTGGCGCACCGCACGGCGGCCGCGGCGCGGTTCGCCGATCGCTACCGGCGCGCGTTCGGCGTGAGCCCGCCGCCCGAGGCGCTGTACGGCTATGAGGCGATGCGGACGCGTGATCGACGCCGTCCGCCGGGCGCGCCCGGGCAACGACCGCCGCGCCGTGACCGCCGCCTACATGCGGACGCGGCGTGCCGGACTCGGTGCTGGGCCCGCTCGCGATCGACCGTCGGGGCGACCCGACGACGACCCGCTTCGGGGCCTTCCGCGTGGTCCACGGCAGGCTTCGATTCGTGCGCTTCCTCGACGGGGCGGCGGATTGAGCCGGCGTTGAGAGCGCCATGCGCGATTGCGTTTCGCTGCGGGGTGCGTATAGGGTCCGCCCGTCCCAACCGCACAACCGGAGGGCTTTCTCTGTGAGGGTACGTCTGATTGCAGTGACCGGGTGCGCCGCGCTGGCGCTCGGTGTCGCAGCATGCGGCAGCAGCAGCAACAACAACACGTCAGCACCAGCAGTGGCGGTGGCTCGTCGAGCGGGGGCACTGTCGACCTCTACTCCAGCCTCCCGCTCCAGGGCGCGTCGAAGGACCAGACCAACGCGATGGTGCAGGGCATCAGGCTCGCGCTCGAGCAGGCCAAGCGGCAAGGCCGGCAGCTACACCGTCAACTACCAGTCGCTGGACGACTCGACCGCGTCGGCGGGCAACTGGGATCCGGGCCAGACCGCGCAGAACGCGCGCAAGGTCGCCCAGGACCCCAAGGCCGTCGGCTACATCGGCGAGTTCAACTCGGGCGCGAGCGCGATCTCGATCCCGATCCTCAACCAGGGCGGCATCCCGCAGGTCTCGCCGGCCAACACGTACGTCGGCCTGACCACGAACGAGCCCGGCTCGGCCAAGGGCGAGCCGCAGAAGTACTACCCGACGGGCAAGCGCACCTACCTGCGCATCGTCCCGCGCGACACGATCCAGGCGCGCGGCGCTGCTCACGCTGATGAAGCAGGACGGCTGCACCAAGGTCGCGATGGCCAACGACAAGGACACCTACGGCCAGGGCCTGGCGCGGCTGGTGGAGCTCAAGGCCAAGGACGTCCCGGCGCTGAACGATCACCAGCGACGTCGGCATCGACAAGACGGCGTCCGAACTACCGCTCGATCGCGCAGAAGTATCAAGGCGCAGGGCGCCGACTGCTTCCTGTTCGGCGGCGTGACCGCCAACGGCGCGGTGCAGCTCTACAAGGACGTCGGCGCGGCGCTTCCGAGCGCCAAGCTCTACGGCCCGGACGGCGTCTGCGAGTCCGGGCTTCACCAACCCGTCCAAGAAGGGCATCCCGAAGTCCGCTCGGCGCGCGCTTCAAGTGCACGGTCGCGACGCTGGACCTGACCGTCGTACCCGGGCGGCAAGGAGTTCCTGGACGCGTTCAAGGCCAAGTACGGCAACCGACAACCCCGACCCGTACGCGATCTACGGCTACGAGGCGATGAAGCTGGTCCTCGACACGATCAAGGCCTCGGGCGACAAGGGCAACGACAAGCACGGCCGTCCTCGACGCGCTGTTCAACACCAAGGACCGCGACTCGGTGCTCGGCACCTACTCGTTCGACAAGAACGGTGACACGTCGCTGACCGACTACGGCCTCTACAAGGTCGGCCCCGACGGCAACCCGACGTTCGCGCACGGCCATCAAGGCCGGCGGCTGAGCACCAGACGCTGAAGCCGGACGCGGGGCGGGCCGTCGGCCCGCCCCGCCGCCGGCTCCCCTCCGACCGAGCCATGGAAGCCAGCACCGCCACCCGCCCCGACCCCGCGTCCTCGCCGACCGCGCCGCGCGCGACTCGTCCGCGACGTTCGCTCGGCCGCTACGGCCTGCTCGCTGATCCTGCTCGCGCTGCCGGTCTTCTACGGCGATCAAGGACCTCACCAGGCGACGGCAACCTCTCGCGCCTCGCCAACAACCTCTTCGCCGGGCTCTCCAACGGCACGATCATCGCGCTGATCGCCATCGGCTACACGCTCGTCTACGGCATCATCGAGCTGATCAACTTCGCCCACGGCGACGTGTTCATGATCGGCTCGTTCACCGCGTCGCAGTTCTGGGCAGCGTGCTCGGCCTCGGCGCTGGCCACGCAGCACCGCTCGGGCATCGTCGGCGGCATCCTGCTGTCGCTGGTCGTCGCGATGCTCGTCTGCGGCGGCTCAACGTCCTGATCGAGAGGGTGGCCTACCGGCCGCTGCGCAACGCGCCCAAGCTGGCGCCGCTGATCACCGCGGTCGGCATGTCGTTCATCCTGCAGAACGTCGGCCTGCTGTGGCTGGGCGGCTCGCCGCGCTCGGTCGCCGACCTCATCCACGCCCAGCAGCACGTCGCTCACGGTCCTCGGCATCACCGTCCAGCGCGCCGACCTGCTCGCCTTCGCCGTGACGATCCCGCTGGTGATCGCGATGGTCGCCTTCATCACCACGACCCGCCTGGGCAAGGCGATGCGCGCCACCGCCCAGGACCCCGAGGCCGCGCGGCTCATGGGCATCAACGTCGACACGACGATCTCGGCGACCTTCCTGCTCGGCGGCATGCTGGCCGGCGCCGCCGGCCTGATCTACGCGCTCTACCAGACGACGATCTGGTTCTTCCAGGGCTTCCAGGGCGGCCTGCTCGCCTTCACCGCCGCCGTCATGGGCGGCATCGGCAACCTCAAGGGCGCCGTGCTCGGCGGCCTGATCATCGGCTGCATCCAGCAGATCTCCGACAACCGGATCGGCGCCGCAGTGGACGCCGGCGATCGTCTTCGCCTACCTGGTCCTGATCATGGTCTTCCGCCCGCAGGGGCTGATCGGCGAGGAGACGAGGGAGGCCGGATGAGTCGCGCGACCGTGCAGCGCCGCGCATCGCCGCTCGTGGGCCGACAAGGCGCTCGGCCGCGGCGCTGATCGTCTTCGCCGCGATCTGCTGCCGCTCTACGCAGAGCCAGGCCAACACGTTCGATGAACAACTGCGTGCTCGCGCTGGCCTACATCGTCATGGGCGCTCGGGCTGAACATCGTCGTCGGCTTCGCCGGCCTGCTCGACCTCGGCTACGTCGCCTTCTTCGCGATCGGCGCCTACACGACGGGCTGGTTCATGCTCGGGCTTCTACGCCGACGCCAACATCCACGTCGGCGTCAGCCACTTCCTGCCAGGACCTGCCCGGCATCCACTTCAACTGGCTGATCGTGGTGGTCCTCGCGGCGATCGCTGTGCGCGATCGCCGGCATCCTCATCGGCCTGCCGACGCTGCGCCTGCGCGGCGACTACATCGCGATCGTCACGCTCGCCTTCGGCGAGATCATCCGCGTCTTCGCCATCAACGGCGACGAGTCGTTCACCGTTCGGCACGGCTACCCGCTGACGGCCGGGCGCCAGGGCATCACCCCGGTCGACCAGCTCGACCTGCCGTTCCTGGAGCCGTTCAACCAGCTCAACCTGCAGACCGTGGTACTGGACCGCGCTGGTGCTGGTGCTGATCGTGCTGTTCGTCAACATCCGCCTGCGCGACTCGCGCCTGGGGCGGGCGTGGATCGCGATGCGCGAGGACGAGGTCGCGGCGGCCTCGATGGGCGTGCCGCTGGTCAAGACCAAGCTGCTGGCCTACGCGACCGGCGCGGCGCTCGGCGGCATGTCGGGCGCGTTCCTGGGCGCCTACCTCAACACGGTCAACGCCGACCAGTTCCAGTTCGCGTTCTCGATCTTCATCCTCGCCATGATCATCCTCGGCGGCCTGGGCTCGATCTGGGGCGTGGTGCCGGCGCGGTCGCGCTGTCGTTCATCAACTACTACTTCATCCCCGACACGTTCAACGACCTGCCCGAGAAGCTCGGGCTGGACTTCAACCTCACCGACCTGTCGTTCGGCATCTTCGGCTTCCTGCTGGTGCTGATGATGGTGCTGCGGCCCGAGGGCCTGATCCCCGAGCGCCGCCGGCAGCTCGAGCTGCGAGGGCGAGGCGGGCTCCGAGGAGCACGCGTCGGCATGAGCGCGACCGCGCCGCAGCCGCAGGCGCCCCCGCCGCCGCCGGCGACGACGATCCTCGCCGCCGAGCACGTCTCGAAGGTCTTCGGCGGGCTCGTCGCCGTCAACGACGTCGTCGTTCGCGATCCCGCGCAGGGCGATCGTCTCGATCATCGGCCCCAACGGCGCGGGCAAGACGACGTTCTTCAACATGCTCACCGGGCTCTACAAGCCCACCACGGGGCGGATCGCCTTCGACGGCCGGACATCACGCGCCGACGCGCCCGGACCGGATCACCAAGGCCGGCGTCGCGCGCACGTTCCAGAACATCCGGCTGTTGGCGACGATGACGCCGGTCGAGAACGTCATGGTCGGCCAGCACGCGCGCATGCGGGCCGGCCTCGTCGGCGCCGATCTGCCGGCCGCCCGGCGTGCGCCGCGAGGAGCAGCGCGTGCGCGAGCACGCGCAGGGAGATGCTCGACTTCGTCGGGCTGCGCCCCGACCAGTTCGACGCAGCTCGCGATCAACCTCTCCTACGGCGACCAGCGCCGCGTCGAGATCGCCCGCGCGCTGGCCTCGGACCCGAAGCTGCTGCTGCTCGACGAGCCGACGGCGGGCATGAACCCGCAGGAGTCCGCGAGCCTGACGGCGTTCATGCGCCGGCTGCGCGACGAGCTCGGCGCTGACGATCCTGCTCATCGAGCACGACATGAAGGTCGTCATGGGCGTCTCCGAGCGCGTCACGGTCCTCGACCACGGCGAGAAGATCGCCGAGGGCGAGCCGGCCGAGGTGCGCGCCGACCCGCGCGTCGTCGAGGCCTACCTCGGGCAAGCAGGGCTGACGGGCTGATGGCCGCTGCTCGAGGTCGAGGACATCCACACCTTCTACGGGAACATCGAGGCGCTCAAGGGCGTCTCGCTGACCGTCGAGGAGGGCGAGTGCGTCACGCTGATCGGCTCCAACGGCGCCGGCAAGTCGACGACGCTGCGCTCGATCTCCGGCCTGACGCCGCCGCGCGACGGGCTCGATCCGCTTCGACGGGCGAGGAGATCGCCCGCATCCCGCCCCAGGACGATCGTCGGCCTGGGCATCTGCCAGTCGCCCGAGGGCCGGCACGTCTTCCCGCGCATGACCGTGCGCGAGAACCTCGACCTCGGCGCCTACCTGCGCAGCGACGACGAGATCGCGCGCCGACATCGAGCGAGGTCTACGAGCTCTTCCCGCGCCTGCAGGAGCGCGAGAGCCAGAAGGCGGGCACGATGTCCGGCGGCGAGCAGCAGATGCTCGCGATCGGCCGCGCGATGATGGCGCGCCCCCAGCTGCTGCTGCTCGACGAGCCGTCGATGGGCATCGCGCCGATCCTCGTCGACCGCATCTACGAGACGATCGAGGAGATCAACCGGCGCGGGCACGACGATCCTGCTCGTCGAGCAGAACGCCAACTACGCGCTGGCGGTCTCCCACCGCGGCTACGTGCTGGAGACCGGCACGGTGGCGCTGACGCGACTCCTCGGAGCGCTGCGCTCGAACCCCGAGGTCCAGACGGCCTACCTTGGAGGCGAATGACGCGCATGATCCTCGCCCTGCTCGGCGCCAAGGCGCTCTACCTGCTGTTCGTCTGGCTGCTCGGCGCCGCGATCGGCGCCTACGCTCTCGGAGCGCAAGGGCTACGGCGACAAGCCGGGCCTCGCCACCGGCCTGCTGCTCAGCCTGGTCGGCGCGCTGCTCTGGCTGCTGATCCCGGCCCGCGAGAACTCCGACTGGAAGCTCGAGGGGCCGATCGGCAGCGCAGCGCACAGGACTGCGCCGCGGCCGCCTGAGCGCGGCGGCCGGCGCTGCGGCTGCGCGGCCGCCGGCGCTCAGCCGTCGCAGCGGCGCGACGCGCAGCGCCTCGTCGAGCTCGGGGTGCGCGAAGGCGTAGCCGAGCTCGAGCGGCGCGCGGCGGGGACCATGCGCAGGCCGGTGGTGACGATCTCGGCCATCTCGCCGTAGAGGGCGCGGACGGCGAGCCCCGGGACGGGCGCGAACGCCGGGCGGTGCAGCGCGCGGCCGAGCGCCCTGGAGAACTCGCGGTTGGTGACGGGCTCGGGCGCGCAGGCGTTGACCGGGCCGCGCCAGGCGTCGCCGTCGAGGGCGGCGAGGTAGATCCCGACCACGTCGTCGAGGTGGATCCAGGGCATGTACTGGTCGCCGCCGGCGACCGGTCCGCCGACGCCGAGCCGGAAGGCGGCAGCATCTTCGCCAGCGCGCCGCCGTCGCGGTCGAGCACGACGCCGGTGCGCACGCGGCACGACGCGCAGCGCCGAGCTCCTCGGCCGCCCGCGCCTCGCGCTCCCAGGCCACGCAGACCTCGGCGAGGAAGTCGTCGCCGGGCGGGCGCGGACTCGTCGACGTGCTCGTCGCCGTGCGGGCCGTAGTAGCCGATGGCCGACGCGCGAGACGAGCACGCGCGGGCGCTCGGCGTCGGCCAGCGCGCGCAGACCCGCGACCAGGTTGCGGGTGCCGGCCTCGCGGCTCGTCGCGGATGCGGCGCCTGGCGTCCGTCGGTCCAGCGCTGGGCGACGTCCTCGCCGGCGAGGTGCACGACCGCGTCGCGGCCCGCGAGCGCCTCGGCGGGCGCGGGCTCGCCGCGCCGGGTCCCAGCGCGACGCCGCTCTGCCCGCGCGCTGAGCGCGGAGAGCACGGTCACCTCGTCGCCGCGCGCGCGCAGACGCTCGACGAGCGTGCGTGCCGATGCGGCCGGTCGCGCCGGTGACCGCGACCCTCATCGGCCGACCGTACGGCGACGGCCGGGTCGGGCGGATCACTCGTCGCGCGGCACGGCCTGGTGGACGCCGGTGATCTGCTCGGCGTCGGCCGGCGCGTAGCCCATCTCGTGGTGGCCGGCCTCGGCGGTGCCCTGGCGGCGGGCCTCGCTCGGCGACCGCGGCGGCCACGGCCGGAGCGACGTCGCGGTTGAAGACCGAGGGGATGATGTAGTCCTCGCGCAGCTCTGGTCGGCGGACACGAGCGAGGCGATCGCCGCGCGCGGCGGCCATCTTCATCTCGTCGGTGATCTGGCGCGCGCGGACGTCGAGCGCGCCGCGGAAGATGCCGGGGAAGCAGAGCACGTTGTTGATCTGGTTGGGGTAGTCCGAGCGCCCGGTGGCCATGATCCGCACGTGGCGCGCGGCCTCCTCGGGGCTGACCTCCGGGTCGGGGTTGGCCATGGCGAAGACCATCGCGTCGCGGTTCATGCGCGTCGAGCGCCTCCGGCGGAGATGACCCCGCGGCCCGGAGAGCCCGATGAGCAGGTCGGCGCCCTCGAGGACGTCGTCGGGCCCGCCGCTGAGCCTGTCGGGGTTGGAGTGCTCGGCGTACCAGCGCTTGATCGGCGGCATCGAGCCGTCCTGGTAGTCGCGGCGCTCGGTGGACAGCGCGCCGCGCGAGTCGCAGCCGACGACGCTGCTGACGCCCGCCGCGAGCAGGATCTTCGTCACCGCGACGCCGGCCGCGCCCAGGCCGATGACCGCGACGTGGAGGTCCTCCATCCGCTTGTCGACGATCTTCAGCGCGTTGATCAGCGCGGCCAGCACGACGACCGCGGTGCCGTGCTGGTCGTCGTGGAAGACCGGGATGTCGAGCTCGGCCTTGAGGCGCTCCTCGATCTCGAAGCAGCGCGGCGCGGAGATGTCCTCGAGGTTGATGCCGCCGAAGCCGGGAGCGACCGCCTTCGACGGTCGCGACGATCTCGTCGGGGTCCTTGGTGTCCAGGCAGATCGGGAAGGCGTCGATGCCGCCGAACTCCTTGAACAGCATCGCCTTGCCCTCCATGACCGGCATCGCGGCGGCGGGGCCGATGTCGCCGAGGCCGAGGACCGCCGTGCCGTCGGAGACGACGGCGACGGTGTTGCGCTTGATCGTGTACTGGAAGGCCTTGTCGGGATCGTCGGCGATCGCCTTGCAGACGCGCGCGACGCCCGGCGTGTAGGCCATCGAGAGGTCGTCGCGCGTGCTTGAGCGGGCTGCTTGTTGCGCTGCTCGATCTTGCCGCCGACGTGCATCCGGAAGGTGCGGTCGATCGTGCTCGACGATGCGGACGCCCTCGACGCTGCTCGACCGCGGCGACGATCCGGTCCCACGCCTCGCGCCCGGTGGCGTCGAAGGTGATGTCGCGCACGACGATGTCGGGCCGCAGCTCGACGATGTCGACGGTGCGGATCAGGCCGCCGGCCTCGCCGATCGCGACGGCGACGTGGCCGAGCATCCCCAGGCGGTGGGGGATCTCGACGCGGATCGTCAGGCTGTACTGGGCGGATGGGATGGCCACGGCCCGGGGAGTTTATCGGCGGGTAGGGTGCGGACCGGTGGGCGACCCCGACGGCGACAAGCCAGACGAGCTCTTCCTGATCGACGGCAACTCGCTCGCCTACCGGGCGTTCTTCGCGCTGCCCGAGTCGATCGCGACGACCACCGGCTTCCCCACCAACGCGATCTTCGGCTTCGCCTCGATGCTGGTGAAGCTGCTCACCGACCACGGCGTCAAGCCGACGATCGTGGTCTGGGACGCGGGGGCCAGCGGGCGCAAGGAGGTCTACGCCGACTACAAGGCCCAGCGCACCTCCAGGCCGGACCTGCTCAAGCAGCAGTGGCCGCACCTCGAGCCGCTGGTCGAGGCGTTCGGCTACCGCAACGTGTCGGTCGAGGGCTACGAGGCCGACGACGTCATCGCCACGATCGCCTGCCGCGCGCGCGACGCGGGCATCACCGTCACGATCGTCACCGGCGACCGCGACGCCTTCCAGCTCATCGACCCGGCGACCGCATCCGGGTCATGGCGACCGCGCGCGGGATCACCGAGACCAAGCTCTACGACCACCAGGCGGTGATCGACCGCTACGGGATCCCGCCGGAGCTGATCCCCGACTTCTACGGGCTCAAGGGCGACACGTCCGACAACATCCCCGGCGTCCCGGGCATCGGCGACAAGACCGCCAGCGAGCTGCTGCAGCGCTTCGGCGACCTCGAGACGCGTGCTCGCATCGGTCGACGAGATCTCCGGCGCCAAGCGCAAGCAGAACCTGACCGAGCACGCCGACGCACGCGCGCGTCTCCAAGCGAGCTGGCGACGATCCAGCGCGACGTGCCCGGCGTCGAGGTCGACCCGCTGGTCGGAGCTCGCACGCGAGCCCGACCGCTCGCGCCTGCGCGAGGTCTTCCGCGAGTTCGAGCTGCGCGACCCGCTGCGGCGCCTGGAGGAGGCGCTGGGCGAGGGCGACGCCGCCGCGCCCGCGCCCGGAGGCCGACCGGACGGTGGGCGCGCGACGTGCGCGAGGGCGACGCTCGCCGACGTCGAGGCGCTGCCCGCGGAGCGGCGCTGGCGGTCGCGGTGCTGCCGCCCGGAGGCGGCGGAGGGCGAGCTGTTCGCGCGCGAGGCGATGGCGCGCTTCGCGCGTCGCGGCCGGCGACGAGGTGCTCGTCGGCGAGGCGCGGCAGGCGCCGGAGGCGGTCGTGCTCGCCTGCGGCGGACCGGCCGGTGATCGCCCACGACGCCAAGTCGCTCGGCGCGGTCCCGCCCGACCTCGTCCACGACACGCTGCTCGGCGCCTACCTGCTCGAGCCCGCGCGGCGCGGCGTTCCCGTTCCGCGAGCTGGTCGAGGAGCGCGGGCTGGCGGCCGCGGCTCGACGACGAGGTCGCCGGCCGCGACGCGCTGCTCGTGCGCGAGCTGGCCGCCTGGCAGCGCGAGCAGATCGAGGAGCGCGGCCTGGCCCGGGTGATGGACGAGATCGAGCTGCCGCTCGTGCGGCGTCCTGCGCGCGATGGAGGTCGAGGGCGTGCGCCTCAACGTCGAGCGCCTCGACGAGGTCGGCGGGCGCGTGCGCGAGGAGATCGCCGGCGCTCGAGCGCGAGATCTGGGACCTCTGCGGCACCGAGTTCACGATCGGCTCGCCCCAGCAGCTCGGCGAGATCCTGTTCGAGAAGCTCGGCCTGTCGCGCAAGCGCCGCGGCAAGACCGGCTTCTCGACCGACGCGCGCGTGCTGCAGGCGATCCGCGACGAGCACCCGATCGTCCCGAGGATCGAGCGCTGGCGCGAGCTCAACCAGCTCGTCAAGACCTACCTCGACGTGCTGCCCGCAGCTCGTCGACGGCCGCGGGCGCATCCACACGACGTTCCTGCAGGCGGTGGCGACGACGGGCCGCCTCGCCTCGACGAACCCCAACCTGCAGAACGTGCCGGTTCGCACCGAGCTCGGCCGCGAGATCCGCGGCTGCTTCGAGGCCGCGGAGGGACGGGTGCTCGTCAGCGCCGACTACTCGCAGGTCGAGCTGCGCATCCTCGCCCACGTCGCCGACGAGCCGGTGCTCAAGGAGATCTTCCTGCGCGGCGAGGACGTGCACACCGCGACGGCCTCGCAGGTCTTCGCAAAGCCGGCCGCCGAGCTCACGCCGATGGACCGCTCGAAGGCGAAGATGATCAACTACGGGATCGTCTACGGCCTCAGCGACTACGGGCTCGCCGACCGGCTCAACATCCCGCGCGAGGAGGCCAAGGCGTTCATCGACGCCTACCTCGAGCGCTTCCCGCGGGTCGCACGCGTTCATGACGCGACGATCGAGCAGGCCACCGAGGAGGGCTACGTCACGACGCTCTTCGGGCGCCGGCGGCAGATCCCCGAGCTCAAGGCGCGCAACTGGCAGGTGCGCACGCTGGGCGAGCGCCTGGCCGTCAACACGGTCATCCAGGGCACGGCGGCCGACGTCATGAAGCTCGCGATGGTGCGCGCGCACCGCGCGCTCGCGGCGGAGGGCCTCGCCACGCCGGCTGATCCTCACGATCCACGACGAGCTGCTCTTCGAGGGGCCGCCCGAGGAGGCCGAGGCGGTCCGCGCGCTCGCCGAGCGCGAGATGGTGGCGCCGTGGGAGCAGCGCGAGCCCGCCGCTCGCCGTCGACGTGGGCAGCGGGCGCACCTGGCTGGACGCCAAGTAGTCGACGGATGGACGATGGCGGGCCGTCCGCCCGACGCGGGACCATCTGCGCATGCCCGCATCCCCCGCGGAGCGCCGAGAGCGCTCCGACCGCCGCCGCACCCCGGACCGCCGGTCGAGCCCGGGGCGCCGCTCCACCGACAGCGAGGGGCGCTTCGCGCTCGTGCCCGCGCTCTGGGCCGTCTGCGGGGCGGCCGTCGTGATCTACCTCTTCTTCGTCGTCCTGGGCTCCGTGAGCCCCGGCGACGCGCCCGCCGCGTCGGGTGTGGCGCTGGCGCTGGCGGTCCTGTGGCTCGCGCACTCGTGGCGCCGCCTCGCGACCGACGCGCGCTCGCCCCGCCCGGACCGCGAGCGCCGCGGGTTCTGAGCGCGCCTCGCCGCCCGCCCGCTCAGCCGCTGCGGGGCGGCGTCCAGCCGCCGAGCGCCCGCTCGAGCTCCAGGGCGACGGCGATCGCCACGTGGTCGCGGTCGCGGCCGGCGACGACCTGCACGCCAAGCGGCAGGCCGCGGCCGTCGAGGCCGAGCGGCACCTCGGTCACGGGAAGGCCGGCGAGGTTGAACACTGCCGCGTGCAGGATCACCCACGGCCGGCCCACCGTCCTGCCGTGGCGCGGGGCGACGCGGGGGAACGGGGGGTGCAGCAGCACGCCGTCGCCGACGGCCTCGGCGAGCTCGCGGCCCAGGCGCTCGCCTGCCGCGACCGCGCGCGCCGTGTGCCGCTCCGTGCGCCGGCCGAACGCCGACTCGGCGGCGATCAGCAGCCGCGTCGCGCCGGTGTGCGGCACGTCGCGGCGAAGCAGGTCGCGCGCGCGCAGCTCGGTGCCCTCGGCGGCCAGGATCTCGAGCGTCGTGGTGCCTGCGCCCTCGGCGAGCGTCGCGAGGTAGGGCTCCAGGGCGCCGCGCAGGCGCCGCAGCGGGATGCGCCGGACACGCGCGCCGGCCCGCTCGAGCGCGGCGACGGCCCGCTCGCGGGCGCCGGCCAGCGAGCGCGAGACGGGCGGCAGCAGCCGACCCTCGATCACCGTGACCTCGAGCCCGTCGACCGACACGGCCCCGGGATCGCCGAGCTCGGCCGCGCGCGAGAGCCGGTCCTCCTCGTCGGGTCCGGCGAGGATCCGCAGCAGCGGCATCAGGTCCTCGGCGCGGCGCGCGAGCGGCCCCGGCGTGAGCAGGCGTCCCGCCTCGCCGTGGGTGACCGGGAACTGGCCGGTGTTGGGCAGCAGCCCGGGCGAGGGCTTGTGCCCGAAGACGCCGTTGAAGAAGGCCGGCAGCCGGATCGAGCCGCCGATGTCCGAGCCGAGGCCGACCGGAGAGGCGCCGCTGCCGACCACGGCGCCCTCGCCCCCCGACGAGCCGCCGGCGATGCGGCGGTGGTCGTAGGCGTTGCGCGTGCGCCCGTAGACGTGGTTGTGCGACTCGATCCACATGCACAGCTCGGAGGTGTTGGTGACCCCGAGCAGGACCGCGCCCGCGTCGAGCAGCCGGCGGGCCACCGGCGCGCTGCGCTGCGCCCGCAGGTCGCGGCGGCTCGCCAGGCCGGCGCAGTTGGGCATGCCCGCGACCGCGATCGACTCCTTGATCGTGCACGGCACGCCCAGCAGCGGCGGCAGCGGCTCGTCGGGCCTCGCGGTGGCGATCCGCGCGTCGGCGCGCGAGGCGTCGCGGCGGGCGTCGTCGAGCCGCGCGTGGACGACGGCGTTGATCCGCGGGTTGGCCTGCTCGAGCAGGGCGATGTGGGCGTCGACGACCTCGCGCGAGCCGATCTCGCCCGCCCGGATCGCCGCGGCCAGCGCGACCGCGGACCGCTGCGTGACGGGAAGCGCCACCGCCTGCCCGCGTCAGGCCGCCAGCGCCGCGATGCGCGCCGCTCGCGGGTGTGCCGCGGTGGCCAGCGCGAACTCGGGCGGGGCGACTGCCAGGTAGCGGCGGAAGAACGCGTCGACGAGACGGCGGTTGGAGATCGCGGCGACGGTCCCGCGCAGCAGCCGTTCGCGCGGCACCACGTGGCCGACGACGTCCTGGGCGCGCTTGAGCAGCCGGAACGGCCGCTCGTGGGCGGCGCTGAACGCGCCGTAGCGCTCCAGCGCCTCGCTGCGCGTGCGGCGGCCCTCGACCACGGCGCGCAGCTCGCGCCCGCAGGCCAGCCCGAAGTACAGCGCGGTGCGGATGCCCTCGGCGGTCACCGGCAGGCAGTGGCCCGCGCTGTCGCCCACGAAGAACACGCCGTCGCTCGACCGCCGGGCGCAGCGCGTGGGGGATCCAGTTGCCCTGGAAGCCGACGGCGGTCGACCGCCACGTCGGCGGCGAGCCGCACCGTCGGGTCCTTGACGTGGTCGCGCGGCTCGAACGAGCCGACGCCGACGCGCAGCTCGTCGCCCGGCCGGGAAGCTCCACCCGTAGCCCGCGCGCACGTAGCGGCGGTCGAGCCACAGCTCGAGGTCCGACGCCGCGGCCCCCGGGGTGGACCTCCAGCCCGCGCGAGAGCAGCGCCTCCGGCGGCTGGACGACGCCGCCGCCGACGGTGCCGAGCACGCGCCGCCAGCCGAGCGCGTCGACGACGAGCGGGGCGCGAGGGTCGCCGCGGTCGGTGTGGACGCGGTGGACGCTCGCCGGGCTCGATCCGCTCGACCTTCGCGGTCTCGAAGGCGAAGTCCGGGCGACCTCGCGCTGGCGCCCGGAGCCCGCCAGCAGCGCGCACAGCGTGCGGTAGTCGAAGGTCGAGAACGTACACGGCAGCGGCCAGCGGTGGGTGCGGCCGGGGAGGTGGACGACGAGCTCGCCGAACGTCTGGCGGATCGACTCGTCGAGCCCCAGGTTGCGCAGCCAGTCGGTCGGCGCGGCGCACGCGCACGTCTGGCGCTCGCCGATCTCGTAGCGGTCGACGACGAGGACGTCCGCGCCGCTTCCGGCGAGCTCCCGCGCGACCGCGAGACCGGCGAAGCTGGCGCCGCAGATCAGCACGTCGTGGCGGCCCGACAGCGGCGTGCGGTCGGCGCCGCGCTTGGTCGCGCGGACGGGCATCGGTCCAGAACATACCGCTACGCTGTGCGGTCGAATGTCCGCGACCATTGAACCTACGACCGACGCCTATCCGCCAAGGTCGTCGAGGGCAGCGACGGCCTGCTGCTCGAGATCGACGGCCAGATCGTCCCCAACTACGACGCGACCTTCGCCGCCTTCGAGGAGGGCGACGTCGTCACCGGAAGCGTCGTGCGCATCGACAACGACGAGGTCCTCGTCGACATCGGCTACAAGAGCGAGGGGGTCATCCCCTCCAACGAGCTGTCGATCCGCAAGAACGTCGACCCGCACGAGGAGGTCGAGCTCGGGCGAGGAGGTCGACGCCCTGGTCCTCACCAAGGAGGACCAGGACGGCCGCCTGATCATGTCCAAGAAGCGCGCCCGCTTCGAGAAGGCGTGGCGGCGCATCGAGGCTGCGGCCGAGTGCGGCGAGCCGGTCGAGGGCACGGTCATCGAGGTCGTCAAGGGCGGCCTGATCATCGACCTCGGGGTGCGCGGCTTCCTGCCCGCCTCGCTGGTCGACATCCGCCGCGTGCCGAACCTCGACGAGTACCTGCGCACGCAGATCGAGTGCAAGGTCATCGAGCTCAACCGGTCGCGCAACAACGTCGTGCTGTCGCGCCGCGCGGTGCTCGAGGAGGAGCGCAAGGAGCAGCGCCAGGAGATCCTCGACCGCCTCCAGCCGGGCCTCGTCGTCGAGGGCGTCATCTCGAACATCGTCGACTTCGGCGCGTTCGTCGACCTCAACGGCATCGACGGCCTGATCCACATCTCCGAGCTGTCGTGGTCGCACGTCAACCACCCGAGCGAGATGCTCAACATCGGCGACACGGTCCAGGTCAAGGTGCTCGACATCGACCGCGACCGCCAGCGCATCAGCCTGGGCCTCAAGCAGACCCAGGAGGATCCGTGGCAGCGGGTCGTCGACACCTACCGCGTCGGCGACGAGCTCGAGGGCGCGGTCACCAAGGTCGTGACGTTCGGCGCCTTCGTCGAGATCCTCGACGGCGTCGAGGGCCTCGTCCACATCTCCGAGCTGGCCAACCACCACGTCGAGAACCCGCGCGAGGTCGTCCAGCCGGGCGACGTCGTCCGCGTGCGCGTGCTCGAGATCGACTCCGAGCGCCGGCGCCTCTCGCTGTCGGTCAAGCGCGTCGAGGGCCAGGTGCTCCCCGGCGAGCACCGCGCCGCCGAGAGCGGGGCGGAGGTGGTCGCCACCTTCGACGACGTGCCCGAGCTCGGCCTCAGCGACGACGTGTTCGCCGGCGGCGACGCGCCGGCCGCCGCGCCGGTCCCCGACGCGGAGCTCGACCGCGACGCGGCGGGCGCCGACCCGGGCGTCGAGCTCGCCGAGGCGGACGAGGTCGCGGCCGAGGAGGTCGCTGCGCCCGAGGAGCCGAGCGCCGGGGCCGAGGCGCCCGGGACCGTCGAGGCCGAGGCCGCGCCGGATCCCGCCACCGAGATCGCCGAGCCCGAGATCGCCGAGCCGCCCGAGGTCGAGGACCCCGAGGCCGCCGCGCCCGACGCGGACGCCGGCGAGGCCGCCGCGCCCGACGCGGACGTCCCTCCGACCGAGCAGCCCTAGGCGCGGCCGCCGATGGCGGCCGGCCGCGCGATGCCGTTCGTCGGGCTCACCGGCGGGCTCGGCGCCGGCAAGTCGACGGCGCTGGCCGCGCTGGAGCGGCTCGGCGCCGCCACGCTGTCGACCGACGCCGTCGTCCACGAGCTCTACGGAGAGCCCGACGTCCGTGGCTGCGGTGGTCGATCGGTGGGGCGCGGCCGTGGCCCCGGACGGCGCCGTCGACCGGTCGGCGATCGCCGCCGCCGCGTTCGCGTCGCCGCAGGAGCGCGCCTGGCTCGAGCAGCTCATCTGGCCGCGCGTGGCGGAGCGGGTCGCGGCCTTCCGCGAGGCCGCGCTGCGCCGCGAGCCGCCGCCGCGGGCCGCGGTCGTCGAGACGCCGCTGCTCTTCGAGGCGGGCATGGAGGGCGCCTACGACGCGACGATCGCGATCGTCGCCGACGAGGAGGTGCGCGCGCGGCGGGCCGCCGCCCGCGGCCACGAGGCCGTCGACGAGCGGGCCGCCCGCCAGCTGCCCCAGGACGAGAAGGCGCGCCGCGCGACGTTCGTCGTGCGCAACTCGGGGACCGTGGCGGAGTTGGAGCTGGCGCTGTCTGACGTCCTTGGCAAGCTGGATCCTCGATGATGAACGCGCACGTGTCGGCCCGCCGCACCTCCTCCCGCCGCAGCGGCTCGCGACGGCGGATCGTGGCGCGCCGCCGGGCGCTGCTGATCGTCGGCGTGGCGGCGGCCGCCGGCCTGGTGGCCGCCTTGGTCCTGCCGACGCTCGAGCGGGGCGTGCAGGAGATCACGCTCCCGCTGCGCCACGAGGACATCATTCGCCAGCAGGCCGCGCAGAAGGGCCTCGACCCCGCGCTCGTGGCGGGTGTCATCTACACCGAGTCGCACTTCCGCGACCAGACCTCGCACGCCGGCGCGAAGGGCCTCATGCAGATCACGCCCGGCACGGCGCAGTTCATCGCCGGGCGCTCGGGCGGGACGGCCTTCGAGCTCGGAGACCTCTCGACGCCCCAGGTGAACATCGCCTATGGCACGTACTACCTCCGCTACCTGCTGCGGCGCTACGGGGGCAACATGGCGCTTGCCCTCGCCGCCTACAACGCCGGCGAGGGCAACGTCGACCGCTGGATCGGCGAGGCGGGCGCGAAGGGGCGCGACCTGCGCGTCAACGACATCCCGTACGCCGAGACGCGCGCGTACGTGCAGCGCGTTCTCGGCGCGCGTGCCCGGTACGCGCGCACCTACGCGCGCGAGCTCGGGCTGCGCTAGCCGGGGCGCGCAAGGGGCACGAGCCCGTCGCGGGCGGGCGCCGCCCGGAGCGCGGCGAGCGCGGCCGAGGCGCTCGACGAGCCGTCGCCGGCGGGCGCGACCCCGGAAATCGCGAGCGGGCGGACGAGCGCGATCGACGAGGTGAGGAACGCCTCGCGGGCCCCGAGCAGGCGCTCCAGCGGGATCGGCGCCTCGCGGGCGCCGAGCGCCTCGATCAGTCGCGCGCGCGTCACGCCGGGCAGGATCCGCCCGTCGGCGGGCGGGGTGACCAGGCCGTCGCCGTCGTCGACGAAGAGGTTGGCGCGGGTCGCCTCGAGGACGTCGCCGTCGCCGTCGACGAGCAGCGCGGCGGCGGGCCCCGCCTTGGCGTCGAGCGCCTCCAGCAGCGCGCGGTCGCGCCACTTGTGGGCGCCGAGGCCTCCCGGCAGCAGGAACGGCATCGGGCGGGCCGGCGGGGCCGCCCGGCCGCGCTCGGCCCGCGACGCGGCGGTCGTGCGCCCGTCGGGGCGCACGTCGAGGCGGATGCGGGTGGGCGCGCGTGCCCTCCCGGCCTCCTGGGCGAGCAGCTCGGCGGCCAGCGGCGGCAGCTCGAGGTCGTAGAGCGCTCGCACGGATGCCGCGAGCCGGGCGAGGTGCGCCGCGGCGAACGGTGCCCGCCCACCGGAGGCGAAGACCGTTTCGACGACCCCGCGGGCGGGATCCGGCCGCGGTGCCGTGGTCGAGCGCGCGCTGCGCGCCGCGGGCTGGGCGCCGGGCAGGTGCCGCAGGCGCGAGCGTCCCCCCGATCGCGGCGATCGGGCCGCGGGCCTTGGCGATCGCCTCGGCGAGCTCGCCGCGGGGGGTCGACTCGGCGACGATGCCGCCCCCGGCCCCGAGCCAGATGCGCTCGCCGGTCATCTCGAAGGTGCGGATGGCAACGCTCAGCTCGAGCCCGGCCACCGGGCTCGCGTAGCCGATCGCGCCGGTGTAGGCCTCACGGCGCGTGGCCTCGAGCGCAGAGATCACCTTCATCGCCTGGACCTTGGGCGCTCCGGTCACCGAGCCCGGGGGGAAGGTGGCGCCCAGCAGCTCCGCGTCGCCGGCCTCCGCGCGCAGGCTGCCCGCGACGGTCGAGACCATGTGCCAGACCCCGGCGTGCGGCTCGACGCGCGGCCTGCCGGCGGCGATCGAGCCGTACTCGCAGACCCGTCCGAGGTCGTTGCGCACGAGGTCGACGATCATCACGTGCTCGGCCGCGTCCTTGGCCGAGGCGCGCAGGGCGCCGGCCGCGTCCGCGGTGCCCTTGATCGGGTCGCTCTCGACGGCGCGGCCCCGCCGCCTCAGGAAGCGCTCGGGAGAGAGGCTGACGAGCGCGCCCCACGGGCCGCGGACCAGCGCGCCGAACCGGGGCGCGGCGGCGTCGAGGGCGTGGGAGAGCATGTGCGCGGGGTCGCCCGCCCAGGCGGCCTCGAGGCGCAGCGTGACGTTGGCCTGGAACAGCTCCCCCGCGGCGATGCGCTCCACGCAGTCGGCGACGGCGGCCCGGTGGCCCGTCGCGCCCGGGACGGTGTCGAACGCCCCGACCAGCGGCGGATCGACGGGCGGCGGCGGCCCGGCCAGCCGCCGCGCCCAGACGGCCCGGTGCCCGTCGAGGGCGGTCTCGCGCTCCGGCGTCCAGAGCGCCTCGAACCACCAGCGCTCGCCGTCGAAGCGGACGACGTGGTCGAACAGGGCGAGCCCCGCGGCGGGCAGCGGCGCCGCGGCGGGCGGTGGAGGCGGAAGCCGCTCCACGCGCGCGCCCAGCCCGTAGCCGAGGAACCCGAACCAGCCGCCGCCGACGATCGCGCCGGCCGGCTCGGGATGCGGCAGGGCCTCGAGCAGCGCGAACGGATCCTCGCCGTCGTGCGACTCGCGAACGGGGTGCGAGCCCAGCAGCGCACCGCCCCCGGCCCACTCGCCCACGAGCCCGAACGCCCGGTCCTCGCCGGCCAGCCAGCGCACCGCCTCGGCCGGGGTCTGGGCGCCCTCGAGGGGCATGCGGACAGCGCGGGCGGGCACGCGCTGCAGCCTACGCCGGACGCATGGCCATCCTGAGCGCCGACGCGAAGATGCTCCAGATCGAGCTGACCGCGGGCGAGGGGATCGCCGTGGTCGTCGACCTCGCGGGCGCCGGCTTCCCTGGTCGCGACCCCGGACGCCGGCGCGCTGTCGGCGCGGCTCTCGGGCGGCGTCGCCCAGGGCCGGCCCGCGTCATCTCTGCGGCGGCGGCGACGCGGGGGCGCCGGGCGGGGGCGTCGAGGTGGGCGCGGGGTCGCCGAAGGGCCGCCCCGGTGGGAAGGGCTTGCGCGGCATCGGGGCGAGCGTACGCGAGCGGGCCGCGGGACCGCACTGGACCCGGGTCCAGTCTCATACGGCACAATGGTGGCCGATGGGCCCGGTCCGGCCGACGTTCAGCGTGCTCCTCGAGCGCGAGCAGGCGCTTGCGCGCATCGATGACGCGCTCGAGGGCGCGCGTGGGGGCGACGGCCGGCTCGTGCTCGTCGAGGGCGAGGCCGGCATCGGCAAGTCGCGCCTGCTGGGCTGCGCCGTGGAGCTCGCGGGGACGCGCGGCATGGAGGTCCTCTCCGCGCGCGCGACCGAGCTGGGGCGCGACCTGCCGTTCGGCTGCGCGCTGCGCTGGTTCGAGGGTCTGCTGCACGACGTCTCGCCGGCGGAGCGCGCCGCGCTGTTGCGGGGCGCGGCCCGCCACGCGACGCCGCTGATCGAGGGGCTCACCCCGGGGGCGGGCCGCGAGATCGGGCAGATGTTCCCGCTGCTGCACGGGCTCTCCTGGCTGACCGCCAACATCGCCGACCAGCGCCCGCTGCTGCTGGTGCTCGACGATGCGCAGTGGGCCGACCAGCCGACGCTGCGGTTCTGCGCGTATCTGGCCGAGCGGGTCTCGGAGCTTCCTGTGGCGATGCTCCTCGCCGCGCGGCCGGCGGAGCCGGGCGGCGACACCGACGTGCTGCCGCGGCTTCGCGATGCGGCGGAGATCGTCTCCGCGCAGCGCCTCTCGCGTGCTGCCGTCGAGCGGATCGTCGCGACGCGCATCGCGGCTGACGGGCCGGAGCTCGTGGATGCCTGCGCGGAGATGACGGGCGGCAACCCGTTTCTGCTGCTCGAGCTGCTGGCGGCTCTCGAGGCCGAGCAACTCGACGCCGCGGCCGACGCCGCCGGCCGCGCCCGCGAGATCGGGCCGGCGCCCGTGGCCCGCCTGGTGACGTTGACGCTCGGGCGCCTTCCGCCGGAAGCCACCGCGCTCGTGCGAGCGCTCGCGATCCTCGGCGACGGCGCCTCCGTTCGGCACGTGGCGGCGCTGGCGGACATCGACGAGCAGTGCGCTGCCTCCGCGGCGCGCGGGCTCGTGGACGCAGGCGTCCTCGGAGCGGACGGCCTCGCGTTCGCGCACCCGATCCTCCGCAGCGCGCTCTACGAGGAGCTGACCGCGGCCGAGCGGGTGGTCGGGCACGTGGGGGCCGCACGGATCCTCGCCGAGGCGGGCGAGCCCGCGGCCGTCGTCGCCGCCCAGCTGCTGAACGCCGAGCCGGTGGGCGAGGCCTGGGCGGCCCGGGCGCTCCGGGAGGCGGCGGTCCGGGCCGCCGCCAGTGGCGCGCCCGAGATCGCGGTGCGCCACCTGCGCCGCGCGCTTCGGGAACCGACCGGCCGCGATCCCGCGACCCTGTTGGAGCTCGGCATCGCGGAGGCCGCCGTCGGCGACCCCGCCGCCGGCGGCGACCTGGCGCGCGCAGCCAAGGAGCTCTCCGACGGCCCCGCGGCCGCGCGAGCCGAGCTGCTGCACGGCCGGCTCCTGTTCCAGACCGGCCGTGCCGGCGACGCGCTGGATGCGTTCGAACGCGGTCTCGCGCGCCTCGGAGGAGCCGGGCAGGGCCTCGAGCTCGAGCTCGAGGCCGGCGCGGCACTGGCCGGGATGTGGGACACGGACCGCGGCCCGGAGGCCTTCAGGCGGGTGGGCAGACTGCTCGAGGAGGGCCGCGTGCCGTCGACGCAGGGCGAGCGCAACGTGCTGGTGATGGCCTCGGCCGAGAAGTTGATCGCGCGCGAGGATCGCGAGCGCTGCGCCGACCTGGCGCGACGCGCCTGGGACGGCGGAGCCTTCCTCGCCGAGAG
The DNA here is from genome assembly GCA_963826615.1 of uncultured Actinomycetes bacterium. Lineage (GTDB taxonomy): Bacteria > Actinomycetota > Thermoleophilia > Solirubrobacterales > Solirubrobacteraceae > BP-464. The sequence goes on along the minus strand of CAWGXO010000002.1, from coordinate 1,141,841 downwards.
CGGCACCGACGACCCGATGCTCTACGCCATCAGCGGCTCGCTGAGCTGGTCGGGCGAGTACGTCGAGAGCCTGGCCGTGCTCGAGGCCGCGCTGGCCGAGTCGCAGGCGCAGGCCACCATCCACGGCTTCGCCTCCGTCAGCCACTCGCTCGCCTACACCGGGCTCCTCTGCGGCCGGGTGGCAGAGAGCGCGTCGCACGCAGAGCTGGCGATCGACGCCGCGCGCTTCGGCTGGGAGGTCTACCTGCCCTCGACGATGGCGGTCCTCGCCCGGGCGCGCCACGAGCTGGGCGACGCCGGCGGCGCGACTCGCGCCCTCGACCTCTCCGCCGAGGACGAGGAGCGCTTCGCCGCGACCTCCTCGGCATGGCCCGCATACCTCGAGGGTCGTGCCCTGCTCCGGCTCTCGGCCGGCGAGCCCCGGCTCGCGCTCGCCGACGCGCTCGCGGCGGGGGAGGCGCTGCAGCGCGGGCTGCGCACCCGCAACCCGGAGATCCTCGCCTGGCGCTCCCTCGCCGCGGTCGCACACGGGCGGCTCGGCGACCGCACCGAGGCGGAGCGCCTGGCCGAGGACGAGCTCGCCGACGCCCGCCATTGGGGAGCGCCGCGGGCGATCGCGGTGGCGCTCGGGCGCCGGGCCTCGCTGGAGCCCCCGGCCGCCGCGCTCGAGCTGCTGACCGAGGCGCGCGAGGTCGTCGAGGGCACCGAGGCCGTGCTCCAGCGCGTCCATGCGCTCGTCGACCTCGGCTCGGCGCTGCGGCGCGCGAACAAGCGGGCCGCAGCGCGCGAGCCGCTCGAGCGGGCGCTCGAGGAGGCGCGGCGCATCGGGGCCGTCGTGCTCGCCCGGCGCGCCCGTGACGAGCTCGAGCGGGCGGGCGTCAGCGTGCGCTCGCGGGGCGACGACGCGCGCGACAGGCTCACCCCGGGCGAGCGCAGGGTGGTGGGCATGGCGGCCTCGGGCATGACGAACCGCGAGATCGCCGAGGCCCTCTTCGTGACCGTCAAGGCGGTGAAGTTCCACCTCGGCAACGCGTACTCCAAGCTCGGGATCGCGTCGCGCGGCGAGCTCGCCGGCGCGCTCGAGCGCGCCGGCGGCATCTCGTAGCCCGGCGCGATCGCGGCACCCACACCGTGGGGTGTCGCGGCTGTACGCCCGCCAGCCGACCAGTTGTCAGTGCGCTGACAGTGCGCGGGCCCGGAGGGGCGGGTCTGGACCGGGGGTCCAGTGCGTGGCGGTCGTGCCCGCCCGAGAGTGACGGCCCGCCGCCCGGTCCAGACGGGCGCCCACACGGAGGACGTTCGGATGTTGCACGCACGGATCGCATCGGGCCGCCCGCAGCCCGCCCCGCACATGACTGCCAGCCTCGATCCGCACGGGCGGTCCCGGCAGGACGCGCTCGGCCGATGACCACGCGGATCGCCGATCGAGAGGGAACTCGCGTGTCCAAGCGCGTCGTGTCGAGCTTTGCGGTGGTGGCGATGGTGCTCGCGGTCCCGGTGGCCGCCGCGGAGGGTCGGGGCCCGAAGCGCGCGGCGGGGGGCGAGGTCCACCCGGTCAAGAAGGTCTACTCGCTCAAGCAGGAGATCGACATCGCCTGGAGCGGATTCGCCACGGGCGAGGTGTGGTTCTGGATGGAGCCGGCGGGCACGCCGCTGACCGGCCAGGCCCACGGCTCCTACCACAGCGACTACGACGATGCCGGCCACTACGCGCTGCGCAACCCCGGCCCGGGCAGGTGGGAGGTCCATTGGAGCGTGCTCGGGGAGAAGGGCGTCTACGACGGCGGCAGGTTCCGAGTCCGCCCGCCGAAGGGCGTCAAGCGGGCCAGGAGCGGTCACTACGGCTGCTACACGACCACGACGATGGGCCTGACGCGCAGCTCGATGCAGAGCATCGATGTTCGCGCGCACAACCGCTACCGGGCGATGGGGAGGACCGGCAGGTACCGCTACAGCCGCAGCACGGCGACGATGCGGTTCACCAGCGGCCCGCTGCGCAAGCGCGTGGCGCAGTACCGGCCCGACAAGAAGCCGACGACGATCATCTTCTACCGCGTCGCCAACGAGGTGCACGGCAAGCCGACGATCGACGTCAGCGACACCTACTGCTACCGCGGCACGAAGTAGTCCGCACCGCTCCGATGAGGCACGGCCTTCGCAGGGCGGTCGAGATCGCGTCGGTGGCCGCGCTGGTCGCCCTCTGGGCATGCGCTTCGTCGGCGGTGGCCGCGAGCCCCGGATGGCTCGCCCCGCACCTCTTCTACAGCGAGAACTGGGGCACCGGCTACTCGGCCCTGGACGCCTCGATGGCGTTCGGATCGGGCGGGCACGCGCTGGTCGCGCGCACCGGGCAGAGCTCCACCCTGACCACCTGGTTCCACGCTCCCGGTGGCGGCTGGGTCGAGGAGTCCCCGGCCCAGGCGTGGGGGTGCCCTACCTGGCGGTCGGGCCCGACGGCACCGCGGTCCTGGTCGCCAACGACAACTGCTGCGGCTACCCGCTGGTCCGCGTACGCCGGCCCGATGGCTCGTGGGAGAGCGCGGTCACCATGCCCGGTGGGCACAGTCCCGACCCGGACGGCAGACTGGTGGACGTGGCGATCGGGGCCGACGGGACGATCCTCGTCGCCTACGTGAGCGGGTATCGCGATGGCGTCGCGGTGTGGGAGCGCGCCCCCGACGGGACCTGGGCTGCACCGGTGACGCTGGGGACCGGTCCGACGTCGGGCATCACCTGGGTGCGCGCCGGGCTCGACCGGGACGGCAACGCGCTGGTCGCCTGGCCGCGCTCCGGCACCGAGATCTGGGCCGAGGAGCGGGCCGCCGGCGAGGCATGGCAGGCCAACGGCGGCACGAAGATCGGCTCGTCGCGCATGATCGGAGGCACGGCGGCGGAGATCGCGCTGTTCGACATGGGCATGGCGCCCGGCGGCGCCGCGGTGGTCGCGTGGTCGGACTACGACCCCGCCAACAGCGCCGCCGACCACGAGGTGCAGGCGATTCGGCGCACGGCGCGCGGAGCCGCGTGGTCCGCTTCGCCTGAGCCCATGGGGCCGGCCAGCGGGCCCGGCGACGTGTCGCTCGGCGATCCGTCCGGCCACCAGGAGCTGCGCGCCGACGCCGCCGACGACGGCACGGCGGTGGTGGCGTGGCTGCCCACGGACTCCAATGGCGGGCAGGTCGACGTCGCCGAGCGGTCGCCTGGCGACGCCGGCTGGACGGTCTCCGAGCTGGGCCCGGACTGCTCGTGTGGCCCCGACGACCGCTACAAGGACCTGGCGCTCGACGTCAACGCCGGCGGCGACGCGCTCGTGGGCTGGTGGACCGACAAGGCGTCGAGCCACCCGGCGCTGTTCGCGCGGCGACCGGCCGGCGGGTCGTGGACGGTCACGGAGCAGCAATCGCAGAGCGGGTCGAACGACTACGTCCACGTCCAGGCCGGGCTCGCCGACACGGGCGACTCCTTCGGGGGCTGGGAGTTCAACTCCTACGGCGGCGACTACGTGACCGGCGCAGCCGGGTTCACGACCGGGCCGGTGCTCACGAACCTCGTGGCACCCGACGGGGAGCCGGGGAACGAGTTGACGTTCGGCGTCGACGCGCGTGAGACCTGGGGGTCCATCGCCGGGTCGGACGTCCGCTGGACCTTCGGCGACGGCGGGACGGCGACGGGGTCGGCCCCCAAGCACACATACGCCGCGCCGGGTGACTTCGGCGTCAGCGTGCAGGCCACCGACTCCAACGGCATCGCGGCGACGAAGAGCACGACCGTCCACGTCGCGGCTGCCAACGTCGCCCCGACCGCGACCTTCACCACCTCGCCGACCTCGCCCCAGGCCGGCCAGCCCGTGCGCCTGAACGCCTCGGCCTCGGACGACCCCGACGGGGTGATCGCCGTCTACGAGTGGGATCTCGACGGCGACGGCACCCCGGACCGATCGGACGGGTCCAACGACATCACGGTCTCCTATCCCGCGGCCGGCGACTACGACGTCGCGCTGCGGGTGCGCGACGACGACGGCGCGTGGAGCGCGCCGGTGACCCACACCGTGCACGTCTCCAGCCCGCCGGCGGGCGGCGGCTCGGCAGCCCCCTCGCCGGCATCGAGGCCCGTCCCGATCGAGGGTCCGCCGCCGGCCTCGGGCGAGGGCACCGTCCTCGGCCTCACCGTGCCGCGTTTCAAGGTGCTCGGGGCGACGCGCCGCCGGACGGTGCCCGACGTCGTCGGCATGCACGTGGACAGGGCACGGACGGTGCTCGACGCGGTGCACTGGATCCGCTACGAGATCGACTGGGTGCACTCCCGGCCGCCGCACAGCGACGCGGCGGTGGGCGAGGTGCTCACGCAGGCGCCGCGCGGCGTGGTCGAGGAGTCAGGCGTCGCCGACCTGCTGCACGTCGCCCTCAAGGTGTACGCCGGGCCGCGCGACAAGACCAAGCACTGCCCCGCCGGCACCACGCAGGCGATTCGCGGCCGCGGCCTCGACCTTGGCGAGCAGCTCATCGCCGAGCTCAAGTGCGTGGAGATCCGGCACGTCGACTACGACCTGAGCAGCGGGGGCAAGGACCCGAAGGTCAGCAAGGTCCACTGGGGCAAGGTCGTCCGCGGCACGAGGCAGATGGACCTCACGGTCGACATGCCGCGCGACATCCACGAGCAGGACCTCTTCCTGGTGTTCAGCGAGTACAAGCCGGGCAACACGCACACCTTCAACGACCGGTGGCGGCTGCCGGTCGGGGGCGCGAGCTGCCTGCGGGTCCAGGTCTTCGACCGCGACCATTCGCTGGTGCAGAACGCGGAGGTCCGCTTCGACATGTCCGACGTCGGCGGCCGCGATCCGGAGCGCGCGTTCACCGACGCCGACGGGCAGGTCAAGTACTGCTCGGTTCACGGCCCGCAGCCGTTGAAGGCCGCGAAGGAGGGCACGGCGGACGTGGTCGCGTTTGCCACCGGCATCAACGGGGAGACGGCGTTCGGCACCGCGCAGGTCTACTTCGAGGAGCGCGGCGCATACACCACGCCGGCCGGCCGGCACGTCGACGGCTTCGGGCACTACGCGCGCGTGGCGCGCAGCGCCGGGCTGTTCGACGGCGTCGCCGCCTGGTTCCAGGGCGTCACCGAATGGTTCCAGGGCGGGTGGGAGGCGGTGGCGACGCCGTTTCGTGCCCTGGGTGACGGCATCCAGGCCGTCAGCGCCAAGCTCAGCGATGCCCTGCGCGGCGGCGGGTACGTCCAGGCCGACCGCGAGCTGGGCATCGTGCCGGGCAACATGAACCCCGGGCACCGGCTCTCGGTCCGGGCCGGCGTGATCGCGTCGGGCGCCGGGAACGTGATCGCGTCGGGCGGTGGGAACGTGATCGCGTCGGGCGCCGGGAACGTGATCGCGTCGGGCGGTGGCAACGTGATCGCCAACGGCGCGCTGAACCTCATCGGCAAGGCCGGCGGCAACGTGATCGCGTCGGGGGCGGGCAACGTGATCTCCTACGGCGGCGGGAACGTCATCGCGGCAGGTGGCGGCAACGTGATCGCGTCGGGTGGCGGCAACGTGATCGCGTCGGGTGGCGGCAACGTGATCGCCAGCGGCGCGCTGAACCGCTCCGCCCGCGCGGCGCGCGCCAACCCGTTCGCCTGGCGCGCGGCCACCGACAGCTTCCGGGTCGAGGGTCGCGGCGTGGTCCTGAAGATCGACGGCGGCTTCGGCGCGACGATGGCCGTCGCCGACGGCACCCTGCTGCCCACCAGGGGCGAGTTCATCGCCGGCGTCAAGGACGCCACGCGCAGCGCGGTCGTCCACCTGGGCGAAGGGATCTGGGTCCTGCGGCAGCCCGCGAGCTGAGCCTCCTGCGCCCTCGGGCGGTGAGCCCGGCTCCTATCCTGGACGGCTCTTGCCCGAGTTCAGGCTGGATCCCATCTTCACCCCCGCCGCCGACCAGCCGCGGGCCATCGCCGAGATCTCCGAGGCCGTCACGCGCGGCGATCGCGCCACCACGCTGCTGGGCGCCACGGGCACCGGCAAGACGATGACGATGGCCGGCGTCATCGCCGAGGTCCAGAAGCCGTCCCTGGTGATCGCCCACAACAAGACGCTCGCCGCCCAGCTCTGCAACGAGTTCCGGACGTTCTTCCCCGACAACGCGGTCGAGTACTTCGTCAGCTACTACGACTACTACCAGCCCGAGGCCTACGTCCCGTCCAAGGACCTCTACATCGAGAAGGACTCGGCGGTCAACGACGAGATCGACCGCCTGCGCCACGCGGCCACCGCGGCGCTGTTCGCCCGCCGCGACGTGATCATCGTCGCCTCGGTGTCGTGCATCTTCGGCCTCGGCTCGCCGGAGACCTACGACCGCAACGTGGTGGTCCTCAAGAAGGGCGGCGAGGTCGAGCGCGACGCGCTGCTGCGCAAGCTGGTGACGATGCAGTACTCGCGCAACGACGTCGCCCTGGGCCGCGGGCACTTCCGGGTGCGCGGCGAGGCGCTCGAGATCTTCCCCGCCTACGCCGAGTCGGCGTACCGCTTCACGATGTTCGGTGACGAGGTCGAGCGCATCCAGCACTTCGATCCGCTGACCGGCGAGCTGATCGAGGACGACCTCGAGCACGTCGGCATCTGGCCCGCCACGCACTACTCGGTCAAGGAGGGCACGGTGGAGCGCGCGGTCGAGGAGATCGGTCGCGAGCTCGGCGAGCGCTGCACCGAGCTCGAGGCCGAGGGAAAGCTGCTCGAGAGCCATCGTCTGCGCCAGCGCACCCAGTACGACATGGAGATGCTGCGGGAGATGGGGTTCTGCAACGGCATCGAGAACTACTCGCGCATCCTCGACGGCCGGGCGCCGGGCTCGCGCCCCTACTGCCTGCTCGACTACTACCCCGACGACTTCGTCTGCTTCATCGACGAGTCCCACCAGACCGTCCCGCAGATCGGGGGCATGCACGAGGGCGACCGCTCGCGCAAGCAGACCCTCGTCGACTACGGCTTCCGCCTGCCCAGCGCCCTCGACAACCGCCCGCAGACGTTCGCGGAGTTCCTGTCGATCACGCCGCAGATGGTCTTCGTCTCGGCGACGCCGGGCGAGTACGAGCGCGGGCACTCCGAGCGGGTGGTCGAGCAGATCGTGCGGCCGACGGGCATCGTCGACCCGATGGTCGACGTCCGCGAGACCCGCAACCAGATCGACGACCTGATGAACGAGGTGCGCCAGCGTGTCGATCGCGACGAGCGGGTGCTCGTGACGACGCTCACCAAGAAGATGAGCGAGGACCTCACCGACTACCTGCTCGAGATGGGCTTCCGCGTGCGCTACCTGCACTCGGAGGTCGACACGCTCGAGCGCATCCAGATCATCCGCGACCTGCGGCTCGGCGAGTATGACGTCCTCGTCGGGGTCAACCTGCTGCGCGAGGGCCTCGACCTGCCCGAGGTCTCGCTGGTGGCGATCCTCGACGCCGACAAGGAGGGCTTCCTCCGCGGCGAGACGTCGCTGATCCAGACGATCGGCCGCGCCGCCCGCAACAGCGAGGGCATGGTCGTGATGTACGCGGACAAGGAGACGGCCGCGATGCGCGCGGCGCTCGGGGAGACCGATCGCCGCCGGGCGATCCAGATCGCCTACAACGCCGAGCACGGCATCACGCCCTCGACGATCTCCAAGGGGATCTCGGACATCGCCGAGTTCCTCCAGGCCGAGGGCAAGACGCCCAAGGGCCGGCGGCGCTCGGAGAGGCGCGGACGCGCCGGGGGCGGCGAGATGTCGCTGCCGGACCTCGAGCGGACGATCGTCGAGCTCGAGGAGGAGATGATCGCGGCGGCCGACGAGCTGCGCTTCGAGTACGCCGCGCGCCTGCGCGACGAGATCCGCGAGCTGCGTCGCGACCTGCGCGACCTCACGGCAGCGCACGCGGGCGCCGCGCCGGAGCCGGGCGAGACGCCCGTCTGAGCCGGGATCGCGGCCGGCGCCGAGGGGCTCGCGATCGTGTGCCCGACCTCCCCAGAACTGGGGAGGCCGGGACCGTCCTCGTGGCCAACCGGGGTCCCTCGTGGTTGAGGGCCGCGCCTCGCCCGTCGAGACGACAAGCAAATGCCCCGCATGCGATTCGTCTCCCTCGCCCTCGTCGTGTCCCTCGCGGCCGTCGTCTCACAGGCGGCGGCGGATCGAGGCCATGGCGACAGCTCCTCTGCCGCCATGGCCGCCTTCCGCGTCCTGCGCGGCGAGGCGGGCCCGAGCCACGGCAACGGCGACCACGGCAACGGCAACGGCGATCACGGCAACGGCAACGGCGACCACGGCAACGGCAACGGCGACCACGGCAACGGCAACGACAACCGCGGCCAGGGCGCCATCCAGAGCAGTGGCAACGCCGGCAACGCCAACGGCAACGGCGGCGACGCCAACGCGAACGCGCACGGTGGCAACCCCAACGCCGCAGGTGGCAACCCCAACGCCGCAGGTGGCAACCCCAACGCCGCAGGTGGCAACCCCAACGCCGCAGGTGGCAACCCCAACGCCGCGGGCGGCAACGCCAACGCCGGCGGCGGAACGGCCAACAAGGGCGTCGGATCGCAGGGCAAGGGCCAGGGCGCCAAGGCACCGACGGCCCTGCCGGTGCCCGCGAACCTCGCGGACCCGCCGGTCATCAGCGAGGACTGGCTCCCGGTGCCGATGCGTCCCCAGACGTCGGCGAACGTCGTGGTGGCAAACCGCTCCGGGAGGGTCTTCGTCCAGGACGGCTCGAACGGCTTCGTGCCCATGGGCACCGCCGGGCGGATCCCGGTCGGCTCGTTCGTGGACGCACGGGCCGGCGTCGTCACGATGGCCGACCGGCAGCCCGACGGCAGCATCCAGACGGCGTCGTTCACCGGCTCGAAGTTCCAGGTCCGCCAGGCGGCGGACGGCACGACCGACATCGTCCTGCGCGGCAGCTCGTTCAGCAAGGTCTGCGGGGCCCCCACGCGGGCCAAGGCGCGGAGCGCCTCCGCGACGCCGATGGCCCGGACGGCGCGCAGGCACAGGCATACGGCGCGCTGGCGGCACTCCAAGCGCCGCGTTCGCTCCCTCTGGTCATCCGACCACAACGGGCGCTACAAGACCCACGGCCGCAACAGCGTGGCCACCGTGCGCGGCACGATCTGGCAGACGGTCGATCGCTGCGACGGCACGCTCGTCCGCGTCGCCCAGGGCGAGGTCTCGGTGTGGGACCGGCACACGCACCATCGCGTCACGGTCCGGGCCGGGCACTCCTACCTCGCCCGCACGCCCGGCTCCTGAGGTCCAGTGGTCCGGTGAGCTACGGCCCGGTCCGGCAGGATCGGGCCGTAGCCTCATCGCTGTGCGCGACGCGATCCTCGCCTGGCACGCCGAGCACGGTCGCGACCTTCCCTGGCGCCGGACGACCGACCCCTACGCCGTCCTGGTCAGCGAGGTCATGCTCCAGCAGACGCAGGTGGGCCGGGTGGTCGAGCGCTGGCGCCGATGGATGGACCGCTGGCCGCGCGCGGACGACGTCGCCGCCGCCGAGCCCGCCGACGTCCTGCGGGAGTGGTCGGGCCTCGGCTACAACCGCCGCGCGCTGCGGCTTCGCGAGGCGTGCGCGGTGATCGCCCGATCGGGATGGCCGCGGCGCCTCGAGGAGCTCCCGGGAGTGGGCGCCTACACGGCTGCCGCCCTGCGGATCCAGTGCTTCGCCGGCGCCGGGCTGGCCGTCGACACGAACGTGGCTCGTGTCTGCGAGCGGCTCGGGGCCTGCCCGGCCCCGGCGGCGGGCGGGGCCTCGGCCCTGCTCCAGGCGATGTTCGACCTCGGCGCGACCGTGTGCACGGCCCGGGCTCCGCGGTGCGGCGGCTGTCCGGTCCGCGACCGCTGCCGCTGGGGGGGCGACGAGCACCGGCCCCGCCGTCGCGCCGTCCGCTTCGAGGACACCGACCGCTGGGCCCGGGGCCGCATCGTGGCCGCGCTGGCCGCCGGCGGCGAGCCGCCCGCCATGGAGCCGGAGCGGTACGAGCGCGTGGTGGCGGCGCTGGTCCGCGACGGCCTCGTCGAGCACGGGCCGGCCGGGCCGGTGCTTCCCGGCTCCTCGCTAGCCTGACCGGCGTGCGGGCGCTCCGCTAGGATCGCCGCGCGGGATGCCCCCGACCGGAGATGACTCCATGCCCCTGGACCGCCAGTCCATCGAGAAGCGCGACTTCCCCATCGGCCGCCGCGGCTACGAGCCGGAGGCCGTCGACGAGCACCTCGCCCGGCTCGCGGACGAGCTCGAGTCGCTCAAGCGGCGCTCCGAGCGCCGCAGCCCCGAGTCGATCGCCGCGGTCGCCAGCCAGCAGGTCGCATCGATCGTGCAGGCCGCCGAGACGACGGCCGCCGACCTCGAGCGCCAGGCGCGCGAGGAGTCCGACCGGATCCGCCGTGACGCCGAGCGCGACGCGGAGGAGACGCGCGACCAGGCCGTCGGGCGCTCCGAGGAGCACGTGACGCGGGTGAGCGAGGCGACGGGCCAGATGCTCCAGCGCGTCGACGCCATGGAGTCCGAGCTGGGGGCGCTGCTCGAGAGCCTGCGCACGGGCGCCAACCGCCTCCAGGCGGACCTGACGCTGCTCCAGGGAAGCATGGGGGACATGTACGACTCGGCCGGCCGGCAACGCCGGGGCGAGTCCGCCCGCGCCGTCGCCCGGGAGGTGCGCCAGGGCGACGCGGACGCCCCGCCTCGGCCCGCCGGCGCCCCGGGGGAGCCCCGCGCCGAGGCCGCCGACAAGGGCCCGAGGATCGACGAGCCCGCGGGAGGGTCCGAGGCGCCCACGGGGCCGGGCACGCCGGGCGACACGGCGACCGGCGAGCCGCCGGCGCGCGGCGCGGAGGAGCAGGTCGCTCCCGTCGCCACCGCCGTCGAGGAGGGATCCGCGGAGGGCGAGGAGGACGTCGAGGGCGCCCGCCTGATCGCGCTCAACATGGCGCTGAACGGAACCTCGCGCGAGGAGACCGAACGCTACCTGGCCGAGAACTTCGACCTCTCCGACCGCGGGGGGCTGCTCGACGAGGTCTACGCCTCCGTCGAGGGCTGACCCCGGGCGCGCCGGCAACCGCCGCCGGCGCCGCTCTTCCCGCATCCTCCGCGCGTTTCGCCGAGGGAACGTCTGTTCGGTTGCCTAGACTGGGCCCGTGAGCCGCAGCCAGCAGATCGTCGTCTCCGGCGCCCGGGAGCACAACCTCAAGGACGTGACGGTCGAGTTGCCGCGCGACGCGCTGGTCGTCGTCACCGGCCTGTCCGGCTCGGGGAAGTCGTCGCTCGCCTTCGACACGATCTACGCCGAGGGCCAGCGCCGCTACGTGGAGTCGCTGAGCGCCTACGCGCGACAGTTCCTCGGGCAGATGGACAAGCCGGACGTCGACTCGATCGAGGGGCTCTCGCCGGCGATCTCGATCGATCAGAAGACCACCTCGCGCAACCCGCGCTCGACGGTCGGCACGGTCACCGAGATCTACGACTACCTGCGGCTGCTGTGGTCGCGGATCGGCAAGCCGCACTGCCACATCTGCGGCAAGCCGGTCGCCGGGCAGTCGGCCGAGCAGATCATCGACCAGGTCATGGAGCTGCCGGAGGGCACGCGGTTCATGGTCATGGCGCCGGTGGTGCGCGGTCGCAAGGGCGAGTACGGCAAGCTCTTCGACGAGCTGCGGGCGGAGGGCTTCTCGCGCGTCGTCGTGGACGGCGAGCTGCGGATGCTCGAGGAGCCGATCGCCCTCGACAAGAAGTTCAAGCACGACGTCTCGCTCGTCGTCGACCGCCTCGTCATGCGCGACGAGCTGCGCAAGCGCCTGGCCGACTCGATCGAGACCGCCGTCGGGCTCGCCGACGGGATGGTGGAGGTCGAGACGGTGGCGCGCGATGGTGAGGCCCCGCAGCGGTGGCTGTACTCCGAGAAGTTCGCCTGCCCTGACCATGGGCCGGTGATCCCCGAGCTCGAGCCGCGGATCTTCTCGTTCAACTCGCCCCACGGCGCGTGCGAGCGCTGCACGGGCCTGGGCTCGCAGATGGAGATCGACGCGGGGATGATCGTCCCCGACCCGACGCTGACGATCGGCGAGGGAGCGATCGCGCCGTGGGCCGGCTCGTCGTCGAACTACTACGAGCAGCTCGTCCAGGCGCTCGCCGACGAGTACCGCATCGACCTCGAGCGCCCCTGGGAGCAACTCTCCGGCGGCGAGCGCGACCTGTTCCTGCACGGCACCGACGGCAGGCGCATCCACATCTCCTACAAGAACCGCTACGGGCGCCGCCGCTCCTACGCGACGCGCTTCGAGGGCGTGGTCTCCAACCTCGAGCGCCGCTACCGGGAGACCGACTCCGAGAACGTCCGCGAGAAGATCGAGGAGTTCATGTCGCTCGTTCCGTGCCCGGCCTGCAAGGGCTCGCGGCTGCGGCCCGAGTCGCGCGCCGTGCTCGTCGGCGGCCTGGCGATCCACGAGTTCACGGCGCTCTCGGTGCACCGGGCGCTGGGCTGGGTCGAGGACCTCGAGCTCACCGAGACCGACCGGCACATCGCCCGGCTGATCCTGCGCGAGATCACCGAGCGGCTGCGGTTCCTCGACAACGTCGGCATCGGGTACCTGTCGATGGACCGGGCGGCGGCGACGCTCTCGGGCGGCGAGGCCCAGCGCATCCGCCTCGCGACCCAGATCGGCAGCGCACTGGTGGGCGTGCTCTACGTGCTGGACGAGCCGTCGATCGGGCTGCACCAGCGCGACAACTCGAAGCTGATCGCGACGCTGGAGCGGCTGCGCGACCTCGGCAACACTGTCCTCGTCGTCGAGCACGACGAGCAGACGATGCGGTCGGCCGACCACGTGGTCGACCTCGGCCCGGGCGCCGGCGAGCACGGTGGCCACATCGTCGCCGAGGGCACGGCCGAGGAGGTGATGGCCGTCGAAGGCTCGCTGACCGGCCAGTTCCTCGCGGGGACGCGGACGATCCCCGTCCCGGCCGAGCGAAGGGCGCCCAGCGGGCACCTGGCGATCAGGGGGGCGAGCGAGAACAACCTCAAGCGCGTCGACGTCAAGGTGCCGCTGGGGGTGCTCACCTGCGTCACCGGCGTGTCGGGGTCGGGCAAGTCCACGCTGGTCAACGAGATCCTCTTCAAGGCGGTCGCCAACCGGCTGATGCGCGCGCGGGCACGCCCCGGCGCGCACCGCGGGCTCGACGGCCTCGACCAGCTCGACAAGGTCATCGCGGTCGACCAGTCGCCGATCGGCCGCACGCCGCGGTCGAACCCCGCCACCTACACGGGCCTGTTCGACTGCATCCGGGACCTCTTCGCCAAGACCCAGGAGGCGCGGGCTCGCGGCTACAAGCCCGGCCGCTTCTCGTTCAACGTCAAGGGCGGCCGCTGCGAGGTGTGCAAGGGCGACGGGCAGATCAAGATCGAGATGCACTTCCTGCCCGACGTCTACGTCCCCTGCGAGCAGTGCCACGGCAAGCGCTACAACCGCGAGACCCTCGACATCCGCTTCAAGGGCAGGAACATCTCCGACGTGCTCGAGATGTCCGTCGAGGACGCCGTCGAGTTCTTCGAGCACATCCCGAAGGTCCGCCGGCGGCTCGAGACGCTCCACGCGGTCGGGCTCGGCTACATTCGCCTCGGCCAGCCCGCCACGACCCTCTCCGGCGGCGAGGCGCAGCGCGTGAAGCTCGCCACCGAGCTCTCGAAGGTCGCCACCGGGCGGACGCTCTACATCCTCGACGAGCCGACGACCGGCCTGCACTTCGCCGACGTCGAGCGGCTGCTCGACGTGCTGCGCCGCCTCGTCGCCCAGGGCAACTCGGTCGTGGTCATCGAGCACAACCTGGACGTCGTCAAGACGGCCGACCGCATCATCGACATGGGGCCGGAGGGGGAGAGGACGGCGGCGAGGTCGTCGCCGCCGGCACGCCCGAGGAGGTGGCCGGGACCCCGGGCTCGCACACCGGCGCCTTCCTGGCCGAGCTGGTCTCGCCGGCCGAGCCGAGGGTCAGCCGGACCCGCGCGCGCCGTCGCCCGCGCGAGCGCACGGCCGCCTGAGCCCGGCGGACCGTCCCGGCGTGCGCCCCGGACGGTGCGGGTGCCGGGGGCAGGGCTCGCCTAGGCTCCCCGGCGTGGACCCCGCCGACGCTCGCCTGTGGTGGCAGAAGTGGCGCTGGTACGAGCGCAACACGCTGCCGTGGAACCGGCTGGCGATCCACCGGGAGTTCGCGCGCCGGCGGGCGTTCGCCCGCTGGCCGGTGCAGGGGAACGTGCTCGAGGCGTTCCGCGACGGCCGGCTCGACGTCGGACCGCACGCGCTGCTCGAGCCGCAGGTCTGGCTGACCGCCCCCGCCCCGGCGCGCATCCGCATCGGCGGCGGGACGTTCCTGAACGTCGGCGTCATGGTCGCCGCCGTCGAGCTCGTCGAGATCGGCTCGCACTGCATGCTCGCCAACGGGTGCTTCGTCACCGACGGCAACCATCGCTTCGACGACCCCGGGCGGCCGGTCCCCTGGCAGGGCTTCACGAGCAAGGGCCCGACGCGGATCGGCGACAACGTCTGGTGCGGCGCCAACGTCGTCGTCACCAGCGGCGTCACGATCGGCGAGCGTTGCGTCATCGGCGCCAACAGCGTCGTGACGACCGACATCCCCCCGTACTCGATCGCCGCCGGCGCTCCGGCGCGGGTCCTGCGCACGATCGAATACGACCTGCCGACCCCGCCGACGAACCTCGCCTGAGCGCAACCGGCCGCCGGCATCCGGCGGGCCCGGCTCAGGCGCCCGGGGCGTCGTCCGAGCCGCTGCCCGCCGTCGCGCTGCGCGAGCCGTCGTCGCCGGAGACCGCCGTCGTCCCGGTCATGGTGGGCGCCACCGAGAGGTTCTCGGGATGGTCGTCACCGCTGCCGGCGTCGCTTGTCTGCGGCGTGCCGTCGGCAGACAACACGCCGGTGGACGAGCTCCCCGACGTGTCGCCCGTGCGGTCCTCGCCGGCGCCGCCGCCGTCCGACTCGCCGCCGGAGTCCCTGCCAGAGGACCCCGAACCCGAGTCGCGATGCTCGTCGCGAGCCGGCTGGCGGTCGTCCGCGGGGCGCTCCGTGTCGCCTCCCGACCCGCCGGGGCCGTCGGAGGAGCCGCCGCCGCCATCCTCGCTCGCGCCCTGGTGCCGGTCCCCGTCGCGGGGCGCCACCGCCGAGCCGGTCCTGTGGCCGCGCCGGTGCGTTCCGCGCCCGTCCACGGCGACGGTCGGCGCGAGGGCGGCCAGGCGCGGGATCGCGCCGGTGGGCCCGGGAGCCGTGGCGCGGGCCGCCGCCGGAGCGGCGCTGCGGGCCGACGGCTTCGGCGCGTCGTGGTGGAGGATCGCCCTGGGGAGCTCGGTCGCCCCGCCGGTGATGGTGCCCGCAGCCAGCAGGGCCGCGGCGAGCTTGGTCGCCCCGGCGCCGGCGGTGACCTCGGCGACCGGCGGCGGCGCTTCCCCGCCGGCCATCGCGAAGCGCGCCAGCAGCCCGTACGGGGTGATGGCCGTCACCGCGGCGCGGAGCGTCGTGCGGGCCTGGTGGACGCGCTGGCGCACCGCGCCGGGGGTGACGCCGGCCGCCGCGGCGATCTCCTCGTGGGAGCGACCCTCCAGCGCGCGCAGTACGAGCGCGTCCCGCTGGGGCTCGGGCAGCCGTCCGACGGCGTCGAGCGCCGCCCGCAGCCGCTGGCGGACCTCGAGGTCCTCGTGGACGGCGTCCGGCGCCGCGGCGCGGTCGTCGAGCGCGGCCTCGGACCGGGAGGAGCGCAGCGTGCTGACGGCGGCGTTGTGCACGATCCGGTACAGCCAGGGGCGAAGCTGGAGATCGGCGGAGGTGGAGGGCATCGCGATGTGGGCGTTGAGCAGGGCCTGCTGGAGCACGTCCTCGCACCGGGCCTCGCCGACGAGCGTCGCGCCGTAGCGCAGGAGCTCCGGCCGGTAGCGCTGCACGATCGCGGTGAAGGCGGGCTCGTGGCTGTGGCGGGCGAGCTCGAGCAGGCGCTCGTCGCTCTGGGCGCGGAGGAGGGACGAGCCGGTGCGGCGGGCGAGTCCGGATAGCAGGCGCGGTGACATGGGTGATCGTTCTACGTCGACGCCGGCTGGTGGGGCGGCCCTCCCGCGTGGCCGCCCCGCCGACCCGGATCCCTATTTGACCAGTTCGACCTCCTCGAACACCGGGCCTGCGCTCGTGAGCTTCAGGCTGGCCGAATGGACGAAGGTACCGACGGCGAGGTCGGAGGTCGAGCAGTTGCCGGCCTTCCCGTTGCCGTCGCCGGCGTCGTCCTGGCCGCCGTTGTCGTCGCCGGGCTCGCTCTGCCCGTTGCCGGACTGGTCGCCGGTCCCCTCGTCCCGGCCGTCGCTGCCACCGTCGTCGCGCAGGCTCGAGCGCGTGGCGGTGGTCGGCGCGGGGGGCGCGGGGTTGCCCGCTCGGTCCTCGCAGCCGATCTCCGAGGCGTCGGTGACCGCTCCGGTCGCCGACGAGCCGTCGTTGAGGGTGATCGTGAGCGTGGTCCCGTCCCAGCCGGTCACTCTGCCCGCCATCTCGGCGCCGTCCTTGACCCCGTCGCCGTTGCTGTCGCTGCTGCGGGGGTTGGTCGCCTGACGCACCTCGGCGCCGTCCTTGACCCCGTCGCGGTCGGTGTCGGCGCTGCGGGGGTTGGTGTGGTGGCGGTACTCCGACAGGTTGCTGAGACCGTCGTGGTCCGGGTCGCGGTGGGCGACGTTCCGCTGGGTGCTCAGGTGGTGCCTGGCCTCCCAGCGGTCCGGGATGCGGTCGTGGTTGCGGTCGCGGCGGTGGGCCTGCGCCGCCGCGGGCAGCATCGCGGTCAGGGCGACCGCGACGATGAGGACTCTCGACACTGCTACCTCCGTGGGATGGATGCTGACCCGCCTGAGACGCGCCCGCCGGCGGTCCGTCACGAACTTGGCGCGTAGACGCTCGGGCGACCGCTCTCCGTCTCCGGGGGTCAGCCCCCGAAGCGTGGGCGCAGCGCGAGGACGTTCGCAACGTAGCGCCGGGTCTCGGGCAGCATCCCGATGCGGCGGACCGATGCCAGGCCCTGGTAGTAGCCGGCCGCGGCGAGCGCCGGGTCGCCGCCGGTCTCGCGCAGCAGTCGCCCGAGGTAGAGCACGCCGGCGCCGACGTTGTCGATCGCCGAGGCGGGGTCCAGCCTGCGCCGCGCGAGGTTGGCCTGCACCCAGTCCCAGGTGCCAGGCATGACCTGCATCACGCCGCGTGCGTTGGCGGGGGAGACCATCGCGTTGTTGAAGCCGCTCTCCTGCCAGGCCACGGCGCTCGCCAGCGACGCGGGAACGCCGTTGCGCGTCGCGACCGCGGCGATGTCGGCAGCGGAGACACGGCCGGGGGAGGGCACGGGCGCTGCGCGTGGCGTCGTCGTGGGCGCGGACGACGGCTCGGCGGCGACGGGCGATCCCGTCGGCAGCTTGATCGCCGTGCCCGCCAGCAGCGGGGCCGCAGGGTCGAGGCCGTTCATCGCCGCCATCGCCCCGATGCTGACCCCGCTGCGCCCCGCGAGCGCGCTCAACGTGTCCCCGGGGCGGACCGTGTAGGCGCCGAGCGCCGGCGGGGCGCCGGTGCCGCTGGGGGTCGTCGCCGCGGGGGCGGTGGCCGCCGCGAGGCGGGCGGCAGCCTCCGCGACGGAGGGGACCTGCAACGTCGAGCCGAGGACGACGTGGGCGTCCTCGTCGAGCCCGTTGAAGACGGCCAGCGACCGGGTCGTGAAGTTGTTGGACGCCGCGATCGACCACAGCGTCTCGCCGGGTCCCACGACGTGGGGCACGGCGGCCGGGGCGGAGGCCGGGGCGGACATGGCGAGGACGGCGGCGAGCGCCGCGATGCGGGAGGACATGGCGCGCCCGTTCCCGCGGCGGGTTCCGCGTACGCGCGGAGCGCGTGATTACGTCACCCTGCCAGGCGCCTTGCACGG
Organism: uncultured Actinomycetes bacterium; assembly: GCA_963826615.1. Taxonomy (GTDB): domain Bacteria; phylum Actinomycetota; class Thermoleophilia; order Solirubrobacterales; family Solirubrobacteraceae; genus BP-464. The sequence continues at coordinate 1,123,889 of CAWGXO010000002.1, read as the reverse complement.
CCGGCCGGGGCGTCGCGGCGCGCGGGGGCTCCGCGACCGGCCACCGCGCTCAGCGCGCCGCGGCGGCCCGCAGCGCGAGCACGCGACCGGCCGCGGCGCGCACCCGCGTGGCGAAGCCGCGGTCGGCGCGGGCCCGCGCGCGCAACGCTCGCAGGACGCTCAGGAACGAGCCGCGGCCGGTGGTCAGGGCCAGGTCTGCACCGGCGGCGATCGAGCGCACCGCGGCGGCCGGGACGCTCGACCGCGCGGTTACGGCGTGCGCCTCGAGCGAGTCTGTGACGACGACGCCCGTGAACCCCAGCCGTTCGCGCAGCAGGTCGTCGATGATCGCCCGCGACTGGGACGCGATGTGGTCGGGGTCGAGCGCCGGGTAGAGCGCGTGGCCCACCATCACGAGCGGCGCCCCGGCGGCGATGCCCGCGCGGAAGGGCGCGAGGTCCTCGCGCAGGATCTGCTCGCGGGAGCGGCGGATCGTCGCCGGTGCGTCGTCGGTGTTGCGCCTCGCGCCGCCGAGGCCCGGGAAGTGCTTGAGCGTCGGCGCCACGCCGCCGTCGCGCCAGCCGTGCACGGCCCGGGCCACGTGGCCCGCCACCGCTGCCGGCCTCCGGGCGAAGGCGCGGGCGGCGAGCGCCGCTCCGGAGACCGACGGCACGTCGGCGACCGGCGCGAAGGCCACGGTCACGCCCTCCTGCCGCAGCGTGCGGGCTCCGGCGAGCGCGGACGCGCGGACGGTCCCCGACGCCGCCTGGCGGGGCTGGCCGGCGACCGGCGCCGACCACGGCACGCGCCGCACCGCCCCGCCCTCCTGGTCGACGGCGACGATCGCGCTGCCGCCGGCAGCCCGGTGCAGGGAAGCCGTGAGGCCGCGCAGCTGCGCCCGCGAGCGGACGTTGTCGGCGAACAGGATCACGCCCGAGGCCCACCCTCGGCGCAGCGCGCGAAGCACGTACGCGGGAGCGGTCGCGCCCCGGAAGCGCAGGATCACCAGCTGCCCGGCCGCGCGCGACGGCGACAGTGCCGCGGCGCGGCGGGCGCCCCGGGCACGGGCCTGCGCAGGCAGCCCGACCGCCCGCCGGCCGGCGCTGTCGCGGGCGGCGGAGTCGCCGGACCCGTCTGCGCCGCCGCTCGCGCCCACCGCCGCCCCGCCCGCCGCCGCGGCGGCGGCGCAGGCGCCGAGCGCGCGTCGGCGGGCGTTGGCGGAGATCACTCCCCGATGGTGCCGGCCAGCTCCGCGCGGAAGCCGGCCAACTCCTCCTCGGGGATCGAGTAGCCGTGCTCGGGCCCCGGGAAGCGGCGCGCGCGCACGTCCTCGGCGAAGGCCGTCACGCCGCTGGCCATCTCCTCGAGCAGGTTCGCGTAGCGCTTGACGAAGCGGGCACCGATCCCCTCGCGGATGCCCAGCAGATCGTGGAAGACGAGGACCTGGCCGTCGGTCGCCGGCCCGGCGCCGATGCCGATCACCGGAATCTCCATGCGCGGCATCAGCTCCTCGGCCAGCGCCGAGGGGATCGCCTCGAAGACCAGCGAGAAGCACCCCGCGTCCTGGAGCGCGAGCGCCTCGCGAGCGACGCGGACCGCCGCGCCGGCCGTGCGCCCCTGGGCCTTGTACCCGCCCAGCGCGGTCGACGTCTGCGGCGTGAGGCCCACATGGCCCATCACGGGGATGCCCGCCTGGACGATCGCCCGGGCGCGGGCGGCCGAGGCGGGCCCGCCGCCCTCGAGCTTGACCGCGTCGCAGCCGGCCTCCTTGACGAACCGCATCGCGGTCGCGACGGCCTGCTCGTCGGAGACCTCGTAGGAGCCGAACGGAAGGTCGCCGACCATGAACGGCGTGCGCAGGCCGCGCCCGACGGCGCTCGGCGAGCATCAGCATCTCCTCGAGCGGGATCGGGACGGTCGACGGGTAGCCGAGCACCGTCATCGCGCCCGAGTCGCCGACGAGGACCATGTCGACCCCGGCCATGTCGGCCGCGCGCGCGCTGGGGAAGTCGTAGGCCGTGACCATCACGATCGGCTCGCCGAGAGCGCGCTTCTCCTGGATGCGCGGGAGCGTGACCGGCAGCTGCGCGCGGTCGGCGTTGACGGCGATCTGGGACGGGTGGGCGGACATCAGCGGGCCTCCGTGAGCAGGGTCGCGACCTCGGCGTCGACGTCGAGGATGCGGTTGGTTTCGGCCTCCACGTGGACGACGCGGGGCACGTAGGACTGCATCTCCGCGCGCTCGTAGGCGCCGTAGGAGATCACGATCACCGTGTCGCCGCGGTGGACGAGGCGGGCGGCGGCGCCGTTGACCTTCATCTCGCCCGACCCGCGCTCTCCGGCGATCGTGTACGTCTCGAAGCGGGCGCCGTTGTCGACGTCGACGACGTGGACCTGCTCGTGCTCGAGGATGTCCGCAGCCTCGAGCAGGTCCGGGTCGATCGTGATCGATCCCGACGTAGTGCAGGTCGCAGTCGGTCACCGTCGCGCGGTGGATCTTGGACTTGAGCATCGTGCGCTGCATGTCAATTGCCACTCCCGTTGGCTCTTGCCGCACCGCTGGGCGCGGCGAGGATCGTGTTGTCGATGAGGCGGACGCCGCCGACCCTGGCCGCGACCGCGAGGAGCGTGTCCCCGTCGATCGCCGACACGGGCGACAGGTCCGGGCTGCTGACGAGCTCGAGGTACTCGGGCTCGACGTCGTGCTCGCGTCAGGGCCGCCAGAGCGGCCTTCCGCACGCGATCGGGCTCGTGCTCGCCGGCGGCGACCGCCTCCTCGGCGGCCCGCAGGGCCCGGCTGAGCCCCAGCGGCGCGCGCGCGGTCGTCCGCGTTGAGCCGGACGTTGCGGCTCGACAGCGCAAGGCCGTCGGGCTCGCGCACGGTCGGGACGATCTCGATACGCACCGGCATGTCGAGGTCCGCGCACCAGGCGGCGGACGACCAGCGCCTGCTGGGCGTCCTTCTGGCCGAAGTAGGCCACGTCGGGCAGCGACCATGTTCAGCAGCTTGGCGACGACGGTGGTGACGCCGTCGAAGTGCCCGACGCCGCGCCGCTCGCCCTCCAGCGGCTCGGTCAGCCCGCGCACCGCCACGGTCGTGGCGAAGCCCGGGGGGTAGACCTCCTCGCGGGCCGGGGCGAAGAGCAGGTCGGCGCCGGCCTCGGCGGCGAGGACGGCGTCGCGCTCCTCGTCGCGCGGGTAGGCGGCGAGGTCGCCCGCGTCGTCGAACTGGGCCGGGTTGACGAACAGCGACACCACGACCTCGTCGCACTCCTCGCGTGCGCGCCGGATGAGGGCGAGGTGGCCGTCGTGCAGGTAGCCCATCGTGGCCACGAGGCCGATCTCGCGGGCCTCGCGACGCGGGCCGGCGAGCGCGGCCCGCAGTTCGGCGACGGTCGCGGACGGTCCTCATGCCGCGACCTCCGAGCGGGTCAGGGCGCGCGCGGCGCCGGCGAGCGCGTCGAAGAGCGTCGAGCAGCTCGGGCGCGCGCTCGGCGACGGCCGCGCGCTGACGCTGCGACCGTCGCCTCGTCGCCGCGGGCGATCGGGCCCGTGAGCGCGCTCGCGCGCGCCCAGCGTCGCCCAGTTCTCGACGGTCCCGCGCACGAGCGGCACCAGCAGCTCGCGGTCCGCGCCCGCCGTGGCCAGCAGCCGCTCGGCGGCTCCCTCGAGGGTGACCAGGAAGTTCGAGGCCATCGAGGCGGCCGCGTGGTACGCGGCGCGGTCGGCGTCGCCGATCTCCACCGGTCGCATGCCGAGGCGTGCGGCGAGGTCCCGCGCCGTCGCAAGTGCCCGCGGCGTGGTGCCCGCGACCGCGCAGCCGGCACCGGCGAAGGTCGTGCCGGGGCCGGCGACGGTCGATGCAGCGGGTGCAGCGAGAAGCGCCTCGTGCGGGGCCAGCGGCGCCAGCGTCGTCGCGCCCGAGCAGTGCCCGACGAGCGAGCCGGGCCGGATCAGCGCTCGCGGCCGCGGCGATCTCCGCGTCGGGGACGCAGAGCAGCACGACGTCGGCGCCCGCGCCGTCGCTTCCACGGCCCAGCGGCTCGCCCGCGCCGAGCGCGGCGGTCAGCGCGGCGCCCAGACGCCCGCGTCCGATGACGGAGATGGTGGTCTGCAAGATCGAGTCCAGTTCCCGGAGGGGATACCGGCTGCGTGCTCTCTCCACAGAGTACCCCGCAACGTGCGCGAAGCAACTCGAAGGGGCGTCCGCGGCACGCCGCGCGGCGGCTAGCATCGCCCGGTGCCCTCCAGCGCGGAGCGTCGGGAGCGTCTCAAGGCCGTCTACCGAGCAGGCGCGGGAGTGCACCCTCTGCCCGCAGCTCGTCGAGGCCCGGCACACCGTCGTCTTCGGCGCCGGCGACGCCGACGCGGACCTCATGTTCGTCGGCGAGGCGCCCGGGGCCAACGAGGACCGCCAGGGACTGCCGTTCGTCGGCCAGGCGGGTGCCCTGCTCGACCGCCTGCTCGCCGAGATCGGTCTTGGCCGCGACGAGGTGTTCGTCGCCAACGTCCTCAAGTGCCGCCCGCCGGGCAACCGCGATCCGCTCCCGGCCGAGATCGAGAACTGCCAGGGCTGGCTGACAGCGCAGATCGAGCTCGTCGAGCCCCGCGTGATCTGCACGCTCGGGCATTCGCGACGAAGCTCCTGCGCGGCGACCCGGCCGGGATCAGGCGGGTCCGGGGGAACGCCGAGATCCGCGAGCTCGCCGGCCGGGCGGTCCGGCTCTATCCCGTGTTCCATCCTGCGGCCGCCCTCTACACGCCTGCCAGCGTGGAGATCCTGCGCGAGGACTTCCGCCGCCTCCCCGAGATGCTGGCGATGCCGCTTCCCCAGCAGCCCGACGAGTCGGCGCCGGCGCCCGCGGAGGCGGCGATCGAAGACGTCGGCGCCGGGGCGCCCGACATCGTCCCGGCGGCGCAGCTCGGCCTGTTCTGAAGCCCTCCGGGCCCGCCGCGTCCGGTAGCCGTAGCGCCGGATCGAGCCCGGCGGCGACGGCGTGAACTGCTCGGTGCAGGCGGCGAGCCAGCACCCGTGCATGCACGGGTGCTAGCTGCCGCGGCGCCGTGCGCGCAGCAGCGCCGCGAGGTGGGCGCGATCGCGGCCGCGGAACGCGCGGGCGCCGTGCTCGAGTGCCTGTGCTGCGTCGTCGAGCGCGAGGCCGCGCGGGCCCAGACGCGCCGCCAGCACCTCGCGGCGGCGGGCGACGAGGTAGTCCACCGGCTCGCCGCCGAAGCGTGCCGCCGTCGAGTGGGCGCCGGCGTGGCGCATGCGCACGCCCGGATGGAGCACCGTCGGCACGCCGGCCTCCCGCGCGCGCAGGCACAGGTCGAGGTCCTCGTAGAACAGGAACGCCCCGGGGTCGAACGGACCGAGCGCCCGAAGCGTCGCCGCCCGCGCAACGACCGCGGCCGCGATCGCCCAGCCCACCTCCCGCACGTCGCGGGCCACTCGCCAGGGCTCGCGACGCAGCGGGCCCGGAGCCAGCGCCCGCAGGAGCTCGCGGGGGCGGCCCGGAAGCGGATGGGCGGAGTCCTGGACCGATCCGTCGGCGTTCAGCAGCCGCGGAACGTGAAGCGCGTCGCGCGCGCGGGCGGCGCCGGCCAGCTGCTGCAGGGCGCCGTCGAGCAGCTCGACGTCGGGGTTGAGCAGCGCCACCACCTCGCCGGTCGCCCGCTCGAGGGCGGCGTTGTTGGCCGCGCCGAAGCCGGGGTTGGCGGGAAGCTCGACGAGCTCGGCGCCCTCCGCCCGGGCCAGCGCGGGGCCGTCGTCGCGCGAGCCGGTGTCGGCGACCACGAGCTGGGCTTCGGGCGCGTGGCGGCGCAGCGACGCCACGAGGCGCTGGAGGTCGGCGGCGGAGTCGTGGACGACGCAGAGGACCGAGAGGCTCATCGCCCGGCCGCTTCGCGCAGCACGGCGTGGGTCTCGCGCGCGGCGCTGAGCCACGACAGGCGCGCGACCGCCGCGGCTCCCGCGGCGGCCAGGCGCTCGCGGAGCGCGGGCTCGCGCTCGATGCGCAGCAATGCGTCGGCCAGTGCCGCCTCGTCGCCGGGCGGCACCCGCAGGGCGCCCTCGCCGACCGTCTCGCGGTGGACGGGCAGGTCGGCGACGATCACCGGGGTGCCGTGCACGAGCGCCTCGGCCGGCGGGAACGCGAAGCCCTCGAGCAGTGCCGGCTGCACCAGCGCGAGCGCTCCGGCGTAGAGCGCGCCGAGCTGGTCGTCGGAGATCGCGCCGAGCACCCGCACGCCATCGCCGGCGACGGCGCCCGCGAGCCGTCCCGCGCCGGCGAAGACGAGGTCGGCGCGGAGGCCGCGTGCGCGCGCGCGGGCATGTGCGCGGGCCAGCAGCTCCGGCGCCTTGCGCGGCTCGAGCGCCCCGACGGCGAGCAGGTAGGGCCGGTCCGGGTGCGTGGCGGCCGGCCCCGCGGGCGGCTCGAGCCCGGGCCCGGAGCGCACGACGACGACCTTCTCGGGGGGCAGGTCCCAGGCCGCCAGGACCTCGGCGCGGGTCGCCTCCGAGACTGCGATGACCCGGGCGGCGCGCCGGGCCAGCGCGGGGATGCGGGCGGCGCGGTGCCAGAGTCGCTCGTAGGGGGTGAAGTCCGCAGGGCGGCGCAGCCAGGAGAGGTCGTGGACCGTCAGCACGAAGGGGACGTCCCGCGAGATCCCGACCGGTGCCGGGGCCGGGACCCATGCGACGTCGGCGCCGCCGGCGATGCGGTCGAGGCGCGGCCGGCCGGTCACGGCGGCGGCGCCGAAGATGAGCCGCCCGTCCAGCGGCGGGCGCAGCAGCGCGAGCGGCGCGTCGACGGGAGCCGCGCCGGGCACGACGACGCGCCACTCGTCGTCGGGATGTGCCCGGGCGAGCGCGGCGAGCATCGCTCGCGTGTATCGGGCGATGCCACGCGAGTCGGCGAGATGGCGCCCGTCGACGGCGATCCGCATGGCGGCCACCGTAGTCGAGCGGCGGGCCGCGGCCGCTGACGGGACGGTTCGGTCGCATACACTCGACCGTGCATGCCGGGTCCCCGTTCTTCGCCGCGCGTGGCGCTCGTCCACGACTTCCTGCTGGACGTGCGGGGGGCCGAGCGCGTGTTCCTCGCGCTGTGCGACCTCTTCCCGCAGGCCGACATCTTCACGGCGGTCTACGACGAGGAGGGGACCGAGGGCCGCTTCTCGCATCGCGCCGTCCATGCGTCGTTCCTGCAGCGGGTGCGGCCCACCGCGCGCAGCTTCCGGGGCCTGCTCCCGCTGTATCCCTACGCGATCGAGGCGCTCGACCTCCGGGGCTACGACCTGGTGGTGTCCAGCTCGAGCGCGTGGGCGCACGGCGTCATCCCGGACGACTCGGCGATGCACGTCTGCTACTGCCACAACCCGTTTCGCTACGCCTGGAACGCCCGTGACGCCACGCTGTCGGCGCGCGGGCCGGTCACGCGCGCCGCCCTGCGGATGATCTTCCAGCGCTGGCGCCAGTGGGACTGGATCGCCGCCCAGCGCGTCGACAGCTACGTGGCGAACTCCGCGACCACGCAGCGGCGCATCCGCCGCTACTTCAACCGCGAGGCCGAGGTCGTCCACCCGCCCGTGGAGACCGGCCGCTTCACGCCCGGAACGGTGGGCGACGCCTACGTCGTCCTCAGCGAGCTCATGCCCCACAAGCGGATCGATCTGGCGGTGCGCGCGTTCACCCGCCTGGGGTTGCCGCTGGTCGTCATCGGCAACGGCCCGGACGCGCGCCGGCTGCGCCGCATCGCCGGGCCGACCGTGCGGTTCCTCGGCCGGGTCAGCGACAACCGTGCCGCCGACATGCTCTCGAGCGCCCGCGCGCTCGTCGTCACCGCGACCGAGGAGTTCGGCATCGCCGCGGTCGAGGCACAGGCCGCGGGCCGGCCCGTGATCGCGCTTGCCGAGGGCGGCGTCCGCGAGACGGTGCTGGAGGGAGAGACGGGGGTCTTCTTCGACGAGCCCAGCGTCGATGCGCTGGTCGACGCGGTGACGCGCTTCGACGTGGAGGCGGTGAGTCCGGCCGCGTGCGTGCGCAACGCCGCGCGCTTCGACGTCTCGCGATTCCACGCGGCGATGCAGCGCGTCGTCGACGAGGCGCTCGCCGACCGCCCGGCGCAGCGCGCCGTGCCCAGGCCCCGCCGGCCCCGCGGCCTGGCCCTCGCCTCCTGACGGGCTTCGCGGCGATGCGCACGAGCGTCGTCGTGCCGGTGTGGAACGGCCGCCGCTGGCTCGGCGGGCTCCTCGCCTCGCTGCGCGCGCAGACGCGGCCCGCGGACGAGCTGGTGTTCGTCGACAGCGGTTCGTCCGACGGCTCGTCCGGGTGGCTCGCCGAGCACGCGCCCGACGCGCGCGTGGTGGCGTTGGGGGCCAACCGGGGGTTCGCCGTGGCGGCCAACCGGGGGTGCGAGGTCGCCGGGGGCGAGGCGGTGGCGCTGCTCAACACCGACGTCGTGCTCGAGCCGGGCTGGCTCGAGCACGCCGCGGGGGCGCTCGAGCGCGACCGGGGGGCGGCAGCCGTCGCCACCAAGATGGTGGACCTCGAGGACCCGGGGCGGCTCGACGACGCCGGCGATGTGCTGCGCCGCGACGGCGTGTGCGAGCAGCGCGGTCGCCTTCGCGCCGACGACGGCCGCTTCGACGTGCCCGGCGAGGTGTTCTCGGCCTGCGCGGGCGCGGCCGTCTACCGGCGCGAGGCGGTGCTGGCGGTCGGCGGGTTCGACGAGCGGCTGTTCTCCTACCTCGAGGACGTCGAGCTCGGGCTGCGGCTGCGGCTCGCCGGGTGGCGTTGCCGCTGGGAGCCGAGGGCCGTTGCCCGCCACGCCGGCGGCGGGTCGTCGGCTCAGCTGGACCGGCCGGTGGCGGGGTGGGTGGAGCGCAACACCCTGCTCCTGGTCGCCCGGCACTTCCCGCTGCGCTGGTGGCCGCTGGTCGCCTACCGCCAGGTCGCCTGGGCCTGGCACGCCGCAGGGACGGGGGATCTGGAGGCCTTCCTGGGCGGCGCCCGCGCTGCCGCGCCGCTGCTGCCGGCGATGCTGCGCGAGCGCCGCGGGCTGCGGCGCGAGGCGGCGGTCACGGTCGAGGAGGCGGTGCCGCCCCGGCCATGGCGGGGACCGGCCGCCGGCGGTCACCCGCGGAGCCCGGCGTGAGCCGGCGCGCCACGTCCCGGGAGTCCGTCCGGAGGCCGTGGCGCTGCCCGCCGGAGCCCGCGCGCCGAGGCCATGGGTTGCGTGGCCGGCGGCCGCCGGGAGTGGCAGAGTGGTGAGCGTGCTGCCCGTGCGCCTCGCCGTGCTCGCCGCCTGCGCTGCGATGATCGCGGTGCTCTCCGCGACGCTCGACGGGCACCGCGCCTGCCAGGCGGCGCGCCTCGACGTCTTCGATGTGGCGACCGGGAGCCTCGCGGTCGGTCGCGAGCGGCCGGCGCTGCGCACCATCCAGCAGCGCTGCCGGGGCACCGAGGGCCTGGTGGCCGCCTCGACCGCGCTGCTGCGCCAGGGCCTCGCACGCGAGGCGCTGGCGCTCGCCTACCGTGCCGCGCGCCGGGAGCCGAGCTCGGCGCCGGCATGGAACGCGTTCGCCTTCGCCGCGCGGCGTGCGGGCCGCCCCGCCCTGGCAGCCCGTGCCCATGCCGAGGCGCTGCGCCTCAGCCCGCTCGGCCAGTGACCGGGTGTCGCGCTTTCAGGCGCCGGGACGAGCGGCGCCGGCGGGCGGCGCGGCTCGAGCGAGCACGAGGCCCGCGAGCGTGAACGCCACCAGGGTGAGGGCCGGGAGCTCCCAGTCCCAGTCGATGCCGGCGTGCACCAGCCAGACCACGAGCGCCGCGGCGGGCCCGGCCGTCACGGCCGGCGCGGTGCGCCACGCCCGGCGGGCCGCGGCCGCGACGCCCGCGAGCAGCACGAGCAGCGCGAGAAAGCCCACCACGCCCAGCTCCGCCAAGGTCTGCAGGTACAGCGAGTGCGCGTCGCGCACCGTCTCGGGGAACGGCCGCTCCCGCAGCCATGCCGCCCGGAACGAGCCCGCCCCGCCGCCCCGGAACGGATGGTCGGCGAACTCGCCTGCGGCGACCCGCCAGTACACGTAGCGGTTGCTGCCCACCGAGCCGAAGCGCGCGGCCGTCGCGCCGACCGCGGTGCGGTCGCTGCCGTGGCCGCGCTCGGAGGCGATCGCCAGCGCATAGGGGATCGCGGCGACGCCGATCGTCATCACCGCGAGCGCGAGCCGTCCGCCACGAGGCAGCGCGAGGGGCCCCAGGCGCAGGCGCCCCTCGTCCTCGGCGCGGCAGGCGTGCGCCTGGACCGCGGCGGTGGCGAGCATCGCGACCGCGAGCACCACGAGCATCACCGCGCCCTGCCACTCGCGGTGCCCGAGCGATCCGTGCAGCGACGCGACCCCGTCGAGGCCGTCGGCGGCGAGGACGACCACTGCCCCGGCCTCCACGCAGAGCGCCGAGGCCCGCAGCTGCGCCCAGGTGGGAGCCAGCAGTGCCAGCGCGAGCATCCCGCAGCCGAACGCGGCCAGCGCGCCGCGCGAGAAGGCGAGGTAGAGGCCGAGCGCGAGCGGAGGCCCCGCGCCCGCGGCCAGTGCCCGCAGGGTCCGTCCACGGTCGCGGTCGCCGGCGAGCCGCGCGCAGAGCACGAACCCGATCGCTCCCAGCGCGCCCATGGCGTTCCAGTACGTCAGCGGCTGCTCGAGCCTGCCGGCGGCGCTGAGCGAGCGGTCGAGATGCACGACCCCGGGCAGGACCCGGCCCGCCAGCCCGTAGCCGATCACCACGAGCGCGCCGAGGGCGAGCGCCGGCTCCACGCGCGCCGCCCAGCGTCCGGATCGCCAGGCGAGCGCGCCCGCGGCGAGCGTGCCGAGGTAGAGCACGTCGCGCTGGGCCGCGTCGCCGGCCGGCCCCGCAAGCGGCGCCCACTCGCGTGACGCGGCCGTCCATGCGGCCAGGACGGCGAGTCCCCCGAGCGCCCAGCCGGCGAACGCCGGGGGCAGCGGTCGCTCGACGGCGAGCGCGAGCACCGCCAGCGCGGACCATGCGCAGATCGCCGCCACCAGTCGCGGACCCTCGAAGTAGCCGCCGGAGAAGAAGGCCAGGACGGTCGGTCCGGCAAGGAGCGCGGACCGCGCCGCCGCGGCGGGAAGACGCTCGCGGAGATCGGCCGCGACGGGCATCGGCGAGCGAGCCTAGTGGGCGGCGGCGGTGGCGGCCCGCCGGCCGCGCAGGCTCAGCGCCAGGACGCCCGAGGCGGCGACGCATTGCGCCCCGAGCACGATCGCGGCGAACGAGAGCAGGGAGAACGACCCGGTGGTCAGCACGAACGGCTCGACCAGCGCGACGATCCCCAGCACCCAGAGGAAGCTGCGCCGGCCCAGGGCGATCATGTACTGGACGGTCAGGTAGGCCACCGCCAGCAGTGTCATCGCCGCTCCCAGCACCACGAGCGCGCTCGACGCCTGCGTGAGGTCGGGTCCGAAGGCCACCCGCAGCAGCAGGCGCGGCAGCGTCGCGAACACCAGCAGCGCCGGAACCGCGACGATCGCGCCGATCCCGAGCGCGCGCAGCAGGACCGGGCGCGGGTCGAGCCCCGATGCGGAGCGCCGAGTCGCCTCCGGCAGCAGGTGCAGACCGATGCCGATCGCCACCCACACGACCGCCTTGGCCGCCACGGCGGCGGCCGCGTACGAGCCCGCCGCGGCGCCGCCGATCTGGTGCTTGACCACGATCACGTCGACGTTCTGCAGCACTGCCAGCAGCGTCAGCCCGAGGACCGGCGCCCAGTTCTCGCCGATCAGGCCGCTCAGCGAGCGGGGCGGGTGCGTCCCGGCCGGCGGGCCCAGCCGGCGCCGCAGGACGAGGGCGAGCCAGGCGCTCGTCACCGCGAACGTCAGCGGCGTCCCGAGATAGGCGCCCGTCACCCCGGCGCCCGCGGCGACGAGCACGAGGGCGAACGCGAGCCGGCCGACGCCCTCGGCGACGATGCTCGAGCCGACCCTCGCGTAGGCGTGCAGGCCCTGCAGCACGCCGCGCTGGAGCGACAGCGCCATCCACAGGACTCCGGTGGGGAGGACCGCGGCGGCAGCCCACACGTGCTCGGGAACGCCGATGACCGAGGCGAGCTGGACCCGCAGCAGCGCCGCGCCGGCCGTCGTCGCCACGAGCACGACGAGCAGCCGCTCGTTCCAGGACGCGAGCGTCCCCGCGAGGCGGCCGCCGGTACCGAGCGCGCCCAGCGCCGTCTCTCGCGCCGCGGCCACCTGCACCGCCGAGCCGGCCACGAGCAGGATCAGGAACGCCGAGATCGCGGCCGCGAGCGAGCCGTAGTCGGTGGCGCCCAGCAGCCGGGTGAAGACGATCGTGAACAGCAGCTGGATCGCGTTGTTGCCGAGGGTCGCCGCCGCGAGCCCGGCGGCCTTCGCGGTGTCGGAGCCGGCGAGCGCCTCGCGCAGGCGCGGCCGGCTCCCGGCCGCCGCGTCGGCCAGCACGCCGAGGTTCGCCTCCGACGCGCGCTCCCAGGTGAACCCCCGCGCCCGCGCCCGGGCGCTCTCGCCGAGGCGCTCGACGCGGTCGCGGTCGGCCATCAGGTCGCGCACCGCAACGGCGAGCTCGCCGCGGTCGACGGCGAGGATCCCGGTCTCGCCGTCGACGATCGACTCCGCATGGCAGCCGAGCCGCAGCGCCGCGCTGGGCGTCCCGCAGCTGGCCGCCTCCAGGACCGTCATGCACGAGCTCGGAGCCGCCGACGCCGCGAGGTTCAGCCAGGCGCGTCCGTAGAGCTCGGCCTTGCGGTCCTCCTCGACGAAGCCGTGGATCGCGACCCGGTCGCCGAGGCCGCGCCGCTCGATCTCGCGCTCGAGGCGCGCGCGGCGGTCGCCGGTGCCGGCGATCTCGAGGACCGCGGCCGGCGTCGCGGCGAGCACGTCGAGCGCGACCTGCACGCGCCCGTCCTCGAGGCGCCCGATCTGGAGCATCGTCGGGCGCTCGGCCCGCGGGGTCGTCCGCGCGAACCGGCCCGCCTCGACACCCGGATAGGCGACGTGGATGGCGCCGGGGGGCACCCCGAGCGCCGTGAGGTCGTCCCGCGTCGCGCGGGAGATCGTCAGCACCTGGGTGCCGCGGTAGAGGACCTTCAGCGGCAGCCGCTCCGCGAGCAGCGCTCCCACGCGGCTGCGCGGGCGCAACTCGCCGGCGCGGTCCCTGTGGACACGGTGGACGAGCGCCACGCGAGGCGCGCGCAGCCAGGGCCACAGCGGCGTGAAGAAGGCGGTCCCGTCGATGACCTCGAGCACCACGTCGGCGTCCCGTCCCAGGCCCCGCCAGGTCGCCCACGCCGCCCGCGGGAGGATCGTCCTCCGGGTGCCCATGCGGTGGATCTCCAGGCGCTCGGACGGGCGCTCCACGCCCGGTGCGCCCGCGTGGCCGCCGGCGATCATGGTCACGCGGTGCCCCCAGGAGGCCCAGCAGGCGAGCTGGTTGCGGAGGCTGGTGCCGAGGCCGCCGCCGTGCGGATGCGTCCAGTCGCGGTCGGTCAGGACGAGGATGTGCAGCGAGTTCGCCTCGACCGGGGACGGCATGCCGCCGGTGAAGGTAACGCCTCGCGCGAGGCGATCCGGCCGCCCGGACGGGCTACGCTTCGCCGCGATGTCACGCACCCGCCTCCCCGCGCTGCTGCTGTCCGCCGCGCTGCTCTCCGCGCCGGCCCCCGCGCTCGCCCAGGGCGGCGCCGGTGACAACCAGTACCAGGATCCGTTCGGCTCGACCCAGTCGTCGGGCACGCAGGGCTCGGGGGGCGGCTCGTCGACCGCCACCGGCACGGCGGGCTCCGGGCTGAGCCAGACGCCGGACCTCGGCGGCCCCGGCTCGACGTCCTCAGGGGGGACGGGAACGGCGGGGACCGCCCCCCCGACGGCGCCGGCCGCCGGCTCGACCGGCACCGCGCTGCCGAACACGGGCACCGATCCGCGCCTCGTCGTCCTCGCCGGCCTCACGCTCCTGCTGTGCGGACTCGGCCTGCGCATGCGCACGGCCGATGAGCGCTTCTAGCGGCGCGCCCTCGCGCCGCGTCACCGCATCCGCCGCAGAGACCGAGGCGCTGGCCGCCTCGCTCGCGACCGGGCTCGCCCCCGGCGACGTCGTCCTCGTCCGCGGCGAGATGGGCTCCGGCAAGACCACGTTCGTCCGTGGCGCGTGCCGGGCCCTGGGCGTGACGGGCCCCGTGACGAGCCCCACGTTCACGATCGGGCAGCGCTACGCAGGCTCGCGGGGGCCGGTGGCCCACCTCGACCTGCACCGCCTCGAGGCGCTCGACGACGAGGACCCCGCACTGCTGGCCGACTACCTCCAGCCCGACGCCGTGGCGTTCGTCGAGTGGCCGGAGGTGGGGGAGACCGAGCTCGCGGCACGCGCCGCGCTCGAGGTCCGCCTGGGCCACGCCGGCGGGGACCGGCGCGAGGTCGAGGTGCTGCGGCGGTGAGGGCGCTGCTGCTCGACACCGCCACGCCCGCCACGGTCGCCGGCGCGCTTGCCGGCGACCGGCTCGTCGAGCGCCGGCACGACCCCGCGCCCGGCGAGCGCCCCGGCCACGCCGAGCGTCTGCTCGCGCTCGCCGACGAGGCCCTGCGCGAGGCCGGGATCGGCTGGCGCGAGATCGAGCGGGTCGTCGTCGGGGTGGGGCCGGGAACGTTCACCGGACTGCGCATCGGGGTCGCGACCGCGCGGGCGCTCGCGCAGGGCACCGGCGCCGAGCTCGCGCCGGTCTCGACCCTCGGCGCGCTCGCGGCCGGAGCGGGCGCGGGCGACCGGCCCGTGCTCGCGGTGCTCGACGCCCGGCGCGGCGAGGCCTTCGTGGCGGCCCACGCCGGGACCGCGTGCCTGCTCGGTCCGCTTGCGGTGGCTCCTGAGGGTCTGGCGCAGCTGGTCGAGAGGGCAGGGGCGAGCCCGCTTGCGGTGGGGGATGGCGCGGTACGCTTCCGCGACCGTCTGGCCGCCGCGGGCGCGCGCGTCCCCGAGGACGAATCGGCGCTGCACCGGGTCGGCGCGGCGGGGCTCGCGCGGCTCGGCCGCGACGCTCCGGCCGTCGACCGCGAAGCGCTCGTCCCCGAGTACGTCCGCGAGCCCGACGCCACGGCCCCGCAGCGCCCGGTGAGCAAGCAGCTCGACATCCGCCGCCTCACCTACGCCGACCTCCCGCAGGTCCTGGCGATCGAGCGGCGCGCGTTTCCGACGCCGTGGTCGCTGGCGATGTTCGTGCTCGAGCTCTCCAAGCCGGGCGGCATCTGCCTGGCCGCCGGTCGGCCGCTCGTCCCGGGCAGGAGGCGCTCGCCGGCTACCTCGTCTGCTCGCGCTACGACACGGTCTGGCACGTGATGAACGTCTCGGTCGACCCCGACGCGCCGGCGCGAGGGGATCGCGACCGCGCTGCTGCGCGAGCTGCTCGAGCGCGTCGGCCCCGCGGCGCGCCTGACGCTCGAGGTCCGCACGACCAACGTGGGCGCGATCGCGCTCTACGAGGGCCTCGGCTTCCGCGCGGCGGGCACGCGGCCGCGCTACTACCAGGACAACGGCGAGGACGCCCTGATCATGTGGCGGACGCCGGCCACCCTCCGCGGCACGCTCGACGACGTCCCGGCGCCGGGCGCGCTCGGGGGCGTCGCGCGGTGATCCTGGGCATCGAGACCAGCTGCGACGACACCTGCGCGGCGGTGGTGGACGGCGGCGGGCACATCCGCGCCAACGTCATCTCGTCGCAGGGCGTCCACGACCGCTACGGCGGCGTCGTGCCCGAGGTGGCCTCTCGGCACCACCTCGAGCTGGTCAACGCCGTCGTCGACGACGCGCTCGCCCGGGCCGGGGCGACGCTCGACGGCATCGACCTCGTCGCGGTCACCCAGGGCCCCGGCCTCGTCGGCGCCCTCCTGGTCGGCGTGTCCGCGGCCAAGGCGCTCGCGCCATCGCGCGGCCTGCCGCTGGCCGCCGTCGACCACCTCCAGGGACACGTCGCCGCCAATCTCCTGCGCGACCCGGAGGGCCGTGGGTCGGCGCCGTTCGAGCCGCCGTTCCTCTGCCTCGTCGCCAGCGGGGGCCACACGTTCCTGGCGCGCGTCGAGGCGCATGACGGGTTCGACGTGCTCGGCGAGACGCTCGACGACGCGGCCGGCGAGGCGTTCGACAAGGGCGCGCGCCTGCTCGGGCTGCCGTTCCCGGGCGGCCCGCACCTCGAGCGTCTGGCCCGGGAGGGCGATCCCGCGGCGTTCGACTTCCCGACCGCCAGGCGGGGTCGCCGGCCTCGACTTCTCCTTCTCGGGGCTGAAGACGGCGCTGCTCTACCGGGTCCGCGAGCTGGGGGACGACCCGCCGCTCGAGGACCTGGCCGCCTCCTACCAGCGTGCGATCGTCGAGTCGCTCGCGCGCCGCGTCGAGCGGGCCGTCGAGGCGACCGGCCTGCGCCGCGTCGCGCTCGGCGGCGGCGTCGCGGCCAACGGCCCGCTGCGCGCGCGGATCACGGCCCTCGAGGGGGTCGACGTGCACGTGCCGCCGCGCGAGCTGTGCACCGACAACGCGGCGATGATCGCCTCGGCTGCGCGGTACGTGCCCGCGCAGCCGTTCCCGGCGTACCTCGGTCTCGAGGCGTACGCGAGCGGGACGGCCAGGCCGTGAGCGGCCTCGTCCTCTACGGCCGCGCGGGCTGCCACCTGTGCGACGACGCCCGCGCCGCGCTCGAGCGGGTCGGCCACCCGTTCGAGGAGGTCGACATCGAGTCCGACCCGGCCCTCCTGCGCCGCTACCTCGAGCGGATCCCGGTCGTCGCACTGCACGGCGAGGAGCTCTACGACTTCTTCGTCGACGAGGCGGACCTCCGGTCGCGAGTAGGATCGGCCACCGGATGAGCATCGGCGAGGCGCCCCCCTCCGACCGTCTGTCGCTCGGCGTGGCCGCGCGCCTGGCGCGCTACCTCCAGGTCCTCACGCAGGCCCGCAAGGAGGGCAAGGAGACCGTGTCCTCGCAGGAGCTCTCGGACTGGACGCACGTCAACTCGACGCAGATCCGGCGCGACCTGTCGGGCTTCGGCAAGTTCGGCAAGCGCGGCGTCGGCTACAACGTCGACTCGCTGGTCTCGCAGATCCGCAAGATCCTGCGCACCGCCGGCCAGCACAACATCGCGCTCTTCGGTGCCGGCCACCTGGGCAAGGCGATCGCCTCGAGCGACATCTTCGCCGACCACGGGTTCCGCGTCGTCGCGATCTTCGACGCGCACCCGCGCAAGATCGGAACGAAGGTCGGCAGCCAGGTGGTCCGGCCGGTCGACGACCTCAAGGCGGTCGTCGAGGAGGAGGACATCGTCGTCGCGGTGCTCGCGGTGCCGACCGTGGCCGCCCAGCCGCTGGCCGACCAGCTCGTCGATGCCGGCGTGAAGATCATCTTCAACTACTCCGAGGCGCTCCTGCACGTCCCGCCCGAGGTCACCGTCCACACCTCGAGCCCGGCGGTCGACCTGCTCTACGCCCTCTACTTCTACCTGACGTGAGGGCCGGCACCCGGTGATCGACCTCGATCGAGCCGAGGAGGTCTTCGCCGCGTCCGTCGACGGGACGGTCGGGCTCGAGGAGGAGTTCGCGATCCTCGAGCCGCAGACGCTCGACATGGTCCCGCGCTTCGACGACCTGCGCGACACGGCCCCGCGCGAGCTGGCCGGGAGCATCACCGGCGAGCTGATCGCCAGCGAGATCGAGATCGTCTCGGGCCGCGGCGCGGATCTCGCCGACGCGGTGGCCCGCCAGCGGCTGGCTCGCCGGGCGCTGTTCTCCCATGCCGGCGAGCGCGGAGTGCTGCTCGGCGCCACCGGCACCCATCCCTGGGCGGACTACCGCGAGCAGCCCAACATCGACACCGACCACTACCGCCGCGTGGTCGAGGGGCTCGGCTACGTCGCACGCCGCAACAACACCTTCTCGCTGCACGTCCACGTCGGGATCCGCGGGCTCGACCGCGCCGTGCGCGTCTGCGACCGCCTCCGGCCGCTCCTGCCCGACCTGCTCGCCGTCAGCGCCAGCTCGCCGTTCGTCGACGGCATCGACACGCGGCTGCACTCGGCGCGGACCGAGATCTTCACCCGCGTCTTCCCGCGCTGCGGGGTCCCCGACGCCTACGGGTCCTGGGCCGCCTACCGGTCGTACCTGGAGCTGCTGATCGCCACCCGGTCGATCGTCGAGTACACGCAGGTGTGGTGGTCGATCCGGCCGCACGTGGCGTTCGGGACCGTCGAGGTCCGGATCTGCGACGTGCAGGCGACGGCCGAGGAGTCCGAGGCGCTGGCCGAGCTCGTGGTGGCGTGCGTGCACCAGGCCGCCCGCGAGGTCGACGAGGGCGTCCCGTTCGAGCATCCCGCTCCGCGTCTGGTGGAGGAGAACCTGTGGCGCGCGGTGCGCCACGGGCTCGACGGTGCCATGATCGACCTCGACCGCGGCATCGAGGTCCCGAGCGCGGGGATCGTCGACCGGCTTCTCGCCTGGACCGAGCCGGTCCGGTCGGGAGAGCCGGCCTTCCCGCCGCGCAACGGCGCCCAGCGCCAGCGCGAAGCGCTGGCGGCGGGTGCGTCGCTGCGCGAGGTCTACGCTTCCATCGTCGAGGAGACCCAGAACAGCTATGGACGAACAGCACAACCCACACGCTGAGCCGACCGAGGACGAGCTTCGTGCCGCCTACGAGGAGCAGCTCAAGCGCATCAGCGTCGAGGACGTCCTCGTCCAGACCGTGGTGTCGCTGCTGAACCTCGGGGGACGCAAGGCGGGCCTGGCGCCCGGCGCCGAGGCCGAGAAGGACGTCGAGCAGCTCGGACAGGCGATCGAGGCCGCCCGCGCGCTGCTGCCGATGGTCGAGGGCGCGCTCGGGCCCGACGCGGCTCAGCTCAAGACCGCGCTCTCGCAGCTGCAGATGGCCTATGCCCGGGAGGCCCCGGCAGGGGCGGAGGGCGCCGCGCCCGCGCCGGGCGCCGGTCCCGGTCAGTCCGCCGAGGACCGGCCGGAGACGCCACAGGGACCGGGCCCGGCCCAGTCGTCCGGGCGTCTCTGGGTGCCCGGCCAGTAGCCGTCGGTGCACGTCCGCCGCCGTCCCTACTAGACTCCGCGCCCTCCGAGGGGCGCAGCGTGTCTGCTGCGCCCTGCCGTGATGCTCGTGCAATCCCTTCGCACGAGCCATCGACCACGTCGCAAAGGAACCACCTTCCCTTGAGCAACTTCCTGACCAACCATGGAGTGCCGCTGGCGCTCGGGTGCGCGGGCGCCGCCGTCGTCTACGGCCTGCTGACCACGCGCTCGCTGCTGGCCCTCTCGCCCGGGAACAACGAGATGCAGCGCATCTCGAGCGCCGTCCAGGAGGGCGCCCGGGCCTACCTCAACCGCCAGTACACGACGATCGCCGTGGTCGGCGTCGTCCTGTTCGTGGCCCTGATCTTCCTGCAGGACTTCTCCGTCGCCGCCGGCTTTGCGATCGGCGGCATCCTCTCCGGCGCCACCGGCTACATCGGCATGAACGTGTCGGTCCGGGCAAACGCCCGGGTCGCCGAGTCCGCGCGAGGGGGCGTGAGCCCGGCGCTCGGCGTCGCCTTCCGCGGCGGCGCGATCACCGGCATGCTCGTCGTCGGCCTCGCGCTGATCGGCGTCGCCGGCTACTACGGGGTCCTCACCTGGATCTTCGACAAGTCGACCAAGGAGGCGGTCAACGCGCTCGTCGGCCTCGGCTTCGGTGGCTCGCTGATCTCGGTCTTCGCCCGGCTCGGCGGCGGCATCTTCACCAAGGCCGCCGATGTCGGCGCCGACCTCGTCGGCAAGGTCGAGGCGGGCATCCCCGAGGACGACCCGCGCAACCCGGCCGTGATCGCCGACAACGTCGGCGACAACGTCGGCGACTGCGCCGGCATGGCCGCCGACCTGTTCGAGACCTACGCGGTCACCGCCGTCGCCGTGATGCTGCTCGGCGTCATCACCTTCGACCAGCAGTCGGCCGTCGCCCTGTACCCGCTGATGCTCGGCGGCGTGGCGATCCTGGCCTCGATCGTCGGCGCCTTCGCGGTCCGGACGACGACCGGCAACGTGGAGCGGGCGCTCTACCAGGGCCTGATCGTCTCGGGCGGCGTGGCGGCGGCGCTGTTCGTGCCGGTGACCTACTGGATGGTCCGTGGCCTGGGCTTCCAGGGCACGACGGTCCACGCGAGCGGCCCTCCCGGGTGGGTCTCGCTGTACCTGTGCACCCTGATCGGCGTCGGCGTGACGGCTCTGCTGTTCCTGCTGACCGACTACTACACGTCGACGCGCTTCGCCCCGGTCCGCAAGACCGCGGCGGCGTCGCAGACCGGGCACGCGACCAACATCATCTCGGGCCTCGCCCAGGGCCTTCAGGCCACCGCGCTGCCCGCGCTCGTGCTGGTCGCCGGGATCTTCGGCGCCTGGAAGCTGGCCGGCGGCGGCACCGAGGGGATCTACGGCATCGGCGTGGCGGTCATGGGTCAGCTCTCGCTGACGGGACTGATCGTCGCCCTCGATGCATTCGGCCCGATCACCGACAACGCCGGCGGGATCGCGGAGATGGCGGACCTCCCCGAGGACGTCCGCAACGTCACGGACCCGCTCGACGCGGTCGGCAACACGACCAAGGCGGTGACGAAGGGCTACGCGATCGGCTCTGCGGTCCTTGCGGCGATCGTGCTCTTCGCGGGCTTCCGTGACGAGCTCGCCCGTGCCAAGGGGGTTGCCGTCGACACGCTGACGTTCGGCGTCAACGAGCCGCCGGTGCTCATCGGCCTGCTCGTCGGCGGCATGATGGTCACGCTCTTCGCGGCCCTGTCGATGGAGGCCGTCGGCCGTGCCGGCGGTGCCGTCGTCGAGGAGGTGCGCCGCCAGTTCCGCGAGAAGCCGGGGATCATGGAGGGCACCGAGTCGCCCGACTACGCCACGTGCGTCGACCTCGTGACCAAGGCGGCGCAGCGGGAGATGATCCTGCCGGCGCTGATCCCGATCGTCGTCACGCTCGTCGTCGGCCTGATCGACACGACCGCGCTCGGCGGCCTGCTGATGGGCGTGATCATCGTCGGGTTCTTCTTCGCGGTGCTCATGACCGCCGGCGGCGGCGCGTGGGACAACGCCAAGAAGCTCATCGAGGACGGCGAGTACGGCGGCAAGGGCTCTGAGGCCCACGCCGCGTCGGTCACCGGCGACACCGTCGGCGACCCCTTCAAGGACACCGCCGGCCCCGCCATCAACCCGATGATCAAGGTCGCCAACATCGTGGCCATCCTCATCATCCCGATCATCACCTGATCGACACCGCGTCCGGTGCCGACCGCGGGCCGCCTCCGGGCGGCCCGCGGTCGTTCGGGGGCGGGTACGGGGCACCGGTGGCGCCGCGGTGCCGGTTCGTGGTCGCATGACGACCAGGACCTCGAGCTCGTCATCGCGGGCGCCGGCGGAGGAGCACCACCAGGTCGGCGAGCAGCTCGTCGCGCCCCTCGTCGAGGTGGCGGCTGGTGACGCGGATCGTGCGCCAGCCGCCGACGAGGTTGGTGCGGTCCCGCTCCCGGTCGGAGTGGAAGCGCTCGACGGTGAGATGCGAGCCGCCGTCGAGCTCCACGATCAGCCGGGGCCCGGCGAACACGGCGTCGGCCTCGATCCATCGGCCGCCGACGGCCCGGCAGACGTTGGTCTCGGGCCGGGGGAGCCCGTGCTCGTCGAGGAAGGCCAGGAAGTCGGCCTCCATCCGGGTGCGCGTGCGGCGCCTGCCCCGGCGCGCCATGGTCGCGCGCAGCACGGGCGCTCCCGGCCGGCCGGGATGGCGCTCGAGCAGCGCCGGCAGCCCGACCTGGTCCGGCAGCCGCCGGTACTCGGCCTCGTGGAACGCCCGCTCGACCGCTTGGGGGTCGACGACGGCGGCGAGGTCGAACAGCGTGCGCGCCACGGTCGTCACCGCGATCCCGTCGCGGACATCGACCTCGTCGGCGGGCAGCCGCGTCGCCCTGGTGACGAAGCCGGCGCGCCGGGGGCGGCAGCGCGGCACCGTCACCTCGATCGGGCCGCCGGGGCGGCGCAGGCCCCAGAGGGCCGCGGCGGAGCGGTGGCTCAGCACCGCGCCCGGGCCGGCGGCGAGGACGGCGGCCATCCAGCGCCCGCGGATCGTGACGGCGCGGTGGCCCACGGCGTAGACGCCCGGGTGCAGCCGGTGGAGGCGGCCGGCGGCGATCCGGTGCCTGACGGCGCCCGAGCCGAGCCCGAGCGCCAGCAGCTGACGCCGCGCGACCACGCCGTGCTGCACGCGGGCGAGCGCCGCGATCGCCGAGTCGGGCGACGCGATGGCGGTTTCTGGCCCCATGAGGGCCACAACTTCGAGTTGGTCGAGCATGACGGCGAGGCTCGCGGCCGGCGGCGCGCGCGGGAGGCGCGGGGCGTCACGAGAGGGCAGTGCCCCGGGCGCGGTCGACGCCGCCCCGCGGCGCGCGTGCGGTTGCCACCCGCCCTCCCAGGCACGAAGATCGCGAGATGGCGATGGCACCCACCTCCGTCTCCCGTCCCGCCGCCCTCGACGCCGGCACGATGTGCCAGGCCCTGGCGATCACCGCAGCGCAGCGCCATGGCCAGGTCGCGTTGCGCACGCCCGACGACGCGCCGTCGCTCACCTACGCGCAGGTCATGGAGCGCGTCGAGGCCCTTGCCGCCGGGCTGCACGGGCTGGGCGTCCGGCGCGGCGACACCGTCGGGATCATGCTCGTCAACCGGCCCGGGTTCCATCTCTTCGACGCCGCGGCGATGATGCTCGGGGCCTGCCCGT
Organism: uncultured Actinomycetes bacterium; assembly: GCA_963826615.1. Lineage (GTDB taxonomy): Bacteria > Actinomycetota > Thermoleophilia > Solirubrobacterales > Solirubrobacteraceae > BP-464. The sequence goes on along the minus strand of CAWGXO010000002.1, from coordinate 1,101,097 downwards.
TCAGCCTCTACAACACCTCGCCGCCGGAGCAGATCGGCTACGTGATGGGCGACGCAGGCAATCGCGTCGTGGTCTGCGAGCGGCAGTTCCTCGACGTCGTGCGGGCGGCGGCCGACCACGGCGCGGCGATCGAGACGATCGTCTGCATCGACGGTGGCGAGGGCACGCTGGGCATCGGCGACCTCGTGGCCGCCGCCGCAGAGGACTTCGACTTCGCCGCGGCGTGGAACGCGGTCGAGCCCGACGACCTGCTCACCCTCATCTACACGTCCGGGACCACCGGGCCACCGAAGGGCGTCGAGATCACCCACGCCAACATGCTGGCCGAGCTCGCCGGGATGCACGACGCGATGCCGCTCGAGGGCGGCGGCCGCCAGGTCTCGTTCCTGCCCGCGGCGCACATCGCCGACCGCTGGGGCTCGCACTACTCGGCGTTCATGACCTACGGCAACACGCTGACGTCGGTGGCGAGCCTCGCCGACCTGATGAGCGTCGTGGCTCAGGTGCGCCCGACCGTCTTCGGTGCCGTGCCGCGCGTCTGGGAGAAGCTCCGGGCGGGGCTGGAGGCGAAGGGGGTCGCCGCAGCGGCGGGCGCCGGGAAGCAGGTTCGCGCCGCGATCGGACTCGACCAGGCCACGGCGTTCTACACGGGTGCGGCGCCGACCCCGGTCGACGTGCTCGAGTTCTTCGACGCGCTGGGCATCCGCATCTGCGAGGTCTGGGGCATGAGCGAGACGTCGTGCGTCGTGAGCACGACGCGGCCGAACGCGTGGAAGCCCGGCTCGGTGGGCCTCCCGCTGGACGGCATGGAGCTGCAGGTCGCCGACGACGGCGAGCTCCTGGTGCGAGGCCCGCTGGTCATGCGCGGGTATCGCAACAAGCCGGAGCTGACCGCCGAGGCGATCGACGCCGACGGCTGGCTGCACACCGGCGACGTCGCGCGGGTCGACGACGACGGCTTCCTGTGGCTCGTCGACCGCAAGAAGGAGCTGATCATCAATGCGGCGGGCAAGAACATGTCGCCGGCCAACATCGAGGCGCAGCTCAAGTCTGCCGGCCCCCTGGTCGGCCAGGCCTGTGTCGTGGGGGACGGGCGTCCGTACAACGTGGCGCTGCTCGTGCTCGACCCCGAGGCCGCGGCCGGGCTCGACCCCGGCGATCCCGCCGTGCTCGCGCGCGTGCAGGCCGAGGTCGAAGCCGCCAACGGGCGCCTGTCGCGCGTCGAGCAGATCAAGCGCTTCGTCGTGCTCGACGGCGAGTGGCTCCCGGGCGGGGAGGAGCTGACGCCGACGATGAAGCTGCGCCGCAGGCCGATCGCCGCGAAGTACGCCGCCCGGATCGAGGAGCTCTACGCCCCCGCCTAGAACCGGAAGCTTACGTCCACGTCAGGTTGCTAGCCTGATCGGCCGTGAGCACGACGACCGCCCCGCCGCCGGAGTCCCAGCCCGAGGGCCGGCCTCGCCGGAGTCCCAGCCTCGGGGTCCACGGCGGCCACGAGCACTACAAGTGGTGGGCGCTGTCGTGCACCAGCCTCGGGATGCTGCTGGCCACGCTCAACTCCGGCACGCTGATCATCGCCCTGCCCGACCTCGAGCGGGCCCTGGGCATCAGCATCCTCTCGCTGGTGTGGGTGATCCTCGCCTACATGATCGCCTCGACGGTCCTGGTCCTGACCGCCGGCCGGCTCTCCGATCTCTTCGGCCGCAAGCGCGCCTACGTGGCGGGCTTCGTCGTCTTCGGCCTCGCCTCGCTCGGCGCGGGCTTCGCCTCCGGCGGCACCGTCCTGATCGCCTGGCGGGTGCTCCAGGGGATCGGCGGTGCGCTGCTGTTCGCCAACGCGTCGGCGCTCGTCACCGACGCCTTCCCGCGCCACCAGCTCGGCCTGGCGATGGGCACCAACGTCATGGTCGCGGCGATCGGCCTCGTCCTCGGGCCGGTGCTCGGCGGCGTGCTCGTCTCGATCTCCTGGCACTGGGTCTTCTGGTTCAACGTGCCGCTCGCGGCGGCAGGCTCGGCGTGGGCCGCGCTGGTCCTGCGCGAGCTGGCTCATCCCGACCGCGTGCGCGGGCTCGATCCGCTCGGGACCGCGACCTTCGTGGTCGGCCTGACCGGCCTCGTGCTCGGCGTGTCGCGCGGCGGGCTGGACGGTTGGGGCGATCCCGTGACGATCGCCGGCCTCGCGGTCGGCGCGGTGCTGCTGCCGCTGTTCTGGCTCGTCGAGAGTCGCCAGCGCGCACCGATGCTCGACCTGACGATCTTCCGGAGCCGCCTGTTCTCCGCGGCGACGGCGGCGGCGTTCATCAACGGGCTGTCGCGGTTCGCGCTGATGTTCGTCTTCGTCTTCTACTTCCAGGGCGTCAAGGGCGACGACCCGGTGACCGCCGGCATCAAGCTGGCGCCGATGGCGGTCGGGATGCTGATCGCCTCGCCGCTGGCCGGGATCCACGCCGACCGGCATGGCTCGCGCATCCTCGCGTCGGCGGGGATGGTCGTCAGCGCGATCGCGCTGGCCGGCATGACCATGCTCGGGGTTCACAGCGGCTATTGGCTGAGCACGCTCTGGCTGTTCGTCGTCGGCGTCGGCTCGGGCATGTTCAACAGCCCGAACACCGCGGCGATGATGGGCACCGTGCCGGCGCACCGGCGCGGGATCGCCGCCGGCGCGCGGATGATGCTGCAGAACACCGGCGCCGTCATCTCGATCGCGTTCGTGCTCGCGGTCGTGACGGCCTCGGTGCCCCAGCAGACGCTGCTGAAGATCTTCTCCGGGGTGGCGACCGGGCTGGACGACAGCCAGCTCGCGCCGTTCGTCGACAACATGCACGTGGCGCTCTGGGTCCTCGCCGCCACCTCGCTCGTCGGGGCGGGCGTCTCGCTGATGCGCCCCCGGGAGGGCGCGGCGTGAGCGGCTCGGCGACCGAGCAGGGCCTGCGGATCGGCGAGCTCGCGCGCAGGGTCGGGACGACCCCGCGGACGATCCGCTACTACGAGGAGGTCGGCGTCCTCGGGCCCGCCCCCGACCGCGAGGCCGGCCGGCACCGCCTCTACGGCGAGCGCGACGTCGAGCGGATGCGCGACGCCCTGCGCCTCAAGGAGCTGCTCGGCGTCAGCCTCGAGGAGCTGCGCGAGCTGCTGGAGGCCGAGGACGCCCGTGCCGCGCTGCGCGACGAGTGGCACACGGGGGCGCCGGGCCCCAAGCGCCGCCGGGCCATCCTCGAGCAGGCCTCCGGCCACCTCGACCGCCAGCTCGAGCTGCTCCGCCGCCGCCGCGCGGAGCTCGACCGGCTCGAGTCGGAGCTGGCGGCCCGCCGCCGCCGGGTCCGCGCGCTGCTGCGCGACCTTCACGCAAGCTGAATCCGGCGTGCATCCGGGCGGCATAGACTCAGCCGCCGCGCATGGCCGAACGCCGTCTCCACGGGCTTCAGCGGGTCCTCGGCACGAATGCCCTCTTCTCGACGGCGTACGGGAACGTCGGCTCGTCGATCTACTACGCGCTCGGGCTCGTCGCGAGCTTCGCGCTGGGCCTCACGCCGCTGGTGTTCGTCATCACCGGCTTCTTCTTCTACATGACGGCCGCCACCTACTCCGAGGCGACCGCGATGTACCCGGAGGCCGGCGGCTCGTCGAGCTTCGCCCGGCACGCCTTCAACGAGTTCTGGTCGTTCTTCGCCGCCTGGGGCCAGATGCTCAACTACATCATCACGGTCGCCATCTCGGCGTTCTTCGTCCCGCACTACTTCGGCAGCGTGATCGGCGTCGACGCGCTGCGCCACGGCCCGTCGGACGTCATCTTCGGCATCGCCGTGGTCGCGCTGCTCTCGCTCGTCAACGTGCGCGGCGTCAAGGAGTCGGCGGGGCTCAACATCCTGCTGGCGCTGATCGACTTCGCCACCCAGCTGCTGCTCGTGCTGATCGGGGCGGTGCTCGTGCTCTCGCCCCACGTCCTCACCGAGAACGTCCACCTCGGCGTGGCGCCGACGTGGAAGCAGTTCTTCATCTCGATCCCGATCGGCATGATCGCCTACACCGGCATCGAGACGATCTCGAACATGGCCGAGGAGGCCCGCGACGAGGAGAGGACGATCCCCGCCGCGATCGGCCGCGTGCGGCTCGCCGTGTTCGCCATCTACTTCACGCTGCCGGCGGTCGCGCTGTCGGCGCTGCCCGTGACGCGCCAGCCCGACGGCAGCTACTCGACGCTGCTCGGCCTCGGCGAGGACCAGGGCGGCTTCGCGGGCGACCCGGTCCTGGGCATCGTCAAGAACATCGACCTGGGGGTGCTCCAGCAGCCCGCGGAGATCTATGTCGGGCTGCTCGCCGCCACGATCCTGTTCATCGCCACCAACGCGGGCATCATCGGCGTGTCGCGGCTGGTGTACTCGATGGGCCTGCACCGGCAGGTGCCCGACCAGCTGCGCAGCCTGCACCCGCGCTACGGCACGCCCTGGATCGGGATCCTCGTCTTCGGCGCCATCGCCTGCGTCACGCTGATCCCCGGCAAGGCCGACTTCCTCGGCAACATGTACGCGTTCGGGGCGATGCTGTCGTTCACGATCGCGCACCTGGCGGTCATCCGCATGCGCCGCGACCAGCCCGAGCGGCGACGGCCCTACCGCGGCCCCGGGGTGATCCCGTTTCGGGGGCAGCGGCTGCCGCTGTTCGCCGTGATCGGCGGCCTCGGGACAGGGATGGCGTTCGCGGTCGTCACGGTCCTGCATCCCGGCGTCGCGGTGGCGGGCATCGCCTGGCTGGCCCTGGGCGTCGCGATCTACGTCTGGTACCGGCGCCGGCAGGGACTCGACCTGACGCACCACGCACAAGGTGGCCGTCCCGCGCCCGGTCGTCGAGACCGAGGCCGAGTACGAGTCGATCCTCGTCGCGTTCGACGGCGATCGCTTCTACCCGCAGGCCGTTGCCACCGCCGCCAAGCTCGCCGCGCGGCGGCGCCGCGGCATCCACGTGCTGGTGACGATCACCGTGCCCGCGTCCTCGCCGCTCGACGCGGAGCTGCCCGAGCAGGAGCTCGCCGCCACGGCGGTGATCGAGCAGGCGCGCATCCAGGGCGGCCGCCGCGTCACCGGCCACATCGAGCGCGTCCGCGCCGGCCAGGCCGGGCGCACGATCGTGGAGGAGGCACGCGAGATGCGGGCGCGCGCGATCGTCATGCCGCTGCCACGCCGCGCGGGCCCGTCGGTGTTCGGCAAGACGCTCGAGACCGTCCTCGCCGAGCGGCCGTGCCGCGTGATCATCGAGAGCGAGTCGGGCGACGACCCCGCCCGCGCCCGCGCCCTCGCCCTCGCACGCAGCGCGGCCTAGGATCAGCTCGCAGTGCCCACCCCGCGCGAGCTCCACCGTGCCGGCACGACCGCGACCTCGGCGCTGCTGGTCGTGGTCGGCGTCGCGATGCTCGTGGTGACCGTGGCCGCGCGGCGGCGGCGCTCTCGCCATGGGCGTCCTGCTCGGCGTGCTGTTCGTCGCGGCCGGCGCCGGGCGCCTCTGGGTCGGGCGGAGGACGCGCTGATGCTGGGCCGGCGCACCGTCGGGTCCCCGACCCTGTTCGCCATCATCTACACGCTGCTGGCGAGCTCGATCTACTTCTCGCTCGGCGTCGTCGGCAACCACGCGCTCGGCCTGACGCCCGCCGTCTTCCTGCTGGCCGGCGTCTTCTTCGTGCTGGCGGCGATGACCTACGTCGAGGGCGCCTCGCTGCACCAGGAGCGCGCGGGGGCGACCGTCTTCGCGCGCTACGCGTTCAACGAGCTGTGGAGCTTCGTCGCCGGCTGGGCGATCCTGCTCGACTACGTGATCCTCATCGCCGTCACGCGCTCTCGGCGACGAACTACCTGCAGGCCTTCTGGGGGCCGCTGGGCGACGGGGACTCCGAGCTGGCCCTCGCGCTCGCCTTCATCGCCTACGTCGCGGTGCGCAACGTCGTCGGCTTCTCGGCCACGCGCGGCCACCGGATCGCGCTGCTGGTCGTCGCCGACTTCGTCCTGCAGGTCTTCCTGATCGTCGCCGGGCTGATCGAGTTCTTCTCGTGGGACCGCCTGACCGACCCGATCGACCTCGGCACGACGCCGACCTGGCGGGACCTGGTCTTCGCGGCGGGCCTGGCCACCGTCGTGTTCACCGGCCTGGAGTCCGCCTCCGGGCTGTCGGGCGAGGTGGCGATCGGCCGGCGCGGGCTGAGGCGGCTGGTCGCCAGCGCCGGCGGCGTGGTCGTGGTGATCTACGTCGGCATCGCGCTGGTGGCGGTCACCGCGCTGCCGGTGTCGGTGGGCCGCGACGCGGTGCCCGGGCGCTGGCTCGAGGCCCCGATGCTCGAGCGTGGCCCGGGCGTTCGACACACAGCTGGCACACCAGCGCCGTGGCCTACGTGGTGGCCGCCGCCGGAGCGGCGACGCTGATCGCCGGCGCCAACTCGGCGATGCTCGGCCTGTCGCGGCTGGCCTACTCGCTGGCGACCAACCGCCAGATCCCCAGCGCCGTCGGGCGGCTGCACCCGAAGCGCTCGACGCCGTTCGTCGTGATCGCGATCGCCGCGCTGCTCGCCGCCGTCCTGCTCATCCCGCGCGACCTCGACTTCCTGGTCGGGATCTACGCGTTCGGGGCGATGCTGGGCCTGACGATCGCCCACCTGTCGATCTGCGTGCTGCGCTACCGCGAGCCCGACCGCGACCGGCCCTACCGGATGCCGTTCTCGGTGCGCATCGGCGGCGGCGACCTGCCGCTGCCGGCGGCGCTGGGCGCGCTGGTGTCGTTCGCCGCGTGGATCGGGCGTGATGGTCACCCACGACGGGGCGCGCTACGTCGGCCTCGGCTGGATGGTCGCCGGGCTCGTGCTCTACGTCGTCTACCGCGTCACCCAGGAGCAAGCCGCTGACCCAGCGCGTCGTGGTGCCCGCCGCAGGCGCTGCAGCGCGAGGAGGTCGAGCGCCGAGTACGGCTCGATCCTGGTGCCGATCTTCGGGACGCCGCTCGACGACGACATCGTCCAGACGGCGGGCCGCCTGGCCGCCGACGAGGCCGCCGACGAGGCCGAGGAGGGCGCGGGCGCGACGATCGAGGCGCTGTGGGTCTTCGAGGTGCCGATGTCGCTGCCGATCGACGCGCGGCTGCCCGAGGCGCAGCTCGAGCGCGCGCGCGCGGCGCTGCGGCGCGCCAAGGCGGTGGGGGAGGAGTACGAGGGCGTCGAGGTGGCCACCGCGACCGTGCGCGCCCGCCGCGCCGGCCAGGCGATCGTCGAGGAGGCGCGGCGGCGCGGCGTCGAGGCTGATCGTGCTGGCCGCCGAGGAGCCCTCGCGCATCCGCGGCGGCGCGCTGCTCGGCGGGCCGGGCGGCGCTCGACAACTTCGTCGGCGACGTGACCAAGTACGTGGTCAACAAGGCGCCGCTGCCGCGTCATCCTCACCGCCCCGCCGGCGGAGGAGCAAGGGGCGGCGAGCTCGCCCGAGCCGGCTCCGGCGGGCCAGGACGGGGCGGACGGCCCGCCGGCGCGCCCGAGCTAAGCTGCCGCCTCGTGTTCGTCCTCATCGTCGGTGCCGGCCGCGTCGGCTCCGCGGTCGCCAAGGCGGCGCTGGCCGCCGGCCACGAGGTCTCCGTCCTCGACGAGGACCCGCTCTCGCCACGAGCGGCTCGACGTGGGCCAGACGGCATCGTGGGAGGACGCGCGGCGGCCGCTTCACGGTCGGGCACGCGCTCGAGATCGACGCGCTGCTGGAGGCGGGCATCGAGCAGCGCCGACGTGTTCATCGCCTCCACCGACGGCGACAACACCAACCTCGTCGATCGCCCAGATCGCCGGCGCCGCTTCGAGGTCCCGCGGGTGATCGTCCGCGTGATGGACCCCGCCCGCGCCGCCTGGTACGCCGAGCAGGGCCTGCACACGATCTGCCCGACCAAGCGCGGCGATCGCGATGTTCGCCGAGGCGCTGGAGGTCGGCTAGATGTACGTGATCATCGCCGGCGGCGGCAAGGTCGGGCTGGAACCTCGCCCGCGAGCTCATCGACAAGGGCAACGAGGTCACGCTGCATCGAGAGCGACCGCCGCCGCTACCTGACGATCGAGCAGGAGCTCGAGCACGCCGTCCAGTACGGCGACGCGACCGAGCTGTGGGTGCTCGAGCGCGCGGGCATCCAGCGCGCCGACCTGGTCATCGCGGTCACCGGCGACGACGAGGACAACCTGCTCATCTGCCAGATCGCCAAGGAGAAGTACCTCTGCGAGCGGATCATCGCCCGCGTCAACAACCCGCGCAACCTCCAGTGCTTCGAGCTGCTCGGCATCCAGCCGGCGGTCTCGGCGACCGACCTGATCCTGCGCCTGATCGAGCACGAGGTGCCCTCCTACGGGCTCGTGCACCTGCTCGACCTGCCCGACGAGCAGCTCGAGATCATCGAGGTCGAGGTCGCCGCGCAGGCGCCCGCCGCCGGCTGGCGCGGTCGCGCGAGGTCGACCTGCCCGAGGGCAGCCTGATCATCTCGGTGCTGCGCGGCGGCGAGGGCTTCGTGCCCAAGCCCGACACGGTCATCGAGGCCGGCGACGAGGTGCTGCTCGTCCTCGACCCCGGCCTCGAGGAGGCGATCACCGCGCAGTTCGCCCCCAACGGCGCGCCAGGCGGCCTGAGCCGTGGCCGGCCGCGACGCCGACGTCCTGCTCGTCGGCGGCGGCGTGGCGCGGCCGCGGCCTGCGCCGACGCAGCTGCGCGAGGACGGCTTCGGCGGCTCGATCCTGCTCGTCGGGCGCGAGCCCGATCCGCCCTACAACCGCCCGCCGGTCTCCAAGGGCTACCTGAGCGGCGACGAGGACCGCGACGAGCGCGCTCGTCCATCCCGGCGGCCTGGTACGCGGAGGCGGGCGTCGAGCTGCTGACGCGCACGCAGCGTGATGAAGCTCGACGCCGGCCGCGCGGACCGCGACGCTCTCGACGCAAGGACGAGGTGTCGCTTCGAGCAGCGCGCTGCTGGCCACGGGCGCCAACGTGCGCCGGCTGCCGGTCGAGGGCTCGGACCTCGAGGGCATCCACTACCTGCGCGCGCTGCGCAACGCCGACGCGCTGCGCGACGACGTCGCCGACGCCGAGCGCGTGGTGCTCGTCGGCGGCTCCTACATCGGCACCGAGGTCGCCGCGTCGCTGACCGGCTGGGCAAGCGCTGCGCGATCGTCGATGCAGGAGGACGTCACGCTCGAGGCGCGGCTGCGGCGCGCGCGCGGGGCGCTGCGTTCCAGGGCGTGCTCGACGAGCACGGCGTGGAGGTCCACGGCGGCCAGCGAGCTGGCGCGGCTTGAGGGCGCCGGGCGAGCGCGTCGAGCGCGTCGTCTGCGAGAGCGGGCTGGAGCTCGACGGCCGACGCCGTCGTGCTCGGCGCGGGCGCGGTCCCCGACGTGATGCTGGCCCGCTCGGCCGGGCCTCGAGCTCGGGCGAGCCGCGGCGGGGTGCGCTGCGACGAGCGCCTGCGCACGTCGGCGCAGGGCGTCTGGGCGGCCGGCGACATGTGCGAGTACGAGAGCGTCGATGCACGGCGCGGCCGGTGCGCATCGAGCACTGGGACGTGGCGATCGAGCAGGGCCGGCACGGTCGCGCGGGCGATGCTCGGCGCCGAGCGCCGCCTACGACGTCGTGCCCTACTTCTTCAGCGACCTGGCCGACTGGTCGTCGCCATGGAGTACGTCGGGCCCGCGCAGCGCCTGGGACCGCGAGGTCGTGCGCGGATCGTTCGACGACGGGGCGTTCACGAACTTGCTACCTCGGCGAGCGGCCGCGTCGTCGCCGCGCTCTCCGTCGGGCGCTCCGACGACCTCGGCCACGCGCGCCGGCTGATCCGGGGCCGGGTGGAGCTGGCGGGTCGCGAGGACGCCCTCGCCGACCCCGGCACCGACCTCGCGGCGCTGACCGCCTGAGCGTTGCCGGAAGGGCCGCTTTCTATACTCCGCTCCCTTCCTTGCGGGATGCGAGTAATCGGCAACTCGCCAGGTTCTGGCCCTGGAATTCTAGGTTCGAGTCCTAGTCCCGCAGCTGCCGCCGGGCCGCGGCGCTCACGCCGCGGCCTGCTCGGCCCAGTCGCGGTACAGCGCCCAGTAGCGGCCCTCGGCGGCGAGCAGCTCGTCGTGGGTGCCCTGCTCGACGATGCGGCCGTGCTCGAGCACGACGATCCGGCCCGCCTGGCGGATCGTCGACAGCCGGTGGGCGATGACGATCGCGGTGCGGCCCGCCAGCAGGCGGCGCAGGCCCGCCTCGATGCGCCTCTCGGTGTGCAGGTCGACGTTCGAGGTCGCCTCGTCGAGGACCAGGATGCGCGGGTCGGCGACCAGCGCGCGGGCGAAGGCGACGAGCTGGCGCTGGCCGGCCGAGAGCTGCACGCCGCGCTCGCCGACCTCGGTGTCGTAGCCGTCCGGGAGCGCGTCGATGAACGTCGTCGGCGCCGACGGCGCGACGCCGCGGCGGCGATCTGCCCGTCGGTCGCGTCGGGGCGGCCGAAGGCGATGTTCTCGCGCGACCGTGCCGCTGAACAGGAAGCCCTCCTGCGGGACGATGCCCATCTGCGAGCGCAGCGACGCCGCGCGCACGTCGCGCAGGTCGTGGCCGTCGACGAGCACGCGGCCCTCGGTCGGGTCGTAGAAGCGCGCGACGAGCTTGGCGAACGTCGACTTGCCCGCGCCCGTCGCGCCGACGAGCGCGACCGTCTGGCCGGGCGGGACGACGAGGTCGACGTCGGTCAGCGCGCGCTTGCGTGCCCTCGTCGCGTCGAGTAGGCGAACGTGACGTGGTCGAAGCGGATCTCGCCGCGGATCGGCGCGCGAGCTCGACCGCGCCGGGCGCTCGACGAGGTCGGGCTCGCTCGTCGAGCAGCTCGAAGATCTTGTCGAGCGCGGCCATGCCCGACTGGTAGGTCGTGTAGAGCTGCGAGAGCTGGTCGATCGGGTCGAAGAAGCCGTTGAGCGCGGCGATGAAGCCGACGAGCACGCCGATCTGCGACGTCGCCGTTGATCACCTGGAGCCCGCCGATAGAGCAGGATCGCCGACGGTCGCCAGCGCGCTGACGCAGCTCGACCGCCGGGAAGTAGGCGGCGTTGAGGTTGACCGTCGTCATGTTCGCGTCGCGGTTGGCCTCGTTGAGCGCCGCGGAAGCGCGCGCGGTGGCGCGGCTCCTGGCCGAACGAGCGCACGACGCGGATGCCCGACAGCGTCTCCTGCAGGTAGGCGGTGATCGCGCCGATCGTCTCGCGCGTGCGCCGGTAGGCGTCGGCCGAGGCGATCCGGAACGCGAGCGACCCGACCGCCATGACCGGGAAGATCGCGAACGTCAGCAGCGCGAGCTTGACGTCGAAGCATCAGCAGGATCACGACCGTGCCGATCAGCGTCAGCGACGCCTGGAAGAGCGTGACGACGCTGTCGGTGACCAGCGAGTCGAGCGCCTCGACGTCGTTGGTCATCCGCGAGATCAGCACGCCGGCGCGGCTGCGCTCGTAGAAGCCGACCGGCATCTCCTGCAGGTGGCGGAAGATCTGCAGGCGCAGGTCCTGCAGCGCCCGCTGGCCGACCCAGCCGACGAGGTAGGTCTGCATGTACGTGCCCGCCCAGACGACCAGCGCGGAGACCACGAACGAGCACCACGACGAGGTCCAGCGTCGCCGAGTCGCCGGGCACGATGCCGTCGTCGATCGCGTGCTTGGCCAGCGGCGCGGGCGCGAGCGAGGCGGCGGTGCCGACGACCAGCGCGCCGAACATCGCGGTCGACGCGCCAGCGGTAGGGCCGCAGCAGCATCAGCAGCCCGCGCAGCTTGCGCCCGCGCCCGCTGGTGCCGCGCAGGCGCCGGCGCATCTCGTCCAGGCGCCGCGGCGTCGCGGTGGCGGGCGCCGGCGTGCGCCGCTCACAGCCCCGCCACCTCGCGCTCGCGCGGCTTGCGGGTCAGGAAGACCTGGTCGGGCAGCCCCTTCTCGACGATCTCGCGGTAGAGCTCGGAGACCTCGAGCAGCTCGTCGTGGGTGCCGTGCGCGACGAGCTCGCCGTCCTCGAGCACGACGATCTCGTCGGCCAGCGCGATCGTCGAGAGGCGGTGGGCGATGATGAACGTCGTCCGCCCCGCCATCACCTCGCGCAGCGCCTGCCTTGATCTCCTGCTCGGTCGAGGCGTCGACCGACGAGGTGGCGTCGTCGAGGATCAGGATGCGCGGGTCGGCGAGGAGCGCGCGGGCGATCGCCACGCGCTGGCGCTGGCCGCCGCTGAGCGTCAGGCCGCGCTCGCCGACGCGCGTGTCGTAGCCCTCCGGGCAGCCGCTCGATGAACTCGTGCGGCCTGCGCGCGGCGAGCGGCCCGCTCGACCTCCTCGCGGCTGACCGCCTCCGGCCGCCCGGCGTAGGCGATGTTCTCGTGCACCGATGCGCTGAACAGGAACGGCGCGTCGTCGACGACGGCGATCGCCGCGCGCAGCTGCGCGGGGTCGACGTCGCGCACGTCGGCGCCGTCGACCAGCACCGCGCCGGCGGTCGAGTCGTAGAGCCGCGGCAGCAGCGCGACGAGCGTCGTCTTGCCCGAGCCGGTCGCGCCGACCAGCGCGACCGTCCGGCCCGCGGGCGACCTCGAGCGTCGACGTCGCGCAGCGCGGCGCGGGCGGCGCCCTCGTAGCGCAGGTGACGCCGCGCAGCTCGACGCGCCCGGCCCCCGCGGGCAGCGGCCGGCGCGTCCGCGGGCGGCGCGATCCGCGGCTCGCGGTCGAGGATCTCGAACAGGCGCGCGCCCGAGGCGGTCGCGCGCTGCGCCATGCCCAGCGAGATGCCGAGCGTGCGCATCGGCGAGAGCAGCATCAGCAGGTAGGCGTAGAAGGCGGTGAAGTCGCCCAGCGACATCGAGCCGTGCGACGACCCGCCGCCCGCCGAAGAACAGGATCGCCGCGAGGCCGAGCTGCGGCAGGAAGCCGATGAACGGGTTGTAGAAGGCCTGCAGCCGCGTCGAGATCATCGCCTGGTCGAAGACGCGCCCGACGCGGCGCGGTGAACCGCTCGAGCTGGCGGTCCTCGCGCGCGAAGGCCTTGACGACGCGCACGCCGGAGATGTTCTCCTCGGCCTCGGCGGTCAGCTCGGCGATCCGCTGCTGGACCTCCTGGATCGCCGGGCGCGCGCGGCGGCCGTAGCGCGCGGCGACGAACACGACGAACGGCACCGGGATCAGCGCGATCGCGGCCAGCCCGGGGTCGCATGACGAACATCGCGACCGCGGCGAGCACGATCGTCAGCGCCGACTGGAGCATGAAGACCAGGCCGTAGCCGAGGAAGAAGCGCACGGACTGCAGGTCGACGGTCGCGCGCGACATCAGCTGGCCGGTCTGCTGGCGGTCGAAGAAGCCGAGCTCGAGGCCGCAGCAGGTGGCCGTAGACGCGCTCGCGCAGGTCCATCTCGACGCCGAGCGAGACCCGCCCGGCGATCAGCCGGCGCGCGACGGTCAGCGCCAGGCGCAGCACGCCGGCGACCGCGACGGCGATCGCCAGCGCGCGCAGGCCGGGGGCGTCGCCGGCCCGCACGCGGTCGATCGCGCGGCCGGTCAGCCAGGGGATCGCGACGGTGCCGACCATCGCCAGCGCCGCGAGCGCGCAGCGAGACGCAGCACCCCGCTGCCGATACGGGCGCAGGAAGCCGAGCAGGCGCCGGAAGGTGGCCACCGCGTCAGTGTAGTTGCCCGGTCAACGACTGCGGGCCTCGCCCGGCGGGGCCTCCGGGGGCGCCGCGCGACGCTCGAAACCGGGGCACGAGGCGACGGGGATGCGCGGGTACTTCGCGAACCGCTCGTCGGTCCTCGAGCGCTCGCAGAGCGAGAACGCCGAGCCGCGGGTCGTGCGCACGACACGCTGGTGGGCGCAGGAGTCGCACAGCCCGGCGCTCAGTGCCACGACGGCTACCCGCCGGAGGTGCCGAACGGCTCGAGCACGAGGAACGCCCGGTTGTCCTGGTTGGCCTGCGTGAGGCTGAACTGGAACAGCCGCTGGGTGGTGATCTGGTCGACCAGCAGCGAGTCGGGCGAGCGCTTGACCGCCCGCGGCAGCGGTGCGGCGCGCGTGAGCGTGGCGCCCAGCGGGCGGTCGAGCTCCGGGCTGACGTCGCTGCGCCGGAAGAACAGCGCCTGCGTCGGGTCCTTGCCCAGCCGCGGCGGCATGAAGACCACGACGTTCTGCACGTCGGTGTAGCGCAACGTGTAGAGCGCGAGCTCGAGCGACTCGCGCCGCAGCAGCAGGTGGCGCTGCTGGTCGAGGGCTTGCCCTTGTCGATCGCGCACTTCGGGCCCAGGCCGCACAGCCGGTAGAGCACGCCCTTGCCGTCGATGAGGCTGATGTCGCCGCCCTGCGCCGCCGACCGCCGCAGCGCGATCGTCAGCGGCAGGCCCGGCGACCTCGAGCGGGCCGCCGGTGACGGCCACGAGCTGCTCGCCGTTCGGCAGGTGGTACTCGCGGCCGACGTGGTCGGCGATCTGGCTCGCCGCGTCGCGGCGCCGCTCGGGCTGCCACGGCGACCAGGACGGGCCGCCGCTCGCCGCTCGACTCCGCCGCCGGCGGCGATCGCCACGACGGCGGCCACCGCCGCGAGCCCGAGCGCGAGCAGCGCGCCGAGCACGAACTGGAAGCGCGGGGCGTGCGGGGGCTCGCCCGTGGCAGCGTCGGCGAGCGCGGGAGCGCCGGCCGCTGCGCGGCGACTCGGGCAGCAGGTCGCCGCCGGGCTCCGTCCTCGGCGGTCGCCGTCGACGGCCGGCCCGGGGGTGCCGGCCAGCGGCTCGCGGCGTGCGGGCACCAGCGATGCGGGGTCGACCTTGGGCGCGTTCCCGGCGGGGTCGGCCGGCCGGTCGCGCGGATCGGGACGGTCGGGCAGCGGCGGCTCGCCGGGCAGGCCGCCCCGCTCGGCCTCGCCGCGGATGTCGGGCTCGCTCGCTCACAGCCTCGGCCAGATGCGTCTCGTCGGTGACGTCGATCGACGGCGCCCGAGATCGGCGGCGTCGAGCACCTCGACGACCTCGTCGCCGTGCAGCTCCCTGCGCTCGACGAGCGTCTCGGCGATCCGCAGGACCTGCTCGCGGTTGTGGCGCACCAGGCAGACGGCGGTCAGGTAGGCCTGGCCGAGGATCTGCGCGGCGGCGCGCCGCTTGGCGGGGTCGCCGAGGATCGCGGCGATCGCGTCGCCCTGCTCGCGCGCGCCGCGCGCCCGGTTCATGATCTGCAGGCCGATCCGCTCGAAGCGCTCCATGACGCGCTCCTCGGCCTCCCGGGCCGCCTCGTCGTCGGCCGGCCGCGAGCCGTTGAGCTCGATCGGCTCCGGGCCCATGCCGCACATGCCGACCATCCACGCGGCGCGCGCGGTGGCGCTCTCGACGTCGCCGCCGACGCCGGTCGAGTTCTCGCCGTAGAAGACGTGCTCGGCCGCCATCGCGCCCGAGCGTCCAGACGAGCTTGCCCACCTCCTCGTGGCGCCAGCTCGAGAAGCGCTCCTCCTTCTCGATCGCCTGGTGGTGGCCGAGCGAGCCGCCGCGCTTGCGGATCGACAGGCGCGTGGAGAGCACGTCCTGCATGTAGACGTGCGAGGCGACGGCGTGACCGGCCTCGTGGATCGCCACCGCGCGGGTCTCGTCGGGGACGTAGTCGATGCCCTGCGCGGTGCCCGACTCGATCGTCGTCATCGCCTCGACGATGTCGTCCCAGCCGAACTGCTCGCGGGCGTCGGAGTGCGCGAGGGTCAGCGCCATCGAGCAGACCTGCTCGATCATCGCCGGCGAGTAGCCGTTGGTGATCCGGGCCAGCTCGTCGCGTCGCTTGGGCGAGTCGAGGTCGGGGTCGTGGGCGACCTTGGCCAGGTAGAGGTCGAAGATGTCCTTGCGGTCGTCCTTGGTCGGCGTGCGGAACCAGATGTGGCGCCCCATGCGCCCGGGCCGCACGAGCGCGGGGTCGAGCCGGTCGATCGGGACGTTGGTCGCGCCGATGAAGTAGATCTGCTCCGAGCGCGGCCTGGCGTTGGGGAGCCGCAGCGAGCGCGAGCCGACGCGGCGCGGGACGACGTAGAGCGCGTCGAGCAGGTTGTTGATGCGGTTGGTCCAGAACTTGCGCAAGAACGGCGGCTCGTCGACGCCGTCCATCTGGATCAGCAGCTGGTTGAGCGCCATGCCGCCGCCCATGCCGCCCATGCCGCCGGGCATGATGAAGTTGCCGATGCGGTCGTAGAGGCCGGCGAGCGAGGGCGGGAGGCCGGCGGCGGGCGCGGGGGCACGCGGCGGCGAAGAGCCGCTCGCGCCAGGCGCGCGTCTCGAGGATCAGGTCGCCGGTGGCGTTCTGCGCGCCCCACGGGCCGTGGAAGGCCAGCTCCTCGAAGCTCGGCATCCCGCCGGGAGAAGCCCGCCCGCGGTGCCGCCGCCGCCGAGCGCCTGGCGGCGCAGGCCGACGGCGTCGATCTCGTCGATGAAGATGATGCACTGGCCGCCCCACTTGCGCGCGAGCCTGCGGGCCTTGCGGATCAGGAACAGCACGATGATCACGTCCATCCCGATGAACGTCTGGGCGAAGCCCGAGCCGGGCATCGTCACGATCGGCGAGTTGAAGCTGGTGGCGATCGCCTTGGAGAGCATCGTCTTGCCGGTGCCGGGCGCCCCGATGAACAGCAGCCCGCGCTCGGGCTTGCCGCCCGCCCTGCGGAACTCCTCGCCGCCCTGCCAGAGGGTGATCACGCGCGTGACCTCCTCCTTGGGCTCGGTCTGGCCGCGCACGTCCTCCAGTCGCACGCCCCAGTCGGCGTCGCCGGGCTCGTAGCCCTTCATCTGCTTGATCCCGAAGATCAGCATCGGGCCCGAACAGGATCAGGAAGTTGAAGAGGAAGAAGAACGGGAGCTGCAGGGCGAGGATCAGCACGTGCGGGTTCGACGAAGATCGAGCCCGCCCCGACCAGCGATCTCGCCGGGGGTGGCGCCCAAGATCAGGCAGATCGCCAGCCCAGCAGCGCCGCGACCCAGAGCGCCAGCCGGTACTTGCCGCGCCAGAACCACAGCCGCCGCCGCGCGGTGGCGTCGTCGAGCAGCGCCTCGCGGTCGGCGCCGTAGAGGCTCGCGCGCGGGATCAGCCGGTGGGCGACGATGTCGATCGAGCCCGCGGAAGGCCGCGATCCGCGCCGACGGTCACCAGCAGCGCCCAGCCCGATCGGCCAGTCGTCCTGGACGTACAGCACGGCGAAGAAGCGCCGGGGCGGTGAGCACCGCGACGAACGTCGCCGCCCGGGACAGTCGCCGCCACTCGCGGGCGAGGGCGGCGTTGCGCTCGGCGAACCCCGAACGCATGGAGAGGGTCTGGTCGGCCATGGCTCGAGAGGAGCGTCACGGTACCTCCCGCGGCTCTGCTGTCCAGGCACTCGTGCGCCGCCCGGCGGGTGGCTGCTCATCCCACCGGAACGAGGTTGGTGGCACGGACGAATGTATCCATTCACAATCCCTTCTCGAACCTCCAGGATTCACCCACGATGCCCTCCGTCCCTGCCGTGACGTCTGCGTCCTGCGGGCGCACGTGGAACAGCCGCTCGATGGTCGAGGGGCTGCGCCTGCTCGGCGCCTGCCCCCGCTGCGGGGGCGAGCTGCGCTTCGCCGAGGACGGCGAGGCCGGCCCGCACGCGGCTGGCACCGCGGACGACGCGCCGGTCGCCCCGCACATGGTGCTCGGCATCCCGCGTCGCTGAGCGTCGCCGCGCACGCCCGAGCGCCCCGGGCGCCACGCCCAGCCGTCGAGTGGACGGTTTGCCGCGCCATGCGCGGCGAAGTGTCCACTCGACGTCGCTGGAGGGCCGGGGACGACGACCGGAGCGCGCGGATACGCTGGTTCGGCATGACGTCGCGCGAGCTCTTCGACCGGGCGATGGCGGCGATCAACGCCGGCGACGCCGAGGGGCTGCTGGAGCTCTACGCCGAGGATGCCGTCCAGCTCGGCTTCGGGCGGACGATCCGCGGCCGCGAGGCGCTTCGTCCCGTGGTCGAGGAGTGGCTCGCAGACCGGCCTGTCGTGCGCGAGCTGCGCTACGCCGAGGCGGGCGACGTGATCGCCTTCGAGGCCACCGACGGCACCACGCGCGGCTACGGGACGCTCGTCCTGCGCGACGGGCGCATCGCGCGCGAGGTGGTGGGGGAGCTGCCGGGCGACGGGTCGCCGACCCGGGCGGGAGCCCGGCCTGCGGTCGAGCTGGCGCCGTACTCCGCCTGGGAGCCGCGGGCGGTCCTCGATCCGCGAACCGCCGGTCGCGATGTGCTGATGCCCGTGCTCATGGAGATCGTCGAGGTCGAGGGCCCGATGCTCGCCGGCCGCGCCTTCGGCCTCTACACGCGCGCGGCCGGGGGCCACAAGCTGACGTCGGCGGCCAAGGCCCCGCTGGCCGGGGCGGCGTGGCGACTGAAGATCGCCGACCGGCTGGCGATCGCACGCGGGGGCGCGACGACGGTCGCCGACGACGACGTGCTGCACGTGGCAGGCGGCCCCGCGATCCGCGTGCGCGAGCTGGGGCCGCGGACGCTCGAGGAGGTGCCGCTCGACGAGGTCGCCCAGCTGATGCGGTCGCTGTCCGGGCAGGGCGCGGGCGAGCTCAAGCGCGCGGTCCTCGACGCCTACGGGCTCGTGCGGCTGACCGCGCGCGCCGAGGAGTACCTCGAGCGGGCGCTCGGGCTCGCGGGCCTCGGCTGAGGCCTCTGCTCAGCGCGCGCCGAGGGTCGCCTCGATCCCGCGCACGTCGCCGTCCTCGTCGAGCAGGACCTCGATGCCGGCGAAGCCGGCGCGGGCGAGGTCGTCGCGCAGCGCCTCCGGCTGCCCGGCGCCCAGCTCGAGCAGGAGCGCGCCGCCGGGGCGCAGGGTCCGCGCGCTCCCGGACACCGCCCGGCGCAGGATCCGTGCCCCGTCGGGTCCGCCGTCGTAGGCCAGCGGCGTCTCGAACGCGAAGGTGTCGCGCTGGAGCAGGTCCAGCTCGGGCGTGGGCACGTGGGGGAGCACCCCGACGACGACGTCGACCCGGCCGCGCAGCGCGTCGAACGGGCCGAGGAGGTCGCCGCGCACCGCGTCGACCCCGTTGGCGAGCGCGCAGGCGACGGCGCGCTCGTCCAGGTCCGAGGCGACCACCCGGGCGCCCGGACGGTGCTCGCCCAGCACCCGCGCCACGGCCCCGGCACCCGAGCACAGGTCGATCGCGATCCCCGCCGGGGGCAGCCGCTCGACGGCGTGGAAGGCCAGCACCTCGCTCTGCACGCGGGGGACGTAGACGCCGAGGTCGACGCGGATCTCGAGCCCGCAGAACGTCGTCGCCCCGGTGATCCAGGCGAGCGGCTCGCCGCTCAGCCGGCGCTCGAGCATCCGCCCGAGCGCCCGGGCGTCGCCGTCCGCGGCGGCGAGCAGCTCGGCTGCCTCCTCCTCGGCGGCGGCGAAGCCACCCCCCGCGAGCGTCGCCGCGAGCCCCGCATGGTCGGTCGGCGCCGGCGCCATGCACGCAGTAGACCACGGGCGCTACGGTCGCCCGGTGTTCCGTGCCGCCGAGCCTCCGCACGCGCCGCGGCTGCCCGGGGACCTCGCCGGGAGCGCCTGCGGCGGTCTCGAGCACGACGCGACCGTCGCGGGGGTGCTCGCGGAGGGCGTCGTGCTCTCGGGGCGGCGGGCCCGCGGCGTTGCGCTCGCGGAGAGCCGGGTCTCCGGCGCCGACCTCGCCGAGGCGGATCTCGAGGCGCTCGGTGCGACGGACGTCGAGATGCTCCGCAGCAACCTCGCCAACGTCGCAGCGCGCCACGCCCGCGTTCGCGGCGCGCGCCTGGCCGGCTGCCGCATGACCGGCATCGTCCTGCGCGAGGCGGTCCTCGAGGACGTGGCGTTCGTCGGCTGCCGGATCGACCTTGCCTCGTTCGCCGCCGCGCGGCTGACCCGGGTGCTCTTCGACGACTGCCTGCTGGTCCGGTCGGACTTCCTCGAGGCCCGGCTGGAGTCGGTCAGCTTCCGCGGCTGCGACCTCAGTGGCGTCGACGTTCGCGAGGCGCGCCTCTCGCGCTGCGAGCTGCGCGACTGCACGCTCGACGGGATCGAGGGGGCCGAACGGCTGCGGGGCGCCGCGATGCCGTGGTCGGACATCGTGGCGATGGCCGGCGTGTGGGCGACCGCGCTCGGGATCGAGCAGATCCCGCAGGACGACTAGGCCCGGCCGGTCGTCCTGCGGTCGCGGCCGCTGCGGCGGTCGCTCCTCCAGCGATGCTCGGATCGCGGCTCGCCGGCCGTGCCGTCGCACGGCTGTGCGGGCCGGTAGGCGCGCACGAAGGCCGGGAAGCTGTCAGCCGGCATCGGCCGCGCGACGTGATAGCCCTGGATCCGGTCGCAGCCGAGCCCGCGGAGGGCGTTCCAGGTCGCGCCGTCCTCGACGCCCTCGCACACGACATCGATCGCGAGGGCACGAGCGAGGTGCAAGACCCAGCGCACGATCGCGCGGTGGCTCGGGTCGTGGCGGACGCCGCAGCTGAGGCTGCGGTCGATCTTCAGCGTGGAGACCGGGAGGTTGGCCAGGCGCTGCAGCGACGAGTAGCCGACGCCGAAGTCGTCGAGCAGGAACTGAAAGCCCAGCCTCGAGAGGCGCTCAACGTTGGCCTTGAGCCCGCGGCTGTTGATCGTCGTGGTGCGCTCGGTGATCTCCAGCCGCAGGTCCGCCGGCGGGCGCTTGGCGAACATCTCCTCGACCGCGGCGACGAACCGGCGGTCGGCGAGGACCGCCGGCGTGATGTTGACCGACAGGGGCACCCGCAGCCCCTCCTCCGACCACGCCTCCTGGTGCGCCGCTGCGAGCGCGAGCACCTCGAGGTTGAAGCGCCGTCGGAGCATCGAGCGCTCGACGCTCGGCACCCACTCGCCCGGAAAGATCAGCGCGCCGCTGCGGTGCCGCCAGCGGACCAGCGCCTCGGCGGCGCAGATCCTGCCGTCCGCGCAGGTCACCGTGGGCTGGCAGTGCAGCACGAGCTGGCCGGCGCTCATGGCGCGCCACATGCGTGCCGTGACGACGCCGCGCGACCGGCCTCCGAGGCGCAGCGCCCAGGATGGACCGGGGGTGCCGCCGTCTGCGCGATCGCCGATCACCGCCGGAGGATCCGCCATCGCGGGCGAAGCGTGCTCCGAATGCCGACAATGCACAGGAATCCTGCGCAGAACTGCGCAGAGCCTCCAGCCACGTCGTGCGCTTGCCGGCCTGCCCGGCGAGGGTGGGCATCGGGGCGCGGCCGCGCCGCGCCCCGATGCGGCCGGTCAGCAGAGGTCGAACCGGTCGAGGCGCATGACCTTGTCCCACGCGGCGACGAAGTCGCCGACGAGCTTCTCGTCCGCGTCATCGCTCGCGTAGACCTCCGAGAGCGCCCGCAGCTGCGAGTGCGAGCCGAAGACCAGGTCGGCGGCGGTGGCCGTCCAGCGGACCTCGCCGGTCCTGCGGTCGCGACCCTCGTAGACGTTCTCGGCCCCGTCGGACGGAGCCCACTCCGTGCCGGCGTCGAGCAGGTTCACGAAGAAGTCGTTGGTCAACGCCTCGGTCCGGTCGGTCAGGACGCCGTGCTGCGATCCCGCGAAGTTGGCGTCCATGACCCGCATGCCGCCGATCAGCACCGTCATCTCCGGCGCCGTCAGCGTCAGCATGTAGGCGCGGTCCAGGAGCCCGTGCTCGAGCGGGAAGCGCTCTCCCGGCCGGAAGTAGTTGCGGAAGGCGTCGACGGTCGGCTCGAGCACCTCGAACGCCTCGACGTCGGTCTCCTCCTGGGAGGCGTCCGCGCGCCCCGGCGCGAACGGCACCGTCACGTCGTGCCCGGCGTTGCGCGCCGCCTGCTCGACGGCCGCGCATCCACCCAGGACGATCACGTCGGCGAGCGAGACCTGCTTGCCGCCGGCCTGCGAGCCGTTGAAGTCCTGCCGGACCCGCTCGAGGACCTGCAGTGCCCTGGCGAGCTCGGCCGGCTCGTTGACCTCCCAGTCCTTCTGCGGCTCCAGCCGGATCCGCGCTCCGTTGGCGCCGCCGCGCAGGTCGGTGCCCCGGAACGACGACGCCGCCGCCCACGCGGTGGCGACCAGGCGGGAGACGGACAGGCCGGAGGCGAGGATCGTGTCCTTGAGCGACGCGACGTCCGTGTCGTCGATCAGCTCGTGGTCGACCGCCGGAACCGGGTCCTGCCAGAGCTGCGGCTCGGGCACCCAGGGCCCGAGATAGCGCGACACGGGCCCCATGTCGCGGTGCAGCAGCTTGTACCACGCCTTGGCGAAGGCGCCGGCGAGCTCGTCGGGATGCTCGTAGAAGCGCTTCGCGATCGGCCCGAAGCCCGGGTCGACCTTCAGGGCCAGGTCGGTGGTCAGCATCATCGGGGCGTGCCGCTTGGACGGATCGTGCGCGTCAGGCACCGTGTCCTGAGCCTCGGGGTTCACCGGCGTCCACTGCTTGGCGCCGGCCGGGCTGGTCGGTCAGCTCCCACTCGTACTCGAAGAGGTTCTCGAGAAACCCGTTGTCCCACTTCGTCGGCGCCTTGGTCCACGCGCCCTCGAGCCCGCTGGTGAGCGTGTTCGCGCCGTTGCCGCCGTCGACGTCGTTTCTCCAGCCGAGTCCCTGCTGCTCGATCGGCGCCGCCTCCGGCTCCGGACCGATGTGCTCGGGACCGACGGCGCCGTGGGTCTTGCCGAACGTGTGACCGCCGACGATCAGCGCGACCGTCTCCTCGTCGTTCATCGCCATGCGGCGGAAGGTCTCGCGCACGTCCCGGGCGGCGGCGACCGGGTCCGGGTCGCCGTTGGGGCCCTCCGGGTTGACGTAGATCAGGCCCATCTGCACGGCCGCCAGCGGGTTGGCGAGCTCGCGGTCGCCGCTGTAGCGCTCGTCGCCGAGCCAGCTGTCCTCGGTTCCCCAGACGATCTCCTCGGGCTCCCAGATGTCGTGGCGCCCGAAGCCGAAGCCGAACGTCTCGAAGCCCATCGACTCGATCGCGACGTTGCCGGTGAAGATGAGCAGATCGGCCCACGAGAGCCTGCGGCCGTACTTCTGCTTGATCGGCCACAGCAGCCGGCGCGCCTTGTCGAGGCTCGCGTTGTCGGGCCAGCTGTTGAGCGGGGCGAAGCGCTGGGCGCCGGTGCCGCCGCCGCCGCGGCCGTCGGCGATGCGGTAGGTGCCCGCGGCATGCCAGCTCATCCGGATGAAGAGCGGCCCGTAGTGGCCGTAGTCGGCCGGCCACCAGTCCTGCGACGTCGTCATCGCCTCGAGGATGTCCCGCTTGAGCGCGTCGAGGTCGAGGCCCTCGAACTCCTTCGCATAGTCGAACCCCTCGCCCATCGGGTCGGAGAGGGACGAGTGCTGGTGGAGGACCCGCAGGTCGAGCTGATTCGGCCACCAGTCCTGGTTGGTCCTCGGCCGCTTTCGCTCCGCGGTCGGGCTCGGGATGACCGGGTTCTCGCTCTCGCTGACGCTCTTGCTCACGTCGTTCCTTTCCTCGCTGATACGCAGTCGGGGCATCGGCCCCAGTAGATGACCTCGGCCTCGTCGATCTCATAGCCGAAGTCCTCGGCGGCCGTCAGGCACGGGGGGTCCCCGACAACACAGTCGACGTCGACCATCCGCTCGCAGACTCGGCAGATGAGGTGGTGGTGGTTGTCGCCGACCCGGTCCTCGTAGCGCGCCGGCGACCCGGCCGGCTGGATGCGGCGAAGCAGACCCTCGTCGGTCAGGGTCGCCAGGGCGTCGTAGACGGCCTGGGTAGAGATCGTCCCCAGCTCGCCCCGGACCGTGCCGGCCACCACGTCGGCCGTCGCGTGCGGGTCGTGCGAAACGGCCCGCAGGACCGCGAGGCGCTGGGCGGTGACGCGAAGGCCGCGCTGACGGAGCAGCTCGCTCTGGTCGGTCGCCACAGATTCGACTCTATCCAAGAATGGAGCGAGTCGACGGACGGGCGGCCGGAGGGAGGCTCGAGCTCCTCGGCCTCGCGCTTGTCAGCGGCACCAAGCCGACGGCCAGAGCAGGTGCAGGCGGCGGCGAGGAGCGACGCGAGCGCTGCTCGTAGGGCGTGCGAGCCTCCGGTGAGCCGGCGTCAGCCGGCTTCGGCGCCGATGACGACGTCGCCGGTGCGGGGCAGGGACCTCCATCCGGAGCGCACCCCCTGGATCGCGCTGACGGTGGATTCGATGATGACGAGATACATGAGCTGGCGGTAGAGGAACTGCTGGAGCGGAAGGCTCCAGAGCGGCCGCATCGATTCCCCGTCGAGCCGGAAGGCGTAGGCGGCGATGACGAGCTGGAGCAGGTTGAAGGCACCCCAGGCGATCATCACCGTGACCGGGTCGGTGAAGACGAGGCCGTAGAGGGCGTAGAGGTCGATCAGCGGCGCCGCGGCCGGCAGCGCGATCTGGAACAGCAGCATGTACGGGAGGGCGCGGCGGCCGATCCGCCGATCGCGCGGGTCACGGGAGACGATCGCCCCCCGGTGCTTGAAGACGGCCTGCATCGTGCCGAAGGACCAGCGGTAGCGCTGGCGCCACAGCGAGCTGAGGGTCGATGGCGCCTCGGTCCACGCCCGGGCGCCCTCTGCGTACACCACGCGGCGACCGGTGCGCCCGATGGCGAGCGTCAGGTCGGTGTCCTCGGCAAGCGTGTCGCCGGGGACGCCACCGACCTCTTCGAGGGCGTCACGGCGAAACGCGCCGATCGCACCGGGAATGGTCGGCGTGCACTGGAGGACCTCGTACATGCGCCGGTCGAGGTTGAAGCCCATGACGTACTCGATGTGCTGCCAGCGGCCGAGCAGCCCGCGGCGGTTGCCGACCTTGGTGTTGCCGGCCACGGCACCGACGGCCGGGTCTGACAGCGGCTCGACGAGGCAGCGAACGGTGTCGGGCCCGAACAGGGTGTCGCCGTCGACCATCACCAGGACGTCGGTTCGCGCCTGTGCGAAGCCGGCGTTGAGCGCCGCCGCCTTGCCGGCGTTGTCCTGCCGAATCAGACGAAGGTTCTCCAGCGCGAGGCCGGCGACGATCTCGGCCGTCCGGTCGGTCGAGCCGTCGTCGACGACCACCACCTCGAGGTCGGGGTAGTCGCTCGCGGCGATCGAGCGGATCGAGCGCTCGATGCCGACCTCCTCGTTGTAGGCGGGGACGACGACGGTGACCGGCGGCAGCTCGTCGGACCTCGCGCGCCGCCGGGCGCGGCGACGGTGGTGGGTGGCGAGCGTGAGCAGCAGGACGGCGCGCAGCATGACCAGCACGCCGATCACCACGAGCAGCACCGAGAACACCTGGTTGAGGCCCCGCGCCAACCGGACGCCCCATTCGAACGCGACGCCGCGGCGGCGCTGCCACGCCGAGGCGGTCGGATCGGTCACCTCGGGTGACAGGCCGGCGAGCTGGGACATCCGCACGAACGCAAAGCCGCGAGCGCGCAACTGCGGAATCAGGAGGCGCAGCGCGGCCACGGTCTCCGACCGATTGCCGCCACCGTCGTGGAACATGATCACTCCGCCACTGGTGCCCTTGGGTGTGGCGTGCCGGATGATCGAGGGGACGCCCTTTCGCTGCCAGTCGTGGCTGTCATAGTCGGCAAGCGCGACCAGGTAGCGGTTGCCGGCGAGTCGGGCAAGGCTGCGTTCCTGGTCGGGCGAGACGGAGTCCGGGGTGGCGGAGTACGGCGGACGCACGAAGCGCGCGTAATGGCCGGTGACCCCGGCGATGGTCGCCTCGGTCAGCGCGAGTTGGACGCGGCGCTGGCTCTGCGAGCCCGCCGACAGCGACGTATGGGTGAACGTGTGGTTGCCGATCTCGTGACCGTCGCCGACCAGCCGCCTGATCAGATCGGGATGCTCTGCGGCCTGGCTGCCGATCACGAAGAACGTGGCCGGGACGTGCTCGGCGCGCAGGATCGCGGCGATCTGCGGCGTCCATGTGGGGTCGGGACCGTCGTCGAAGGTCAACGCGATCCGCCGGCCGGCGGGCGGCTGCACCGAGACCAGGGTGTCGCCCCGGGCGGCCAGGATCGGGCGCGCGTGAGCAAGCGGCGCACTGGCGCCGGCGACCGGTGGCGGCTCTTCGCTGTTGCCGATCGCATGCGTCGCCACTCCCTGAAAGGCGAGCACGACCACGACCACCACGAGGCAGAACGAGAGCAGCTTCCAGTGGCCCGGCGGGTTGCGGATCCGCCGCGGGACCCGCATGCGCCGCTGCCTGGCCGGTTCAGCCGCTCGCGCCACTGGCGCCGTTTCCCCTGCCCTGGGCCGGGGTCGTGGTCGTCCCGCTCGCAGTGGTGCTGGTCTGGCCGTGCTGGACCTGACCGGGAGGCGTGGTCTTCGTGTGGCCCGGCGAGGTCGTCGAACGCCCCGGGGACGCCTGCGTCGACTTCGTATGACCGGGAGCCGTGGTGGATCTGCCCGGCGAGGCCGTTGTCGGCTTGGTGTGCCCGGGAGCCGATGTCGAGTTGCCCGGCGACGATGGGGTCACAGTCGTGGCATTCGGGCTGGCGGATGTCTTGGGGAGCCCCGCGGACGGGCGGCGGCCGCCACGCTGTGCCGGCCCGGTGCCGGGCGTCCCGCCACCGGCGGGATCGTGTGTCGACCCGGCCATTCCCGGCGCACCTGGGGCGGCAGCTGCCGAGGCGGGGACCGCGGGCCGCATCGCCGAAGGCGACGGGCGGCGCACCATCGGGTGCGCACGCAGGCCCGATGGCCCCGCCGACGGCGAGACGATCCCGCCCAGCGGCACGCCGTCACGCGGCAGGACGCCGATGCCGGCAAGCAGAAGCGCGCACAGCCAGGCCGCCAGAAGCGCGAACACCGCGCGCCCGACGACGCGCAGCCGACGCGTACGTCGCCCCGACGGATCGGCGAGCACCGCAGCCTGCGGAGCCGTGGCGTGGCCGCCGCGCAGGTCGATGATCTCGACCGTCTCCGTCCCGCCTGTGTCGAGAGTGCCCACCTGTCCTGTTTCTTCGATGCGCTCAATGGTAGGTGGAAGGCCCTCCCATCGCGACCAGCGAGCGCCTTCTTAGAGCTCGGAGGCCGCGACGACCTGGAGCGCGGTTTCGGCGGGATGCGCCAAGTCTGGCCCTACGCGGAGGGGTCAACGCTCATGGCCATGGCCGCCATGGATCGTTTGCGCTGACTGCCAGGTGATACGCAGGATGACCACGGTGATAGCGAGCCCGATGATTGGATCACCGATCGGCAGGCCGATCGCCACGACGACTGCGGATGCAATGACGGCGAGCGAGACGTAGGCGTCTGCACGGGCGTGATGGCCGTCCGCGATCAGGGCTGGACTGTCGAGCCGATGGCCGGCGCGGGTGCGGACCTTGGCCGCGATGAAATTGCCGAGGTACCCGACTGCGCCAGCGGCGGCGAGCGCCCACAGGTGATCGGGCGGACTCGGGTGGACGAGCCGACTCACGGCCTCGACCCCAGCGACGCAGGCGCTGGCAAGGATTGCCAAGACCACCGACAGGCCGGCGCCACGTTCGGCTCGCTGGGACCGGAGGAGGAAGGCGATCCCGAGCGGTAGGGCGGTCAGCGCGTCACCGAAGTTGTGGATCACATCGGCCAGGAGCGCGACGCTGCCCGAGAGGGCATAGACGACGACTTGGCCCGCTGCCGCGACTCCGAGCACGCCCAGCGACATGAGGACGGCGCGAATGCCGTCGCGCGAACGCTTGATCGAATGGTGTACGAGCCCGTGCGAATGCCCGTGGTCGTGGTGCGCCTGCGTGTGGGCGTGAGGGCCGCGATGCGGGTGCACATGCTCGACGGTCCCATGACGATGCCGGTTGCCGGCAACGGGCTCGTACAGGGACGCACTTGGCATGACACGAGGCTACGCGGGAGGCGGACCACGCCCTACGGCCGCCGATGCCCGACGCTCTCGTGTTGACCAACGATACGTGGACGATCAGCGTCTACAGCGCCGAACCGCAGAGCCGCGACCAGGACGCCCTGGACCTCCTGGGCAGCTGGACGGCCGCGCCCGACCGCGTCGACGAGCCGGCCACCGACCGCGCCCGCGAGGGCTAGGTCTTACACCTAGGAGACGCTGCTGGCCGACGGCGAGGTCCGCGCGATCGGCGTGAGCAACTACATGGTCGATCACCTGACGAGCCTGCTCGACCACTCCTCGCTGGTCAGGGCGGTCAACCAGATCGAGCAGCACCCCTACTTCGCCCAGGCCGATGTCGAGGCCTTCGGCAACGAGCACGGCATCCTCGCTCAGTCCTGGTCGCCGATCGGCGGGGTCACGTTCTATCGCGACTCAGGCCACACCAGCACCCTCGACGACCCGGTCACCCGCGAGGTCGCCGAGACCAACGACAGGACGCCGGCCCAGGTGATGCTGCGCTAGGGCCGCGCGACGAGAAGCGGCGCGGATCGACCTAGGTGTCGGGCCAGGCGCCGTTGGTCAACCGCACGGCGTAGAAGCCCGTGTAGGCCTCCGTGTACCAGACCTCCTTGCGCTCGGGCGCGAAGGTCGGCTGCGAATAGGCCCAGTTCGAGCCCTCGGGGAAGACGCGCGGCTGCACGGGAGCGGTGAAGTAGGCGACCTCGCGCGGGTGGTGGATGTCCTGAATGTTGAACACCCGCAGACCGGAGATGCTCATGCCGCACGCGACGATCGGGGGATCGACCCGGGTCGGCACGTTGCAGAAGTGGCTGGTGTAGTCCTGCGCGAAGTCGAACGGGTTGTTGCCGTTGGCGGTGGTGCCGGGGTCGTCCTGGAGCTTGCCGCCGATCCGGTTCTCCTCCATGTGGACCTCGAGACGGAGGTTGGAGACGACGGACGGGTTCTTCGGGTCGGAGATGTCGATGATCCGCGCGGCGCCGGTGCGGTCGGTGCCGTTGCGCAGGAACTCGTCGGACTCGAGGACGTACGGCTTGTCGTGCCACGTGAAGGGCATTGCCATCTGCGGCACGCTCATCTGATTCCAGGTGAGCTTGGAGACGAACTCCATGTGCGGGTTCGGCTCGCGCTTCCGGATCGAGGAGACGTCGTAGATCTCAAACCCGTTGTTGTTCTGCCCGCGGGCGACGTAGGCGGTGTTGCCGTCGTCGGAGATGTAGATGCCGTGCGCGGCGACGCCCTGCTGGTGGACGATCAGCTTCGGCACGACCGGGTTCGAGATGTCCAGCGCGGTCACTGTCTCGTTCGAGAGCGACGACGCATAGAAGGTGTTGCCGTCCGGGGAGATCCCGCTCTCGTGTCCGTAGATGCCGAGCGGCGTCGAGGAGAGCAGCACCGGGGCATTGCAGCCGAGACCTGGAGTGGCGTTGAGGTCGTAGATGTCGACCTCGCCCGGCAGCACGGTCTGGCCGAGGTTCCCCGCGACCGCCATCAGCAGGCCGCGCTTCTGGCTGAGGACCAGCGACTCGTGCGGCGAGACCATCGCCGGCGACGCGAGGACCGTGCTCAGCGTCGGATGCGAGGGGTCGTTCATGTCGAGGACGCGCACCCCGAGGTTCAGGTCGCCGACGTTGGTCGGTGGCAGCAGCGAGGTGTCGTAGTAGGCGCACTCGTTGCCGTACTTGTCGACGTAGCGGATGACCTTGTAGCCGCCGACGCTGCCGACGATCGTCCCGCTCTGGCCGGCCTTCTCCTGGGTGTGCTGGCCGACGAGGACGGCGTTGCACCGCAACCCCTTGGCGGCCAGGCCGCTCTCGTGGTCGGCGCGGCTGATGCGCCCCTGGATCCCGGTCTCCGTGCGTGCCCCCGGCCCACAGACGGCGCGGGGCACAGGCTTCAGCGGCGGCTCGTCAGGGCGGGGCGGCACCGCAGCGCTGGCGCTCTGAACCGGCGTGAGCTGGGTATCGGGCAGGACCTGGGTGGGCGGTGTGGAGCGGTTCTCGTA
Organism: uncultured Actinomycetes bacterium; assembly: GCA_963826615.1. GTDB lineage: Bacteria > Actinomycetota > Thermoleophilia > Solirubrobacterales > Solirubrobacteraceae > BP-464. Next base: position 1,071,247 of record CAWGXO010000002.1, on the reverse strand, counting down.
GGCCAGGCGGCTGGCCATGCTTCCCAGGCGTGGACCGGGGGACAGCTCGCCCTTGAAGAGTTCGCTCTGGCCGATGTTCGCGTCAGCGATGCCGGGGGCCAGACCGGCGACGGCCACAGCGGCCAGGGCGACGGTGAACACGGGCGTCGTTGGAATGGCCGAGGCAAGGGCGCTGCGGAGGAAGCGCATCCCTCGCTCCAACGACCGCGCGCCGACGAACTTGCTGGTCGCTCGATTCGTGTCCAGAACCGCTCCCGCTCTTGGACGACGATCCCCCATCCGTCGCAACCAGGTCCGCCACTCGCTTGCGAGGGCGGGCCGCCCCTGAACATCGCCGTCTTCGGCCCTTGGGGCTCGGGGAAGCCGAGCCTCGCCGAGCTCATGCGAGGGCAACCGGCCGACCGTGGGAAGGCACCCGGCTTCGTGCAGCACCGGGCACGCCGGTTGCTCTCGAGTTCCGGGGCTGGGAGGGTTGGCAACGCACTCCGACTCGTAGGGAGAACGCCATGCCGAAGTTCCTCATCGAAGCGTCGCTGACCACGCAGGGCGTCAAGGGGCTACAAGCCGAAGGAGGGACGGCGCGCCGCGAGGCGGTCGCGAGCGCCGTGCAGAGCATCGGCGGCCGACTCGAGAGCTTCCACTTCGGGTTCGGCGACCACGACGTCTTCGTGATCGCCGATTTCCCCGACAACGAGGGCGCTGCGGCGATGGCCCTCGCAGTGAACTCGTCCGGCGCGGTCACCACGAGGACGATCGTGCTGCTGACACCGGAGGAGCTCGACGCTGCCGCGAAGCGCTCCGTCGACTACCGGTCCCCAGGGGCCTGATCGGCGCGAGCACGCAGGCGTCGCGTCGCCACCTCTGCGGACGACGTGAGGAAGCACGACGCAGGGCTTGCCGAGAGTAGCTGGGGGGAGACTCGAACTCCCGACCTCACGATTATGAGGCCGGTCCAGGACGCGGGCGATTCGCCCGAAAAACCCAAAGATCCAGGGAACTCGGGCGATCCGCCGCCCGGTCAGATGCGCTTCGATTTCGGCGGATAGGCGGGGTTTTGGCACTGGTGCCAAAACGATCGAGCTCGCCGGCCACGTCCGCAGCGTCTCGGCCGTTATCGGCGCGGATGCTGCAATGCGCGAGCGTTAGGCTTGTGTGTTGCGGGTGTTTGCCGATACAGTAAGCGGAAAGGATAACCGTATGGCGACTTCTGCATTTGCCAGCGAAGCAGCGCACATCAAGGACATTGGCCATCTAAAGGTCACGGACATCGCACGTGCGACGGGGGCTGACCCGACGACCGTCCGCGCATGGGTTCGCGACGATCGCTCGCCCTCGGGGGATCATGCCGAGAGGCTGGTCGAACTCTCTTCGGTCGTTGAGAGACTTGTTCGGGTCATGGAGCCGACGTACATCCCTGTCTGGATGCGGAAGCCGATCCCCCTTCTGGACGATGACAAGCCTCTCGACGTCATCGCATCGGGGGAGTACCGCCGCGTCTCGCAGGTGGTTGCCAGCCTGGAGTCACCGGGCGCCATCTAGTTGGACGTCGATTCCCTCTCAATCTCGGGACGCTGGTGGCGCCAGATTCCGGCTGGGGGCGATGTCCACTACGAGCCGCCTCATCCCGCCGACAATCGCTGGCAGCGCGGGGCAGTCGTCGAGGGTCTGTACTTCGCGGACTCGGAGGAGACTGTTCGGGCCGAGTGGTATCGCTGGCTGGCCGAGCTGGGTCTTCCCCCTCAGCGAGGGCTGCCGCGGGATCTATGGGAGTGGGAGATCTCGCTGCCAGACGTGGCCGATCTTCAAGACGATGCCCAGCTGGCCCGCGTAGGGTTGCCGCGGCCCGAACCAACTCGCCTCCAGTGGCGTCCCTTCCAGAAGGTCGGCGAAGTCCTGTACCACGACGGGTGGCCCGCCTTGGTCAGTGCCTCTGCTGCTCGTCCGGCAGGGCGCGTGCTGTGCGTGTTCCGGACAGCACGAATTACGCCCGGGACCACGCCCCTTCCACCACCGGAGACGATCACCGATCCGCCGGTAGTCCCGAAGGGGATGACGACGTGACCGCTGCCAGAGAGCGCGTTCTCGCCTTCCTCTAGGGCGTCAAGGGACGGAGTCGGCGACGACGGCCAGATGCGCTTCGATCTCGGCGAATAGTCCCGGTCTTGGCACTGGTGCCACGGCGTAGAGTCGTCGAGGTGGAGCGCGCATCGACACGGTTGCTGGCTCAACGGCGACCCCGGCCACTGGTCGCCTTGCTGCTGGTGCTTGTCACGGTGACGCTCGTGACGGCGCTGGTCTATCCGCTGGAGCATGCGGCGCCGGTTGTCTCGCTCGGCGTCGTCTACCTGCTCGGGGTCCTGTTGGTCTCGACGTACATCGGCCTGGCGGCAGGTCTGCTCACGGCGCTGCTCAGCGCAACGGCCTTCAACTTCTTTCACCTGCCGCCGCTGCATCGCTTCACGCTGGCGAACTCCGACAACTGGGTCGCGCTCGCCGCCTTCATCATCGTGGCGGCGATCGCCAGCCGTGTCGCCGATGTGGCGCGATCGAGGGCGCAGGAGGCAGAACAGCAGCGCGGTGAGGCGAATCTCGCGGCGGATCTCGCGAGGGTGCTGCTCGGCGCGGAGGATCGTGCCGCGTCGCTCGACGACGCCGGGCAGCTGGTAGCGGCCGCCGTCGGCGCGGAGGGGGCGACGATCGAGGTGCCCGCACGCCCCGGTCCGCCCGGCCGGGGCGCGGTCGCGCTCCCACTCGCCGCCGACCGCGGGACCGTCGGGCGCATCGTGGTGCGCGGGCGGCTCAATCCCGAGGCGGAGAGACGTCTGCGGGAGCGGGTCGCGCCGGCCGTGGAGACGCTCGTGACGGTTGCACTGCAGCGCGACGCCCTTCAGGCGGAGGCCGTCGAGACGGCCGCCCTGCGTCGAAGCGATGAGCTCAAGACCGCGCTGCTGCGGATGGTCTCCCATGACCTGCGGTCGCCGCTGACCGCGGTCGTGACGGCCGGGCATGCCGTGCAGTCCGACACGCTCGACCCTGAAGACCGCCGCCAGCTCGGCAGCGCGATCGTCGAGGAGGGCGAGCGGCTCTCGCGCATGGTCGCCAATCTGCTCGACCTCTCGCGCCTGGAGTCGGGGGCCGCGGAGCCACACCGCGTCGAGCTGGCGATCGAGGAGGTCATCGAGACGGCGATCGCGCGGGTGCGCCCGCACGTCGACTTGCGGCTGTCGCACGAGCTGCCCTTCATCGATGCCGATCCGGCTCAGCTGGAGCGGGCGTTCGCGAACATCATCGAGAACGCTGTCAAGCACGCCGGCCGACGCACGGTCCAGGTGCGCGCCGCCGCCGTCGGCGAGCGGGTGGTGGTCCGAGTCGTCGACCAGGGCCGCGGGATTCCCGCCGCGGAGCGCGACCGGATCTTCGAGGCCTTTCAGCGAGGGTCGGACGCCGACGACCGATCGGGCACCGGGCTCGGGCTGGCGATCGCCAAGGGGTTCGTGGAGGCCAACGGCGGTCAGCTCACCGTCGAGTCCGTGCCCGGGCAGGGCACGTCGTTCGTCGTCACGTTCCCCGTCCGTGACGCGGCGCTGGTGACCGAGTGACGGATCGCCCGCGGGTGCTGGTTTGCGACGACGAGCCGCAGATACTTCGGGCGCTCAAGGTTCTGCTGCGCGATGGCGGCTACGACGTCGATACCGCCGAGACCGCGAAGGAGGCGCTCGATCACGCGGCTCTGCGGACGCCGGACGCGGCGATCATCGACCTCGTCCTGCCGGACGGCACCGGCATCGACGTCTGCCGGCAGCTGCGCGAGTGGAGCGACGTGCCGATCATCGTGCTCTCGGCCGTGGGCGAGGAGGACGTCAAGGTGGATGCGCTGGCGGCCGGCGCCGACGACTACGTGACCAAGCCTTTCGGTCCGCGGGAGCTCTTGGCCCGCCTCCAGGCGGCACTGCGCCGGTCAGGCAGCGGGCCCGACGAACCATCGATCCGCGCCGACGGGCTGGAGATCGACCTGGCGGCGCACGTGGTGCGACGCGATGGCGAGCCGGTGCATCTGACGCCCACCGAGTTCGACCTTCTGCGGACGCTGGCCCGAAACCGCGGACGGCTGATGACGCACCGGATGCTGCTGACCGAAGTGTGGGGTCCCGAGTATGCCGAGGACACCCAGGTCCTCCGCGTGCACGTTGCGAACCTACGTCGCAAGATCGAGCCCGTCGACGGCCCGCGGTACATCCAGACCGACGCTGGGATCGGCTATCGCTTCGCCGCCTGACGGCGGCCTTCACACGATCTGTATGCAGGCGGGCCGAACCTGTATGCGGCCTTGACGCGCACGGGCGCACGCTGTGAGGGCCATGCTCACGATGGTCATCGCACCGCAGGTGTCGGTCCGACTCGCCGCGCCGCGGCTCGACGCGCGGCTGGCGGCCGGCGAGGATCCGTTCAGCAGCCCCGCCCTCGCTCTGCGCGGGGCGCAGCTCGCATCGCGGCGGATGCGCGCCCAGCTCGCCGGCGGGCTCGAGCATGCGTGGTCGGCTGAGCGCGAGGCGGGCGCGCTTTCGGCGGCGGTGCCCATCGACGCCGAGGCTGTCGAGCTCGCGCGGCCGGTGCTCGACAAGCTCGCGGAGGCTCTGCGGTCGCGCGACCGCGTCGGGGTCCGCGGGGTGGCGCTCACCCAGCTGCTCCTGACGGAACCTGGAAGCCCGCTCTACGGGTCGACGCCTCCAGGGGAGCTCTACGAGCGGGCGCGGGAGGCGCTGTTCGCGCTGTGAGCGGCGGCGATTCGAAGACCACGGGCACGCTGCACGAGGCTGCCCACAAGGCCGACATCGAGGTGAGCCCGGCCTCACCCGAGAACACGGTCCGAACGGCGAAACGGCCCACGCGTAAGCGCAGCCTCCACGAGGCCGCGCACAAGCTCGGCTATTGGCGCCCCCCGAGCTCAAGCGACGAGCAGGAGAACGGTTCCGAGGAGACTCGCAGGCGCTTCGACGCCCTCGCCGACCAGGACCGCGACGTGGTAGCCCACGCCGGGCGCGCAGTACTCGTCCTGGGCGCGCTGGGCGTCGTCTACGGCGACATCGGCACGAGCCCGCTCTACACCGAGCAGGTCATCTTCGGTTCCTACAGCGCGACCGCTCACGTCACCCCGGCCACGGCCTATGGCGTCGTGTCGCTGATCTTCTGGGCGCTGATGATCGTGGTCTCGATCAAGTACGCGGGCTTCATCATGCGCGCGCACAACCGCGGCGACGGCGGGATCATGGCGCTGACCGCGCTGCTCAAGCGCAACCGCGTCATCCACCTCGCGACGCTCATGACGCTCGGGATCTTCGGCGCCGCGTTGTTCTTCGGTGACGGCATCATCACCCCGGCCATCTCGGTGCTCGGTTCGATGCAGGGCCTCGAGGTCGCCCAGCCGGGGCTATCGCATCTGGTGGTGCCACTGTCCATCGGCATCCTGGTCGGACTGTTCGTGCTGCAGCGGTTCGGGTCGAGGACGGTCGGCCTGCTGTTCGGCCCGGTGATCATCATCTGGTTCGTCGCGATCGGGCTGACCGGCCTCAAGGAGATCGTCAAGGCGCCGGCGGTGCTCCAGGGACTCTCGCCGACCTGGGGGATCAGCTTCCTCCTCCACCACGGAATCCATGGGTACCTGGTCCTCGGCGGCGTGGTGCTGGCGGTCACAGGAGCCGAAGCGCTGTACGCCGACCGAGGCCATTTCGGGGCGGCGCCGATACGTCTGGGCTGGTTCGGCCTCGCGTTCCCGGCCCTGATGCTCAACTACCTCGGGCAGGCGGCGATGATCCTGCACGACCCCAGCACCGCCGAGAACCCGTTCTTCCTGATGGTCCCCGGCTGGGCCCGGTACACGATGCTGTTCCTCGCTACCGCTGCGACGATCATCGCCTCCCAAGCCGCGATATCCGGATCGTTCTCAGTAGTGCGGCAGGCAGTCCAGCTCGGCTTCCTCCCACGCCTGAAGATCGTCCACACCTCGAGGACCGAAGGGCAGATCTACGTGCCGGTGGTCAACTGGGCGCTCTGTATCGGCGTGGTTGCGCTGACTCTCGTGGTTCGCTCGGCCGACAAGCTGGGCGACATCTACGGCGTCGCCGTAACCGGCACGTTCATTCTCAACACGATCCTGTTCGTCGCCGTCGCTCGGTTCCTGTGGGGCACCTCGAAGCGCAGGCTCGCGCCCATCGCCGTGCTGTTCCTCGCCGTCGAGGTGACGTTCTTCAGCTCCAACATCGTCAAGATCGAGCACGGCGCCTGGCTGCCCCTCCTGATCGGCGCGGTCCTGTCGCTGCTGATGATCAACTGGCGGCGCGGCCAGGTCGTCGTCACCCGCAACCGCAACGCCAAGGAGGGCCCGCTGGACGAGTTCCTCGACAGCTTGCCTGACCAGGATCCGCCCCTGGTGCGCGTGCCTGGCGTCGCCATCTTCCTCAACCCCACGAAGGAGACCACTCCGCTGGCGATGCGTGCCGAGGTGGAGCACTCGCACGCGCTTCATGAGAAGGTTTTGATCGTCTCGATCGACGCCGTCAGCATTCCGCACGTCGACGAGTACGACCGGTTCGCCGTCGAGCTCCTTGGCCCCGGCCGCTTCAAGATCGCTCACGTGGCGATCAGGCAGGGCTATCAGGACACGCTCGACGTGCCGGAGTCTCTGCGACTGTGCCGGAAGCATGGCCTGCTCGCGCGCAACCTCGACCTCGAGCACGCGTCGTATTTCGTCTCGCGCATCACGATCAAGCCAACCGAGGCGCCTGGCTTGCGCACCTGGCGCAAGAAGGTCTTCATCGCAATGGCCCGCAACGCCGCGAGCCCTGTCGATGCGTTCGGCCTCCCAGGTGACCGGACCGTCACGATGGGATCGCAGATCGCGCTCTGATCCAGCGCCCTCCGTTCATTCGATTGCCACTCACCCGGCCGGCCCCTCCCTGATGGGTCGTCCGATCAAGGGTCGGGTCCTGGAACGCAAGCTGGCCGGCGGGATCGTCTATGCGCTTCGGTTCAGCGCCTACGGCGAGCGGCGCTACCTGCGCTGGGAACTCGCGTCGACGGCTGGACACGCGAGAAGGCGGAGCTCGAGCTGCAAAACGTCCTCGCTGACGTTCGCCGCGGCGTCTGGCGCCCGCCTGACCCCGCGCCCGTCCCCGAGCTCGGGGACCCGACGTTCCACGAGTTCGCATCGGAGTGGCTTGCGGCGAAGCGGCCGGCGATCGCGCCGTCGACGTGGCAGGCGTATCGCAACGAGCTCGTTCATCACCTGCTGCCGTTCTTCCACGCGCATCGGCTGTCGCAGATCACGGTCGCGGAGGTCGACCGCTACCGCGAGGCGAAGCTCCGGCAGGGACGGACGGCGGCCTCGTACATCAACGCGACGATCACGCGACTGGGTGCAATTCTGGACGTGGCAGACGAGCGCGAGCTCATCGCGCGCAACCCCGTCAGGGTCAGCCCGCGCAACCGGAAGCTGAAGGTTCGGCGCGCAAGCCGCGCCTACCTCGACCGGCCGGATCAGATCGAGGCCCTGCTGGCGGCAGCCGGGACGCTCGATGCGATGGCCGGCTCCCGGGCCGACCGCGACACATGTCTGCGCCGGCCGCTGATGGCAACCCTGATCTTCGGCGGGCTCCGGATAAGCGAAGCGCTCGCCCTGCGCTGGCGCGACGTCGACCTCGCGGGCGGCCGGCTGCGCGTTGCAGGATCGAAGACCGACGCCGGCGTGCGTTGGGTGCCGCTCACGCCGGCACTTCGCGAGGAGCTGATCGCCCGCAAGCTCAACACGCGGTACCGCAATCCCGACGACAAGGTCTTCGCCACGACGACCGGTGGCACATGGTCACGCGACAACGCGCGCAAGCGCATCTTCGACAAGGCGGTGGAGCTCGCCGACGCTCAGCTCGATGGCGCCGGGCTGGCCCCGATCCCCGAGGGGCTGACGCCGCACTCGCTGCGCCACACCTACATCAGCCTGGGGGTCGCCATCGGCGACGATCCGGCCACGATCGCGCAGGACGCGGGCCACGCCGACATGGCCGTCACGTTCCGGATCTACACGCACGTGATGCGGTTCAACGAAGGCGATCGGGACCGCCTGAAGGCCCTCGTTGACGGCCTCCATTGGGCACCAATGGGCACTGGAGTCGCGGACGACGGTCCGAACCAGGCCTCTGAGAAGTCCCTGCAAGACGCAGAAAACCCCGCAGGTGCGGGGCTTTCCGAAGATAGCTGGGGGGAGACTCGAACTCCCGACCTCACGATTATGAGTCGTGCGCTCTGACCAGCTGAGCTACCCAGCCACGGTGTCGAGGCGCCGGATCTGGCGCCGACGGGAGCAAGGGTATTGCCTCCGCGCGAGTCGCAGGGCGTGGTTGTGGCCCCATGACGGCCACAACTTCGGATGCGTCTCCGACGGGCCGTGAGGGTCGCGGCGATACTGCGGCGGTGCTCTTCGCCGTGCCCAACGTCTCGGAGGGGCGCGACGCCGGTGCGATCGAGGCGATCGGGCGGGCGTTCGCGTCGGCGCCCGGGGTGCGGCTGCTCGACGTGCACTCCGACGCCGACCACCACCGCTCGGTGTTCTGGCTGGCCGGCGGGCCGGGGGAGCTGGCCGAGGCGCTCGTGCGCGGTGCGCGCGAGGCGCTCGCGCGCGTGGATCTGGCCACCCCGCGCGGAACGCATCCGCACGTCGGGGCGCTCGACGTCGCCCCGGTCGTCCACCTCGACGCCGCCGCCCGCGGCGCCGCCTGCGCCGAGGCGCTGCTCGCGGCCGCCCGGCTGGGGGAGGAGGGCGCGTCCGTGTTCCTCTACGGCGCGCTCGCCGGCGGGCGCACGCGCGCCGAGCTGCGCCGCGGCGGCCCGGCCGAGCTGGCGCGCCGTGTCGCCGCAGGCGAGCTGCGGCCGGACTTCGGCCCGCAGCGGATCGATCCGCGGCGCGGCGCGACGCTCGTCGCCGCCCGGCCGCCGCTGGTCGCCTTCAACCTCGAGATCGACGGCGACGCCGAGCTCGCCCGCGAGATCGCCACCGGCCTGCGGGCGCTGCCGGGCGTGCGCTCGCTCGGGCTGTGGCTCGAGCGGGCCGGGCTCGCCCAGGTCTCCTGCAACGTCGAGGATCCCGCGGCCGTGCCGCTCGCGCGGCTGCTGGCCGAGGTGCGCGCGCGTACGGGCGTGCGCGAGGCCGAGCTCGTCGGGCTCGCGCCGGCCGCGGCGTTCGCGGGCTGGCCCGAGGACGTGCGCGTCCGCAACCGCCGGACCGTCGAAGACGTCCTAGGATCCTGAGGCGATGGCCCAGACGAAGAAGCGCCGGCGCACCAAGCACCGCGGCAACGCCGCCGGCAAGGTCGAGGTGCGCGGCCGCACGGGCCGCAAGCCGACCGCCGAGGAGCGCAAGGGCGACGCCAAGGACCAGGCGCGCGCCCGTCGCGAGGCGCGCGCCAACCGGCCGCCGAGCTGGCGCGCCGCCGCCAACCGCGCGGCGATCTCGGCCGTGGTCTTCGTCGCCCTGATCATCCTCTTCTTCCACCAGTCGGTCGGCGCCGGAATCGCCCTCGGCGCCTTCGTGCTGGTCTTCTACATCCCGCTCGGCTACTACACCGACCAGTTCGTCTACCGCAGGCGGATGGCCAAGCGGCAACGCGGCGGCTGATGGACGTCCGGATGTTCACGGTCGGGCCCGTGCAGGAGAACTGCTTCCTGGCGCGCCGCGACGGCTCGGACCGCGCGATCATCGTCGATCCCGGCGAGGAGCCCGACAAGCTGCTCGGCGCGATCGACGCGCTCGGCGTCGGCCTCGACGCGATCCTGCTCACCCACACGCACTTCGATCACGTCGGGGCGGTCGCCCCGGTCGCGAAGGCCACCGGCGCGCCCGTCTAGTGCCCGAAGCTCGAGGTGCCGGTCCTGAAGGACATCATGAGCTTCGTCCCGTGGCCGGGCTTCGGTCCCTACGAGTCCTGGGATCCCGAGCACACCGTGGAGGGCGGCGAGCGGCTCGAGCTCGCGGGCTTGAAGATCGACGTGCACTTCACGCCCGGCCACAGCCCCGGGCACGTGACCTACGCGATCGCCGACGAGGGCGCGCTGTTCTCCGGCGACGTGCTCTTCCAGGGCTCGGTCGGCCGCGTCGACCTGCCCGGCGGCGACTGGCCGACGCTCGCCGCCTCGATCCAGCGGCTGCTCGACGCCTACCCCGACGAGACGACCGTCCATCCGGGGCACATGGGCCAGACGACCCTCGGGCGCGAGCGCGCCACGAACCCGTTCCTGGCCGAGCTGGCACGCGGGGCGTGAGCGAGCGCCTCCAGGCTCCGCGCGGCACGTTCGACGTGCTGCCCGAGCAGGCGGCCGCTCGCGGGGCGGTCGAGGACGCCGCGCGCCGCGTCCTCGAGCGGGCCGGCTACCGCCGCGTCGAGACGCCGGTCTTCGAGGACACCGAGCTGTTCGCCCGCGGCGTCGGCGAGGCCACGGACATCGTCCAGAAGGAGATGTACACGTTCGACGACGGCGGCGGCCGCTCGATCACCCTGCGGCCCGAGGGAACCGCCCCGATCTGCCGCGCCTACGTCGAGCACGGCATGCACAAGCTGCCCCAGCCCGTGCGGCTCTGGTACCTCGGCCCGTTCTTCCGCTACGAGCGCGCCCAGGCGGGCCGCTACCGCCAGTTCTGGCAGGTCGGCGCCGAGGCGCTCGGCTCCGACGACCCGGCCGTCGACGCCGAGTCGATCGCCCTGCTGGCCAGCCTGCTGGAGGAGGTCGGCGTTCGGGAGGTGCGGCTGCGGCTCTCCTCGCTCGGGACGCCCGAGACCCGCGCCGCCTACCGCGAGAAGCTCCAGGCCCACCTGCGCGCCCACGCCGGCGAGCTCTCCGAGGACGTCCGCGCGCGCATCGACCTCAACCCGCTGCGTGCCTTCGACTCCGACGATCGCGGCACGCGCGCCGTGATGGCGTCCGCGCCGCTGCTGCTCGACGAGCTCACCGGTGAGGACGCCGAGCACTTCGCCGCCGTCCGCGAGCTGCTCGACGGCGTCGAGATCGGCTACGAGATCGACCCGACGCTCGTGCGCGGCCTCGACTACTACGCGCGCACCGTCTTCGAGTTCACGTCCGACGCGCTCGGCGCCCAGTCGGGCGTCGGCGGCGGCGGGCGCTACGACGGGCTCGTCCAGCAGCTCGGCGGCCCGCAGACGCCGGGCATCGGCTGGGCGGCCGGGATCGAGCGGATCCTGCTGGCCGCCGACGAGCCGGCGGGCGCCGACGCCCCGCTCGACCTGTTCGTCGCATGGGAGGACGAGCGGCGGGCCGATGCCCTGCGCCTGGTCACCGAGCTGCGGCGCGCGGGGCGCAGCGCCGAGATGGACCTCGGCGGGCGCTCGCTCAAGGGCCAGCGCAAGCAGGCCGACCGGCGGCGTCCCCGCTACGTTGCCGAGCTCGTGGACGGCGCGTGGAAGCTCACCGATCGCGACGGCGGCGCCGCCGAGGCCCTGCCCGGCGGCGAGGCGGTCGTCGCGCGGATCCTGCGCGGGGGGCAGCTGTGATCACGCCGCCGCGGCCCAACGGCTATCGCGACGCCTGGGCCGGCGACCTGCGCTCCGGCGACGTCGGCCGGACCGTCCGCGTGGCCGGCTGGGTGCACCGCCGCCGCGACCACGGCGGGCTGATCTTCATCGACCTGCGCGACCGCTCCGGGACCGTCCAGCTCGTCATCCACCCGGGCGAGGGCTTCGACATCGCCGAGCGCCTCCGCGGCGAGCACGTGCTCAGCGCCGCGGGGGAGGTCGTTGCGCGCGAGCCCGGCCAGGTCAACCCGAACATCGCGACCGGCGAGATCGAGGTGCACGTCGCCTCGCTCGAGCAGCTCGCGGGCGCCGAGACGCCGCCGTTCCCGATCGACGACGATCCGACCGCCGGTGTCCGGGTCGACGAGACGCTGCGCCTGGCGTACCGCTACCTCGACCTTCGCCGCGAGCGGATGCGCGACGCGATGATCCTGCGCCACGAGGTCGTGCGCACGATCCGCGACGAGCTCAACGCCCGCGACTTCCTGGAGATCGAGACGCCGATCCTGACCCGGTCGACGCCGGAGGGCGCCCGCGACTTCCTCGTTCCGGCACGGCTCCAGCCCGGCAGCTGGTACGCGCTGCCGCAGTCCCCGCAGCTGTTCAAGCAGCTGCTGATGATCGCCGGCTACGAGCGCTACTACCAGATCGCCCGCTGCTTCCGCGACGAGGACCTGCGCGCCGACCGCCAGCCCGAGTTCACCCAGCTCGACGTCGAGATGGCCTTCGTCGACGAGGAGGACGTCATCGACGTCATCGAGCGGGTGATGCACGCCGTCTTCGAGGTCGGCGGGCTGGGCGCGGCCGCTCCGCCGTGGCCGCGCATGGGCTACGACGAGGCGATGGCGCGCTTCGGCACGGACCGCCCTGACACCCGCTTCGGGCTGGAGATCGTCGACGTGGGCGAGGAGCTGCGCGGATCGGACTTCAAGGTCTTCGCGTCGGTCCTGGATGCCGGCGGCGTCGTCCGCGCGATCAACGCGGGCGCGCGCGAGATGTCGCGCTCGGAGCTCGACGGCCTCAACGAGGTCGTCCAGCGCCACGGGGGCAGGGCGGTCGCGTGGGCGGTCGTCGAGGGTGGCGGGTCGTGGCGCTCGCCGATCGCCAAGTTCCTCGGCGAGGAGCGCATCGCCGCGGCGAGCGCCAAGCTCGAGGCGTCTGAGGGCGACGTGCTGCTGTTCGTCGCCGACGCGCCGCAGGTGGCGGCCGAGGCGCTCGGCGGCCTGCGGCTCGAGCTCGCCTCGCGGCTCGGCCTCGTCCCGTCCGGCCGTCACGACGTGCTCTGGGTCCTCGACTTCCCGATGTTCGCCTGGAGCGAGGGCGAGCAGCGCTGGGACGCCCTGCACCACCCGTTCACCGCGCCGTCGGGGTCGTTCGACGACCCGGGCGCGCTGCGCTCGCGCGCCTACGACCTCGTCGTCGACGGCTGGGAGCTCGGCGGCGGATCGATCCGCATGCACACCCCCGAGGTCCAGCAGCAGGTGTTCAAGGCCATCGGCCTCAGCGAGGAGGAGTCCGAGCGCCGGTTCGGCTTCTTGCTCGAGGCGCTGCGGCACGGCGCGCCCCCGCACGGAGGGATCGCCTTCGGCATCGATCGGATCGTGGCGCTGCTCGCCGGACGCGAGTCGATCCGCGACGTGATCGCCTTCCCGAAGACGGCCAGCGGCTCCGATCCGCTGACGGGCGCGCCCGCGCCCGTCGACGACCGCCAGCTGCGCGAGCTCGGAATCCGGCCCGCATAGAACCGTCCATCGGGGTGATGCCGGCTCAAGGTCGCGGGGGGGTCGGCCGATTGAGGCGGTGATGGACCAGGTCTCCCGCCCACTGCTCGTCGCACTGCTCGCCACGCTTGGCCTCGCCGTTTCCTGGATGACGATCCTGCGCCCGCAGGCCGACAGCGCCGGCAGTCCGGCGCCCGCCGCGCAGGCGCCCAAGGCGCCGGGTGCCGCGGGGCTCGGCCGCGCGGTCGACCACGCCGGGTCCGCCGCGAAGCAGGCCGACCGCTCGGCCGCCGCCGCGCAGGCCGCCGCCGGGCAGAAGACCGCCAAGGCGGCGACCCCCGCCACGCCCACCGCTCCCGCCAAGGCCACCGCGCCGACCGCTCCCGTGGCGCCCAAGGCGCGCGTCGGCACCGGCTCGGCCGGCGTCCTGAGGTCTTTGGATCGCGGCCACGCCGTCGTCCTGCTCTTCGCCGGCCAGGGCGCCGACGATGCGGTCGCCCGCGAGGCTGCCCGCGCCGCCGCCGGCCCGCGCGTCGACGTGGTCGTCGCGTCGATCGACGACCTCTCCGACTACGGCGCGGTCACCCGCGGCGTCGACGTCCTCTCCACGCCCAGCCTGCTCGTCATCGGCCCCGACCGCAAGGCCCGGACGTTCATCGGGCTCGTCGAGGCCGGCCAGATCCGCGCGGCCGCCCAGGCCGCGCTGCAGCGCAAGTCCTAGTTCGCGATCGGGGGCCCGGCGGCCGGCGCGCAGACGAGGCGGGCCTAGACTCGCCCGCATGAACCTCGAGCGCTTCGAGGAGCACCTGCGCCACCCGGTCGGCCGGGGCGCCGAGCCCGCCGCAGCGCGGTCGGGCGCCGCCGGCGGCGCCGCCTGCGGCGACCTCGTGCGCCTGAGCGTTGCCGTCGCGGGCGAGCGCGTCGCCGACGCGGGCTTCGAGGCGTCCGGCTGCGGCGCGACCATCGCCGCGGCCAGCGCGGCGGTCGCGCTCGCCCGCGGCCGCCCGCTGCTCGACGCAGCGCGCGTCGGCAGCGCCGACATCGCCGCCGAGCTCGGCGGGCTGAGCCCCGGCAAGCTGCACGCCGCCGAGCTGGCCGCCGATGCGCTGCACCGCGCGCTCGGCTGCGGCCGCGCGCGACGCCGCCGAGCTGCGCCGCCCGCGCCCGGCCGCGTGCTGGTGGCGATGAGCGGCGGCGTCGACAGCGCGGTCGCCGCGCTGCTGTGCGCCCGCGACGAGGGCGCCGAGGTCGTGGCGGTGACGCTCGAGCTGTGGCGCGACCCCGAGAACGACGGCGAGCGCTCGTGCTGCTCGGCCGACGCGGTGCGCGGCGCCCGCGCGCTGGCCCACCGGATGGGCCTCGCGCACCTCACGCTCGACCTGCGCGACGAGTTCCGCGCCGGCGTCGTCGAGCCGTGGCTCGCCGACCACGCGCGCCGGGCTGACCCCGAACCCGTGCGTGCGCTGCAACGGCCACGTGCGCCTCGACGCGATGCTCGACGCTCGCCGACCGCCTCGGCGCCGGCGCGCTGGCCACCGGCCACTACGCGCGCGTCACCGACGACGGGCTGCTGCGCGCCGCCGCCGACCCGGCCAAGGACCAGAGCTACATGCTCGCCGCGCTGGCGCCCGCCGCGGTCGGCCCGGATGCGCTTCCCGCTCGGCGAGCTGACCAAGCCGCAGGTGCGCGCGCTCGCCGCCGAGGCCGGGCTGCCGGTCGCGCGCCAAGCCCGACTCGCAGGACCTCTGCTTCCTCGCCGGCACGGGCCGGGCCCGCGTTCCTGGCCCGCCACGGCGGCCTCGCGCGAGCGGCCCGGCGACCTCGTCGACCGCGCGCGGGCGGCGCGTCGGCCGCCACCGCGGCCATCACCGCTTCACCGTCGGCCAGCGGCGCGGGCTCGGCGTGGGCGGCAGCGACGCGCCGCTCTACGTGCTCGGCGACCGACGCGGCCGCCAACACCGTCACGGTCGGCACGCGCGACGAGCTGGCCACCGACCGCGTCGCGCTCGCGACCTGCGGCTGCACCGTGCCGCCGGAGGCCGTCGACGCGGTCCGGCTGCGCTACCGCTCCCGGCCGCTGCGCGTGCACGCTGGACGGCGTCACGCTGCGCGCTCGCCGAGCCGGTCGACGGCGCCGCGCCGGGCCAGGCGGCGGTGCTGCTGGCCGGGGACGTCGTCGTCGGATGCGCCACGATCGCCGCCCCGACCGAGGCGATGTCACGTGACCACCGACCAGATCCGCGAGACCTTCCTGCAGTTCTTCGCCGAGCGCGACCACCGGCGGCTGGCCTCGGCGCCGCTGGTGCCGACGTCGTTCGACCCGTCGGCGCTGCTCACCATCGCCGGCATGCAGCCGCTCAAGCCCTACTTCCTGGGGCTCGAGGAGCCGCCCGCACGCCGCGCCTGACGAGCTGCCAGAAGTTCTTCCGCACCACCGACATCGAGAACGTCGGCACCACCACCCGGCACCTGACGTTCTTCGAGATGCTCGGCAACTTCTCGTTCGGCGACTACTTCAAGCAGGGCGCGGTCGAGCATTCCTGGCAGCTCTCGCTCGAGGGCTTCGGCTTCGACGCGGAGCGGATCTGGATCACGGTCTTCGAGGGCGACGAGGAGCTCGGCCTCGGCCCCGACGAGGAGGCGATCGCGGCCTGGGAGGCGGTCGGCGTCCCGCGCGAGCGGATCGTGCTCTGCCCGCGCTCGGAGAACTTCTGGCAGGCCGGCCCGACCGGGCCGTGCGGGCCGTGCAGCGAGCTCTACCTCGACCGCGGCGTGGAGTTCGGCCGCCCCGACGACCTGCCCGGCGGCGAGAACGAGCGCTTCCTGGAGTACTGGAACCTCGTCTTCATGCAGTTCGACCAGGACCCGCGTGGGGCACGCTGACGCCGCTGCCGGCGCAGAACATCGACACCGGCCTGGGCCTCAACCGCATGGCCGTCATCCAGCAGGGCGTGCCGACGGTCTTCGAGACCGACCAGTTCGCGCCGCTGATCGAGCTCGGGCGCGAGCTGGCCGCCGAGCCGGCGGACCGCGTCGCTGCGGATCCTCGCCGACCACTCGCGCGCGATGACCTTCCTGATCGCCGACGGCGTCGTGCCCTCCAACGAGGACCGCGGCTACGTGCTGCGGCGCATCATGCGCCGCGCGATCCAGCACGGCCGCGCGAGCGGGATGGAGCCCGGCTTCCTGCCCAGGCTTCGCGAGCGGGTGATCGAGCTGATGGGCGGCGCCTACCCGGAGCTCGGGCGCGAGCGCGAGGCGATCCGCCGCTGGGCCGGGAGCGAGGAGGCCGGCTTCGGCCGCACGCTCGAGCAGGGCACGAGGATGCTCGAGGAGGTCATCGAGCGCGCGCGCGACCGCGGCGACGAGGGCATCGGCGCCGAGGAGGCCTTCCGCCTGCACGACACCTTCGGCTTCCCGATCGACCTCACGCTGGAGATGGTCGCCGAGCACGGCCTCGGCGTCGACGACGCGGGCTTCGAGCGGCTCATGGACGAGCAGCGCACCCGCGCGCGCGCCGTCAGCCGTGGGGTCGCCGGCGGCGAGGCGGATCTCCAGGCGCTCGAGGGGCCGGCGAGCGCGTTCGTCGGCTACGAGACGCTCGAGGCAGCGCGACGACGGTCGCGGCGGTCGAGGAGCTCGGCGAGGGCCGCATGGCGGTCAAGCTCGCCGAGTCGCCCGTTCTACGCGGCCGGCGGCGGCCAGGTCGCCGACGTCGGCGTGATCGAGTGCGCGGAGGGCGACTGCGCCGCCCGCGTCGACGACGTGCGCCGCCTCGGCGACGACCAGGCCGTCGTCGCCGCGCCCGAGCGCGGCACGCTCGCGCCGGGCGAGCGCGGTCACCGCGCGCGTCGACCGCGCCGCGCGGACCGCGACGCAGGCCAACCACACCGCGACGCACCTGCTGCACGCCGCGCTGCGCGAGCCGCTCGGCGCACACGTGCGCCAGGCCGGCTCCTACGTGGGCCCCGACAAGCTGCGCTTCGACTTCACGCACGGCTCGGCGCTGAGCGCCCGAGGAGCTGCGCACGGTCGAGGACCGCGTCAACGCCTGGATCGGCCGCAACGACCCCGTCCGCCCGATCACGACGACCCTCGACGAGGCCCGCTCGCTCGGGGCGATGGCGCTGTTCGGCGAGAAGTACGGCGACATCGTGCGCATGGTCGAGGTCGGCGACGGCTCGTACTCGCGCGAGCTCTGCGGCGGCACGCACGTCCGCTCGACCGCGGAGATCGGCGTCCTGCGCATCACGGCGGAGACCTCGAGCGCGGCCAACGTGCGGCGCATCGAGGCGCTGACCGGCCCCGAGGCGGTCGCGCTGCTGCGCCGCCACGATGCGATCCTGGCCGAGGCCGCCGCCACCCTGCGGCGGCGCCCCGAGGCGGTCGCCGAGGCGGTCGCCGAGCTGCGCGAGAGCGCGCGCCAGGCGGCGAAGGCAGCAAAGGCGACGGGGCCCGCCGGCAACGGAGCCGTCGACGTCGCCGCGCTCGCCGAGGGGGCGGAGGCGCTGCAGGGTGCGACCGTCCTCACCGCGGTGGTGGACGCCGCCGACGCGAAGGCGCTGCTCGACGCCGCCGACCGGGTCAAGGGCAGGCTCGGCGACGCCGCGATCGTGCTCGGCACGGCGGCCGAGGGCCGCGTGCACCTCGTCGCCAGCGTGGCGCCCGCGCTGGTCGAGCGCGGCGTGCGCGCGGGCGAGATCGTCAAGGCCGCGGCGCGGATCGCCGGCGGCGGCGGCGGCGGGCGCGACACGATGGCGCAGGCGGGCGGGCGCGACCCCGGCAGGCTGCCGGAGGCGATCGCGGCGGCGCGCGCCGCGATCGAGACAGCCCTCGCCGATCACTAGCCTCATGCGGGTGCTCGCCCTGGACTACGGGTCCGCCCGCTGCGGCTGCGCGCTGAGCGACCCCACCGGGACCCTCGCGACGCCGATCGAGCCCGTCGAGCGGCCCGCCACCCGCCGCGGCATGAGCCGCCTCGCCGGCCTGGTGGGCGAGCGCGGCGTCGACCGGGTCGTCGTCGGCCTGCCGGTGACGCTGCGCGGCACCGACAGCGCCCAGACGCGCGAGGCTCGCGCCTTCGCCGACGCGCTGCGCGCCCGCCTCGACGGCGTGCCGGTCGAGCTCTACGACGAGCGCTTCACGACGGCGATCGCCGGCCGCGCGGGCGGGGCCTCCACGTCGGAGGACTCGCGCGCGGCCGCGGTGCTGCTCGAGGGCTGGCTGGCACGCCACGGGGGGGAGGGCGCATGAGCCCGCTCGGACGGCGCCAGCCGGCTCGCGGCGAGCGCAGCGCCGCCGAGCGCGAGGCGGCCCGTCGCGACCGCGAGGCGCGCCGCGCCTCGCGGGAGGGCAGGCCGCCGCCGGTACAGGACACGCCGCCCGGGCCGGGCGACGCAGACAGCGCGACGGACGAGGCTCCCGGCGAGCCGCAGCCCGCCGACGTCGCGCCCGCCGCCGAGCCGCCCGCCGCCGGCGGGCACCCGGTCTGGGAGGAGCCGCCGGTCGCCGAGCCGTCGCAGGTCGCCGAGCCGCCTGCCCAGGCCGAGGAGCCGCCCGCCACCGCCCGTGCCTGGGCGCGTGCCGCCGGCGCGCCCGACCCCGATCCGCCGCGCGTGCGGCGCGTCGCCCCTGGCGAGGCGCCCCCCGCACCCGCCGCCGGCGACGACCCGCCTCCGGCGCCGGCGCTCGGCCCGGCGCCGCCGAGCCGCATCCCCGCCGCGCCGCCGCTGCCGTTCGGCACCGGCGAGGACCGGCCGCTCGGGACGCGCCGCGTGTCGGCGCTGCACCGGCGCGATCGCGGCGATCGCGGTGCGCCGCCGCCCCCGGCCCCCCCGCGCTCGACGGCCGACGGCGACGGCCCGGGCCGCCGGCGCCGCCGGCCGGCGACCCGCGCCGCCCTCGCCGTGATCCTGGTCGTCGTCGCCGCCGCGGCGTGGTTGGCGATCTCGCTCTACGAGCCGTTCAAGGGCGACGCCGGGGCGGTCGTGCCGGTCACGATCCCGAAGGGGGCGACGCCGGGCGACGTCGGGGACCTGCTCGCGCGGCGCGGCGTCGTGGGCTCGAGCTTCTTCTTCGGGCTGCGGACGCGCATCGAGGGCAAGCGCGGGGACTTCAAGGCCGGCACGTTCCGGCTGCGCAAGGACATGTCCTATGCGGCCGCGATCGACGCGCTCACGCACAACCCGCCGGCCCCGAAGGTCATCCGCGTCACGATCCCCGAGGGGAGATCGCGCTCGGAGATCGCGCCGATCGCCCGTCAGGCCGGGCTGAAGGGCAGCTACGTCGACGCGAGCAAGCGCTCGGCCGCCCTCAAGCCGCGGCGCTACGGGGCGCCGAAGGGCACGAGCTCGCTCGAGGGCTTTCTGTTCCCGGCGACCTACGAGCTCAAGCCCGGCGCGAAGGCCTCGGCGCTCGTGGCCGACCAGCTCGAGGCGTTCAGGACCAACATCGGCAAGGTCGACCTGCGGCGCGCCAAGCGCAAGAACCTCACAACCTACGACGTGCTGATCATCGCGTCGATGGTCGAGCGCGAGGCCGGCGTCGCCAAGGACCGCCCGCTGATCGCCGCGGTGATCTACAACCGGCTCAAGGACGGCATGCCGCTCGGCATCGACGCGACGCTGCGCTTCGCCCTGCACGACTGGGACCGGCCGCTGCGGGTCTCCGAGCTCAACCGCGACACGCCCTACAACACGCGCAAGCACACGGGGCTGCCGCCGACCCCGATCGGCAACCCCGGCCTCGACTCGATCAAGGCCGCCGCCCATCCCGCCAGCGTCGACTACCTCTACTACGTCATCAAGCCGTGCGGCAACGGCGCGCACGCGTTCAGCTCGACCGACGCGCAGTTCCAGCGCGACGTGCAGGCCTACAACCGGGCCCGGGCCAAGCGCGGCGGCAAGAGCCCCGTCAACTGCAAGTAGCGGCCGTGCGGCTCGGCGTCCTCGGATGGCCGGTCGCCCACAGCCGCTCGCCGGCGATGTTCACCGCGCTCGGCGTGCCCTACCAGTTGCTGCCGGTCCCGCCGGAGCTCCTCGCCGAGACCGTGCTCGCGCTCGGCCCGGCCGGCTTCACCGGCGCGAACGTGACGATCCCCCACAAGGAGGCGGCGCTCGCCCTCGCCGACGAGCCCACCCCGCGGGCGGCCGCGATCGGCGCCGCGAACACGCTGACCTTCCGGGGCGGGGAGGAGGGATGGTCGATCGCCGCCGACAACACCGACGCGCCCGGCCTGATCGCCGCCCTGCCCGTGCCGCCGGCCGGCAGCACGGCGCTCGTCCTGGGCGCCGGCGGGTCCGCGCGCGCGGCCGTCTGGGCACTGCTCGACGCGGGCGCCGCCGAGGTCCTCGTCTGGAACCGGACGCCCGAGCGTGCCCGGGCCCTGGCGGCCGATCTCGGGGCCACGGCGGTCGAGCGCGCGCGGCCCGCCGACCTGCTGGTCAACTGCACGGCGGTCGGGCTCGAAGATCCGTCCGCTCAGGGCATGCCCCCTTTCAGGGGCCTTCCGCTTGCTGGCGATGAGGTGGGTGAGTTCACGTGTGTTGTGGACCTGGTCTACCGCTCGGGCGGCACCGACCTCCTGCGCGCGGCGCGCGATCTGGGGGCCGACACCGTCGACGGGCTGGAGATCCTCGTCCGACAGGGTGCGTTGAGCTACGAGGCCTGGACCGGCAGCGCACCGGACCTCGCCTTGATGCGAGAAGCCGCGCGCCGAGAAGATGCGTCTCCTACCCCTCCACAACAAGCAGCCTGACGAGCCCGAGGGCACGTCGGGGGACGGGGTCACCAGACCGCGGGGGATCGGCGCCGGACGCTTCCTGACCGACGTGATCGTCGAGCTGGGCCTCGTGCCCCGCGAGCGGGTCGAGCAGGCGATCGCCACGGCGCGCTCGGGCGGAACCACCCCGGAGCAGATCCTGGTCTCGGAGGGGGCGATCGGACCAGACGCCCTCGCCGGGGCGATCGCCGAGCGCCACGGTCTCGATCATCTCGACCTGAGCGTCTTCGCGGTCGACATGACGGCCGCGAACCTCGTCAGCACCGGCTCGGCGCGGCGCTACGACGCGCTGCCTGTCGCGTTCGTCGACGAGCGCACGCTGCTGGTGGCGATGGCCGACCCCGCCAACGTCCGCGCCGTCGACGACCTGGCGATCATGACCGGCTACGAGATCCGCCCCGCGGTCGCCAGCCGGGAGGACATCGCGGCCACCGTCAACCGCCTGACCCAGCTCGACAACGCGGTCCGCGAGGCGGCGGGCGACCAGGACGCCGAGGAGGAGGCGAAGGGACCCGCCAAGGTCGTCGACCTGCACGAGAGCGCCGAGGACGCCCCGGTCATCAAGCTCGTCAACCAGATCGTCGCCCAGGCGGTCGAGCGCGGCGCCTCGGACGTCCACCTCGAGCCCGACGGCAACCAGTTGCGCGTGCGCTTCCGCGTCGACGGCGTGCTGGCCGAGATGGCCAACGTCCCCAAGCGGATGGTCGCCGGCGTCGTCAGCCGCATGAAGATCATGGCCGACCTCGACATCGCCGAGCGCCGGGTGCCCCAGGACGGCCGCGTGGGGCTGACGATCGACGGCCGCCACGTCGACCTGCGCGTCGTGACGCTGCCCTCGGTCCACGGCGAGTCGGTCGTCATGCGCATCCTCGACAAGGAGAGCCTCGTTCTCGAGCTCGACCGGCTCGGCATGGCCACCGAGGAGCGCGACCGCTTCCGCCACGCGTTCTCCCAGTCCTACGGCGCGGTGCTGGTCACCGGCCCGACCGGCTCGGGCAAGTCGACGTCGCTGTACGCGGCGCTCGACGAGCTCAACACGCCGGAGAAGAACATCATCACGATCGAGGACCCCGTCGAGTACCAGCTGGCCGGGGTCACCCAGGTCCAGGTCAACGCCCGGGCCGGGCTGCACTTCGCGACGGGCCTGCGCTCGATGATGCGCGCCGACCCCGACGTCATCATGGTCGGCGAGATCCGCGACCGCGAGACCGCCCAGATCGCCGTCGAGGCGGCGCTCACCGGTCATCTGGTGCTCTCGACGCTGCACACCAACGACGCGCCGACGGCCATCACGCGGCTGGTGGAGATGGGCGTCGAGCCGTTCCTCGTCGCCAGCGCCATCGACTGCGTCGTCGCCCAGCGCCTCGCGCGGACCCTCTGCGACCACTGCAAGCAGCGCCGGATCATCCCGGCCGAGGTCCTGCGCGAGAACGGCTTCCGCGCCCACACCGACATCGAGGCCTACGAGCCCGTCGGCTGCACCCGCTGCGGCGAGACCGGCTACAAGGGCCGCATCGGCCTCTACGAGGTCATGCAGATCAGCGAGGAGATCCGCTCGCTGGCGATCCAGCGCGCGGCCGCGGGCGATATCGCCGAGGTCGCCGAGCGCCAGGGCATGCGCCGGCTGCGCGAGGACGGCCTCGACAAGGTCCGCATGGGCATGACCTCGATCGCCGAGGTCGCGCGCGTGACCGGCACCGGCTAGCAGCGGGTCGCGCGGCCTGGGGCCGCGCCCCGGCGCTCTCTTGGCGGCGCCGGCGACGCGGTTGCAGGTCGCGTGGTGCCTAGCGGACCTCGAGCGCGCCACCGCAGTGGGGGCAGGCGCTCCGATGTCCGGCGCTCTCTGGATCCCAGAGGCGCAGGCACATGCGGCAGAACAGTCTGTACATGACTGTCCTCCTTTCTGTGACGCCGTGGAGATTCCCTGCCACGGCGTGTTGCATGCGCAAGGATAGTGGCCCCCGGAGACGGGCTCGGACATCCGTCCACGCGCCCTCGAGCGGTTCCGTCCGGCGACCGGTGCGGCCGATCACACCGACTGCATGAGCTTTGACCTGGCCGACCTCCTCATCGACGTGGTTGCACGCCGCGCGTCCGACCTGCACCTGAGCGCCGGGGCGCCGCCGACCATCCGCGTCCGCGGGCGACTCTCGGCGCTCGACGGGTACCCCGTGCTCACGCCGGCCATGACGCGCGAGATCGTCTACTCGATGCTCACCAACGGCCAGCGCCAGCGGCTCGAGACCGACTGGCAGGTCGACTTCGCCTACTCGGTCCCTCGCAAGGGCCGCTTCCGCGTCAACGCCTACTTCCAGCGCTCGGCCGTCGGTGCCGCCTTCCGCCTGATCCCGTTCGAGATCCAGACGATCGGCGAGCTCGGGCTACCGCCGGTCATCGAGGAGCTCACGCGCCGGCCGCGCGGCTTCGTGCTCGTGACCGGTCCCACCGGCTCGGGCAAGTCGACGACGCTCGCCGCGATGATCGACGCGATCAACGAGACGCGCGACGACCACATCATGACGATCGAGGATCCGATCGAGTTCCTCCACAGCCACAAGCGCTGCATCGTCAACCAGCGCGAGCTCGGCTCCGACGCGTCGTCGTTCAGCGAGGCGCTGAAGGCCGCGCTGCGCCAGGACCCCGACGTGATCCTCGTCGGCGAGATGCGCGACCTCGAGACGATCCAGACCGCGCTGACCGCCGCGGAGACCGGCCACCTCGTCTTCGCCACCCTGCACACGCAGGACGCGCCGCAGACCATCGACCGCATCATCGACGTCTTCCCGCCCGCGCAGCAGGGCCAGGTCCGCGCCCAGCTCTCGGTCGCGCTCCAGGGGATCGTCACCCAGCAGCTGCTCCCGACCTCCGACGGCTCTGCCCGTGTCGCCGCCTGCGAGGTGCTCGTCCCCACCGCCGCGGTCCGCAACCTCATCCGCGAGGGCAAGACGCACCAGATCTACAGCGTCATGCAGACCGGCTCGCAGTCGGGCATGCAGACGATGGACGCCGCCCTGGCGACGCTCGTGCGCTCCGGCAAGATCACCCGCCAGCTCGCCGAGTCGCGTTCCTCGACCCCCGACGAGCTGCGCCGCCTCCTCGGCCTCGGCGCGGGCGTCGGCCTGGCCGCGTAGGAGCACGGGGCGATGAGCACCTATGTCTTCAAGGCGATGGACCTCGCCGGCCTCGCCGCGAAGGGCGAGGTCGACGCCGAGTCCAAGCAGGCCGTCGCCGACCAGCTCCGCGCGCGCGGACTGGTCGTCCTCGAGATCGCCGACAAGCACTCCTCGCGCGAGATCAAGCTCGAGTTCCTCCAGCGGGTCAAGCTCGAGGAGCTGACGGTCATGACCCGCCAGCTGGCCACGATGGTCAGCTCGGGAATGAACATCCTGCGCGCGCTCTACGTGCTCGAGGCCCAGACCGAGAGCCCCAAGCTCACCGAGACGATCGTGGCCGTGCGCAAGGACGTCGAGGCCGGCCTGCCGCTCTCGGACGCGATGGAGCGCCACCCGAAGGTCTTCGACCGGCTGTTCGTCGCGATGACGCGCGCCGGTGAGACGGGCGGCGTGCTCGACACCGCGCTGCTGCGCGTCGCCGACCAGCTCGAGTCCGAGGCCGCCCTGCGGCGCCAGATCAAGTCGGCGATGGTCTACCCGGCCGTCGTCATCAGCTTCGCGTTCCTGGTGCTCTTCGGCCTGGTGACCTTCATCGTCCCCGTCTTCGCGGGCATCTTCAAGCAGTTCGGCGGCGAGCTGCCGTCGATCACCAAGGTCACCGTCGCGATGTCGAACTTCTCGAAGTCCTACTTCTGGACGTTCCCGCTCATCATCGTCGGCGTCGTCTGGTCCTTCCGCAAGTGGAAGTCGACCGAGCGTGGCCGCTCGCAGTGGGACCAGTTCCGTCTGCGCCTGCCGTTCAAGATCGGCGACATCGTCCAGAAGGTCGCCCTGGCCCGCTGGTCGCGCACCTTCTCGGCGCTGATCTCGGCCGGCGTCCCGCTGCTCCAGGCACTCGACATCACCGGCAAGACCGCGGGCAACACCGTGGTCGAGTCGGCGATGGCCGACGTCGTGAGCTCCGTCAAGCAGGGCGGGACGATCTCCGCTCCGCTCAAGGAGGCCGACATCTTCCCCGCGATGGTCGGCCACATGGTCGGCGTCGGCGAGGAGACCGGCGCCCTCGACACCATGCTGAGCAAGATCGCCGACTTCTACGAGGACCAGGTCGAGGCGGCGGTCAAGTCGCTGACCTCGATCCTCGAGCCGGTCATGATCGTCGTCGTCGGCGGCATCGTCGGGTTCATCGTGATCTCGATGTACATGCCGCTGTTCAAGGTCTACGACCAGATCAAATAGGACGCAAGCGCGTCCCGGGGGAGGCGCTGCGCACCGCCGCCCCCCGGTCCGGCTCAGCAGCCCGCGACGTGCACGAGGCGGTCGCGGCCGACCGAGAGCGCCAGGCGCCCCTGCAGCAGCTCGATCAGCTCCGCCCCGACGAGCTCGCGGCGCCAGCCCCGCAGCGTGCGCACGTCCGGCTCGGGGCGCCCGTCGCGCACGGCCAGGGCGATGCGCTGCAGGTCGGCCTTGGCGGCGATCAGCTCGTAGGCGAGCTCGGACTGCAGCGCCCGGGCGCGCACCAGCGCCTCGCCGAGCGCGATCAGGGCGGCATCGCGCGGCTCGGGCTGGGCGGGGCGCTCGCCCTCCACCGGGATCGGCGGCTGCTCGCGACCGCGCTCCACCGCGGCCAGGATCGCCTTGCCGCGGCGGTGCAGCGCCGACTCGTTGAGTCCCCGGATCTGCCGCAGGCGCTCCATCGAGCGCGGCCGGCGCTTGGCGACCTCGACCAGCCCCGCGTCGGAGAGCACCGACTGGACCGGGCGGTCGGCCTCCTCGGCGGTGCGCTCGCGCCAGGCGGCCAGCTCGCGGGCGACCGCGCGCTGGGACGGGTCGAGCGAGTTGATCCGCGGCAGCCGCGCGAAGACGGCGTCGGCCTGGCGGACGTCGCTGGAGGCCTCGAGCGACCGGCACTCCTCGCGCGCCCAGCCGAGGCGGCCGAGCCCGCGCAGGCGCTCCTGGAGCGTCTCGGCGACGGCGAGGATGTGCAGCACGTCCTCGCGGGCGTAGCCGACCTGCTCGTCCGAGAGCGGGCGCGTGTCCCAGCGCGTGAAGCTCGCCGACTTGTGCAGCCGGACCCCGAGCGTCTCCTTCAGCAGCGCCTCGTAGCCCAGCTGGGCGCGCAGGCCCGCGAAGCCCGCCGCCACCTGCGTGTCGAACACGTTGCGCACGTCGGTCTTCCAGACGCGGCGCAGCAGCGCGACGTCCTGGCGGCCCGCGTGCATGACCACCTCGATCTCCGGGTCGGCGAGGACGCCGGCCAGCGGCCCGGGGTCGAGGGTGCCCTCGAGCGGGTCGAGGACCTCGACCCTCGCCTCCCCGGACGTCCCGCCGCCGTCCTCGACGGCGACCTGCACGAGGCACAGCAGCGATCGGTAGCGGCCCTCGCCCATGAACTCGGTGTCGATGCCGAGCCGGCCGGTCTCGCGCGCGCGGGCGGCGAGCTCGTCGACGATGCGGGTGGCCATGGTGGCGGCGGACCCTACTCGTCGGGCCAGCGACCGTGCCGGTCGAAGTACTCGCGCGCGCGTTCCTCGGTGTCGCGCTCGCGGTCGCCGGATGCCCCGACCCGGTAGAACGCGTTGAGCAGCCAGATCGCCAGGCCGGCGCCGATGACCCCCGCGCCGCCCTCCCAGCGGCTGTCCGAGGGCACGAGTGCGATCGCCATGGCGCCGCCGGCGATCACGAGCAGCGGCAGCCAGAGCCGGACGAAGCGGATCATGGCGCGATTCTCCACGGCTCGGACGGCAGCTGCCGGGGCCCGCCCGCCCGGAAGCGCTCGAGCAGCGCCTCCATCGACGGCCGCTCGCCGGGGGCCGTGAGCCCGAGGCTGCCGGCGAGCAGGGCACGGACCTCGCCGGGCCCCTGGCCGCGCGCGGCCCGGTCGGCGAGCGTCACCGCGCCGCTGCGCTTGGCGAGGCGCTCTCCGCCGGGGCCAAGGACGAGCGGCACATGGGAGAAGGCGGGAACGGCGGCGCCGAGCGCGCGGGCCAGCCACGCCTGGCGCGGCGTCGAGTCGAGCAGGTCGGCGCCGCGCACGATCTGCTCGATGCCCTGCTCTGCATCGTCGACGACGACCGCGAGGTTGTAGGCGAACGCCCCGTCGTTGCGCCGCACGACGAAGTCGTCGACGACGCCCTCGACCGGGCCGGCGAGGGCGTCGGTCACGGTCACGCGCGCGCCGCGCGCCCGGACCCGCAGCGCCGGCGGCCGCCCCGAGCGCTCGCGCTCGGCGCGCCCGCGGGCGTCCAGCCCGCGGCAGGTGCCGGGGTAGGCGCCCTCCGGCAGCGGGCCGTGCGGCGCCGAGGCGGCCTCGCGGATCTCCGCGCGGGTGCAGTAGCACGGATAGGTGTCGAGGCTCGCAAGGGCCCGCTCGTAGAGGGCCGCGCGCTCCGACTGGCGCACCGCCGGGCCGTCCCAGTCGAGCCCCAGCGCCGCGAGGTCGGCGAGCTGGCCGCGCTCGTGCTCGGGGCGCGACCGGCCGGCGTCGAGGTCCTCGACGCGCACCAGGAACCGCGATCCCGCGGTGCGGGCGAACAGCCACGCCAGCAGCGCGGTGCGGAGGTTGCCCAGGTGCAGCGGACCGCTGGGGCTCGGGGCGAACCGGCCGGTCATCGAGCGCCGCGCCCGGGCGGAGCGGACGGGGGAGGGGCAGGGGACGGCATCGGCAGGCCAGAAGGGTAGGCGTGCCCGATCCCCTACGCTGGCGGCTCGTGGCCAGCGATCCCGACCCCACGCCCGTCGACGCCGGGCCGCCGCCATGCTCGCCCTGCCGGGGGACGGGCCGCGTGACCTCCAACCTCGGCGGCTCTGCCAGTGAGCTCGCCTGCCCGTGGTGTGAGGGCACCGGGCGCCTGATCGCCGAGCACGACGCCCAGGCGGCGCGCGGGGCGGCCTCCGAAGCGTCCCCGGACGACCGGCCCGCCTCCTAGTACGTTCGTCCAGCCGGGTCCTACCGGGCGCAAGGAGATCTGGTACCGGCCGATCACTGGGGCGTGCCGTAGCACCGGCCAAGGTGTCCAAGGGCAAACCACCCGAGAGGGTGGGACGCAAAGCCACGGGCCTCAGTGCGAGGAAGCCGAGCTGCCACTTCGTGGCCGAGGACCGAGACCGGGCGGGCATCCAAGAGACCCAACGGATCCCAGGAGGACCCACCCATCATGCTCAATCGCATTCGCCGCGAGGAGGAGGGCTTCACCCTTATCGAGCTCCTCGTGGTCATCCTGATCATCGGCATCCTCGCCGCGATCGCGCTGCCGACCTTCCTCGGTCAGCAGAAGAAGGGCCAGGATGCCTCGGCCAAGTCCGACGCTCGCAACATGGTCAGCCAGGTCGAGTCGTGCTTCGCCGACACGCAGGACTACAGCCTGTGCAAGGGCTCGGGCACGGGCGACAAGCTCGGCGTGACCGGCCTCACGATCGGCACCGGCGTCGGCCAGGTCAACGTCGCTCCGTCCGGCAGCTCGGGCTACACGGTGACCGCGTACTCGAAGTCCACCAACACGTTCTCGATCACCCGGGATGGCACCACCGGCGTCATGTCCCGGAGCTGCACCGGCTCCAGCGGCGGCTGCAACAGCAGCAGCTGGTAGCGCACCCACACAACCCAACGCGATGCAGGACCGAGAAGGCGGGCCGCCGGGCCCGCCTTCTCGCATTCTGTGACCGGACCGCCGCGCCAACCGGCTCGGGCTCGAGCTGTCCTGCCGGCACGTGGGAGCTGCCCTGGTCCGTCCGTCCAGGACGGGCTCGGGGAGCTCAACTCCGTGCCCTCTCCGTCGATGACACGGAGTGTCATGACGCGACCGCCGCAGGCTCCTGCCCTCCGCCGCATCCTTCGCAGCCGCATGGCGGCGCGGTGGGCGGGCATCCGGGCGGCCGAGGAGGGCGCCGCGCTCATCGAGGTCCTGGTGAGCGCCGTGCTGCTCATCGTCCTCGCGGTCGGGATCACCGGCGGCCTCGACGGGACCGCCAAGGTGTCGGCCGCCAACCGCGAGCGCTCGGTGGCCGCCAACCTCGCCCAGCAGGACCAGGAGCGCCTGCGCGGGTTCAAGATCGCCGATCTCTCCAACTACCGCGAGACCCGGAACGTCACGGCCGGCGGCATCTCCTACAGGGTGGACTCCCGCACCGACTGGGTCCAGGACGCCAACGGCGTGGTCAGCTGCACGAGCGGCACCGGGCAGGCCTCCTACCTCAAGATCAGCTCGACCGTGACGCCGCCGACCCCCGCCGGCCAGCCGGGTCGGCCCGTGACCGAGACGAGCCTGCGGGCGCCCTCCGCCGGAGCGTTCTCGGCGAACCAGGGGAGCGCGGCGATCTCGGTCATGGACCGCGCGGGCGTGCCGCTGGTCGGCGTGCCGGTCACCATCGACGGGCCGACGAGCCTCGCGGACACCACCAACGCGCTCGGCTGCGCGGTGTTCGGCTACATCCCCGCCGGGGACTACCAGGTCTCCTTCAGCCTCCCGGGCTATGTCGACGCGACCGGAGCCGGCGCGGCGGGCTCGACCAAGACGGTCACCGCCGGGAACACGAACCAGTTCAGCTTCGTCTACGACAGGGCGGCCCAGATCGCCGTCAGCTTCGACACCAAGGTGGGCTCCGCGGCCGCGCGGCCGGCGACCGGCCAGAGCGTCACGTTCGCCAACGCGAACCTCCCGGCGCCGGGCACGCGGGCGGTCACCGCCTCGCCGACGCCCGCCTCGCCGAACACGATCACGGTGTCGAACCTCTTCCCGTTCCAGGGCGGCTACGGGGTCTATGCGGGCAGCTGCGCGTCGGCGGACCCGACGACCTACGACCCCAACTACTACTCCTCGAACCCCGGCCTGGTGAACGTCGCGCCTGGAGGCTCCTACTCGGTGACGGTGCGCGAGCCCGCGATCAACCTCGTCGTGGTCGACGACCACGGCAACATCGCCTCGGACGCCCAGGTGCAGGTGGATTCCACCGACTCGGGATGCACCGAGCCGTTCCCGTCGCAGACCACGTCGGCTGACGGGACGATCCCGAACCCGGGGTTCCCGTTCGGGAGCTACGCGGTGTGCGCCGACGCGGGGAAGAAGCATCGCTCGGTCAACGTCCAGAACACGTCGCCGGGCGGCACCCCGACCATCGTCCTGAAGGCCGACCGGAAGGGCTCGTGCAAATGAGGCGCGAGGACGGCTTCACCCTGCCCGAGCTGCTGATGGCGATGACCATCGGCATCGTCGTGCTCTTCGCCGCCTTCACGGTCATCGAGCGCACCTCGTCGGTGAGCATGACGGTCACCGATCGCCAGGAGGCGCTCCAGCAGGGCCGGGTGGCGATGCAGCGCATCACCCAGGAGCTGCGCTCGCAGGTCTGCCTGACCTCGACGGTCGCGCCGATCACCAACGGCCAGGACTCGAGCATCACCTTCACCGCCGACATGAGCGACGGCAGCGTCAACCCGCAGCAGCGGCGGCTGACCTACGACGCCACGGCGAAGACCATCACCGAGTACGTCTCGGCCGGGGTCGGCACGCCGCCCGCGCTGACGTTCCCGAGCGTGACCCGGACCCAGGTGCTCGCCACGAACGTGCAGCAGGTTCCCGGCGTCCCCGTGTTCCGCTACTACAAGTACACGACCTCCGCGCCGATCCGGCCGACGGTGCTGCTGGCCACGCCGCTGAGCGCCGCCGACGCGCTGAGCACCGCGATGGTCTCCGTCTCGTTCGTCGTCGTGCCGTCGCGGACGAAGTCGACCACCGTCGGCACGACCTTCCAGGACGACGTGAAGGTCCGTGCGATCGACCCCTCCAACCCGACCGCGGTGCCACGATGCGTGTGACCCTCACCACCCTGCTCTCCCGCCTGCGCCGTGCCGAGGGCGGCTTCACGATGGTCGCCGTCCTGGGCGTGATGCTGATCGGCAGCGCGTTCGCGGTCGCCGCGTTCGGCGCAGTCACCAACGACACCCGCCCCGCGCGCGCCGACCAGGACTACAAGGAGGCCTACGCGGCCGCCGAGGCGGGCTTGAACTACTACAAGTTCCAGCTCAACCAGGACAACGGCTACTGGGCGAAGTGCACCAGCGTGCCGCCGCCCAGCGCCACCGAGCCCAGCCCCGTCAACCAGGTGTGGTCGGGCTCGGGCGCCGACCCGCGCCAGTGGCGGAAGCTCCCCGGCTCGACGGCCGCCTACACGATCGAGCTGCTGCCGGCCGCGGGCTACAGCCAGTGCTCGACCTCGGTGCAGGCGTCGATGCTCAGCTCCAACGGCACGTTCCGGATCCGCGTCACGGGTCGCGCCACCGACACCGCCAGGCGCCGCAGCCTGATCGCGACCTTCAAGCGCGCCAGCTTCCTCGACTACCTGTACTTCACCAAGTACGAGACCGCCGACCCCGTGACCTATGGGTCCTCGAGCTGGATCGCGGCCGCGAGCCAGCCGACGCCGCAGGGCTGCGTGGGCTACCGCAGCGCGCGGCCGTCGTGGTGCAGCACGATCCAGTTCGCCAGCAGCGACGTGGTGTCCGGGCCGCTGCACACCAACGACGACAGCATCCTCACCTGCGGCACCCCGACGTTCGGGCGCAACGGCAACGACCTGATCGAGGTCGCCGGCCCCGACCCCGGCTGGATCTCCAACGGCTGCTCCGGCAGCCCCGACTTCCAGGGCACGCTGCGGACGACCGCCGACGGCGTCACCCGCCTGGAGATGCCGCCCTACAACACGGCCCTGCAGCAGGCCGCCTCGCCGAGCTACGTGTTCACCGGCACCACCAGGATCACGCTCAACGGCAACGGCTACATGAGCGTGACCAACCCCTCGTGGTCGGGGACCAAGACGCTGGCGGTGCCGACGAACCCGGGGATCATCTACGTCAAGGACGGCAGCTGCGGCTCGAGCGGCTACGACGCCCAGCAGGACTACACGACGCCCTCGGGCTGCGGCGACGTGTGGATCAAGGGCACAGCGACCAGCGACCTCACGATCGCCAGCTCGAACGACACGATCATCGACGGCAACCTGCTGACCAACTCGAACGCCGTGGTTGGCATCATCGCCAACAACTTCATCCGCATCTATCACCCGGTCTCGCGCGGTGACCACAGCTGCTCGAACTCGAGCGGGACGATGAGCAACGTCGAGATCGACGCCGCGCTGCTGGCGCTCAACCACTCCTTCATCGTCGACAACTACGACTGCGGCTGGGCGCTCGGAACGCTCACGGTCAAGGGCGCGATCGCTCAGCAGTTCCGCGGCCCGGTCGGCACCGGCGGCTGGTACTCGAGCACCGGCTACAGCAAGGACTACCAGTACGACGACCGCCTGCACTATCGCGAGCCGCCGGCGTTCCTCGATCCGGTGCAGGCGACGTGGGACCTCGCGCGGCAGACCGAGCAGGTTCCGGCCCGCTGACCGGCCGACGCGCTGGATAGCTTCCCGATCCGTGCAGGCAGAAGCCATCATCGCGGCGGGGCTCGGCGGGCTGCTCGTCGGCTCGTTTCTCAACGTGGTCGCCCACCGGCTCCCGCGTGGGGAGTCGCTGTCGCGCCCGCGCTCGCGCTGCCCCGGGTGCGGCGCGCCCGTGCGCCCCTACGACAACGTGCCCGTCCTCTCGTGGCTGCTCCTGCGCGGGCGCTGCCGCGACTGCGGCGAGCCGATCTCCGCCGGCTACCCGCTGGTGGAGGCGACGACCGGCGCGCTCTTCGCTGCCGTCGTCGCCGCGCGCGACGACGCGGCCGGCATCGCGCTCGGGCTGATCCTCGTCGCCGCCCTCGTGCCGATCGTGCTCATCGACCTCGAGCACCGCCTGATTCCCAACCGGATCACCGCACCCGCGGCGGCGGCGGCCGTCCTCGCCGGGGTGCTCGGCGACCTCGACGGCGTCCCCGAGCAGCTGATCGCCGGGGCCGCGGCGAGCGGGTTCTTCCTGCTGGCGGCCCTCGCCTACCCGCGCGGCATGGGAATCGGCGACGTCAAGCTGGCGGGGGTCATGGGGCTCTGCCTGGGCCGCGCGGTGGCGCCGGCGGTGCTGATCGGGCTCGTCGCCGGGGTCGTGGCGGGCGCCGTCATCGTCGCGCGGGTGGGGGCCACCGCCGGGCGCAAGACCGCCGTGCCGTTCGGGCCCTTCCTGGCGCTCGGGGCCGTCGTCGCGCTGTTCGCGGGCGACGCCATCGTCGGCTGGTACTCCGACAACTACCTCTAGCGGCGCGTCCGGAGGCGCGATGCCGCTCGTCCGCCGACGAGCCGGGACACCCGTCCGGGCCGCCGGCGTGGACGAAACGACGATGTTCGGGGCCGTGGGTAAAGATGCGTTCGAAGGGGTCGATCACTGGGACAGTCATGGCACTCTCCCTGCCCCGCCGCTCCTCCCCGAAGACCGTGGTCGGCCTCGACATCGAGGCCGGCGCGATCCACGCCGCGCAGGTGTCCGCCACCGGCCGGCTGCAGGTCCAGCGCGCCGCGACCGTGGCGCTCGAGCCCGGCGTCGTCCGCGACGGCGAGGTGGTGGACAGCGCCGCGCTCACGACCGCTCTGCGCGAGCTCTTCGCCGAGCACAAGCTCGACAAGCGCGTGCGCGTGGGCGTGGCCAACCAGCGGATCGTCGTCCGCCACCTGCTGCTGCCGATGATCACCGGCGCCAAGGAGATCGCGGCCGCCGTCCGCTTCCAGGCAGGCTATGAGCTGCCGATGCCGATCGAGCAGGCCGTGCTCGACCACGTGGTCCTCGGCCCGGTCGAGACCGACGAGGGCGAGCGCATGCGCGTGCTCGTCGTCGCCGCCCGCCGCGACGTCGTCGAGCAGCTGCTCGATGCCGTCCGCGCCGCCGGGCTGGCGCCCGTCGGGATCGACCTCTCCGTCTTCGCCCTCGCGCGGGCCCTGGGCCGGCACGCCGGCGACGAGTGCACCGTGCACCTCGCGATCGGCGGGATCGTCAACCTCGCCGTCGTCCACGAGGGCGAGTGCCTCTTCACGCGCGTCATCGGTGGCGGGGTGGAGGCGATGGCCCTCGAGCTCGCCGAGCGCGAGGAGATCACCGCCGAGGAGGCGCGCGCCGCGCTGCACGGCGTCGACCTCCGAAAGCGCTCCGCGCCGGCCACGGCCCCGCTCGCCCTCGATCCCGACCCCGTCGTCGAGCTCGAGCCGGTGCACGAGCCCGTCCCGGTCGTGCAGGCCGATGCGGAGGACGAGCACGTCCCCGTCGTCGAGATCCATCCGGTGGCCGGCTTCGACCAGGAGGCCGAGGCCGAGCGCCCCGTCGAGCCCCCGCCGGCCGCCCGGCGCAGCGAGCCCAGCACGGCCGACGTGGCCGAGCGGGTCGTCGCCGACGGCATCCGGCGCATCGCAGCCGATGTCCGCAACTCCCTGGACTTCCATCAGAACGCCGAGCTCCCCGGGGCGTCGGCGCCGCCCGTCCCGCAGCGGATCCTGCTCACCGGTCCGGCCGTCGGGATCCCAGGCTTCGCCGATGCGCTCGCCGATCGCGTCGGCCTGTCCGTCGAGGTCGTCGACATCGACATGCGCGACGGCCTCGAGCCGGGGCACTACACGGTCGCCGCCGGTCTGGCGATCGAGGAGGCGATCTCCTGATGCGCGCCGTCAACCTGATCCCCGAGGACGCCCGCGCCGGCAGCGGCCGCGCCGCCTCGCCTCCCACGTTCGTGCTCTTCGGGATGCTGGCGATGCTCGCCGTGCTCGTCGCCGTCAGCACCTTCGCCTCGCGCGGGGTGAGCGACAAGAAGGCCGAGCTCGCCGGGTTGCGCCAGCAGGTCACGGGGGTCCAGGCCGAGGTCGCGTCGCTGGCCGCCTATGAGAAGTGGGCCCAGCTCCGCGACAGCCGGCTCGACATGGTCCGCGGCCTCGCCGACGCCCGCTTCGACTGGGCCGCCACCCTCGATGCCGTCGCCCGCACGCTTCCGCACGACACCTGGCTGTCGAGCCTCGACGGGTCCTCCGCCGGGGCCTCGACCGGCCAGGCGAGCCAGGCACCGTCGACCGGCGCCACGGCCGGGCCGTCGATCAAGCTCTCCGGCTGCAGCCCCTCGCAGCGCGACGTCGCCAAGCTGATGCCGCGCCTGCGGACGATCCCCGGCGTCGCCAGCGTCTCGCTGCTCTCCTCGGAGAGCGCCGGCAAGTCGTCGGGCTCCTCCGGGTCCGCGGCGCCCGCCGCCAGCGGCGGTGCCGCCTGCGCGCACACCAGCTTCCAGATGGCCCTGGGCTTCGGCGCCGCGAAGGCCTCGGCCAAGCGCGCCGCGCCCGCCGCCCCGCCGGCGGCTCCCCAGAGCTCGGCCTCAACCCCCGCCGTCCCCGCCCAGACCGGAGTCAGCCAGTGACCTCTCGCGATCGCATCGCCGTCGTCGTCCTCGCGGTCGGCGCCGTCCTCGCCGGGTTCTGGTTCGTGGTCCTCGCGCCCAAGCGCCAGGACAGCCGCAACCTCGCAAGCCAGATCTCCGACGTGCGCACCCAGCTCGACGCGGCCACCGCCCGTGCCCGCGTCGCCCGGGAGGCGCAGCGCTCCTACGCGCACGACTACGCGTCGGTGGCGCGGCTCGGCAAGGCCGTGCCGGCCGACGACCAGACCGCCGCGCTCGTCTACCAGCTCCAGGACGTCGCCGGCCGGTCGCACGTGATCTTCCGCTCCGTCAAGCCCGGCGCCGGGGGCGGTCCGCCCGGCGCGCCCGCCGCCGGCACCACCGGCGCCGGGGTCTCCAAGCTGCCGTTCGCACTGACGTTCGAGGGCACCTACCCCGACCTCGAGCGCTTCCTGCGCCGCGTCCACGCCTTCACGGAGATCCACGGCCAGAGCATCCGCGTCCACGGCCGGCTGCTGTCGGTCGACAGCGTCCAGCTGACGACCGGGGCCGACTCCACCAACGTCCAGGCGACGCTGAGCGCGACGGCCTTCGAGGCACCCGCCGCCAACGCGGCCGCCACCGCACCCGCAGCAGCCGGGCAGGCGCCTGCGACCAGCACCGCCGCGCCCGCCCCCACCCAGTGATCGGAGAACCAGGATGCACACGTTCGCTCGCAACCTCTGGACGGACCTGACGGAGAAGCGTCTCTGGCCGGTCGCCGTCGGCCTGGTCGCCGCGATCCCTGCCGCGCCGCTGCTGCTCTCCGGGTCCACCGACGCTCCCGTCGCGCCCGCCACGCCGGTCGCCGGTGCCGCCGCCGGCGCGCCGCCGCTCGAGGCCGCGGCGGTCAGCAGCCTGGCCGACGATGCCCTGCACCTCAAGCCGTTCGGCGCCTACCACGACCCGTTCCGCGGGCCGCGCGCGGCGGCGACGACGTCGACCGCGCCGGTCGCCACCGGCTCCAAGCCCGCGCCCTCGGCGGGTGCGGTGGCCTCCAAGCAGCTTGCCTCTGGGGGCGCGACCGCCCCCGCCTCCCGAGGCCGCCCGACCACGACCCAGAGCGCGCCGGCCCCGACGCCGACGGCGCCGGCCGTCAAGCCGTCCGTGCCCAAGGCGCCGTCCGTCAAGCCGCCCGTGCCCAAGGCCGTGGCCGCCGGCTATCGCGTCGACCTCGCCTTCGGCCACCCGGGGGCGACCAAGCCCCTCGACGACGTGGCGCGGCTCAGCCCG
Source organism: uncultured Actinomycetes bacterium (assembly GCA_963826615.1). Taxonomy (GTDB): domain Bacteria; phylum Actinomycetota; class Thermoleophilia; order Solirubrobacterales; family Solirubrobacteraceae; genus BP-464. The sequence continues at coordinate 1,034,506 of CAWGXO010000002.1, read as the reverse complement.
CTGTTCGGCGCGGGCCGCCCGTTCGCCATCTTCCTCGGCGTCAAGGACGACCGCAAGACACTGCTGTTCATGATGACCGGCGATGCGGTGCCCAGCGGCGACGGCGTCTGCCGGCCCACCCCGAAGGACTGCCAGATCCTCGGGCTGCGGGCCGGGCAGTCGGAGTCCTTCGACGTCACGACGGCGGCCGGAGACGTGGTCCGCTACCAGCTCGACGTCGGCCGTGCCGTCACGCGGACGGCCCAGCCGGCGCACGCCGCGACCATGCTCTCGCGCGAGTCCCACCAGGGGCGCGGTGTGCTGCGCGACGCCATCGCCGCCGGCGGCCTCTACGTCGGTCGCTACCGCTACTCCGAGCGTCACGGCGTGGTCGTCAAGAGCAAGCCGGCCGCCGCGAAGTCCCGGGCGGTCGTCGACGTGGCGCCCGAGGCTCCCGTACCCGGCGAATAGAGTGGCGGGGCCCATGGCCCCGCTTCGCCTCGTCACCGCCGGTGAGTCACATGGCCCCGGCCTGACCTGCGTGGTCGAGGGACTGCCCGCGGGCCTCGAGCTCGACCCGGCCGCGATCGCCGCCGACATGGCGCGCCGCCAGCTCGGCCACGGCCGTGGCGGCCGCATGAAGATCGAGCGCGACGCCGCCGAGGTCACCGCCGGCGTCCGCCACGGCCACACCCTCGGCAGCCCGGTCTCGCTGACGGTCGTCAACCGCGACTACGCCAACTGGGAGGAGCGGATGAACCCGTGGCCGGTCGAGGCCGAGGTGCCCGAGGTGCACCTGCCGCGCCCGGGACACGCCGACCTCGCCGGCGCGATGAAGTACGGCTTCACCGACGTGCGCAACGTGCTCGAGCGCGCGAGTGCGCGGGAGACCGCCGCCCGGGTCGCCGGCGGGGCGCTGGCCCGGGCCTTCCTCGGCGCGGTCGGCGTCCAGGTCCGCAGCCACGTCGTCTCGATCGGCGAGATCGACGCCCACGCCGGCGACGTCGCGCTCGGCGACCTCGAGGGCGTCGACGACGACCCGGTGCGCTGCCTGGACCCCGAGGCGAGCCGGGCGATGGTCGAGCACATCAACGTCCAGCGCAGGGCCAACGAGTCGATCGGCGGGGTCTTCGAGGTCGTGGCGTTCGGCGTCGTGCCCGGCCTCGGGTCGCACGTCGGCTGGGAGGAGCGCCTCGACGGGCGGCTCGCGGGGGCGCTCTGCTCGATCCAGGCGGCGAAGGGCGTGGCGTTCGGGGACGGCTTCGACGTGGCGTCGCGCCCGGGATCGCAGGCCCACGACGAGATCTTCCACAGCCCCGAGCGGGGCTTCCACCGCCAGACCAACCGCTCGGGCGGGCTCGAGGGCGGGATGACGACCGGCCAGCCGCTGGTCGCCCGGGTGGCGATGAAGCCGATCCCGACGCTGACGCGGCCGCTGCGCTCGGTCGACATCGCCACGCTCGAGCCGGCCGAGGCACTGCGTGAGCGCACCGACTCCTGCGTGGTGCCCGCCGCCGGGGTCGTCGGGGAGGCGATGGTGGCCTTCGTGCTCGCCGACGCCTACCGCCGGAAGTTCGGCGGCGACCACATCGACGACGTGCTCGCCGCCCTGCGCGCCTACCGGGAGCGCATCGGGTGGCATTCGTCCTGATCGGCTTCATGGGGGCGGGCAAGTCGACGCTCGCCCGCAGCTGGGGCGGCGTCGACACCGACGAGCTGCTCGGCGAAGGGGAGACCCCGGAGCAGCTCTTCGACCGTGTCGGCGAGCTGGCGTTCCGCGAGCGCGAGGAGCAGGTGGTCCGCGCCGCGCTGGCCGGCGGTGCGGAGGTGGTGGCGCTCGGCGGCGGGGCGATCGAGACCGAGGGCGTCCGCTCGGCCCTGCACGAGCACACGGTGGCCTGGCTCGACGTGGACCTGGAGACGGCGTGGGAGCGCGCCGCCGGGCAGGGACGGCCCCTCGCGCGAGAGCGCGACGTGTTCGCCGCGCGGTTCGCGGCCCGGCGCGCGCTCTACGAGGAGGCGGCCGACATCGTCGTCATGCCCGGCGCGGAGCCCGCCCGGCCGGCGCTGCGCCCCGGCGAGCGGCTGCTGCTCTCGCCTGTCCACCCGGTGTGGTTCGGCCGCCCGGTCGAGCCGCGTGACGGCGACTTCCTGGTCTCCGACACGCACGTGGCGCCGCTGCACGCGCCCGGGGCCCACGCCATCCCGGCCGGCGAGGAGCACAAGACCCTGGCCACGGCGGAGGCCCTGTGGAGCGAGATGGCATGCCGCGGCGTGACGCGGACGGGGCGGGTCGTGGCGGTCGGCGGCGGCGTCGTCGGCGACCTCGCCGGGTTCTGCGCCGCCACCTACCAGCGCGGGATCCCGGTGGTGCACGTGCCCACCACGCTCGTGGCGCAGGTCGACTCCGCCTACGGCGGCAAGACCGGCGTGGACCTCCCGCAGGCCAAGAACTACGTCGGCGCCTACCACCAGCCGGAGGCTGTTCACGTCCTCGACGGGGTGCTGGAGAGCCTGCCGGCCGCCGAGCGCGCGGCGGGCGCCGCCGAGGTGGTCAAGACGGCGCTGATCGGCGGCGGGCGCCTGTGGGAGCGCGTTCGCGCCGGCGCCGTCGATGCGCCCGACGTCGTGTTCGCCTGCGCGCGGACCAAGCTCGCGGTCGTCGCGGGCGACGAGCGCGATGCGGGCGCGCGGCAGGCGCTCAACCTCGGCCACACGGTCGGCCACGCCATCGAGGCGGTGGCCGGCTACGGCCGCTACCGGCACGGCGAGGCGGTGGGTCTCGGCCTGCTCGCCGCGCTGCGCCTGTCCGGTCAAGACGCGCTGCGCGCGGAGGTGGCCGGGCTGCTGGAGGCCCTCGGGTTGCCGACGAGGCTGGGCGAGCCGCTGGACGCCGGGGAGCTGCTCGCCGCGATCGGACGCGACAAGAAGCGCACGGGCGCGGGCGCGACGCCGTTCGTCCTCGTCGAGGCGGTCGGCCGCGTCACCTGGGGCCACGAGGTCGCCGACACCGACCTGACCGCCGCGCTCGCCGAGCTCGGCTGCTGATCAGCGCGACGGCTGGGCGCCCAGGGTCGAGCCCCGGGTCCACGCCGAGAGCGAGGGCAGCGCCGCGCGGGCGACGTCTCCCGTGCGCGCCGCCAGGCGCGCCGCGCGCTCCGGCGCGAAGACGCCGAGCGCCAGCACCGCGGCGGCGGGGACGGCCCAGCCCAGGTAGGCCGCGGCGTCGAGGTCGAGCCCCGCGACGCCGGGGAGCAGTTGCATCGTGATCCGGATGGCGATCGCGGCCCCGATGCTGGCGACCGGCCAGCGCCGCCCCCGGTGCACCTCCCACGCCAGCAGCGCCAGCAGGAAGGGGAGGTGGTAGTAGACGTTGTTCCACGGGTCGAGCAGGCAGCGGGCGAACAGCACCAGCGCGAGCAGCCCGAGCGCGTCGGCATGGCGCTCGCGGCGCCGGCGCCACAGCAGCGCCAGCCCGGCGGCGACGAGCAGGAGCAGTGGGCGCGCGCCCCGCGACACCCACCCCGGCGCGATGCGGGCATCGGGAGCAGCACCGGGGGAGCGCAGGGACGCCGGCGCCGGCCGGCCGAGCGGCCACCAGACCTGCGCCGGGTAGAAGATCGCGCCGGTGTCGGTCGCGGCCACGCGGGCGGCCTGTGCCGGTCCCGGGCCGACCGCCGCGAGCGGAGCGAGGAGCGCCGCCGCCGCGACGGCGGCGACCAGCGCGGCCCGGATCGCGTAGCGGGGCAGCGCGAGCAGGACGGGGCCCGCGGCGACCACGGCCCAGGGCTTGTTGGCCACGGCGGCGCCCAGGAGGGCCCCGGCCAGGGCCCAGCGCCCGCGCCGGGCGGCGAGCACGGCCGCGACGCAGAGGACGGCGCCGAGCGCCTCCTCCGGATGCCCGAGCCGCACGGCCTCGAGGGCCGGCGGGGCGAGGAGCGCGACGGCGGGCACGGCCAGGCAGGCGAGCAGGCCCCAGCCCCGGGCGCGCGCATGGCGCGCGAGGCCGCCGGCGAGCAGGGCCAGCGCGAGCAGGCCGGGCACGGCCAGAGCGCGGTAGGCGGCCTGCTCGCCCCCTCCGGCGAGCCCGGCGGCCGCGGCGAACGGCGCGCGCAGGACGAGCGATCCGCCGTAGGAGGGGACGTGCTGGAGGAAGCCGGCGAGATGGCCGTGCAGCAGCAGCCGCACGGCGGGGGCCGCCTCGGACTCGTAGTCGGTGTACGCGTAGCCCGGGCCGAGGCCGATCCAGCCCGCCACCGCCGCCGCGAGCGCGGCAGGCATCGTCCAGGCAGAGAGAGCACGGACGCGCCAGGCCATGTCCTGGTTATCGGCGCCCGCGCGCCGCTTTGGAGGATCGCGTGTCAGAGTTGGACCGAATGAGGAATCGCATCGAGGTCATGCACGGGGTCAACCTCGACGCGCTCGGCCGAAGGCCGGCCGCCCAGTACGGCGGGATCACCTACGACCAGCTCGAGCAGCGCATCAGCGAGTACGCGCGCGAGCTCGACCTGGAGGTCCGCTTCTTCCAGACCAACCACGAGGGCGAGTTCGTCGAGCACCTGCACCGGCTCGAGGACCTCGCCGACGGGATCCTCGTCAACCCCGGCGCCTGGACGCACTACGCCTGGTCGCTGCGCGACGCGCTGGAGATCGCCGCGCTGCCGGCGGTCGAGGTCCACCTCTCCGACGTCGAGCACCGCGAGGAGTGGCGGCGGATCTCGGTGATCCGCGACCAGTGCATGGCCGCGGTCTCGGGCCAGGGGGTCGAGGGCTACCGCGAGGCGCTCGCCCGGCTCAAGGTGGAGCTGTCGGCATGAGCCGCGTGGATGCGCTCGTGGCGCGCCTCGAGGCCTCCGAGCTCGACGGGCTCCTGGTCACCGGCCTCGTCAACGTGCGGTGGCTGACCGGGTTCACCGGCTCGAGCGCCGCCGCCGCCGTGGGCCGCGAGGGCCTGCGCCGGTTCTGCACCGACTTCCGCTACCTGACCCAGTCCGCCGGCGAGGTGGCCGACGAGTGGGAGCGCGAGATCGGGCAGGACCTGCTCGCGCTGCTGGCGCGCGAGCTGCCGGCCGGCCGGCTGGGCTTCGACGACGCGCAGATGCCGGTCAGGGACTGGCGCCGGCTCGAGTCGCTGGTCGGGGACGGCGTCGGGCTCGTCCCGGCGGGCGGGACGGTCGAGGCGCTGCGCGCGGTCAAGGACCCCGACGAGCTCGGCCGCCTTCGCGCCGCCGCGCGGCTGGCCGACGGCGCGCTCGAGGACGTCCTCGGCCGCGGCCTCGCCGGGAGGACCGAGCGCGACGTCGCGCTCGACCTCGAGTTCACGATGCGCCGCATGGGCGCGGAGGCCGCCTCGTTCCCGCCGATCGTCGCCGCCGGGGGGCACGGGGCGCTGCCGCACGCCGTGCCCCGGGACGTCGAGATCCCGCGGGGCGCGCTGGTCGTGATCGACTGGGGCGCCCAGCTCGACGGCTACGCCTCGGACTGCACGCGCACGCTCGCGACCGGCGAGCCGGACCCGCGCGACCGCGAGGTCTACGAGCTCGTGCTGCGCGCGCAGCAGCAGGCGGTCTCGGCGATCCGGCCCGGGATCACGGGACGGGAGGCCGACGCGGTGGCCCGCGACATCATCGATGCGGCCGGGCACGCCGAGCACTTCGGCCACGGTCTGGGCCACGGCGTCGGGCTCGAGGTCCACGAGGGCCCGCGGCTCTCCAAGCAGGGTGAGACCGCGCTCGAGCCCGGCATGGTCGTCACGGTCGAGCCGGGCGTGTACGTGCCGGGTGCGGTGGGCGTCAGGATCGAGGACCTCGTCGTCGTCACCGACGACGGCTGCGAGGTGCTCAGCGGCCTCGGCAGGGAGCTGCGGACCGTCTCCTGACGCCGGGGCCCCGGCTCCTCAGCCTCCCTCGACGCGGCGCTTGAGCTCGCCCGGGCGGGAGTTGACGAGGAGGTGGCGCACGGCGTCCTCGACCGGGCCGCGGATGATCATGCCGAGCACGCGCCCGGGGTCGGAGTCCAGCGAGTAGGTGGCGCGCGTGCGCCCGCCGCCGAGATCCTCGAGCGTCCACGCGCCCTCCACGGACTTGAGGTCGCCCTTCTCCTGGACCCACGAGAGCGTCGTCGGGCCGTCGTAGCTGAAGCGCACCCGCGTCTTGATCTTGCGCACCTTGATGTCGTTCTCGGTCTCGACCAGGGTCGGCCGCCCGTCGCCGTCGTGCTCGAGCTCGGTCATCCGGTCCAGGCCGCCCTGCCACTCCGGCGCGGTGAGCACGTCCTCGACGACCTCCCAGACAGCTTCGATCGGGGCATCGATCTCTTCGCTGGCACTGCCGCCCATGTGGGCCATCGGGCCTCCTCCTCGTCAGACGAACGGGGTCGGTGCGACCCTACCGGGCCACGGCGGCGCCATGGGGAGGCGTTCCGCGCCCGCGCGCCCGGTGCCCGGCTAGCCTTCGGCGCGCATGATCTCGACGAACCAGCTCAAGAACGGCAACCACATCGACGTGGACGGGACCATCTTCAAGGTCCTCGAGTTCCAGCACGTCAAGCCCGGCAAGGGCGGCGCGTTCGTTCGGACCAAGCTGCGCCGTGCCTCGGACGGCAACGTGATCGACAGGACCTTCCGCGCGGGGGAGAAGTTCCGGGCGGTGCGGACCGAGGCGCGCAAGATGCAGTTCCTCTACGCCGACGGGACCGACGCGCATTTCATGGACTCGGAGTCGTTCGAGCAGCTCGCGATCCCGGAGGCCCAGGTCTCCGAGGCGCTGCGCTGGACCAAGCCCAACGAGGACGTCGACCTGCTGTTCATCGACGGCAACCCGTCCGACCTCCAGCTGCCGGCCTCGGTCGAGCTCGAGGTCACCGAGACCGAGCCGGGGCTGCGCGGGGACACCGCGTCCGGGGGCGGCAACAAGCCGGCGACCCTCGAGACCGGCGCGGTCGTCCAGGTGCCGCTGTTCGTCGACGTGGGCGACCGCATCAAGGTCCAGACGGCCACCGGCGAGTACATGTCGCGCGCTTGAGCAGGCGCGCCGACCAGCGGCGCGCGGCCGCCTTCGCCGTCTACCAGCAGGAGGTGACCGGGCGCCCGCTGGAGGCGGTCCTCGGCCGCGGCGCGTCCACGCTGACCCGTGCGCTGGCCTACGCGGTCGACGACTACCGCGACGAGCTCGACGCGGTGATCGCCCGCCACGCCCGTGGCTGGGCGCTCGACCGGATCGCCCCGCTGGAGAAGGCGATCATGCGCATCGCGCTGCTGGAGATGCGCCACCCCGACGTCGCCCCGGCCGACACGCCGATCCCGCCCGAGGGGGCGATCGACGCGGCCGTCGAGACCGCAAAGACCTTCTGCGGGGAGGACGCCCCGGGCTTCGTCAACGGCATCCTCGCCGCCGCGCTGCGGGAGATGCAGGACAATGGGGCCCGCCATGGATGAGCCCTCCCTCGACGACCTCGTCAACCGCCTCGACCGCGCCGCCGAGCAGCTGCGCTCGGGGGACCTGTCGGCCGACGCCGCCGCGTCGCTGGTCGAGGACTGCGCCGCGCTGGCCTCGCAGGTCTCCGCGGAGCTCGACCGGCTCTCGCGCGAGGCCGCCAAGGAGCCGCCGCCCGGGCAGGAGTCGCTGCTCTAGCTGGTCGCGCGCTCAGATGCCGACCGGCGTCGGCAGCGTCGCGGTCCGCGCCCAGAAGTCGCGGATCGCGTGCGCCACCGAGCTGAGCGCCTCGAAGCCGTTGGGCTTGCGGACGTAGGCGTTGGCGTGGTGGCGGTAGGCGAACGCCACGTCGTAGGGCGACGACGAGGTCGTCAGCACCACCACCGGCAGCGCGTGCAGGCGCGGGTCGCGACGGACCTCGTCGAGGACCTGGCGGCCGCCGACCTTCGGCAGGTTGAGGTCGAGCAGCACGAGGTCGGGCAGGCGCCCGGCGCGGTCGCGCAGGAGGTCGAGGGCCTCCTGGCCGTCGTGGGCGAGGACGAGGTCGCCGTCGATGCCGGCGTCGCGCATCGCCTCGCGGAACAGCAGCGCGTCGGCACCGAGGTCCTCGACGAGCAGGATCCGGAGCGGCCCCGCCGTCACGGCCCTCCCTCGCCCTGCACCGCCACGTCGAAGGTGAACACGCTGCCGCCCCCGACCGCGGGCTCGACGGTGATCTCGCCGCCGTGGCGCTCGGCGATCTTCTCGGAGATCGCGAGCCCGATGCCCGTGCCCGGGTACTCGTCGTTGGAGTGCAGGCGCTGGAACATCTTGAAGATCCGCCCGACGTGGTCGGGATCGATGCCGATGCCGTTGTCGCGGACGCTGACCCGCCACCTCGCGCCGTCCCGCAGGGCCGAGACGTGCACGCGCGGCTCGACGCCCTCCGCGGTGAACTTCATGCCGTTGGCGATGAGGTTCTGGAGCAGCTGCGCGAGCTGTCCCGGCTCGCCGCAGACCACGGGGAGGCTGTCGTGCGTTACCTCGGCGCGGCGCTCGGCGATCTCCGGCGCGAGGCCTCGCAGGACGGTCTCGAGGATCGCCTCGAGGTCGACGTCCTCGGGGTGCAGCTCGGTCCGGTCGACCCGCGAGTAGGCCAGCAGGTCGTCGATGATCCGCTGCATGCGCTCCACGCCGTCCTGCATGTGGCCGATGAACTCCTCGGCGCTCTCGTCGAGCCGTCCCCGGTAGCGGCTGGCGAGCAGCTGGCTGAAGCCCGCCACCGCCCGCAGCGGCGCCGACAGGTCGTGGGAGGCGACGTAGGCGAACTGCTCGAGCTCGGCGTTGGAGCGCTGCAGCTCGCTGTTGGAGCGCTGCAGCTCGACGGCGCGCTCGCGCAGGCGCTCCTCGCTGCGGGCGAGCTCGGCGTTGGCGGCCGCGATGTGCGCTCCCGCCTCGATTGCCCGGCGCGCGAGCACGCCGATGGCCACGAGCGCGACCCCGAGCAGGCCGAGGATCACCCAGGGCAGCCAGCGGCTCACCCCGCTCGCCGGCGTGTACAGCGCGCTCGTGGGCGCGCTCAGGACGATGTGCCACGCCGTGTTGGGTTGCGGTGCGGCGGCGAAGTACCGCTGCTCGCCTCGCAGGTCGTAGAAGCCCCTGCGCGAGCGCTGGACGCGGCCGACAAGCTCCGCGCTGGGCGGCGGCGGGGTCCGTGACCGCGATGCGGTGACCGCCCCGAGCACCGCGCCGTGGCCGTCGAGGACGTAGGCGTCACCGCCCTCGACCGGCGTGAGCGGCTTCAGGGTGCCGGTCAGGAACTGGCGGAAGGCGGTCGCGTCGCTGGCGGTGACGAGCACGCGCAACCCGGCGGCGGCCTTGAAGCGGACGGCGCTCGCGACGTACTTCCTGCCACCCTGGCTCTGGATGCCGGAGATCGCGATGCCGCTGCGCCGCGCGGAGGTGATCAGCGGGCCGGCCAGCGATGACGGCGCTCCGGGCGAGGCGGCGAGCACGTCGTCGTGCGGGCCGACGACTGCGGCGAAGAGGTTCTGGTTGCGGCGGGCGAAGGCGGCGACGTCGGCGTCGGTCAGCTTCCCGGCAAATCGGGTGGAGGCCTGCTGGCCCTGTTGCTGGAAGACCTGCTGGAAGAGCGAGTCGACGAGCGCCGCGGCGACGGTCGCACGCGAGGCGTAGCGCTCGCGGAGGTCCGCGCGGTCCTGCGATTGCGCCCGCGCGAGCTGCCATGCGCCGACGCCCAGCGCGACCGCGATCAGCGCCAGGAGCGCGACGGCGAGGGCCGTGGCGCGGCGACGCAGCCGGAGTGCGGAATGTTCAAGAGATGCGGCCATCCGTGCCGAAAGGCCGCTCCATCATGGTGATGGCGCCGCCGGGGCGCAAGCCCGGCGAGCCTCCGCCGCGCCCGTTCGTCCTCAGGCGAGCCGTCCGTCGATGCCCATCCGGTCATCCGGGCGCGGCGCCGGTGCGTAGTGCGGGCATGGACCTCCATGGAGCCCGCTGCCTGGTCACCGGCGCCAACCGCGGCATCGGACTGGCCCTCACCCGCGAGCTGGCGGCCCGGGGCGCGACCGTGCTCGCCGGCGTCCGCGACCCGGGCGCCATGCCGCCCGCGGGGCCCCGCGTCGAGCCGATCGCCGTGGACCTCGCCGAGCGTGCGGCGATCGAGCGCTGTGCGCGCGAGGCGGGCCCGGTCGACGTGCTGGTCAACAACGCCGGCGTGCTGCAGGCCGGCCAGCTCGAGCGCGAGCCCGTGGACCGCGTCTACGAGACGCTCCAGGTCAACCTCGTCGGCCTGATCCACCTCACCCGCGAGCTGCTGGGAGGCATGCTCGACCGCGGGCACGGCCGGATCGTCAACAACGCCTCGATCAGCGGATACGCGTTCTTCCCCGGCTCGAGCGTCTATGCGGCCTCCAAGGCGGGGGTCGTCGGCTTCTCCGAGTCGCTGCGGCGCGAGCTGCGCGGCACGGGCGTCGGCGTGCTGCACCTGGTCACGCCCTCGGTCGACACGCGAATGATGAGCGCGGTCGTCGAGTCCTACGCGGGCAACCAGGATCTCAGCGGCATGCGCCGCACGTCCCCCGAGCAGTGGGCGCGCCGCGCCGCCGACGCGATCGCGGCGGGCCGCTCGGTGCTCGACCCTGGCGGCAGGGAGCGGCTGGCCAAGCTCGCCTCGCGCGGCCCGGGGCTGCTCCTCGACCTCGCCTCGCGCGGGTTCAACCGGCGCTGAGCGCCGCGCCGGCGGCGGCGCGGCCGGCTCCGCCCGCGTCTGCGCGGCCCACCCGCCCGAGCAGCTGCGTCTCGCCGCGGAACGCGGGGCCGCCGAGCACGAGCTGCACCGCCCCGATCCTCCGCTCGCGGAAGCCCGCCTCCGTGTATGCGAGGTAGAAGCGCCACAGGCGCTCGAAGCGCGCGTCGAAGCCGAGCCCGCCGAGGCGGTCGCGACCGGCCTTCAGGCGCTCCGCCCAGCAGCGCAGCGTCTCGGCGTAGTGCGGCCCGATCTGCTCGAGGTGCACGGCGTGCATCGGGGTGTGCCGCGCCGTGTCCCGGACGAGGACCTCGAGCGACGGCAGGAACCCGCCGGGGAAGATCCGCGTGTTGGCGAAGCTCCGCCCGCCCTTCTCGACCTCGTAGGCGCGGTCGTCGATCGTGATCGCCTGCAGGCAGAACAAGCCGTCGTCGGCGAGCAGGCCCCCGCACGTGCGCAGGTAGGTCGCCAGGTTGCGCCAGCCGACCGCCTCCACCATCTCGATCGAGACGATCCTGTGCCAGCGGCCCTCGAGCTCGCGGTAGTCGGCGCCGAGCACGGTCACCAGGTCCGCGAGGCCGGCCGCGTCCACGCGGGCCTGCGCCTCGGCGCGCTGCGCCTCGGAGATCGTCGTGGTGGTCACGCGGCAGCCGTGGCGGCCCGCCGCGTGGATCGCGAAGCCGCCCCAGCCGGTGCCGATCTCGAGCACGTGGTCGCCGGGGCCGAGGCCGAGCTTGCGGCAGATCCGTTCGAGCTTGGCCGCCTGGGCCTCCTCGAGCGTTGCGTCGGGCCGGTCGAACACCGCGCAGGAGTACGTCATCGACTCGTCGAGGAACAGCGCGAAGAGCTCGTTGGAGAGGTCGTAATGGGCAGCGACGTCGCGGCGCGCGCGGGTCGGCGTGCTGCGGCGAAGCGCTGCGCCCAGCCGCTGCGCGGGCACGAGCGCCGGTGCGAGGCGCCGGCGCAGGCGGTCGAGGCCGCCCGCGTTGCGGGCCGCCAGGCGGATCAGCCCGACGAGGTCGTCGCACTCCCACCAGCCGTCGGCGTAGGCGTCTGCCAGGCCGATCGAGCCGTGGCGGAGCACCGCTCGATAGGTCCGCTGGTCGCGGACGTGGACGTTCGCGACGAGCCCCGAGGGCGGGCCGATCACGGTGCGGCCCGCGGCGTCGCCGAGCACGAGGCGCCCGTCGCGGACGCCGCGGCGCAGGACCGCGAGCAGGGCGGAGCGATGGCTCATGCGGACCCCGGATGCGGATGGTAGGGCGCGCCCTTGGCCCGCAGGCGCAGCGCCTGGCCGTAGATCCCGGCCAGGGTCCGGAGCGTCTGCGGCGGCCGGCGCAGGGCTTCGCTCGCGAGCGCGCGCGCGCGAAGCGCGTGCCGCCGCAGACGCAGCGTCGCGTCGAAGGCCCGCTCGTCGCCGCGGCGGCTCTCGAGGTGGACGACGAGCTGCTCGCCGGGTGTCGTCAGGCTCCAGCCGTAGTCGTGGTCCATCGGCAGGAACGGCGAGACGTGCAGGCGCTTGGCGGTCCGCCCGCCGGCCGGGTCGAGCACGTAGGCGTGGCGCTCGCCCCACGGGGTGCTGGTGACCTCGGCGACGACGGCCTCGAGCGCCTCGCCGCTGTCGTAGCAGTAGTAGAAGCGCACGGGGTTGAAGCCGACGCCGAGCGAGCGCAGCGCGCCGAGCACCCGCACGGGCCCGCCCGGGCGCCGCCCGGTGCGCTCCTCGACGAGGTCGCAGACGGCGCGGTCGAGCGGCACGCGCGGGTCGCCGAGGTGATCGGCCCTGCGGAAGCGCAGCAGCGCCGGGCCGGTCGCCGACGCCAGCGGCGCCATCCGCAGCGCGCCGGGCAGCTCGCCGAGGTCGAGGTAGGCGAGGGTCAGCGGTCGGCGGAACTCGTGGCTCACGTCGGCGAAGCGCCGGTGGCGGACCCAGCCGGAGTACAGCGCGCTGGCCGTCACGCCGCCACCGCCGCCTCGGGCGCCGCGGTCAGCGCCTCGCACGCCCGCAGGGCGCTCCAGACGCCGTCCTCGTGAAAGCCCCATCGCCAGTAGGCGCCGCAGTAGTGCGTCCGCCGCATGCCGCTGATGGTGCCGTGGCGGGCCTGCGCTGCCAAGCCCGCCGGTGTGAAGACCGGGTGGGCGAAGCGCTCGGCGTGGACGATCGCAGCGGGGTCGATCGCGTCGGTGCGGTTGAGCGTCACCAGCAGCTCGCGGTCGGCGCGCAGCGACTGCAGGCGGTTCATGTGGTACGTGACGGTCGCCCGGTCCCGTGGCTCGTCGAGCAGGTGGTACACCCAGCTCGCCCACGCGCGCCGGCGCCGAGGCAGCAGCGAGCGGTCGGTGTGCAGCACGGCCTCGTTGTCCTGGAAGGGGATCGCGCCGAGCACGCGGCGCTCGTCCTCGGACGGGTCCTGGAGGAGGGCGAGCGCCTCGTCGGCATGGCAGGCCAGGACGACCTCGTCGTAGCGCTCGGCGCCGCCGCCGCGCGGGACGACCTCCACGCCGCCGGGAAGCCGCCGGATCGCGGCGACCGGCGTGCGGAGGCGCACGCGCGAGCCGAGCGGAGCGACCAGGCGCTCCACGTAGCGCGCCGATCCGCCGCGCACGGTCTGCCAGCGCGGCCGGTCGCGCAGCGCGAGCATCCCGTGGTTGGCGAAGAACCGCACCAGGAAGCGGGCCGGGAAGGTCCACATCTGCGACGGGTCGGCCGACCAGACCGCCGACGCCTGGGGCACCAGCAGCCGCTCGACGAACCAGCGCGAGTAGCGCTCTCGAGCGAGGTATTCGCCCAGCGAGACGTCGTCGCCGGAGTCCAGCAGCTCGGCGGCCTCGCGCTGGAAGCGCCGCACGTCGGCGAGCATCCGCCAGAAGGCCGCGCGCGGCAGGTTCCCCGCCGTCGCGAGAAGGCCGCCCGGCGAGGCGCTCGAGTACTCGAAGCGGCCGCGCTCGTCGGCGACCGCAAAGCTCATCTCGCTCGGCTGGGTCTCGACCCCCAGCTGCTCGAGCAGCGCCGTGAAGCACGGGTAGTTGCGGTCGTTGAGGACGATGAACCCCATGTCGACCTGCCACGCCCCGGCCGGCGTCCGCGCCTCGACCGTCCGCGTGTGCCCGCCCGCCCACCCGGCGGCCTCGAGCACGCGCACGTCGTGACCCGCACGCTGCAGCGTCCAGGCGGCTGTGAGGCCGGAGACGCCCGCGCCCACGATCGCTATCCGTGCCATACGCCACCCACTACGGGGACGGCCCGAGCGTGGATCATCGCGGCGAGCCGTCAGGGGGCGGAACCCCGATCGGCTCCGCGGGCAATGGTGTGATATCCACATGGAGATGACGCCCATGGCCCTGCCTGGACGAGCCAGGCCCGCCGGGGCCGTTGCGGACGTTGGCGAGGCGGCGCGCCAGGCGGCGTGCGGCCGGCTCCTGGGCCTGCAGGACGACACGGGGGTCTGGCGCGGCGAGCTGCAGACCAACGTGACGATGGACGCCGAGGACCTGCTGCTGCGCGAGTTCCTCGGCATCCGCGACGAGGGCGTCGTGCGCCGGGCCGCCGCCTGGATCCGCTCGCAGCAGCGCGCGGATGGGACCTGGGCGACGTTCCACGGCGGTCCGGGCGACCTCTCGACGACGGTCGAGGCATATCTGGCGCTGCGCCTCGCGGGCGACGAGCCGGGCGCGGAGCACATGCGGCGGGCGGCCGAGTTCGTCGTCGCCGAGGGCGGCATCGAGCGCTCGCGGGTCTTCACCCGGCTCTGGCTCGCGCTGTTCGGGCTCTGGCCGTGGGAGCGCCTGCCGGCGCTGCCGCCCGAGATGATCCTGCTGGGGCCGCGGGTCCCGCTCAACGTCTACGACTTCGCGTGCTGGGCGCGCCAGACGATCGTCGCGCTGACGGTCGTCTGGGCGCATCGCCCGGTCCGGGCGCTCCCGGTCGGGCTCGACGAGCTGCGCACCGGCCGGTGGGACGGCCCGCCGCGTGCCACCACGCGCGGCGGGCGCGCGCTGGTCGCGCTCGACCGGCTGCTGCACGCCTACGAGCGCCGGCCGCTGCGGGCGCTCCGCCGCCTCGCCCTCGGCCGGGCGGAGCGCTGGATCGTCCGGCGCCAGGAGGCCGACGGCTCGTGGGGCGGCATCCAGCCCCCGTGGGTCTACTCGATCATCGCCCTGCATCTCCAGGGCTACTCGCTGGACCATCCGGTCCTGCGCCGCGCGCTGGACGGCATCGAGGGGTTCATCATCGAGGACGCGCAGAGCCGCCGGCTGGAGGCGTGCCAGGGCCCGGTGTGGGACACCGCTCTGGCCGTCGTCGCGCTGGCCGACGCCGGGCTGCCCGGCGATCACCCGGCGCTGCTGCGTGCCGTCGACTGGCTGCTCGACGAGGAGGTGCGGGTCCGGGGCGACTGGTCGGTGCGCCGGCCGCAGCTCGAGGCCGGAGGGTGGGCGTTCGAGTTCGCCAACGACGTCTACCCCGACATCGACGACACCGCCGAGGTCGTGCTCGCCCTGCGCCGCGTCGACCACCCGGACCCCGAGCGGATCGAGGCGGCGGCGCAGCGCGCGATCGCCTGGCTGCTGGGCATGCAGAGCGCCGACGGGGGCTGGGCGGCCTTCGACGCCGACGGCACCCGGAGCCTGTGCCGCGACCTGCCCTTCTGCGACTTCGGCGAGGTGATCGACCCGCCCAGCGCCGACGTGACCGCGCACGTCGTGGAGATGCTCGCGCACGAGGGCATGGCCGGCGATCCCGCCACCCGGCGCGGAGTCGACTGGCTCCTGGCCGCGCAGGAGGCCGACGGGTCCTGGTTCGGCCGCTGGGGCGTCAACCACGTCTATGGCACCGGAGCGGTCGTCCCCGCGCTCGTGGCGGCCGGGATCGAGCCCGCCGCGCCGTCGGTCCGCCGCGCGGTCGACTGGCTGATCGAGCATCAGAACCCCGACGGCGGCTGGGGGGAGGATCCGCGCTCGTACACCGACCCTGCCTGGGTCGGGCGCGGCGAGAGCACCGCGTCGCAGACCGCCTGGGCGCTGCTCGCCCTCCACGCCGCCGGCGAGGCCGGCGAGGAGCCCGCCCGGCGCGGCGTGGAGTGGCTCGCCGCGACGCAGCGGCCCGACGGGGGGTGGGACGAGCCGCACTACACGGGCACCGGCTTCCCGGGCGACTACTACATCAACTACCACCTCTACCGCGACGTCTTCCCCGTGACGGCGCTCGGGCGCTGCCTGGAGGGCCGGGCGTGACGCCGGCGGCGCTCGTGGACGGCGCTCCGGGGGCGGGCGCCGTGATGGCCCAGGCCCCGGCCGAGAACTTCACGGTCGCGAGCCGGCTGCTGCCGCGCCGCGCGCGCGGCCACCTGCTCGCGCTCTACGGCTACGCCCGCCTCGTCGACGACGCCGGCGACGAGGCGGCGGGCGACCGTTCGGCGCTGCTCGACGCGATCGCGCGCGACCTCGAGCGCGTGTTCGCCGGCGCGCCCCCCGAGCACCCGCTGATGCGCCGGCTTCAGCCGACCGTCGAGGAGCTCGGCCTGGCGCGCGATCCGTTCCTGGCGCTGCTGCAGGCCAACCGCCAGGACCAGCGCGTCCGCCGCTACGCCAGCTGGGACGAGCTGCAGGCGTACTGCGCGCTGTCGGCCAACCCGGTCGGCCGTTTGGTCCTCGCCGTCCTCGGCCAGGCGACCCCGGAGCGCGTCGCGCTCTCGGACGCCGTGTGCACGGGCCTTCAGCTCGTCGAGCACTGCCAGGACGTCGCCGAGGACGTCGCGCGCGATCGCGTGTACCTCCCGCTGGAGGACCTCGAGCGCTTCGGCTGCACGGAGGCGGACCTGCACGCGGCGCACGCCGGCCCCGCGCTGCGGCAGGTCGTCGCGTTCGAGGTCGATCGGGCGCGGCGCCTGCTCGACCGCGGCGCCCCGCTCGCGCGCACGCTGCGGGGGCGGCAACGGTGGGCGGTGGCAGGCTTCGTCGGGGGCGGGCGCGCTGCGCTCGACGCCGTCGAGCGCGCGGGCCACGACGTGCTCGCCGGCCCGCCGCGCGCGACGCGCCGCGCGCGCGGCGCGGCCCTCCTGCGAGCCCTGGTGCGCGCATGACGGCGCGCGAGGCGCACGAGGCCTGCGAGGCGGTGACCCGCCGCGAGGCCGCGAACTTCTACTACGGCATCCGGCTGCTGCCGCCCGCCAAGCGGCGGGCGATGTGCGCGACCTACGCGTTCGCCCGCAGGATCGACGACATCGGCGACGGGTCGCTGCCGCCCGAGGAGAAGCGCCGGCGCCTCGTCGCCGAGCGCGAGGGGCTCGCGGCGATGGGGCTGGACTCCGCCGACCCGGTGCTCGCGGCGCTCGCCGACGTGCGCCGGACGTTCCCGCTGCCGCTCGACGCGTTCTCCGACCTCGTCGACGGCGTGCAGATGGACGTCGACGGCGCGACCTACGAGACCTTCGACGACCTCGTCGTCTACTGCGTGCGGGTGGCGGGCTCGATCGGCCGCATCTCCGTCGCGATCTTCGGGGCGACCGATCCCGCCCGCGCCCACCGGCTCGCCGACGACCTCGGCGTGGCGATGCAGCTGACGAACATCCTGCGCGACGTCCGCGAGGATGCCGCGCTCGGGCGCGTGTATCTCCCGGCCGAGGACCTGCGGCGCTTCGGCTGCGGCCCCCCACCGCTCGTCGGCCCCGCGGCGCTGCCGCTCGTGCGCTTCGAGGCCGAGCGCGCGCGGGCGTGGTTCGACCGCGGCCTGGCGCTGCTGCCGCTGCTCGACCGGCGCAGTGCGGCCTGCGTCGCGGCGATGACCGGGATCTATCGCCGCGTGCTCGACCGCATCGACGAGCACCCGGCCGACGCGATGCGCACCCGCATGTCGCTGCCGGCCTGGGAGAAGCTCGCCGTGGCCGTCCGCAGCGTCGCCTGGGGGCGGGCGTGAGCGCCCCGCGGATCGCGGTGCTCGGCGGGGGCCTCGCCGGCATCTCCGCTGCGCTGCGCTGCGCGGACGCCGGCGCCGAGGTCGTGCTGCTGGAGGTCCGCCGGCGCCTCGGCGGCGCCGCCTACTCCTTCTCTCGCGACGGGCTCGAGCTCGACAACGGCCAGCACGTCTTCCTGCGCTGCTGCACCGGGTACGTCTCGCTGCTGCGCCGTCTCGGCGTGGAGGACCGCACCATCCTCCAGCGGCGCCTCGACGTGCCGGTGCTGGGGCCCGGCGGCCGCGCCGGTCGGCTCCGCCGCCGCGCGCTGCCGGTGCCGCTGCACCTCGCCGGGGCGCTCGCGCGCTACCCGTTCCTGGGTGCGGCCGAGCGGGTGCGCGCGGCCACGGCCGCCATGGCGCTCGCGCGGGTCGACCCCGACGATCCCGCCGCCGACGCCCGGACGTTCGCGAGCTGGCTCGCCGAGCACGGCCAGACGCCGCGGGCGATCGACGCGCTGTGGGACGTGGTGGGCCGGCCGACGCTGAACCTCGCGGCCGCCGACGCCTCGCTCGCGCAGGCCGCGTTCGTCTTCCAGGAGGGGCTGTTGCACGACGCGCCTGCCGCGGACATCGGCTGGTCGCGCGGCCCGCTCTCGGCTCTGCACGACCAACCGGCGCGCGACGCGCTGCGGCGGGCCGGCGTGGACGTGCGCCTGGGCTGCCGCGCCGAGCGGGTGGGCACGGGCCCGGCCGGGGTCGAGGTGGCGGCGGGAGCCGCGGTGCTGGCGGCGGACGCCGTGGTCGTCGCGCTGCCGCACGGGCGCGTCGCCGGCGTGCTCGGCACGGCGGGGCCCGACCCGCGGGCGCTCGAGGCGCTCGGGCACTCCCCGATCGTCAACCTGCACGTCCACTACGACCGGCCCGTGCTCGACCTGCCGTTCGCCGCCGGCGTCGGGACGCCCGTCCAGTACGTCTTCGACCGCACCGCGTCCTCGGGCGCCGCGCGCGGGCAGCTGCTGTCGGTGTCGCTCTCGGCCGCCGACCGTGAGGTCGCGATGCCGGCCGAGGCGCTGCGCGCGGAGATCCTGCCCGCGCTCGCGGCGCTCCTCCCGGCGGCAGGGGCGGCCCGGGTGCTGGCGTTCCATGCGGTGCGCGAGCACGCCGCCACGTTCCGGGCGGCGCCCGGAAGCCGGGCGCTGCGGGCGGGCGCCCGCTGCGCCGACGAGCGCCTCGTCCTCGCGGGCGCGTGGACCGACACCGGCTGGCCCGCGACGATGGAGGGCGCCGTGCGCAGCGGCCGGACGGCGGCCGACCGGGCGCTGCGGGCCGCCAGCCCGGCACCCGACCGGACGGCGGTGCCAGCATGACCCCGGCTCTCAGCGGTGCAGGCGGGCTGGTGGTCGTCGTGCCGCTCGCCGTCGAGGCCGCCGCACTGCGGCCGGCGGCCGCGCGCGGCGCCCGGATCGTCCGCGCGGGCATGGGCTCCGGCGAGCGGGGGCCGCGCGAGCGCGCCGTCGCCGCCGCGCGGGCGGCCGACGCCGTCGCGGTCGCGGGCTTCGCCGGGTCCGTCGACGAGCGGGTGTCCCCCGGCGACCTCGTGCTCGCCGACGAGCTGCGCGACGCCGCCGGGACCGCCGCGGTCGGCCCCCCGGGCCTGTCCATGCTGGCCGGCGCGCTGCGCCGGCGCGGCCTGCGGGTGCACGTCGGGCCGATCGCCGAGGTCGACCGCGTCGTGCGGGGGCGCGAGGCGCGGGCGCACCACGCGGCCTCGGGCGCGCTCGTCGTCGACATGGAGTCCGCGCGCCTGGCGCGTGCGGCGGCGGGCCCGCCGCTGGTCGTCCTGCGCGCCGTCGTCGATGCGCCGGGCAGCGAGCTGACGAACCCCCTGGCGACGCTCCGGGGCTACCGCGCCGCGCGCCGCGCACTGCGCCGGGCCGCCCCGGTGCTCGCCGAGTGGGCCGAGGCCGCGGGCGGGCGCGACGTGCTGCTGGCGGCGCCGCGCGCGTCGTGCGCCGGCGTCCACCGTGCCATCGAGACCGTCGAGCGCGCGCTCGAGCGTCACGGCGCCCCGGTCTACGTGCGCCGCCAGATCGTCCACAACCGCGAGATCGTCGACGAGCTGACCCGGCGCGGGGCGATCTTCGTCGAGGAGGTCGACGAGGTCCCCGAGGGCGCACTGACGGTCTTCTCCGCGCACGGGGTCGCGCCGGCCGTGCGCGATGCCGCCCGCCGCCGCCGCCTGCAGGTCGTCGACGCCACCTGCCCGCTCGTGGCCAAGGTCCATGCGGAGGCGCGGCGTCTCGTCGCCGGCGGCCACACGGTGGTCCTCGTCGGCCACGAGGGCCACGAGGAGGTCGAGGGCGTCGTGGGGGAGGCTCCCGGGAAGATCAGTGTCGTGGCCACGCCCCGCGAAGCTGCCGAGCTCGACCTGCCCGACGCCGCCCCCGTGGCGTGGCTGAGCCAGACGACGCTGGCCGTCGACGAGCGCGACGACGTCGTCGCCGCCCTCGCCGAGCGCTTCCCCGACGCGACCGGCCCGCCGACCGAGGACATCTGCTTCGCGACCTCCAACCGCCAGGAGGCCGTCCGCGCGATCGCGGGCCGGTGCGACGCGGTCGTCGTCGTCGGCTCGTCGAACTCGTCCAACGGCAACCGCCTCGTCGAGGTGGCCGAGCGGGCCGGCGCGCGCGCCGTGCTCGTCGACCACCCCGGCGACCTCGATCTCCGCTGGCTGCGCGGTGTGCGTACCGTCGGGGTCACGGCGGCCGCCTCGACCCCGGAGCGCGCTGTGCGCCGCATGGTCGCCGCGCTGGGCCCCGGCGCGGTCGAGGAGGTCGTCGCCACGGTCGAGCAGACCAGCTTCAAACTACCCCCGGAACCCAACGACAGGAACTCGTGATCACATGGCCGTTCCCCTCCGGCAGTCAATCCGCATGGGCGCCTACCTTGCCCAGCAGCGCCTTCGCAAGGTCGAGCGCTATCCGCTCATCGTCGAGCTCGAGCCCCTGTTCCAGTGCAACCTCGCCTGTGCCGGCTGCGGCAAGATCCAGCACCCCGAGCCGGTCCTCAAGC
The DNA here is from genome assembly GCA_963826615.1 of uncultured Actinomycetes bacterium. Lineage (GTDB taxonomy): Bacteria > Actinomycetota > Thermoleophilia > Solirubrobacterales > Solirubrobacteraceae > BP-464. Next base: position 1,013,883 of record CAWGXO010000002.1, on the reverse strand, counting down.
GGCGCATGCCCGTCGAGCAGGCGATCGGCGCCGTCGAGGAGTGCGGTGCCCCGATGGTCTCGATCGCCGGCGGCGAGCCGCTGATCCACCCCGAGATCGAGGAGATCGTCGGCGGGCTCATCGAGCGGCGCAAGTTCGTCTACCTCTGCACCAACGCCCTGCTCATGGAGCGCAAGCTCGAGCGGTTCGAGCCCTCGCCCTACTTCGCCTGGGCCGTGCACATGGACGGCCTGAAGGAGCGTCACGACGAGTCGGTCTGCCGCGAGGGCGTCTTCGACAAGGCCGTCTCGGCGATCCGGGCCGCCAAGGAGCAGGGGTTCCGCGTCACCACCAACACGACGTTCTTCACGCACGACTCCCCCGAGACCGTCCGCCGCGTGCTCGACTTCCTCAACGACGAGCTCGAGGTCGACCAGATGATGATCTCGCCGGCCTACGCCTACGAGCGGGCGCCCGACCAGGAGCACTTCCTCGGCGTGCGCGAGACGCGCGAGCTGTTTCGCAAGGCGTTCGCCGACGGCCGGCGCAAGCGCTGGCGCCTGAACCACTCGCCGCTGTTCCTCGACTTCCTCGAGGGCAAGGTGGACTTCGAGTGCACGGCGTGGGGCATCCCGAGCTACTCGCTGTTCGGCTGGCAGCGCCCCTGCTACCTGATGTCCGACGGCTACACGGAGACCTACCGCGAGCTGATCGAGACGACCGAGTGGGAGAAGTACGGGCGCGGGCGCGACCCGCGCTGCGAGAACTGCATGGCGCACTGCGGCTACGAGCCGACGGCGGTCGTCCAGACCACGCGGTCGCTGCGCCACTCGCTGAGGGCGATGATGGGGTGAGGGTCCTCGTCACCGGTGCGAGCGGGTTCATCGAGGGCCACGTGGCGCGCGGGCGGCGCGCGTCCGGCGCGACCGCCCGCGGCTGCTGCCGCTCCGGGCCGATCGACGAGCACGGCGCCGTGGTCGCGCGATGAGGACGACCCCGGCGACCCCGCCGGCGCCCGCGGGCGACCTATCCTCGACGTCGATGGTCGGCTACCCGGAGGGCATGCGGCAGCGCATCGAGACCTACCTCGCCGGCATGCGCTTCTCCGACGAGGCCGCGACGGCGGGGCTGGACGAGGCGATGCGCTACTCGCTGCTGGCCGGTGGCAAGCGCATCCGGCCCGTGCTGACCCTCGCCACCGCCCGCGCGATCGGGCGCGACGAGGAGGAGCTGCTGCCGCTCGCCGCCGCGCTCGAGCTGATCCACACCTACTCGCTGATCCACGACGACCTGCCGGCCATGGACGACGACGACCTGCGCCGGGGCCGGCCCACGTGTCACGTGGCCTTCGGCGAGGACGTGGCGATCCTGGCGGGCGACGGGCTCTACGCGGAGGGCTTCCGGCACGTGCTCACCGTGCAGCGCGCCGAGCCCACGCGGCTGCTCGCGGCCGTCGGCGAGCTGGCGGCCGCCACCGGCGTCACCGGGATGGTTGGCGGCCAGTACGTCGACGTCGTCGGCACCTCGCCGGACCTGCGCCGCCTGCACGAGCTCAAGACGGGGCGGCTGATCCGCGCCTCCGTCGAGTGCGTGCTGCTGCTCGTCGACGGCGCCGTGCCGCCGGCGTTTCACCGCTTCGCGTCCGAGCTCGGGGTCCTGTTCCAGATCGTCGACGACATCCTCGACGTCACCGGCACCGACGTCGACCTCGGCAAGCACCACGGGACGGACGCGCGCCTGGGCAAGCGGACCTACGTCAGCGAGTTCGGGCTCGAGGAGGCGCGTACACTGGCTGGCCGGTCGCACGACGCCGCGCGCCTCGCCCTCGCCGAGGCGATGGATGGCAGGGACCGCCGTCAGGCGGCCGAGCTCGAGCAGATCGCCGACTTCATCTTCACCCGGACCTCGTGACCCGACTCCTCGACAGCATCGATCGCCCCCAGGACCTCCACGACCTCGACGAGGAGCAGCTCGCCGTCGTCGCCGACGAGGTCCGCCGCCACATCATCGACACCGTTGGCGAGATCGGCGGCCACTTCGGCGCCAACCTCGGCGCCTGCGAGCTGGCGGTCGCGCTGCACTCGCTGCTGGACTCGCCGCGCGACAAGATCCTCTGGGACGTCGGCCACCAGGCCTATCCGCACAAGGTGCTCACCGGCCGGCGCGACCAGCTGCCGACCATCCGCCAGTACGAGGGCCTGGCGCCGTTCTGCTCGATCGCCGAGTCCGAGCACGACATCATGGGCGCAGGCCACGCCTCGACCTCGATCGGCTACGCCGTCGGGCTCAAGGAGGGCATGCGCCTGCGCGGGGAGACCGACGCGGGCAAAGTCGTCGCCGTCATCGGCGACGGCGCCATGACCGGCGGTGTCGCCTTCGAGGCGATCCACCAGGCAGGCGGCCTCGGGACCCCGATGACGGTGGTCCTCAACGACAACGGGATGTCGATCGCCCCGAACGTCGGCGCGCTCTCGCGCTACTTCAACCGGGTCCGGCTCAACCCCAAGCTCTGGCACGCGCGCGAGTCGGTCGAGGACCGCCTGACCGACCTGCCGGCCGGCATCGGCGCCGCCTTCGAGCGGCTCGGCCCGCAGCTCAAGGAGTCGATCAAGAGCTTCTGGGCGCCCGGCCTCTGGTGGGAGGAGCTCGACTGGGCCTACATCGGCGTCGTCGACGGCCACGACGTCCGCGCCCTGCGGCGCGCGCTGCGCGACGCGCTCGACGCCCAGCGGCCCGTGGTCGTCCACGTCGCGACCGTGAAGGGCAAGGGCTTCGCGCCGGCCGAGGACGGCGGCCTCGAGGGGATGGAGAAGTGGCACGCGGCCAAGCCCCGCTCGATCGCCAACGGCGCCCCGGCGGTGGTCGCCAAGGCCGACGCCGGCGACCCCGCGCCCCCGCCGCAGTACACGGCGGTCTTCGGCCAGGGGATGGTCGAGGAGGTGCGCCGCGACCGCCGCGTCGTCGGCATCACCGCGGCGATGAACTCCGGTACCGGCCTGAACGTCCTCCAGAAGGCCGAGCCCGACCACTACTTCGACGTCGGCATCGCCGAGCAGCAGGCGGTGCTCTTCGCCGCCGGGCTCGCGCTCGAGGGCGCCAAGCCCGTCTGCGCGATCTACTCGACCTTCCTTCAGCGCGCCTACGACCAGATCGTCCACGACGTCTGCCTGCAGGGGCTCAACGTGGTCTTCGCGATGGACCGGGCCGGCCTCGTCGGCGACGACGGGCCCACCCACCACGGCGCGTTCGACATCGCCTACCTGCGCTGCCTGCCCAACATCGTGCTCGCCGCACCACGCGACGAGGCGATGCTGCGGCGGCTGCTGCGGACCGCGCTGACCCACGACGGGCCGTTCGCGCTGCGCTACCCGCGCGGCGAGGCCGCCGGCGTGAGGATCCCGGCCGCCCCGGAGCCCGTCGAGATCGGCCGCGGCGAGCTGCTGCGCGAGGGCGGGACCCTGGGCGCAGGCGGCCCATCGGTCGCGCTGCTCGGCTACGGGAGCGGCGTCGGCAAGGCGCTGGAGGCCGCCGACATCCTCGGCGACGTCACCGTCGCCGACGCCCGGTTCGCCAAGCCGATCGACGCCGAGCTGGTCTGCCAGCTCGCCGCGGAGCACGACCTGCTGGTGACCGTCGAGGAGGGCGTCCTGCAGGGCGGGTTCGGCTCGGCCGTGCTCGAGACCCTCAACGACGCCGGGGTCGAGCGTCCGCCGCAGGTGCTGCGGATCGGCCTGCCCGACCGCTACGTCACGCACGGCAAGCCGGCGCTGCTGCACCGCGAGGTCGGCTTCACCGGCAAGGCGATCGCCGAGCGCGTCGAGGCCGCGCTGCGCTCCCGCTCGCTGGCCGGCGCGTGAGCACGGAGCTCCCGGCCGGGCTCCATCCACAGGTCAGGGCGATCGTCGAGGCCGAGGCGACGCCGCCGGGCGAGCCCGGGCCGCCGGATCTCGAGGCGCTGCGTGCCGGCTACCTGGTGACCGCGCAGGAGCGCGGCGGGGCGCGCGAGCCGGTCGACTCCGCGCAGGACGTCGTCATCCCGATCGAGGACGGCATGCGCGCCGGCGGGCGCGTCTACGTCCCGCAGGGCGGCGCCCGGGTCCCCGGGCTGCTGGTCTGGCTGCACGGCGGGGGCTGGATCCTCGGCGACCTCGAGGGCTTCGACCACGTCGGGCGCGCCCTGGCCAACGCCTCGGGCGCCGAGGTCGTCAGCGTCGACTACCGGCTGGCGCCCGAGCACCCGCACCCCGCGGGCGTGCGCGACGCCGATGCCGCGCTGCTCTGGGCGGCGGAGCGGGGCGGGCCGGTCGCGGTCGGCGGCGACAGCGCCGGCGGCAACCTCGCCGCGGTCGCGGCCCGCCACGCGCGCGACGCGGGGCTCGAGCTGCGCGCGCAGCTGCTGGTCTACCCGGCCACCGACGCCCTGATGGAGGGCGTCTCCTATCGGGAGCACGACCTTCCGCTGCTCGGGGCCGAGGAGATGGCGGCCTGCTGGGACGCCTACCGCGCGGGCGCCCCCGGCGAGGACCCCGATGTCTCGCCGCTGCTGGCCCGCGACCTCGCGGGGCTGGCGCCGGCGCTGATCGCCGTCGCCGGCCACGACGTGCTGCGCTCCGACGGCGAGCGCTACGGCGAGGCGCTGCGGGCCGCGGGCGTCGAGGTCGAGCTCGACGTCTACGAGGACATGGCGCACGGGTTCCTGCGCTGGGGCGGGGTCGTCGATCGGACCGCCGAGCTCGTCGGGAGCCTCGGCGCGTCCGCCGCGCGCCGGCTCGCGGGCTGAGCGGGCCTCGCAACGACGAGCGGCCCGCCGTGGGGGCGGGCCGCTCGGCTGCGTTCGGGTGCGGCCGCGCGGGCGGCCGCGTCCGGTCAGCGGCGCCGCCGGCGCCACGGGCGGGGATCCGTGACGAGCTCGGACATGTGGGACGGCGCAAGCGACCGGCGCAGATCGGCGTTGGTGAGGAAGATGAGTGACGCCATGGGTGCATGGTCCGCCCCGGAGAGGCGCCGGTCAGCGCGGGCAGCAGGCATCCTCTGGTGCGGCTGGCACGACCGCGGCAACCGGTGCATCGGACAACGGAAAGGGCCCGCCGGAGCGGGCCCTTTCCTTGGGGAGGAGAGATACTGCTATGTGGGTCCGTCTATGTGAGCACTGAGGGAAGTTCGGGGCTCAGCGCGCGCGGCTGTAGCGCGTGGTGAGGGTGAGCGCCAGCTGTGCGAGGCCGGCGATCGTGAGGAAGGCGGCGCCGGCGCGCTGGCCGGCCGCGGCCAGGACGACCGCGGCGCCCAGCATCCCGGTCGCCAGGCCCTGGTCGAAGGCGTGGTGGGTGGCGATCGACGGGGCGGGGCGGTCGCCGCTCGGTGCGGCCACCCCGAGCGACAGCCCGACGACCGCGGCACCGGCGACGACCCCGATGGCCACCCCGGCGGGGCTCATGCCCAGGGCGAAGGGCAGCGTCATCAGCGCGAGGCCCAGCAGCATCTCGAGGGCGCCGTGGACGGGGAGGGAGATGAGGCGCAAGGCGGTCATCGGACTGGAAGCGTGCCTGCCCGGCCAGCCCGGCTGTGTGAGGTGCGGCACAGTGACCGGCGCTCGCGCCGGAACGCCATCGCCTACGGTTCGCGGCGTGCCAAAGCTCCGCCTCGACGCGCTGCTCGCCGAACGCGGCGTGTACGCCTCGCGCACGCGTGCCGCCGCCTCGGTCATGGCCGGCGAGGTCCTGCTGGGCGACGAGCGCCGGCGGGCCGAGAAGCCGGGCCAGATGGTGGCCGACGACGTCCTGGTCGCGGTCGACGCCGCTCCCGCCTACGTCTCGCGGGGCGGGATCAAGCTCGCCAACGCGCTCGATGCCCTCGGCGTGGACGTGGGCGGGCGCGACGCGCTCGACGTCGGCGCCTCGACCGGTGGCTTCACCGACGTCCTGCTCCAGCGCGGCGCCGCGCGCGTCGTGGCGCTCGACGTCGCCTACGGCGAGCTGCACTGGCGGCTGCGCAACGACGAGCGCGTCACGGTGCTCGAGCGCACGAACGCGCGGGCGCTGGCGCCCGAGGACCTTCCCTACGCGCCCGACCTGATCGTCCTCGACGTCTCGTTCATCTCGCTGACCAAGGTGCTCGGCGCCGTGCTCGCGTGCGCCACGGATCGCTTCGACTGCCTGGCGATGGTCAAGCCGCAGTTCGAGGTCGGGCGCGAGCGCGTCGGCAAGGGCGGCGTGGTCCGCGACCCGGCGGCGCGGCGCGATGCGATCGACGGCGTCGCGGCGGGCGCGCGGGAGCTCGGCGCCGCGGTGCTCGGCGAGGCCGGCTCGGGGCTCCCGGGCCCGAAGGGCAACCTCGAGACCTTCCTCTGGCTGGCCGAGGCCGGGCGAGCCGGGTGAGCCGCGCCGTCACGGTCTTCACCCACCGCCGGCCGAGCCAGACGGCTCACGCGCTGAGCACGCTGGAGGCCGCCGCGCGCGCCGCCGGCGTCGAGCTGCGCTTCGACGCGGAGGAGACCCGCAAGCACCGCCTCGCCGGGGGCGAGGGGATCGTCGCCGACGCGGAGGTGAGCAACGACGTCGAGCTGTGCGTCGCGCTCGGCGGGGACGGCACGATCCTGCGCGCACTGCGCCGCTACGCGGGCACCGGGGTGCCGGTCTACGCGGTCAACTTCGGCGAGGTCGGCTTCCTGGCGACGATCGACCCCGAGGACTGCGAGCTCGGGTTCGCCAGCGCGCTGGCGGGCGAGTTCGAGGTGCTGGCGCTCCCCGCCATCGTCGTCGAGGGGCTCGACGGCGGACGGGGCGCCTCGCTGGCCATCAACGACGTCTCGGTGCACCGCAAGGTCGGCGAGCGCGTGGCGCTGCTCGGCTACGGCGTCGGCGGCGAGACGGTCGCCAGCGTGCGCTGCGACGGCCTCGTGGTCGCCACCCCGGCGGGGTCGACGGGCTACAACCTCGCCAACGGCGGCCCCGTGATGGCCTGGGGCGTGGAGGGGTTCGTCGTGTCGTTCATCGCTCCGCACTCGCTGACCGCACGCGCGCTCGTCGTGGCCCCGGGTGACGTCCTGACCGTTGCCAACCAGTCGCTCTCGCCGGTCGAGGTGACCGTCGACGGCCGCCCCTCCGGCGAGTTGGCGTCGGGTGCGTCCTTCCGCGTCCGGTTCGCCCCCGACGCCGCGAAGCTCGCCCAGGTCCCCGGCTCGTCGTTCTACCGCCGCCTGCGCGAGAAGTTCGGACGGCTGTCGGCCTGAGCGGCGTTCGGGGCCGATCCGTCGGGGGGCGCTGGTACACACGGTGGTGATGCTCTGCGAGCTGCGTGTCGAGAACCTGCTGCTGATCGAGCGGGCCGAGCTGCGCCTGGCCCGCGGGCTCAACGCGCTCACGGGCGAGACCGGGGCGGGCAAGACGGTGCTTGCGCACGCGCTCGACCTGCTGCTCGGGGGCCGCGCGCGTCCGGGGATCGTCCGGCCGGGGGCGGCCGACGCCTACGTCGAGGGCGTCTTCGACGCGGGCGGCACCGACGTGGTCCTCGCCCGGCGCGTGACCGCCGAAGGTCGCACGCGCGCCTACGTCGACCATCGCTCGGCCACCGTCGCGGAGCTGCGCGGGCGAGCCGAGGGCCTGATCGCCTTCTACGGCCAGCACGAGCACCGCCGGCTGACGCTGGCAAGCGCCCAGCTCGAGGCGCTCGACGGCTTCTGCGGGCCGGCGCAGGCCGCCCGCCTGGCCGAGTCCGCCGCGGCCCACGCCCGCGTCCGCGAGGCCGAGGAGGCGCTCGAGGGCCTGCGCGACCGCGCCGGCGCCCGCGACCGCGAGCTGGACCTGCTCGTGTTCGAGCTCGAGGAGATCGAGGCGGCGGAGGTGGCCGAGGGCGAGGACGCCGAGCTCGCGGCCCGACGCGAGCGGCTGCGCCACGCCGAGGCGCTGCGCGCCGCCGCTCTCGGTGCAGCCGAGGCGCTGGCTCCCGACGACGGCCAGGGCGCCGCGACCGCCGTCGCGGCCGCGGTCGGCGCGCTCGAGCCCGTCGCCGGCGTGGAGGGCGCGCTCGACGCGATGGCCGAGCGGGCGCGCGGGCTGGCCTACGAGGCCCACGACCTCGCCGCCGAGCTGCGGCGGCTGGGGGAGGGGATCGAGTCGGCGCCCGGCGAGCTCGACGCCGTCGAGGAGCGGCTCGCCCAGCTCGACCGCCTCAAGCGCAAGCACGGCGGCTCGCTGGCCGCGGTGCTCGAGCACGCGGCGCGCTGCGCCGAGCGGCGCGCGGAGCTGGAGGGCGCGGAGGTGGCACTCGAGCAGGCGGCGTCGGCGGTCCGGGACGCGCGCGCCGAGCGCGAGCAGGTCTCGGCCGCGCTGCGCAAGGCCCGCTCGGCGGCCGCTCCGAAGCTCGCGGGCGCCGTGCGCGAGCGCCTCGCGGGACTGGCGATGGAGGGCGCGAGCTTCGAGGTCGCCCTGTCCGGCCGCGAACCCGGCCCCGCCGGGGCGGACGCCGTCGAGTTCCGCATCGCGCCCAACGCGGGCGTGCCGGCCGGGCCGCTGCGCGACATCGCGTCGGGGGGCGAGCTCTCACGCGTGATGCTCGCGCTGATGGGCGTCGCCAACGCCGGGAGCGGCGCCACGCTGGTCTTCGACGAGGTCGACGCCGGGATCGGCGGGCACACGGCGCGCGCCGTGGGCGAGCGGCTGCGCGAGCTCGCCGAGGGCCGCCAGGTCGTCTGCATCACCCACCTGCCGCAGGTCGCCTCGCTCGCCTCCCGGCACTTCTCGATCGCCAAGGACCCCTCGGCGGACCCGGCCCGGACGACGGTGACCGAGCTCGAGCAGTCCTCGGTGGTCGGCGAGCTCGTGCGCATGCTCGGCGCCGAGGCGTCGGACGCTGCCGCCCGGCGCCACGCCGAGGAGCTGCTGCGCGCCGCATGACGCCCGACCTCGACCGTCCGCGCGACGTGGGCGCCATCCTCGACGACGCCTTTGCGCTCTACCGCGCGCACTGGCGCACGCTGCTGGCCGTCACGGCGGCGATCGCGGTGCCGGTGCAGCTCGCGGTGCTCGGCGTGGGCCTCGGCTGGCTGTGGTCGGGCTACGACAGCCAGCGGCCGCTCGGCGACACGATCGCTGCCGCCGCGGCGCAGTTCCTCGTGGTGACCCCGCTGGTGACGGCGATGGCCGTCCACGTCGTCCTCGCCGCCGCCGAGGAGCGCCGGCCCAGCGGCCGCGCCGTCCTCGCCGAGGGCTTCGACGTCTTTGCACCGCTGTTCTGGGCGCTCGTGCTGATGACCCTGGGGATCGCCGCGGGCTTCCTGGCCTTCGTCGTCCCCGGGATCTTCCTGCTGGTGCGCTGGGCCGTCGTGCCGCAGGCGGTGGTCGTCGAGGGCGAGCGCGGCGCCGCGGCGCTGCGGCGCAGCTGGGACCTCGTCCGCGGACGCGGCTGGTTCGCGTTCGTGGTCCTGCTGGTGGTCAACCTGCTCTCCTCGGTGGTCGCCGCGGCCGTGACGATCCCGGCCGGCCTGGCGGCCGACGCCGCGGATGCGCAGGCGCTCGACCTGGTCGGCACGATCGCGGGCGGGCTCCTCACGCTCCCGTTCACGGCGCTGGCGGGAACGCTGCTGTACTTCGCGCTGCGGGCCGGCCCCGCGCTCGCGGCACCGCCCGGCGGGACCGCGGGCCCCCCGGAACCTCGCGAGGGCGCGGTCCCCCGACCCGCGGACCCCGGGGCCGGAGATGCCTGGGAGCGTCGCCGCCGCGAGGGCTGGGAGCCCCCGGCCTGACCGGGCGCCCCGGCCGGCGTCAGGCCCCCGGCTCGAGCTCGAGGGCGCAGGAGTTGATGCAGAAGCGCTGGCCGCCGCGCTCGCGAGGGCCGTCGTCGAAGACGTGGCCGAGATGGCCGCCGCAGCGCGCGCAGACGACCTCGGTCCTGGCCATCCCGTGCGAGGCGTCCTCGCGCAGCTCGACCGCCTCGGCGACGGCGGGCTCGGTGAAGCTCGGCCAGCCCGAGCCCGAGTCGAACTTGGTCTCCGACGAGAACAGCTCGGCGCCGCACCCCGCGCAGCGGTAGGTCCCGGTGGCCTTCTCGTAGGTGTAGGCGCCGGTGAACGGCGGCTCGGTGGCGGCGCGCCGCAGAACCTCGTAGCGGTCGGGGGAGAGCTCCTCGCGCCACTGCTCGTCGGTCTTGGCGATCTTGTCCATCGACACGTTTCCTCCGGTGTTTGCGACACACGTTACGCCGCTCTGGCGTCCGGCGCGGTCGCTACCGTGCCCGCCGTCCTACACTCGCCAGGAAGGCCCCGCATGGCCACTCGGACCCGCTACATCTTCGTCACCGGCGGCGTCGTCTCGTCGCTCGGGAAGGGCATCGCCGCCGCTTCCCTCGGCCGCCTCCTCGTGTGCCGCGGCCTGACGGTCGGACTCCAGAAGTTCGACCCCTACATCAACGTCGACCCGGGCACGATGTCGCCCTACCAGCACGGCGAGGTCTTCGTCACCGAGGACGGCGCCGAGACCGACCTCGACCTCGGCCACTACGAGCGCTTCACCGACGTCAACACCTCGCGGGCGTCGAACGTCACGACCGGCGCGATCTACAACTCGGTCATCCGCCGCGAGCGCCGCGGCGACTACCTGGGCGCGACGGTCCAGGTCGTCCCCCACATCACCGACGAGATCAAGCAGCGCATCCGCCTGATCGCCGAGACCTCGGACGTCGACGTCGTCATCACCGAGATCGGCGGCACGGTGGGCGACATCGAGTCGCTGCCGTTCCTCGAGGCGATCCGCCAGTTCCCCGTCGACGTCGGGCGGCGCGACGTCATGTACATCCACCTGACGCTCGTGCCCTACATCGGCCACGCCGGGGAGCTGAAGACCAAGCCCACCCAGCACTCGGTCAACGAGCTGCGCCGCATCGGCATCCAGCCCGACATGCGTGCTCTGCCGCTCCGAGGGCGAGCTGTCGACCGACATCCGCAAGAAGATCGCGCTGTTCGCGTCGCTGCCGGTCGAGGCGGTCGTCTCGGCCAAGGACGTCGACAACATCTACAAGGTGCCGCTCTGGTACGCGGGCGAGGGCGTCGACGAGCTTCATCTGCGAGCACTTCGGGATCGAGGCGCCCGAGGCCGACCTCGCCGAGTGGCGCGAGATCACCGAACGGGCCGACGCCGCCGACGAGACCGTGCGGATCGCGCTGGTCGGCAAGTACGTCGCGCTCGAGGACGCCTACCTCTCGGTCTCCGAGGCGCTGCGCCACGCCGGCTTCCTGCACGGCGCCCGGGTCGAGATCGACTGGGTCGACTCCGAGTCGCTCGAGGACGAGCGCTCGGCGGCCGAGCAGCTCGACGGACGCCGACGGGATCCTCATCCCCGGCGGCTTCGGCGGCCGCGGGCATCGAGGGCAAGATCCGCGCCGCGCAGGTGGCGCGCGAGCGGGGCATCCCGTACCTGGGGATCTGCCTGGGCATGCAGATCGCGGTCTGCGAGTTCGCCCGCCACGTCGCCGGGATGGACGGGGCCAACTCGACCGAGTTCGACCCCGAGACGCCGTTCCCGGTGATCGACCTGCTGCCCGAGCAGAAGGAGGTCTCCGACCTCGGCGGGACGATGCGCCTGGGCGCCGACCCGATCAAGCTCCACGCCGGGACCCGGGCGCGCGACCTCTACGACGACGAGGGCGTCATCTACGAGCGCCACCGCCATCGCTACGAGGTCAACGTCCGCCTGCGCGCGCGGCTCGAGGCGGCGGGGCTGATCGCCTCGGGCACCTCGCCCGACGAGCGCCTCGTCGAGGTCGATCGAGCTCGACGACCACCCGTTCTTCGTCGCCTCCCAGTACCACCCGGAGTTCAAGTCGCGCCCCGAGCGCCCGGCGCCGCTGTTCCGCGAGTTCGTCGGCGCCGCGCCAGCAGCGGGCCCACGGAGGCGCGACAGCCTCGCTCGACGCGCGGTGCGGCCGGCGACTGAGGTCGAGCGCCGCCGCCTCAACGAGACGTTCGCCGAGCTCTGCCGGATCCGCTCGGTGTCCGGCGAGGAGGCGGCGATCGCCGAGCGGGTGGCCGGCGAGCTGCGCGGGCTCGGCCTCGACGTCGAGGCCGACGAGGTCGGCAACCTGCTCGCCAGGCTGCCCGGCCGCGATCCGGAGCGCTCGCTCCTGCTGTGCGCCCACCTCGACACCGTGCCCCACGACGGCGCCGTCGAGCCGGTGTGCACCGACGGCGGCTGGGTCAGCGCGGGGGAGACGATCCTCGGCGCCGACAACAAGGCCGCCGTCGCCGTCCTGCTCACCGCGGCCCGCCGCGCTGGCGATCGAGGGCTCGCCGGTGGGCCTCGAGCTGCTCTTCACGACCGGCGAGGAGGTCGCCCTGCGGGGCGCCAAGGCCTTCGACGCCGCGGCGCCTGCGCAGCGACTTCGGCTACGTCTTCGACCACGCGTCGCCGATCGGCGAGATCGTGATCGCCTCGCCGACCTACTACCGGCTCGAGGCCGCCTTCCGCGGGCGCGGCCGCCCACGCCGGGATCCGGCCCGAGGACGGACGCAGCGCGATCCTCGCCGCCGCCCGCGCGGTCGCCGCGCTGCGCCTGGGCCGCATCGACGAGGAGACGACCGCCAACGTCGGCGCGATCGACGGCGGCCTCCCGGGCACGACCAACGTCGTGCCCGAGCGCGCCTCGTTCCTCGCCGAGGCGCGCAGCCTCGACGAGGCGAAGGTCGAGGCGGCTCGTCGCCGAGATCGTCGACCACGTCCACGACGCCGCCAACGAGCCCGGCTGCGAGTGCGACGTCGACGTCGTCGTCGAGCGGCTGTTCGCCGGCTACCGCCAGCGCCCGCAGGCCCCGGCGGTCCTCGCCGCCGAGGAGGCGCTGCGCGCGTGCGGCTACGAGCCTCGCTGCATCGTCAGCGGGCGGCGGGTCCGACGCCAACGCCCTCGAGGCCCAGGGCTTCCCGTGCACGAACCTCGCCAACGGCACCGAGCGCAACCACGAGCCCGACGAGCGGGTGTCGGTCGTGGCCCTCGAGGGCATGCTCGACGTCACGTATGCCCTTCTCGACCGGATCGCGGCGTGAGCGAGCGTGACTTCGAGCGCCTCGGCGGCACCGTGCTGCACGAGGGGAGCTTCATCTCGCTGCACCGCGACCGCTTCCGCTACCCCGACGGGACGAGGTCGAGCGCGAGATCGTCCGCCATCCCGGCGCGGTGGGGATGGTCTGCCACGACGGCCGCGACCTCGTGCTCGTGCGACAGCCGCGCGAGGCCGTGGGCGACCCGGACTCGCTCGAGCTGCCCGCGGGCAAGCTCGAGCCGGGCGAGGTCGGTGCTCGACACCGCCCGCCGGGAGCTGGCCGAGGAGGTGGGCCTCGCCGCCGAGCGCTGGGAGGCCCTGACGTCCTACTACTCGTCGTTGGGCGTGATGGACGAGGAGGTCCACGTCTACCTGGCGACGGGTTTGCGCGAGGCGAGCGCCGATTCCGGCGAGGACGAGCGCATCGAGGTCGTCCGCTGGCCGCTGGCGGACCTCGACGGGGCGCTCGCGGCCACCAAGGACGCCAAGACGGTCATCGGGCTGCTGCTCCTGCGCGAGCGCCTCGCCTGACGCCGCGCGCAGCGCCCGGGCCCGCACGGGCCGTTGCAGCGCGAGGGGAGCCGTGGGTCGGGGGCGAACCACGTCCCATGGCCGTCGTGCCCAGCGCATCACGGACCGCGCCGCCGTCGGCGATCGGCGGCCTGATCCTCGACTTCGTGGCCTACCTGGAGTTCGAGCGAGGGCTCTCGCGCAACACGCTCGAGGCCTACCGCTCCGACCTGCTCCAGCTCGGGGCCCACCTCGAGCGGCGCGGCGTCGGTGTGCTGGAGGTCGAGCACGCCGACCTGGCCGGGTTCCTCGACGAGCTCGCGGCCGGCACGGCCGACCGGCCCGCGGTCGCCCCGGCCACGCTGCAGCGCAAGGCCGCCTGCCTGCGCTCGTTCTACCGCCACCTGCGCCGCGAGGGCATCCTCGACCGCGACCCCACCGCCGACCTGCGGGCGCCGCGCAAGAGCCAGCGGCTGCCCCACGTGCTCAGCCGCGCCGAGGTCGGGCCGCCTGCTGGCGGCGCCCCGGGGCACCGGGCCCGCCGCGCTGCGCGACCGCGCGCTGCTCGAGCTGATGTACGCATGCGGGCTGCGCGCGTCGGAGGCGACCGGGCTCGACGTCGGGGACGTCGACCTGCGCCACGGCGTCCTGCGCGCCCGCGGGAAGGGGTCCAAGGAGCGCCTCGTCCCGGTCGGACGCCAGGCGGTGGCGGCCGTCCGGGTCTACCTCGAGCGCGGGCGTCCTGCGCTGGTGGGCGTGCGCGAGCAGGGCCGGCTGTTCGTCAACCAGCGCGGCGGCGAGCTGACGCGGCAGGGCCTCTACAAGATCGTCCAGCGCCATGCCCGCGCCGCTGGGCTCGAGGGCAGGATGAGCCCGCACACCCTGCGCCACACCTTCGCGACCCACCTGCTGGCCGGGGGCTGCGACCTGCGCGCCGTCCAGGAGATGCTCGGCCACGCCGACATCGCCACGACCCAGATCTACACGCACCTCTCGGCCGAGCGGCTCAAGGACGTCTACTTCCAGTCGCATCCTCGCGCCGCCGGCTGAGCCAGGCTGGCTAGAGTCCCGCCGTGCGCCGAGCGACCGTGCTCCTCGTCTGCACCGCGGTCGCCGCGGCGCTCGCCGGCTGCGGAAACGACCAGACGAGGCCTCCGTCGGTGACGACGCCGGGGCGGGCGTTCGGCTGGATCGCGGTCCACTTCCCGAAGCAGGGCGTGACCTTCCAGCGCCCGAAGGAGTGGCGCTACGAGCCCGGATCGCCGCCGCTGCTGGCGACGATGACGTCCGGGACCGGGACGATCGCCGTGTGGCGCTACCCGCGCAGCGAGCCGCTGCCGAGCACCCAGCACGAGCTCTCCACCGCCCGGGACGCGCTCGTGGCGGCGGCGAAGGAGCGCGACCGCTCGTTCGACGTCGTCAAGGCGAAGGGGACGCGGGCCGCGCACCAGCCCGCGGTGGTGATCGTGGCTCACGAGACGGTCGGCGGCAGGCCCCGGACCGTTCGCTCGACCCACGTCTACGCCAACGGCGGCGAGGTCGTCGTCGATGCGTTCGCGCCCCCATCGGAGTACGCGCGGGTCGAGGACGCGATCTTCCGCAGGCTCGTGCGGTCGTTGCGCGTGGAGCAGCCGTCGGGGTGAGCGCCCGCGCGGTGGTGGTGACGCTCGACGCATGCGGCGCCGGCGCGCTCCCCGATGCCGGCGCGTACGGGGACGAGGGCGCCGACACGCTGGGGCACCTGGCGGAGGCCGTCGGCGGGCTCGACCTGCCCGTGCTCGGGCGCCTGGGCCTCGGTGCCGTCGCGCCGATCGCCGGGCTGCCGGCGCGCCCGGGCGCCGCCGTCCACGGCCGGCTGGCCCCCGCAGGCCCGGGGAAGGACTCGATCACCGGGCACCGGGAGCTGATGGGCCGCCCCGCCCCCGCGCCGCCGCCGACCTACCCGGACGGGTTCCCGGCGAGGATCGTGGCGCGTCTCGAGGGCGCGACCGGGCATCGCTTCTGCTGCAACCGGCCCTACAACGGCGTGGCGGCGATCGAGGACTACGGCGAGCACCACCTCGAGACCGGCGAGGCGATCCTCTACACGTCGCAGGACTCGGTCCTCCAGGTGGCCGCGCACGCCGACCGCGTCGGCGAGGCCGAGCTGCACCGCCTCTGCGCGGCGATTCGCGCCGAGATGACCGGCGAGGACGCCGTCAGCCGCGTGATCGCGCGGCCGTTCACCGGGGCGCCCGGCGCGTTCCACCGCACCGCAGGGCGCCGCGACCTGTCGGTCGAGCCCCCCGGCCGGACCTATCTCGACGCCCTGACCGAGGGCGGCGTGGCCGTCCACGGCGTCGGCAAGGTCCGCGACCTGTTCGCCGGGCGCGGGATCGCCGAGCACCATCCCGCCTCCGACAACGCGGAGGGCCTCGCCGCGACGAGCGAGCTGCTGGCCGGGCTCGACGCCGGCCTCGTGTTCTGCAACCTCGTCGACACCGACCAGGTCTACGGTCATCGCAAGGACGTGGCGGGCTTCCACGCCGCGCTGCGCGAGATCGATGCCGCCGTCGGCGGATGGCTGGAGCTGCTGCGCGAGGACGACCTGCTGGTCCTCACGGCCGACCACGGCTGCGATCCGGCGGCACCTCACACCGACCACACGCGCGAGTACGTGCCGCTGCTCGCGTGCGGGCCGCGCGTCGCCCCGCGCCGCGCCGACGGCGCCATGGCCGACGTCGGCGCCACGGTGCACCGCTGGCTGTGCGGGCGCCCTGCGCCCGGCCTCGCCGGGACCCCGTTCGCCTGATGCCCGAGCTGCCCGAGGTCGAGACGATCCGCCGCCACGTGGCGCCGGTCGCCGAGGGGGCCGTCGTGGCGAGCATCGACGTCCTCGACCCGCGCTGGTGCGCGCCGCTGGCTCCGGCGGTGCTGTCCGACGCGGTTGCCGGCAGGCGCGTCGAGCGGCTCGGCCGGCGCGGCAAGTACCTCGTCTGGGAGCTCGAGGACGAGGTCCACCTCCTGATGCACCTGCGGATGACCGGCACGCTGCTGGTCGATCCGCCGGCCGGCGCGCGCTACACCCGCGTCGTGCTGGGGCTCCAGGACGCGCGCGGGCGGGCCCCCTCGCACGAGCTGCGCTTCTGCGACCCGCGCCGCTTCGGGACGGGCGAGCTCGCCCTGGGGGCACCGGCGCTGGCGGCGCTCCTCTCCGCCAGGCTCGGCGTCGAGCCGCTCGACGGTGCGCTGACCGGCCCGCTGCTGCGCGCCCTGGCTCGTGGGCGGCGCGCGCCCGTGAAGACGTTCCTGCTCGATCAGCGCCACGTCGCCGGGATCGGCAACATCTACGCCGACGAGGCCCTCTTCCGCGCCCGTGTGCACCCGCTGCGTTCGGCCGGCAGCCTGCGCCCCCGTCAGTACGACGCGCTCGCCGCGGGCATCCGCGATGCGCTGACCGCAGGGCTCGCCGCCGGCGGTGCGACGATCGACGACTTCCGCCATCCCGACGGCGTGAGCGGCGCCTTTCAGCACGAGTTCCTCGTGCACCGGCGTGCCGGGGAGCTCTGCCCCCGCTGCGGCGCGCCGATCGGCAAACTCGTCGTCGGCGGGCGCGGGACCTACGTCTGCCGGCGCTGTCAGCGCCCGCCGAGGTCCGTCGCGTAGGTGGGCGCTGTGGTCGTGCACGGCGGCACGAGCGCCTGTGCGGCGGCTCGGTGCGGCCGCGACGCGGCGGGGGTCAGGCCGCCTTCAGCTCGCGCAGGCGCCCGGCGCGGTCGGCGGCGACGAGCTCCATGAACCCGCCGACGACCTCGTCGCCGATCGATGATCTGGGGAAAGCTCATCATCCCGGTCCGGCGCTCGAGCTCGGCGCGTCCGTCCGGGTCGCGCTGGAGATTGATCTCCTCGTACGCGAGGCCGCGGGCATCCAGCAGGGCCTTGGCGCGCACGCAGAACGAGCAGAAGTCGGTGGTGTAGACGTTGATCTTCCTCATTACTTCACGAAGTATAGTACAGGGTTGATGGCAGGCCCGGTCAAGACGGAGGCGATCGTGCTGCGCTCGATCCGCTACGGCGAGGCCGACCGCATCCTCCACCTCTATACCCCGGGACGCGGCAGAGTTGGCGCGATCGCCAAGGGCGTGCGCCGCGCGCGCAGCCGCTTCGGCGGCCGGCTCGAGCCGTTCGGCCATCTGGCGCTCGTGCTGCACGAGGGCCGCAGCGAGCTGCTGACCGTGACCGGTGCCGACACCATCCGGGCCCACGCCCGCCTGCGCGAGGACGGCGCGGCGCTCGACGCGGCGGCCCGCGCGTGCGATGCGGTCGGGCGGCTCTTCGAGACGCCCGAGGCCCATCCCGAGGTGTTCCACCTGCTCGCCAACGAGCTCGCGCTGCTCGACGCCGGCAGCGGGAAGGCGACACACGCCAACCAGCTGGCGTTCCGCCTCAAGCTGCTGCTGGCCGCCGGCCTCGCCCCGCAGCTGGCCGCGTGCGCCTCGTGCGGCGAGCGCGAGCACCTCACCGGGTTCTCGGGCCCCGCGGGCGGCGTCGTCTGCGGCGCATGCGAGGCCTCGGCGTTTCCGCTGGCCGAGGAGGCGCACGGCTTCATGGTCGCCGCGGTCGGGCGTCCGCTGGCGGAGGCGCCCGGCGCATCCGATCGCGCGCTGCGCCAGGCCGAGCGCGCGATCGCGGAGATGGTCGAGCACCACGCCCACCTGCGGTTCCGGCCGGCACGGCCGCCGGCGTACTAATCTCAGGCGCGGTGGCGCAATGGGTCTACGACTTCTCCGAGGGCTCGCGCGAGATGCGCGATCTTCTCGGCGGCAAGGGCGCCAACGTCGCGGAGATGACCCGGATCCTCGGTCCCGAGCGTGTCCCGGCGGGCTTCACGCTGACCACCGAGGCGTGCGTCGCCTACCTGAGCGAGCGGACCATCCCCGACGGGCTCTCCGAGCAGGTCGACGCCGCCCTGGGGCGGCTCGAGGAGCTCGCCGGCAAGCGGCTGGGCGACGTGCGCGACCCGCTGCTCGTGTCGGTGCGATCGGGGGCGCGCGACTCGATGCCCGGGATGATGGACACGGTCCTCAACCTCGGGCTCAACGACGAGTCGGTCGCCGGCCTCGCCGAGGCGACCGACAACGAGCGCTTCGCCTGGGACTCCTACCGGCGCTTCGTCCAGATGTTCGGCAACGTCGTCATGGGCATCGAGGGCGTCCGCTTCGAGGACGAGATCGCGCGCGTCAAGCGCGACCGGGGCGTGCAGCTCGACACCGATCTCGACGTGGGCGCCCTGCGCGAGCTCGTCGGGAGCTTCCGCGCGCTCTACGACTTCCCGACCGACCCGCGCGGGCAGCTCGAGGCCTCGATCCGGGCGGTCTTCGACTCGTGGATGAACGCCGCGGGCGGTGACCTACCGGCGCCTCAACCGCATCCCCGACGAGTGGGGGACCGCGGTCAACGTCCAGCAGATGGTGTTCGGCAATCAGCGGCGAGACCAGCGGCTCGGGCGTCGCCTTCAGCCGCGACGAGATGACCGGCGCGCCCGAGCCGTCGGGCGACTTCCTCATCAACGCCCAGGGCGAGGACGTCGTCTCCGGCGTGCGCAACACGCTCGACATCGCCGAGATGGCCGACGTGCTGCCCGGAGCCATACGAGCAGTTGATGGAGATCCTGCGGACGCTCGAGACGCCACTACGGCGACATCCAGGACGTGGAGTTCACGGTGGAGCTGGGGCGCCTGTACATGCTCCAGACGCGCAACGCCAAGCGCCCCGCCCAGGCCGCCGTGCGCTTCGCCGTCGACGTCGGTCGCCGAGGGGATGCTCTCGCCGGCGAGGGCGCTGGCGACGATCGAGGCCGAGAAGCTCGACGCGCTCCTGCACCCGACCTTCGACCCCGAGAGCGAGCACGACGTGCATCCTCTACGGCGTCGCCGCCTCGCCGGGCGCCGCGAAGGGCGAGGTCGTCTTCACCGCCGAGGAGGCGGTCCGGCGCGCTGCCGACGGCCGCGACGTGATCCTCGTGCGGCCGTTCACCGAGGCCGACGACATCGCCGGCTTCCACGCGGCGCGCGGGATCCTCACCAGCGAGGGCGGCAAGGCCAGCCACGCCGCGCTCGTCGCGCGCGGGATGGGCGTGCCCGCGGTCACGGGCGCGTCCGGGCTGGAGGTCGACCTCGCCGCGCGCACGGTCGCGCGTCGGCGAGCAGACGCTCGCACGACGGCGACCTGATCGCGATCGACGGCTCGACCGGCTGCGTCACCACCGACGACGTGCCGCTCGTCGCAGCCGTAGGTCGGCGAGGACTTCGACCAGGTGCTGCGGTGGGCCGACGAGCTGCGCCGCCTCGAGGTGCGCACCAACGCCGACACGCCCGAGGACGCCCGACGCGCGCGCGAGTTCGGCGCCAGCGGCATCGGCCTGTGCCGGACCGAGCACATGTTCTTCGGCGACGACCGCCACGCGCTGATGGTGCGCGTGATCCTCGCCGACGAGGACGCCGAGCTTCACGACGCGCTCGACGGCGCTGCTGCCGCTCCAGCAGGGCGACTTCGAGGGGATCTTCGAGGCGATGGAGGGCCTGCCGGTGACGATCCGGCTGCTCGACCCGCCGCTGCACGAGTTCCTGCCGCCGCTGCACGACGTCGAGGCAGCAGGTCGAGCGCGCGCGCATCGAGCGCTCGGACGACCTCGCCGCGCTCGAGCACCAGCTCGACCGGGTCCGCAGCCTCCAGGAGACCAACCCGATGCTCGGCACGCGCGGCTGCCGCCTGGGCATCCTCTACCCCGACATCTACGGGATGCAGACGCGGGCGATCTTCCGCGCCGCAAAGGCGGTCCGGGAGCGCAGCGGGGCGCTGCCCGACGTCGAGATGATGATCCCGCTGATCGACTACGAGCGCGAGCTCGAGCTCGTGCGCGGCCTGATCGAGCGGGTCGGGCGCGAGGAGGGCGTCGAGCCGGCGGAGTACCGGATCGGCACGATGATCGAGCTGCCGCGGGCGTGCACGATCGCCGACCACATCGCCGACCACGCCGACTTCTTCTCGTTCGGGACCAACGACCTCACGCAGACCGCGCTCGGGTTCTCCCGCGACGACATCGAGGGCAAGATCCTCGCCCGCTACATCGACCTGAAGATCCTCGACCGCTCGCCGTTCGAGACGATCGACGTGCCGGGGGTCGGCCAGCTCGTGCGCATGGGCGCCTGGCTGGGACGCCAGACGCATCCCGACCTCCAGCTCGGCGTCTGCGGCGAGCACGGGGGCGATCCGGACTCGATCCGGTTCTTCCACGCCAGCGGGATCGACTACGTCAGCTGCTCGCCCTACCGCGTGCCGGTGGCGCGCGTCGCCGCCGCGCAGGCGGCGATCGCCGACGACGGCTGAGCGCCCGGGGCGCCCCGGGGTCGCGCGCGTCGCCGGCGATCGCGGGCGAAGATGGCACCGAGGCGCGGGGCCGCGCGCCTCGAGCCCTCGACCCTGCTGCGAGAATCGGTCCCGATGGACGTCGCCGCCGAACGCATGCACTTCGAGGAGCAGTGGCTTTCGCCGCTCGCCGCCCGCTCGTGGCCGGCACGGCGGGAGCGCGAGGAGGAGCACGACTGCGGGGTGCGCTCGCCGCTCCAGCGCGACCGCGACCGGATCGTGCACTCCAAGGCGTTCCGGCGCCTCAAGCACAAGACCCAGGTGTTCGTGGCGCCCGAGGGCGACCACTACCGCACGCGGCTGACCCACACGCTCGAGGTCACGCAGATCGCGAGGACGGTGGCGCGGGCGCTGCGCCTCAACGAGGACCTCGTCGAGGCGGTCGGGCTCGGCCACGACCTCGGCCACCCGCCGTTCGGCCACATCGGCGAGGCGGCGCTCGACGCCTGCCTGCGCGAGCGCTTCGGGCGCGAGTTCCGCCACTACGAGCACTCGCTGCGCGTCGTCGAGACGCTCGAGCCGCTCAACCTCACCGACGACGTCCGCGACGGGATCCTCTGCCACTCCGGTCGCGCGCCGATGCCGCGGACGCTCGAGGGCCGGATCGTGCGGATCGTCGACCGCGTGGCCTACATCAACCACGACATCGACGACGCGCTCCGTGCCGGCGTGCTCGACCCCGAGCGGCTGCCGGCCGAGCCGATCGCGGTGCTCGGGCCGACGGGCTCGCGGCGCATCGACACGCTCGTCCACGACCTCGTCGACGCCTCGGCCGAGGCCGGCGACATCGTCCAGGGAGCGGAGGTCGGCGCGGCGATGGACGCGCTGCGGACGTTCATGTTCGACGAGGTCTACCTCGGCCCGGTGGCGCGGGCCGAGCACGCGAAGATCGAGACGGTCGTCGGCGCGCTGTTCGCCCACTACGTCGACCGCCCCGGCGAGCTGCCCGACGCCGGTGGCGTGCCCGGCGCCGACCTCGCCCAGCGGGTGACCGACTACCTGGCCGGCATGACCGACCGCTTCTGCCTGCGGGCCTACGAGGCGCTGACCGTCCCGCGGGCTTTCGCGCTCTAGAGTCGAGCCCGGCGTGCCGCGCTACAGCGACGAGTCCAAGGAGCGCGTCCGCGACGCGATCGACATGGTCGACCTCGTCGGTTCGCGCGTCGAGCTGCGCCGCTCCGGCGGCTCCTCGTTCACCGGGTTGTGCCCGTTCCACGACGAGCGCAGCCCGTCGTTCAGCGTCGACGCCGCCAAGAAGCTCTTCCACTGCTTCGGCTGCGGCGAGGGCGGCGACGCGTTCAGCTTCGTCCAGAAGCTCGAGGGGCTGGACTTCGTCGGTGCGCTGGAGCACCTCGCCGACCGCTACCGGGTGCCGCTGGAGGTCGTCGAGGAGGACCCGCACGCGGCGGAGAGGCGCGAGCGCCGCGAGCGGCTGCTGGAGCTGCTCGAGCGCGCCGCCACCTTCTACGTACGGATGCTGTGGGAGTCCGGCGAGGCCGCGCCCGCCCGCGAGTACCTGCTGGGCAGGGGCCTGGAGGAGGGGATCCTCCGGGAGTTCCGGGTGGGATACGCGCCGAGCGCGTGGGACCGGCTGCTGGTCGCGTCGCGCAGGACCGGCTTCTCGAACCGCGAGATCTTCGACGCCGGGCTCGCCCAGCGCCGCAAGGGGGAGGGGGCGCTCTACGACCGCTTCCGGCGGCGGATCATGTTCCCGCTCGCCGACCGCCGCGGCCGCGTGCTCGGCTTCGGCGCGCGCGCGCTCGGCGCCGAGCAGAAGCCGAAGTACCTCAACAGCGCCGAGAACGAGCTGTTCCACAAGGGCCACCAGCTCTTCGGCGCCGACGTCGCGCGCGCCCACGCGGCCAAGGCGGCACAGGTGATCGTGGCCGAGGGCTACACCGACGTCATCGCCCTGCACCAGGCGGGCCTGCGCAACGCCGTCGGCATCATGGGCACGGCGATGACGGCCGAGCAGGTCGAGGCGCTCGCCGGGCTGGCGCCCACGGTGCTGCTCGCGCTCGACGCCGACAGCGCCGGCCAGGAGGCGATCCTGCGGGCCGCACGCGTCGCGGCGGGTCGCAGGATCGAGCTGCGCGTCGTCCCGCTGGAGCCCGGCACGGACCCGGCCGACCTCGTCTCCCAGCGCGGTGGCCGCGCGGTCGCCGACCTCGTGGCGGCCTCGGTCCCGTTCGTGCGCTTCCGCGTCGAGCAGGCGCTGGTGACGGCCGACCTGACCGGCGCCGAGGGCAAGGACCGCGTCATCGCCGAGCTGCGTCCCGTCTTCGCCGGCCTGCCGGCCTCGGTCATGCGCCAGGAGCTCCAGCACATCGTCGCCGACCGGCTCGACCTCTCCGAGTCCCTGGTGGCCGAGCTGCTGTCCGGGGGTGCCGGCCCCGCCGCACGGGATCGCGACGCGGGCCGCGCAGCGCCGCCCAGCTCCGCGGCGCCGGCGGCGTCGCCGCCGCAGGCGCTCGCGTCGCGCGCGGAGCGCATCGAGCGCACGTTCCTCGCGTTGTGCATCGCGCTGCCCGGCCCCGGCCACGAGGCGCTCGAGAGCGTCACGCCCGAGCACTTCTCCTCGCCGCTGCTGGCCCGCGCGGCCGACCACCTCCGCGTCCACGTGGCGGCGCCCGAGGAGGGGCTGCCCGCCGGCGAGCGCGAGCTGGCGACGCTGATGACCGAGCTGGCAGTGCGCGCCGCGCGCGGCAACCCGACGGGCGAGACGCTGCGCGTCGAGCGGCTCCAGCTCGAGCTCGCCCGCGTCGACCGCGCGATGGCCCGCGCGCGCGGCGCCGAGCAGCGGGGGGAGACCCCCGAGCTGCACGTCTCCGAGCTCGCCCGCGAGCGCGCGGCGCTGAAGGCCGAGCTCGACACCGCGATCTCCGCCGCGCTCGCGGCCTCCGCGCCGCCCTCGGCCTGAGCCCCGGGCGTCGCAGCGCGCGTTCAGGCCGTGCCGGCGTGCGCGTCGATGAAGCGCAGCGTCCGCTTCCAGGCGTCGGCGGAGGCCTCGGCGTAGTCCTCGTGCTTGCGGTCGAAGAAGCTGTGCGGCGCGCCGTCGTAGACGACCACCTCGTGCTCGGCCTCGGCGCGCCGGAGCGCGGACTCGTAGGCGCGCACGTCCTCGACGGGGATGCCCTCGTCGGCGCCGCCCATCAGCGCGAGGATCGGCGCCTCGAGCTCGCCGATGACGTCGATCGGCCCCGGCGTGGGCGGACCGACCGGCATCGGGCCGGGCCGGCCGTAGAAGCCGATCGCGCCGGCGAGGCCGTGCGGGGCCGAGGCCGCCAGCCACGAGTTGCGACCGCCGAAGCAGAAGCCGACCGTGAAGATCGCGCGGCAGCCCTGGCCGCGCAGGCGGTCGGCGGCGGCGCCGACGTCGGCCTGCACGCCGGCCTGGGTGGTCCGGGTCACGTGGGGCCAGTAGTCGAAGTCGTCGTCGCGCTTGCCCACGCCGGCGCTGCGGCCGAAGTAGTCGATCGCGATCGCCGCGTGGCCCAGCTCGGCGAAGCGCAGCGCCAGCTCCTCGTAGAAGCGGTGGAGCCCGCGGACGTCCGGCAGGATCACCACCCCGGTCGCGCCGGGCTCGCCGGGCAACGCCTCGAAGGCGGCGAGCCGCGTCCCGTCGGCCGACGTGAGCTCGATGTCGGAGTGCCGGACGGCGGCGCCGGCCAGCGGCGGGATCGGGGGCGCGGAGTCGCTGTCGAAGCACATGGCCGTGCAGGCTACGTGCGGCCTCAGCCCGAGGACGCGCCCGCGAGCGCCGGGCCGGCGGCCGCGCGCCCGCGGCGCGGGACGAGCAGGCCGACGCCCACGCCCACCACGAGCGCGACCGCGCAGACCGCGAACGCGAGCCCGTAGGCGTGCGACGTCGGCTGGCCGGCGGCCCCCAGGTTTGCGGCCAGGAGCGTGGCGGCGATCTGGCCTCCGAGAGCGCCGCCGAGCGTCCGCATCACGGTGTTCATGCCGGTGGCCACGCCGGTCTGCTCCTGGCGGACGTTCTCGACGATCAGGTTGGCCAGGGCCCCGAACGCCAGCCCGATCCCGGTGCCCAGCAGGGCGGAGGCCACGTAGACCTCCCAGGGATGGGCGCGGGCGACGATCAGCAGCAGGAAGGCGGCCGCCGAGGAGCTGACCCCGGCGAGCAGGCCGACGCGCGAGCCCACGCGCCGCTCGATGCGACCGGTGAACTGTCCGACGACGACCTGGGCGACGGTCGCCGGCACGAGGAAGAGCCCGGCGACCACGACCGATGCGCCGAAGCCGTAGCCGGTGCTGGTGGGCTCCTGGACGAACTGCGGGACCAGCAGGAACGAGGAGTACATGCCGACGCCGACCAGGAACGCGACGAGGTTGGTGGTCCACACGCCGTGGATGCGCATCATCCGCATGTCGACCAGCGGCTCGGCCGAGCGCAGCTCCGCACGGACCCACGCCGCGAGCACGACGAGGCCGGCCGCGACGGTTCCCAGCAGGCGCGGGGAGGTCCAGCCCCACCTGCCGGCCTGGCTGACGGCGAGCAGCACGACGACGAGGCCGGCCGACATCAGCGCGGCCGCGAGCCAGTTGACGCGCCCGGGGACCTTGACCGGCGACTCGGGGATGAACAGCTGGGTGGCGAGCGTCGCGCCGAGGATGACCGCGAGCGGCATCCAGAAGAGCCAGTGATAGGAGAGGTGCTCGATGATCGGGCCGGCGAGCACGACGCCCAGCCCGCCGCCGATGCCCAGCAGCGCGGACATCAGGCCGATGCCGTGCGAGATGCGCTCACGCGGGAACTCGTCGCGGATGATCGCGAAGGCCAGCGGGAAGATGCCGCCGCCCACGCCCTGCACGACGCGGCCGACGATCATCACCCCGATCGAGGTTGCCAGCGCCGAGATCAGGGTCCCGGCGGCCAGCGCCGCCAGCACGACCATCAGCACGTGCTCCTTGCCGAACATGTCGCCGAGGCGCCCGCTGATCGGCGTCGCGACCGAGGCGCTGAGCAGGTAGGCGGTGAGGATCCAGCCGACCGACGTCTCGGAGGTGTGCAGCGCGCGCTGGATCGTCGGCAGCGCCGGCACGACCAGCGACTGCATCAGCGCGTAGGACGCGCCCCCGAGCACGAGGATCGCGAGCGTGACGTTGTGGTGGGGGCGGGACCGGTCCGGCATCGCGAGCACGGTAGCGCCGTTGCGCACGCAACCACTCGGCGACCGGTGGCGGCGCGCCCGGCGATCGCGCCGGAACGGCGCGAGATGCTGGCGGACGGCGTCGCGCCACTCGCTATTCTCACCCGGCGGTCCCCGGTGATGTAGCGGCAACATGCCTGACTGTTAATCAGGTCACGGTGGTTCGAATCCACCCCGGGGAGTCGAGTCGTCGCGCCACGGACGACGATCTCACCCGCCGCTCCGTGGTCGGGTCGAGACGGTGGAACCGCAGGGCTCCAGGGCAGGCGTCGCAGCCGCAGGCAGGCAGGCAGCACCGCTGGGCCCGCATCGCCTCGAGATCGACCCGCTCCATGATGCGAACACCGGCTCGCGTGCCCGACCTACGCGAACGACTCCAGCAGGTCGGCGGCGCGCGCGGCGCCGGCAGCCGCCTCGGGCGCCGCCGCGAGGGCCCGCACGCGCCGGCGCATCGGCCTGTCGGCGAGCGCGCGGACGGTTGCCAGCCGGATCGCGCGCGGGCTCGCGAAGCGGCGCGGCAGGCGCACGCCGAGGCCGGCCCAGTCCAGGCGCGCGGCATTCTCGTTCATGTCGCCGGCCGCGGGGACGGCGAGCACCGGGCAGCCCGAGGTCAGCGCCCGCACGAGCGTGCCGTGGCCGGCGTGGGAGATCACCAGGTCGCAGGCGGGCATCGTCTTCGCGTAGGAGACCCACTCGACCAGCCGCGTGTTGGCGCCGGGCCGCAGCGGCTGGTCCGGGAGTCGGCGATTCCAGGTCGCGAGGACCCGGACGGGCAGGCCGTCCAGCCCCCCGAGGCAGGCCCGCAGCAGGCGGTGCCGGGGGTCCTGGGCGGTGGAGGGGGCCACCAGCACCAGCGGGCCGTCGCCCGCCGGCGGCGCGACGTCCGGGTGGTCGATCTCGAACTGCAGCGGCCCGACGACGTGGACGTGGGCCGGCCACGCGCGGGGATACTCGAGCTGGGGCAGGGTCGCAACCAGGCACAGGTGCGGCGAGATGCCGCCGTGCAGGCGCTCGACCGGGGCCATGCCGAGCCTGCGGCGCGTCTCGTCGAGCTCGCGACGGCCGCGCTCGAGGCCGCCGGAGACCACCGGGTCCAGCGCCCGCCACAGCGCCCTCCCGGCGGTGGTGCGCGGCAGCCGGGCGCCGAGCGAGTAGGGCGGGAACCCCCGCTCGCCGACGGGGTGCACGTGCGGGACCAGCGTCGCCCACGGCACTCCGGCGCGCTCCGCCGCCAGCGCCGGCGCGAGCGTCAGGATGTCGGCGACGACGGCGTCGGGCGCCAGCTCGCGCACGAGCGGCTCGGTCTCGCGGGCTGCGCGCACCACCGCCTCGTAGGGCTTCAGGGGCCGCTCGAGGGTGGGGAAGACGTGGTACTCGGGTGCCGGCGTGAAGCGCATCCCGAGCCGCTCGGCCTCGGGTCGCCAGCGCCCCCACGTCTGCAGCGTCACGTCGTGTCCCCGGGCGGCCAGCTCGCGGCCCAGCGCGATCATCGGGAACGCGTGCCCGGGGTCGCCGAACGCGCCGAGCAGATACCGGCGAGCTACGCGATCTCCTCGAAGAGCCCGGCCAGCAGCCGCAGCTGCTCGAGCCGGCCGTCCTTGTCGAACGCGAGCGGCGTGATGCCGAGCGTCCCCACTCCGGCGTCGCGGTAGACGCGCAGCCGCTCGCGCACGACGTCGCGCGGGCCGATCAGCGCGATCTGGTCGAGGAACTCGACCGGCAGCGCCGCCGCGGCCTCGTCCTTCTTGCCCTCGAGGTAGAGGCTCTGGACCTTCTCGGCGGCCTCCTCGAAGCCGTAGCGCCGCATCAGCGCGTTGTAGAAGTTCTGCTTGCGCGAGCCCATGCCGCCGACGTAGAGCGCGACGAACGGCCGCGTCGCGTCGCGGGCGCCATCGCGGTCGTCGGTGATCATGACGTTGACGGTCGGCGCGATGTCGAAGTCGTCGAGCGAGCGCCCCGCCCGCGCGGCGCCCTCCTCGAGGCTCGTGCGCAGGTCCGGCAGCGCCTCGGGGGACAGCAGGGTCGGGAGCCAGCCGTCGGCGATCTCGCCGGCGAGCGCCGTGTTCCTGGGGCCGATCGCCGCCAGGTAGATCGGGAGCGGGTCCTGCACGGTGGAGATCGTCAGCTTCAGCGCCTTGCCCGGGCCGTCGGGGAGCGGCAGCTCGAAGTGCTCGCCATGGAACTCGAGCCGCTCGCGCGCCAGCGCCTTGCGGACGAGCGCGATGTACTCGCGCGTCCGGCCGAGCTGGTGGGCGAAGCGCACGCCGTGCCAGCCCTCGGAGACCTGCGGCCCGCTCGACCCGATGCCGAGCAGCATCCGGCCGCCCGAGAGCTGGTCCAGCGTCGCGGCGGTCATCGCGGTCATCGCCGGGGAGCGGCCGGGCATCTGGAGGATCGCCGAGCCGATCCTGATCCGCTCGGTCTGGCCCGCGATCCAGCCGAGGATCGTCGCGGCGTCCGAGCCGTAGGCCTCCGCCGTCCAGACCGAGTCGTAGCCGATCCGCTCGGCCTCCTGCACGATCTCGAGCTGGTCCTCGCGGGTGAGCCCGAGGCCCCAGTAGCCGATGTGGACGCCGAGCTTCATGCATGTTTCCTTTCAGGCGAGGACTCCGGTTGCCGCTCGCGACGAGCGGGCCTAGAGTCCGCGGAGCCTATGCCACGTTCCCCGCTCGACGACCTGCGCCTGGCGATCGACTGCCTGCCGCGCCGGACCCGCGAGGCCATGCTCGAGGGCATCGACCGCAACGACGTCATCGTCGGCGCCTACACCGACCGCCGCGGCGGGGTCTGCCCGATGCTCGCCGCCCATCGCAACGGCGGCCGCACGAACTTCGTCGCGTTCGCCCGCGCGTGGGACCGCTTCGCGCGCTGCAGCCGGCCACGCAAGGCCAGCGAGCGCGAGCTGCGCATCCTGCGCACGATGCTCGAGGCGAGCCTCGTCGCCGAGGACCGCATCGTCCTCGACGGTGCGATCGCCGATCACCAGTCGCTGGCGCGGGCGCGCCGCGCGCGCGAGGCGCGCGAGCAGGGTTGGGCGCTCAACCCGCTGCGGCGCCCCCGGCGCAGCGAGGTCGAGGCCGTGCGCAGCGCCGTCGAGCGCGAGCGCGACGCGCTGCCCGCCTAGAGCCCCTCGCCGGGCCGGGTCAACCGGACCTCCGGCACGATGCGGGCCGGCGACATCCCGAGCAGGCACCTGACCTGGAGCGCGATGTCCTCGGGGCGGATCATGTCCTCGGCGGCGACCTGGCCCTCGACGAACGCGGTCGTCGCGGTGCCGGTCCGCCATCGGCCCTGCGTTAAGTCGGGGTTGGGCTCACCGGGGCGCCGGCGAGCCCGGCAGTCCGATCGGCTACCTTCACTGCGCATGTCTCCGCGCGCCGTCACCCTGCTCCTGCCGGCGACGCTCTCGCTCGCTCTCGCCGCGTGCGGGAGCAGCAGCGACAGCACGTCCTCGACCGCCTCGACGCCCTCGCCCTCGTCCGCGAGCGTCAAGCCCCAGGACTTCCCGAAGTCCTCCGGGCTGACGTTCCAGGACGTGCAGTCGCGCTACCCGGCGCAGCTCGCGGTCGCGATCGGCGCGAGCGTGATGCGCCAGGGGGAGAACCGGCTGCCGTTCCTCGTGCTCGACAAGGGCGCGCGGCCCGTGCGCAACGCTCCCGTCGCCCTCTACACGATGCGCAACGACGGCACGCACGTGCGGGGGCCCTACCTCGCCAAGGAGCGGCCGTTCGGCATCAAGCCCGCCTACCTGAGCCGGACGACGGCGTCCGACCCCGACCAGGCCAAGGCCTTCTACACCGCCGACGTGAAGTTCTCCGGCAAGCCGCCGCAGGCGATCTTCGGCCTCGTGCGCCAGGACGGGCGACTGGTGGCCACCTCGCCGTCGCCGCTCGGCGTCAAGCTCGACAAGGCGCCGCCCGACGTGGGCGACAAGGCGCCGCTGATCCACACGCAGACCACGGGCGACGAAACGGACCTGTCGAAGATCACCACGCGCGAGCCGCCCGACAAGGACCTGCTGACGACCGACTTCGCCGACGTTCTCGGCAAGAAGCCGATCGTGCTCGTGTTCGCGACGCCCGCGCTCTGCCAGAGCCGCGTCTGCGGCCCCGACGTCGACGTGGCCGAGCAGGTCAAGGCGGAGACCGGCGACAGGGCCGTGTTCATCCACCAGGAGATCTACAGGGACAACCAGGTCAACAAGGGCCTGCGCCCGCAGCTGGCGACCTACAGGCTCCAGTCCGAGCCGTGGATCTTCGTCATCGACCGCAACGGCGTGATCTCGTCGCGGATCGAGGGCGCCGTGTCGGTCGACGAGCTGCGCGCCGCCGTCCAGAAGGTCGTCTAGGCGCCGGCGGGCGCGTCCGGGCCGCCCCGCGGCGGCGCCGGATGGGCCTGCATCCGCGTCACCCGGCCGTCCGCGACGGTCCACAGCCAGGCCGCGGCCATGTCGACCTCGACGCCGTCGCGCGTCCGGCCCCGGATGCGCCCGCTGGCGAGGACCACGTCGTCGCCGGCGTCGCGGATCTCCTCGATGTCGACGTGGAAGGACGCGAAGAGCCGGTCGACGTCGGCCACGTATGCGCGCAGCCCCTCATGCCCGCGGTAGCCGTCGTGGCGATGCTCGTCGATCGCGTACGGATACAGCTCTCCGCCGGGGTCCATGAGCTCCACGATCGCGTCTGCGTCGCGGGCGTTGAACAGCTCGTACGTGCGGCGGACCAGGTCGACGTTCGAGGGGGAGGTGGGCGTCCCCGACATGGCACGTAGACGGTAGCGTGCCCGCCTGCGGGCCGGTAGCTCAGCGGTCAGAGCAGCGGACTCATAATCCGTCGCGCGGTGGTTCGAATCCATCCCGGCCCATGGCGCCTCGCCGCGTCTGATCGCGTCGGGCTTGGCCGGGCTGGGGGCGTGGCTCGACGACCACCCGCCCGGCGGCGCGTTCGCGCAGCACCCGTGGCGGCTCTCGGGCTGGTCCTTGCGCTGTCCTCGTACGCCCGGTCCGAGCCGGGTTGCAGACGGCTCGCGGTCATGAGGCACGATCGAATGCCGCGCGCGGCGTTGCGACCCGATGACCGACCGGCACCGCTGAACCCCCTTCAGCTGCGCTTGAGCCGGCCTTGAGCGGGGCTTGGACGGGGCGCGGGAACCTGGCGGCATGGATGATCTGCAATCCATTGCCGCGGTGCTCATCGCCGGTGGCGCCGGGCTCGTGTTCGCGCTGATGGCGTGGGCCGGCTCGCACCAGAGCTGAGGCCCGCCGCGCGCGGCGCGGCCGGGCCTGGGGCCTCGTGGGGCGCTGCGCCGATCTGGGTAGGCCAGGGGACGTGGAACGGCGTCGACGCACCCTGCCCGGGAGGTTCGTCGGGTCGCTCGGCGTGGTGGCGGGCGCGGCGGCGGCGCCGTACGGGTACACCGCCACGGTCTGGGGCTCGGGGGCCGTGCTCGCCGACCTGCGCGGCACCCCGACGGTGGGCGACGCGTTCTCGTTCCTCGGCGGCCTCGTGGCGGCGTTCGCCACCATCGCGGTCCTCAGCCGGCTGGGGCGCGACACCGCCGACGAGAGCGGCCTCCGCGAGTGGCTGATCACCGGCGCACTGCACGCGATCGCGATCGCCGTTGCGGTCGGCGGCGCCGCCCTGTGCGGGCTCGCCCCGCCCGCGGCGGCCTGGCCGCTCGGCGGCTTCGCGGCGACCGTCCTCTACCTGTCCGTCGCGGCGGTCGAGCGCCTGGTCGCGGACGTGCTCGGCCGCCGCGCGCTCGGTCCAGGCGCGTGACGGGTCGCGGCGGCGCGGCGGGGTCTGCCCGGTGACGACCCGGTTTACGCGGTCCGGGCGACGGCGTACGATCGGGCACCATGCCGACGCGACCCGTGCTGTCGATCGTGGCCGTCGCCGCCTCGCTCGGGCTGGCCGCCTGCGGCGGCGGAGGGGGCGGAGGCGGCTCGACGCCGTCGACCGCCGCTCCCGCGAGCACCACCGGCGGGACCGGTACGTCGACCTCCGGCGGCGGGCAGGCGGCGGCCGGCAAGCAGGTCTTCCTCTCCAACGGCTGCGGCGGGTGCCACACGCTCGCGGCGGCCGGCGCGAGCGGCAAGGTCGGTCCCGACCTCGACAAGGTGCTTCCCGGCAAGAGCGCCGCGTTCATCCGCCAGTCGATCGTCGACCCCAACGCCCAGATCGCCAAGGGCTACTCCGCGGGCGTGATGCCGCAGGACTTCGCCCAGCGCCTGTCCGGCTCGCGGATCGACGCGGTCGTGTCGTTCCTCGAGCAGAACGCGGGTCGCTAGCCGCCGGCCGCCCGAGACTGCGCTGGCCATCAGCGTGCCGGTCTGCTCGCGGCCGGCGCCGGTTTCCGCGCCGCGCGGCGCGGGCATCCGGCACCTGTGACCCCCGCCGGCGAGAGCCGCACCGCGCCATCGCAGGTCTTCCTGCGGCCGATCGCGAGCCCGTTCGCGCTCGGCTTCCTCGGCCTTGCGGGAGCCACGCTCACCGACGCCGGGCTCCAGCTCGGCTGGTTCAGCGATCTCGAGCGCCATCAGGCGGCGCTGATCATCCTGATCGTCGCACCGATCCCGCAGCTGATCGCCTCGATCTTCGGCTTCCTCGCGCGCGACCCGATCGCCGCGACGGGGATGGGGTGGCTGGGGGCGAGCTGGCTGGCCTACGGCGCGACGCTGCTGACGACCCCGGACGGCGCGACGGTCGGAGCGCTGGGCGTCTTCCTGCTCGTGTCGGCCGGAGGGCTCGCCGTCTCGGCGACCGAGGCCGCCACCGGGAAGCTGGTCCCCGCCGCGGTGATGGCGACGACAGCGACGCGCTTCGCGCTCAGCGGCATCTACGAGCTCTCCGGCGCCAACGGGTGGCAGGACGCCGCGGGCTGGGTCGGGGTGGCGCTCTGCGGTCTTGCGCTCTACGCCGTCGCCGCTCTCGCGCTCGAGGACCTGCGCGACCAGCCGGTGCTGCCGACCGGTCGCCGGGCCGCGGGGCTCGAAGCCCTGCAGGACGGCTTCGATGCCCAGGTCTCCCGCGTCGCCAACGAGGCCGGAGTGCGCCGGCAGCTCTGACGGTCCGTGCGGAGACGCCGGCGTTCCCGCCTCGCCGGGCGCGGGCAGCATGGTGGAGATGCCCTTCGACGGTGCGAGCACCAGCGACCGCGAGAATCGTGACGGCTGCCGCCCGAGGTCCTAAGATCGCAGGTGCGATGGAGTCCTCGAGCCTCAAGCGATCCGCTGCCCTTCGGGCATCCCCGCCGATGTTCGAGAACCGCTATCTCGACGCGCTCACGCGCGTGCATCCTGTCGTGCCCGTCGTGATCTTCCTGCCTGCCAGCGTGGGCACCTTCGTCCTCGCCGCCGCGCGGCACGGGATCGGCACCGCCGTCCTCGCCGCGACGATCGGCTACGTCGTCTGGACGCTCAGCGAGTACTGGCTGCACCGCATCGTCTTCCACTTCGAGCCCGAGGACGGGATCGGCGCGCGGCTGCACTGGATCATCCACGGCGTGCACCACGACCACCCCAACGACCCGATGCGCCTGGTGATGCCTCCGTCGGTCAGCGTCCCGCTCGCCGCCCTGTACTTCTGGGCGTTCGCCGCGATCGCCGGCACGACGTGGGCGCTCGGGCTGTTCTCGGGGTTCATCGGCGGCTATCTGGCCTACGACATGCTCCACTACTACACGCACCACCACCGGCCGACGTCGGGGGTGGGCAAGCGGCTGCGCGAGCTGCACATGCGCCACCACTTCCAGGACGACACGCGCGGATTCGGCATCAGCGCGCCGTACTGGGACCGCGCCTTCGGGACCGCGCTGTCGCCGCGCCGCCGCCGCTCGCGGACCGACCGAGCAGCGGCCGGTTAGCGGTCTGACACCGGACCGGTCGCGGGTTTGCCGGGCGCTTCCGGTCGGGGAAGCAGTGGGGTGACGCCGCAGGACGAGGTTCGGCACACATACCGCCGCCTCCTCCGGTCGGCCGCAGCCTCGGAGCGGAACCCGCAGGCTTGCATCGTGCCCGGCCCTCACGACGAGGGCCGGGCACGGCTCTTCTCCGTCGGCGGCGGCCCATTTCCGGGCACTCGTGAAGGAGAGCGCCAACGGGCCGTCGAAAAGGACGGCGCCCATGAAGAGCACGACGCCCGCTTCCGCCGTGGCCGCAGGGCACCAGACCCTCTCGGCCTACATCCAGGCTCGCTTCGACGAGTTCAGCCGCTCGCAGAAGGACGTGGCCCAGTACATCGTCGACCACCTCGACGAGGTCGCCTTCCAGACGGCCGAGGAGCTCGCGCGCCGCGCGAACACCTCGTCGTCGACGGTCGTGCGCTTCTCGCAGGCGCTCGGCTTCGAGGGCTACCCCGAGCTCCAGGGCTCGGCGCGCGAGGAGTACCGCCGCCGCGTGGCCAGCGGCGCCGCCGCCTCCGGAAACGGCTCGTCGACGCCGCTGTTCTCGCTCGACCAGAACGAGTTCGAGACCGCGCTCGCGGCCGACCACGTCAACGTGGAGGAGACCGCTCGCAAGGTCTCGCGCAGCGAGGTGGAGTCCGCGATCGACGCGATCGCCGACGCGGACCGGCTGCTGGTCGTCGGCACCGACCAGATGGCGTTCTTCGCCTCCTACCTGCGACACCTGCTCATGCTGCTCGACGTGCGCGCCGAGACCGTCGCCAGCGCGTCGCAGGAGGCGCTGGCCAAGCTCGGGCGCATCGACGAGCGCACGCTCGTCATCGGGATGAGCGCCGGGCGGCCGCACCCTCTCGTGGTCCGCGCGATGAAGCTCGCTCGTCACCGGCACGCGACGACGTTGGGCATGACCGACGCGACGCTCTCGGAGGTGGCCAAGCTCGCCCAGATCCGGCTCTACTACTCGTCGAACTCGCCGGCTTACGTGCGCTCGCACACCGCGCTGCTGAGCCTCATCCAGGCGCTCGCCTACGGCGTCTACTCGCGCGACATGTCGCGCTACGAGGACCGCATCAAGGCCTTCCGGCTGAAGTAGGCGCGCACAGCACCCGGCGTGGCGGACGGTCCTAGACTCCTCGCCATGCGCGATGAAGCGACGTTCAGGGTCAAGGCCGGCCTCGCCGAGATGCTCAAGGGCGGCGTGATCATGGACGTCGTCGACGCCGAGCAGGCGAAGGTGGCCGAGGACGCGGGAGCGGTCGCGGTGATGGCGCTCGAGCGGGTCCCCGCCGACATCCGCCGCGACGGCGGCGTGGCGCGCATGAGCGACCCGCTGATGATCAAGCGCATCCAGGAGGCCGTCTCGGTTCCCGTGATGGCCAAGGCGCGGATCGGCCACTTTGCCGAGGCCCAGGTGCTCCAGGCGCTGGAGGTCGACTACGTCGACGAGTCCGAGGTGCTGACCCCGGCCGACGAGGCCCACCACATCGACAAGTGGGCGTTCAAGGTCCCGTTCGTCTGCGGCGCGACCAACCTCGGCGAGGCGCTGCGCCGCATCGGCGAGGGCGCCGCGATGATCCGCTCCAAGGGCGAGGCCGGCACCGGCGACATCGTCGAGGCGGTGCGGCACCTGCGCTCGATCACCGGCGAGATCCGCCGTCTCGGGACCCTCAGCGAGATGGAGCTGATGACGGCCGCCAAGGAGCACGGGGCCCCGTACGACCTCGTCGTCTCCGTCGCCCGCGACGGCGCCCTCGCGGTTCCGCTGTTCTGCGCGGGCGGGATCGCGACGCCGGCCGACGCGTCGCTGGTCATGCAGCTCGGCGCCGAGGCCGTCTTCGTCGGCTCGGGGATCTTCAAGAGCGACGACCCGCCGGCCCGTGCCCGCGCGATCGTCGAGGCGACGACCCACTTCGCCGACGCCGGGCGCGTCGCCCGCGCGTCCGAGGGCCTCGGCGGAGCGATGCAGTCGCTCGAGGCGCGCAAGCTCGGCGAGGAGCAGCTCCTCGCCGGCCGTGGCTGGTAGCGACCGGCGCGCGGCGCCGCTGGTCGGCGTGCTGGCGCTCCAGGGCGGCTTCGCCGCCCACGCCCGGATCCTCCGGGGCCTCGGCGCCGAGGTGCGCGAGGTGCGCGCTCCCAGCGACCTCGAGCGCCTCGAAGGGCTGGTCATGCCCGGCGGCGAGTCGACGACGATGACGCTCGGCGTCGAGCGTGAGGGCCTCGCGGGCCCGCTCGCCGACTTCGCGCGCTCGGGCCGCCCGGTGCTCGGCACGTGCGCGGGCATGATCATGCTCGACCGCGACCACCTCGGCGTGCTCGACATGGTCTGCGAGCGCAACGCCTTCGGTCGCCAGGTGCGCTCGTTCGAGGCCGACCTCGAGCTCGAGGGCCGGATGGTGCACGCGGTCTTCATCCGTGCGCCATGGGTCGCCGAGCACGGGCCCGCGGTCGCGCTGCTCGCCGAGGTCGACGGGCATCCCGTGGCGGCGCGTCAGGGAGAGGTCCTCGCCGTAGCGTTCCACCCCGAGCTCGGCGAGGACGCCGCGCTGCACGGGGCGTTCCTCGAGCGGGTGCTGGCGGTCAGGGCCGGGTGCTAGGCGGCGGGCGCGTCGGGCCCGCCCCCGGCGGCCCGGCGTAGGCGAAGCGCGGCGCCGAGCAGGAACCCGGCGGCCAGCAGCGCCAGCGCCGCGAGCGCGACTGCCCCGAGCGCCCCGCCGGTGAACGGGAGCGTCCCGCGCGGCGGCTGCACCGGCCGCGACGGTGCAGCCACCCTCACCGGGCTGTCGGCCCGGGCCCCGGCGACGGCGCTGCTCGCCGGGGACCGGCCGGAGCCGCCGGTCGCGGCTCCGGAGCCGCCCGCCCCCTGGGGCGTCGAGGAGACCGGCGTGGGCGATCCGGCACCGGCGCCGACGACGGTCCGGGCGGAGTACTGATCGGCCGCGGCCTGCCGCGAGTCGGTGAAGCCCCCGCTCTGGGCAGCCGCCGGCCCGGCGGCTGCGCCGACCGTGGCGAGCACTGCGACAAGGGTGGCGATCCGACGCATCCCCGGTACCTCTGCGCAGGATGATGGCACGGACCGCATGCGCGATGTGGCGGTTGCCCGCGCGCCGTCGACTGCGTGGTGGTCTCCGGCCGGCGGGAGGACCAGCCCCGCGTCAGACCACGAGGCCGTGGCGGACCGTGTTCTCGGTGACGACCCGTGGCTCGACGAACTGCAGCAGGTAGTCGGGGCCCCCGGCCTTCGTGCCGGTCCCCGACAGGCGGTTGCCGCCGAACGGCTGGCGCCCGACCATGGCGCCGGTGATGTGCCTGTTGACGTAGAGGTTGCCGACCGGGGTCGCGCGGATCACGCGCTCCACGGTGCGCGGGTTGCGGCTGAACAGACCGCCGGTGAGCGCGTAGCGCAGGGAGCCGACGCGCTCGAGCGCCTCGTCGACGTCGCGGACGCGCTCGACGGCGAGCAGCGGCCCGAAGATCTCCTCACCGAGCACCGGGGAGTCGGCGGGCAGGTCGGCGGCGACGATCGGCGGGCAGAACCAGCCCGGGCGGTCGGTGCCCTCCTCGCGGCGCACGGCGATCGTCCCCTGCGCGGCGGCCTTCGCGGCGTAGCGGGCGATGCGCTCCTGCGCATCGCGCTCGATGACCGGGGGCACGTCGGTGCCGAAGGCGTCCGCCTGGCCGACCTGAAGCGTCGCGACGGCGCCGGCCACCCGCTCGAGCAGCGCGTCGGCGATCGCCTCGTGGACCATCACGCGCGCGGCGGCCGAGCACTTCTGGCCGGCGTAGACGAACGCGGAGCGGACGATCGCCGGGACGGCGTCGTCGAGATCGGCATCCGAGTCGACGATCACGCAGTTCTTGCCGCCCATCTCCGCGACGACGCGCTTGAGGTGCATCTGCCCCTCGGGCACGTCGGCGGCGGCGCGCAGGATGTCGAGGCCGACCGGCACCGAGCCGGTGAACGCGATCGTGTGGACGCGCGGGTGGCGCACGAGCGCCGCCCCGACGTCGCCCTCGCCGGGGACGAGCGCCACTGCGGCCGCGGGCACGCCACCGGCCCGCAGCGCCTCGACGACCATCGCCCCGCAGCCGGGGGACTGCTCGGCGGGCTTGAGGATCGCGGTGTTCCCCGTGGCCAGCGCGGCGGCCACCATCCCGGTCGGGATCGCGACCGGGAAGTTCCACGGCGAGATCACCGCGCAGACGCCGCGGGCCGCGTAGCGCATCGTGTTGCGCTCGCCCGGCACCTGGATCAGCGCCGCGCCGCGGTCGAGCGCGATCGCCCCGCGCGCGTAGTACTCGAGGAAGTCGATCGCCTCGCAGACGTCGGCGTCGGCCTCGCCCCACGGCTTCGCGCACTCGCGCACGGCGAGCGCCGAGAGCTCGTCGCGGCGCTCGCGCATCCACGCCGCCGCCCGGATGAGCGCGGCGGCCCGCTCCTCGGCCGGCGTGGCCGCCCAGCGCGGGGCGTGCTCGGCGGCGAGCTCGACGGCGCGCGCGGCGTCGGCGGGCGTGCCTCGGGCGGCGAGCGCGACCACGCGGGCCGGGTCGCCGGGATCGGTGGAGAGGAGGTCCTCGGCCTCGCGGCGCTCGGCGCCGATCCACAGCGGGACCCTGATCGGCAGGCGCTGCTCGAGCGCGCGCATCGCTGCGGTCAGCCGCTCGCGCGCGTCGGCACGGCGCAGCTCGAGGATCGGCTCGTTGGCGAACGGGGGCAGCGCGCTCATGGGGCGGCCAGCAGCTCCTCGAGCGGCCGGCCGCTGGCCTGCTCGTGCAGGAAGGACTCGTTGGAGGTGTTCTCGAGCAGGCGCCGCACCAGATAGGCCATGCCGGCGACGAGGTCGCCGACCGGGCAGTAGGTCCGCACGCGATGCCCGCCGGCGGCGAGCGCGTGCTGGAGGTCGTCGCCGAGGCCGCGCAGGACCTGGAACTCGACCTCGCGGTCACCGAGCCCGAGCGCGCGGTTGGCGGCGACCGCATGGGCGACCGACCGCAGGTTGTGGCTCGCGATCGCCGGGCGAAGCGCGGTGCCGGAGGCGCGCGCATCCAGCAGGCGGACCGTGAGCTGCTCGAAGTTGCGGTCGCAGTCGGCCTTGACCTCGAAGACCGGCGCGCTCCAGCCGTGCTGGCGCGCCTCGACGACCTCCTGGTCCCAGTAGGCGCCCTTGACGAGGCGCACCACCAGCGGGTGCGCGCGCCGCGCCCCGCCGGCCCACGCGAGGATCCGCTCGCACAGCTCGGGCGAGTCGACGAGGTAGGCCTGGAGGACGAGTCCGGCGCTCGGGACCCTCGGCGAACTCCGCGCTCGGACAGCAGCTCGAGCACGAGGTCGGCGATCGGCCTCGCGCGAGTCGAAGGACTCCATGTCGATGTGCAGGTGCGCGCCGAGGTCGCGGGCGCTGCGCAGCAGCCCGCGCAGGCGCGGCTCGGCGTCGCGCTTGCCCAGCTCGGGGGCGTCCGGGCGCAGCAGCGGCGTGAGCGCGGAGACCTTGACCGACAGGTTGGCGCGCGGGATCGCGCCCAGGTCGTCGGCCTCGAGCGCGGGGCGGGCGGGCAGCCGGCGTAGACGGCGGCGAGCGCGTCGAGCGCCTCCGCGCAGCGGGCCGCGTAGCGGTCGGCCTCGGCGCTGGTCACCGTCGCCTCGCCGAGCAGGTCGACCGAGGTGGCGACCCCGTCCTCCCAGAGCGAGCGCAGGATGCGGCCGGCGTCGCGCAGGCGTCTCGCCGACGATGAAGCGGTGGGCCATGTGCCGCACGCCGGCGGCTGCCGTCGCGCCGAGCGCAGCCCGGCCGGCCCTGGAGTCGCCCATGCGCATCGCGACGTCGATCGGCACGGGACGGTCGCCGACCTCGTCGAGGAAGCCGGTCAGGTGCGCGGCGAGGTCGTCGAGTGAGCGGCAGGCGGGGACGACGTCGACGAAGCGGAACAGCGCGGCGCGCAGCTGCTCGTCCTGCGACGCGAGGTCCATCGCGCGGTCGTCGAGCGCCTTGAGCGGCCGGCGCGAGCGGGACGGGAGCGCGGCGGCGAGGGCGCGGCCCGCGGCCTGGACCCGCGCCTCGTCGACCCCGGCGGCCATCAGGGCGCGGCGCCGGGCCCGGCGCCGACGATGCGCTCGGCCGCGGCCAGCGACATCGAGGTGGCCGAGCGCTCCGGGGCGAGGACCGGGCCGGCAAGCGAGGCCGGCGCACCGCGCGCCTGCGTCCCGGTCGACGGCGACGGGCTCGCGCCGCCGAAGACCCCGGCC
The DNA here is from genome assembly GCA_963826615.1 of uncultured Actinomycetes bacterium. Lineage (GTDB taxonomy): Bacteria > Actinomycetota > Thermoleophilia > Solirubrobacterales > Solirubrobacteraceae > BP-464. Next base: position 973,648 of record CAWGXO010000002.1, on the reverse strand, counting down.
ACGGCCAGGATCACGAGAGCCGCCGCCACGAGCAGCCCGGCGGGGAGCGCGAGGTCGCGGAACCCGTGCGCGGAGAGCGGCTGGTGCGGGCGCTCGCGCCCCCGGCGCGGCAGCCGCGGCGGCGTCCCGTGCCCCGGGTCGGCCTCCCGTGCGGTTCGGCGCTCCCGGGCACGCTGGTCGTGCTCGCGGCCGGCGTCCACGGGGGCGGGGGCGTGCGTCGCGACGGCGTCCGCGGTGGAGGGCCGCGGAAAGGCCATGTCCTCGATCGGCTGCCAGGTCGCGGTCTGCTGGGAGGCCGGCTCGGGCTCCGGGTCGGCCGGCGCCTGCCCACGCCGCTCCCCGGAGCTGGAGCGATCGAGGACGCGACGTGCCGAGGCTGCCGCCGTTCGCGTCAGCGCCGACGCGGCTCCGGCGACCCCGCCGGTGCGCCTGCCGGGCCGCAGGCCGCGGACGCCCGACCGCGCCGTGCGCCGGGGCGCCGGGGCCGGCACCTCGTAGTAGGGGGCGGGAGCCGGGCGGCGGGGGGCTCCGACGGGCTCGTCCCCGGCCTCCTCGTCGTCGGGGAGGCCGTCCTCGCCGATCGGGGGCTCGCCCGGGTCGTCGTGCTGGTCGATCGGGGCCTCGTCCGGGTCGTCGTGCCCGTCGATCGCCGCCGCGACGGCGAGCTGCTCGTCGACTTCCGCGACGGCGTCGGGGCCGGGGTCGGGCGGCCTCGCCGCCGCGTGCCCGGGCTCGTCCTCGGCCAACGAACCGGCGACCTCGGCGGGGACGACGGTCTCGACCGCGACGGCGGCGGAGGAGGCGGGCTCGTCCGCAGCGGGGGACGCCGGGTCCGCGGCGGTCGCGGCGCCGGACCGCCCGCCGTTGCGGGCCGGGGTTGCCGCCGGCGGTGGCGCCGCCAGGTCCACCCGGGCGCGGATCGGCGCGGCGGCGGCGAGCGCGGCGACGACGGCGGCGGTCACCTCGGCGGGCAGCGGCGCCTCGTCTGCGGCGCGGTAGGCCGCCTCGGCCTCCGCGAGCCGGCGCGACATGTCGCGGCACGACGGGCAGATGTCGAGGTGCCGGGTCAGGCGGGCGTCGTCGCCGGAGGAGATCGTCCGCTCGCCGCGGCTGGCGAGGAGCTCGATCGCGGCGCCGCAGCCGAGGTCGGGGCCGGGGGGCGCCAGCTCCAGCGCGGCACGTCGCGCGCAGCTGAGCAGCAGCGCGTCCGGATGCGCCCCCGGGGGCCCCTCTGGGGCCGCCACGAGCGCGCGGAACCGCGCGAAGGCATCGGCGGCGGCCCTCGTCACGTACGGCGCCGCGCACGAGGCGCGGGCGTACGCGAGGATCGCCGGGCCGCGCCGGGCGCAGAGGGCGGCCAGAACCTGTGGATCACCGTCGCGCACCCCGCTCGGCGTGACGGCGCCGAGCTGTGTGCCGGCCGGCGACATCGACGGGAGCCTAGCGGCGGCCACGGCTGCGCGCGCGCGGCCGCGCGAGCCGCAGCCAGCGGAGGGGACGCCGGCGCCTCGCGGCGCGCGGGCCATGCCCGTCTCGATCGGCCGGATCGGGCACGACGTGGCCGTCGGGGACCCAGCGCGCCGCGCGCCGCGCGCCGTCCGGAGGTGCGGGCCCGGGCGCCGGCGCCGGGGTCGCCGGCCGCGTCGCGCGGGCGCCCGGCGGCAGCCAGGAGGCAGCGAGAGGCATCTGCCGGGGCGCGTGGGCCGGCGGGGCCGCGGCGCCGGTGGGCGCCCAGCGCGACGCCGCGCGAGCGCCCCCCGCCGGCTCGTGCGGCGCGAACGCTGCCGTCAGCCCGGCCGGACGCCAGCGCGCGAGCCCCGGATCGTCCGGCGGCGCCAGGTCGAGCTCGCGCTCGTAGGCGCGCTCGGCGAGCCCCAGGCGCGCCTCGACGGCCCCGCAGTGGCGGCACGCGGTGACATGCCGCGCGAGCTGTGCCCGCCGCGAGCCGTCGAGCTGCGCCTCGGCGAGCAGCGCCAGGCGCTCGGGGACCTCGGCGCATGCCAGCCCGGCCCGCGGGCGTCGGGCTGGCATGCGGCGCGGCCGGGCAGGCAGGCGCGCGAGCACGGCACGGCGAACGGCGTCGCGGTCGCTCGCGACGCCCAGGCCGCTGAGCGTCTCGTGCGCGACACGGGCCGGCAGCAGCGCGCGGGCGAACGCCTCGGCGGCCCGCCGCTCGGGCGTGCCGGCGGTCACGCCCCCCGGCGCCCGAGGATCACCGGGAGCGTCCGCAGCAGCAGCTTGATGTCGTTCCACAGCGACCAGTCCGAGACGTAGAGGTAGTCGAGCTTGATCATCTCGTGGAACGAGATCTGGTTGCGGCCCATCACCTGCCAGGGGCCGGTGAGACCCGGGGTGAGGTCGAGCCTGGCGCGATGCCAGCCCATCACGTTGTCGTCCTCCTCGGGCACGAGCGGCCGTGGGCCGACGAGGCTCATCTCGCCGCGCAGCACGTTCCAGAGCTGCGGGAGCTCGTCGAGGCTCGCACGTCGCAGGAGCCGGCCGACCGTGGTCACGCGCGGGTCGTCGCGCGATCTTGAACATGCCTCCGCCTGGCACCTCGTTGAGGTGCGCCAGCGATGCCTTCATCCTGTCGGCGCCCTCGACCATGGTCCGCAGCTTGAGCATGTGGAACTCGCGGTTGCCACGGCCCACGCGCCGCTGGGCGAAGAGCACGGGGCCGGGCGACGTCAGCCTGATCGCCACCGCGGCGACGGCGAGCACCGGCGCGGCGAGCAGCAGCCCGGCCGCCGCCCCGGCGATGTCGATCCCGCGCTTGAGCGCGCGCGTCGAGAGCGTGCGGTTCAGCGGTCTCAGGCCGAGGAGCGTCATGCCCTCGATCTGGTCGATCTCCACGTTGTGGCCGATGACCTCGAACAGCCGCGGGACGATCGTGATCTTCATCCGCAGCCGCTTGGAGACACGGATGACGTCGAGCAGCGACTCGCTCGAGAGGGTGGAGAACGCGACCACGACCCGCTCCACGTCGTTGTCGCGGCAGACGGCCTCGAAGTGCTCGACGTCGCCCAGCCTCGGCAGCTCGCGGACCTCCTGGTCCTCGGGCCCTTCGGCGCTGTCGACGTAGCCGACGAGCTCGGCGCCGTACTCGCGGTGCCCGGCGATCTTCTGCGCCACGAGCCCGGCCACGTGGCCGGAGCCGACGAGCAGCAGTCGCTCGGGCGCCGTGCGCATGCGGACGAGCGTGCGGGCCCCGAGCCGCAACGCGAGCGTGAGGACGATGGCGCCGAGCCAGAAGCTGGCGATCTGCAGTCGGTGCACCGCCACGCCGGGCACCAGCGGACCGGCGAAGTAGATCAGCCCGGCGCCCAGCGAGATCGAATGCGCGATCGTCGGCATCTCGTTGAGCGTCGACTTGTGGATCAGGTTCGCGTCGCGGTCGTAGAGACGGAGGGTCTTGTTGAGGACGATCCAGAGCGGCAGGACGCCGAGGAACGGCAGGTCGGAGGACAGCGTCGTGGTGGGGGGCGTCAGCAGCCACATCGCGCCGTAGGCGCCCAGGAGGGCGAGCATGTCGGCAGCGGCGAGCGTGCGGCGGCGCAGCGAGTCGCGCCGGGGCGACTCCGCGTCCGCACCGTGGAGGAAGGCCGCCCCGGGCTCCAGGGTCGGAAGCAGCAGGCCCTGCCCGGCGGCCGCCGGGTGGAGGACCGGGGCGTCCTCGAGCGCGTCCGTGACGGGCTCCGGTGGTGTCTGTGGCTCTCCTGCGCTGAGCGCCATGCTCATCGGCCTTCCCCTGCGATTCCGTTCACCGTGCCGGGGCCCGACGTCCGGCGTCGTGCCGACCGGCACGGGCCCCGAGATCTCTCCGGACGCAAGACTAGGCCGCCGGCAGCGCCGGTGCGCCGGTTCAGCCCGGGCGCGATTGGGCGAAGCCCGGCGGGAGGCGCATGCGGGGGTTGAGCGCCAGCGCACGGCGCATCTGCGTCTGCGCGGCCCGCCTGCCGCCCGACGCGAGCAGGGTCCGTGCCCAGTCGCGGCGCACGACCCAGTTGCGCGGCTCCGATCTGGCGGCCGCGGCGAACCGCGAGGCGGCCGCGCGGAAGCGCCCCTGCCCGGCCAGCGCATAGGCCTCCGTCATCGCCGCGCGCGCCCGCGCCGTCGATCCCGTGGCCGTGCGAGCCTCGGCGAGCGCGCGGGCATAGTCGCCGCGCAGTCCGGCGGCGTTCGCCCGGTCGAGGGCACGCTCGTCTCCGGCGACCGAGAGCAGATAGGCCGCGAGCAACATGCAGGCACCGCCGACCGCGATCCCCAGGATGCGACGACGCACGCTCCCCATCGGCCCAGCCTAGCCCGGTTGTCCCTGGAACCGGCGTGAATTCGCCACGCTCTGGGCTATCGTGGCCCGGTGGTCGACCCCGCGGGAACGGAGGCCCGCATGCCCGCCGCCGTGACCGGGCAGCGTCGCCGGCTGCGCTCCTGGCCGCAGCCGGCCGCGCTCGTGGTCGCCGCCGGCACGAGCGCGTGGCTGGCCTGGCACGCCGGCGGCTACTTCGCGGTCGACTACGTCGCCGCCGGCGCGGTCGCGCTGACCGCTCTCGGCGTGATGCTCGTCGCCGTGGTGCCGCGCTGGCGGGTGAGCACGCACGCGCTCGTGGGGGTGGCCGCGCTCGCGGCGTACACCGCCTGGACCGGGCTGTCGGCGACCTGGGCGCCATCTGCCGCGGGCGCCCTGCACGCCATGCAGCGCGACCTGCTCTATCTCGGCGTGTTCGGCCTGGGGCTCGTCGCGGCGGGCTCGGGCCGCCACGCCCGGGCGATCGCGTGGGGGGCGCTCGCGGCGCTGGTGACGGTGGTGCTCGCCGGTCTCCTGAGTCGGCTGGCTCCCGATCTCGTTCACCCCGGTCCCGAGGTGCCGAGCCTCGCGCAGGGCAGGCTCGGCTGGCCTCTGACCTACTGGAACGCCTACGGGGCGCTCGCGGCGATGGCCACCGTCCTCGCCTGCGGCCTCGCCGCCGACCCCCGGACCAGGGTGTGGCTGCGGGCGTCGTGCGCCGGCATCGCCGTCGCCTGCTTCGTGGCGATGTACCTGAGCCTGTCTCGCGGAGCCTGGCTGGCGCTGATCGCCGGCGGCGTGGTGCTGGCGGTCATGGCCGTCCACCGCGGCTCGCTGGCGCTCACCGCGCTGCTGGTCGGGCTCGCCGCGGCGCTGGCGGTCGGCCGGCTGCAGGGCTACGACGAGCTCGTCGGAGCGAGCGCCGCACGGCCCCACCCCGGTGCGGGCCACGCCTACCTCGTGCAGCTCGCGGTCGTCGTCGGGTTCGTGATCGCGACACAGGGATCGATCGCCGCGGGTCGCGCCTCCCCGGCGGTGATGAAGGCGCTCGCGGGCATGGCGCGGCCGGCGAGCCTCGCCGTGCTCGCGGCCGTCGCGCTCGTGGCGCTCGGTGGATACGCGCTCGCCGCCCGGGAGATCGAGGGCCGCACGACGACCGCACTGCACGACGGGACCGCGTTCGTCCGCCGCCAGTGGGACGCCTTCCTGCAGCCGACGACCCTCGTCGCGCGCGGAACCGCGCGCCTGACGTCGGCGCGCGGCACCCGCGCGGACCTCTACCGGGTGGCGCTCGACGGCTTCGCTGCGCATCCGGTCCGCGGGGATGGCGCGGGCGGGTTCGCGTTCCGCTGGATGCAGCAGCGGCGCGTCGACGAGGACGTTCGCAACGCGCACTCGCTCGAGCTCGAGACGCTGGGGGAGCTCGGCGCGGTCGGCGGTCTGCTGCTGCTGGGGTTCCTCGCGACGATCGCGCTGGCCGCCGTCCGGTCGCGGCTGCGGCCCGGCGGCGTGGGTCGCGGACAGGCCGCGGCGATCGCCGGCGCGGTCACCGTCTGGGCGGTCCATGCCGGTGTCGACTGGGATTGGCAGATGCCCGCGGTGACCGCTCCGGCCCTGCTGCTGGCGGCCGCCCTGTATCCGCGCGGTCGCGTGCGCCGCCGGCGCCGTTTCGGTGCACCGGCGCATACGGAGGGCAGGCTGCGCGACTGGTACCGTGAGCGGGCGCGGTTGGATGCCGCTGCCGGGGGAAGCCCATGAACGACACTCCGCGCTACGCCAACCTGCGCGACTACCTCCGTGTCGTGCGCGCGCGGCGTTGGCTGATCGTCGTGGCCGCGCTGCTGGTCGGCGGCGCGGCGCTCGTCTACTCCGTGCGCCAGACCCCGGTCTACCAGGCACAGGCGTCGTTGCAGGTGCGCGACGAGCTGGCGGATTTCTCGCTCATCGGGACCCCCGCGGTCCGTCGCGACACGCCCGAGCAGGAGGCTGCGATCGCCGCGCAGACCGTGACGCGCCAGAGCGTCGCTCGGCGGGTCCGGCGCCGGCTCCACCTCACCCAGGCGCCACGAAGCCTGCAGGCCGCGATGTCGGCCTCCGCCCAGGCGACGTCCAACCTGGTCCTCGTCCAGGCGCGGTGGACCGACGCCGCGTTCGCGGCCCGCCTCGCGAACGGCTTCGCGTTCGAGGCGGCGAGGCTCGCCGCCGAGCAGGGGCGCCAGCGGTACTCGCGCGCGGCACGCGACGCGCGGCGAGCGCTGCGGTCGATGCCGAGGTCGACCGCGGCTCAGCAGGGCGCACGGGCCATCCAGCAGCAGACGATCGCGCGGCTCGAGCAGCTCGCCCAGCTCTCGACGCCGATCGAGGTCCAGACCCGTGCTCAGCCCCCGGAGCATCCCGTCTCCCCGCGACCCGTCCTCAACACCACCGTCGGCCTGCTGGTGGGGCTCGCTCTGGGCGTGCTGGTGGCCTTCGTGCGCGACTCCCTGGACCGGCGATTCCGCGGATCCGGGGAGCTTCGCGACGATCTCGAGCTGCCGCTGGTGGGTTGGGTGGGTGACGACCTGATGGGACGCACCCAGTTCACGCGCAACGGGCGCAAGCCACTGGCCGGCGCGGACATCGAGACGTTCCGGATCCTGCGCGCGAACGTCGAGTTCCTCGATGTCGACGCCGATCTCCGCGTGATCGCCGTGACGAGCGGCCTGGCGGAGGAGGGGAAGTCCACCGTGGCGGCCGGACTGGCGGGCGCGTTCGCCGCCACCGGAAGGCGCGTGCTGCTGGTCGAGTGCGACCTCCGTCGGCCCGTGATCGCCGAGCGCCTCGGGCTCGAGGTCTCGCCCGGCCTGAGCGACTACCTCGTCGGCGACGCATCGCCGGAGGAGGTCGTCCAGACCATCACCGAGCCGCACGCCGGTGAGCCCTCGCCGCCGGTCGGCACGCCGTCGATCGTGACCATCACCGCAGGCCGTCCCACCCCCCGGCCCGCCGAGCTGCTGGGGTCGCGCCGCTTCGCGGAGTTCCTCGATCAGGTGCGTGAGGCCTACGACACCGTCATCCTCGACACGGCACCGCTGCTCTCTGTCGTCGACACTCTCGAGGTGCTGCGCGACGTCGACGGCGTCCTGCTCTGCGTGCGGACGACACGGACGACCAGGGACGAGGCGCGGGCGGCGAAGGCGGCGCTCGCGCGGCTGTCGCCGCGACCGACCGGGATCGTCGTGACCGGGGTCCAGAAGGGCGATGAGCTCGATTACGGCTACTACTCCTACGCGTACGCCTACGGGTCCCGAGCCTGACCACCCCGGCCCGGTCCGGGTCATGTTCACCATGAGCTACGGCGAGCGTCTCGGCGGAGCCGAGCAGGTGCTGTGGACCGCGCTGCGAGGGGACCTGCCGGGGGTCGAGCCCGTGGTGGCGTTCCTGTCGGCCGGACGACTCGAGCGCGAGCTGGCGTCGCTCGGCGTGCCGACGCACGTCGTGCCCCTGGGGCGCTTCCGCGACGTGCGCGGCGGCGGCCGCGCCGTGCGCGCGCTCGCCGCGCTGCTCCGGGAGCAGCGCCCGGACCTGGTGGTCCACTGGGTGACCCGCGCCCAGCTCTACGGCTCCGTGGCGGCGACGCTCGCCGGGATGTCGGGCCGCTCGGTCTGGTGGCAGCATGCCACTCCGACGCATGTGGTCGACCGCCTCGCCACCGCCCTGCCGGCGCGCGCCGTCCTCGCGAGCTCGGACGCCGTCGCCGCACGCCAGGCTGCGGTTCGCCCGGCCCGGCGGACGGTCGTGGTCGTGCCCGGGATCGAGGAGCCGCCCGCCCTGGGACCGGCGGAGCTGGCGGCGCTGCGCGCCGAGCTGGGGGTGCCCGCGGGAGCCCGGTTGGCCGGCATCGTGGGCAGGCTGCACCGCGACAAGGGCCAGGATCGGTTCCTCGAGGCGATCGCGGGCGCCCGCCGGGCGGGCATCGACGTGCACGGCGTCCTGGTGGGAGATGAGGCGCATGGCCAGGACACCGGCCACCGTCGGCGGCTCGAGGAGCTCGCGCAGCGGCTGGGCATCGGGCGTCACCTGACCTTCGCCGGGCAGCGCAGCGACGCCACCGCGGTGATCCAGTGCATGGACGTCCTGGTCAACGCGTGCGAGCGCGAGGCGTTCGGCCTGACGCTGATCGAGGCCATGGCATGCCGCGTGCCGGTCGTCGCGCTCGATGCTCCGGGCCCCCGCGAGATCCTCAGCGAGCCCGGGACCGGGATCCTCGTCGGGGCGCGGCCGTCCGCAGGGGCCGGACTGGGAGAGGCGCTCGCACGCGTCCTCGCCGACCCCGCAGAGCGCGCGCGCCTGGCCGCCTCCGGCCGCCGGCGCTTCGAGCAGCGGTACCTGGCGGAGCGAATGCGTGCCGATCTCGGTCGCGCGCTCACGGCGCTCGCGAGGTCCTAGTGGACGCGATCACCGTCTCGCACAACAACCGCGACGATCTGCTGGGGCTGCTGGCCAACGAGCCGCTCATGGGTTCGTTCGACCGGATCGTCCTCGTCGACGACGGCTCGAGCGACGACTCCGCCGAGCTGGGGCGAGCCGCGGGCCTGCACGTCATCCGCCGTGACCGTCCGGGCGGGTACGGAGCCGCGGTGAACGCCGGCGCGCGCGAGGTCGCCGGCGACTTCTTCGCCGTCCTCAACCCGGACATCCGCTTCATCGCTCCCGAGACCGTTCCGCATCTGCGCCATCACTTCATGCACGAGCAGGTGGGCATCGCAGCGCCGGCGCTGCGCCTCCCCGACGGGCGCCTGCAGGACTCCGCCCGCCGCGTCCCGACGCCGATGAACCTGCTGTTCCGGCGCTGGATCGGCGAGGAGCGCGGATGGGTGCGGCGCGGCGGTGACGTCGAATGGACCGTCGGCGCCTGCTGGGTGGTGCGCCGCGCTGCCTGGGAGGCGGTCGGGGGCTTCGACGAGCGCTACTTCCTGTACTTCGAGGACGTCGACCTGTGCCATCGCATGCGCGGGGCGGGGTGGCAGATCCGCTTCGACCCGACGGTCGAGGTCGAGCACGCCTTCCAGGCCGCGAGCCGCCGCAGCTTCAGATCGCGGGCCGTTCGCCTGCACGTGCGCTCGGCAGTGCGCTTCTTCGCGGCCAATCCCCGCTTCCTGCTCGACCCGCGGCCGTCGGACATCGGGCCTCCCGAGCGCCGGCGCCACCCGCGCCTGCCCGAGCGGCGGCGGAGCCCGCGGTGAGACGATCGGTCCTGCTCGTCCACGCCACCGACGCCTGGTACGGCTCGGATCGGGCGTTGCTGAGCCTGGCGATCGAGCTGCGTGCGCGCGGGCTCGAGCCGACCGTGGCGATGGCCCTCGTCGATCCGCAGTCGCCGCCCGGTCCGCTGCGCCGGCGCCTGGAAGACTCGGGCTTCGAGGTGCTCGTCGCGCCCGGGGGGCTGCTGGACCGGGCGGCGCTTCGCACGCCCGGCTCGACCGCCGTCTCGGGGGCGAGGGCGATGGTGCGACTCGCCCGCGAGGCGCGGCGGCGAGGGTCGATCCTCGTCGCCAACACGTCGCTCTGCGCGCACCTCGTCGTCCCGGCCCGTGCGCTGGGCGTGCCCACGGTCGTGTGGTTCCGCGAGGTCCCCCCGATGTGGTGGGCCAGGCTGGTCAATCGCCAGATCCATGCGCGGGCCGCCACGCTCGGGGTGGCGATCGGGCGCGAGGTGCTCGAGCGCTCCGTGCCGCCGTCGCGACGGCGGCGATCGCTCGTGGTCACCGACGCCGTGCACGCCGCCGATCCCGCGCGGGCGGTGACGCCTGAGGATGCGCCGCGGGCGCGCATCGTGGTGGTCGGCCGGCTCAACCCGCTCCGTGAGCCGCACCTCGCGCTCGACGTGCTCGACAGGCTCGTGAGCGAGGGGCTCGACGTCGAGCTGCACTTCGTGGGAGACGCCGATGCCGGCGTCCACGACGCCTACGTGGCAGGCCTCCGCGCCGGGGCGGCGCGCGGGCGGCTCGCTGGACGCGTGGTGTTCCGGGGATTCCTCGAGGATCCCGCGCCCGTCATCGCCGGCGCATCGGTCGTGCTCAACCCGCGCGCGGCCGAGCCGCTGGGCCATGTCATGTTCGAGGCGTTCGCGCACGGGACGCCGTTCGTCGGATGCGCCGCGGGCGGCCCCGCCGAGCACGTGCGCAGCGGGGCGAACGGGCTGCTGGTCGAGCCCGGGAGCGCTCCCGCCATGGCCGCGGCCGTCGGGCGGCTGCTGCGCGACGGAGCCGAGGCGCGGCGGCTCGCGGCGGGCGGTCGCGCCGCGCTGGCGTCGACCAGGGCCCGCGTGGCCGCAGAGCACGACCGGCTCGTCGAGCTGCTGGAGACGCTGTGACCGCGCCGGGGACGATGCTCGTCTGCGCGAGTGGGGCGCTCACCGGGGCGGAGCTGCTCGCGCTCGAGGTGGCGCGGGCGCGGGCGTCGGCAGGCGACCGCGTCAGCCTCGCGTGCCGCCCCGGACCGCTCGCCGCCGCCGCGCGCCGGACAGGGGTCGAGGTGCTCGAGCTGCCGTTTCGCAAGGCGTACGACGCCCGCTCCGCGGCGGGCCTGCGGCGCGGGGTTCGGTCCGGCGGGCACGACGTGGTGCACTCCTTCAACGAGATCGCCGACGTCGCCGTCGCCGTCGGCTGCGCCGGGGTGCCCGTCCGGTGGATCACGACCCAGACGAACCTCGCCTCGGCCGGGCGCGCGAAGCGCTGGGTGCATGGTCGCCTCGTGGGCCGTGCGACGGTGATCTCCGCCGTCTCGCAGGACCTCGCCGAGCGCTGGGAGGCGGCGACCGGGCGTCGCGTCGCGCGCACCCCGTCGATCGCGCGGATCCCGGCAGCGCCGGCGCAGGAGGTCTCCGAGCGCGCCGCCGCGACGCCGACGCGGGTGACGATGATCGGCCGGATGTCGCGCCAGAAGGGCGTCGACGTGTTCGTCCGGGCGGCCGCGCCGCTGTGCGACGCGGGCCTGGAGTGCGTCTTCATCGGCGACGACCCCGACGGCGACGACGTCGACGCCGTGCTGCGCGCGGAGGTGCTCGCCGAGAACGAGCGGCTCGGCCGCCCGGTGCGGTTCCAGCCGCGCATCGCGGCCGATCAGGTGCCCGCCGCGCTCGAAGACGCCGGGCTGCTCGCCTTCCCGTCGCGCTGGGAGGGTCTGCCGATGACCCTGCTCGAGGCGATGGCGCTCGGCGTTCCGGTCGCGGCGACCGCCTATCCCGGGGTCGCCCAGCTCGTCCGAGACGGCGAGACGGGGCTGCTGGTCGCGCCCGAGGCCGCCGACGAGCTCGCCGCGGCGCTGCTGCGGCTCGCCGGCGACGGCGGGTTGCGCCGGCGCCTGGCCCTCGCCGCCCGCGAGCTGGTCGTCGCCGAGCATGGGCCGGGCGGCCTGACCGCCGCATGGGAGTCGCTGTATCGGACGGCGCGGGCGGCGGCATGACCGGGCCTCGCCCGCCGGTGACGGTGATCGTGCCGTTCTGCGGATCGCCAGCCCATGGGCGCGGGGCGATCGGGCGTCTCGCCGCGCTGCGGCTCGGTCCCGGAGACGAGGTGCTGGTGGCCGACAACACTCCCGAAGCCGTGCTTGCGAGCATCGGCCGGGTGACGGTGTTCTCCGCCACGATCCCGCGGGCCGTGTACGCGGCGCGCAACGAGGCTGCCGAGCGCGCCGCCTGCAGCTGGCTGCTGTTCCTCGACGACGACTGTCAGGTCCCTGCGGACCTGATCGACCGTTACTTCGCCCGCCCCCCGGCGCCGGACACCGGGGCGGTCGCCGGCGGGCTGGTGGGCGCTCCCGGCCGGACCGTGGCTGCCCGCTATGCGACCTCGCGGAGGCTGGCCGACAGCGAGCCCAACCTGCGCCACCCGCACCTGCCGATGGCGGTCACGGGCAACCTGCTCGTCCGGCGGGAGGCGTTCGAGGGCATCGGCGGCTTCCTCGAGGGTGTGCGATCGGGCGCGGACGCCGACCTGAGCTGGCGGCTCCAGGAGGCGGGCTGGGCGATCGAGCACCGCCCTGACGCGATCGCGCGGCAGGATCATCGGGAGCGGCTGGTCGACCTCCTGCGCCAGAGCGTGCGCGATGGTGCGGGCGCAGCCTGGGCGAACCGGCGGCGCCCGGGCTGCGAGCCCCGCCTTTCGCTCGCCGCGAAGGTCGTGCGCGGCACCGGCGCCGCCGTCCTGCACGCGCTCCGAGGGCGCTGGACGGAGGCGGGACGCAAGCTGCTCGACGTCGCATGGGCCGCGGCTCGGTGGCTCGGCTACCTGCTCGGAAACGCCGGTGGGGTCATCTCCGATCGCCAGGCGCCGGCCGTGTCCGTGGTCGTGCTGGCCGACGAGTACCCGGCGGTGGGCGGCGATGCCGTCGCGGCGGCCTTGCGCGAGCGAGGCGTGGGGGGAAGCGTGCGGGTGGAGGCGGTGCGACGCCCGTGCTGCGGTGGCTGGGAGGCGGTACGCGGGATCCCCGCGCGCTGGGAGGAGGACGAGGGGATCGCGGGGCGGGCGCTCGCGCTCGCCTGGCTGACGCTGCGCCACACCCGCATGGCCGTGCGTGCCGGCCGCAGGGCGCCGGGGCTCGCGCCCGTCGCCAGGCGGCTCGCGCGCGGGCAGGCGGCCGCAGTGCTCGCGGCGGCGCCCGGGCGCGTCGGCGACGCGGCCCTGCTCGCGGGCCTGGCTCAGGCCGCTTCGCGCGCGGATGCTCCGGCGAGTCCGAGCCCGGAGAGGAGCCACACCGGCAGTGCGGGCAGGCCCTCGACGTAGTTGCCCGACCACGCCACCACGAGGAACGCCACCAGCGCTCCTGCGGCGCCCGCGGCGACCGCCGCCGACTCCGGTGGCCCTGCGCGCAACCCACGGCGCGCGAGGCCGGTCAGCAGCGCGGCGACGGCGCCGGCGAACAGCAGCAGGCCCGGGTAGCCGAGCTGGAGCAGCACGTTGAGATAGGAGTTGTCGATGTCGTGCGAGGAGGCGTTGACGACGGCTCCGTAGCGGACCTGCGCCTGCCCCGAGGTTCCCATGCCCTGCCCCCACGGGTGGCGGCGCACCTCGCGCATCGCGTTGCTCCACTTGATCTGACGGGCCGCGTAGGAGGCGTCCTGCTCGGGCCGCACGATCGCCTCGTAGCTCTTCGACGACGACCCCGCTCCGGGCGAGCGGGCCAGCACCCCGACGCCTCCGGCCAGGAGGGCGAGCGACGCGGCCGCCACGACCCCCAGCCGCAGCCCCTTGTGGGCGCGGGTGGCCGCCTGCAGCGAGATCACGACGACGGCGCCCGCGGCGACGGCGGGGATCCCGGCCCGCAGGTGCGAGCCCAGCAGCGCGGCGAAGCACAGCGCCGCGGCTGCCGCGGCGAGCCAGCGCCGCCGTCCGCGCAGGCCGAGGGCCGCAGCGAGCGCGAACGGCACCAGCGTCGTGGTCCATACGCCGAGGCTCCTCGTGTTGGCGAACGAGCCGAAGACGTTGAGCTCGCCGTCGGTGAAGTTGTAGACCGGGTGATCGCTGAGCACCAGCGCCCGCTCGGCCGCTGCGGGCCCGGCGATCCAGCGGAAGACCGCGTAGCCGCCGACGACGGCCGCCGCCCAGAGGACGCCGTGCGCGAGACGCTGAAGCTCCGGTCGCCGCCATGGCACCACGGCCAGCGCGACGGCGGCGAGCATGTACCACTCGAGGACGTGGAAGGCGTAGTGGCCGCCCACGCCGGCAAGCGGGTCGAGAGCGAGGCGGAGGTAGGCGAAGGCGACGAAGGCGACGACGCCCGCGGCGCCGAGCGCCCGGCGCGGAGGCGCGTCGGGCCGCCCGAGCAGAAGGCCGAGCACCGCGCCCAGGTACAGCCCTCCCAGGAGCGCGTCCTCGAGCTGGTACACCGGCAGCGGCGTCAGCGCCTGCAGAGACATGTACGCGCCGGAGACCGCGAACGCGGCAACGACGACCGGCGCCCGCCAGCGCAGCGTCGCGGCGGCGAGCACGAGCACGAGCACGAGACCGGCGCCCGAGCGCGGTGAGCTGGCGATGTGGGGGGCGAGCACGAGCGCCGCGCCGAGGCCGACGCACCACAGCGCCGCCGCGCTCAACGCCGCGGACCTGGGGCCGCGCCAGAGCGTCAGCACGCCCAGGCCGGCGGCCACGAGCAGCTTCGGCAGCATGGCTCCGTGGCTGAGGCGCACCTCGCCGAGCCAGACCGCGACGGCGACGGCGGAGGCTGCCGCGAGCGCGAGCGCGAGCGCCACGGCAGCAGCCGCGGCGCGCGGACGATCCCCTGTCGGCCACGCCGCCACGCGGACATGGTGGCAGGCCCAGGCGCCCCCACCAAGGGGCAACCGCTCAGATCACGGGGAAGCGGTAGCGCACGGCGCCGCGCACGCAGGCGATCATCTCGGTGAGGTCGTGCGCGACGATCGCCGGGGCGAGGATCGGCCCGGTCCGGCGGTCGACGAGGTAGTTGACGTACGGCGCGGCCAGCCACCAGCGCAGCGGCCACCAGCGGCGGGGCAGGGCGACCGCGAGCATGGTCCGGGCCAGGTGGTAGTGCTGCCACTTCCAGAAGACCCCGTGGATCAGATGCTCGCGCAGGCCTGGGTGGCGCTTGAAGACCAGCATCGTCTCGTGCCAGCGCCACGCCATCCTGACCTTGCCGATCGGCCCGAGCCAGGTGACCGCGTGCCAGACCCGCGCGTCCTCGGCCCAGCGCGTGGATCGCCCGAGGTCGATCGCCTTCCAGGCCAGGTCGGTGTCCTCGCCGCCGGGCATCGAGAACGACTCCTCGTCGAACCCGCCGAGCCGGTCGAGCAGCTCTCGCGGATAGAAGATGTTGCAGGTCTCGTACGAGGGTCCCAGCACGTGGATCTGCACGGTGTGGGCAAGCGGGCCCTGGATGCGCTGCTCGGCTGGGTTGGGGTCCGTTCGGCCCTGGATCACGGCCGAGCGGTCCGCCTCGTGGACCGCGAGCGCAGCCTCGAGCCAGCGTGGGTCGGCGATGCAGTCGTCGTCGGTGAAGGCGATCAGCGGCGCCGTCGCCGCGCGCCAGCCCGCGTTGCGCGCGCCGGCCGGTCCGCGCGAGTCCTCGTGGCGCAGGACGCGCAGCCGCAGCGTGCCGCGCCGCTCGCGTTCGCTGAGCAGCGCGGGTGTCCCGTCCGACGACGCGTCGTCGACGATCACCACCTCGAAGCGCTCCGGCGCGAGGGCCTGCCGCTCGAGCGAGTCGAGCAGCTGGCGCAGGCGGTCGCAGCGGTCGTGGGTCGCGAGCACGACGGAGACGAGCGGGGCCGATGCCTCGGCCGTCACAGCACCGGCGTCCGGTAGCGGAGGCCGCCGCGCGCGGCCGTGATCGTCTCCAGGGCGTCCTCGACGAGGTAGTAGGGCATCAGCAGCGGGCCGCCACCCTCGCCGTCGCCGTCGCGGTGGGCGCGGCGCCAGAGCAGCACCGAGTAGCGCCACGCGCACCACGCGCCGAACCAGCGCAGCGGCCGCGGGAGCATCAGCGCCAGCACCGTGCGGGTGAGGTGGTAGTGGGCTTCCTTCCAGAAGAGCCCGCGAACGAGGTTGTTGCGCCGGAGCTCGGGGTGCAGCGCGAAGCAGGCCATCGTCTCCGCCCAGCGGGTCGCGAAGCGCAGGCGCCCGAGCGGGCCGTCGACGTGGACGCAGTGCCAGACCAGCGCCTCCTCGGAGAAGACCACGGGCACGCCGTGGTACGTGGCGCGCCAGCCGAGGTCGGTGTCCTCGCCGCCGGGGCCGGTGAACGTCGTCTCGTCGAAGCCGCCCAGCCACTCGAGCAGGTCGCGGGGGTAGAGCATGTTGGCGGTCGGGAACCAGCCATCGACCCGGAGCGTCCCCAGCGAGCGCGAGAACGGTCCCAGGCGGTCGGCCTCCTCGGGATCGTGCGTGATCCGGCCCTGGACGACCACGTCGGCCGGGGCGTGCTCGTCGATGACGCGTAGGCCCTCCTCGAGCCAGCGCGTGGACGGCCGGCAGTCGTCGTCGGTGAAGGCGACGACCGGGGCCCGCGCATCCCGCCAGCCGGCGTTGCGGGCGGCGCCCGGACCGCTGGAGCGCTCCCTGTGGATCACGCGCAGCGCGAGGTCGCCCCGCGCCTGCTGCTCGGCGAGGACGGCGGGCGTGTCGTCGCTCGAGGCGTCGTCGACTACGACGACCTCGAAGCGCTCGGGTCCGAGCGTCTGGTCGCGGAGCGCGTCGAGCAGGCGCTCGAGCCGCGCCGAGCGGTTGTGCGTCGCGACGACGACGGACACGAGGACCCCCCCTTCCATGCGCGCGGCAGCCTAACGGGAGACTCAGGCCGGCGTCGGGGGGGCGGAGGTGGGGGCGAGGCCGCCTGAGCGGCGCCGCAGGTACCCGACCGCCTCCCGCAGCAGGCCCTTCTCGATCTCCCAGGTCGCGACCGCGGTGACGGCCAGGTAGACGGCCGCCTCGGCGATCGCGAGCGGCAGCGAGCGCTCGAGGGGGTCCACCGCCCTGATGCCGAGCACGATCGCCGCTGCGGGAACCGTCGGGGCGAGCGCCCGCGCGACGTGGCGGGCCATCTGGAAGCCGGAGAACAGCCGCGCCAGGAACCAGCCGCGGATGGCGAGGGTGACGAGGGCCGCGACGAGCAGGCCCGCGGCGTAGCCGTCGATGCCCTTGGTCAGCATGAGCGGGATCGGTCCGACCGCGAAGACGGCGACGGTCGCCCAGGTGAGGATCGCCAGCGGCCGCGTGTCGTTGCGCGCGCGGAAGAAGGCATGCCAGTTGAAGCCGATGTGGTTGATGGCCGCGACCAGCCCTGTGGCCTGCATGAGGTGGATCCCGAACGCCCAGCGGTCGCCGAGGACGAAGTGGATCAGGTCGGCGACGAACAGCGCGACGCCGACGCCGAACGGCATGCCCCACATCAGCGTGAGCCTGTTGGACTTGACGAAGGCCTCGGCGAGGAGGTCGAGCCGATCCTTGACGGCGCAGATCGCGGGGTACAGCGTCGTCGTGATGACCTCGTCGACGCGGTGGGTGTAGCCGCTGAGCGTCGTGGCCAGGTTGATGGCGCCGACCGCGGCCAGCCCGAGCGAGCGGCTGGCGGCGATCACCGTTCCCTGGGCGATGATCAGGCCGCCCGCGCTGCTCACGAACAGCGGCCAGGAGAAGGTCGCGTACTCGCGTGTCGTCGACCAGTTCCAGCGCAGCCGGAGCGGGTAGGGCGACTGACGCCAGACGACGAGCGCGTTCGCCCATGCGCCGACGAGCATTGCCGCCACGAAGGCCCAGTAGCCGGCTCCCGCCGCGGCCAGCGCGATCGCGACCACGAACCCGAGCACCGGGTCGACGGCCTGAAGGGTGCGCTGGCGGACGAAGTCCATCCGGCGGTAGTAGACCCACAACGGGGTCTGCAGCACCAGCGCCGGGATGACGAGGATCACGGCGAGACCCGGCGCGACGATCTCGTGCTGGCCATAGACCGCCACCGCCAGCGGGATCGCGCCCACCATGGCGACCATCAGCACGAGGTTGGCCGCGAGCTCGAGCGTGAACGCCTTCTGGAACGCCTGCTCCTGGTCCTCCTCGTCCTGCTGGACGTACTTCTCGCTGAAGCCCACCTGCTTGAGCCAGTTGAGCGTGCCCAGCGCGATGACGAGCACGCCCCAGACGCCGTAGTCGGAGGGGGAGAGGAACGCGGCGACGACGAAGCCGCGCAGCAGGTTGAGGAAGTTCAGGCCGACCGTGAACGCGCTGTTGACCAGGGCGCCGCGCGCGGCGTGAGCCCGCATGCCCGCGCCGCGGAGGTCGAACCCGCGTGCGGCACCTGCGGCGGCCGGGTCCGGGGGCGTCGACGGCCCCGGGGCCCCCTCGAGCGTGGGCTCGCTCATCGCGCCGCCGAAGGTAGCAGCGGGTCACTCGCGCGCGAGCAGGTCCTCGCGCGGCGCGAGCCCGGCGGCACGGTGGATCTGACCCCAGAGGGCGAACTCGTGGTGGAGGGCCTCCCAGCGGTTCGGGTCGCGCCGGGCCAGCGCGGCGAACAGCCGCGCTCGCGCGGACGCTCCGACGACGTTGATCCATGCGGCCGCGCGCGTGCGCAGGAGCCCTCGCCGCCGGAGCATCCAGGCGTAGGTGGCCCGCTGCCAGCGGAGGGTGCGCTCGTCCCCGAACGCCGCTCGCGCGGCCGCGCTGTGATCGTGGACGACGACGGCCGCGGGCTCGA
Source organism: uncultured Actinomycetes bacterium (assembly GCA_963826615.1). GTDB lineage: Bacteria > Actinomycetota > Thermoleophilia > Solirubrobacterales > Solirubrobacteraceae > BP-464. The sequence goes on along the minus strand of CAWGXO010000002.1, from coordinate 955,176 downwards.
AGCGCGTCCGCCAGCCGGCGCGGCGCATCCGCCAGCCAAGGTCGAGGTCCTCCGCGTACATCCATTGCGCGGGATCGAACCCGCCGACCTCCGCCCAGGCGGTGCGGCGGACGAGCAGGAACGCTCCCAGCGCCCACGGCACGCGCCGCGGCCTCGTCGGATCCCAGCCGAGCTCGAGGCACATGCGGTCGGCGAGGCCAGGGACGACGCGCCAGAGGCCGAGATTGAACGCCAGCGTGTACGGGAGGGTCGGAAAGGCGAAGACCGAGTGCTGGGTCGTGCCGGTCGGATACACCAGCCGGGGCGCCACGACGCCCGCCCGGGGGTCGCCCGCGCCCGTCGCCGCAAGCGTCGCCAGCGCGCCGGGCCTCAGCGCGACGTCCGCGTTGGACGGCGCGAGCCAGGGGCTCGAGCTCTGCGCGGCGACGAGGTTCACGGCACGGCCGAACCCGAGGTTCTGCCCCGGCTCGAGCAGCGCTGCCCAGCCGAACTCGTCGCGGACCATCTCCGGTGAGCCGTCGCGCGAGCCGTTGTCGACGACGCAGACCTCGGCGCGACCCGCCGCGACGTCGCCGTGCAGCGACAGCAGGCAGCGGCGCAGCAGCTCGCGCGTGTTGTACGAGACGACCGCCACGGTCACCTCCGGAGAGCGCTCCACGGGGCGGAGGCTGGCACACTGGCGTTGCCCGTGGCGCCGACCGTGTCCGTCATCGTCCCTGCCCGCGACGCGGCGGCCCACCTCCCGGCGCTGCTCGATGCGCTCGCGGCCCAGCGCACCCGGCCTGCCGAGGTGATTCTCGTCGACGACCGCTCGCGCGACGGCACCGTGGCGCTCGCCCGGGCGTCGGCGGTCGTCGACACGGTCGTCGCCGCAGCGGGGGCCGGGCCCGGCGCGGCGCGCAACGCGGGCGCCGCGATCGCGACGGGGGACGTTCTGGCCTTCACCGACGCCGACTGCTCCCCGACCCCCGGCTGGCTCGAGGCCGGGCTGCAGGCGATCGCCGCGGGCGCGGACGTGGTGCAGGGCGCGGTCACGCCCCCGCCCGGCGCAGCGCGCGGGCCGTGGGATCGCACGATCTGGGTCACGCGGCCGCACGGGCTCTTCGAGACCGCCAACCTGCTCGTGCGGCGCGAGCGGTTCGCGGCGCTCGGCGGGTTCGAGCCCTGGCTGCGCCCGCTCGGCGGCAAGGAGCTGGGCGAGGACGTCTGGCTGGGCTGGCGGGCGGTCCGCGCCGGCGCGCGCATCGCGTTCGCGCCCGATGCCCTCGTGCATCACGCGGTGCTGCCCCGTGGCCCCCGGGGGTTCGTGGCGGAGCGGGTGCGACTGCGCTTCTTCCCGGTGATGACCGCGCGCATTCCCGAGCTCCGCGAGGCGTTCCTGCACCGCCGGTTCTTCCTGTCCGCGCGCACGCTCGCCTTCGACGCCGCGCTCGGCGGCGTGGTGCTGGCAGCCCGGGGACGCCGCCATCTCGGCGCCGCGCTGGCCGCGCCGTACATCCGCGCCGTCGCTCTGGACGCGCGCCACCGCAGCCCGCAGGAGGCCGCCGTCCTCGTCGCCGCCGACGCGGTGGGCGCATGTGCGCTGCTCGCCGGAAGCGCCATCAGCCGGACCCCGGTGCTCTAGGGTGGCGATCGTGGGCCCCGGGCCGCAAGCCGACGAGCTCGACGCGCGGCTGGCGCGGCTGGCGGGACCGATCACCTTCGTCGTCGGTCAGGGGCGCTCGGGCACGACGTGGACCCTCGAGATCTACGGTGCCCATCCGGAGGTCTGCGCGATCTTCGAGACGTGGCTGTTCTCCCACGACCGCGGGATCGCCAACGTGTTCCACCAGCCGCAGTGGGACCCCGCGTTCGCCGAGCCGCGCGCCGCCCAGATCGGGCATCACGCCGGGATGGCGCAGCTCATGGACGTCGCCGAGTTCCGCCGGGACGTCAGGACGCTGGCGCTGCGGTGGTTCGCGCGCGCGATCGGCCCCGAGCACCGCTTCCTGGTCGAGAAGGGTCCCGCCGACCTCCCCGTCCTGATGTCGGTGTTCCCGGACGCCCGGATCGTGCACGTGCTGCGCGACGGGCGCGACGTCGCGCAGTCGATGCAGGCCGGCGCTGCCTCGTGGGCGCCGGAGTTCGCCCGTGTCGGCACCAGCCTCGCGCAGTGGGGTGCTCGCTGGCGCGACGAGGTGACGGCCATCCGCCAGGCGCTCGCGGCGGGCCCGTGCGAGCACCTGGAGCTGCGCTTCGAGGATCTCCGCGCGGACCCACGCACCGCGTACCGCCGGCTCTTCGAGTTCAGCGGGATCCCCTACGACGATGCGGTCCTGGACCGCGTGTTCGCGGCGACCGACTTCGACCGGGCTCGCGGCGGGCAGCCCACCGACTTCCGGCGCGGAGCCGGCCACGGCGGGTGGGAGGCCGTCTTCGGCTCCGGCGACCGGCGAGCGTTCGACGAGGTCGCCGGCGACCTGCTGCTGGAGCTCGGCTACGAGACGAGCCGGGACTGGGCTCGCGCCCGCCGCGGCCGCCGGCGGGCATGGCGCGGGTAGCGGTCCGGTGCGCGTCCTGACGGTCGGCAACATGTACCCGCCGCACCACCTCGGCGGCTACGAGCTGATCTGGCGGTCCGCCGTCCACCACCTGCGGTCGCGCGGGCACGCCGCCGAGGTGCTGACCACCGACCACCGCGAGCGCGAGGTCGTCGAGCGCGACGAGGAGGGGGTGCACCGGCGGCTGCGGTGGTACTGGCGCGATCACGGCTGGCCGGCACTGAGCCGGCGGGACCGGCTGGAGCTGGAGCGCGCGAATGCCCGGGTGCTCGACGAGACGATCGACGCGCTGCGCCCCGACGTCGTCTCGTGGTGGGCGATGGGGGGCATGTCGCTCTCGATGATCGAGCGGGTTCGCCGCCGGGGACTGCCGGCGGTGGGCGTGGTGCTCGACGACTGGTTGGTCTACGGCCCCGACCACGACCTCTGGATGCGGACGTGGCGCGACGGCCGGCGTCGCCCGGCGGCGCGGGCGGCCGCGCTGCTCTCGGGCGTCCCGACGCGGCTCGACCCGTCGGCCGCCGGCACGTGGCTGTTCATCAGCGAGAGCACGCGCCGGCGCGCTCGGGAGATGGGAGGCTGGGAGTTGCGCTCGAGCGCCGTCGCGCACGCCGGGATCGACCCGCGCCACGCCGACCCGCAGCCGCTGCGGCAGTGGCGATGGCGACTGCTCAACGTCGGGCGCATCGACATGCGCAAGGGCATCCAGACCGCGGTGGAGGCCCTCGCCGAGCTTCCGGAGGCGACGCTCGACCTCGTCGGCGCGGGCGACCCCGGCGCACTCGACCGGCTGCGGGCGCTCAGCGCGGAGGTCGGCGTCGCCGATCGCGTTCGCTTCCTCGGGCCGCGCAGCCGGGACCGGCTGCCGGCCAGCTACGCGGATGCCGATGCCGTCGTCTTCCCGGTCACGTGGGAGGAGCCGTGGGGGCTCGTCCCGCTCGAGGCGATGGCCATGGGACGACCGGTCCTCGCCACGGGCCGCGGCGGCTCGGGCGAGTACCTGCGCGACGGCGAGAACGCCGTCCTGTTCGCGCCCGGCGACGCGGCGGCCCTTGCCGCCGCGGTGCGCCGGCTGGCCGGCGACCCCGCGTTGCGCGCGCGGCTGCGCGAAGGGGGCCTGCGCACGGCCGCGCGGTACACCGAGCAGGCGTTCAACGAACAGGTCGAGGCGGCGCTGCTCGACGCGGCGAAGGGCTAACGTGCCGGCCGTGGGGGCGATCCGCCGGCTGCACGTCAGGCTCGCCCGCCTGGGCTACGCGGGCGGCCCGCGGATCATGTCGGCGCTGCGGCGGCGGTGGGTGCTGCTGCGTCACCCGCATGCCGACATCCGCTTCGAGGGACCGGTCTACCTGGGCCCCGGATTCAGCCTCCACATCCCCGACGGGGGCTCGTTCCACGTCGGTCCCGGCGTCGACTTCCGCCGTGGCTTCAGATGCGAGATCCACCGCGGCGGCCGGGTCCGGATCGGCGGCGGCTCGGTACTGACCTACGGCGTGCTGATCCAGTGCACGACCTCGATCGACATCGGTGAGCGGTGCATCCTCGGGCAGGCGACGATGGTGGTCGACGGCAACCACCGGTTTCGCGATCTCGAGCGCCCGATGCTCGCCCAGGGCTACGACTACCGGCCGATCACGATCGCAGACGACGCGATGATCACCACGAAGTGCACGATCATCGCCGACGTCGGCGAGCGTGCCGTCATCGGGGCGAACTCGGTCGTGAGCCGCCCGGTGCCGGCCTTCACCGTCGCGGTGGGCTCGCCGGCCCGCCCGATCGGCTACTTCGGACCCGCCGGCGGCGCTCCGGCCGAGCTGGCGCCCTCGCCCTGACCGGCCTCCTCCCAGGCGGCGAGGAACGCCGGCGCGAGCTGCTGGCGGTAGTAGAGGTCGAGGCTGCGCCAGAGGTACGGGCCGACGCCCGGAACCCGCCGCGGGATCAGCCGTGCGAGGTGACGGCCCCGCCCGCGGGCCGGGGGGTAGTGGCCGAGCTCGGTGAACTTGGCGTGGAAGTAGGCCGGCTGGTCGGGGTGGACGCGCACCCAGGTGCGCTCGGCCACCGCCACGAGCGCCATGCGGCGGCGCCACTGGTCGAGCGTCGGGGCATGGTCGTGGCCGGCCCGCGCCGACCGCTCGAACCACACGCGCAGCCCGTGATCGCGCAGCCGCCGCCCGAGGTCGAGGTCCTCGTAGAGGAACGGGAAGCGATCCTCGTCGAAGCCGCCGACGCGCTCGAGCATGCTCCGCTTGAGCGAGGAGTTCGACGAGTAGAGCTGCGCCCAGCCGGCCATCTCGCCGCGGATCGACCCGTAGTCGAACTGCACGCCCTCGTCCAGCCAGCGCATGAACGGCGTCACGCGCAGGTGGTCGGCCCATTCGATCAGGCCGAGCACGGCGGACTCGGGCTGCGGATGCTCCCCGTGCGCGCGCAGGTGGCTGGCGACCAGGCCCGCCGAGGGAAGGATGTCGGCGCCCAGGAACAGGATCAGGGGTGCCTCGGCAGCGCTCCAGCCGACGTTGCGCGCGGCCGACGCGCCAGGCCGCCTCGCGCGGAGCACCCGCGCCTGCGGGTGGCGGCCGGCCGCCAGCCGCCGGAGGCGCTCGGGCTCCGGCTCGGCGGCATCGGCCACCAGCACCAGTTCGAGCGCGTCCGCGCCGATGCCCTCCTGGCGGCAGAGGCCGTCGAGCACGGCGGCCAGGGCATCGTGGCGGCCGAGCACCGGGATGACCGCGCTGATCCTCGGCACGCGGTGAGCATAAGCTCGTGGCGGATGCGCGTGCTCTCGGTCGGGAACATGTACCCGCCGCATCACCTCGGGGGATACGAGCTCGTCTGGCGCTCCGCGACGCGCCATCTGCGCGACGGCGGACATCGGGTCCGGGTGCTCACGACCGGCCATCGCGAGCCGTCGGCTGCCGGCGCAGCCGAGGACGACGACGTCCATCGAGAGCTGCGCTGGTACTGGCGCGAGCATCGCTTCCCGCGGCTCTCTGTCGTGGATACGCTCCGGCTGGAGCGGCACAACGCGGCCGTCTTCGACGCCCACGTGGCCCGCTTCCGCCCCGACGTCGTCGCCTGGTGGGCGATGGGGGGGATGTCGCTCTCGCTCCTCGGGCGGGGGGCAGCCCACGGGCTGCGGGGCGCCGCGTTCGTCCACGACGACTGGGTGCTCTACGGCCCGCGCGTGGATCGCTCGCTGCGCCTGCGCCGGAGGCTGCCGGTCGGTCGCTCGCTCACCGGCCACGAGGTCGACGCGTGGGTGTTCGTCAGCGACTGGCTGCGGCGCCGCGCCCGCAAGGGCGCCTGGGACCTCGGCGACGGCGCGGTCGCACCTTCGGGGATCGACGACGCGCTGCTCGCGCGCAGCCGGCCGGCGGGTCCGTGGCGTGGCCGGCTGCTCAGCCTCGGGCGCATCGACGAGCGCAAGGGCGTCGACGTCGCGGTGGAGGCGCTCGCTCTGCTGCGCAGCCGGGCGACGCTGACCGTGGCCGGCGACGGCGACCCGGCGACGTGCCGGACGTTGCGCGATCTCGCCCATCGGTCGGGGGTCGGCGAGCGCATCCGCTTCGCCGGCCGGGTCCCCGCCGGGGAAGTCGGCGCCGTGTACGAGGCCCACGACGCGCTCGTGTTCCCGGTCCGCTGGGAGGAGCCCTGGGGGCTCGTCCCGCTCGAGGCGATGGCGGTCGGGCTTCCCGTCGTGGCGACGGCCGGGGGCGGATCGGCGGAGTACCTCCGCGACGGCGTCAACGCGCTCGTCGTGCCCCGGGACGACCCGCGGGCCGTGGCGACCGCCGTGGAGCGCCTGTCGGCCGACCCCGCCCTCCGCGAGCGGCTGGCGCGCGGTGGACGACGGACCGCGGAGCGCCACACGGCGTCGGCGTTCAACGCCCGTGTCGCCGGCATCCTCGAACGGCTGGCGGGATAGGCTCGCCGGGTGTCCGGGGTTCCGGTCGATCCGACCCGAGAGGAGGCTGAGCTGGCCGACTACCTTGGGGCCGCCTTCGACCGCGCCCGGCTGGAGCGCTGGGGCCAGGTGCTCGACGACGAGGCGGGACGGATCGGCGACGAAGCGACCCTGTACCGGACCTCGGAGGCCTATCTCTACAACCTGACGGCCTTCGCGATGACCCCGACGAAGGCGCCCTATCGGGCGGCCCTCACCAGCCTGGTCGCCCCGCCGGCACGCCTCCTGGACTACGGCTGCGGCATCGGCAGCGACGGCCTGGCGCTGCTCGAGCACGGCTATCGGGTGGAGTTCTCGGACTTCGACAACCCGTCCGTGCGCTACCTGCGCTGGAGGCTCGAACGCCGTGGCGCCACCGCGCGCATCCACGACCTCGACGGGGAGGTGCCCGGCGGCTTCGACCTCGCCTACGCGTTCGACGTCATCGAGCACGTGCCCGACCCGGTCGCGTTCCTGTCGGAGCTCGAGCGCCGTGCGCGGATCGTGCTCGTCAACCTGCTCGAGGACGATCCCTCCGACACCGACCTCCATCGCAGCCTGCCGATCCGCGCGGTCCTCCGCCGGGCCGCGCGCCGGGGCATCCTGCACTACTCCCGCCACCACGACGGCCGCTCGCATCTCGTGGCCTACCGGAGCCGGCTCGGGGGCCCGCTGGCGGTGGGCCGCTCGGTCGCGGCGCTGATCGCCGGGGGCCGGCGGGGGCGCGGGTGATCGGGCCCTACCAGCGGGTCGTCTGGCGCGGCCGGCTGCTGCATCCGTGGCGGCGGCGGCGCTTCGCCGCATTCGGCGCAGGGTCGGTGATCCACCGGCCCGCATGGTTGATGCGCACGGACCTGGTGGCGGTGGGAGCGGGCGTGCTCGCCCTGCACGACCTCTGGCTGGCCGTCGAGCCTCCCGCGTGGGCGGCCTCCGAGCCGGTCGTCCGCATCGGCGACGGCGCGGCGATCCGCCCGCACGTCACGATCAGCGCGGCCGAGTCGGTGCTGATCGAGGAGGACGTCGTCCTCAGCGCGTTCGTCACCGTGATCGACTCCGACCACACGTATCGCGCGGGGCGCCGCAACGTGCTGCACAACCCGCTCGACAGCGGCCCCGTGCGCATCGGAGCCGGCAGCTGGGTCGGCGAGCGCAGCGCCGTCCTGCGCGGCGCCGACATCGGACGCTGCTGCATCATCGGCACCAACAGCGTCGTGCGCGGCGAGATCCCCGACTTCTCTGTGGCCGTCGGCGCTCCCGCCCGGGTGGTCGGATCCACCCGCGAGCAGTTCCCGCCCGGCACGCTTCCGGTCAGCCCGGCCTGAGCGCCTCCCCGAACATGTTGCCCACGGCCAGGCCGGCCGTGGGCCGGTGGCGGGCCAGGCGCTCATAGAGGCGGCGGGCGCGGGGCTCGGGGACGAAGTCCGTGTAGACCCAGCGCCCGAGAGGAGCGCGAACGTCGGCGAAGCCGGCGCGCCGGAGGGTGGCCGCAAGCCTCCGAGGCGTCTGCTCGTTGACGTGCATCAGGCGCTCGTGCTCGTTGCGGGGATTCGCGGGCCAACGCCGCCACCGGCCCGGGTGCGCGAGTCGCTGAAGGCGATAGGTGACCTCGTAGACCGCGCGGTTGGGGAACGTGTGGATCAGCAGCCGCCCGCCGGGGCGAAGGATGCGCATCGCCTCGCCGAGCGCGGCGTCCAGCTCGGCGGGGGTGAGGTGCTCGACGACGTCGAGCATGGTGACGAGGTCGGCGGTGCCGCTCGCGACCGGCACCGCCCGGGCGTCGGCGAGGATGATCTCGGCGCGGTCGGAGACCCCCTGGGCGGCGAACGTCCGCCGGGCGATCTCGACGGCCGCCGCCGCGTACTCGACGCCGACGGCTCGTCGCGCTCCGGCGCCGGCTGCCAGGGCGACCAGCTCGCCCCTCCCGCAGCCGAGGTCGACCAGGGTCTGCCCGGCCGCGAACCCCGTGCGCTCGAGCACGTGGGCGTAGATCCCGCCGATGCTGCCGCCGCCCGTGCGCTCCCACTCCTCGTAGCCGGCGGCGCAGCAGCGGTAGTAGGGCTCGTCGTAGGCGGCTGCGGGGACCGCGGGGGGCGGGAGGTCGGGCGGCTGCCCGCTCACTTGGTCCCGTGGAGGACGACGTGGCGCACCGAGAAGTCCTTGGCACGCATGTCGAAGCGGCCCTTCTCCTCGACGGTCTCGAACCCAGCCGTCCACAGCATCCGCTTCCACGTCTTGACCGGCGGCAGCCAGAAGACGACGGCGCGATCGCGATCGGCCAGGTACCGCGACACGGGAAACGGCACGAGCCCGCTGAGGCGGTCGTACTCCTCGGCGAAGATGAAGCGCCCCGTGCAGAGGGCGGCGATGCGCTCGAGGGCGAGCAGCTGATCGCGCAGGTGGATGAGCACCGCGCTGCAGAACACGAGGTCGAAGGTGCCGAGCTGCTCGGGCGTCGCGTGGTAGATCGAGCAGTTGACCCGCCGCGCCCGTGACCCGCGGACCTCGCACGCCAGGCGGAAGCCGTCTCCGCGCCGCTTGTCGGGGAACCGCTCGGGACGCCGGCGCGGCGGCCAGTCGAGATCGCGCTCGTCGTCGAGGTCGAGCGCGACGACCTCGGCGGCGCCGCGGCGCTCGAGCTCGAATGCCCAGAACCCGTCCCAGGTGCCGACCTCCAGCACCCGCATGCCGTCCAGGCGCTCCGGGATCGCGTAGTGGTGGACCTGGTCGCGGAGGTCGAACCATCCCTCCGTCACCAAACCGGGCGCGAGCTCGAGCGTGTGGTACCAGTCGTGCTCGCGGGCACGCGCGGCGAGCTCGGCGGGGACGGTGCGTTGCTCGGCCACGGCGGCGGACTCTTGCATACTGCACCGCCGTGCGGGTCGCACTGGTCCATCCCTTCTTCTGGCCCGAGGTCCGCCGCGGCGCGGAGCGCGTGGCGCATGAGCTCTCCCACGGATTGCTGGCGCGGGCGCACGAGGTGGTGCTGCTCACCAGTCACCCCGAAGCCCGGCGCGCGGAGACCACCGAGGACGGGCTGCGGATCGTCCGCGTCCGCCGTCGCGACGCCTCGCTGGCGCCGTTCGGCCTCCCCGACCCGATCGGCCACCTGCCCGGCATCGTCCGCGAGATCCGCACCGAGCGGCCCGACGTGGCGCTGGCGCTGATGCCGCTCGATGCCCTCGCCGCCCGCGCGGCGGGCGTCCCGACGGTCTTCGCGGCGATGGGAGTGCCGGTTCGCGCGGCGGCCTCGGACGCGGGCCTGGCGATGCGCGCGCAGGGGCTTGCCGCGCGTCGCTGCTCGGCGGCCACGGCGCTGAGCAGCGCTGCCGCCGCCGGCTTTCGCGAGCTGCACCGGGCCGAGACTCGGGTGATCGGGGCGCCGGTGGACATCGAGGCGTTCCGTCCCGATCCCGACAGCCGGTCTGCCGTGCCGACGATCGTCTTCGCGGGCTCGCCCGACGAGCCCCGCAAGCGCCTGCGCACGATGGTCCACGCCCTCGGGCTGGTGCGCGAGACGAGGCCGGACGCGCGGCTCATCGTCGACCGCCCGCGCCAGGCGCACCTCCGCGACCTGCTCGACGCCGTCCCGGGCGTCGAGCAGCGCGACCTCTCCGACCATGTCGCGCTGCTGGGGGCCTATCGGGAGGCGTGGGTCTCGGCGCTGCCGGCGGTCGGGGAGGCGTTCGGCCTGGTGCTCGCGGAGGCGCTCGCCTGCGGAACGCCGGTCGTCGCCCGGCGCGACGGCGGCATGCCGGAGGTGCTCGGCGGCGACGAGCGATGCGGCCGCCTGTTCTCGGGAGAGGACCCGGCGGCGCTGGCCCGCGCGACCCGCGAGGCACTCGAGCTCCAGGGGTCTGCGGAGGCCTGCAGGGCGCGGGCGCTGGCGTTCTCGACGGCGCGGTGTGCGGCCGACTACGAGGCGCTCTTCGAGCAGATCCTGAGCGTCCGTTGACCGTGGCGGCACTGCGCCTGGCCGTGCTCGTCGGCCGGTACCCGGTGCTCACCGAGACGTTCGTCAGCGGCGAGCTCGACGTGCTCGCAGGTCTCGGCCACCACGTCCGCGTGGAGGCGGTCGAGCCGGGCGAGCGCCGCGGCCCAGCCGTCTCCTATCGCGTCGACGACGGGCGTGGCGCCCGCCTGCGCGCGCTGGCCTGGGTCGCGGCGAGGCACCCGCTGCGCTGCCTGGCCGACATCGCGGCACGACGACGCTGGCGGCGGGAGGAGCACGTCCCGCCCCTGCGCGAGATCGCACCGGTGGCCCGGCGGATCGCCGGCGAGGGGGAGCGCCAGATGTACGCGCACTTCGCCACCGACGCGGCATTGAGCGCGCTGCGGCTGAGCAGGCTGCTCGGCGTTCCCTACGCCGTCACGGCGCATGCCTACGACATCTTCCTGGCACCCGCCAACCTTCGCGAGAAGCTCGAGCGTGCCGCGATCGCGTTCACCGGTTGCGACTACAACGCGCGGCACCTGCGAGCGCTCGCTCCGGCGGCCCGCGTCGAGGTCGTGGTCATGGGCGTCGACCCCGAGCGGTTGCGCCGGCGCACGCCTTCGGGCTCGCAGCGGCGCGTCCTCGCGGTGGGCCGCCTCGTGGAGAAGAAGGGCTTGCATGTCCTGGCCCACGCGGCGGAGCGACTGCCCGACGTGCGGATCCGCGTCGTCGGCGAGGGTCCCTGGCGTGGCGCGCTCGAGGGGAGCGGGCTCGAGCTGCTGGGCGCCCGCGCGCACGCGGAGGTGCGCGATCTCCTGGAGGACTCCGACCTGCTCGCGATGCCATGCATCGTCGCGTCCGACGGTGATCGGGACTCGATGCCCGTGGTCGTCAAGGAGGCGATGGCGATGGAGCTGCTGGTCGTGGCCAGCGACGAGGTCGGGCTCCCGGAGTGCGTGCGCAGCCCGTGGGGGCGCCTGGTGCAGCCCGGCGACGCTGCGGCGCTGGCCGAGGCGATCCGGGAGCTGCTCGCGCTCGCTCCCGCGGAGCGTGCCGCCGCCGGGGCTGCCGGGCGTGCCTGGGTCTGCGAGCACGCCGACCGCCGCCGCGAGACCGCTCGGCTCGCCGAGCTGATCGGCGACGCCTGCCGCGCGGAGCGCTGACGGCGGGCACCGCGCGGACTGCATAGGGTTCCCGCGGGGGCGCGACGATGCGGGGGATCACGCACATCAGGTGGAGTGCCGTCGGGGCGGGCATCGCGCTGGCCCTGCTGACCGCGGCTCCCGCCGCGGGCCGGGCCTGCGGCGTTCTGCTGCTCCCGGTCTGCCAGGTTCCCGCCCAGCCCGTCCAGAGTGGCCGGCTGCTGGGCTTCAACGACACCGGCCCCCTCGACGCCAGGGACGGATACCCGGGCGACGCCTTCTACCGGTGGCTCGCGGACGCGGGTGCCGCGATCCATCGCTGGCCGGTCAGCTGGCAGGGCTACGAGCCGTACCGCGGCAAGGTCGACGACAGCGCGCTGGCGCCGGCCGACGAGGTGTACCGGCGGGACCTCGCGGCAGGCGTCCGGCCGTTGATCGTCCTCCTGGGCACGCCGCCGTGGGCGGTGACAGCCGAGGCCCGGGGCGGACGCTGGAAGACGCTGGCGTGCGACGGGAGCCGGTCGCTGTGCTTCGCCCCGCCCGACGTTCGCGATGCCGCGATACGGGACGCCTGGGAGCGATGGGCTGCGCTCGTCGCCAAGCGCTACCCGGAGGCCGCGGGCTTCGAGATCTGGAACGAGCCCAACATCCGCGGCTTCTGGATGCAGCGGCAGGACCCCGAGCTCTACGGGCTGATGCTCGACTCCGCGGCGGCGGCGATCCATGCGGCGCGCCCGGGGGCAACCGTCGTGTCCGGCGGCACCAGCGAGGCCGGGGCGAGCGACGCCTACCACACGCCGCCCGCGGAGTTCGTGCGGCGCATGTACGCCACCGCGCCGCCGGGCAGCTTCGATGCCCTGGGCTACCACGCCTATCCGTGCAACGCCCGGCCATGGGAGTCGCAGGTGGCGCTGGCGACCGGCGAGATCCGTGCCGCGCGCGACCGCGCCGGGGACCCGAGCCGGCCGCTCTGGCTCACCGAGACCGGAGCCACGACCGGCTCTCCGGCCCCAGCCAACTGCGATACCGCGTTCACCGAGGACGAGCAGCGCGATGCCCTGGCGGCCGTGCTCGACTGGACAGGCCGCGCCGAGGCGACCGCCGGCGACCTTCCCGTCGTGCTCGTGACGAGGCTCATCAACGGCGGCGCTCGCATGGTCGTCACCCAGGGCAGCGGCGACAGCGAGGCGGAGTTCGGGATCGTCGCCTGGGCACGCAACCTGGTGACGGGCCAGCCGGTGGTCCAGGCGAAGCCCGCCTACGCGGCGGTGCGCTGCCGCTTCCGCGGAAGCTGCTGACCTCCGGGGATGCGATCCTTGTCCCGATGCGTATCGCGGTGTCCAGCGACGAGCGCGCGGGCGTGGCGGAGGCCGTGGTCAGCGAGCTCCGCCGCCGGGGCCACGAGCCCGTGCTCCACGGTGCGCTCGCCGACGGCGAGCGCGACGACTGGGCGTCGGCGTCGGCGGCAGCCGCCGGCGACGTGGCGCGGGGCCGGGCCGACCAGGCGATCGTCTGCTGCTGGACGGGGACGGGGGCGTCGATCGCCGCCAACAAGGTCCCGGGCGCGCGCGCCGCGCTCTGCGCCGACGCGCAGACGGCCGCGGGGGCGCGGCGCTGGAACGACGCCAACGTGCTGGCGCTCAGCCTGCGGCTGACCTCCGAGGCCGCGCTGTCGGAGATCCTCGACGCCTGGTTCGCCTCGACGCCCTCGGACGAGCCCGGCGACCGGGCGAACATCGCCCGGCTCGACGAGCTCGAGCGCGGCGAGTCGGCGTGAGGGCGCGGCGCTCAGCCCGCCGACCGTGCGAGCACCGCGGCGAGCTCCGCGGCAGTGCGCTCCCAGGAGAACTCCCGGGCCCTCCGCAGGCCCCGCTCGACCAGGCCGGTGTCACCAATCGCCGCGGCGACGGCCTCGGCGATCGCGATCGGATCGTCGGGGTCGACGAGCAGCGCGGCCCCCCCGCACGTCTCGGGAAGCGCGCCACGATCGGATGCCACGACGGGGGTGGCGCACGCCATCGCCTCGAGGCAGGGAAGGCCGAAGCCCTCGTAGAGCGAGGGCAGGACGAACGCCAGCGCCCCCGCGTAGAGGGCGGGCAGCTCCTCGTCGGGGACATGCCCCAGCTGCCGCACGGCGGTGGAGGCACCCTCGCGAAACTGCGGCCGCGTGCCGCCGGCCGCCAGCAGCTCCACGCCCTCCCGGGCGAGACGGCGGGCGGTCTCCTCCAGCGCGCCGAGGTTCTTCCGCGCCGTCCGGCTGGCGACCGTCAGCACATACGGCCGCTGCTGCCGTGGGGCGCCGGGCACGAAACGCTCGTGGTCGACGCCGCCGCCGACCACGTCGCTGTCGACCCGCAGCAGCTCCCACAGCTCTCGTCGCGAGAACGCGCTGACCGTCACGACGCGCACAGCCCGCCTCGCAATCGCGGGAAGCATCGTCCGCTGCCAGGCGGCGTAGCTGCGCGAGTACCAGTCGGGCTCGCGCAGCGCGGCGGCGTCGTGGATCACGACGACGTTGCGCGGAAACGCCAGCGGCGCGAGGTTGGCGGGGTTGACGAGCAGCTCGGCGCGGCGAGCGAGCAGCGGCAGAAGGGCCTGCTCCCACGCGTGGCCCGCGCGATGGCTCAGCGACGCCGGCGGCCGCAGCACCCGTGCGTCGAGACGCGACGCCAGCTCGCGGGCCCAGCGCTCGACCCCTCCCAGCTCAGGGCGCGCGGCGGCGCGGGCGTTGAGGGCGAGCATCGCCCCACGCTAACCGGCGCACGTCGCGCGGGGCATCAGCATCCTTCCCGGCGGGAGCTCGAACGGGGAGGGACGATGGGCGGCCCATCGGTGACGCAGGCAGGGGAGCGGCGGTCGGCACGGATCGAGTCGCTGCGAGCGATCGCGGCGCTCTCCGTCGTGGTCAGTCACAGCTACCTGATAGCGGGGCAGGGCTGGGCGGGTGGCTTCGGCGACGTGCGCAACCGGCTCGTGCTCGCCGGCGGGTTCGGGGTCGATCTCTTCTTCGTCCTGTCGGGCTATCTGCTGTTCTGGCCGTTCGCGCGCGCCGCGTTCGTCACCGGCGAGAAGCTCGACCTCCGGCGCTACGCGGTCAATCGGGCGCTGCGGATCCTGCCGCTGTACTACGTCGTGATCGCGGTGCTGCTGGTGCTCCAGCACGGCGGTGGCAGCGCTCATCAGTGGCTGCGATTCGCGACGTTCACGCAGAACTTCGACAACTCGACGCTGGGAACGGTCGACTTCCCGATGTGGTCGCTCGCCGTCGAGATGGAGTTCTACCTCGCCCTGCCGCTGATCGCCTGGGCCGTGATCCGGCCCGCCCGCGGCTCGCTCGGCCGCTCGGCTGCCGGGCTCGGGGTGCTGTTCGCCGCGAGCCTGGCCCTCCGCCAGACCGTCGTCTGGGGCCACACCGACAGCGGAGCCGCGCTCTGGCGCGGGTCGCTCGCCTCGCTGCTGTTCTTCTTCGTCCTCGGGATGGGGACCGCACTCGCCCGGATCGCCCTCGAGCGCCGGGGCCGAACCCTGCCGCTGAGCGCGTCGGCGCTGATCGCGACCGCGCCCCTGCTGTGGCTGTTGTCGGCCTGGCACTACCGCTGGGAGCTGACGGCCGGTCTCGCCAGCGTCTGCCTGCTCGCGGCGTGCGTCCTGCCGGCGAGGCCGGGCCGGCTCGTGAGCGTGCTCGACCTGCGGCCGCTGGTGGGCGTCGGGGTCGTCTCCTACAGCCTGTACCTGCTCCACGTCCCGATCCAGCTCGCGATCGCCGGGGTGGGGCTGACGGCCGGGGACGGGCGGCCGGCCCCGGTCGGTCAGTCGATCGCCACGCTGGTCCTCGTGGCGGTGGTCGGCGTCCCGCTCTGCATCGCGCTGGCGGCTGCGTCCTACCGGCTCGTCGAGGCGCCCTTCCTGCGGTTGCGCCGGAGCTGGTTCGCCGGTCCGAGCGCAGCGAAGCGCCCGGTCGGCCCGGCGCCCCGCGGCACGTCGCTCGCGCCCGGCGCGGTCGGGCTCAGCGCTGCGCGAACGCCGAGGTGATCGCGGTCCAGGCCGGCTTGGGGCGGAAGCTCGCATCGAACGGCAGCCCCATCTCGGCGCGGCCGAGCCACGACTGGCTGTCGGTGAACCCCCAGGTGGCGAACCGGGTGCAGGCGCTGACCTCGTTGCACGCGCGGGCGGCCTTGCCATAGGCGTCCGCCTGCGCGGCGAGCTTCTGCGCGACGGTCCCCGGCGTGGTCGACGTCCGGACGTCCATCTCGGTGATCTCGACCTTCAGGCCCAGGGAGGCGTACCGGCGCATGGTCGCGGCGATGTCGGCCTCCTTGGCGTAGCTCGCGGTCGACGTGTGCATCTGGATGCCGACGCCGTCGATCGGCGCGCCCCGCTGGATCAGCGTCCACAACAGCCAGAGCATGGCGTCCGCCTTCGGGCCGGCCTCGATGCCCTGCTCGTTGATGAACAGCTTGGCCTGGGGATCGGCCGCGTGCGCGGCCTTGAGCGCGTCCTCGATGTACTGAAAGCCGATCGTGCTCGCCCAGACACTCTGCTCGAGCCTGCCGGCGGCGTCGAGGGGCTCGTTGACGACGTCCCACTCGCCGACGCGGCCGCGGAAGTGGCCGACGACCGTGCTGACGTGGTCGCGCAGGACGGCGAGCAGCGAGTCGCGGTCCCACGTCGTGGTCTTCATCCAGAGCGGCAGCTGGTTGCCCCAGATCAGGGTGTGGCCGTGGACCGACTTGCCGTTGCTGAGCGCCCAGTTGGTCATCGTGTCGGCGTCCTTGAAGACGTACGACCCGCGCCGGGGCTGCAGGGCATCCATCTTCATCGCGTTCTCGGGCGTCAGCGAGTCGTAGTGGGCCAGGAAGGCCTTGAGGTAGCTGGCATCCCAGCCGCGGGCGCCGAGCACGGCCGAGCCGAGCGGGACGGTGCGGCGGACGACGGTCGGGGTGGCGGAGGCGGGGTGCGCCCCGTGGCGGCTGGCGAGCGCGGGAGCAGGGACGGAGAGGGGCAGGAGGGCGAGGAGCAGTGCCGCCCGAGGGGCGGCGCTGCTGAGACAGGAAAGTGGACTCATGCACCCCATGTCGGCATCTCCGGCCGCCGGCATGAGGGCAATCCTGCGCAGGTCTCGCCGAGCCGGGGGGCCGGGTCGCGCACAGCGCACCGCGACCGGGTGCATTCCGCTCGGACGGCGTGGAATGGCACGACGCCGTCCTCGTCGGCCTCGCGCACACGGCCCTCGTCGAGCAGCAGGCGGGCATGCCCGAGCACCTTCCGAGAGCGTCGACGAGCGTCAGAGGATCGTGCTCGACGAGGTGGCGGTCGACCCGCCCGACCGCGAAGGGCGTGGGAATCGGAAGGCGGTGGATGCTCAGGCGAGGTGCGCCGTGTCGTTGAAGCGCCGGACGACCCACCGGTCGTCCGTCACGACGATCTCGGAGATCGACCCGTTGTCCGCGCCGGAGAACGCCAGCCCGCGTGCGCCCGCGGCGTCGGCGAGCACCTGCCCGATCACCCCGCCGTGGACCACGGCCACCGCCAGGCCGTCGGGGTGGGCCGCCGCGATCCGCCCTATGCCCGCGCGGACGCGGGCGGCGAACACCGGTGCGGGCTCGGCACCGGGGATGACGTCCCAGCGCTGCTCGGCGAAGATCCGCACGGCGAGCGGATGCCCCGCCCGGGTGTGGCGGCGCAGTCCGCCGTTCTCCCACTCGCCGAGGTTGACCTCGCGCAGATCGGGTTCGACCCGGGGCTCGAGCGCGAGTCGCGCGGCCAGCGGCGCGGCGGTCTGCGCGGTGCGCCGCAACGGCGTCACGTACACCGCGTCGATCGGCAGGCCGGCGAGGCGGTCGGCAACCAGGACCGCCTGCTCGGTCCCCTCGGGCTCTCGCAGGGGCGGGTCGGCATGACCGTCGACGAGGGCGAACGGCTGGCTCTCGCGGAATGCCGCCGACTCGCCGTGGCGGACGAGCAGGATCGTCGTCGCTCCGGGCGGTGCGTCGAAGCGCAGCTGCCGGTGCTCGGGCGGATCGGGGGCGGCGTCGGTCAGGATCGGATCAGTGCCAGCAGCTCGTCGCGCCGGCGCTCCATGTCCGCGACGGATGCCAGTGACTCGAGGTTGAGGCGCAGCAGCGGCTCGGTGTTCGAGGGCCGCACGTTGAAGTGCCAGTCGTCGTAGTCGACGGAGAGGCCGTCGAGATGGTCGATGCGGCCGTCGGAGAAGCGCGTCTCGATCTCGGCCATCCTGGCCTGCTGATCGGCAACCTCGGAGTTGATCTCGCCTGAGATGAAGTAGCGCGAGCGGTAGCTCTCGACCAGCTCGCCGAGGCGGCGTCCCTCGACCGACAGCTTCTCCAGCATCAGCAGCGCGGGGATCGTGCCGCTGTCGGCGTTGTAGAAGTCGTGGAAGTAGTAGTGGCCGGAGACCTCGCCGCCGAAGATGGCGCCCTCGTCGCGCATGCGCGTCTTGAAGAAGGCATGTCCCACGCGGTTGGAGAAGGCTCGGCCGCCGGCGGCCTCGACGGTGTCGCGGACCGCCCGCGACGCACGCACGTCGTAGAGGATCGAGGGCGGTCCGGCGCTCCGATCGGCCTTGGCCAGCAGGTGCTCGGCCAGGATCGCCGTGAGGAAGTCGCCGTCGACGAACGTGCCGGTGTCGTCGATGAAGAAGCAGCGGTCCGCGTCCCCGTCCCAGGCGATCCCGAGATCGGCGCCGGTCGCCACGACCTTGTCCACGATGAACGCCCGGTTCTCGGGGAGCAGCGGGTTGGGCTCGTGGTCGGGAAACTCCCCGTCGGGCTGCCAGAAGGCCTCGATCCGCTCGACCGGCAGGCGGTCGAGCAGCGGCCCGACCATCGGGCCCGCCATGCCGTTGCCGCCGTCCACGACCACCTTCAGGGGTTTCACGTTGGCCGGGTCGATGAACGCCATCGCCTTCTCGCCGAATCGGCCGGCGATCTCGACGTCCTCCACCGTCCCGCCTCCCGGGGCGGCGCCGAGCCCGGCCTCGATCGCGCGGCGGATGTCCTGGATGCCGCGGTCGCCACTCAGGGCGATGGCGCCACGCTCGACCATCTTCGCCCCGGTGTAGGCCTTGGGGTTGTGCGAGGCCGTGCACATCAGGCCGCCGTCGAGGTCGCGCGAGCCGACGAGGAAGTAGAGCATCTCGGTGCCGACCATCCCGGCGTCGAGCACGTGCGCGCCCTCGGCGACGATGCCCGCGCGGTAGCGCGCGCTCAGCTCGGGGGCGGTCAGGCGCATGTCCCGGCCCAGCGCCAGGCGCAGGTCGGCGGCAGGCCTGCCCGCCAGCCCCGCGATCACCTGCGTGAACGCGCGGCCGATCTGCTCGGCGACATCGCCATCGATCTGCTCGCCGTAGAGCCCTCGGACGTCGTAGGCCTTGAAGATCGTCGGGTCGATGTCCATGGTGGCGCATCCTACGATCCACCCCTTGACGTCACCGTCCGCCCCCCGCTTCCTCGACCAGCGCCCATCGGACCTCCGCCGAAGCTCGCCCTGGCACCGGCTCTCGCACATCGTCGCGCTGCTCCCGGAGCGGCTCGAGTCGCTGGCGGGTGACCTCGGGGCCGGGCCCGAAGCGCGGATCCTGGACTACGGCTGCGCCGACGCTCCGTACCGGCGCTTCTTCGGCGCGGACGTCGACTACCTCGCGGCGGATTTGCCCGGCAACCCCCGGGCGACGGTCGAGATCAAGCCCGACGGGACGGTCCCGCTCGCGACCGCGAGCGTCGACGCGGTGCTCTCGACACAGGTCCTCGAGCACGTCGACGACCCGGTGCTGTACCTGCGCGAGTGCGCGCGCGTGCTGCGCCCCGGAGGCCGCCTGCTCCTGTCGACCCACGGGCTCATGGTCTACCACCCCGACCCGGACGACTACTGGCGCTGGACGTGCGCCGGGCTGCGCCGGGTGGTCGAGCAGGCGGGCCTCGAGGTCGTGCGCTTCGAGGGCATCATGGGCCTCACCGCGACGGGTCTGCAGCTCGTCCAGGACGCCTGGTACTGGCGGCTGCCCCGGCCTCTGCGGCCCGTCCTCGCGCTCGTCCTGCAGACGCTGGCCAAGCTGGCCGACCGGGTGGAGCCCGCTGCGAGCAGGGACATGAACGCGATGGTCTTCGCCGTCGTGGCGCGGCGGCCATGAGGGCGCGGCTGCGCAGGCGCCTCGACGCCCGCCGGCTCCGGCGCATCCGACGGCGGTTGGCCGGTCCGCGCATCGTGGCCGCCTTCGCCTCCGGTCATCCGCGGGCGCGGTTCGTCGAGATCGGCGCCAACGACGGCGAGCAGCACGACTTCCTTCGCCCACACCTGCTGCGGGGAGGGTGGACCGGTCTGATGGTGGAGCCGGTGCCATACGTCTTCGAGCGGCTCCGCGCCAACTACGAGCGGGTCGGAGGTGTCACGCTGGTCAATGCCGCCGTCGGCGCCCGCGACGGCCGACAGCCCTTCTTCCACCTGCGTGACGTGACGGCCGAGGAGCGCGCCACGCTGCCCGAGTGGTACGACGGCGTCGGCTCCTTCTCGCGGGAGGCCGTGCTCAGCCACGCGCCGCAGATGCCCGACATCGCCGAGCGCCTCGTCGAGCGCGAGGTCGAGACGATGCGCTTCGACACCCTTCTGGCCAGGCACGGGCTCGCTGGCGCCGACCTCGTGGTCATCGACGCCGAGGGCCACGACTGGGAGATCATCCGTCACATGGACCTGCGCCGGCACGGCCCGCGCCTGCTGGTCTACGAGCACTTCCATCTCTCGCGCGCCGATCGCGACGCCGCCGCCCGCTGCCTGCGCGAGGCGGGCTACGAGACGATGGAGGAGGGCTTCGACACGTTCTGCCTGCGACCGGGTGAGAACGACGTCCTCGACCTCGCGTGGCGGCGGCTGGAGCCCGCCGTGCCCGGGGTGGCGAAGGAGGACGAGTGCGGCCCCTGAGACGGCGGCGCTCCGGGCCGCCCGACCCGCTGCCCGAGCACGTCGCCCTGACCGACGAGGACCGCCGCTACCTCACGGCGCTCCACGACGAGAGCGTGCCGCTGCCCGCCGGGGCCGAGCGGCGGCTGCGCCCGGACCATCCGCGGCTCGCGGAGCTGCGCAGCGCCTATGCCGCGCTCGACCTGCCCGTCACCGAGGCGTCCCGCTGGCGGGCCGACCGCGTCGAGGCGTTTCTCGACCTGCGGTGGTTCCGGGGCGAGACGCTCATCACCTGGCACTACCGCGAGCTGCCCCGGGTCACGGCGCTGAAGTACTACGTGCTGCTCGGCTACGTGGGACAGCGCGACCAGATCGGGCTGCTCGACCGCCTCTCCGAGGACGGGCTGTTCGGTTGCTGGACGTTCGAGTTCCCCGGCCACGGTCGCGTCAGCCGGGACCTGCTCGAATCGGTCAACGAGCTGTCCTTCCTCGAGCGCCGGCTCGGCCTTTCGCGGCGTGAGCGCTTCTCGGTGCTCGACATCGGGGCCGGCTACGGGCGACTGGCGCATCGCGGGGTCGAGGCCTTCCCGAACTGCGCCGACTGGTGCTGCGTCGACGCCGTGCCGGAGTCGACGTTCCTGTCGGAGTACTACCTGGACTTCCGCAACGCGGCCCCGCCGGCCCGGGTGGTCGCGCTCGACGCGATCGAGGGCGAGCTGCAGCCCGGCGCGTTCGACCTCGCGGTCAACCTCCATGCCTTCCCCGAGATGCCGATCGCCGCCGTGACCTGGTGGCTGGAGCTGCTGGCCCGCCTCGAGGTTCCCAGGCTCCTGATCGTTCCCAACGCGCCCGGGGGCCTGGTCAGCCTCGAGCCCGACGGCTCGAGGCTGGACCTGACCGCCGCGATCGCCGAGTCCGGCTTCGCGGAGACCCACGACGAGCCGGTGGTCGGGGACCCGGCCGCCGCCGAGCTGTTGCGCCTGCACGACCGCTTCCACCTCTTCGAGCGCCGGTGACGCTGCACGTCGCCTGTGCGGCGCGCGGGGCCTACCTCGCCCATGGCGCGGTCATGGTGCGCTCGGTCGTCGCGCACCACCGCGGCGGCGACCTGCGGGTGCACGTCCTGCACGGGGGTCGGCTGGCGCGCCGCGACCGGCGGAGGCTGGAGCGCGCCGGTGAGGGCGCCGTCGAGCTCCACGCCGTCGACGACGGGCGCGTCGCGGACCTCCCGGTGCGCGACTACTTCACCCCGGCGATGTGGTACCGCCTGCTGCTCCCGGAGCTGCTCGGCGGCATCGGCCGCGTCCTCTACCTCGACGTCGACACGCTCGCTCTCGACGACCTCTCGCCGTTGGCGACCTTCGAGCTGCGCGGGGCGGCCGTGGGGGCGGTGACCAACGTCTTCCAGCCCGACCACCTGTTCCACCCCGCCGACCTCGGCATTCCCTCCGGGCGGTACTTCAACAGCGGCGTGCTGCTGCTGGACCTCGACGTCCTGCGTCGCGACGATGCCGTCGCGACGGTGCGCGAGGTCGCCCGCTCCCGCGCGGGGCTGCGGGGCTGGCCGGACCAGGACGCCCTCAACGTGGTGCTGGGGGCGCGCAGGGAGCCGCTGCACCCCCGCTTCAACGCGATGAACGCGCTCTTCGAGCTCCCGGGCGCCGCGGCCGTCTTCGGTGAGGAGGCGGTCGCCGAGGCGCGCCGGGCCCCGGCGATCCGCCACTTCGAGGGGCCTGCGGCGAACAAGCCGTGGGCGCGGGGATCGCGCGCGCCCCACCGCGACGAGTGGCGGGCGCTGCGTCGTGAGCTGCGCCTCAGGCGTTGACCGCGATGCGCGCCGTGTAGTCGATGCGGTGCAGCAGAGGCCGCGGGGGATGGGCGGCGAAGTACTCGTCGACGGCACGGGCTGCGCCCTGCCAGTGGCCGTAGTCGTCGACGATCAGGATGCCCCCGGGCGACAGGAGCGGGTGGAGGTGCTCGAGCTCGTGCCGGGTGGACTCGTACCAGTCGGTGTCCAGGCGCAGCAGCGAGAGGGGCCCCGGGGAGCGCTGGGGCAGCGTCTCCTCGACCGCGCCCTGCACGAAGTGCACGCGCTCTGCCGGGTACTGGCTGGAGAGGACCGTGGCCCGGACCCGATCGAGGCTGAAGACGTCCGCGCCGAACAGCTCGGACCACGGGCGCATGCCGGTGCCCTCGGCGGCCTGCCATGTCGCCAGCGCCGGGGGGTCGAGGACCGAGACGTCGTGCTCGCCCGGCGCGGTCATCCCCGAGAACGTGTCGTAGAGGTAGACGTCGCGGTCGGTGACGCCGAGGTCCTGCAGGGTCAGGATCATGGCGAGGATCGAGCCGCCCCGCCAGACACCGCACTCGGCCAGGGCGCCGGGCAGGTCCCGGCCGACGACGTGGCGGACCGCATCGACGAGGGCGAGCAGGCGTGGCACGCCGGTCATCGTGTGCGGCAGGCAGCGCTCGACGATGGCGCGGTCGGCCGGCGACGCGTGGTCCAGGCAATCGAGGGCCGGGGCGGCCGGCCGCGCCGCCCGCCCGAGGATGCGTCGCAGCATCGGCCGATCCTTGCAGACCGGCGTGGCGGAACCGGCGGCCCGCTCCGCGCCGCCGCTAGGCTCGCCGCCGTGACGGACGCCCGGGCCGCCGTGGCCGCCAATCCGCTCTGGTACCACACCATGGACGTCGCCCCCGGCGTGGTCACCCCGGGGTGGTTCGACCTGCGCCCGATCCTCGACCGCCTGCCCTGGCCGGACGTGCGCGGCCTGCGCTGCCTCGATGTCGGCACCTACGACGGGCACCTCGCCTTCGAGCTCGAGCGCCGCGGGGCCTCCGAGGTCGTGGCGACCGACCTCTCCGATCACGCCGAGTGGGACTGGCCGGCGCGGCTGCGGGCGCTCGGCGGCGCCCAGCTCGGCGCGATCGCCGGCCCGGTCAAGGGAACGGGCTTCCGCATCGCGCGCGAGCTGCTCGGCTCGCGCGCAGAGCGGGTCGAGTGCAGCGTCTACGACCTCTCGCCCGAGCGCATGGGAACCTTCGACGTCGTGGTCTGCGGCTCGCTCATGCTCCACCTCCGCGATCCGGTGCGCGCGCTCGAGGCGATCCGCTCGGTCTGCACCGGGGCGTTGCTGTCGGCCGAGCAGATCCTGCCGCGGCCGGAGTGGGGCCCGCGCGCGCGGCGCCCGGCGGCCGAGCTCGACGGCCTCAGCGAGCTGTGCCAGTGGTGGACGCCCAACCGCGCCGGCCACCGCCGGATGGTGGAGGCCGCCGGCTTCGACGTCGAGCGGGCGACCGACCCGTACTGCATCCCGCTCGGGCCGGCGCACCCGCGCCCGCGCCCGACCGTGCGCCGGCTGGCCCGCAGCGCCGCGATCCGGGCGCTGACCCGCGGCTCCGGCCTGCCCAACGCCGCCGTGCTCGCCCGCCCGATCGGAGCGCCGGCGTGAGCGAGCCGGTCGTGATCCTCTGCGGCGGGCGCGGCACCCGCCTGCAGGAGCGCACGCGCGAGATCCCCAAGCCGCTGGTGGAGATCGGCGGCCGCCCGATCCTCTGGCACGTGATCCAGCTCTACGCCGTGCAGGGCTTCTCGGAGTTCGTGCTGTGCACCGGCTACAAGGGCGAGCTGATCGAGCGCTTCGCCGCCGGCGAGCGCTGGCCCGGCGGCGTGACGGTGCGCTGCGTCGACACGGGGCTCGACACCCCGACCGGAGGGCGCATCATGCACGTCCGCGACGTGGTGGGCGACCGGCGCTTCTGCGCCACCTACGCCGACGGGGTGGCCGACGTCGACCTGCGCCGCACGGTCGCGTTCCACGACGGCCACGGGGCGATCGGCACGATGACCGTCGTGCGGCCGGAGCTGCAGTTCGGCGTGGCCGAGATGGACGGCGAGGACCGTGTCCTGGGCTTCCACGAGAAGCCGCCCGCCGAGCACTGGATCAACGGCGGCTTCTTCGTCTTCGAGCCGGCGTTCTTCTCCTACCTGACCGACTCGTCGGTGCTCGAGCGCGAGCCGCTGGAGGGCCTGGCCGCCGACGGGCAGCTGCGCGCGTTTCGCCACACGGGGTTCTGGGACTGCATGGACACCTACAAGGACGCCGTGCTGCTCAACGACCTGTGGGCGGCCGGGGAAGCACCGTGGAAGGTGTGGGCGTGACCGCCCTGGTCACCGGCGCCTACGGGATGCTCGGCTCGTGGCTGGTCAAGGCGCTGCTCGAGCGCGGCGACGCCGTCGTGGTGCTCAAGCGCGACGAGGTCAGCGGCTCGGCGCTGGAGATCGAGGGCACCGAGGCGCGCTGCTCGGTCGTCCGCGGCGACCTCGTCGAGCCGGGGGTGGTGGAGCGCGCGATCGGCGAGTACGAGGTCGACACCGTGTTCCACCTCGCCGCCCAGACGATCGTCGGGACGGCGAACCGCTCGCCCGTCTCCACCTTCGAGTCGAACATCCGCGGGACCTGGACGCTGCTGGAGGCGTGCCGGCTCCAGGGCGTGCAGCGCACCGTCGTGGCGGCCTCCGACAAGGCCTACGGCCCGTCCGACGAGCTGCCCTACACCGAGCGCCACCCACTCGCAGCCGCGCTACCCCTACGACGTCTCCAAGGCGTGCACCGACCTCATCGCCCGCTCGTACTGGCACACGTTCGCCCTGCCGACCGCGGTGACGCGCTTCGCCAACATCTACGGCGGCGGCGACCTCAACGCCTCGCGCCTCGTCCCCGAGGCGATCGCCGCCGCGCTGGCCGGCCGCGCGCCGGTGATCCGCTCCGACGGCTCGCCGCAGCGCGACTTCCTCTACGTCGAGGACGCCGCGGCGGCCTACCTGGCGATCGCCGCCGCGCTGCCCGGCGGCCGGCGGGCGAGGCGTTCAACGGCGGCGGCGGCGAGCCGCACAGCGTCCTCGAGGTCGTCGACCTCGTCTGCCGCGTGGCGGGCATCGACGTGGCGCCCGACGTGCGCGGGGCCGGCACGCCCCACGCCGAGATCGACCGCCAGTGGGTCGATTCGACCAAGCTGCGCGAGCTGACCGGGTGGGCGCCGCGGGTCGGCCTCGAGGAGGGCCTGCGCCGGACGGTGGACTGGTACCGCGCGCACCCCGAGGCCCTGGCGGGCTGAGCCGTGGCGGAGATCGCGGTGGTGGTCGCCTCGCACGATCGGCCGCTGCGGCTGCGGTGGCTGCTCAACGCGCTCGAGGAGCAGACGCTCGACCGCTCGCGCTTCGAGGTGATCGTCGCCCACGACTCGCGCGGGGCGGATACCGAGACGCTGCTGCGGAGCCACCCGCTGGCGGCTGCGGGCGTCCTGCGCCACCTGTCGTTCCCGCCCGGCCCGGGGCCGGCCGCCAAGCGCAACGCCGCGTGGCGCGCGGCGAGGGCGTCGCTGGTGGCGTTCACCGACGACGACTGCCGGCCGCCCGCCCCGTGGCTGGAGCGCCTGCTGGCGGCGGGCCGCGCGCACCCGGGGGCGGTCGTCCAGGGCGCGACGCGCCCCGACCCCGACGAGGCCGAGCTCGCGCTCCGCGCGCCGCACGCGCGCACCCAGTCGATCGACCCGCCGACGCCGTGGGGACAGACCTGCAACATCCTCTACCCGCGCGAGCTGCTCGAGCGGCTCGGGGGCTTCGACGAGACCTTCGGCCTGCCGGCGGGCGAGGACACCGACCTGCTCCAGCGGGCCGTGGGCGGCGGCACGCGACAGGTCGCCGCGCCCGCAGCGCTGACCTACCACGCGGTCGACCCCGGCTCGCTGCGCGCGACCGTCCGGATCGCGTGGCGCTGGCAGGCGCTGGCGCTGGTCGTGCGCCGCCACCCGCAGCTGCGCTCGCGGCTGCCGCTGGGCGTGTTCTGGAAGCCCAGGCACGCCGGGGTCGCGGCGGGGCTCGCGGGGCTCGCGCTCGCCCGCCGGGCGCCGCTGCTCGCGCTCGCCGCGTGGGTGCCGTGGGCGCGTGCGGCGCTGCCGTCCTACGGGAGCTCGCCGCGCGGCCTCGCACGGGCCGCCAGCGAGCTTCCGGGCCGGGCCGTCGCCGACGTCGTCGAGGTCGCCGGGGTGGCCCGCGGCGCCCTCCTGCACCGCTCGCCGCTGCTGTGAGGGTCGCGCTGCTGCATCCCGTGTTCTGGCCCGAGGTGCGCCGCGGCAGCGAGCGCTTCGCCCGCGAGCTCGCCGACGGGCTCGCCGTGCGCGGAAATCGCCCGCGGCTGATCACGTCGCATCCGGGGCCGACGACCCGCACCGTCGAGGACGGGCTGCCGATCACACGGCACCGGCGGCCGCCGCAGGAGCGCCTGCGCCGGCGCCTCTACGAGCCCTGGCTCAGCCACCTGCCGCTCTCCTACCTCGACCTGCTGCGCGGCGACGACGACGTCGCCCACGCGCTCTACCCGACCGACGGTGCGATCGCCGCCCGGTGGTCTGCGCGCACCGGCCGCCCGTCGGTCCTGTCGTACATGGGGCTCCCGCACCGGGCCTCGCTGGCCAACCGCCGGGCGCGGCTGCGCCTGACGCTCGAGGCCGTGCACGGCTGCGGGGCGGTCGTCGCGCTCTCGCGCACCGCCGCCGAGCACTTCGAGCGCTGGCTCGGCGTGGAGGCCCGCGTGATCGCCCCGGGGGTGGATCTGGAGGCGTTCGCCCCGGACGCGGCCGCCCGGGCGGCCGAGCCCACGATCCTCTGCGCCGCAGACAGCCGCGAGCCGCGCAAGCGCGTGGAGCTGCTGGTGGACGCGTTCGCGCTCGTCCGGCGCGAGCATCCCGCCGCGCGGCTCGTGCTCTCGTCGCCCGCCGGGCCGCTCGCCGGCCGCGACGGGGTGGAGGTGCGCGACCTCGACCTGCGCGAGGCGCTCGCCGCCGCCAATCGCGAGGCGTGGGTGGCGGCGCTGCCGTCGTGGGGCGAGGCCTTCGGTCTCGTCGTGCTCGAGGCGATGGCCTGCGGCACCCCGGTGGTCGGTGCCGACCGCGGCGCGATCCCCGAGGTGGTCGACTCGCCGGCGACCGGACGGCTGTTCGGCGGCGACGAGCCCGGGCCGCTGGCCGCAGCGCTGCTCGAGGCGCTCGAGCTGGCGCGCGACCCGGCGACCGCGGCCGCGTGCCGCGCTCGCGCCGAGCAGTTCCCGTGGACGCGGACCGCCGCCGCCTACGAGGCGCTCTACCTCGAGCTGGGGGCCTGATGCATCCGCCGCATCGCGCCGAGCTGCTGGCCCGCCTGGCCGACGACGCGCTCGTGCTCGACGTCGGGGGCTGGGCGTCGCCGCTCTCTCGCGCCGACTGGGTGATCGACCTCATGCCCCACGCGACGCGCGGCCTCTACCGTCCCGACCCCGAGCCGGAGCGGTTCACCGCGGCGACCTGGGTGCAGCGCGACATCTGCGCGCGGGAGCCGTGGCCGTTCCCCGACGACCGGTTCGACTTCGTCGTCTGCTCGCAGACGCTCGAGGACATCCGCGACCCGGTGTGGGTGTGCGAGGAGATCGCCCGCGTCGGCCGGGCCGGCTACGTCGAGGTCCCCTCGCGGCTGGAAGAGCAGGCGTGGGGCGTCGAGGGCCCGTGGACCGGGCGCAGTCACCACCGCTGGCTCTGCGAGATCGACCGTGACCGCGCGGACATCCGCTTCACGTTCAAGTTCCACGTCGTCCACGCCGAGCCCTGGTTCTTCCCGGAGGGCTTCGCCGCGCGGCTCGGCGACGAGCAGCGGATCGACTGGCTGTGGTGGGACGGCGGCTTCACCGCCCGCGAGCGCGTGCACATGGACCCGGCCGAGCTCGCGGCCGAGCTGGAGGGCTTCGTGCGCGAGCACCGCGGCGACGTGCCGCCCGCGCCCGGGCGGCTGCGCCGGGCCGCGCGCGCCGTGCGCCGGGCCGCGCGCTAGGTGCGCCGAAGCCGCACGAGGCAGAACTGCGTGCCCTCGCCGACGATGCGCGCGATCTCGAGGCCCGCGCCGCCGGCCGCGCCGCGCAGCTCGCCGAGGTCCACGGCGGAGCCGCGCCAGGCAGCCCGGCGCGCCTGGCGCCGGACGAGCAGGCGGCGCCGGTGGATCGCCGGGTCGTCGGAGACCTGGAAGGCGGCCCAGCCGCCGGGGCGCAGGACACGCCCCATCTCGCGGACGTAGCCGAGCGTGATCGCCGGATCGGGGATGTGCTGGAAGACGACGTGGGAGAAGACGCCGTCGGCCGAGCCGTCGGCGACGGCGGCCAGCGAGGTCCCGTCCCCCTCGACCCAGGTGACGTTGACCAGGCCGGCGTTGTGCTCGCGGGCCCGGGCGAGCATCTCCGGCGAGACGTCGATCGCGGTCACGCGCTCCGCCCGCGCGGCCAGCACCCGCGTCAGCCTGCCGACGCCGCAGCCGACCTCCACCAGCAGCCCGCCGGCGACCCGGAAGCCGAGGTGCTCCTCGAACTTCTCGACGACCTCCTCGCCGCCGCGCCAGAACGCCTCGCCTCGCCGGCCGCGGTCGTCGACGTAGAGCTCCGCGTCCTCGCGCGCTGCCCGATCCCAGAAGCGCTGCATGTCGGGACCCGCCATACACTGGGGAGCCTATGGCAGGTCACTCCAAGTGGGCCGGGATCAAGCACAAGAAGGCGATCGTCGACGCCCGCCGCGGCAAGTTGTTCACCAAGCTCGCGCGGGCGATCACGGTCGCTGCGCGCGAGGGCGGCGGCGACGTCGAGGGCAACCCCGCGCTCGCGCTCGCGGTGCAGAAGGCCAGGGACGCCTCGATGCCCAAGGACAACATCGAGCGAGCGGTCGCCAAGGGCACCGGAGAGGACAAGGACGCCGAGGCGTTCGAGGCCGTCGTCTACGAGGGCTACGGCCCCGGCGGCGTCGCGATGCTCGTCGAGGCCCTGACCGACAACCGCAACCGCACCGGCTCCGAGGTCCGCCACCTGTTCTCCAAGCACGGGGGCAACCTCGGCGAGCCCGGCTCGGTCTCCTACCTGTTCGACAAGAAGGGCCTCGTGGTGCTCGACGCCGAGCGCTACTCCGAGGACGACCTGATGGCCGCGATCGAGGCGGGCGCAGAGGACGTCGCGATCGACGACGACGTCTACGAGGTCATCTGCGACCCGTCCGACCTCACCGCCGTGCGCGCGGCGCTGGACGGCGCCGGCGTGGAGTACGAGACCGCCGAGATCCAGCAGCGACCGACGTCGCTCGTCCCGGTCGGCGCCGACGTCGCGACGAAGCTGATGCGCCTGATCGACGCGCTCGAGGACAACGACGACGTCGACTCGGTCCACGCGAACTTCGACGCGCCGGCCGAGGTCCTCGAGCAGGTCGCCGCCGGCTGACGGCTCCGCGGCGCCGTCAGCCGCTCTCCAGCGGCCGTGCGCGCCACAGCGGCACGGTGCCCGGGATGCCCTTGAGCGGGCGGATCCCGGCCTTCGACCAGTGGTAGGCCTCGGGGGCGCGGGCCTGCACCGTGCCGGTGGCGAGCACGCTGCCCGGCCGCGCGATCGCGGTCACCCGGCTGGCGAGGTTCACCGGCCGCCCGAACCAGTCGCCGGCACGGCTGAGCGCCTCGCCGGCGGCCATCCCGGCGCGCAGCTGCGGGAAGTCCTCGCCCAGGGCGTCCGCTGCGGCGACCAGCTCGAGCGCAAGGTCGAGCAGCGGGGGAGCGTCGGGGCAGACGAGCATGACGGCGTCGCCGATCGTCTTGACGAAGCGGACCGGGGGCTCGACGCGGTCCAGGACCATCCGCTCGAGGCGGTCGGCCACCTGGCCGAGCTCGTCCGGCGGGACCTCCTCGCCCAGCCGGGTGAAGCCGACGAGGTCGGCGAAGGCGACGACGACGTCGCGCGCGCCCGGGAGCCGGCCGGCCTGGCGCTCCTCGGCGCTGATCATCTCGGTCTGGACGAGCTTGGAGAGGTGGAGGCGCAGCAGGTTCCCCAGCAGCGGCTCGATCATCGGCGTCAGCGCGCCGGCGGCGTGCGCGTAGCGGACCGCCAGCTCGCGCTCGTCGAGCCCCGGCTCGAGGACGAGCCGCAGGGCGACGCCGCGCATCGCCTCGGCGGCCTGGGCGAAGCCGCGCCCGAGCAGGCGGCCCACCGTCAGCACGTCCTCCTCGGGCACCCCCGCGCGCGCGAACTCCGCCGTGGCCCGCAGCAGCTCGACGTCGGTCTCGGTGTACCAGAGCTCGTCGCCGTCGCTGCGGGGGAAGCCCTGGGCGCGCACGGTGCGCTCGGCGAGCTCCTGGTCGACGCCGGCGCGCTCGACCAGCTCGCGCCACGTGTAGCGAGGCTCGACGCCGATCGCCCGCCCGGCGAGGAGGAACAGCAGCTCGCCCTCGGTGTGGGAGCGGTGGATCTGCTCCAGCGACGCGCCCTCGGAGACCAGCATCTCGAGCAGCTCGACCCGCGCCCGGCGGGCCGGCCGGTCGAGCCCGTCGAGCAGGCCCTCGGCGGCCCAGTCGGTCCCCATGGGGCGGGAGCGTACCTGCGGGGAGGCGTCCGGCCGCGCACGGAGAATCCCCCTCCAGCATGGTCGTACTCGGCATCGATCCCGGCACCGCCAACACCGGCTTCGGCGTCGTCTGCCGCCGCCGCGGGCGACTGGCGGCGCTCGACGGCGGGGTCATCACCACCGCCGCGGGCGCGCCGGCCGAGCAGCGGCTGGCGGCGATCTACGAGCGGATCGCAGGGCTGATGGCCGAGCACCGGCCGGATGCGGTGGCCCTCGAAGACCTCTACTTCGGCGCCAACGCCCGCAGCGCGTTCGCGGTCGGCCAGGCCCGCGGCGTCGTCATGCTCGCGGCCGGCCAGCGTCGCGTCCCCTGCGCGAGCTACACGCCCCAGCAGGTCAAGGGCGCGGTGTGCGGCAGCGGCCGCGCCGGCAAGGACCAGGTCGGCCGCATGGTGGCCGCGCTGCTGTCGCTGTCCTCGCCGCCCGCCGCCGATCACGCCGCCGATGCCCTGGCCGTCGCGATCTGCCACCTCAACCGGGCGCCGCTGGCGGCGGCGCAGCGCGCCGGGATGGCGGTGGCGGGATGATCGCCTCCGTCGCCGGCGAGGTCGCCCTCCGCCGCGCCGACCACGTCGTGCTCGAGACGGCCGGCGGGGTCGGCTACCGCCTGGCCGTGTCCGCCGAGACGCTGCGCCAGGTCCCGCCGATCGGCGGGTCGGTGTCGCTGCTCTCCCACCTCGTCGTCCGCGAGGACGCGATGTCGCTCTACGGCTTCGCCACCGAGGAGGAGCGCGAGCTCTTCGAGCTGCTCGTGGGAGTGCAGGGGGTCGGCCCCAAGGTCGCGCTCGCCGTCCTCGGCGGCGGCCCGCCCCGCGAGCTGACCCGGGCTCTGGCCGCGGGCGACGCCGCTCGGCTCCAGGCCGCGCCCGGGGTCGGCAAGCGGATGGCCGAGCGGATCGTCGCCGAGCTGCGCGAGAAGGTCGGCGTCGGACTGCCCGACGACGACGGGGCCGCGATCACCGTCACGCGCACAGACGACCCGTTGCGCCTCGCCCGCGACGGGCTGCTCGAGCTCGGCTACGAGCCGCGCGAGGCCGATGACCTGCTGCGCGAGGCCGCCGGCGAGACCGCCGAGGAGCTGCTGGCCAGCGCGCTGCGCGGGAGCCGCCGATGAGCGATCGGATCCAGACCCCGTCCGTGATGCTCGCCGAGGACGACCTCGACCGCTCGCTGCGGCCCCGGCGCCTGGAGGAGTTCGTCGGCCAGCCCGCGCTGCGCGAGCAGCTCGCCGTGTCGCTGGAGGCCGCCGCCGGCCGCGGCGAGGCGCTCGACCACGTGCTGCTCGCCGGCCCTCCCGGGCTCGGCAAGACGTCGCTGGCCCAGATCCTCGCCTCCGAGCTCGGCGTCCCGTTCGTGCAGACCGCCGGCCCGGCGCTGGAGCGCAAGGGCGACATCGCGGCGTTCCTGACCGCCCTCGAGCCGCGCAGCGTGTTCTTCGTCGACGAGCTGCACCGGCTTCCGCGGGCGCTGGAGGAGACGTTCTACCCGGCCATGGAGGACCGGCAGCTGCCGATCACCGTGGGCCAGGGCGCCGGTGCCCGGGTCGTCACGCTCGACCTGCCGCCGTTCACGCTCGTGGGCGCCACGACACGGGCCGGCCTGCTGACCACGCCGCTGCGGGACCGCTTCGGCATCCAGCACCGGCTCGAGCCCTACGGCGCCGATGACCTCGGCGAGATCGTCAGCCGCTCGGCGTCGATCCTGGACGTGGCCCTCGACCCGGCGGGCGCGCGCGCGATCGCCGCCCGCAGCCGCGGCACGCCGCGCGTCGCCAACCGCCTGCTCAAGCGGGTGCGCGACTACGCGGAGGTGCGCGCGGCCGGCGTCGTGACCGCCGAGGCCGCCGACGCGGCGCTCGAGCTGCTCGGCATCGACCAGGTGGGCCTCGACCCGCTCGACCGCGATCTGCTCGACGCCATCTGCGTGCGCTTCGACGGCGGCCCGGTGGGGCTGTCGACGCTCGCGGTCGCGGTGGGGGAGGAGTCCGACACGATCGAGGACGTCTACGAGCCCTACCTGCTCCAGCGCGGCCTGCTCAAGCGCACCCCGCGCGGGCGCTGCGCGACCGCGGCCGCCTTCGCCCACCTGGGCCTCGAGCCGCCCGGCGACGCCGGCCTCTTCTGACCCACCGGCGCCGCAGGCCGGGTCGCGCTGCTATCCCTCTCGCCGTGTGCGGCCGTCTGCCCGACTTCCTCATCGTGGGCGCGATGAAGTGCGGGACCACGGCGCTGGCCACCTGGCTGGCCGGCCATCCCGAGGTGCACGTGCCCGAGGAGAAGGAGCTGTTCTTCTTCGACGACCGCTACGAGCGGGGCCTGGACTGGTACCGCGAGCAGTTCGCCCGTGCGGGGCCGGAGGCGGCGATCGTGGGGGAGGCATCCCCGTCGTACATGGCGCATCCGCTCGCGCCCGCGCGGATCGCCGAGGCCCTGCCCGGCGTGCGGCTGATCGTCCTGGCCCGGGATCCCGTGGACCGCGCGTACTCGCACTACCAGCACTGGCGCCGCCGCAAGGGCTACGAGCGCCGGCCGTTCGCCGAGGCGGTCGAGTCCGAGCTCGGGTCGGCGGCGCCGTGGGAGATCGGGCGCTGGGCCCCCACCGAGCCCGAGGGCTTCCACTACCTCGCCCGTGGGCGCTACCTGGCGCAGATCGAGCGGCTGCTCGAGCGCCATCCGCCCGAGGCCGTCCACGTCGTGCTCCAGGAGGACCTCGACGAGCGCCCCGCGGAGACGTTCGCGGCCGTCTGCCGCTTCCTGGGCATCGACGACCGGCACGTCCCGCCGGTGCTCGGCGAGCGCGTCAACGCCTACTACGAGTTCAGGCTGCCATGGTTGTGGTGGCTGCTGGTGTTGACCCGGGCCGGCCGCTGGCTCCCGCGGCGGGTGGGAGCCGGGCTCTACTGGTGGTTCCGCCGTGATCTCGCCTACGAGCCGATGGATGCCACGGTGCGCCGTGCCGTGGCCGAGCACTTCGCCGAGGACAACGCGGCACTGGGCCGCTGGCTGGGCCGCGACCTCTCCCACTGGGGCGCTCCGGCGCCCCCGCCGTGACCCCGCCCCGCCGGTCTCTACCCTGGGAGGCGTCCCCGATGGCCCACCTGTTCATCTGTCCCTCATGCGGCCACCGCACGACCGAGAGCGAGCGCACGGCCGGGTTCAGCCGCGCCCCCAAGGGCTGCTCGCGATGCGGATTCCCGTTCCTGTTCGAGCTGCTCGACGACTACTACCCGGCGCCCGACGCCGCCTTCTTCGTGTGCGACGCCGAGGGCAGGCTGATCGGCAGCGGCCGCGGCGCGTTCGAGCTGACGGGCCTCAAGGACGAGCGCATGATCGGCCGCCCGGTCAACGACGTGCTCGGCCTGCGGTTCGCCGACGGCGCCGACCACGTCGGCACGGTCCTGGAGTGGGGCGTGCGCCAGCTCGGCAAGGACGTCGTGGTCAACGCGGAGGGCGATCTGCCCGCCAAGGCGACCGCCGACCTCTTCCCCGCCTACGACGACGACGGCGGCCTGCTGCTCGTCCTCACCCCGGCCAAGTAACCTCTCCGGGCCGACTCCTGATGACCGACCGCCGGCGCAACCTCTTCATCCTGCTGCTGGTCGCCGGGCTCCTGATCGGCTCGGCGGTCGTCATCGCGACCAAGAAGACGCGGCAGGGCCTCGACCTCAAGGGCGGCGTCGAGCTGGTCTACCAGGCCAAGCCGACCAAGTTCAGCCAGGTCAACAGCGAGGCGATCCAGCGCTCGCTCGACATCATGCGCCAGCGCGTCGACCAGCTCGGCGTCGCCGAGCCGGAGATCCAGCGCTCGGGCGAGAACCAGATCGTCGTCAGCCTTCCCGACGTCAAGAACCAGCAGCGCGCGATCGAGCAGGTCGGCACCACCGCCCAGCTGTACTTCTACGACTGGGAGCCCAACGTCCTGGGCCCGAGCTGCAAGCCGTCGCCCAACGACCCCAAGGTCACCGGCGGCCCCGCCGCGGGCGCTCCGAGCGCCGCGCTCGACTACTACGGCGCGGTCGTGCGGGCCAGCCGCTGCCCGGCCAAGCCCAACCAGAACACCTCCCACGACACCTCGCAGTTCTACCTGGTCAACGACAAGGCCAAGAAGGTGCTGCGCGGTCCCGATGAGCGCCGCAGCGACCTCTTCGCCGACAGCGCCCGCAAGCAGGCGGGGCCGGACGAGTCGATCCGCGAGGTCAAGCCCGGCGTCGTCGTCGTCCGCGCCGAGGACTCCGGCACCAAGGGCAAGGCCAGGCCCAACCGCTGGTACGTCCTCAACGACAACTTCGCCCTGCGCGGGACGGACATCAAGAACCCCGAGCAGAACTTCGACAACGCGCCCGGCGGCAACGGCCAGCCGATCGTCACGTTCGACTTCACCAGCAAGGGCCGCAAGATCTGGCAGAGCGTCACGCGGCGGATCGCCCAGCGCGGCCAGGCCCAGCAGGTCCCGGGCCAGAACCCACAGAGCGCGTTCCAGCACTTCGCCGTCGTGCTCGACAACGAGCTGATCTCGGTCCCGTACATCGACTTCCAGCAGAACCCGGACGGCATCGACGCGGCCAACGGCTCCCAGATCCAGGGCGGCTTCACGATCAGCTCGGCGCAGCGCCTGGCCAACCTGCTGAAGACCGGCGCGCTGCCGATCAAGCTCGACCTGATCTGCGCCTCGCAGGTCTCGGCGACGCTCGGCCAGCAGGCGCTCGACCAGGGCCTCAAGGCGGGCATCGCCGGCTTCGCGATCGTCTGCCTCTTCCTGCTGCTCTTCTACCGCGTGCTCGGCGTCATCGCGGTCGGCGCGCTGGTCGTCTACGGCCTGTACTTCTTCGCGCTGATCAAGCTGATCCCGATCACGCTGACGCTGCCCGGGATCGCGGGGCTGATCCTCACGATCGGCGTCGCGGCCGACGCGAACATCGTCATCTTCGAACGCGTCAAGGAGGAGATCCGGGCCGGGCGATCGGTGGCCGCGGGCATCGCCCAGGGCTACAAGAAGGGCATCGCGGCGATCATCGACGCCAACGTCGTCACGTTCATGACGGCGTTCATCCTCTTCATCCTCGCCACCGCGGGGGTCAAGGGCTTCGCGTTCGTGCTGGGCATCGGCACGCTCGCCTCGCTGTTCACCGCGGTCCTCGCCACCCAGGCGGTCCTGGGCACGATGGGCCGGTCGCGGATGATCAGCCACCCGACCGCGCTCGGCGCGGGGCAGCAGCGGCATCACTTCCGCTTCGACTTCATGGGTGCGTCGCGCTGGTTCTTCTCGATGTCCGGCGTGATCCTGCTGATCGGCGCGCTCGCCATCGGCGGCAAGGGGCTGAACTTCGGCATCGACTTCGAGTCGGGCACGCGCATCAAGGTCGCCCTCCAGCAGAGCGTCGACGAGTCGGCCGTCCGCAGCGTCATGTCGGCCAACGGCCAGGGCGACGCCAAGATCCAGAAGGTCAACGACCCGAAGGCCGCGGGCGGCAGCGCCTTCCAGATCTCGACCTCGACGCTCAAGCCCAACCAGGTCACCCGCATCACGGGAGCGCTGCAGTCGCGCTACGGCTTCGCGCGCCCCCCGGACACCACGTCGATCGGCCCGACGTTCGGCAACACGGTGGCCAAGAGCGCCATCATCGCGATCATCGCCTCGCTGCTGGTGATCAGCGCCTACATCGCGCTGCGGTTCGAGTGGAAGTACGCGGTGCCCGTGCTGATCGCGCTGATGCACGACGTGCTGATCACCTCCGGCGTCTACTCGCTGACCGGCCGGGAGGTGACGACGTCGACGGTCGCGGCGCTGCTGACCATCCTCGGCTACTCGCTCTACGACACGATCATCGTCTTCGACCGCGTGCGCGAGAACGTGCCGCGGATGCCGCGCGCCGCCTTCAGCCAGATCGTCAACCGCTCGATGAGCGAGGTCGTCACCCGGTCGATGGCGACCACGTTCTCGACGCTGCTGCCGATCCTCGCGCTGCTGGTCTTCGGCGGCCAGACGCTCACGGACTTCGCCTTCGCGCTGCTCGTCGGCGTGCTCTCGGGCGCCTACTCGTCGATCTTCATCGCCTCGCCGGTGCTCACGCACTGGAAGGAGCGCGAGCACGTCTACGTCACGCGCCGCCGGCGCATCGCCCAGCAGCTCGGCGGCGTCTCGGCCTACGCGGTCGCGGCGGGCGGCCAGCCGGTCGACGTCGTGCCCGCGGAGCCCAAGCGCGGTGGCCGGAGGCTCGCCGAGCCCGGGATGCCGGGCGGCGAGGTCTCGCGCGAGGAGTTCCAGGAGATGGTCCGCGACCTGCACGGCGAGACCCCGGCGGCCACCGCCACCGAGGAGCCCGAGGCCGACGACGGGCGCGACCTGAGGCCCGACGAGGTCGTGATGCCGCGCGAGCCCAAGCGCGACAAGCCCAAGCGTCCGCGCAACAAGCGCCACGGGAGGCCTCGCTGATGGGCGCGCTGGCCTGGGTCATGATGGGGCTCGCGATCTGGCACTTCGCGATCTTCGTGCCCGACCGCTTCTGGGGCGGGATCGTCGGCGCGTTCCTGGCCGCGGTGACCGGTGCGTTCATCTTCGGCCTGCTGGTCAACGGGGTCACGGTGCCCGGGCAGTCCGACACCGACATCGTGACCGCGCTGGAGGCCCTGCCCGGCGCGCTGCTGGGGCTCGCCGCGGCCTACGCCGAGGGCGTCCGCCGCGGCAACGAGGCGCTCGAGCTGTAGCCGCGTCGGCATGCGCGCGTGACGGCCGCCTCCAACTCACGCTGGTATCACTCGATCGAGCTCGCGCCCGGCGAGGTGACGCCGGGCCATGTCGACCTGCGGGCGCTCGCCGGGCGGGTGCTGCCGCGGTCCCTGGCGGGCCGCAGGGCGCTGGACGTCGGTACCTTCGACGGGTTCTGGGCGTTCGAGCTCGAGCGCCGCGGCGCGGAGGTGGTCGCCACGGACGTCGCGCGGCTGGACGCGGCGCAGTGGCCGCCGCTGAACCGCGCGCGGCTGGAGGCGTCCATGCGCGAGATGGAGCTCGAGCTGGGGCGCGGGTTTCGCGTCGCGGCCGCGGCGCTGGGCTCCGAGGTCCGCCGGGTCGAGGTGGACGTCCACGACCTCGACGCCGAGGCGATCGGCGGGCCGGTCGACTTCGCGTTCCTCGGGGCGCTGCTGCTGCACCTCCGCGACCCCGTGCACGCGCTCGAGCGGGTCCGCTCGGCAATCGTCCCCGGCGGGCGGCTGACGCTGCTCGAGCCGGTCGACCCGGTCCTGTCGCTGCTGGCGCCGCGCCGTCCGCTGGCGCGCTTTCAGGCGACGGCCACCGACTTCAACTGGTGGGCGGCGAACGTGGCGTGCCTGGAGCAGTGGCTGCGGGCGGCCGGGTATCGGCGCATCGTCCGCGGCGGGCTGCATCGCGATCCCGGCGCCCAGGGCATGACGCTTTGCGCGCTCGGCGCGCACGCGCCCGGCTGAGCGGCCGCTGCGCGGCGAACCCCGCAGTTTGCGGGGCGGAGGCGCCCTCAGCTCGGCGTTCCGTCGTCCCACGGGCGGATACTCGGTCGCGGTGGCCCAGCCCCACGAGCCCGCCTGCACGTCCCGCCCGCGCCCTGGGGGGCCGTGGCGGCGCTCGAGCGCGAGCTCGGCGTCGGCCACGCCACGGCCCAGGTCCTCGTCCGGCGCGGGATCGGCGAGCCCGCCGCCGCACGGGCATGGATGGCTGGCGCCGATCGCCATCCCGCCGCGGCGTTCGGCGGGATGGCCGGCGCCGTCGCCGCGATCCTCGGCCACGTCGAGCGCGGCGGTCGCATCGTCGTCCACGGCGACTACGACGTCGACGGCGTGTGCTCGACGGCGGTCCTCGTGCGGACGCTCGCGGACCTCGGAGCGGACTGCGGGTGGTACCTGCCGAGCCGGGCCGAGGACGGCTACGGGCTCTCGCTGGCGACGGTCGACCGGCTGGCCAAGGCGGGCACGGCGCTGCTCGTGACCGTCGACTGCGGCATCACCGCGGTCGAGGAGGTCGCCGCCGCGCGCGAGGCGGGGCTCGACGTCGTGGTGACCGACCATCACGCTCCGCGCGCCGACGGCGCCCTGCCCGACGCCCCGATCGTGCACCCCGTCGTCGGGAGATACCCGTGTACGGACCTCTGCGCGACCGGGGTGGCCTACCTGCTCGCTCGTGCCCTGCTCGCGGCGGCCGGGCGCGATCCGGCCGGAGCCGATGCCGAGCTCGACCTCGTGGCGCTCGCCACCGTGGCCGACTGCGTGCCGCTGCGCGGCGAGAACCGCAGGCTGGTGCGCGAGGGGCTCGTGGCGCTGGGCGCGACGCGGCGCCCGGGCCTGCGCGCGCTGATGGCGGTGGCCCGGTGCGACCCCGGGGCGGTCGACGCGCGCGCGTGCGGCTTTCGGCTGG
This sequence comes from uncultured Actinomycetes bacterium, assembly GCA_963826615.1. Classification (GTDB taxonomy): domain Bacteria; phylum Actinomycetota; class Thermoleophilia; order Solirubrobacterales; family Solirubrobacteraceae; genus BP-464. Next base: position 915,873 of record CAWGXO010000002.1, on the reverse strand, counting down.
CCCCACGGATCAACGCGGCCGGCCGGCTGCACCGCGCGGACGCCGGCCTGGAGCTGCTGCTCACCGGCGACGAGCGGCGCGCCCAGGAGATCGCCGCCGAGCTCGACGGCGCCAACGCCGAGCGCCGCCACGTCGAGACGCGGATCCTCTTCGAGGCCGAGGCGCAGGTGGTGGAGGCGGGCGATGCGGCCGCCTACGTGCTGGCCGGCAGCGGCTGGCATCCGGGCGTGATCGGCATCGTGGCGTCGAGGATCGCCGAGCGCCACCACCGGCCGGCGGTGCTGATCGCGCTGCCCGAGGGCGGCGGGCCCGGGACCGGCTCGGGCCGGTCGATCCCGTCGTTCGACCTGCTGGCCGGGCTCGAGGCGGGCGCCGCGCACCTCGAGCGCCACGGCGGTCACCGGGCGGCCGCGGGGCTGACGATCACGCCCGGCAGCGTCGACGCGTTCCGTGCGGCCTTCGTCGCGCACGCCGAGGCGGTCCTCGCGCCGGAGGACCTCGTGCCCTCGGAGCGCGTCGACGCGGTCGTCTCCGGCGACGAGGTCGGGCTCGACCTGGCGGAGGAGCTGGGCCGGCTGGCGCCGTTCGGGCAGAGCAACCCCGAGGTCTCGCTCCTGCTGCCGGCGGCGCGCCTCGTCGATCCCCGCCCGATGGGCGAGGGCAAGCACGTGCGGTTCACCGTGGAGACCGGCGGTGCGCGCGCGCGGGCGGTGGCGTTCGGGATCCCGCGGCTGCCGGAGGGAGCGCAGGAGGGCGCCTTCGACGCCACGTTCGGCCTCGAGCTCAACGAGTTCAACGGGACGGTGGAGCCGCGGCTGGTGCTGCGGCGGCTCGTGGGTCCCGCCGGGGGGTGGACGCCGCCGGCCGCGCTCGCGGGCGAGCCCGAGGACCTGCTCGCGTCCGCGCTGGCCGAGATGGCAACACCCGCCGAGCCGCCGCCGGCCGCTGCGGCTGCGCGTCAGGCGGGCGGCGCGGTCGTGCGCGACCGGCGGGGGCATGGCGCGCTGGGGACGATCGGCGCCCTGGTCGCTGCGGGCGAGCCGGTCCTCGTGGTCTGCGCCGACGCGCGCGCCCGCCGGACGGCGTTCGCGGACCGGCTCGGGGGCTTCGCGCTGTGCTCGTGGACCGCCCTGGCCCGGGACCCCGGGGTCGCGCGCGGCCATCCCCAGGTCGTGGTGCTCGACCCGCCCGTCGAGCCCGCCCATCGCGCGCTGCTCGACGAGCCGGTCGCCGGGTGGGCGACCCACCTGGCCTGGGGCGCGGCTGAGCTAGCCTTCGCCGGGCATGTACACGAGCGCGATCTCGATCTCGGGCGCTCGCTGCGCGCCCTGTACGCGGGCCTCCGCGACGAGGACGTCCGAGCCGTGCTCGAACGCTTCGGCCCGGTGCTGGTCGGGCGTGCGCTGCGCGTGCTGGCCGAGCTCGGGCTCGTCGAGGTCGGCGCTGGCGAGGTGCGCCTGCCCGCCCCGGCAGGGCGCACCGAGCTCACGCGCTCCGCGAGCTTCCAGGCCTACGCCCGGCGCCTGGAGGAGGGGCGGCGATGGCTGAGCAGGGCGACACCCCGAGCGGCGTGACCGACGGCCGCGGCCACGGGAACGGCGGAGGGCCGCCGTCCCGGCGCCGGGTGCGCTCGATGACGCGGCTGCCGGTGGACCTCGTCGAGCGCCCCGACGAGCATCCGGCGGTCACGCGCGACGACCTCACCGCGGTCGAGCGACGCCTGCTCTCCGACCTCTTCGCGATCATCGAGGAGCACAGCGCCGACGGGGCGCCCCCGATCGACCACGGGCGCGTCGAGGCGGCGTTCGTCTTCGCCTGCGAGCACCACGCCGACCAGCGGCGCAAGTCGGGCGAGGACTTCATCGTCCACCCCGTCGGCGTCGCGAAGATCTGCGCCGGCATGCGGCTCGACACCGCGACGCTGTGCGCCGCGCTGCTGCACGACACCGTCGAGGACACGACCGCGTCGCTCGACGAGGTCCGCGAGCAGTTCGGCGAGGAGGTCGCGACGCTCGTCGACGGCGTGACCAAGCTCACGGGGATCACGTTCCAGTCTCGCGACGAGGCGCAGGCCGAGAACTACCGCAAGATGATGGTGGCGATGGCCTCGGACCTCCGGGTCATCCTCATCAAGCTCGCCGACCGGCTGCACAACATGCGGACGATCGCCGCGCTCGCCAAGCAGAAGCAGATCGACAAGGCGCGCGAGACGCTGGAGATCTACGCGCCGATCGCGCACCGCCTCGGCATCCACGCGATCAAGTGGGAGCTCGAGGACCTCGCGTTCGCCACGCTGCACCCGCGCAAGTACCAGGAGGTCAAGGGCCTGGTCAACCAGCAGCGCGAGGAGCGCGAGCGCTTCGTCACCAAGGCGGGGGAGTACCTCGCGCGCGAGCTCGAGGCGCTGGGCATCGGCGCGGAGATCTCCGGGCGCGCGAAGCACTTCTACTCGATCTACTCGAAGATGACCAAGAAGGGCCGCGAGTTCAACGAGATCTACGACCTCACGGCCATGCGGGTCATCGTCGACTCGGTGAAGGACTGCTACGGCGCGGTCGGCGTCATCCACTCGCTGTGGAAGCCGCTGCCCGGGCGCTTCAAGGACTTCATCGCGATGCCGAAGTTCAACATGTACCAGTCGCTGCACACGACGGTGATCGGGCCGGAGGGGCTGCCGCTCGAGATCCAGATCCGCACCCGCGAGATGCACGACATGGCCGAGTTCGGCGTCGCGGCGCACTGGATGTACAAGCTGGCCGACCCCTCGGTCCCGCGCGGCGACGGCAAGGTGCACTGGCTGCGCTCGATGCTCGAGTGGCAGCAGGACCTCTCGGACCCCAAGGAGTTCATGGAGAGCCTCAAGGTCGACCTGTTCGACGAGGAGGTCTTCGTGTTCACCCCAAAGGGCGAGGTCAAGTCGCTGGCCGCGGGGGCCACGCCGCTGGACTTCGCCTACGAGGTCCATACCGAGATCGGCCACCGCTGCGTCGGGGCGAAGGTCAACGGCAAGATCGTCCCGCTGCACTACGAGCTGAAGTCCGGCGACATCGTCGAGATCCTCACGGCCAAGCGCGACCGCGGCCCGTCCCGCGACTGGCTCGCACTGGTCAAGACGACGCGGGCTCGCAACAAGATCAAGCAGTGGTTCAAGGCCGAGTCGCGCGAGGACACCGAGCACACCGGCCGCGCGCTGCTCCAGGAGCACCTGGCGAAGGCCGGGCTGCCCGCCCAGAAGCTGACCGGCTCGCCGCTGCTCGCCGACGTGATCCGCGAGATGGGCTTCCGCAAGGCCGACGACTTCTACATCGCGCTCGGCGGGGCGAAGGTGAGCCCGAAGGTCGTCGTCAACAAGCTGCTGCAGCGCCTGCGCGAGGGCGAGCCGGCCGACGACACCCAGAGCGCCGTCGAGTCGCTGACCTCCACGCAGCGGCGCAGCCGGCAGCCGACCGGGTCCTCGAACTCCTACGGGATCGAGGTCCAGGGCGTCGACGACGTGATGCTGCGGCTGGCCAAGTGCTGCCGCCCGGTTCCGGGCGATCCGATCGTCGGCTACATCTCGCTCGGGCGCGGGATCACGATCCACCGCGACGACTGCCCGAACGTCACCGCGCTGCGCAAGGACCCCGATCGCTTCGTCCGCGTCGGCTGGCAGGGCGATCACGCCCAGTCCTTCAAGGTCGAGCTCCAGGTCGACGCCTGGGACCGCCATCGCCTGCTCGAAGAGCTCTCGCGCACCTTCGCCGAGGCCGGCATCAACATCATCGAGGCCCGCTGCAGCGTCAACTCGCCGATGGTGTCCAACCGCTTCGTCGTCGAGGTCGGTGACACCAGAGCCCTCAAGGCGACCGTCGGCCGCCTGCGCAACATCGACGGGGTCTTCGACGCGTACCGCGTGACGCCGGGCGCCGGTTGAGCCCGCGGCGCGCGGTGGAGCGCGCGGGCGGTCCGGCGGCCCGCGCCTGTTGAGTCGGGAAGCCGGCGGCCCCGTCCGCAACGTTCCACCCGAAGCGGCGGCCTCCGGATGCCGCCATGCGGCTCCGGCCGGGGCGCTGGCGCTGCCATCGCACCGTCCCTGCGTCCTTGCCTGACGGCGCCGGGGTCGCGCCGTCAAGGGCGCGACGTCACGAGAGGCCCGCTAGGAGACGATCGTCAGCGCGCGGGGGGTGAGGCCGAAGGTCGCCTCGGTCACGTCGCCGACGTAGTCGCCGTCGCACTGGAGCGGGACGGGCTCGCCGTCGCGCGAGCGGACCATGAGCCCCTCGACGCCGGCGAAGCCGTCGACCGCGCGGTGGCGGGTCAGGCGGGCCCGGCGTGAGAACACGCGCCAGATGACGGTCGGCATCACCGTCGGCGTCGACCGGCGCAGGACCACCCCGGCGAGCGTGCCGTCGTCGAGCGTGCCGGCGTCGGCGGCGCGGACGGGACGGTTCTTGAAGTAGGTGAACGGCTGGGCGTTCTGGACCACCGCGGTCACGCCTCGCAGGCGCGTGCCGTCGGGCAGCTCGATCTCCAGCCGGGGCGGGCGCGCGACGTAGCGGCGCAGGAACGTCGTGATCGCCGCGTAGGTGAAGTACCAGGCCCCGAGGCGTGCCTTGAGGTGGGGGTGGCGATCGACGCGCTCGACCACGCTGGCGTCGAGCCCGACGCCGGCCGAGAACGTGAAGTGGCGGAACCGGCCCTCGCCGGGGCCCGATACGTAGCCGACCCGCGCGAGGTCCACCCGGCGTGGCCGCCAGTCGTCGGCGATCCGCAGCAGGTGCTCGGTCGCGTCGACGATGTCACCCGGGATCCCGAGCATCTTCCCGAAGACGTTGGTGGATCCCCCGGGCAGGCACGTCAGCGGCACGCCGGTCCCGGCGAGGCCGTTGGCGGCCTCGTTGACCGTCCCGTCGCCGCCGAAGGCGACGACGACGTCGTAGTCCTTCTCGGCGGCTTCGGCGCACAGCTCGATCGCGTGGCCCTGGCGGGCGGTGTCGACGGCGGTGACGTCATAGCGGCCCTGGAGCGCGTAGACGACGAGGTTCTTCAGGCGGTTGCTGACCGTCGTCGCGTACGGGTTGACGATGATGAGCATCCGCTTGCGCTCGCTCGGGGCGTCGAGCGCCCATGCGTCCGCGAGGCGCTCGAGGTGGTCCATGTGAGCGGTCACGCGGCGAACCTACACCGGCACGCCGCGCCGGTTTCGCGCGGGTGGCGGTCATCGGGCCGACATTCGCCGGGTCGCGCCGGGTTGGCGGAGCGGTGGGCCGGGTACGGTGCCGCCCGTCGTCGCCGGCGGACGCGGCGACGGGGAATCGCCACGTTGCACTGCACAGCGGACATGCGCACACTCGACCGGGAAGGCCTGTGACGGCGGGCGGCCGTCGGGGGTGCCGGCGCCGCTGGAGCCTGGCCGCCCTCGCGACAGCCGTGGTCCTCGGTGTCGCCGGCTGCGGCAACGGCCAGAACACGCTCGACCCGCACGGCGGCCCGGCCCGGAGCATCACCGACCTGTGGTGGGGCATGCTCGCGGCCGCCACCGTCGTGTTCCTCGGCGCCGTCGGGATGCTCGTCTGGTCGTGGCGGCGCCGGCACAAGGAGGGCGTTCCGCTGCTCGGGGAGAGCGAGGACTTCAACCGCGGTGCGGTGGTCGCCTTCGGCATCGCGATCCCGGTTGCGTGCGTGGTGGTCGTCTTCGCCTTCGCGAACTTCGACGTGATCCAGAAGACGGAGGCTCCCGCCCGGGGCGCGACGACGATGACCGTGGAGGCCATCGGCCACCAGTGGTTCTGGGAGTTCCGCTACCCGGGCTCGAACGCGGTGACCGCCGACGAGATGCACATCCCGGTCGGTACCCGCGTGCGGCTGGTCGCGAAGACCGCCGACGTGATCCACAGCTTCTGGGTGCCCGAGCTCAACCGGAAGATCGACACGATCCCCGGGCACCCGAACGCGATCGAGCTGTACGCCGACTCGCCCGGGCGCTACCGCGGCCAGTGCGCCGAGTTCTGCGGGGTCCAGCACGCGCACATGGCCTTCTACGTCTACGCCGATCCGCCCCAGAAGTTCCGCGCCTGGCTGGCGCGGGAGTCGTCGGGCGCCCGCGAGCCGGCCACGGCGAACGAGCGCGCCGGGCGCCAGGTGTTCCTCGACAACGCGTGCGCCGACTGCCACACGATCCGCGGCACGCCGGCCGACGGGAGGATCGGTCCCGACCTCACGCACCTCGCGAGCCGCAGCACGCTGGCGGGACTGGTGATCCCCAACCGCAAGGGCTACCTCGGCGGCTGGATCCTCGACCCGCAGCACATCAAGCCCGGCGTGAAGATGCCCGGGCTCGAGCTCGATCCCGGTGACGTGCCCAAGCTCCTGGACTACCTGGAGAGCCTGAGGTGATGGCGACCGCGGTGATCAGCCCCGACGCGGCGGCGCGCGTCGAGCGCCTGGAGCGCATCTGGAAGGAGCCGAGCGGGCTCGTGGGCTGGCTGACGACCACCAACCACAAGCGGATCGGCCTTCTCTACTTCTGGACGACGCTGGTCCTCTTCGTCGCCGGCGGCGTCGAGGCGCTGCTGATGCGGACCCAGCTGCTGGGGCCCAACAAGCACGTCCTGAGTCCCGAGGCCTACGACCAGGTCTTCACGATGCACGGCGTCACGATGATCTTCTTCTTCGTGATCCCGATGACCACGGGGGCGTTCGGCAACTACCTCATCCCGCTGATGATCGGGGCCCGGGACATGGCGTTCCCGCGCCTGAACGCCCTCTCGTACTGGATCTTCCTGGGCTCGGCGGCGTTCGTGTACACCGGCCTGTTCCTCGGCGACGGCCCGAACGCCGGCTGGTTCAACTACGTCCCGCTGGCCTCCAAGCAGTACTCGCCCGGGTCGAACATCGACTTCTACGCACTGGGCCTGATCTTCACCGGGATCTCGTCGACCGCCGCGGCGGTGAACTTCATCGTCACGATCTTCAAGCTGCGTGCGCCCGGCATGTCGCTCAACCGCATGCCGCTGTTCTGCTTCGCGTTCCTCGCCGTCTCGTTCGCGCTGATCTTCGCGCTTCCGGCGCTCAACGTGTCGCTGATCTTCCTCGAGCTCGACCGGATGCTCGGCTTCCACTTCTACGACGTCGCCCGTGGGGGCGAGCCGCTGCTCTGGCAGCACCTGTTCTGGATCTTCGGCCACCCCGAGGTCTACATCATCATCCTGCCCGCGTTCGGCATCGCGACGTCGATCATCCCGACGTTCTCGCGGCGCAAGATGGTCGCGTTCCCACTGGTCGCGCTCGCCGAGATCCTCGTCGCGTTCATCGGCTTCGGGGTGTGGGCCCACCACATGTTCGCGACGGGGCTGTCCTCGATCACCTACATCTACTTCGCGGCGGCGAGCCTGATCATCGTCATCCCCAGCGCGATCCAGCTGTTCGCGTGGCTGACGACGCTCGTGACCGGCACGCCGATCTTCAAGACGCCGCTGCTGTTCATCGTCGGCTTCATCGTCTTCTTCATCATCGGCGGGCTGTCGGGGATCATGTTCGCGGCGATCCCGTTCGACCAGCAGCTGACCGACACCTACTTCGTCGTCGCGCACTTCCACTTCGTGATCTTCGGCGCGGCGGTGTTCCCGATCCTGGGCGGGATCTACTACTGGTTCCCGAAGGTCAGCGGGCGGATGTACCACGAGCGCATCGGCCAGGCGAGCTTCTGGACGACGTTCCTGGGCACCGCGCTGCTGTTCTTCCCGATGCACATCGTCGGGCTGATCGGGATGCCGCGGCGCCAGTACACCTATCCCTCCGGTCTGGGCTGGACCGCCTACAACCTCGCGGAGTCGATCGGCGGCTACATCCTCGCGGTCGGGCTGCTGCTGATGGCCGGCAACCTGATCGTCAGCCTCCTGCGCGGCGAGCGGGTCGGCAACGACCCGTGGGGCGGCGACACGCTGGAGTGGTCGACGACCTCGCCGCCGCCGGAGTACAACTACGCGGTCATCCCGAAGGTCACCAGCGCCTACGCGATGTGGGACGCCGACGACCGCGAGGAGGACAACCGCAAGCTGTCCCGGGGCGACGAGGTGTTCGAGCAGGGCCACGAGCAGCCGGCCTCGACCGTGCTCGACGCCGAGCACGACGAGATCCTCGAGATGCCGTCCGGGTCGTGGGCGCCGCCGGTGCTCGCGGCCGCGCTGACCGGGGCGTTCGCGATGCTGCTCGTCGGGCACGTGATCTTCGCGGCCGTGTTCGTCGGGATCATGGTCCTGGGGCTCCTGGCCTGGCACACGACGGAGCCGCAGGAGTCATGAGCGACGTCACGCGCAGCATGGAGGCGACCGCGGGGCGCGTGGCCGGCCGCGTGGCCCGGCAGCGCCGCGCCCAGCCCAACGGCCAATGGGGGATGCTCCTGCTGATCGCCACGGAGGCGGCGCTGTTCGCCACGCTGCTGGCGAGCTACTACTTCCTGCGCTTCCGCAGCGCCGAGTGGCCGCTCGGCGGGATCGCCCCGCCCGACGTCCTGCACCCGAGCCTGCTGACCGGCGTGCTCGTGGCCACGAGCGTGCCGATGGCCATCGCCGGCCGTGCCGCGCGGCAGGGGCGCGCCCGCGCCACCTGGCTGGCGCTCTTCGGTGCGCTGTTCGTCCAGGCCGGCTATCTGGCGATGCAGATCCACGACCTCGTCGACTCGCTGCACAGCTTCGGCGGCGGCGAGAACGCCTACGCGTCGATCTACTACACGCTGATCGGCGTCCACCACGTGCACGTGGCGATCGGGATGCTCCTCATCGTCGGCCTCCTGATCAAGCTCGCCCGGGGCCTGACGAACTACCGCGTGATCGGCGTCCGCGCGGTCGCGCTCTACTGGTACTTCACCAACGCGGTCGCGGTCGCCGTCCTGCTCACCCAGATCTCCCCGTCGCTGTGAGGGTCCTGAGGCCACATCCCGATCTCGACCTGCGCGTCTGGTTCGGCCTGCTCGCCGCCCCGGCGGCGTGGGGGAGCATGCACGTCTTCGGCATCGGCCTCACCCAGGCGGCGTGCTACGAGGCGGGCACCCGCTGGGACGTTCCCGTCGACCTCTGGACCGCGATCGCCACGTCGCTCGCCGCCCTGCTCGCCCTCGCGGGGCTGCTGACGTCGATCCGCGTCGCACGGACCACGACCGACGCGCCGCCGCCGGAGGGCCGCAGGCACTTCCTGGCGATCGTGGGCGTCACGATCAGCCCGCTGTTCCTCTTCATGATCCTGATGGGCGGGATCGGAGCGATCGTCCTCCAGAACTGCCACCAGGCATGACCGTGCGAGCCACCACCGCACCCGCGCTGGCCGTCCTCGCGGCGCTCGCCCTCGGCGCCTGCGGCGCCGCCTCGCGCTCGCCCGCCGCCCGGGGGGCCGACCCGGGGCGCGGCCACGAGCTGATCGTGACCTACGGCTGCGGCGCGTGCCACAGGATCGGCGGGGTCGAGGGCGCCGACGCGCGCGTCGGCCCGCGGCTCACGGCCTTCGCCAAGGGCCGCTACCTCCTCGGCCGGATCCCGCGGACCCCGGCCAGCACCGCGGACTTCATCGTCAACCCCCAGCGCGAGGCGCCCAACGGCGCGATGCCCGGCCTGGGCGTCAGCCCGCAGCAGGCCCGGGACATCGCCGCGTACCTGTACTCGCAATGACCCGTCTGCCCGTTCGCCTCCTGCTCGCCCTGCTCGTCGCCGCCACGGGAGCGGTGGCGCGGCCCGCCGCGGCCGCCACGCCGGTCGGCATCGTCCGCCCGGCCGACGAGGGGCACCTGTCGATGGCGCAGCTCGGGTCACAGCTCTTCGCCGGCAACTGCTCGAGCTGCCACGGATCGCGAGGGCAGGGCGTCTCGGTCCCGGCACCCGGTCGCGGGGTCGGCGACGTCGAGGGCCTCGGGCCGTCCCTGGTCGGCGTCGGCGCGCGCGCGGCCGACTTCTACCTGCGCACCGGGCGCATGCCGCTGATCGCCCCGCATGTCCAGCCGCACCGCTCCAAGCCGCTGCTGACCGATCGCGAGATCCGGGCGCTCGTGGGGCACGTCGCGTCGCTCGGCGCCGGGCCCGCCGTCCCTGCGCCGGACCCGGCGTCGGGGAGCGTCGCCTCGGGCCTGCACCTGTTCACCGTGCACTGCGCCGGCTGCCACCAGGTCGTCGGGCGGGGCGGCGTCGCAGCCGGAACCCGGGTACCGGCGCTGGTCGACGCCACGCCGACCGCAGATCGCCGAGGCGGTCCGGATCGGTCCGTACGCGATGCCCACCTTCGGCAGGAAGCAGATCAGCGATCGCCAGCTCAACTCGATCATCCGCTACGTCGAGCTCGCCAAGGCGCCCCCGGACCGCGGGGGCTGGGGACTGGGCAACATCGGTCCCGTTCCGGAGGGCATCGTGACCTGGCTGATCGCGATGGTGCTGCTCGTCGGCGTGTGCATGGTCATCGGCAAGCGGGTGCGCTCGTGAGGCGCCCGCGGCGCTGGCTGGTCGTGGCCGTCGCGATGGTTCTCGCGGGGCCCAGGCGGGCGGCGCGGGTCGCGACGCGGCGCCGCGACCGCATCGTCTCGGAGGGCGAGCAGCAGCCGCGCGCGGAGCTGGCCGTGATCGCGCTGCTGCTGTGCGCGGCGGCCAGCGCCCTGGCGTTCATCCTCATCTACGGCTTCGACCGGCTCTCGGGTCAGACGCAGCTGCTCGGGCTGGCGCTCGGCTGCTGCTTCGCCTTCCTCTCGGCCGCCGCGATCCTCGCCTCGAAGCGGCTCGTCGTCGACGAGGAGATCGAGGAGGCCTACCCCGAGCCGCACCCCGAGGCCGAGGAGGAGGTCGTCCAGATCACCGAGGAGAGCGCGACCCGGCTCACGCGCAAGGGCCTGCTGCTCGCGGCCGGCGGGGCGGCGGGGGGGACCCTCGGCCTGGCGCTCCTGACCCCCGCGGTGTCGCTCGGCCCGGCGTTCGACACGGGAGTGCTGCGCGAGAGCGCGTGGCGGCGCGGCAGGCGCATCGTCGACGAGAAGGGCGTGCCCTATCGCGCCGGGGACATCGAGGTGGGCAGCTTCTACACCGCGTTCCCGGAGAACGAGGCCCACGACCGGGTCAGCTCCCCGCTGCTGCTGGTCCGGCTCGACCCGGCCACGCTCGAGCTCCCGCCCGACCGCGCCGGCTGGGCGCCGCAGGGCATCCTGGCCTACTCGAAGATCTGCACCCACGCCGGCTGCGCGGTCTCGATGTACCGCTACCCGCTCTTCCAGCCGACCTCGCCGCGCCCGTCGTTCGTGTGCCCCTGCCACTACTCGACGTTCGACCCGGCTGCCGGGGGGAAGGTCCTGTTCGGCCCGGCCGGGCGCCCGCTGCCGCAGCTGCCGCTGATGATCGTCGACGACGTGCTGGTCGCCGCCGGGGGCTTCTCCGGGCAGGTCGGGCCCGCCTGGCCGGGAGTCCGCAGCGGGGGGACGCACTACGCGGAGTCCGAGCAGTGAGTCCCCCGCAGTCCGAGGACCTCGTCGCCTGGGTCGACGAGCGCACCGGCGGAGCGAAGGTCGCCCGCAAGGCGATGCGCTACGTCTTCCCCGACCACTGGTCGTTCCTGCTCGGAGAGATCGCCCTCTACGCGTTCCTCGTCCTCATCGGCACGGGCATCTACCTGGCGCTGTTCTTCGTCGACAGCACCGGCCAGACCGTCTACCACGGCGCCTACCAGCCGCTCGACGGCTTCCACATGAGCCAGGCCTACGCATCGGTGCTCCACATCTCGTGGGACGTCAAGGCGGGCCTGCTGATCCGCCAGACCCACCACTGGGCGGCCAACGTCTTCGTCGCGGCGATCGTGCTGCACCTGCTGCGCATCTTCTTCACGGGCGCGTTCCGCAAGCCGCGCGAGCTGACCTGGGTCATCGGCCTGCTGATGCTCGGGCTGGCGCTGCCCGAGGGCTACCTCGGCTACTCGCTGGTCGACGACCTGCTCTCCGGGATGGGCCTGGTGATCGGCTACGGGGTGGCCGAGTCGCTGCCGTTCGTCGGCGGCAACTTCACGCTGCTGTTCTTCGGCGACCACTGGCCGGGCGACCCCGGGCTCTGGTCGCGCATGTACATCCTCCACGTCCTCGTGATCCCGATCGCCATCGCCACGCTGATCGCGGTGCACCTCGCCCTGGTGGTCTCGCGCCACCACACGCAGTTCAAACGCAAGGCGAGGCAGACCGAGCGGCGGCTGCTCGGCAACCCGACGATCCCCTCCTACGCGCCGAAGTCGCTCGGGCTGCTGTTCGCGGTCGTCGCGGTGCTGTTCCTGCTCGGCGGCCTCGTGCAGATCAACCCGATCTGGGAGTGGGGCCCGTTCGAAACGGCCCGTTCCACCAACGCCGCCCAACCCGACTGGTACCTGGGCTGGCTGATCGGAGCCCTGCGGCTCGTGCCCGGCTGGGACTGGGTGATCGGCGACTACACGGTGGCGCCCAACCCGTTCTGGGGCGGCGCGCTCTTCCCCCTGATCGTCTTCGGCGCCCTCTTCGCCTACCCGTGGATCGAGCGCCGCAGGACGGGGGACCGCCTGTCGCACAACCTGCTCGATCGCCCGCGCGACGTCCCCGGCCGCACGGCCTTCGGCGCCGCGTTCTTCACATGGGTGGCGCTGGTCTTCGTCGCCGGCTCGGCCGACCGGGCCTTCGTGTTCTTCGGCATCGGCTACACGCACCAGATCTGGGTCTATCGCGTCATCGTGTTCGTGGCTCCCGTGGTGGCGTTCCTCGTCACCAGGGCTATCTGCCGCGGCCTGCAGCGCAAGGAGCGCATCGCGGTGATCCAGGAGCAGGCCGAGCGGGAGGCGCGGGAGGCGGCGCGCGCGGGCGCGGGAGTCGGAGGGCCCTGAGCGGGGGAGCCGGGCAGCGCCGCTACAGCCAGCCGCGGCGGCGGAAGAACAGCAGCATCCCCACGAGCACGACGACCATGAAGCCGATGACCGCCCAGAACCCGGACTGGGTCTGCTCGCCGGGCACATGGATGTTCATGCCCCAGATGCCGGAGATCAGCGTCAGCGGCAGCACGATCACGCTGAACGCGGTGAGGACGCGCAGGACGTCGTTGAGCCGGTGCGAGAGCTGCGACTCGTTGGTGGCCTCCAGCGCCTCGGAGACCTCCTTGAAGTTCTCGAGCATGTCCCAGATGCGCTCGGACGCGTCGTTGATGTCGTCGAAGTAGACCTCGAGGTCCTCGGGGATGTAGCGCTTGGTGCGCTCGAGGTCCTTCAGCGCGCCGCGCTGCGGCCGGACGATCTTGCGGAAGTTGATGATCTCCTGCTTGGCGTCGGAGATGTCGCGCACGACCTCGCGGGTGCGGCCCTCGAAGATGTCGTCCTCGATGCGCTCGAGCTTGTTGCCGATCTTGTTGAGCATCGGGAACGCCGAGTCGACGCAGTCGTCGACGATCCTGTAGAGCAGGTAGCCGGGCCCCTTCGAGAAGATCTGCTCGCGCAGCTCCTCGCGGGTGCGGCAGCGCTCGAAGAGGTACTCGACCACGTCGAGGTGCTCGTTGGGGAGCGTGACCACGTAGTCGGGCCCGACGAAGACGTCGAGCTCGGCGGCGTTCAGCCGCCCGACGGCCTTGTCGAAGCGCGGGAAGTGCAGGACGACGAAGAGGTAGTCGTCGTACTCGTCGACCTTCGGGCGCTGGTTGCGGCTGAAGACGTCCTCGTAGTCGAGCGCGTGGAAGTCGAAGTGCTCCTCCAGCCAGACGCGCTCGACGGGCCGCGGCCGCTCGATGTTGATCCAGCGCAGGCCCTCGGCATCGAGGACCTCGATGCGAGGAGCGTCAGGCTCTGCGGCTGCGGCGACGGCCCGCGCGCGCACGCGCGCCGCACGACCGAAGGGGCGCTTCGGCAGGCTCGGCATCGGGACTCGGCGGGTCCTCGGCCGGGATGGTCGCGTCGAACGGCACGGGCGCATGGTACCCGCCGGGCCGGTGGCCGGGCGTGGCGGGACCAGCTCCCGCGATGCTGCGCGCCGCGGGGCCGGCTGCTATCGTCCGCGATCACATAGCTGGACACATCCAGAGGGGTGGAGGGACTGGCCCGACGAAACCCCGGCAACCCCCGCGACGACCGCCAGGTCCGACCGGGAAGGTGCCAATTCCTGCGAGATGTGGCTGGGGCTTCCCACGAACCTCCGCCACGGGAACCGGCGGAGGTTTTTTCACATGGCTGCGAAGTCCCTGAAGTGCCGAGAGTGCGGAGAGGCCTACCCCCTCGACGCCCACTACGTCTGCGAGCGCTGCTTCGGCCCGCTCGAGGTGGCGTACACGAGGATCGAGATCGACGATGTCGGCGAGGCGCGGCGGCGGATCCAGGCCGGGCCCCAGAACATCTGGCGCTACTCGGAGTTCCTGCCGCTCGAGGCGCCGCCCGCGCCCTCGCAGCGCCGCTCGTCGCGGTTCGGCCTGCCCGCCGGCTGCACCCCGCTGATCCGCGCCGACCGGCTCGCCGAGCGCCTCGGACTCGGGGAGGTCTGGGTCAAGAACGACGCCGCGAACCCCACCCACTCCTTCAAGGACCGCGTCGTGTCGGTGGCCAGCGCCCGCGCCCGCGAGCTCGGCTTCGAGGTCCTGGCCTGCGCGTCGACCGGCAATCTCGCCAACGCGGTGGCCGCCCAGGCGGCCGCCCTGGGGATGGAGTCCTACGTCTTCATCCCGTCCGACCTCGAGGAGCAGAAGGTCCTGGCCACCGGCGTCTACGGAACCAACCTCGTCAAGGTCCGCGGCACCTACGACGACGTCAACCGTCTCTGCACCGAGCTCTCGGGCGAGAAGGACGGGTGGGCGTTCGTCAACGTCAACATGCGGCCGTACTACGCCGAGGGCTCCAAGACCCTCGCCTACGAGATCGCCGAGCAGCTCGGCTGGCGGGTTCCCGACCGCTGCGTCGTGCCGATCGCCTCGGGGTCGCTGTTCACGAAGATCGCCAAGGGCTTCGACGAGTGGCGCGAGCTCGGCCTCGCCGACGGCGCGACGCCGGCGATGAACGGCGCTCAGGCCGACGGCTGCTCGCCGGTGGCGCGTGCGTTCGCGGCCGGCCACGACGTCTGTCGGCCGGTCCGGCCCGAGACGATCGCCAAGTCCCTGGCGATCGGCAACCCCGCCGACGGCCCCTATGCGCTCGAGCTCGCCCGCAGCACCGGCGGCTCGATCGAGGCGGTCACCGACGAGGAGATCCGCGCCGGCATCCGCCTGCTCGCGGAGACGACCGGCATCTTCACCGAGACCGCGGGCGGCGTCACCACCGCCACGCTCGCCAAGCTCGCCGAGCGGGGTGAGATCGACGCCGGCGAGCGGGTCGTGCTCGTCATCACCGGCGAGGGCCTGAAGACCCTCGACGCGGTCCGCGGGACGTTCGACTCGTTCGAGATCGAGCCCAGCTACGACGCGTTCGAGAGCGACGTGACCGCGCGGATGGCCGTCTGATGGCGATCACCGTCAAGCTGCCGACCCAGCTGCGGGCGGCGACCGGCGGCGAGTCCGCGGTCGCCAGCGACGGAAGCACGGTCGGCGAGGTCCTCGAGGGCGTCTACCGCGTTCACCCCGAGCTTCGCGAGCGCATCGCCGGCGACGACGGCCAGCTGCGCCGCTTCGTCAACGTCTACCTGGCCGGCGAGGACATCCGCTACCTCGACGGGCTCGAGACCCCGGTCGCCGACGGCGCCGAGGTCCAGATCCTCCCGGCTGTCGCCGGCGGGTAGGACGCGCTCCCGGCCCCGGCGGCGTGGGGCGAGCACCTAGGATCCGCCCGTGCTCGCCGCGATCCGCCGCGCCCGTCTCGCGCTCTGGCTGCTGAGCATCCGGCTGCGCCTGCGGCGCCAGGGGATCCGGCTCGAGCTGTCGCTCGGCCGCGGCGTGCGCGCCGCCGGGCGGCCCCGGCTGGAGATCGACCCGCTCTCCGGCGCGCGCGGCGGGACCCTGCGGCTGACGATCGGCGACGGGGCCCGCCTGGGGGAGGGCGTCCTGCTCGACGTCCGCGCCGGGGTGGCGAGCGCGCTCGAGATCGGCCGGGGCTGCGAGATCCAGCGTCTCGTCCGCTTCCAGCTGCGGGGCGGGGCGATCCGCCTCGCCGACCACGTCCAGGTCCGCGACCACTGCGAGCTCAAGTCGGCGGGAGAGCTCGTGCTGGGCGAACGGGCGATCTGCGGGCGCGCGGTCACCCTGCACTGCGTCCGGAGCGTCGAGCTGGGAGCGCGCGCCGGCCTCGCCGAGCGCGTCACCGTGACCGACTCCGACCACGCCAACGACGGGTCGGACACGTGGTTCATGGACCAGCCGCTGCACGTGGATCCCGTGGCCCTCGGGACCAACGCGTTCGCCGCGACCAATGCGGTCATCCTGCGCGGCGTGCGCCTCGGCGCGAACGCCGTCGTCGCCGCCGGAGCGGTGGTCGTCGCCGGCGACTACGACGCGGGCTGGCTGGTCGCCGGGGTCCCCGCGCGGGCGGTCAAGCCGCTCGGCGCGCGCTAGCGCGCGCCGCCGCCGGCGCGGCGCCGTGGGATCATGCGACGCGTGGCGATCCGGGTCTTCCATTGCGACGACTCCGCGGCGTTCCGGGTGCTCGTCCGCGAGCTGCTGCGCGATGCCGCCGAGCTCGAGATCGTCGGCGAGGCGGCCACCATCGAGGAGGCGCTGCGCGACCTGCCGGCGGTCACCCCCGACGTGGTGCTCCTCGACCTCATCGGCTATGGCGACGAGGACCTCCTGATCGCCTCCCTGCGCCGGGCCGTGCCCGGGGCGCGCTTCGTGGTCTACACCGGCATGCCCGACCGCGCCGGCAGCGCCGCCGAGGCGTACCTGCACAAGTCCGCGCCGTTCGACGAGCTGAGGCGGGTCATCGGGGAGGTCACGGCCGGGACGTGAGCGAGCGTCTCGGGAGCTACCGCCGCAAGCGCGACTTCGCCACGACGCCCGAGCCAGCAGGCGAGCGCGCCGCCGACCGGCCCGGCGCGCGCTTCGTGGTGCAGGAGCACCACGCGACGCGGCTGCACTGGGACTTGCGCCTCGAGCACGAGGGTGCGCTGGCCTCCTGGGCGATCCCCAACGGGCTGCCCGAGGAGCCCCGGCAGAACCGCAAGGCCGTGCGCACCGAGGACCACCCGCTCGAGTACCTCGAGTTCCACGGCGAGATCCCGAAGGGCAGCTACGGCGCCGGCACCATGACGATCTGGGACCACGGCACCTACGAGTGCCACAAGTGGGAGCCGCGCAAGGTCGAGGTCACGTTCCACGGCGAGCGCCTCGAGGGCCGCTACGCGCTGTTCGCCACGGGCCCCGAGCGGCCCGGCAAGGACTGGATGATCCACCGGATGGAGCCGGCGGCCGGCCCGGCGGCCGAGCCGATGCCCGACCGCATCGCTCCGATGCTGGCGACCGCCGGGCCGCTGCCGGTGCGCGCGGAGCGCTGGGCGTTCGAGGTCAAGTGGGACGGCGTGCGGGCGATCGCGCACTCCGAGCCGGGCCGGCTGCGCTTCCACGGGCGCAAGCTCGCCGACATCACCGCCCGCTATCCCGAGCTGTCGAGGCTCAACCGCGCGCTCAGCTCGCACCGCGCGGTCCTCGACGGCGAGATCGTCGCCTTCGAGGCCGGCGACGACGGCGCGCCGCGGCCCAGCTTCGCCGCGCTCCAGCGACGGATGCACCTGACCTCCGCGACGCAGATCCGCCGCCTGTCGCGCTCGCACCCGGTCACCTACGTGATCTTCGACCTGCTGTGGCTCGACGGCCGCTCGCTGCTCTCGGAGCCGTACGCCGACCGGCGGGCGCGGCTGGCAGAGCTGGCGCTCGACGGGGAGCGCTGGCAGACGCCCGAGCACGTGGTGGGCGACGGCGCCGGCTTGCTCGGTGCCACGCGGGAGCAGGGGCTCGAGGGCGTCGTGGCCAAGCGCCTGGACTGTCCCTACGAGCCCGGGCGGCGATCGCGGACGTGGGTGAAGGTCAAGAACTCCCGGCGCGAGGAGGTGGTCATCGGCGGCTGGATGGCCGGGCAGGGCGGCCGCGGCGAGCGGATCGGCGCCCTGGTCGTGGGCGTCGCCGACGGCGAGGGCGCCCTGCGCTACGCCGGCCGGGTCGGCACCGGCTTCACGAAGTCCGAGCTCGACCGGCTCGCGGCGCTGCTCGAGCCATTGCGCACGGAGACGAGCCCGTTCGCCGGCTCCGACGTGCCGCGTGGCGCGCGCTTCGTCGCGCCACGGCTTCGCTGCGAGGTGGAGTTCACCGAGTGGACGCGCGAGGGGCGCCTCCGGGCGCCCTCGTACAAGGGCCTGCTGGCGGGCAGCCAACCGGCGATGGCGGGCGCGACGAGGATCCCGGAGAGCCGCGACGGCGCGGTCGAGGTCGCGATCGGCGGCCGCGCCGTGCGCGTCTCGAACCCCGACAAGGTGCTGTACCCCGCGACCGGTTTCACGAAGTCCGACCTCGTCGACTACTTCGCGGCGGTCGCCCCGACGCTGCTGCCGCACGTCGAGGGGCGCATGCTCACCCTCAAGCGCTATCCCGACGGCGTCGAGGGCAAGTTCTTCTACGAGAAGCAGTGCCCGTCCCACGCGCCGGACTGGGTGGCGACCGAGCGCGTGCGGCTCGAGCGCAAGCAGATCGACTTCTGCCTGGCCAACGACGCGCCGACGCTGGTGTGGCTCGCCAACCTCGCCGACATCGAGCTGCACACGTCGCTCGCCCTCGCGGCGAGCCCCGCCCGCCCGACGGCGATGGTCTTCGACCTCGACCCCGGCCCGCCGGCGACGATCGTGGAGTGCTGCGAGGTCGGGCTGTGGCTGCGGGGGATGTTCGAGGGGCTCGGGCTGCAGTCGCTGGCCAAGACATCCGGCTCGAAGGGCCTCCAGGTCTACGTGCCGCTCAACTGCGACGTCGGCTACGACCAGACCAAGGCGTTCTCCAGCGCGGTGGCCGAGCTGCTGGAGTCCGAGACGCCGGACAGGGTCGTCTCGCGCCAGCGCAAGGACCTGCGCGCGGGCAAGGTCCTGATCGACTGGAGCCAGAACGACGAGCACAAGACGACCATCAGCGTGTACTCCACCCGCGCCCGCGAGCGGCCGACGGTCTCGACGCCGGTGACCTGGGACGAGGTCGCGGCCTGCCACGAGGCCGGCGACGCGTCGGTGCTGACGTTCGAGATCGCCGACGTGCTGCGCAGGGTGCAGTCCGAGGGCGATCTGTTCGCGCCCTTGCTCTCGGTCAGTCAGCGACTGCCGGCGCTGTAGGCGCTGCCGGCTGCTGTCCTGACTCGCCGGTTGCGCCCTCCGGATCGCTGCGATCCGGCTTCCGGGTCACGACGCTAGCGTGGTCGGGATGGAGCGCTCGCTTCCGGCCGGGACGTCCGTCGCCGAGGTCGCGCTGCGCGTCGCCGACCCCGAGCGCGCCACGCGCTTCTACGTCGACGTGGCCGGGTTGTGCGAGCTGGAGCCCGGGGTGCTCGGTGCGCCCGGTGCACCGGTGCTCCGCCTGGTCCCAGCGGCGGTGTGGGACCCCGCTCCCAGGGGGACGACCGGGCTGTTTCACATTGCGTTGCTGTACCCGACGCGCACGGCGCTCGCAGCAGCGCTGCGACGGGCGATCGAGGCCGGCGCCCGGCTCGATGGCGCTTCCGACCACGGAGTGTCCGAGGCGCTGTACCTCGACGACCCGGACGGCAACGGCGTCGAGCTCTACGCCGACCGGCCGCGCGAGGCCTGGCCGGCGCCGGGCGCCGGTGACCGCGTCGGGATAGTCACGCTGCCCCTCGACCTGAAGGAGCTGCTTGCCGCCGCCGGGCAGGGCGGCGGCGACGAGGCCGTGCGGGTGGGCCACGTGCACCTGCGCGTCTCCGATCTCGAGCGCTCCGTCGCGTTCTGGGCCGGCACGCTGGGATTCGACGTGATGGCGCGCTGGCGCGACCAGGCGGCGTTCCTGGCCGCCGGCGGATACCACCACCACGTCGGCCTGAACACCTGGACATCGCGCGGCGGCGGTCCCGCACCCGCCGGCGCGCCCGGGATCGACCGCGTCACGCTGGCGGTGGGTGACGCCGCGGCGGTCGACGTCGCGGCGTCGCGGCTGGAGGCGGCCGGCGCCCCGGTCGCGCGCGAGGGCGGGCTCGTCGTCAGCGCGGACCCCGACGGCATCGGCGTCGCGCTCGCCGCCTGACCCGGCGGGCCGGGGCTCGGAGGTCCCGGTGCTCCAGAGGTCGCGTGGCCGGCGGGGGCGACGGTGCGTCGCACCACCTGTCCCGCCAGGATGTGCTCATGGCGCTCGAGGACCCGCTGCTCGTCACCCGGTCGGTCGCGATCCCGCTGGCCGAGATCGAGCTGCGCGCGAGCCGGTCGTCGGGCCCGGGCGGCCAGCACGCCAACGTCACCGCCTCGCGCATCGAGGCGGTCTTCGACGTCGCCGCCTCGACGACCCTGACGCCCGACCAGAAGGCCCGCGTATGCGCCCGGTGCGGCCCGCGGGTCGTCGCGGTCGCCCAGGACGCCCGCAGCCAGGCCCGCAACCGCGAGCTCGCCCTGCGACGGCTCCGCGACCGCCTCGCCGCCGCGCTCCACGTGCCCCGTACGCGCCGCCCGACCCGGCCCTCCGCTGCGGCCCGGGGGCGCAGGGTCGAGTCCAAGCGCCGCCAGTCGGCCAAGAAGCAGGCGCGCCGGAGGCCCCCGGCCGAGGAGTGAGCCGGGGCCCGAGCCGAGGACCCCCGGGTCGACTACGCTTCGGCGTCCAGCGCCCGTAGCTCAGTGGATAGAGCGCCCGCCTCCGGAGCGGGAGGCCGCAGGTTCAAATCCTGCCGGGCGCGCTGCTCGGCCCTCAGGCCGGCGCCGGCCCCACCTCGGCGGTGCAGAACGCGCAGCGCCGCGCCGCCGCCGGGATGTCGGAGAGGCACTCCGGGCACTCACGGGTCTCGGCGCCCACCTTGGGCTCGGGCCGCAGCCGCGCCAGCAGCGCGTTGACCGGCCTGATCACGAGGAAGAACACGACGGCGGCGATCGTCACGAACGAGAGCAGGGCGTTGATGAAGTGCCCGTAGAGGAACCTCGAGCCGTTGACGCTGAAGGACAGGTTGCCGAAGTCCGCCTTGCCGCCGATCGCCGCCAGCAGCGGGGTGACGAGGTCGGCGACCAGCGCGCTGACGACGGCCCCGAACGCGGTCCCGATCACGACCGCCACGGCGAGGTCCACGAGGTTGCCGCGGAGGATGAACTGCCGGAACTCCTTGAGCATGCGACGACACTACAGGCGTCCGGCCCCCTCCGCTGGCATAACCTCGCGGCCGATGGACCTGTCCCTGTTCTTCGCCGGCACGGCCGGCTCGGTGCCCTCCGCCCGGCGCGGGCTCCCCGCGCTGCTGGTCCGGCGCGGCGGCGACGTCGTGCTGTTCGACTGCGGCGAGGGGACCCAGCGCCAGCTCGTGCGCAGCGTCGGGCTCGCCGACATCAGCCACATCTTCCTGACGCACTTCCACCTCGACCACTGGCTCGGCCTGCCCGGGATGCTCAAGTCCTTCGACCTCCGCGACCGCGACCGGCCGCTGACCGTCCTGGGCCCGCCCGGCACCGAGCGCCTGCTCGACGAGCTGCGCTTCGTCTACGGCCGCCTCGGCTACCCGTTCGAGGCCCGCGACCTCGCGCAGGGCGAGACCGTCCGCTGGGCCGACTGGTACGTGGCCCCGTTCCCCGTCGAGCACCGCGGGCCGCAGGCGGTCGGCTACGCCGTCGTCGAGGATCCTCGCCCGGGTCGCTTCGATGCCGGCCTCGCCGAGGAGCTCGGCGTGCCGCCCGGCCCCGACTTCGGCCGGCTCCAGCGGGGCGAGACGATCGCCGGCGTTCGGCCCGAGCAGGTCATCGGGCCGGAGCGGCCGGGCCGCAAGGTCGTCCTCTCCGGCGACACGGCCCCCTGCGACGGCCTGCGCATCGCGGCCCACCAGGCCGAGGTGCTCGTCTGCGAGGCCACGTTCGCCGACGAGGAGGCCGTCCGCGCCGCCCAGACCCGTCACATGACGGCGCGTCAGGCGGCCGAGATCGCGGCCGAGGCGGACGTCGGCCTCCTCGCGCTGACGCATCTCTCGAGCCGCTACGGCGGCCGCGAGATCCGCGACGAGGCACGCGGCGCGTTCCCCGAGACCGTCGTGCCGCGCGACTTCGACACGATCGAGGTCCCGTTCCCCGAGAAGGCCGCGCCGGCGCTCGTGCGCTGGGACGAGCGCCGCGCGCGCGAGGCGGCCCAGGGCGCCGCGGGGCCGTGACGCACCGGCCTTCCTGGCGGCCGGGCTTCCGGCGTGCTCCTCGAGCAGGGCTTCGAGCGCACGTCCGCGTCGAGCGCCGGCGACAGCCGTGCGCGCTGCTAGGCTTCCCGAAACGCTCCTTTAACCGGGTCCGGAGAGGCCAGGAAGGACGGATCGCATGCCACAGGAGAAGGTCGTCCTCGACGGGGGCGACATGCGACGCACGCTGGTGCGGATCGCCCACGAGATCGTCGAGGCCAACGCGGAGCCCGACCGTCTTGCGATCGTCGGCATCCATCGTCGCGGAGCCGTGCTCGGCGCCCGCGTGCACCGTCTGGTCGCCGACCTGCTCGACGCCGACGTCCCGCTCGGCGACCTCGACATCAGCTTCTACCGCGACGACGTCGCCTCGCGGTCGCGCGCGCTCGCCCCGGTCGTCCACGCCTCACACGTCGACTTCGACGTCACCGGGCGCACGATCGTGATCGTCGACGACGTCCTCTACACCGGCCGCACGGTCCGTGCCGCGATCGAGGCGCTCTTCGCCTACGGCCGGGCCGACCGCGTGCAGCTCGCGGTGCTCGCCGACCGCGGCCACCGCGAGCTCCCGATCCGCCCCGACTACGTCGGCAAGAACCTCCCGACCTCGCGCGCCGAGCGGGTCAACGTCAGCGTCGAGGAGCTGGACGGCACCGACGAGGTCACCATCGGCGCGTCGGCCGGAGCGCCCGAGCGGCAGGAGGCCCTCCGCTGAGGCACCTGCTGTCGATCGAGGACCTCGACCGGGAGGGGATCGAGCGCATCGTCGCCCAGGCCCAGCGCTTCGCCGAGGTCTCCGACCGCGAGATCAAGAAGGTCCCCGCGCTGCGCGGCCGCATGGTGGTCAACCTCTTCTACGAGGCGAGCACGCGCACGCGCAGCTCGTTCGAGCTCGCCGCCAAGCGGCTGAGCGCCGACGTCGTGAACTTCGCGGCCAGCGGCTCGAGCGTCGAGAAGGGCGAGTCGTTGAAGGACACGATCCTCACGCTCGGGGCCCACAAGCCCGACGCGATCGTCATCCGGACCCCGTGGGCCGGCGCGGCGGAGCTCGTGAGCCGCTGGACCGACGCCGCGATCGTCAATGCCGGCGACGGCAAGCACGAGCACCCCACGCAGGCGCTGCTCGACGTCTACACGCTCACCCGCCGGCTGGGAGCGATCGACGCGGCGAGCATCTGGATCGTCGGCGACGTGGCCCACTCGCGCGTCGCCCGCTCGAACATCCTCGCCTTCCGCAAGATGGGCGCCAAGGTCACCGTCGCCGGGCCGCCGACGCTGATCCCTCGCGGCATCGAGTCCCTGGGCTGCGATGTCCGCCACACGCTCGACGACCTGCACGAGGCGGACGTGGTCTACGCCCTGCGGATGCAGAAGGAGCGCATGACGCAGGCCTGGGTGCCCTCGATGCGCGAGTACGCCTCCTGGTATCAGATCGACGGGCGCCGCCTCGGCGCGCGGCAGGTGCTGATGCATCCAGGCCCGGTCAACCGCGGGATCGAGCTCTCCGGCGAGGTCGTCGACTCCCCCCAGTCGGTCATCACCGCCCAGGTCGAGGCGGGCGTCGTCGTCCGCATGGCCGTGCTCTACGAGCTGCTCACCGGCCGGCCGACCGACGGCGCCGGGACACGCGGCGGCGGCGCTCCGGCAGGCGACCACGAGCCGATGCCCGCATGATCACGGCGCCGCCGCTCGTGCACGGCCCGCACGCCGCGGTCGACCTGCTGTTCCGCGCCGTCCGCGTGCTCGACCCGCGCGAGGGGATCGACGCGCGCGTCGACGTCAGCGTGCGCGGCGGCGAGATCGCCGAGATCGCCGAGCCCGGCACCCTCGCCCCCCAGGACGGCGGCGAGGCCGTCGACGGCGGCGATCGCCTGCTCCTGCCCGCCTTCGTCGACCCGCACGTGCACCTGCGCACGCCCGGCCAGGAGCACAAGGAGGATCTCGAGACCGGCACGCGCGCGGCCGCGGCCGGCGGATTCTGCGCCGTGATCGCGATGCCGAACACCGACCCGGTGCTCGACTCGGCTCCGCTGCTGCGGTCGCTGCGGGAGGCGGCGGCGCGCGAGGCGCGCATCCCCGTGGGCTTCCTCGGCGCGATCACGCGTGGCCTCGAGGGCGCGGAGCTCACCGAGATGGCCGAGCTGCGCCGCGAGGGCGCGCTCGGCTTCACCGACGACGGCCTGCCGCTCGTGTCTGCCGGGATGCTGCGCAAGGCGCTGCAGTACCAGCGGCTGGCCGGAGGCGTGCTCGCCCTGCACGAGGAGGACCCGTCCCTGACCGCCGGCGGCGCGATGCACGAGGGCGAGCTGAGCGCGCTGCTGGGCATCGCGGGCATCCCGAGCGTGAGCGAGTCGACGATGATCGCGCGCGACGCTGCACTCGCCGGCTACGAGGGCGGACGCGTCCACGTCCAGCACCTGAGCGCGGCCGAGTCGGTCGCCGCGGTGGCCGCCGCGAAGGAGCAGGGCGTGCAGATCAGCGCGGAGGCCAGTCCGCACCACCTGCTGCTGACCCACGAGGACGTGCGAAGCCTGGACACGCGCATGAAGATGAACCCGCCACTGCGCGCCGAGAGCGACCGCCGGGCGCTCGTCGAGGGCCTGCGCTCGGGCGTCATCGACTGCGTCGCCACCGATCACGCCCCGCACGCGCGCGACGAGAAGGAGGTTCCCTTCGAGCAGGCGCCGATGGGCACGACCGGGCTCGAGACCTCGTTCGCGGCGCTGCACACAGAGCTCGTCGCGCCCGGGCTGCTCCCGCTCGGGGTCCTGATCGAGCGGATGTCGGCCGGCGCCGAGCTGTTCGGGCTGCCGACGCCCCGGGTCGCGGTCGGCCAGCCGGCCAACCTCACCCTGGTGGATCCCGAGGCCGCGTGGATTGCCGGGGAGCACGGCTGGGAGAGCCGCTCGGAGAACTGCTGCTTCGCCGGCCGGCGCCTGCGCGGCCGGGTGGTCATGACGGTCGCCGCCGGCGCGGTCGCCTACCGCGAGCGCGCGTTCACGGTGGTGGGCAGGTGAGCCTCCTGCGGCGCGAGCGGGCGGCCCTGGTCGTCGTCGACGTCCAGGAGGGCTTTCGCTCCTACGACGTCTTCGCCGACGTGGCGCGCGCCTGCGGCCGGCTCGTGGAGGGCGCGCGCGTGCTCGAGCTCCCGCGGATCGTCACCGAGCAGTACCCCGAGGGCCTGGGCCACACGGCGCCGGAGGTCGGGCTCGACGGGGGGCCGGTGGTCGAGAAGACGGTGTTCTCCGCCTGCCGCGCCGACGGCTTCGACCTCGCCGGGCGCGACCAGGCGATCGTCTGCGGGATCGAGGCCCACGTCTGCGTGTCGCAGACGGTCCACGACCTGCTCGACCGCGGGGTCGAGGTCCACGTCCCGGCCGACGCGGTCGGCTCCCGGCACGCGATCGACCACCGGGTGGGGCTCGGGCGGCTCGAGCGCGCCGGGGCGATCGTCACCACCGTCGAGGCAGCGCTCTTCGAGCTGCTCGAGCGGGCCGGGACCCCGGAGTTCAAGGTCGTCCAGGGGCTCGTCAAGTGACCGCCGGCGCTCCCGCCTACGTCCTGCTCGATGACGGGACCCGCTTCGACGGCGAGGCCTGCGGCGCCGACGGGCCGACGGTCGGCGAGGTGGTCTTCACGACCGGCATGTCCGGCTATCAGGAGTCGATGACCGACCCTTCCTTCGCGGGCCAGCT
Organism: uncultured Actinomycetes bacterium; assembly: GCA_963826615.1. GTDB lineage: Bacteria > Actinomycetota > Thermoleophilia > Solirubrobacterales > Solirubrobacteraceae > BP-464. Next base: position 889,939 of record CAWGXO010000002.1, on the reverse strand, counting down.
GATCACCTTCACCTATCCGCACATCGGCAACTACGGCGTCAGCGAGCACGCGATGGAGTCCGAGCGCGTGTGGGCCCGGGCGGCGATCATGCGCGCAGCCATCAACACCGAGGACGCGCCCAGCGCGGAGCGCGGCTGGCTCGACTGGCTTGCCGACTGCGGCGTCCCGGCGATCACGGGCGTCGACACGCGCGCCCTCGTGCGCCACATCCGCGAGGCCGGCGCGATGCGCGGCGGGATCTTCCCGGGCGCCATGCCCGAGGCGGAGGCGCGCGAGCGGATCGCCGCCGAGCCGCCGATGGCAGGCCGGGACCTCGCACGCGTGGTCAGCCCGGGCGCGGTCACCCACCACGGGAGCGGGGACGGCCCGCGCATCGCCGCGATCGACACCGGCATCAAGTCCTCGATCGTGCGCAACCTCGTGGCCCGCGGCGCCCGCGTGGCGCTGCATCCGTGCGGCGCGAGCGCCGAGGAGCTGCTCGACGGCGACCCCGACGCGCTGTTCCTGGCCAACGGGCCCGGCGACCCAGCGGCGCTCGAGCACGTCGTCGCGACGGTGCGCGAGGTGGTCGGCCGCAAGCCCGTCTGGGGCATCTGCCTGGGCCACCAGCTGCTGTGCCGGGCCGTGGGGCTCGAGACGTTCAAGCTCCCGTTCGGCCACCGCGGCGCCAACCACCCCGTCAAGGACCTCCAGACAGGCCGGATCGAGATCACCTCGCAGAACCACGGCTTCGCCGTCCTCGGGCCGGGGGGCAGCGGACGATCGCCGCCGACGAGCCGGTGCGGTGGCAGACCGACTTCGGCGAGGCGGTGCTGAGCCACGTCAACCTCTACGACCGCACCGTCGAGGGGCTCGAGCTGCTCGACGTCCCCGGCGGCACCGTGCAGTACCACCCGGAGGCGGGGCCTGGCCCGCACGACTCGCTCTACCTCTTCGACCGCTTCCTGCAGAGGATCGCCGATGCCGCGTAGGGACGACCTCCGGCGCATCCTGATCCTCGGCTCCGGCCCGATCGTCATCGGGCAGGCGGCCGAGTTCGACTACTCGGGCGTGCAGGCGTGCAAGGTCCTGCGGGAGGAGGGCTACGAGGTCGTCCTCGTCAACTCCAACCCGGCGACGATCATGACCGACCCCGAGTTCGCCGACGCGACCTATGTCGAGCCGCTGCTGCCCGGGCCCGGTGGCGCAGGTGATCGAGCGTGAGCGTCCCGACGCGCTGCTGCCGACGCTCGGCGGTCAGACCGCGCTGAACCTGGCCAAGGCGCTGCACGAGGACGGCACGCTGGAGCGCTACGGCGTCGAGCTGATCGGCGCCAACTACGACGCGATCGCTCGCGCCGAGGACCGTGACCTCTTCCGCCAGACGATGCAGTCCGCCGGCCTGCGGATGCCCGCCAGCGCGATCGCCACCTCCGTCGAGCAGGCGCTCGACGCGCTGCCCGAGGTCGGACTCCCGTGCATCGTCCGGCCGGCGTTCACGCTCGGCGGACGCGGCGGCGGCATCGCCAGGACGCCCGAGGACTTCCGGCGGGTCGTCGCCCGCGGGATCGACGCCTCGCCGATCGGCCAGGTCCTGCTCGACCAGTCGGTGCTCGGCTGGGGCGAGTTCGAGCTCGAGGTCATGCGCGACCACAACGACAACGTGGTGATCGTCTGCTCGATCGAGAACATCGACCCGATGGGCGTCCACACCGGCGACAGCGTGACGGTGGCGCCCCAGCAGACGCTCACCGACAGCCTCTACCAGCAGCTGCGCGACCAGGCGATCACGGTCATCCGCGCGGTCGGCGTCGAGACCGGCGGCTCGAACGTCCAGTTCGCGGTCGACCCGGCGACCGAGGAGATCGTCGTCATCGAGATGAACCCGCGTGTGTCGCGCAGCTCGGCGCTGGCGTCGAAGGCGACGGGCTTCCCGATCGCCAAGATCGCCGCGCGGCTCGCGGTCGGCTACGCGCTCGAGGAGATCGACAACGACATCACCGGCGTGACGCCCGCGAGCTTCGAGCCGACGATCGACTACGTGGTCGTCAAGTGGCCGCGGTTCGCCTTCGAGAAGTTCCCCGGGGCCGACCCGGTGCTGACGACCCACATGAAGTCGGTCGGCGAGGCGATGGCGATGGGGCGGACCTTCCGGCAGGCGTTCGCCAAGGCGATGCGCTCGCGCGAGCTGGACAAGGTCGCGTCGTTCGAGGGCGCCGACCGACGGCGAGCTGCTCGACGCCCTGCGCACGCCGTCGACCGACCGCTTCGACACGATCCTCGAGCTGTTCCGCCGCGGCGTCGGCGTCGAGGCGGTCCACGAGGCGACCGCTGTCGACCACTGGTTCCTGCGCGAGCTCGAGGGGCTGGCCGCCAGCTGGGACGGCGAGGGCTACCCGTTCGCGGGCGAGCGCTCGTTCAAGTCGGTCGACACCTGCGCGGCGGAGTTCCCCGCCCGCACGCCGTACTACTACTCGGGCTGGGAGCGGCGCGCCGCCCACGAGGTCGACCGCGGCGACCGCCCGAGCGTGATGATCCTCGGCGCCGGCCCCAACCGCATCGGCCAGGGCATCGAGTTCGACTACTGCTGCGTGCACGCGGCGATGACCGTCCGCGACTCGGGCCGCGACGCGGTGATGGTCAACTGCAACCCGGAGACGGTCTCCACCGACTACGACACCTCCGACCGCCTGTACTTCGAGCCGCTGACGCTCGACGACGTCCTCGGCGTCGTCGAGGTGGAGCGCCCCGAGGGCGTGATCGTGCAGTTCGGCGGCCAGACGCCGCTGAAGCTCGCCGCCGGGCTCGCCGAGGCGGGCGTGCCGCTGCTCGGCACCAGCGTCGACGCGATCGACCTCGCCGAGGACCGCGGTCGCTTCGGCGCGCTGCTGGACCGGCTCGGCTACGCGGCGCCCCCGTACGGGACCGCGCGCAACTTCGACGACGCGGTCGCCCGCGCGCAGGAGGTCGGCTTCCCGCTGCTGGTGCGGCCGAGCTACGTGCTCGGCGGGCGCGCCATGGAGATCGTCTACTCGGCCGAGGGCCTCGCCGACTACCTGCGGCGCGAGGTCGGCTGGGACCCGACGCCCGGCGTCATCGGCCGCGAGATCTTCCTCGACCGCTTCCTGGAGAACGCGGTCGAGGTCGACGTCGACGCGCTCTGCGACGGCAAGGACGTGTGGATCGGCGGGATCATGCAGCACGTCGAGGAGGCGGGCGTGCACTCGGGCGACAGCGCGTGCGTGCTGCCGCCGCACTCACTGGGCGGCGAGATGCTCGACGAGATCCGCGAGGCCACGCGCGGCATCGCGCTGGGGCTCGGCGTCGTCGGGCTGCTCAACGTCCAGTTCGCCGTCCATCCCGGCGGGCGCCTCTACGTCATCGAGGCCAATCCGCGCGCCTCGCGCACGGTCCCGTTCGTCTCCAAGGCGGTGGGCGTCCCGCTGGCGAAGATGGCCTGCCGGGTGATGCTCGGCGAGCGGATCGCCGATCTCGAGCTCCCCGAGGATCCGCTCGCGTGCGAGCACGTGTCGGTCAAGGAGGCGGTCATGCCCTTCGACCGCTTCGACGGCGCGGACGCGGTGCTCGGCCCCGAGATGCGCTCCACGGGCGAGGTCATGGGCATCGCCCGGGACTTCCCCACCGCGTTCGCCAAGGCGCAGGCCGCGGCGGGGGCGCCGCTGCCCACGTCCGGCACCGCCTTCATCACGGTCACCGACGCGGACAAGGCGGGGGCCTTCGGGGTGGCGCAGATCCTGCACGACCAGGGGTTCCGCATCGTTGCGACCCGGGGCACCGCCGACGCGATCGCCCGGATGGGCGTGCCCGTGACCGGTCTCAACAAGATCGGCGAGGGATCGCCGCACGTGGTCGACTGGATCGAGCGCGGCGACGTCGACATCGTCATCAACACGCCGACCGGGTCGGGGGCACGCACCGACGGGTGGGAGATCCGCCGCGCCGCGGTCGCCCGCGGGATCCCGTGCCTGACCACGCTCTCGGCCGGCGTCTCCGCCGCCCGGGCCATCGCCCGGGCCCGGTCGGGCGGCGAGCCGCCGGTGCTGTCGCTCCAGGAGCTCCATCGGCCGGCCCCCGCTCCCGACGAGGCCCCGGTCGGGTGAGGACGCTCGCGCCGCCGGCCCGCCGCGCGCTGCGCGTGCTCGGCGTCGAGAGCGTCGGCGCCTACCGCGTGCTCCGGGTCGCCGACCCGGGCGGCCCGCGCCCCGACCCCGGGCAGTTCTCGATGCTCGCCGCGGTCTCCGGCTGGGGGGGAGGCGCCGACGAGCGCCCGCACCTGCCGCGCGCATTCTCGGTCGCCCGCTGGGCGAACGGCGAGGCCCACTACCTGCTCGAGGACGTCGGTCCGGGAACCCGCCGGCTCTGCGAGCTGCGCGCGGGGGAGGAGCTCTGGTGCCTGGGCCCGCTCGGGCGCGGGTTCGAACCGCCCGCCGACGGCCGGCGGGCGCTGCTGGTCGGCGGTGGCGTGGGCATCGCGCCGCTGGCGATCTGGCAGGAGGCGCTCGACGCCTCCGGGGTGCCCGCCGCCGTCGTGCTGGGCTTCCGCGACGCCGCCCGAGCGGAGGGCGCCGCCCTGCTGCGCGATCCGCTGGTGGCCACCGACGACGGCTCGGCCGGGCACCGCGGGCTGGTCACCGCCCTTGCGGCCGACCTGCTCGACGCCGACGGCCACGCCACGGTCTACGCGTGCGGCCCGCCGCGCATGCTCGAGGCGGTGCGCGCGCTCTGCGAGGCCCGTGCCGTGCCCGCGCAGCTCGCGCTGGAGTCGGGCATGGCCTGCGGGTTCGGTGCGTGCTTCGGATGCGTCGTGGCGACCCGTGACGGCGGCTACCTGCGGGTCTGCGTCGACGGCCCGGTGGTCGACGCGGCGCTGCTGGCCGAGGTCGACGCCCACGCGGGAGCACCGGCGTGATCGGCTTCTGCGGGCTCGAGCTGGCCCACCCGGTCGTCAACGGCTCGGGGACGTTCGACGCGATCGCCGCGCAGCGCGCGTTCGGCGACGCGCTGCTCGAGCAGTTCCCGTTCGCCGCCTTCGTGTCCAAGACGATCACGCTGGAGCCGCGGGCGGGCAACCCGCCGCCCCGGTTGTGGGAGGCGCCGGCGGGCCTGATCAACTCGATCGGCCTTCCCAACAGGGGGCTGGCCGGCTACCTCGAGCGCGACCTGCCCGTGCTCGCGCGGCTCCCGGTCCCGCTGATCACCAACGTCATGGGCTCGACGGCGCGCGAGGTGCGCGCGCTGGTCGAGGCGGTCGGCGAGCGCGACGAGGTCGCGGCGATCGAGCTGAACGTGTCATGCCCGAACGTGCAGACCGGGCTCGACCTCGGCGCCGACCCGGCCAGCCTGGCGGGCCTGCTGCGGGAGGTGCGCCCGCACGCCGCCAAGCCCCTGGTCGTCAAGCTCACGCCGAACACCGCCGACGTCGCCGCAGTGGCCGAGGCGGCCGAGGCGGAGGGCGCCGACGCGGTCTCGCTGATCAACACCCTGCGGGCGATGGCGCTGACGCCCGAGGGCGAGCCGTGGCTCGGCGCGGGGACGGGCGGACTGTCCGGCCCCGCCGTCTTCCACGTGGCGCTGGCCCAGGTGGCCGCCGTCGCGCGGCGCGTGTCGCTGCCGATCGTCGGGATGGGCGGCGTGCGCAGCGCCCGGCACGCCAGGAGCCTCCTCGACGCGGGCGCGACGCTGGTTGCGGTGGGCACGGAGAGCTTCCGCGACCCGCTCGCGGGGGCGAGGATCGCGGAGGATCTGCGGGAAATGCCCGCAAACCGCCCACTCTCCGCCCGCTGAGCGGCGATGCACCGGAACGAGGCGCGGGAAAACCGCTGGAAATACGGACCTCCGGTCTCAACAAGGGTGAACAAGCATCGACCTCAGGTTGAGCTTCATGCGAATTTGGCGGTCCTGGCTTGCGTGGGCAGGGCTGCGCTGTATATTCGCCGCCCATGCCGCCGACCTCAGTGGAGCACGCCCCCGCCAAGCAGTCGACGGCACCGGAGCGCTCTCTCACGCAGAGGATGGAGGCCCTCCAGCGGGCGAACGACATCCGCACCCGTCGCGCGCAGCTCAAGCGCGACCTCAAGGGCGGGCGCGCCTCGATCCACAAGCTGCTGCTCCAGCCGCCGGACTTCCTGGAGACCGCCAAGGTCTTCGACATGCTGCTGGCCGTCCCGAAGTACGGGCGCGTGAAGGTCAACAAGATCCTCCAGCAGTGCCGGATCTCGCCGAGCAAGACGATCGGCGGCCTCTCGGAGCGCCAGCGCGCCGAGCTGGTCTCCATGCTGCGGCGATAGCGCGCGTCTTCGTCATCACCGGCCCCTCGGGCGTCGGCAAGGGCACGCTGATCCGGAGCCTGCTCCAGCGGCGGCCGCAGCTGCAGCTCTCGGTCTCGGCGACGACGCGCAGCCCCCGTCCCGGCGAGCAGCACGGCGTCGACTACTGGTTCCTCTCCGACGCCGACTTCGACGAGCGCGTGCACGCCGGGGACTTCGTCGAGCATGCGACCTACTCCGGGCGCCGCTACGGCACGCTGCGCTCCGAGCTCGATCGCCGCACCGCGGCGGGCGTGCCGGTGGTGCTCGAGATCGAGCTCCAGGGGGCCCGCCAGGTGCGCGCCGCGATGCCCGAGGCGGTCCAGATCTTCATCGCCCCGCCGTCCGAGGACGCCCTGCGCGCGCGGCTCGTCGGGCGGGGGACCGACGACGCCGAGCAGGTCGAGGCGCGCCTGAGGACGGCGGGCTCCGAGCTCGCCGCACAGGACGAGTTCGCCCACGTCGTGGTCAACGACCGCCTCGAGGACGCGGTGGGAAGGCTCGAGGCGATCGTCACACGGGAGCTAGACTCCGGGGCATGATCTCTCCGCGCATCGACCGCCTGCTCGAGAACGTCGACTCGAACTACGCGTCCGTGATCGTGGCAGCCAAGCGGGCGCGCCAGATCAACAGCTACTACCACAACCTCGGCGAGGGCACCTTCGACGAGTTCCCTCCGCCGATGGTGGAGACGGGCTCGAAGAACTACCTGACCATCGCGCTCGAGGAAGTGGCGGCGGGCAAGGTCAAGTACCACTACCGCTAGGGCCGCCCGGGACCGGAACGTGCCATGGCCCGGCTCCTGCTCGGCGTCAGCGGTGGGATCGCCGCCTACAAGGCGCTCGAGCTGGTGCGCCTCGCGACCAAGGCCGGGCACGCGGTCCGCGTGGTCCAGACGCCGGCGTCCGAGCGGTTCGTCGGCCGCGCCTCGTTCGCCGCGCTGACCGGCGCGCCGGTCCTCGTCGACGAGTTCGAGCGCGACCCGGCGCGCGGGGCGTTTCCCGACCAGCGCGCCCCCGGCGGGGGCGAGGGCTCCCACGAGCCGCTCAGCCACCTCGAGCTGGTGCGCAACGCCGACGCCCTGCTCGTCGCGCCCGCGAGCGCCAACACGATCGCCAAGCTCGCTGCGGGGCTGGCCGACAACCTGCTCACCAGCGCGGCGCTGGCCGCCACCTGCCCGGTGCTCGTCGCCCCGGCGATGAACAACCACATGTACGAGCACGCGGCCACGCGCGCGAACCTCGAGACGCTGCGGGCTCGTGGCGTCGTCGTGCTCGACCCGGGCGTGGGCGCGCTGGGCTCGCGCCACGAGTGGGGTGTGGGCCGGCTTGCGGAGCCCGCCGAGCTGCTGACCGCCTTCGAGGCGGTCGTGCCGGCCGGGGCACGGCCATGGGACGGACTCCGCGTGCTCGTCACGGCCGGAGGCACGCGCGAGCCGATCGACAGCGTGCGCTACGTCGGCAACCGCTCCAGCGGCCGCATGGGGCTGGCGCTCGCCGAGGAGGCGTCGGCGCTCGGCGCTGAGGTGGCGTGCGTCGTGGCCAACGTGACCCTGCCGCGTCATCCGCGCGTTCGCTACGTCGACGTCGAGACGGCCGCCGAGCTCCAGGCCGCCTGCGAGGCGGAGTTCGACGCCTGCGACGTCCTGCTGATGGCCGCCGCGCCCGCGGACTTCCGCCCGGCCGATCCTGCGCACGCCAAGCTCAAGAAGGACGAGCGGGAGCGCCTGAGCCTCGACCTCGAGCGCACCGACGACATCCTCAGCGGCCTGACCGCACGGCGCCGCGACGACCAGGTCCTCGTCGGCTTCGCGGCCGAGCACGGTGAGGGCGCCGTCCTCTACGGACGCCAGAAGCTTGCCCGCAAGCGCCTCGACGCCGTCGTCGTCAACGACATCAGCAGGGCCGACATCGGCTTCGATGCCGCCGAGAACGAGGTCTGCATCGTCACCGGAGCATCCGAGCGCGCCGTGCCGCGCGCATCGAAGGCCGAGGTCGCGCGCGCCGTGCTCGAGGTGGTCGATCGCGTGCGCTCGGCCCGGGCGGCGACGGCGTGAGCGACGTCGTCGCCTCCGAGGAGGTCCGGGCCGCCGGCGAGCTGGTCGCGCGCGTCGCCGCATCGGTCGACCGCGCCGTGGAGGTGCGCCGGACGGTCCTCGACGACGTGCTCGTCGCCGTCCTCGCCGAGGGCCACGTGCTCGTCGAGGACCTCCCCGGCGTGGGCAAGACGACGCTGGCCCGCGCCGTCGCCCGTTCGATGGACCTCCAGTTCGCGCGCGTGCAATGCACCGCCGACCTGCTGCCCGCCGACGTCGTCGGCACCAACGTCTTCAACCAGCGCGATGACCGCTTCGAGTTCCGCCCGGGGCCGATCTTCGCCAACGTCGTCCTCGTCGACGAGATCAACCGCGCCTCGCCCAAGACGCAGTCCGGCCTGCTCGAGTGCATGCAGGAGCGCCGGGTGACCGTCGACATCCACACCCACGAGCTGGCGCGGCCGTTCCTCGTGCTCGCGACGCAGAACCCGGTCGAGTACGAGGGCACCTACCCGCTGCCGGAGGCCCAGGTGGACCGCTTCATGGTTCGCCTGTCCCTCGGCTATCCCGGGGCCGCGGCCGAGGCGGCGATGCTCGCCGCCAACGAGGCCGGCGACCGCGTCGACGAGCTCGAGCCCGTGGCGACCGCGGCCGACCTGCTCGCCGCCCAGGACGCCGCCCGCCGGGTCGTCGTCACCGACGCGCTGCGCTCCTACGTCGTCGCGCTGCTCGGCCGCACGCGCGACGATCCGCGCGTCGAGCTCGGCGCATCGCCGCGCGCCGGTCTGCTGCTGCTCCGCGCCGCCAAGGCGCGGGCGCTGATGGAGGGCCGCGACCACGCGCTCCCTGACGACGTGCAGGCGCTCGCCCAGCCGGTGCTCGCCCACCGGATCGTGGTGGCGCCCGAGGCGATGGACGTGACCTCGGAGCGGATCGTCGCCGAGACGGTGGCACGGACCCCGGCCCTGTAGGCGATGCCGTCGTCGCGCTCGTCGGCCGCGGGAGCACGATCCGCCGGCTGGCTGGGCGCGGCGCTGCTGCTGGCGGCAGCGCTGTTCGACGCGCCCGCGCTGTACGTGCCCGGCCTCGCCTTCGGCCTGCTGGCCGCGCTCGCGGTCGCGTGGGTCGCCAGCGGCGCGCGCGGCCTGCGGGTCGAGCGCCACCTCGGTGGCGCGCGCGTCGTCGAGGACGAGCCGCTGGCGCTGGAGGTGCACGTCACGTCGCCCCGGGTGGCGCTGCCGTCCTGCCTCGTCGAGGACCCCCTGCTCGACGGGGCAGTCGCGGTGCGGGGCGGGCGCCGCCGAGCGGTGGTGGCCGTCGAGGCGCGCTTCCCCCGCCGCGGGCGCCGTCTCGTCGATCCGCCCGCCGTCGTGGTGCGCGACCCGATCGGCCTCGCGCAGCGCGTGGTGCGCGGGACCGGGCGCGACGAGGTCGTCGTGCTCCCGCGTGTGGAGCCGGTCGTCGTCCCGGACGCCGGCGCCGGCCGCCGGGGGACCGTGACCGGCCGCCCGCGCCCGGGGGTCGCCCCGGCGGCGGAGGTCGACATCGACGGCCTGCGGCCGCATCGCGAGGGCGCGCCCGCGTCGCGCATCCACTGGCCTGCGCTCGCGCGCACGGGGGAGCTGCTCGAGCGGCGTCTGCGGCCGGAGGGCGACGCCCGCCCGCTGGTCGTGCTCGACGCGCGCGGACACGATGACGCGGCGGTCGACGCCGCGGTGCGGGCGGCGGCCTCCCTCTGCGTCCACCTCGCCCGCCACGGCGGTTGCTCGCTGCTGCTCGGCGGGCTGCGGCGCCCCGAGGCCCTGGAGCCGGGGCTCGCCGGCTGGCCGCACCTGCACGCCCGGCTGGCGTTGGTGGAGCCCGGTGCGGTGCCGCCGCTGACCGGCGTCGCCCAGCGGCGCGGCGCGATCTTCTATGTCGCCGCCCGGGCGCTCTCGCGCCCGCCCCGCGCGCTGCTCCACGCCCCGTCGGCCGGGCGGTACGTGGTGACGCCGGTGCCCCTGCGGGGTCGCCCGGCGGCGTTCTCGGTCGCCGGCTGCATCGGCTACGACCTGGCAGGAGCGCGGCGGAGGACGGCAGCGTGAGCGCCGCCGCCGCTGTGGCGTCCCGCGGCCGCGCGGCCACCGCCCTCTCGCCCGCGCGCGCGATGGCCTCCCTCGCCGCGCTGGCGCTGTTCTCCGCGCTGCACTGGGCGGCGCTGCTGGTGCCGGCCGCCGTCGGCCCGATGGTGGCCTGCACCGCGCTGGCGCTGGCCGCTGCGGCGGCCTGGCGCCGGACGGCCGGCCTCGGGCGGCCGTGGCGGGTGCCGACCGCGGCGCTGACCGCCCTCGCGGGAGTCGCGCTCGCGCTGCTCGCGGCCGGCGTGCCGCTCGAGCTGCTGCGCCCGCGGAGCTGGGGCGAGTTGCTCTCCGGCATCGGCCAGGGCCTTCAGGCGATGCCCGGGATCGGCGTGCCCTACCGCGGGATCGACCCGTGGGTGCGCATCGACGTGCTGGCCGGGGGAGGCATGCTGCTGCTTGGCGCCGCAGCATTGGCCGTGCGGGCACTGCACGCCGGGCGGCGCCCGACGGGCGCCGCCGTCGTCCTCGCGACGCTCTACGCGGTCCCGGTCGTCGAGCACGCCCCGGGCGCCCCGTTCCTCTCGGGGGCGGGCTTCACCGTGCTGCTCGCCGCGTTCCTGTGGGCCGACCGGCTCGAGCGCCCGCACGCCGGTACCGCGGTGACGTTCGTCGCGGTGGCGGTGCTCGCCGGCGTCGCGCTCGCCCCGCGGCTCGACGGCTCGAGGCCGTTGCTCGACTACCAGGCGGTCGTCGAGGCGCTGGCGCCCGCGAAGGCGACCACCTACCGCTGGAACCACGCCTACGGACCGCTCGACTGGCCCCGCGACGGCCGCGTCGTGCTTCGCGTCGCCGCGCGGGAGCCGATCTACTGGAAGGCGATCGCGCTCGATCGGTTCGACGGCATCGCCTGGCGGGCGCTGACGCTCCCGCGGCCGTCCGACGACGCCGCGCTGGTCCGGGCGCACCCGGAGTGGCGCGAGCGGCTGCGGGTGTCGGTGCGCGACCTGCGCTCCGCCGAGTACATCGCGGGCGGCGCGACGCTGGCGATCTCGCACTCGCCGAGCCGGATCCGCGAGGGACCCTCCGGGACCTACCTGACCGGCCGGCGGCAGCTGAACCCGGGCGACTCGTACGCCGCGGAGGTGTACGCGCCGCAGCCCCAGGTCCTCGACATGGCGGTGGCGGGCACGGCGTACCCGCCGTCGGCGCTGGCCTACCTCGACATGGAACTGCCCGTCTCGGTCGGCGGCCCGGCCCCTGCGCCGAACGCGCCCTCGTCGCTCGGCCCCGAGACGATCAGCTTCGCCCCGTTCGGACAGCCGGGCTCGTGGCGGTCCGAGCAGGCCGTGCTGGCCTCGCAGTACGCGCCGGCCTACCGGCTGGCCACCCGCCTGCGCGACGCGGCCGGGTCGCCCTACCGCTTCGCCCGGGCGATCGAGCGCCGCCTTGCGAGCTTCGCCTACACCGAGCGCCCGCCGGCGGCGCGCCGCGGGCGCCCGCCGCTGGTCTCGTTTCTGTTCGACACGCACGCGGGCTACTGCCAGCACTTCGCGGGCGCGATGGCTCTGTTGCTGCGCATGGGCGGCGTGCCCGCCCGGGTCGCGTCCGGCTTCACGTCGGGCAGCTACGACAACGGCAGGCGCGAGTGGGTGGTGCACGACAGCGACGCCCACTCCTGGGTGGAGGCCTTCTTCCCCGGGATCGGCTGGGTGCCGTTCGACCCGACGCCACCGGTGGCGCCCCCGAAGCGGCAGATCGCCGGCGCGCCCGCCCCTGCCGGCGCGATCGTGCGGTCGCTCGACCAGGGCGGCCGGCGCGCCGACGCGCCCAAGGGGCACCCCTCGGCCGGGGCTCCGGCCGCCACGCCGCGCGGATCCTCGTCGGGCTGGGCGGTGGCGGTCGGCGGTGGCCTGCTCGCCCTGACCGTGGCGGGCGTCGCGGTGCTCGCCCTGCGGCGGCGCAGGAGCACCGCCGCGGTCTCGGCCGAGCTCGCGGAGCTGCAGCGGGCGCTCGAGCTCACCGGGAGGCCCCCGGAGCCGCCGCTGACCCTGCGCGGGCTCGAGCGGCGTCTGGCACGACACTCGCCGGCGGCGGGCGCGTACGTGGCCGCCGTCAGCCGCGCGCGCTACGGCCCGGGCGGCGCCCCGCCGACGCGCGCGCAGCGGGCCGCGCTCCGCCGCGAGCTCGCCGACGGGCTGGGGCCGATGGGCGCCCTCCGGGCCTGGTGGGCCCTCCCGCCGGGGCGCGCCCGGCGCGCTTGAGCGGCCCAGGCTGCGACCTACACTGGCCGGGATGGAGGGCGCCTACGAGCTGTTCCGGCGTGGCACCGCGCTCCTCGAGCGGGGCGACTTCCACGCCGCCGTGGTACCGCTCACCCGCGCGCGCGATCTCGAGCCCGACAAGGACTCGATCCGCGAGGCGCTCGGTCGGGCCCTCTTCCACACCCGGCGCTTCGAGCAGGCGCGCGAGGAGTTCGAGGCGGTCGTCGAGCACGCGCCGACCAACGACTTCGCGCTGTTCTGCCTCGGCCGCGCGCTCCAGCAGCTCGGCCGCCACGCCGAGGCCCGCCACCCGCTCGCGCTGGCCAGCAACCTGCGTCCGGAGCGCCGCGACTACCGGCTCTACCGCGACCGCGCGCGGCGTCACGCCTGAGGCGTCGCGACGGCCTCGCGTGCGAGCCGCGCCGCCTCCACCAGGGCGCCGAGGAGCCGGTCGACCGGAGCGTCGGGCGTGGCCGGCACGTCGCCGACCACCCACACCTCGCCGGCGCGGGTGGCGGCGAAGCGGACGAGCTCCAGGCCGCGGTTGCGATGCAGCAGCGTGGCGGCCTCGATCGCGCCCGCAGGGGCCGCCCACGCCTGCGCCCGCAGCAGGCCGCGGGAGACCCTGATGCCGATCTCCAGGGGCGCGCCGCGCACTCCACGCGCAGGCCCCACTCGCCGTCTGCGAGGCGCCGCCCGCCGGCCTCGCGGACGTAGTCGTGGACGGCTTGCAGGGCCATTGCGGTGCTATGCTCGCAGGCACAGCTTTCCGTGCCGGGCCGTGCGCTCGGCAGCAGTACCGGAAGTGGGCGCTCGCCCGCTTTTTTTGTTGGGGAGGAGGTGCACATGAGCAGCATCCAGGCCGAGATCGAGGCACAGCTCGCGGAGCGCGAGCCCGACGTCGAGGTCCTGCTCGCCGAGCTCGTCGGCGGAACCGTGCGCCTGTTCATCGACCATCCGGACGGGGTGTCGCTCGCGCTGTGCGAGCGCGTGACCCACCAGCTCTCGGAGATCCGCGAGCGCTACGCGCTGGAGGTCTCCTCGCCCGGCACCGAGCGCCCGCTCACCAAGCCCGACCACTTCCGCCGCTACCTCGGCCGCCGTGCGCGCGTGCGCACTCGCGACGGCGAGCCCGGGGCCGACGGCGCCCGGCGCAGCTTCACCGGCGAGCTCGTCGGCGCCAGCGACACCGAGGTCACGCTCGCCGCCGAGACCGGGGTCGTGCAGATCCCCTACGGCGACATCAACCGTTCCAACCTCGTGGAGGACCAGTCCCAGTGAGTCGCGAGATCCTCGAGGCGATGACCGCGCTCGCGCGCGAGAAGGGCATCGCCACCGACAAGCTTCACGACGCGCTGGAGGACGCGCTGCTCTCGGCCTACAAGAAGCAGCCCGGCTCCGCGAAGTACGCGCGCGTCGAGCTCGACGACGACACGGGCGACTTCCGCGTCTACGAGCTGATCGTCCCCGAGGAGCTCGAGGACCAGCTCCTGGTCGAGGCGGTCGACGAGGGCCGCACCGTCGACCCCGAGACCGGCGAGATGATCGAGCCGGCCGAGCCGGAGATCGACCCCGCCAAGTTCGACGAGTACCGCGACCAGATCGACGAGCGCGACGTCACGCCCGACGACTTCGGCCGCATCGCCGCCCAGACCGCCAAGCAGGTGATCCTGCAGCGGATCCGCGAGGCCGAGCGCGACATGATGTTCGAGGAGTACCACGACCGCGTCGGCGAGCTGATCACCGGCATCGTCCAGCAGAAGGACTCCCGCTACACGCTGATCCAGCTGCGCGAGCGCGTCGAGGCGCTGCTGCCCAAGGGCGAGCAGGTCGAGGGCGAGCGCTACGAGCACAACCAGCGCATCAAGGCGGTCATCAAGGAGGTCTCGGACTCCGACGAAGGGCCCGTCGATCATCGTCAGCCGCCGCGACCCGGAGCTGATCAAGAGCGCTGTTCGAGCTCGAGGTCCCCGAGATCGCCGACGGCCTGGTCGAGATCGCCAACGTCGCCCGCGAGCCCGGCTACCGCTCGAAGATCGCCGTCGTCTCCCACGCCGACGGCGTCGACCCGGTCGGCGCGTGCGTGGGCCCGCGCGGCTCGCGCGTGCGCATGGTCGTCTCCGAGCTGCGCGGCGAGAAGATCGACATCATCCCCTACAACGACGAGCCCGCCCGGTTCGTCGCCAAGGCGCTCTCGCCCGCGCGCGTGCGCGAGGTGCTCGTCGACGACGAGGCCAAGCAGGCGACGGTCGTCGTGCCCGACGACCAGCTCTCGCTGGCGATCGGCCGCGAGGGACAGAACGCCCGCCTGGCCGCCCGCCTGACCGGCTGGCGCATCGACATCCGCTCCGAGACCGAGTTCGCCCAGGAGGAGTCCGAGGGCGGCTACGAGGAGGAGGAGTCGAGCGGGCGCTGCGCCGCGATCCTCACCTCGGGGCGCCGCTGCCCGAACGCGTCGCTGCCCGGCTCGCGCTACTGCGGCCTGCCCGCCCACCAGGCGCTCGAGGGGACCGGCAGCGATCACGTCGGCGGCGAGCCGGAGGAGGGCGACGAGCCGGCGCCCGAGGCCGCCGAGGCCGGAGACGACCTCGACGAGGCTCGTCAGCCGGACGGCGATGACGGTGCGCTGGAGCCGCAGCCCGAGGCGGCCGAGGCGCTCGGCGAGCCCGAGACCGAGGAGGAGCCCGCGTCATAGCGGCGCGCGGGCCGCAGCGCCGCTGCGTAGGCTGCGGGGCGCACCGCCCGAAGCGAGGCGCTGGTGCGGCTCGCGCTCGATGGCGATAGCGTCGTCGTCGACCGCGACGCGGTTCGGCCGGGGCGCGGGGCGTACGTCTGCGATCGCGGCCTGCCTGGAGCGGGCGCTGGCCCGGCGGGCGCTGTCGGCGGGCCTTCCGGCGCCCGGTGAGCGCGTCGAGCGACAGTCCTAGAATCGATCGGAACCTGATGGCCACCAAGCGCGTATTCGAGATCGCCAAGGAGCAGGGCCTCTCCTCCCGGGAGGTCGTCAACCGCCTCAAGGAGGCGGGTCTCGACGTGACCGCGGCGGCCTCGACGGTCGACGAGGCCGCCGCGCTGAAGGCGCTCGGCAACGGCGTCCGGCCCGGCGCCCAAGGCCGAGCCCAAGCGCCCCACGCGCCGGCGGACCCGCAAAGCCGAGTCGCGCCCCGCCGCCAAGCCCGCGGCCGCGAAGGCCGAGCCCGCCGCCCCCGAGCCGGAGCGCGAGCCCGAGCCGGAGCCCGAGCCGGCGGCGGAGAAGCCGGCCGCCGCCAAGGCCCCCGCGAGCGAGACCCCCGCCGCCGAGCCGGCACCCGAGGCCGCGGCGCCGGAGCCCGAGGCCGCAACTCCCGACGAGCCACCGCGAAGCCCGCCGCACCGGCGCCCGAGGCCGCGGCGCCGACGCCGGAGCCCGCCGCGCCGGCGCCCGAGGCCGCGGCGCCGACGCCGGAGCCCGCAACTCCCGACGAGCCAGCTGCGAAGCCCGCCGCGCCGGCGCCCGAGGCGCCCACGGCGGCCGGGCCGGCAGCCCCCGCCACCGGCGAGCAGACCCCGCCGCGGCGGAGGACGGCCCCGCCACGGACGCCGACGGCGCGCCGCCGGATGCTTCGGAGGCCGGCAACGGGCCGGAGCGCCGCCGCGCGCCATCCCGATGCCCCGCCGCCCGGCAAGGGCCCGCGCATCATCTCCGTCCCCGACAAGCGCCCAACGCGTGCGTCCTCGAAGGGCGAGGGCGCGCCGGGGGGCGGGGGCGGCCCCGGACGCCGCCGCGTCGTCATCGACTCGCAGGCCGCCCGCCGCGGCCCCGGCGGGCCCGGCGGTCCGCCCGGAGGCGGGCCGCAGCGCCGGCCCAGCCGCCGCCGCGGCCGCAGGCGCCGCGAGGTGCTCGAGGAGGTCGCCGCTCCGATCGCGGAGGACGCGCACACCAGGACCGACCTGGTCCGGATCAGCTCCGGCTCGACGGTCAAGGACGTCGCCGAGTACCTCGGCGTCGGGACGCCCGAGGTCATCAAGAAGCTCATGACGCTGGGCGAGATGGCGACGCTCACCCAGACGCTCGCCGACGACGCGATCCAGGTCCTCGCCGACGAGTTCGACAAGAAGATCGAGATCGTCCGCGCCGCCGACGAGGACGCCGAGGCGCCCGCCGTGGAGGACGCCGAGGAGGATCTCGTCGAGCGCCCGCCGGTCGTCACGATCATGGGCCACGTCGACCACGGCAAGACCTCGCTGCTCGACGCGATCCGCGACAGCGAGGTGACCGCGGGCGAGGCCGGCGGCATCACCCAGCACATCGGCGCCTACCAGGTCCGCCACGGCCGGCGAAGGCGATCACCTTCCTCGACACGCCGGGCCACGAGGCGTTCACCGCCATGCGCGCCCGCGGCGCGCAGGTGACCGACATCGCCGTGATCGTGGTCGCCGCCGACGACGGCGTCAAGCCGCAGACGCGCGAGGCGATCGACCACGCCAAGGCCGCCGAGGTGCCGATCCTCGTCGCCGTCAACAAGATCGACAAGGAGGGCGCGGACCCCACGCGCGTCCGCACCGAGATGACGCAGCGCGGCCTGCAGCCCTCCGACTGGGGCGGCGACACCGAGTTCGTCGACGTCTCGGCGAAGACCCACGACGGCCTCGACGACCTGCTCGACACGATCCAGGTCGTCGCCGACCTCCAGGAGCTGCGGGCCAATCCCGACACCGAGGCCTCCGGCGTCGTGATCGAGTCCAAGCTCGATCCGGGCCGCGGCCCCGTCGTGACCCTGCTCATCCAGCGCGGCACGCTCGAGGTCGGCGACGCGCTCGTCGCCGGCGCACACTGGGGCCGCGTCCGCGCGATGACC
Organism: uncultured Actinomycetes bacterium; assembly: GCA_963826615.1. Taxonomy (GTDB): domain Bacteria; phylum Actinomycetota; class Thermoleophilia; order Solirubrobacterales; family Solirubrobacteraceae; genus BP-464. The sequence continues at coordinate 872,439 of CAWGXO010000002.1, read as the reverse complement.
GACTACTCCGGCGCGAAGCGTCGAGGCCACCGCACCGGGCGACCCGGTCGAGATCCTCGGCTTCGACGGCGTGCCGGAGGCCGGCGAGTCCTTCCGCGTGGTCGAGAACGACCGCCGCGCCCGCCAGCTGGCCGGCGAGCGCGCCAACCGGCTGAAGACCGAGATGCTCGCCCGCCGCTCCGGGCGCAAGGTCTCCTTCGAGGACGTCTTCAAGCGCGCCCGCGAGGAGGACCTCAAGGAGCTCAACCTCGTGCTCAAGGCCGACGTCGCCGGCTCGGTGGAGGCGTTCGAGGACGAGATCGCCAAGCTGCCGCAGGACGAGGTGCTGGTCGAGCGTCATCCACAGCGGCGTCGGCGGCATCAACGAGTCCGACGTCATGCTCGCCGCCGCCTCCGACGCGGTCGATCCTCGGCTTCAACGTGCGCCCGGTCGGCGACGCCGCCGCCGTCGCCGACCGCGAGGGCGTCGAGATCCGCACCTACTCGGTGATCTACCGCGCCATCGAGGAGCTGCGCGCCGCGATGGAGGGCATGCTCGAGCCCGAGGAGGTCGAGGAGACGCTCGGCTCGGTCGAGATCCGCCAGACCTTCCGCGCCTCGCGCATCGGCACGATCGCCGGCTCCTACGTGACCGAGGGCGTCGTCCGCCGCGGGGCGAAGGTGCGCCTCGTGCGCGACGGCACGGTCGTCTACGACACGACGGTCGCCAGCCTGCGCCGCTTCAACGAGGACGTCCGCGAGGTCGCGGCCGGCTTCGAGTGCGGCATCGTGCTCGCGAACTTCCAGGACGTCAAGGAGGGCGACGTGCTCGAGGTCTACGAGACGCAGCAGGTCGAGCGCGAGCTCACCGGTAGGCGGCATCACCGCATGAGCGACCGTTCGTCGCCGTCCTGCGCATCGAGCTGCACTTCCCGGACGCGGGGAGCCTGAAGGCCAAGCGCAAGGAGCTGCCAGTCGGTCAAGGCCCAGCTGCGCCAGCGCATCGGCGCCGCCGTCGCCGAGGTCGACCACCAGGACCTCTGGCAGCGCGCGACCCTGGCGGCGGCGCTGGTCGGCGGCTCGCCCTCCCGGCTCGACCAGCTCGCCGACGCCGTCGAGGGATGGCTCGACGGCGCGTTCCCGCAGGGTGCGCGCGTGGAGCGCGCGCTCGCATCGTGGGAGGACCTCGGGGGGCTAGGATGAGTTCCGATCGCATGCGCCGCGTCGACGAGGCCATGCGGGAGGTGCTCAGCGACGCCCTGACGCGAGCCTCAAGGACCCGCGCGTCGGATTCGTGACCGTGACCGCCGTCAGACCAGCCCCGACCTCCGCCACGCCCGCGTCTACGTGAGCGTCCTCGGCGACGACGCCGAGCGTGCCGCCAGCCTCGAGGGCCTGCGCTCCGCCCACGGCTTCCTGCAGCGCCGTGTCGCCGCCGAGCTGCGCCTCAAGCACACGCCCCAGCTCGTCGTTCGCCGAGGACGACACCGCTCGCCGCGCCGCGCGGGTCGAGCGCCTGCTCGACCAGGCCGGAGGACGGCGCGTGAGCGGCGTGGTCGAGGGCGTCGACGCCCGCGCGCAGGCGTGCTCGACGAGCTGCGGGCGGCGCAGCGCTTCCTGCTCGTCACCCACGAGCATCCCGACGGCGACGCGCTCGGCTCGCTGGTGGCGATGCACGGCATCCTCGCCGCGCTGGGCAAGGACGCGGTCATGTTCATGGCGGCCGACGAGCTGCCGCTGCCGCACGAGTACCGCTTCTTGGCGCTCGACGGGCTCGTCACCGCAGGCGCCGGCCGACCTCGACGAGCGCATGGTCGTCTTCCTCGACTGCGGCAACATCGACCGCACCCCGGTCGGCATCGTCAAGCGCAACGGCTCGCACATCCTCAACATCGACCACCACCACGACAACACCCGCTTCGGCGACGTCGACCTCGTCGTTCCCGAGGCGTCGTGCACCGCCGAGATCGTCTGGGACCTCATGCACGAGCTCGGCGTGCGGCCGACGCCCGCGGTCGCCGACGCGCTGTACGTCGGGCCTGGTCACCGACACCGGCAAGTTCATGTACGAGAACACCGGCGCGCAGGCGCACCTGATGGCCGCCGACCTGATCGAGGCCGGCGTCGACGTCAACGGCATCTACCGGCGCCTCTACGAGGGCATGCCGTACGCCAAGCTCGAGCTGCTGGGGCGCGCTCTCGCGGCGATCCGCCGCTACGAGGACGGGCGGCTGACGATGGCGCTGCTCACCCGCGACGACTTCCGTCTCGCCGGCGCCGAGGACAGCCACTCGGAGGGCATCATCGACCACCTGCGCTCGGTCGAGGGCACCAAGGTCGCCGCGCTGGCCCGCGAGCTGATCGACGGCTCCGGCGACGGGCGCAAGAAGGTCTCGCTGCGCTCGCACCGACGGCGAGGTCGACGTCTCCGCCATCGCCCGCAGGCCGGGGGCGGCGGGCATCGCCAGGCGGCCGGCTTCGCGACCACGATGGCCGAGGACGAGCTCGTCGCCTTCCTGCGCGACGGCCTGCGCGGCCAGCTCGCCGGGCTAGGCCGGCTGGGGGCCGCCGCCGCGCCTCGTGGCGGGCGCGCAGCGCGCCGCCGCCGGCGCCGAGCAGGGCGCCGAGGACGGTCGTGATCGCGGGCAGCAGCGCGTGGGGGTCCGGCAGGTCGGCCTTCGCCTCCATCCCGAAGACGGAGTGGCCGACGAGGATGAAGACGCCGAAGAGCAGGCCGCCGCAGACCCCGCGCACGAAGCCCTGGTCGGCGCCGTCGTGGTCGTAGCCCGCGACGAGGCCGCCCAGGACCCCCAGCAGCGAGGCGACGAGGTAGCTCGCCCCGCTGATGCCGAGGAGCAGGCCGGTCAGCAGGCCGTAGGCGGCCGGGAGGACGATCGCGAGGACGACCTGGGCGCCGATCGGGCGGGCGAGGAGCAGCGGCTGGGCAGGCATGACGGGCCAGAAGCTACTGCGACATGTCGTGGCGCGTCGCACTAGGGTCCGCGGTCGTGGGGAGGCTCGTCGGCATTGCGCTGGTCGTGGCCGCGGCGGGAATCGCCGCGATCGTCGCCGTGGGCCCGGGGACCGACCAGCCCGGCCGAGCCCGAGCAGCGCGCAGGAGCGCAGCCGGGAACCTCGACGCGCGTGGCAGCCACCCGCGAGGGCGGCACCCTGGCACTCGCCGGCCGGCCCGCGGGATCGGCGGCTGCGGCGGCGACGGTGCGGATGCGCGGCCTGCGCTTCCGGCCCGGCGTCGTGCACGTGCGAGTCGGGCCAGGCGGTGCGCTTCGTCAACCGCGACGACGTGGCCCACACGGTCATGGAGGACATCGGCGCGCGCAGCGGCGAGGAGCCGCTCTTCGAGTCGCGCCGCATCCCGCCCGGGGGCTCGTTCACGGTGGTGCTCCGGACGCCCGGGACCATCGACTACGTCTGCACGCTGCACCCGACCGTCATGCACGGCCGGATCGTGGTCTCCGGGTCATCGGCCTAGCCCGTAGCCTGCGCGCCGTTCATGGACGGCGTCCTGCTCTGCGACAAGCCCGCCGGCCCGACCTCCCACGACGTCGTCGCGCGGGTCCGGCGCCTGGCCCGGGCCGCATCGGGCGAGCGCGTGCGGGTCGGGCACGCCGGAACGCTCGACCCGTTCGCCACCGGGCTGCTGCTCGTGCTCGTCGGGCGGGCCACGCGCACGCAGCGCTACCTGATGGCCCTGCCGAAGACCTACGAGACGGTCGCCCGCTTCGGTGCCGTCTCGACGACGGGCGACCCGGACGGCGAGATCACCGGGACCGGCGCGGTCCCGGCCGGTGACCTCGTCCTGCCGACGGGCGAGCTGCGCCAGCGCCCGCCCGCCTACTCGGCGATCCGCATCGCCGGCCGCCGCGCCTACGAGCGGGCGCGAGCCGGGGAGGTCGTCGACATGCCCGAGCGGACGGTGACCGTGTCCTCGCTTCGAGGAGCTCTGGCGCGACGGCGACCGCGCGCGCGTTTCGCGATCGAGTGCTCGGCCGGCACCTACGTGCGCAGCCTGATCGCCGACCTCGGCGACGCGTACTGCGTGGAGCTGCGGCGCACGGCGATCGGACCCTTCCGGGTCGAGGACGCCACCGCAGGCGAGGACCCCGACGTGGCCGCCTGCTCGACCTCGAGGCCGCGCTCGCGTTCCTGCCGCGCATCGAGCTCGATGCCGATGCGGGCCGGCGCGCCGCGCACGGCCAGGCGCTCGAGCTCCCGGCCGCGGGCCCGACGCTGCTCGTCGACGCCGCCGGCCCGATCGCGGTCGCCGAGCCGCGGCCCGGTGGGCTGCTCAAGCCCGTCGTAGGGTTCCGCGCGTGAAGGTCACCGGTCTTCCCGACGTCCGACCCGCCACCGCGGACGTCGCCGTCGGCACGTTCGACGGCGTCCACCTCGGCCACCGCCGGGTGATCGCCGGCAGCGACACCGTCCTGACCTTCGAACCGCACCCAGTCTCGGTCGTCGCCCCGCAGGCCGCGCCGAAGCTGCTGACCGAGCTCGAGCGCAAGGCCGAGCTGCTCGAGCCGATCGGCGTCCACGAGCTGGTGGTGATCCCGTTCGACCGCGCGTTCGCAGCGCGCAGCGCGCAGGAGTTCATCGACGACGTGCTGGTCGGCGCGCTCGGCGCCGCGGCGCGTCGCGGTGGGGGAGAACTTCCGCTTCGGCCACCGCGCGCGGGGCGACGCCGAGCTGCTGCGCGGCCGACGGCCGCTTCGACGTCCACGTCGAGCCGCTGCTCGAGGTCGACGGCGAGGTCGTGTCCTCCAGCCACATCCGCGGCCTCGTGCTCGGCGGCGCGGTCGAGTACGCCGACCGCCTGCTCGGATGCGCCGTTCACCATCGCGGGCACGGTCGTCCACGGCGACAAGCGCGGGCGCGGGCTCGGCTTCCCGACCGCGAACCTCGTGCCCGCCCGAGGGCTACGTCGCGCCCGGACACGGCGTCTATGCGTGCCGCGCCGTGCTCGACGACGGCACCAGCGTCCCGGCGGCCGTCAACGTCGGCGTGCGGCCGCAGTTCGAGACCGGGCGCGGCGAGCTGGTCGAGGCGCTACCTGATCGACTGGGAGCGGCGACCTCTACGGCCGGCCGCTGCGGCTGGAGTTCCTCAAGCGCCTGCGCGGAGAGCGGCGCTTCCCCGACGGTCGAGGCACTCGTCGAGCAGATGGGCCGCGACGTCGCCGACGCCGCTCGGTGCTCGGCTGAGCGGGCCTTCGCGGCCCGTGACGCTGCTACCCTGCTGCGTCGCATGACCACGCTGACCCCTGAGCGCACGCGCGAGATCGTCGTCGCAGTTCGGCGCGAACGAGACCGACACGGGCAACACCCGCGTCCAGGTCGCGCTGCTCACCGAGCGCATCAACGCGCTCACCGAGCACCTGCGCACCCACAAGAAGGACCACCACTCGCGCCGCGGGCTGCTCATGCTCGTCGGCCGCCGCCGCCGGCTGCTGAACTACCTCCAGAAGAAGGACCTCGAGGGCTACCGCGCGCTCATCAAGGAGCTCGGGCTCCGCCGGTGAGCGTCATCGCCGCCGGCACGCCGGCGCCGCGAGTTCACCCTCGCGACCGAGGACGGCGAAGAGTTCACGCGCGCCGACCTGCTCGGCACGACGACGGTCCTCGTCTTCTACCCGTTCGCGTTCAGCGCGGTCTGCACCGACCAGATGCAGGTCTACGAGGAGGTCCTCGGCGAGATCGAGGCTCGGGACGCGCGCATCTTCGGCGTCTCCTGCGACGCACGCGACTCGCAGCGCGCGTTCCGCGAGACGCTCGGGCCTGACGATCCCGCAGCTGTCGGACTTCGAGCCCAAGGGCGCGGCGTCGCGCGCGTTCGGCGCGTACTTCGAGCCGGCCGGCATGACGAACCGGGCGCTCGTCATCGACCGACCCCGGCGGCGTCGTCCGCTGGAGCTGGGAGGGCGACTCCCGGGGTCCTGCCCGGTGCCAACCTGATCTTCGACGGCCTGGCGGCCGTGGCCGCCGCCCGCTCGTAGCCGCCGGCCGCCGGCCCGCGCCGACGGCATCATGGGGGAGGGCATGAGCGAGCTCACCAGCGCACCGATCCCTCCGATCGATGAGGACGACCACGTCCGCGGTTGCGCCGGCGCGCCCCTCGTCCTGATGTACGGTGACTACGCCTGCCCGCACTGTGCGGTCGCCCACGCCCGCCTCGCCGGCCTCCGGATCCGCGTCGCGTTCCGCCACTTCGCGCTGCGGGCCAAGCACCCGCGCACGGTCCCCCTGGCGCAGGCCGCCGAGGCGGCGGCGCTCCAGGGCGCGTTCTGGGAGTTCCACGACTCCCTCTACACCGATCAGGGCAGGCTCGACGACCCCCACCTGTGGGAGCGGGCGCGCCGCCTCGGCCTCGACGTCGAGCGCTTCGACGCCGACCGGCGGGCCGCGGCGGCGGCCGAGCGGGTGGCCCGCGACGTGCGCGGGGCGATGCGCGCGGGCGTCGTCCGACACCCACTCTGGTCGTCGCCGGCGCGCTGCACGCGGGCCCTCCGACGGAGGCCTTCCTGCGCGGCCTGGCACCCGCCTCCCGCTAGGATGAGCCCGTTCGGATTCCGATAGAGAAGCTACGCGTGCCCGCCGACCGAAGGGCGGGCCAAGAAGGGAAGTACATATGAGCAGTGACGCCGTGACGACGGTCTCCGTGGAGATCGCTGGCAGCGAGATCTCGTTCGAGACCGGCAAGATGGCCAAGCAGGCCTCCGGCGCCGTCGTCGTCCGCCAGGGCGAGACGATGGTCCTCAACACCGCGACCGTCGGCAACCTGCGCGACGTCGACTTCCTCCCGCTGACGGTGGACATCGAGGAGCGGATGTACGCCGCGGGCAAGATCCCCGGCTCGTTCTTCAAGCGCGAGGGGCGCGCGGCGAGAAGGGCACGCTGACCGCCCGCATGATCGACCGCCCGATCCGCCCGCTGTTCCCCAAGGGCTGGCACTTCGAGACGCAGCTCGTGTCGATCCCGCTGAGCATCGACCACGTCCACCCCTACGACATCCTCGCGATGAACGGCGCCTCCGCGGCGCTGATGCTCTCCGACGTGCCGCTGCCCTATCCGGTCGGCGCCGTGCGGATCGGCAAGGTCGACGGCAACTTCGTCGTCAACCCGCCCGAGGAGTCGCTGCTGGAGGAGACCGACCTCGACCTGATCGTGGCCGGCACCGACGAGGCCATCCTGATGGTCGAGGCCGGGGCCAACGAGATCCCCGAGGCCGAGATCCTCGACGCGCTCGACATCGCCCACGACGCCATCAAGAAGCTGTGCGCCGCCCAGCGCGAGCTGGCCGAGAAGGCCGGCAAGCCCAAGCGCGTCGTCGAGGCGCCGCAGGTCGACGAGGGCCTGCTGGCCCGGATCCGCGAGTCGCACGGCGCCCAGCTCGACGAGGCCACCCAGGTGTACGACAAGCTCGAGCGCCAGGACGCGACGAAGGCCGTCGAGCAGGCTGTGCTCGCCGAGTACTCGGGTGACCCCGACTCCGAGGCCTACGCCGAGCTCCGCCAGCAGGCGCAGCTCGCCTTCGACCGCCTCGAGAAGTCGGTCATCCGCGAGCGCATCGCCGTCCAGAAGAAGCGCCCCGACGGCCGCTCCGAGAAGGAGATCCGGCCGATCTCGATCGAGGCGGGGCTGCTGCCGCGCACGCACGGCTCCGCGCTGTTCACGCGCGGCCAGACGCAGGCCATCTCGGTGGCCGCGCTGGGCACGCTCAAGGAGGAGATGCGCCTCGACACGCTGGGACTGGAGACCAAGAAGTACTACTGGCACCACTACAACTTCCCGCCCTTCTCGGTCGGGGAGGCGGGCTTCATGCGCGGGCCCAAGCGCCGCGACATCGGCCACGGCGCGCTCGCCGAGCGCGCGCTGGTGCCGATGATCCCGTCGATCGAGGACTTCCCGTACACGATCCGCGTCGTCTCCGACATCCTCGAGTCCAACGGCTCCTCGTCGATGGCCTCGGTCTGCGGCTCCTCGCTGTCGCTGATGGACGCGGGCGTGCCGATCAAGGCGCCGGTCGCCGGCATCGCGATGGGGCTCATCAAGGAGGGCGACGACTACATGGTCCTCACCGACATCGCCGGCGTCGAGGATCACCTCGGCGACATGGACTTCAAGGTCGCCGGCACCGGGGAGGGCATCACCGCACTCCAGATGGACATCAAGATCACCGGCGTGACCTTCGACATCCTGCGCGACGCGCTCTCGCAGGCCCGCGAGGCGCGGCTCGACATCCTCGGCCAGATGGCCCAGGTCATCTCGTCGCCGCGGACCGAGCTGTCGAAGTACGCCCCGAGGATCCTCCAGGTCCAGATCGACCCGTCGAAGATCGGCCTGCTGATCGGCAAGGGCGGCGAGACCATCCGCGGCCTGTCGGAGGAGTTCGAGTCCCAGATCGACGTCAACGACGAGGGCCAGGTGCTCATCTACTCCGCCAACGGGGAGCTGGGTGAGGCGCTCGCCGACCGGATCACGACGATGACCAAGGAGGTCGAGGTCGGCGACGAGTTCACCGGCAAGGTGGTCAAGACGACCACCTTCGGCGCGTTCGTCGAGCTCGCCAAGGGCACCGACGGCCTGCTGCACATCTCCAACGTCTCGCCCGGCCAGCGCGTCGACACGGTCGAGGACGTCCTCAACAAGGGCGACGAGATCGCCGTCCGCGTGGTCGAGGTCGACCGCGAGCGCGGCCGCATCGGGCTGCGCCTCGCCGAGGACCCCGAGGTCGCCGGCAAGTCCGCCGAGGAGCTCGCCGCGGTCGGCGGCGGCGGCGGCAACGGCGGCCCCCGCCGGGACCGCGGGCCGCGCCGCGACCGCGACGGTGGTGGCGGCGACCGTGGCTCGCGCGGCTCCGGCCGCCCGCGGCACCGCTCCGGCGCCGACCGGGACTAGGACGCGGGCCGGCGGGTTGCACGAGCAGCATCGCCTCACCGAGCTGGACTCCGGCGTACGGATCGTCACCGAGCACATGGACTCGGTGCGATCCGTCGCCCTGGGGTTCTGGATCGGCACCGGCTCCGTCGGCGAGGCGACGGCCGAGGCGGGGCTGTCGCACCTCGTCGAGCACATGCTGTTCCGCGGGACGGCCCGCTACGGGTCGCTCGAGATCGACCAGCTCTTCGACACGCTGGGGGCCGAGCTCAACGCCGGCACCGGCAAGGAGAGCACGTCGGTCTACACCCGCGTGATCGACGAGCACCTGACCGACGCGTTCGACGTCATGAGCGACATGGTCTGGCGGCCCCGCGTCGGCGGCGAGGACCTCGAGAACGAGCGCCAGATCGTGCTCGAGGAGATCGCCATGTACGAGGACGACCCGCAGGACAAGGTCTTCGACGTGCTGGGCAGCGCGGTGTTCGGGGACCACCCTCTCGGCCGCCCGATCATCGGCAGCGCCGACGTGGTCGGCAGCGTGTCGGCCGACGCCCTGCGCGCCTTCCACCGGGCCCGCTACACGCCGGGCAACGTCGTCGTGGCGGCGGCTGGCAACCTCGACCACGATCGCCTCGTCGAGCTGGTGCGGGCCGCATCTCCGTCGGCGCCGGCACGCCATCCCGAGGCGCTCGCCGCTCCCGGCGGGGCCGCGCGCACGGACGCTGTTCGTCGCCAAGCCCACCGAGCAGGTGCACGTGTGCCTCGGAGCGCCGGGGATCCGTCGCGACGACGAGCGCCGCTTCGCGCTGCGGGTGCTCGACAACATCTTCGGCGGGACCTCGTCGTCGCGCCTGTTCCAGGAGGTCCGAGAGCGTCGCGGGCTTGCCTACGCCGTCTTCTCCTTCCAGTCCGGCTACGCCTCCACCGGCCAGGTCGGGCTCTACCTCGGCACGCGGCCGGACAACGTCGCCCAGGCGCTCGGGGTGGTCGCCGCCGAGCTCGAGCGCCTGCGCCGCGAGCCGGCCACGGCCGAGGAGCTGCACCGCTCCAAGGAGAACGTCAAGGGCCGGATGGTGCTCGGCCTGGAGTCGACGGCGGCGCGCATGAACCGTCTCGGCTCATCGGTGCTCGCCGGGATGCCGGTGCTCGGCGTCGACGAGATCGTCGAGCGCATCGACGCGGTGACCCTCGAGGACCTCGAGGCGCTTGCGAGCGAGCTCTTCGGCCCCGAGCGGCTCAGCGCCGCCGGGATCGGCCCCGACGAGGCGGCGTTCCGCGAGGCCCTCGAGGCTCTGGCGGTGGCCGCATGAGCGGATCGGTCCCGATCCGCGTCGCGGTGGCGGGCGCGGCGGGCCGGATGGGCCAGGCCGTCTGCGCGGCGGTCGAGGCGGCCGACGACCTCGTGCTCGCGGGCCGCGCCGATCCGGCGCTCGACACCGCCGTCGAGGACGTCCTCGACGGCGCCGACGTCCTGGTCGTGTTCACCTCGCCCGACGCGGTCGTCGCGGCGGTGCGCGCCGCGGTCGGGGCGGGCGTCCACGCTGTCGTGGGCTCGTCCGGCTGGGATCTCGCCGCAGTCGCCGCCGAGGGCGCCCGACCGCGGGCGAACGTGTTCTTCGCGCCGAACTTCGCCGTCGGCGCGGTGCTCATGATGCGCTTCGCCGCCGAGGCGTCGCGGCACATGCCCAAGGCCGAGATCATCGAGCTCCACCACGACGGCAAGGTCGACGCGCCCAGCGGGACCGCGAAGCGCACGGCCGAGATGATGGCCGGCGAGGTGCCGATCCACTCGGTGCGCCTGCCCGGCCTGGTGGCCCACCAGGAGGTGATCCTGGGCGGGACGGGGGAGACGCTCACCATCCGCCACGACTCGCTGGACCGGGCGTCGTTCATGCCCGGGGTCCTGCTCGCCTGCCGTCGCGTCGCCGGGCTCGAGCGCTCCCCGGTCGTCGGGCTCGAGCACCTGCTGTTCGAGTAGGCGACGGGTGAGGGTCGTCCCGCGGATCGGCATGGCCGCGCTGATCGTCCACCTCGGCGCCGAGGAGGAAGCCGTGGTCGAGGAGGTGCTCGACGGCGGGCGCGTCGTCGTCGCGGCCGGCCGGCGCTTTGCGCTGCATCCGCGGACGGGTGGCTTCGTGCGCGAGGGCGACCCCTACTACGGCGTGCGCCTCGTGCTCCGCGACGACGGCTGATCGCCCGTCGCGATCGCCGCGGGCTCGAGCCCGAGCCAGCGGGCGAGCGCGTCCAGCTCGGCGGCGAGCGCCTCGGCCGTGCCGACCGGCGCTCCGGTCTCGAGGTGCAAGGACCGGACCGCGAGCGCGCCTGCGGCGCGGTCGGCCTTGAGGTCGACGCGGCCGACGAACCGGTCGCCGAGCACGAACGGCAGCACGTAGTAGCCGTGGACGCGGCGATGCGCCGGCGTGTAGATCTCCAGGCGGTAGCGGAAGCCGAACAGGCGCTCGGTGCGCCCGCGGCTCCACACCAGCGGGTCGAACGGGCCCACCAGCGCCCGGGCGTCGACGCGCCGCGGCACGCGGGCCGCGGGGTCCAGGTAGCCGGTCGCACGCCAGCCCTCGACCGCCACCGGCACGAGCTCGCCCGCCTCGACGAGCTCGTCGATGGCGACCGCCGTCTCCGCCGCCCCGAGCCGGAAGTAGTCGCGCAGATCGGCTGCGGTGGCGATCCCCAGCGAGCGCCCGGCGCGCCGCACGAGCTCGCGGCGGGCCTCGCCGGGGTCCGGGGTCGGGGCGGCGAGGACCACCGCCGGGAGGACGCGCTCGGGCAGATCGTAGGCGCGCTCGAAGTTGGCCAGCCGCCGAGCCGAGCTGATGCGGCCCGACCAGAACAGCCACTCGAGCGCCCGCTTGGCGTCCGACCACGCCCACATCTCGCGGCGCGCTCGGGGCGCGCCGTCCGAGAGCGCAGAGGCGGTCACCGGGCCGCGGTCGCGGACGGCCTCGTACAGCCGCTCGACGAGGCCGGGCCGCTCGGCGGCGACGCGCCGCACGCCCGCCCACGCCTCGTCCGCCGCGCGCTCCATGCGCCACCGCAGCAGCGGGTGGAGCTCCACGGGCAGCAGCGACGCCTCGTGGCCCCAGTACTCGAACAGCCGGCGGGGGGCCCGGTGCGAGAGGCGGTCGAGCGCGTCCGCCGGATAGGGCCCGAGGCGGCTGAACGCCGGCAGGTAGTGCGCCCTCACGAGCACGTTGACGGAGTCGATCTGCAGCAGGCCGGTGCGGGCGAGCACCCGCGGGAGGTGCCGGCCCGTGGCCCGCTCGGGGCGTGCGGTGGCGAACCCCTGGGCGGCGAGCGCGATCCGCCGCGCCTCGGCCGGGGAGATCTCGGTGCGCCGCGCCATCGCGGGGGTTCTATCGTCCGCGCGCAGCAATGCTCGTCGCCGTCACGGACCATGCCGCCGAGCGCTACCGCCAGCGCGTCCGCGGCACGCTCTCCGAGAGGGCCGAGATCGCCGGGCGCGTCGCCCGCGCCCACGCCGCCGGGCGCGTCGAGCACGGCGAGCGCGGCACGGTCCTGGTGCGCGACCTGGAGCGCAGGGACCTGGTCTACGTCTGCCGCCCCGGCGACGGCGAGCTGGTGGTCGTGACGCTGTGGGAGACGGGTGAGGACGCGGCGGTGCCACGTCGGTTCACGGACATCCTGCAGGACGGAGCCCGCCGGCGCGGGTAGCCACGGAGCGTGGCGTTCAGCACCCATCTGCTCGTGGTCGTGGCAGGAACCCTCGACGCCCCCGAGCTGCCCGGGCACCTCGCCGACCGGGCCGAGAGCGGGACGCCGCTGCGCGCCACGGTCGTGGCCCCGGCGTCGTGGAGGCGCACGGAGGAGACGCGCGAGCGGCTCGAGCGGCTCACGGACGAGCTCGGCGAGCGCGGGATCCCCGCCGAGGGCGTCGTCGGCGACGCCGATCCGGCCTGCGCGGCCCTCGACGTCTACGACCCCGCCCGCCACGACGAGATCCTCGTCTGCACCGACCACCTCGCGGGACCGGTCCTGATCGACCTGCCGCACCGGCTACGGTCGGCGACCGGGGCCCACGTGCGCACCCTCGTCGTCGAGCGCCGGGACGTCCACGGTGTTCCCCTCGAGGCGCTCCGACGCGATCGGCCCGCCTGGTTCGAGCGGCTCTTCCCGGTCCCGCAGGACGCCTGAGGCCGCTCAGCTGCCGGCGATGAGCTCCGCCAGGCGTGTATGCCGGGCGCGGCCCTGCACGGTGCGCAGCGCGGTCGCGAGCGCCTCCGGGTGCGCCACCAGCACGCAGACCGCCTCGCTGCGCGTCACGGCCGTGTAGAGCAGCTCGCGGGTGAGCATGACGTGGTGGGCGCGGTCGAGCACCACGACCACGGCCCGCGCGCTCGAGCCCTGGGCCTTGTGGACCGACATCGCGTACGCGAGCCGGATCGTGCCAAGCGCCTCGACCGGCAGGACGACCCGCCGACCGTCGTCGGCCGCCAGCGTGGCCCGGGCGCCGTCACCGTCCCCGCCTGTCCGTACGACGTCGACGACGACGCCGGTCTCCCCGTTCATCAGCTCGCGCTCGTGGTCGTTGACGGTCTGCACGACCCGGTCGCCGACGCGCAGCGGCGTGCCCGGGACCGCCTCGCCGTCGGGGTTCAGGCGGCCGCGGAGCTCGGCGTTGAGGGCGTCGATGCCGGCCGGTCCGCGGTGCATCGGCGCGAGGACCTGCACGTCGGCGACCGGGTCGAGCCCGTAGTGGGCGGGGAGGCGCTCGGCGGCGAGCGTGACCGCCTCGGAGAACAGCTGCGCCGAGGCCTCGCGGCGCACGACGAAGAAGTCGCGCAGGTCGTCGGGCGCCTCGGGCCGGGTCGGCGGCTGCCGGCCGTGGTTGATCGCGTGGGCGGCGCGGACGATGAGCGAGCGGCGGGCCTGGCGGAAGATCTCGGTGAGCCGGACGGCCGGGACCTCGCCGCTGTCGAGCAGGTCGTCGAGGACCCGGCCCGCACCGACCGGCGGGAGCTGGTCGGCGTCGCCCACCAGCAGGACGTGGGTCTGCGGGCCGACCGCCCGCAGCAGCGCGTCCGCGAGGCGCAGCGAGAGCATCGAGGCCTCGTCGACGACGAGGAGGTCGGCGCCCGGCATCGGATCGTCCTCGTCACGGGTGAAGCCGCCCTCCTCGCCCGACCACTCCAGCAGCCGGTGGATCGTGCTCGCCTCCTGGCCGGTGCTCTCCGCCAGGCGGCGGGCGGCCTTGCCCGTCGGGGCGCACAGCCGCACGCGGCGCCGCTGGGCGCCCAGCACCTCGACGAGCGCCCGCATGGTCGAGGTCTTGCCCGTCCCCGGCCCGCCGGTGAGGATCGAGAGGCGGTGCTCGCTGGCCTGGCGGATCGCCAGCCACTGGTCGTCAGAGAGCCCGCCGGGCGGCCGGTCACGGGGCACCTCCAGATGCGCAGGCGCGTCGAGCAGGGCGGCGACGCGCGCGGCGAGCCGGCGCTCGATCGCGTCGATGGCCGGGTCGACGGCGCGCCCGCCGTCGAGCACCAGGCGGCCGGCCGCGGCCAGCCCGCCGACGCGCTCGGCGATCGCGCCCTCGGGCGAGCCGAGCAGCCGCCCGGCTCGCTCGGCGAGCTCGACCCGGGGGAGGTGGCAGTGGCCGTCGTCCCCGGCCTCGCGAAGCGCATGCACGATGCCGGCGTCGAGGCGGGCAGGGTCATCGGCGGGAACACCGAGCGCGCGCGCCAGCGCATCGGCCGTGGCGAAGCCGATGCCGTCGACCTCGGTGGCCGAGTACGGGTCCGCGCGCAGGCGCTCGATCGCCCCCGGGCCGAACGCCCGGACCAGGCGCGCGGCCGGGCCGGCGGGCACGCCGTGGTCGTCGAGGAACAGGCGGATCGCGCGCTCGCTCGCGCGCCGCTCCCAGGAACGCACGGCCTCCGGCAGTCGCCGCCGCCCGATCCCGGGCACCTCGCCGAGGCGGCCGCCGGGATCGCGGTCGATCGCCTCCAGGACGCCCTCTCCGTGGCGCTCGAGCAGCCACGCGGCGCCGCTCGGGCCGACGTGCCGGACGGTGGCCAGGTAGCCGAGCAGCGCGCCCGTGGAGGCGGGCCCCTCGCTGCGGACGCGCTCGACGGCGAACTGCCGCCCGTGGCGGGGATGCTCGCGCCATTCGCCCGCGACCTCGAGCGTCTCGCCCTCGTGGACGTGCGCCAGGGGGCCGGTCAGGATGACCCCATCGCCCTCGTCGGTGACCGCCGCCAGCACGGCGAAGTCGTCGCCCGACCACCGGACCGCCATGACCTCCGCGCGCAGCCGCTCCACCGCCTGAACCTAGTCCGCGACGCCGATGGACGCGCCCCCTTGCGATACTCACGTCGTGGCCGTCCTCGGCACCCTCCTCACCGCGATCGTCACGCCGTTCGACGAGCACGACCGCCTCGACGAGGCGGCGTTCGTGCGCGTGCTGCGCCACGTCTGCGAGCACGGCTCCGACGGCGTGGTGGTCTGCGGGACGACCGGAGAGGCGCCGACGCTCTCCGACGAGGAGCACCTGCGGGCGATCGAGCTGGCGGTCACGGAGGCCCCCGACGGCGCGACGGTCGTGGCCGGCACGGGCTCGAACGACACCCGCCACGCCGTCGAGATGACCGAGCGCGCGACGGCGCTGGGCGTCGACGGGATCCTGTCGGTCACGCCGTACTACAACCGTCCCGAGCCCCGCGGGATCGTCGCGCACTTCCGGGCGGTCGCCGAGGCCACCGACCGGCCGGTCGTGCTCTACAACATCCCGTCGCGCACCGGCACCGACATGCCCAACGACCTCCTCGCCGAGCTCGCCCAGATCGATCGCATCGACGCGGTCAAGCAGGCCAACGACGACGGCCTCGCCCTCGTCGACGGCCTCGCTCTCTACGCGGGCAACGACAACACGCTCGCCCGCACGCTGGACCTCGGAGGCGCCGGGGGCATCCTTGTCGCCAGCCACGTCGTCGGCGACGAGATGCGGCGCATGGTCGACGAGCCCGGCCGTCGCACCGAGATCGACGCCGGCCTCGAGGACGTCTACCACGCCACCGGCTGGCACAACCCGATCCCGATCAAGCGGGCCTGCGAGCTCGTGGGGCTGTGCTCGGGCCGCGTGCGCCTGCCGCTGGTCGAGGCCGACGACGAGCGGACGGCGCTGCTGCGAACCGCGCTCGAGCGCCACGGGGTGCTGATGCCGGCGTGAGCTCCCAGCGACTGCGCGTGCTCCCGCTCGGCGGGCTGGGGGAGATCGGCAAGAACATGACCGTCGTCGAGCTCGACGGCCGCATCCTGATCGTCGACGTGGGGCTGCGCTTCCCCACGGCCGAGATGATGGGCATCGACCTGGTGCTGCCGGACTTCGCCTACCTCCGCGACCGGGTCGACGACATCGAGGGCATCGTCGTCACCCACGGCCACGAGGACCACCTCGGCGCGCTCCCGTTCGTCCTGCGCGAGCTGAGCACCCGGATCCCGGTCTTCGGCGGCCCCCTGACGATGGCGATGGCTCGCTCGAAGCTCGACGAGCACCGGCTCAAGGAGGTGTCGCTGTCCGACGTCGACGCGGGCGAGCGGATCGACCTCGGCCCGTTCGACGTCGAGCTCATCCACGTGACGCACTCGATCCCCGACGCCTGCTCGGTGGCGATCCACACCGACCTCGGCGTGGTCCTCGTCACGGGCGACTACAAGTTCGACCAGACGCCGGTCGACGGCACCCCCGCGGACATCGGGCGGCTCGCCGAGCTCGGCCGCGAGGGGATCCTGCTCCTCTGCGGCGACTCGACCAACGCCGACCGCCCGGGCTGGTCGGCGAGCGAGTCGCTGGTGGGACCGCGGCTCGAGGAGGTCTTCTCGCGCTGCGACGGGCGGATCGTCGTCACGAGCTTCGCGTCGAACATCCACCGCGTCCAGCAGGTCGTCGACGCGGCCGTCGCGCTGAACCGCCGCGTCGCGCTGGTCGGGCGCTCGATGCGCAAGAACGTCAACATCGGCCGCTCCCTGGGCCACATCGACATCCCGGAGGGCACGCTCGTCCAGCCCCGCGAGATCGGCGACTTCCCCGACCACCGGCTCGTCATCATGTCGACGGGTTCGCAGGGCGAGCCGATGTCGGCGCTGCGGCGGATGGCGCACGGCGACCATCCCCAGGTGGCCCTCCACAGCGGGGACACGGTGGTCTTCAGCGCCACGCCGATCCCGGGCAACGAGCGCGCCGTCAACGAGACCGTCGACCGCCTCTTCCACATCGGCAGCGACGTCATCACCACCCGCGACGCGCCGATCCACGCCTCGGGACACGGGTTCGTCGAGGAGATCAAGCTGATGCTCAACCTCGTCCGCCCGCGCTACGTCATGCCGTTCCACGGCGACTTCAAGCGCATCCGCCTGCACGGCCAGCTCGCCGAGGCGATCGGCGTCGCGGCCGACCACGTCTTCGGCGGGGAGAACGGCCTGCCGCTGGAGATCGACAGCCGCGGCGCGCGATGGGCCTCCAAGGAGCAGGCGGGGATGATCTTCGTCGACGGCGTCGAGATCGGGGACCCGACCGACGTCGCGCTGCGCGACCGCCGGATGCTCAGCTCCGACGGGATCTTCGTGGTCGTCGCGACCGTGTCCGAGCAGGACGGCGCCAGCGTCGCCGACCCCGAGGTGATCTTCCGCGGCGTCCCCTACCCCGACGACGCCAAGGGGCTGCTCGACGACATCCGCGACACGGTCGAGCGCTCGCTGGACCGGGCCGCCGACGAGGAGGTCCGCGAGATCGACCTCATCCAGAAGATGCTCCACGACGATCTCGCCAAGCTCGTCTACGAGCGGCTGCGCCGCCGCCCGATGGTCCTGCCGGTCGTCGTCGAGGTGTAGGGCCTCGCGGCGTGGGCCGCCGGCGACGCCGGCGGCATGTGGGCGCCACGCCGCGCCGGACGAACTCCTTCCCGCGGAACGTTCACGCGCGACCCACTACACGGCGACGGACGGCCCGGGCGCGGCGCCCTCGGGGACCGCCGCAGGGGGGAGGTCGACGACGAAGCGGGCGCCGCCTCCCGCCGGCGTCTCGAGACGCACCTCGCCGCCGTGCTGCCCTGCGACCGCGTGGACGATCGCCAGCCCGAGCCCGACGAGCCGCCGCGGTCGCCCCCGCCGCGGACGAAGCGCTCGAAGATGCGCTCGCGGAGCTCGTCGGGGATCCCGGGCCCGTCGTCGGACACGTCAGGCGGACTGCGGTCGCCGGCGCTTCGCACGGCCGCCTGCACGTTCGTGCCCGGCGGCGTGTGGCGCAGGGCGTTCTCCATCAGGTTGAGCGCCATCCGGTGCAGCTCGTCGCGCGAGCCGCGGACCATCGCAGGCTCCGGGGCGTCGACCATCGAGGGCATGGGCCTCCGGCTGACCGGCTCGAGCTCGGCGGCGGCCTCGACCACGACCGCGGCGAGATCGGTCGGACGTGCCGCGAGGCCGCGGGCCGAGACCTCGCCGGCCTGGTGCGCACGTCGGCGCGGGCCAGCAGCAGCAGGTCGGCGACCAGGCGGCGCATCCGCCGGGACGAGCGCAGCGCGCTGCGCGCGGCCTCGCCCTGCTCGCCGTCGAGGACGTCGGCGAGCAGCTCGAGGTTGGCCAGCACGCTGGTCAGCGGCGTGCGCAGCTCGTGCGAGGCGTCGGCGACGAACTGGCGCTGGCGGGCCAGCGCAGCCTCCGTCTCGGCCCGCGAGTCGGCCAGCGCAGCGAGCATGCCGTTGAGCGTGCGTCGCCAGCTCGGCGACCTCGTCGTCGGCCTTGGGCACGCGCGACCTGGCGGTCGGGGTCGCGCGTGCGGGCGATCTCGCGGGCGGTCGCCGTGAGCTGCGCGATCGGGCGCATCGCGTTGCGCGCCGTCACGAGGCCGGCGAGCAGCGCGAGCAGCGCGCCGCCGAGCACGCCGACCAGGAGCAGGTAGCGGACGCGGTCGATCGTCGACTGGACGTCCGACAGCGGGCGGCCGTACTGGGCGATCACGCTGTAGCCGCCGGGCAGCGGCACATAGCGGGTCTCCACCCGGTAGCCGTTGAGGACCGAGGCCTCGCCGACGGGGCATGAAGCCGAAGTGCGGTGCGCCGGGCGTGCCGAACACGAGCGTGCTGCCGTCGGCCTGCACGATCCGGATCGCGGCGCGGTCGGCCGCGGCGAACGCCTCGAGGCCCCCGGAGTCCAGCTTCCACGACCCGGTCTCGAGGTCGAAGCGGACGCTGCGCTGGACGCGCTCGCGCAGGTCGTCGGCGCCCTGCGACACGCGGACGTCGAAGTCGGTGCGGATCCTGCGTGTGGTGAGCGTGCCGACGGCGATCGCGAAGCCCAGCAGGATGATCAGCGTCAGCAGCGCCGACCCGCCCGCCAGGCGCCATCGGATCGGGATGCCCCTACGCACGCAGCACGTACCCCGCGCCGCGGATCGTGTGCAGCAGGCGCGGCTCGCCGCCGGCCTCGAGCTTGCGGCGCAGGTTCGAGACGAACACCTCGATCGTGTTCGTCGTCGCGAACGGGTCGTAGCCCCAGACCTCCTCGAGCAGGCGCTGGCGCGGGACGACGATGCGCTCGTTGCGCATCAGGAACTCCAGCAGCTCGAACTCGCGCTGGGTCAGCTCGACCTCGCGGTCACCGCGGCGCACCTCGTGGGTGTCGGGGTTGAGCTGGAGGTCGGCGCAGACGAGGCTCGCCGAGCCGCGCGGCGGGCGGCGGCGCAGCAGGGCACGCAGCCGCGCGAGCAGCTCCTGGCGCTCGAACGGCTTGACGAGGTAGTCGTCGGCGCCGGTGTCGAGGCCCTCGACGCGCGACTCGACCGCGTCGCGGGCGGTCAGCATCAGGATCGGGACGTCGTCGTCGTCGCGCAGGCGGCGCGCGACCTCCATCCCGTCCATCCGCGGCAGGCCGAGGTCGAGCAGCACGAGGTCGGGCACGAACGCGCGCGCATCCTCGAGCGCCGCCTCGCCGTCGACGGAGATGCGGACGTCGTAGCCCTCCATCCGCAGCGAGCGCTGGAGGACGCCGGCGATCTCCTCGTCGTCCTCGACGACGAGCACGCGGGGATTGCGACCGGGTGCGGACATACACGCGCGATGGTAGGCCCACCGGCTCAACATGTGGTAAGCCGGCGTGCACGGCGGCAGGGTCGGGGCCGCGGGCGTCGAAAGGAGGTCGGCGCATGCCTGCCGCCAAGAAGCGCACCCGTTCGCGCCCCCACGGGCGCCGTCCCGCACGTCCCGTCCGCTCCGGGCCGACGGCCTGGCGCGACTCGCTGCCCGTCCTCGAGCAGCGCCATCTCGACCTGCTGGGCCTGGCGCTGGTCTGCCTCGGCGTCTTCCTGGCCTTCCCGCTGTACCTCGGCTGGGACGGCGGGCGCGCGGGCGAGGCGATCGTGCGCGGCGCCCGCTACCTCGCCGGGGAGATCGCCTACGCCGCACCCGTCGCGCTCGTCGCCGCGGGCGCGATCCTCGTGATGCGCCCCGTCCTGCCGGCGGTCCGGCCGTTCCGGTCGGGCGCCCTGTGCCTGCTGGCGTCCTCGACGCTGGCGTTGGCCGCCGGCACCCTCGGCCTCGGCCCCGGCCCGGCCGCCGAGCACTGGCGCAGCGCGCTGTTCGAGCAGCGCGGCGGCATCGTCGGGGACGCGCTGCACTACGCGACCGCGACGCTCTTCGGCGGCGTGGGATCGCACCTCGTCGCCGTCTTCCTCTTCCTCGCCGGGGTGCTGCTGCTCACCGGCGCGTCGGTGGCCGGGGTGCTGCGCGCGACCGGCAACGGCCTGGCCGACACGACGCGCGTGCTGCGGCGCGGCTCGGAGGAGCTCGCCGCGCGCGCGCGGACCACCGTCGAGCCCGACGCGGGCTCGATCGTCTGCCCCGAGCCCGACGACAGCGAGCCGACGGTGAGCCGGCGGCCGCGGACGGCGACCACGACCCTCGACGGCGTGCAGCGCTTCCCCGACCTCTTCGCCGAGCACGCCCACGACGAGCCGCCGGGCGCGGAGCCCACCGCGCCCGAGGAGCACCTCGAGCCCGAGCCGGAGCCGGAGCCCTCCGCCGGCTCCGAGCCTGCGGACGCGCCGGGGGAGGAGCCGGATGGACCCGCCGAGCACCACCGCCTCGCGCACGACATCGCGTGGGAGGTGCCCGAGCCGCGGGCGGTGCTGCGCTTCTCGACCGAGGAGGGGCTGCGGCCCGACACCCGCGGCCAGGAGAAGACCGCGACGCGGCTGGTCGAGGCGCTCGGCCACTTCGGGGTGCAGGCGCAGGTCATCGGCGCCGTTGCCGGGCCCCACATCACCCGCTACGAGCTGCGCCTGGCGCCCGGGATCAAGATGAGCAAGGTCGCCCAGCTCAAGGACGACCTCGCCTACGCGCTGGCCGCGACCGACATCCGGATCCTGGCCCCGATCCCGGGCAAGCAGGCGGTCGGTGTCGAGGTGCCCAACGCCAAGCGCAAGATCGTCACGCTCGGCGACGTCTTCCAGGCGCGCCCCAAGGACTGGTCGCCGCTGACCGTCTGGCTCGGCAAGGACGTCTCGGGCAAGGCGATCGGCGCCGACCTGGCGAAGATGCCCCACATCCTCGTCGCGGGCACGACCGGCGCCGGCAAGTCGGGCTGCATCAACGCGATGCTGTCGCTCGGTGCTGCTCCAGGCGCGGCCCGACGAGGTGCGGCTCGTCCTCGTCGACCCCAAGCAGGTCGAGCTCAACCACTACGAGCACGTCCCGCACCTGCTGACGCCGGTGATCACCTCGCCGCGCAGCGCCGCCAACGCGCTGCAGAACCTCGTCCGCGAGATGGAGTGGCGCTACGGGATCATGTCGATGGCGCGGACGCGGTCGCTGCCCGGAGCTCAACCGCCACCGCGTCGCGCACGAGCGAGGAGCCGCTGCCGTACATCCTCTGCGTGATCGACGAGCTCGCCGACCTGATGATGGTCGCGCCGGCCGACGTCGAGGACGCGATCATCCGCCTCGCCCAGAAGGCGCGCGCCGTCGGCATCCACCTCGTGCTCGCCACGCAGTCGCCGCGCGTCGACGTCATCACCGGCATGATCAAGGCGAACGTGCCGTCGCGGATCGCCTTCGCGGTGAGCTCGCAGACCGACTCGCGGGTGATCCTCGACCACAACGGCGCCGAGTCGCTGCTCGGGCAGGGCGACATGCTGTTCTCGCCGGTCGGCTCGTCCAAGCTCCAGCGCATCCAGGGCGCCTACATCGACGAGGCCCAGATCGCGAAGCTGACGGGCTTCTGGGCCCGCCAGGGCGAGCCCGAGCTGCGCGAGGACCTGCTCGAGGAGGTCGAGCCCGCCGAGGCCGACGGGACGGGCGGCGACGCCGACTTCGACCCCGACGAGGATCCGCTGCTCGGCGACGCGATCCGGCTCGTCGTCGAGATGGGCACCGCCTCGACCTCGATGCTCCAGCGCCGCCTGCGGCTGGGCTACACGCGCGCCGGGCGCCTGATCGACATGCTCGAGCGGCGCGGCGTGATCTCGGGCTACGAGGGCTCCAAGCCCCGCTAGGTGCTCGTCTCCGAGTCCGACCTGCCGCGCGTGCTCGCCAACCTCGCCGAGCGCGGTGACGACGTCGAGGCACCTGAGACCGCCGTTGCACCGGGGACCGGGGGGCTGGACGCCGAGTAGCCTCCGGCTCGCATGCCGGAGATCGGGGCGACCCTGCGCGAGGCGCGGATGCGCCAGCGCATCGACATCTCGGAGATCGAGGCGCAGACCAAGATCCGCGCCAAGTACCTGCGGGCGCTGGAGAACGAGGAGTGGGACCTGCTGCCGGGCCCCACCTTCGTCAAGAGCTTCCTGCGCACGTACGCCGAGGCGCTGGGGCTCGACGCCCGGCTCGCTGCTCGAGGAGTACAAGCTGCGCCACGAGCGGCTCGCCGATCACGAGCTGCTGCCGATCGCCCCGCCGGGCCGCCAGGAGCCGACGAAGCGGCGCCGCGGTCCGGGCGTGGGACGCGACGTGCTCGTCGCGATCCTCGTCGTCGCGCTGGTCGCGCTGCTGATCGTCCTCGGCCGCGGCGGAGGCGACGGCGGCAGCACCGCCACGACCGGCACGGTGCGCACCACGCCGCGCTCGTCGGCCGGCGGCGCCGCGACGACGACCACCAGCAGGAAGGCGAAGAAGGAGAAGGCCGCGCCGAGCACCGTGCGCCTCCAGCTCGTCCCGACCGGCTCGGTCTACGTCTGCCTGAAGTCCGCCGGCGGCAAGGTGCTGATCCGCGAGCAGACGCTCACGCCGCAGACCCCGGCGCACACCTACCGCAGCAGGTCGCTTCCGCGTGCTGCTCGGCAACAGCAGCCTGCGCATGCGCGTCAACGGCCGCACCCTGAGCGTCCCGGCGAGCTCGAAGCCGATCGCCTACCGGGTCACGCCCAAGGGCCGCCGCAGCATCCCCGCCTCGGTCTCGGCCGATCTGCTCGTGAGCGCCCGCGCGGGCATCGTCGTCACCGGCACCGAGGTGCTGACCGGCCGCGTCGCGGACCGCAACGGTCCCTGGCTCGCCGAGCGCTTGCGCGACCTCGGCGTCGAGATCGCCCACATCGCGGTGGTGGGCGACCGCCCCGGCGACATCGAGGCGGCCCTGCGGCTTCTTTCGCGACGAGGGAATGGACCTCGTGGTCACCAGCGGGCGGGCTGGGACCGACGGCCGACGACCTCACCGCGCAGGTGGTCGGCGAGTTCCAGGGGCGGCCGCTCGAGCTCGACCCGGCGCTGGAACGGCGCATCTGGGCGATCCTCGAGCCGCTGCTGGAGCGCTGGCCTGACCTCGATCCCGAGGCGCTGCGGGCGTCGAACCGCAAGCAGGCGCTCGTGCCGGCCGGCGCCACCGTGCTCGAGCCGGTCGGCACGGCCCCCGGCCTCGTCGTACCGCCGCCGCGGGACGGGGCCGGAGGTCCGGCGGTGGTGGTGCTGCCCGGGCCGCCGCGCGAGCTGCAGCCGATGTGGTTGACCGCCACCGCGACGGAGCCGTTCCTCGCCGCGACCGCGGGCCGGGTGAGCTACCGGCAGGAGATGCTGCGCCTGTTCGGCATCCCCGAGTCGGAGATCGCCGAGACGCTGCGGATCGCCGACGACGCACACGGCCTCGACGGGCCTCGAGATCACCACCTGCCTGCGCCGCGGGGAGGTGGAGGTCGTCACGCGCTTCGAGCCGGCCGCCGCGCGGGTCTACGAGCGCTTTGCCGACACGGTGCGCGAGCGCCACCCCGACACGCTGTTCTCCGACGACGGCAGCACCGTCGACGAGCAGGTCGCGCGGCTGCTCGACGGGCGCGGGTGGACGATCGCCACCGCCGAGTCGTGCACGGGCGGGCTGCTCGCCGCGCGGCTGACCGAGCGCCCCGGTGCGTCGTCACACGTCGCCGGTGGCGTCGTGGTCTACGCCGACGCGGCGAAGACCGCGCTCGCGGGCGTCGATCCGAAGCTGATCGAGCGCCACGGAGCCGTGTCGACCGAGGTGGCCGAGGCGCTGGCCGACGGCGCGCGCGCACGGCTCGGAGCCGACGTCGGCGTCGGGGTCACCGGCATCGCCGGGCCCGGGGGCGGCACCGCCCAGAAGCCGGTCGGGCTCGTGTGCTTCTCGGTCTGCGGGCCGGATGGGCGCGGCTGACGCGCCGCGCGACGCTGCCGGGCGGACGGGCCGACGTGCGCGACCGCTCCACGACCGTCGCGCTGCACCTCGTCCGGCGGCTCCTGCGCGGCGACGCGGGCCCGCCCGGCGCGTGAGCATCCGCCTGTTCGCCGCCCTCGAGCTCCCCGGCGACGCGCGGCGCGCGCTGGCGGCGTGGGGGGCACGCGCGGGGGACGGCGATCCCGCGCTGCGACCGCTGGGCGCCGACGCGCTGCACCTCACCCTCGCCTTCCTCGGGTCGCAGGACGAGAGCGCCGTCGAGGCGATCGGCGCTGCGATGATCGCCGAGGCCCGCCCGCTGCCGCCGCTGTGCGTGACCGGGGAGGCGTGGTTGCCGCCGCGGCGCCCGGGCGTGCTCGCGGCCGACCTGGACGCCCCGGGCGAGCTGCTCGCCCTGCAGGCCTCGGTCGCGGCTGCGCTGGCGCGCTGGCGCGACCCCGATCGGCGGACGTTCCGGCCCCACGTCACCGTGGCGCGCGTACGCAGGGGCGGGCCACCGCGCCGGACGGCGCCGCCCCCGGCACCCCGCCTGCGCCTCGCCGTCGGCCCGCTGACGCTGTTCCGGTCGCTGCCGCGTCCCGGCGGGGCGGTCTACGAGGCGCTGGCCTCCGCACCCCGCTGAGGGCGCTCGGAGCGTTCCGTCCGGCCCTCTGTGCACGATCGTCACCGACGGCGCGCGCCCCTGCACGGTCGCACTCGTACGGTCCCGGCTTCCGTCCGGCAGCGCCCGTACGGTTCCGAGCCGAACCGCCACAGATCAGGAGCCCGTTCATGCCCGTGACCAACGACGAGAAGGCCGCCAAGGCCCGCGACGCCGCCCTCCAGGGCGCGCTGAGCCAGATCGAGCGCCAGTTCGGCAAGGGCACCGTCATGCGGATGGGCGACGAAGGCGCCCAGGTCAAGGTCAACGCGATCCCCACGGGGGCGCTGTCGCTCGACCTCGCGCTGGGCATCGGCGGCGTCCCGCGGGGGCGCATCGTCGAGGTCTTCGGGCCGGAGTCCTCCGGCAAGACGACGCTGATGTACCACATCATCGCCGAGGCCCAGAAGCTCGGAGGGGTGTGCGCGTTCATCGACGCCGAGCACGCGATGGACCCGCTGTACGCCAGCGGATCGGCGTGAACATCGACGAGCTGCTGGTCTCCCAGCCCGACTACGGCGAGCAGGCGCTGGAGGTCGCCGACATGCTCGTGCGCTCCGGCGCCGTCGACCTGATCGCCATCGACTCCGTGGCCGCGCTGACGCCGCGCGCCGAGCTCGAGGGCCAGATGGGCGACACCACCGTCGGCCTGCAGGCGCGGATGATGAGCCAGGCGATGCGCAAGCTCGCCGGCAACCTCAACCGCACGGGCACGGTCTGCCTGTTCACCAACCAGATCCGCGAGAAGGTCGGCGTCATGTTCGGCTCGCCCGAGACGCAGCCCGGCGGCCGCGCGCTGAAGTTCTACTCGTCGCAGCGGCTCGACATCCGCCGCATCGAGACCCTCAAGGAGGGCACCGAGGCCGTCGGCAACCGGGTCCGCGTGAAGGTCGTCAAGAACAAGGTCGCGGCGCCGTTCCGCCAGGCCGAGTTCGACATCGAGTTCGGGACCGGCATCTCCACAGCCGGCTGCCTGATCGACCTCGGCATCGAGCACGACGTCGTCACCAAGTCGGGCTCGTTCTTCTCCTACGGCGACGAGCGGCTCGGACAGGGTCGCAACAACGCCAAGGCCTTCCTCGACGAGCACCCCGAGGTCGCCAAGGAGATCGAGGACAAGATCTACGCCGCGCTGGGCCTCGGCCGCGATCTGGTGGCGCCGATCGAGCGCGAGGAGGACGTGACGCCGCCGATGCCCGAGGAGGAGCTCGCGGCCTGAGGGCGGCGGCGTGACCTCCGACGAGCGGGGGCTCGACCCCGGGTCTCGCCTTCAGGACGCGCTCGAGATGGCCTACCGCCACCTCGGCCGCCGCGACCGCACGGTGGCCGAGATGCGGCGGCACCTCGAGAGCCGGCGGGTCGAGCCGGCGACCGTCGACGCGGTCGTCGACGAGCTGGCCGCCCAGGGCTACCTCGACGACGCCCGCTACGCCGAGCGGTTCGCCGAGGACCGCCGCAGGCTGGACGGCTGGGGCGCGGAGCGCATCGAGCGCCGCCTGCTCGAGGCCGGCGTCCCGGCCGAGCTGGCCGCGCAATCCGCGCGCGGCGCCGGCGCAGAGGAGGAGCTCGACGCGGCGCTCGCGCTGCTGCGCCGCCGCTGGCCGCAGCCTCCCGCGGGCGAGCGCGAGCGCGAGCGCGCGCTTGCGCTCCTGGTCCGCCAGGGCTACGAGCTCGAGCTGGCCTACGACGCCGTGCGCGCGCTGGAGCGCCGCGCCGCCTGAGGCCCGCATGCGGGCGGGTCGCCGCCGCCGGGCATCCCGCGAGGCCGGCGCGGTACTACGATCCCGTCCAGCGTTGAACCTGGCCCGCGAGGCCAACCGAAACACTCGACACGAACTTCCCGATTCCCGACGGCTTCAGCTCCGACGACGACGATCCCGACCCCAGGAACCCCCGGGCACACCCCAGTCGCACCCTGAAGCGGCGGCGCGCCCGCGCCGCCTGACGTCACTCCCGATACCTGCCCGACGCAGGCCGGGTTCCGCGCCGACATCAACCCAGGACCTCGGATCCGGTGCGACCGGCCGAGGGAGGAGAGACGGCAATGGAACTCGTGATCGCGGCGGCCCTGCTCACAGCGGGCATCATCGTCGCCGCAGTGCTCTTCGGATCCTCGTCGCCGGCTGGGGCAGCGTCCGGGGACGCCGGCGCGGCGGACCGCGTGCGGACCAACGCCGAGGCGCTCGGCGCCACGCTCGACGGCCGCGCGGCCGACCTCGACCGCCGCCAGGCCGACCTCGACCGCCGCGATGCCGAGATCGAGGCCGAGCGTGGGCGGCTCGCCGGCCTCCAGGAGGAGCTCGCCCGCGGGCTGGAGCGGGTGTCGGGGCTGAGCACCGCACAGGCCAAGCAGCAACTGCTGCGCCAGGTCTCCGAGCAGGCTCGCCACGAGGTCGCCCGCACGCTGCGTCAGATCGAGCAGGAGAGCAAGCGCGACGCCGAGCGGCGCGTTCGCTCGATCCTCGCGGTGGCCATGCAGCGGCTCGCAGCCGGGCACGCCGCAGAGACGACGGTGTCCGTCGTGCAACTGCCCTCCGACGACATGAAGGGCCGGATCATCGGGCGCGAGGGGCGCAACATCCGTGCCCTGGAGAACCTGACCGGCGTCGACTTCATCATCGACGACACCCCGAATGCCGTGGTGCTGTCGGCGTTCGACGGGGTTCGCCGGGAGGTGGCGCGCATGACACTGGAGAAGCTGCTGCAGGACGGGCGCATCCACCCGGCCCGCATCGAGGAGACCTTCTACCAGGCGCGGTCCGAGCTCGAAGAGCACATCGTCAAGGCCGGCGAGGAGGCCGCGTTCGAGGCCAACGTCGAGGGCCTCGACCCCGAGCTGATCCGGCTGCTCGGGCGCCTGCGCTTCCGCACGAGCTACGGCCAGAACGTGCTGGCCCACTCGGTCGAGTGCGCCCACCTTGCGGCCACGATGGCGCACGAGCTCGGCGCGAGCCCGCGGGCCGCGCGGCGCGCCGCCCTGCTGCACGACATCGGCAAGGCGGTCTCCCACGAGGTCGAGGGCCCGCACGCGCTCGTGGGCGGCGACCTTGCCCGCCGCCACGGCGAGAGCGAGGCCGTCGCCCACGGCATGGAGGCCCACCACAACGAGGTCGAGCCGCAGACGATCGAGGCGGTGATCGTGCAGACCGCCGACGCGCTCTCCGGTGCCCGGCCGGGCGCCCGCGGCGAGTCGCTCGAGTCCTACGTCAAGCGCCTGCGCGAGCTCGAGCAGCTCGCAGAGCGTCACGAGGGCGTCGACAAGGTCTATGCGATGCAGGCGGGGCGCGAGATCCGGATCATGGTCACGCCGGACGCCGTCGACGACGACACGATGATCCTGCTCTCACGGCAGATCGCCCGCGAGATCGAGCAGGAGCTCGAATACCCTGGGCAGATCAAGGTCACCGTCATCCGCGAGTCGCGGGCCGTCGACTACGCCAAGTGAGCAAGCGCTACCACGTCACCACCTTCGGGTGCCAGATGAACGAGCACGACTCCGAGCGGCTCAAGGGCATGCTCGAGTCGCTCGGCTACGCGGAGGCGCCGGCGCGCGCGGACGCCGACCTGATCCTGTTCAACACGTGCTCGATCCGGGAGAAGGCCGACGAGCGGTTCATCGCCCACCTGCACGAGGCGCGGGCGCTCAAGCAGCGCGGGGGGCCGGGCGAGATCGTCGTCGGCGTCGGGGGATGCTGGGCGCAGTCGGTCAAGGAGGAGCTCTTCGCCCGCTTCCCGTTCGTCGACGTCGCGTTCGGCCCGGGCCAGGTCCACAGGCTGGCGCAGTTCCTCACCAGCGACTCGCTGACCGCCCAGGGCTTCTTCGAGTTCGAGGGCTTCACCGGGCACCTGCCGGCCAAGCGCGGCCGCGACGTCCAGGCATGGGTGCAGATCTCGGCCGGCTGCAACATGGCCTGCAGCTACTGCATCGTGCCCTCGACACGCGGGCGCGAGGTGTCGCGGCCACTCGAGGAGCTCGTCGACGAGGTCCGCGGGCTCGCCGCCGACGGCGTCCGCGAGGTCACGCTGCTGGGCCAGAACGTCAACTCCTACGGGCGCGGCCTGCGGCCCCGCCGCTCGTTCGCCGAGCTGCTGCGCGCGGTCGACGCCATCGACGGGATCGACCGCGTCCGCTACACCTCGCCGCACCCGCAGGACATCAACGAGGACGTCGTCGCCTGCCACGCCGAGCTCGCAAGCGCCTGCGAGCACATCCACCTGCCGCTCCAGAGCGGCTCGTCGCGGGTGCTGCGGGCGATGCGCCGGACCTACGATCGCGGGCGCTTCCTCGACCGCGTGGCGCTGATCCGCGAGCACGTGCCCGACTGCGCGCTGACCACCGACATCATCGTCGGCTTCCCGGGGGAGACCGAGGAGGACTTCCGCGCGACGCTCGAGGTCGCAGAGGCGGTCGGCTTCGACGGCGCGTTCACGTTCGTCTTCTCGCCCCGCCGCGGGACGGAGGCGGCCGAGCTCGACGACGTCGTCCCGCACGAGGAGAAGGTCGCGCGGATGGAGCGACTGGTCGAGGTCGTCCAGCGGCGGGCACGCGAGCGGGCGCAGCGCTTCGTCGGCCGCGAGCTCGAGGTGCTCGTCGAGGGGCCGTCGCGCACCGACCCGTCGCGGCTGCGGGGCCGCACGCGCCACAACAAGGTCGTCAACTTCGACGGGCTCGCCCGCCCCGGCGAGCTCGTCGGCGTCCAGATCGTCGCGGCGTCCAGCCAGACGCTCTCCGGCGAGCAGCGACTGCTGGCCGGGGCCGCCCGCGTCGCGTAGGGTCCGTGGCGTCCCCGCATCCACCCGAGGAGCGCCATGACGGACAGCCCGACGATCGGCGGCGTCGACTTCGCCAGCATCCCGACCCACGACCTGGAGCGCGCGGTCGCCTTCTACGGCGAGACGCTCGGGCTCCCGCGGTCGGTCTACATGCCCGACCGCGGCTTCGCCGAGTTCGAGACCGGCAACCTGACGCTCAGCATCATCGACGCAAAGCGGATGGGGCTGGAGCACCACGCGAGCCGCAACCCGCTCGCGCTGCACGTCGACGACGTCGCGGCGGCGCGCAGCGCACTGGAGGCCGCCGGCGTCGGCTTCGAGGGCGAGGTGTTCGACACCGGCGTCTGCCACATGGCCTTCTTCGCCGACCCCGACGGCAACGCGCTCATGCTCCACCACCGTTACGCGCCGCGCACGACCGAGAGCTGAGGGGAACGGCGGACCGGTCGCCCCGCGACGGGTCCGTCCGGGGCGTGCGCGAACATGTGTTCGTGCGCTGGGAGAACCTCAGGATCGACGGCGGCGGCCAGGCCGCGCTGCCCGGCTACCGCGAGCCGGCGGTCGTGCGCCACTTCGACGCCCCTGAGGCGCTCGACACGCGGTTCTACGAGGTGCGTGCGCGTTCGGCGCTCAACCGCGTGCCGGAGCGGTCGCGGATGCCGTTCCGCTGGACGGTCAACCCGTACCGGGGGTGCAGCCACGCGTGCAGGTACTGCTTCGCGCGCCCGACCCATCGCTACCTCGGCATGGGGGCGGGGCGCGACTTCGAGCGCGAGATCGTCGTCAAGGTCAACGCGCCCGAGGTGGTCGCCGCGGAGCTGCGCCGTCCGTCGTGGCGCCGCGAGCACGTCGCCATGGGGACGAACACCGACCCCTATCAATGGGTCGAGTCGCGCTACGCGCTGATGCCGCCGATCTGGGAGGCGCTGCGCGACGCCCGGACCCCCTGCTCGGTGCTCACCAAGTCGCCGCTGCTGCTGCGCGACCTCGAGCTGCTGCGGAGCTTCGACAGCGCCGGCGTCGAGGTCAGCGCGGCGTTCTCGGTCCCGACCCTGGAGGAGCGGGCGTGGCGGGCGTCCGAGCCGCGCACGCCGCACCCGCGCACGCGGCTCGAGGCGGTCGGCGAGCTCAACCGCGCCGGGATCCCGACCGCGGTCCTCGTGGCTCCGCTCATGCCCGGGATCAACGACGACCCCCGTGAGGTGGAGCGGATCCTCGAGATCGCGGCGGAGATGGGGGCCGTCAGCGTCGGCGGCGTCGCGCTGCACCTGCGCGGCGAGGTGCGCGACGTCTTCATGGACTGGCTGCGCTCCTACCGCCCGGACCTCGTGGGTCGCTACGAGCGCCTCTACGAGCGCGGTGCCTACGCGCCGCGCGAGGAGCGCGCGCGCCTGGCGGGCCTGCTCGGGCGACGGGCGGGCACCGCGGGCCGCCGTCGTGCGGTGGCCGGCTCGGCGCGGCCGTCGCCGCGCGCGGCGGACCGCCGGGATGGTGTGCAGGCGACGGGTCGGCCCGGCGGGCGGACGCCGCCGGCGCGAGCGATCCAGCAGGCCCTGTTCTGACCTCAGCGCGGCGCGAGCACCCAGAACTGGAGGGTTGCGTACCGCGACTGGCCGTTGGCGTTGACCGCCGAAGCGCGCAGCAGATAGGAGCCCCATCCCAGGTGCCGCCCCCCGGCCACCCGGGCCAGCGAGACGCGCTGCCGGCCAAGGTGCAGCGCCATCGTGCTGCGCAGCCGCCGGGCCGACGCCGTGCGCGCGAGCACGGTGTGGTGATCGCCCGCGGGCTCGGACTGGCTGCTCGATCCGAAGGGCGAGAACGTCACGTGAGCGGTCCCGCCTCGATTGGGACAGCGCGTTCGCCTCGACGAGTCGACGCGGCGGAGGATCTCGTAGTGGACCGTCGCGTCCTCGGAGAGCGAGAACCCGAACGTGAGGCCGTCGGTTCCCTCGTGGGGCGCCGTGAGGGTCGCGGGCCGAACGCAGCGGCGGGAGCTCAGGCCGGTGATCTGCGGCGGGCCCACCGCAGCCGGTGGCACGGGCGTGGCGTTGTCGTCGACGCCGCCGTTGTCGGCGTCGCCGTCGGGCGTCGCGTCGCAGGCATCGCCGGTGCCGTCGTGGTCGCTGTCGGTCTGGTCGGGGTTCGCGACGTTGGGACAGTTGTCGGTGCCGTTGTCGACGCCGGCGTTGTCGGCGTCGCCGTTGGGCGTCGCGTCGCAGGCATCGCCGGTGCCGTCGTGGTCGCTGTCGGTCTGGTCGGGGTTCGCGACGCTCGGGCAGTTGTCGGAGACGTCCGGCACGTTGTCGCCGTCGTTGTCGTTCGCCCTGATCACCATCGACCACGGATCGATGCCGGCGCCGATCGGCGCGCCTGACGAGGTCAGCGTCCCGTCGGCGTTGGCGGTGTACGAGGAAACCGTGTCGTCCGAACCGTTGCCAACGAAGACGGCACTGCCATCCGGCACGACGGCCAGCGTCTGCGGACCGCGCCCGGTGGCCACCGTCGCCGGGGCGTCCGGTGTCAGCGCGCCGTCGGCGCCGGCGGTGAACTGCGCCACGGTGTCCGATCCTCGGTTCGTGACGTAGAGGTGCTTGCCATCGGCGGTCAGAGCGATGTCGGTCGGGGACGAACCTCCCGTGTCCACCTGCTGGACCGACATGTGGGACAAGGCCCCGTCGGCGGCCGCTGAGTACTGCCAGATGTAGTGCGAGTTCTGATCGGAGACGTAGAGGCTGCTGCCATCGGAGGAGAGGGCGATGCCGAACAGCTCCCCGCCGGCCGAGATGGCGGCGGCAGGCGTCAGGGCGCCGTCGGTGCCGACGGTGTAGCGCTCCACGGTTGCGGTCCCGGCACAGGTCGCGTACAGGTTCTTGCCGTCGGGCGAGATCGCGGCGCGTTGCGGACGCGAGCATCCATCGACGGTGGGAACGAGCATGGGCGTCAGCGCTCCGCCGGCGCCGACCCGGTACTGGGCGATGCTGGCGATCGTGCCGTTGTCGGCGTTCATCACGTACAGGCTCGTGCCGTCGGGGGAGACGACGATGCCGCGGTCAGCCCCTGTGGCCGTGACGAATGCCGGAGTCTTTGCAGAGAGAAGTCCCGCCGAGGAGACGTCGTACTGCGAGATGGTGTGGCTCCCGGCGTTGGCCGCGTAGACGCTGTCTCCGTTCGGCGAAGCGGCGATTCCCTGGATGTTGGCGCCGGCCGCGGCGGAAGGCGGCGTCATCGCTGTCAGCGTCCGGTCAGCGCTGATGCTGTACTGCGAGACGTATGAACTGAAGTTGTTGCCGACGTACAGGCTGTACGGAGCGCCGTCGGCTGTCGCCTGGCCGGGCATGGCGAGGCCGCACAGCACCAGTGCCGACGCGAGCAGCGCGGTCTTGCCGCGGGCAGCGGACGATCTCTGGACCGTGGTGGTTCCCTTCGGCGAGCCGCCGTGCCGCGGAGGGCCGTCGACGGCGGCTGTCGCGGCTAGAAGCATCCTGCGAAGCACATTCGACCTCTGTCAGTAGCTGAGAACGGACGCGTGCAGGAGATCCAGCGCGGGAATGCCGCGTGACTCTCGGGACCGCGCGCCAAGCATCGTGGTCGACGTTTCGAGCGTCTATCGATCATTCGTCCACAAACCTGCGTATGGGCTCCATGAGCCGCGCCGGGAGATCGACCGTCGCGCCGTGAGCGCCCGATCGGCTCGGCGCCGCTGACCCGATCGGGGCCGGTCACGTCATCGAGAAGGCGCGCGTAAGAGTTTCATCAAGCGTGCTCGTGGTCACACATGGAGGGTGGCCCGCTCCCGCAAGCTGGACGGCGACGTGAAGCGCATGTTCGAGACCCGCAGCCACACCTGGCGCGATGCAGGGCTCGCCCGGCAGATCGCGAGCAACCGGGCGGTGCGCCGTGCGCGCATCGAGCTGATGCTGTTCGCGCCGCTGCTGGCCGGCATCCTGGTCGTCTACGCCTACCGCCGCGAGCTCGTCGGGCTCGACGTGCCGGTCCGCGTCGGCACGGTGATCGCGCTGCTGATGCTCGGATGGGCGCTGGCGCGCGACCTCGGGCGGCTGCTGGGCCCGATGCTGTTCCGCAGGCTCGATCCCTCGACCGCGGGGACGGCGGGCTTCCTCATCCGCCTGGTCGGGATCCTCGTGGTGTTCCTCGCGGCCCTGCGCATGGCCGGCCTCCAGCCGCGGACGGTCGCCCTCGGCGGCGCGGCGACGGCGATCGTCGCCGGGCTCGCGGCCCAGCAGACGCTCGGCAACCTGTTCGCCGGCCTCGTGCTGCTGAGCGCCCGGCCGTTCCGGGTCGGCGACCGCGTCAAGCTGCTCGGCGCCGGGATCTCGGTCGACGGGGTGGTCAGCTCGCTGGGACTGCTCTACACGACCTTCGACGACGGCGACGACACCACCCTGGTGCCCAACAGCTCCGTGCTCAACGTCGCGGTCACGCCGCTCCGCGAGCCCGAGCGCGTCGACCTGCGCGCGCGCCTGCCGGCCGACGTCAGCCCGGGACGGATGGAGGACCTCCTGCGCGAGCACGTCCAGACGCCGCTGCGCGGGCGGCCGATGATCGCGCTCGAGGAGCTCGACGGCGATGAGCTCGTGCTCCGGATCGCGGCCGTGCCGAGCAACCCGCAGGACGGCTCGCACCTCGCCAGCGAGGTGCTCGCGATCGTCGCGCGGGAGTCAGGCCGGCTCCACGCGCCCGGCGCGCACCGCGACGAGCACGCCGCAGGCGCGGACGGCGACGGCGCGAGGCCGATGGGCGAGCACGACGCCGCGGGCGGTGACGGTCCGCGCGACGGTACCGACGGGCCCGAGCGAGCGCCCGACGGACGGCCGCGCCGCACCCCCGCCTGAGGGGCGCCCAGGCGGGCTCAGCGGCGCTGGCCGGCCGCGAGGTCACCGATGATCCGCGCGGTGACCTGCTCGCCGCCGACGCGCCGCGCGAGCGCGGCCGCGGTCAGCGGGGCGGCCGCGGCGAAGCGCGTCATCGCGCGGGTCAGCAACGGCGCGACGACGATCTCGCCGCGATCTCGCTCGATCGCGCGGACCACCGCCGCAGCGACCTCGCCGGGGCTGCTGGTGCCCAGGTACCAGGGGGCGCGCGCCCCGGCGTCGTGGAACATGCCGGCGTCGCGGATGAACCCGGGCAGCACGGTCGAGACGCCGATGCCGTGGCGCCGCAGCTCGGGGCGCAGCGACTGCGCGAAGCCGCGCAGCCCGAACTTCGTGGCGCTGTAGACCGAGCTGCCGGGCTGCCCGGTCATCCCCGACAGCGAGGAGACGAGCACGACGTGGCCGGCCCGCCGCTCGGCCATCGCCGGCACGATCTCGCGCACGAGCCGCATCGGGGCGACGAGGTTGACCTCGACGGCACGAGCGATGTCCTCGGCGGAGAACGCCTCGAGGCTCCCGGAGGCGCCGAGGCCGGCGTTGGCCACGAGCACGTCGACGGGGCCGGCGTCGGCGGCGAGCCTGCCCACCGCACCCGGCTCGCCGAGGTCGACGGCCAGCGCGCGGGCATCGGTCTCGGCGGCGAGGCGCTCGAGCGCCTCGGCCCGACGGCCCGTGAGGACCAGGCGGCCGCCGCGGGCGTGCACGGCCCGCGCGATCGCATGGCCGAGTCCGCCGCTGGCGCCGGTGAGCAGGACCGTCCGGCCGCTGAGCTCCATGGCCGGGAGAATGGCAGGGTGGCGGTGATCGCGATCTTCGGTCCGACCGGCGTCGGCAAGACCGCCGTGGCGGTGGCGCTGGCCGACCGCCTGCGGGCTCGCGGGGAACGGCCTGTCGCCGTCTCGGCGGACGCGCTTCAGGTCTACCGGGGGCTCGAGACGCTCACCGGGGTCGCCACTGCGGCCGAGCAGGCGCGCCTCGAGCACCGCCTCGTCTCGATCCTGCCGGTCGACCGCACCTTCAGCGCGGGCGAGTACGCGCGGCTCGCCCACGACGAGATCGACGCGTTGCTCGCCGAGGGCTCCACCCCGATCGTCGTGGGCGGAACCGGGCTCTACCTGCGGGCGGCGCTGGCCGAGCTCGACCTCCGGCCGCCGGTCGCGGCGGCGGAGCGCGCCCGCCTCGAGGCGCGCGGCGCCCCGGCGCTGCACGCAGAGCTCGAGCATCGGGCGCCGCACCTCGCGGCGCGGCTCGACCCGGGGGACCCGCGGCGGCTCGCACGCTCACTGGCGCTGCTCGACCGCGGCATCGAGTACCCGCCGCCGCCCGACGGGCTGTGGACGGCCGACACCCGCGTGCCGACGCGGCTGATCGCGCTGGTGGCCGAGCGCGAGGCGCTCCACCGTGCGATCGACGAGCGCGTCGAGGCGATGGTCGCCGCGGGAGCGATCGACGAGGTCCGGCGCGCCGCCGCGGCGGGCGCGGCAGCCACCGCCCGGCAGGCGCTCGGCTTCGCCGAGCTGCTGGCGGCTGCGGACGACCCCGGCGGCGCCGAACCCCACGTCGACGCGATGAAGCAGCGCACGCGACGGTACGCCAAGCGCCAGCTCACCTGGCTGCGCAAGCTCGCGGGCACGGAGATCGTCGACGTCACCGGCCGCCCCGCGGAGACGGTCGCGGCGGCCATAGACTCGCCGGCGCCGTGAGGTTCGAGAAATGGCATGCGCTGGGCAACGACTACCTGATCGTCACCGACCCGGTCGGAGCCGAGCAGGTCCGGGCGCTGTGCGACCGCCACACGGGCGTCGGTGCCGACGGCGTCCTCCTGCTGGAGCCTCCGGACGCGCC
The DNA here is from genome assembly GCA_963826615.1 of uncultured Actinomycetes bacterium. GTDB lineage: Bacteria > Actinomycetota > Thermoleophilia > Solirubrobacterales > Solirubrobacteraceae > BP-464. The sequence goes on along the minus strand of CAWGXO010000002.1, from coordinate 835,774 downwards.
GGGCTTCGTCGCCCGGCTGCGGATCTTCAACCCCGACGGATCGGAGGCCGAGCTGTCGGGCAACGGCGCGCGCCAGGCGATCCTCTACCTGCACCACCGGGGCTGGACCGACGCTCGCCAGTTCTCGATCCAGACCACCGCGGGGGAGATCCGGCCAACGATCCTCGACGAGCGGACCTGCCGCGTCGACATGGGGCGCGCGCGGATCGGCGAGGAGGCGGATGTCGCGGGCTTCCGCGGCCAGGAGGTGCTGATCGGCAACCCGCAGTTCGCCATCCGCGTGACGTCGCTGGACGACCTCGACGCGCTCGACCTGGCGACCGTCGGGCCGCCGATCGAGCGTGACCCGCGCTTCCCCGCCCGGACCAACGTCTCGTTCTGGGTCGAGACGGCGCCCGACGCCATCCGGGCGCGCATCTTCGAACGCGGGGCGGGGGAGACGCTGAGCTCCGGGACCGGTGCCATCGGCGCGGCCGTCGCCCACGTCCTGCGCGGTGGCAACACCCCGGTGACGGTGCTGCTCGACGGCGGCGAGCTCGTCGTCGACGTCGGCGAGGACCTGCACGTCGACCTCACCGGGTGGGCCGTCCCCGTCTTCGCGGGCGAGCTGCTGACAGGATGACGGCGATGCGCGCCGCCAGCGCCCATGGACTCGCCACCGTCGACACGGCCACCGGCCGCGTGCTGGACGCGTGGTACCCCCAGCCGGTCGCGGGGAAGGAGCCGCCCGCGATCGGGGGGCTCGAGCCGCGTGCCGACGACCTGCGCGGCGTGCGCGTCGAGCCGGTCACGACGGTGCTCGACGACCTCGCCGCGCCCCCGGCCGGCGTCGCCGACGCCTACCTGCGCCTGCATCTGCTCTCGCACCGGCTGGTCCGGCCACACGACATCTCCCTCGACGGCATCTTCGGCGTGCTCGCGAACGTCGCGTGGACAAGCCTCGGGGCGGTCGACCTCGAGCGGCTCGCCGAGGTTCGGCTCCGGGTGCGCGCGGGCGGCGGCCATCTCTCCGTCCACGGCGTCGACAAGTTCCCGCGCATGACCGACTACGTCGTGCCGACCGGCGTCCGGATCGCCGACGCCGACCGGGTGCGCCTCGGCGCCCACCTGGCCGCGGGCACGACGGTCATGCACGAGGGCTTCGTCAACTACAACGCCGGCACGCTCGGCGCCTCGATGGTCGAGGGCCGCATCAGCGCCGGGGTCGTGGTCGGCGACGGCTCGGACATCGGGGGCGGCGCCTCGATCATGGGCACGCTCTCGGGGGGCGGCCGGGAGGTCGTCTCGCTGGGCGAGCGCTGCCTGCTCGGGGCCAACGCCGGCCTCGGCATCTCGCTCGGCGACGAGTGCGTCGTCGAGGCCGGGCTCTACCTCACGGCCGGCGTGCGCGTCCGCCTGCCCGACGGCGAGGTGGTCAAGGCACGCGAGCTCTCGGGTGCCGCCGGGCTGCTGTTCCGGCGCAACAGCCAGTCGGGCGCGGTCGAGGCGGTCCAGCGCAGCGGGAGCTGGGGCGGGCTCAATGCCGCCCTGCACGCCAACGACTGATCCGCTCGGCCGCCTCGGCACAGCGCTCGACCGGCGGCACCAGCGCGACCCGCAGGTGGCCCGCGCCGCCGCCGCCGAGGTACGACCCGGGCGTCGACGACGATGCCGCGCTCGGCGAGCAGCTCGGCCGCGACCGCCTCGTCGTCGAGCGGTCCGGGCCCGCCGCCGCGCAGCCAGAGGAAGAAGGTGGCGTCCCCACCGGCCGGCTCGAGGCCGGCGTCGCGCAGCGCGGGCAGCAGCGCGTCGCGCTTGGCCCGGTAGCGCTCGCGCATGTCCCCGACGTGGCGCTCGTCGCCCCAGGCGGCGACCGCCGCGCGCTGCACGAACGCCTGCGGCGCCACCCCGGCGTTGGGGCGGAAGCGCTTGAGGGCCGCGATCAGCTCCGCGTCGCCCGCGGCGAACCCGGCCCGGAAGCCGGGCATCGACGAGCGCTTGGAGAGCGTGTTGAACACGACGACGTTGCCGCGATCGGCCAGCTCGAGCGCCGAGTGCGGGGCGTCGCCGTCGAGCCACAGCTCCGAGTAGGCCTCGTCACAGGCCAGCACGAACCCACGCGCCACCGCCTCGGCGGCCGCGCGCTCGAGGAACCGAAGCGGGGCGCGGGCGCCGGTGGGGTTGTTGGGGTAGTTCAGCCACAGCAGGTCGAGCCCATCGGGAAGCGCGTCGAGGTCGGGCAGCCAGCCGGCCGACGGCCGCAGCGGCACGTCCGCCACGCGGGCGCCCGCGAAGAGCGCGCCGCGGGCCGGGACGGGGTAGCCCGGGGTGGGAACGCCGACCAGCGCCCCCGGCCCGCCCACGACCTGCGCGAGCGAGAACACCGCCTCCTTGGAGCCCAGCGTCGGAACGACCTCGGTGTCGGGGTCGAGGGCCGCGCCGAAGCGCCGCTGCACCCACGTGGCGATCGCGGCGCGCGTCTCCGCCAGGCCCGCGGCCGCCGGGTAGGTCGAGACCGTCTCGGCCTGCACCGCGTCGGCCAGCGCGCGACGGATGAACTGCGGGGTCTCCTCGCGTGGCTCGCCGATGCCGAAGTCGATGACGTCCACGCCGCGCGCCTGGGCAGCGCGGCGCGCCTCGGCCAGTCGCACGAACGGGTAGGTCGCGAGGCCGTCGAGGACGGGGCTCAGGCGCACGCGAAGCGCTCCAGCACCTCGTGGCAGCGGACGAGCGCGTCGATCGCGACCTGCTCGTCGCGGCGGTGGGCGTGAGCGGGGTCCCCCGGACCGAGGTTGACGGCGTCGACCCCGGCGGCGGCGAGCTCGGCGACCGGCGTCCACGCCTGCTTGGGCTCGAGGCGCAGGTCCCCGGCCGCCCGCAGGCGCTCGAGCAGCGGATTGCCCGCGGGGACGGCCGCCGACGGGGCGTTGCCGAGGATCTCGAGGGCGCCGAGGGGCTCGCACAGCGAGCGCAGCCGCGCCTCGGCCGCGGCGGCCGAGCGGCCCGGCGGGTAGCGGTAGTTGACGTGGGCGACCGCACGGTCGGGGACGACGTTGTCGGCGATCCCGCCCTCGATGCGGGTCACCGAGGCCACCTCCCGGTACTCGAGCCCGGCGATATCCACGCGCTCCATCGGGACCTCGCTGAGCGCGGCGATGGCCGTGGCCGCCCGATGGATGGCGTTGTCGGCCAGCCACGGTCGCGCCGAGTGCCCCGCGACCCCCGAGAACGCCCAGCGCGCGTTGACGTTGCCCAGGCAGCCAGCCTGGACGGCGTTCGCCGTCGGCTCGATGACGACCGCCAGCGAGGCCGAGCGGAGGCCCGCCTCGCGCTCCAGCAGCGGGGTGAGCGAGGACTCGGCGCTGGGCAGCTCCTCGCGCGGGAAGAAGACGAACCCGAGATCGAGCGTGCGCCGGCCGGGATCGGCGCGGGCGAGCTCGATCATCACGGCCAGCCCACCCTTCATGTCGGCGGCGCCGAGGCCGTGGACGGTGCCCGAGCCGCGATCGATCCGGCCGGGCCGGTTGCCCTGGGCGGGCACCGTGTCCAGGTGTCCCGCGAGCAGCACCAGCGGCCGCTCGCCGCGTGCGGTGACCCCGGCGAGGACGCAGTGGTCGCCGGCGTCGCGGGCGCCGGGGACAGCGTCGAGGACGTGCGCCGCGAGGGCCGCCTCGTCGCGCGACTCCGAGGCGATGTCGACGAGCTCCAGCGTTCGCGCGGCGAGGTCTTCAGGCACGGCGGGAGCCTAGTCCCGCGCGCGGCGCACCGCGCCGCGGTTCACCGCACGCCGCGTAGGCACTGCCTATGCAACGATGCCCGTTATGAGCGATCTCTCGATGGGGGAGGCGGCCCGCGCGCTCGACGTCAGCGTCGACACGCTGCGGCGCTGGGACCGGGCCGGGCGGCTGACCACCGTCCGCGACGAGCGCAATCGCCGGCGGGTGCCCGCGGCGGAGGTCGCGCGGCTGCGTCCGGGCGCGGCCCGCCACCGTACGGGCGACGCCCTCTCGGCGCGCAACCGCTTCGCCGGGATCGTGCGCTCGGTCGAGGTCGACGGGGTGATGGCGCTGGTCGAGATCGAGGCCGGCCCGCACCGGGTCACCGCCGCGATCACCCGGGACGCCGTCGAGGAGCTCGGCCTCGCCGAGGGGGTGCCCGCCGTGGCGACGGTCAAGGCGACCAGCGTCATGGTGGAGGCGCCACGGTGAGGGTGGTCGCCGCCTGCCTGGTCCTCGGGCTCGGCGGCGCCGCGACGGGCTGCGGTGGGGCGAGCGGTCCTCCGGCCGTGCGCGTCGCCGCGGCCGCCTCGCTGCGCGAGGCGCTCACGCGCTGCGCTCCGAACGTCCCCGGAGCGCACGTCAGCCTCTCGTTCGGCGGCTCGGACGAGCTCGCCGCGCAGATCCGCCAGGGCGTGCGCCCCGACGTCTTCGCGGCGGCGAGCACGAGCCTGCCGCGCCGGCTGGCCGCCGCCGGGCTCGTCGACCGGCCGGTGGCCTTCGCGACCAACGAGCTGGTGCTCGCCGTGCCCTCCGGCAGCGCGATCCGCTCGCTCGACGACCTCCTGCGGCGCACGCCGGCGCTCGCGATCGGCGGCGACGGCGTGCCCGTCGGCACCTACACCCGCGAGCTGCTGGGCCGGCTGCCGGCCACGGACCGGCGCGTGCTGCTCGGCGCCGTGCGCAGCGAGGAGCCCGACGTCAAGGGCGTCGTCGGCAAGCTGCTGGCCGGCGCCGTCGGCGCGGGGTTCGTCTATCGCAGCGACGTCAAGGCCACCTCGGGGCGGCTGCGCGCCGTGGCCCTCCCGGCCGGGCTGCGACCACGCGTCGCGTACGGCCTGGCGATGGTCCGCGGGGGCCCCGCGCCGAAGGCGGCCTCGCTGCGCACGATCGCCGACCTGTTGCACGGCGGCTGCGCACGCGCGCTGCGGGCGGCCGGACTCGGGGCGCCCGCACCATGAGCGCCCGGCCCGCCTTCGGGGCCGTGGCCGGGCTGGCGCTGGCGCTGGCGGTCGGCTTCCTCGCGCTGCCGATCGTCGCGCTCGTCACGCACACGTCGCCCGCTCGGCTGGCCGCCGCGCTCGGGGACCCCGCCGCCCGCGACGCGCTGGTCCTGAGCGCAGAGACGTCCGGCCTCGCGCTCGCCGTCGTGCTCGCGGCCGGCACCCCCGCCGCCTGGCTTCTGGCCACGCGCCGCTTCCGCGGACGGGCGCTGCTGGTGACCCTGGTGGAGCTCCCGCTCGTGCTCCCGCCCGCGGTCGCGGGTGTGGCCCTGCTTGTCGCGCTGGGACCCAACGGGCTCCTCGGGGGGCCGCTGGGGTCGGCCGGCATCGTCCTGCCGCTCCACACGGCGGGTGTCGTGGTCGCGCTCGTGTTCGTCGCTGCGCCGTTCCACGTCCGGCAGGCCCAGGCGGCGTTCGCCGCGCTGGATCCCGACTGGCTGGCGGCGTCGCGCACCCTGGGCGCCTCCGAGGGCCGGACCTTCCTGCGCGTGGGCATCCCGGCCGCCGCCGGCGGGCTCGCGGCGGGCGCGGCGCTCGCCCTCGGCCGCTCGCTCGGCGAGTTCGGGGCGACGCTGATGTTCGCCGGCTCGTTCCGGGGCGTCACCCAGACCGCATCGCTGGCGATCTACGACCGCTTCGCCACCGACCTCGACGGCGCCCTGGCCCTGGCCGTGGTCCTCGTCGCCATCGCCGCCGGCCTGCTCGGCGCCGTCCACGCCGGGGCATCCCGGCTGCCCGCCCGTGCTGCGCGCTGAGCTCGAGGGCACCCCGTGGGGCGGCGCCCTGCACGTGGCGCTGGAGGCGCCACGCGGCACGTGCCTGGCGCTCGCCGGACCGTCGGGCGCGGGCAAGTCCACCGTCCTGCGCATGCTCGCCGGCCTCGACCGGCCCGCGGCGGGGCGCATCGCCTGCGGCGGCGAGCTGTGGCTGGACACAGCCGCTGCGCTGCACCTGGCACCCGAGCGACGCCGCTGCGGGATGGTCTTCCAGGACCAGGCGCTGTTCGGCCACATGAGCGCCTGGCGCAACGTCGCCTACGCCATGGGCGACCGCCCGCGCGGGGAGCGGCGGGAGGCGGCGCTCACGCTGCTGCGCCGGATGGGCATGGCCGACCGCGCCGGGGCCCGGCCGGCCGAGCTCTCCGGCGGCGAGCGCCAGCGGGTCGCGCTGGCCCGCGCGCTCGCGCGCCGCCCGCGGGTGCTGCTGCTCGACGAGCCGCTCGGCGGACTCGACCCGCGCCGGCGGTGGGAGGCCGCGGCCACGCTGGCGGCGACGCTCCGCGAGCTCGACGCTCCGGCGGTCCTGGTCACCCACGACTTCGAGGAGGCCGCCCAGCTCGCCGACCGCGTCGCGGTCCTCGAGTCCGGGCGCATCGTCCAGCAGGGCAGCGCGAGCGAGCTCGCCGCCGCACCCGTCTCGGGCTTCGTCGCGGACTTCACTGGCGCCGTCGTCCTCTCCGGCGTCGCCGACGGCGCGCGCATCGCCCTGGAGGGCGGTGGCACGGTCGTCGCGGCCGAGCGCCATCACGGGCCCGTCGCCGTCGCGCTGCACCCGTGGGAGATCGCGCTGCACCGCGCGGGTGCGCCCGCGTCCGGGTCGGAGCGCAACCGTCTGGCCGCCCGCGTCACGGCGGTCACCCGCGTCGGCGACCGCGTCCGGGTCGGTCTCGACGCGGGACAGCCGCTGACCGCCGAGGTCACGCGCGAGTCGTGCGATGCCCTGGGGCTCGCCGACGGCGTCGCCGTCACGGCGGTGTTCAAGGCCGCGGCGATCCGCGTCGTCCCGCGATAGCGTGCGCAGCATGGCTGCCGGGATCCTCGAGCGCCTGGGCGCGCAGGTCGGCACGACGCTCGGGCCGACGGCGTGGCGAACGGTCGAGCAGGCCGACATCGACGCGTTCGCCCGGCTCAGCGGCGACCGCCAGTGGATCCACGTCGATGTCGAGCGGGCCGCGCGGGAGAGCCCCTACGGGACGACGATCGCCCACGGCAACCTCACGCTGGCGATGCTCGACGGCTTCCGCGACGAGCTCGCGCCCGTCGTCGAGGGCGCCCGCCTCGGCGTGAACATGGGCTATGACCGCGTGCGCTTCCCGGCGCCCGTCCCCGCGGGTGCGCGGCTGCGCGCGACGATGGAGATCGCCGGGGTGCGCGAGCGCGACGCGGGCTGGGTCGAGATCGTCCAGCGCTTCACGGTCGAGATCCGCGGCGCGGAGCGCCCCGCGTGCGTGGCCGAGTCGGTGGTGCGCGTGCTGCCGGCCGGCACCTGAGAGCGCAGGCCGCCGCGCCCACGCAGGGCGAGCGGGGTCGCTAGCCCGTCGCCGCGAAGAACTCCTCGATCGCCCGCGTGACCACCTCCGGGCGCTCGATGGCACTGTGGTGGCCCGACCCCGGGATCACGACCAGGCGCGAGTCCGGGATCGCGTCGGCGAGCTCGCGCGCACGGAGCCCTCGTCCACAGAGGCGTGGCGCGTCCCGTTGAGCGTGATCGAGGGCATGGGCGGACTCTAGACTTCACCGGGAGTGGTGGAGCCGAGAGCGAAGCAGCGCGCGATCTGCGTGGGCGTCCTGCCCGAGGGCGACGACCTCTCCGAGTTGCGGGAGCTGCTGCGCACGGCGGGCGTCGCCGTCGTGGGGGAGATGGTCCAGCACCGCGAGGCGCCGCACCCCAACACCTACCTCGGTCCGGGCAAGGTCGCCGAGCTCAAGGCCCTGGTCGAGCGCGCCGACGCGAACATCGTCGCGTGCGACGACGAGCTGAGCCCGCGCCAGGAGCGCAACCTCGAGCAGGCGCTCGATCCGGTGCCCGTCGTCGACCGCACCGCGACGATCCTCGACATCTTCGCCGACCACGCCCACAGCGCCGAGGGCAAGCTCCAGGTCGAGCTCGCGCAGCTCGAGTACAACCTCGCGCGGATGCGCGGGCTCTGGACGCACCTCGAGCGCCTCGGGGGCGTCTCCAGCGGCGGCTTCGCGACGCGCGGCCCGGGCGAGTCGCAGATCGAGACCGACCGCCGCCTCGCCCGCGACCGCATCGCCGCCCTCAAGCGCCGGCTCGTGACCGTGCGCGGCTCGCGCGCGACGCAGCGTGCCGAGCGCGAGCGCGCGCACCTGCCCCAGATCGCGCTCGCGGGCTACACCAACGCCGGGAAGTCGACGCTGCTCAACGCGCTGACCGGAGCGCATGTCGGCGTCCGCGACCGCCTGTTTCACACCCTCGACCCGACGACGCGGCTGCTGCGGCTGCACGGGCGCTCGTTCCTGATGACCGACACGGTCGGCTTCATCCGCAAGCTGCCGCATCAGCTCGTCGAGGCCTTCGGCGCAACGCTCGAGGAGACGCGCCTGGCCGACCTCGTCCTGCATGTCGTCGACGCGTCGGCGCCCGAGGAGGAACGCCTGGAGATGGCGCGCGCGGTCGAGGACGTGCTCGAGGAGATCGGTGCCGGCGACCGTCCGCGCCTGCTCGTGCTCAACAAGGCCGATGCGCTCGACGGCGCAGCACGCCGCGAGCTCGGCCATCGCCACCCCGGCGCGACGCAGCTCTCGTCGCTCACGGGCGAGGGCCTCGACGCGCTCGGCGACCGGATCGAGGACGCCTTCCGCGCGACGCTCAGCGAGGTCGAGCTGCTCGTGCCCTACGCCGAGGGCGGCCGCCTCGCCGAGCTGCACGACATCGCCGGCGACCTCGAGCGCAACGACACCCCCGACGGCGTGCTCGTCCGCGCCCAGCTCCCGGCCGGCGTGGCCGAGCGCTTCGCCTGCTTCGCCACCGCTGTCGGCCGCGGCCCGTGACGCTGCGGGTCCGGCGCCTGCACCCGGCCGCCCGGCTGCCGTCGGCGACCCACGACGGGGACGCCGGCTACGACCTGCACGCAGCCGAGGCCGCCGAGCTCTCGCCAGGCGAGCGCGCAATGGTGCGCACCGGCCTCGCGGTCGAGCTCCCGCCGGGACACGCCGGCCTGGTGCTGCCGCGCTCGGGCAACGCCGCGCGCCACGGCATCACGCTGGTCAACGCGCCCGGGCTGATCGACGCCGGCTATCGCGGCGAGCTGCGGGTCCTGCTGCTCAACACCGATCGCAGCGCCTCCTTCACGGTCGCGCCGGGCGACCGGATCGCGCAGCTCGTGCTCGTGCGTGTCGAGGCGCCCGAGGTCGAGGAGGTCGATCGCCTGGCGCCCAGCGAGCGCGGCGAGGGCGGCTTCGGCTCCTCGGGCCGCTAGGGCGCTGCCCGCGCCCGCCGCCGCCGGCTCGATCAGCCGCACGACGGCGGGGGGCGGGCCCGGCCGGGCTACTGGATGTAGCCGGCCTCGCTGAGGTACTGGCGGGCGACGGCCGCCGGCTTCTGCTTGTCGAGGTCGACGCGCGAGTTGAGCTCCTGCATCACCTCGGTCGTCAGCCCCTCCTGGACCCTGGTGACGACCTTGTCCATGCCCGGATGTGCCTTGATCGTCTCGTCCCGCACGAGCAGGCTGACGTTGTAGGGCGGGAACAGCTGCTTGTCGTCCTCGAGCAGCGTCAGGTTGTCGGTCTTGATCTGCCCGTCGGTCGTGAAGACCAGCGAGACGTCGGCCTGGCCGCTCTTGAGCACCTCGTGGCGCTTGGCGAGGTCGATCGGGATGAACTTCTTGAACTTCAACCCGTAGACCTGCTCGAGGCCGAGCTTGCAGTCCAGCCGCTGACGGCACTCCGGCGGGCCGGCCAGGACGAGGTCGCTCGCCTTGCCCTTCAGGTCCGACAGGGTCTTGACGCCGAGCGAGTCGGCCTTGGCCTGCGTCATCGCGAAGCCGTTGGAGTCCGTGAACGGCGTCGGGGCCAGAGCGGTCACGCCGTCGGCCGCCGCCTTCGTCCTGGCCTCCTGGTAGGCCTTCTGGCTGTCCTTGGGCACGTTCTCGCTCTTGACGCCGTAGAACGACGTGAGCATCGTGCCGGTGTACTCCGGATAGGCATCGACCTTGCCCGACCTCAGCGCCTTGTAGGCGATCTGCTCGGAGCCGAGGTTGAGCTGCTTGTGGACGGTGTAGCCGGCCGCCTCGAGTGCCTGCGCGTAGATCTCGCCGAGGATGAACTCCTCGGTGAAGTTCTTCGAGCCGACCGTGATCGCCGGAGTCGAGCCGGCGCCGCCGATCGGCTTGATCAGCTTGGCGTTGTCGCTCGAGCCGCCCGCCGCCGACGTCGACGAGCCTGAGCTCGAGTTGTCGTTGCCGCCGCCGCACGCGGCGAGCAGCACGGCGACGGCGGCGGCGAGCAGCACCGCGGCTGCCGGCCTGGTCTTCATGAAACGCATCTTCCTCCTCGTGGGTGGGGGTTTCAGCCCTGCGGGGGTGACCGCCCGCTGGAGGACGGCGAAGAACACCTCGAACGCGAGCGCGAGCGCCGCGACGATGATGGCGCCACCGAGCCGGCCGGAGTTGCCGTAGACGTTGGCGTTGATGATCGGGTCGCCGAGCGTCACCACGCCGACGAACGGGCCGAGGGTGGCGGTCGCGACGACGTTGACGGCCGAGGTGCGGATGCCGCCGAAGATCAGCGGCAGCGCCATCGGCAGCTCGATCCTGCGGACGATCTGCAGGCCGGTCATGCCCATGCCGCGAGCGGCGTCGACCGCGTCGGGGTCGACCTGCCGCACCGCGACGTAGGTGTTGGTGAAGATCGGCGGGACCGCCAGCAGCACCATGGCGAAGACGAGGTTGGCGATCCCGAAGCCGAGGTAGGCGCTGAAGAACACGAGGACCGCGAACGACGGGACCGCGCGGCCCGCGTTCGACAGCGTCGAGGCGGCGAGCTGCCCGCGGCCGAGGTGCCCGAGCCAGAGCGCGACTGGGATCGCAAGCAGGCAGGCGAACGCCATCGCCTCGAAGGTGACGAGCAGGTGGCGGCCGGTCAGGTCGAGCAGCTGGGACCCACCGACCTGCACCCCGCCGGCGACCGACTCGCGCTGGTGGAGGATGAAGTCCAGGGCATCGCCGATGTCGGCGAAGAAGCTCGCGAGGATCATTGCGCCAGCCTCCGCCACGGGACCAGCAGACGCTCCGCGCCGAGCAGCAGCGCGTCGAAGGCGAAGGCGAGCAGCACGGTCAGGCCGCCCGCCACCACGATGTTGGACTTGAAGGCGATGTCGGTGTTGATCTGCGCGCCGAGTCCGCCGGCACCGCCGAAGAACGCCAGCGTCGCCAGTGCCACCGTGGTCACGGTGGCGATCCGCACCCCGGCGATGATCGCGGGAAGCGCGAGCGGCACCTCGACGCGCCAGAAGACCTGGCCCGCGGTCAGGCCCATGCCGCGGGCGGCGTCGCGCGTCTCCTCCGGCACGTCGTCGAGCCCGGTGACGACGTTGCGGAAGATGATCAGCAGCGTGTAGAGCACCAGGGGGATCACGCCCGTCACGAAGCCGAAGCCGGTCACCGAGATCAGGACCGTGAACAGCGCGATCGACGGGATCGTGAACAGGACTCCGGTGATCCCGGTGATCGGGGCGACGAGCCAGCGCCGCCGGTGGGCGAGGATCGCGAGCCCGAACGCGACGACGAACCCGATCGCGACGCTCACGAGCGTGAGCTCGACGTGGCGGACGAGCGGGTCGACGTAGTCCCCGAGGTGGTGGACGATCCAGCTCGGGCAGAACCCGTTGTCGCTGACGCAGGTGTTCTCGCGCTGGTGGATGACCACCTGGGCGAGCGGGAGGACGGCGCTCATCCGTGCCGCTCCTCCTGGAGGAGCTCGCCGATCAGCTCGACCGAGAGGACGCCCCGAACCGGCCATGGCCGTCGATGACCGCCCCGTAGCGCACCCCGGCGAGCAGCAGGTCGGAGAGCGCGTCGCGCAGGACGTCGTCGCGGTCGACGGTGCTCACCCGGCTGCGCCCCCGGTCCCCGCGGACCCACGCCACCGGGCGACGATCGTCGTCGAGCTCGAGGTGCCAGCCGTCGGGGAGGTCCTCGCGCTGCCAGAGGTCGACGTCGCAGACCCGCTGGAGCGAGAGCCGCTTGAGCGCGCGGTCGGCGCCGACGAAGTCCTCGACGAACTCGTCGGCGGGCGCCATCAGCAGCTCGCTCGGGGTCGCGTACTGGGCAAGGTGCCCGCCCTTGCGGAGCACGGCGATGCGGTCGCCCATCTTGATCGCCTCGTCGATGTCGTGGGTGACGAACACGACGGTCTTGCGCAGTTCGGCCTGGAGGCGCAGGAACTCGTTCTGCAGGCGCTCGCGGTTGATCGGGTCGATCGCGCCGAATGGCTCGTCCATGAGCATCAGCGGCGGGTCGGCGGCCAGCGCCCGGGCGACGCCGATGCGCTGGCGCTGGCCGCCGGAGAGCTGGCTCGGGTAGCGGTCGGCGAGCTGCTCGCTCGAGACCGACGAGGCCGAGCAGCTCGAGCGACGCGCTCGCGGACGCGGTGCTTGTCCCAGCCGAGCAGCCGGGGAACGGTGCCGATGTTCTCGGCGACCGTCTGGTGGGGGAACAGGCCGATCTGCTGGATCACGTAGCCGATCTCGCGCCGCAGGTCGGCCGGCCTGCGCTCGCGCACGCTGCGGCCGTCGAGCAGGATGTCGCCGGAGGTCATGTCGATCATCCGGTTGACCATCCGCATCGCGGTCGTCTTCCCGCAGCCCGACGGCCCGACGAGCACGCAGATCTCGCCGGCCTCGACGCGCAGGCTCAGCGACTCGACCGCGTGCTCGTCGGAGCCCGCGTAGCGCTTGGACGCCGCGACGAACTCGAGTGTCGCTGCCTGGGGGAACGCTGACAGCCCCTCTGGCTGGGCGGTGTCTTGGCTGTTCACGGAGGAGGGCGCGCTGCCGGTATCGAACCGGCTTCACCGATCCTACAGACCCGCCGCGCGGCGGGCGGAGGCGTGCGCGGCGTCCTCCAGCGCGTCGTCGAGCGGCGCGAGCCGCTCGGCTCCCGTGCCGCGGGCGATCAGCCAGTCGGCGAACCACGCGTTCTTGGGCAGCAGCGGGCCGTGCAGGTACGTGCCGATCACCTTGCCGCGGCGCACGCCCTCCTGGCCGCTCACGCCGGTGTTGCCGTGGCCGTGCAGCACCCGGCCGAGCGGCTGCTCGCCCGGGCCGAGCTGGGTGCGGCCGCCGTGGTTCTCGAAGCCGGCGAGCACGCGCGGGCCCAGGATGCCGGGCAGCTCGACCTCGATCGCGACGTTGCCGATCAGCCGCGGGCCCTCCTCGCGCACGGTGCGCAGGTCGACGAGCCCGACCCCGGGCAGCTCGCGGTCGCCCAGCTCGTAGGAGTGCCCGAGCAGCTGGTAGCCGCCGCAGACGCCGAGGACGATCGCGCCTTGCCGTGCGGCGGCGTGCAGCGCGTCGCGCTTGGTCGCCACGAGATCCTCGGCGCACAGCGCCTGGTCGCGGTCCTGGCCGCCGCCGAGGTAGAAGAGGTCGTGCGCGCCGGGGTCGAGCGCGTCGCCGAGCCCGGCGGCCGTCAGCTCGAAGCCGATGCCGCGCCAGGCGCAGCGGCGCTGGAGCAGCAGCAGGTTGCCGCGGTCGGCGTAGATGTTCATCAGGTCCGGGTAGAGCGCGCAGACGCGCAGGACCGCCTCAGGCACGCAGGACCACCACCTCGCTGCCGACGTAGTCCTCGCTCTCGGGAATCGCGCGGCGCTCGAGCACGCTGAGCCCATGGGCCCGCCCGGCGGCCTCGAGCGCCTCGGGGGGCGTTGCGTCCAGCGCGATCTCGTCGCGCTCGACGCTGCGCTCGCCGCCGGGGGAGACGGCCTCGCGCAGACGCTCGAGCACGAAGCCGCGCTCGGCGCGCCGGATCGCCGTCGGCTGGCTGGAGAAGACCAGCCGTCCTCCTCGCGCATGTCCGGGCAGCGGGCGCAGCTCGCCCTCGTAGGGCGGGGGGTGGGCGAGCGCCGCTGCGAGCACGCCGCCGGGGGCGAGGTGGGCGGCCGCGCACGCGACGAAGGCGTCGTGCTCGCCGCCGAGGAGCTGCACCGTCTGCATCGGCGCGAGCACCAGACCGAAGCGCCGGTGCAGCGAGAACGCGCGCGCGTCGGCCACCACGGTCTCGACCGCCAGGCCCGCAGCGCGGTCGCGCGAGCGCCGCGAGCAGCGCGGCGTCGATGTCGAGCGCGACGACCTCGTGCCCGCGGCGGGCGAGGTCGAGCGCGACCCGGCCGGTGCCGGCGCCGACGTCGAGCACCGGGCCGGGCGGGCGGTCCACCGCGGCCAGCGTGCGCCAGAGCGGCAGGTCGTCCGTGTAGCCGCCGCACTCGAGGTCGTGCCAGACGACCGACCCGGCCGCGGTCATGCGAACGACCCCCGGGTGACGCCGCGGCGTGGTGAGCAGCTCGCGCAGCTCGAGCATCGCGGTGTAGGTCGGCAGCGCGTAGAGCCGCCCGGCGGCGCCGGCCGCCGACGGCGTCGAGCGCCGTGGCGAGGTCGGGCTCGACGGCGATGCGCTCGGCGGGAACGCCCGCGTACTTCAGCCGCACGGCCAGCTCCGCGGCGCGCGTGCCCGCGCAGGTGACGCGCCGCACCCGGCCGGCGAGCACCTCGAAGTCGGCGTCCCAGACCCAGGAGACGTCGCGCCCGTCGGCGGTGCGGTCGTTGAGCACGCCGAGCAGGTCGTGCTCGCCGGGCTCGAGCACCAGCGTGCGCAGCACCTCGTTGGCGCCGGCCGGGTTCTTGACCAGCAGGATCGCCAGCTCGGCGCCGCCGTCACCCCCGAGGACCACCGTCTCGGCGCGGCCGAACGCCGGCGAGACCGGCCGCAGGCCGGCGGCGACGTCGGCGAGGTCGCGCCCAGCGCGAGCGCCAGCGCGGCGGCGCCGAGCGCGTTGTAGACGTTGTAGAGCCCGGGCAGGGGCAGCTCGATCCGCTCGACGCCGACCAGGGTGCGCAGCGTGAAGGCCGCCGCTCGCGTGCCGCGCAGCGCCGACCTCTGTCGCGGCGACCTCCGGGCGCGGTCGCTGCGCGTCGCCGGTCGGGCAGTGGTAGCGGCCGAGGTGGCCGAGGTAGACCGCGTCGTAGGCGTAGGGCGCCCCGCAGCGGCGGCAGTGCTTGGAGTCGGCCGCGTGCTGCATCTCGGCCATCGCCATCGCGTCGTCCTCCACGCCGAAGTAGGTCACGCCGGCGCGGTCGCGGCCGAGATCGGCGACGAGCGGGTCGTCGGCGTTGAGCACCAGTCGCGCCGTGGCGTGGCGCCCACGACGGCCGCCCAGCGGTCGGCGATCGTCTCGAGCTCGCCGTAGCGGTCGAGCTGGTCGCGGAAGAGGTTGGCCAGCAGCAGCGCGCGCGGGCGCAGCTCGCCGACGACGCGGTCGAGCCAGAACTCGTCGACCTCGAACAGCCCGCGATCGCCGTGCCGCTGCGAGCAGCGCGGTGGCGACGCCGCCCGCCATGTTCGCGCCCGCGCGGTTGTGGACGAGGCGCTCGCCGCCGCGCTCGAGGATGCACGCGACCATCGCGGCGGTCGTGGTCTTGCCGTTGGTCGCCGACAGCACGGCCGAGCCGCGCGGCAGCCGCCCGGCGAGCGTGCCGATCGCGCCGGGCTCGAGGCGCAGCAGGAGCTTGCCCGGCAGGCTCGTGCCGCCGCGGCCGGCCCGCCGCGAGAGCATGCCGGCGGCGCGAGCGGCCGCGAGCTTGGCGCTCAGGACGGACGGGGGCACAGCACCTTCAGCGCGCGCGGGACCACGCGGATGGTCACGGGCAGCTCGCCGATCGGGTCCCCGTCGGCGTAGACGGTGAACGGGCGGTCGGCGGACACGCGCACCGACGCGGAGCGCAGCACCTCGACGCTCTGCTCGCGCACGTGCTCGCCCTTGAACAGCTTGGGCAGCACGCGCAGGAAGCGCAGCTTGGACGTTGCCGAGGTGAGCACGACGTCGAGCAGCCCGTCGTCGAGCTCGGCGTCGGGCGCGAGGAACATGCCCCCGCCGTAGGCGCGCGAGTTGGCGGCGGCGACGCTCCAGCCGCGGAACGTCCGCGTCTCGTCGTCCAGCGCCACCGTGAACGTCGCGTGGCGCCACGCGACCAGCGCGCGCAGCGCGCCGTAGGCGTAGACGAGCTGGCCGAGCCGAGCGGGCGCCTCGTTGGCGATGCGGTTGGCCTCGGAGTCGAAGCCGAGGCTCGCGATGCCGATGAACGAGCGTCCCTCGACCTCGCCGATGTCGAGATCGGACGCGACGCCGCCGGCGAGCACGGCGCACGCGGCGACCGGGTCGAGCGGGATCCCGAGCACGCGCGCGAGGTCGTTGCCGCGCCCGCCGGGCAGAACGCCGAGCAGGCTGTCGTCGACCTTCCGCAGCGCGCCGACGACGCCGCCGATCAGCCCGTCCCCGCTGAGCGTGACGACGGCCTCCGAACGCTCCGCGGCAGCGCGAGCGAGGTCGAGCGCGTGCACGAGCGACGTGGTCAGCTCGGTGCGGAAGGCGATCCCCAGCCGCCGCAGCTCGCGCCTCGACGCCGGGCAGCGCCCGCGCGGCGCGGCCGCCGCCGGCGGAGGGGTTGACGAGCAGGCAGACGTCGCGGTCCATGCGCAGCTGGAGACTACGGCCCCTCCTGGCGGCCTCGCGGCGCGGGCGCGACGGGACGCTCGGCTATCCTCGCCCGGCCCATGGTCCGCCGCCCTGTCGCCCTCGCGCTCCTGCTCCTGGCGGCCACCGTGCTGGCGGCATGCGGCCGCGCCAGCACCACGAAGACGACGCGGACGACGAAGACCACCGCCGGAGCCACAGCGGCGCAGCCGACCGCCGCCGGTTGCCGCAGGGTGCCCGCGCCCCAGCCGCGCCCCGCGCAGCACCTCGCAAAGCCGACCACCCGGCTGAGCGCGAAGCGGACCTGGACCGTCAGACTCCGGACGAGCTGTGGCGAGATCGCCATCCGCCTCGACGTCAAGCGGGCGCCGAAGACCGCGGCGTCGTTCGCGTCGCTGGTCAAGCGGGGCTTCTACGACGGTCTGTCCTTCCACCGGGTCGTCCCCGACTTCGTGGTGCAGGCGCGGCGACCCGCAGGGCAACGGCCAGGGCGGGCCGGGCTACACCGTCGTCGAGAAGCCGCCCGCGTCGCTGACCTACGACCGTCGCACCGTGGCCATGGCCAAGGCGCAGGTGGACCCGCCGGGGTCGTCGGGCAGCCAGTTCTTCATCGTCACCGCCGAGGACACGGGCCTGCCGGCGATCTACGCCCTCGCCGGGCGCGTCGTCGGCAGCATGGACGCGGTCGACCGCATCGTCGCGACACCGGCCAACGCGGCGGAGCGCCCGCTCGATCCGATCGTGATCGAGAAGGCCACGCTCGAGTCCTCCTGACTCAGAACAGCGTCGGCGCGGCGGGCGGCCCGGGCTCGAGGCACGCCGGCCCGTCGTAGCGGGCGTCGTTGACGGCCGGACCGACGGCGACCGCCGTCGTCTGCTCGAAGGGGCGCAGCATGGCCGTGGCATCGTCGACCGGCGTGCGCGGGGCGAGCCACGCGGCCTCGTCGCCTGGAAGCAGGATCACCGGCATGCGCTCGTGCAGCGCCGCGAGCTCGTCCGTCGCCGTGGTCGTCACGATCGCGCACGTGCCCCAGGGCGAGGCGAGCCCCGCGAACGCGAACGGGGCGTGGTCGGCGCGCGTGATCCAGTGCGGCAGCTTCCGGCCGTCGGCGGTCCGCTGCCACTCGTAGAAGCCGTCGGCGACCACGAGGCAGCGCCCGTCGTGGAGGGCCGCCCGCCACGTGGGGCGCTCGAGCAGCGACTCGGCGCGGGCGTTGATCGTCGCGTACGCGTTGTCGCGCAAGAAGCCCCACCGCAGCATGCCGCCGCCGTCGCGGGTCACGGCAACCACCTCGTCACCCGGGGCGACGTTGAACCGGCGGCGCACCTCGACGCGCTCGTCGAGGCCGAAGCGCGACCGCAGCCCGGCCACGTCGCCGGTGGCGACGGTGAACCGGCCACACACGGCTAGGTCCCGCCACCCGCCCGCGCCTTCGCGACGGCCGCCCGCTGCCGTCGCCGGCCGAAGAACGCCAGCACCGCCAGGACGACGACGACCACGACGACGCCGAGCCCGATCCCCGCAGCGACACCGACCCCGCCGAACGGGATCGAGATCAGCTCCACGACGCCAAGACCCGCGGCGAGGAGCGCGATCACCAGCAGGATCACGAGCAGGATGCCGCGGACGCGCACGGCGCCACCGGAGCCCGGGGGCGGGTTGACCAGAGCCAGCAGCCGCAGGATCAGCAGCTGGCGGCCGCTCGGCGGCGCCTGGCCGAGGCGCTCCATCGCGGCCTTGAGGTCGTCCGGCCGGCGCTCGGCCATCGCCAGCGAGGCGTCGGCCATCCGCCGCAGCTGCATGCGCTCCTGGGGGCGCGCGGCAGCGATCGCCTTCTGGAAGTGCATGCGAGCGGCCTTGGCGTCGTAGCGCTCGGCGGCGCGCGCCCCGAGGATCGCCTGGGCGGCGGCCCGGAGCTTGGTCTCCTTCTCGAGCTCCTCGTCGGACTTCGTCTCGAGGGCCTGGGTGGCGGCAACGAGGCCGCGCTGGTCCATGCGGATCTGGCGCTGCTTGGGGGGCATCTCGGCTGTCATCATCGCAGCCCGTGAAGCTCGAACGCATCGTGCAGACGACGAACGCCGGGATGATCGGGTTCGACCTGGCGCTGGGGACGGCGGCGCTGCTGGCCCCCGACGCGACGCTGCGGCTCCTCGGCCATGACGCCCCGTCGCCTGACGCTCGCGCGCTGTTCCGGCGCTGCGGGCCGATCTGGCTGACGTTCGCCGCCGCGCACGCGACCGCCGCGGTCCGCGGGGGACGCGAGGACTTCTGGGCGCTGGCCTGGCTGCGCGGGACCGAGCTGCTCACCGACGTGGTGTGGGCGTCGTCGCCCGCGATCCGCCGGGCGAGCTCGCGGGCCGCCCTGCGCGGGGCCGGGCTCGCCAACCTCGCACTCGCCGCGGGCTTCGCGACGGTGGCCCGGAGGCGGTGAGCGCAGCCCGGATCGTCAACCGCGACCGGAAGGCGTTCGCCCCGCGCGCCGCACGGGACCTCCAGCCCTGCCGGCCGCCCGAGTCGGCACAATTCGAAGCGATGCGCTTCCTGCCGATCCTGCTCGCCGTCGCCGCGCTGGCCGGCCTGCCCGCGGTCGCCGCGGCGCAGCAGAGCCCGTTCGCGCCGCTCCCCCCGGGCCAGCCGTCCACCACCCCGACGGTCGTCGTCGCCCCGCAGAGCTCGTCGGGCGGCAACGGGGGACTGTCAGGCTGGCAGCAGGCGCTGATCTTCGGCGCGGGCGGGATCCTGCTGGCCGGGATCGCGTGGGCGATCGTGGCCGACGCCCGCTCGCGCGCCCCCGTCGCGGAGGGCGAGCAGCCCCAGGCGCCGGGCTCCGGCTCGCGCCCGAACCGCTCGGCGCAGGCGCGCCGGCGCGCCCGCGCGAAGGCCAAGGCCGCGCGCCGGGCGCGCAAGCGCGCGCGCTGAGCTCAAGCCGCCGGGCCGCCGTGCCGATGAGGCGGCCACGCGCGGGCCCGATCACCGAACGTTCACGTCGCCGACCGCTCGCGCTGCCACCGTCCAGGGAAGCCATGGCCGCTCTCTCGATGCGCTCCGCGCTCCGCGCGCCGTTTCCGCCGCGACCGCGGCACCTCACCGAGTCCCGGCTGCGGCTGGCCGACGGCGCGCAGACGACCCTGTACGTGGCGGCCTACGACGCCGCCTCGGTCGAGGTGGGCGTCGTACGGATGCCGCGCCCCACTCCGCTGGAGGCCTGGTGTCGCGCGCACGGGGTGGGGGAGGCCGTCGTCGGGGGCTTCTTCGTCCGCCCGGCGGGCACGCCGCTGGGCGAGCTGCGGACCCGGGGCGTGCAGCGGCGCAGCGTGCCGTTCGATGCGCCGTGGGGCGCGGTCCGCGCGTGCGTGCACGTCGAGGGCGGCCGGCTCGGACTGGTCCGTCGCGACGCGCTGCCGGCGGCGCCGCCCGGGGACCTGCTCCAGGCGGGTCCGCTCCTGGTCGCCGCGGGCGCGCCCGTCGCCGGCGACGCCGAGGGCTTCTCGGCCGGCTCGCGCCAGTTCGACTCCGACATCACCGACGGCCGCTACCCCCGGGCGGCGCTGGCCGTCGCCGGGCGCCGCATCCTCGCGGTGGCCTGCGACGGCCGCGACCAGCGCGAGGCGGGGATGACGCTCGTCGAGCTGGCCGAGGCGCTCGTGCAGCTCGGAGCGAACGACGCGATCAACCTCGACGGCGGCGGCTCCACGTCGCTGGTGTGCGGCGGGCGGCTGCGCAACCGGCCCCGCGAGGAGCACGGCATCGTGCTGCGCGGCGGCCGGCCGGTCTCGACGGCGCTCGTCTTCCGGCCGCGCGGCTGAGCCCGGGACCGGCATCGGGTACAACCGGGCGATGCCGCGTGTCCTCCAGGCGCTCATCTTCTTCCCGCGCGGCGGCTCGGCGACGGTGGCGCGCGCGCTCGCCCACGCGCTGCCCGAGCACGGCTGGGACACAGCCGTGCTCAGCGGCTCGCTCGCGGGCCTGGGCGACGCCGAGCGGTTCTACGCCGGCCTGGACGTGACGGCGGCGCGGTTCGGCCCCGGCGGCGGCACGCCGATGCATCCCTCATACGAGGACCGCCCGAACGCCCCGGACCCGGTCTTCGCCCGCCTCGGCGACGACGAGTACGAGCGCCACGTCGGCGCGTGGGCGGCGCGACTGCGCGAGGCGGGCGCCGAGCGGGCCGACGTCCTGCACCTGCACCATCTCACGCCGCTGCACGAGGCGGCGCGTCGCGTCGCGCCCGGAGTCCCGGTGGTGACCCACCTGCACGGCACCGAGCTGCTGATGCTCGAGGAGATCGCCTCCGGGCCGCCGCCCGGATGGGACCACGCGGCGGCGTGGGCGCGCCGGATGCGCGACTGGGCGGCCGGCTCCGCGCGCCTGCTGCTGCTGTCCGAGGCCCAGGTCTCGCGCGTCGAGAGGCTGCTGGGCATCGGGGCCGAGCGGTGCGTCGTGATCCCGAACGGGTTCGACCCGCGCCGGTTCGAGCGCCACGACGTCGATCGCGCCACCCACTGGCACCATCACCTCGCGGTCGCGCCGCGCGGCTGGAGGCCCGGCGGGGAGGAGGGGTCGGTCGGCTACGACGCCGCCGCGGCCGCGAGCGTGGCCGCGGGGACCGTGGCCGTCTACGTCGGGCGCTTCACGGCGGTCAAGCGCGTGGGGCTGCTGGTCCGCGCCTGGGGCCGGGCACAGCGCGACCTCGACCGCCGCGCCTCGCTGGTCCTGGTGGGCGGGCACCCAGGTGAGTGGGAGGACGAGCATCCGTGGGACGCGATCGCCGCCAGTGGCGCCCGCCACGTCTACCTCGCGGGCTGGCACGCGCACGACGAGCTGCCCGACTTCCTCGTCGCGTCCGACGTGATCGTGCTTCCGTCGGTGCGCGAGCAGTTCGGCGCCGTGCTCGTCGAGGGGATGGCGTGCGGCCTGCCCGCCATCGCCGTCGACGCACACGGCCCGGCGGAGATCGTCTCGGCGGGCGAGACCGGCTGGCTCGTGCCACCCGACGACGAGGCGGAGCTCGCCGCGGCGCTGGTCGCCGCGATCGACGACCCCGACGAGCGGCGGCGCCGCGGGGCGGCCGCCCACGCGGCCGCGCGCGAGCGCTATGCCTGGCCGGCGCTGGCCGAGCGACTGGCCGCCGTCCTCGACGACGTCCACGCCGGCAGGACCCCGGTCGACGGGTGAGGCCGGTCCTCGAGGGGCTGCGGATCGCCGACGCGCCGCGGACATGGCGCGACCTCGGCTTCGCGGTCGAGCGCGGCCTGGCGGCGGTGGGCGGGGTCGCGGTCCTGCTGGACGGCGCCGCGGCCGGCCGCGGGATCGTGGGTTGGAGCGTCCGGGGCATCGCCGCCGGGCCGCTGGACGGCCTGCCCGCCGTGGAGCCGCCCGCGGCGGGCGAACCGGGTCGCACCGCGCCGTCCGAGCATCCCAACGGCGCGCTCGCCGTCGACCACCTCGTGGCGGTCACCGACGACTTCGAGCGCACCGTCGGCGCGCTGCAGTCCGGCGGGCTGCACGCTCGCAGGATCCGCCGGGCGCCGGGCGCGGGCCGGCAGGCGTTCTACGTGCTCTCGACCGCGCTGCTCGAGCTCGCCGGGCCGGTCGACGGCCCGGCCGGAGCGCGGTTGTGGGGCCTGACCGTCGCCGTCGCCGACCTCGATGCCCTGGCCACACGCCTCGGAGCGCGCCTGGGGCCCGTCCGCGACGCGGTCCAGCCCGGGCGCCGGATCGCAACCCTGCGCCCGGAGGCGGGGACGAGCGTCGCACTCGCGTTCATGTCCCGGCGCGACGGGCCGGGCGGGGCCTAGAAGTCCTCGGGCAGGACGGCGTCTGCGGCCAGCGCCGCGGCGAAGCACCCGATCGCGTGCTCCTCGTTGGCCAGCCAGAGGATCTCGAGCGTCCACTCGAGGTCGGCGCGGGCGCCCTCGTGCTGGCGGTCGAGCCAGGCGAGCTCGGCCGGCGTGCGCGTGACGCCGGCCGTCCAGCCGCAGTTCACGCACCGCAGGCTCACGAGGACCGCGTCGGCCGAGGCGACGTCGCGCTCGTCTCCCGCCTCGACGAACGCCCGGTCGCAGGCCGGGCAGCGATGCGGGCCGTCGTGGTCGCCCGGCGCGAGCGGGGCCGGGCCGGCCATGCCGGCGAGAAGCTCGCGCGCGAGGTGACCGTCGAGCTCGTCGACGAGCGAGGCGGGCGGCGTGGCGGGCTTCGCGGCCATGCCCGGGGGGTCGGCAGGTGCGGGTGGAGCAGGGCCGGTGCCCGGTATGAGGCCGGTAGGGGCCTGTCCGCACGGGTAGGCCCCAGCCATGACCGCACACACCAGGACGCCCGCTCCGCCCGGGCCGGCGCCGCCCGCGCCTGCCCCCGAGCCACCGACCCCGGCACCGTCGCCCGACCCGTTGCCGCCCGACCCGAGCCCGCGGCCGATCTGAGCGCTCAGGCCGCGCAGCCGGGCCCGGCCGAGCGCAGCCGCAGGACGACGACCTCGGGCGGCCGGCGCAGGCGCACGGGCCAGCGGCTCGTCCCGACGCCGCTGGTGACGAACAGGTGTCGGCCGTCCTCCACGACGAGCCCGCGGCGGTAGCGCCCCCCGTAGCGCGAGGGCGTCGCCCGGTCGCGCAGGACCGGGAGATCGATCTGGCCGCCGTGGGTGTGGCCCGAGAGGGTGAGGGCGACACGCGCGGGGACGGACGGGAAGACGTCGGGGTCGTGGCTGAGCAGCAGCACGGGCTCACTTTCCGGCACGCCGGCGAGCGCGGCACCCAGATCGGGCTCGCGGGTCTTCGCGTCGGCCAGTCCGGCGATGTGCAGCACCTGCCCGCGAGCGCCGAGGCGGACCGCGTCGTTCTCGAGCACCGCGATGCCGGCCGCCCGCAGGGCCCGGCCGACGCGTGGGCCGTCGGTCGTCCAGTCGTGGTTGCCGAGCACCGCGAGGACACCGACCGGCGCGCGCAGTCCGCGAAGCGCCCATGCCGCCGCCTCCGGGGCCACCGGGGCGCCGCCGGCGAGGCGCGGATCGACGACGTCCCCGAGCAGCGCGATGACGTCGGGATGCGCCTCGACCGTCCGCCGGGCAACCCGCTCGATGTCGGCCGGGCGCATGTGCGGGCCCCCGGCGTGCAGGTCGGAGACCAGCGCCACACGCAGGCCGTCGAGCTCCCTCGGCCAGCGCGCCAGCCGCAGCTCCTGCTCGCGGACCACCAGCCGCCGGGGCTCGATCCAGCCGGCGCGCAGCGCGAGCAGGCCGAGACCGGCGAGCGCGCCGCCCGCCCCCGCTGCGAGCAGTCGGCGGCGGCGCGGCGCCACGGCAGCCGGCCTCAGCCCGCGCCGGCGGCCCGGGCCGCCGTGGCGCCGGGGTCGGAGGCCGCCCGGGCCGCGCTCGGCGCCCGGTGCCGGCGCCCCGCCGCTGCGTCCTTGGCGTCGCCGCCCCGCGGCTGCGAGGCCCCGGCGAGCAGGCGGGCGCGGGCCGGCGCGCCCCAGGCGGCGTCGACCGCCGCCCGCAGGCCGGCGTCGACCGGCCGGTTGATCGAGAAGCCGTCCTGCGACCAGCCGATGGCCCGCGCCAGCACGTCGTCGGCGTAGGCGACGCCCGTCAGGTCGTGCCCGTAGTAGTCGAAGGCGGCCTGCCACGCGGAGCCGTCGAGCCGTGTGCCCGCCCCCTCGCGAGAGAGGAGCAGCCCGGCGGCCATCATCGCGTCGAAGTCGTCGTAGACCGAGGGATGGCGGGCCGTGGGATGGGGGTAGCTCCCGGGACGCGCGGCGTGGCGGAAGGCCTCGCGATAGCGCTTCCAGGTCGTCCGCGGGCCGTTGGTGACGTTGAACTGCATCGGGCCGGCGCAGCAGCGCGCGAAGTTCAGGCCGTGGTAGGTCGACGCCGAGGTCGAGAACGCGGTCTCCTGCCGGTGGATCGAGGCGAGCAGCATCCAGTGCACGCCGAACGCGTCCTGCGCGCGCTCGTAGAGGGGGTAGAACCCGGCGACCCAGCCCGCGGCCACGTGCGCGCGGCCGTTGGCGGCGAAGAGCTGCCGCCAGCGGGCGCGCTGCCCGGAGAGCGCAGGCACGCCCGCAGCGCCGGGAGCAGAGCGCCGGCGCGGGAGCGGCAACCGGTGTGGCGGCCGTCGGGGCCGGCAGCGGCTTCGGCGCGCCCGCCGAGCTCCTGGCCAGCCCCAGCCCGAGCGCCAGCACCGCCAGACCGGACGCGACGAGCGCGCCGGCGACGGCCATCGGCCACCGATCGTGGGACGCGGGCGGCATCGCCGCCCAAGGTAGCGGGACCTGACGTCCTGACTCGTCGGCAGCGCTCGCGGGCCCGACCGCGACGCTAGAAGTCCTCGGGGAGGATGTGATCGTCGTGCAGCGCCCGCGCGAACGCGTCGACCTCCTCGATCCGCCGGGTCAGGCACCACACCTCGAGTGCGGCATGCATGTCGGCGGTCTGGCGGTCCAGCTCGCGGTCGAGCGCCTCGAGACGTGCCTCGTCATGGGTCGCGACCTCACGGTGACGACAGTTCGCGCACACCAGCTCGATCACGTAGCGGTCGGCGCCGATGACGTCGAGGACGCACTCGGGCACCACGAACGGCCACGAGCAGGACCGGCAGAGGTGCAGGTCGGCGTGGTCGGCGTGGGCCTGCTCCGGCGCGTGAGCGCCGGGCTGTGTCGGGTGGATTCCTTCCCAGTGCATGTGGGCGTCAACGTGGTGGCTACCCCGCTACTTGCGGCAAGAATCCGGTGCGTCGGCCCAGTTGTTCGGCATCGACCGGCGGGCGCAGCCGGTGGACCGTCACGCGCGGCCGGTCGCTGACCGCGAGCTCGCCGCGCGCCCAGCCGCCGTGCTCGAGATCGGCGAGCAGCTGCTCGGCGGGCGCCCGGCCCGGATCGGCGAGCCAGACCTCGCCGCCGGGCCCGACCAGCCGCGGCAGCAGCTCGCCCAGCAGTCCCGCATTGCGCCGCTCGTAGAGGACGTCGGCCGCGAGCACGAGGCTGAACGGGCCGCGGGCGAGCAGGGCGCCGGGCTCCTGCCATGCGGCGACGGCGGCCTCGACCCTGAGGCCGTTGCGCTCGGCGTTCGCGCGAACCGCGGCGATGGCGTCCGGGGACCAGTCGGTCGCGAGCACTCGACCGCCGGCGAGCGCTGCGACGAGGCTCGGCAGGCCGAGCCCGCAGCCGAGCTCGACCACGGGCGCGCCCCGCAGCGACCGCCCTGCGATCGTCCGCGCGAGCAGCTCCGCGCTCGGCCACAGATCGGCCCAATAGGGCAGGTACTCCTCCTGACCGAACGCCTGTTCGTCCAGCAGCGTCCCGCTGTCGCGCGGGCGCAGGATCGTCAGGTCGACGCCGTCCAGGGCGACCACGTCCTCGACACGATCGCCCGAGGCGTCCACCGCGCAGCGCTACCCGAGCAGTGGCCAGATCAGCGCGACCAGCACGACGAGCAGGCCGCCGAGCCCGATCGCCACGCCGCCGAGCGTCCACACGCCGGCGACGACGAGCGCGCCGCCCAGCAGCGCGGTCGCGCCGAGCGACCGCCGCAGGGCGATCCGGCCGTTCTCCATGGTCTGGACGCTACTAGGCGGCACACGGCGCGCCGGCACCATGCGCGCGGCGCGCCCGCGCGGCGTCCCGCAGGCCCCGTGCTCCGCGGGTGGTTTACGTAATCCCCGTTAGCGAGCATTGGCGCTGCGGTGCCCGGACGACGCCTCGACCGACGCATGGCCCGCGCGGCTCAGGGCGCCAGGCGCTCGACGATCCAGCGATCCTCGCCCGCGGCGAGCCGGTATCGCAGGCGGTCGTGGAGCCGGTCAGGGCGGCCCTGCCAGAACTCGACCAGGTCCGGCACGACCCGGTAGCCGCCCCAGCGCTCCGGGCGCGGGACCGGCGCGTCCTCGGGATGGCGGGCCGCGGCAGCGTCGCGCGCGGCCTCGAGGACACCGCGGTCGGCGACCGGCTCTGACTGGTGGCTGGCCAGCGCGCCGATCTGCGACCCTCGCGGTCGCGAGGCCCAGTAGGCGTCCGACTCGGCGGCGCCGACCCGCTCGGCCGCGCCCTCGACGTGGACCTGACGCTGGAGCTCGTGCCACGGGAAGGTCAGCGACGCCCGCGGGTTGCACTCGAGGTCGCGCGCCTTGCGCGATCCGTAGCCCGTGTAGAACACGAGCCCCCGCGCGTCGAGCGCCTTGAGCAGCACCATCCGCGTGGACGGGGCGCCTGCCGGACCGGCCGTCGCGAGGACCATCGCGTTGGGCTCGAGCACGCCGCCCGAGCCCGCGTCGTCGAGCCAGCCCTCGAGCTGGGCCAGCCAGCCCGCGGCGAGATCCGACTCGCCGAGCCCGCCGAGCTCGTAGGAGCGCCGCATCGCCGCCAGGCGGGCGGCGCGGTCGACGTGGTGGTGGGTCATCGCGGCGCGCCGCCCTGGAGCCCCACGGCGATGGCGGCCGCCGCCTCGGGACGCAGGTCGCCGAAGGCCACGCGCCGGCCCGTGTGCGTGCGCAGGCGCACCGTCACGCGCCGGCCGAGGCGGCTGCGCCGCTGCTCGACCCGCGCCACCAGGCCGAAGCGGACCCAGTCCACCCGCGCGCTGACGGCGTCCTCGAGCAGCCACAGCAGCCGGCGGTCGGTCAGCGCCAGGCGCGCCGGCCCGGCCCCCGCCCGCCCGGCCTCGGCCACGAGGCGCACCTGCTCGCCCTCGTCGAGCGCGGAGAGCAGCTCCCAGCCCAGCAGCGCGCGGACGGCCTCGGGCAGCCACGCGCCCGGCAGCGGTCGGCGGCGCACGGCGGGCGCACGGGTCCGGCCCCGCGCCGCGCGGCGCACCTGCCGGCGCGCGTCGGCGTAGGCCGCGTTGAGCGCCGCCATCCGGTCGCCGCGCCCACCGAGGAGGTCGGGATGCCAGCGCCGGGCCAGCCGGCGGTAGGCCGCGGCCAGCTCCGGCTCGCTGACGTCGGCGTCGACGCCGAGGGCGGCGAACGGGTCCATGCCCGCATTCTCGGGCACCGAGCCGTCCCGCGCCGCGCCGGTGCCCGATCGCGTGTGGAGGCGCGCGGGCCGGGTAACCGGCCAGAGGCGGCACGCCGGCGGCGTCCCGCCTCGCGTGTCCGCACGCGAACACGGTTGCGCACCCATTCCCCCCCGAGGAAGTTGGTTTTTTCGATGAGACGACTCCGCCTGCTCCTGCTCCCGACCCTGCTCCTGGCCGCCATGGCGCTCGCCCCCGCCACGGCGTCGGCCAAGACGTACAACATCCGCGTCGGCATCGGCGATCAGCGCACGAGGATGTTCGACAACCCGGCCTTCCAGGCGCTGAAGATCCGTCAGGTCCGGTACTTCATCCCGTGGAACGCGATGCGCCATCGCGACGTCCGGCTGGCAGCCCGCGCCTTCGTCAAGAAGGCCCGCGCCAACGGCGCGCGCGTGCTGCTGCACGTGTCCACCGACGACTATGCGATCAAGCACGGCCACCTTCCCTCCCAGGGCCAGTACAAGCACGAGATCGGCCGGATGGTGCGCTACTTCCGCAAGCTCGGCGTGCGCGACTTCGGCGCGTGGAACGAGGCCAACCACAAGTCGCAGCCGACCTGGAACCACCCCAAGTCGGCCGCCGGCTACTTCAAGGAGATGCGCCGCGCCGTCTTCAAGGGCTGCTCGTCGCGCCATTGCCGGGTCGTCGGCCTCGACGTGCTCGACCAGGCCGGGGTGAGCCGCTACATCGGCCGCTTCATCCACTACGTCGGGCGCCGCTACGCGTCGAAGTACCTGCGCATCGTCGGCATCCACAACTACTCCGACGTCAACCGCAAGCGCACGAGGGGCCTGCGCAACATCATCCACGCCGTCCACCTCTACACGCACCGGCCGAACTTCTGGCTGACCGAGACCGGCGGCGTCGTGGAGTTCGGGCGCTCGTTCCCGTGCAGCCAGACGCGCGCCGCGCATCGACTCGACTACCTGTTCGACACCATGCGCCGCTACCGCAGCCAGATCCAGCGCGTCTTCCTCTACAACTGGACGGGAGCCGACTGCGCGGTGCGCTTCGACGCCGGCCTGGTCAACTCCGACGGCTCGCCGCGCAAGGGCTACTACACGGTCAAGCGCCGGATCGTCGACTTCAAGCGCTAGGCCGGGCCTCGACGTAGAGCGACTGCGCGGCCAGCCCGAGCGGGCCGCGCAGATCGTGCACCTCCGAGCGCGCCAGCGCGGTCCCCTCGGGACCGTGCTCGGTGCGCGCCCTGAGCGCGATCCACTCGCCGAACGGCACGCGAGCCAGGTGCAGCGTGAGGTCGGTGTTGACGAACAGGTGCGAGGCGAACGGCAGCTCCGCGGAGATCCCGTTGCCGAAGTCGGCCGCGGCGGCCGCGCGCTGCGCGGCGCTGACGGGCTCACCGGCCACCAGCGGCATCCGCAGCCTGAACCAGGCGCAGGCCGGGCCGGGCGCGGCCCACCCTCCCTCGGCGAACCGCAGCTCCATGGCCGTGGCGGCGAAGCCCTCCGGCTCGTCGTGGATCGGGCTCCCGAAGCGGGCGGGCTCGAGGCGGTCCGGGGGCGGCGGTGGGCTCTCGGCCGCTGGCACCGGAGCCTCCACGGGCGCCCGCCGGAGGCGCATCGCCCGCGCCCGGCAGACCGTCCGGCCGGCGGCGGCGATCTCGGCCTCGGCGAGCTGCATGCGCCGGCCGGGGCGCACGACCGCGGCGGAGACCGAGAGCGGCTCGAGCGGGACAGGCCCGAGGAACTCGACCGTGAGGCGGCCAAGCAGCATCGGTGCCGGGGCGTCGAGCGCCTCGACCGCTCGCACGAGCAGGCCGGCGACCGCGCCGCCGTGCTGCGCACCCGGATCCCACGGGCCCCGGGTGTGCGGCGACGGAACGAGCACGCCACCGCCGGAGTCGGTGAAGAGCGCGTCGGTCATTGCCGCTCCAGCGCCAGCTCCGCGATCACCTTCGAGAGCTGTCCGCCCTGCCAGGCCAGCGGCGAGCGGCCCTCCTCCTCGACGACCAGGCGCGCCCCGGGGATCGTCTCGGCATAGGCCTCCCCCACCCGCAGCGGGTGGCCGGGGTCAGCCTCGTCGCGCGAGGCGACGACGATCGTCGGCGCCGCCACCCCTCGGAGCTCTGACAGCTCCCCGAACGGCGCCGACCGCGGCACCTGCTCGAGCGCGTCGGCCACCGCCTCGGGGTGCAGGTGGCGCCCGAGCCGCTGGCGCACGACCCTGAGCACCGTCTCGCGCCACTGCTCGGGCACCGGCGGCTCACCGTAGGCGGCCACGAACCCCTCCACTCCCCCGCTGCGCAGGCCGGCGGCGAGGGCGTCCCAGCGCTCGAGGTCGGGATCCTCCCCGGCCAGGTAGGCGGGCGTGACGAGCACGAGCCCGGCGACGCGATCGGGATGCTCGAGCGCGAGCCGCAGTGCCGTGTGGGCGCCCATCGACGCGCCGGCGAGCACGGCCCGCTCCACGTCGCGCTCGTCGAGCACGCCCAGCAGGTCGGCGGCCAGCGCCGGGTAGTCGTAGGGCTCGGCCGGGTCCGACTCGCCGTGGCCGCGCGCGTCGTAGGCGAGCACGCGCACCCCCGAGCGCTCGAGCGCGCGCGAGCCCATCACCACGTAGCGGCGGGTCGCCGTGAGGCCGTGCAGCAGCACGACCGGGGGGCCCGCGCCGTTCGTTGAGGTGTCCTCGATCTCCAGCACCGGCGCAGTGTTTCGTACCCTGGTCCGCATGGTTCTCGACGTCACCGAGTCCACCTTCCAGGCAGAGGTCCTCGACCGCTCGGCCACGACCCCCGTGGTCGTCGACTTCTGGGCCGAGTGGTGCGGCCCGTGCCGGGCGCTTGGCCCACTCCTGGAGAAGGCCGCCGCGGCCCGCGAGGGCGAGGTCGTCCTCGCCAAGGTCGACACCGACGCGAACCAGGGGCTCGCACAGACCTTCCAGATCCAGGGCATCCCGGCCGTCAAGGCGTTCCGCGACGGCCGCGTCGTCGACGAGTTCGTCGGTGCCCAGCCTCCGCCCGAGGTCGAGCGGTTCTTCGACCGGCTCGTGCCCTCGGAGGCCGACCGGCTCGCCGCCACCGGCGACGAGGCGTCGCTGCGCCATGCGCTCGAGCTCGAGCCGGGCCGTGCCGACGCGGCTGTGCCGCTCGCGCGCCTGCTGCTCGAGCGCGGCGCGCGCGCCGAGGCACTCGAGGTGCTCGAGCCGGTGCGGGAGTCCTTCCAGGCCGACGCGATGTCGGCCCGCATCCGGCTCGAGGACTCCGGCGCGCAGGCCGACGCCTTCGCCGCGCTGGACGCCGGCGACGTCGAGCGCGGCCTGGGGCTGCTCATCGAGGCGATCCCGGCCGCCGACGGCAGCCGGGACGACCTGCGCCGCGTGGTGGTCGGCGTCCTCGACGAGCTCGGCGTCGAGCACCCGCTCGCCCGCGAGTACCGCCGCCGCCTGGCGGGCGCGCTCTACTGACGCGCCGCCGCGAGCGCGTGCTCGCGGACCAGCTGCGCCGTGCGATCGGGCTGCTCGATCCAGAACATGTGCCCGACCCCCTCGAGCAGCTCGAGCCGCGCGCCAGGGATCGCGCGGGCGATCGCCTCGCCGTTGGCGGCGAGGAGCATGCGGTCCTCGGTGCCGTGGACGACCAGCGCGGGCGCCGCCACGTCGGCCAGGCGGGCGCTCGTGTCGTGCCCCGCGATCGCCTGCATCTGGCGCATGATGACCTCGACGGCCACGGGCCGGGTCAGCGCCATCTCGCGGAAGGCGGCGAAGTTCGCCGGGTCGGCCGCGAACGGCTCGGAGACGTTGACCGACCACGCCGCGCGCACGGCCCGCTCGCGGTCGCCCGAGCGCATGCCCTCGGCGAGCACCTCGACGACCCCCTGCTCGGTGAGCCGGCCCTCCGGGCCGCCCGCGTAGGTGCAGCCGAGCACGAGCGTGCGAACGCTCGCCGGATGGCGCAGCGCCAGCTCCTGGGCGACCATGCCGCCCATCGAGACGCCCAGCACGTGCACGGGTCCGGCGCCGAGCTGCTCGACGAGCCCGGCGGCGTCGTCGGCGAGGTCGGCGAGCGTGAAACGGCCCTCGACCCGCGGGCTCTCGCCGGTGCTGCGGTGGTCGTAGGCGACGAGCTCGAAGTCGGCCTCCAGCGCGGCGAGCAGCGCCTCGCCCCAGTGGCGATGGGTCCCGCTCATCCCCTGGATCAGCAGCAGCGGCTCGCCGGCTCCGCGGCGGACGTGGTGCAGCACCATCGCCCGGACGCTAGCGGCGCTCGCGCGAGAGGGCCGAGATGACCTCCCCCCACCAGGAGCGCTCGGCGTCGGCCGTGGCCTGCTCGAGCCGCGTCCGGGCGGCGTCATGGAGCTGGCGCGCGGACCCGATCGCCCCGATCGGCCCGGTGAACGCGTAGCGGCCGTCGTCGAGGGCGACCAGCGCGCCGGGGACGTCGCGGCGGCTGCGCAGGCGCTCGATGACGCCCCTGCCACGGACCTGCTCGGGCGCGCCCGGATCGCCGTCGGCCGGCCGCCAGGGCCAGGTCGAGTACACCGTCACGCCGCGGCGCCCGATCGGCCGCTCCGGGCGCTGGGCGAGCGGGCCCTCGCGCCAGCGGCGCAGCAGTGCCCGGAACTCGAGGGCGGCCTCCTGGCGGACGAGGACGTGCAGGTGGTCGCCGGCCTCGACGATCGTCGAGCCGCGCGGCGGGATCGCCGTCGAGCCGCGAACGATCACGTTGAGCAGCGCGTCGCGCGGCAGGCCGAGGTCGCGCACAGGGTGGCCGACGGCCGCGTCGTCGGGCGCCACCGCGTACTGCACCACCTCGGCCCCCAGCCGGCGGACCGCGCCGACCTCGACGAGCGGCGCCGGCAGCGCCTGCGTCGCGCTGGTCGCCCCCAGGCGCCGCGCGAACGCCTCGAACGTGGTGCCCTGGAGCACGGTGCTCAGCACGACCGCGAAGAAGATGATGTTGAAGAAGTCGACGCCGCCCGCCACGCCTGCGATCACCGGAAAGGTCGCGAGCACGACCGGCACGGCGCCCCGCAGACCGGCCCAGCCGAGCACGAGCCGGTCGGGGATCGAGTAGCCGAACGGCAGCACGGCGACCACGGCGAGCGGCCGCGCCAGCGCTGCGGCGACGAGCGCGAGCGCCGTGCCCTTCCATGCGACCGCGCCCAGCTCGGACGGGAACACCAGCAGCCCGAGGGTGAGGAACATGACGAGCTGGCCCACCCAGGCGAGCCCCTCGTGGAACGTGGTGATCGTCCGCCGGGCCGGGATCTCGGACGCCGAGAGGACGAGCCCGCACAGGAACACCGCCAGGAAGGCCGAGCCGTGTGCCACGTCGGCGGCGCCGTAGGCGATCGCCGCGACGGCCAGCGACGCGACCGGGTACAGCCCTGCCGAGCCGAGCCGCACACGACGCAGCGCCTGGCCCCCGGCCCACCCGACCGTCACGCCGACCGCGATCCCGATCGTCAGCTCCTCGACGAACAGCAACGCCATGTCGCCGATGCCGTAGCCGGGCCGCGACAGCCACTCGACGAACCCCACGACGAGGATGACGGCCACCGGGTCGTTGACCCCCGCCTCCCCCTCGAGCGTCCGCGCCAGCCGCCGCTTGAGCGTCGAGCCGCGCAGGACGGCGAAGACGGCCGCGCCGTCGGTTCCGGCGATGATCGAGCCGAGGAGCATCCCCTGGAGCGCCGTGACGTCGAACAGCGCCCACGCCGCCAGGCCGGTGAGCACCGCGGTCAGGATCGTGCCGGCGACCGCCAGCGAGACCGCTCCGCCGATCACCGGCCGGATGTGGTCGACCTCGGACGCCAGGCCCGCCTCGAACAGGATCAGCGCGAGCGAGACGACCCCCACCGCGCGCGCGAGGTCGTAGTCGCCGAAGTCCAGCCAGCCGGTCCCGTCCGACCCGACGAGCATGCCGATGCCCAGGAATGCGATCAGGCCCGGGACGCGCAGGTGACCGGCGAGCAACGAGGCGCCGAGCGCCACCGCCAGCAGGCAGCCGACGACGAGGATGTAGACGCCCTCCTGCACGGCCCGATCGTCTCAGCCGACCACGACCGCAGATGCCGCCCGCGGCAGCGGGAGCGCGAGCTGCTCGAAGCCCGTGGTCCCGGCCGGGCGCGGCTGCTCTTCGAAGCAGGCCAGGCGTACCCCGAGCAGGCGCACCGGACGCGGCGGCGCATAGGCCCTGAACAGCTCGAGCACGACCGCGAGCACGACCGCGGGGTCGTTCGTGCGCTCGCCGACCGTGCGCGCTCGCGTCACCGTCGTCCAGTCGTCGAGCCGGACCTTGATCGCGATCGTGCGACCGCGCACGTCCCTGGCGCGCAGTTGCGCGCACAGCTCGCCCGTGAGCCGCCCCAGCGTCTCCTCGAGCTCGGCGTGGTCCTGAACGTCCACGGGGAACGTCGTCTCGCTCGAGCGTGACTTCGCCGGGCCCGCCGCCGCCACCGGCGTGTCGTCGTGAAACCAGGCCCGCGCCCGCAAGAAGCGCCCGGAGCGCTCGCCGAAGTGCTCGACGAGCACGGCCTCGTCGAGCCGCTGGAGCTCGCCGACGGTGGCCGCTCCCAGCGCGGCCAGCCGCTCGGCCGTCTTCGGTCCCACGCCCTGCAGGATCCGCGTCGGGGCAGCCGCGAAGCGCCGGCACGCGTCCTCGCGCGAGAGCACGGCGAACGCCTCCGGCTTGAACGCGGCGCTCACCGTCTTGGCGACCAGCCGCGACGGCCCGACGCCCACCGACATCACCATGCCGGTTCGCTCGCGCAGCTCGGCGACCAGCTCGCGCAGCGCCCGCAGGGGGCGCTCGACCGCGGTGACGTCGAGGTAGGCCTCGTCGATGCCCACCTGCTGGATGCGGTCGACGCGGGCGCGCACGAGGTCCCAGACCTCGCGGCTCTTGACCCGGTAGGCGGTGAAGTCAGGGGCGAGGAAGACCGCCTGCGGGCACAGTGCACGGGCGCGGGCGGCGGGCATCGCGGAGTCGATGCCGAAGCGCCGGGCCTCGTAGCTGGCGGTGGTCACCACCGAGCGCGGGCCGGTGCCCGCGACGATCAGGGGCAGTCCCCGCAGCTCGGGACGGCGCAGCAGCTCGACCGACGCGTAGAACGCGTCGATGTCGCAATGGGCGATCACACGGCGCTCGGTGCCCCGGTCCACCCCATGAGCCTACGGGCGGAGCGGGACACCTCGCCGGTGTCGCTAGCGGGTCGCCAGGATGGTGCCGTGACCGCGAAAGCCCAGGCGGCGCCTGGTCGCGGCGGTGAGGTCGTAGTCGCGCCCGGCGACGTACGGGCCGCGGTCGACCACGGGAACGCGAACGGTGCGGCCGTGGTAGCGGAACGTGACCCTGGTGCCGCACGGCAGGCTCTTGTTGGCGACGCCGAGCGTCGACGGCGTCAGGCGCCCGCCGCAGCCCAGGTGGTTGCCGTACAGGCCGGGCCCGTACCAGGACGCGTGCGCGTGGCGGAAGACGTCCATCCGGCCCAGCGTGCGCGAGGCGGACGCCAGGTGGCCGTCGCCGGAGTAGCGCACGCGCACGACGGCGCTGCCGCTGCGACGCGGCCGGTATCGCAGCGCGAAGCGGCCGGTGCGCGACGTGCGATCGCGGGCGATCGTGTGCCAGCCGTGACCGCCACGGCGCTGCAGGCGCACGACGCGCCCGGAGCGCGCGGGCCGGACGTGGCCGGTCACGCGAACCGTGTGCCCGGCGACGACGTCGATCCGGCGGCTCGCGGCATCGATGTCGGCGGCGACGCTCACGCGATGCGGCGCGCTCGCCGGCGGGGCGGCGGTGGTGCCTGCGGCACGCGCGCTGGAGCCGCCGGGCTCGACGACGCGGACGTGTCCGCTGCCCGGCAGCCGCGCCGCCAGGCGGTAGTCGCCGTCGCTGGCGGTCCGGGCGCGGTCGATCCGCGTCCAGCCGAAGCCGGCGGCGCGGAACTCGAGCGCGACGAACCGGCCCGCGCCCGCGCCCGCCACGTGCCCGCGCACGACAACGTGCTGGCCGAAGCGCAGGTGGCGGTCGGCCACCTTGGCGGAGATCGGGGTGCCCTGGGTGTCCGAGCGCGCGATGGCGGGCCCCTGCACCGCGGCGTAGGTCGTTGCGAGCGCGGCGACGGCCGTGACGGCAGCGGCGGCGCGCAGGTCGATCTGCGGCCTCATGGCGAGGTCGTCCTCCTTCTTGGTCGGCGCCTACGGGGTTAGCTGTCGGGCTCGCGCAGCGGCCGCGGCGCTCCTGGCGCTCGCGATCCCCTTGCGCTACGGCCCGCTCGCGGGCCGATTCGCCCCAGCCGGCTCCGGGATCTCCGGTCCGGCGATGGGTCCCCCGCTCACCGCCGCAGAGAGCAGCGGTGACTCGGCGTCAATACGAACAGCAGTTCGGTACGGTAGCCCCGAATCGCCGCTGCTCTGTGAGGAGGCTCACACCCGTTCGCAGGCCGATGGCGTGCCGAGCAGCAGCTGAGCCGCCAGGACCGGCTGCAGGGCACCCCGCACGGGGGCGCCCGCGGCCAGCGCCTCCTGGGCCGCCGCGATGAGCGCGTCGGCACGCTCGATCACCGCCCGCCTCGCGGGGCGCATCGCCAGACGAGCGAGGGCGAGGGGCTCGGTCGGGTCGCCCTCGCGAAAGCCGGCCTGCGCCGCCGCCGCCAGGTAGGCGAGCCCGCGCTCGCAGGTCAGGTCGCGGCCGCCGAGCACGCCCTCGCCCGGGGCCGGACCCAGTTCGACGGGGTCGTCTCCGGTCAGCACGCGCTCGAGCTGGGCGCCGGCGATGACCCGGAGCGCCTCGGGCGACAGGCCGACGGTCAGCGCGCAGCGCAGGAACGCCAGCGACGCGAAGCGGGCGTTGCCGTACGGCATGTCGCTCGCGTAGAGGATGCGCCCCGGCGGGACCGTCGCGTAGAGCGTCAGGAGATCCGACACCTGCCACCACGAGGTGTCGAAGAAGATGTTGGGGGCCTCCCCGGCGACCTCCGCGAGGTGCCCGAGGTCGCTGATGCCGGCATGTGCGAGGACGAGCCGGGCGCCGGGGAAGCGCCGGGCGAGCCGTGCCGCCTCGTCGCCCAGGCCGGGGAACCCGCGCCCGGCGTGAAACAGGACGGGCGCGCGGTGCTCGTGGGCGAGCGCGACGATCGCCTCGACCGTCGGGTGCGGGAGGTCGAACGCGTCGCTGCGCGGATGCAGCTTGAACCCGCGCGCGCCCTCGGCCAGCCTCCTGGCCCCCTCGGCGAGTGCCGCCTCGCCCCGGTGCGGGTCCAGCCGTGCGAGCCCCTCGAGCCGGCCTCCGGAGGCCGCGACCGCAGCCAGCACGGCGCCGTTGGCCTCCTCATAGCCGGCCGGCTCGTGCATCGGGAAGATCAGCGCGCGCCGCTGGCCGGCCCGCTCCAGCCCGGCGACGATCTCCGCCGCGGTGGCGTGCTGGCCGTCCGGGTCGTTGTGGCCCATGTGCGTGTGGGCGTCGAAGAAGTCGAGCGCCACGCCCGCCGCGGCCATCGCCTCGTCGTGGAGATCGACGATGCAGGCGTCGTGGGGGTCGCCGGGGACGGCCATCGGCCGCGCAGGCTACGTGGCGCGCGGGCTCAGGCGACGAGCGCCCCGGCGGCGGGCGCGCTCGCGGCGCGCAGCCGGGCGAGCCCGAGCCGGATCCGGCTCTTGGCGGTCCCGACGGGGATGCCGACCCGCCGCGCCACCTCCTCGGCCGTCAGGCCGCCCCAGTAGGCGAGCGCGACCGCCTCGAGCTGCGGGGCGGGCAGCGCGCGCACAGCCGCCCGCAGCGCCGTAGCCTCCCCCGCGCTCTCGGCGCGGCGGGCCGGTCCGTCGTCGGACCGCTCGCGGTCCTCGACCAGCCGGAGCCGCTCGCCGGCCCGCCCGGCGGCCTGCCGCTCGCGCCAGAGGTCCAGCGCCCGGCTGCGGGCCATCAGGCACAGATAGGGGCCGAGCCGCCCGCGGCGCTCGTCGAAGCGCGACGGGTCGCGCCAGAGGCGCAGGAACACGTCCTGGACGACGTCCTGCGCGGCCGCCGCGCTGCCGAGGATGCGCAGCGCCGTGGCGTGGACGGCGCGGCGGTGGGCCTCGTAGGCGCGGGCGAAGCCGTCGGCATCCGAGAGGGGCATGCACCCACTATACACATGGTGTGTAGTGCTGACCACGTTTGTTGTAGAAGGTTGCGGGAACGGCCCCCGGCCGGTTGAATCGGGGTGGTGGCCCACGGCGATCGCCTGACCGCGCTGGACACGGCGTTCCTGCACCTCGAGGCCGGCGGCGCGCACATGCACGTGGCGTCGATCTTCGTCTTCGAGGGCACGGCGCCGTCCTACGACGAGCTGGCCGCGGCGATCGAGAGCAGGCTCGACCTGGTCCCCCGCTACCGCCAGCGCCTGGCCCACGTGCCGCTCGGCCAGGGCCGGCCCGTCTGGGTCGACGACCCGCACTTCAACCCCGGCTACCACATCCGCCACACGGCGCTCCCGGCCCCCGGCTCCGATGCCGAGCTCAAGCGGCTGGCGGGGCGCCTGTTCGCCCAACCGCTCGACCGATCCAAGCCACTGTGGGAGATCTGGCTCGTGGAGGGCCTCTCCGGGCGTGGCGCCGCGTCGCGGTGGGCGATGATCGGCAAGACCCATCACGCGCTCGTCGACGGCGTCTCCGGCGTCGACATCACCTCGGTCCTGCTCGACGTCGCCGCGGACGCGGCCCCGGCCGCCGCTCCCGCCCGGCCCTGGGTCGCTGCCCCTCCCCCGGCCCCGGCCCAGCTGCTCGCCGACGCGCTGCTCGAGCGCGCGATCCACCCGCGCGAGGGGCTGCGCAGCCTCCGCGCGCTCGGCCGGGCCCCGCGTGCCGCCCTCGCCCGCGTCGCCGAGGCGGCCGCCGGCATCGGCGCGATGGCGTGGGCCGGCCTGAGCCCGGCGCCACCGTCTCCGTACAACGTGCCGATCGGTCCGCACCGCCGCTACACGTGGGTCGACGCCGACCTCGCCGAGTTCAAGGCCGTCAAGGACGCACTCGGCGGGACGGTCAACGACGTCGTGCTCAGCGCGGTCGCCCTCGCCCTCGGCCGCCACCTGCGCCGTCACGGCCACGCCACGAGCGGCCTGGTGCTGAAGGCGATGGTCCCGGTCTCGGTGCGCGCGGACGTCGAGCGGGGCTCGCTCGGCAACCGGGTGTCGAACATGTACGCCCCGCTGCCCGTCGGGCTCAAGGATCCCGCGGCCTGCTTCGCCTCCGTGCACGCGGCGATGGAGGACCTCAAGTCGTCGGGGCAGGCCGTCGGCGCAGAGGTCATCACCCGCCTGGGGGACTTCGCGCCGCCGACGATCATGAGCCAGGCCGCGCGAGTCCAGGCGCGCCAGCGGTTCTTCAACCTCGTGGTGACCAACGTCCCGGGGCCGCAGCTCCCGCTGTACCTGCTCGGCCGCCGGCTCGTCGGCCTCTACCCGGTGGTGCCGCTGGCCCAGCGCCAGGCCCTCGGGATCGCGATCATGAGCTACGACGGCCGCCTCGGGTTCGGGCTGCTGGGCGACTACGACGCCGTCGGCGATCTCGAGGAGGTCGCCGACGACCTGCGCGCCGCGATCGTCGCGCTGCGGCGCGCGGCCGGCGTGCGCCCGCGGCGCCGCGCCGCGGGCAGGACCGGGCCGGGCAAGCGACCGACCCCGCGGGTGGCGAGCTGAGGCGCGCCCGCCAGCTCGCGGTCGCGCTGCTGACCGTCGTGATCGCCCTCGCCGGCGTGATCGGCCTGATCGCGTTCTTCAACGCCCGCGACACCACCACGGTGGCGCCGGCCGGGACCTCGCCGACGACCAGCTCGCAGGGCCCGGGGACCGACCTGGTGGCCGCGGGGAACGTCGAGCTGCTCTACGGGCGCGCCGGAGATGGCCGGGCGCTCCGCGCACTCGCCGACCGGCTCGGAACGGCCGACAGCCCGGCCCTGCGCCAGGCCGGCCAGGCCGTGGTGGTCAAGCGCGACAGCGGCGTCGCGGGCATCGAGGCGCGGAGCTCGGGTGCCACGCTCCGGGTAACCGCGCCCACCGACCCGCGGCTCGGACCCTTCGTCGAGCAGTGGCTCGGGCGAGCGGCTGGAACATAATCGCGGCTGATGCGCCTCGCCATCGCCCAGATCAACGCCGTCGTCGGCGACCTCCCAGGCAACGAGCAGCGCATCCTCGAGCGCCTCGAGGAGGCCCGCGCGGCGGGCGCCCGCCTCGTGCTCTTCCCGGAGCTGGCGATCACCGGCTACCCGCCCGAGGACCTGCTGCTCAAGGAGCACTTCCTCGCCGACGCGCGGGCGGCCGTCGAGCGGGTCGCCGCGCGCACCGAGGGGATCGCCGCGATCGTCGGCTTCCCCGAGCGCGCCGAGGACGTCTTCAACGCCGCGGCGCTCTGCGCCGGCGGCAGGCTGCACGGCATCTACCGCAAGGTCCATCTCCCGAACTACGGCGTCTTCGACGAGGTCCGCTACTTCCAGCGCGGGCCCGGCCCGGCGGTCCTCGACCTCGACGGCGTGCGGATCGGCGTCACCGTCTGCGAGGACGTGTGGCGGCCCGGCAGCCCCGAGACCGAGGAGGCCCTGGCGGGTGCGAGCCTGATCGTCAACATCTCCGCATCGCCGTACTCGATCGGCAAGGCGGCGCGGCGCGAGCGCATGATCGCCCAGCGCGCCGCCGACAACCTCGCCGCGTTCGCGGTGTGCGCGCTCGTGGGCGGCCAGGACGAGCTGATCTTCGACGGCGGCTCGTTCGTCTGCGACCACGAGGGCGTGGTGATCGCGCGCGCCGCCCAGTTCGCCGAGGAGCTGCTCGTCTGCGACGTGGACCCCCAGGCGGCGGCCTCCGCCCGCCTGCGCGACACCCGCCAGCGGCCGGCCGCCCGCGATGCCGACGGCTCCGTCGAGCACATGGCCGCGATCGAGGTCGGCGGCGAGCATCGCTGGGAGAAGCCGGGCGGGCCGGTCGCCGAGCCGCTCGACGAGCTCTCCGAGGTCTACGCGGCGCTCGTGCTCGGGACGCGCGACTACACCCGCAAGAACGGCTTTGAGCACGTCGTGCTGGGCCTCTCCGGGGGCATCGACTCGACGCTCGTGGCGCTGGTGGCGGTCGATGCGCTGGGGCCCGAGTGCGTGACGACCGTGGTGATGCCGTCGCCATACTCCTCCGAGGGCACGCAGGGCGACGCCCGCGCGCTCGCGGCCAACCTGGGCACACGGCTGCTCGAGCTGCCGATCGGCGCCGCCATGGACGTCTACGGGGAGCTGCTGGCGGACGCGTTCGCCGGGCGCGAGCCCGACCTGACCGAGGAGAACCTCCAGGCCCGGATCCGCGGCAACGTGCTGATGGCGCTGTCGAACAAGTTCGGGTGGCTGGTGCTCACCACCGGCAACAAGTCCGAGCTGTCGGTGGGCTACTCGACGCTCTACGGCGACAGCGCCGGCGGCTTCGCCGTGATCAAGGACGTTCCCAAGCTGCTGGTCTACCGGCTCGTCGACCACCGCTGCTCGCAGGACCCGCAGAGCCCGGTGCCGCCGGAGATCGTGACCCGGCCGCCGTCCGCCGAGCTGCGGCCCGACCAGCGCGACGATGACTCGCTGCCCCCCTACGAGGTGCTCGACGCGATCGTCGAGGGCTACGTCGAGCAGGACCTGGGCCGCGAGCAGCTGGTGGCTCGCGGCCTCCCCGAGGCCGACGTCGACCGCGTGATCGGCCTGGTCGACCTGGCCGAGTACAAGCGCCGCCAGACGCCGCCGGGCATCAAGATCACCACCCGCGCCTTCGGCCGCGACCGCCGCGTGCCGATCACCAACCGCTACCGCGCCTGATCGCTCGGCGCCGGCGCAGGCGCTAGCGCGCCTCCCTGACCGCGATCGTCATCCGCACGAGCGCGCAGAGCCGGTCCTCGTCGTCGCAGATCTCGACCTCCCACACCCACGTGCCGCGGCCGCGGTGGCGGCGGCGCGCGACGGCGTGGATCGTCCCGTCGAGGATCGGCCGCAGGAAGGACGTCTGGTTGGAGAGGCCCTGGGCGCTGCGCCCCTCGCCCATGACGGCCATCGCGGTGGCGGCCGACGTGATCGACTCGGCGATCGACGCGAAGACCCCGCCGTGGACGAGCCCCATGGGCTGCTTGAGGTCCTCGCGGACAGGCAGGTGGGCGCGCACCTCCCGCTCGCTGGCACTGTCGACCTGCAGGCCGATGAGGGCGTCGAAGGTGCGCTCGGGCGGGATCACCGGCTGGAACTCCATCCGGGAACCGTATCCTCCGGTCCCGCATGCCCCGCATCGAGACCCTCCCCGCCGACCGCCGCGCCGTCCTCCAGCTCCTGCTCCGCCAGGGCAAGGGCTACGACGACATCGCCGGCCTGCTGCGCATCGAGCCCGCAACGGTGCGCGAACGCGCCCGCGACGCGCTCGACCGCCTCGGCCCCGCCGACGGTGGCGGGCTCGCGCTCGAGCGCCAGGACGAGCTGGCCGACTACCTGCTCGGCCAGCAGTCCGCATCGGCGCGGGCCGAGACCCGCGCCTTCCTCGAGGACTCCGCCGCCGGCCGCGCCTGGGCCCGCGTCGTGGCCGGCGAGCTGCGCGCCGGCGGGATGGCCGGCGAGGACGCGCTGCCCGAGATCCCGGCGGAGGGCGCGGAGGTCGACGAGGCCTTCGACGCGCTCGAGGCCCGCAAGGCCGCCCGCGTGCGCCAGCGCCGCAGCTCGCGGCTGGGCGGCGTGCTGTTGCTGGGCGCGATCGGCGCGGCGATCGCCTTCTTCATCGTCTTCGTGGTCTCGGGGTCCGACAACTCGAGCGACAGCGGCGCCCCGGTCGCCGGCAAGACGACCACGACCGCCACCACGAGCGGCCCGACCCAGGTGCTGGGCCAGGTGAACCTCAACGCGCCCAAGGGGTCGGCCTCCAAGGCGCTGGCGGCGGTCACGCTGGTCCGGCAGGGTGGCGAGGTCGACCTGCTCTTCCAGGGCCAGAAGGTGCCGGCCAACCAGAAGGGCGACGTCTACGCGCTGTGGCTGACCGGGCCGCGGGGCTCGGCGCGCCTCGGCTTCACCCCACGGGTCGGCAAGGACGGCCAGCTGCGCTTCCCCGGCGCGTTGCCGACGGGCGTCGACCTCGCCGGCTACCGGACGATGGAGCTCACGCGGGAGACCTCCGCGGACCCGAAGAAGCCGGGCGCGGTCGTGCTGTCGGGCACGCTTCCCAACAGCGCCTGACGACGCCCGCCCGCGGGGCGCGCTCACACAGGTGGCAGGAGCTTTCCCGGGTTCATGATGCCGGTGGGGTCGAGGTGCTCCTTGACCGCGCGCAGCGCGGAGATCCCCAGCGGCCCCAGCTCGGCGCCCACGTGGGCCACGTGGTCTGCGCCCACGGCGTGATGGTGGGTGATCGTGCCTCCCGCCGCGACGATCGCCTCCGAGGCGGCGCGCTTGGCCGCGGCCCACTGCTCGACCTCGGCGCCGCGCTCCTGGCGGGCGAGGAACGTGTAGTACAGCGAGGCACCGGAGGGATAGACGTGCGACACGTGGCAGCCGACCAGGGGCGCCGTGCCGCGCGCGCCGAGCGCGGCACGCAGGGCATCGCCCACCGCGACGTACAGCGTGAAGAGGTTCGTCCAGGTCGTGGCGGTCTCGAGCGTCTCGACCATCACGCCGTGGTCGAGCAGGTGGTCGCGCAGGT
Organism: uncultured Actinomycetes bacterium; assembly: GCA_963826615.1. Taxonomy (GTDB): domain Bacteria; phylum Actinomycetota; class Thermoleophilia; order Solirubrobacterales; family Solirubrobacteraceae; genus BP-464. The sequence goes on along the minus strand of CAWGXO010000002.1, from coordinate 792,675 downwards.
AGGGCCCGTGGTAGCGGCCGCGCTCCCAGGAGCGGCCCGCGGCCGTGCCGAGCCCGGCACCCCCCTCGCCGCGCAGCCGCTGGGCCGCACGCGTGCGGCGGGCGGCGACCACCTCGGGGTCGCCCTCCCACCCGAGGATCATCAGGCAGCCGCCGCCGATCCCGCGCCGGCGCAGATAGCCCCGCAGCAGCTCGCCCCGGCGCCCGGCGTCGGCCCCCGAGAGCGCCAGCGAGATGCGCGTCTCCTCGGCATCGGAGAGCCGGGTGACGTCGGGCGCGTCGCCCGCCTGCTCCATCGCGCGCAGCGCCTCGGCACCGGCAGCGAAGGACGGCAGCATCCACGCCTCGTAGCGGGCGGAGGCCGGCGCCCGGCGCACGCGGAGCGTCGCCTCGGTGATCACCCCAAGGGTTCCCTCCGACCCGACGAGCAGCTCGCGCAGGTCGGGCCCGGCCGCGGTGCCGGGCACCACCAGCGGCGCGAGCTCACCGGCGGGAGCCGCGCAGCGCAGGCCCAGCACCTGGTCGTCGATGCGCCCGTAGCCCGTGGAGGCCTGGCCGGCCGACCGGGTCGCCACGCTGCCGCCGACGGTCACGTACTCGAAGCTCTGCGGGAAGTGGCCGAGCGTGAGCCCGCGCGCACGCAGCGCCCCCTCGAGCTCGCGGACCCCGAGGCCGGCCCGCGCGGTGGCCGTCTGCGAGCGCTCGTCGACGGCGACGAGCGTGTCGAGGCCGCCGAGGTCGAGCGAGACCACGGCGGCGAAGCCGCCGCGCAGCGGGGCCACGCCGCCGACGACGCTGGTGCCTCCACCGAAGGGCACGACCGCGACCCGCTCGGCGGCGCAGGCCTCGAGCACGCCTGCCACGGCGCCGGGGGCGCGCGGCCGGACCACCGCGTCCGGCGCGCCCGCGGGGCGCCCAGCCCGCAGGCGCACGAGGTCGGGGTAGCCCTTGCCGGCGGCATGCAGGATGCGCGCCTCGCGGTCGGTGCGGACCTCGGCGGTGCCGCGCAGGCGGTCCAGGGCGCGCTCCGAGAGCGCAGGCTCCGCCAGCTCGACGTCCTCGAGCCCCACCGGGCCGCGGACCTCCCCGCCGATGCCGAGCTCTCCGCGCAGCATCTCGAGGGCGTGCGCGGGCAGGGCGCCGGCGTCCGCGTCGGTCCCCCAGCCCCACCAGCGCATCCGCCTAGCCAAGCGCCCGCTCCAGCCCGTCGAGCGCCTCGTCGAGCACGCGCCGCGTGGAGCGGCGGACCAGGAGCCCGCCGAGCCGCGACAGGCCGCGCAGGCGCTGACGCAGCGTGATCGCGAGCGCGGTGCCGTCCCCGTCGGGCTCCAGCGCGATCGCGGTCTCCGAGGCGGCCAGGATGCGCTCGAACGGCGAGCCGGCGAGCTCCTGCTCGAAGCGCAGGAGCCGCCCGCGCCGCTTCTCGACGACGCGGAAGTCCGAGCGCACGGCACGACCGCTCTTGGCCCGCATCAGCTCCGTGAAGCGCTCGCCGGCGACCGCCTCGACCCGCTCGACGCGCGGCCACCAGCGCGGGAGGTGATACGGGTCGCCGACGACCCGCCACACCGTCTCGGGCGCGGCGGCCAGGCGACGGGTCCGGCGCGTCGTGGGCATCAGCACCTCACTCGCTCTCGTAGACCACGAGCGAGCGCACGTCGTATCCGGTGAGCCGCCCGCGCCCGCCGAGGAAGGCCAGCTCGGCCAAGAACGCGCATGCGACCACCTCGCCGCCGAGGCGCTCGACGAGCTCGCAGACCGCCCGTGCGGTGCCCCCGGTGGCCAGCAGGTCGTCATGCACCACGACACGGGCGCCGTGGCTGACCGCGTCGCTGTGGACCTCGAGCGTGTCGGTGCCGTACTCGAGCTGGTACTCGGCTCTGACGGTCTGCGCCGGCAGCTTGCCGGGCTTGCGCGCCAGGACGAACCCCGCGCCGAGTTCGCGCGCGAGCGCCGGCCCGAGCAGGAAGCCGCGCGCCTCGGCGGCGACCACCATGTCGACGTCCTTGGCGCGCACGCGGTTGGCCAGGCCGGTGACCGCCGCGTCGAGCGCGCCGGCGTTGGCCATCAGCGTGGTGATGTCCTTGAAGCCGATCCCCTCGCGGGGGAAGTCGGGGATCTCCCGGATGTGGGACCGCAGGTCCAACTAGTTGGCGATCTTGCGCAGGTCGCGAATCAGCAGCAGGTGCTTGAGGTGCGTGGTCACCGCCGCGAGGTTCTCGAGCGCCTCGAGCGCCTCCTTGCGGCGATCGACGTTGCGCGACCTCAGCGCCGGGGCGAGGATCTGCTGAAGCAGCGCGGCCTCGCGGTCGGCCGAGGTGCGGAAGGCGCGCAGGTTGCGCCCGCCGACGCCGTAGCGGGCCAGCTCCGTCACGGCCCTGATGATCTCGCGCTCGGTCTCGTCGTAGTAGCGCGTCCCGGAGCGCACCTCGCCCTTGATGACCCCGTACTCCTCGAGCTCGGAGACCATCTTGGCGTCGGCCCGGGTCTCCTCGAGCACGTCGTCGAGCGAGTAGAGGGCACCGCGGTCGCGGACGCTGATGGCGGCACGGGGCGCGCGCGCACGTGCCGGCGCGATCGGCGCCGCGACATCGGGCGCGTCGGAGGCGCCGTCGTCGGCGGCCATGCCCGAGGCCAGCTCCTGGCGAATCACCCGCAGGGGCAGGAACTCGTCGCGCTGGAGGCGCAGGATCGTCCGCAGCCGCGCCACGTCGCCCGAGGCGTAGAGCCGGTAGCCGCCCGGCGTGCGGCGCGGCGCGAGGAGCTTCTGGTCCTCGAGGTAGCGGATCTTGGAGATCGAGATGTCGGGGAACTCCTGCGAGAGCGCCTTGCAGACGGCGCCGATCGTCATCGACTTCTCGCGGCCGACCGCCGGGCGCGGCGGCGCCTCGTCTGCGGCTTGGTCGCCTCGCCGGCCATCAGCGATGGAGGAACGTGAGCTTGTACTTGCCGATCTGCAGCTCGTCGCCGTCGACGAGGCGGTGCGACTCGATCCGCTGGCGGTTGACGTAGGTCCCGTTGAGCGACCCGAGGTCGTCGATGTGCCAGCCGTCGGAGCGGTGCACGAGCAGCGCGTGGTCGCGCGAGACCGTGACGTCGTCGAGGAAGACGTCGGCGTCGGGGCGCCGGCCGATCGCCATGCGCTCGCCCTGCAGCGCGAAGCTCTCCCCCACCCGGCCGCCGCCGGAGCGGATGACCAGCGCGGCGCCCTGCTCGGCGACCACGTCGTCGAGCTCGACGGGGATCAGCTCTCCGGTCTCGCCGACCCGGTAGGTCGCCGTCGTCGGCTCCTGGCCGCCTTCGGGGGCGCCGATGTAGGAGCCGCACTTCTGGCAGTAGTTGGCGCCCTCGGCGTTGACGAAGCCGCACTCGGGGCAGTGGACGGCCACGCGCCTGCCCTACTCGCCCGGCGGGCTCCTCGGCCTCCGGCGCCCCCGCCCGGCGAGGATGTCGGTGAGCCGCTGGACGTCGGCACCGGTGATGACGTCCTCACCGGTCTCGTGCTTCTTGCGCAGGCGGTTGACCAGCTCCGCACGCAGGATGTCGATCTTGCCGTGCAGGATCCGGCGCTTGTAGGAGATGTCCACCTCTTCCTCGGTCAGCTGCTGGATGAGGTCCTTGAGCTCCTGGTCCGACAGCGAGCCGAGATCGGGGAACGTGTCCATGTGACTCCTAGAGGGGACGGGGCGTCGAGGCGGCGAGCATAGCGTTCATTCAAGCTGAGGTCGAGGCTTGGCGCACGTATTGCGCGGTGGCCACGAGCGTCAGGGCCAGGCCGAGGTACAGCAGGACGTCGTCGGCGGGGTCGAGGCCGGCCAGCGCGGCGAACAGCGCCGCCATCGTCGGCCAGACCGCCCACCGGCCGAGCATCGTGATCCGCAGCTCGCCGCCGCCGGCGCACGTAGCATCGGCCCGAGCGCCGAGGAACAGCGCCTCGCGGGCGACCAGGACCGCCAGCGCCCAGCGCGGCAGCAGGTCGAACTTCCAGGTCACCACCACGCCGCGAGATCACGAGCGCGCGGTCGATGACCGGGTCCATCAGCGCGCCGAGCCGGCTGTACTGGCCGGTGACGCGCGCGGCGATGCCGTCGGCGTAGTCGCCCCAGGCGACGAGCGCGAACAGCGCGCCAGCACGGGCCCGTGGCCGTCGCCGCTGGTGAGCGCGACGACCAGGAAGGCGACCAGGCATGCCGATGCGCAGGTAGCCGATCGCGTTGGGGATCGTCCACGGGTGCAGCGGCTGGCGCCGGCCAGCGTCTCGGCAGGCGGCGGGCCCGAGCGGTCCAGGCCCGACAGGCGCCGGAAGGTCAGCCGCGCCCGCGGCACGGCCGGTCGCTGTCCGCGGGGGCCGGCGGCGGCCCTACGGGAGGTCCTTCCACAGCGCGGCCACGGCCTCGGCCGCGCCCTCCAGCGGCACCGGCTCGAGGTCTCGCGCCCCGCGCCGGGCCTGCGCCTCGGCCGCGCCGGACTCGAGCGAGCGGCGCCCGACCACGAGCCGCAGCGGGCACCCGAGCAGCTCGGCGTCGGTGAGCTTCTCCCCCGTTCCCGCGTCGCGGTCGTCGAGCAGCACGTCCAGCCCGGCGCCGCGCAGCTCGTCGTAGAGCGCCTCGGCCGCCGCGCGCTCCGGGGCGCCGGCCTTGCCCAGGGCCACGACGTGGACGTCCCACGGCGCGAGCGCGCGCGGCCAGGAGATGCCCTGCTCGTCGGCGTACTGCTCGACGGCCGCGGCGGCGATCCGGGCGGGGCCGATGCCGTAGGAGCCCATGACGACCGGGCGCTCGGCGCCCTCCTCGTCGAGGTAGGTGGCGCCCAGCGGCTCCGAGTAGCGCGTGCCGAGCTTGAAGATGTTGCCGACCTCGATCGCCGGCTCGATGCGCAGCGCGCTGCCCGCCGACCGTGTCGCCCTCCTCGACGCGTCGCACGTCGAGGCGCTCGCCGGGCTCGACATCGACGACGACGTGCCAGTCGGGCCGGTTGGCGCCGGTCACGTAGCGCCCGGGCGGCGACGGCGGCGTCGTAGACGGCGGGAACGCCGTCGGCCGGGCCCAGGAACCCCGCGGGGCCCGGCAGCTCCTCGGGCTGCGCCGGGCGGAACTCCTCGCCCAGGGCGTTGGTCAGCTTGATCTCCTGGACGCGGTGGTCGCCGCGGAGCAGCACCATGCACCAGCCCGCGCGACCCGGTGACCACCGGGAACGCCTTGAGCAGGTTGCCGGCGGGGACCCCGAGCGAGCCGGCCACGGCGTCGATCGTCGTCAGGCCCGGGCGTGTGCAGCTCGCCGTCGAGCGCGAGCGTCGGGACCGGCATGCGCCTCGGCGCGAGGCGACCTCGACGTTGGCGGCGTAGCCGGGCGCGAGCGCGACGTCGTTCTCGCCGGCCGGGCACGGCGCCATGTACTCGTGCGCGCCGGTCCCGCCCATCATCCCGACGTCGGACTCGACCGAGTACCACTCCAGCCCGCAGCGGTCGAAGACCCGGTCGTAGGCCCCGGCGTAGCTGCTCGTAGCTGGCGTCGAGGCCCTCGAGGTCGCGATCGAAGGAGTAGGCGTCCTTCATGATGAACTCGCGCGTGCGCAGCACGCCGGCGCGCGGCCGCGGCTCGTCGCGGCCCTTGGTCTGGAAGTGGTAGAGGAGCTTGGGCAGGTCGCGGTAGGAGCGCACCGCCGAGGACGACGTGGAAGGTGAGGGTCTCCTCGTGCGTCATCGCCAGCACGCAGCGTCGGCGCCGCGGCGGTCGCTGAGCTTGAAGACCTCGCTCGATGTCGTAGCGCCCGCTGCGCTTCCACAGCTCGGCCGGGTGTGACGAGCGGCATCAGCATCTCCTGGCCGCCGATCGCGTCCATCTCCTCGCGGACGATCTGCGACCGCGCGCTGGTGCACGCGCCAGCCCGCCGGCAGCCACGACCACAGCCCCGCGCCGACCTGGCGGACGAGCCCGGCGCGGACCATGAGCTTGTGCGAGAGCGCCTCGGCGTCGGCGGGCGGCTGGCGCTCGGTGGGCAGCAGGAGCTCGGACGAGGCGGGCCACGGGCGCCGAACACTAATGTCCGAGGCCCAGACGAACGCGACAGCGAGAGAGGAGCACCATGGCCTACGAGGTCCCGCCGCTGCCCTACGACTACGCCGCGCTCGAGCCCCACATCGACGAGCAGACGATGCGGCTGCACCACGACAAGCACCACCAGGCCTACGTGGACAAGGCCAACGGCGCCCTCGAGGGCACCGAGTGGGCCGGCAAGCCGGTCGAGGAGGTCCTGGCGCAACCTCTCCTCGCTGCCCGAGGACAAGCAGACGCGCCGTGCGCAACAACGGCGGCGGCCACGCCAACCACACGCTGTTCTGGGAGTCGATGTGCCCGGACGGCGGCGGCGAGCCCGGCGGCGAGCTGGCGGCGGCGATCGACGAGGCGTTCGGCTCCTTCGACGCCTTCAAGGAGCAGTTCGAGGCCAACGGCGTCGGCCAGTTCGGCTCCGGCTGGACGTGGCTGGTGCTCGACGGCGGCGCGCTGAAGCTGACGAAGACGCCCGAACCAGGACAGCCCGCATCCTCGAGGGCCAGACGCCGCTGCTGGGCAACGACGTCTGGGAGCACGCCTACTACCTCAGCTACCAGAACCGCCGGCCCGACTACCTCAAGGCCTGGTGGAACGTCGTCGACTGGGACAAGGTCGCCGAGCGCTACGCCGCGGCGCGCGGCTGAGTCACCGGCCGCAACTCAAGTCACACCCGCGGGTTTGGCGATACACGGAGGGCGGCGCCTCGCCGCCCTCCCCTGCCGAACCCCTCATCCCGGAGCCCGATGACCGCTCGACGCACGCTCCCGTCCTGCTGTCCCTGGCCGCCCTGCTCGCAGGTGGCGATGGCGCCCGCCGCGCACGCCGGCGACGCCCAGCTCTCGGTGATGATGGACGACGACCAGCTCGTCTACAGCGGCGACGCCACGCGCGACGCCGCGCTGCACGAAGATGAAGGAGCTCGGCGTCGACTAGGTCCGCGTCACGGTCCTGTGGAGCGTCGTGGCCGACGGCGCGCGGAAGAGCCAGGGCGCGCCGCAAGCGCTTCCACCGGCTCGGCGCCGCCGACCCCGCGCGCCTACCCGCAAGCTCAACTGGGACCGCTACGACCGGCTCGTCCGCGCGCGCGCAGACGCTCGGCACATCGGCTGCTACTTCAACGTCACCGGGCCCGGCGCCGCGCTGGGGCCACGCCAAGCCGCCGCGCGCGCTACGAGCGCGCTCGACCGCCGCGACGTGGATGCCCAAGCGCGCGCGACGTTCAAGCTGTTCGTCGAGGCGGTCGGCAAGCGCTACTCCGGCCGCTTCCGCGACGAGAACGACGGTCGCGGCCTGCTCCCGCGGGTCTCGTTCTGGTCGCTGTGGAACGAGCCCAACCAGGCGCGGCTGGCTGGCGCCCGCAGTGGTACGGGCCACAAGCCCTACTCGCCGTCGCTGTACCGCGGCTGTACTATCGCCGGCCGCCAGGGCGCTGGACGCGACCGGCCACGGCAGCGACGTGATCCTCATGGGCGAGACCGCGCCGCTGGGCGCTCAAGCGGCACGACCGCCAAGCTCGCCGATGTACCCGGGCACGTTCATCCGCTCGCTGTTCTGCGTCGATCGCACGGGCATACCGACGGGCGGGACCGGCTGCAGCGACTTCAACCGCTACGGGCCGCTCCAGGCGACGGCCTGGGCGCACCACCCGTACGCCAAGAAGGACGCGCCCACCGCAGCCGACCACGACCCGCGACGCTTCACGATGGCCAACCTGTCCGGTCGCGAGGCCTGCTCGACAGCGTCGCGGCCAACACCGGACGCGTCGCCGCCAACCTCCGATCGCGCTCGACCGAGTTCGGCTACGAGACCAACCCGCCGGACCCGCTACCAGGGCGTCTCGCTCGACACAGCAGGCCGTACTACATCAACCTCGGCGACTACCTCGCCTGGCGCGACCCGCGCGTGATCGCCCAGACGCAGTTCCTGCTCAAGGACGTCGGGCCGCTGCGCAAGCACACGCAGCAGCTCCAAGGCCTACTGGTTCACGTACCAGTCCGGGCCTGTTCTTCCACAACGGCACGCCCAAGCCCGCCGCCTCCGCCTACCGGCTGCCGTTCCTCGCGGCCCCGACCGGGACCGATCCCGCGACCGGACGCCCGGTCACGTCGTTCTGGGGCCAGCTGCGCTTCCGGCCCAAGGGCGCGACCGAGCAGGTCGCGCTGCAGTTCAAGCCCGCCGACGGCTCGACCGACTGGGTCACGCTCGGCGATCCGGTGGCGATCCACCAGCTGCGCAACTTCTTCACGGCCACCCGGGTCCTGCCCGGCCCGGGCGCGGTGCGCGCCGTCTGGCTCGGGCCACAGGCGCCGGGCTACGCCGAGAGCCGCTGGATCCAGGTCGGCTGAACCGCCCGGCGCCGGCCGCTCAGGTGCGCGCGAAGCGCCTGCCCGTGACGGGAGAGGAGGCCTCGCGGGCAGCCTCCTCCTCGGCGGCGGCCTTCTCCGCGGCCGCCAGGCGCTCGGGGGTCATCTCCCCGGAGTTCTCGGCCTCGATCTCGGCGAGCAGCGCCGCGCCCTCGGCGGCCTGCTCCTCGTCGACGACGACCTTGCCTCCGGCCGCGTAGTAGCGGTCGATCTCCTCGAAGAGGACGTCGACGAGCTGCTCCTGGGGGACCTTGCGCAGCGGCTGGCCGCTTGGAGTAGACGACGCCCATGTTCTTGGCGCCGGCGATGCCGAAGTCGGCGTGAGACGCCTCGCCGATGCCGTTGACCGCGCAGCCCAGGACGGCGACCTCGATCGGGTCGGCGTAGGCGCGCAGGCGCTCCTCGATCTCGGCCACGACGGTGTCCATGTCGAACTGCAGGCGCCCGCAGGTCGGGCAGGCGATCAGGACCGGGCCGCGCTCGCGGAGCTTGAGCGCCTTGAGGATCTCCCAGGCGACCTTGACCTCCTCCTCGGCGTGGAAGGTCGACAGCGAGATCCGGATCGTGTCGCCGATCCCGTCGGCCAGCAGCGTCCCGAGGCCGACGGCGCTCTTCAGCGAGCCCGACCACTTCGTTCCTGCCTCGGTGATCCCGAGGTGCAGCGGATGGTCGATGCGCTCGCTGAGCAGCGCGGTTGGAGGCGATCGTGTTCGGGACGTTGGTCGACTTGATCGAGACCTTGAAGTCGTGGAAGTCGAGGCGGTGCATCAGCTCGACGAACTCGGCGGCCGCCGTGCACGAGCGCCTCGACCGGGTCGCTCGCGCTCGAGCTCGTGCAGGTGCCGGGGCAGCGAGCCGGAGTTCACGCCGATGCGCATCGGCACGCCCGCGGCCCTCGCCTGGTCGACCACCTGGGCGACCTTGTCGGGCCCGCCGATGTTGCCGGGGTTCAGCCGGATGCAGTGCGCGCCGGCGTCGATCGCCTTGAGCGCCAGCGTGTGGTTGAAGTGGATGTCGGCGATCACGGGGATCGGCGAGCGGGCCACGATCGTCCGCAGGGCCTCGACGTCCTGCTCGCGGGGCACAGCGCAGCGAACGAGGTCGGCGCCCGCCTCGGCGACCCGCTGGATCTGGTCCATGGTGGCCTGGACGTTGGCCGTCTCGGTCTTCGTCATCGTCTGCACGGCGACGGGGGCCCCGCCACCGATCGGGACGCCGCCGACGTGGATCTGCCGTGCTGAGGCCATCGCTGACAGTCTACGAAGGCGCCATGCCAGCCTCACGACGTCTACGGGACCGCGCGCGGCCCGCTGGCCCGCCTTGCCTCGCCGCTGGCGGCGCGGGCGCGCGCGCGGCGCCACGCGCGGCTGTTCCCGGGCCTGCCCGAGCGGGCGCGGATCGTCGACGTGGGCTGCGGCACGCTGGGCCTGCGGGCGCTCGAGCCGGGGCTCGACATCACCGGTGTCGACGTCGTCGACCGTCCAGGCTACCCCGGCCCGTTCGTCCGCGCCGACGCCGCCGCCAGGCTGCCGTTCGACGACGGCGACGTTCGACCTCGCCTACTCCTCGAGCGTCGTCGAGCACGTGCGCGCCCGCGCGGCGGGAGGCCTTCGCGGCCGAGCTGCGGCGGGTGGCAGCGGGCGTCTACGTCCAGACGCCCGCGTTCTCGTTCCCGGTCGAGCCGCACGCGCTGCTGCCGTTCGCCCACTGGCTGCCCCGGGGCGCTGCGGCGCCGCTACTGGCGCCTCGGCGCCGCCGGCGCCTGGGAGGAGATCGCGCTGCTGCGCCGCGGGGAGCTGGCTCGCCTCTTCCCCGACGCCGAGATCCGCGCCGAGCGCCTCGGCCCGCTCGTCAAGTCCTGGGTGGCCGTCCGCCCGCCGGGCTGATCCCGCGCCGTCGCGGGATCAGGCGATGTGCGAGCGGACGACGTCGGCGGGCGTCGGCGCGCCCAGCAGCGTCAGGCCGAGCTCGATCTCGGCGCGCAGCAGCTCGAGCACCCGCAGCGCGCCCGCCTCACCGGCGACCGAGAGCCCCCACAGCGCGGGCCTTCCCACGAGCACGGCCCGTGCGCCGAGGGCGAGCGCGACGAGCACGTCGGTGCCGCGGCGCACGCCGCCGTCCACGAGGACCTCGAGCCTGTCGCCGACCGCCGCGACGCACTCGGGCAGCATCTCCAGCGTCGCGGCCACGCCGTCGAGCTGGCGGCCGCCGTGGTTGGAGACCACGATCGCGGTGGCGCCGTGCTCGCAGGCGAGCGCGGCGTCCTCGGCGGTCTGCACGCCCTTGACGACCACCGGCAGCCCGCGCTCGCGCGAGCTCCTCGACGACACGCCAGTCGAGCGCCAGGTCCAGCAGCGAGAAGAACTCCTGCGGCGTCGGGCACGTCGGCGCGCCGGTCGCCGCCCGCACGGCGGGCATGTCGACGCTCTCGGGGACGGCGAAGCCCGTGCGCAGGTCGCGCTCGCGACGGCCCGCGCGGGGCGCGTCGACCGTCAGCACGAGCGCGCCGAACCCGTGCTCGACGGCCTCGTCGACCATCGCGTGGGTCACGGCGCGATCGCGGAAGCAGTAGACCTGGAACCACCGCGGCGCGTCCGGGGCGCCCGCCGCGACCTCCGCCGGCCGCGACGTGGCCAGGCTCGACAGGCAGTAGACCGTCCCCGCAGCGGCGGCGGCGCGGGCCATCCCGGGCTCGCCGTCGGCGTGGGCCATCCGGTGCAGGGCGGTCGGCGCGACCAGCACGGGCATCGAGACCTCCGTCCCGAGCACCGTCGTCGCGGCGCTCACGCTCGCTGACGTCGACGAGCACCCGGGGCGCAGCCGGCGCCGCGCGAAGGCCGTCAACGTTCTCGCGCAGCGTCCGCTCGTCGCCGGCGCCGCCGGCGTAGTAGCCCAGCAGCCCCTCGGGCAGGACCCCGGCGGCGGCGGCCTCGAAGTCCGCCACGTTGACCAGCTCTGCGAGATCGATCACGGCCGCGACGCTATCGCGCGGGCCTTCGAGCCGGGCTAGCGGGCGTACATCGCGTCGATCTGTGGCCGCGTACTTCTCGGCGATCGGCTTGCGCTTGAGCTTCATCGTCGGCGTCAGCTCGTCGCCGCCGGGCAGCCAGTCGCCCTCGACGATCGTGAACTTCTTGATCTGCTCGACCCGGGCCAGGCTGCTCGTTGGCGGCGTCGACGCCGCGCTGGATCTCGGCGCGCACGCGCTCGTCGCCCGCCAGCGCCTCCAGCGAGGTGTCCTCGATGCCCTGCTTGGCCGCCCAGGCCGGCGCGAAGTCGGCGTCCAGGACGATCAGCGCCGTGTTGTAGGGGCGGCGGTCGCCGATGCACGCGGCCTGGCCGATCATCGGCGAGGCGCGACTTGATCGTCGCCTCGATGTTGGCGGGCGACATGTTCTTGCCGGCCGCGTTGATGATCAGCTCCTTCTTGCGGTCGACGATCCGCAGGTAGCCGTCCTCGTCGATCTCGCCGATGTCGCCGGTGCGCAGCCAGCCGTCCTCGGTGAACGTCTCGGCGGTCTTGTCCGGGCAGGTTGCGGTAGCCGGGCATCACGACGTCGGAGCGGATCAGCACCTCGCCGTCGCTGTCGAGCCGGATCTCGACGCCGGGCGCCGGCGGGCCCGACCGTGCCGATCTTGATCCGCTCGGGCGGGTTGACGGTGCCCGGCGCCGCAGGTCTCGCTCATTCCCCACAGCTCGGCGAGCGGCAGGCCGATCGCGTGGAAGAACTCCAGCACCTCGACGCGGCGTGGGCGCCGCGCCGACGTTGATCGCGATCGACCTCGTCGAGCCCGAGCATCGCCCTCAGCCCGGCGAAGAACTGCTCGTCGGCGGCCTCGGCGACCGCTCGCGCGAGGTCGTCCGGGACCGCCTCGCCGCGCCTGCTCGAGCCGCACCTTCTGCAGCGCGTCGGCCAGCGCCCGCTCCATCGGCTCGCGCTGCTCGGCCTCCTGGCCGGCGAGCATCGTCTCCAGCCCGGCCTTGAGCTTCTCCCAGATGCGCGGCACGGCGAAGAACCAGCTCGGGCGGACCTGCGGCAGCGCCTGGAGCACCTGGCGCGGGTCGGGCACCGTCGTGATCTGGAGGCCGAAGACGATCGGCAGGTAGTGGTGGGCGTTGCGCTCGGCGACGTGCGCGTTGGGCAGCCACGAGACGACGCGACCGTCGCGCGGGAACTCGATCAGGTCGTCGATGCCCCGGCACGCCGCCAGCAGGTTGCGGTGGACCAGCTGCGACGCCCTTGGGCGGGCCGGTCGTGCCGGAGGTGTAGATGAGCGTCAGGACGTCCTCGGGGCCGATCTCGGCGATCGAGGCGTCGACGTCGAAGCCGTCCTCGCCGCGCGCGACCGCCTGATCGAGCGTGATCACGCCCTCGGGCGCGTCGCCGTCGCCCGCGTCGACGAGGATCACGTGCTCGAGGTCGGGCAGGTCCGCGCGGGCCTTGAGGACGTTGTCGAGGAACTGCCGCTCGGTGACGAGGATCCGCGCCCCGGCGTCGCCGACCACGTAGGCGATCTGCGGCGGCGCGTACGTCATGTAGATCGAGAACGGCGTCGCCCCGACCATCATCGCCGGCGAGGTCGGCGAGGTGGAACTCCGGGCCGATTGCCGAGCATCAGCGCCAGCGTGTCGCCCTTGCGCAGGCCCAGCGCGTGCAGGCCGGCAGCCAGCGCGTCGACCTTCTCGCGCAGCTCTCCCCAGGTCCACTCCGTCTCGCCGTCGAGCGTCCGGACGGCGATCTCGCCTTCGCGCTCGGCCGCCGTGAGCCGGAAGGCCTCGGCGATCGTGGCCGCACGCGTGGCGGCACGCTTGACCTGCGTCTCGCTCCCCATCGCCTCAGCGTACCCCGAAGCCCGTCCCCCGGAGCCGTTCGATGTCGTTGGTGAGGCCGATCGCGAACAACAGGCCGACGAGGAGGAACCCGACCAGCCCTGCGCGTTCCATGACGCTGAACGAGATCGGCCGGCCGCGCACCTTCTCGGCCAGCGCCCAGAAGACGTGTCCGCCGTCGAGCGGCAGGAACGGGAACAGGTTGACGATCGCCAGCGACAGCGAGACGATCGCCAGGATCAGGAAGGCCTGCACGGCGTCGAACGTGAAGCTCTGTCGTGTCGCGTCGTAGGCGCCGACGACGCCCGAGACCTGCTTGCGCGCCTGCTCGGAGTAGAACAGGCGGCCGATCGCCGAGACCGTCCCCTTGGTGATCTCCCACATGCGCGTGACCGACAGGCTGGCCGCCTCGCCCGCGCCCACGCCCGACCGAACCGCGGCTCGAACCCGAAGCCGAGCAGCGGGCGCTTCGCCTGCGCGTCGTAGCGCGGCCGCAGCGTGAAGGTGCGCGTCCGCGCCGTCGCGCCGGACGGTCACGGTCATCGGCTGCTGCGCGCGGCAGCCCGGCCTCGTCGAGCCGCCCGCGCAGCCGTGGCCGGAGATCAGCCTGCGCAGCTGCTCGGGGTCGCCGCGCACGCCGTCCACCGCGACCACCTGGTCGCCGATCTTCAGCGCCGTCGCGGCGGGCGATCCCTTCTGCACCGCCGCGACCTTCTGCGTCGAGCCGTCGACCTGCCCGTGGCCGAGGAAGATCGCCCACAGGATCACGAACGCCAGCAGGACGTTGACCGCGGGCCCGGCGAGGATCACGACGATCCGCTTCCACGGTGCCTGGCGGTAGTAGGCACGATGGGCCACCTCGGGCGGCAGCTCCTCGCGCGGGTTCATCCCGCTGATCTTCACGTAGCCGCCGAGCGGGATCAGGCCGATGCCGTACTCGGTCTCCCCGCGGCGGAAGCTCGCCGCGATCGGCGGGAAGAACAGCATGAAGCGCTCGACGCGCATCCCCACCGCCTTGGCCGCCGCGAAGTGCCCGGCCTCGTGCAGGATGATCAGCGCCGCGAAGCCGGCGAAGGCGGCGAGCCAGCTCACGACCGGGCCTGCGCGCCCACCAGCTCACCGGCCAGCGAGCGCGCCGCGCGATCGGCGTCGTAGAGGGACTCGAACGCCCGCACCGGCTCGACGGGCAGCCGGCACAGGGCCTCCTCGATCACGGCGGGGATCCCCAGGAAGCCGAGCCGGCCGGCCAGGAAGGCGTGGACGGCCACCTCGTTGGCGGCGTTGAGCACGCACGGAGCGGTCCCGCCGGCGACGGCGGCCTCGCGTGCGAGGCGCAGGCACGGGAACGCGTCGACGTCGACCGGCTCGAACGTGAGCGCACCGACCTCGGCGAGGTCGAGCGGGCGCATCGGCACGTCGACGCGCTCCGGGTGGTGCAGGGCGTAGGAGATCGGGACCCGCATGTCGGGGTGGCCGAGGTGCGCGAGCGCCGCGCCGTCGCACAGCAGCACGTAGGAATGCACGATCGACTGCGGGTGGACGACGACGTCGATCGCCTCGTAGGGCGTGCCGAAGAGGTGGTGGGCCTCGATCAGCTCGAGGCCCTTGTTCATCAGCGTCGCCGAGTCGATGGTGATCTTGCCGCCCATCTCCCAGGTCGGATGGCGGAGCGCCTCGTCGACCGTGACGGCCTCGAGCTCGGCGCGCGAGCGACCACGGAACGGCCCGCCCGACGCCGTCAGCACCAGCTTGGTCACGGTTCCGGCAGCCTCCCCGGCGAGCAGCTGGTGCAGCGCCGAGTGCTCGGAGTCCACGGGCAGGATCCGGGCGCCGGTGGCCTGGCCGAGCTGCATGACCAGCTCGCCGCCGACGACCAGCGACTCCTTGTTGGCCAACGCCAGGTCGATGCCCTCGCCGAGGGTCGCGACGGTCGGCCCGAGGCCGGCACTGCCGACCAGGGCGTTGAGCACGAGGTCGGCCTCGGACTCGACGACGAGGCGGACGAGCCCCTCGGCGCCGGCCAGCACCTCCCCCGCGGTCCACGCCTCGGCGGCGCGGGAGGCGGCGTCGGCGTCGGCGAGCGCGATGCGGTCGACGCCGTGGCGGCGCGCCTGCTCGACGAGCTCCTCCCACGAGCTCTCGGCCGACAGGCCCACCAGCTCGAACGCCCCGGGCTCGGCCTCGAGCAGGTCGAGCGCCTGGGTGCCGATCGAGCCGGTGGAGCCGAGGATCAACAGGCGGCGGGCCACGCACCGAAGGGTAGGAGTCCTCAGTACTCGGTCAGCGTGCCCCGCCGCCGGCCGAGGTCGATCGCGCGGCCGAGCAGCCAGACGGCCACCGGCAGCAGGATGCCCGCGAACGCGCACAGGCGCAGCAGGTCGATCCAGAGGGCGTCGTGCAGCGGGCTGTCGACGAGCACGTGGCGCAGCAGGTCGGTCGCCGGGGTGAACGGCTGGACGTCCGACGCCCACCGGATCCATCCCGGCAACAGCGAGACGGGGAAGTACAGCCCGCTGACGAGCGAGATGCCCGCGATCACCCACGTCACACCCGACGCGGTCTGCTTGAACAGCAGCGTCGCGGCGAGGAGCAGCACGCCGAAGGGCAGGAAGCTGAGCGCCCCCAGGGCGCCCAGCGGGATCGCCAGGGGCGCCGTCCACGCGACGTGCAGGCCGAAGACCGCGCCCGCGAAGGCGAGCATCGCGGCGCCCGTGAACAGCGAGTAGCAGAACGGCCAGAGCAGCATCGCCAGCAGCGTCCCGACGGCGCCGAACGGGGTTGTCGCGAGTCGCTCGAACGTGCCCGCGACGAGCTCCTGGCGCACGGCCGCGGGCGGCCCGGCCAGGCTGGAGTTGAGGATCGCGAGGATCACGAGGCCGACGACCGCGAACGCGTAGTAGTCGTCGGGGGTCGCGAAGGCGCGCGATCCCACCAGGCGCGAGATGAAGTGGAAGAGGACCAGGCTGAAGCACAGGCTCAGCAGCTGCGCGGCGAAGCGCAGCCGGTAGCTGAAGAAGATCGCCGCATCGCGGCGCAGGACGCCCAGCGCGGCGACAGCGAGCGGCCGGAGGCCGCTCATGCCGGGTGCACCAGCCCGTCGCGCAGCACGAACACCGTGTCGGCCGGCAGGTCGGCCCGGCGGGCGTCGGGCGCCAGCCACAGCGCCGCTCCTCCGGAGGAGGCGTGCTCGCGCAGCATCCGGGCAAGCAAGCCGAGCGCCTCGTCGTCGAGGCTCGCGTGCGGCTCGTCGAGCAACAGCACCGACGGCCCGTGCACGACGGCGGTGGCCAGGCGGACGCGCTGGCGCTGTCCCGTGGACAAGCGGTCGACGCGCCGGTCCAGGAGCTCCCCGAGATCAAGCCGCTCGATCACGCTCGCGATCGCCTCGCGGCGTCGCGCGGCCGGCAGCAGCGCGAGCGCGGCGAACAGGTGCAGGTGCGCACGCACGTCGAGGCGCGCATAGAGGCCGCCGCCGCCCGCCGGCAGGAGCCCGACCCGCTGCCGGAACGGCGCACCGACCCGCGGCCCCACGCCGTCGAGCACGACCTCGCCTCGCTCCGGCGCGAGCTGGCCGGCGGCGACCCGCAGCAGCGTGGTCTTGCCAGCGCCGTTGGCCCCGCTCAGCGCCGCGACCGAGCCCGCGGGCAGTCGCAGGTCAACCCCCTGGAGCACCCGGCGCGGCGGCCGCCCCCGGTAGCCGCGGACCACCCCCCGGAGCTCGAGCACCTACGCGCCCGCCCCGCGCTCGAGTCGCTGCTCGCCCTCCGGCCGTGCAGACACGAGCAGCAGCGTCGCACCCCGCCCGGCGGGAACCGCGCCGGGCGCCCGGGCGCTCACCGCGGCCGCCCGGACAGCCGCGCCCGGGCCAGGCGAGCGAGGCGCAACACCGCGGCGGCCGCCAGCCCGCGGCGGCCGCGGCGGGCGAGTGGCTCCCACGCCCGCAGCCGGGCGGGCTCGGGCACGACCAGCCGCGCCAGGACGGCGGCGCTCCTCCGCGCATCCGGCGCCTGCTCCAACCGCGCCCGTGCGATGGCCAGCGTCTCCTGCGTCCCGGGACGGGCGGTGATCTGCGCGCGGACCAGCGGCAGGCGCCCTGCCAGCCGGCGGCCCGCGGGATCGAGGTCGAGGCCCCCGGCGAGAGCGCGCAGCGCGCCGAGGCGGTCGGCCAGCTCGGCGGCCCGTCCCCACGTCTCCTCGTCGACGACCGCGAGCGCCGCGCGCAGGTCGTCCACCGGCTTGCCGACCCCGGCGCCGTGCTGACAGGCATGCGCGGCGACCATGAACGCGGCGGCCGGGCGGTCGAGCATCCGCACGGTCGCTCCGGCCAGCGGCCGCGGATCGCGATGGCGCCAGAGAAGCGCGAACGCGTCGGCGGGCAGCAGCTCGGCGCCCCACAGGGCATGGTGGAGGTCGACCACGGCACCGTCGCCCACGCGCCGCCACGGGCGCGCGTGCAGCGAGACCGGCGCCTCCTGGACGGTCAGCGGCCGGTAGCCGAGCCCGACCAGCGCTGCGCGCGCAGCCGCGTGCTCGGAGGGTGCGACGAGCAGGTCGGCGTCGCCGTAGGCGCGTTCGCGCTCGGTGAGCTCGGCGAGCACCGGGCCCTTGAGCAGCAGGCTCCGCGCACCGGCGGCGTCGAGCGCGCGCACGGCCTCCGCGGTGGCGGCGTCGACCGCGAGCGTGCTCGCGGCCACGAGCAGCCGGTGGTCATCGCCACCGGCGATCACGGGATGGCCGTCCCGGCCGCGCATCCGTTCGATCGTCGATCCCGCGGCGCCCGCGGGATCGGGGTCCTACGGCAGGATGCCGACGCTGACCGAGCCGGCGCCGCCGACCCCGCCCTGGACGGTCTTGCCGACGCCGTCCTCCGTGCCGGCGCTTCCGGCGCCTGCCGTGAGGGCGACCAGGTCTCCGTAGTCGACGATCTCAGGCTTCTCGTATTCCATGGTGCCTCCAGCAGCCATGCACACATGATGACCTCCTCCTCGCAAGCCTGTCAAACCCCTACGGGGCGACGATCTCGACGTCCGCGGGGGCGAGCCCCAGCTCCCGCGCGAGCCGGCCTGGAGCGCCGGGATCCGACAGTCCGCGCAGCCAGAGCTCGGCGGTCGCCAGGCGCCATGCGCGGATCGCCCACAGCTGGCGCGCCTGCGCCTCGGCCGGCGGGCCCTCGGCCAGCGCGGCCAGCGCCCGGGGGCGCGCATAGGCGCGAACCTCGGCGTCGGGCGCGCCCAGCAGTGCGCGCAGGGCCGCAAGGTCGGGACCGGCCAGCGCATCGTGGAAGACAACGTCGAACGAGCTCTTGCCCCGGCGCAGCCGCACCGGGTCGGGGAGCAGCCCGGCGACCGCCTCGCGCAGCACAGGGCGGGTGTGGCGCGGGTGGAACGCGAGCTCCGGCGGCAGCGAGAGCACGAGCTCCACGAGGTCCGCGTCGGCAAGCGGGTGCCGCGCCTGAAGCCCCGCGAGCGCCTCCCGGCGGCGCTGGTGGTCGTAGGCGAGCTGCGGACCCATCCCATGCGCGCTGGCGTCGAGCGTGGCCGCCCACCACCGCGGTCCCGGCAGCCGCTTCCACGCGTGGGGCTCCTCGGTCTCCAGCAGCGCCCGCGCGACCTCGGGGCGCAGGTGGTCTGCGCTGTGGCGCCCGGCGCGCCGGCGGCGGAGCGCCTCGTGCATCCCGGCGGGCAGCGCACCGCGCAGCGCGTAGCGCCACATCCACTCGCGGACCGCGCCCCACGGAGGCCGGTGGTGGGCGCCCGGGACCCTGCCCATCAGGCGCACCGCTCCGAGCGCCCGCCCGGCCCGCAGACGGTCGGCCAGCAGGAACGGCGAGAGCGCGAACAGCTCGTCGCCGCCCTGGCCGTCGAGCAGGACCGTGGTGCCGTCCGCCGCGGCGCGACGCAGGAGCGGCAGCCAGAAGAAGAGGTTCGGAGAGACCGGCGGCAGCGCCCAGCGCTCCAGGTAGGGAAGCGCGCCGGCGAGCACGCTCCCGCCCCGCACCACCGCCCTCGTGGTCTCCAGGCCCGCCGCGGCGGCGGCCAGGTCGATCAGCCGCGCCTCGTCGACCTGCGGCCGTCCGGGGAAGACGGCCGAGTAGGCCCGGCGCGGCGCCGCTGCGGGAGCGTCCGCAGCGGCGACCGTCGCGACGGCGGTCGAGTCCAGCCCCCCGCTCAGGAGCATGGCCGTCTCCCGCCGGCCGCGCGACTGGCGCGCGACCGCCGCCGCGATCGCCTCGCGCACGCGCCCGGCCGCCTCGGGCATCCGTATCCGCTCGGGCGGCGCGTAGCGCGGCTGCCAGTGCCGCCAGCTGCGCACCGCGCCTCCGGGCGCCACGGTCAGCGCGTGACCGGGCTCGACCCGCCGGACGCCGTCGAACAGGGTCAGGTCGCCCGGCATGCCGCTCACGCCCAGCCAGTGGGCCATCGCGATCGGCTCCGGCCCGGGGCGGGCGGGCAGCACGTCGAGCAGCTCGGCGACCTCGGAGGCGAACAGCAGCGCGCCGCCCGAGCGGGCCCACACGAGCCCGCGCTCGCCCATCGGGTCGCGGACGAGCAGCAGCCGCCCCGTCGGATTCCAGAGGACGGCGGCAAACGCCCCGCGCAGGTGACCGGCCAGCGCGTCGCCGAGCCGCGCCCACGCCTGCGCAAGCAGCGGCTCGGGCCCCTGCTGCGGATCGAGCCCGGCGGCGGTCGCGACCGCGCCGAGCGTGTCGACGGTGCCGTCGAGCAGGCAGCCGGCTGACGATGGCGGCCCCGTCGTGGCCAGCGCGAGCGGACCTGCCTGCAGCGAACGGGCCCCGTCGCCGAGCGCGGCGGCGAGCGCATCCGGGGAGGCCCCGCCGCCCAGCGAGCCGACGAACGTGCGCAGGCCCACTAGAGCTCCACCAGGCGCTGGTGGTCGCCGGAGGGCAGCAGCGGCCGGCCGTCGAGCTCGACCCAGGCGTGCGCGCCGAACGGCGCCTTCTCGTCCGGCGTCACGCCGATCACCACCGTCCCCCGCATCCCCCGTACCGCCAGCAGCCGTGCGAGCACGAGCGACTGGGTCAGACAGCGCGTGTCTGCAGGCAGCAGCGCGAGCGTCCGCTGCACCCCGGCCGACAGGCGCACCGGGTCGGCGGGGCGCCGCCCGCCACCGGCGCGCCGCAGGGCGGCCAGGGTGCTCGGCAGGTCCGTGCCACGCAGGGCGAGCCGTACGCGCACCCAGGTCCCGACGACCTCGGCGGCGAGAGCCGCGTTGCGGGCGAGCCTCATGCGCCGTCGCTCACCGCGCGCCCGGCGGCGCGGTGAGCGGCACCGGAGCGCTCAGGCGACGTCGCCGGCATCGACCTCCAGCAGCCCACGCTCGACGAGGGCCTCGCACAGCTCCGCGAGATCGCCCTCGACCTCGCTCTCGGCCAGCCCGTACTCGGCGGCCAGGCGCGACGCGAGGCCCTCCGCCGTCCGAGCCTCGCGCAGCGCGTCGAGCATGCGCCCGCCCGTGGCGTTGAGGCCGTGGTACTGGCCGGTGCGGAGGTTGAGCAGGACCGTGCGCCGGCCGAACGACCGGCTCGCGACGTGCTCAGGCACGCGCAAGGATCCCCGGGGCATCTCGGGCATTGCCGAGTTCTACCCGCGGCGGGCGGCGGCGTCCAGCGCGGCGGCTAGGTGCCCGGCGGCTTGCAGAGCGTCGCGTACGTGCGGACCACCGGCGTGGAGATCTCCTCCTGCTGCCAGGAGCAGGTCTCCGTCCGGGCCGACGAGCAGGTCGACACGGTCAGCCGGCCGTACGACGTGTAGATCGTCTGGTCGCCCGATCCGAGCGCGACGTCGCATGTCTGGCCGACGTCGAGGATCGGGTCGGCCTGGCCGGCCGCCGGCATCCCCGCGAGCACGCCGAGCGCCACGACGATCCCGATCAACGTTCGCTTCCTCATCGAAGCCCCCTTGCCTCGAACTCAACCGTGCGAGTCGCCACGGCAGCCCCGAAGGTAGAGGGCACCTCCCGATGCCGTCAAGCGAGAACCGTGCGCGGCCGCCTAGCCTGGGACCGTGCCCGCCCTCCGCGAGGACCTGCGCAACGTGGCGATCGTCGCCCACGTCGACCACGGCAAGACGACGCTCGTCGACGCGATGCTCTGGCAGTCGGGTGCGTTCCGCGCCAACCAGGACGTCGCCGAGCGGGTCATGGACTCGATGGACCTCGAGCGCGAGAAGGGCATCACGATCCTGGCCAAGAACACGGCGGTGCGCTGGCACGCCCCGGGGGCCGAGGCCGAGGTCAAGCTCAACATCGTCGACACCCCCGGGCACGCCGACTTCGGCGGGGAGGTCGAGCGCGGCCTGACGATGGTCGACGGCGTGCTGCTGCTCGTCGACGCCAGCGAGGGCCCGCTGCCCCAGACGCGCTTCGTCCTGCGCAAGGCGCTCGAGGCGCGCCTGCCCGTCATCCTCGTCGTCAACAAGGTCGACCGCGACGACGCGCGCAGCCCCGAGGTGGTCGACGAGGTCTACGAGCTGTTCCTCGACCTCGACGCCGACGAGGACCAGATCGACTTCCCGATCGTCTACGCCAACGCCCGCGCCGGCCGGGCCGGCCACGAGCCCGACGATCTCGCCGAGGACCTCTCGCCGCTGATGGCGACGATCCTCGAGCACATCCCGGCGCCGGCCTACGAGGAGGGCCATCCGCTCCAGGCGCACGTGACGAACCTCGACGCCTCGCCCTACGTGGGCCGGCTCGCGCTGTGCCGCGTGCACCAGGGCCACATCCGCAAGGGCCAGCAGGTGGCCTGGTGCCGCGCCGACGGCAGCGTCACCCGCGCCCAGGTCGGCGAGCTCTACGTGACCGAGGCGCTCGACCGCGTCGACGCCACCGAGGCGGGGCCGGGCGAGATCATCGCCGTGGCGGGGATACCGCAGATCACGATCGGCGAGACGCTGGCCGACCCCGAGGACCCGCGGCCGCTGCCGGTCATCAGCGTCGACGAGCCGTCGCTCTCGGTGACGGTCGGGATCAACACCTCGCCGCTGGCCGGCCAGGACGGCGACCGACTGACCGCGCGCCAGGTCAAGGCCCGGCTCGACGCCGAGCTGATCGGCAACGTCTCGCTCCGCGTCCACCCGACCGAGCGCCCGGACGTGTGGGAGGTCCAGGGCCGCGGCGAGCTGCAGCTCGCCGTGCTCGTGGAGATCATGCGCCGCGAGGGCTTCGAGCTCACGGTCGGCCAGCCGCAGGTGCTGACGCGCGAGGTCGACGGCAAGACGTGCGAGCCGGTCGAGCGCGTGGCGATCGACGTCCCCGAGGACTACGTGGGCGTGGTCACCCAGCTGCTCGCACTGCGCAAGGGCTCGCTCGAGCAGATGGTCAACCACGGGACCGGCTGGGTGCGGATGGAGTACCTCGTCCCCGCCCGCGGCCTGATCGGCTTTCGCACCGAGTTCCTCACCGAGACCCGTGGGACCGGGATGCTCCACCACGTCTTCGATCGCTGGGCGCCCTGGTTCGGCGAGTTGCGCACCCGCCCCACGGGAGCGCTGGTGGCCGACCGGCGCGGCACCGCGGCGCAGTTCGCGCTGATGAACCTCCAGGAGCGGGGGACGCTGTTCGTCGGGCCCGGCGAGGAGGTCTACGAGGGGATGATCGTCGGCGAGAACGCTCGCGCCGACGACCTCGACGTGTTCGCCTCGCGCGAGAAGCACCTGACGAACATCCGCTCCTCGACGGCCGACGTGCTCGTGCGCCTCGTGCCGCATCGGGTGCTGTCGCTCGACCAGGCGATGGAGTTCCTGCGCGAGGACGAGTGCATCGAGGTCACGCCCCACCACGTCCGCCTGCGCAAGGTGGTCCTCGACAAGACCGAGCGCGTCAAGGTCGCCCGCCGCGCCAGGGCGGCGGCCGCCTCCTAGGCCCAGAGCGCGTCGCGCACGAGCTGCGGCGCCACTTCATGCGAGCCCAGGGAACCCGGCTGAACCGCCCGGCGCGAGTGGGCCGCGCTCGGTCCGTAGTCGCCCTGGCCGTCTCCCGAAGGAACTACGGAAGCACGGCGCCTCACGCTCAGCGAAGGTTGCTCCCGCAACGCGGTTGCAGAAGGAGACGCTTCCATGTCGGCGAGCACCACCGCAGCGCCTGGGCCGGCCACCGAGGCCTCCGCGAACAACCGTCCCGAGAACTTCACTGCGCGCGCGGCGCGCTGGAGCGCCGCGCACCGCAAGCGCGCCGTGCTCGGCTGGCTGGGGTTCGTCGTGATCGCCGTCGCGCTGGGCGGCGCCGCCGGCACCGTCACGATCAAGTCCGAGGACCAGGGCAACGGCGAGTCCCGCGCCGCCAGCCGGGTTCTGGCCGAGCAGTTCCCGCGCGAGCGCGCGCGCGAGCAGGTGCTGATCCAGAGCCGCACCGGGGCGCTGGCCGGGCCCGACTACCGCGCCGCGGTGGCCGACCTCGTCGCGCGCCTCTCGCGGATCCCCGCGGTCGGAGACCTCCGCTCCCCGCTGGACACCGCCAACGAGAGCCTCGTCTCCGGCGACGGGCGGTCGGCGCTGGTGACCTTCCAGATCACCGGTGACCCCGACACGGCGCAGGACCGCGTCGGGCCCGCGCTCGACGCGACCGCGGCGGTGCAGGCGGCGCATCCGCAGCTGAACGTCGGCGAGGTCGGCGACGCCAGTGCCAACAGGGCGGTCAACAAGCGCCTCTCCGACGACTTCAGGCAGGCCGAGATCACGTCCCTGCCCGTGACCCTCGTGATCCTGGTGCTCGCGTTCGGGGCCGTCGTCGCGGCCGGGATCCCGCTGTTGCTGGGCATCACCGCGGTCGCGGCCGCGCTCGGGCTGACGGCGCTGGTCAGCCACGTCCTGCACGTCGACCCCGCCATCAGCTCGGTGATCCTGCTGATCGGGCTCGCCGTCGGCGTCGACTACTCGCTGTTCTACCTGCGCCGCGAGCGCGAGGAGCGGGCGCGCGGGCTCAGCCCCGCCGATGCGCTGCACGCCGCCGCAGCGACGTCGGGCCGCGCGGTGCTCGTCTCGGGGCTGACCGTGATGGTGGCGATGGCGGGGATGTTCTTCATGGGCTCGAGCACCTTCTCCTCGTTCGCCGTCGGAACGGTGCTGGTGGTGGCGATCTCGCTGGTCGGCTCGCTCACGGTGCTGCCGGCCGTGCTCTCCAAGCTCGGCGACAACGTCGACCGGGGCCGCGTGCCGCTGCTGCAGAGGATGCGCTCCACCGGCGCCGCATCGCGCCTGTGGGCCGCGATCGTCGGCGGCGTCCTGCGGCGCCCTCTGGTCTGGGGCGGCCTCGCCGTGGCCGGCCTGGTGGCGCTGGCGATCCCGGCCTTCGGCCTGCACACCGCCAACTCCGGGGTCCAGGGACTCCCCCGCGACCTGCCGGTCATGATGGTCTACGAGCGCGCACAGAAGGCGTTCCCCGGCGGCCCCCTGCCGGCGGAGGTCGTCGTCACCGCGCCGGACGTCACGGCGCCGCCCGTGGCCAGCGCGATCCGCGACCTGGGCCGCGTGGCGGCGGCGACCGGGCAGATGCAGGCGCCGATCACCATCGACATCAGCCGCTCGCGGGAGGCGGCCCGCGTCTCGCTGCCGCTGGCCGGCAGCGGCACCGACGCGGTCTCCAACCGGGCGCTGGACACCCTGCGCCACGAGGTGATCCCGCAGACCATCGGCCGGGTCGAGGGCGCGCAGGCCCGGGTCACGGGGCTCACCGCCCTGTCGGCCGACTTCAACGCGTCCATGAAGTCTCACGCGCCCCTGGTCTTCGCGTTCGTGCTCGGGCTGGCGTTCGTGCTGCTGCTGGTGACGTTCCGCTCGATCGTGGTCCCGCTGACAGCGATCGCGCTGAACCTCCTGTCGGTCGGAGCCGCCTACGGCGTGCTCGTGCTCGTCTTCCAGCAGGGCCACCTCCAGTCGCTGCTGGGCTTCACGTCGATCGGCGGCGTGACCTCGTGGCTGCCCCTGTTTCTGTTCGTCGTGCTGTTCGGGCTCTCGATGGACTACCACGTGCTGATCCTCAGCCGCATCCGAGAGTCCTACGACGGCGGCATGCGCACCGACGAGGCGGTGGCGCACGGCATCCGGGCCACGGCGGGCGTCGTCACCAGCGCCGCGATCGTGATGGTGGCCGTCTTCTCGATCTTCGCGACGCTCGGCATGATCGACTTCAAGATGATGGGGGTCGGGCTCGCCGTCGCGGTGCTGCTCGACGCAACGGTCGTGCGCGCCGTCCTGCTGCCGGCCGCCATGCGGCTGCTGGGCGACTGGAACTGGTACCTCCCGCGCTGGCTGGACTGGCTCCCGCGGGTCGGCTCCCACGCGCCGCCGCGACCGCGCGCGGCAGCGGCCGGCCCCGACCCGCCGCTGCCGCCGGTGGGCACCTGATGCCGGACGCCGGGCGCGGCGGCCCGCACCGCCGTGCGAGAGGCTCTGTCATACGGGCCGGCCGATGGCCGGGAGCGACGAGGCCTGCAGCGCAGGCGGGAGACACCTCCCCTACAGCATCGCCAGCCACACGTAGTAGCCCGCCACCGCCGTGAACAGGACCGCGTCGAGTCGGTCCAGCGCGCCGCCGTGCGCGCCGAACAGGCGGCCGGTGTCCTTGGTCCCCGCGTCGCGCTTGAGGTAGCTCTCGAAGAGATCGCCGATCGGGCCCACCACCGCGACGGCGAGCCCGAGCAGCAGTGCCTGGCTGCCCGAGAGCCAGTCCTGGTAGAGGCCGGCGAACCACACGGCGGCGATCGCGGTGACCATCCCGACCGCGAGCCCCTCGACGGTCTTGTTGGGCGAGACCCTCGGCGCGAGTGCCCGCGCACCGAAGGCCCGGCCGCCGAGGTAGGCGCCCGTGTCGCCCAGGAAGGTGCCGACGAGCACGTCGATGACGATCCCGTCGCCGTGCGGGAGGTCGCGCAGGAGGACCGCATGCCCGAAGGCCAGGGCGATCCAGGAGACGCCGAGCAGCGTCACCGAGATCGCCGGCGCGCCGCCGCGGGGCTGCGCCGTCACCAGCGCGAACGTCAGCGGGACCGCCAGCGCGAGGGCGAGCAGCATGTCCTGCCGCCCGCCGTAGTGGGCGCCCAGCAGCATCCCGCCGAGCGCGAGGAACCCGGCGAGGCGCGCCGGGTGGGCACGGTCGAACATCGCGTAGAGCTCGTGCAGGCAGTAGAGGCCCAGCGCGAGCAGCCCGACGACGAAGACCAGGCCGCCCTGGACGACGATGAAGATCGCGAACGCGATCGCCGGCAGCGCGGCGACGATCCGCGCACCGAGGTCCGAGCCGGAGTTGCGGCGCCGCCTCCGGGTCGCGCGGCGGCGCGACGGCGGTGGGCTCGCGCGGGCCACTCAGCGGCCCCCGAAGCGCCGGGCGCGTCCCTCGTAGGCGGCCAGGGCCGCCTCGAAGTCCGCGCGCGAGAAGTCCGGCCAGAGCGCGTCGGAGAACACCAGCTCCGAGTAGGCCGACTGCCAGAGCAGGAAGTTCGACAGCCGCTGCTCGCCGCTGGTACGGATCACGAGGTCGGGATCGTGCTGCTCGGGCGCGTAGAGCCCGCGGCGGAAGGCCTCCTCGCCGCCGCCGTGGTAGCGCTCGGCGGCATCGAGGATCTCGGCGCGCCCGCCGTAGTTGAACGCCACGAACAGGGTGATCACGTCGCCGCCGGCGGTCTCGCGCTCGGCCCATTCCATCTGCTCGACCAGCGCCGGCGAGACACCCTCGCGACGGCCGATGAAGCGCATCCGCACGCCCTCGTCGCGCAGCTCGGGGGTCTCCCCCGCGATCCGCTCGGAGAACATCCGCATCAGCGCGGCGACCTCCTCGGCCGGCCGCGACCAGTTCTCCGTCGAGAAGGAGTACACGGTGAGCTCGCGGACCCCGAGTTCGGCGGCGTCGCGCAGGCGAGCCTTGACGACGTCGGCGCCGGCCTCGTGACCCTCGGCCGCCGACAGGCCCCGGGCCTCGGCCCAGCGCCCGTTCCCGTCGGTGATGATGGCGACGTACCGCGCCGCCGCAGAGGCGGCGTCGGCAGCCATCAGACCTCGAGGATCTCCTCTTCCTTGGCCTCCAGGGCGGCGTCGAGCTCGCCGACCCGCTGGTCGGTGAGCTTCTGCAGCTCCTGCTCGGCACGGTGCTCGTCGTCGGCGCCCACGTCGCCCTCCTCCTTGAGCTCCCGCAGGTCGTGCATGACGTCGCGGCGGATGTTGCGGATCGCGACCCGGCCCTCCTCGGCGATGGTGCGAACGACCTTGACCAGCTCCCGCCGGCGCTCCTCGTTGAGCTCGGGGACCTGAAGGCGGATCAGCTGGCCGTCGTTGTTGGGCGTCAGCCCCACGTCGGACTCCATGATCGCCTTCTCGATCGACTTGATCGAGCCCCGGTCGTAGGGCTGCACGGTGACCAGCCGCGCCTCGGGCGCGTGGATCGTGGAGAGCTGCTTGAGCGGGGTCTGCGCGCCGTAGTAGTCGACCATGATGCGGTCGAGCAGCGCCGGGCTGGCACGGCCGGTCCGGACCGATCCGAACTCGCTCCGGGTGGCCTCGACCGACTTGGCCATGCGATCGCCGGCGTCGGCGATCAGCTCGTTGGTGATCTCGCTCACTGCGCCGGACATTATCCCTTCCGGGCCGTGGACCGGTGTTCCATTGCGAGGGCACAGGCGTTCCTCTACCGTGGTGCAAGTGCATCGTCGAGCCAGGGATGGCCATCGTCGGACATGGGTGCTCGCAGCCGCGCTGGGCGCGGTCGTTCTTGCGTTCCCGGGGGTCGCCGCGGGCGCCCCGCCCGCCAACGACAACTTCGCTGACGCCACCGCCCTCAGCGGCGCGTCGGGCACGCAGGCGGGCGACAGCAGCCACGCCACCAAGGAGTCCGGCGAGCCCAACCACGCAGGCAACAGCGGCGGGCACTCGATCTGGTACGCGTGGACCGCCCCCGCCGACGGCGCCGTGACGATCGACACGATCGGCTCGTCGTTCGACACCCTGCTCGCCGTCTACACCGGCACCAGCGTCACCAACCTCACCCAAAAGGCCGCCAACGACGACATCGACACCCCCGGCCACAACTACCAGAGCCGCCTCAGCTTCACCGCCACCGCCGGCACCACCTACCACATCGCCATCGACGGCTACGGCGGCGCCAACGGCACCAGCACCCTCAACTGGACCCAGAGCAGCGGCCCACCCCCACCACCGCCGCCGGGCACCGCCAACGACAACTTCGCTGACGCCACCGCCCTCAGCGGCGCGTCGGGCACGCAGGCGGGCGACAGCAGCCACGCCACCAAGGAGTCCGGCGAGCCCAACCACGCAGGCAACAGCGGCGGGCACTCGATCTGGTACGCGTGGACCGCCCCCGCCGACGGCGCCGTGACGATCGACACGATCGGCTCGTCGTTCGACACCCTGCTCGCCGTCTACACCGGCACCAGCGTCACCAACCTCACCCAAAAGGCCGCCAACGACGACATCGACACCCCCGGCCACAACTACCAGAGCCGCCTCAGCTTCACCGCCACCGCCGGCACCACCTACCACATCGCCATCGACGGCTACGGCGGCGCCAACGGCACCAGCACCCTCAACTGGACCCAGAGCAGCGCCCCACCCCCACCACCGCCGCCGGGCACCGCCAACGACAACTTCGCTGACGCCACCGCCCTCAGCGGCGCGTCGGGCACGCAGGCGGGCGACAGCAGCCACGCCACCAAGGAGTCCGGCGAGCCCAACCACGCAGGCAACAGCGGCGGGCACTCGATCTGGTACGCGTGGACCGCCCCCGCCGACGGCGCCGTGACGATCGACACGATCGGCTCGTCGTTCGACACCCTGCTCGCCGTCTACACCGGCACCAGCGTCACCAACCTCACCCAAAAGGCCGCCAACGACGACATCGACACCCCCGGCCACAACTACCAGAGCCGCCTCAGCTTCACCGCCACCGCCGGCACCACCTACCACATCGCCATCGACGGCTACGGCGGCGCCAACGGCACCAGCACCCTCAACTGGACCCAGAGCAGCGGCCCACCCCCACCACCGCCGCCGGGCACCGCCAACGACAACTTCGCTGACGCCACCGCCCTCAGCGGCGCGTCGGGCACGCAGGCGGGCGACAGCAGCCACGCCACCAAGGAGTCCGGCGAGCCCAACCACGCAGGCAACAGCGGCGGGCACTCGATCTGGTACGCGTGGACCGCCCCCGCCGACGGCGCCGTGACGATCGACACGATCGGCTCGTCGTTCGACACCCTGCTCGCCGTCTACACCGGCACCAGCGTCACCAACCTCACCCAAAAGGCCGCCAACGACGACATCGACACCCCCGGCCACAACTACCAGAGCCGCCTCAGCTTCACCGCCACCGCCGGCACCACCTACCACATCGCCATCGACGGCTACGGCGGCGCCAACGGCACCAGCACCCTCAACTGGACCCAGAGCAGCGCCCCACCCCCACCACCCGGAGCGAAGATCCTGGCGGCGGCCGGGGACATCGCCTGTGCGTCGGGGGCGCCGTCCGACGCGAGCCACTGCCAGCACTCGGCGACGGCCCAGCTGATCGTCGACCGTGCTCCGGATGTGGTCGCCGCGCTCGGCGACCAGCAGTACGAGAACGCCACCTACGACGAGTTCATGGGCCCCGGCGCGTTCGACGACACGTGGGGTCGGTTCAAGGCCAAGATCCACCCCACGCCGGGCAACCACGAGTACGGCACCGCCGGTGCCGCCGGCTACTTCCAGTACTTCGGCGCCGCAGCGGGCGACTCGCGCGGCTACTACTCCTACGACGTCGGCTCGTGGCACGTGGTCTCGCTGACGTCGAACTGCACGACCAACACCTCGTGCTCGGAGCTCGATGCCGGCGCCGCGCCGCCGGCGGAGGTGAGCTGGCTCAACGCCGACCTCGACGCCAACGCCGGCAGGTGCCTGCTCGCCTACTGGCATCACCCGCTGTTCAGCGACGGCAACAGCGGCACAGCGGCGAGCCCGAAGGTCAAGCCGCTCTGGGACGCGCTCTACGCCCACGGCGCAGACGTCGTGCTCAACGGCCATGCCCACAGCTACGAGCGCTTCGCTCCGCGGCGCCCCGACGGTGCCGACGACCCGGCCGGCATCCGCGAGTTCGTGGTGGGCACCGGCGGCGACGACCTGCTGCCGTTCAAGGGCGGCGCGAACCACAGCCAGTTCCGCGACAACGCGCACTTCGGGGTGATCTTCCTCGCCCTCACCGACACCGGCTACAGCTGGAACTGGCGCCAGGCCGGCACCGGCGCATCGCTGGACTCCGGCAGCGGGCAGTGCCACAGCCCCGCCTCCGCGGGCTGACTCCGTCCGCGGGGGCCGCTACTCCGTCGAGACCAGGGTGCCCACGCGCTCGCCGCAGACGATGCGGTCGATGTTGCGCTCGTCATCCATGTTGAAGACGTAGAGCGGCAGGCGGTTCTCCATGCACAGCGTCAGCGCGGTGGCGTCCATGACCTTGAGGCCGCGCTGGAGGGCGTCCATGTGGCTGATCTGCGCGATGAACTCCGCGGCCGGGTCGACCTTGGGGTCGGCGCTGTAGACCCCCTCCACCCCGTTCTTGGCCATCAGGATCGCCTCGGCGTGGACCTCGACGGCGCGGAGGGCGGCGGCGGTGTCGGTGGTGAAGAACGGGTTGCCGGTGCCGGCGGCGAAGATCACGACGCGCTTCTTCTCGAGGTGGCGCATGGCGCGGCGGCGGATGTAGGGCTCGGCGACCTCCTCGATGTGGATCGCGCTCTGCACGCGCGTGTGCACGCCCTCGGCCTCGAGCGCGTCCTGGAGCGGCAGCGCGTTGAGCACGGTCGCCAGCATGCCCATGTAGTCGGCCGTGGCGCGATCCATGCCGGCGGCCGCACCGGCCATGCCGCGGTAGATGTTGCCCGCACCGACGACGACCGCCAGCTCGACGCCGCGGTCGTGGACGCGCTTGAGCTCCCGGGCGACCGCCCGCACGCGATCGGGGTCGGTGCCGTAGGGCAGCGGCCCCATCAGGGACTCGCCCGAGAGCTTGAGCAGGACGCGCTGGAACACCGGCTGGTCGGCCATGGGGCGCAACGCTATCTGGCGGCCGCCCCGTCCGGCGTGGGCGGGCGAACCGCGCGGCTACTCGCCGACCGCGAAGCGGGTGAAGCGGCGGATCACGACGTTCTCGCCGGTCTTGGCGGACAGGTCCGCGCGCAGCTGCTCGATCGTCTTGCCGTCGTGCTTGTCGGCGTTGACGTGCGGCTGGGCGAGCAGCACGACCTCCTCGTACCACTTGCGCAGCTTGCCCTCGGCCGCCTTGGGGCGCGCCTGCTCCGGCACGCTGGCGAGCTGCTGCTCGTAGACCCGGATCTCCGCCTCGCGGGCGTCCTCGGGCACGTCCTCGACGGAGACCCAGCGTGTCTGCGGCGAGGCCGCGACGTGCAGCGCCACGTCCTTGGCGAACGCGATGAACGCCTCGTTGGTGGCGACGAAGTCGGTGTTGCAGTCGACCTCGACGAGCACACCGACCTTGCCGGTCGCGTGGATGTAGCTCTGGACCGTGCCTTCGGTCGTCTCGCGACCGGCGAGCTTGCCCACCTTGTTGCCCATCTGGACGCGGATGAGCTCGACCGCCTTGTCCATGTCGCCGCCCGCCTCCTGGAGCGCAGCCTTGCAGTCCATCATCCCGGCGCCCGTCTGGTCGCGCAGGGCCTTGACGTCCTTTGCGGAGATGTCAGCCATTGGTGGGGGTGTCCTCCGTGGTGCGGGTGGTCTCGCCGGCCGCGGCAGCGTCCGGCGCCGGGGGCGACGCGGGGTCGGAGCCGGCGTCGTCGGCGGGCGGCGCCGGGCTCGGCGAGGTGCCCTCGCCGGGGCCCGCCGAGGTCGGTGCCTCGGGCTCGTTGGCCTGCTGGGCCACCTTGGGGTCCGGGGTGCGGGCCGTCTGCTGCGCGGCCTGCGCCACCTCGGCCTCGGCGGCCTGGCGGTCGCCGCCGCCCTCGGCCTGGGTCAGCGCGGGCTCGGTCTGGCGCGGGTTGACGGCCTGGCCGGCCTCCTCGCTGGCCGAGGCCGCCGCGGCGGCCTCGGCGGCCGCGCGCTCGGCGGCCTCCTTCTCGGCCTGCTGGCGGGCGCGCTCCTCGGCCTGCTGGCGGGCGCGCTCCTCGGCCTCCTGCCGCGCGCGCTCCTCCTGGGCGCGGAACTGGGCGTGGTTCTCGGCGACGACGTCGCCGATCGCCTGGGCGACGACGCGGCAGGACTTCATCGCGTCGTCGTTGCCCGGCACGACGTAGTCGATGCCGTCGGGATCGCAGTTGGTGTCCACCAGCCCGATGATCGGGATGCGCAGGCGCTGGGCCTCGCGCACGGCGATCGCCTCGGTCTTGAGGTCGATGACGAACACCGCCTCCGGCGTGCGCTGCATGTTCTTGACGCCGCCGAGGTTCGCGCGCAGCTTGGCGAGGTCGGCCTGGGCGGCCATGCGCTCGCGGGTCGGGAGCAGCTCGAGCTGGCCCTCGGTCTCGTAGCGCTCGAGGTCGTGCAGGCGCTTGATCCGCTGGTTGATCGTCTGGAAGTTCGTCAGCAGGCCGCCCAGCCAGCGGTGGTTGACGTAGGGCATGCCGGCGGCCTCGGCGACCTCCTTGACGGCGTCGCGAGCCTGCTTCTTGGTGCCGACGAACAGCACCGTCCCGCCCCGGCGAGCCACGTCCGCGGCGAACTTCTCGGCGCCGCGCAGCGCGTCCTGCGTCTTGAGCAGGTCGATGATGTAGATGCCGCTGCGCTCGCCGAAGATGAATCGGCGCATCTTGGGGTTCCAGCGGCGGGTCTGGTGACCGAAGTGGACGCCGGCCTCCAGCAGTTCCCTGATGCCGACCTCGGTCGCCATGGGCTGCTCCTTTTCTCGATGTTGGTGCTGAGAGCCCACCCGGCACGCGCGGGACCGGCGGCTCGCGCCACCGGCAGGATCCGCGTCGCTGTCCCCGGGTGGGGTAGAACGACGGTTTGGGCGCAGTGTACGCAAGTGTTGCGGCACTCCGGCGTTAGGTGCATTGCGGACCGGCCCCTTCCCCTACCTCCGGTGTCGGTCCGTCACGCCGGCGGGGCGGTCCACGACGGATCGCCCCGCCGGCACCCCGCCGCGGGCAGGACGCTCAGCGCTCGGTCCGGGCGCGCTCGAGGGCGGCCGCGAGGTCGTCTGGAAGCGGTGAGGCAACGTCCACCCGCTCGCCGGTGACCGGATGCTCGAAGGCCAGGCGAGCGGCGTGCAGGAACTGCCGGCGCAGCCCGTACGCAGCGGCGCGCCCGTACTCCGGGTCGCCGCAGACGGGGTGGCCGATCGCGCGCAGGTGTGCGCGGATCTGGTGCGTGCGGCCGGTCTCGAGGCGGACGCGCAGCAGCGTCGTGGCGGGCAGCGCCTCCTCGACGGCGAAGTGGGTGACCGCCGTCCGCGGGGCGTCGGTGTCGGAGGACATGCGCGTGCGCGCGCGCCGGTCCCGACCGAGCGGCGCATCGATCGTGCCCGAGCGGGCGGGCGGGCGGCCGTCGACCAGCGCGAGGTACTCGCGCGTGACCTCGCGGCGCTGGATCGCGAGCTTGAGCGCCCGGTGCACGGGCTCGGAGCGGGCGACCACGAGCAGCCCCGAGGTGTCGCGGTCGAGACGGTGGACGAGGCCGAGGCGCCCGGCGTCGCCCCCCGCGGCGCCGTGCGCGGCCAGCGCCTGGCTGAGCGTCCCGGTGGCGTGCCCGCGCGCGGGGTGCACCACGACGCCGGCCGGCTTGTCGACCACCATCAGGTGCTCGTCGTCCCACGCCACCGCGAACGGCGCGGGATCGCCGGCGGGCGCCTCGACCGCGACGGGCTCGTCGTCGACGGCGAGCTGCTCGCCGCCCGAGAGCAGGTGGCGCTTGGGCCGGACCGCGCCGTCGACCGTCACCCGGCCCGCGTCGATCAGCCGCTGCGCGCGGGCGCGCGAGCCGACCGCCGCGGCCAGGAAGGCGTCGAGCCGCGCCCCGGCGGCGTCAGGGCCCGCCGTCAGGCGCATCGCGCTGCTCGAGCACCCACAGCAGGGCGAGCACGCCCACCGTGATCGACACGTCGGCGAGGTTGAACGCGGGCCACAGCGGCAGCTTGATGAAGTCGGTCACGGCGCCGTCGCGGATCCGGTCGACCGCGTTGCCCAGCGCGCCCCCGATCAGCAGGCCGGTGGGCAGCCACACCAGCGGCCGCCGGAGGTGCGCGGCGAACCAGGCGAGCAGGCCCGCGAGGGCGACGCCCACGACGACCATGACCACCGGGCTGCCCGAGAGCGCGCCGAAGGCGACGCCGTCGTTGCGCACGTGCACGATCTGGATCCCGGGGAAGACCGCGTCGCTGTCGCCACGGGCGACGGTGTCGACGACGATCCGCTTGGCCACCTGGTCGGCGGCGAGCACCGCGGCGGTCAGCAGCCCGGCCCTGCCGAGGGACTGCGCCGCCGAGGACACGCCGACGGCCTCAGCCGCCACGGACGAGGCCGGCGATCAGGTTGCCGACGAAGAAGAGGACGAGGATCGCGACGATCGGGCTCAGGTCGAGCGGGCCGAACATGGGCAGGATGCGGCGGAAGATGCGCAGGTAGGGCTCGGAGGCGTCGCGCAGGAAGCCGATCACCGCGCTCGACCAGCGGTTGTAGGGCATCCGGCCCCCGAACCCGAAGATCCACTGGCTGAGGATGTAGGCCAGGATGATGATCCAGTAGACCGTCACCAGGGCCTGGATGTAGTCGGCGATCTGCCCGCGGGCGTCGGCCAGCACGAGCGCCGCGGCGGTCATCGGTCCACCGCCTCGATCGCGTCGAGGAACGCGGCGCGCAGCCCGGCGCGCTCCAGCGCCGCGAGGCCGCGGGCCGTCGACCCGCCGGGCGAGGTGACCTCCCGGCGCACGGCGAGCGTGTCGCCTCCGCGCTCGCGCAGCAGCGCGGC
Organism: uncultured Actinomycetes bacterium; assembly: GCA_963826615.1. Lineage (GTDB taxonomy): Bacteria > Actinomycetota > Thermoleophilia > Solirubrobacterales > Solirubrobacteraceae > BP-464. The sequence continues at coordinate 757,514 of CAWGXO010000002.1, read as the reverse complement.
AGAGCCCTCGAGCACCGCGACGACGAGCTCCCCCGCAAGATCCGGCCCGAGGCCGTGCTTGACCGCCGCGTCCACCATCGCCTCGGCGACGAGCGCGACGTAGGCCGGTGCCACGCCGGTGGTCGCGGTCGCCGCGCCCATGATCCGCTCGGGCAGGACCGCCACCGTGCCCAGCCGCTCGAGCAGCGCGCGAACGTCGTCGTCGGGCGGGGTCTCCGCCGCGACCAGGACGACTCCGCGGCGCACCTCCACCGGGGTGTTGGGCATCGACCGCACCACCGACGCGGCCGGAAACGCCCCTCGCAGGCGCTCGGCATCGGTGGCGCCGAGCACCGAGAGCACGCGACCCGCGCGGCCCCCCATGCTCGCGGCGACCTCGTCGAGCTGGTACGGCTTGCAGGCGAGCACCACGAGCTCCGCGCGCTCGGCGAGGTCGGCGTTGGAGGCGCAGACCTCCCCCCCGAGCTCGGCCACCAGCGCGGACGCCCTGCCCGATCCGCCATCGGTCACGAGCACGGGCTCACCCCAGCCGCGCGCGAGCGCGCTCGCCATGTTCCCGGCGCCGATCAGGCCGATGCGCACGGCAGGAAGACTACGACTGGTTGAAGAAGCCCTTCTCGATCAGCCGTGCGCGCTCCTCCGCGGAGATCTCGACGTTGCGCGGCGTCAGCATGAACACCTTGTCGGCGATCCGCTGCATGCCGCCGTCGAGCGCGTAGGTGAGCCCGCTCGCGAAGTCGATCAGGCGCTTGGAGAGGTCGTTCTCGACGCCCTGGAGGTTGAGGATGACCGGGACGTCGTCCTTGAACCGGTCGGCCACCTGCTGGGCGTCGTTGAACGACTTGGGGATGACGAGATGGACGCGCTGCTCGCCGTTGCGGCCCGAGCGGCCGCCGCCGACCGGGCGCAGCACCGCGGTGCGCGCCGGAGGATCGTCGTCGGCGAAGATGTCGTCGATCTCGTCGCGGCGCCGGCGGCTCGACGGAAGCCGCCGCACCGTCGGGCGCTCGCGGTAGCGATCCTCGAGCTCCGCCTCGGGCTCGGGTGCCTCTTCGTCCTCGTACGGGTCGCGTTCTTCGGCGAGGCCGAAGTACACGAGCGCACGATGCCAGGAGTCGCGGAACGCCATGATCGGTGCAAGTCTACGCCGCTGGGGGCGTTTTCCCTGCTACCTGTACAGTCGCGAGCCGATGCGGACGACCGTCGCGCCCTCGGCCGCCGCGACCGCGTAGTCCTGGGTGGTGCCCATCGAGAGCTCCGCGAGCCCGTGCTCGGCTGCGAGCTCGCGCAGCGCGGCGAACCAGCGGCGGCTGTCGTCGGGGCGCTCCGCCATGGGCGGCATGGTCATCAGCCCCACGACCGACCATGCGGCGCTGCCCGCCGCGGCCCGCTCGAGGAGGCGGCCGAGCCCGGCGGGCGCGACGCCGCTCTTGCCCTCCTCGCCGGCGATGTTGACCTCGACGAGGACCTCGGTCCCCGGGGGGCCGTGGCGGTCGAGCTGGGCCATGGCGGACTCGCTGCCGACGGAGTGGATCCAGCGCACCAGCGGCAGCACCGCCTTGACCTTGCGGCTCTGGAGGTGGCCGATGAAGTGCCATTCGAGCTCGGGATGGGCGGCGGCCTTCTCGACGAGGGCCTGCGCGCGGTTCTCGCCGGCGATCGTGATGCCCCCGGCGGCCAGGGCGTCGAGCTCGGCGACCTCCAGGTACTTCACGGCGGCCAGGACCCGCACGTCGCGCCCGGGCGCGGCATCGTCGAGCTCGGCCCGGACCTCGGCGAGGTTGCGGGCGACGCGCTCGGGCTCGAGCGGCGCGCGGCCGGCTAGGCAAGCCACGCTATCCCGGCCTGGCGGCCGGCCCTCCCCGCCTGGCGGCGGTGGCTGAAGAAGCGCTCGTCGCAGATCGTGCACAGCCCGGTGTCCTCGACGTGCTCGACGCCGGCGGCGCGCAGGGCGCAGATCGCGATCGCCGCGAGGTCCAGCGTGTGCCCGGACGTCCCGAACACGGCATGGACCTCGGGCCCGACCTCGTAGCAGCACCCGCGCGCGCCGGGCCCGATCGCCGCCTCCAACGGGCCGCCGGAGCCGAGCTCGCGGACGGCGCGCACGCCCTCTGCGAGGATGCCGGCCGCCAGGCCGCGCCAGCCCCCGTGGAGCGCGGCCACCGCGCCGCCGCCGGCGACCGCCACCGGCAGGCAGTCGGCGACCAGGACGGCCGGCGCGAGGTCGTCGCGATCGGTCGCCTGGCCGTCGGCCTCGTCGACCGGGCGCGCGGCCCCGGCTGCGACCGTGCTGCGGGCCACGACCGAGCCGTGCACCTGGCGGCCGCGGACGAGCGGGCGGCCGAAGCGGGCGGCGAGCGCGGCGCTGGGCCCGCGCTCGCGCAGGTCGCCCTCCGCGCGGGTCGTGAACGCGACGCGGGCCCCGGGCAGATCGAGCTCGATCACGTCAGGTGCAGCTCCGCCCCGGGCACCGGCTCGCGCTGGCCGTACTCGAAGTGCGCGCGCCCGCGGCTGACGAGGGTCTCGCGGAGCCGCCAGGCGGCGCCGCGGCCGCCGCGGTCGAAGACCGACACGCGCATCGAGGAGGCCTCGCTGTTGTAGCAGTAGGCGTGCTCGCCGTCGGGATCGGTGTAGGTCACGCCGGCCATGTGGTCCCGCGGCGCGTCGACCTCCGCGACGATCCGGCGCGGGCCGTCGGTCGCCTCGAAGGACCACGAGGTCAGTGCGAAGCGGCTGGGCGCGCGGACCACGGCCAGCGGCGCGGTCGCGCGGAAGTCCTCGTCGAGGAAGCGGCCGACGACCGGCGTGCTCGGGCCGACCTCGCGGCGCAGCCGCGGGACGATCACCGACGCGCCGTCGACGAAGGTCCCGGGCCGGGGCTCGCCCTCGGCGGTGGCGAAGTCGCCGCAGTGCGCCCACGCCCAGCGCGAGGCGTGCTTGCTCCCCCAGAGGTGCGCCTGGCCGGCGTGCACGGCCGTCAGCTCGATCTCGCGGTCGCCGATGCGGACCGTGCCCGAGATGCTGACGTCCCCGTGGGGCAGGACGAGCACCGTCTTCGCCACGCGCACGCGGCGCAGCAGCGGCGTCACGTGCTCGTAGGAGCGCCCCGGCGACCAGTGCAGGTCCCAGGCGGCGTCCTCGAACGCGCCGCACATGCCGTCGTCGGTGAGCACGGCGTCGGCGACGCGCAGGCGGAAGGGCTCCGACTCGGCGACGAGCCGCTGCACCGGGAAGGTCGCCTTGCGAGCGACGGCAGGGGCGTCGGGGAAGGTGGCCAGGCACCACAGCGAGCACGTCGCCGCGCCCCCGCCCCCGTCGGGAGCGAGCATCGTGTAGCGAATCCAGACGCCGGCGCCGCTCACCGGGTCGGTGGCGGTGAGGTAGTAGACCTCGTAGTGGCCGGGCGATCCGTCCCACTGCAGGGTGTTGAGCGACCCCATGGCGCAACCCTACGACAGCGCCACGGCGAGCTCCTCCCGGCGCCCGACGGCCTTGCCGTCGAGCCGGGCGGCGAGCGCGCGCTCGAGCCGGCGGCCGAGCTCCGGGCCGGCAGGCACTCCCGCGGCCAGCAGATCCGCGCCGCTGATCGCCGGCCGCACGTGGCGCAGCTCGCCGATCCACGCCCGCGCGGGCCCGGCGGCCGCGAGCGCTCCGGCGAGCGCGACCGACTCGACCGCACGGCCGCGCGCCGCAGCCGCGATCTCCGACGGTCGCCCGGCGGCCGCGAGCGCCGCGGCCAGGCGCTCGGCCTGCTCGGCGGCGGCGAGCACGGCGTCGCGCTCGCCGCGCCGGCAGCGCGAGCGCGTCCAGCCACGCACGCAGCCGCTCGGCGTCTGCCGCGCCGGCCATCGTGGCGAGCGCGAGGGCGCCCGCGTCGCCGTCGTCGGGGAGCAGGTCGAGGGCGGCCGCGGTCACGGCGCGCTGAGGCCGGAGCCCGGAGAGCAGCAGGCCGAGCCCGTGCGCGGCGGCGAGCGCGCGCGGCGGGTCGGGCTCGTCGAGCGCGAGTCGGAGCTCGCTGCCCAGTCGCGGCCCGGTCACGGTGCCCAGCGCGCCGCCGGCGACGGCCGCCCGCGCCAGCTCCTCGGTGCGGGGCTCCACGCCGAACCCCAGCCGGGCGGCGTAGCGGGCGAGCCGCCACAGACGCGTCGGGTCGTCGACGAACGAGCGGTCGTGCAGCACACGCAGGACCCCCGCGCGCGAGATCGTCGCGCGCGCCGTCGACGGCGTGCAGCGCGCCCGCCGAGGTCGACGGCGACGGCGTTGACCGTGAAGTCGCGCCGGGCGAGGTCCTCCGCGAGCGTCGCCGGGGTGACGTCCGGCAGCGCCCCGGGCGCGGGATAGCGCTCGGTCCGGGCGGCCGCGACGTTCACGACCGCCTCGCCGGCATGGACGGTCGCGGTGCCGAAGCGCTCGTGGGCCTCCACCACCTCTCCCAGCGACCGGCCGAGCTCGAGGGCGTTCCCCTCGACGAGGAGGTCGAGGTCCTTCGGGCGGCGACCGAGCAGCGCGTCGCGGACGGCGCCGCCGACCACCCAGACGTCGTCGCGCCCGGCGAGGGCGTCGAGGACGACCGACCCGCCGGGGGCCGCGCGGAGAGCCGCGAGGACGTCGTTGGCCACGCGGGGAAGTCTCCCCGATGCGCCCGTCGGCTCGCCCGGGGCCAAATCGGTGCTCACTAGCCTGTCGGGCATGGCTCCCCGCCAGAGCGGCAGGCGCTGGCTGCCGTGGGCGGGTCTGGCCGCCTCGCTGATCGTCGTCGCCACGGTGGTCGTCGTGGTCGTCGTGCGCGGCCGTCCCGGCGACGTATCGAACCCGAGCGTGGAGTTCCAGCAGGCCCGGACCCAGCCGCCCGCGACGACCACGACCCCCGAGCCACCGGCGGGCCACCCGTCCGACGACCGGTTCGAGTGGCCCGTCTACGGCTACACGAAGGCCCGCACGCACGTGCTCGAGCTCAACCGGCCGCTGCGCCCGCCGTTCCGGCAGGCCTGGGCGGTGCGCGGCAGCGCCCTGATCGAGTTCTCGCCGGTCCTCTGCTACCGCTCGGTCTACCTGCTCAAGAACAACGGAGCGCTCTACAAGATCAGCCGCCTCACCGGGCGGGTCGAGTGGAAGCGCAAGCTCGGCGCGCTCGCCGCCTCCTCCCCGGCGTGCAGCCACGGCGTCGTGTATGCGGTGCTGCTGCGCGGCAAGCGCGGGTCGGGCGGCCGCGTCGTGGCGCTTTCGCAGCGGACCGGCCACATCCGCTGGTCGCGCGCGCTGCCGAGCCGCGCGGAGTCCTCTCCCCTGCTCGACCGCGGGCGCCTGTTCTTCGGCACCGAGGACGGGACCGTCTACAGCCTGCGTGCCAGCAACGGTGCGATCCGCTGGCGTTTCCACGCCGCCGGGGCGGTGAAGGGCGCGATCGCGCTCTCGGAGGGCAATCTGTTCTTCGGCGACTACAGCGGCACCGTGTACGCGATCCGGCGCCGGCGACGGCTCGGCCGTGTGGCGCGCGGGCGTCGCGCGCGGCGGCGCGCTCGGCGTCGGGCGGGGGCAACTTCTACGCGACGCCCGCCGTCGAGTACGGCCGCGTCTACATCGGGGCGACCAACGGGGCGGTCTACTCGCTCTCGGCCAGGACGGGCAAGCTCGCCTGGCGCAAGCAGACCGGCGCCTACGTGTACGCGTCCCCGGCGGTCGGACAGGTCGCGGGCGGCCCGCCCACGGTGTGGGTCGGCTCCTACACCGGCACGTTCTACGGGCTCGACGCCCGCACGGGAGGCGTCCGCTGGACGCGTAGCCTGGGCGGCAAGATCTCCGGCGCCCCGACGGTCATCGGCGATCTCGTCTTCGTCTCCTCGGTCAACCTCAAGGACACCTGGGCGCTCGGGGCCAACACCGGCAAGACGATCTGGCGCACGAACCGCGGCGGCTTCAACCCCGCCATCTCCGATGGCCGGCGCATCTACTTCAACGGCTTCACCTCGCTCTTCGGCCTCGACCCGCACGGCGTCGTCTACGGCAAGCCCGGTCAGGCGGCGGGCGCTGCGAAGAAGGCGCGCCGCCGCGCGGCCCAACGCCGCGTCAACCGCCGCCGGGCCCGTCACGTCCGCTACCTGCGGCGCGTCTGCCGCGCGGCCAGCCACGTCCGCCGCGACGCGGTGCGCAAGCGCAAGCTCCGCGCCCACCACTGCTGGCGTTTCTGGGCACAGCAGTCGCGCAAGCGCCACAAGCACCGCTGAGCCGCCCGCACGGGCGCAGCAAGCGACCTCTCCGGTGGGCCTCTCAGCCCACCGTCGTGCCGCGCCCGCGAAGCGCCTACACCCGCCGGACCGGGATCCCGGCCGCGGCGATGGCCTCGTGGGCCTCGGCGATCGTGTGCTGGCCGTAGTGGAAGATCGACGCGGCGAGCGCGGCGTCGGCACCGGCGCGCAGGGCCTCGACCAGGTGCTCGAGGCGTCCGGCGCCGCCCGAGGCGATCACCGGCACCCCGATCGCGCCGGCCACCGCGCCCGTCAGCTCGAGGTCGTAGCCGGCCTCGGTGCCGTCGCGGTCCATGCTGGTCAGAAGGATCTCCCCGGCGCCGCGCTCGACGCCCTCGCGGGCCCACGCGACCGCATCGATGCCGGTCGGCGTCCGGCCGCCCGCCACGAACACCTCCCAGCCGCCCCCGGGCCGGCGGCGGGCGTCGATCGCGAGCACGACGCACTGGGCGCCGAACACGCCCGCCATCTCGCCCACGAGCCCGGGACGCGCGACGGCGGCCGAGTTGACCGAGACCTTGTCGGCGCCCGCGTCGAGCACCGCCTGGGCGTCCTCGACCGAACGGATCCCCCCGCCGATCGTGAACGGCACGAACACGTTGTCGGCGGTCCGCCGCGCCAGCTCGACGATCGTGTCGCGCCGCTCGTGGGTCGCGGTGATGTCGAGGAACACCAGCTCGTCGGCGCCCTCGGCGTCGTAGCGCTCGGCCAGCTCGACCGGGTCGCCGGCATCCCGGAGATCGACGAAGTTGGTGCCCTTGACCACGCGCCCGGCGTCGACGTCCAGGCACGGGATGACCCGCTTGAGGTGCATCGGCGCGGCCGTCAGCCGCCGAGGGCGACCTGCGCCTCGCCGATGGTGAAGCGGCCCTCGTACAGCGCCTTGCCCACGACCACGCCTCCAAGGTTGACCTGCCGCAGGCCGGCCAGCCCGGCGAGGTCGTCCAGGTTCCCGATCCCCCCGGAGTACAGGAAACGGCCGCGCACGACGGCGGCGATCCGCCGCACCTCGTCGAGGTCTGGCCCCTCGAGCATCCCGTCCTTGTCGACGTTGGTGTAGATGAACGAGCGCACGCCGCGGTGCTGGAGCCGCCCGATCACCGCGTCGGCGGGCATCTGCGTCGTCTCCTGCCAGCCGGAGGTCGAGACGTTCCCGCCGCGCGTGTCGACCGAGACCACCATGCGCTCGCGGAACGCCCCGAGCACATCGTCGAGGAAGTCGATGTCGTTGTATGCCGCGGTGCCGAGGATCACGCGCTCTGCCCCCGCCCGCAGCGCGTCGCGCACGGCCGGCAGCGTGCGAAGCCCCCCGCCGTACTGCACGGGAACCGGCAGCTCGCTCGTGATCCGCTCGAGGTGGTGCAGGTTCTGGGGCCGGCCCTCGCGCGCGCCGTCGAGGTCGACGACGTGCAGGAACCGCGCTCCCTCCTCGACCCACGTGCGCGCCGCCGCCAGCGGATCGTCCTGGTAGACGGTCTTGGCATCGAAGTCGCCGCGGACGAGGCGGACCGCCTTGCCGTCGGAGATGTCGATCGCTGGGTAGAGGATCACGCCGGCACCCGCGCGCACAGGCCGGTGAAGCTCCGCAGCAGCGCCAGACCCGCGTGCGAGGACTTCTCGGGATGAAACTGGCAGCCGAACACCGTGCCGCGCGCCGCCACCGAGACGAACGCCTCGCCGTACTCCCCGACCGCGAGCGTGTCCTCGCTGCGCTCGGCCGCGAACGAGTGCACGTGGTAGTACGCGGCGCGAGCCCCCTCCGGGGTGATCGGCGTGTCGCGGAGGAAGCGAACCTCGTGCCAGCCGATGTGCGGCAGCTTGAGGCCCGGGGCCGGAAGCGGCCGCACCCAGCCCGCGAGCAGCCCCAGCCCCGCGGTGTCGCCGAACTCCTCCGAGCCCTCGAACAGCAGCTGCATCCCCAGGCACAACCCGAGCACCGGGACCTCGGAGGCCCGCTCGCGGACGACCTCGTCGAGCCCGCTCGCGCGCAGGCGGCGCATCGCCTCGGGAAAGGCCCCGACGCCGGGCACCACGAGCCCGTCGGCCGCGCGCAGCGTGGCGTGGTCGCCGGTCAGCGCGACCTGCGCCCCCACGCGCTCGAGGGCCTTCTCGACCGAGCGGCGGTTGCCCATCCCGTAGTCGACGATGCCGATCACAGCACGCCCTTCGTGGACGGGATGCCGGGCTCGGTCGGGTCGATCGCCACAGCCTCGCGCAGTGCACGGGCGAACGCCTTGAAGGCGGCCTCGATCATGTGGTGCGCGTTCGTGCCCGCCTCGACCTCGAGGTGCAGCGTCATCCGCGAGGCGTTGGCGACGGCACGGAAGAACTCCTCGGCCAGCTCGTGGTCGAAGCCGCCGGTGAGCCCCGGCGGAAGATCGGCCACGAAGGCGGTGTACGGCCTCCCGGACATGTCGAGCGCGCAGCTCGCCCGCGCCTCGTCCATCGGCACGACCGCATGGCCGTAGCGGAAGATCCCGGCGCGGTCGCCGAGCGCTCGGTCGAGCGCCTCGCCCAGGGCGAGCCCCGTGTCCTCGACGGTGTGGTGGGCGCCCGTCTCGAGATCGCCCGAGACCCGGACGTCGAGGTCCAGGCGGCCGTGACGGGCGAGCAGGTCGAGCATGTGGTCGAGGAACCCGACGCCGGTGGCGCGATCGCCGCCGCCGCCGCCGTCCAGCGACAGGCGCAGCGAGATGTCGGTCTCCTTGGTGGCGCGGGTGACCTCTGCGGAACGGCTCACGAGGCGCCATCCTGCCACGCGCGGGCCTCCATTGACTCCGCGTGCGCGCGGAAGCCCTCGGCCCGCGCCACGGCGGCGCCCGGCCGCGCCAGCGCCGCCGCCGCCGCGCCGACGTGGACCTCGGCCATCCGGCGCCGGAACGCCCGCGGCGAGAGCGCCGAGGCGAACCGCGCCGCGCCGCCGGTGGGCAGCGAGTGGTTCGACCCGGCGACGTAGTCGCCGAACGCGGTCGCGCTCGCCGCCCCCACGAGGACACAGCCGGCGCACCGGACCCGACGGGCGAGCGCCTCGGCGGCCGGCCCGACGAGCTCGAGGTGCTCGGGGGCGAATGCCTCGGCGACCGCAAGCGCCTGCTCGGGATCGGCGGCCGCGACGACCGCCGCCGCCGCGGGCCCGTCAGGCGCGGCGGCCAGCCGCCCGGCGACGGCGTCGAGCAGCGCGGCGTCGTCGGAGATCGCCGCAGCCAGCGTCCCTTCGCCATGCTCGGCCTGGGCGAGCACGTCGAGCGCCACGAGCTCGGGATCCGCGCCGGCGCTGGCGAGCACCAGCAGGTCGCTGGGTCCGAGGAACCCGTCGATCCCCACGTCGGCGCTCACGAGCCGCTTGGCCTCCTGCACGTAGAGCGAGCCAGGACCCGCGATCACGTCGGCGCGCTCGATCGTCTCGGTCCCGTAGGCGAGCGCCGCGATCGCGTGCGCACCGCCCATCCGGTGGACCTCGTCGACGCCGCACAGCGCGCACGCGGCGAGGATCAGCTCGTGCGCGCCCGGTGCGCAGACCGCGATCGACTCGACCCCGGCGACCTGCGCCGCGACGACGCCCATGACGACCGTGGACGGATACGGCGCGCGGCCCCCGGGCACGTAGATCGCCGCGCGGCGGACCGGCAGCTCGCGGACCACGATCCGCTGCCCCTGGGGCAGGATCAGCTCGGCGTCGTCGCCCAGGGACGCACCGGCGACCGCCGCGACGTTGGCCATGGCGATCTCCAGCCCGTCGCGCACGTCGGACCGCAGCGCGACGGCGGCCGCGTCGAGCTCGGCCGCGCCGACCCGGACGGGTCCGTCCGCGCCACCGTCGAAGCGCTCCACGAACGATCGCAACACCTCGTCCCCGCCCGACCGAACCGCGGCGACGATCTCCTCGACCGCGTCGCGCACCGAGTCTCCGCCCGACACCAGGCCGCGCAGCGCCGCCGCGGCGGCGGCGGGGTCTGCCGCGGACAAGCGCTCAACGCGCACGGAAGCGCTCCACCATCGCGTCGATCGCCGCAGCCCTGAGCTTGTGGGCGACCGGGTTGGCGATCAGACGGGCGGTGGCCGTGAACAGCTCCTCGCGGACGACGAGGCCGTTCTCGCGCAGGGTCGTGCCGGTCGCGGTGAGGTCCACGATCGCCTCGGCCAGCCCGGTCAGCGGCGCCAGCTCGACCGAGCCCTTGACCTCCACGATCTCGGCCTGGCGGCCCGTGGACTCGAAGTAGGCGTGGGCGGTCCGCGGGTACTTCGTGGCCACCCGCACCACGCCGAGGCGCCGCAGCGCCTCCTGCATCGGGTCCCCGTCGGGGCCGTCGGCGACCGTCGCCACGATCATCCGGCAGGCGCCGTAGCCGAGGTCGGCGAGCTCGTAGACCTCACCCGATCCGCCGCCTTCGGCGGCGTGTGCCAGAGCCTGCTCGCGCAGGACGTCCTTGCCGGTGATCCCGACGTCGGCGGCGCCGGCCTCGACGTACGTCGGCACGTCCGAGGGGCGCATCGTGACGATGCCGACCTCCTCGAACAGCAGCCGCCGGTCGTTGCCGCGCACCGCCGCGGTGTCGAGCCCGATCGCCTCGAGCGCGTCGAGCGTCTCGGCCAGCAGCGCGCCGCGCGGCACGGCGATGGTCAGCCGGCCCGCGCTCATCGCCGTCGCTCCTCGCCGGCGAGCGCCAGGTGCAGCCGGTCGACGCCGAGCGCGAACCCCACCGCCGGCAGAGGGCGCCCGAAGCGCCCGAGCAGCTCGTCGTAGCGCCCCCCGCCGCCGATCGGCGCACCGAGCGCCGGGTCGAGCACGTCGAAGACCGCGCCCGTGTAGTAGCCGAGCCCCCGCGAGAGCCCGAGGTCGAAGATCACCCGCTCGGCCACGGGCTCCTCGAGCAGCTCGAGGACCCGGCGCAGCCCCGTCAGCGCTCCGGCCACCGGCACGGACCCCCGGTCGAGCGCCTCCAGGACGTCCGGCCCGCCGCGCAGCTGCGGGACGCGGACCAGCGCCTCGGCCTCCTCGGTGCCGAGCCCCAGCCGGCGGGCCTCGCGCTCGAGGCCCACGAAGTCGCGCGTCACCAGCTCCTTGAGCAGGCGGTCGCACGCCTCGGCCGGCACATCGAGCGCGCGCAGCAGCCCCGGATACAGCGAGGCGTCGCCGAGCCCGATGCGGTAGCCGCGCAGCCCGGTGGCATCGAGCGCACGGCACATCACCCGCAGCAGCTCGGCGGTGCCCTCGGGCGCCGGTGCGCCGATCAGCTCGACGCCGGCCTGCATGAACTCGCGCATCTGGCCGCGGTGGGGCCGGACCGCGCGGTAGGCGTGTGCCTGGTAGCAGAAGCGCAGCGGCGGCTCGGCGGCCGCGTAGCGCGTGGCGGCCAGCCGCGCGATCGGGACCGTCATGTCCGAGCGCAGCGCGAGCACCTCGCCGTGGTCGTCGAAGACCCGGTAGGCGGGCGCCGCGCCGGTGCCGCCGCGGCGCAGCACGTCCTCGTACTCGAGCGCGGGCGTCCAGACCTCGCCGTAGCCCTCGGACTCGAAGACGCCGCGCAGCGCGTCGGTGATCGCGCGCAGCTCGCGCATCTCGTCGGGCAGGACGTCGCGGGTCCCGGAGGGGATCGGATGGATCACGGGCGTGATTCTCCCGTGCCTAGGCGTGGATGGGCTGCTGCTCTTCGCTGGCGACCCGCTCGATGCGGGCCCCGAGGCCGCGGAGGCGCTCGTCGATGCGCTCGTAGCCGCGGTCGATCTGGGCGATGTTGCCGATCTCGCTCTCGCCCTGCGCGGCGAGCGCTGCGATCAGCATCGCCATCCCGGCGCGGATGTCGGGCGACGTGACGCGATCGCCGCGCAGCCGGCACGGGCCCGTGACGATCGCCCGATGCGGGTCGCAGAGCACGATGTCGGCTCCCATCGCCACGAGCTTGTCGGTGAAGATCAGGCGGTTCTCGAACATCCACTCGTGGATCAGCACCGAGCCCGCGCACTGGGTCGCCAGGGCGACGGCGATCGAGGTGAGGTCGGCCGGGAAGGCGGGCCATGGCCCATCCTGGACCTTGCTCTTGTACTCGCCGAGGTCGCGCTTGACGATCAGCTGCTGCTCGCCGGGGACGAGCAGGTCCTCGCCGTCGACGGTCGTCTCGAGCCCGAGCTGCTCGAAGACCAGGCGGATCATCCGCAGGTCCCGGGGCTGGCAGTCGTGGATCCGCACCTCGCCGCCGCTGACGCCGGCAAGCGCCATGAACGAGCCGACCTCGATGTGGTCGGGACCGACGGTGTGCTCGCAGCCGTGCAGCCGCTCGGCGCCCGCGACCGTCAGGACGTTGGAGCCGATGCCCTGGACCTCTGCTCCCATCCCGACCAGCATCCGCGCGAGGTCCTGCACGTGCGGCTCGCAGGCGGCATTGCCGATCACGGTCACGCCGGGCGTGAGCGCCGCGGCCATCAGCGCGTTCTCGGTGGCCATGACCGAGGGCTCGTCCATGAACACCTCGCCGGGCCGCAGCCCCCCCGGGGGGGCGGTGATGACGATGTCGCGCTCGAGGTCGTGCTCGGCGCCGAGCCCGCCGAAGGCGTCGAGGTGCGGATCGAGGCGGCGGCGGCCGATCACGTCGCCGCCCGGCGGCGGCATCACCGCCCGGCCAAAGCGGGCCAGCAGCGGCCCGGCGACGAGGAACGACGCGCGGATGCGCTCGCTGAGCTCGCGGTCGACCGTGGCGTCGGCGGGCACGTCGCGCGCGCACAGCGCGACGTCGTGCTCGGAGCGCCAGGTGATCGCGACGCCGAGGCCGTCGAGCAGGTCGACCATCGTCGAGGTGTCGCGGATGCGCGGCACGTTGCGGACGACGACCTCGTCCTCGGTCAGCAGGCAGGCGGCCAGGATCGGCAGCGCCGCGTTCTTGTTGCCGGCGGGGGTGACGCTTCCCGACAGCGGCACTCCGCCTTCGATGACGAACTTCTCCATGGGCGGGGTCGTCCGCGCTGAGCCCCTCGGACGCTGGGCTAGGGTAACAACCATGTCGCGCCGGATTTCTCGGGAAGAGGCCTGGGACCTGCTCGCCGAGTGGGTCTCCTCGGAGTCCCTGCGCCGGCACTGCCTGGCGGTCGAGACCGCGATGGCGGCCTATGCGCGGCGCCTCGGCGCCGACGAGGAGCTGTGGGCGGTGACCGGGCTGCTGCACGACGCCGACTACGAGCGCTTCCCGGACATGGACGACACCGCGCACGGCCACCCGCGCTCGATCATGGCCCACCTCGAGGGGCTCGATGCGCCGCCGGAGATGGTGCGCGCGATCGGCTCCCATGCGGACTTCCTGGACATCCCGCGCGAGAGCGAGATGGAGAAGGCCCTCTACGCCTGCGACGAGCTGTCGGGCTTCCTGCTCGCCTGCGCCTACGTGCGTCCGGAGGGGATCCGGGGGCTCACCCCGAAGTCGGTCAGGAAGAAGCTCAAGGCGCCGTCGTTCGCCGCGGCCGTCGACCGCGACGACGTCCGCCAGGGCGCGGAGGAGCTCGGGGTCGACTTCGACGAGCACGTCGCCTACGTCGTCGCCGCGCTCGAGGAGCGTGCCGACGACCTCGGGCTGACCGGAACCCCCGCGCCGAGCTGACGCCGCGTGGGCGGCCTGGAGCGCTATCGCCGCGTGCTGCGCGCGCGGCACGTCGGCGGCCTCTGGGCGACGAGCATCGTCGCGCGACTTCCGATCGGGATCAACGGCCTGGCGATCGTGCTGGCGATGCGCCACGAGACCCGCTCGTTCGCCGCCGCCGGAGCGGCGGTCGGCGCCTACGCGCTCGCCTTCGGCGCCGGGTCGCCGTTCCAGGGCCGGCTGATCGACCGGCTCGGGCCCCGGCGGGTCATGCCACCGCTGATCGCCGGCCATGCGCTGGCCCTTGGCCTGTTCGTCGCCATGCTCGGCCACGCCCCGACCGGGGTGCTCGTCGCGCTGGCCGGCATCTCGGGCCTGGGTCTGCCGAGCATCTCCTCGGTCCTGCGCGCCATGTGGCCGCGACTGCTCGACCCCGGCCTCGTGACGACCGCGTTCGCGCTGGACGCCGCGATCGTCGAGACCGTCTTCGTGCTCGGGCCGCTGCTGGTGGCCGCGGCGGTCGCGGTCGCCAGCGCACGACTCGCGCTCGTCGCGAGCATCGCGCTCGCCATGGCCGGGACCGCGCTGCTGGTCTCGTCGGCGCCGGTGCGCTCGTGGCAGCCCGAGGCCCGCCGCGGGCGTGACCCGTTCGGCGCGCTGCGCAGTCCGGGCCTGCTCACGGTGGCGATCGCGACCGTGCCCGTCGGCTTCGGCATCGGCGCGATCGAGATCGCCATGCCGGCGTTCGCGACGGCCCACCACTCGCCCGGCCAGGCCGGGCTGCTGGTGGCGGTGTGGGCGGCCGGGAGCGGGATCGGCGCCCTGGTCTACGGCGCACGGACATGGGGCGTCTCGCTTCAGGTTCGCTGGCTGGCGACCACCGCCCTGCTCGGCGGAGGGCTGCTGCTGCCGCTGGCTGCGCCGTCGGTCCCGGTGATGCTTGCGCTGATGGTGCCGGCCGGGGCGTTCATCGCGCCCACCTTCGCCAGCGGCGGCGAGTTGCTGGGCCTGCTCGCACCGCCGGGGATGACGACCGAGGCCTACGCCTGGTCGCCGACCTCGATCGTGCTCGGCGCCTCGATCGGCAGCGCGGTCGCCGGTGCGCTGGCCGAGGCCTCGGGCTGGCGCGCGGCCGTGCTCGCAGGCGGCGCCGCCGCCCTCGCGGGCGCCGCGATCGGGGCCGCCCGCCGGCGCAGCCTCGAGCCGGTCGCCTGAGCGCTCGTCAGGCCCAGCGGCCCCCGGCCCGCGCCCACTCGAGCAGGTGCTCGACACCGCAGAAGCCGTCGGCGATGCGATGCTCGCCGCGATGGCGGATGAGCAGGACGCGGCGCTCTTCCAGCGGCGCTCCGCAGCGGGCGCAGCGGCCCAGCCCATCGGAGTCGTCGCCGTTGGCCAGCGCCGTACCCGGCTCCCAGTGCGCGCCCTGCAAACCCCACGGGACGACGTGCTCGAGCCGGCAGAAGACGGCGCGCCGCTCACCCTCGGGCTCGCATGCCCGAAAGCCCGAGTCAGCCTCCACGGGGTCGCCGCACCAGTTGCAGCGCTCGGTCGTCATCAGGGCGCGAAAGGCTAGCCGCGCAGGCGGCGGGGTATCGTCTCGCCCCGTGGCCGACCCCCTGACGATCACCGTCCTCGAGGGCGACCAGACCGGCCAGGAGCTGCTCGAGCAGGCGGTGCGCGTGCTCGACCCCGAGGTCCTCGCCCTCGACCTGCGCCTCGAGCGGTTCGACCTCTCGCTCGAGCACCGCCGCGCGACCGAGAACGAAGTCGTCCACGAGGCCGCCCGCGCGATGCGGGAGTCCGGCCTCGGCATCAAGGCGGCCACGATCACCCCCGAAGGCGCCGGCGACGTCGGCTCGCCCAACCGCATCCTCCGCGAGGAGGTCGACGGCAAGGTGATCATCCGGACGGGTCGCCGGATCCCCGGCGTGGTGCCGTTCGGCGGCACCCACCACCCGATCGCGATCGTGCGGATGGCGGTCGAGGACGCCTACGGGGCGCCCCAGTGGCGGGAGGGCGCCGACGGCGCGCGCGACGAGGTCGCGTTCCGGACCGAGCGGATCACGCGCGGCACCTGCCGAGCGGTGGCCGAGTACGCCTTCCGCGCCGCCGAGCAGACCGGTGGCTGCGTGTACGGCGGGCCGAAGTGGACGGTCTCGCCGGTCTACGAGGGGATGCTCAAGGAGGAGCTCGACGCCGCCGCGGCGCGCCACCCGGAGGTGGGCTACCGGCCCGTGCTGATCGACGCCACCTACGCCGGGCTCATCAGCGGGGCCCCCGACCAGCCGCTGGTCGTCCCGGCGCTCAACCGCGACGGGGACTGCCTCTCGGACCTGGTGATGCCGCTGTTCGGCTCGATCGCCGGCGCCGAGTCGGTGCTGCTGAGCTTCGACGACAGCTTCCGCACGAGCGTCGCGATGGCCGAGGCGCCGCACGGGACGGCCCCCGCGCTCGAGGGCAAGGACATCGCCAACCCGATGGCGATGCTCCTCGCCTGCGGCGCGGTGCTGCACCACGGCGCGGACCGCGGGGTGCCGGCAGCCGAGCCCGCGTCGAGGGCGATCTACGAGGCGGTGCTCGAGGCCACGGCGGCCGGAACGCGCACGCCTGACCTCGGCGGGCACGCGACGACGACGGAGTTCACCGACGACGTCGTCGCACGGGTGCGGACCAAGATCGACGTCTGGGCGTCGCTCGGCACGAAGGTGTGACCCGCCGCCGGCCGGCGCCGGCGACGGGTCGGGCTCCTTCCCCTACAGCTCGATCGCGCGCGGCAGCGTGAAGGTCGGGAACGTCTTGCTGTTGCGGCGCGTCCTGCGCACCCGGGTCGTCAGCCGGTAGACGACCGCCTGGGCCCCCTGCGGCGCGGCGACGGTGATCGAGAAGGTGCCGTCGCGGTGGGGCTTGAACCGCCTCACGACCTCGGTCCTCTGGCACGAGACCCGCCGGCGCAGCGTGATCGTGCGTGCCGGCGCGGCGAGCGGCCCGCTGACCCGGCCGCGGATCGTGACCTTGCCCCTGCGGCTCGCGATCGAGCGCCACGCCATCCGGCGGCGGAGCTTGAGCGCGAGCGAGTGCTGATGGCCGATCCGCGCCTGGTAGCGCGCCGCGTTGGTGCCGCGCACGCGGCGCGACGGCAGCGGGGCGGTCGTGCTGAAGGACCCGTCCTTGCGGACCTTCGCGTGAGCGACGACGTGCCCGCCCGGGCCGAAGGCGATCGCCACGGTCCGCCCCGAGTACCTCGGGTCGGCGACGCCGAGCAGCTTGACGCGGCGACTCCGCTCGATGACGTCGACAAGCACGATGCGCCGCTTCGTGCACTCCAGGAGCGCCCCGGACGCGGTCGTGGTCGACACCTGGGCCGTGCTGCAGTCGATGCCGGATGCGCGCACGGTGGCTAGCCCCAGCGTCGTGTCGACGAGCCGTTGGCCCGCGATCGTCACCTCGACGCCGGGGCCGCGCTGGGTGATCGCCCCCGCCGAGCGCGTCTTGCTCGGCGGCGTGATCCTGATGCGGGCAAGCGTGGGATCGAGGACCTTGACGTTGCCGAGGGCATCGAGGGCCGCCTGCACCGCGTCACGCAGCAACGGCGTGTTGGAGAGGTCGAGCCCCAGGCCGGTCAGCGACGCGGGCAGCGCGATCTTCGACAGGTCCGCGCTGGACGGGTCGATCGTGCCCGTGTCGATCAGCGTCACGGTGCGGTCCACGGCCTGGCCGGCGGGCACGTCGTGGCCGAGCACCTGCAGACCGCCGACCTGGGAGGCGCCGTCCAGGATCGGGGCTCCGCGCGAGCTGCCGCACAGGCCGCCTGCGTAGGCCAAGGCTCCGCGGGCGCTGACGAGCTCCGCGGCGGGAAGCGTCGCCGAGGGCAGCAGCCGCACCACCGCCTGGGTCACGTCCAGCGTGATCGTGTCAGGAATCAGGTCGGTCACCGCGCGCGTGCGCGAGCGCAGCAGCCCGCCGACGGTCGAGGTGACCGTCCCGGTGGTCTGGCCGACGGTCCCTGTGACGCCGTCGACGATCGTGCCGGTCGCACCGGTGGTCGAGCCGACGGTGCCGCCCGTCGTCCCGGTCACCGTGCCGGCCGCCTGGCCCGCGAGATCGACGACGGGCCCGAGCAGCTTGGTGAGGTTCCCGCCCGCCTGGTCGAGCGCGGTCTTCAACGGCGTCAGGTCGACCTGGACCGCCCGGAGCCGATCGGGCAGCGCGATCGCCGGAAGCTGGAGCGGCAGGGTGGGCAGCGACAGCACCTTCAACCCGGTCACGCCGCCCACCGCGAGCGCTCGCTGTGCGGCGATGCGGCCGTGGGCCCCGCTGAGCGACGTGGACGCCGTCAGCGTCCCGGCGCCGACCCCTGGGGGAAGCTTCGCGGCGGCGCCGCTGAGCCGGCGGGTGAGGTCCGGGCACGAGTCGGCCCCGCCTCCCACGGTGATCGGCTCGAGCGCGCTCCCGGCGAGCGAGGCGAGCTGCAGGGCGCTGGCGTCGCAGGCGTAGCCGGCCGCGCCGGCAGGGGCCGCGAGGGCGAGCATGGACAGGGCGGGGGCGGCGACGAGCCCCACGCGAGCAAGCAGTTGCATGCAACGCACATCGTCAGAAGTGGGGATCCCCTTGAGTGACTACTGCGCCGCTCGGCCGCCTGAGCGATGCGCCGCCTGCCCAGCCGCGCGGTCGCTCCTGCAAGATGTCGTGCACGAACACCCGTTCCGTCCGGCGCGCTTCTTAGTCTGCCGAACACATGTTCTCCCCGTTCGCAGAGCGCCGGAAGGGCCCAACCACCGTTCATCCCGCCCTCCGGCGCGCCGCCGGCCTCGCGCGCGCCTTCATCCTCCTGGAGGACCTTGAGCCCTCCGGACCGCGCACGCACACAGGCGGCCCCGCGCACCCGCACCGCGCGCCGTTGCGCTCCCGGAGGGGAGCGCGGCGGCCCGGTGACGGGTCGCCGCGGACCCAGGTCTGCCTGACGCCGATGCGTCATGGGCGCTGCGCGCGGCCCGTGCCCCCCGGCAGCGCGCGGTAGCTGCGCAGGCCCCACGCGATACGCGCCCGGCGGCGACGCAGGCGCCGGATGACGCCCCGGCCCGGAACGGACGTCCACGCGGGCCAAGCCGAAAACACCGAAGGGCCGCCCTGAGGGGCGGCCCTTCGGTCAGATAAACCGGCGGCGACCTACTCTCCCGGGCCCTTGCGGGCCAAGTACCATCGGCGCTGAGGGGCTTAACTTCTCTGTTCGGAATGGGAAGAGGTGTTTCCCCCTCGCCATAGCCACCGGAAGTGGCGAGAGCCCCTCGGCGGGCCTTGAAAACTGCAGCGCGAAGCCATCGGGTACCACTTGCCGCTCGAAGCGGCCCGCCGGTTGCACGCCGGCGGATCAACAATATCCGTCAAGCCCTCGTCCCATTAGTACCGGTCTCCTTCGCATGTCGCCACGCTTCCAGATCCGGCCTATCAACCTGGTGGTCTACCAGGGGACTTACTCCCTCTAGGGGATGGGAGAGCTCATCTCGAGGCTGGCTTCCCGCTTAGATGCCTTCAGCGGTTATCCAATCCGCACGTAGCTAACCTGCAATGCCCTTGGCAGGACAACAGATACACCAGAGGTGCGTTCATCCCGGTCCTCTCGTACTAGGGACAAATCCTCTCAACTCTCCAACGCCCACGGCAGATAGGGACCGAACTGTCTCACGACGTTCTGAACCCAGCTCGCGTACCGCTTTAATGGGCGAACAGCCCAACCCTTGGGACCTACTTCAGCCCCAGGATGCGACGAGCCGACATCGAGGTGCCAAACCGGGCCGTCGATGTGGACTCTTGGGCCCGATAAGCCTGTTATCCCCGGAGTACCTTTTATCCGTTGAGCGACGGCACTTCCACTTGCTACCGCCGGATCACTAAGGCCTGCTTTCGCACCTGCTCGACCTGTCGGTCTCGCAGTCAAGCTCCCTTATTGCCTTTACACTCTACGCACGATTTCCAACCGTACTGAGGGAACCTTTGCGCGCCTCCGTTACATTTTGGGAGGCGACCGCCCCAGTCAAACTACCCACCTGGCACTGTTCCCCGCCCGGATTCACGGAGCGGAGTTAGAGACCCAGTACATCAAGGGTGGTATCTCAAGGTTGGCTCCACCAGAGCCGCAGCCCTGGCTTCAAAGCCTCCCACCTATCCTGAGCGAGATGCACCGAGCCCCAATACCAAGTTGTAGTAAAGGTTCACGGGGTCTTTCCGTCTAGCCGCGGGTACTCGGCATCTTCACCGAGACTGCAATTTCACCGAGCCCCTCGTTGAGACAGCGCCCAAGTCGTTACGCCATTCGTGCAGGTCGGAACTTACCCGACAAGGAATTTCGCTACCTTAGGACCGTTATAGTTACGGCCGCCGTTTACCGGGGCTTAGCTTCGGTGCTTCGAGGCGAACCCCTAACACCTCCACGTAACCTTCCGGCACCGGGCAGGCGTCAGCCCCTATACGTCGTCTTTCGACTTTGCAGAGACCTGTGTTTTTGGTAAACAGTCGCTTGGGCCTATTCACTGCGGCCCCCTCGGGCTTCGGCCGCAAAGGCCTAAACCCTACCGGGGCGCTCCTTATCCCGAAGTTACGGAGCCATTTTGCCGAGTTCCTTAACGAGGGTTATCTCGATCACCTTAGTATTCTCTACTTGTCCACCTGTGTCGGTTTTGGTACGGGCACGCGCAACCTCCCTAGAGGCTTTTCTCGGAGGCATGGCGTCAGGGACTCGCCGGCTTTATGCCAGCTGGCATCGCGCCTCAGGTTAAGAGCTTCCGGATTTGCCTAGAAGCTCCCCTACACGCTTACCCCAGCACAACCATCGGCTGGGCTCCCTTAGCCTTCCTCGTCCCCCCATCGGTCAAATGGTTGCGACGTGGTACAGGAATATCAACCTGTTGGCCATCGACTACGCCTTTCGGCCTCGCCTTAGGTCCCGACTAACCCTGAGCCGACGAACGTTGCTCAGGAAACCTTGGACAATCGGCGGAGGGGATTCTCACCCCTCTTTCGTTACTCATGCCGGCATTCTCACTTCCCAGGCCTCCACGACTGGCTCACGCCGCCGCTTCACTGGCATGGGAACGCTCTCCTACCGCGCGTACACAGTACGCACCCGCAGCTTCGGTGACTAGCTTGAGCCCCGTTACATTATCCGCGCCCGAACACTTGACCAGTGAGCTGTTACGCACTCTTTCAAGGGTGGCTGCCTCTAAGCCAACCTCCTGGTTGTCTGTGCACTCGGACATCGTTTACCACTTAGCTAGTACTTAGGGACCTTAGCTGGCGGTCTGGGCTGTTTCCCTTTTGACGCTGAAGTTTATCCCCCAGCAACTGACTCCCGGAGTAGACGTAATGGTCTTCGGAGTTTGCCTGAAGTCGGTAACCTGGTAGGGCCCCTAGTCCAAACAGTGCTCTACGGCCACAACGCAATCATCCGAGGCTATACCTAAATATATTTCGGAGAGAACCAGATATCACTGAGCTTGATTAGCCTTTCACTCCGACCCACAGGTCATCCGCCCAGTTTTCAACCTAGGTCGGTTCGGTCCTCCACGAGGTCTTACCCCCGCTTCAACCTGCCCATGGGTAGCTCGCTCAGTTTCGGGTCTACCGCCTACGACTATGTCGCCCTGTTCGGACTCGCTTTCGCTACGGCTCCGCTCATCGCTTAACCTTGCCGCAGACGAGTAACTCGCCGGCTCGTTATGCAAAAAGCACGCCGTCACGGCACAAGGCCGCTCCGACCGCTTGTAGGCACGCGGTTTCAGGTACTATTTCACTCCCCTTCCGGGGTACTTTTCACCTTTCCCTCACGGTACTAGTCCGCTATCGGTCACCTAGGAGTACTTAGCCTTGGAGGGTGGTCCCCCCGGATTCAGACCGCGTTTCACGGGTGCGGTCTTACTCAGGAACGTCTTCGGGAGAGCTCGCAGTTTCGTCTACGGGACGATTGCCCTCTGTGGTGCGCGGTTCCACGCGCTTCGACTACCACGAGCCTTTGTAACTCCCGCCAGGGAGATCAGTCCCTGGGCAGAACGCCCTACAACCCCGAGCACGCAACGCCTGATCGCTTGCACGCGCCCGGTTTAGGCTGGATCCCCTTTCGCTCGCCACTACTCAGGGAGTCTCGGTTGATTTCCTTTCCTCGGGGTACTGAGATGTTTCACTTCCCCCGCTTGGCTCCCTCCGGCCTATGTGTTCAGCCGAGGGTGACGCCGCATTACCAGCGCCGGGTTTCCCCATTCGGGCATCCACGGGTCAAAGGCTGTTCAACGCCTCACCGTGGCTTATCGCAGTCGTCCACGCCCTTCTTCGCCTCTAGGTGCCAAGGCATCCACCGTGTGCCCTTACTATCTTGACGGTGATCGTGACCCGGAAGCTCGAGAGCTCCGGGCACGGTGATACCCGTGACGCACCGGCTCCATCGGAGGCGGTGCGTCGATTGACGCGCGAGCTGCTTATCGATAGCTCGCGCGTCGGCTTCGCATCTGCAGTTTTCAAGGACCGCCAAGAGGTCGCGGCGGGGGACTCCCGCCTCGGTCTCTCAAAACTCAACAGCATGCTGCCGGCGCGCCGCGCCCCGGGGGGTTGATTACCCGTGGACGCGGTTCGTTGGTGCGCAGGCCAGGTCCGGTCGACGTTCTAGCCGCACGATCGGTGACGAATCGCCGTCCCTGCGCCGCGGCGCACCGACCACATGGGTCGGCCGCTGACGACGAGGCGCGATCGCTCCGTGCCGAGCGGGCCCCTGAGGGGCTCCCTAGAAAGGAGGTGATCCAGCCGCAGCTTCCGCTACGGCTACCTTGTTACGACTTCACCCCAGTCACGGGTCCCACCTTCGACGGCTCCCTCCCAGAGGGTTAGGCCACCGGCTTCGGGTGTTACCCACTCCCGTGGTGTGACGGGCGGTGTGTACAAGGCCCGGGAACGTATTCACCGCGGCAATGCTGATCCGCGATTACTAGCAACTCCACCTTCATGCAGGCGGGTTTCAGCCTGCAATCCGAACCGAGACGCGCTTTGAGGGATTCGCTCCACCTCGCGGTATCGCAGCCCTCTGTACGCGCCAATGTAGCACGTGTGTAGCCCCGGACATAAGGGGCATGATGACTTGACGTCATCCCCACCTTCCTCCGGTTTGTCACCGGCAGTCTCGCATGAGTCCCCAACTGAATGCTGGCAACATGCGACGGGGGTTGCGCTCGTTGCGGGACTTAACCCAACATCTCACGACACGAGCTGACGACAGCCATGCACCACCTGTGAACCTGCCCCGAAGGGAAGCCCTGTTTCCAGGGCGGTCAGGCACATGTCAAGCCCGGGTAAGGTTCTTCGCGTTGCGTCGAATTAAACCACATGCTCCGCTGCTTGTGCGGGCCCCCGTCAATTCCTTTGAGTTTTAGCCTTGCGGCCGTACTCCCCAGGCGGGGCACTTAATGCGTTAGCTTCGGCACGGAGGGAGTCGACACCCCCCACACCTAGTGCCCATCGTTTACGGCGTGGACTACCAGGGTATCTAATCCTGTTTGCTCCCCACGCTTTCGCGTCTCAGCGTCAGTACCGTCCCAGAGTGCTGCCTTCGCCATTGGTGTTCCTCCTGATATCTGCGCATTTCACCGCTACACCAGGAATTCCACACTCCTCTTCCGGACTCGAGCTGAGCAGTATCCACCCGCCTCCCGGGGTTGAGCCCCGGGCTTTCAGAGCAGACTTACTCAGCCGCCTACACGCGCTTTACGCCCAATGATTCCGGACAACGCTTGCCCCCTACGTATTACCGCGGCTGCTGGCACGTAGTTAGCCGGGGCTTCTTCTGAAGGTACCGTCACCTCCGCCGGCTGTTCACCGGGAAGGCTTCGTCCCAACTGAAAGCGGTTTACAACCCGAAGGCCGTCTTCCCGCACGCGGCGTTGCTGCGTCACGCTTTCGCGCATTGCGCAAGATTCCCCACTGCTGCCTCCCGTAGGAGTCTGGGCCGTGTCTCAGTCCCAGTGTGGCTGATCGTCCTCTCAGACCAGCTACCCATCGTCGCCTTGGTGGGCCGTTACCCCACCAACAAGCTAATGGGCCGCGGGCCCATCCCGATGCGGAAGCCGAAGCTACCTTTCCTCATCCCACTGGTGTGGGATGAGCACATCCGGTATTAGCCCGAGTTTCCTCGGGTTGTCCCGGTCATCGGGGCAGGTTACCCACGTGTTACTCACCCGTTCGCGGCTCTGCCCCAGGGCAAGCCCTGGTTCGTCGCTCCACTTGCATGTGTTAAGCACGCCGCCAGCGTTCGTCCTGAGCCAGGATCAAACTCTCCGTGAAGAACTGCTGGCCCACCCCGCCCGAAGGCATGGCGGACCGTCACGAAAAGCTGTCACCGACCATGCGGGGCGCCTCGTACACCGTGGCGGCCCCGGTCAATGACGGGGTACTTCCAATTTGGCTCCCGCCCACTCGCTGGCGAGCAGGCGGAATCGGACCTGTGCGACCCCAGCCGACGAGTCGGCTGAAGTAGCGCATGCTGTTGAGTTTTCAAAGACCGTCGCGCCTCTCGGCTGCCGGGGGCTCCGGCAGGTGACGCGGCTCGGACATCGTCCGAACACGGACCGACGAGGATAGCACTCCTCACGCGGCTCTCGCAGGGCCCGGCTGGACTCCGGGAGCGCCGCATCGGCCTCGCCGGCCGATCGCTGTCGATGAGTATACGCACCGCACCTAGGACAGCACCGAGACGCTCACCCGTCGCTCCCGCGGACGGTCGTCGAAGTCGATCAGGACGACCTGCTGCCAGGTGCCCAGCGCAAGGGAGCCGCCGACCACCGGGATCGACTCCGAGGGCCCGATGACGGCCGCCCGGAGGTGGGCGTGGCCGTTGGTGTCACGGTTGCGCCGGTTGTGCCCGTCGCCGGCCGGCGGCGGGATGAGGCGGTCCAGAAGCGCCCGCAGGTCGGCGACGCTTCCCGGCTCGTGCTCCATCGTCGTCACGCCCACCGTGGCCCCCGGTGCGAAGACGACGGCCACGCCCGCGGTCACGCCGGATCCGCTCACCACGGCGGCGACGCCCTCGGTGATGTCCACGATCTCCCCATCGCCGGTGGTCGCGAGGCGCAGAAGCCCGCCGTGCAGGGTCATCTCAACCGATCCGCATGCGGGCGAAGCGGCGCTTTCCGAGCTGGAGCACCCGCCCGTCAAGGCGCCCGCGGGGCACGTCGACCTCGCCGGCGCCGAGCGGCTCCCCGTCGATCCTCACACCCCCGTGGCCGATCTGGCGCCGGGCCTCGGAGCGGCTGACGCCGAAGGCCTGGGCCAGTACCGCCGGCAGGTGGACCGTCGGGCCGTCGGCGTCGATGTGCACCTCGTCGAGATCGTCCGGCGCCTCGTGGCGCACGAACACGCGGTCGAAGCGCTCCTCGGCGGCCGCCGAGGCGGCCTCGTCGTGGAACCGCGCAACCAACGCGCGCGCCAGGGCACGCTTCGCGTCGCGCGCCGTCACCTGCGCCGGCGGCGCTTCGCCGATCAGGAGGTCGTACCAGCCGCCAAGCGCCGCATCGGGCAGCGACAGCGTCCGGCCGTAGATCTCCTCCGGCGGATCGGTGACCCCGATCTGGTTGCCGACCGACTTCGACATCTTCTCGATCCCGTCGGTACCGGCAAGGATCGGCACGGTGAGCACGACCTGCTCGGGCTGGCCATAGGCCCGCTGGACGTCGCGGCCGAGCAGCAGGTTGAACGTCTGGTCGGTGCCCCCGAGCTCGACATCGGCGCGGATCGCCACCGAGTCGTAGCCCTGGAGCAGCGGGTAGAGCAGCTCGAGGACGGAGATCGGGGCGGCGTCGCGGAAGCGGCGCGCGAAGTCCTCGCGCTCGAGGATCTGCGCCACCGTCGCCGTCCGGCACAGGGCGAAGAGCTCCTCGGCGCGCATGTCCAGCCATTCGCCGTTGTAGCGGACCTCGAGCCGCTCGGGATCGTCGAGCAGGACCCTGAATGCCTGCTCGCGATAGGTGCGCGCGTTGGCGTCGATCTCCTCGCCGGAGAGCACGGGCCGGGTGGAGGACCGCCCGCTCGGATCGCCCACCCGCGCCGTGTAGTCGCCGACGATGAGCACGACCCGGTGCCCGAGGTCCTGGAACTCGCGCAGCTTCTGCAGCACGACCGTGTGCCCGAGGTGCAGGTCGGGCGCGGTCGGGTCGAGGCCGAGCTTGACCCGCAGCTGCCGACCCTCCCGGGCGGCCAGCGCGAGCTTCGCCTCGAGGCCCCCGGCGGGCAGGCAGTCGACCGCGTTGCGTGCCAGGAACGCGGCGTCGGAGGCGGGGTCCGGCATCTGGGCCAATGCTATTCTCGACGCCAGTCAGCGCGGGCTCCGCCGCCTCGTCCGCGCCCGCATCCGCGCCCTTCAGAGGCGCCTCGTCATGAGCGTCGCCGAGCCGCCGAGCGTCACCAATCTCCCGCTGCCCGAGCCCCCTTCCCGACGCCCGCGCGTCAGGAAGCTGCGCCTCACGCTCGTCTTCGGCGGTCTCAGCGTCCTTGCGCTGATCTCCACCGTCTTCGGGATGATGATGGCGGTCGCGTCCGACCTGCCCCAGCTCGAGAACCTGCCGAGGTTCCGCAGCGCGCAGAACTCGACGCTGCTCGACATCCGCGGGCGTCCCCTCGGGCTGCTGGTCTCCAACAAGAACCGGGTCCTGGTCCGCTACGACCAGATCGCGCCCGCGATGCGCCACGCGATCATCGCGATCGAGGATCGGCGCTTCTACACGAACAACGGCATCGACCTGCGCGGCATCGGCCGCGCGTTCGTGGCCGACATCGTCTCCAAGCAGGCCCAGCAGGGCGCCTCGACGATCACCCAGCAGTTCGTCAAGAACGCGCTGAAGGCCCAGGGCAACCGAACGGTCTTCGAGAAGCTGCGCGAAGCGGCCATGGCCTACCACCTGACCCGGAAGTGGTCGAAGGAGAAGATCCTCACCGAGTATCTCAACGCGATCTACTTCGGCAACGGCGCATACGGGGTCGAGTCCGCCGCGCGCGTGTACTTCGGGGCTGATCACCCCGGGTGCGGCACCCAGGGTCACCCGGCGTGCGCCTCGGAGCTGAGGCCCGAGGAGGCGGCGCTGCTTGCGGGCATGGTCGCCAACCCGAGCGGCTACGACCCGGTCGACCGGTGGCCCGAGGCGCGGGCGCGGCGAGACCGCGTGCTGCGCAACATGCTCGAGCAGCGCTATCTCACGCCCGCCGACTACCGCAACGCCACCAGCGTGACGGCGCCGCCCGTCGTCCAGCCGCCGCGCGAGGAGTCCAAGGCGCCGTACTTCACGAGCTGGGTCCGCCAGCAACTCGTCGAGCGCTTCGGCGCGCAGCGCACGTTCGAGGGCGGCCTGCGGGTGCGCACGACGCTCGACCGCGACCTGCAGCAGCGCGCGCAGCAGGCGATCGACGGCTACCTGCCCGCGGGCTCCCCCGGCCCCGCCGCGGCTCTCGTCGCGATCGACAACGCGACCGGGGAGGTCCGGGCGATGGTGGGCGGCCACGACTTCACGCAGCGGCCGTTCAACCTCGCCACACAGGGCCAGCGCCAGCCCGGCTCGGCGTTCAAGCCGTTCGTCCTCGCGACCGCGCTGCGCAAGGGCATCAGCCCGGGCTCCACCTGGACGTCGAAGCGCAAGACGTTCACCGTTCCCGGCACGAACGGCAAGGAGAAGTTCGTCGTCAACAACTACGAGGGCGACTACAGCGGCGTGACCACGCTGGCCCGCGCGACGACGTACTCGGACAACTCGGTCTACGCCGAGGTGGGCTTCAAGGTCGGCTTCAAGCCGATCGCATCGCTCGCGTCGAGCTTCGGCATCCGGACCCCCGTCTCCACCAACCCGGCGATCACGCTCGGCGGGCTCAAGCACGGGGTCACCGTCCTCGACATGGCCCACGCGTATGAGACGTTGGCCCACGACGGCCAGCGCGTCGACGGCTCGCTGGGCTCCGCCCACGGCGGACCGGTCGGCATCCGCGAGGTCAAGGCCCCCAAGCACCGCAACGCAACCAGGCGCGACGACTTCAAGCTCGTGGCACGCAACGAGCGCCGTCTCGTCCGCGTGGTCTCGCCCAAGCTCGCGGAGATCGAGCGCCAGATACTCGGAACGGTCGTCACGGCCGGCACCGGCAGGCAGGCGCAGATCCCCGGCGTCTTCGCCGCTGGCAAGACCGGCACGACCGAGAACTACGGCGACGCCTGGTTCGTCGGGTTCACCGACCGCTACACCGTCGCCGTCTGGGTCGGCTATCCCGACGGCGTTCGCTCGATGAAGACCGAGTTCCGCGGCGGCCCGGTCGCAGGGGGCACCTTCCCTGCCCTGATCTGGCGCGCGTTCATGACGAGCGCCATCGACCTCGACAAGCAGCGCGCCGCCGCCGAGCGCGCCAAGAAGGGGCTTCCGGCCGCGCCGCAGTCGCCCACGACCACGGCGCCCGCCGCACCGGCCGCACCGACCGGGACGCAGACCCAGACCACCCCCTCCCCCGGCACCACGACACCAGGCACCACAGCCAAGCCCAAGGCCCCCGCGCAGACGACGCCCGCCACGCCCCCCTCCCCGACCCCCAACCCCGCCCCGGGCAACCCACCGGCGAACGGGGGCGGCGGCAAGCCCGAGACCCCGCCGGCCGGCGGCGGGACGGGCGGCGGCGGGACGGGCGGCGCCGGCGGACCGAGCGGCGCGACGGCGGGCTAGGAGGAGCGCCGGCCGGCGGCGGGGCTGCGCGGCCACGGCCGGGAGACGTGCCTGCTGCCCGCCGCGCAGAAGCGCCAGC
Source organism: uncultured Actinomycetes bacterium (assembly GCA_963826615.1). Taxonomy (GTDB): domain Bacteria; phylum Actinomycetota; class Thermoleophilia; order Solirubrobacterales; family Solirubrobacteraceae; genus BP-464. Next base: position 728,905 of record CAWGXO010000002.1, on the reverse strand, counting down.
CGAGCTCGACCGCCTTGGTGATCCCGATGCGGCGGCCCTCGATCAGCTCCGGGGCCGCCTCCCCGGGACGGATCTCGATCGGCCCGTCCAGCAGGTCGGCGCCGTTGAGGGCGAGCTCGATGCCGAGCGCCTGCGTGAGCTTGCCTGGGCCCGAGCAGAGCTCCTCGATCCGGTCCCGGCCGCGCCGCGCGCGCATCACCTCGAGGCCCGCCAGCGGCTCGAGCGCCCGCACGAGCACTGCCGCGCCCGTTCCCTCTGGCTCGCAGACGGCGTTGAAGAGGGCGTGGATGCCGTACGAGCGGTAGACGTAGGCGGTGCCCGGGGGCCCGAACAGCCTGGACGTCCGCGGCGTCAGCCCGGCAAAGGCGTGGCAGGCCGGCTCGGACTGGTGATAGGCCTCGGTCTCGACGATCATGCCCGCCGTGCGGCCATGGCGCAGCACGCAGCCCACGAGGTCCGGAGCGACCTCGAGCACGGGCCGCGCGTAGAACGCGCGATCGAGGGCGCGGGCGGTCAAGCCCCGATCGCGGCTCGCGCCGCCTCGAGCTGCTCGCGCACCCGGACCAGGGCGGTGCCGCCCTCGGAGACCTTCGACTCGAGCCACGAGGAGCGCTCCAGGACCGCCATTGCGTCGTCGCCCAGCTCCGCGGCGACGAGCTCGTGCAGGGACGCCTCGCCGGCGACCGCCCGGCGCACCAGGCCGGCGACGACACCGTGCGCCTCGCGGAACGGGGTGCCACGGCGGACCAGCAGGTCGGCGAGGTCCGTGGCGGCGATCAGCTCGTCGGAGGCCGCGGCCGCCATCCGCTCGCGATGAAACGTCGCTCCCTCGACCATCCCGCGCGCAGCCCAGAGGCACAGCTCGAGCGTGTCGACGGCGTCGAAGAGGTGCTCCTTGTCCTCCTGGAGGTCCTTGTTGTAGGTCAGCGGCAGCGCGTGCAGCACGCCGTGCAGCGCCGAGAGATGCCCGAGGATCCGCGGCGCCTTGGCCCGCAGGAGCTCGGCCGCATCAGGGTTCTTCTTCTGCGGCATGATCGACGAGCCGCTCGTCCAGGCGTCGGCGAGCGTCAGGAACCCGAACTCCTCGCTCGACCACAGCACGATCTCCGCGCCGAGCCTGCTGAGGTGCGTCGCGCAGGTCGCCGCCGCCCCGAGCAGGTCGAGCACGAAGTCGCGATTGGCGACCGCGTCCATCGAGTTGGGCGCCACGCGCTCGAAGCCGAGCTCTGCGGCGACCATCGCCCGGTCCGTGTCGAAGTTCGTACCGGCGAGCGCGCCGGCGCCGAGCGGGAGCGCCGCGGTCTGGCTCGCCGCGAAAAGGAAGCGGTCGCGATCGCGCAGCAGCATCCACGCATAGGCGAGCAGGTGGTGGGAGAGGTAGACCGGCTGGCCGCGCTGGAGGTGGGTGTAGCCGGGCAGCGGCCAGTCGAGGTGGCGCTCGGCGGCATCGACGAGGACGGCCGCAAGCCCCCGGGCACCATCGGCCGCCGCGCGCGCCGCGTCGCGCGCGAACATCGCGACGTCGGTTGCGACCTGGTCGTTGCGCGAGCGGGCCGTGTGCAGCCTCCCGCCCACCGGGCCGGCGACCTCGGTGAGCCGCCGCTCGATCGCCATGTGGATGTCCTCGTCGTCTGCGGCGAGCGGGAAGCGGCCCTCCTCGAGCTCGCTCGCCACCACGTCGAGCCCGGCGAGCAGCGCGTCGCGGTCGTCGTCGCCGATGATCCCGCGGGCGGCGAGCATCCGCGCGTGGGCGCGCGACTGGGCGACGTCGAACGGCCACAGGCGGCGGTCGAAGGACAGCGACGTGTTGAGAGCGCGGAAGTGCTCGTGCTGCGGCTCGGCGAAGCGGGACATCGCCCGCGGAGCCTAGAGGGCAGATGTCGCCTCGGCGAACAGATGGCGGAACGGCGGCACGGGGAGCGCGACCGCCGCCGCGAACCCCGCGTCGTCGGCCGGCCAGCGCCACCGGCGCGCGAGCGGCTCCCTGCCCACCGGGCGGCTAGCGCCCGAGAACGGCCCGCAGCGAACGTGCAACGTGCGCGATCTGGCCCTCGCCGAGCTCCGGGAAGAACGGCAGCGCCACCGATCGGGCGGCGACGTCCTCGCAGACCGGGAACTCGCCCTCGCGGTGGCCGAAGCGCTCGCGGTAGAAGCTCATGAGGTGGATGGCGGGCACGTAGGGCTTGGACTGCACGCCGCGCTCGCGCAGGGCACGGATGACCTCGTCGCGGTCGTGGCCGCGCGGCATCTGCACCACGAACACGAACCAGCCGCGGCGGTCGCCGGGGTGGCCGGACCCGTCCTCGCAGGGCAGGGCGAGGCCCTCGATGCCCGCGAGCGCCTCGCGGTACCACGCCGCGGCGCGTGCCCTGCCCGCGAGCATCTCGCCGAGACGCTCGAGCTGGGCCAGCCCGATGGCGCAGGCGACGTCGGAGAGGCGGTAGTTGAAGCCGAGGCGATCGTGGTCGAGCCAGTCCATGTCGGGGGCGCGACCCTGGTTGCGCTCGGAGTCGATGCGCCGCTTGACCTCCTCCGAGCCGGTCGTGACCATCCCGCCCTCGCCGGTCGTCAGCTGCTTGTTGGCGTAGAAGCCGAACGCGGCCGGATGGCCGCGGGCGCCGACCGCGACGCCGTCGCCATGCACCGCGCCGAGCGCCTCGCAGGCGTCCTCGACGATCGGCAGCCCGAGCTCCTCGAAGGCCGGCAGATCGGCCGGATAGCCGAAGATGTGCACCGGCAGCAGCGCGCGCGTGCGGTCGGTGACCGCCGCAGAGGCGGCCGCCGGGTCGAGGTTGAGGGTCACCGGGTCGATGTCGGCGAACACCGGCCGGGCCCGCTCGAACAGGGGCGCGTTGGCGCTCGCCACGAACGAGAACGGCGAGGTGACGACCTCGTCGCCCTCCCGCACCCCGACCGCGCGCAGGGCGAGGTGCAGGCCGGCGGTGCCGCTGGAGACCGCGCTCGCGTGGGCGACGCCGAGCCCCCGGGCGAAGGCGGCCTCGAACGCGGGCACCCGCGGCCCGAGCGAGAGCTGGCCGGAGCGCAGCACCTCGAGCACGAGTTCCTCCTCGCGGGCCCCGAGGACCGGGCGAGCGAGCGGGATCTCCTCGGCGTGCTCGGTCACGTCGCGCGGACGGATCGCTCCGGCACCGGGCGGCGGCCCGGCTGCATGCCGTACTCGAGCGCGTCGACCAGGGCGTCCCAGGACGCCTCGATCAGGTTGGTCGAGACGCCCATCGACCCCCAGACGTCCCGCCCGTCGGAGGTGTCGACGGCCACCCTGGTGATGGCGTCCGAGCCCTTCGTCTCGTCGAGGATGCGGACCTTGAAGTTCACGAGCTCCATGTCGCGCAGGTGGGGGTGCGCCTCGCCGATCGCGTCGCGCAGTGCCTGGTCGAGTGCGTGCACGGGGCCGTTGCCCTCGGCCGTGCGCACGTAGCGCTCGCCGTCGGCCCAGAGCTTGATCGTCGCCTCGGTCTCCACGCGCCCGTCGGCGCGCTTCTCGACGATCACGCGCCAGGACTCCAGGCGGAACAGCGGCTCGTAGACACCCGCCTCCTTGCGCACGAGCAGCTCGAAGCTCGCGTCGGCCGACTCGAACTGGAAGCCCTGGTGCTCGAGCTCCTTGACCCGCCGGACCACGCGATCGGCGTCCACCGCCACGCCGAGGCGCTCGCCGGCCGCGGCGACCGTGCCCCGGCCCGCCAGCTCGGAGACCAGCAGCGCGCGGTCGTTGCCCACCGCGACCGGGTCGACGTGCTCGAAGGTGGCGGCGTCGGCGCGCACGCCCGCGATGTGCATCCCGCCCTTGTGGGCGAAGGCGTTCTTGCCCACGTAGGGCTGCCGCGGGTCGGGGTTGCGGTTGAGCAGCTCGTCGACGAAGTGGGCCGTCTCGGTCAGGTGCGCGAGGCGGTCGGCCGGAAGCGCCTCGTGGCCCATCTTGAGCTGGAGGTTGGCGATGATCGTGACAAGGTTGGCGTTGCCCGTGCGCTCGCCGATGCCGTTCATCGTCCCCTGCACCTGGGTCGCGCCGGCCTCGACCGCGACCAGCGTGTTGGCCACGCCGCACCCGCAGTCGTCGTGGCAGTGGATCCCGAGCGGGACACCCGGCAGCGCGGCGGCGACCGCCGCGACGGCCTCGGCGACCTGGCCGGGCAGCGAGGAGCCGTTGGTGTCGCAGAGCACGACGCGCTCGGCCCCGCCACCGGCGGCGGCCCGCAGGCACTCCAGCGCGTAGGCCGGGTCGTCGCGCCAGCCGTCGAAGAAGTGCTCGGCGTCGTAGAGCACGCGCTTGCCCTCGCCCGCCATGAACGCCACCGACTCGGCGATCATCGCCACGTTCTCCTCGCGGCTGACGCGCACCACCTTCTCGAGGTGCAGCGACCACGTCTTGCCGACCAACGTGACGACCGGGGCGAAGCAGTCGGGCCAGCAGCCCCAGCGCGGGATCGTCGGCGGCCGCGACGTCGCGGCGCCGGGTCATCCCGAACGCCGCGATGCACGCGCCGGCGAACCTCTCGCCGGCCAGCAGCTCGAACAGCTCGGCCTCCTTGGGGTTCGATGCCGGGAACCCCGCCTCGATCACGTGCACCCCGAGCTCGTCGAGCTTGTGCGCGACGCGGATCCTCTCCGCGGCGGTCAGCGACATGCCCTCGCCCTGCATGCCGTCGCGCAGGGTGGCGTCGTAGAGCTGGATGGCGGTCATCGGTCTCGGTCCTCTCGGTCGGGTCGTGGCAAACGGGGGCAGCGGTGCACGGCTAGCCGCGCGCACCGCCCCCGAATTCGCCGACCCGCCGAGCTCATGCCATCTGCGCCGACGTCGTCGCGGTGTCGTAGAGCTCGACCGGCACGGGGTCGAGCCACTCGCGGTAGCGCTCGCTGCGGCCGTGCAGAGCGTCCTCGAAGGCCGTCTGGACCGCGCGCGTGACCTCGCCGGGCGAGCCGCCGCCGACGACGTGGTCGTCGACCTCGCGGAGGGGCGTCAGCTCGGCGGCCGTGCCGCAGACGAAGAGCTCGTCGGCGAGATAGAGCTCGGCGCGCGCGACGTCGCGCTCGACGACCTCGATGCCCGAGGTCGGCGCAGATCTGCAGCACCGAGCGGCGGCTGATCCCGTCGAGGATCGACGCCGTCTGCGGCGGCGTGACGATCCGGCCGTCGCGCACGACGAAGACGTTCTCGCCCGAGCCCTCGCAGACGTGCCCCTTGTCGTCGAGGAGGATGGCCTCCTCGTAGCCGGCCTTGTGCGACTCGATCTTGGCCAGCACCGAGTTGAGGTACTGGCCCGAGGCCTTGGCGTGCGGGATCAGCGAGTCGGGGCTGATGCGCCGCCAGCTCGAGACCTTGGCGCGGATGCCGTTGCGCTTGCCCTCGTCCCCGAGGTAGCTGCCCCACTCCCAGGCGGCGATCGTCACGTCGACGGGCGCGTCGAGCGGGAACAGGCCCATCTGCCCGTAGCCGCGGAACACCAGCGGCCGGATGTAGCACGAGCGCAGCCCGTTGCGCGCGATCAGCTCGAGCGTCGCGTGGCGCAGGGCCTCGCGGTCGAACGGGATCGGCATGTAGTAGAGCTCGGACGAGCGGAACAGGCGCTCGACGTGGTCGGCGTGGCGGAAGACGGCCGGACCGATCTCGGTGTCGTAGCAGCGGACGCCCTCGAAGACCCCGGTGCCGTAGTGCAGCCCGTGGGTGAGGACGTGGACCTTGGCGTCCTCCCACGGAACGAACTCGCCGTTCATCCAGATGAGGTCCGCCTGGTTCACCTCATGCTCCTTGCAGCTGCTCGAGGACGGCGCTGGCCGCATCGGCGGTGGTGGCGCCGCCCCCGAGGTCGGGGGTGCGAAGGCCGGCGCTCGAGGGCCCGGTCCACCGCCGATTCTAGGGCGGCGGCCTCGTCGTGCAACCCGAGCCCGTGGCGCAGCATCATCGCCGCAGAGAGGAACATCGCCAATGGGTTGGCGACCCCCTGACCGGCGATGTCGGGCGCCGAGCCGTGCACCGGCTCGAAGACGCCCGGGGCGCCGGGCTCCCCCAGGGAAGCGCTGGGCAGCATCCCGAGCGAGCCGGTGAGCATCGCCGCCTCGTCGGTGAGGATGTCGCCGAACATGTTCTCGGTGACGATCACCTCGAAGTGGCGGGGCGCCGAGACGAGCTTCATCGCGCACGAGTCGACGAGCTGATGCTCGAGCTCGATGTCCGGGAACTCGCGCCGGTGGACGTCGGCGACCACCTCCCGCCACAGCCGGGAGGTCTCGAGCACGTTCGCCTTGTCGACGCTGACGACCTTCGAGTGGGCTGCGCGGAAGGCCACGCGAGCGATCCGCTCGATCTCCGCGCGGGTGTAGGAGCAGACATCGGTCGCTTCGTCGGCCGTGCGGGTCTTCTCGCCGAAGTAGATGCCGCCGGTGAGCTCGCGCACGACGAGGAACTCCACGTGCTCGACGTCGCGCAGCGGGGAGGCGGCGGCGAGCGCGGGGAAGACCTTGACCGGGCGAAGGTTGGCGAACAGGCCGAGCTCCTTGCGGAGACGCAGCAGGCCCTGCTCGGGCCGCGGCGCCGCGGGGTCGGTCGTGTCCCACCTCGGGCCCCCGACCGCGGCGAGGAGCACGGCGTCCGAGTCGCGGCACGCGGCCAGCACCTCGTCGGTGAAGCGGACCCCGTGCGCATCGATCGAGGCCCCGCCGAACGGGTGCTCGGTGAACACGAAGTCGCCCAGGCGGCCGAGCACCTCCAGCGTGGGTGCGGTGATCTCGGGCCCGACGCCGTCGCCGGGAAGGACTGCGATGCGGTGGGACATGGGGGCGCCAGGATAGGCGCCCGGGCGCTTCCGGGGTCCGCGCCGGAGGGCCTCGCGCGGGCCCTCCGGCGCTCCCCGGGGGACCGGGGCGGCGTTCAGCCGCCGAGGATCGCCGTCAGCAGGCTGGTCTGGAACGGCTCGGTCCCGGGCACGACGGTCACGCCGCCGAAGCCCGAGGCGTTCTGGTGCATCCACGCCAGCTCGCGAGGCAGGTCGCCCACGCCGTTGGAGCCGGCGAGCGGCGCCAGCTGGACGGTGCTCAGCACGCCGGCGGCCTGGCCGGCGTCGTTGAGGAAGCCCGAGCCCGAGTCGCCCGGGATACCCGGCGTGGCCGTGTAGACGTCGCTGCTCCAGCCGTTGCCCTGCTTCTGGACGACGACGCCCTGCTTGGGGCTGAGCTGCGTGACGCCGCCGCGCAGCTCGGAGTTGCCGTACGTGTAGGCGGCGCCGAGCGTGCCGGCGAGACTGCCGACGCCCGTCGGACCACCCCAGCCGGGAACCGACGGGTTGACCTTGGCGACGTCGGCGGCGTCGAGCCTCACCAGCGCCAGGTCGTTGAACTGGCAGGTGTCCGGGTTGGTCTCCCCGAGCGCCTGCATGCGGAGCCACGAGTTGTAGACCATGACCCCCGGGTGGTCGGCGCCGGTGACCTGCACCCCCGTGCCCTCCGGCAGCGAGCCGCTGGTGCAGCCGTCGGTCGCGGTGCTCCCGCCGGTCCCCGAGCAATGGGCGGCCTGACCGATGTAGGTCGAGCCCCCGTCCGAGTAGATGAAGTTGGCGGTGCACTGGGCGCCGTTGGTGAACGTCTGGACGCCCGGGTGGATCGTCGCCGATGCCGCCGGAGCCCAGGCCGACGCGGCGGCGGGCACGACCGCCACGGCGGTCAGCGCCGCAGCCATCACGCCCACGAATCGAGTCCTCACGTGAGTGCCTCCCTGTTGTCGAAACGGCCCCGGTCCCCTGCCAGAGCCGGCTTGCTCCTGCCTGCCGGGGCCGCGCACGAACACGTCCCCGGCGGGAACCCTACACCCTCGTCGTCACCGGTCCGCTGCGCTCGCGACCGCTCTCGTACGCGGCGATGGCGTCGGCCTGCTGGAGGGTCAGGTCGATGTCGTCAAGCCCGTTGAGGAGCCGGTGCCGGGTCTCCTCGTCGATCTCGAACCGCGCGCTGCCGCCCGGCCAGCGAACCTCCTGGGCGGCGAGGTCGACCTGGGCCTCGCCGGCCTCGGCGATCGCGGCGACGTCGGCCTCGGCCAGCTCCACCGGGAGCAGCCCGATCTTCGTGCAGTTCGACCGGAAGATGTCGGCGAAGCTCGGTGCGACGATCGCCCGGAAGCCGTAGTCCTCCAGCGCCCACGGTGCGTGCTCGCGGCTCGACCCACAGCCGAAGTTGCGGCCGGTGACGAGGATCTGGCGACGGGGCAGCTCCCAGCCGGGCTCGGTCGCCCAGTCGTGGAAGAGGAACTCGCCGAAGCCGGTTCGCTCGACTCGCTTGAGGAACTGCTTGGGGATGATCTGATCGGTGTCGACGTCGTCGCGCATCAGCACGGCGACGCGGTCGGTGATCGTCTCGATCGCCCTCATGCCCCTGCCTCCTCGGTCGCCCCGGCGGGCTCCCAGTCGCGGATGTCGACGAAATGACCGGTGATCGCCGCCGCGGCCGCCATCTGCGGGCTGACGAGGTGCGAGCGGGCGCCGCGGCCCTGGCGTCCCTCGAAGTTGCGGTTCGAGGTCGACGCCACCCGCTCGCCGGGCGCGGCGATGTCGGGGTTCATGCCGAGGCACATCGAGCAACCGGCGGTCCGCCAGTCGAAGCCCGCCGCGCGGAAGACCTCGTCCAGGCCCTCGCGCTCGGCCTGCCGGCGCACCTGCTCGGAGCCCGGGACGACCATCGCGGCGATGCCGTCGGCGACGCGCCGGCCACGGACGACCTCGGCGGCGGCCCGCAGGTCACCGATTCGCGAGTTCGTGCACGACCCGATGAACACCCGATCGAGCCGGATGTCCCGGAGCGGCGTCCCGGCCCGGAGGCCCATGTAGGCCAGCGCGCGCTCGTCGCCGTCGTCCTGGGGCTCGGGCACCGCCTCGGCGACCCCGACCACCATCTCGGGGTTTGTGCCCCACGTGACCATCGGGCTGATCGCCGACGCGTCAAGCACGACCTCGCGGTCGAACGTCGCGCCCGGGTCGGTGCGCAGCTCGCGCCAGGCGTCGTCGATCGCTACGTCGCGCTCCTCGAGCCAGGCGAACGTCCGCTCGTCGGGGGCGACCATGCCGGCCCGGCCCCCGGCCTCGATCGTCATGTTGCACACGGTCATCCGGCCCTCCATCGACAGCTCCTCGATCGCCGGCCCCGCGTACTCGACGACGTGTCCGACCGCGCCGGCCACACCGATCTGGCCGATCGTCGAGAGGATCAGGTCCTTGGCCGTGACGCCCGCGCCGAGCGAGCCCTCGTAGCGGATGCGCATCGAGCGCGGGCGGCGCTGGACCAGGCACTGCGTCGCGAGCACATGCTCGACCTCGCTGGTGCCGATGCCGAACGCGAGCGCTCCGAAGGCCCCGTGCGTGGCGGTGTGGCTGTCGCCGCAGACGATCGTCATCCCCGGCTGGGTGACGCCCATCTCCGGCCCGATCACATGCACGATCCCCTGGTGCTCGGAGCCCAGGCTGAACACCGGGATGCCGAACTCGGCGCAGTTGCGCTCCAGCGTCTGCACCTGGACCCGCGAGAGCTCGTCGCGGATCCGCGCCGCGGACGGGGTCCCGTCGGTGGGGACGTTGTGGTCGGCGGTCGCCAGCGTCCGGTCGGGGCGGCGCACGGGACGCCCCGCCATCCGCAGCCCGTCGAACGCCTGCGGACTGGTGACCTCGTGGACCAGGTGCAGGTCGATGAACAGCAGGCTGGGGGCCACCTCGTGGGCGGCCCAGATCTTGTCGAAGAGCGTCTCGCTCATGAGCGGCGCAGCCCTGCCGACACGACGGCCAGCAGGACGGCTTCCTCCTTTCCGGTGTTCTCGAAGTGGTGGGGCAGGTCGGCGTCGAACGTCGCGCAGTCGCCGGTCGTCAGCTCGTGGCGCTCACCGTCGACGACCAGGACCGCATGGCCGCGCTCGACGAGCGCCGTCTCGCGGGCTCCGGGCTCGTGCATCGGGGGATCCCCCGGTCCTCCGGTGGCCGCACCGGCCGCCAGAGTGTGACGCGAGAGCTCAGCCCGCAGTCCGGGCAGCGGCGGGGTGAGGATCTCATAGCCGTGGCCGCCGGCATGGTCGCCGCCGGCGCGGCGCTCGCCGGCGCGGACCACCGAGACCGCCCCACCCTCGTCGAGGCGCAGCAGCTGCGAGAGCGAGAGCTCGAGCCCGGCGGCGATCCGCGCCGCGACGGCCAGCGTCGGGCTGGTCTCCCCCCGCTCGACCTGGCTGAGCATCGGCGCGCTGACGCCGCTGCGCTCCGCGAGGTCGCGCAGCGACAGGCTCATCGCGTCCCGCAGCGCGCGGACGCGCGGGCCAACCGCCAGCATCGGCTCCACTGACATACGACCGTACGTTATCGCATACGCCCTCTCGTCGAGTGGACGGTTGGCCGTGCATACCGCGGCCAAGTGTCCACTCGACGGGCGGGGCGGCGCCTAGCCTGGTGGGCCGTGGCCCTCCTGCGCCCCGACGTCCTCGTGCTCGCCGCCGGCGGCGTCGTCGGCGAGGCGTGGATGACCGGCCTGCTCGCAGGCGTCGAGGCGGAGGCCGGCCTCGACTTCCGCGAGGTCGAGACCTTCCTGGGCACCTCGGCGGGCTCGATCGTGGCCGCGTCGCTCGCGGCGGGTCGCCGGCCCCGCCGGCCGGCCGACGGCGACGGCCCCAGCGCCGAGGAGGCGGCCTTCGACGGCGGCGAGGACGGCGCGACGGCCTCGCCGGCGGCCGGGATCGCGCGAACTGCCGCTCGCTGGGGAGGCGCGGTGGCCGCGCCGTTCGCCCCGGTTGCACTGCGGGTGGGCGCGCCCGGCGGAGCGCTCGCGCGGCGCACCGCGCTGCGCCGCCTCCCCGCCGGCCGGCGCTCGCTGGCGCGGCTGCGCTCCGAGGTCGACTCCTGGAGGGCCCGCTTCGACGGGCGCCTGCGGATCTGCGCAGTCGACAGCGCCGCGGGGCGCCGCGCCGTCTTCGGCGCACCGGGCGCGCCCTCGGCCAACGTGGGCGAGGCCGTCGAGGCCTCGTGCGCGGTGCCCGCCGTCTTCCGCCCCGTGACGATCGGCGGACGCACCTACGTCGACGGCGGCGCCTGGAGCCTCACCAACCTCGACGCGGCCCCCGCCGCACGCGACACCCGCGTGCTCTGCCTCACGGTCACCGGTGGCCGCGCGGCGCCGTCCCCGGCAGGGCTGCTGCGCGCGGCGGCGCGACCCGCGGTGGCGCTCGAGGCCACGGCGCTGCGCCGCCGCGGCGCGATCGTCGACGTCGTCGGCCCCGAGCACGACATCGGCGCCAACCTGCTCGACCCGGCCGCCGCGCCCGCGGCGCTCGCCGCCGGGTTCGCCCAGGGCCGCCGGCTGGCTACGGCGTCGGGCTGAGCTCGGCCTCGGCCGGCACCGGCGGCGACTCGGCGGCAGCAGCGACCTTGCGCACGACGCTCGACAGCGCCCGCACGTACGCGATCGCGGCCGCCTCGAGGATGTCCGTCGCCACGCCCTGGCCGGATGCGCTCTGGCCGGAGAGCTCGAGCACGACGCTCGTCTCGCCGAGCGCGTCCATGCCCCCGGTCACCGCGCCGACCTGGAACTCGCGCAGCCGCGCGTCGACGCCCGTGGCGGCGTTGATCGCCCGGAAGATCGCGTCCACCGGGCCGTCGCCGGTGAACGAGCCGGTGACCTCGGTGCCCTCGGGCGTGCCGATCCCGACCGTCGCGTGCGGCGGGCGGCGCGACGACGCCTCCACGTCGAACCACTGGAGCGTGAACGAGGGCACCGCGTCGCGCAGATCGTCGGTCACGAGGGCCTCGAGGTCCATCGCGGTGACCTGCTTCTTCTTGTCCGCGATCTCCTTGAAGCGCTTGAACGCGGTGTTGAGCGCCTGCCCGTCCACCTCGAAGCCGAGGTCCGCCAGGGCCTGGCGCAACGCGTGGCGGCCCGAGTGCTTGCCCAGCACGAGCTGGTTGGCGTCGAGCCCGACCGTGGTCGCGTCCATGATCTCGTAGGTCGAGCGCTCCTTGAGCACGCCGTCCTGGTGGATGCCCGACTCGTGGGCGAACGCGTTGCGCCCGACGATCGCCTTGTTGGGCTGCACCATGTAGCCGGTGAGCCGCGAGACCAGGCGGCTGGTGCGCGCGAGCTCGCGCGTCACGACGCCGGTGTGGAGGCCGCCGCAGTCCGCCTGCCGCGTGTGCAGGAGCATCACGATCTCCTCGAGCGAGGCGTTGCCGGCGCGCTCGCCGATCCCGTTGACCGCGCACTCCACCTGCCGCGCTCCGGCCAGGACACCGGCGAACGAGTTGGCCACCGCCAGCCCGAGGTCGTCATGGCAGTGCACGCTGAGGACGGCGTCGCCCAGCCCGGGGGCGAGCTCGCAGGAGCCGCCCGAGGAAGGTCGCGTACTCCTGCGGCATCGCGTAGCCCACGGTGTCCGGGATGTTGATCGTCGTCGCGCCCTCGTCGACGGCGATCTGGCAGATCTCAGCGGTGAACTCGACGTCGGCGCGGGTGGCGTCCATCGGCGAGAACTCGACGTCCTCGCAGTACCCGCGCGCCTGGGCGACGGCCGCGCGCGCCAGGCCGCGGACATCCTCGCGCGTGGCCTGGAGCTGGTGGGTGATGTGGATGTCGGAGGTCGAGACGAAGGTGTGGATCCGCGGCCGCGCGGCGTCCCGCACCGCCTCCCACGCCCGCTCGACGTCGGTCGGGTTGGCCCGGGCCAGGCCCGCGATGACCGGCGGCGCGGCGTCGAACTCCGCGCGCGCGATCGCCTGGACGGCCTCGAAGTCGCCGGGCGACGCGATCGGAAAGCCCGCCTCGATGACGTCGACGCCCAGGCGGGCGAGCTGCTGGGCGATCTCGAGCTTCTCGGCGGTGTTGAGCGAGATGCCCGGCGACTGCTCGCCGTCGCGCAGCGTGGTGTCGAAGATCAGTACTCGGTCGTGCTCGTGCGTCATGTCGTGCTCGTTTCGGTGTCGTCCTTCGGTCTCTTCTCGTCGGCTTGCGGCTTGGCGGCCGCCACGCGTAGCTCCCCCTAGCGGGGGAGAAGGAGAAGCAGGCGAAGGTCGAGAAGCGGCGACACGAGAGGCGAATGTACCACGGCGGCCGAGGCGCTACGGGACGAGCACGACCTTGCCCACGTTGCGGCGCTGCTCGATCGCGCGGTGCGCGTCGGCCGCGCGGTCGAACGGGACCGCCTCGGAGACGACCGGCGCGATCGTCCCGTCGGCGAGCAGCTCGCGCAACGGCGCGACCCACTCCTCGAGCGTGCCGCGATCGTCCCAGAGCCCGAGCATGTTCAACCCGATCACCGCGCGAGACGTCTCCATCTGCTCGACCAGGTTGAACCCGCGCAGCATGCGCAGCAGCTGCGGCGCCGCCCGGAGCACGTTCCGGGTCCCTCCGGTCACGACCGACGAGGCGCCGAAGGCGACAAGCCGGCCGCCGGGACGGAGCATCCCGTAGCTGCGGCGGTGCGACGCGCCGCCGACGGCGTCGAGGATCAGGTCGAATGGCGGGAGGCCGCGCTCCCAGCCGTCGCGCGTGTAGTCGAGCGGGTGCTCGATCCCCTGACCCCGGATCGCGTCGTGCTTGCCGGGCGAGGCGGTGCCCCACAGCTCTGCGCCGTGGCGGCGAGCGATCTGGGTCGCCGCGATGCCGACGCCGCCCGCCGCCGCGTGGACCAGGACCCGCTCGCCGGCCCGGAGGCTGCCGTAGCCGACCAGCGCCGCCCACGCGGTCGCGTAGTTGACGGGAACCGCCGCGGCCTGCTCGAACGAGAGCTGCTCGGGGATCGGCACCGCGTCGGCGGCGGCCACCGCGACCCGCTCGGCGTAGCCGCCGAATCTGGTGCCGGCCATCACGCGGTCGCCGACCGCGAAGGCGTCGACGCCGTCCCCCACGGCGGACACCACGCCGGCGACCTCGTAGCCGACCACGCAGGGCGGGTCCGGAGCGGCCTCGTAGAGGCCCTGGCGCGCCATCACGTCGGCGAAGTTGACCCCGGCGGCGCGCACGTCCACCGACAGCCGCCCGGGAGCGACGTCGGGCGCGGGACGCTCCTGCACCCGCAGGACGTCCGCCGGACCGTGACGGGTGATCACGACCGCGCGCACGTGGACGCAGACCCTACCGCGCGCTCAGCGGCGCGAGAGCCGCTGGGTGACGCGACCGACCCGGTCGGCGGCCGGCTGGAGCGCCTCCGAGGCGTCGCCGACCGCCTCGACCGAGTCCTCCATGCGCCGGACCGAGCCCGTGAGCGTGGGAAGATGGGTGGTCATCTCCTCGGCCACGCCGAGCACCTGGCGGAGCTGGTCGTGGACATCCCGGGCGAGCGCGGCAAGCGAGTCCTCGCGGGCGATCAGCTGGTCGCCCTGCTCCTGGAGCCGCCCCAGCTCGCGGAGCACCTGGGAGGCGCTGCGCTCCATCCGGTGCATCGCGTCGCGCAGCTCGCGGCCCTCGCGCAGGACCTCGCCGCCGATGCCGGTCAGCCGGCGCAGCTCCTCGCGCACGGTCTCGACGTCCGAGGCGAAGCCGCGCACCCAGGGCGGCGGGGTGCGCACCGCCTCGGCCAGCGCGTGGAGGTCGTCAAGCGCGCGGATCGTCAGGCGCGCGGGCAGGAGGACGAGATCGAGCATCTCCCCCGGCATTCCCGATCAGCGCCCGATCTGCACGCCGATCAGCCGCGGGAGCGCGGCGAGCGCGCTCGTCAGCGGGCCCGCGCGGCCCCCAGCCTCCTCGCGGCGCTCGCGCCGGTCGAGCGCACGCCGGATCAGCTCGCCGCCCGCGACCCGCAGCGGCTCGCCGGGAAGCCGCCGGTCGCCCGGGGCGACGATCGGCAGCCGCGTGAGGTCGTCGCGCTCGTCGAGCGCGAGCGCAGCCAGGATCGCGCCGCACATCTGCGACGGCCCGACGCCGTTGCCGGTGTAGCCGAAGGCGGCGTGGACGCGGCCGCCCGGGAGCGTGTCGACGACCGGGAGGTGGGCGGGCGCGGCGTCGATCGGCCCGCCCCACGCGTGCTCGATTGCCCGCCCCTCGAGGGCTGGAAAGAACCGCAGGAGCGCGGTGAGGACCCTGCGGATCAGCCACGGATCGACCTCGTCGCGCTGCCGCAGCCGGCCACCGCAGACGATCCGGCCCCCGCCCCAGCCGAAGGCGATGCGCCCGTCGGGCGTCGTACGGAAGTAGTGGACGAGGTGGCGGGCGTCGGTGATCGCCTCGCCCCCCGTCCAGCCGAGCATCTCGAGGACGTCGGGAACCGGCTCGGTGATCACCATGTGGCTGGAGGTGACGGTCAGGCGCCGGCGCAGCGGCGGCACGACGACGGCGCGGGGGCCGGTCGCCAGGATCGCCGCGCGGGCCCGCAGCGCGCCGGCCGGGGTCCGCACCTCGACAGCGCCGGGGACGTGGCGGATGCCACGGGCCGGGCTGCCCTCGAACAGCAGCGCCCCGCGCTCGGCGAGCCGGGCGCGCAGGCCGCGCACCAGCCGGCCGGGGTGCACCGTGGCGGTCGACGGCGCCAGCACCCCGCCGCGCAGGACCGGCGACGCGCACCGGGCGGCGACCTCGTCGGGCCCGATCCGCCGCAGCTCCGCGCCGAGGCCGAGCGCTGCGCACGCGTCGGCGGCGTCGCCCTCCGCGCCGTCCTGGGCCGGGGCCGCCGCCGCCACCACCTGGCCGCCACGGCGGAACCACGCATCGACGCCCTGCGTCTCGCAGAAGCGCCCGACGGCCGCGACCGAGTCCACCGAGGCGCGGATCGTCGCCCGGGCCGCATCGTCGCCGGCTGCAACGCGCAGGCGCGCCGCAGCGTGGGCGAGGTGGTCGACGAACCCTCCGTTGCGCCCGCTCGGGCCCTCCCCGCAGATGCCCGCCTCGACGATCGCCACGCGCGAGCCGGGGGCCCGCTCGAGCAGATGCCAGGCGGTCCACATCCCCGTCAGGCCACCCCCGACGATCGCGACGTCGGCGCCGACGGCGCCGGCCAGCGGGCGATGCGGCGCGACCGGGCCCGCTTCCCGAAGCCACCACCCGCGCGCGGTGTGGCGCACGCCGGCGCTCAGCCCACCGCGGGCGCGCCGGCGGCGAGCGGCAGCGCCTCGCCGGCGTCGCCCTCTCCGTCGCGGCGGCTGCGGCGCCGCTGGACGAGGACGTTGACGGCCATCAGGCCCAGGACGACGAACAGCAGCCCGCTGGCGAGCACGTTGACCTCCGGCGGCACGCCCTGGCGGGTCGCGCCGAAGATGAACAGCGGGAACGTGATCGTCTGGCCGGCGTTGAACGAGGTGATCACGTAGTCGTCGATCGACAGCGCGAACGCCAGCAGCGCGGCCGCAGCCACGCCGGGGGCGATCATCGGCAGCGTGATGCGCCCGAACGTGGTCCACACCCCCGCGCCGAGGTCCATGGCGGCCTCCTCGACGTGCTCGTCCATCCCCTCCAGCCGGGCCTTCACGGTGACCACGACGTAGGAGATGTTGAACATCGTGTGGGCGATGACGATCGTGACGAAGCCGGTCGCGACGTTGAGGGTGAGGAACAGCGCGAGCAGCGCGGCGCCCAGGACCACCTCGGGCGTCGACAGCGGCAGGAAGACGAACAGGTCGACGGCCCCGCGTCCGCGGAAGCCGTGGCGCACCAGCGCGAGCGCCATGAACGTGCCGAGGGCGACGGCGAGCACGGTCGAGATCGCCGCGATGGTCAGCGAGTTCTTCATCGCGAGCGCGAGGTCGGCGTTGGCGAACGGGTGCTTCCAGTGGTCGAGCGTGAAGCCCTGCCAGGTGAAGTTGAACCGGCCGCGGTTGGCGTTGAACGAGAACAGCACGACGATGACGATCGGGATGAACAGGTAGAGCAGCGCAAGCGCCGCCCAGGCGCCCAGCAGCCAGCCCGCGGATCCGGTCGGAGATCACGCCGCCGCCGCCTCGGTCAGCGAGCGGCTCCCCAGCGCCCGCGCGTAGGTGAAGATCCCGATGAGGATCATCCCCATCAGCAGGAACGACAGCGCGGCGGCCGTCGGGTAGTCGAGGATGTTGAGGAACTTCGCCTGGATGACGTTGCCGATCATGTACTGGTTCGGCGTGCCGAGCAGCGCGGCGTTGATGAAGTCGCCGATGGCGGGGATGAACGTGAGCAGCGAGCCCGCGAAGATGCCGGGCATCGCCAGCGGCAGCGTGACGCGGCGGAACGCCGTCGCGCGGCTCGCGTAGAGGTCGGTCGCCGCTTCGACGAGCTGCCGGTCGACCTTCTCCAGCGACACGTACAGCGGCAGCGCCATGAACGGCAGGAAGTTGTAGGTGATGCCCGCGACCACGGCGGTGCGCGTGGCGAGCAGCCGGCCGCCGTCGGCCACCAGCCCGACGTCCTGGAGGCGGTGGACCACCCAGCCGTTGTCGGAGAGGATCAGCTGCCAGGCGACGGTCCGCACCAGGTAGCTGGTGAAGAACGGCAGCACGATCAGCAGCAGCATGCGGTTCTTGAAGCGCCCGGCCCTGAACGCGATGAAGTAGGCGAGCGGGAAGGCGATCACGAGGTCGAGGACCGTGGCCGCGCCGGCGTAGCCGAGCGAGCGCACGATCTGGGTGTGGTAGTCGGAGATCGCCTGGGAGTAGGTGGCCCAGTGCCAGGCTGAAGGCATAGCCCTGCTCGGGGTCGCCGGTCTGCAGCGACACGTTCGCCTGGTTGAGCAGCGGGACCAGGAAGAACACGATCAGCCACAGCAGACCGGGCCCCAAGAACAGCGAGCGGCAGCAGCTGCCGCCGCCGGCGGAGCGACAGGCGCGGCACAGCCGCCCGCTAGGCCCCCACGACCTGCGACATGCGGTCCTCCATGGCCCGCTCGTCAGCCGGCGACAGGGCCGGGTAGGGATGCAGCCGGTCGACGATGTCCTGCGTCGGGAAGATCAGCGGGTTGTTGGCCACGCCCGGGTCGGTCTTGACGCAGGACCTCCTTGACGCCCTTGACCGGCGAGAGGTAGTTCACGTAGTCGGCGATCTTCGCGGCCACCTGCGGGTCGTAGACGTAGTTCATCATCGTCTCGGCCGCGTAGGGGTGCTTGGCCTTGGCCGGCATCAGCATGTTGTCGGTGAAGAGCATCGCCCCCTCCTCGGGGATAGACGAACTCCAGGTGCGGGTTGTCGGCGTGCAGCTGGACGAGGTCGCCCGAGTAGGCCATCGCCAGCCCAGATGTTGCCCTTGGTCAGGTCGGTCGTGTAGTCGTTGCCGGTGAAGCGGCGGATCTGGCCGGCCTTCTGGGCCGCCTCGATCTTGTCGATCGCGCCCATGATCTCGTCGAGCGTCGCCTTCGTCGGGTCGATGCCGTCCATCAGCAGCACCAGGCCGGCCGAGTCGTAGGGCTCGGTGAGGAACGAGACGCGGCCCTTGAACTTCGGGTCGAAGAGGTCCTTGACCGACGTGATCTTGCGGCCGGTCTTGCGCCGGTCGTAGCCGATCCCGGTCGCGCCCGACTGCCACGGCAGCGTGAAGTTGCGCTTGGGGTCCCAGTCGATCGACTTGAGGTTGTCGACCAGGTTGACCATGTTCGGCACGTTCGTCTGTGGTCGATCGGCGTCGACGAACCCGTCGCGGATCCAGCGCGCCGCCATGTAGTCGGTCAGGACGACGATGTCGCGGCCGATCGACTGGCCGCGCTGAGAGCTGCTGGCGGACCTTGCCGAAGAACTCGAAGTTGTCGTTGATGTCCTCGATGTAGTGGACGTGGCCGCCGTACTTCTTCTCGAAGCTCTTGAGGACCTTCTTGTCGATGTACAGCGGCCAGTTCGAGAACGTCCAGTCGCCGATCGCCGTCTTGGGGTGGTTGACGACGGCCGCCGCCGTGGTCGTGTGCCGTCGGCGGACTCGCCCTTGACCCCGCCGCAGGCGGCGAGCAGCCCGGCCGAGCCGAGGCCAGGCCGGCGCCGGCGAGGCAGGCGGAAGAACTGGCGGCGCGAGTGCTCGCTCGCCGTCGAGCATGCGCTCGACGAGGCGGTCGAGGTCTTCGAGGACTGCGACATCAGGCTGGCCTCCTGTCGTTCGACGGCGAACGTGTGCTCCGGCTCCCAGGTGAGCAGGACCTCCTGCCCGGCGCCGAGGGACCGGCGTGCTCGCCGGTATGCCGGTTGGGGGCGATCACGGTCAGCTCGCGGCCCGCGGGCGTGGACGACCTGGTAGGAGATCGAGACGCCGAGGTAGCTGGCGACGGCGACGCGGCCGCGCAGGGCGTTGAGGCCCGGCGGCGGCTCGCGCGGCGCGCCAAGATCGTGATCTTCTCGGGACGGACGCCGACGCGCACGGCGCCCTCGAGCCCCGCCATGCGCTCGGCCGGGCACGCGCACGACGGGCCCCTCGTCGGTGGCGAACTCGGCGACGCGCCGGCGCCGGCGCGCCGACGCGCGCCGTCGAGGAGGTTCGACAGGCCCAGGAAGTTGGCGACGAACTCGGTGCGCGGGCGCTCGTAGAGCTCCTCGCCCGAGCCGAGCTGCTCGATGTGCCCCTCGTTCATGACCGCGATCGTGTCGGCCATCGTCAGCGCCTCCTCCTGGTCGTGCGTGACGTGGACGAAGGTGATGCCGACCTCCTGCTGGATGCGCTTGAGCTCGAGCTGGAGCTGGCGGCGCAGGCGCAGGTCGAGCGCGCCGAGCGGCTCGTCGAGCAGCAGCGCGCGCGGCTGGTTGACGAGCGCGCGGGCCAGCGCGACGCGCTGCTGCTGGCCGCCGGAGAGCTGCGCGGGCCTGCGGCTGCCGAGCCCACCCAGCTGGACGAGCTCGAGCACCTCGCCGACGCGGCGCCGCACCTCGGCCTTGGCGACCTTCTTGCGCTCGAGGCCGAACGCGACGTTGCGCTCGACCGTCAGGTGCGGGAACAGCGCGTAGCTCTGGAAGACGGTGTTGACGTCGCGCCGGAACGGCGGGTGGTCGGTGACGTCGCTCGCCGCCGAGGTAGCACGCGCCCGTCGGTCGGGTCCTCGAAGCCGCCGATCATCCGCAGCGTCGTCGTCTTGCCGCAGCCCGAGGGGCCGAGCATCGCGAAGAAGCTCGCCGCGCTCGATCGACAGCGTCAGGTCGTCGACGGCGACCGTCGTCGCCGAAGCGCTTGGTGATCTGCTCGAGGCGGATGTCGGGCCCGGCCGCCGGGTCCATGGCCGCCGCGCCCCGCTCGGTCGTCGGCAGGGTGCCGCCTTCCATGTGCCCTTCCTGACAAGTGGTCCCGCGCGCAGACCCTATGCGCTTCGGTGCAAGAGCCGCGGTTGCGCGCAAGGGGCGCTCAGCCGGCCAGGCTGACGGCGCGGCCGTCGACGAAGCCGTCGGAGCCGACGATCTCGGCGACCACCTCGGCGGGCACGGCGCGGTCGGTCGTGACCACCATCACCGCCTCGCCGTCGTCCTCGTCCGCCGGCTCGTAGCCGACCGCCGCGGAGAGGATGTTGATCCCGTGCTCGCCGAGCGCGGTGCCGACGCGGCCGATCATGCCCGGGCACGTCGCGGTAGCGGAAGAGCGCGAGGTGCGTCCTCGAGCTGGAGGTTGAAGCGCTGGCCCCACGCCTCGAGCAGGTGCGGCCGGTTGCGGCGGCCGAGCGTCGTGCCGACGACGCGCTCGCGGCGCGTCGCCGCCGATGACGGTCACGCGCACGAGGTCGGTGAAGTCGCGGGCGTGCGGCGCGGTTGGTCTCGGCGACCTCGATGCCCGCGCTCGCGCGGCGATCGCCGGCGCGTTGACCTCGTTGACGTCCTCCTCGGTGTGGCCGCTGCAGGACGCCGAGCAGCACCGCGACGCCCAGCGGCCGCGTGTCGCGCTCGGCGATCCGGCCGAGGAACTCGACCTCGACGCGTCGACCGACGCCCGCCGGCCAGCGCCGACGGCGAGCCGGCCGAGCTGACGGCACAGCGGCAGGAACGGCCCGAGCACCTCGAGGTCCTCGGCGGCGACGGCCGGGACGTTGACCGCGGTGGTGACCGCGCCGCCGGTGAGCGCGGCGACCACCTGCTCGGCGGCCTGGTAGCCGGCGCGGTCGGTGGCCTCGGCGGTCGAGGCGCCCAGGTGCGGCGTGACGATCACGTTGGGACAGCCGAACAGCGGATGCTCGGTGACCGGCTCGGAGCGGAAGACGTCGAGCGCCGCCCCGCCGACCTTGCCGGAGTCCAGCGCGGCCTCGAGGTCCTCGTCGACGATCAGCGGCCCGCGGGCGACGTTGAGGATGCGCACGCCGTCCTTGCACTTGGCCAGCGCCTCGGCGTCGAGCCAGCCCTCGGTCTCGGGGGTCTTGGGCAGGTGCAGCGTGAGGAAGTCGGCCTGCGGCGTAGACGTCGTCGGAGGACTCGGCCTTCTCGACGCCCAGCTCGCGGTAGCGCTCGGCCGCCACGAACGGGTCGAAGGCGATCACGCGCATGCCGAAGCCCCGCGCGCGCTCGGCGACGAGCTGGCCGATGCGGCCGAAGCCGAGGATGCCGAGCGTCTTGTCCATCAGCTCGACGCCGGAGTACTTCGAGCGCTCCCAGCGCCCCTCGACGAGCGAGGCGTGGGCCTGCGGCACGTTGCGGGCGAGCGCCAGCAGCAGCGCCATCGTGTGCTCGGCGGCGGTGACGACGTTGGACTGCGGCGCGTTGGCGACGACGATGCCGCGCTTGGTGGCCTCGGCGACGTCGACGTTGTCGACGCCCGACGCCGGCGCGGCCGATCGCCCGCAGGCTCGTCGCCCGCGCGAGCAGGTCGGCGTCGACCTTCGTCGCGCTGCGGATCAGCAGTCCGTCGTAGTCGCCGACCTGCTCGAGGTGCTCGGCGCCCCTCGTCGACCGTCGAAGCCCGACGCGCGCAGCAGCTCGACGCCCGAGGCGCCGATCTTCTCGGCGACGAGGACGCGCATGCCCCGGGCCTCCGCGGGCCCCGTCATGCGCTGCGCTCCACGACGTAGTCGATGCAGGCCGTGAGCGCCTCGCACGTCGTCGGGCTCGATCGCCGGGAACATCGCCGATGCGCAGCTGGTTGCGGCCGAGCTTGCGGTAGGGCTCGACGTCGACGATGCCGTTGGCCCGCAGCGTCGCGGCGACGGCGGCGGCGTCGACCTCCTCGTCGAAGTCGATCGTGCCGACCACGAGCGAGCGCTTGCCGGGTCGGCGACGAACGGGCGTCGCGTAGGCGCTCGCCTCGGCCCAGCCGTAGAGGCGGCCCGACGAGTCGGTGGTGCGCGCGACGCACTACTCGAGGCCGCCGTTGTCGTTCATCCAGTCGAGCTGGTCGGCCAGCAGCAGGAGCGTCGCGAGCGCGGGCGTGTTGTAGGTCTGGTCCTTGCGCGAGTTCTCCAGCGCGGTGTGCAGCGACAGGAACTCGGGGATCCAGCGGTCGCGCCGTGCGAGCTCTTCGATGCGCTCGATCGCCGCGGGGCTGAGCAGCGCCAGCCACAGCCCGCCGTCGGCGGCGAAGCACTTCTGCGGGGCGAAGTAGTAGACGTCGGCCTGCCGCCAGGTCGACGGGCAGCCCGCCGGCGCCCGAGGTGGCGTCGACCAGCACCAGCGGCCGGACTCGCCGACGCCGCTGCACGCCGACCATCACGCCGGTCGAGGTCTCGTTGTGGGCCCAGGCGACGACGTCGCAGCCGGACGTCGCCGCCGACGCGGGTTCCGGCGCGTCGCCGGGCGGCGCCTCGATCACGACGGGTCGGCGAGGAACGGCGCGCCCGGCGGTGACCTTGGCGAACTTCGAGGAGAACTCGCCGTAGACGAGGTGCAGCGGCGCGCTCGCGGACGAGCCCGAACGCGGCGGCGTCCCAGAAGCACGTCGTCCCGCCGTTGCCGAGCACGACCTCGTAGCCGTCGGGCGCGCCGAGCAGCTCGGCGAGGCCCGCGCGGATGCGCGCGACCACCGCCTTGACGGGCTTCTGGCGGTGCGAGGTGCCCATGACGCGGCGCCCTCGTCGGCGAGGCGCGCGAGCTGCTCGGGGCGGACCTTCGAGGGCCCGCAGCCGAAGCGGCCGTCGGCGGGGCGTAGGTCGGCGGGGATCTCGAGCGTGGTGGCGGCGGTGTCGGGCATGGGCAGCGTCCTCGTTCGGATCGACGATCGTGCCCAGGCGTGCGGCGACGGCTGATCCCGCCGCTTCCCGGTGGTCGGTTCCACCTCGAGGACGCCAGTCGCGACGGGACGGCGAGTGTAGCGAGGGCCTGCGGCGCGACGACCCCGCGCGCAGGCCCAGTCGCCTCCCGCTCATCGCTCGACGACGGTGGTGTGCCCGCTGGCGCCGCGGTCCGCTCGCGAGGCCGCGAGGAGCGCCCGCGAGCAGCCCGAGGGCGCCCGCCGCCAGCAGGATCCAGCCGATCACGTTGATGCTGACGCCGGCGACGGTCGCGGTGACCGCCCAGACGAGGATCGCGCCTGCCGCCATCAGGACGATCGAGACTCCGATGCCCATCGGCTCTACCTCCTTTCGGGGTGTGGTGCCGACGGAGGTACCCGCCGCGGCGACCGCCGCACGCGCCGCTGGACGGGTGTTCGGTCCCGCTCAGAAGTCGGTCTGGATCCAGTCCATGTGCGAGCGCAGCTCCTTGCCCGACGTCTCGATCTGCGCTCGACGGCCTGCTCGGCGCGCATGCGCTGGAAGTTCTCCTGGCCGGCGCGGTTCTCGGCGATCCACTCGCGCGCGAAGTCGCCGGACTGGATCTCGCCCGAGGATCCGCTTCATCTCGGCGCGGACTGGTCGTCGACGACCCGCGGGCCGCGCGTGTAGTCGCCGTACTCGGCCGTGTTGGAGATCGAGTAGCGCATGCCCGCCAGGCCCTTCTCGTACATGAGGTCGACGATCAGCTTGAGCTCGTGCAGGCACTCGAAGTACGCCATCTGCGGGTCGTAGCCCGCCTCGACGAGCGTCTCGAACCCCGCCTGGACGAGCGCGCGTGGCGCCGCCGCAGAGCACGGCCTGCTCGCCGAAGAGGTCGGTCTCGGTCTCCTCCTTGAAGGTCGTCTCGAACACGCCGCCGCGGGTGCAGCCGATGCCCTTGGCGTAGGCGAGCGCGAGCTCCTTGGCGCTGCCGGTCGCGTCCTGGTGGACCGCGACGAGGCCGGGCACGCCGGAGCCCTCGGTGTACTGGCGGCGGACGAGGTGGCCGGGGCCCTTGGGCGCGACGAGCGCGACGTCGACGCCCGGCGGCGGCTCGACCTCGCCGTAGTGGACCGAGAAGCCGTGGCCGAAGAGCAGCAGGTTGCCCTCGGCGATGCCGTCGCGGACCTCGGACTCGTAGACCTCGCGGTGCTTCTCGTCGGGCACGAGCATCATCACGACGTCGCCGCGGCTGGCGGCGTCGGCGACCGCCGAGGACCTCCAGGCCCGCCTCGCGCGCCTGGCCGGCTGACGACGAGCCCTCGCGCAGGCCGACGACGACCTCGACGCCGGAGTCCTTGAGGTTCAGCGCGTGGGCGTGGCCCTGCGAGCCGAAGCCGATGATCGCGACGGTCCTGCCGTCGAGGAGGGAGAGGTCTGCGTCGTCGTCGTAGTACATGGCCAGCGGCACCCTAGCCGGAGGCGGCGGCGACCAGCACCCGGCGCGGGCAGCCGGAGCGCGCCGCCGGGCCCGACGTGGGGCGCCAACCGCTCCCGCACCGCCTCGTGCACCGCGTCGCGGCCGCTCGGGGTCGAGGCCGGCCAGCGCTCCCGACAGCGTCGGCGACAGGTCGAAGCGCTCCTCCCAGAACTCGTCGAAGGAGGGCGAGGAGAAGACGAGGTCGATCGGCTCGACCACGGGGTCGGAGAAGCCGGCCGTCGCCAGCAACTCGACCAGCCGCCCGGGCGCGGCGAGCGCGAACATGCCCGGCTCGTCCGGTGCCGGCGGCTCCGCGAGACCTCTGTCCACGATCTCGGCGCTGACCTCGGAAGCCCAGGGGTTGGCCGCCGGCCGATCCCAGACGGCGAGCGCCAGGCGCCCGCCCGGCCGCAGGACGCGCCGCGTCTCGCGCAGCGCCGCCTCGGGGTCGGCGAGCAGCATGTAGCCGAAGCGGCACAGGACGGCGTCGACGCTGGCGGCGTCCTGGTCGATCCACTCCGCCTCCATCGTCCGGAACTCGACGTTGTCGAGCCCGAGGGCCTCCGCGCGGCGCCGGGCCGCCTCGACCATCGCCTCCGCGCCGTCGGTGCAGATCAGCCGGCCGCCGGGCCGCACCAGCTCCGCGACGACAAAGCCGGTGTCCCCCGGGCCCGCCGCCAGCTCGAGGACGGTCTGCCCCGGTCGGGGCGCGATGGCGCCGACGAGCCAGTGCGAGACCGGCGCCGTCGCGCGCTCCATGCTCGCCCGCCGCGCCTCCCAGCCGTGTGCGGCGGCCTCCCACCGCTCGCGGCTGGCCTGGCGGAAGCGCTCGGCGTCCACTAGCGGATCACGCGGAAGCGCACGGTGGAGACCGGGCTCGACAGCCCGCTGCCGTCGACGGCCGCGGCGAGCAGCTCGTGGACGCGCGGGCGGAGGCGGAGCTTCGAGGGCATGCGGTAACGCCAGCGCCCGTTGGCCACCTTCGGGCTGATCAGGATCGGCCGGCTGCACGAGCGCGCCCGGAACCCGCGGCGGGGATCGAGCCAGTAGCAGCGGCCCTTGGCGGTCTTGCGCGTCAGGCGGATCGCGACGTGCACGGCCGCGACGCCGCTGTCGTCGCTGGCGGTGCCCCACAGCAGCAGCCGGCGCCCCTTGACGTGCGAGCCGGCGGCAGGGCCGCCGACGACGAGCTTCGGGGGGGCCCCGTCGGTGACCCTCAGGCCGGCGGTGGCGGGCCGGGCGACGCCGCCCTGGCGGTCGACCACCACCAGCGCCGGCGTGTAGGAGCCGCGCTTGGCGTAGTCGTGGGTGACGGTGGGCGTGGCGGTCGTCGCCGTCTGGCCGTCGCCGAAGTTCCAGCGGTACTCGACGATCCCGCCGCCGATCGCGGCCTCGGGGTCCCTCGAGCGCGAGCCGTCCAGCGTCACGCTCGCGCCCTCGCGCACCGAGCTGCCCGACAGCCGCAGCGCCGCCTCGGGCGGCCGGTTGACGAACTCGTCGGCGCCCAGGTCGCTCGTCGATCCCGTGGCCCGCGGCTGGCTGTCGATGTCCAGCGTCGACTCGCCGGCGGTCAGCCCGCCCCTGCCGAGCACCGGCGCGTCGGCGCGGAGGTGGTAGTCGAGCTTGGCCGCGTCGACGAACAGGGCAGCCGGGTCTCCGGAGGTCACCGTCCGGGCGAGGGTCAGCGTGGTCGTGCCACCGGATGCCGACCCGTTCGGTGCCCCCTGCCCCCCTGTGACGGCGTTGACGATGCCGCCGATGGCGCCGGTCACGGTGCCCGCCACGGGATCGATCGGCGTCTGGCGGGCAGCAGCCCGGGTGACGCTGGTCCCAAGGGCGATCGAGTCGGCGGCGGTGGCGACGATGTCGCCCGCGCTGGCGGTGGGATCGGGGGCGTCGGCGTTCAGCACGAAGGGGTTGGCGGCACCGCCGATGGTGACATGTCGCGCGGCGATGGTCATCGCGCCGGGCGCGCCGGTCAGCGCGGAGCCGAGGCCGCCGGCGCTCACGGCGCGGATCCCCGCGCCGGACGAGCCCGCGACGAGCATGGCCGAGTCGATGGTCAGGGACTTGGCGGCGGCCAGGCCGGAGGCGAAGCCGATCGCGTCGGTGCCGTAGACGAGCGCCCGCTGGAGCAGGTTCGCTCCCCCGGTCAGCGCGAGACCCTGACCGTAGGGCGCGAGCACCATCGCGTCGGCGACCCGCACCCCCGCCGCACCGGCCCGGATCGCCGGCGCCCTGCTCGTCAGGTTGGCGACGATCAGGCCGCTGACGACGTCGGGGCCGCCGTCGGCGCCGGTGAAGTCGAGCGCCGGAGCGCCCTCCTTGGCGCCCGGGTCGCCGACCACGACCGCGCCCGGCCGGCCCTCGAGGACCACCCCGCCGGCAGGGATCGTGGCGCTCTCCCTGTAGATGCCGGCCGCGAGGATCACGACGTCGCCGGGCCTGGCGTTCGCCGCGGTGGCGCCGAGCCTGCCCGGCGTGACGGAGTACGTCGCGGCGGATGCGCCCGCGGGGAGCGCGAGCGCGGCGGCCGCCACGAGCGGAAGGGTGCGGAGGATGGAGAGCATGGTGCTCCTGGCCGGACCTCGGGGGTCGACAGGCATGAGGTCGTTCTCGGCAGGCTCGCCCGCAGCCTCAACCCCCGGCTCGGTCATGCCGCCGATCCGTCACGGGCTCCAGCTCGCGGCGCAGGAGCTTGCCCGACGGCGTCCGCGGGAGGCCGGTGACGATCACGACCCCTTGGGGACCTTGAACGCGGCGAGCCGCCCGCGGCAGTGCTCGCGCAGCTCGTCCTCGGCGGGCGCCGCGTCCCGTCGCGCAGCACGACGCGTGGCGACGACCGCCTCCCCCCACTCGCGGGTCCGGCCGGCCGTGCACCGCCGCCTCGGCGACCGCCGGATGGGCCTCGAGCACCGCCTCGACCTCGGCCGGCGCGACGTTCTCGCCGCCGGTGACGATCGTGTCCGCCGCGCGCCCGACGATCGCGCAGACGGCCCGTCGGCGGTCCACATGCGCCGAGGTCGCCGGTGCGCAGCAGCCGCGCCGGCCGTCGGGCGCGACCGTCGGGCCCGGCGACGAGGATCTCGCCGCCCGTCGCCGAGCTCGACGCGGGTGCAGAACAGCGGGCGGCCCGTCGGTCGTGACCTGCGAGCACGCCTCGGTCAGGCCGTAGGTCTCCGCGACCGGCACGCCCGCCGCCCGGCGCGCGCCCGAGCAGGGCGGGCGGGATCGGAGCCCCGCCGATCAGCGCGCAGCGCAGCGCAGGCGGGCGCTCGAGCCCGGCGTCGAGCAGCCGCGACGAGCGTCGTCGGCACGAGCGAGACGACGGTAGACGTCGCCGCGCGAGCGCCGCGAGCGCCGCGCTCGGCGTCGAAGCGCTCGTGGACGATCGCCGTGGTGGCGTAGATCGCGCTGCGCAACAGGATCGACAGACCGCCGACGTGGGACGAGCGGCAGCGTGCACAGCCAGCGCTCGTCCGGCGCCGAGGCCCATCGCGACGTGCGGCGCCCAGCGCGCTCCACAGCCAGTTGCCGTAGGTCAGCTCGACGCGCTTGGGCGTCGCCGCTGGTGCCCGAGGTGTGGACGACGATCGCCGGCGCGAGCGAGGTCGTGCGGCCGACGGCTGCGCCGGCGCGGCCGGCGGGCAGCGCCTCGAGCACGACGTCGCAGCCGCTCGGCGACGCGGGCACGCTCGGCCGCGCCCGAGCCGCAGGTCGACCGGCACGCGCCGGACGCCGGCCAGCAGGCAGGCGTGCAGCGCGACGGCGAAGTCGCGGCCCGGCGCGAGCGCGAGGCCGACCTCGCGCGCACCGGCGAGCGCCGCCGGCTGCCGCGCGGGCCGCATCGAGCAGCTCGGCGTAGCCCAGCGAGCCCTGCGGCGTGCGCAGGGCCTCGCGGTCGGGCCGCGCCCGCGCCGCGCGCACCAGCCAGGGCTCGACGTCCACGAGGCGGAGACTAGGGTCTCGCTCCCATGTCAGTGAGCTGGACTGCCGCCGGCGGACTACGAGGACATCCGCTACGAGACGTCGGGCGACGGGATCGCCAAGATCACGATCGCCCGCCCCGAGGTGCGCAACGCCTTCCGCCCCCAGACGGTGATCGAGATGTCGCCGCGCCTTCGAGCTGGCGCGCGAGGACCCCGACGTCGGCGCGATCGTGCTCACCGGCGAGGGCGACAAGGCGTTCTGCTCCGGCGGCGACCAGCGCGTGCGCGGCGATCGGGGCTACGAGACCGATCCCGGATCCGGGGTCGGGCGCTTCCACGTCACCGACCTCCAGGTCCAGATGCGCCGCCTGCCCAAGCCGATCGTGGCGATGGTCGCCGGCTACGCCGTCGGCGGCGGGCACGTCCTGCACGTCTGCTGCGACCTCACGATCGCCGCGGACAACGCCCGCTTCGGGCAGACCGGCCCGAAGGTCGGCTCGTTCGACGGGGGCTTCGGCGCCACCCTGCTCGCCACGCAGATCGGCCAGAAGCGCGCCAAGGAGATCTGGTTCCTCTGCCGCCAGTACGACGCGCAGCAGGCGCTCGAATGGGGCCTGGTCAACGCCGTGGTGCCGCTCGAGCGCCTCGAGGAGGAGACCGTGGCGTGGTGCCGCGAGATGCTCGCCCTCTCTCCCTTCGCGCTGCGCCTGCTGAAGGCGAGCTTCCACGCGGCCGAGGACGGCGATGGCCGGCCTCCAGCAGCTCGCGCACGACACCAACCTGCTCTTCTACGCCAACGAGGAGGCCCGCGAGGGGCGCGAGGCCTACAGGCACAAGCGTGCCCCCGACTTCTCGCGGTTCCCCCGCCGTCCGTGAGCGCCGCCCGCATCTGGCTGCTCGCAGCCCGGATCCGCACGCTGCCGGCGGCGGTCGCGCCCGTGCTCGTCGGGACCGCGCTGGCGATCCAGGACGGCGAGTTCAACGGCGCGGCGTTCGCGTGCGCGCTGCTCGGCGCGCTGTTCATCCAGGTCGGGACCAATCTCTCCAACGACTACTCCGACGCTCGCCGCGGCGCCGACACCGAGGACCGCCTCGGGCCGGTCCGGGTCACCGCCGGGGGCCTGGTGCCGCCGCGCCAGGTGCTGCACGCCACCTACGTCTCGTTCGGGCTCGCTGTGCTGTGCGGCATCTACCTCATCTACGTCGCCGGGCCCGTCCTGCTGGCGATCGGCGCCGCCTCGATCGTCGCCGGCGTGCTCTACACCGGCGGCCCGCGGCCCTACGGCTACGAGGGCCTCGGCGAGCTGTTCGTCTTCCTGTTCTTCGGGATCGTCGCGGTGAGTGGCTCCTACTACGTGCAGATCCAGCACCTTCCCTGGGAGGCGTTCGCGCTCGCCGTCCCCGTCGGGCTGCTGGCCTCGGCGATCCTGGTCGTCAACAACGTGCGCGACATCGACACCGACCGCCGGGCGGGCAAGCGAACGCTGGCGGTGCGTCTGGGGCGCACCCGCGCGCGGACGATGTTCGGCCTCATGGTCTACGGCGCCTTCGTGCTCGCGCAGGTGCCGTGGATCGCCGGCCCGCTGAGCGCATGGCTGCTCGCGCCGTTCCTGCTCGCCCCGGTCGCCCTCGGGCTGGTCCGGGCCGTCCGCACCCATGCCGACGGGCCCACCCTCAACGAGGCGCTGGCCCAGACCGGCATGCTCCAACTCGGCTTCTGCGCCCTGCTCTCCGCAGGCATCCTGCTGAGCTGATGCGGCTGCGCGTCGGCCGCGAGCGCGCGCGTCTGCGGGTGCCCCTGCGGACCGCGCACGGCGAGATCGGCGAGCGCACGCTGTTCCCGGTCCGGCTCGAGGGCGACGACGGGATCGCAGGCCGCGGCGAGGCGGCGCCGCTGGAGCCCTACGACCGGGTGCCCGACGACATCGCCGCCGCGGCGCTCGGGCGTTACGCCGAGGTGATCGCGGCGCTGCCCGACGACGCACGGGGACCCGAGGTGCTCGAGGCATGCCGGCGCAGCGCCGACCTTCCCCAGGCGCTGGCCGCCGTCGACATGGCGCTGTGGGACCGCGCGGCCCGGCGGGCCGGCCGGCCCGTGGCGGCGCTGCTCGCCGACGACGCGGAGGTCTCGGTCGCCGTCAACGCGACGATCGGCGCACAGGACCGGGCGGCCGCGGCGCAGGCGGCCGGCGCGGCTGCCGCGGCGGGGTTCGGCTGCGTGAAGGTCAAGGTGGGCCTGGGCGACGACGCCGGGCGGGTCGCCGCGGTGCGGGCGGCGGCCGGGCCGCGGATGATGCTTCGACTCGATGCCAACGGCGCCTGGAGCGTCGAGGAGGCCGTGCGGGCGATCGGGGCGCTGGAGGGCGCCGGCCTGGAGCTGGTCGAGGAGCCCGTTCACGGGATCGACGCGCTGCGCGCCGTGCGCGAGCGCGTCGCGATCCGCGTGGCGATGGACGAGACCGCCGCCGAGCACGGCGCGCTCGCCTCCGGCGCCGCGGATGCCGTCTGCCTGAAGATCTCTCGCTGCGGCGGCATCTCCGGCACGCTCGCCGCAGCGGCGCTCGTGCGCGCGACCGGCGCCGAGCCCTACCTGGCCTCGACGCTCGACGGCCCGCTGGGGATCGCCGCCGCGCTGCACTGCGCCGCCGCGCTGCGAGTCGGGCCGGCGTGCGGGCTGGCCACGCTGGCCGTGCTCGAGGTCGACGATCCACTGCCCGTGAGCCGAGGACGGATCGCGGTGCCGACCGGTCCCGGCCTGCTGCCGTGAGCGTACGCCAGGGCGCGATGCTCGCGTTCCTCGCCGCGCTCTGGGGCGCGTCGTTCCTGTTCATCGCGATCGCGGTCGGAGAACTCGGCGCGGTCGGCCTGGCGGAGGGACGGGTGGTGCTTGCGGCGACAGGGTTGGCCGCCTACGCCGCGGCGCTGGGGCGGCTGCCGGCGTTGCGTGCCCGCTGGCGCGGCTACGTGGTGCTCGGCGCGGTCAACGCGGCGCTGCCGTTCGTGCTGGTCGCCGCGGCCGAGCTGACGATCCCCGCATCGCTGGCGGCGATCGTCAACGCCACGGCACCGCTGTTCTCCGCCGCCGGCGCGGCGATCTGGCTCGCCCAGCCGCTGCCCCGCCGTGGCGCCGCGGGGCTCGCGCTCGGCCTCGCCGGCACGGCACTCGCGTACCTCGTCTACTTCCGGCTGATCGCCGAACTGGGAGCCACCAGCGCGCTGACCGTGACCTACCTCGTCCCGGTCTTCGGCGTGCCGTGGGCCGCGCTGTTCCGGGGCGAGCAGGTCACGGGTGGGATGCTCGCCGGGGCGGGCGTGGTCCTCGCGGGCGTGCTGATGGTCACCGGGACGGGGCCGCGGCGGCGATCGCCTCCGCCACCGGGCGCGGGGCCTCCCGCGGAAGGCCGTGGCCGGCGGCCGGGACCACCACCGCGCGCGCGAACGGCAGCGCGCTGACCAGGCGCTCGCCGAGCGCACGGTACCTCGCGTCGCGCTCGCCGACGACGACGGACGCGGGAACATCGATCTCGCCCAGCCGGCCCCACAGCGGCTCGAGCGCGCCGGTCCCGACCGCGCGCAGCGACGCGGCGAGACCGGCCGGATCGTTGCGGAGGATGTCCGCGCGCCACCGCTCGCGGGCGGCGGGCGGCTCCCCCGCGAACAGCTCGAGCTCCATCCAGCGCTCGGCGAACGCGTCGATCGATGCGCCCTCCGTGCTGGCGGCCAGCGCCTCGTCGGCTGCCCGGCGGCGGGCGCGCTCGCCCGGATCGTCGATGCCGGCGCTGGTCGAGACCAACACGAGCGCCGCCACCCGCTCCGGGGCGGCGAGCGCCACGTGCAGCGCGATTCGGCCCCCCATCGAGTAGCCGGCGAGCACGAAGCGCGGCGCCGCCGCGTCCAGCGCGACCCGCACGCACGACTGCAACGAGACCGCCTCGCCCGCGGCGCCGCCGTGGCCGGGCAGGTCGGGCGCCGCGACCTCCCATCCGGCGCCGAGCGCATCCGCGACGGGATCCCAGATCCGGCCCGTGCCGGCGAACCCGTGCAGGGCCAGAAGCTGCTCCACCGGTCCATCATCGCGGTCCCGCCGGCCGGCGCACGCACGGCGGCGGCCGTTCGGAGCCCCGACGCTCGCGGCGTGGGCCGCGAAGTCGACGCCACGGTCGACTCCTCCGCCCGCGCAGGCGCCACCCGCCCGAGGCGAGGTCCGCACTCGCGCGTGCCGACCCGAGCCCCACGGGATAGCGTTCGCGCGGCCGTGGCCGACGCCCCCGACATGCACGTCCTGCTGCGCGCGTTCGTCGACGAGCTGGCGCGGTGCGGCATGCAAGCCGCGTGCACGTCGCCGGGCTCGCGGTCGACGCCGCTCGTGCTCGCGCTGGCACGCGAGCGACGGCTGCGGGCGTTCTCGCACGTCGACGAGCGGGCGGCCGGGTTCTTCGCGCTCGGCCACGCCAAGGCGACCGGACGGCCCGTCGCGGTCGCATGCACGTCGGGCACGGCCGCCGCGCACTACGCGCCGGCGGTGATCGAGGCCCAGCAGGCGCGCGTGCCGATGCTGATCCTGACCGCCGACCGGCCGCCGGAGCTCCGCGAGGTCGGCGCCGGGCAGGCGATCGACCAGCTCAAGCTCTTCGGCGACGCGGCGAAGTGGTTCTTCGACGTCGGCGACCACGCAGCCACGCCGGCGCGGCTGCGCTGGATGCGGACGCTCGCCTGCCGCGCCTACTTCACCGCGCTGACGGGACGGCCCGGCCCCGTCCACCTGAACTTCGCGTTCCGCGAGCCGCTGGTGCCGCCCGGCGAGCTGCCGTCAGACGACAGCGGCCGCGCCGACGGTCGCCCGTTCGTCGGCCGGATCGCGCCGACCGCGCAGCTGGTGCCCGACGCCCTGCAGGGCGTCGCCGAGGTGGTCGCCAACGCGCCGCGCGGCGTCGTCGTCGCCGGCCGCGAGGAGCGCACGGGTGACCTTCCGGCTGCGATCGGGGCGTTCGGGGCCGCCACCAGCTATCCCGTGCTCGCCGACCCGCTCGCCGGCGCGCGCCGCGGCCAGGCGGCGATCGCCCACTACGACGCGCTCCTGCGCGACGAGGGCTTCGCCACCGCCCATCGTCCCGACATCGTGATCCGCATCGGTGACCTGCCGACCTCCAAGCCGCTGCGCCAGTGGCTCGCGGCGCTCGACGCCACGCAGGTCGTGCTCGATCCCGACGGCGCCTGGCAGGACCCCGACGCGGTCGTGGACCTGTCGCTCGGGCTCGACCCCGCCTCCACGCTCTTCGCTCTGGCCAACCTGGCGCGCCGCACGCCCGACCCTGCGTGGCTCGCGGGGTGGCGCGCCGCCGACGCCGCGGCGTCCCGGGCGATCGCCCTGACGCTCGGCGACCGGCTCTCCGAGCCCCGTGTGGCGGCCGAGCTCTGCGCGATCCTGCCCGCCGAGGCCATCCTCCTGGTCGCGTCGTCGATGCCCGTTCGCGACGTCGAGTCGTTCGCCGGCGTACGCGACGACGCGCCGCGCGTCCTCGCCAACCGCGGCGCCAACGGCATCGACGGGCTCGTCTCCACCGCCTACGGGGCGGCGGCCGCCAAGCTGGGACCGGTCGTCCTGCTCATCGGCGACGTCGCGCTCGCCCACGATCTCGGCGGCCTGCTCGCGGGCGGTCGTCTCGGCATCCCGCTGACGATCGTCGCGCTCGACAACGCCGGGGGCGGGATCTTCGACTTCCTGCCGGTGGCCACGCAGACCGACGTCTTCGCCGAGCACGTGGCGACCCCGACCGGACTCGACCTCGAGCGCGCCGCGACCCTCTACGGCGCGCACCACCGGCGCGTGAGCACCGTCGCCGAGCTGCACGAGGGCCTCGCCGGGGCCGAGGGCACCACGATCCTCGAGGTGCGCAGCGACCGCGCCGCCAATCTCGCCCTGCACCGCAGTGTCTGGGACGCGGTCTCCGAGGCGCTGGCTACGCGCTGAGCACCGGCAGCAGCGCACCGAGCTTGGCCTCGGTCTCCTCGAGCTCAGCCTGCGGGTCGGAGTCCGCCACCACCCCGACGCCGGCGTAACAGCGCGCCTCGGGCCCCGAGAGCAGGGCGCAGCGCAGCCCGACGCAGAACTCGCCGTCCTCCTGGGCGTCGGTCCAGCCGACCGGCCCGGCGTACCAGCCGCGGTCGAGCCCCTCGAGCGCCGGGATCAGCGGCGCCGCGACCGCGAACGGCTCGCCGCCGACCGCGGGCGTCGGGTGCAGGGCGCCCGCCAGCTCGACGACGGCGGTCGGGGCCCGCAGCTGCGCCCTGATCGGCGTCGCCAGGTGCTGGACGTTGGCCATCCTCACGACGACCGGATCCTCCGCGGCCGCGACCCACAGCGCGTGCGGGCGCAGCGTGCGCTCGATCCGCCTCGTCACGATCTGCTGCTCGGAGCGGTCCTTGGCCGAGCGCAGCAGCTGCTCGCCGAGATGGTCGTCGACGGCGGGGTCGGCACTGCGGCGGGTCGTTCCGGCCAGTGCCAGCGTCGAGGCCCGCATCCCCTCGCGGCGGACGAGCAGCTCCGGGCTGGCCCCCAGGAACGCACGATCCCCGCGCCCGACGCAGAAGACGAAGCACGAGGGAAACGCCTCGCGCAGCACGCCGAGGACCGCCGCCGCGTCGTGGGTCGCGCCCGCGTGGACGAGCACCTCGCGCGCGAGCACCACCTTCTCCAGCTCGCCCGCGCGGATCCGCTCGACCGCACGCTCGACCGCCCCCACGTAGTGCTCGGGGGGCATCGTGCCGGCGACGCGCGCCGAGCGGGCGGGGCTCGGGTCGAGCAGCGGCAGCGGCGCCGAGCTCAGCCGCTCGAGCCGGGCCTCGACCCGCGCCACGAGGTCCTCGGCCGTGTCGTCGGGAGCCGCGAGCGCGCACGCGGTCAGGCGCGCCTCGCCCCCGCGACGGGCGATCGCGACCTCGGGAACGTGCAGCGACGCCGGCGCGAAGCCGGCCCAGTGCCCTGCGCTCGCGCCGTCGGGCGTGAAGGCGAAGCCGCCAACTGCCACCGGGCCCGACCCGGCCGGCCCGTCGAGCGGGTCCGCCGCCGCGGTCGAGGCCAGCGCCCGCCAGGTCCGTGCGACCGCCCCGAAGCGGTCGCGCCCGGAGGCCTCGATCGACCGAACGCAACCGAGCCCGGCGAGCGCGAACCCGCCCGCGTCGGGCTGCTCGAAGCAGAACCAGGGCTCGCCGGGCACGCGCGAGGCGGCGGCGATCGCGGTGGGGTCGGCGGTGCTGCCGATCGGCAGGGACACCGACGCGAGGGCTTCGCCGGCCCGCCGGGCGGCGCGGACGGCGGCCTCGGCGTGACGGCCGAGGCGCTCGCGCGCGGCCGCGTCGAGCGCGAAGTCGCCCCGCTGGCCAGCCGTCGTCCGCACGGCCGGGATTCTAGGTGTGCGCGGCGGCTAGGTCTCGCCGCGGCCGCGCGAGATCGCGATCTCGCCGGTGCGCATCATCTCGATCAGGCCGAACGGGCGGACCATCCGCTCGAACGCCTCGATCTTGTCGGTCGTCCCGGTGACCTCGAGGATGATCGAGCGCTTGGTGACGTCGACGACCTTGCCGCGGAAGATCTCGCAGATCTGCATGACCTCGCCGCGGTTGGCGCCGTCGGCGGTGACCTTGAACAGCGCCAGCTCGCGCGCGACCGTGTCGGTCGGCTCGAGGTCGCGGATCTTCAGCACGTTGACGAGCTTGTGCAGCTGCTTGGTGACCTGGTCGATCGGGTGCATCGCCCCGTCGACGGTGAGCGTGATGCGCGAGACCTGGTCGTCGTCGGTGGGGCCGACGGTGAGCGTGTCGATGTTGAAGCCGCGCCGCGCGAACAGGCCCGCGACCCGCGTCAGGACGCCGGGCTTGTTCTCGACGAGGATCGAGAGCAGGTGCTTGCGGCCGGTGCGCAAGCCGGCCGTCGCCTCGAGGTCCTCGAGGCTGAGCAGCTCCTCCTTGGTGCCGGGCTCGCCCACGGCCCTCACCCGACCATGTCGCGCGCGGCCTGGCCGGGCGCGATCATCGGGTAGACGTTCTCCTCGCGGGTGACGCGCGACGTCGACCACCACGGTGCCCGGGGTCGCGAGCGCCTCGCGCAGGTCGGCCACGAGCGTGGTCTTGTCGGTGAGTCGCACGCCGGTCCCGCCGTGGGCCTCGGCGAGCTTGACGAAGTCGGGCCACACGCCCATGTCGACGCTGGAGTAGCGCTTCTCCCAGAACAGCTCCTGCCACTGGCGGACCATGCCGAGGTAGCCGTTGTTCATGATCACGACCTTGACGTCGATGCCCTCGGCCGCGCAGGTCGAGAGCTCCTGGGCGTTCATCTGGATCGACCCGTCGCCGGTCAGGCACACGACCAGCTCGTCGGGGCGCCCCACCTTCGCGCCCATCGCCGCGGGCAGCCCGAAGCCCATCGTCCCCAGCCCGCCCGACTGGATCCAGCGGCGCGGCTCGGAGAAGTGGAAGTACTGGGCCGCCCACATCTGGTGCTGGCCGATGTCGGTCGCCAGGATGCAGTTGCCGTCGTCGCTGGCCTCGTAGAGCGCCTCGATGAGCCGCTGGGGCTTGATCTCGGTGCCCTCGGAGTCGTCGTAGCGAAGCGGGTGCTTGGCCTGCCACTCGTGGATGCGCTGCCACCAGGGCTCCAGCCGCGCCGCCTCGACGCCCTCGAGCGCCCGGTACTCCTTGACGAGCTTGGAGAGGACGTTCTTCGCGTCGCCGACGATCGGGATGTGGGCGGGCACGTTCTTGGAGATCTCGGCCGGGTCGATGTCGATGTGGATGAACTTCGCGCGCGGAGCGAACTCGGCGAGCTTGCCGGTGATGCGGTCGTCGAAGCGCGCGCCGACCGCGCAGATCAGGTCGGCCTCGTCCATCGCGTAGTTGGCGGTGCGGGTCCCGTGCATGCCGAGCATGCCCAGCCACTGGGGATGCGTCCCGGGGATCGCCCCGAGCGCCAGCAGGGTGCAGGTCACCGGGAAGTTGCCGGCCTCGGCGAGCTCGACGAGCTCGGCCGATGCGCCGGCGTTGATGACCCCGCCGCCGACGTAGAGCACGGGACGCCGCGCGGTCGCCAGCGCCTTCGCCGCCTGCCGGATCTGCTTGGCGTTGCCCTCGGTGGTGGGCTGGTAGCCGGGCAGGCGCACGTCGGAGACGGGCTCGTAGGGGATTTCGGCCCGCGAGAGGTCGGTCGGGATGTCGACCACGACCGGCCCGGGACGGCCTGAGCCGGCGATGTGGAACGCCTCGTGGATCGCGCGCGGCAGCTCCAGCGGGTGCTGGATCATGAAGCTGTGCTTGACGGCTGGCATCGTGATGCCGATCACGTCGGTCTCCTGGAAGCCGTCGGTGCCGAGCAGGTCGGTGCGGACCTGGCCGGTCACGAACACCACCGGGCAGGAGTCCATCATCGCGTCGACGATCGGCGTGACGACGTTGGTCGCACCCGGGCCCGACGTCGCAAAGCACACGCCCACGCGGCCGGTGGCCTTCGCGTAGCCCTGCGCGGCGTGGCCGCCTCCGGCCTCGTGACGGACGAGCACGTGGCGGATGCCGGCGTCGTAGAGGGCATCGTAGGTCGGGAGGTTGGCGCCGCCGGGCAGGCCGAACACGACCTCGACCCCCTCGGCCTTCAGGCACTCCATCACGGCGTCGACGGCACGCATCGGTGCAACCTCCTTCCCGGGCATCGGTCGATGACGCACGGAGCCGCCCGGGGCGGCTCGCTGCTCGCCAGTGTACCGGGGCTCTGGGGTTCGCCTGAGGTGCCCGCCGGCCTCGAGCGGCTCGTCACGTCGACGGCCTCGATGCCCGACGACGGGCGCCCGGCTCCAGCGCTCGGCGCGGCGCTGCGCAGAGCGCGCGGCGGCGCGGCTGCAGCTCGACGACCCCGAGAGCTAGGCGCGGGCAGCCGGCGGCGCGGGCGGCACGAGCTGCTCGGCCGGGAACTCGAGCTCGGTCCCGCAACGCGTGCACAGCGCGTCGTGGAGCATGCACACCTTGCCGCAGCCCGGGCACAGGCGGCGCGGCTCATCGCGATCCCTGCGGTAGAGCAGCGCGGCGGCCAGGCCGACGAACGGCACCACGGCCGAGATCAGGAACCACAGCAGGAACGACGAGCCCTTCATCTTGCCGACGTAGCCGCCGGCGAGACCGAAGAAGAACGCGATGACGAGATAGGGCACCGGGCCCGCCCGTTCAGAAGAGCGTGCGCAGGGCCCAGACGACGGCGATCACGGCGAGGATGACGATCACCGTCGTGGCGAAGGCGACCGCCAGGCCGATGACGACCTTGAGCAGGATCCAGCCCGCCACCGCGAGCACCAGGACCGCGATCAGGCGGGCCGCCCAGGACGACGAGCGCGGCTGCGTGTCGGAGGACATGTGCCGATCGTAGCGGGCCGGCTCGATCGTCACGAGAGGACGAACGGACGCCGGCGCGGGCCCACCACCGCGCCGGCGTCATTCCGTTCCTCCTCGATGGAGCTCAGTCGTGGGTCGCCTTCAGGTGGGCGAACCGCGCCCCGCGGTCCTGCTGGGAGGAGACGCAACCGAACCGGACCAGCCGGTAGCGACGGACCGCGGGGCGTGGGACGCCGGACTGCACCTGCCCGCCGGCGAGCCGATCCTCGGCGACGAGGGCGATGCGGGAAGAGCGTGCGATCGACATGGCGCCATGGTGGCGCCCGCCGCCGGTCAGATCGTTGGCCCGCTGTCCAAGATCGCGCGCGCCGCGTTCGACGCGGCGTCGAGCGCCGGACGCGAGCTCCGGGCCATCCGGCGCCGCACCCGCCAGCGCGAGCCGCTGAACGCGAGGTTGGCCACGGTGGCGAACCCGACCTCGTCGGCGCGCAGGGCGAGCAGCAGGTGGGCGACGCGGTCGCCGGCAGGCAGGTCGGCCTCGGCGACGCGCACGCACCAGCAGTCCACGCGCGTGCGGCCGGCCCGTCCACCGCGGACCAGCAGCGCCCCGGCCGGCCCGACCAGCCACGCGCCGAGCCGCCCGCGCTCGAGCACGAGCCCGGTGGTGGCGTGCAGCTCACGCGCATCGTGGCCGACGAGGTCGCCGAGCAGTCCCAGGGCGACCGTCTCCGACGGGTCCCCCGTGACCGGAGGCCGTCGCGGGCGCACCACGTTGGCGCCGCGCTGGGCGTAGAGCTCGGGGATCACCCACGCGTGGGCGACGCAGACCGCGGCTACCGCGAACGCCAGCGGCTGGAGCGCCATCAGCAGCGCGGCGGCGCCGAGGAACGGCACGACGTGCGCGACCGTGGTCAGCGTCCACAGCTGCTCGCGCCGCCGCAGGCGCGCGGCGTCCACCGGCGGCCGCCAGTAGACGGCCTCGCGCTCGGGGAGCGCCGCGGCGGCCGGCTCGGCCACGCTCGTCGCTACCCCCCGCTGATCGGCAGGCGCATGATCACGAGCTCGGCGTCGAGCGGCAGCTCGCGCACCTGCTCGGCATGGCCCTCGCCCTTGGAGACCATTCCGTAGTAGCCGGCCTCGAGCTGCTCGCGGAAGGCGGTGGCGGCGCGCTGCGCAGCGGCTTCGTCGTCCGCGGTCCACTCCGCGAGCGTGGTGTGGCCGGTCTGGTCCATGCGGATCAACCTCGGCATGCGCCGATGCTACTCCGGGTCGAGCAGCTCCAGCTCAGGGCGACGGTCACGGGCCCCCAGGACGTGCAGCTCAGAGGCCGAGCTGCTCGCGGACGAGGCGCGTGACCTCCTTGCCGTCGGCCCGGCCGCGCGTCTCGCGCATGACGTGGCCGACGATCACGCCGATCGGCTTGAAGTCCCCGCCGCGCAGCTTCTCGGCCACGTCGGGGTGAGCCTCGAGCGCAGCCCGGACCAGCGGCGCCAACTCGTCCCCGCCGCCGATCGCCCCGAGGCCCTCGGCCTCGACGATCGCGCGCGGATCGCCACCCGCCTCGGCCAAACGCCCCAGCACGGCCCGGCCCGCGTCGCGGGTGACCTCGCGGCGCTCGACCATCGCGACGAGCGCCGCCAGCGCGTCCGGCTCGACCCGCGCCGCGGGCTCCTCGTTGACCAGCCAGTTGGCCAGCGCTGCCGCCGGGAGGCCGCCGTCGGCGGCCAGCGCCGCCTCGAAGCGGTCGCCGAGCTCGGGGCGGAACGCCAGCAGCCGTGCCGCCTCCTCGGGCAGCCCCATGCCCTCGAGCCGCTCGGCCCTCGCGGCGGGCAGCTCCGGCATCGCGGCGCGCGC
Organism: uncultured Actinomycetes bacterium; assembly: GCA_963826615.1. GTDB lineage: Bacteria > Actinomycetota > Thermoleophilia > Solirubrobacterales > Solirubrobacteraceae > BP-464. Next base: position 688,277 of record CAWGXO010000002.1, on the reverse strand, counting down.
CGCCTCGAGCATCTCCGCGGTGGTCGCCACCGGCACGAGGTCGGGCTCGGGGAAGTAGCGGTAGTCGTGCGCCTCCTCCTTGGAGCGCAGCGAGGTGATCCGCTCGGTGCGCGGGTCGAAGTGCAGCGTCTCCTGCTCGACCTCTCCCCCGCCCCGCAGGATCTCCTCCTGGCGGGCGATCTCGGCGTTGACGCCCCGCTCGAGGAAGCGGAACGAGTTCATGTTCTTCAGCTCGGTCTTCGTGCCGAGCTGCGTCGTGCCGGTGGGCCGGATGGAGACGTTGGCGTCGCAGCGCAGCGAGCCCTCCTCCATGTTGACGTCGCTGACCCCGAGCTGGCGCAGCGTGACGCGCAGCAGCTGCAGCCACTCGCGCGCCTGCTCGGCCGAGCGGACGTCGGGCTCGGTGACGATCTCGACCAGCGGCGTGCCGCCGCGGTTGAAATCGACGACCGACGCGTCCGAGCCGTGGATGCGCCCGCTCGCACCGGCGTGGACGAGCTTGGCGGCGTCCTCCTCGAGGTGCACGCGGTGGATCCGCACGTCGCCGAGCCTGCCGCCGAGGCACAGGGGCTCGTCGTACTGGCTGATCTGGTAGCCCTTGGGCAGGTCGGGATAGAAGTAGTTCTTGCGGTGGAAGATCGAGCGCGGCGCCAGCTCGCAGCCCAGCGCCATGCCGATCATCAGCCCGAAGTGGATCGCCCGCTCGTTGACGACCGGCAGCGTGCCGGGCAGGCCGAGGCACACCGGGCAGGTGCGCGTGTTCGGCGGCTCGCCGAACGACAGCCCGCACGAGCAGAACATCTTCGTCCGCGTCGAGAGCTGGACGTGGATCTCCAGCCCGATGACCGGCTCGAAGTCACCCACCGGCGCCGCTCCCCCCGGGCCCGGCGCGCGCTGTGTGAACCCCAGCGCGAGCTCGAGCGCGTGCGCGGCGTCGAGCAGGCCGTTCTCGCTGAACGCCGGGCCGGCGAGCTGGAGGCCGACCGGCAGCCCGTCGCTGAGACCGCACGGAATCGAGATCGCGGGGATCCCCGCGAGCGACATGGGCACCGTGCAGTAGTCGTTGAGGTACATCGCCAGCGGGTCGGCGGTCTTGGCCCCCAGCTCGAACGCGACGCCCGGGCTCGTCGGCGTGACGATGAAGTCGAAGCGCTCGAAGGCGGCGGTGAAGTCCTCGGCGATCTTCGTGCGCACGCGCTGGGCGCGCCCGTAGTAGGCGTCGTAGTAGCCGCTCGACAGCGCGTAGGTGCCGATCAGGATCCGCCGCTTCACCTCGGCGCCGAAGCCGTCGTGGCGCGTGGCGGTGTACATCGAGACGAGGTCGGCGTCCTCGCCGGCGCGCAGCCCGTAGCGCACGCCGTCGAACCGCGCGAGGTTCGAGGATGCCTCGGCCGGGGCGAGGACGTAGTAGGCGCTGAGCGCGTGCGGGGCGTGCGGCAGCCGGCACGCCTCGACGGTCGCACCGAGCTCCTCGGCGCGAGCGAGCGCCGCGCGGAACGAGACCAGCACGCCCTCCTCGATCCCCTCGCCGGTGAGCTCCTCGGGCACCCCGAGGCGGATGCCGTCGAGCCGCTCGGCCGTCGGCAGGACGATCTCGCGGGGATGGCCGACCGAGGTCGAGTCGCAGGGGTCGGCGGCGCCCGTCATGTGGCGGTAGAGCAGCGCGCAGTCGGTGACGTCACGCGTCAGCGGGCCGGCCTGGTCGAGCGAGGACGCGAACGCGATCATCCCGTAGCGCGAGACCGTGCCGTAGGTGGGCTTGAGCCCGACGATCCCGCACAGCGCGGCGGGCTGGCGGATCGAGCCGCCGGTGTCGGTCCCGAGCGCCCACGGCGCCAGCCCGGCGGCGACCGCGGCGGCGCTGCCGCCGCTCGAGCCCCCCGGCACGCGGGAACGGTCCCACGGGTTGAGCACCGGCCCGAACGCCGAGTTCTCGTTCGAGGAGCCCATCGCGAACTCGTCCTGGTTGGTCTTGCCGAGCAGCGGCGCGCCCGCCTCGGCGAGCCGCTGCACGACGGTCGCCGTGTAGGGGGGCCGGTAGCCCTCGAGGATCCGCGAGCCCGACTGGCTCGGCACGCCCTCGGTGCAGAAGAGGTCCTTGACCGCCAGCGGCACGCCCCCCAGCGGGGCGCCGGCGACGGCCGCGGGCGCCTCGTCGGCCACCCACAGGAACGCGTTGAGCTCGTCGGCGGCGGCGGCGGCGCGGTAGGCGTCGAACAGCTCGGCGGACGAGACCTCGCCGGCGCGCACACGATCGGCCGCCCGCGCGGCCGTGAGCTCGAGCAGCCCGGTCATGCCTGCGGGCTGGGAACGAGGAAGCCGCCGTCCTGCTCGGCCGGTGCGGCGGCGAGGGCGACCTCGCGGGGCAGGGAGGGGCGCGGCTCGTCGGGCCGCAGCGCGTTGGCGACGTCCACGACGTGGCTGGTGGGCGCGACGTCCTCGAGGTCCAGCTCGCCGATGCGCTCGATGTGCTCGAGGATCCCCGACAGCTCCGTGGCCATCGTCGCCACCTCCTCGTCGGAGAGCCGCAGGCGCGCGAGGCGCGCGACGTGCAGGACCTGCTCGCGGTCGATCATCGCGCGCCGATGCTAGGCGACGGGCGGCAGCGGCCGCACCTCGACCGGTGGCGCGGTCGCGCCGGGGCTGCGCTCGTCGACCATCGCGGTGAACGAGCCCAGCCAGACGCCGAGCGCGGCCGCAAGGCCCAGCCACCAGCCGGCCTGAACGCTGACGAGCTCGTCGGGGCCCGGCTGGAAGACGACCTGGACCAGCAGGGCGACCACCGCGGCCAGCCCGGCGATCGCGCCGGCGATCGCGGTGGCGACGGGGCCGGTCGTGCTCTCGCGCGTCGCGGCGACGAGCGGGACGGCGAGGCCGGCGACGATCGCGAGCGCGACGAGCAGCAGCGCGGCCCAGCCGAGCGTCGACCAGCCGGAGCCGCCCTCGAAGCCGCCCGGCAGACCGACGACGATCACGGAGTTCGCGCCGGCAGGCCTGGCGATGTCGGCGGGCGCGAAGAAGTCCAGGAACATGAAGCCGAACAGCGCGAGCGCCGAGCCGCCGGTGATCCAGTCTCCGATCCGCAGCCGCTGCACGCCCGCAACGCTACCCGGCAAGCTGCGACGCCGCCGCCTGGACGGTGTTGCGCAGCAGGAACGCGATCGTCATCGGGCCCACGCCCCCGGGCACCGGCGTGATCGCGCTGGCGACCTCGGCCGCCTCGGCGAACGCCACGTCGCCGACCAGGCCGGCCTCGGTGCGGTTGATCCCGACGTCGATGACCGTCGCGCCGGGCGCGACCCAGTCGCCGCGGACCATCTCCGCGCGGCCGACGGCAGCGATCAGCACGTCCGCGCGCCGGCAGACGCCGGCGAGGTCGCGCGTGCGCGAGTGGCAGACCGTGACGGTCGCGTTCGCCTCCAGCAGCAGCTGCGCCATCGGCTTGCCGAACAGGTTCGAGCGGCCGACCACGACCGCCTCGGCCCCCTCGAGCTCCGCGCCGGCCTCGGCCAGCAGCCGCATGACGCCCGACGGCGTGCAGGGCCGCAATCCGGGGCGGCCCAGGGCGAGCAGGCCGGCACTGACCGGCGTCAGGCCGTCGACGTCCTTGCGCGCGTCGATCAGGCCGGTGAGGTGCGTGCCGTCCATCTGGCCCGGGACGGGGAGCTGGAGCAGGATGCCGCTGACGTCCGGATCGTCGTTCAGGCGGGCGATCAGGCCGGCGACCTCGTCCTGCGACGCGTCGGCGGCGAGCCGGTGGTCGAAGCCGCGGATGCCGACCTCGGCGCAGGCCTTCTGCTTGCCACCGACGTAGACGGCGCTCGCGGCGTCCTCGCCGACGAGGATCGTCGCAAGGCCGGGCGGCCGGCCCGCGCGCCGCGCGAAGGCCTCCACCTCGTCGGCGAGCTCCGCGCGCACCCGCGCGGCGACCGCCTTGCCGTCGATGATCGTCGCCGTCATCAGGCCGGGCACGCTAGCGCGCTCGCCGGCGGGGTCTCCTGCGTTGTCCACCCCTGTGATGGACAACGCAGGACGGCGGTGCCCGAAGGTGCCCGCGAGCGGCCCCGAAAGCCCGCGAAGCGGCTGTTCAGCGACGGGTCAGCGGCGCGTATGCGGCCATCAGCTTGCGCTCGGAGCCGTCGCCTGCGAAGCGGACGACCACGATGCCGCCGGGCTCGAGGCCGGTCACGACGCCCTCGCCGAAGGCGGGATGGGCGATGTCGTCGCCGAGGCGCAGCTCGGGGACCTCGGGCGCGCCGCCCCCGCGCTCGCCCCGTTCGCGCGCGCCGGTCGCCGTGGCCGCCGACGCCCAGCTCGACGCGCGCCCGATGCCGGCGCCGCGCGCGGGGCGACTCTCCTCGTCGAGCAGCTCCGTCGGCAGCTCGGAGAGGAACCGGCTCGGCAGGCCCGGCGCCACCGAGCCGAAGACGTTGCGGCGCCGCGCGTGGGTGAGGTAGAGGTCGCGCATCGCGCGGGTGATGCCGACGTAGCAGAGCCGGCGCTCCTCCTCGAGGCCGCCCTCGTCGAGCGCTCGCGAGTGCGGGAACACGCCCTCCTCGCAGCCGATGACGAAGACGATGGGGTACTCCAGGCCCTTGGCGTTGTGCAGGGTCATCAGCGTCGCCATGCCCTCGTCGTCGCGGCGCGAGTCGGCGTCGGCCACCAGCGCGATCTGCTGGAGGAACGCATCGAGCGTGTCGTCGGCTGCCTCGGCTCGCGCATCGAACTCGCGCGCGACCTCGACGAGCTCCTGAAGGTTCTCCAGCCGCCCCTGGGCCTCGATCGTGCGCTCGGCCTCCAGCGCCTCGAGATAGCCGCTCTCGTGGAGCACCGCCTCGAGCAGGTCGCCGATCGGGACGCGCTCCTCAGCCCGGGAACGGAGCCCGGCCATCGTGCCCATGAAGCGCTCGAACGCGCGCACCGCCGCCGTGCCGAGGCCCGGAACCGCGGCCGGCTCGGCCGCCGCCTCCCACACCGGGATGCCCATCGTGTCGGCGTGGGCCAGCACGCGCGAGAGCGAGGTCTGGCCGATGCCGCGGCGCGGTGAGTTCGCCACGCGCGTGAACGAGATCCCGTCCTGGGGGTTGACCAGCACGGTCAGGTAGGCGATCGCATCCTTGATCTCGGCGCGCTCGTAGAACTTCGTCCCACCGACCACCTGGTAGGGGATCTCACGGCGCACCAGCGTGTCCTCGAGCACCCGCGACTGCGCGTTGGTCCGGTAGAAGCAGGCGATCTCGGCCAGCGAGACGCCTTCGTCGACGAGGCGCTCGATCTCGCCGACGACGAAACGGGCCTCGGCGTGCTCGTCGTCGAGCTCGCGGACCTTGATCGGGTCGCCCTCCCCCAGCTCGGTCCACAGGTGCTTGGGCTTCTGGGCGCGGTTGTGGGCGATGACCGCGTTGGCGGCGTCGAGGATCGTCTGCGTCGAGCGGTAGTTCTGCTCGAGCCGGACGACGCGGGCGTCGGGAAACGTGCCCTCGAACTCGAGGATGTTGGTGATGTCGGCACCGCGGAAGCCGTAGACCGCCTGGGCGTCGTCGCCGACGACCATGAGGTTGCGATGCTCGCCGGCGATCAGCTGGAGCAGCCGGTACTGGGCATGGTTGGTGTCCTGGTACTCGTCGACCAGCACGTGGCGGAAGGCGGCCGCGTAGCGAGCACGAACCTCCGGGAAGAGCTCGAGGACGTTGACGGTCCGGACGAGGAGGTCGTCGAAGTCCATCGCGTTCATGCGGTGCAGCTCGCGCTCGTAGAGCTCGTAGACGTCGGCGACCGTCTGCTCGAAGTACGAGCCGACCAGCTCGCGATAGCCCTCGGCGTCGCGCAGCCGGTTCTTGGCGGCGGAGATCTGCGAGTGGACCGCCGCGGGCGTGAAGCGCTTGGGGTCCACGTCGAGGTCGTCGAGGCAGCGCTTGACGAGACGGCGGGCGTCGGCCTGGTCGTAGATCGTGAACTGGCGCGTGTAGCCGAGCCGCGGAGCCTCGGCGCGCAGGATCCGCGCGCAGGCGGCGTGGAAGGTCATCACCCACATCGACCGGGTCGAGCGGCCGACGCAGCAGCTCGACGCGCTCGCGCATCTCCTGGGCGGCCTTGTTGGTGAACGTGATCGCGAGGATCTCGCCCGGCCGGGCGCGGTCGGTGTGGACCAGCCAGGCGATCCGGTGGGTCAGGACGCGCGTCTTGCCCGAGCCGGCGCCGGCGAGCACCAGCAGCGGGCCCTCGGGGTGCGTGACGGCCTCGCGCTGGGGCGGGTTGAGCCCCGCGAGGAGGTCGGCGACGAGGGCTTCGGGCACCCGGACGAGGATACGATCCCGGCCGGAGGCCATGGGACTCTGCGACGACGTCCGCGAGCACTGCGCCGCCGTCGCAAGCGGCGGGCGCTGGGTCACGATCGAGCAGCGGCGCCTGGATGCCTACGACCTCGAGGGGCCGCCTCCCGAGCCGCCGCCGCTCGACCCCGAGCGCCACTATCTCGAGGGCGGCCGCGAGGAGGTCGCCCACTACCTGCTGTGCCTCGACGCGATCAACTTCGGCTCGGGCTGGTTCCCGCTGCTGGCCAAGCGCCCGGCGCTGCAGCGGCTACTACACCGTCGCCTGGGCGCTGGCCGACCACTACCGCGCCGCCGGCCCTCCGGCGGGCGCCGAGCTGCGCGCGATGACGACCGAGCGCATCGCCGCGATCCTCGGCCAGCGCTCCGACCTGGAGCTGATGTCGCTGTACGCCCAGGCGCTGCGCCAGCTCGGGCGCTTTCTCGGCGAACGGCCCGCGCTCGCGGTCGTCGAGGCCGCCGGCGGGTCGGCCGAGCGGCTGGCCGGCGCGCTCGCCACGGGCATGACGATGTTCGCCGACCACGGCTTCTACAAGCGCGCGCAGATCGCCGCCAGCGACCTCGCGCTCGCCGGCGTGGCCGACCTCGCCGACCTCGACCGGCTGACGATCTTCGCCGACAACCTCGTCCCGCACGTGCTGCGCTGCGACGGCGTCCTGCGCTACCACCCCGACCTCGCCGCGCACGTCGACTCCGGCGCCCTGCTGCCGATGGACGAGCGCGAGCAGGAGATCCGGGCGTGCGCGGTCCACGCCTGCGAGCTGCTCTCCCGCCGCCTCGGGCTCGCGCCACGGCTGCTCGACGTGTGGCTGTGGAACCGCGGGCAGGGCCCGGAGTACAAGGCACGCCCCCGCCACCGCACCCGCACCGTCTTCTACTGAGCCGGCACTCCGGCCCCGGCTCAGCCGCCGGCGGGGTTGGGGCCGCGCACCGGGCGCAGCGGCCGGACGTCCCCACGCGGCTCGCCGGGCTCCACGCCCGAAAGCCCGGCAGCCGCCTGCTCGAGCGCCCCGATGCGGCTCGCCAGGCCCTTGATCGCGTCGGCGAGCGGGTCGGGCAGGTGGACCCAGTCGGCGTCGGGGCCCTCAGGGCGCCGGCCCTCCACGCGCACGGGATGGCCCGGGTTGCCCACGACCGTCGAGTTGGCTGGCACGTCGTGGATCACGACGCTGTTGGCGCCGATCTTCGCCCCGTGGCCGATGGTGATCGGCCCCAGCAGCTTGGCGCCCGAGCCGACCGTGACGTTGTCCTCGACCGTCGGGTGGCGCTTGCCGGTCGCGAACCCGGTGCCCCCCAGCGTGACGCCCTGGTAGAGGGTCACGTCGTCGCCGATCTCGGCCGTCTCGCCGATGACGACGCCGAGCCCGTGGTCGATGAAGAAGCCGTCGCCGATCCGGGCCGCCGGATGGATCTCGATGCCGGTCACGGCGCGGGCGGCAGCGGCGATCGCGCGCGGGGCGAACGGGACCCCGGCGGCGTGCAGCGCGTGGGCGACCCGGTGGGAGAGCAGCGCGTGCACGCCGGGCCAGAGGGCGAGGATCTCGGCGCTCGTGACACCCGCGTGCGGCCGGGTCGCGCTCGTGGACGGCGGCCACGTCGCGGCGCAACTCCTTCGCCACGCGGGCCACGGTGCCGAGGCCGAGCATCGCCATACAGTAGCCCCGCGTGGCGCACGGCTTGCACGGGTGGCAGGGGTCCGGCCCCGGCCACTGGCAGCCGTGGCTCCTGCGCCGCCTCGTTCGCGGGGCCGCCGTGCCTGCCCGTCGGCGTCGTCGCCGGCGGCGGGCGCCTCAACCCCGGGGCGGGCTGCAACCCGTGGCCGGAGCTCGAGGCGTGGTGCCTCGAGGACGCCCCGCCTCAGGCGGGCGGTGCGAAGAACGGCGTCGAGACGTAGCGCTCGCCCGAGTCGGGCAGGATCACCGCGATCCGCTTGCCCTGCGACTCCGGGCGCGCCGCGACCTCGAGCGCCGCGGCCAGCGCGGCGCCGCAGGAGATCCCGCACAGCACCCCCTCGCGCGACGCGGCCAGGCGGGCGGTCTCGATCGCCCTCTCGTCGCCGATCGGCAGCACCTCGTCGACGACCTCGCGATTGAGCACGGCGGGCACGAAGCCGGCGCCGATGCCCTGGATCCTGTGCGGCCCGGGCGGCCGGCCCGAGAGCACGGCCGAGGCCGCCGGCTCGACCGCGACCACGAGCGTGCCGGGATCGCGCTCCTTGAGGACCTCCCCCACGCCGGTGATCGTGCCGCCCGTGCCCACACCGGCGACGAGCACGTCGATGTCGCCGTCGAGCGCCTCGAGCAGCTCGGGGGCGGTGCTGCGCCGGTGGGCCTCCGGGTTCGCCGGGTTGGAGAACTGGTCGGGCAGGAAGGCGTCGTCGCCGCGGGCGCGCTCGCGGGCGGCCTCGACCGCCTCGTTCATCCCGCCCAGCGACTCGGTGATCTCCACGCGCGCGCCGTAGAGGCGCAGCAGGCCCTCGCGCTCGCGGCTCATCCCCTGGGGCAGGAACAGCACCAGCTCGTAGCCCTTCGCGGCGCAGACGAACGCGAGCGCGATCCCGGTGTTGCCGCTGGTCGCCTCGACGATCGTCGTGCGGCCCGGCTCGATCCGGCCCTCGCGCTCGGCGGCCTCGATCATCGCGACGCCGATCCGGTCCTTGACGCTGCCGCCGGGGTTGAACGACTCGAGCTTGCCGAACAGCCGCACGCCCTCCGGCGCGAGGCGTGTCAGCTCCACCATCGGCGTGCGGCCGACGTGCTCGGCGATGTTGGAGGGAACGTGCGGCATCTCCGGGCGCCTATCTCAGCAGGCGGAGGCCCGCACGCGTCGGCCGGCGGGGTGCGCGAGGATGCAGGGCATGGCCGCCGACCTCCCGCCCGACGAGCTGCGACGCATGGCGCTCGCCATCGACGGCGACGCCCAGCCGCGCATCCGCGTCGAGGCCGACCTCAGCGCCGAGTGCGCCCAGCGCGTGCACGACGTGCTCTCCGCCACCGCCGCCGAGCTGGTCGCGCAGGCCGGGATCGAGGGCTCCTGGCCGGTCCTGCGGATGCTCGCCGCGCTCGAGGACGCGGCGCCGGGCGCGGGCTGACATCACCGCACCCGGCGAACGACGAGCACCACCGCGTCGTCAGGGTGCTCGGAGTGCTCGAGCATCTCGTCGAGCGCCCGGCCCACCAGCTCGTCGGCGTGCCCTGCGGGCGCCGCCAGGGCCGATCGCAGCATCTCGAGCCTGGCCTCGAGCGGCACGTCGCGCCGCTCGACGAGGCCGTCGGTGTAGAGCACGATCGTGTCCCCGGGCTCCAGCGCCAGCGGCGCGCTCTCGCGCGCGGGACCGCCCGCCCCCAGCGGGGCGCCCGCCTGGGCGTCGGCGAACATCGGGCTGCCGGCGGCCAGCAGCAGCGGAGGGACGTGCCCGGCGCTGGCGACCGCACCGGCCCCGGTGGCCGGATCGAGCAGGGCGACGGCGCACGTCGCGAACGACACGCCCCCGATCGCCTCGATCGTCGCGTCGAGCTCGGCGAGGACGTCGGCCGGGTCCTCGCAGCGCACGGCGTGCGCGCGCAGCCACGACCGCAGCTGCCCCATGGTGGCGGCCGCGTCCAGCCCGCGGCCGACGACGTCGCCGACCACGATCGCGCAGCGCCCGTCGGGCAGGCCGAACACGTCGTACCAGTCGCCGCCGACCTGGGTGCCGTCCTCGCCGGGGCGGTAGGCGGCGGCGATCGACCATCCGGGGACGTCGGGCAGCTCGGGGAGCAGGCTGCGCTGGAGCTGCTCGGCGGCGGCCCGCGCGCGCTGGTGCAGGCGGCCGTTGTCGACGGCGAGGCCGGCGCGGCGGCCGAGCTCCTCGGCAAGCTCGAGCTCCCACGTCCCGTACTCGCGCCCGGACTCGGCGAACACGAAGGTCATCGCGCCCACGGTCCGCCCCCGCGCGGTCATCGGCACGACGATCGCCGAGCGCAGGTCCAGTCGCTGCAGCAGCTCGAGGTGCTCGGCGTCGCTGGCCGAGCGGTCGAGCATCTCCTGCGGGATCACGGGGTAGATCTCGGGACGCCCCGAGCGCAGCACCGCCGGCGCGCCCGTCGGGGCCGCGGGATCGGCCGGGTAGCGCCGCCCGAGCTCCTCGGCGAGCGCGACTTTCGCGGGATCGCTGTGGGCCACCGCGATCGTGCGCAGGCGGTCGGGGCCGTCGAGCAGGACCGAGCACCAGTCGCCCAACTCGGGAACAGCCAGGTCGGCGACGCGCTGGAGCGTCGCCCCGGGATCAAGCGACCGCGCCAGCTCGAGGCTCGCGTCGGCGAGGAAGCGGTTGGCGCGCTCGCGGCGATGGCGCTCGGAGATGTCGTAGACGAGCCCGACGAGGGTCACCGGCCTCCCCGCCTCGTCGCAGACGACGTGGGTCTTGGTCTCCGCCCACAGGATCGTGCCGTCGGGCCGCAGGCGGCGGAACTCGCGGTGGTAGCCCTCCCCCGTCTCGACGGAGCGCGCCACCGCGGCCGCCATCGCGGCGCGGTCGTCGGGATGGACCGTCGCCAGCCAGCCGTCGTAGGTCACGGGCTGCCATCCGCGCCGTTCGCCCCACAGCGGCCCGAGGTTCTCCGACCAGCGCACGTGGTCGGACGCCACGTCCCATTCGAAGGTGCCGGTGTGGGTGCCCTCGAGCGCGAGCTGGAGGCGGCCCTGCGCAAGGCGCAGCTCGGACTCGACCGCATGGCGGTCGGTCACCTCGGCCACGAGCGCGGCAACGCCGGCGACCGGCCCCTGGGCCCCGCGCCGCAACGGCACGTAGCTGACGCGGAACCGCCGGACGTCGCCCCGCTCGTCCGGTGGCCCGTCGACCGAGAGCTCGAGGACGGGCTCGCCGCCGAGCGCCCGGTGCAGCAGCGGCTCGATCATGTCGGCCGCGTCCGGGAGCACCTCGCGAACGGTGCGCCCGAGGTGGTCGGCGGCCGCGCTGCCGTTGATCGCCGCCAGCCTGGCGTTCACGCGCACGTAGCGCAGCTCGTCGTCGATCAGCCCGAGCCCGATCGGGGCGTGCCCGAAGAAGACCTCGAGGAGCTCCTGTTCGGGCCAGCCCGCGATCGCGTCCGTCTGCCCCGGCTGCGTTCCCACGGCACGAGATGGTACGTGTCCGTGCACGGACACGCGCCTCGGCCCGCGCCCGGCGCCGCGGCGGCCGTGCTCGTCGATACTGGCCCCATGTCCGACCCCTGCCTGACCGGCGGATGCCTGTGCGGAGGCATCCGCTTCGAGCTCACCGAGCCCGGCGCCACGGCGGGCTACTGCCACTGCACGCGCTGCCAGCGGCGCACCGGAACGGCCGCGTCGGCGCAGGTGCGCATCGATCGGCGCACGTTCCGGCTGCTGCGCGGCGACGACCTCCTCCGCGCCTGGCGCCACCCGGACGGCGGCTTCGAGAAGTGCTTCTGCGCCACCTGCGGCGCGCACCTGTTCAGCCGCAACCCGGACGACCCCACGCAGATGAGCGTCCGCCTCGGCGCGTTCGACGGCGATCCGGGCGTGCGGCCCTCGTGGCGCACGTTCGTCGCCTACGCGGCTCCCTGGGAGCCGATCCCCGACGACGGCCTGGTCCGCCACGAGGAGGGCCTGTCGCGCTGAGCGGGCGCTCAGGCGCCGACGACGCGGACCTCGACGATCGCGGGGCGCGACGAGCCGAGCGAGAGGAACTCGCGCACCGCGGCGCCATGGCCGCAGTAGGGACAGCCGATCGCGTCGGAGGGCGACAGCGCGCGCGGGCCGGGCGACACCGGGGCGTCGCAGCGCGGGCACGCGAGCGACCCCAGCGCCAGCCGGCCGTCGCGAACGACGCGGTGCTCGTGGCGCCGTCCGCCGAGGCGCTCGGCGCGGGTGTCGCGGCTGGGCTCGGCCCCATCGATGGCGCGATGCAGCGACACGCGCCCGAGTCTAGGAAGCCGGCTTCTCGAAGACGAGCCGGAAGTGGTCGAGCAGCTCGCGTTCGAAGCACACGCCGTTGGCGCTCACCCCGGAGGTGAAGGCCAGCCGGAAGTCGGCGCTGGTCAGCCAGCGCGGGACGAGTCGCAGCTTGAGCAGCGTCTTGCGCAGGCTCGGCTCGGCGAAGCGCGCGCGCCAGCGCCGGATCGTCTCGATGTAGTCGAGCCGCCCACTGGTGGCCTCGACCAGCCGCAGGTGCGGCTCCGCCGCGCGGGTCACCTGCTCGGAGCCGAACGGCAGCCACGAGCCCGGGAACTGGCGTCCCATCAGCGCGAGGTACCAGCCGTCGGAGTCGCGCGGGGCGTCGATCCCGATCTGCTCCATCGGGATCATGTTGCGCCCGAACACCATCGTCTGGAGGTAGAGCCGCCCTCCGGGCGGGAGCATGCCCGCGATCCGCGCGAAGAGGTCGCGGTAGATCGCGTCCTGGCGGCCCGCCTCGTAGTCCTCCGGCGAGCAGAAGTGCTCGAACGCACCGAGGCTGGCGACCGCGTCGAACGCACCGAACGTGGCGCGGTCGACGGTGCGGGCGTCGTGGAGGCGCACGTCGAGCCCGTGGCGCCGGCAGGCGGTCGCCTGCGCGGAGGACAGCGTGACGCCGACGCCCTCCGCGCCCCGCTCGCGGGCGGAGGCCAGCAGCGGGCCCCAGCCGCAGCCGAGGTCGAGCACGCGCCGGCCGGGGCCGATGCCGATCGACTCCGCCACGTACTCGTGCTTGCGCCGCTGCGCCTGCTCGAGGCTCAGCGTGAAGTCACCGTCGAACTTCGCCCCGCTGAAGTCGGCGAGCTCGCCGAGGCTGAGCCGGAAGATCCGGTCTATCAGGGAGTAGGTGAACTCGAGGTCGCGCCGATCGGCCATCGCGCGGTGAACCTACCGGGCGGCGCGATCTGCGGGGGTTTCCCGCAGCCGCTCCGCCGCTTTCCCCGGACGCCGGATCCGACCGCCGCGGCGAGACTTCCCACATGCCCGGGCGCGCGGACCTCGACCTCTACAACCTCCTGCTGGGCTTCGGCTGGGTCCGGGAGCGCAGCGAGCTCGTCCGGGCGACGGTCGACCCCTCGTTCCTGCTGCGCGCCCGCCGGGCCCTGTTCCCGCTGCCGCTCGTCGACCGTGCGCCCGTCTCCGGCGCCGCCGCCCTGCCGCCGCTCCGGCGCCGCCCGGCGACGGACCTGGGGGGCCGCCGCGTCGCCGTGATCGCCGGCGGCGGCGCCGGCGCGTGCGTCTCGCTGATCGGGGTTCGCCGCGCGTTCGAGGAGGCCGGCATCGAGCCGGCGCTCATCACCGCCTGCTCGGGCGGCACGATCTGGAGCTCGATGTGGGCGGCGGGGCTGAGCGCCGACGAGATGGCCGCGTTCTCGCTCTCCTGGCACCTCGAGGACTACCTCGACATCCAGTGGCACAAGGTCCCCCGCTACGCGCTGGCGGCGCTGCGGGGCTTCACCGGGCTTGCCAAGGGCGAGGCGGTCCAGCGCACGTTCGACGAGCGCTTCGGCGGGCTGACCGCCGGCGAGCTCGAGATCCCGCTGGCCTCGATCGTCTACGACATGGACCGCGGCGCCGTCGACTACTTCGGCACGACGTCCACGCCCGACCTGTCGATCGGGCGGCTCGTCCGCATCGCGATCGCGCTGCCGGTCTTCATCGAGTCCGTCGAGGTCGGCGGGCACCTCTACGTCGACGGCGGGATCATCGACCTGCTGCCCTCGGTGCCGATCGTCGAGGACGGCGGCTTCGACCACGTCTTCGCGGTCAACTTCATGCTCCCGCCGCAACTCGAGGGCGAGGACATCACGGGCTGGCAGGACACCCCGATGGGCATCCTCAAGGCCAGCCGCCAGGCCGAGCAGGGCTTCCACCTCGAGCTCGCCCGGCGCATGCGCCGCGACCTCGGCGAGCGGCTGACGGTCATCGACGCCGCCGACCACCGTCTGCTGCGCGGTCCCGCCTTCTACGACCTGTTCATCGACCGCAGCCGCTGGCCCGAGCTCATCCGCGAGGGTCACCGGCGCGCCACGGTGGCGCTCGACGCGTTCCGGCCGCGCCGGCCGCGCGTCGCGCGCTCGCGGCCGGCCGGCACGAGCCGGCCACGCCGGCCGCGCAGCTCCGCAGCCCGCGCCGGCCGCTAGTGGCGGTCGGGCTCGCTCCGCAGCCCGCTCGTCGGCGCGCGCCTGAAGATCGCGCGGCGGCTGCCGACCACTGGGGAGAGGAGAAGCGCAGGCGCCGCAGAAGCCCTTCGACCATCATGTGCCAGCACAGCGACCCGCAGCAGATCCGGATGATCGCGGACACGCGCTACGGCCCGATGATGGGCTGCCTGGAGTGCGGCAGGGCGTGGTTCCCGGAGGCGCCCACCGCCCGTTCGCGGCGCCGGGGGACCCTCGGGCGCGCTACTCGACGGCGCGCCGCACGAAGCCGAGCGCTCCGAGCAGGCTGAACGCCGCGAACGACGCGGCGATGCCGAGCGTCACCCATCCCGCGCCCAGGTGCGGCAGGGTGGTCAGCGCGCCGCGCATCCCCTCGCTGACGTAGGTCAGCGGGTTGACCAGCGTCACGACCTGGAACCAGCGCAGGCTCTCCAGCCCGGCCCACGGGTAGAACGTGCAGCCGGTGAAGATCAGCGGCGTCAGGACGATCGCGAACATGACGCTGATGCGGTTGGGCGGCACGGCGGTCCCGAGCACGAGGCCCATGGCCGCGGCAGTCAGCCCGCCGAGGACGAGGATCGCGATCAGCGGGCCCCAGCTCGCGTGGGCGAGGTGCACCCCGCCCGGGAGGATCAGGCTGCCCAGCGGCAGGATCAGCAGCGCTGCGACGATCCCCCGCACGGCGGCGATCAGCGCCTTCTGCGCGGCCACCGCCCAGACCGGCAGCGGCGCGAGCAGCCGGTCCTCGATCTCCTTGGTGAACGAGAACTCGATCACCAGCGGCAGCGCGGTGTTCTGCAACGCGGTGAGCACGAGCGTGAGCGCCATGATCCCGGGCAGCAGCGCCGTCCCGTAGGTACCGCGGGCGGCGCCGATCTCTGGCAGCACGCGGCCGAAGACGAACAGGAAGAAGATCGGCTGGAGCAGCGCCTGGCTGAGGAAGCCGATCGGCTCGTGGCGCACGGTGACCCAGAGGTCGCGCCCGCAGAGCGCCAGGAACGCACGCGTGGAGGTCGCACGCGCGAGCGTCTCGGCCAGTGGCGGCACGGCCGTGCGCGGCGCCTGCGCGCTCACCGCAGCTCCCTCCCGGTCAGGTGGACGAAGACGTCCTCGAGCGTGCCCTCGATGCGACGCAGCTCGACGACCTGCCGGTC
Source organism: uncultured Actinomycetes bacterium (assembly GCA_963826615.1). Taxonomy (GTDB): domain Bacteria; phylum Actinomycetota; class Thermoleophilia; order Solirubrobacterales; family Solirubrobacteraceae; genus BP-464. Next base: position 672,671 of record CAWGXO010000002.1, on the reverse strand, counting down.
GGCCGACCGGGCCATCGACAGAGCGCGCTCGGCGAGGCCGTCGTCCTCGCCGTAGAGGCGCAGGCGCCAGCGCTCCTCGGAGGCCTGGCGGGCCTCGAGGCGCCGGCCGCCGTCCTGCGCGGCGAACGCCTCGGTCGGGTCCCGCGCGCCCTCGAGCAGCAGCTCGATCCCGGCGTCGGAGGGCAGCAGGCGACGCAAGCCGAGCGGCGTGTCGAGCGCGATGATCCTGCCGTGGTCGATGATCGCGATGCGGTCGCAGAGGCGGTCGGCCTCGGCCATGTCGTGCGTGGTGAGGATCAGCGTGACGCCGGCGCGGCGCAGCTCGAGCAGCGTGTCCCACAGGAACAGGCGGGACTGCGGGTCGAGGCCGGTGGTGGGCTCGTCGAGGATCAGCAGGCGCGGCTCGTGCATCAGCGCCCGGGCGATCATCAGCCGCTGGGCCATGCCGCCCGAGTAGTTGTTGACCTTGTCGTTCTCGCGGCCCTCCAGCCCGAGACGCGCGAGCATCTCCCGCGCGCGATCGCGGCGCTCGCGCCGGCCGGCGCCGAAGTAGGCGGCGTGGAACGTCAGGTTCTCGATCGCCGTCAGGGTGCGATCGAGGTTCGACATCTGCGGCACGACGGCGATCCGGCGCTTGACGGAGACCGGGTCCTCGCGCACGTCGATCCCGTCGACGCGCACCCGCCCGCCGCTGGGGCGCACCCGCGTGGTGACGACGCCGATCGTGGTCGTCTTGCCGGCGCCGTTGGGGCCGAGCAGGCCGAACAGCTCGCCCTCGCGCACCGCGAAGTCGATCCCGGCCAGCGCCTCGGGCGCCTGCGGCGCGTAGCGCTTGCGCAGGCCCTCGACCCGCAGGATCTCGCCGCGCGCCGGCGCGCGTGCGGGCGCGCGGCCGGGGCCGGGCTCGGGCTCGGCGGAGCCGGTGCGGGTCGCGTCGGTCACGGCAGGCACGGTACGCCGTCGGTCCCGGTGGCCGCCGGGCACCGCGACGAGGAGACGATCGCCCGCATCGCGCGCGGCCGCCCGCGCGTCACCCCGAGCCTCCCAGAGGGCGGCGAGCGCCCCGTGGACGAGCGCGGGGCACGAAGGGCCACGGCCGAGCAGGAGTCCGACGACGACGCGGAGCACCGCGATCACCTCCTGCAGGCGGGATCGCAGCCGGGCCGCCGGCTGCGCATCGATCCCATCTCCTTCGTGCCGGCCGCGGGGAATCCCCGATCCCGGGCACGGGCGCGCTGCTGCTCCTCGACAGCGGAGCCGGGCCGGCCGAGCCCGGGCCGCCGCGCAGCTGAGGCCGGCGGCCCGGTCGCCCCGCCCGCTCAGCTCTGCTTGAGCACGGCGTACCAGACGCGCTCGGCGACGGCGACGAGGTGGTCGCCGGTTCGGACGAGGCGGCGGTAGAGCTCACGCCGTGCGGTGACCTCGCCGATGTCCTCGAGGTCGACGAGCGCCGACATCGCGCGGCGGTAGACGTGCTCGACGCGGTGCTTGCTGTGGATCGCCCGGTCGGCGGCCTCCATGGCGGTGGCGGCGCTGTCGCGGTCGCCGAGCGCCGCGAACGCCTCGGCGAGTCGCCCCGCCCCCGCCATCAGCTCGGCGGTCATGTCGATCATCGCCTGGTCGGGCTGCGTACCCATCAGCTGCGCCTCGCGCACGGTGTTCTTGGCGCTCTCGAGCACCACGTCGATGCCCTGCGAGAGCGTGAAGAGGTCCTCCGGCTCCAGCGGGGGCGCGAACATCTGCGTGAGCGCGTCGCGCAGCTCGTGCTTGCGGGTGTCCGCCTCGTGCTCGAGCCGCCGGACGCGGTCGGCCGCGGCGTCGTCCCCGGCCGCCCATGCGTGGACCGCCTCGATCGCCTCCACGGTCACGGCCGTCTGCGCGCGGAGCAGCCCGATCACGTCGGTCGCCTCGGGCAAGAACCACCGTCGCGGTGTCAATCGATCGCGGTCCAGGCGGCGAGCGTAACCGCTCCCAGCGCCGCGGTGGCGGGCAGCGTGGCGACCCACGCGAACGTCATCGAGCGCACCACCGCCCAGCGCACGTGGCGCCAGCGCCGGTGGCCCCCGCCGACGCCGACGACCGAGGAGGCGACGACGTGGGTGGTCGAGACGGGGCCGCCGAGGGAGGAAGCGGCGAGGATCACCGCCGTCGACGCCGTCTGGCTGGCGAACGCGTCGGCGGCGCTGAGCCGGACGATGCGCCGGCCGATCGTGCGCACGATCCGCCAGCCGCCCATCGACGTGCCGGCGGTGAGCGTCAGCGCGCAGGCGAGCTTGACCCACAGCGGCACGGCGAACGACCCCAAATGGCCGGTCGCGACCAGCAGGGCGGCGATCACCCCCATCGCCTTCTGCCCGTCGTTGGCGCCGTGGCTGAACGAGAGCGCAGCGGACGCGACCCACTGCCCGCCGCGCACAGGCCCGGCGACGCGCCGCGTGGCCCGGCGCAGCGCGCGCCGCTCGGCACGCACGGCCCCGATCCCGAGCGCGAGCCCGATCACGGGCGAGACCGCCAGCGCGATCAGCACGCCGAGCACGCCGCGGGGGTGCAGGCCCGCCATCCCGCCCCAGTGCACGGCACCGGATCCGCCGTCGGCGAGCGCCGCGCCGACCAGGCCGCCGACGAGCCCGTGCCCCGAGCTCGAGGGCAGCCCGCGCCACCACGTCAGCAGGTTCCACGCGACCGCCCCGAGCGCGCCGGAGCCGATCACCGCAACCGACGACGAAGGCGCGACGGCGACGATCCCGGCGATCGTGCTCGCCACGGCCGTGCCCACGACCACGGCGCCCAGGACGTTGAACGCCGCGGACAGCGCGACGGCCTGTGCCGGCCTGGCGCCCCGCGTGGCGACCAGGGTCGCGATCGCGTTGGCGGCATCGTGGAAGCCGTTCGTCAGCGAGAACGCCAGCGCGGCCGCGATCGCGATCCCGAGGGCCATGGGCGCATCTTCGCGGGCGGCGCCGTGAGGAGTGGCGGCACGTCGCGGCAGATCGCGGATCTCGTCGTGATCCGTGTTCTCGCAGGCCGATCTCGGCACTCGAGTGCCATCTGGTCACCGGCGTTCCGACATCGCGAATCCGGTTCGTGCACGACCTCCGCGAGCAGCTCGGAGTGCCCGCCTCGGGCGCGCTGCGGGAAACCACGGGCCCCGTCCTGGAGGCGTTCGTCGTTTCGATGAGCAGTTCATCGAAAGGGCGAACGGAGCCGGCGGCGCGTGCTCGACCGGCTTGGCGCCGGCGGGCTCGGCCAGCCGCCGGCGACGCTGACGCGGCGGGCGCTGCTCCACCTTGCACAGCGTGGCCAGGGCCGCGGTGGGCACGCTCGTCTCGCGCCAACCGGAGCGAGCCGTATAGGGTCGGCTGGGTGCACGTCGTCGTGAACCACCTGCACCTACGCGAGCCGCTTCCGGAGGCGATCGCGCAGAAGACGCAGGAAGCCATGCAACGCGTCGTGGATGCCGGTGGGCTCGCCGCGCATGTTGCGAAGGTCGACGACCGGCACCTCGTCCTCATCCTCGTGTTCGAGGGACCCGGAGTCGCCGAGCGGGTCGCACGCGAGGTCGGGGGACCCTGGATGCGTGAGAACATCGTGCCGCTGCTGGCTCGCGACACCGAACGCAGCGTTGGCGAGATCATCGCGTCGGCCCAGACCTGACACGCCGGGCGGCGGCCCGAGCCCAAGGCGAGCATCTCGTGGGTTACCAGTGCGCTGCCGCACGTCTGAGGTGCCGGGTCGTGGGCGAGCTCGTGACGCATACCGCGCCCGGCACCCAGGCTGAGGCGCTCGGGCGCTGGCTGAAGGACCTCGACGCGACCGTGTACCTGCGCATCGGGGGGCCCGTAGGATTGCGCAGTGCCGTTCACGCTCAGGAACCTCAAGGAGGACGTGGAGGACATCGGCTCGGTGTTCGACGGCGCGCCCGAGCTGGAGTTCCGCGCGGCCACCGGGGCGCTCGAGCTCCAGGAGTCCGGGCTGACCTACCAGCGCGTCCCGCCCGGTATGTGGCGAGGCTACGAGGCTGGGTCGGACGGCCTCGAAATCCTCGTCATCGGCGCGCCCAATCTTGGCGCGGCTCCGCGCGACGACGTTCAAGGCCGGCGGGACTGGTGGGCGGAGGTGTGATCACACCCTTGTCCGTCGCTGAGACGCGACGAGCTTGAACGATGCTGATCTACTCGATGGGTGTCTCGGTGGACGGCTTCATCAACGACCGCGAGGGCGCGTTCGCGTGGTCGGCCCCCGACGACGAGCTGTTTCGCTTCCACACCGCGCGTGTCAGCGAGCTCGGCGCTGTGCTGTGCGGCCGCGGGCTCTACGAGACGATGCTCGTGTGGGACACCGATCCGTCGCTGCGCGACGACGAGCTCGGGGCTGCGTTCGCCGACGTCTGGTGCGCGATCCCAAAGGTCGTCTTCAGTCGCACGCTCGACAGCGTCCAGGGCAATGCCCGGATGGCCGGGACATCGCTGGCCGAGGAGGTGGCTGCGGCGATCGACGCGACCGACAAGGACATCGAGATCGGCGGCGCCGGCCTGGCCGCGCAGGCGATCGAGCTCGGACTGGTCGACGAGCTGCGCATGTTCCGCCATCCGGTCATCGTCGGCGGCGGCACGCCGTTCCTGCCGCCGGTCACCGAAGACGTCCCGCTGGAGCTGATCGAGACCAGGACGTTCGGCTCGCGCGTGATCTACGAGTGCTACCGGCGCCCCATGCGTGACGAGTAGGACCCCCGCCGAGGCACCTGCGAGCGACCTCCTGACCGCGCGAAGGAGGGCGCGTGGCGAGCGCTAGCGGGATGCGCGCCCGGGGAGGAAAGCGACCCGATGGTCGCCAACGAATGGGGCGGCTATGACCAGATGCTCCAGGGGCGCGACACGCAGGTGCTGATGACTCCGGCACTCGCGCCCCGGGCCGGTCGGCCCTAGGCGACCGAGACCGCTTGCAGAAAGGAGGATGGAAGTTGGCAAAGGTAATCGTGATGAACGGGCTGTCGCTGGACGGCGTCATGCAAAGCCCCGGCCGCTTGGACGAGGACCCGAGAGGTGGCTTCGAGTACGGCGGCTGGGCGGTCCCATACGGCGATGAGGAGATGGTTGCCAAGTGGGGTCAGCGACTGGCCGGCCTGACGGGTGGCAAGCACGCGTGGCTGTTCGGACGGTGGAGCTATGAGCAACTGCTGACGTACTGGAACGCCCAGGGGGGTCCGTTCAAGGACCCGCTCACCAACATTCACAAGTACGTCGCCTCGAGCAACCCCGAGACACGGCTCGAGTGGCCCAACTCGACGCTGCTGCACGGCGACGTTCCCGCCGCCGTGGCGGAACTCAAGCAGAGCTCTGGCACGGACCTCGTGATCATGGGTAGCGGCGTGCTGATCGGCTCGCTCATGGCCGCCGATCTGATCGACGAGTACCTGCTCTCGATCGCCCCGCTCGTGCTCGGCGCCGGCAAGCGAATGTTCCCCGAGGGCATGCACGCTTCACTGCGGCTCACCGACAGCACTACCACGAGCACGGGCGTGATCATCGCCACATACGAACCAGCCAGGCGCTCCACAAACGACGCGCTCTGAAGCCGACCACGGCCCTGGCTACCGCGCGAAGCGGGCCGCTCTCCGAGGGTGCTTGCGATGCACGCACCGTGATCGAAGCGGAGCTCGGGCGGCACGCTCCAGGCTCATCGAAGCAGCCGCGCGAAGTCCTTCGCGAAGGTGGCCCTGCCGCCCGTGTGCACGATCTCGCCGTGGCCGGGGAGGATTCGCTCGAAGTCCCACTCGAGGATCCGTTCGACCGAGCGGCGCACAGCCGTGCGGTCGCGGAAGAGCCCGAGGAACCGGCACTCGGTCGAGGGCCCAAGGCGCCGGCGGATACGACCCTGCGCGAAAAGCCGGGTGATGCCCGGCCCGAAGTTGAAGCACAAGTCGCCGGTGATGAGGGTGCGCGTCTTGGGGTGGAAGAACTCGATCTCGTCCAGTCGGCGCCAGCCCTCGAAAGTCATCTGAGCGAGATCGGCGCGCCATTCCGGTTCGGGGACGTCGGAGAGCAGGCCGGCGAAGCGCAGGTCTTTGCGCTTGCGATCGAGGCCCGGCGCGGCGAACAGCTTGACCTGCGGGTAGGCGGCGCGGTACTGCTCCATGTAGAGGTGGCCGTGGAGCTCGCTGGCGGGAACGACGAAGCGCACGTCGCCGAGGCGGTCAAGCGCCGCGCGCAACCCGGCGCTCAGCCGGGCCGGCGAGTGAATGAGCAAGCCGCCGTCCGCCAGCCGGATGACCGCCATCCGCCGACCCACCTCGAAGCCGAGATAGCGAAGCGGTTCCTCAGCTATCCAGAGCTCGGGCGCGATCTTGGTCAGTTGCATTGTCGTCACGACGCCGCTGCGAAGAGTCGCAGTCGCCCGAGCAGCGCGACGCCGTCGCGTGATAACAGCACGGGAGATCGTCGCTATTAGCGGGAGTCAAGCGAGCCCTGACGTCTCTCCTGCTCCTCGCCATGAGGGTGACGAACAGGACCGGCGACACCGGTGGCGTCCTGCTCGCCGCGCAAGGCGAAAGCCTGGCCGAGCAGGGGCGCCGTCCGCCTCGGCACCGGGAAAGGGCGAACGAACCCGCCCGCGTTGCACGCGCCGCCGGCCGACTCGGCCTGGTGGGCGGCGTCTCGTTGCGTAGTGCGTCGCGATGCAGCCCATCGCCGGTTCCGAGCAATCGCCCGCACGCAAACGTCGCTACCGCTCCGGACGAGATCCACAGCGCTGTGGCAGCCCGCGACGAAGCTGTGACTTTCGCGGTCCACGTGGACCGCGCGCCGCGCGCATGCTGACGCGGCAGGCCGCGTCACGGAGTCGTCTCGCCTTCCGCGCAAGTCAGGACGCTGGCCCACGTGCTCGAGATACGCGTGCCGTGATCAGAGCGAGACGCCGGGGGCGCGGGCGGGACGCTCCTCCCGGGAACCCGAAACCGATCGTGTCGCCACAGGCATCGGCTGAAGATCGGGGAAACGCCCCCATTCACTGCCGCCGCTCCTTGGCGTGGAACGCGCGGCAGGGACGGCCGTTCACTCACTCGCCAACGCGAGACGCGACGTCTGTGCTGTGCCGGCGACGCAGCGTGAGTCCCGCGCGTCTGAGGGAAACCGTTATGCGACGGCGTCGCCAAACGCGGCGAGGAAAGCCTCGGGGCGCTCGATCATGGGCAAGTGACCGGAGTCCTTGACCACGAGGGCTTTGTCGACGCGGCCCGCGTATGTCCGTAGGTCGGCGAGCGGAGCAATGCGGTCCCGGTCCGCGTTGATGAGCGATACGGGCACATCCACCGCGACGCGCTCCCAGCCGCGGGCGCGGCCAATCGCACGAGCCGTGGGAACCACGCCTCGGGAGCCGGCACCGTCGATGAGCAGCCGGGCGTCTTCGGCACTCAACCGTTGCGCCGCGAGCACGAACGGCCACAGCGCGAGCCGGCGCAGGAAACGCGAGCGAGCGATCGGCCCCCGTAGGGATTCAGGTACGGGCAGGGCGGCATAGCCGAGCTCCGCGACGCTGGCCAGGGCCGTCCGCGGCCTGGTGAACCAAGGCCGAAGGCTTCCAGCCAGCGTCCGCTGGAAGCTCTGAACGGTCCCACCTACCAGGACCAACCGTTCCGTCAGCTCGCGGTGGCGTGTCGCGAACAGGACCCCGAGCAGCCCGCCGAACGAGTGACCGACGAAGATCACCCGCTTCAGTGAGAGCTCCCGGGTGAGTGCCGCGACGACGTCGGCCAGCATCGGCAGATCGAGCGCTCCCTTGGAAAGGGGGGAGCTGCCGCCGAAGCCGGGAAGGTCAAGCGCCAGCACGCGCCGTCGGGCGCTGATCGTGGGGATCACCCGAGCCCAGTGCTGCCATCGGCCCCCCAGGCCGTGAACCAGCACAACGGGCAACGCCGCTTCTGGGCCGTGGGTGTCGACGTAGTTGATGGTCACGACAGATCCGCTCACTTCGATCCGCCGCTGCACGGCGCGAAGGTCCACGAGCTACCGCCGCCGGCGCCGGGCCGCCGTCACCGCGAGCCCGGTGAAACCAACGCTCGTGGTAACGAAAGAGGCCCCGACCGCTGCCCGGTACAGCCGCCGCTCCTCGATGGTCGGATCCAACGCGAGCGGTAGGAACGACATCGCGTTGGTCCAAGCGCCGACACCCAGGGGCCACCTCACCCAACGAGGCAGATCCGGCACCGCCGTCCCCGCCATCGCCGTCAGGCCACCAAGCGCGATCAGGTCGAGGTGCCACTGACGAACGCGTGCGCCTGACTTGATCCCAAGCGCGCTCGCCCTATCGCGATCGGTCTTGACGAGCGTGTACACCCAGCCTGTCAGAGCGCCGGCCGCGAGCTCCACGAGTCCGCTCACCACGAGAGGGTCGACTTCATCCTGGCTACGGCGTGGGCGCCACCTCCTGTTTCGCACGCCGGTAGCGTTGCAGAAGGGTATGCGCTCCGACGGTCCGCTGGCAGTGCCGACTGCCGCTGTGGACGACTAGCGGAAGCGCACTGGTGTCGCGCGAGCCGAGCCGTGGGGAAATGCGCTGGTGATGGATCTCGCCACCATCCACTTCGACGGAGGCGGGCAGAGTCCCGGCCCGGTAAGGGCTGCCTGCACGGTCCAGTTGAGCGACGGCTCCATTGCGGGAGGTCGGACCCGAGGGAGCCGCGAAACCTGCGGTGGGCTGGGGCTGAGCGGCCCCCCGCGGCGACCGGCCGCCGGTCGCATAGCCGGTCGAGTAGGCCGCCACGAGCGCCTCCGCGGCCACGCTCCGCGCCGGCCGCCATGGGCACAGCCTCGACACGGCGAGCGCGATCGCCCGCCGTTGCTCGGATTTCGGGCCGAGACCTAGATGTAGTACATCGCCGCGCCCGCCTCCCGCGACTCGCGGTCGATCAGGTCGGCGATGGTGGTGCGCTCGAGGATCGCGCGGGCCGCCGCGGCGGCCTCGGCGAGGATGCCCTCTGCGTCGCGCCCCAGCGGCCCGTCGAGGAGCTCCACGACCTCGAGGGCGCTGACCTCGGAGGGCTCGCGGGCGAAGAGGTAGCCGCCCTTGACCCCCCGCTGGCTGGCGAGGATGCCGGCGCGGCGCAGCGTGGCGAAGAGCTGCTCGAGGAACTGGACCGGGATGTCGCGGCGGCGCGCCAGCTCGCCGATCGGGACCGGGGCCGTGCCCGCGCTGCGGCCCAGCTCGGTCAGGGCCTTGAGCGCGTAGGGGCTCTTGGTGGTGATCGAGATCATCCCGGCGGACCAACTGTATGGCAGCCGGCGGGCCCGGCACGCATACGCGGGCGGGCACCCGGGTAGTTGCCCAAGCAACCTATTTCGAAAGGCAAGCACTCATGGACCTCGCACTCTTCGTCCTGCGCATCGTCGTAGGGCTGTTCTTCGCCGGTCACGGCGCACAGAAGCTGTTCGGCTCCTTCGGTGGCCACGGAATCGCCGGGACCGGCCAGTTCTTCGAGTCGCTCGGCATGCGGCCCGGGCGCCGGCACGCCACGGCGGCCGGCTGGGCCGAGCTCGGCGGCGGCGTGCTGCTCGTCCTCGGCCTGGCGATGCCCGTCGCCTCCGCGGCGATCATCGCGGTGATGTTCGTCGCGATCGCGACCGTGCACGGCAGCAAGGGCCCGTGGGTGAGCGACGGCGGCTTCGAGTACAACGCCATCCTGATGGCCGTCGCCTTCGCCCTCGCCGGCACGGGCCCCGGCGGCTGGTCGGTCGACAACGCGATCGACTGGACCATCAGCGGCACCTGGTGGGCGATCGGCGCCCTCGGCGTCGGCATCCTCGGAGGCATCGCGGCGCTGCTCAGCGGCCGCGCCGAGGACGCGACGCCCTCCGCCGCCCGCGACGAGCGCTTCGGCCGCCGCGCGCCGTCCGAGAAGCGCTCGGCGACGATCGCGGCCGACGAGCGGCCCGGCATCCCCGCCGACCCGCGCTAGTCGCCGACCGCGTCCGCCGACGCGGAGAGGGGCGCCGCGAGGCGCCCCTCTCCGTCGGTGGGTATCGGCGAGATGGGCTCTACAGCCAGCCGCGCTCGGTGGCGACCAGCACGGCCTGGGCGCGGTCGACCGCGCCGAGCTTGCCGTAGATGTTGTGGAGGTGGGTTCGCACGGTCGAGGTCGACAGGTTGAGCTCGAGCGCGATCTGCTTGTAGACCTTGCCCTCGGCGAGGCGCCTGAGCACCTCGACCTCGCGGCTGGACAGCGGGCACGGATCGACGTTGCGCGGCCGGCCGGTCGCCGGGTAGGGCAGGTCGAACATCACGCTGCGCAGCTCGGCCGGGCCGAGCCCGATCAGCCGCGCGGTCTTCAGCAGCTCGCTCGGCGAGATCGCCTGGCCCTGCGCGTAGTGGGCGAGCATGTCGGCGAGCCGGACGAAGGCGGCCTCGGGCGTCGGATCGTCGGAGTGGTGGCGCTCGATCACCGAGGCGACCGCCTTCGGCAGGCCCCAGCGGCGGGCGAGGACGCCGCCGACCAGCGCGTGGTCGACGCCGAGCTCGCGGCGCTCGCGATGGATGCGCTCCTCCGGCGTGCGCGCGCCCTGGTGGACCTGGCCCGGATAGCCCGGGTAGGCATGCATGAGGACGAGCTTGCCGATGTCGTGCAGCAGCGCCGTGACCAGCAGGCGGTCGCGGTGCTCGTAGCCGGCCTCCATGGCCAGCCGCTCGGCGGCGCGCTGGGTGGCGACGCCGTGCAGGCGGAAGCGCTCGGGCGCGGCGTCCCAGACGGCGCTGCGCTCGAAGAAGTCGAAGGTGCGGGCGCGGGTGGCCAGCGACTGCACCGCCTCGGGCGAGAGCAGGTCGACGGCCTTGACGATCGACTCGACCTTGCCGCGGGACGGGCCCTCGACCTGGTTGGCCAGCCGCAGCACGGCGATCACCAGCGCGACGTCGGACTCGACGGCGGCGACGACGTCGCCGGCGCTGACGCGCTCCTGCTTGACCAGCCGCAGCAGGCGGTTGCGCGACTCGGCGAGCGCCGGGAACGCCTCGAGCGCCTCGAACGCGGCGGTCAGCCGGCGGCCGTGGCCCTCGTTGTGGCGACGGCCCGAGACCGGCCGACGGGGCCGGCGTTGGGGCTGAAGCTGGACGGGCTCGGGCATGCGGTGGGATTCCTTGGTTCGATACGGGGCTCGCGGCTGGCGGGAGGCCGGCCGTTGCTCTGCTCGTCCCGGTTATCGGCAGGCGTGGACGGATGATTGAGTCAATTGTTCAACGCGCGAATCGAGCCGCTTGCAGCGACTCGTCGCGTCCGAGCACCTCGAGCGATCTCGAAGATCCCTGGAGATACCGGCGTTCCTGCGAGCGCCACCCGCACCGGCTGGAAGACGTCCTTGGGCTTGGCGTGCGCTGCGATCCACCACGCTCCGCAGCGCCATCTCGATCCCCGGGACGTCGAACGGGTCCAGCCCGGCGAGCGCCTCGCGCGCCTCCGCGAGCGCGCCGCGCCCGTCAGCGTCGAGCCACTTCCCGCGCGCCGCGGGATCGTCGGCCGGCCCGTCGAAGATGAACCCGGCCAGCGGCCAGAACTCCGCGAGCGTCTGCATCTTCTCGCGCGAGATCTCGACCGCCGCGCCGAGGCCGGCTGCGACCGGTGTAGCGCCTCCAGCCGCGCCGTCAGCTCGCCGGTCGAGAGCTCGCGCAGGTAGCGGCCGTTCATCCAGCGCAGCTTCTGCTCGTCGAAGCGCGCGGGGTTCTTCGAGACGCGCTCGAGCGAGAACCGCTCGACGAGCTCGTCGGTGCGCCAGCATCGTCTCGTCGTCGTCGCTGCCCCAGCCGAGCAGCGCGAGGTAGTTGCGGACCGCCTCGGGCAGGTAGCCGGCGTCGCGCAGCTCCTGCACCGACGCGGCGCCGTGGCGCTTGGAGAGCTTCTTGCCGTCGGGCCCGTGCAGCAGCGGCAGATGCGCGTAGACCGGCTCGTCGGCGCCCAGCGCCTCGAGCACCAGCAGCTGCTTGGGCGTGTTGGAGAGGTGGTCCTCGCCGCGGACGACGTGGGTGATCCTGCGCGTCCATGTCGTCGATCGCGACGGCGAAGTTGTAGAGCGGGCTGCCGTCGCGCGCGGGCGATGACGGGATCGTCGAGGTGCACGTGGCGGAACGTCGTCTCGCCGCGGACGACGTCGCGCACGACGGTCTCGCCCTCGTCGGGAACGCGCAGGCGCACCGCGCCCTCGGCCTCCGCGGTCCCGCGGAAGCCGCGGTCGGCGCCGTGCTCGGCCTTGTAGGCCCTGACGTCCTCGGCGGTCGCGGTCGAGCGGTAGGCGTGCCCGTCGCCGAGCAGCTCGCTCGAGCACCTCGGCGTGGCGCGCGGCGCGCTCGCTCTGGAACTGCGGCCCCTCGTCGCAGTCGAGCTCGAGCCAGCGCCAGCGCGTCGAGGATCTGCTCGACGTTCTCGGGCGTCGAGCGCTCGCGGTCGGTGTCCTCGATGCGCAGCAGCATCGTCGCCGCCCTCGTGGCGCGCGGCCAGCCAGTTGTAGAGGGCCGTGCGGGCGCCGCCGATGTGCAGGGCGCCGGTCGGGCTGGGAGCGAAGCGAACGCGCATGGGCCGCGCATCCTACGAGCGGGGTGCTGTGGCAGGCTCCCGGCCATGCTCATCGGCGCCCACGTCTCCCCCGCCGGCGGCCCGGCGAACGCCGTCGCGCGCGGCGTCGAGCGCGGCTGCCACGGCGATCCAGATCTTCAACCAGAGCCCGCGGGCGTGGCGCCGCACGGTCTACACCGACGAGGAGCTCGCCGCCTACCGCGAGGCGATCGACGGCTCGCCGATCGAGGCGCTGGTGATCCACGCCGTCTACCTGCTCAACTGCGCCTCCGAGGACGCCGAGATCCGCGAGAAGTCGCGCACCTCGCTGATCAACGCGCTGCGCGCCGGCGACGCGCTCGGCGCCGCGCGGCGTCGTGCTGCATCCCGGGCTCGGCGAAGACCGGCGACGTCGGCGAGGCGATCGCGCGCGCCGGCGCGGTCATCGGCGAGGCGCTCGCCGAGAGCGAGCGCTGCCCGCTGCACCTGGAGAACACCGCGGGCGCCGGCGGCACGCTCGGCCGCTCGTTCGACGAGCTCGCGGCGCTGATCGAGGCCGCCGGCGGCGACGAGCGCCTCGGGCTGTGCCTGGACTCCTGCCACCTCTACGCCTCGGGCTTCGACGTCCGCACCGCCGAGGGCCTGCGCCGGCGTGCTCGACGAGTGCGTCGAGATCGTCGGCGCTCGACCGGCTCGGCTCGCTGCACCTCAACGACTCGCATGACCGCCCTGGGCTCCAACCGCGACCGCCACGCGCCGCTCGGCGACGGCGAGCTCGGCGAGGACGGCTGCGCGGTCTTCCTCTCCGAGCCGCGCTTCGAGGGGCTGCCGGCGATCTTCGAGGGCCCTGGCTTCGCCGGCAAGCAGGCAGAGGCCGAGGACGTGCGGGCGATGCTGGACCTTCGCGAGCGCGGGCTCGCGGCCCGCGACTGACACTCCGGATTCCTGTTTGCCGGACGTCGTCGAAGGGGTAGGACGCCCGTGGAGCGACCTGGCCCCTGGTCCGAAAGGGAAGGAGCGACCCCCCACCCCCGGTCCAGCGGTAGAGCGGGGGGCCGCCCATCTCACGGTATACCAACGGCAACCTGAGAGTTGCGTAATTCCCCGGACACGCGGGGCGGATACGCTGCGGCCATGGACGAGCCGGGCGCCGGGCAGGCGCGTGACGCGGGCTGCGCGCAGCCGCTGGCCCGCATCCGCGACGCCGCCGTCCGGCTCGACTCCCACCCGATCGTCCTCTCGGCGCTCGAGCGCGTCCGCCGGCGCATCCCGGGAGACGAGCGCTTCGGCGACCGGCTCTCGACCGCCGGGCGGACGCCCGTTCACCTGCTGGCGCGCGGCGTCTCGGCGCTCGAGCCCGAGCGGCCCAGCGCGCTGCACGAGGCCGGCCTCGGCGCGCTCCAGGTCTGGCAGTCGCTGGCGGAGTCCGCGGGGCGCGGGCGGGGCACCGAAGAGGTCGCGCTGCTGTTCACCGATCTCGTGGGCTTCTCGAGCTGGGCGCTTCAGGCCGGCGACGAGGTCGCGCTCGAACTGCTGCGCGCCGTCGGCGACGCCGTCGAGGAGGTGGTGTTCGAGCACCGCGGGCGGATCGTCAAGCGCCTCGGCGATGGCGTGATGGCCGTCTTCGACGACCCCGCCGACGCGGTCGACGCCGCGCTCGCCGCCCAGGAGGCGCTGGCGGGCCTCGAGGTCGCCGGCCACACGCCCCGGATGCGCGCCGGTGTCCACCACGGCTGCCCGCGCCGGCTCGGCGGCGACTATCTCGGCGTCGACGTCAACATCGCCGCCCGCGTCGCCGAGAGCGCCAGGGCGGGCGAGGTCCTGGTCTCCGAGCCGACCTGCGAGCGGCTCGACCCCGAGCGGCTGGAGGCCGGCAGGGCCAAGCGGCTCAGGGCCGCCGGCGCGCCGCGGGAGCTGCGTGTCAGGCGCGTCGAGCGCCGGGCGGCCTAGGCGGGCGCCGGGCTCGCCGGCGCCGGCAGCGCCGCGGACCCGAGGATGTTCGCGAGCTCGGCGCGCAGCGACGGCGTCGGCGAGACGCGGTAGGACGGTCCGAGGCGCAGCGTGCGGGCGCCGGTGGCAGTGGAGATGGCCAGGACGACCTCGGTCTCGCCCGGGGAAGTTCTCGAAGACGTGCTTGAGCTCGTCGATGACCGTCGCGGGCAGCCGCGCGGCGTCGAGCGCGCAGCAGGACGGCCTCCGGGCCGGTCGGCGCGGTTGGCCGCCGCCTCGCGCGCCGACTCGACCTCGCTCGGGCGTCGGCTCGAACGGCTCGGCGGACTGGACGACCAGACAGGTCTTCGACGCGTCCTTGTGGTCCACGCGCCCGCGCACGAGCACGACCTCGTCGACGGCCAGCACGCCCTCGTACTCCGCCAGCGCTCTTCTCGAAGAGCAGGATCTCGACGGTGCCCTCGAGGTCGTCGAGCGTGGCGAACACCATCGTCGTGCCCGTCCGCGTGCGGATCTTCTTGCACTGCGTGACGATCCCGCCGACGGTCACCCACTCGCCGTCCTTGCAGCTCTCGACCTCGGCGAGCGGCACGTCGACCTTCTCGAGCAGCGCGTCGCGCACCTCCTTGAGCGGGTGGGCGCTGATGAACAGGCCGATCGACTCCTTCTCGGCGGCGAGCAGGTCGTGCTGGTCGAACTCCTCGGCGGGGATCGGCGGGTGCGAGGGGGCGGCGAACGCGGCCGCGGCGCCGTTCGCAGCCGGCGCGTCGATCGCCAGGTCGAAGATCGAGCCCTGGCCGATGGCGAGGTCCTGCTGGGCCTGCTGCCCCGCGGCCTGCGCCGGCCTCGAGCACGCTGAGCATGCCCTTGCGCGACGCCCCGGTCGAGCCGAACGCCCCGCACTTGATCAGCGCCTCGATCGCCTTCTTGTTGACGGCCCGCGCAGTCGACCCGCGCGCAGAAGTCCCACAGCGACTGAAACGGACCGCCCTCCTCGCGCGCCGCCTTGATCGCCTCGACGGCCTGGTAGCCGACGCCCTTGACCGCGTCGAGCCCGAAGCGGATGTTGCCCTCGACGACGACGAACTCGTGGTCGGAGAGGTTGACGTCGGGGGGCAGGATCTCGATGCCCATCTGCTCGGTGCGGTTGACGAAGAACGGGACCTTGTCCTTCGTGTCCATGACCGAGCTGATCAGCGCCGCCATGTACTCGGCGGGGTAGTTGGCCTTCAGCCAGGCCGTGCGGTAGGCGATCAGCGCGTAGCAGGCCGCGTGCGACTTGTTGAACGAGTAGTCGGCGGACTTCTCGTTGGTCGCCCAGAGCCATCTCGATGACGCCCTGCGCGACGCCGTTGGCCCGGCAGCCCGCGACGAACTCCGGCTGGAGCTTGGCCATCGCCTCGCGGTTCTTCTTGCCGATCGCCTTGCGCAGGTCGTCGGCCTTGGCGCCGCTGAATCCGGCCAGCGCCTTGGCGATCTGCATCGCCTGCTCCTGGTAGAGGATCACCCCGTAGGTCGAGCCGATGATCGGCTCCAGCCGCGGGTCGGCGACCGAGACCGCATCCGGGTTGCGCTTGCCGCGGGCGTAGGTGGGGATCTGGTCCATCGCGCCCGGTCGGTACAGCGCGCCGAGCGCGACGAGGTCGTCGAACTCGGTCGGCTTGACCTTCTTGAGCGCCTCCTGCATGCCCTCGGACTCGAACTGGAACACGCCGACCGAGTCGCCGCGCGGCGAGCATCTCGTAGGTCTTGGGATCGTCGAGCGGCAGGCGCGTCATGTCCGGGCGCTCGCCGGTCGAGCGCTCGATGATGTCCAGCGCGTCCTCGATGACGTCGAGGTTGCGCAGGCCCAGGAAGTCCATCTTCAGCAGGCCGAGCTCCTCGACCGGCTTCATCGAGAACTGCGTGACCGTCCGGTAGACCTTCTCGCCGTCGGGACCGGTCCCGGCGTCGGCGAGCTGCAGCGGGACGATGTCGGTCAGCGGCCGGTCGGCGATGACGACCGCGGCCGCGTGGATCGAGGAGTTGCGGACGATCCCCTCGAGGCCCTTGGCGACGTCGACGATCTGCTTGGCGATCGGGTCGGAGTCGTAGGCGGTCCGGAGCTCGCTGCCTGCCGACAGGCAGTCCTCGAAGCTCGGCGGGCGGCCCTGCTGCGGGTCGGGGATCAGCTTGGCCAGCCGGTCGCCGACCCCGTAGTCGTGGCCGAGCACGCGGGCGGCGTCGCGGGTCGCCGCGCGCGGGAACATCTTGCCGAAGGTGACGATCTGCGCGACCCGGTCGCTGCCGTACTTGTCGGTGACGTAGCGCATCACGCGCTCGCGGCCGCGGACCGAGAAGTCGATGTCGATGTCGGGCATCGACACGCGCTCGGGGTTGAGGAAGCGCTCGAAGAGCAGGTCGTAGCGGAGCGGGTCGACGTCGGTGATGTCCAGCGCAGTAGGCGACCAGCGAGCCGGCGGCGCTGCCGCGGCCCGGGCCGACGGCGACGCCGTTGCGCTTGGCCCAGTCGACGAAGTCCCAGACGATCAGGAAGTAGCCGCTGAAGCCCATCCTGTCGATGACGCCCAGCTCGTAGTCCATGCGCTCGATCGCCGCGGCCGGCGGCGGATCGCCGTAGCGGCGCCGCAGCCCCGCCTCGACGAGCTCGCGCAGGTACGCGCTCTCGGGCTCGCCGGCCGGCGTCGGGTAGCGCGGAATCAGCTGCTTGCCCAGCTCGATCGTCGGTGTCGCAGCGCTCGGCGATCTCCAGCGTCGAGGCGATCGCCTCCGGCCAGCTCTGCGAACGAGCCCGCCATCTCCTCGTTGGACTTGAGGTAGAACTCGTTCGTCTCGAAGGTCATCTTCGGCTCGGCCAGCGTCGACTTCGTCTGCACGCACAGCAGCGCCGTGTGGTGGTGGTAGTCCTCGCGCCGCAGGTAGTGGACGTCGGCAGTGCCGACCAGCGGGCGGCCGATCTCGCGGGCGATCCGCACCGCATGCCCTCGTTGACGACGTCCTGCTGGGCGAGCCCGTTCTTCTGGACCTCGACGTAGACGTCCTCGGGCCCGAAGACGTTGATGAGGTCGTCCAGGTGGGCGCGCGCCTCGTCGACGCGGCCGTCGGCCAGGCGGGTCGCGAAGCGCGACGCCAGGCAGCCGGTCAGCGCGATCACGCCGTCGGCGTGGTCGGCGAGCAGGTCGAGGTCGACGCTCGGCTTTCCGCGCTGGAGGCCCTCGAGGAAGCCGGCGCTCGAGAGCTTGACGAGGTTGCGGTAGCCCTCGTCGGTCGCGGCGAGCAGCGTGAGGTGGTTGCGCTCGACGCGGACGCCGGGCGCGGGCTGGGCGGCGTGGTCGTCGACGAGGTAGATCTCGCACCCGAGGATCGGCTTGATGCCGTGCTTCGCAGCCGCCTTGAACAGCTCGACCGAGCCGTTCATCACGCCGTGGTCGGTGAGCCCGATCGCGGGCTGGCCCAGCTCGGCCGCGCGCGCCGCGAGGGCGTCGATCTTGCACGCGCCGTCGAGCAGCGAGTACTCGGAATGGACGTGCAGATGGGCGCAGGCGGGGGTGCTCACCGGGGCTCTGACTCTAGGCGGCGGGTCGGACGCCCGAGGCGGCCCGAACGACGTTCATGCCGCACCTTGCGGCAACCCGTGACACCGTCAGCGAAGGCCCTGCGCGCGGTCGAACCAGCCACGCAGGAGCGCGACCGCGTGGACCGCTCCGGACACCGTCGCCTCGGCGCCCTCGGGCAGCGCGAGCCCCGCCAGGACGCCCACCAGGGCCGACCGCGGCAACCGGATCGTCGCGGTCGCGCCGCCGTCGGGCACGCCGTCGACCACCCGCGGCGGCCCCACGCCGACGCGCACCGACCACACCTGGGCCGGCGCATCGACGAGCCACGCCACCGTGAAGTCGTGGCCGACCGTCCAGGCGGGATCGACCGCGGCGGCCAGGGCCGCGAGCGCTAGGCCGGGGTCCAGGCCGACCGAGGAACCGGCGGCATCGGCGAGCTGGAGTGGCTCGCGCAGGTGGCGCAGGACGCGGCGCAGGCGCCGGCGGCTGCCCTCCACCCTCACGCCCGGCAGTCGCCGGCCGGCGCCCCCGGCGACCAGCGGCGCCAGCGCGGCGGCCGAGCCCTCGACGTGGAAGGCCGAGGCGGTCCGTGCCGCCGGGCGCTCGATCGGCTCGACGGTGGCGGCGCCCCTGGCGAGCGTGACCCCGAACGTGCCGAGCCGCTCGACGGTCACGGCGTAGCGAAGCTCCTCGGAGACGACGGCGCCGTGGACGGGCAGCAGCCCCGCGACGAGCCGCGCGGCCGCCAGCGGATCGGCTGCCGCGAGGCGGACGACCGCTTCGGCCAGCCACGGGCCGGCCGGGCGCTGTGAGGCGGGCACGACCGGCAGCGGCACGGCGCCGACGTGCGGGGGCGCCGGGACGGGCTCGTCGTCGCCGGCCGCCGCCGGCGGGGCCTGCTCGCGCAGGCGCGCAGCGGCGCGGCTGAGGTCGTCGGCGAGGCTGCCCGGCGCCTCGGCGGGCTCGGTGTCGCGCGCGCGGCGCAGCAGGCCGGAGAGCTGCTCGCGCAGGCGCTCGAGGTCCTCGTCGAGCGGCAGGGCGACCGCGGCCTGCGGCGCCGGCGCGGCTGCCGGCTCCTGCTCGCCGTCGCCCGCGACCCGGCCGCTGAGCTCCGTGGCCCGCCGCTCGAGGCCCTCGAGCTCGCCGGCGATCCGGCGGCGCCCGGCCAGCATCCGCTCGGCGACCTCCTGCTCGAGCTGGCCGATGTCGCGGGCGACGGCGCGGCGCAGGTCGCCGATGACCTCGAGCACCTCGTCGAGCAGCGCCCGCGCCTGGCGTGCGAGATCGCGCTCGCCCGGAGCGGGCTCGTCGCGGCGCTGCCCGGCGCGGCGCTCGAGCTCGATCCGGCGCGCGCGCTCGATCTCGAGCTCGCCGATCGCCTCGGCCGCCGCGGCGCGCTCGGTGGCCACGCGGGCGCGCTCGTGCTCGAGCTCGGCCGTCCGCTCGGCGAGCCGGCCGTTGGCGTCGGCGAGCGCGTCCTGAAGCTCGCCCTTCTGGCGCTCGAGCGCGGTGACGTGCTCGTCGAGGCGGACGGCGGTCTCGCGCAGCGAGCTGACGGCGCCCTCGGTCTCGGCCTGCGCGCGCATCTGGTCACGCGCGACGGCGGCGACGCGCTCGAGCTCCGAGCGGACCTCGTCGAGCTGACCGGTCACCTCCCGATGGACGTCGATGCGCGCTGCGAGCTCGTCCTCGAGCGCGGCGATCCGCTCGGCCGCCTCCCTACGCTCGGCCTCCAGCGCCGCGGCCGGCTCCGTCCCGGGCCCGTCCTCGGCGCCGACGGGCCGCAGCTCCTCGCGGCGGCGCAGTGCGGCACGATCGGACTCGGCGCGCTGGAGCGCCTCGGCGGTCACGCGGCTGGCGCGGTCGACCTCGCGGGCCAGGCTCTCGGCGCGCTCGTTGGCGGCGGCGAGACGGCTGCGCAGGTGGGCGACCTCCGCCTCGGTGCGCCGGCGGGTCTCCTCGAGCTCCTCCTGGAGCTCGAGGCGGCGCTGCTGCTCGGCGTACTCGGACTGCTCGACGCCGCGGGTGCGGCGCTCGGCATCCGCGAGGCGCAGCGTGACGGCCTCGCGCTCGCGGCGCACGTCTGCGAGATCCTGCTCGAGACCGGCCAGGCGGGCGGCCAGGGCCGGCGCCTCGGTCGGCCTCGACGGGGCGCAGCAGCGTCTCGGCCAGCTCGGCGCGGCGCTCACGGCGCTCGGCGAGCACGACCGGGTCCTCGGGTGCCGCCTCGACCGCCCCGGGCAGCGCGAGCTCGTGGACGCCGAGCTGCAGCACGCTGCGGTCGGCGAGCGCGCCGCGCAGCTCGGCACCGACCAGGAACGCCGCCACGACTCCCTCCGGCGCCTCCCCGAGCGCCTCGAAGCCGTGGCGCCGGTCCGCGGCCGTCACGTGCAGGACGACGGGATCGCCCGCCGCGGGCGCGTGCAGCCAGCGGCCGAGGACGTGCACGCGCACGAGCTCCGGCGATTCCGCCAGCCACTCGACGCGATCGACCGCGAGCGGAACCGGGTCGGGTGGGAAGGCAGGGTGCACCTGCCGGGAATGTAGGCCGCTGAGCGGACGCGATGCGAGCTATTCGGCGCCGGAGCGCGAGGCGGCCGCCAGGCCCGCCGCCAGGACGACCAGCGCCCCGAGCACCCCGAGCGCGACGCCGCGCGAGGGGATCAGGTGGCCGTAGCGGCGCCGCAGCGCCCACCTGCCGCCGTTGAAGACCACCCAGCCGAGGAGCTTGTAGCCCATGGTCGCCCGTTACCCCCGCTGCTCCGTGCGCAAGCGCCACGCCAGCCGCGACTGCAGCGACCACAGCTCGATGAACCCCGGCGATGCCTGCTGGCTGAACAGCGTGCCCCCGGACTCGAAGGTCGCCAGCTGGGCGTCGTAGACGGCGTTGGGCGACGAGCGCGTGACCGCGCGGACCGAGCCCTTGTAGAGCTTGAGGCCGACCTCGCCGGTGACGCGCTCGTTGACCGAGTCCATGTAGGCGTCGAGATGCAGCCGCAGCGGCTCGTACCAGAGCCCCGCGTAGACGAGGTAGCCCCACTGCTGGTCGAGCATCGGCTTGAAGCGGTTCTCGTGGATCGTGCCGACGAGGCGCTCGAGCTCCGCGTGGGCGGTGAGGATGATCGCCGCGGCGGGCACCTCGTAGATGTCGCGGACCTTCAGGCCGACGATGCGGTCCTCGACGTGGTCGACGATGCCGACGCCGTGGCGGCAGCCGATCTCGCCGGCGCGCTCGATCAGCTCGACGAGCCCGAGGCGCTCGCCGTCGAGGCTGACCGGGACGCCCTGCTCGAAGCCGACGGTGACGACCTGCGGCTCGTCGGGGGCGTCCTCGGGCCGGGTGACGAGGTCGAAGACGTCGTCCTCGGGCGCGTTGGCGATGTCCTCGATCCAGCGGCCCTCCGAAGAGCGGCCCCAGAGGTTGTCGTCGATCGAGTACGGCGGGGCCTCGGTGCCGCCCTTGACCGGGATCCCGTGCTCGCGCGCGTAGGCGATCTCCTCGTCGCGGCCCATCGCCCAGCCCCGGACCGGCGCGATGACCTTCAGCTCGGGGGCGAGCGTCGCGACCGTCGCCTCGATCCGCACCTGGTCGTTGCCCTTGCCGGTGCAGCCGTGGGCGATCGTGTCGCAGCCCGTCTCGCGGGCGACGTCGACGGCGAGCTTGGCGATCAGCGGGCGCCCGAGAGCGGTGAAGAGCGGGTAGCCGAGGCCGTAGATGGCGTTGGCCTTGATCGCGGGGACGACGTAGTCGCGGGCGAACTCCTCGCGGGCGTCGATCAGCCGCGTCTCGACCGCCCCGAGCTGGCGCGCCTTGCCCTCGACGACGTCGTAGTCCTCGCCCGGCTGGCCGAGGTTCACGGTGAGCGTGACGACCTCCGCCTCGTACTCGTCCTGGATCCACTTGAGCATGACGCTCGTGTCCAGCCCGCCCGAGTAGAGCAGGCAGACGCGGTGGACCTCGCCCTTCTCCGCGAGGTAGGACGCGGTGCGGGTGTTCTCCGTGCGCTCGACGATCTCGGCCATCGCGGCCGAAGCCTACGGGGACGGAGGCTTCGGCCGCTGACCGGACGGACTAGTTGAGCTGCTTCTTCAGCGCAGAGGCCGCCGAGAACTTGGCGGCGTTGCTCGCGGCGATCTGGATCGTCTCGCCGGTCGCCGGGTTGCGCCCCTCACGGGCGTTGCGGCGGGACACGCTGAACTTCCCGAAGCCCGAGACGGCGACCTCGCCGCCGTGCGACAGCTCCGAAGCGATGGCGTCGAAAACGGCATCGACGGCCTTGCGCGCGTCACCGCTTCCCAGGTCTGCGTCCTGGGCGACCTTCTGGGCCAGCTCCTGCTTGGTCATGCGTTGATCTCCCGGATTCGGTGGGTTGACCGTGGAAATTCCTACCCCACCCGTCGGACGGGATGTGGGGGACACCCCTTCGCGTACCCCGAAATCAGCCCAAAATGCGGCCTAGACGGCCGATCGCGTCGTCGATCTCGGCCTCCGAGACGATCAGCGGAGGCAGGAAGCGCAGCGTTTGCGGGCCCGTCGCGTTGATCACCAGGCGCTCCTCGAGCAGCGCACGGCGGGCCTGCCCCGGCGCGTCGCCACCCGCCCGGGGCACCAGGTCGCAGGCCACCATGAGCCCCACGCCGCGGACCTCGGCGACCGCGGGGAGCTCGGCCAGGCCGGCCCGCAGGCGCTCGCCGAGCTCGACGACGCGGCCCAGGAGGGCGGCGTCGTCGATCACGTCGAAGGCCGCCAGCGCCGCGGCGGCGACGACCGGCCCGCCCCCGAAGGTCGAGCCGTGGTCGCCCGGGGCGAGCACGTCGCGCAGCGCCGGCGTGGTGACCAGCGCGCCGATCGGCAGCCCGCCGCCCAGCGCCTTGGCGGTGGTCATCGCGTCGGGGACCACGCCCGTGTGCTCGTAGGACCACAGCGCGCCGGTGCGCCCCATGCCGGTCTGGACCTCGTCGAAGATCAGCGCCGCGCCGGTGCGGTCGCACGCCTCACGCGTGGCGCGCAGGATCTCGAGCGGCAGCGGGTGCACGCCGCTCTCCCCCTGGACGGTCTCGACGATCACCGCCGCGGTGCGCTCGTCGACGGCGCCGGGCAACGCGTCGGGGCTGACCGCGCGGAACCCGCCGACCAGCGGTGCGAACGGCGCCTGCTTGCTCTCCTGCGGCGTCGCGCTCAGAGCGCCGTAGGTGCGGCCGTGGAAGCCGCCGTGGACCGACACGATCTCTCCGCCCGTGCGCCGCTTGCGCGCGAGCTTCAGCGCCGCCTCGTTCGCCTCGGCGCCGGAGTTGGCGAAGAACACCCCGCCGCCGAGCGAGCGCTCGACGAGCCTGGCGGCGAGCGCATCGCCAGGCTCGTTGTGGAAGAGGTTGCCGACGTGCATCAGCCGGCCCGCCTGCTCGCGGATCGCGGCGACGACGCGCGGGTGGCAGTGGCCGACGCTCGCGACCGAGATGCCGCAGAGGAAGTCGAGGTACTCGCGGCCCTGGTCGTCCAACAGGCGCGTGCCCTCGCCACGGACGAAGGTGACCGCGTAGCGCGCGTAGGTCGGCAGGAAGGGATCAGCCGGCGGCACGGATCTTGGTGCCGACGCCGGCATCGGTGAACAGCTCGAGCAGCAGCGAGTGCGGGATGCGGCCGTCGACGATGTGGGCGAACGTGACGCCGCCGTGGATGGCGTCGACGCACGCCTGGAGCTTGGGGCGCATGCCGCCCTCGACCGTGCCGAGCGTCGCCGCCACCTCGTCGGCGCCGGCCTCGGAGATGACGCTGCCGGCGTCGCCGGGATCGCGCATCCAGCCCTCGACGTCGGTGAGGAACATCACCTTGTAGGCGCGCAGCGCGCGCGCCACCGCTCCGGCCGCCTCGTCGGCGTTGACGTTGTAGGAGCTGGCCCTCGCGGTCGGCGCCAACCGACGCGATCACCGGGATGTAGTCCGAGGCGATGTGCTCGAGGACGTCGACGTTGACGCGCTCGATCCGCCCGACGAAGCCGATGTCCTGGCCGCCGGGGGCGGCCTGGCGCGCCACGCGGAACAGCAGGCCGTCGTCGCCGCAGAGGCCGACCGCGGGCTGGCCGTGGCGGTTGAGCCGCAGGACGATGTCCTTGTTGACCTTGCCGACGAGGACCATCTTGGCGACCTCGACGGTCTGCTCGTCGGAGACCCGCAGGCCCTCGACGAACTGCACCGGCATGTTCAGCCGCTCCATGTAGGAGGTGATGTCCGGGCCGCCGCCGTGCACCACCACCGGGTTCATCCCGACGTACTTGAGCAGCACCACGTCGCGGGCGAACTCCTCGCGCAGCGCCGGGTCGACCATCGCCGCGCCCCCGTACTTGATGACAACGGTCCTGCCGTGGAAGTCGCGGATGTACGGCAGCGCCTCGAGGAGCGTCGTGACGTCGCGGGGCGGCCCGGGCATGCCGCGAGTCTACGAGGGCGCGGCGGCGGGCCGGAGCCCGCCGCCGGCCCGCGTTCAGCGGTGCTTGGCGTGCTTCTTGCTCTTGCGGTGCTTGGCGGCCGCGGCCGCCGTGCCGCACGGCGAGACCGTCTGGCGTTCGCCGCGGGCGATCGTCACCTGCTGCTCGGCGACGGTCTTGCCGCCCACCTCACAGCTGAGGGTGTAGGCCTCGGTGTGGCCGGTCGTGACGGTCTCGGTGGCCGAGTAGAGCCCGACCTTCGCCGTCCAGGTGCCCACGGCGGCGGCGAAGTTGACCACCCGCAGCACGTAGGTGCCGGGGGTGACCTGGTCGCCGCTGAGCTGCGTGGACTCCGGCACGCCCGGGCTGTTGCCCGAGGAGCCGACCTTCTGCAGCGAGCCGTCGGCGCATCTTCCGGTAGATCTCGACGTCGTAGTCCTCGGGCGTGCCCCAGCTGACGTCGATCTTGACCACGTCGGGGTGCTCGCCGGGAGCGATCGTGTACTCGCGGTCCTCGTGACCCTGCGCCGGCGAGGTTGTCCTGGCTCGGGCCACCGCCCGTGAACGTCTCCTCGCGCGACGGGCGTCTTCGGACAGCTCGCGGATGATCGCGCCGCCGCCCACGAACGGGCGGGTCGACTGGTTGACGTGCCAGGCGAAGGTGCCCGTCGGCCGGGACGGTCATCGTCGTGTCGATGGTGTCCTTGAGCGTCGATCGGGTCCTGGACGCCCTGCGGGCAGGCCACCTGGCCGGGCAGCTCGGCCACGCTGACGACCGGGTCGACGCCCTTGTCGCACCACGGGCTGGTCATCGTGTCGAACGCCTTGCTGATCTTCAGCGTGGCGCCCGCCGGGGCCCTGCCCTCGAGACGGCGTGGTGGGCGGGGTCGGCGACCGACTCGCCCATGAGCAGCAGCGCCTCGCGCATGCCGCCGGTGCCGTGGGTGTCGCCCTTCTCCCACTGCTGCACGACGCCCGTCTCGTAGGGCATGTGGAACAGCCCACCCGACGGGCCGATCTCGATCGTGTAGCCGTAGCCGCCCGTCGCGGCGTAGGTGTCGTCCTCGGTCGTGCCGGCGGTGTCGTAGAGCTGCCAGCCGTACTCGCGACGTGTAGCCGGTCGCGGCGGCCATCTTGTCGCCGAGCTCCTTCATCGCCTGCTCGTCGGGCGACAGGCCGCCGGTGTGCAGGCCGGGCGGGCGCAGCACCAGCGCGGCGATCGTGTGCAGCGAGATCAGGCCGGTGACCTGGTGGGTGCGGGTGTAGTTCCACACCGCCTGGGTCTCGGGCTCCGAGCGCGGGCCCGGGCCGTGGTAGCTCTGCGACGTCGGGTCCTGGCTCGCGCCGGGACCGCCCCAGAGGTTGCCGTAGTTGCGGTTGTTGTCGACGCCCCACTGCAGCTCGCAGGGGAACGAGCCGTCCGGGCACGCGCGCCGTCGCAGTTCTTGCGGCGGTAGGCGAGGATGCCGCCGGGAGGGGCGACGGCCTCGACGAGCTCGACGTTCGGGTCCGCCGCCGATGTTGTCGTTGGGGTCGATCGCCGACATCGTTGTGCGTCGAGACGAAGCCGTCGACGTTGACGACCGGCACGATCGCCGTCCGCTCGCTGGCCAGCAGCTTGGCGATCGCGGGCGTCGCCGGCGCCGTTGGCGAGCATCGTCGCGTA
Organism: uncultured Actinomycetes bacterium; assembly: GCA_963826615.1. Taxonomy (GTDB): domain Bacteria; phylum Actinomycetota; class Thermoleophilia; order Solirubrobacterales; family Solirubrobacteraceae; genus BP-464. The sequence continues at coordinate 646,544 of CAWGXO010000002.1, read as the reverse complement.
CTCCATGGCGATCTCCTCGGAGGGCCACTCGCGCGCGTGGTGCTCGCCCATCAGGAAGAACGTCGGGCGGCCGTCCTCGGCGTTGACGTCCTTGGCGATCTCGACGCCCTGGATGTCGCGGCCCTGGAACGTCTTGCCGATCGTGATCGGCCGGACGAGGTCCGGATGGTCCTCGACGAGCTTCTTGAGCTCCGCCTGGACCTCGTCGTAGCTGCGGTAGGTCGTGCGGCCCGAGGGCAGGCCGGAGCCGGCGGCGCCGACGCGCGCGGCGTAACGCGGCATCGGCCCCGCGGGCTGCGGGCCGCGTAGGCGTCGAGGTCGGCGATCCGCGTCTCGTGCTCGAGGCCCGAGCGCTGGAGGATCCCCGCCTGGTCGTGCGCCGGCGACGAGCACGTCGGCCCAGCCGGCGCCGCGCGACTCGGTCACGTCGAGGCCCGGCGGCGTCGAGCGCGTCGAGCTTCTGGTTGGCGCCGTGGACGCGGACCACCGACACCTTGCCGCCGGCCTTCGGCGGCTCGACGTCGAGAAGGTCGATCGCCAGGCGGACGCTGCGCGCCGCGCCGCTGCGCCGGCAGGCGACGAAGTCGATGCCCTGGCCGGACGTCGTCCAGGTCTGGACGACCTCGTTGGAGCGAAACGCCTGCGAGGCGGCAAGCCGACGCGCCGGTGGCGCGGTCGACGGCGACGAGGTCCCAGTCGCTGGTGGACGGGCCGGTCAGGCCGCGCGGTGACGATAGCCGGCCATCGGCGCGCGTGTAGTGCGAGACGCGCGAGGCCGCGGCGCGGCGCGCGTCGGGCGCGCGCTCGCAGGAGCGCGGCACGGCCGCGGCGGCCGTCAGCGTCCGCGTCGAGCGTGGGCAGGGAGGCGGGCGCGGGGGCAGCGGCCGCCGTGGCAGGCACGGCGACAAGGCCGAGCGCGACCAGGATCGAGATTCGATGCATGTGGCCACCAACGCAGCGGGACTGGCGAACTTGCGGTTGCGCGCGGCGGCGGGAAGCCGCGAGCCCGTGCACCACCGAGGCCCAGGTGGGCTGCATGGCTCCCGCATGACGACAGCTGAACGGCCCACCTCGGGAGCGGCGACCAAGCCGCGCCTGGGCTCGGCCCACGCCGGCCCGCCGCGTCGCCCGCGCCCTACGTCGTGTAGTCCGCGTTGATGGTGACGTACTCGTGGCCGAGGTCGGAGAAGAAGACCTCGGTCTCGTGGCCGTCGCCGGGCAGGCCGATGACGATCTCGACCTCCTCGCCCGCGACGGCGGCTGCGACCGCACCCTCGTCGACCGGCACCCCGAAGCCGCCCGAGCAGACCGTCGTGCCCTCGATCGCGATGTCGAGCGCCAGCGGCGCGGTGCCGGGCAGGGCGGCGCCGACGGCCTGGGCGATGCGGCCCCAGTTGGGGTCGCCTCCGTAGAGCGCCGTCTTGACCAGCGCGGAGTCGGCGACCGCGCGTGCGGCGCGCTCGACGCCGTCCGGGTTGCCGCCGCGGACCACCACGCGCCCCACGCGGCGGGCGCCCTCGCCGTCGCGCACGATGTCGAGCGCGAGCTGGCGCAGCAGTGCGTCGAGCGCCTCGCCAAAGCGCAGCTCGTCCTCGCTCTCGGGCGCAACGCGCACACCGCTGGCTCCCGAGCACTGCAGCACGACGGTGTCGTTCGTCGAGAGCTGGCCGTCGACGGAGATGCGGTCGAAGCTCCGCTTGACGCACACGCCGAGCAGCAGGTCGGCGGTCGCGGACGCGAGCGCCGCGTCGGTCTGCACGAAGCACAGCATCGTCGCGAACCGCGGCGAGATCATCCCCGCGCCCTTCGCCTGCGCCGCCAGCCGCACCGTCCCCGACGGCAGCGCGACCTCCAGCGTCGCGCGCTTCTCGAAGGCGTCGGTGGTCATGATCGACGCCGACAGGTCGGCGTCGCCGTCGGCGCGCAGCTCGGCGGCCGCGGCGAGCAGCCCGCGCATGACCTTCTCCCCGTCGAGCTGGACGCCGATCACACCGGTCGAGCAGACGGCGACCCGGTCCTCGTCGACGCGCGCAGCCATCGCCGCCGCGCCCTGCATGCGCGCGGCCTCGTCGAGCCCCGGCCTGCCGGTCGCCGCGTTCGCGTTGCCCGAGTTCACCGCGACGGCGCGCAGGCCGTCGAGCCGGCAGCGCTCGCGCGTGACGAGCACCGGCGCGGCCTGGGTGCCCGAGTCGGTGAAGCGCGCGGCGCTCGTGGTGTCGGGGGAGTCGGAGACGATCAGGCCCACGTCGCGCGCCGGCGGGTCCGCGGGCTTCTTCAGCCCCGCCGCCACGCCGGCCGCCCGGAAGCCGGCGGGCAGGCCGCCCTCGGGCACGACGCGCACGTGCTCGCCGGGCTGCACCCAGCGCGAGCGGAAGAACCCCCCGCTCACGGGGCGAGCCCCGCCGCCTCGTCGAGCCCGAGCATCAGGTTGAGGTTCTGCACCGCCTGCGACGCCGCGCCCTTCCAGAGGTTGTCGATCACCGCGAAGACCATCGCCTTGCCGGTGCGCTCGTCACGCCGTACGTGGATCCGGCAGACGTTGCTGTCGCGCACGTCGCGCACGCCCGGCGCGCGATCGGCCAGCTCGACGAACGGCTCGTCGGCGTAGTGCGTCGGCGTAGAGCTCCTCGAGGTCGATCCCGTCGGCGCCCGCCCCGAGCGTCGCGTAGCAGGACACCATCTCGCCCTGGTCGAGCGGCACCAGGTGCGGCGTGAACGTGACCGCCAGCGCGCCCCGCGCACCCGCGGCAGCCAGCTCCTGGTCGATCTCGGGCATGTGGCGGTGCCGGCCGACGCCGTAGGGGGTGAGGTTCTCGTCGGCGGAGACGAAGTGCGTTGTCGCGGTCGGGGTCCGCCCGGCCCCGCTCACGCCGGACTTCGCGTCGATGACCACGTCGTCGAGATACGGTGCCAGCGGCGCCAGCGCGAGGATCGCGGCCGTCGGGTAGCAGCCGGGGTTGGCGACGATCGCGGCGTCGCGGATCGCGTCGCGGTAGCGCTCGGGAAGCCCGTAGACCGCCTCGGCCACGAGCTCGGGCGCCGGGTGCGGCACGTACCAGTCCTCGTAGGTCGCGATGTCGCGCAGCCGGAAGTCGGCGGAGAGGTCGACGACCCGGATCCCCCGCTCGTGCAGCGCGGCGACCGCCGGCGCTGCGGCGCCGTGCGGATAGGCGACGATCGCGGCATCGACGTCCGGCGGCTCGGCGCTGGTCTCGATGTCGAGCGCGTCCAGCACCATCGGAACCCGGTGGTGCGGGTAGAGGTCGTCGAGACGGCGCCCGACGTCCGAGCGCGACGTGACGGCCGCCAGCTCGAGCCCGGGGTGGCGGTGCACCAGCCGGGCCGCGAGCGCACCCGTGTAGCCCGAGGCGCCGGCGACGAGGACGCGGAACGGGCCGCTAGCCACGCAGCTCGCCCCCCAGCTCGTCCGCCAGCGCAGCCACGATCCGCTCGCGGACCGGTGCAACGTCCTCGTCGGCGAGCGTCCGGTCGGGCGCGCGGAACGCCAGGTGCAGCGCCAGCGACACCCGCCCCGGCGCGCGGGGCCGCAGGTTCTCGCCGTCGAAGACGTCGAAGACCTCCGCCGCGGCGAGCAGGTCGCCACCGGCTCCGCGCACGACCTCGACGACCCGCGCGGCGGCCACGTCGCTCGCCCACGAGCACCGCGATGTCCTGGCGCAGCGACGGGAAGCTCGTCAGGTCGCGATACGCGGTCGCCTCCGGCGCGGCCGCCACCACCCGGCCCAGGTCGATCTCGAACGCCGCGACCGGCTGCTCGATGTCCCAGTCGCGCGCCACGAGCGGGTGCAGCTCGCCGGCGTAGCCGATCCGCTCGCCGCCGAGCAGGACCCACGCCGTCCGCCCCGGGTGCAGGAACGAGAACGCGTCGGAGGCCTCGACCGTCCAGTCGACGCGCAGCGCGTCGAGCACCGCGCCGAGCAGCCCCTTGATCGCGAAGAAGTCGACCGGACGCCCGCCGCCCCGCCATCCCTCGTCGCGCAGGCGACCCGTCGCCAGCGCCGCCAGCACGTGCGTCTCGCGCGGCAGCCCGTCGCCGGCGGACAGGTAGGACGCGCCGGACTCGAACAGTCCCAGGTCGGGCATGCCGCGCGAGACGTTGCGGGCCGCGGCGTCCAGCAGCGAGCCCAGCAGCGTCGGGCGCAGGATCGACTCGCGCTCGCTCATCGGGTTGTCGAGCACGACGACGCTCCGCGCCGGGTCGTCGGGCGCCATCCGCAGCCGGTCGAGCAGCGCGGGCTCGGTGAAGCTCCAGCCGGCGATCTCGTGCAGCCCGCGTCCGGACGAGGGCGTCCTCTGCCCGCCGGAGCGCGCGCTGGGCGGCGGTCAGGCCGCCGGCGGCGAACGGGGCGTGCAGCGTGGCCGGCAGCCGGTCGACGCCGTCCAGGCGCGCGACCTCCTCGACGAGGTCGGCCTCCCGGCCCAGGTCACGCCGCCAGTACGGCGGGCGCACGACCAGCGTCCCCGCCTCGCCGTCGGCGACCTCGCAGCCAACCGCCTCGAGGCTCGCACGCTGGCGTCTCGGCCGTCACGGGAACCCCGATCAGCTCGCCCGTCCGTGCGACGCGCAGCGGTCACCGGCGCCGGATCCGGGCCCGGCCCACCGACGTCGATCGTCGCGCCCACCGGCGTGGCGCCGCACAGCTCGATCATCAGCCGGCTCGCCACCGCCTGGGCGTCGATCGCCTGGCGCGGCGAGAGCCCCTTCTCGAAGCGGGCGCTCGCCTCGCTGCGCAGCCCGAGCCGCCACGACGTGCGGTTGACGTTGGGGCCGTCCCAGGTCGCGACCTCCATCAGCACCCGGGTCGTGCCGCCGTGGACCTCCGAGCGCGCGCCGCCCATGACCCCGGCGATCGAGGTCGGGCCCTCGGCGTCCTCGATCAGCACGACGTCGGGGTCGAGCGTCCGCAGCTGGCCGTCGAGCGTCTCGACCTGCTCGCCGTCGCCCGCGCGGCGGACGTTGAGCCGCCCGCCCGCGACGCGGTCGAGGTCGAAGGCGTGCAGCGGCTGCCCGGTGAGCAGCATCACGTAGTTGGTGATGTCGACGACGTTGCTGATCGGGCGCTGCCCGGCGGCCATCAGGCGCGCCTTCAGCCATGCGGGCGACGGCCCGATCGACACCCCCTCGAAGGCGCGCGCCGTGAACCGCGGGCACAGGTCGGGGCATTCGACGGTGATCTCCACGCCGTCGATGCCCGTCCCGCCGGGGTGGGCGTCGCCGGCCCAGGGCGGCTCCGACAGCGCCGCGCCGGTCACCGCGTGCACCTCGCGGGCGACGCCGTAGACGCCCAGGCAGTCGGCGCGGTTGGGCGTGATCTCGAGCTCGAGCACCTCGGTCGCGATCGGCAGCACGCTCTCCAGCGGCGTGCCCGGCGGGGCGGCGACCTCGAGCTCGATGATGCCCCCGTGGTCGGTGCCGATCGCCAGCTCGTCCTCGGCCAGGATCATCCCCGCCGACTCGACGCCGCGCAGCTTCGCGCTTCCGAGCTCCGTCCCGTCGGGCATGACCGCGCCGGGCCGCGCGACCGCGACGACCTGCCCGGCGGCGACGTTCGGCGCCCCGCAGACGATCTGGGCCGGCTCGCCCTCCCCCACGTCGACCGTGCAGACGCGCAGCCGGTCGGCGGCCGGGTGGGCCTCGGCAGTCAGCACGCGCCCGACGACGAAGCGCGCGGGGTCGCCGACGCCGTGGTGGTGGATCGCCTCGAGCTTCGTGCCCGTCATGGTCAGCCGCTCGCCGAGCTCGGCGGCCCCGAGCCCGGGATCCACGTACTCGTGCAGCCAGGACAGCGGGACCCTCATCCGAACTGCTCCAGGAAGCGCAGGTCGTTGTCGTAGAAGAGGCGCAGGTCGGGCACCGCGTGCTTGAGCATCGCCACCCGCTCGATCCCCATGCCGAACGCCCAGCCCTGGACGCGGTCGGGGTCGTAGCCGTGCTCGCGCACGTACTCGAAGACGTTGGGGTCGACCATCCCGGCGCCGAGGATCTCCAGCCAGCCCTCGGCCTTGCAGACGCTGCACGGCGACCCGTCGCGCGGGCAGTTGAAGCACGACACGTCGACCTCGACCGACGGCTCGGTGAACGGGAAGAAGTGCGGGCGCACGCGCACCTCGCGCTCGGGCCCGAAGATCGCGCGGGCGAAGGCCAGCAGCGTGCCCTTGAGGTCGGCGAGCGTGACGTCCTCGTCGACCCACAGGCCCTCGACCTGATGGAACTGGGGGGTGTGGGTGGCGTCGGAGTCGCGACGGTAGACGCGCCCGGGGATGATCACCGCGACCGGCGGCGGGTGGGCCTCCATGTAGCGCACCTGCATCGGCGAGGTGTGGGTGCGCAGCACGTGCGCCTCGGCGCTGGAGTCGCCGGCGTCCGCGCCCGGCCGCCGCACGTAGAAGGTGTCGCTGCGCGCCCGCGCCGGGTGGGCCGGATCGTGGTTGAGCGCATCGAAGTTGTAGTGGACCGTCTCGACCTCGGGGCCCTCGGCGACGGCGAAGCCCAGCCCGACGAAGACGTCCTCGATCTCCCGGCGCGTCTGGGTCAGCAGGTGCAGCCGCCCGACCGGTTGCGGCGGGTCGGGCGGCAGCGTGACGTCCACGCGGTCGGCGGCCATGCGCCGCTCGAGGTCGGCGGCCTCGAGCTCCGCGGCGCGCTCCTCGACCAGCGCCTCGAGCGCCTGGCGCGCCTCGTTGGCGGCCCTGCCGACCTGCCCGCGCTGCTCGGGCGGCAGCTCGGCCACGCCCCGCAGCAGGTTTGGCAGCTCCGCCTTGCGGCCCAGGTGGCGCACGCGCGCCTCCTCGAGCTCGGCGCCGGTGGTGGCGGCGGCGATGTCGGCGCCGGCGCGCGCGCGCAGCTCCTCGATGCGCTCAAGCACGGGTCACCTCGTAGAGGCCGACGGTGGCCGCCATCGCGGCGTTGAGCGAATCGCTTGCGATCGGGATGTGGCGCACGCGGTCGCATCCTTCCACGACCTCGCCGGGAAGCCCGTCGCGCTCGGCCCCGACGACGAGCGTCCCGACCGGCCCCTCGGCGGCCGCCAGCTCCTTGCCCTCCCCCGCGGCCAGCGCGACCCGTGGGGCCGGCAGCTCGCCGACCGACGCCGCCCGCGCCACCGCGACACCGAAGATCGCGCCCATCGAGGCCCGGACCGCCCTGGGGCCGTAGGGGTCGGCCGTCCCCGGGCCGATCGCGACGGACCCGGCCCCGAAGGCCAGCGCGCCGCGAAGCACGGTGCCGACGTTGCCCGGATCGCGCACGCCCCAGAGGGCGACGCACAGCTGTGCCGGGCGAGGGGCCCAGCGCTCCTCGTAGACCGCCAGCTCGCGGGTCCCGGACGCCAGCGACGAGACCTTCGCCAGCGCCTCCGGCGCCACGTCGACGCCGGCCCGCAGCCGGACCAGCGGCGTCCAGCCGGCCTCGTCGGCGGCGGCGAGCAGGTCCTCGCCCTCGGCCACGAAGCGCCCGTCGCCGCGCCGGGCCAGGAGCCGGCGGACATCCTTGAGGAGCGGGTTGTGGTGGCTGGTGATCATCGAACGAAAACGGGCGCCCCGTGGGGCGCCCGCTGAGGTCTTGGTCGTCGGCTGCGGTGCGCTCAGGCGGCGGCAGCCTCGGACGCCTCGCGGGCGGCCTGCGCAAATCGGGAGAACGTCTCGGCGTCGCGCACGGCGATGTCGGCGAGGACCTTGCGGTCGAGCTCGATGCCGGCCAGCTTGAGGCCGTGCATGAACGTGCCGTAGCTCATGCCGTTCTGGCGCGCCGCGGCGTTGATGCGGGTGATCCACAGGCGGCGGAAGTCGCGCTTGCGGTTGCGCCGGTCGCGGTACGCGTAGGCGTCCGCCTTCATGAGCGCTTCCTTGGCGCGCTTGTAGTTCGAGTGCGCCTCGCCGCGGAAGCCCTTCGCCAGCTCGAGGGTCTTGCGGCGCTTCTTCTTGGCGTGCGACGGAGCGCTTGACGCGGGTCACTTCTTCTTGGCTCCCAGCAGGGTCTTGACCCGCGGCTCGTCGTGCCCCGACAGCATCGCGGGGTTGCCGAGGCGGCGCTTGCGCTTCGGGCTCTTCTTCTCGAGGATGTGGCGAGGTGAACGCGTGACGGCCGCGCACCTTGCCCTTCGAGGTGAGCTTGAAGCGCTTCTTCGCGCCGGAATGGGTCTTCATCTTCGGCATGATGTCGACGGCGGAGGATAGCGGCTCAACCTCCGACGCCAGCCGGCCGATCCACCGGGCATGGTCCGGTCCACGATACGGGCGGCGCTGACCGCGCTCGCGTGCCTCTGCGCGCCCGCCCCCGCCCTCGCCTTCCGCCTCCCGGCCGATCTCGCCCCCATGGCGGGCAACCCGGCCGAGCACCTCCGCAGCCTCGCGATCGACCCCGAGCGCTACGACCCCGCCACCCACTGCTCGTCGAAGCCGCGTCCCGGCGTGCAGGCGATGACGCGCTGGCTGGAGGCCCACAGCCGCGGCGTGTACTGGGGCAGCTACCGCTGCGAGCGCTGGGGCAAGCACTCGGCGTCCCTGCACGCCGAGGGCCGCGCGATCGACTGGCACCTCGACGTCAGCGACAGGGCCGACCGCGCCGACGCGCGCCATCTGATCGAGATGCTGCTCGCCCCCGACGAGGAGGGCAACGAGCACGCCCTCGCCCGGCGGATGGGCGTCGAGGAGATCATCTGGGACTGCTCGTACTGGGGCGCCGGAATGCAGCAGTTCAGCCGCTACGGCGCCTGCTACGGCAAGCACGGCACGCGCCGCAAGCACGTGGATCGCACGGTCGCGCACCGCAACCACGTCCACATCGGCATGTCGAAGCCGGGCGCCGCCCGGCGCACGTCGTTCTGGCGGGCGGCCGCCAGGCGCTCCTAGGCGGTCAGTCCGCGAGCTGCTCGGGGCTGCCGAGCACCTGCTCGGCCTGCTTGTTGCGCGTGACGGGCTTCTCGCGCTCGGGCGCTGCGCCTTCCTCGGACGCACCGCTCGCGCTCGCGCCGGGCTCGCCCTCCGCGGCCTCGTCCTCCTCGGCGATCTCACCGCTGAGGACGGCCTTCGACGGGCCGAGCAGCATCGTCATGTTGCGTCCGTCGAGGTTGGGGCGCTGCTCGACGACGGCCAGCTCCTCGAGCTCCTCGGCCAGCCGGTCCAGCAGCGCGACACCGCGCTCGGGGTGGGTGACCTCGCGCCCGCGGAACATGATCGTGACCTTGACCTTGTCCTTGTGGCGCAGGAAGCGCTCGACATGCCCCTTCTTGGTGGCGTAGTCGTGCTCGGCGATCTTCGGCCGGAACTTGATCTCGCGGACGTTGATCTGCTGCTGGTGCTTCTTGGCCTGCTTCTGCTTCTGCGCCTGCTCGTACTTGTACTTCGAGTAGTCGAGCACACGGCAGACGGGAGGCCGGGCCTCGGGCGCGACCTCGACGAGGTCGAGCTCCTTGTCCTGCGCGTAGCGCAGGGCCTGGTCGGTCGGCATCACGCCGACCTGGCCGCCGGTCTCGTCGATCAGGCGGACCTGCGGCACGCGAATACGCTCGTTGGTCCGAGTCGTGTCGCGCTCGGGGAGGCGCCGGTCGAAGCGTCGGGGGACCGGCACTAGCTGGTGCGGGCGCGCGTCAAGCGGAGCGCGTGGGGCTCAGAGAATGGATCAACGCGAGTCAGTATAGCCGCGGCGCTGCTCGTCGACCAGGCGCTGCTCGAGGTCGGCCACCGGCATCGCGCCCTCGTCGCCCTCGCGATGACGGCGAACCGCCACGGTGCCCTCCTCGGCCTCGCGGTCGCCGATGACGAGCATGTAGGGCACCTTCTGGAGCTCGGCCTCGCGGATCTTGCGGCCCACCGACTCTGTGCGCTCGTCGACCTCGGCGCGCAGCCCGCCGGCCACCAGACGGGCGGCTGCGTCGCGCGCGGCGGGGGCGTGGCGGTCGGCGATCGGCAGCACGACCGCCTGCACCGGCGTCAGCCAGAACGGCAGCTCGCCGGCGGTGTGCTCGAGCAGCACGCCGATGAAGCGCTCGAACGAGCCGAACAGCGCCCGGTGGATCATCACCGGCCGGTGCTGGGCGTTGTCCTCGCCGGTGTACTCCAGCGCGAAGCGCTCGGGAAGGTTGTAGTCGGCCTGGATCGTGCCCAGCTGCCAGGAGCGCCCGAGCGAGTCGGTGAAGTGCAGGTCGATCTTCGGCGCGTAGAACGCGCCCTCGCCCTCGGCGACCGCGTACTCGTGGTCGCCGGCGGCCAGGGCGTCGGCGAGCACACCCTCCGCCCGGTCCCAGAACGCGTCGTCGCCGAAGCGCTGGTCGGGCGCCGGGCGCGTGCTCAGCTCGAGCCGCGGCGTCATGCCGAACAGCCCGTAGACCTCGAAGGCGAAGCCCAGGCAGGCCGTCACCTCGGCCTCGACCTGGTCCTCGCGGCAGAAGATGTGGGCGTCGTCCTGGCAGAAGCGCCGGACCCGCATCAGGCCGTGGAGGGTCCCGCTGGGCTCGCGGCGGTGCAGCTGGCCCGGCTCGGCGCAGCGCCAGGGAAGGTCCCGGTAGCTCCAGCGCTGCATCCCGAACAGGTGCGCGTGGCCCGGGCAGTTCATGGGCTTCAGGCCGAACTCGCGCTCCTCGTACTCGGCGACGAAGATGTTCTCCCGGTACTTGCCCCAGTGGCCGCTGGTCTCCCAGAGCTGGGACTCATACAGCTGGGGCGTGTTGACCTCGGCGTAGCCGTGGCCGGCCTGCATGCGGCGATTGAGCTCGACGAGCTGGTTGTAGACCGTGGTGCCCTTCGGCAGCCAGAACGCCGCACCGGGCGAGACCGGGCTGAACGTGAACAGCCCGAGCTGCGGGCCGAGGACGCGGTGGTCGCGGCGCTTGGCCTCCTCGAGGCGCTCGAGGTGCTCGGCCAGCTCCTTGCTGTCGAAGAACGCGGTGCCGTAGACGCGCGTGAGCTGCTGGCGCGAGGCGTCGCCGCGCCAGTAGGCGCCCGCCAGCGACTGCAGCTTGAACGCGCCGATGCGGCCGGTCGATGGCGCGTGCGGACCGCGGCAGAGATCGAGGAACGGCCCGTTGCGGTACAGGCTGACGGTCTCAAGCGGCGCGTCCGGGTCGCTGGCGGCCACAAGGTCCTCGATGAGCTCGACCTTGTAGGGCTGGTCCTGCTCGCGGAAGATCCCAAGCGCCTCCTCGACCGAGACGTCGGAGCGCTCGAACGGCTCGTCGGCGCTGATGTGCTCCCGCATGCGCTCCTCGAGGCGCGCGAGGTCGTCCTCGGTGAGCGTGGTGCCCTCGGGGAACTCGAAGTCGTAGTAGAAGCCCTGCTCGATCGGCGGCCCGATCGAGATCTTCACCCCCGGGAACAGCTCGAGCGCCGCGGTGGCCAGCACGTGCGCCGTGTCGTGGCGGATCAGCTCGAGCGCCTCGGGGCTGCGACGCGTCACGATCTCGAGCTCGCCCTCGCGCAGGGGCGCCTCGAGGTCGCGCACCGCCCCGCCCTGCTTGACCGCCAGCGCGGCGCGGGCGAGGCCGGGTCCGATCGCGGCGGCGGCATCGGCGCCCGTGGCGCCGTCGGCCAGCTCGAGCGGGGTGCCGTCTGGGAGGGTGACCTGCATCGGGCGCCCGATGCTACTGGCGGTCCCCCGTTGCCCCGCCGCTGCGTCCCCAGGCCTCGAGTGGACGCTTCGCCGCGCATATCGCGGTCAACTGTCCACTCGATGATCGCGGCGGTCGCGGTCAGGAGCCGGCCACCCGCGCCAGCAGCGCGAGCTCGTCGCGGAGCAGCCGCGTCACGAGATGCCCGGTGCGAACCCGGTCGCGACCGGCCCGCCCGAGCTCGGCGGCGAGCCCGGGGTCGGCGACGAGCTCGGCGGCGCGACGCCCGCGCTCCTCGGGGGAGGCGACGTGCTCGCCGAGGCCGCCGGGCTCCGCGGCGACCAGCACGGGCGTGCCCTTCCAGAGTGCCTCGAGGACGCCGGGTCCCGGTTGCGCGGCCAGCGCCACGCGCGCGAGGCGCTGGAGGGCGTTGAGCTCGGCGTCGGCCGCTCCGCCCACGTTGGCGAGGACCCGCACCCCGTCGGTGCCGTCGATGTGGTCCGACAGCTCGCCGAGCGTGCGCCATGCGCGCGCGTCGCCCGCGGGCAGGCGCGCGGCAATCACGAGCTGGAGATCCTCGGCGCCGGCGCGGCGGGCGGCGCGAAGCGCCTCGAGCGCCAGCTCCGGTCGACTCCAGCCGTCGACGTCGACGACCTGGACGAGGAACGGGTGGCCGAGGTCGATGCCCGCGGCGCGCGCGAGCGGTCCGGCGAGGCGCGGCCCGAGGTCGAGGTTGCGCGTGACGAGCGGATCGAGCGCAGGGGCGATCGGCTCGGCACGTACACCGGGAGGGGGCGCGGCGCCGGGGTCGCCGACGACGACCACGCCGGCGGCGAGCGGCGCCACGCGCTCCCAGGCCTCGGCCCACGGCGCCGACAGGTCGCCGTCGATCCACCACACCGCCCGCGGCGCCTGCGCGCCGCGGGCCCCGCCGAGTGCCGCGAGCGCCTCGACCCCGTGCGCGACGACGACGTCGGTGCCACGGGGAAGCTCGGCGTGCACCTGCGCGCCGCGCTCGAGCCACGCGTCGAGCTCGCCCGGCGCGCCGGGCTCGCCGCCCCTCAGCGCGTCGCCGGCGGCGCGGGCGGCGGCGTCGGCGCGGTCGTCACCGGCCACCGCGAGCCAGCGGACGTCGAGGCCGCCGTCGCGCAGCAGCGGCACCATCGAGCGCAGCGCGTCGAGCGCAGCGGGCGCAAACGGCGGCGTCGTCAGGTGGACGACGCGGAGGCCCTCGAGCGCGGTCGCGGCTGCCCGCACGGCCAGCACCGCGTCCTCGCCCGCGGCGGCCGAGAGCGCGTCGAGCCGCCGCGGCCCGGGCTCGACGGCAACGGTCAGCGCGGGCATCGGCGGCGATGCTAGCCCCCTCTGGCGCCCGTGTGCGATGGCGCACAGTTCGGGTCCGCACGAACGAACGTTCGATTTTCGCTGCTACCTTCTTCTGACCGGGCAGATGGGTGCGCCACGCCGCGCGCCCAGCGATGAGCCCCGGGGCGTGCGCCGGCCCTGACCGCCGGCAGCACACGACAGCGCGCCCCCCGCTCGAAGCCGCGGCCCGGATGAACCCGATCGGTGCGAGCCGCGCGCTCGTTGCGCGTCTGCGCTCGTGCCAGGAGGCCAACCACGCCACCATGCACCTGAAACGCATCCCTGCCGTCGTCGCCGCCATCGGCGTCCTCACGGCTCCCGCCGTCGCCCTCGCGGCAACGGCCGGACAGACCACCGCAAGCACCGCACGCCAGCCCGCGCCCAGCGCGCGCCTGGTCATCCACCGCAAGGCGGTCGACCGCAACGTGCGGCTCGCCCGGATCCTCGCGGGCCGCACGGGCCGGCCCTTCTCGGCCGGGACCTACGAGCACCACGCCCGCACGCGCCCGACCGGCGCGTTGAAGCGCTCCAACTCCCGCCTGCGCGCGAAGCTGGACCGCCTGCGCGTCCGGCGCACGCGCGAGCGGCGCCTGCGCGCCGCGGCCAGCTCGGTCCCCCGCGGGCTGCTGACGGCGATCGCGAACTGCGAGTCGCACGGCAACCCGCGCGCGATCGGCGGCGGCGGGCGCTACCGCGGCGCCTACCAGTTCGACTACTCGACGTGGCGCAGCGTCGGCGGCTCGGGCGATCCGGCCGCGGCGTCGATGGCCGAGCAGACGGCGCGCGCCGCGATCCTCTACTCGCGCGTCGGCCGCTCGGCCTGGCCCGTCTGCGGCCGCTGATCGGCGCGGCCGTGCCCGCCGGGCGCTCGGTGACCACGGTCGCCGTGACGCCCGTGGGCGCGGTGGCGGTGCCGCGGCCGGGCGACGACGTCCGCCGCGGCGACCGCCCGCGGCCCGCTCAGCGCGCGCGCCGCGATCTGCACCCGGAAGCGGCCCGGGCGCGTCGGCGTGAACGTCACCTCGTGACGCCCGCGCGCCAGGAGGCCTCCGCTGCGCAGCACCGTGCCGCGAGCGCCGGCCACCCGCAGCGCCACGTCGGAGATCTTCGACAGCGCGAAGGCGACGCGCACCGGCCTGCCCTCGCGCACGCGCTTCGCCACCCGCACGCGGATCCGGGTCGGCTCGTGCTCGTAGCGGGCGAAGCGCGTTCCCTCGCGGCAGTAGGCGCTGCGGTCGGTGCGGCGGCAGAGATTGCGCAGGAAGCCGGCGACGAGGCGGTGGTAGCCGAGGCGCGACTCGCGCCCTCCGGCGCTGTAGAGCGACCATGCCCCTGTGTCGAAGCGGGCGAGGCTGCCGCGTGCCGCGCGCTCGCCGCTGGCGTACAGCCGTCGGGCCCGGTGGCTGTTGAGCAGGACGGCGACGTCGTGCAGGCCCGTCACCGCCTGCAGGTGGCCGTTGAGGATCCGCAGGCCGGGGGCGAACGAGTACATGAGGTAGTGCCGGCCGCCGCGGGCGCCCGGGACCGAGACGCCGGCCGGCGGCGGCTGCGCGAACGCGCCCAGCGCCGCCCGCGCGCGGCGGCCGAGATCGGGTCGCGCGAGCGCGCGGCGAGCCCGCGCCAGCGCCTGCGCGGCCGTCCCCTGCGTCATCCCGCTCACCCACGGCGGGCGGCCGCTTCCGAACGCGAAGAGGTACTCCCATGCGTCGTAGCCGCTCCGCCGGCTGCGCAGGGCCGTCAGGCGCGACAGGCCGCGGCGCAGCGCGGCGCGCCGGCAAGTGCGCGCGGGGTCGAGGCAGTCGCGGGCGAGCCCGTTGACCCTCCCCCACGAGCCGAGCCACTGGATCTGCAGTCCGCGGCCCGGGTAGTACTCGTAGACCAGCGGGTCGCCCGGGAAGCGCATCCTCCCCCGCCCCGGCGGTGGGGTGCCCTGCGTCCACAGCTCGAGGTTGCGCCGCAGCGTGACGAGCGCCGCCGGCACGAGGCGGGTGGTCAGCCGGCCGTCGGCGGCGATCCCGTGCAGCGCGCCGAGGACCGACGCGAGCTCGGCTCCGCGACGCCCGCCGAGCCTGCTGGTGGCTCCCTCCGCGACGCGCAGCGTGCGACGCGCGGCCCGGTACTCGCGCCACGACATCCGGCCGACGAGCCACGCGCGCTTGAGCGCGGCGCGGACGGTCAGGTGGCCGTGCAGCGCCCGCAGTGCCCGCCGGCGCTCGCGCGCGCGGCGATCGCGGCGGAAGCCCTCCAGCGGCGTCGGCCCCGCGGTGGGGCCGACCAGGGCCACCCTGCCCCCCGGCGGGACCGGGGCCGCGGCGACCGGGGCCAGCGCCGGCGCGGCGGCCGGCGCCAGCGCCAGCGCCAGGAGGGCGGCGAGGCCGGCTCTTCGAGGCATCCGCCTCGAAGATCGGCGAATCGAAGCCGGCGGTCCACCGCGGCCGTCCGCCACCGGACCTGGTGGGCTACCCGCCGCCCCCGCCTCCCGTGGCCGGGGGATCGCTGCGGTAGAGGTCGCGGAAGCCCTGGATCAGCTTCGCGCGCTGGGCGTCTGAGAGCCGGGAGGCCTTGTGGATCACCTTGTACTGCAACGGCGGCATCTCCCCCGACCCGATCGCGTCGACGACCCGGGAGAGCTCGGGCTGGCGACGCGTGTGCCAGGCCGAGAGGTTCAGGTGGTCGCGGCCGCCCTGGATGTCGTTGGCCACCAGCCACGAGACCGGCGCGACGTTGCTGTACCAGGGCCAGGTCGTCTCGTGCGAGTGGCAGTCCCCGCAGGCGGCGGCGAACAGGCGCTTGGCGCCGGGATCGGTCCAGTGCGCCGGCGACGTCACCGGCGGGTTGCCATGGCTGTGGCCGTAGGGGATCGCCTGGGCGACGACCAGCGCCGCGATCCCGGCGAGCAGGACCCGCACGCCGATCCTGCGCCAGTCGCGGCGCCGGTGCGTCGTCTCGCCGGGGGCCTCCTCTGGGCTCATCCAGCGATCGTAGGGGGCGTCGCCGGGTGGTGCGCCCGCACCGGACCGCCGATCGGCCCGGGGCTCGCCCCAACTCGTCTCACGGGCGAACCTCCTCGCCGGTGTCGGCGTCGACCACGATGATCGCGCTGGCCGGGCACTCGCGGGCCGCGGCGAGGATCTCCGCGTCGGTGCCGTCGCCGATCACGCGTGCGACGTCGTCGACGGCGAACACGTGGGGCGCCACCGCGGCGCAGTCGCCGTGGCCGGCGCAGGCCAGCTCGTCGATCTCTGCGATCAGGGTCATGCTGCTCTCCTTGTCGTCTGTGGGTCCTTCGCGGCCGCCTGCCGCGCGAGCGTCCTCCGGACGGAGGCGAGCGCGTGCGGCCTGCCCACGAGCAGCGCGCCCACGGGCGCGCCGTCGCGGGTCAGCAGGGCCTGGAAGTCGTCGTCCTCGGGGCGCCCGTCGACCTGCACCGCGTCGGCCCCTGCCGCGCTGCCGATCCACTGGATGCGAACGCCGTGCTGGTCGCTCCAGAACGAGGCGGGCGGCTCGGCCGTGGCGGGGAGCCCGAGCATGTCGCGTGCGGTCGCTGCGGCGCGCCGGGCGGCGGCCTCCCAGTGCTCGGTGCGCGTGGGCCTCGCGCCGGGGCGGTCGGCCGTGGCGGCCACGTCGCCGGCCGCCCACACGCCGGGCAGCGCGGTGCGCCCGACCGCATCGGTGACCACGGCGGGCCCGGCCAGCGGCGAGCCCTCGAGCCAACCGGTGACGGGCACCATGCCGATCCCCACGACAACCGCGTCGGCGGCGATCTCGCTGCCGTCGCTGAGCTCGAGCGCCTCGGCGCGGCCGCCGCGCTCGCGCGCACCGGCGACCATGGCGTCGCAGCGCAGGTCGATGCCGCGGCGGCGATGGAAGCCGGCGAACCAATCGCCGAGGGCCGGGCCGACGATCGCCTCCAGCGGCACGCCGGTCGCCTCGAGCACGGTCACGTGGGCGCCGCGCGCCAGCGCGGCCGCAGCGACCTCCTGCCCGATGAAGCCCGCGCCTACGACCGCCACGCGCGCCCCCGGGACGAGCGCCTCGCGGAGCGCGGACGCATCCTCGAGGTTGCGCAGGACGTGGACGTTGGCGAGCCCGTCGAGGGCCGGCAGGCGCCGCGGCTCGCCGCCGGTGGCGATCAGCAGGCGCTCGTAACGGACGCTGCGGCCGTCGGCGAGCGCGACCGTCCGGCTCGCGGCGTCGAGGCGCTCGGCGGCGGCGCCGGGGAGCACGTCGACCAGCTGGTCGCGGTACCAGCCGTCGTCGCGGAAGGCGAGCTCGGCGTGCGCGACCTCGCGGTGCAGCGCCTCCTTGGAGAGGGGCGGCCGGTCGTAGGGGCGGTGGGGCTCGGCGCAGGCGACGGTGATCGCTCCGTCGAACCCGCGCGCCCGGAGCGTCTCGATCGCGCGCTGCGCGGCGAGGCCGCCGCCGACGATCAGCACGTCGGTCTTGATCGGCATGGTGCGGGACATGGCGCCATGGTCCGCCGCCTGGCGGCAACCGCCGTCCAAGCTCGGGCCAAGGCTTGGCCAAGCCCGCCGCCGCGCGATGCACCGGCCTCCGGTGAGCTCCGAGGGAGCGCTGCACCGCCCCGGCCGCGGCGATGGGGCGCCGAGGGCCGGCGCGCTGCCCGGATAGGGTGCGCGGGCATGGACGCCGCCGCACTTCGCGCCTGCTTCCCGGTCTTCGAGCGCGTCGCCTATCTGAACGCCGGCAGCTGCGGACCCGTGGCCGGCGCGTCGGTGCGAGCGCTCGGCGAGGAGTGCGCGCGCTGGCTGGAGGAAGGGCGCGGGAAGGCCTACTTCGAGCGCCTTCAGGAGACCCACTCCGAGCTTCGCTCCGCCTACGCCGAGGCGCTCGGCGCCGCGGCGGCCGACGTCGCCCTGACCGCCTCGACCAGCGATGGGATCGTGCGCGTCCTGCTGGGCCTCGGCCTGTCAGCCGGCGACGAGGTGCTCATCGCCGAGCACGAGCACCCGGGGCTGCTCGGGCCGCTGGCGGCCGCCCGCGAGCAGCTCGGCCTCGAGGTCCGCGCCGTGCCGCTCGCCGAGATCGCCGGCGCGGTCGGCCCGCGCACGCGCCTGGTGGCCTGCTCGCACATCGGCTGGACCACCGGCGAGCTCGCACCCCCGCTCGGCGCCGTTCCCGACGACGTGCCGGTCCTCCTCGACGGCGCGCAGGGCGCCGGCGCGGTGCCCGTCGAGCCGGACCGCCTCGGATGCGCCTTCTACGCCGGCTCCGGCCAGAAGTGGCTCTGTGGGCCGGTGGGCACCGGCATGCTCTGGGTGGCGCCGGCATGGCGCCGCCGGCTGCGCGCCGCCGGGCCCACCTATCCCAACCTCGAGGAGCCGGGGCTCGGGCTCGGGGCGCGGCCATGGCCCGACGCGCGGGCGTACGACGCCCCGGCGCTCTCGGCCGAGGTCGCCGTCGCCGCTCGGGCCGCCGTCGACGTGCTCGCGTCGCATGGCTGGGACGACGTCCACGCCCGCGCACGGTCGCTCGCAGGCGCGACCGCCGAGGGCCTGCGGGCCGCCGGCCGCGAGGTCGGTCCCCGCGGCGAGACGACGCTCGTCTCGTGGCGCTCCGACGCCCCCGAGGACGAGGTCGCGCGGCTGCTCGAGTCCGGCGTCGTCGTCCGCTCGTTCGCCGGGCTGCCCTGGGTCCGCGCGTCCCTGGGCGCCTGGAGCGATCAGGACGACGTCGACCGGCTGCTCGCGGCGATCGCCGGCTGAACGTCGCCCTGAGGGTGTTCGGCCGGCCGGCCGTCGAGCGGGTCGAGGACCACCGCCCGGTCGCCGACCGGCGGGGTCGGCTCGCGGTCGGCGCGCTCGGCCCGCACGATCGTGAGGACCCGAGCGGCGATCGCCACCGTCGGCACCGCGATGATCGCCCCGAAGATGCCCATCAGCAGTGCCCCGGCGGCGACGCCCAGCAGGATCGCGACCGGGTGGACATGGACCGCCCGGCGCATGACCACCGGGTACAGGACGTGGCCCTCGAGCTGCTGCACGGCGATGATGACGCCGGTCAGGATCAGCGCGGCCGCCAGCCCCTGGTCGACGAGCGCCACCAGGGCGCTGACGGCGCCGGCGAGCGTCGAGCCGACGAGCGGGATGAATGCGCCGATGAAGGTGAGCGCCATGAGCGGCAGCACGAGCGGCACGCCGAGCAGGTAGATGGCGGCGCCGATGGCCAGCGCGTCGACCAGCCCGATCGTGGCGATGCCGCGGATGTAGCCGCCGAGCGTCTCCCACGCGACGGCGCCGACCTGGTCGGCGCGCTCGCGCGAGTCGGCGGGCAGCAGCCCGACCAGCCACCCCCAGATGAGCCTGCCGTCCTTGACGAAGAACACGGTGAGCACGATCGTCAGCAGCACCGCGGCGATCACCTCCCCGGCGGTGACCACCCCGTTGACGACGCCGTTGACGACCGCCCCGCCCTTGCCCTGGAGCCGGTCGACGATGTGGGTGGCGTACTTGTCGACCTGCTGGTTGGAGAGGTGCAGCGGACCGTTCGTCAGCCAGTCCTGGGCCTGGCGGACACCCTGAGCCGCCTGCTTGCCCACGGTGCCCAGCTCGTTGACCACCGGCGGACCGATCCCCCAGCCCACGAGCGCGAGCACACCCAGCCCGGTGATCAGGGCGGCGGCGGTCGCGAGCCCCGACGGCCAGCCGCGGCGGCGCAGCGCGTCGGCGATCGGGTTGAACAGCGTCGTCAGCAGCAGCGCGGCGACCACCACGATCACGACGAGGAAGACCTGCGACAGCGCCCAGACGACGACCGCGCCCGCGGCGGCCACGATCAGCAGCCGCCAGCTCCATTCGCTGGCCCTGCGCAACCCGGCGGGAACGACCGGCCGCGCGGTGCTCCTGGGACCTCCTGTCATCACCTCGCGGATACCCGCCCACGCTGCTCCCGACGCCTACGCGGGGCGCCGGTGGGCCCGCTGCGGCGCGGGAGCCGCGCCGCAGCGGCGTCCGGGTCAGCTCTCCTGCTCGGGCGAGGCGGGGGGCGTCCCGTCGTGCGACGCCGGCGTGTGGGCGCCCGCCGGCCCGTGGGCCCCCGCCGGGCGGGCGACGACCTTGACCCGGCGGATGGTCGGAGCGGCCGCCGCGTCGGGCGCGGGACAGCCGTGGCGAACGCGGGCGATGCGACCGTGGACCACGACCCGCTCGGCGCTCGTGACGTCGTCCCAGCCGACGGTGCCGTCGCCGTTGGCGTCCTGGAGGCGCGAGAAGTCGACCTTCGCGTCGCCGATGGCGATCGCTGCCGCGCCGTCGGTGACGGCGGGCCGAGCATGCCGGTTGGCGCGGACGTGGGTGAGGGTCAGCGTCGTCCCGTCCCACGAGCCGAACGTGCCCCGCAGCCCGAACGCCACGGTGTGGGCCTTGGCGCAGCGCTGCGCAGCGTCGTGTGTACGGGCGTGGTCGGGCCTGCCCTGACGAGTGGACCTTCCGTGCTTGCCCGGGTGGGCGAGTGCACCTGCGGGCAGCGCCAGGGCGGCGATGCCGGCAGCGGCGAAGATGCGAGCGTTCATGCGTGTTCTCCCTGTCGGTGGGCCGGGTGGCATATCGGCACAGGGGTCCGGCACCTGACGCTCGGACGCCGTCGCTGGACCAACGTTGGTGGGTCGCGCGGCGCGGGGATTCAGCCCGGGCGCCGCGGGCGCCGCACGAGCCGCCGTCGCGCAGGGCGCGCGGCGTCCCGCTGGGCGCGACGCCGACGCTCGTCCTCCCGCGCGCGTTCGTGGTCCTCGCTGAGGCCGACCTCGAGGAACACGAGCAGCGCCGCGCCGACGAAGCCGAAGCAGATCAGCCCGAGGGCGAGCGCGCCGCCTGCCGTCCCGCCGATCGCAAAGCCGCAGACCGCTCCCGCGACGACGAGCCCGGCCATCGCACCGAAGGCCAGGATGCGCGAGCGAGGCGCCATGCCGCCAACCTACCCCCGCCGGCGCACGAGAGCGGGCAGGACCGCCATCGCGAGCGGCACGGCGACCCACGGCCGCCCGTCCCGCACGTCGTAGGCCTGCGCCAGTTCGCCCCACGACGCCCCCGCGCCGAAGTGGCCGAAGGCGAACTCGAAGGCGACGGTCATGCCCGCCCACCGCACGCCGATCGCGCGAGCCCGCGAGCCCGAGGGCAGCGGCCAGCGTCGTTCGAGGCCGCCGGCGTAGGCCGCAAGCGCGGCGACGAGGGTCACGGTCGAGACCGCCTCGGCCGAGCGCTCGCCCATGCGGCGCGCGTAGAGCGCCTCGCGCGCGACGCCGTTGGCCACGCCCAGAACGGCCGCGCCTGCCCAGGCCGCCGTCCACCACCGGACCAGCGAGCGCTCGTTCCGGCCGGGTGCTGTCACGGGCTCAGGGTGCCCGGCGAGGCCACGGCCCACACCGCTGCTCGCCACCCGATCCGGCATGGCCGCAGTTCCCCGCATGGCCCGTCGTGCTGCGGCGCCGGGGCGCGCAGCGAGCGCCAGGCGCTCAGTCCGGCCCGGCGCCGTTCCTGGCCTGGTGGCGTGCCCCGTCCAGCCACTCCGGCAGATCGCCGAGCACGACGTAGCGCCCGCTCGCCGGCCTGCCCACGAGCCCGTCGGCCTGCAGCTGGTGCAGCGACAGCGTGACCGTGGGCCGTCGCGCCCCGACGATCTGGCCGAGCGTCGCCTGCGTGAGCCGGAACGGCACGGCGATGCCCTCCGGCGTCACCCGCCCCCACATCCCGGCGATGTGCCACAGGGTCGCCAGGAGCCTGTCGGTCACGCGCGTCATGTTGCTCGCGGCCAGCAGGTAGGTGGCGCAGTGGACGCGCCGCAGGGCGCGCTCGGAGACGGCGACGCTGAGGCTCGGCCAGCGACACATCAGCGCGGTGACGCGCTCGTCGAGGAGGGCGAGCGTCGCCGGCTGGATGACCTCCCAGTGCGACGTCGTCGACACCGCGCTGAACGGCAGCCCCCCGCAGGGCCGGAGCAGGTCGCCGGGGCCGAGCAGCTCGGTCCCGAGCGAGTGCCCGAGCACGACCCGGTGGGCGATGAGGCCGTCGAGCACGAGCAGGCCGAAGGCGTCGGGGCCCTGCGGCGGCGGCGCCCACGACCCCGACTCGAGCGCGATCGTGTCAGCCCGGAGGGCAGCGGTCGCACGGCTCCGCTGTCCCTCGGGCACGGCTTCGGCGAACTCCTCGTCCTCCTCGAGCAGCAGGCAGGGCCTACGGGTTGCCGCGGCATCGAGCACAGGGGGTCCCTTCCAACGTCCCCCTCTGTCTGAAGCCCCGGGGAACAAGTGGAAGGAGACGGCAAGAACCGGGTCCCGGGGCGCACCACCTCCATGGCGATCCGTGCTCCAACGGTACCCCACACGCCTGACGCGCAACCGGATGGCATTGGTGGTGGGCCGCCCCGGGGTGCCCGGCAACGTGAAAACCCCGCCGGAGCGGGGCTTTCGTCAGTGGGCGATACTGGGCTCGAACCAGTGACCTCCGCCTTGTCGAGGCGGCGCTCTCCCAGCTGAGCTAATCGCCCTGGGAGGCCGGAAGCCTAGCAGCGAGCAAACGCCCGGAAGGGCGGCGCGGTGGTCAGCCCGAGAGCCCTGCCGGGGGAAGCGAGAGGTCGGGCGAGCCGTCGGCCGGATGGGCACAGTCAGGCAGCGCGGGCCTCGCGGTGTCGTCGCCGGCGGGCGGCCGCACCGTCACCTCGACCTCGGCTGCGCCCGGGTCGGCGGCGACGGTCAGGCGGTCGGCGTTCGCCTTCGAGTCGGCGTGGCCCCCGGAGACGTCGGCCACGTAGCCGTGCGGGTAGTGCACCGCGGTGGGCACCGCGATCAGCGTCGGCACGGTGACCGACGGGTCGGGCCGGTAGCGCAGGTGGAAGACGCCCGTGCGCGGGTCGAAGCCGTAGTCCACCGGCTCGCCCGCGACCGCGCGCGGGAAGACGCGGGCGAGGATGTCGTCGTTCTTGTCGTTCGGCCCGTTGTCGGCCGGGTACCGCCCGAAGGTCCAGCCCATTCGGTGGCGCTCGGCGCGCTCGAGCATGCACTCCAGTCCGTCGCGGTCCTTCTCGTCGGCGGGCATGAACTCGGTCATCAGAGGCGGCACGCCCATCCGCCCGGCGGTGCTCACGCCGTTGTTGAGCCCCTGCTCGTGGGTGACCGGGCAGGCCTCGTGCTCGGCCTGGGTCGCAAGGTCCTTGACCTGCGAGGCGCCCTGGCGGAGGGCGCGCGCGGCGCAGATGTCGTGGAAGGACAGCGCCGCGGGCCCGGCGGAGGCGGGCGGCGCCGACAGCCAGCTCGCGACGCCGCCGTCGAAGAAGAAGTGCGGCTCGTAGAAGACCATGTGCGAGCCGTCGACCGCCCGAATCGCCGTGGCCCAGCGGTCCTGGGCGGGCTGAAGGCTCGCGGTGTCGAACGCCGGGCATCCGCCCGGGTTCAGGCAGCTCGGCCACTGGCTGCCCGGCCACGGTTCGTTGATGAGGTCGTAGCCGAGGACGTGCGGGTCGTTCGCGAAGCGACGGGCGACGACCTGCCACTGGCGGGCGTACTCGTCGAGGACCCCGCCTTCGTTGGCCCAGAAGTGATCGAACGCGCGCGATGTCGAGGGCTGGAAGTAGTTGGCCGGCGAGCCGAGGTTCAACGGTCCGGACGGCGCG
This sequence comes from uncultured Actinomycetes bacterium, assembly GCA_963826615.1. GTDB lineage: Bacteria > Actinomycetota > Thermoleophilia > Solirubrobacterales > Solirubrobacteraceae > BP-464. Next base: position 622,992 of record CAWGXO010000002.1, on the reverse strand, counting down.
GGGAGGCCGTCGTCCTGGGCGGCCCAGTCGGGGAACCCGTTGCCCTGGGCCTTGCCGTCGGTCGCGGGGCCGTAGCGCTCGGCGAAGAGATCCTGATGGGAGTCGATCAGCGTGAAGACCCCGGCCCGCGCGAGGTCGCCCTCGACGTGGGCGACGCGCTCGAGGTAGCTCGCATCGAACGTGCCGCGCTGCGGCTCGAGGCCGGCCCACTGGTAGGCCAGCCGGTAGGCGTTCATTCCCAGCGCGGCGAGGTGGTCGGCGTAGGCCTGCAGGTGGACGACGTCGCCGGGATCGGCGGGCGGCCCGATCGGCTTCCACACGCCGAAGACGCCCTGGAGGATCACGGTGCGACCGGTCTGATCCTTGATCCAGCGCCCGGCGGGCACCAGCGGACCGGCCTCGGTGGCGGGGTCGGCGGCAAGGGCGCCCTGAGTGCCTGACAGCGCGAGCACCACGAGGAGGACGCACGTCCTGATCAGCGCGGCCACCACGCTCTCCCAAACGCCGCGGAGGCCCGGAACTTGTCCCCGGCCGTCCCTCGGCCGACGCGAGCAGCGGTCAGGCCGGTGCCAGGTGGCGGCGGAGGAACCCGACCTGGTCGGCGAGGACCCTCTGGAAGAGCGGCTCGAGATAGGGATCGAAGTGGCCGCCCGGGTAGCGCTTGATCTCGGCGCGCGGGGCGCGGGCAGCCGCCGCGAGGGCGAAGTCCGGCGGCGTGATCGCGTCGTCCTCGGCGATCGCGAAGAGGATCGGGCAGCGGATCCGCCCGGCATGGCGGCCCGGCCGGTAGCTGCCCACCCGGAGCGCGATCCGCGCGGCCGCCTCGTTGCGCCAGTGCGAGCCGTCCGGGTCGATCGCGCGGAAACCGGACTCGGCGTCGGGCGTGGTCATGACCGCGACCGACCCGGGCGGGCCCACCGAGGCGACCATGTGCGGCGGGCGACCGGCCAGCGCACCGATCTGGTCGCGGAGCCCCTCGAAGACGAGCCGCAGCGATTGCCGGACGCCCAGGCGCGGCAGGTTGCGCAGGCCGTCGGCGAACGGGACCTGTGCGACGACCGCGGCGATGCGGTGGTCGCTCGACGCGATCTCCATCACGTGGCCGCCCGAGAACGACGTGCCCCACAGCGCGACCCGCTCCGGATCGATGTCGTCGAGCGAACGGGCGTACGCGACCGCCGCGCGCCAGTCGTCGAGCTGGCGGCGGATGTCGAGCAGCCCGCGCGGCTCGCCGTCGCTGTCGCCGAAGTGCCGGTAGTCGAAGACGAGCGCCGCGACACCGGCGTCGGCGAACCCCTCGGCATAGGCGCCCAGGCGCTGCTCGCGCACGCCGGTCCACCCGTGCGCGAGCACGACGCAGGGCAACGGCCCCTCGCGCTCCGGCCGATACAACCATGCCGCGCAGCGACCGCCGTCCGAGGTGAACTCGAGGTCGGTGCGCTGCTCCGTGGCCGTCATGCCGGCGATCGTATGCCCTTCTAAGCTGTGCCGACTCCGGCGCCGTGGCGGAGTGGCTACGCAGCGGCCTGCAAAGCCGTTTACACCGGTTCGATTCCGGTCGGCGCCTCTCGGTCAACCCCCAGGCGCTTGGAACCGCGCCGCGACCCGCACGGCGATCCGCGCGAGGGTGACGAGGTCGGCGACCTCCACGTGCTCGTCGGCGGCGTGCGCGCGCTCGATCCCCGGCGTGCCCAGCATCACGCACGGGATTCCGCGCTCGCAGAACAGCCGCATGTCGGCGCCGTAGGGCACGCCGACCGCTCGGGCCTCCCGCCCGAGCTCCTCGCCGGCGGCGTCGAGCACCAGCTGCGCGAACGGGTCGCCCGGCGGGGTCTCGGCCGGCGAGAACGCGCCTCCGGTCCACGCGATCGAGGCCTCGGGGCACGCCTCGCCGACGACCTCCTCGACGCGGGCGCGAACGGCCGCCAGCTCCGTGCCCACGGGGACGCCCACCCGCCCCTCGAACGCGAGGCGGTCCGGCACCGACGACGACCAGCTCCCGGCCTCGAGCCGCCCGACCGACACCGGGTAGGGCAGCGCGAGCTCGCGCATCAGCGGATGGTCCACGTCCGCGTTGAGCTCGCGCTCGAGCGCCGCGAGCGCCCCGTGCACCGCCACGTAGCGGTCGATCGCCGAGACGCCCTCGAGCCGGACCGCCGCGTGCGCCGCCACCCCCGGGACGACGCCGCCGAAGGTCAGCGCGCCGGCCTGCGCGCAGGCGACGTCGAACCCGGTCGGCTCCGGGATCAGGCACGCCGCGAAGGCGTCGTCGGCCTCGAGCGCCGCGTAGGTCCCCAGGCCCCCGTCCTCCTCCGAGGAGACGGCCTGCACGACCACGTCGCCGCGCGCGCCGCCGGCGTCTCCAACCGCCGCGGCGGCGTGCACCATCGCCGCGACGGCGCCCTTCATGTCCACCGCGCCACGGCCGTGCAGGCGACCGCCCTCCAGCAGGCCCGACCAGGCGCCATGGCGCCAGGGCCCGCCGCCGGGCTCGACGACATCGAGGTGGCCGTTGAGGCACAGGCGCGGCGCGCCGGGATCGCGTCCCACCGCCACCGCCACCGCCCCGACGAGCTCGCTGCGCGCCGCCTCCTCGCCGAGGTGGCCCGGGCCCGCACGGAGGGCGGCGAGATCGTGCTCGACCACGCGGGCGCCCAGCCCGCGCGCGGCAGCGATCCCGGCGAAGCGCTCGACCGCCTCGCGCTCGCTGCCCGTCATGCTCGGAATCGCGACCAGCGCCGCCGCGTCCGCGACGAGCGCCGCCGGGTCCAGGGCAGCCAGCGCGCGGCGCTCGAGCTCGCTCACACGGCGAGGCTATCCGGCATTCCGCCACCACGGGAGCCTGCCCCCCGGAGCTATACTCCCGGCCTCGCGCGGCTGTAGCTCAGTTGGCTAGAGCGTCTGCTTGCCATGCAGAAGGTCGAGGGTTCGAGTCCCTTCAGCCGCTTGTCAGAAGCCCCGCTCCGGCGGGGTTCTTCTTTAGGCGCGATCAGCCCCGCGAAAACCGAGTCCCGGGTCCGGGTCCCGAGTGGTGTTCGAGGCGGTGCCGGCGGGAGGGCTCGGAGGTCGGTCAGGTAATGGGCTCGTCGGGTGCTCACAACGGCTCCGGATCGGGCCGCGGACTTGGCGCGTCGGCGCTCTGGCGTTGCGCTTCCTGGGCCCACAGCCGCTCCCAGTCCGGGCCATCAGGGCCCCACTCCTCCTCGGTGAACGTTGCCGGCGGGCCGGGCGCAGACGAGGGCGTGATCGTCGTGGTGGCGCCTTGGCATCGAGGGGGGTCAGTGGCGTGGTAATGGTGCGGGCGGTCTCGTCGGGATGCGGGACCACCCGGCCCACCGCGCCCAAGCAGTGAGATGACCGACCACACCAACTCCGCCCCGGCACTCGTCGACCTCGACGAGCCGCTGCTCACCGCCACCCAGGTCGCAGAGCTCCTGGCGATCCCCCGCAGCAGCGTCTACGAATACGCCCGCTGCCGCCACAACCCGCTCCCCTCGATCGAGGTCGGCCGCCACCGCCGCTTCTTCCGCAACGACATCGCCACGTGGCTGGTCGCGCGGCGGAGTAGCTGAGGCTCGAGACCGTGGCAACAAGAGCGCCGCTCGGTAGGGGGAACCCCGTCCGCCACGGCCAGCATTGCCATACGGCGAAGCCTGGTCCTGCTCCCCGCTTCTGGCGAGGAGCAGGGGCCTGAGATCCTCGCGGGAGAGACCTGCTTCCTCGCGAACGAGGGTGTCAGCCCGGCCTGGTGCCAGACGACCGCGTGTCGTCCGGAGCGAGAGCTGTCAAGGTCGCCGAAGGCGAGCAGCGTTCGTGCGTCGATGCGAGCGTATGGCGCGCCAGGCTGGTGGCGTTTCAGTCGAAGTCGTCGAGCTTCTCGAAGAACACACACCCGGAGCTCTCCCTCGAGTTGGTCGGGGGAGAGCGGCTCTGCTCCCCACCTCTGGGGAGCACATGTCTCTCGACGCACGATCGGTTTGCTCGATTGGGTGCGGCGGGGTAGCGTCGAGTGCAGCGCACTTCGCTCGGGATGGGTGGAGCGGCGTCTGGTAACGGCAACTTCTTGTCGGGCCTGGAGTGGAGCCCGGGCCGGGGCGCGCAGCGTCGAAGGTGATCTCGGGCGATAGCTCAGGCCGGCGAGACGATCGAGAGAGGTGATCTTCGTGAGCAGCCTGTCTGCAACTCCGGCCTACCGCGAGCCGAGCTGGTTTGACCGTCGGGTCATGAATCCGCTGATCGCGGGGTTCTCCCGGCTGGGTCTGAGCTTTGCCGGGTCGCGGATCCTGGAGGTTCGGGGGCGCAAGAGCGGCGAGCCGCGTCGTACTCCGGTCAACCCGCTCTCGCTGGATGGCCGGCGGTATCTGGTGGCGCCGCGCGGTCAGACGCAGTGGGTGCGAAACCTGCGCGCGGCCGGGGAGGGCGAGTTGCTGCGGGGCCGCGGCCGCGAGCACTTCCGGGCCACCGAGGTCGCCGACGGCGACAAGCAGGAGGTACTGCGGGCCTACTTGCGGCGCTGGAAGTGGGAGGTCGGCCAGTTCTTCGACGGGGTTGGCCCCGACTCGTCTGCGGAGGAGCTGGCGCGGATCGCGCCCGATCATCCCGTGTTCCTGATCGGCTCATGACGATGTCAGCGGCCAGTGCGATGAACCTCGGCCTGCGGGTGCTGATGGAGTCGGGACTGGTGGCCGGGTTTGCCTATTGGGGCGTGCACACGGGCGAGACGACTGCGGCCAAGGTGGTGCTTGGTGTCGGCGCGCCGGTGGTGGGGTTCGGGATCTGGGGAGCGGTCGACTTCCGAGGTGCGGGCCGGCACGCCGAAGCGCTGCGGCTCATCCAGGAATTGCTGATCTCGGGCTTGGCCGCGGTCGCTCTGTACGCCGCCGGGGCGCATGTGCTTGGTCTGCTGCTCGCGGCGGTGTCGATCGCCCATCACCTGCTCGTCTACGCGATCGGCGAGCGGCTGCTCAAACCGACCGGCGCCGCGGTGAGGCCCACGTGAGATCCGCCGGGCGGTATGTGGAGCTGGTCGGCGAGCGCCACAGGCTCATCATGGCTGGGCCATGCGCGTGCAACGGCGCCTTCCATCGACCCTCCTCCGTGACACTGACGCCGCGGCTGGGAGCCGCTGCTCCCGGTCACGATGAAAGGCACCGGCACTCAGACGGTCAGCACGCTCGCACTGCTGGCTTCCATGCCGAGGAGGACGGGCGCGCATGCTCGGCCAGGCACCTGCTTCGCGCGGAATCGAGGTCTCCGTCAGCTCAGCCCTACCTCACGGCTTGCCGTCGCATTTGGGGTTGCCGTAGAGCACCTTGCACAGCCTCTCGATGGTCGCGAGCGCGGTGATCGTGTGGCCGGTGCCGGTGGGGTGGAATCCCCCAGCGAGGTTCCAGACCGTCGCCGCGCCGGTGATCGGCACGAAGTAGGCGTCCGAGGCGCAGTAGCCGTGGCCGGTGGGTGGGCCGGTGAACACGCTCTGCGGGAGAGTGACGGCCTTCCAGCCATGGGCGGCGGCGGCGCCGGCGACGGCGGCGTTGAGCCCTGCGGCCTCGGACTCGACGAACCCCCATGTCGATTGCGGTCCGATCGTGCCCGAGCACAGCTGCCCGCTGCTGTCGCGTGTGAAGTCGGGGTATTGGGTGAGCAGCACGTGGGAGGGCTTGACTCCCAGCTTGCCGCCGTGACGCGCGTCAAGCGGCGACGAGAGCGCCCTCGCCAGCGGGCCGTACTTCGCCGGCAGCGCGGCCACCAGCGAGTCCAGCTCGGTCTTCAGGCTGGGGACGCCGGGCGCCGAGGAGTACTCGAAGCTGTCGATCCCGCCCTCGGGCGTGAACGTCGTCTTGACGGGGTTGTGCTCGCACGGGTCGCCGAAGTGGAGGTATCTCGAGATGCAGAACTGCAACAGCGGCCCGAAGCCGAGGTTGTTGACGCCGATCGAGACGATCGCCGCATCGACCTTGCGCCGCTCGCTGGGCAAGAGCGGGGAGTCGATCAGACGCGCGGCCTGCTTGATCTGGGGATCCAGCGGTTCCGAACCACCCGGGTCGATGCCGGCGTAGCTGAACTTGTAGAGGTGCTCGATGATCGCGCCCGAGCACGCGGGGAAGATGAACGTCACACTCGATCGCGGATCGTGCGACTCGACGTACTGGGCGGCCTGGAGCTGGTAGGAAGCCTCGCTGCGGTCGCACTGCTCGAACCGAAACGGCGGGTTCCCCTCACCTGAGCCGTTGGAATCGCCGAACCCGGTGATCAGCCAGTCCTTGACCTTCACGGTGCCGTGGACGCTCATGTGCTGCTTGCGGTTGCGGGCGCTGACCTTGTAGGTGCCCAGCCGAGAGACGGCCATGGAGGTCTTGCAGCCCGGCTTCGGCTTGTGCACCACCCTGGCCCCCCTGGGGGTCTTCACGCGCCACTTCCACTTCCCGGCCGGGCACGAGCCGAGCGCGGCGCCCCCGCGAGTGAGGAACATGGTCGCCCGCCACTTGGCAGGATGGACCTGAGTGAAGGTGGGCAGGCCCTCTGAGGCGGTCCACCTCTTGACCTCGCCGGCCAACCGCGGTGGGACCCTCCAGTCCAGCCCATCCGGCGTGGGCGTCACGCGGAAGTTCGCGTGGCTCGTTCGGCCGGGTTTGACTGTCACCTTCCGCTTCTGCGGCTTGAACTTGCTGCCCTTCTGATGCGGGACCACGACGTAGGTTGCCTTCTTCTCGGGGACGTCGATCGAGTACTTGCCGTCGGCGTCGGTGCGGTCGCCGCCGGCGCCCTTGGCGCGGACCTTGACGCCCTGGACCGGGTCTCCGTCGCGATCCTTGACCCTGCCGACGATCTTCGCGTTCGTGGCCAGCGTGATCAGGATGCGCACGTTGCTGTAGGCGGCCTTCTGCTTGGCCGGCAGATCACTGCAGTCGACCGAATCGCCGCCCAAGTGGGATCGACCCGAGTAGCTCAGCGCGTACCAATGCGTGCCCTTGGCCGGGCGCCAACCGAAGTCCTTGACGAACTTCTCGTCGTCGAACGGCGGCGAGAGCTGCTTGGTCTCGTCCCGGGTGTAGGCCGGATCGGTCGGGGTGAAGTGGTCGCGCAGCTCCCACCCGACAGCGTCCTCCTGCGCGGGCCACGTCGCCAACCCGTATGACGCGCACGTCGACTTCCCGTAGTGCCCGATCCGCCAATCCATCTTCACCGGCACCTTGACCGTCTTGGCCACCGCAACCGCCGGCACCACCCAGACCAACACCAACAGCGGCGCGACAAGACGGACCGTCTTCTGCGCGACACGCGCCGCGCCATCGATCCGGACGAGCATCTTGCTCCTGGGCGCGGTCATCGTGACTCCGAACTGGCGTAGAACCGGACTCAGCCAGTCGGACTGGCCAACGGCGACCATAACCAGCAGGCCGCGCCCGCGCACCGCGCGGTCAGCCAGCGGACAAACACCCAGTCCGGGTCGACGCGACACCGCCTTGGCGCCACGCGAGGCGCGACGCACCGGATGCCTTCGAACCTCAGCAGGACGCTGACCAGCGGTCTCGGCCGGTTCCAGCCTCGCGGCGCGCGCCCGGCCGCATGCGCAAACCGACCCCCGAACCCGCCGTCGCTACGGACGATCTCCCGGTTGTTGAGCGGAGGGGGAGGGATTCGAACCCTCGAGCCGCTTGCGCGACCAACGGAAAGCGCAGGCAACGACCGCGGGATCCCGCCCCAGTCCCCAGGGATGGTCCTCGCCGATCTGGAGGCGCTCGACGAATCCGAAAGCCTCGCTCAGCCAGCTCACGGCGGCGCGCACATCGGGGTAGATGAGCACAGGGATCGCGGTTGCGCTCGGGATCGATCGGTTCGACCGCACGGCAGCGCAGCCTACGAGAGCAGGCGACGCTCAGGGACGAAGACCGTGCCCGACGGGTGACGGAAGCCGCGGCCGGCGATGGCTGCATCCATCGCCTGATCGATGGCGTCCCAGGCGCGGTGGGCCGCGGGCCGCGGGGCGTGCTCTAGCGTCGCCATGAGTCGATCATCTGCTCCCAGCCCTCGAGGATCAGCTTACGGGCCAGCTGGTAGCCCGTGTTGGAGTCGCCGTCGGAGAACTTCTCTGCGGGCTGCACGCCGAGCAGGCCGGCACGGCGCTGATCAACACCGAGTGGGCGGCCACCGACGACCTGGTGACGACCGCGCGAGTCGCCGACGAGTTCGACTCGGCGCGCATCAACTGGACCTTCTGGGCCTACAACGGCCGGCGCCTGGTCGCCGACCCGCACAAGCCGCCGTCGGGCGCCAACGTCAACCAGGGCGCGCTGGCGATCCTCGACCGCCCCTACCCGCGGGCGGTGGCCGGCCTGCCCGAGAGCTGGAGCTGGGACGCGACCGCCCGCACGTTCGACTTCGACTACACCCCCAGCGGGCCGGGCACGACCGAGGTCTGGACGAGCCCGCTGCACTTCCCGGCCGGCTACCGCGCCGAGGTCACCGGGGCCGACGTCGTCTCGCCGCCCGGCGCTCCCGTGCTGGCGCTGCGCGCGCGCCGGGGCGCCTCGCTGGTCAGCGTGCGCCTGAGCCCGGCCTGAGCCCGGCCCTCATCGCGACCTGTCCCCTCCGCAGCCGCGCTTCTCGAAGGCGGCCGTGGTCGTGTAGGTGCCGCGCGGGTAGTAGGGGCCGAGCACGGCGCGCTCGTCGCCGGGCGTCCGCGTGCGCTGCACGGCACGGCGGAAGCCGGGGGCCGGCAGCATGTTGCGGACCAGCAGCAGTCCGTCGTCGCGGTTGCCGTCGCCGTCGCCCGCGGCGGGCCAGGGGATGAACGCGACGCCACAGCGCCTGCGTGCGTTGCGGGGCCTGTCGGCCCGGCGGCTGGTCACGATCGTGTAGCGGCGATGCCGGTCGAGCGGGACCTCGTCGTCGTAGACGCAGCCCGCGCCGCGGGTCGTGTACAGCGACTCGTTCTGGCACATCGACCAGTAGCGCAGCTGTCCCGTGCGCATGCGCCGGACCGACCTGCCGGTCCGGGGCGTCGTGGGCATCCTCCCCCGCAGCACCAGCACGGGCCCGGCCGGGAAGCCGCGGCTCACCAGCGCGGAGACGTAGGTGTTGTCGACGTTGCTGTACTGGCCGCCGGTGCGCACCGGGCTGCCCGAGCACTGGCCCTGATAGCCGCAGGCGATGGCGAACGCGGTGTTGTAGTAGGAGCGGAAGGCGGGCGTGGGCTCGGCCGGGAACGTCGGGGGGACACCGGGCGGGTTGCGCAGCGACTCATAGAGGGCCCTCGGCAGCGTCGTCAGCGAGAGCTGGCCGGAGACCACCCGCAGCGTTCGGCACGCCCGCCGGCCCGTCTGGACGCTGCCGTCGGCCAGCCGCAGCCGCGGCTTCGGGAGCCCGACCCCGCCGGTCAGGTCGCGGCGGGTGAACGAGTCGGGCACGTAGACCCGGTAGATGAGCTCCTGCACGGTCTCGCCGGGCGCTCCGGCATAGAGGGTGTTCGCCGGTCGCTCGCCCGGCGGCGGCCGATCGAGCACGGTCACCGTGTAGGAGCGGCGGGCGCGGTCCCGGCGCATGCCTGCGACGTACGGGTTGACGGAGCCGTGGTCGGGGCGGGTGCCGACGTCGTCGAGCGCATCGATCGGCGCGTTGGTCGCGTCTGCGTAGCTGTTGAGCGACTGGTAGCGGGCGTGCGCGAAGCGACCGCGCAGGACGAGCCGCGACCCCGGGGGCATCGTGAACTTCGCCGACCAGTAGACGGCCCCGGTGTCGGGGAACGCGTAGTTCTTCGCCGGGTCGGTGTCGAGCCGTGCCGCGCCGCGATCCGTCCACAAGCACGAGGTCTGGGCGATGCGGGTCGCCGCGCCGGCACTCGCTGCGAGGACGGCGAGCACCGCGCACGTTGCCCCGGTGACGAGCGCTGACCTCACGCCGCCATTCTCCCGGCCGGGGCAAGCCGCGCGTCCCACGGCATCGGTCGGGCGCCGCGATCGGTGCCGACTACGGCCCGGCGCCCGTAGTTCGGGCGCTTGGCGGCCACGGCGGGCGCGGGTTAGCGTCGATGGCACTGGCATTGGCATTGGCGCCATTCCGCTGCTCACGGAGGCAAGGTTGCGCGCGTCGATCGAAACCGCGGTGCGCAGGCTCAGCCCGGTCACCATGACCGCCCGCGCCCGGGCGGTCATGCCGAGACCGGTGCATCTCGTGGTCGCCGGAGCGGCGCTCGCCCTCGCCATGGCGAGCGCATCGCCCGCCGCCGGTGCCGGGTCGGTGTCCGGCTCGTTCGGCGATCGAGGCGACGCCTTCCTGAGCTTCACGATCACCGGCGGCGACCTCAGCCTCCGCCAGGGAACCCCCGCCAGCTACGAGGGAACGTGGACCGGCGGGTCGATCACGCTCTCGGGCGAGATGACCGTGACCCGCTCCCCGGGAACCGTGTCCTACGTGAGCATGAGCGCCAACGTCGCCGGCAAGTCGTGGTCCTGGCCGCCCACAGGGCAGGACGGCAAGGTCTCGGGGAGGACCGTCTCCGAGCACTTCAGCCTCACCTTCGACGTGCCGCGCGACTTCACCGGGTCGGTGGTCGGAGGTTCGGCCAACCTGCGAGTCTGCGGCGGGGTCTGCGGCGGGTACGCGGTCGACTTCCAGATCACGATGACCAAGCCGGCGGGGATCCCGACCGTCCGCGCATTCCCGGTCAAGAAGGTTCTCAGGCCGGGGACCCACGCGAGCCTGCCGTTCAGCGTCCGCGACCGGAGCGGCAAGGCGATCGTCCACGCCGCCCTCTACGAGGGCGGAACGCCCGCCCTCGCGGTGCGCAGCTCGGGACCGATCACGGCCGACGGGCACACGCGGCACTGGAAGGCCCGGCTCGCCGCCGATCTGCGGGGTCCGCTGTTCTTCTGCGTGTGGGCCGAGAACGCTGCCGGCAAGACGAGCGTGAAGGCACCGCGATCCTCGTGTGCGTGGCTCTCGCTGCTCGTCGACATCGACAGGGTCTCCAACACCTGCGGCGGCGAGGGCTGGGACTCGATCGTCGCGGTCGAGAACGCCTTCGGGAACACGAGCACCTACCGCGACCCGACGACGAAGCGCACCTACAAGGTCAACTTCGCGGACGCCTGCGACCTCCACGACGCGGGCTACGGCGGCTACACGGTGCGGGATCGGGTCAACCGCTCGGCCGCCGCCCGGCGAGCTCACCGCCCCGGCCCGGTCGTCGACTTCCACAGCTGGTCGCGCAACCGCGTCGACCACAGGTTCCTGCGCGACATGCAGACGCTCTGCCGCAGGAAGATCCCGGCGAAGGCCGCGAGCGCGCGGCACGCCTGCGTGACCGGCAACGTCCGCTACTGGATCGTGCGCAAGATCGGCTGGGCCTTCTTCGACGCCGACCTCCTCACCCCCGGCACGCAGAGCACCGGGGCTCGGGACAACACCTGAGCCCCGACCGGCCGGCCGCGGCAGCCCGCGCCGCAGTCCGCGCCCTTCACGGACCGGAGCGCAGCCTGTAGCGTCGGCGCAGTGATCTCCGGAGAAGGGAAGCCATGAGGCGCGTTCCGATCGCCGCGGTACTGGCCGCCGCCCTGCTCGCCGGGTGCGGAAGCTCGTCGTCCGGCACGCTGTCGAAGGCCGCATACACCAAGCAGGCCGACGCGATCTGCAAGAAGTACAACGCCAAGGTCAAGGCGCTGAAGACGCCGAGCGGCAACGACCCGCAGGCGATCGCCGACTTCTTCGCCCAGGGCAAGAAGCTGGCACAGCAGCGGCTGGCGGAGCTCAGGGCGCTGAAGCCGCCCGACTCGCTCAAGGCCGACGTCGACCGCGCCTACGGCCTCGAGCAGCAGGTCATCGACCGGCTCGACCAGGTCTCCGCGGCGCTGACGGACCGCAACCAGGCGTCCTACCAGAAGCTGACCGGCGAGCTCAACAAGCTCTCCGGCGAAGCGGACGCGATCGCCAAGAAGCTCGGCCTCCCCAACTGCGCGGGCAGCGAGTCCTGAGAGTCCTGAGGCGCGGCGCCGGCCGGCGGGCCGGCGCTAGGCGGCCTCGTGCAGCGACTGGAGCTCGCGGCGCAGTGCGAGGTTCCCCAGCGCGCGCTCCTCGATCTGGCGGACGCGCTCGGCCGAGACGCCCAGCTCGCGGCCGATGCCGGCGAGCGTCTTGGGCTCCAGCGAGCCGTTGAGCCCGTAGCGCATCTTGAGCACGGTCCGCTCGGTCTCGGAAAGCTCCTCGATCGTCGCGCGGACCAGCTGCTCGCGCATCCGGACGAAGACCTCCTCGCCGGGCTCGGGCTCCGCGCCGGCCACCAGCTCGCCCAGCGACGTCTCGCCGTCGTCGCCCACCGGCCGGTCCAGCGAGGTGACCGTCCGCGCGACATCGCGCAGGTCGTGGACGTCCTCGGGGCTCAGCTCGGCACCCTCCGCGACCTCCTCGATGGTGGGGTCGCGCCCGAGCTTCGTCGAAAGCTCGCGCTCGACGCGGGCGATGCGCCGCTCGCGCTGGGCGACGTTGGCGGGCAGGCGGATCGTCCGCCCGCGGTCGGCGAGCCCGCGCTGGAGCGCCTGGCGGATCCACAGGGTGGCGTAGGTCGAGAACCGAAAGCCCTTGCGCCAGTCGAATTTCTCGACCGCGCGGATCAGGCCGATGATGCCCTCCTGGATGAGGTCGAGCAGGCAGAGCTCGCCGATCCCCTGGTACTTGCGCGCGATCGAGACGACGAGCCGGAGGTTGGCATTGATCATCCGCTCCTTCGCCTCGAGGTCGCCGCGCTCGATGCGCTTGGAGAGCTCGATCTCCTCGCGCGGCGTGAGGAGGCGGTGGCGCCCAGCCTCGTTGAGGAACATCTGCAGCGCGTCGGTGGTGTGGTGGTTGAGGTCCTCCAGCGAGAGCCGTACGGGTGCCGGGCGCTCGTCGGCGTCGTCGCGCTCGATCTCGATCCCGCGCTCCTCGAGCGCGTCGTAGAGCGCAGCGACCTGGTCGCCGCCGAGCTCGAGCGATCGGCTGACCGCGTCGACGTCGGCGGGCGTGAGCGAGCCGGCCGCCTCTCCGTGCTCGATCAGGGCCTGCAGCTCAGGGGAGGTTCCTTCCGCGGAGGACATCGCTGTGAGGTTTGCCGCCGCGGCCGGTCGTCAAACGGTGCCGTCGAGCGCCAGGTTGACCAGCGCGTCGGCCTCGGCGTTCTGCGCTCGCGGCACCGAGCGGATCGTCCACTCCCCGAACCCCCGCAGGGCGGCCATGGCCTCGAGGTGCAGCGGTCGCATGTCCGGGTGCTTGACCTTGTAGGTGCCGCTCACCTGCTTGGCGACGAGCTCGGAGTCGTTGACCACGTCGACCGCGTCGGCACCCAGCTCGCGGGCCCGGCGCAGGCCGAGCAGCAGCGCCCGGTACTCGGCGACGTTGTTGGTCGCGGTGCCGAGGACCTCGGTGGCCTCGTCGACGACGACGCCGTCCGTGGTCGACAGCACCGCCGCTGCGGCCGCCGGGCCGGGATTGCCGCGGGAGCCGCCGTCCACGTGGACGACGAGGCGCACTACTCGCCGGCGGTCTCGATCGGCGGGAACTCGCCGGGGACGCCACGGCGGCGGCGATCCCGGATGCTGCGCTGCCCCTCGGCGACGTCCTCGTCGTTCGACCGGCGCTCGCTCTTGCGGCGATCGATGATCACCTGCACGTTGGGATCGTCGGCGTAGTAGGAGGCCAGCCGGTCGTAGAGCTCGCCCGCCATCTCCTCGGGAATCACGCAGTAGATCATCGGCGGCGGCGGACTCTAGCTGACGAGCGCGAGGGTGCCGTCCGCTCCCAGCGCCGCGTTCGCCCGCCGGTCGGCTTCGTCGAGCTCGGACAGCTCGGAGCCCTGCTGGGCGATCCGCACCCCGGCCGCCTCGTTGCCGAGGTCGACCTCGAAGCGGTACCACGTGAGCTCCCAGGCGACCACGATCGAGACGACGGTGCCCTCGGTGCGCGACGGCAGCACCGAGACCTCGGGCGCGCCCAGCGAGCGGGCGACCCCGGTCACGGTGCGCAGGTGGGCCCCGGCGTTGAACACCTCGACGGCGCGCGCCATCTTGAGGTCCGCGTTGGTCGGGACCGCGTGCACCTGGCGCGGCTCGGGCGGCCGCGCCGCCTCCTCGCCCTGCTGGCCGCCCTCCCCCTCGGGCCGCGAGCGCAGGCCGCGCCGCTGGAGCCCGCGGCGCTCCTGCTCCCGCGTGGCCTCCACCCGGTCGGCCTCCTCGGCGGCGCGGGCGAGCGCCGCCTCGCGCCGCTGGCGCAGCCGCGCCAGCGGCGAGCGCGCGCCGCGCCCGCCGTTGCGGCGGACGCCGACGTCGTCGAGGCCCTCGCGCAGCCAGCCCTCGTGCGCGGCGCGCGCCGTGCACAGCTCGCAGACCATCCGGCGCGAGCCTCCGGCCAGGAAGACCTCGGCGCGCTCGCCGCGCAGGAGCCTCCGGCCGCACACGTCACACGCCACGACCGTATGGCTGGTGGTGATCGTCTTGCGGGTCATGGTGGGGACGACCTCGGAGGGTAGCCCCCTGCCCGGGGCCGCCCCACCGCCCGCAATCAGGCGTGCGCCTCGACCGGCTGGACCTTGCCGGCCAGGTGGCCGGGGATCTCCTCGTAGCGCGCGAACTCCATCGTGAACTCGCCCCGGCCCCCCGTCAGCGACCGCAGGTCGGGGGCGTAGGTGAGCATCTCGCTCATCGGGACCTCGGCCTTGACCTCGGTCATCGTGCCACTCGGCTCCATGCCCTGCGGCCGGCCGCGCCGGGAGTTGAGGTCGCCGATGACGTCGCCGACCGACTCCTCGGGCACCGACAGCGTGACCAGCATGATCGGCTCGAGCAGGACCGCCCCCGCGGCCGCGAGCGCCTCCTTCATCGCGATCGACCCCGCGGTGCGGAACGCCTGCTCGGACGAGTCGACCGTGTGGTAGCTGCCGTCGACCAGCCGCACGCGGACGCCCTTGACCGGGTAGCCGGCGGCCGGGCCCTGCTCCATCGCGTCGCGGACGCCCTTCTCGACGGCGGGGATGAACCCGGAGGGGATCACGCCGCCCTTGATCCGGTTGACGAACTCGAACGGGTACGCCGGGTCGGCGTCGGCCAGCGGCTCGATCTCGATCTGGCAGTCGCCGAACTGCCCGCGGCCGCCGGTCTGCTTCTTGTGGCGCCCGTGTGCCTTGGCCGGCCGCCGGATCGTCTCCTGGTAGGGGACCCGCGGCGGCTTGAGCTCGACCTCGCAGCCGAAGCGCTCGCGCAGGCGGTCGACGATCACCTCGACGTGGACCTGCGACAGCCCGGCGACGATCTGCTCGCCGGTCTGCTGGTCGCGGTGCAGGTCGAGCGTCGGGTCCTCCTCCTGCAGGCGGCGCAGCGCCGTGTAGACCTTGTCCTCGTCGGTCCTGGCCTCCATCGCGAACGCCATGACGGGCGCGGGGAGCTTGATCGACGGCATCGAGATCCCGGCACCGCCGCCGGAGGCGGCGGTGGGATCGCGCGCGGCGAGCCAGTCGCCGGCGCGGGTCTCCTTCAGCTTCGCAACAGCGCCGATGTCCCCGGGGCCGTACTCGTCGGCCTGCTCGGTCTCCTTGCCGCCGAAGCGCAGCAGCTGGCCGATGCGCTCCTTGCCGTGGGTGCGGGTGTTGAACACCTGGGTGTCGTGGGCCATGACGCCCTGGTAGACGCGGAAGAGGTTGACGCGGCCGGCGAAGGGGTCGGCCCGCGTCTTGAAGACGTAGGCGAACATGTCGGCGTCCTCGTCGGCGGGGTCCAGCGTGATCTCCGGAAGCTCGAGCCCGCCGTGCTTGACCGGCGAGGGCAGGTCCTCGACGATCGCGTCGAGCAGCCGGTTGGTCCCGAGGTTGCGGGTCGCGACGCCGCAGACGACCGGGAAGATCCCGCCGTGGTTGGTGCCGTCCTTGAGCGCGGCGACGATCTCGCTGTGGGAGATCTGCTCGCCCTCGAGGTAGCGCTCCATCAGCACCTCGGAGACCTCGGCGACCTCGTCCATGAGCTTCTCGCGGTACTCCTCGGCCTGCGGGCGCAGCTCGTCGGGGATCGGGATCTCCCGGCAGGCGCCCCGCTCGGAGACGGACCCACCCGCCCCGTACTCGTAGGCGCGCATGTCGACGAGGTCGATG
Organism: uncultured Actinomycetes bacterium; assembly: GCA_963826615.1. Taxonomy (GTDB): domain Bacteria; phylum Actinomycetota; class Thermoleophilia; order Solirubrobacterales; family Solirubrobacteraceae; genus BP-464. The sequence goes on along the minus strand of CAWGXO010000002.1, from coordinate 606,884 downwards.
ACGCCCCGCATCTCGTGCTCGGCGCCGATCGGGATCTCGGTCGCCACCACGTGCGGCCCGAAGGCGGACTTCAGCGACTCGAGCGTGCGGAAGAAGTCGGCGCGCTCGCGGTCGAGCATGTTGACGTGCACCATGCGCGCGATGTCGAGCTCGGCCGCGCGCGCCCACAGTCGTGCGGTCGAGACCTCGACGCCCATGACGGCGTTGACGACGAACACGGCCGACTCGCAGACGCGCAGGGCGCCGAGCGCGTCAGCGACGAAGCTGGGCTCGCCGGGGGTGTCGAGCAGGTTGACCTTGCGGTCCTGCCAGGTCAGCGAGTTGAGCGCGAGGGAGATCGACATCCCCCGCGACTGCTCGTCAGGCTCGGCGTCGGAGACGCTCGTCGCGTCGACCACGCTGCCCAGGCGGTTGGTGGCGCCGGTCTCGTAGAGCATCGCCTCGAACAGCGAGGTCTTGCCGGCTCCGCGATGACCCACCAGCGCGACGTTGCGGATCCTGTCCGCCGCATGGTGCATGAGCGCTCTTCTCCTCTCCTCGGGGAGCGGCGAGCGTACCGGACCGCACGACCCGCCCGCACGGCCCGGCGCGTGCGCCTTGGGCCGCGGCGCCCTCGGGCAGGCCGGGCCGGCGGGATCGGCGGGGGCCCGTCGATGCATGCGGGCGCCGCCAGGACGCCGAGACCGCTGCGGGGGTGCAGGTACGGGCGAAAGCCGACTCCCTGGACCACACTCGTCGGTGCGTGCGCGCACCCGCGTCCGCGCGGCCGGCCCGGTCCCGGGGACGGCGCTCACGGCGTCTCCGCGTCCAGCTCGAGCAGCTCGAGCATCGCGTGGCAGGCGGTGGCCTGGGCCTCCTGGATCCGCGGGATGTGCTGCGAGCGGACCACCAGCACGTGGTCGGCGAGCCCCTCCGCGGCGATCGTCGCGCCGCCGTAGCCCACCAGCGCGATCGTCACGAGCCCGCGGCGCCGCGCCTCGGCGAGCGCGGCGAGCACGTTCTGCGAGCCGCCGCTGGTCGACAGGGTGACGAGCACGTCGCCGGGCCGCCCGTGGGCGATGACCTGGCGCGCGAACGTCGCCTCGGGGCCGATGTCGTTGGCGAGCGCGGTGAGGATCGCCGTGTCGTCGGTGAGGTCGATCGCGCGATGCGCCGCACGGCCTCGGGGCTCGGCCGTCAGGTCGGCCACCAGGTCCGCTGCATCGGTCGCCGAGCCGCCGTTGCCCGCGGCGAGCACGGTCCCCCCCGCCTCGAGCGCGGCACGCAGCGTCGCGGCGGCGGCGACCAGCGCGTCCCGTTCGCCGACGAGCGCCTGCGAGCGCAGCTCGGCGATCTCGGCGACCTTCATGCGGATCGACGCGCGCACGTCTGCGAGCACGCCCGCGAGGTCGACCTCCTGCTCCGCGAGGAACGGGTAGAGGAAGCTCGAGGCGCCCGCGTCGTGGCGCGGCCCCGCGTCGCGGCCCTCCAGCAGCCCGCGGTGCTCGAAGAAGACGTGGACGAGCTCCCACAGCAGGTGGTAGGTCGTCTCGGCGACCTCCTGGGCGACGAACGGGTCGGGCGCCTCCACCGCGAGCTCGCACTCGGCGCCGAGCGGCGCCAGCGCGACAGTCAAACAGCCGCGCTCGCGGGCCAGCCGCACGGCGCCGGCCGTGGCGGACGTGGCCTCGACGGCGAGCACGACGTCCTCCGGCCGCGCGAGCAGGTCGACCCGCCCCTCGAGGTCGTCGACGATCGCCAGCGCGGGCAGCGCGCGCTTGCCGACGATGACGGGGTGGACGAACTCCACCGCGACGTGGCGCGCGTCGGTCCGCCCCGCCGGCCCGCCGCCGACGGCGAGCAGCCGCCCGCCGCGCGCGAAGCGCTCGGCGATCGCGTGGCAGAGCCCGGCGATCGCCTCCTCGTGCTCGGCGAAGTGGCGCCGGCCAGCCTCGGCGCGCCGCTCGGCCAGCTCGTCGAGCAGCCGCCCGGCCGCGCGGGCGAGCGCCGTGCTCACGCCGGAGCCGCCGTCCTCTCCCCGAGCGCCTCGAGCCAGCGGCGCAGCTCGTCGGTGCCCTCGCCCGTGCGGGCGCTGACCAGGATGCGCGGCACGCCCGGATGGACCGCGTCGAGGTGGTGGAGGAACTTCTCCATGTCGAAGTCGAGGTGCGCGAGCAGGTCGATCTTGTTGACGATCACCAGCTCGCAGGCGCGGAACATCAGCGGGTACTTCAGCGGCTTCTCCTCGCCCTCGGTGACCGACGAGACCATGATCCGCGCGTCCTCGCCGATGCGGAACTCGGCGGGGCAGACGAGGTTGCCGACGTTCTCGACGATCAGCAGGTCGATGTCGTCGAGCGGGACCTCGGGCAGCGCCGAGCGCACCATGTTGGCGTCCAGGTGGCACTCGCCGCCGAAGCCCTCGTCGGTGTTGAGCTGCACGACCGGGATGTGGACGGTGGCGAGCCGGTCGGCGTCCATGCTGCCCTGCACGTCGCCCTCCAGGACCCCGACGCGGACGCCCTCGAGCTGCGGGAGCACGCGCTCGAGCAGCGCCGTCTTGCCTGCGCCCGGAGCGCTCATCAGGTTGACGACCTTCACCCCCGCACGGTCGAAGTCCTCGCGGTTGGCCCGCGCGATCGTGTCGTTGGCGTCGAGGGCGTCGGCGACGACCCTGATCCTCGCCCTGTGCACCTACGTCGCCTCCATCGTGTCGTCGCACCTGGCCGCCGGCAGCTCCTCGGCTGCGAGCATCGTCGGACCGGCGCCCATGGTCGGGCGCTCCATCAGCAGATCCTCGGCAGCGGGTCGCCCACCAGCTGGTCCATGACGCGCCGGCCGCCGAATGCCGTCTCGGCCAGGACCATTCCCGGCGGCTCCTCGCGTACCTCGCCGACGACGGCGGCAGCGGGGTCGGCGGCGCGGAGCGCCGCGAGCGCGGCGTCGGTGCCGTCGGGCGCCACGAACGCGACGAACCGGCCCTCGTTGGCGACGTGGAGCGGGTCGATGCCCAGCAGCTCGCAGGCAGCGGCGACCTCCGGGCGCACGGGGACCTCGGTCTCGCGGACGACGATGCCGACGCCGGCGGCGCGGGCGAGCTCGTTGAGCACCGAGGCGACGCCGCCGCGCGTCGCGTCGCGCAGGCAGCGCAGGTGCGCCGCCGCGGCGCCGAGCAGCGCGTCGACGGAGGGCCACAGCGAGCAGGTGTCCGAGGCGATGTCGGCCTCGAGGCCAAGCTCGCCGCGGGCGAGCATGATCGCGGTGCCGTGCTCGCCCACCGTGCCCGACACGAGGACGCGGTCGCCGGGCCGGATCGCCGCGGGCGCCAGCGCCGCGCGCGGATCGCGCCGCCCGACGCCGGTCGTGCACACGTACATGCCGTCGCAGCGGCCGCGCTCGACGACCTTCGTGTCGCCGGTGACGACGCGGACGTCGGCCGCGTCCGCCGCGGCGGCGATCGCCTCGACCTCGGCGCGCAGCACGGCGGCGTCGAGGCCCTCCTCGAGCACGAGCGCGAGACTGAGCGCCAGCGGCCGCGCCCCGGCCATCGCCAGATCGTTGACCGTCCCGTTGACCGCCAGCCCGCCGATCGACCCGCCGGGGAAGCGCAGCGGCTTGACGACGAACGTGTCGGTGGTCAGCGCGAGGTCGTCGAGCAGCGCGGCGTCGGCGAGCTCCCCGATCCCGAACGCGGGTGCCAGCAGGCCCTCGATCAGCGACTGCGTGGCCTTGCCTCCGGCGCCGTGGGCCATCGTGATCGTCGCGTCGCGGAACCGCTGCGGCTTGGACCGCGCTGTCTCGATGATCTCGAGGACGCGCCCCTCGGTCCTCACGCGACGCCCTCGCGCTCGCGGGCGTAGCGCCCGAAGTTGTAGTAGGCGGCACAGGCGCCCTCCGGCGAGACCATGCACGTGCCGATCGCGTGGTCGGGGGTGCAGGCGGTCCCGAACACCTTGCACTCCCATGGCTTGATGACGCCCTTGAGCACCTCCCCGCACTGGCACGCCTTGGGGTCGGCGACGCGGACGCCGGGGACGGCGAAGCGGCGCTCGGCGTCGAAGTCGGCGTAGGCGTCGGACAGGCGCAGGCCGCTCTGGGAGATGAACCCCAGCCCGCGCCACTCGAAGTGGGGCCGCAACGCGAAGACCTCGGCCATGATCTCGAGCGCCCGCAGGTTGCCCTCGTGGGGCACGACGCGCTTGTACTGGTTCTCCACGACGCAGCGGCCGTCGCGCAGCTGGCGCAGGAGCATCAGGATCGCCTGGAGCAGGTCGAGCGGCTCGAAGCCGGCGATCACGATCGGGCGTCCGTGGTCGGCGGGGATGAACTCGAACGGGCGCGCGCCGACGATCGTCGAGACGTGACCGGGCCCGATGAACCCGTCGAGGCGCAGGTCCGGGGACTCGAGCAGCGCGCGCAGCGGCGGCACGATCGTGACGTGGTTGCACGAGCACCGAGAAGTTCTCGACGCCCTCGACCCTGGCACGCTTGAGCGTCAGCGCCGTGGACGGCGCCGTCGTCTCGAAGCCGATCGCGAAGAAGACCACCTGGCGGTCGGGGTTCTCGCGCGACGATGCGCAGCGCGTCGAGCGGCGAGTAGACCATCCGCACGTCGGCGCCCGCGGCCTTGGCGTCCAGCAGCGTGCCGTCGGAGCCCGGGACCCGGATCATGTCGCCGAAGCAGGTGAAGATCACGCCCGGCTCGTGGGCGAGGGCGATCGCGTCGTCGACGCGCCCCATCGGGATCACGCAGACCGGGCAGCCGGGGCCGTGGACGAGCTCGACGTTGGGAGGCAGGATGCCGTCGAGCCCGTACTTGTAGATCGAGTGGGTGTGGCCGCCGCAGACCTCCATCAGCTTGTAGTGGCGGTGACGGTCGACGGTGGCGAGGATCTCGGCGCGCACGACGCGGCCGAGCTCGGGGTCGCGGAACTCGTCGGCGAACCTCATGCGCCGAGCCTGGCGATCGCCACGCCGGCATGGGCGAGGATCCAGTCGCCTGGAGCCACGGGCGCGACGAGCGAGACGTCCGCGGTCGCCTCGGCGCCGTCGGCGCCGACACAGCGTGCGAGCCCGTCGGCACCGACCTCGCCGATCCTCATCTCGACGCCCTCGTCCGCGCAGGTGATGCAGCCGACGTCGGCGTGGCAGGAGGCGAGCTGCCGGGCGTCGCCGGTCATTCGATGGCGCTCGCCCTCAGCTCCTCGAGCTCGCTCTCGTAGTCGGCGCCCATCTCCTGCAGCAACCGGTAGGTCGCCCTCGCCTCCTCCTCATCGATGCGCGAGAGCGCGAAGCCGACGTGGATCAGCACCCAGTCGCCGGGCGCGATCGGCCCGTCCGCATCGGCGTCGACGAGGCTGATGTTCACGTTGCGCTTGACGCCCGCGACGTTGACGCGCGCCAGCCGGTTCGCCTCGTCGACGATGTCCACGACCTGTCCTGGGATGGCGAGACACATGGTTGCGGCCGGACCCTTCCTACCGGTTCGGGGTGAAGCTACTCCTCCGACGGCGGACCCTGCGGCACGGCCGCCCCGGGCGCCCTGCCCCGGAAGCGTCACTCGCCCTGGAGCCGGCCGCGCAACCGCAGCACCGCCTTGGTGTGCAGCTGGGAGACGCGCGACTCGGTGACGCCGAGCACCTCGCCGATCTCGCGCAGCGTGAGGTTCTCGTAGTAGTAGAGGGCGACGACGAGCTTCTCGCGCTCGGGCAGCCGGCGATCGCGTCGGCCATGCGGTCCTTGAGGTCGGTCGCGTCCATGACCGTCGCCGGGTCGGGCGCGCCGGGGTCCTGCAGCGTGTCGAGCAGCGACACCTGGTCGCCGCTGGAGTCCGAGACCGTCCACAGCTCGTCCAGCGCGGCGACCGTCGAGTTGGAGATCTGCAGCAGCGCCTCCTGGAAGTCGTCGACGCTCACCTTCAGCTCGGCGGCCATCTCGTCGTCGGTCGGGGCGCGCTGGAGCTGGTGCTCGAGCTTGGAGTTGGCCCGCTCGATCTCGCGAGCACGCGAGCGCGACCGAGCGCGGCACCCAGTCGAGCGAGCGCAGCTCGTCGATGATCGCGCCCTTGATGCGCGTGATCGCGTAGGTCTCGAACTTGATCTCGCGCTCGGGCTCGAAGCGCTCGATCGCGCTGATGAGGCCGACGAGCCCGTAGGAGATGAGGTCGGCCTCCTCGACGTGCGCGGGCAGCCCGGACGCCATGCGGCCCGAGACGTACTTGACCAGGGGCGAGTACGCGACCACGAGCCGCTCGCGCGCCTGCTCGTCGCCGGAGGACTTGAAGCGCCTCCACAGATCCTTGAGCTCGATGGCCTTGACGTTGGTTTCCAAGGGTGCGAGGCCTCTTCCGGCCGGTGCTACGCCCGCGGATGGGCTTGTGCGTATGCGCGCTTGAGCCGCGCGGACTCTACCCGAGTGTAGATCTGCGTCGTGGAGATGGAGCTGTGGCCCAGCAGCTCCTGGATCGCGCGCAGGTCGGCGCCCCCGTCGAGCAGGTGGGTCGCGAACGAGTGGCGCAGCGCGTGGGGATGGACGCCGGCCGGCGACGCGCGGCGTTGCGCGCCCAGACCCGCAGGCGCCGCCGCACGTCGGAGGTCGACAGGCGCCGGCCGGACTTCGAGAGGAACAGCGCCCCGGATTCCGCGGTGCCTCCGGGCCGCGCCGCCGCGAGCGCGGGGCGACCCCGCTCGACGTAGCGCGACAGGCGCCCGGAGCGCGGACTCGCCGGCGGGCACGAGGCGGGTCTTGGCAGCCCTTGCCCTCGACCCTGACCTCCTCGGCGTCGAAGTCGACCGAGCCGACGTCGAGGCGGACGAGCTCCTCCGCGCGCAGGCCGCTCGCGTAGGCGAGCTCGAACATGCGCGCGATCGCGCAGCTCCAGCGGCGTCGACGCCGGGATGCGGTCGAGCAGCGCCGCCACCTCCTCGGCGTCGAGCACGCGCGGCAGCGTGCGGGGGCGCTTCGGGCCGGGGACCAGCTCGGCCGGGTTCTGCGCGACGCGCCCGTGCTCGCGCAGCGTCCGGAACAGCGCGCGCGAGGCGGCGAGCTTGCGGGCGACCGTCGCCGGCCCGGCGCCGGCGTCGGAGAGGTGCGCGGCATAGCGGCGCAGCGCGCGCAGGTCGATCGTCGGTCGGCTCGAGCCCGTGACCGGTGGCCCAGGCGGCGAGCTGGGCGAGGTCGGTCGCGTACGCCTCGCGCGTGCGCTGCGCGGCGCCGCGGCGGCGCAGGTCGGCGTCGAGCAGCTCGAGCGCCTCGCGCCACGCCGGGCTAGCCTGCTCGGAGGATGGGCCTGTTCTTCATCGACACCTCGACCGGTCAGGTGGCCACCCACCACCAGCTCGTCGAGGCCGGGCGTCGCCGCCGCGGACGCCCACCCGCCGCGCCCCTGGCTGCGGATCCAGGGCACGAGCGACGCCTCGACCATGTGGTACGCGGTGCTGCGCCGGTGGGAGCGGGGCATCTTCATCGGCACGCTGGCTCTTCGACACTCCGACCACCATGCCTCCCTGCTCGAGCGCGGCTGGGAGGAGGTCGACCGCCAACGAGATCGCGCGACTCAGGCGATGTAGATCGGCGCCCCGACGGGGACCTGGCGTAGAGCTCCTCGACGTCCGGGATGCGCATCCGCACGCAGCCGTGCGAGGCGGCGTGACCGATCGTCCCGTACTCCGACGGGTCGATGCCGTGGATGCCCGCGCCGTCGAAGATGCCCAGCCAGCGCGCCTTGAGCGGGTTCTGGGGCGTGCCGCCCGGAACGACCTTGCCGCGCTCGTCCTTGGGGACCCAGTCGGAGTTCGGCTTGGTCCAGGCGGGGTCGACCGCCTTGTTCTGGATGTGGTAGAGCCCGGCAGGGGTCTCGAGCCCCACCATGCCCACCGCGATCGGGTAGCTCCGGACGAGCTTGAGGTCCTTGAAGAGCTTGAGCTGGAAGTCCGCGCGGTCGACGATCAGCAGCGTCGCGAACTTCTTCGCGATGTCGTCGGTGTCGACCTTCGGAGCGACGTGGCTGGTGCGAGCGACGATCGTGTGGTCGGCGGCGGGGTCGACGACGGCGCGGTCGATCGCCTGGTGGCAGCTCGTGGGCGCGCACCGCCAGGCCGTCGTGGCCCGGGGTCGTGCTGGCGCCCGCGGCCGAGAACGCGATGGTCGCGTCCTTGGCCGGTCGCGGTCGACGGCCCGGCGGACGCGATCGACGAGCCGCACCGCCGCCGCCTTCGGAGAAGGTCGACGCGCGGCGCGATCGTCGGCGTGCACGCGCCCGCCGGTCAGCCGCCGCAAGGTGCGGCTGATCAGGTTGCCGTCCCGCGCCTTCGCCAGCGCGGCGTCGACCATCGCGCCTGACGTCGGCCGCGACCTTGCTCTGGCTCGCGGTCAGGCCGGAACGTCCTGCTGGTCGTGGTGGACGACGATCGGACGGCGCAGCCGCGCCAGATAGCGCCGCTCGAGCTCGGGCACGCGCCTGCGCGGCGTCGAGCCCGCCGACGTCCACGCCCGCGACGCTGACGCCCTTGGGGATCGTGTCGCGGCCCGCTCGGTCGTAGGCGTAGATGCCCGCCGCGCCGGCGAGCAGCACGACCAGCAGGGCCGCAACGGCGATGAACATCCGGTTTCGCATGAGAGCAGGGGAATGCGTTCCCCATGGCGAGTGTAGGCACGCGGCGCCCCGCGGAAAAGGGCTGCAAGCGGACTTGCAGAGCGTCGGCGCGACAGCTCAGGCGGGCGCACTCTGGCGCGCCAGCAGGCTGTCGATCGCCCGGAGCACCGACTCCGCGACCGGCGGCGCCTCCTCGTGCTCGCGCAGGCGCCGCAGATCCCCGGCCGGCGAGGTCGGGCAGCAGCGCGATGATCTCCTCGGCCTCGAGGTCGGCGTAGTCGGGCGGCGGCGGCGCCCGGCCTCCACGGGGCGGCGAGGAGCGGGGCGGGCCGGCAGGCCTCGCGCCACGCGGCTTGCGGGCGGACGGCGCCTCCGCCCGCCGCCTCCGCGGCGTCCTGCCTCCGGCGGCGACGTTGCGCGGCAGGCTGCGGTGCGGCGTTGGCGGCCCGGACGCTCGGGCTGTAGCGCAGGAACTCCTCGAGCTCGCGCTCGTAGCGGTAGCCCTCGCCGGCCGCGCGCATCAGCGGGGCCAGGCGCTGGTGCTCGCGCAGCTTGGCGACCGTCTCGCGCGTCGTGTAGCGGTAGCGGAAGCCGGTGGCCTTCATGCGCCGGTTGTCCAGCGCCCGCCCGAAGCGCAGCTGGCGCACCATCTCCGCGCGACAGCGGGACGCCGGCGCGGCGCAGGACCGCGGCGCCCAGCCCGGTGCCCCACGGCGCGAGGATCGGCGCGATCCGCTTGCCGAGCAGGTCGACGACCTCCGAGAGCGCGAGCACCCCGTCCGCCGGCGCAGTTGAAGACGCCGTCGAGGTCGTGCGGACGGCGTGCTCGAGGCAGTCGGCGATGTCGTCCTCGTGGATGAACTGAAAGCGCGGGTCGAAGCCGAGGATCGTCGGGATCGACCGGCAGGTCGAAGAGCGCGCATGTACGACGTCCGCAGGCCCGGGCCGAGCCCGTTGGCGAAGCGCAGGACCGTCACGATCGTGTCCGGGGTTGCGCTGCGCGGAACTCCTCGACGGCGGCCTCGGCCTCGACGATGTCGCTCTCCAGCCGCGCGTGCGGCGGATGCGGGCGGCGCATCTCCTCGGTGAAGAACGCCGGGTCGTCCTGCTCGCAGCCGTAGTAGTGCGCGCTGGACTTGAACACGACCTTGCGGATGCCCGTGGCAGGCGGCGAGGACGTTCATCGTCCCGATGACGTTGTTCTCGTGGGCCAGGCGCGCCGACGTCACGATCGGGTCGACGACCAGCCGCGTGTCGACGACGGTGTCGATCTCGGCGGCCTCGACGATGCGCCGGATCAGCGTGTGGGAGTCGGCGACCTGGACGAACTCGGTGCGCTCCAGCTCGACCTTCGGCGGCCGCCGGTCGATGCCGATGACCGTCTCGACCTCCGGGTCGGCACTCGAGCGCCTGGGCGACCCGCCCGCCCCAGTACGTGCGACAGCCCGGTGACGAGGATGCGCTTGGAGGCCATGGCCGGAGCGGCGGCGCTGCGGGCGCCGCTAGCCAAACCACACGCTCCGGCGCTCGCCCAGCATGTCGAAGAGCTCGCTCCTGGATCGTCGCGCGGATGTCGTGGGCGACCGTCTGCACCAGGCCCGTGTCCTCCCACGGCTCGTCGCCCATGTCGTCGGTGCGCACCGGCGGCAGGAAGCGGATCCTGAACTTCGCCGGCAGGTAGCCGAGCATCCCCAGCGGGCCAAGATGCGGGAAGGTCGGCGTGATCGGGAAGTAGATCAGCCCCGTGAGCTTCTGGAGCGCCGGGACCTGGGCGAAGATCGGCTGGGCCTCCTCGGCGCCGACCACGGCCACCGGCACGATCGGCGCGCGGGCGCGCATCGCCGCCTCGACGAAGCCGCCGCGGCCGAAGCGGCGCAGGCGGTAGCGGTCCTTGTAGAGCTTCTCGGTGCCCTTGCGGCCCTCGGGGAAGACGAGCACGAGCTGGCGCTCGTCGAAGAGCAGGCGGTGGACGTTCGCCGGGTGGGCGGGCACGGCAGCCGATCTTCGGCAGCAGCATGCTGAAGCCCGGATAGCCCTTGAAGAAGTGCTCGACGGTGATGTACAGCCGGCGCCGGTGCGGGTGCTCCTCCTTGATCGCCTTGGCGATCATCGCCGCGTCCGGGGGCAGCGCGCCGGCGTGGTTGGAGACCACGCAGCGCGCCGCCCTCGGCGGGCACGTTCTCGATGCCCTCGACCTCGCAGCGGAACCACAGCCGGTAGAAGAACTCGATCAGCGTGCGGTCGAAGAGCGCCCTCGACGCGCTCCGAGCGGCCCCAGTCGTCGACCTGGCGCTCGGGCTCGACGCCGGGCAGCAGGTCGCGCAGGTCGGACTCGGACGACCTCCTGCCCGTCCGGGGGCGGCGGCGGCGTCAGCGCAAGCTCGTCGCCGTCGGGGCGCCGGGCGGGTTCGGCCTCGCGCAGCGGGGTGCGGTCCGGAGCCATCAGGCGACGGGCGTCCGCGAGAGCAACGGCTCGAGGCGCCCGGCGAGCTCCGGCCAGTCCCGGGCGCAGACGATCTGCTCGGTGTCGCAGACGTCCTCGTTCCACGGGTGCAGGAGCGTCGCAGGGACGATGCCGGCCTCGATCGCCGACTGGAGGTTGACCGGGCTGTCGTCGATGAGAAGGTCGATCTTCGAGCCCCACGCAGCGGGCGACCTTGTCGAACGAGCAGTGCAGGTCGTCGTGACGCAGGCCGATGCTCTCCAGCCATCGCCCCGTCGCGGCGCAGCAGCTGTCGGCCCGGTGGCTGGTGACGTGGATGAAGTGGCCGGCCTCGTGCCAGGCGTTGACGGCCTCGACCGCGCCGGGATAGGGCCGGCCGGCGAGGATCGCCTCGTCGGTGTGCGTCTCGGCGATGCAGATCTCGAGCTGCTCGGGCTTCAGGCGGGTGATCCCCCACGTGAACTGCTCCTCGTAGGGCAGCTCGATGCCGAACCGGCGCCGGGCGGCCGCCGAGAGGCCGTCCCAGTAGTGGTGCAGCGTCGAGTCGATGTCGATCGCGATCCGCATCGGGTCCCTAGATTACGGCCACCGTGAACACGACCACCTCCGCTCCCGTTCCCGCGCCGCCCTCAGCCGATGCGTACGGCCCCCAGGGCCGATCGGCGTGGCTCGACGTCGACTGGCGCGAGCACCTGCGCTGGGCCGCGATCGGCGGCAGCGCCGTCAACTACGTCGAGATGGGCGACGGCGATCCCGTGCGTCTTCATCCACGGCCTGTCGGGCTCGTGGCAGAACTGGCTGGAGAACCTGCCGGAGATCGCCCGCTCGCATCGGGTGATCGCCCCGGACCTGCCCGGATTCGGCGCCTCGCCGATGCCTCGCGAGCAGATCTCGATCGGCGGCTATGCCCGGGCCCTCGACGAGCTGCTCGCCGGGCTGGGTATCGAGCGCGCGGCCGTCGTCGGCAACTCGATGGGCGGCTTCGTCGGCGCCGAGATGGCGATCGAGCACCCCTCGCGAGTCGAGCGGCTCGTGCTGGTCTCCGCCGCGGGACTGACCACGCAGGAGCGCCACAACGACGCGATGATGGCCGGGTTGCGGCGCGCCGGCAACGCGCTGGCCTTCGTCTCCGGCTGGACGGCCACGCGCTCGGAGGAGCTCTGCCGCCGGCCAGGAGTCCGGCGGCAGCTGCTGGCGTGGGTCGCCGCCCACCCCGGGCGGCTGCCGGCACCGCTGGTCGCCGAGCAGGTCCGGGCTCGGGCAAGCCCGGCTTCCTCGACGCCCTCGAGGCGCTGGGCACCTACCCGCTGGAGGACCGCCTGGACCGGATCGAGTGCCCGACGCTGGTCGTCTGGGGCGATCGCGACCGGCTCGTCCCGGTCCGCGATGCCGAGCGCTTCGTCGAGGTGATCGGCGCCAACGCGCGCCGTCTCGTCTACGAGGACACCGGCCACATGGCGATGCTCGAGCGCCCGGCGCGCTTCAACGCCGACCTCGAGGCGTTCCTCGCCGAGCCCGCCTAGGTGGTGACTGCGCCCTCGGCGGCGCTGCCCACCAGCCTGGCGTACTTGGCCAGCACCCCGGTCCGATCCGGGCTCGGCGGCGGCTCGTAGGCGCGAACGCGCTCGGCGATCTCCTCGTCGGAGAGCTCGACGTCGATCCGGCGGGCGTCGACGTCGATGGTGACCACGTCGCCCTCGCGGACGGCGGCGATCGGGCCGCCGCGGGCCGCCTCGGGCGCCACGTGGCCGACGGTGAAGCCGTGCGTCGCGCCGGAGAAGCGCCCATCGGTCATGAGCGCCACCTGCTCGCCGAGCCCGGCGCCGTTGATCGCGCCGGTGACCGCGAGCATCTCGCGCATGCCCGGGTCCGCCCTCGGGCCCCTCGTTGCGGATCACGACGACGTCGCCGGCGCCGATCGCGCCGTGCTGTGACGGCCGCCATCGCCGCCTCCTCGCCCTCGAAGACGCGGGCCGGCCCGCTGTGGTGGCGCCGCTCGTGGCCGGCGAGCTTGACCACGCAGCCCTCGGGGGCGAGGTTGCCGCGCAGGATCGCCAGCCCGCCGGTCGGCTTGAGCGGCTCGTCGAGCGGCCGCACGACCCGCTGACCCTCGGCCTCCACGCGCGGCGTCGGCGAGCTCGCCGACGGTCCGGCCCAGCACCGTCGGGGCGTCGGCGTGCAGGACGCCGAGCTCGCTTGAGCCGGCTGGCGAGCACGGCCGTGCCACCGGCCTCGTACATGTCGACGGCGTTGTAGGTGCCGCCCGGGGACTGAGGTCGCAGAGCAGCGGCGTCCGCTCGGAGATCGCGGTCGAAGTCGTCGATCTCCAGCTCGATGCCCATCTCGCGGGCGACCGCCAGCAGGTGCAGAACGCCGTTGGTCGATCCACCGCGAGCTCGTGACCGCGGCGATCGCGTTCTCGAGCGACTCGCGCGTGATGAGGTCGCGCGGGCGCAGGCCCTGGCGCAGCACGTCGATCACCAGACGGCCGGCCTCGTAGGCGGCCTCGGCCTTCGTCGGCGCCTGGGCCGGAACGGCGGACGGGCCCATCGGGCTGATGCCCATCATCTCGAACGCCATCGCCATCGTGTTGGCGGTGAACTGGCCGCCGCACGCGCCCGCGCCGGGGCTGGCGACCGACTCGAGCTCGGCGAGCTCCTCGTCGGTCATCCGCCCGGCGGCCACGCGCGCCGACGGCCTCGAAGACGTCGAGGATCGTCACGTCGCGCCCGTGGAAGCGCCCGGGCGGGATCGACCCGCCGTAGAGCATCACGCTCGGCACGTCGAGCCGGGCGAGCGCCATGACCGTGCCGGGGATCGTCTTGTCGCAGCCGCTGAGCGCGATCGACGGCGTCGAAGAGGTAGCCGCGGGCGGTGAGCTCGATCGAGTCGGCGATCACCTCGCGGGAGACCAGGCTCGTCTTCATCCCGCTCGTGCCCATCGTGATGCCGTCGGAGATGGCGATCGTGTTGAACTCCATCGGCGTGGCGCCGGCGGCGCGGATGCCCTCCTTGACCTTGGCGGCGAGCGCGCGCAGGTGGAAGTTGCAGGGCATCGCCTCGATCCACGTCGAGGCGACCCCGATGATCGGCTTGCTCAGAGCCTCGTCGTCGAAGCCGATGCCCTTCAGGTAGGTGCGGGCGGGCGCGCGCTCGAGCCCCTCGGTGAGGGCGCGGCTGCGATGCCTGGGGTCGAAGGGGGTGCCGTCCGCGGTCACGGGGCGGGCAGGCTATCGGCCCGGCGCCCGGCGCGGCCGAGCGCGCTGGCGCTCCCAGCGGCTGAGGCGCCAGAGGTCGCGGCGCACATGCCGGGGATCGACCTGGCGGCCGGGCAGATGCATGTTGGCGGTCTGGATCAGCCGCCGCTCGTCGCCGGTCAGCGCCATCCACTTGGCGAGGACGTCGTCGGAGTCGGGCAGTCGCACGCTGCCGTAGGGCCGCGTCTCGTCGGGGAACGCGACGCAGTACTCGTTGAGCAGGCGCCCGGTCTGCGGCAGATAGCAGACGATCGGCCGGTGCGGGTAGACGAGGTAGGCGTAGGGCGCGCCGGACATGGTGGCCGGGGTCGCCCCGTGCTCGGGGCCGGCGGCGAGTGCGCCCCAGACCCGGAGGAAGCCCAGGTCGCGGTACATCGCCCACTCCTCGTCGTTGACGCAGGAGCGCAGCAGCTCGCGCGCGCGCTGCCTCCGCGCGGCGCTCCCGGCCGGGGTCGTAGCTCGGCGACGGGGTGCGCGCCCGGCGCGCGCGGTGGCGCTCGAGCTGCTCGACGGCCAGCGGCCAGCCCACCTCCCACAGCAGCGCCGCGATCACGATGACGGTGGCGCCGAGGGCGAGGATCATGCGCCCGGCCTCGGCCGCCCCCTCGGGAAGAAGATCACGCGCTCCGCGTCCCGCGGCACCTCGTCGAAGTCCCGAACCATCCGCGCCTCGCGCCGGCCGCCGCCCGCCCGGACGGGGCACGGCTGCCCACATGCCCTGCTCGAGCTGCTCGCGGAACGCGGCCACCAGCCGCTCCTCCTCCTCCCGGATGCGCACGTCGCCTTCGGCGAGCAGGACCTCACCGTGGCCTGGCTTCATGCGCAGCAGCTTCATGCTCGCGTGATTATGGCACCCGCCGCGAGGCCCGTCCGATGCCGAGCACGTTCACCGGTCCGGCGCCGGACCCCAGCTCCCGCAACCCGTCGCGCACCGCCTCGGACGCCAGCGCCCGCGCGACCCGGGCGGCGTCGAGCGGCTCGGCGCCCAGCGCGAGCCGGGCGGCCAGCACCGACGAGTGCGTGCACCCCGAGCCGTGCGCCGCGCCGTCGGGATGGCGCTCGCCCGCAAGCTCGACGAGCTGCATGCCGTCGAAGAAGACGTCCACGAGCTCCTCGCGGTGCCCGCCGGTCACCACCGCGACCGCGACCCCGAGATCATGGACCGCCCGGGCCAGCTCGGCCGCGGAAGCGCCCTCCCCCAGGCCGGTCAGCGCCCGCGCCTCCGGTACGTTGGGCGTCGCGACCGTCGCGCGGGGCAGCAGCTCGGTGCGCAGCGCCTCCTCGGCCTCCGCCGGCAGCAGCCGGCCGCCGGACTCGGCGACCATGACCGGGTCCAGCACGACGGGCACGCCGCCGGGCAGCTCGTCGAGCGCCGCGGCGACGGCCGCGATCGCCTCCGGGCCGCCGACCATGCCGATCTTGACGGCGTCCACGCCGAGGTCGCCGGCGACGGCGCGCACCTGCGCACGGATCATGTCCGGCGAGACCGGCTCGACCGCGTCGACGGCGACCGTGCTCTGCGCGGTGACGGCCGTGATCGCGGTGGTGCCGTGGACGCCGCAGCGCGCGAACGCCTTGAGGTCGGCCTGCATGCCTGCCCCGCCGCCGGAGTCGGACCCCGCGATCGACAGCACGACGGGGACGGGTCGGTCTGGCGAAGGCATCGCGGCCAGGAGCCTAGGAGAGCCACACGTGCTCATCGCGGCACCCGCACCCACGCGCCGCCCGGCGACCGCCGGACGAGGCCGAGAAGCTCGAGCTCGACCAGCCCGGCGAGGGTCGCGTCGACGTCATCGCCCGCCGCGAGCAGGCTCGACGGGCCAGCGGGCATCGCGCCGAGGCGGTCGAGCAGCTCACGCAGCGATGCAGGCAGGCGCGCCGGGTCGGGGCCGGGGTGTGCGCGCGCGACCCCGGGACCGAGGACGGCGTCGAGCACGTCCTGGGCGTCGCGCACGAGCTCCGCGCCATCGCGCAGCAGCGCGTTGGCGCCCGCCGCGAGCGGGTGCGTGACGGGCCCCGGCACCGCCGCCACCATCCGCCCGAGGTCCTGGGCGATCTCGGCGCTGATCAGCGAGCCGGACCGCTCCGCCGCCTCGACGACCACCGTCATCTGCGCAAGCCCGGCGATGATCCGGTTGCGCGCGGGGAAGCCCCACCTGAACGGCGTGAAGCCCGGCGGCATCTCCGACACCGCGCAGCCCGCCGCGGGCGCGCCGCCGGCGCCGACGATCTGCCGGTAGACGCCCGCCTTGCTGCGTGGATAGGGCACGTCCGCCCCGCCGGCGAGGGCGGCGATCGTGGGGCCACCCGCCTCGATCGCCCCCGCGTGCGCGGCGCTGTCGATGCCCAGCGCCATGCCGCTGACGACGATCAGCCCGGCCGCCGCCAGCCCGCGGCCCAGCGAGCGGGCGACCTCCAGCCCGTACGGCGTCGCGCGCCGCGCGCCGACGATCGCGACGGCGGGACCACCCGGTGCGGTCAGCGCCGACGGGTCCCCCGCCACGTGGAGCACCGCGGGGACGTCTGCGGCCTCGCGCAGCGCCGCAGGGAACGCGGCGGCATGCCGGCAGAGCACCGTCAGGCCGCTCGCGGCCGCCGACACCCGCGCGGAGACCGGATCGAAGCGCTCCCATTCGGCCCGCACCACAGATCGCCGGCCGCCGCCGACCGCGGCCAGCAGCTCCTCGTCGCCGAGCGCGAGCACCTGGCCGAGCCGCCGGGCGTGCCGGGCGCGCTCGACGTGCGGGGCGAGCAGCTCGAGCAGCCGGGTCCGGCGCAGGCAGGCGTCGCACGCCCCCGGCTGCTCGCCGGGCGGGTCCGCGGCGGGCGCCTGCTCAGGCCGCGACGGCATCCCCGGCCTCCTCCAGCCGCCAGCCGAGCGCGGCGCGAGCGTCGTCGATCGAGACGCCGTCGCGGCCGCCGAGGTCCGCGATCGTGCGCGCGACACGCAGGACCCGGTGGTGGCCCCTGGCGCTCAGCCGGCCTGCGTCGTAGGCCGCGCGCAGCAGGGCCTCGGCGGGTGCCCCGAGCCGCACGTGCTCGCGCACCTGGGCAGGGCTGAGCTCGGCGTTGCAGCCGGCGTCCGTCCCCGCCAGCCGGGCGCGCTGGCGCTCGCGGGCGGCCGCGACCTGCGCCCGCGCAAGCGCCGACGACGTCACCGGCGCCCCGGCCAGCTCGGCGGCGCTGGGCCGCTGCACGTCGACCAGCAGGTCGACCCGGTCGAGCAGCGGCCCGCTGATGCGGCGCGCGTGACGGAGGTGGTCGGCCTCCGTGCAGCGACAGCGGGGCGTCCCTCCGTATCCGCACGGGCACGGGTTCGTCGCGGCCACGAGCACGCAGCGGGTCGGGAAGACCGCCGTCTGCTGCCCGCGGACGACGAGCACGCGACCGTCCTCCAGGGGCTGGCGCAGCGCCTCGAGCGCGTGCCGCGGGAACTCCGAGAGCTCGTCGAGGAACAGGACCCCGTGATGGGCGAGCGTCGCCTCGCCCGGAGCTGGCACGAGGCCTCCCCCGACGAGCCCCGAGGGCGAGATCGTGTGGTGCGGCGCGCGAAAGGGCCGGCGGGCGACGAGCCCGCCGCCCCGGTGGAGCCCGGCCACCCCGTGGATCCTCGTGACCTCGATCGCCTCCGCGCGCGTCAGCGGCGGCAGGATCGACGGCAGTCGGCGCGCGAGCATCGTCTTGCCGGTCCCCGGCGGCCCCGAGAGCAGGAGGTTGTGTCCGCCGGCCGCGGCGATCACCAGCGCCCGGATCGGCGCCGCGTGCCCGCGGACGTCGGCAAGGTCGGGCGCCTCGGGCGCGACGGCGGCGGGCGCCGCGGGCGGGGGACCGTCGGCGGCGAGCTCGCCGCGCAGGACCGCCGCGACCGCGCGCAGGTCGTCGGCGCTCGCCACCTCGACGTGCTCGACCAGCGCCGCCTCCGCCGCGTTGCCGGGCGGCACGAGGATCCGCTCCAGGCCGGCCCGGCTCGCACCCTCGGCGACCGCGAGGGCCCCGCGCGCCGGGCGCAGCTCGCCGCCGAGCGACAGCTCGCCGAAGACCGCGGTGCGCTCGAGCGCCGAGGCCGGCACCTGCGCGCTCGCGGCGAGGATCCCGCACGCGATTGCCAGGTCGAACCCGGCCCCCGCCTTGCGGACGTGCGCGGGCGCGAGGTTGACGGTCACCCGGCGCTGGGGGAACTCGAAGCCGCTGTTCTCGAGCGCGGCGCGCACGCGCTCGCGTGCCTCCCTGACGGCGCGATCGCCGAGCCCGACGATCGTCAGCGACGGCAGGCCCCGGCGGACGTCGACCTCCACCACGACCCGCCGGGAGTCGATGCCGCGAATGGCGAACGTGAGCACGCGGGCGAGCACGGCGCCGAAGGTAGGGGGCGCCTCGCGCACGGCGGGCAGCGGTTCGCTCAGGGTCCGCGCGCACCCCGCGCAGGCGCGCCGGGCCGCCTCAGATGCGCGCGAGAGCCGTTACCGGCTGCGTGCCACGTGCCGCCCGCCCCCCGCGAGCGTCGCGGCTGTGACCGATCCCCGCCAGCATCTCGGCCGCCTGGGCGAGCGGCTCGCGCTCCAGCACCTCGAGCGGCTCGGCTACCGGCTCGTCGCCCGCAACCACCGGACCCGCTTCGGCGAGCTCGACCTCGTGGTCTGCGATCGGCGGGTGCTCGTCTTCGCCGAGGTCAAGACCCGCCGCGGCACCCAGCCGGAGCGCTCGTGGGAAAGCCTCCACGGCGCCAAGCGGGCGCAGGTGCGCCGGATCGCGGCTGCCTTCCTCTGCGAGGTCCCAGACCGCCCGCGCACGGAGGACATCCGCTTCGACGCGATCGGGGTGACGATCGACCCGCGCGGCCGGCTCGTCGCGCTCGAGCACCTGGAGGCCGCGTTCTGAGCGGCCGCCACGTCGGCTACAGCGCCAGCTGCTGGTAGGCCGTCGAGGCGAACGAGAGGCGATGCAGCGGGGACACGCCCTGGCGCTGGATCGCGTCGCGGTGCTCGGGCGTCGAGTAGCCCACGTGCGCCGCGAACTCCCAGCCGGGATGCCGCTCGTCGGCGCGGTGCATGAAGCGGTCGCGGCTGACCTTCGCGACGATCGACGCCGCAGCGATCGCGGCGCTGGTCGCGTCGCCGCCGACGACGGGACGCTGGTCGTGGCCGAAGTCGGGCACCGGGAAGCCGTCGGTCAGGCACACGGCCCCCGGGCGCGCCACGCGCACGAGCGCGTCGCGCAGCGCGGCGAGGTTGGTCACGTGCAGGCCGCGACCGTCGATCCCGTGCACGCAGCGCGACACGACGGCCACCTTCGCCGCGGTGCGCATGACGATCGGGTAGAGCTCCTCGCGCGCCTCGGCGCTGTGCTGCTTGGAGTCGTTGAGCTCCGACAGCGCACGCCGCTCCCGCACGCCCAGCGCCTCGACGTCGAACAGCACGGCGGCCGCCACCAGCGGGCCGGCCAGGCATCCGCGACCCGCCTCGTCGGCGCCGGCCACCCAGCGAGCACCGAGCCCGCGATCGAACCGGAACAGCCGCCCGCCGGAGCTGCGCGCCTTCGCGCGCCGGCGCGGGCGACGCTCAGAAGAGCCCGATGCGCTTGGGAGGCCAGTAGGTGGCGAAGGCACTGCCGATGATCCAGGAGTTGGGGACGGGGCCCCAGAACCGGCTGTCGTCGGACTCTCCACGATTGTCGCCCATCATGAAGTAGTGGCCGGGCGGAACCGTGATCGGCTTCGGGAAGTCGCACTCGGAGCCGGGTGTGCACTCGCGGATGTACGGCTCCTTGACCGGCTTGCCGTTGCGGATGACGTGGCCGCCCTTGATCGCGATGGTGTCGCCGGGCCCGGCCACGACCCGCTTGATGAAGTTGACGCTGGCCTCCTGCGCCGCCGCCACCGGGCAGGGCTCGCCGCCCCCGAAGTCGACGCCGCACTGCCCGCTGGGGCCGCGGCCGCCGCCCTGGTTGTTGGCGGGCGCCGGCGGATGGAAGACGACGACGTCGCCCACCGACGGATGGCTGAAGCTGTGGCCGATGCGGTTGACGAGGACACGCTGGCCCACCACGAGCGTCGGGATCATCGACTCGCTCGGGATCCGGTACGGCTTGACAAGAAACGCCTGGATCCCCAGCGCGAGGCCGAGCGCGACGGCGACGATCACGACCAGCTCGAGAAGCTGCCCGCCGGCGGACTTCTCCGGCTTGGCGACCTTCGCCCGGCGGCGCGGGAGCCTCACGCCGCGTCGTCGGACGCCGCAGCGTCCTCGCCGCCGGCGGCCTCGGGCTCCGCGCCGGGCTCGGCGCCGCCCTCAGGGGCCCCGGCACCCGCGTCGCGGGCGGCGATCTCCCCGGCCGGGGCGTCGACCGCGGCCTCCTCCGGCGCGAGGTCGACGCCGCCCTCGGCGTCGACGACCTGGTCGGCCGTCTGCCCGGATGCGTCCGTCGCACCGGTCTCCTGCTCGTCGCCGTGCAGCAGGCCGACCTCGACGATCTCCTCGGGCCCGGTGTAGCGGCGCTCGCGGACGCGGGCGCGCTTGCCGACCCGGTCGCGCAGGTAGTAGAGCTTCGCGCGCCGGACGTCGCCGCGCGCGGCGACCTCGATGCGCTCGATCTTCGGCGAGTGCACCGGGAACGTCCGCTCCACGCCCACGCCGAAGGACTGCTTGCGGACCGTGAACGTCTCGCGCACGCCGTGCCCCTGGCGCTTGATGACGACGCCCTCGAAGACCTGGGTCCGCCGGCGCGTACCCTCGATGACCTGGAAGTGGACCCGCAGCCGGTCGCCCGCCTGGAACTGGGGGACGCGGCGCAACTGGGCGCGCTCGAGGCTTTCGATGATGCTGCTCATGGGCTCGACTCAGAGAAACGCCAGGACGCGATCGCCCCGGCGGAGCGCTCATGGTAGCGAAGGTCACCCGGGGGCCTGCCGGCCCGGCGGGGGCGCGGGCGGCGGGACGCCCCTCTCCACGCTCCGGGCGCGCCGCCAGGTCCGGATCTCCTGGTGGTGGCCCGAGAGCAGCACCTCCGGCACGCGCCAGCCCCGGTACTCGGCGGGGCGCGTGTAGTGCGGGTACTCCGGGTTGCCCCCGAGCGCCGCGCTGAAGGACTCCTCGACCGCCGAGTCCGCGTGCCCGAGCGAGCCGGGGAGCTTGCGCAGCACGGCGTCCGCGACGACCATCGCCGCCAGCTCGCCGCCGGAGAGCACGTAGCGACCGACGCTCACCGCGTCCGAGCAGAAGCGCTGGACGATGCGCTCGTCGAAGCCCTCGTAGCGGCCGCACAGCAGGGTGACCGCGGGCTCCGCCGCCAGCTCGTCGACGAAGCGGTCGTCGAGCGTGCGCCCCCCGGGCGTGAGCGCGATCACCCGCCGCTGCGACCGCAGGTCGACCGGGTCGACGCCGTAGAAGCCCCGCAGTGCGGCGTCCATGACGTCGACGCGCAGGACCATCCCCGCTCCGCCGCCGAACGGGGTGTCGTCGACCTGGCCCCCGCTCAACGGCGTGTGGTCGCGCGGGTTCAGCGCCCGCATCTCGTGCCCGCGCTCGGTCGCGTTGCGCACGTGGCGCTGGCCGCGGAACCAGTCGAACCACTCGGGGAACAGCGTGACGACGTCGAGCTGCATCAGGGATCGAGTCCGAGGAAGCCGGCGTCGACCTCGATGCGGCGGGCCTCGACGTCGACCGCGCGGATCGCGTCGCGCACGAGCGGGATCAGCGGGCCGTCGTCGAGCTCCAGCAGCTCGCAGGAGGGGTAGGCGAGCATCCGCCGGACGGTGCCCACGCAGGCGGTCGCCGGCGGGCCACCACACGGCATCCGACGAGGTCCTCGGCCCAGAACTCGTCGTCGGCGAGCGACGGCGCATCGCCGCGCGCCACCCGCAACCGCTCGCCGCGCAGCGCCTCGGCGGCCTCGCGGTCGGCTGCGAGCTCGAGCCGCAGGATCGGGTGCACGTCGGTGCCCTTGCGGCCGGCGATCCGCGTTGCGCGGCTCCCGACGTGGACCTCGGCGCCCACCCGCAGCAGCGGAGCCGCCGCCTCGACGACGTGGAACGAGCCGTCGAGCCCGTGCGGGCGCCCCACGCGCCCGGCCACCAGCAGGCTCAGTCAACGATGTCGACGAGGACCCGCCGGCCCTCGCGCACCGCCGAGGCCTTGACGACGGCGCGCAGGGCGTTCGCCGTCCGGCCGCCGCGACCGATGACCTTGCCGTAGTCGTCCTCCCCCACCACGAGCTCGAGCACGACCGTGCCGTCGTCCTCGGTGAACTGCTCGACCTCGACGGCATCGGGGGCGTCGACCAGCATGCGGGCGACCTGGTCGAGGAGTTCGCGGGACGAGCGCGCCACGAGCGGTCGCCCGCCTAGGCGATGCCCTGGATCTTCAGGAGCCTGCGAACCTGGTCGGTCGGCTGGGCACCCTGCGAGAGCCAGTGGCGCACGCGATCCTCGTCGAGCCGGACGGTCGAGGGCTCGGTCTGCGCGTTGTACTGGCCGATCGTCTCGATGATCCGGCCGTCGCGCGGCGAGCGCTGGTCGGCGACGACGACCCGCCAGACGGGGTCCTTCTTCCCGCCGATGCGGGTCAGTCTCATGCGGACGGCCATATCGCGGAGGCAGTGTACCCGCCCGCCGCGGCGCTACCGGGCCTGGCGCATCAGGGCGCCGAGGTCGGGCGTCCGGCCGCGGCCGAGCTGCTTCATCATCTTGCGCATCTGGCCGAACTGCTTGACCAGCTGGTTGACCTGCTGGACGTGCGTCCCCGAGCCCTTGGCGATCCGCAGGCGGCGCGAGCCCTTGATGAGCTCCGGCCGGCGCCGCTCCTCGGGAGTCATCGAGAGGATCATCGCCTCGATCCGGTCCATCTCGCGCTCGTCGACCTTCAGGCCCTTGAGCTGCTGGCCCGAGAACCCGGGGATCATCCCGAGCAGGTTGGTCAGCGGGCCCATCCGGCGCAGCGTCTTGAGCTGGGAGAGGAAGTCCTCGAGGCTGAACTCGCCCTTGCGCATCTTGCGCTCGAGCTCGGCCGCCTCGTCGGCCTCGAACTGCTGCTCGGCCTTCTCGATCAGCGACCGCACGTCGCCCATCCCGAGGATCCGCTGTGCCATGCGATCGGGGTGAAAGCGCTCGAACCGGTCGAGCGTCTCCCCGGTGGAGGCGAACAGGATCGGCTTGCCGGTGACCGCCTTGACCGAGAGCGCCGCGCCGCCGCGGGCGTCGCCGTCGAGCTTGCTCATCACGACGCCGTCGAACGCCACGGACTCGGCGAACTGCTCGGCGACGTTGACCGCATCCTGGCCGGTCATCGCGTCGACGACGAGCAGGACGTTGTGCGGCTTGACGGCGTTGCGGATCTCGACGAGCTCGGCCATGAGCTCGTCGTCGACGTGCAGCCGGCCGGAGGTGTCGACGATCAGCACGTCCTTGCCGTCCTCTCGCGCCCGGTCGAGCGCCCAGCGCGCGATCTCCACGGGGCTCGCGCGGGTGCCCTGCTCGTAGACGGTTGCGCCCACCTGCGCCCCGACCTTGACGAGCTGCTCGACCGCCGCCGGCCGGTACACGTCGCAGGCCGCCACCGCGACCGACGACCCGTGCTCGGCGTTGAGCCAGCGCGCGAGCTTGGCGGTCGCCGTGGTCTTGCCGGAGCCCTGGAGGCCCGCCATCAGGATCACCGTCGGCGGCCGCGGCGAGAAGACGACGGCGTTCGAGGCGCCGCCCATGAGCGCCGAGAGCTCCTCGTCGACGATCTTGACGACCTGCTGGCCGGGGTTGAGCGCACCGACGACCTCCGCCCCGAGCGCGCGCTCCCTGACCGTCGCGGTGAACTGCTTGACGACCCGGAAGTTGACGTCGGCCTCGAGCAGCGCGAGGCGGATCTCGCGCAGGGCGCGGCTGAGGTCCTCCTCGGTCAGCGTGCCCCGCTGGCGAACGTCGGACAGCGTCGCCTGGAGCTTCTCCGAGAGGGTGTCGAACACGATCCCGAGTCTAGGCTCGCCGGATCAGGGTGACCCCGTCCGAGAGCGGCAGCAGCACCTGCACGCTGCGCTCGTCGTCGGCAACGTGGTCGTTGAACGCCGCGACGGCGCGCACCATGTCGTCCTCCGGCGCGAGGACCCTGCCGCGCCGCAGCGTGTTGTCGCACACCAGCAGGCCGCGGGGCGACAGGCGGTCGAGCAGCAGGTCGTAGAGCGGGGCGTTGTCGCGCTTGTCGCCGTCGAGCCAGGCGAGGTCGACGGGCTCCTCGAGCGCTGCGACGGTGTCGAGCGCCGGTCCCTCGACGAGCTCGATCCGGTCGCGGTACGGCGAGGCGGCGAAACGCTCGCGGGCGAACGCCGCGCGCTCGGCGTCGAGCTCGCAGGTGACGATCCGTCCGCCCTCGGGCAGGGCGGGTGCCATCGCGAGCGAGCCGTAGCCGGTGAACGTGCCGACCTCGAGCACGAGGTGCGGCCGGGCGATCCAGACCAGCGCCTCCAGCAGCCGCCCGACCACCGGGCCGGTCATCATGCCGGCGCCGGGGAGCGCGGAGGTGGCCTCCGCGAGCGAGCGCAGCTCGTCGCGGGGCGGCGTCGTGCGCTCGCTCGCGTACTCGACGATCTCCGGGTCGGTGATCACGGCGCGGGAGGCGGCGGCGGGGCGCCGAAGCGGCGGAGCGCCTCGGTGATCTCACCCGGGATCACGAACACCTTGTTGGCCTCGCCCTGGGCGAGCTGGGGCAGCATCTGGAGGTACTGGTAGCGCAGCAGGGGATCGTCGGGTCGCCCCTCGTGGATCGCGCGGAAGACCGTGTCGATCGCCTTGGCCTCACCCTCGGCGCGCAGGACCGCCGCCTGCTTCTGGCCCTCCGCAGTCAGGACGGCTGCCTGCTTCTCGCCCTCGGCGGTCAGGATCTGCGACTGCTTGACGCCCTCGGCGGTCAGGATCGCGGCGCGGCGGTCGCGCTCGGCGCGCATCTGCTTCTCCATCGCCTCCTGGATCGTCGCCGGCGGGTCGACGCTCTTGAGCTCGACCCGGTTGATGCGGATCCCCCATCTGCCGGTCGCCTCGTCGAGCACGACGCGCAGCTGCTGGTTGATGTTGTCGCGCGAGGTCAGCGAGGCCTCCAGCGTCATGCCGCCGATGACGTTGCGCAGCGTCGTGACGGTGAGCTGCTCGATCGCCTGGAGCGGGTTGGCGACCTCGTAGGAGACGGACTTGGGGTCGGTGATCGTGAAGTAGAGGACGGTGTCGATCTCGACGACGAGGTTGTCCTCGGTGATCACCGGCTGCGGCTGGAAGCTCACGACCTGCTCGCGGAGGTCGATGAGCGGCTTGACCCGGTCGACGAACGGCACGATAAGCGCCAGGCCCGGATCGAGCGTGCGCTGGAAGCGGCCGAGGCGCTCGACCACGCCGGCGCGGGCCTGGGGGATGATCCGGATGGTCCGCGCGGCCAGCAGCAGCGCGAAGAAGACGACGACGCCAAGGACGATCAGCCCGGCCATGGGTACCTCCTGCTCATTGGGACACGAGCGCCGTGGCGCCCCGGATCTCGACGACCTGCACCTCGGCCCCGGGCTCGAGCACCTCGTCGGCCAGGTACGCGCGCGCCGTCCACACCTCGCCGTCCAGCCGGACGCTGCCCTCGTGGGCGCCCACCCGCTCGAGCACGACGGCGCTGCGGCCGACGAGGGCGGCGGTGCCGGTGCGAACGCTCGGCGGCAGGCGCACGTGACTGCGGGCGACGGGCCGCAGCACGCCGAAGGCGGCGGCCGATGCGGCGAGGAACAGGACGACCTGGATCGCGACACCGGCGCCGAGGCCGGCGGCCGCCAGCCCGCCGACCGCGCCGACGGCGAACGGCGCGAGGAACAGCCCCCCGGTGAGGAGCTCGCCCCCGGCGAAGCCGACCGCGACGATGATCCACCAGGCCCAGCCGCTCACGGCCCGGCCTTCCGCAGGGCCAGGACCCGGATCGAGCGCCCGGTCGCCCCGGCGCGCCGCTCGTGGTGCGCCCGTCCCGCGCCCGTGCTCGCCACACGCCCCATCGCGTGCTGCGGCCTGACGGTCGCGTTGGGATCGACGGCCGGCAACGGCATCTCCGCCGACCCTACCCGCTGCCGAGCAGCGCGCGGGCGAAGTCGTCGGCGTCGAACGGCCGCAGGTCCTCCAGGGCCTCGCCGATGCCGATCAGCTTCACGGGGATGCCGAGCTCGCCCGCGATGGCGAGGGCGATCCCCCCCTTCGCCGTGCCGTCGAGCTTGGTCAGGACGATGCCGTCGACGGAAACCGCCTCGGAGAACAGCTTCGCCTGGCGCAGCCCGTTCTGCCCGGTGGTGGCGTCGACGGTCAGCAGCGTCTCGTGGGGCGCGTCGGGCATCTGCTTGGCGATCACGCGGCGGACCTTGGCGAGCTCGGCCATGAGGTCGTCCTGGGTGTGCAGCCGCCCTGCGGTGTCGACGATCACGACGTCAACCCCGTTACGGCGGCCCTGGGCGACCGCCTCGAAGGCGACGGCGCCCGGGTCGGAGCCCTCCGGGCCGGTCACGAGCTCGGCGCCGGCGCGGCGCGCCCACTCGGCCAGCTGCTCCACCGCGGCGGCGCGGAAGGTGTCGGCGGCGCCGATCAGGACGGTCTTGCCCATCTCCTCGCGCAGGTGCCATGCCAGCTTGCCGATCGTCGTCGTCTTCCCGGTGCCGTTGACCCCGGCGACCATGATCACGGTCGGGGCGGCGAGCAGCTCGATCGTGCCCTCCCCCGCCCTGGCGATGTCGGCGAGCAGCTCGACGAGCCGGGCGGTGAGCGCCTCGCCACCCTCGAGCCGGCCGCTCTCGGCGTCCATCTCGAGCTGGGCCACGACCCTGGCGGTGGTGGCGGCGCCGACGTCGGCGAGGATCAGGGCCTCCTCGAGGCGCTCCCAGGCCTGCTCGTCGAGGGTCTCGAACAGCGTCGCCTGCACCTCGGCCGCGAGCGCCTGGCGGGTCTTCGAGAGGTTCTCACGGAGGCGGCGGAAGAACCCGCGGCGGCGTTCGGGATCCCCGGCCTCGCCGGTCTCGGCGAGGACCTCGGCCGACGGCCCGTCGGCGACGATGAACAGCTCCGGCCACTCGCGAGGCATCGACGATCGGCGACCATAGCGGCCGATGCGATTCGAGCGCCTCGCGGCCGACCGCGCCCCCGCCGCCGACCTGATCGCCGCGATGGTGGCCGAGATCGCGGCCCTCTACGGCGGAAGCCTGTCGGCCGACCCGCGCTCGCCGAGCGCGACCCCGGCCGACCTGGCGCCGCCCACGGGCGCGTGCATCGTCGGCTTCGACGGGCCGGGCCGGGCCGTGTGCGTGGGCGGGGTGAAGCGGTGGGCCGACGGGACGGCCGAGATCAAGCGCATGTACGTCGTGCCCGACGCGCGCGGGAGTGGCATCGCCAGGGCACTGCTCGCCGCGCTCGAGGACGCGGCGCGCGAGCTGGGCTACGCGCGGGCCCGGCTCGACACCGGGCCGCGGCAACCGGGCGCCCGCGCGCTCTACGAGAGCGCCGGCTACACGGAGATCCCCGACTACAACGGCAACCCGTACGCCGCGTGGTGGGGCGAGCGGGCCCTCTGAGCGACAGCGCGGCTACGGCGCGGTCTGCGCACGCGCTCGCGGGGCGCGGGCCGGGGTGCGCCCGCGGCGCGCGCGGCGGCTCGCCAGCCGCAGGACGGGGCGCTCGACGCCGTACCAGCTCAGCGCGGCGAGCACGAGCGCCGGGCCGAAGACCGCGGCGAACGCCACCGCCGGGACCGACGGCAGCACGCCGCTGGTGAACAGCGCGAACAGCACCGGCATGTGCCACAGATAGGTCCCGTAGGAGACCGTGCCCAGCCAGCGGACGGGCGGCAGCTCGAGCAGGCCCCGCCCGCCCGAGGCCAGCGCCGGGACGATCAGCGCGAAGCCCATGGCCGCCGGCAGGTCGCGCACGACGTGGCCGAGCGCGCCCGTCCCGTCGTGGTGCCACCAGGCGCAGGCGAGCACGAGCGCCCATCCCGCGGCCAGCATTCCCCAGCGCGTGCGCGGGCCGCGCGGCGCGGGGAGCGCTGCCGCAGCGATGCCGCAGGCGAAGATCGGCAGGAAGGTGGGCAGCGAGGTCGTCACCGTGGGCGGCCAGGCTCCGGCGTAGGCGGCCCACTCCCACGCCAGCCCGGCGGCGATCAGCGTCACGGCGATGGCGAGCGCCGGCCGCGCCGGCCCGCGGCGGCGAGCGGCGCGAACGAGCAGCCAGCCCAGCAGCGGCAGCAGCAGGTAGAAGGTCACCTCGACCGCGAGCGACCATCCCGGCGGGATCAGCCGGCCGCGGGTGTGCCAGAAGTGGTTCTGCGCCATCACGGCGAAGATCGGCAGGTCCGCTGGAGCCGCGGCGCGCCCCGAGCCGGTGCGCCACAGCACCGCGAAGGCGCCAACGATCGCCACCCACCACGCGGGCATGATCCGCGCCGCGCGGCGCACCAGGAACGCGCGGGTCGCCGGTCGCGGCCGTCCGCTGCGCGCGGCAGCGATCCACGGGCGGGTGAGCAGGTACGCCGACAGCACGAAGAACGCCATCAGCCCCAGGCGCAGCTCGCCGATGACCGCATCGACGACCGGATGCGCGGCGGGGCGGTTGCCGCCGGTGTACATCCAGACGTGGACGAGCACGACGCCGACCCCGGCCAGCCCGCGCAGGCCGTCGAGCCCGTGCAGGCGCGTCGAACGGGTGTCCGGGGTCCGCTCCATCGGTGGCAGGGTCAGGCGCGGGCAGGGGCCCAGACCGCGGACGCGGCGTGCCGCGAGCTGGCGTGGGGTTCCCGCATGCCGCGAGCCATCGACCGCGGGCTACCCGTTCCGGCACCGGTCCTAGCGCATCCGCGGCAGGCGCCGCTCAGGCGGCGGCGTGCGAGTCGCTGCCGGCGCCCGCCTCCGCCTCGCGCGGCAGCCGGCGCGAGATCACCTTCGAGACGCCGTCGTCGCCCATCGAGACGCCGTAGAGGGTGTCGGCGGCCTCCATCGTGCGCTTCTGATGGGTGACGACGATGAACTGCGCCTGGTCGGAGTGCCGCTCGAGCAGCTCGAGGAAGCGCGTGATGTTCAGGTCGTCGAGCGCGGCCTCGACCTCGTCGAGGATGTAGAACGGGCACGGCCGGGCGAGGAAGACCGCGAACAGGAACGCGATCGCGGTCATCGACTTCTCGCCGCCGGACAGCAGCGTCAGGCGCTTCATCGCCTTGCCGGCGGGCGTGATCTCGATCTCGACGCCGACATCCTCCTCGGGGCCCTCCTCGGCGTGCTCTGCGGCCTCGGCCTCGGCCTCGGCCGCCTGCTCGGCGGCGTCCTCCTCCGACCGCGCCTCGTCGCCCCCGAGCACGGGCCGCGGACCGCTGTCCTCGCGGACGAGCCGCAGGCGGCCGCGGCCTCCGGGGAACAGCTCCCCGGCGAGCTGCTCGAAGTTGTGCGCGGCCGCGGTGAACGTCGCCTCGAAGGTCTCGCGGATCTGGCGGTCGGTGTCGCGGATCAGCCCCCGCAGCTCGCGCAGGGCGGTCTCGAGGTCGGTGCGCTGGCGCTCGAGCTCCTCGACGTGCGCGACCGCCTCGTCGTACTCGGCCTTGGCCAGCGGGTTGACCGGGCCGAGCTGCTCGCGCCTGCGCGCCAGGCGCTCGACGCGCGTTCGCAGTGCCTCCGCCTGCTCGGCCCCAAGGGGCGCGTCGGCCGGCTCGGCCTCGAGGCCGAGCACTGCCGCCAGCCCGGCGAGCTCGTGGTCGGCCTCGGCCGCCTGGTCGCGCACCTGCTGGGCGCGCACCTCGGCGGCGGTGACGGCCTCGCCGCGGTCGCGCAGCGCGCCCTGGATCTCGGCCTCCTCGGCCGCGCAGGCGCGCAGGCGCGCGGCGACGCCCTCGCCGGCGGCGCGGTCGGCGGCAAGGTCGGCCTCGAGCGCCTCGACGCGGACGGCGATCGCCTCCATCGCCCGCCCCAGCGAAGCCGCGACGCGCCCGGCGGCCGGGCGCAGGGCCTCGTCGGCCTCGAGCCGGCCCGCCAGGAAGGCGATCCGGCGGGTGCGCTCCTCGCGCTCTCGCGCGGCACGCTCGGCGACGCGGCGCTCGGCGGCGAGCTCGCCCTCGAGCTGGGCGCGGCGCACCGCCCCAGCGCCCTCGTGCGGGGCCTGGCGGCGCTGCTCGATGACCCATCCGGCGCGGCGCTCCTCCTCGGCGGCGGCGGTGTGCGCCCGATCGGCGTCGCGCAGGGCGCGGTCGGCCTCGTCGCGCGAGGCCTCGGCGGCGGCCGACCCCGCCGCGGCCGCGACCGCGGCGGCCAGCGCCGCCTGCTCGGCCTGGACCGCCCCCTCGGACTCGGCGACCAGCTCGTCGCGCCGGTTGCGCTCGGCGAGCACGCGCTCCTCCCCGCCGTCGGGGGCCTGGCGCAGCTCGCCGATCGCAGCGAGCCAGACACGCCCGTCGCGGGTCACCGCCACGCCCGCGAACCCGGCGGGCAGCTCGTCGAGGGCGTCGACGACCCAGGCGTCCTCGAGCAGCCGGCGCGCGGCGGCGACGGCGCGCTCGGGCCCACGAACGAGCTCGGCCAGCATCCGGGCGCCCGGATCGGGAGGCCCGCCCGTCCGCGCGCCCGCCGGATCGCGGTCGAGCACGAGCACGCGCCCGCCGTCGGGGCCGGCGGCGTCGAGCAGGCGTGCGCCCCCGCGACGTCGTCGGCGATCGCGGCGCGCAGCCGGTCCTGGAGCGCGGCGGCGAGCGCGCGCTCGTAGCCGGGCTCGACCTCGAGCTCGTCGGCAAGCGACGCCGCGCCCCGCAGCGCGCCGGCGTGGGTGCGCAGGAACTGGTTGGCGGCCGCGAGCTCGGCGCCGACGCGCGAGGCGTCGCGCCGCGCGGCCTCGACGGACCCCTCCGCGGCGCGCAGCGCCCGCCGCGCGGTCTCGGCGGCCTCGTCGGCCTCGCGCAGTGCGGCACGGCGGCGCTCGACCTCCTCGCCGGCGGCCGCGGCGCGCTCGGCAGCGGCGACTCGGCCCTGCTCGAGCCCGGAGAGCTCGCGCGCGAGCTGCTGCTCGTGCTCGGCGTCGAGCCGCTCGAGCTCGGCCTCGAGCGCCTCGATGCGCTCGCGGCCGTCCTCGTCGGGCGCGTCCTGCTCGGCCGCCGCCCGCAGCGCCGCGAGCTGGCGACGGCGGCCCTCGGCGCGCTCGGCGAGCAGCGCCGCGGTCTCCCCCGCGCGCTCGAGGCGCAGCGCGATCCGCTCGGCCGCGGAGCGGGCGCGAAAGACGCGCTGGGCGAGCTGCCTCGCGCTGCTCGGTGCGCGCGGCCAGCGCCTCCTCGGCCGCCTCGCGGCGGGCGGCGACCTCGCCCAGCCGGGCCTCGGCCTCGTCGCGCGCCGCGCGGGCGGCCGCGGCCGCCGCCTCGGCCTCGCCGAGGCCCTCGCGGGCGGCGCGGGAGCGCCTCGCGCGCCAGCTCCCAGCGCGCCTCGACGCTCTGGCGCTCGAGGCGCTCGTGCAGCTCGGCCGCCTCGGCCTGGCGCTTGAGCGGCCGCAGGCGCGAGCGCGCCTCGCGCTCGACGTCCAGCGCACGGTCGAGGTTGTCCTGCGTGCGCTCGAGCTTGAGCTGCGCGCGGCGCCGGCGCTTGCGGTGCTTGCCGAGGCCGGCGGCCTCCTCGATCAGCAGCCGGCGGTCGCGCGGCTTGGAGGTGACGATCGCCTCGACGCGCCCCTGGGAGACGACCGAGTGCATCTCCTTGCCCAGGCCCGTGTCCGAGAGCACCTCGAGCACGTCGACCAGCCGGCAGCGCGCGCCGTTGAGCCGGTACTCGCCCTCGCCCGAGCGGTCGAGGCGGCGGACGATCGAGATCTCGCCGACCGGCAGGTCGATCGCGCCGCTCGCGTTGTCGAGGACGATCTCGACCTCGGCCGAGGAGCGCGCCTGCACGCCCGCGCCCGCCGCCGAAGATCACGTCCTGCATCGACTGCCCGCGCACGGCCAGCGGCGACTGCTCGCCCATCGCCCACAGCACGGCGTCGGTCACGTTGGACTTGCCCGAGCCGTTGGGGCCGACGATCACGCTGACGCCGGGCCCGAACTCCAGCCGCGTGCGGTCGGGGAACGACTTGAAGCCCTTGAGGGTCAGCGACTTGAGGTGCATGGCCCGCCGGTCAGTCTGACCCGTCTCTCGGATACAACGCCTCGAGCGCGATCCGCGCCGCCTCCTGCTCGGCGTCCTTCTTCGATCGCCCGGTGCCGCGGCCGACCTCGCGGCCTCGACCTTCGCGACGACCTCGAAGGTCCGCTCGTGCGGCGGGCCGTGCTCGGCCGCGACCTCGTAGTCGACGATCTCCCCGCGCCGGGCGAGGCGCTCCTGGAGCGTCGACTTGAAGTCGACGGGGTTCGCCAGCGCCTCCTCGATCTCGGGCTCGAACGCCTCGACGACCGCCTCCGCGGTGCGCTCGTAGCCGACGTGCAGGTAGCAGGCGCCGATGACCGCCTCGGTGACCGACGCCAGCACGCGCTCGGTCTCGACCAGCGAGTCGGCAGCCTGCCCGGCGCCCGCCGGCGCGTTGGCGCGCAGGCGGTCCGGGACGCCCAGCCGCTCGGCCACCGCCCGGCACGCCGGACCGGACACCGCCTGGGCGCGGATCTTCGTCAGGCGGCCGGCGCCGAAGCGCTCGGCCTCCAGGCGCGGGTAGAGCCAGGTGGTGACCGCCAGGCCGAGCACGCTGTCGCCGAGGAACGCCAGCCGCGAGTAGGAGTCCGAGCGGCGCTCCGACCAGGAGGCATGGGTGAAGACCTGGCTGTAGAGCTCCTCGGGAAGCTCGTCGAGAAGAGCGCCGAGCCGCCGCAACTACGCCGCGCTGGGCGCGTGGGCGAGCACGTAGCCGACGGCCTGGCCGACGGTGAGGATCTTCACCGCCTCCTCGTCGGGCATCCGGATGCCGTAGGTGTCCTCGAGCTCCTGGACCAGCGTGTAGAGGTCCAGCGAGTCGGCCTCGAGGTCCTCCTTGAACCGCGTCGACTCGTCGATCCGGGCCGGATCGAGCTCGAGCTCGTCGGCCAGGTGGCCCTGGACGAGGGAGAGCACCTCTTCGCGCGTCATGACGGCGGCACGGTAGCGGCTGGGACGGACCGCAGGGCCCCCGCGGCCTCCAGCGCGGCGTGGGTGCGGCCGACGACGTCGCCGCTGGTCCCGCGCGCGGCCAGGAGGATCGCCTGGGAGAACCCGTAGCGCGTGAAGCGCCCGTGCGGCACGACGGCGAGCCGGCGCAGCCCGAGCAGGTAGGCGCCGCCCGGGCCCTCGGGGTCGATCTCGTCGCGAAAGCGTCGCAGCGCCGGGCGGACGAGCAGCCCGCCGAGCTTCGCCCGCGGCGTCGAGGTGATCCGCTCGCGCAGCGCGCCGACGATGACCTGCGACACGCCCTCCATCAGCTTGAGCGCGACGTTGCCGGTGAAGCCGTCGGTCACGACCACGTCGGCCGCGCCGCCGGTGACCTGGTCGCCCTCGACGTTGCCCTCGAAGCGCAGGCCGGGCGACGCGGCCAGCAGCGCGTGAGCCTCCTGCACGAGCGGCGTGCCCTTGGTCGCCTCGCCGCCGTTGGAGAGCAGGCCGACCCGCGGGCGCTCGATCCCGAGCACGACCTGCGCGAGCGCGGCGCCCATGTAGGCGAACTGGACGAGATGCTCGGGCCGGCACTCGACGTTGGCGCCGACGTCGACCAGCGTCACGGGCGCGCCCGGGACGGGGATCGGGAGCGCAAGCGCCGGGCGATGGATCCCCCGGCCGCGCTTGACGTGGAACAGCCCGGCCGCGAGCGCGGCGCCGGTCGAGCCGCCGCTGACGAGCGCCCGGCAGTCACCGTCGGCGACCGCACGGGCGGCTTGCACGATCGAGGCGTCGGGCGTGGCGCGCACGGCCCGCGCCGGGTCGCCCGCCTTGGCGATCGACACCGGCGCGTCGACGACCTCGACCCCGTCGGCGACATCCCCGATCTCGGCGGCGGGCCCGAACAGCACGGGGGTCACGCCCCGCGCGGCGGCGATGGCGGCGCCGGCCGCGACCTCCGCGGGCCCGAGGTCCGCGCCGTTGGCGTCGACGGCGATGCGCATCGCGAAGGCGGTGGCGCCCGCGGCGCTAGTGGTCGTGGTCGTGCGCCTGCAGCTCGGGCGCGACGACCTCGCGGCCACCGTAGGTCCCGCACACGGGACAGACCCGGTGTGGACGGCGCGGGCTGTGGCACTGCGGGCAGCGGTTGAACGACGGCGCGGCGAGCTTGTGCTGCGCGCGGCGCTTGCTGGTCCGGCTGTGCGACTGCTTCTGCTTGGGGACGGCCATGACGAGCGTGGGAGGGTACCAGCGTCGAGCCGCGGCCCATGGAGACGCGGACCTCGACGCCGTGGACGCGACAGCGGTCCGCGGGGCGGGTCGCTCGGGACGCTCGCTCCCTGCCTTCCCGGCGGCGCGTTGCTGTGGTGCGTGTGGCGCGCGCCGGGCCCGGGCTCAGTCGAGCTTGAGCTCGCGCAGCTTGGCCCAGCGCGGGTCGGGCTCGGCCTCGTGGGCGTGCTCGGGACCGGCCTCGTTGAGGTCGGCGCCGCAGATCGGGCAGAGTCCGGCGCAGCCCTCCCGGCAGACGACCTGGGCGGGCAGGGCCAGGGCGTAGGCGTCGCGCGCCCAGGCGGCGAGGTCGAGGTCCTCGCCCGTGACGTACGGGCTCGAGAGCTCGTCGCCGCCGCCGGGACGGTCCACCTCGCGAGCGTCCACGTTCGTCTCGAGCGCGGCGTCGCGCAGGCAGCGCATGCACGGGCCCCGCAGCTCCGCCGTGAAGCGCAGCCGCAGGCTGTAGCCCCCGCCGGTCATGCGCGAGACGTCGAGCGTCACCGGCACGGCCTGCGCCGCCGGCTCGTAGCGTTGCCCGCCGAAGTCGAAGGGCGCGAGCGCCGTTTGCAGCTTCAGGCGCCGGCCCTCTCCCGCCGAGAGGCGCAGCCGGCCGAGGTCGAGGACGTCGGTGCGGCTCATACTTCGATCGTAGCCGTGCGCGCCATGCTCCTCGATATCCCCGGCCGGCCCCTCCGCGCGGCCGACCTTCCCGTCCCGGAGCCCGGTCCCGGCCAGCTGCTGCTGCGCGTGCGCGCGTGCGGCGTGTGCCGCACCGACCTGCACCTGCTCGACGGCGAGGTGCGCCCCCGCGAGGAGCGCTACCCACTGATCCCCGGCCACCAGATCGTGGGCGAGCGCGCAGACACGGGCGAGCGGGTCGGCGTCCCCTGGCTCGGCTGGACCTGCGGCATTTGCCGCCACTGCCGCGCGGGCCGGGAGAACCTCTGCGACGGCGCGCTGTTCACGGGCTGCGACATCGACGGCGGCTTCGCCGAGCACTGCGTCGCCGACGAGCGCTTCTGCCTGCCGCTGGGAGGCGAGCTCGACGACCTGCACGTCGCGCCGCTGCTGTGCGCCGGCCTCATCGGCCACCGGACGCTGCGCGCGGCCGGGGACCCCGAGGTGGTGGGCATCTACGGCTTCGGGGCCGCCGGCCACATCGTCTCCCAGGTGGCCGCCTGGGAGGGCCGGCGCGTCCTGGCGTTCACCCGGCCGGGCGACGACGCCGCCCAGGCGTTCGCGCTGGAGCGCGGCGCGAGCTGGGCGGGAGGCAGCGACGAGACGCCGCCGGAGCCACTCGACGCCGCGCTGATCTTCGCTCCCGCCGGCGAGCTGGTCCCCGTCGCGCTGCGGGCGGTCCGCAAGGGCGGCGTCGTCGTCTGCGGCGGGATCCACATGAGCGACATCCCGAGCTTCCCGTACGCCGACCTCTGGGGCGAACGCGTGATCCGCTCGGTGGCCAACCTGACACGGCGCGACGGCGAGGAGTTTCTCGCCCTCGCGCCTCGGGCAGGAGTCACGACCAGGGTGACGACCTACGAGCTCGAGCACGCCGGCGAGGCGCTGGAGGACCTGCGGTCGGGGCGACTGGAGGGCGCGGCGGTGGTCGTCCCGTGACCGCCGTCGAGCTGCTGTGGTGGGACGGCTGCCCGTCGCACCCTGCGGCGCTGGCCGAGCTGCGCGCCGCGATGCGGGAGCTGGGCCGCGACCCGGACGAGGTCCGATCGGTCGAGGTGACCACCGAACGCCACGCCGCGGGCGAGGGGTTCGTCGGATCGCCCACGATCAGGGTCGGCGGCCGCGACCTGTTCCCGCTTGCGGACGAGCCCGCGGGCCTGACCTGCCGCGTGTACCGCACCCGCGACGGACGCCCGTCGCCAACCCCCGACCCCGACGACCTGCGCGCCGCGCTGCGCGCCGCGCTCGAGGAGGACCGATGACGCTCGCGATCGGCGACAGCGCCCCTGCGTTCTCGCTTCAGGACACCGACGGCAAGGCCCACGGCCCGGGCGGCCACGCCGCGACGGTGGTCGTCTTCACGTGCAACCACTGCCCCTACGCCCTGGCCTGGCACGACCGCCTGCTCGCGGTCGCGCGCGACTATGCCGGTCGCGACGTGCGGATGCTGCTGGTCTGCAGCAACGACGCCGAGCGCTATCCGCACGACGCTCCCGAGGCGATGCGCGAGCGCGTGGCCCGCGAGGGCCCGTGGCCCGCGCCCTACCTGCACGACCCGACCCAGGAGGTGGCGCGTTCCTACGGCGCGCGGACCACCCCGGACGTGTTCGTCCTCGACGCCGACGGGCGGCTGCGCTACCGGGGCGCGCCCGACGCCGGCCACGACGACGAGTCGCTCGCCGCCGGCTGGCTCCGCGCGGCGCTCGATGCGGTCCTGGCGGGCACGGCGCCGGACCCGGCGCAGACCGAGCCGGTCGGCTGCTCGGTCAAGTGGCGGGCCTGAGGCCCGCCGGACCTCAGGCGCCGTCGCCGTCGCCCGACAGGTGGCGCTTGAGCACCTTGCCGGTGGCGTTGCGGGGCAGCTCGTCGAGGAACTCGATCTCGCGCGGCACCTTGTACCGGGCGAGGTTGGCCTTGACGTAGTCCTTGAGCTCGTCCTCGGTGGGCTTCGCCGCCCCGCTCGTGGCGACGACGTACGCCTTGAGCCGCTGCCCGAACTGCTCGTCGTCGACCCCGACGACGGCGACCTCGTCGATCCCCTCGTGGTCGTGGAGGAGGTCCTCCACCTCCCGCGGGAACACGTTCTCGCCGCCCGAGACGATCATCTCGTCGTCGCGGCCGTCGACGAACAGGCGCCCGCCCTCGTCGAAGTGGCCGACGTCGCCGGTGGCCATCAGCCCGTCGATGACGTCCTTGCCGCCACCGCCGGTGTAGCCCTCGAACAGCATCTCGTTGCCCACGAAGATGCGCCCGGTCCGTCCGTCGGGGAGGTGCCTGCCCTCCTCGTCGTAGATGCGCACGATCGTCCCGCGCGGGGGCCGGCCCGCCGTCCCCGGCGCGGCGCGCATGTCGTCGGGCGTGGCGATCGTCGCCCACGCGACCTCGGTCGAGCCGTAGAGGTTGTAGAGGACGTCGCCGAAGCGGTCCATGACCTTCACGGCCAGCTCGCCCGGCAGGGCCGATCCCGAGGCGGCGATGATGCGCAGCGTCTGAAGGTCATAGCGCTCGATCGCCTCGCGCGGCAGCTCGAGGATCCGCTGGAGCATCACCGGAACCACCGCCAGCGCGGTCGCCTCGTGCTCGGCACAGGCCTGCAGCGTGCTCTCGGGGTCGAAGCGGCGGCGAAGCACGAGGGTCGAGGCCAGGCCCATCCCGAGCGTGAAGTGCGCGAAGCCCCAGGAGTGGAACATCGGCGCGGCGATCATCGTCGTCTCCCGCGCCCGCAGCGGGATCTTGCTGAACAGCGCGGCGGCCGGGTCGAGCGACTCGGGCTGGCTGCGGTTGGCGCCCTTCGGGGTGCCCGTCGTGCCCGAGGTCAGGATGACGACGCGGCCCTTCTCCCCCGGCGGCACCGGGTCGGCCGGGTCGCCCTCGGAGATCAGGTCCTCCAGCAGCGGGTCCTTGGGCCGCTCCGACGGATCGTCGTGCCAGCCGATGAACCGCTTGCGCCGCTTGCCCGCGTCGTGCGTGAGACCCTCGAACTCGCTGTCGTAGACGAGCGCCGCCGGCTTCTCGCGGCCGACCACGTCGGTGATCTGCGGGCCGGCGAACGCGGTGTTGAGGTACAGCGCGTGGGCGCCGAGCTTGGAGCAGGCCACCGTCGCGTCGATGAAGCCGCGATGGTTGCGGCACATGATCGCGACGCCGTCGCCCTCGCTGATCCCGGCGTCCGAGAGCGCGTGGGCGAGCGCGTTGGTGCGGCGGTGGACCTCATCGAAGGTGAGCGTCCCCAGCTCGTCGACGATCGCCGTCTCGTGCGGGAAGCGGATCGCCGCCGACGTGTAGCCCGCGGCGGGCGTCGGACCCCAGCGCTGGAGCGCCAGCCCGATGCGCAGCAGCTTGTCGAGCCGGATCGGGCGGATGATCCCGGTCTCGGCCAGGACCTTGGCCGCCCACGCCTTGCCCACGACCTGCTCGATCAGGTTCACGCCGGGAAACCTACCCGCCCGGGGGCGGAGGATGCCTCACTCGGCCGGCGCGCTCAGGGGCGTCCCTCGTAGCCCGCGACCAGCAGCCCGGTCAGCTCGGCGACCAGCGGAATGCGCGGGTTCGTCCGCACGCTGGGGTCGGCGAACGCGGCGATCGCCAGGTCGCCGAGCGCCGCGTCGAACTCGTCGCGCGGGATCCCCATCGCCGCCAGCGACGGCGGCATGCCGACCTCGGCCAGCAGCTCGTCGACACGGGAGAACAGCCGCTCGCGGCGCTGGTCGGGCCCGCGGCCGCCGAGGCCCAGGATCCACGCCATCTGTGCGTACTTCTCGGGCGCCACGTAGGCCGAGTAGCCGGGCGCGGGCATGAACTTCGTCGGCAGCGACGCGTTGTAGCGCAGGACGTGGGGCAGGAAGATCGCGTTCGCGCGACCGTGGGCGATGCCGAAGCGCGCGCCGACGGCGTGGGCGAGCGCGTGGTTGACGCCGACGAACGCGTTGGAGAAGGCCAGCCCGGCGATCGTCGCCGCGTTGGCCATCGCGGTCCGCGCCTCGAGGTCGGAGCCGTCGGCCACCGCGCGCGGGAGCGCTTCGAGGATCAGCTTGACCGCCTGCATGCAGAACGCGTCGGTGAACGGCGAGGCGAAGATCGAGACGCCCGCCTCGAGCGCGTGGGTCAGCGCGTCGACCCCGGTGTCGGCGGTCACCACCGGCGGCATCGTCAGCGTGAGCCGCGGGTCGACGACCGCCGTGTCGGGCACCAGCGAGTAGTCCACGAGGGTGACCTTGGCGTCGCCGACCGTGAGCACCGCCGCGGGCGAGACCTCCGACCCGGTCCCGGCGGTGGTGGGCACCGCGGCCAGCCTCACGCGATGCGAGGTGCGCGGCCAGCGCGCGACGCGCTTGCGGGCGTCGAGGAACGGCAGCGTCAGCTCCTCGAGGTCGAGCTCGGGGCTCTCGTGCAGCAGCCGCATCGCCTTGGCCGCGTCGATCACCGACCCGCCGCCGACCGCGACGATCAGATCGGGGCGCAGCTCATCGAGCGCCTCGACGCCACGGCGGACCGTGGCCTCCCCAGGCTCGGGCTCGACCGAGCTGAAGACGTGGACGGCCTCGGTGGACAGGTGACGGCGCACCTCGTCGGCGGCGCCGCGCTGCTCGGCGTCGGGCGAGGTGACGATCAGCGCCTGGCGGCACTCGATCTCGCGCAGGCTGTCGATCGCGCCGGCGTTGAAGTAGGTGTCCGAGGGGACGCGGAACCACTGCGGCGGAGCCTGGCGGCGCGAGACGGTCTTGACGTTGAGCAGGTTGCGGTAGTTGACGTTGTCGGTCGTCGATGACCCGCCCCAGGTGCCGCAGCCCAGCGAGAACGTCGGCGTCATCGAGTTGTAGACGCCGCCGAGCGCGCCGACGGCGGTCGGCGCGTTGACGAGGATGCGCCCGGTGCGGATCGCCATGGCGAAGCGGCGCACGACGTCCTCGTCGGTCGCGTAGACCGCCGAGGTGTGGCCCAGCCCGCCGTGCTCGGTGACCAGTGCGCAGGCGTCGAGCGCGTGCTCGACGCTCGGGGAGCGGACGAGGCCGAGGACCGGCATCAGCTTCTCGGCCACGAACGGATGGCGCGCGAGCTCGTCGAGGTCGGCCGGGAGCGGGGCGAGCAGGACCTTGGCCTCCTCGCCGGCGGTGAAGCCGGCGAGGCCGGCCAGGTTCGCGCAGGATCGGCCGAGGACCTCCATCCGGACGCGGCCGTCGGGCTCGAAGCAGCGCTGCGAGAGCGCCTCGACCTCGCCGGCGGTCAGGAGTCGCGCGCCCATCCGCTGCAGCTCGGCGACGACCTCGTCGTAGATCGCGTCGTCGATCACGCAGGTCTGCTCGGCCGGGCAGATGACCGAGGCGTCGAAGGTCTTGGAGATCAGGATGTCGACGACCGCCATCCGCACGTCGGCGCTGCGGTGCAGGTAGACCGGCGCGTTGCCGGCGCCCACCCCGATGCACGGCTTGCCGGACTCCATCGTCGCCTTGACCGCCTTCGGGCCGCCGGTGGTCCAGATGAAGTCGACGTCCGGGTGGTGGAAGAGGTACTGCGAGGCGTCCAGGGTGGGGTCGGGCACGACCTGGAGCGCGTCCGGCGGCAGGCCCTCGCGCTCGCCGGCCTCCTGGAGCAGCTCGATCGCGCGCACCGCGCAGCCGCGCGGCGCGGGCCGAGGGGCGGAACACCATGGCGTTGCGGGTCTTGGCGGCGACGATCGCCTTGAACAGCGCGGTCGAGGTCGGGTTGGTGATCGGCAGCAGCGCGAGCACCACGCCGATCGGCTCGGCGATGTTCTCGATGCCCCGCTCGGGGTCGGCGTCGATGACGCCGACCGAGCGCTTGTCCTTGAGGTAGTCGTAGAGGAACTCGGTCGCGATGTAGTTCTTGACGACCTTGTCCTCGAAGACCCCGAAGCCGGTCTCCTCCATGGCCAGCTCGGGCGAGCTCGACGGCGTTGTGCAGGCCGGCGACGACCATCGCCCAGACGATCCGGTCGACCTGCTCCTGGTCGAAGCCGCGCATGGTGTCGGCCGCGCGGCGGGCGGCGGACACGACGGCATCGAGGCGGCCGGTGTCGAGCGCCTCGGCGTCGGGCGCGGTCGTGGGGACGGCGATGGAGGCCATGCGAACGATGCTGGCGCGCCGCGCAGCCCCTGCAATCCGTGAAAACCACCGCGTTCCGTCAGGAGTCCGGCGTACCGTGCGACCAGAACGCCATGGAAGCTGCCACCTCTCTCCCCTTCTCCCACCCCGTCCGCCTGCTCGGCGACAGCCTGCGCATCGACGGGCTCGTCGTCGACGACGAGTGCGTCGTGCGGCTCGCCCGCGAGCACGAGGATCCCGCGCGGCTGGTGACCGACGCGCTCGAGATCGGCGCCCGCGTGCTCGACCGCGAGCAGACGGGCGCCAACGCCGAGTTCGTCAAGACGGAGTTCGAGAAGGCCGCGCAGGAGCTCAACGTCCAGTTCACCGAGCGCGCGCGCACCGTCGCCGAGGGCATGAACACGGTCATCACGCGCCACTTCGCCGACGACTCCAGCGAGGCGGTCCAGCACAAGGTCCGCCAGATCGTCCGCGACGTCTCGGTGGAGATGCAGAAGTCGCTGCGGTCCGAGCTCCTCGCCGAGGGCGACGAGAACCCCCTGGCGAAGTTCCACCGCGTCCAGCTCGCCGTCGCCAAGCAGACGGCCGACGCGCACTCCGGGCAGCTCCGCGCCCTGGTCGACAAGCTCGAGGCGACGCGGCTGGAGGTCGAGCGCCTGCGGGCCGAGAAGGAGAAGCTCGAGGACGTCGAGGCCGAGCGCGAGCGCGGCACCGCCAAGGGCCGCGCGTTCGAGGAGCTCGTGGCCGACGCGCTCGACGCGATCGCGCTCGCCCAGGGCGACGACTGCGAGGCGGTCGGCGACGTCAAGGAGGCGACGCGCAAGACCGGGGACGTCGTGGTGGCCATCGACGGCTGCAGCGGGCCGGCCCGGGGGCGCATCGTCTTCGAGGCCAAGAACGCCCGGCTGTCACGCCCGGAGGCGCTGCGCGAGCTCGACCGTGCGCGCGAGGAGCGCAACGCCGACTTCGCGGTGCTCGTCGTCTCCGCGGAGGGCAAGGTGCCGGCACGGATGCTGCCCCTGCGCGAGTACAACGGCGACAAGATGGTCGTGGCCTTCGACCCCGAGGAGGGGCCGCTCGGCCTCCAGGTCGCCTATGCGCTGGCCCGCGCGCGGGTCCTGCTGCGCCGCGCCGACGGCGAGGGGATCGACTCCGAGGCCGTCCGCGCCACCGCCGAGCGCGCGCTTCAGCAGCTCGGCGAGGTCCAGCGCATCAAGCAGCAGCTGACGGCCTCCAAGACGGCGGTGGACAAGGCCGCCGAGATCGTCGACTCGATGGCCGGCGCGGTGAAGGGCCACCTCGCCGAGATCCAGGCGCTGGTGGCGGCCGCGGCGGCCGGCGACGAGTGATCGCCCGCCGGGCGGTCGTCCACGGC
The DNA here is from genome assembly GCA_963826615.1 of uncultured Actinomycetes bacterium. GTDB lineage: Bacteria > Actinomycetota > Thermoleophilia > Solirubrobacterales > Solirubrobacteraceae > BP-464. Next base: position 564,174 of record CAWGXO010000002.1, on the reverse strand, counting down.
AAGGTCCAGGGCGTCTTCTTCCGCGCGCACGTCCAGGAGGTCGCGGAGGGGGAAGGCGTTGCGGGCTGGGCGGCCAACCGGGCGGACGGCACCGTCGAGGTGCACGCCGAGGGGGATGCGGTGGCGGTCGAGCAGGTGCTCGGCGCATGCCGCTCCGGCTCGAGGTCGGCTCGTGTGGAGCACGTCGAGGTCGCAGACGTGCCGCCGCAGGGCTGCGCCGGCTTCGTCAGGCGCTAGCGAGCGGCTCCGTCGCGCCCTCGAGGACGCCGATCTCCTCCTCGAAGGCCGTCGCCAGGTCGGCCGGCTCCTTCACCACGGTCTCAGCGGTCATGAAGCCGGTCACGATGTGCCCGCGGTAGCTGAAGATGCTCACGCCCAGGCCCACGCTGCCGGAGGTCGGCGCCCAGACGAGCACGTCCCGCACCGGCACCCCGTCGATCGTCACGGCCTTGCGCGGTCCGGGGACGTTGGTGCAGACCAGCGTCGCCTTCGCGGAGAACATGCCGATCAGGCGGCTCTCGACCGCCGCCGGGGTCAGCCCGATCACCGAGAGGATCCCGTAGGCGATCTGGCCCTCGTGGGAGCGCTTGATCTCCCCCATGCGCCGCTGCACCTCGTGGAGGCGCTCGAGCGGGTCGTCCACGCCTGTGGGGAGCGCCAGGAGGATCAGCCCGAAGCGGTTGCCGAGGTCGGTGTCGAGCGGCTCGTCGAGCGGCCGCAGGTTGAACGGCACCATCGCGTGGATCTGGTCGGCGTGGCTGCCGTGCTCGTCGAGGTGGCGGTGCAGCGCGCCGGTCAGGGCCGACATCAGCACGTCGTTGACCGTGGCGTCGTGGGCGTGGGCGAGGTCCTTGACCCGCTGCAGCGAGATCCGCTCGGTCCATGCGACGCGCCGGGCGACGCCGAGGTCGCCCTTGAGGGCGCTCTTGGCCTCTGGCGGCGCGGCGAGCAGCTTGACCAGCGTCCTCGTGTCGCCCGCCGCCTCCGCTGCGAGGTCGGCCAGGTGGCGCGGATGCACGAGGCTCTCCATGCCCTCGTGCATGAGCACGCGCGTGGCGGTCTGCGCCACGCGCGTCGCCGCGACGAGCGGGCGCACGACCGCGTCCACCGGGGTGGCACGGTGCCCGTGGCCGTCGACGATCGCCGTCCCGGCCTGCTCGTCGGTCAGCATCAGCATCACGCGGGCCAGCGCGATCCCGTCGGCGATGCAGTGGTGCATGCGCATGACGATCGCGCAGCCGCTCCCGTAGCCCTCCACGAGGTACGCATGCCACAGCGGCTTGTTGCGGTCCATCTGGGCGGACATGAGGTCGCCCATGAGATCCTGGAGCGCCGCGTCGTCGCCCGGCGCGGGGAGCACCAGGCGATGCACGTGGGAGCGCATGTCGAAGTTCGGATCGTCCTCCCAGGCCGGCCCCTCGAGCGGCGACCCGCCCGCGATCCGCTGCCGGAAGCGCGGGAAGTGCGAGACGATCCGCTCCTCGAGCATGCGCTGCACCCGCGCGCGGTCCAGCGGCTCGTCGAGGAGCAGCACCGAGTTGATCACCATCAGGTTGGTCGGGCTGTCCATCCGCAGCCAGGCGGCGTCGGCGTTGGGCATCCGGTGCTTGGTCGTCGACATGTGCTCAGTCCTCGTAGAGGCCGTCGAAGATGTCGCGGTACATCTCGTAGACGACCGCCCGCTTGACCTTCATCGTGGGGGTGAGCTCGCCCCCGGCCTGCGAGAGGTCGTGGTCGAGGACCGCGAAGCGCTTGATCTGCTCGATGCGGGCGAAGCGCTCGTTGGCGGCGTCGATCGCCCGCTGGAGCTCCTCGCGCACGCGCGAGTCGGCGACGAGGGCCTTCGGGTCGGGATCCTCGACGCCGATCGTGCGCGCCAGCGCCGGCAGCTCGTCCGGGTCGAGCGTCACGGCCGCCACGAGGTAGTGGCGGTTGTCGCCGTAGACGACCGCCTGCGAGATCCACCGGCTCTCGCGGATCGCCGACTCGATGTTCCCCGGCGTGACGTTCTTGCCCGAGGAGGTGATGATCAGGTCCTTCTTGCGGCCCGTGATCGAGAGGAAGCCCGCATCGTCGAGCGACCCCAGGTCGCCGGAGTGCAGCCAGCCCTCGTCGTCGAGCGCCTCCCGGGTCGCCGCGCGATCCCTGTAGTAGCCGGAGAAGACGTGCGGTCCGCGCATCAGCACCTCGCCGTCCGCGGCGATCGCCACCTCGGTGTCGGGCAGCGCCCGGCCGACGGTGCCGAGACGGAAGGCGTCGCGCGTGTTGAGCGTCGAGGCCGCCGTGCTCTCGGTCATGCCGTAGCCCTCGAGGATGACGATGCCGCAGGCCTGGAAGAACCCGAGCACCTCCCGCGAGATCGGCGCGGCGCCGGTCAGCGCCTGGCGCAGGCGCGGCCCGAAGACCCCGCGCACCTTGTGCAGGACGACGCGGTCGGCGAGCGCATGCGACAGCGCCAGCAGCGGGCCCGGCCTGCCACCGGCCGCCCTGAGCTCCTCGTAGCGGCGCCCGACGGCGATCGCGCGGTCGAAGGCCGCGCCGCTGCAGCGCTCCGCCGTCCTCGACCTGGTCGAGCGCGTGCTGGTGGGCCTTCTCGAAGACCCGCGGCACCGACGGGAAGTGGGTCGGCGCGGTCGCCGCGAGGTCGTCGAGGATCTTCTTCGCGTCCCCCGACCAGAACGCCAGCGTCCCGCCGACGTCCAGCGCGACCATCTGCGTGACCCGCGCCAGCGAGTGGGCCAGCGGCAGGAACATGAAGATGACCACCGGCGGGTCGATGTCGAGCCGGCGCTCGTACATGGACACCGTCGAGAGGAAGTTGCGGTGGGTGGTCATGCAGCCCTTCGGTGGGCCGGTCGTGCCCGAGGTGTAGATCACCGTGGCGATGTCGTCGGGCTCGAGCTCGTCCTGGACCTCGTCGACGCGGGCGTCGTCGACGTCCTCGCCGCGGGCACGGAGGTCGTCGAGGGAGATGACGCCCTCGCCCGTGCCATCGAGCGCGACCACGTGCTCCAGCGACGGGCACTCGCCGCGAATCGAGAGGACCTTGGCGAGCTGCTCGGCGTCCTCGACGAAGACCAGCCGGGCCTCGGAGTGCTCGAGCACGTAGCGGCACTCGCCCGGAGAGTTCGTCGAGTACACGGGAACGACGGTGGCGCCGGCGCAGAAGGCGCCGCAGTCGAGCATCGTCCACTCGGCGCGCGTGCTCGAGAGGATCGCCACCCGGTCGCGCGCCTCGATGCCGAGGCCGATCAGGCCGCGGGCGATGGCCCGCACGGTGTCGCCCAGCTCACCGTAGGAGACGTCGCGCCAGTCGCCGTCGACCAGGTGGCGCATCGCCGCGCCGTCGTGACGGGTGGTTGCCGCGAGGACCATCGCCCCCACGGTTCGACCGCCGACAGCCTGCGCCGCCACGCCGGTGAGGACCCCGTCGGGGACGACGCCGGGGGGAGTTGCGGTGGGAGGTGTGGTGGCAGCCATGGGAGAGGTCCTGGGTGTCGGAGGGCGGCGGGGCGAGACCGATCGTCGCCCCGCGGGCGGGAGATGGCATCCGTGAGATCCCGCACACGGTCCGCGGGGTCGCACGGTCGGCGCTGCCCGGATCTGCGGATGGCGCGGGCTCCCATACCCGCGAGGGTGACGAGCAGCCCATCACCACACCGAGGGAAGAGTCATGCTCCGTCTCGCGAACTTCTCCGTCCGGCGTCCCCGGGCCGCCCTTGCTATCTGGATGGCGCTCGCCGCCGTCCTCATCGTCATAGGCACGGGTGTCGCCGGCAGCTTCTCGCCGTCGAAGGTCGTGGTCCCCGGAAGCCAGGCCTCCCGCGCCGAGCAGCTCTCCCAGCAGCAGTTCGGCGCCAGCGTCCTGGTGCCGATCCTGCTCCAGGGACCCCAGGCCCAGCTCGACCGCCAGGGGCCGACGCTCGTCGCGCTGCTGGGCAAGCGGCCTGACACCCGCGTCATGTCCGCCTGGGACGCCGGCTCGACCGGCAAGGGGCTGCGGCCCCGTCCCGACGCCGCCATGATCGTGGCGGCCGTCGCGCACACCGAGAAGGACATGGTGTCCACCTACCAGGCGCAGATCGAGAGCACGGTCAACCGCGTCGTCAGCGGGCCGGTCACCGCCCACGTCAGCGGCCAGCCGACGATCGACCGGGCGATGAAGACCGCCTCCGTCGACACCACGCGCAAGGCGATGTTCATCGCGATCCCGATCCTCTTCGTCCTGCTGCTCGTCGGCCTGCGGGCCCCGCTGGCCGCAGCCATGCTGGCGGCGTTCGGCGCGACCACCGTCGGCGTGGCGTTCGGGGCGATGGCGCTGCTGGGGAAGGTGATCGACACCGACGCGATCGCGATCACCTTCGCGGCGCTCACCGGGCTCTCGCTCTCGGTGGGCTTCGGGCTGATGATCGCCGAGCGCTTCCGCGAGGCGCATGCCGCTGGCGGCGACGACCGCGCGGCGTCCGCCCTGGCGGCCACCACCGCGGTCTCCACCGTGGGCCGCGCGATCCTCTTCGGAGGCACCGCGCTGGTCGTCTCGCTGATCCTCGCCGCGGCGTTCTCCTCGAACGAGGTCCTGACCTCCGTCGGCATCGGCTCCGTGCTCTGCTCGCTGCTGGCCATCGGCGCCGCGGTCGTGGTCATGCCCGCCGCGCTGACGCTGTTCGGCCATCGCCTGCAGGCCGGGGCGTTCGCCGCCCCGCGCCCGCTCGCGCGGGCCTGGGGCGCGATCTCCGATCGTGGCGGCGCGGCCGTGCAGCGCACGGCGTTCTTCTCCGGGTTCGCCGCGACGGCGATCCTGGCCGCGATCGCCATTCCCGTGATCGCCATCGACACGGGCCCGCCCGGCATCGCCAACATCCCCTCCAGCTCGAAGGCGCGGCAGGACTTCAACGCCATCAACCGGGTGATGGGCGCCGGCTGGGCCACGCCGTTCAACATCCTCGTGGCGTCCAAGACCGATCCGATCACGTCCGCGACGATGCTCAAGAAGCTCGACGCGTTCCAGACCCGGATCGCCAAGGACAAGGCGGTCGCCTCGGTCGTGGGGCCGGGTGAGTTCAACGCCCAGACGAAGGACCTCGGCAAGCTCCCCAAGAGCCTCGAGGACTCCGCCGCGATGCTGAAGGGCGGCAAGAAGGACCTCGGCACGCTCGAGGACGGCCTCGGACAGGCCGGCGCTGGCGCGATCCAGCTCCAGCAGGGGCTGCGCGACGCCGCTTCGGGCGCGTCGCAGCTCCAGGGCGGCGGCGGCTCGGCGCAGTCCGGCGCCGACCAGCTGCGGGTCGGGCTCGACGCGGCGCGCGCCGGTGCGATCAAGATCTCCGACGGGCTCGGCTCCGCCCTCGGCGGCGCGAACGCGCTGCGCGAAGGCGCGGTCAAGGCCCTGTCGGGCTCCAAGCAGATCAGCGGCGGGCTCGGGCAGGCAGCGCCGACCGTCAAGGAAGGCCTCCCGCTCGTCAAGCAGATGGCGACCGACGTCCAGTCCGGCAGCCAGGCGGTCGACGCCGTCACGGGATCGGCCCAGAGCGCGGCGACCAGCCTCGACAGCGCGCTGGCCAACCTCCAGTCGGCCAACAGCTCCGACCCGAAGGTGGCGGCGGCCATCGCCGCGATCCAGAAGGCCCGGACCGCGGCCGGCGACGTCAACACGCGCCTCGGCGCGGTGCAGGGCAAGATGCAGGCAGCGTCCGGCGTCGCCGTGGCGTTCGCCGGCCAGGTCCAGGAGTTGTCGGCCGGGCTGAGCCAGCTGCTGGCGGGCTCGACCCAGCTGACCAGCGGCATCGCCCAGCTGAGCAGCGGCAATGCCGACCTCGCCACGGGCATCGAGGCCCTCCACACCGGCGGCGGCGACCTGACCGGCGGCATCGACGCAGCTGCGTGACGGCGCCGGCGCGCTGGAGTCCGGGCTGGGGCAGCTGACCACCGGTGCCGGACAGCTGGCAAGCGGCCTGTCGCAGGGCGTGAGCCCTGCCGGCGAGCTCGCCTCCGGCCTCGACACGATGCACGGCGGCGTCGCGAAGTTCCGCGGCCAGCTGCCGTCGCCGAAGGACCTCGAGCAGCTCCAGGCCTCGTCGCCCGGCCTGTTCGACTCCGGCTACTTCGTCCTGGCGGCGATCGCCGGCGCGCCGGCGGACTCCCGCAACCTGGCGACCTTCGCGCTCAACCTCGACCGCGGCGGAAGCGCCGGGCAGATCGTGGTGATCGCCAAGCAGCCGCCGAGTGCCAAGAGCACCCAGGAGCTCGGTGACCGCCTCTCGACGATGTCCTCGGAGTTCGCTCGCGCGAACAACGTCGACACCGCCGTCGGTGGGCCGGCCGGCCAGCTGGGCGACTTCCAGAGCGATCTGGGCGCGCGGATCTGGCCGGTGGTGGGCATCATCGCCGTGGCGATCGCGGTGCTGCTGGCCGCGATGCTGCGGACGGTGGTCCTGCCGCTGGTCGCGGTGGCCTTCGACCTGCTGACCGCGGGCGCGACCTTCGGGGTCATGAGCGCCCTGTTCACGGGAAGCGACCCGATCCTCGGAGGCCCGGGCTACCTGGACCCGGAGACGATCATCATGGTCTTCGCCGCCGTGTTCGGCCTGACCATGGTCTACGAGGTCTACCTGCTCGAGCAGACGCGGGAGGCGTTCGTGAAGTCCGGTGACCCGCACGGCGCGCTGCGCGAGGGCCTCCGGCACACGGCCGCGGCAGCGACGGGCGTCGGCCTGGTGGCGGTCGCGATCGCGATCCCGTTCATCGCGAGCGACCTCATCAACGTGCGGCAGGTCGGCGTCGGCCTGGCGGTGGCGCTGATCCTGGACACGCTGATCGTGCGGCCGGTGCTCCTGCCGGCGGCGGTCGAGGTCCTGGGCCGCGCCGCCTGGTGGCCGACCTCGAGGAAGGCGCCGCACCCGCCCGGCACCCACACGCGCAACCTGCGGATCCCCCATCCGCACCTGCGCCACGGGCACGCCCGCACCTGACGCCACAGCGTCCCACCAACCGCGAGGGCGGCCGGCTCGGCCGCCCTCGCCGCGTCCGGGGCGGCCTCGGCACGCGAGCGCGCACGAATGCGCCCGACGCGTCGGCGACCTCGATCGACGGATCGGACCGGGCGATCGACCTCACACCGCCCCGCATCCGGGCGGCGCATGCGTCAGGCGACCTCGGCGGCTCGTCCTTGCCCTGCAGGCGCTCGCGCCCGCGCTGGACGGCGGCGATGAACTTCGAGAGGTTGACCTCGAGCGTGTTGAGGATCTCGTCGGCGTAGTCCTCGGCGCCGAGGCGGATCTCGCGCTCGCGGGCGCGGGCGTCCTCGATGATGTCCTCGGCGGCGCGCTCGGCCTGCTTGGTGACCTCCTCCTGGGAGACCAGCTGGTCCTGGCGCTCGCGCGCCTCCTTGACGATGCGCTCGGCCTCGCGCTTGGCCTCGGCGAGCATCTCCTGGCGCTCCTTGACGATCCAGCGCGCCTGCTTGATCTCCTCGGGGATCGTCGCGCGCATCTGGTCGAGGATGTCGTAGATCTCCTCCTTGTCCACGCGCACCTGGTCCGTCAGCGGCACGGGCTTGGCGTTGTGGACGAGATCGTCCAGCTTGTCGATGAGGACCAGGACGTCCATGGCAGCACCCTTGTTCGTCAGCGGGCGAGCTCTTCCTTCAAGCGGCGGCGACGCGCTGCGGGCACCAGGTCGTCGATCTCCCCGCCGAAGGTGGCGAGCTCCTTGACGCCGCTGGAGCTCAGGAAACTGTACTGCGGGCTGGCCATCAGGTACACGGACTCGATGTCCGGCGGCCTGGCGGCGGTTGAGCTGGGCCATCTCGAGCTCGTACTCGAAGTCCGAGATCGCGCGCAGTCCCTTGACGATCGCACTGGGCGCCGACCTGCGGGCGAAGTCGACGACCAGGATGTCGAACGGCTCGGCGCGGACGTTGCCCAGATGGGCGGTCGCGTCGTCGATGAACGCGATGCGCTCGTCGGTGTCGAACAGCGGGCCGGTTCTTGCGCACCGACGGTTGACGACCGCGACGACGACCTCGTCGAACAGCTCGGCGGCGCGGGTGATGACGTCGAGGTGCCCGTTGGTGATCGGGTCGTAGCTGCCGGGGCAGACGGCGATGCGGGGATCAGGTGCCATGGATGCGGATCAGGGTGTCGCCGTAGCGGCGCTCGAAGCGTCAGCGGGAAGGTCGAGGCGCGAGCGGCGCGCGCCGGTCGCTCTCGCCGACCACGCGCGCCGCCCGGCGCGAGCACGCGGCGACAGCGTCGAGCTCCGGCCCGAGCCGCTCCGCGTCGCGGTACGGGGGGTCGAGGAAGACCAGATCGTATGGGCGCCCGCCCGCGATGCGTTGCGGAGGAACGCGCGAGCACGTCCCCGCGGCGCACCGTCGGCGTCGATCCCCGAGCGCCGCGAGGTTGGCCGCGCATCGCGCGCAGCGCGGGCGCCGCGCGCTCGACGAAGGTCGCCGCGGCCGGCCCCGCGCGACAGCGCCTCGATGCCCAAGCGCGCCCGAGCCGGCGAACAGGTCGAGCACGCGCAGCGCCGTCGATCGGCGCCGAGGATCGAGAACAGCGCCTCGCGCACCCGGTCGGAGGTCGGGCGGGTGGCGCGCCCCGGCGGCGCGGCGAGCGTCGCCCGCCGAGGCTGCCGGCGATCACCCGCACGGGCACCCCGACGCACCCGGGTCACTCCACGGGAGTCGGCGCATGCGGATCGGCTCGAGGCCTCCGCGCCGTAGGCGGCCGCGCAGCGCGTCGGCGAGCAGCGCGTGCTCGGGCGCGTCGAGCTCGGGGTCGGCGGCGAGGATCCGCTCGGCGTGCGCCGCGCGCGCGCTCGAGCAGCTCGGCGTCCTCGGGCAGCCGCGCGACGCGGAACTGGGCGAGCCCGGACTGGCGCGTCCCGACCAGCTCGCCCTCGCCGCGCAGCTCGAGGTCGATCTCGGCCAGCCGGAAGCCGTCGGTGTGCGCGGCCGAGCGCCTCGAGGCGGGCGCGACTCCGTCGGGCCGAACAGCAGGCACAGCGAGGCGTGCTCGCCCGCGCCCGACCCGGCCGCGCAGCTGGTGCAGCTGGCGAGATGCCGTAGCGCTCGGCGTCCTCGACGAGCATCACGGTCGCGTTGGGGACGTCGATGCCGACCTCGATCACCGTCGTGGCGACGAGCACGTCGGCGCCGCCGGCGGCGAACGCCGCCATCGCCTCCTGCTTCTCGCGCGGGCGCATCTGGCCGTGCAGCAGCACGACGCGGAAGTCGCGCGAGCTCGGTCGTCGCGCAGCCGCTCGTACTCGGCGGTCGCCGCGCGCGCCTGCAGCGCCTCGGACTCCTCCACCAGCGGGCAGACGACGAACGCCTGGCGGCCGGCGCGCAGCTCCTCGCGGATGCGCTCGTAGGCGCGCTCGCGCTCGCGCGTCGGTCGAGGCGACGTGCGTCTGCGATCGGCCGGCGCCCGCGCGGGCAGCTCGCGCAGCGCCGTCACGTCGAGGTCGCCGAACTCGAGCAGCGCGCAGCGTGCGCGGGATCGGCGTGGCGGTCATGTGCAGCACGTGCGGCGCGAGGCCCTCGCGGCGCCTTGGCGTCCAGCGCGCGCGCGCTGGCGCACGCCGAAGCGGTGCTGCTCGTCGACGACCGCGACCGCGAGCGCGGCGAACTCGACCGCGGTCCTCGATCAGCGCGTGGGTGCCGACGACGAGCGACAGCTCGCCGCTGGCGAGCTTGCCGAGGACGTCGGCGCGCCGCGCGGCGCGGCGTCGAGCCGGTCAGCAGCGCGGCGCGGCACGCATCTCGCCCGGCATCAGCGCCTGCAGCGTGGCGAAGTGCTGCTCGGCGAGCGTCTCGGTCGGCGCCATCAGCGCCGCCTGGACGCCGTGCTCGACGGCGCGCAGCATCGCGTACAGCGCGACCACCGTCTTGCCCGAGCCGACCTCCCCCATCAGCAGCCGCTGCATCGGCCGGTCGCGCGCGAGGTCGGCGTCGACCGCGTCGATCGCCGCGCAGCTGGTCGCCGGTCGGCGCGAACGGCAGCAGCTCGGCGAGCCAGCGCGCGGTCAGCGTCGCGCGGCGCCGTCGAGCGCGGCGCGCCCGCGCGGCCGCTGCGCGGCGCGGCGCGCCGGCGCAGCAGCGCGAGCTGGTCGAGCAGCAGCTCGTCGAAGGCCAGCCGGCGGCGGCCGCCCTCGTGCGTCGCCGAAGTGCGCGGCGGCGAGCGCGGCCGGGCGGTCGGGCAGGCGCTCGCGCGCGCGCAGGCGGCGCCGGCAGCGGCTCGAGCACGTCGGCGATCGCCGCCGCGGTGCTCGCGGACGAGCGTCGAGGATCTGCGTCGAGGTGATGCCCTCGGTGGCCGGGTAGTGCGGCGACGCTCATCGCCGCGCCGGCGGCGCTCGGTCGTCGGCGCGTGCTGGGAGACGCGGAAGCGGTTGCGGCCCTCGTACTTGCCGGTCAGCGCCAGGCGCGTGCCCGGCGGGTAGCGGCGCTCCAGCCACGGCTGGTTGAAGAACGTCGACCTTCATCGGCGCCGGTCGCGTCGGCGACGGTCGCCTCGACCAGCGGCCTCATGCCCGCGGCGGCGCACCGGCCGCGAGCGGATCGCGCGCACCTCGACGACCACGCTCGCCGTCTCGCCCGGCGCGAGCGCGGCGACCGTGCGGGCGACGCTGCCGGTCGCGCGGGCAGGTGCTCGAGCAGGTCGCCGACCGTGGTCAGGCCCAGCGTCTCGGCGGCCTCGGCCGCCTTCGGGCCGCCGCCGACCGCGAGCGGCTCGGCCAGCCGCGACGGGCGCGGCCAGCGGACCGGTGCGGCGAGCAGGTCCTCGCGCGCGGGCTCTGACGTCTCGGCCGAGGCGAAGGCGGGCACGCGGGGATTCTCGCCTTGCGGGCGGATGGTGCGCGGCGGGAGCGCCTACTCGGCGGCGAGCAGCCACCACCAGGCCGGCTGCCCGCCGACCGAGCAGCTCGAGCTCGACGCCGTCGGGCACCAGCGCGGCGATCGCGCCGTCGGCGAGCGGCGCGCCGTCGCCGGCGATGCAGGTCACCAGCTCGGCGCCGTCGCCGAGCGGCCGCAGCACGGTCGCGCAGCGTCGCCTCCGGCTCGCCCCAGGCGACGAGCTCGTCGTCGACGAACCCGACGGCGTCGCCGACCGCGAAGCGCCCCTGGGCGTCATCGCGGGCGGCGGGCGCCACCCCGCCCGTGCGCAGCCGCCCGAGCGCCTCGCCGCATCGCGGCCGCGTTGTCGGCGGCGGCGCGGGATCGGGCTCCATCTCCACCGCAGACGTCAGCCCGGCCTGCTGGGAGCGCGCCGGGCACCACGTGGACGACCTTGTCGGAGAGCTCGGCGGCGCGCTCGGCCGCCATGATGACGTTGGCGCTGTTGGGCAGCACCACGACCTCCTCGGCGGGCACGTCGTGGATGCCCGCGAGCAGCTCGTAGGTGGACGGGTTCAGCGTCGAGCCCGCCGTCGAGCACGAAGACGCCGAGGCCCTCGAACAGCGCGCGCATGCCGTCGCCCGCGGCGACGGCCACCGCCCCGCAGCGGTCGCGCACGCGGCTGATGCGCCCGTCGCCGTCGGCGCCGCCGCCAGGCGCGCGCTTCGCTCGGCGACCTGCGCGTGCATGTCGGCGACGTCGAGGCGCGAGACCTCGCCGGCGTCCTCGAACAGCGCCGACGACGAGCTCGGGCTCGTCGGTGTGGACGTGGACCTTGAGCGTGGCCGCGTCGCCGACGACGAGGACGCTGTCGCCGAGCGCCTCGAGCGGGCCGACCCACTTGGCGGCCTCGAGGCCGTGGCCGGTGACGGCGAAGTTCGTGCAGTAGCGGTAGGTCGAGGACTGGTGGTGCGGATGGGTGACCCGCACCGCCGGCGGCGCCTGGTGGGCCACGGCGCGGCGCCGTCGGTCCCGCGCAGCGCGGCGACGATGCCGGCGATCACGATCGTCACGCCGTAGCCGCCGGCGTCGACGACGCCCGCCTCGCGCAGCACCGGCAGCAGCTCCGGGCCCCGGCGCGACGCGACTCCTCGCCGGCCTCGATCGCCCGCTCGAGGATCTCGGCGATCAGCGCGTTCTGCGCGTCGTCGTCGGCGTCGGCCTCGAGCCGGCGGCTCTCGTCGGGCATGTGCGCGATCTCGGTCGCGATCGCGACCGCCATCTCGCGCATGACCGTGAGGATCGTCCCCTCGGCCGGCTCGCGCACCGAGCCGTAGGCGCGATCGGCGGCGCGCGCCATCGCCGCGCCGATCAGCATCGGGTCGACGAGCTCGCCGGGGCGGCTGATGAGCTCCTCGGCGGCGCCGCGGATGAGCTGGGAGAGGATCACGCCGCTGTTGCCGCGCGCGCCGAGCAGCGCGGCGCGCGCGACCGACTCGACGATCTCGTCGCGGCCGACCTCGTCGAGCGAGCGCTCGTCCTCGCGCGGCGAGGCGGTCGAGCTCGGCCAGGCACGGCGCGCAGCGTGAGCGCCATGTTGTCGCCCGTGTCGCCGTCGGCGACCGGGAAGACGTTGAGGTCGTTGATCTCCTGGCGGCGCGACTCGAGGTGCGCGAGCGCACCCTCGACGACGGCGCGGAAGCGGACGAGGCTTGGGTCGGACACGGCGACAGTGCGCGGGCCGCCGCTAGACGGCCTTGGTGACCTTGCCGGCCTTCAGGCAGCGCGTGCAGACGTAGACGCGCTGCGGGGCGCCGCCGACGAGCGCCCGGACCTTCTGGAGGTTCGGGTCGAAGCGCCGCTTGCGTGGCGACCATGGAGTGGCTGCGGCTGTTCCCGAAGCTCGGGCCCTTCCCGCAGCTGTGGCAGACCTTGGCCATGGCGGCGGCTAGTGTAGCGACAGGTGCGCGAGGGTACGGGAGTCCAAGCCGTGGCACTCACGCGTTCACGCATCGAGCTGCCGCCGCGCTACCGGCTGCTCCACCACGTCGCCAGCGGAGGCATGGCCTCCGTCTACGCGGCGCGAGGACGAGCTGCTCGGCCGCCACGTCGCGGTCAAGGTGCTCGCCGAGGCGCTCGGGGCCGACGAGACCGCACGCGCGCGGTTCACCCGCGAGGCACGGGCGGCCGCCCGCGTCGGCGCCCACCCGCACGTCGTGACCGTCTACGACATCGGCGAGCACGACGGGCTCGCCTTCATCGTCATGGAGCTCGTCGGCGGCGGCACCGTCAACGACCGCCTCAAGGCCGGCGAGCCCATCCCCCACGGCGTCGCCCTGGACTGGCTCGAGCAGACCGCGGCAGCGCTCGACGCGGCCCACGGCCGCGACATCGTGCACCGCGACGTCAAGCCCGCCAACCTGCTGCTCGACGAGCACGGCACGCTCAGGTCGGGCGACTTCGGGATCGCCACGCTCGCCAGCGAGAGCTCGGTGACCCGCACCGGGCAGATGGTGGGCACCGCCGCGTACTTCTCGCCCGAGCAGGCGCTGGGACGCCCCGCGACCGCCGGCGAGCGACCGCTACGCGCTGGCCGTCGTGGCCTTCGAGCTGCTCACCGGGCGCCGGCCGTTCCCCGAGGCGGCGGCGGCCGCCCAGGCCCGCGCGCACGCGGACACGCCGCCGCCGAGGGCCTCCGAGGTCGCGCCCAACCTCCCGCGCGGCCGTCGACACGGTGCTGCTGCGCGGGCTCGCCAAGGACCCCGCCGCACCGCCCGCCGACCGCGGCGCGGCTGGTGGCGCAGCTGCGCGCGGCACTCGGCCCGGCCGCGCCCGCCGAGGCCACCGCCGTCACGGAGACGGCCCGCTTCTCCCGAGACGGGGTGCCGCCTGTGGGCGTCGCCATCCCGGACCCGGCCCGCCCGCCCACCCCGCGCCCGCGACCCGACGACGCCGCGCCCATCGCCACCCAGGTGATCGACACGGCCGCAGCCGCGCAGCCCGATCCCGAGCCCGTCCGCTCCGTGCCCCGCCGACCGCGCCGCTGGCCGGCGCCGGTCGCGCTCGCCGCGGCGCTCGCCGCCGGCGGGATCGCCGCCGCCACGCTTGGCGGCGGCGACGGCACCTCCGCGGCCGGCCCACGGGCGTCGACGGCCTCGCGGGCTGCGACGGCGGCCGCGCCCACCACCACCGCCACGACGACCGAGACCACCACCGCGACCGCCGCCGCCGCGGCCGGTGGCGGGCAGGCCCCGGGCAAGGCCGCCGGAGAGGCCCGCGGCCACGCGCTCATCGACGCCGGCCACTACGTCGCGGCGGTCGGAGTGCTGCGCGGCGTCGTCGACGGCTGCCCCGTCGAGCGCACCGATCCCTGCGCCTACGCCCTCTTCGACCTCGGCCACGCGCTGCGCCGCGCGGCGACCCGGCGGCGGCGATCGGCGTGCTCGAGCAGCGTCTGCGCAACCCCGACCAGCGCGGAGCGGTGCAGCGCGAGCTCGACCTCGCGCGCGCCGAGGCGGGCGCCACCCCGGGAGGCCACGGCGGCAAGCCGGACAAGCGCCGCCGCCACCACAAGCCCAAGAAGGACTGAGGCGCCGGTCAGGCGGGCTGGCGGATGCGACCCGGATGCGGGTCGTGCACGGGCCGGCGCGAACGGTCGTAGGCGTCGCGCAGGCGCCCCGCGCCCCGCAGGCGCACCGGGGCCGGGCCGGCGGCCGGCAGCGGCACGCCGCCGTCGCGCGGACGATCCGAGGGCGGCTCGGGCCAGGCGGGCGGATCGTCGGGCCCGTCGAGCCAGCGGCGCAGGCTCGGCCGTTCGCCGTCGAGCATCGCCCACACCAGCACACAGACCGCGACGACGTGCACGGCGGCGGTCAGCAGGAGCGCGGCGATCTCCGTGTCCATGGGCGTCAGGGTACCCGCAGCGACTCGCGCAGCCGTGCCATCGCGAGCACCGTCTCGGCGGCGTGGCGTCCCTGGTCGCGCTTGCCGCCGCCTGCGCGGGCCAGCGCCTGGTCGAGGCTCTCGACGGTCAGCACGCCGAACGCGCACGGCACGCCCGTGCGCAGCTGCACGTCCATGAGCCCGCGCGCGCACTCGGCGCAGACGTAGTCGTAGTGCGACGTCTCGCCGCGGATGACCGCGCCCAGGGCGGCGACGCCGGCGTAGCGGGCCGACTCGGCGCAATAGCGCGCCGCCAGCGGCAGCTCGAACGCCCCGGGCACGTCATGCACGTCGACGCGCTCGGCGCCCCCCTCCTCGAACGCCCGCGTCGCCGAGGCGACGAGCCGCTCGGCGAGATCCTCGTAGAAGCGCCCGACGACGATCGCGTACGAGCGCCCGGCCTCGCCCCGGAGCCCGGCGGCCCGCGGGCCGGCCGCCTCGTCGCCGCCGGTCATCTCGTCGTCGAGGGCAACGCCCTGGTGGTGCAGGGTGTGGCCCATGCGGACCGCCTTGGTCCGCAGGTAGTCCTCGTTGTGCGGGTTGGGCGTGTGCTCGATCGGCACCTGGTCGGAGACCCGCAGGCCGTAGCCCTCGAGCCCGCGGATCTTCTTGGGGTTGTTCGTGAGGATGCGGATCGAGCTCAGACCCAGATCGACGAGGATCTGCGCGCCGATGCCGTAGTCGCGCAGGTCGGCCGGCAGCCCGAGGCGCAGGTTGGCGTCGACGGTGTCGAGCCCCTCCTCCTGGAGCTTGTAGGCGCGAAGCTTGTTGAGCAGGCCGATGCCGCGCCCCTCCTGGGCGAGGTAGAGCAGCACGCCGGCGCCTTCGCGCTCGATCATCGACAGCGCCGACTCGAGCTGCTCGCCGCAGTCGCAGCGCAGCGAGTGGAACACGTCGCCGGTCAGGCACTCGGAGTGGACGCGCACCAGCACGTCCTCGCGCCCGGCGACGTCGCCCTTGACGAGCGCCACGTGATGCTTGTCGTCGACCAGCGACCGGTAGCCGACGGCGGTGAACTCGCCGAAGCCCGTGGGCAGCGTGGTCGACACCACGCGCTCGACGAGCTTGTCGTGGAGGCGGCGGTAGGCGATCAGGTCGGCGACGGTGACCATCTTCAGCCCGTGGCGGGCGCAGTAGGCGGTCAGGTCGCCCACCCGCGCCATCGTGCCGTCGTCGTTCATGATCTCGCAGATCACGCCGGCGGGGTTGAGGCCGGCGAGGCGCGCCAGGTCGACCGCCGCCTCGGTCTGCCCGGTGCGCTCGAGCACGCCGCCGTCGCGTGCCTTCAGCGGAAAGACGTGGCCGGGCTGGACGAGGTCGCGCGGCGAGCTCTCGGGGTCGATCGCCACCTGGATCGTGCGCGCGCGGTCCGCGGCCGAGATCCCGGTGGTGACGCCGTCCCGCGCCTCCACCGAGACGGTGAACGCCGTCTCGAACGGCGACTCGTTCTTGGCCGCCATGAGGTCCAGGCCGAGCTCGTCGCAGCGCTCTCCGGTCAGCGCCAGGCAGATCAGCCCGCGCCCCTCCTTGGCCATGAAGTTGATGGCCTCGGGCGTCACGAACTGCGCCGCCATCGTGAGGTCGCCCTCGTTCTCGCGATCCTCGTCGTCGACGACGACGACCATGCGGCCGCCGCGAATGTCGTCGAGCGCCTCCTCGATGGTGGCGAACGGAGCGCCCACGGCGCTCATGCTCGCACCTCGCTGCGGCCGATGAGCTTCTCCACGTACTTGGCGAGCACGTCCACCTCCAGGTTGACAGCCCGGCCGACCTCGGCTCGGCCGAGCGTCGTGCGCTCGAGCGTTTCGGGGATCAGGGACACGTCGAAGCCCTCGTCGTCGACGCGGGCGACGGTCAGGGACACGCCGTCGACGGCGATCGACCCCTTCTCGACGACGTAGCGGAGCACCTCGGGGCCGGCCTCGACGGTGACGATGCGCGCGAAGCCCTCGTCGCGCAGCGCGCCGACGACGCCGAGCCCGTCGACGTGGCCCTGGACGACGTGGCCGCCGAGCCGGTCGGCGGCGCGCAGGGCCAGCTCGAGGTTGACGGGGTCGCCCTCGCCGAGCACGCCCAGCGAGGAGCGCCGCAGCGTCTCCTGCATCACGTCGGCGCCGAAGCGCGGCCCGCACAGCCCGACGGCGGTCAGGCAGACGCCGTTGACGGCGACGGAGTCGCCCTCCGAGAGCTCCCGCGCGAGCCGCGACTCGAACGACAGGCGGGCGCCGTCGGCGGTCCGGTCGACCGCGGCGACGACCCCGACGTCGGCGACCAGTCCCGTGAACACGGCTACCACTCCTTCAGGCGGGCGCTGATCAGGAGGTCCTCGGCGACGCGCTCGCACTCGAGCGTCTCGGCGCGCAGCGCATCGGCGATCCGCTCGACGCCCTTGCCCTCGAGCGGGTCGCGCGCGGAGCGGCCGCCCAGCAGCATCGGCGCCAGGAAGAGCCGGACCTCGTCGATCTCGCCCGCGTCGAGGAACGCGCCGGCGAGATGCGGGCCGCCCTCGAGCAGGACCGAGGCCATGCCCAGCTCGCCGAGGCGGTCGAGCGCGTGACGCACCCGGGCGGGCTCGTTCTCGCCGGTGGTCACGACGACCTCGGCGCCGGCCATCTCGAGCGCCTCGATGGCGACCCGCGGCGCCGCGCGGCTGACGACGACGACGAGGCGCTGCTCGGGCGCGTCCTGGACCAGCCGCGAGTCCAGCGGCAGGCGTCCGGTGGAGTCGAACACCACCCGCGTCGGCTGCCTGGTCACGGCCTCGACCCGGGCCGTGAGCTGCGGATCGTCGGCCAGCGCGGTCCCGATGCCGACCGCCACGGCGTCGACGTTCGCGCGCCAGCGGTGTGCCCGGGCGCGGCTCGACTCGCCGGAGATCCACTTCGAGTCGCCCGTGCTGGTGGCGACCTTGCCGTCGAGCGTCATCGCCGACTTGAACAGCACCCACGGCCGGCCGGTCCGCGCGTGCTTGCGAAAGCCCTGGTTCGCCAGGCGGGCGCGGTGGGCCAGCTCGTCGGCGGCGTCGAGCACGGTGACATCGACGCCCTCGTCGCGCAGGATCCCCAGCCCGCGCCCGCTGGCCTTCTCGGAGGGGTCGTCGGCGGCGACGACCACGCGGCCGATGCCGGCGGCGGCGATCGCGTCGGTGCACGGCGGCGTCTGGCCGTGGTGGCAGCACGGCTCGAGCGAGACGTAGAGCGTGGCGCCGGCAAGCTCATGGCCGGCACAGGCGGCGATCGCCTCGACCTCGGCATGGGCCCCGCCGTATGCGCCGTGCCAGCCCTCCCCGAGCACCTGCCCGTCGCGCACGACGACGGCCCCGACGACCGGGTTGGGCTGGACGTGCCCGACCCCGTTGTCGGCCAGCTCGACGCTGCGCTCGAGATGCTCCCGGTCGATGGCGGTCAGCACGGGCACCTGCTCAGGATACGCCCGCGCAGCGCCCGCCCTGCAGGCGGTAGACCGTCATGACGGGCCCGGGACGGCGGTAGGCGAGCGGGTAGTAGTCGAACGACCAGTCGAAGTTGAACCGCACCGGGTCCGCGCCATCGGCGTACGGCGATGCCCGGTAGGCGATGTCGGCGCGGCGCTCGAGCTCGCGGTAGTAGGCCACCGCCTCGGGCACGATCTCGGGCTCGGCCTCGGCGCGGCCGCGCTGGGTCGAGCCGGTGACCACCCAGCACCATCCGCCCCGCTCGTAGGTGTCCACGAGGGACGGGCTGAGCGTACGCTCGTAGTCCTCGATGTTGACGATGATCCCGGGCGGGTCGACCGGCCGGCCGGTGGTGGGGTCCACCAGCGAGCGGGACGTCGGGTACTTCACCCAGCGGTTGCCGTTGGACGTCAGCGGGGACGGCCGGCCCACGTCCTGCGCCCAGCCGTCGGGGACCACGGGCTCGACGACGATCTTCGAGCGCGGCGGCACGTGCGCGACCATCCATTCGCGGGCCAGGTTGCGGGTGTCCTTGCGCGACAGCACCAGGCCGGTGTGCAGCGAGTAGACGAGCCCCTGCCCGCACAGGGCAATGACGGCGAGCGCGAGCAGCGTCGGGCGCAGCGCCGGGCGCCGGCGGACGAGGTGCTCGGCGAGCTCGAGGGCCCCGTAGGCGGCGAGCAGCGCCACCATCGGGAAGATCGGCATCAGCCAGCGGCCGAAGAAGCGGGTCTGCGAGCCCATGAACAGCACGAAGAGGACCGGCGCCGGCGCCAGCAGCGTCGTCAGCCGGCGCTCGTCGCGCACGAGCGCCACCGCGCCGCCGAACGCGGCGAGCAGCGGCACCCAGCCCATGCCCCACGTGAACGTCCACAGGTAGTAGCCGAAGCCGTTGTCCTGGGTCAGGCCCAGCTTGCCGAGCGCGTCGTCGGCCGCCGTCGTCTGGTGGTTGAGGCCGGCGCGGAAGGCGTCGAAGTCCAGCAGCGCGTACGGGTTGGCCACCAGGAACCCGGCCAGCGCCGCCAGGCCCGCGAAGACAAGCCCGCGGGTGGCGGGGCGATGGCCTCCGGGGGCCAGGAACTGCGCACCGGCCGCGGCGAGCAGCGGCAGGAGGACGATGCCGCCCGTGTACTTCGTGCCGGCGGCCAGTCCGAGGCCGACGCCGGCGATCACGTAGTCGCGGGCGCGGCCCTCGCGCAGCACGCCTGCCGCGCCCCAGAGCGAGAGCGCGATCGGCGCCAGCGTCGGGACGTCGTTGAGCGCCAGGTGCGAGTAGAAGACCGGCAGGAAGCTGACGCCGAGCACCGCGGCGCCGAGCAGCCCGACGCGGCGGTCGAACAGGCGCGTGCCCGCGAGGTACAGCAGCCACACCGCGAGTGTGCCCAGCACCGCGGTGGTCACCCGGGCGACGACGAAGACTCCCGTCGGGTCGGCCGCGTAGGCCTCCGAGACCCCGCCGCGGCCGCCGAACCAGACCGCGAAGACGAGGTGCAGCACGTAGGTGTAGCCCGGCGGGTTGACGAAGTAGTGCGGGTTCCACCCGTGGCCGAAGAGCCCGATCGCGTGCGGCACGAAGTGGGCGTTCTCGTCGGCGTTGAAGGCGTAGGGCAGGCCGTGACCCACGCCCCAGACCCGCAGCAGGAACGCGCCGACGACCACCGCGGCGACCGCGAGGCTCCAGGGGGCGGGACGCCGCAGCCGGCGCGCGCCGGCCAGGCGGCGCGAGGCCCCCGCGGGCGAGCGGCGGTCCCGGGCGCCGCGCGCGTCGGCATGGCGCGATCCCCGGCGTGCTGGTGCGGCAGCGCTCAAGGCGTCCTCCCCGTGCAGCGCACGTACGCACCGTAGTAGCGGCTGGTGGCCGCGCGGAGCCATCCGGCCGGCGGCACCTCGTCGAGGGGGTCGTCGGCGGGCGAGACGAGCGCCTGGTGGAAGATCGCGAAGCGGCCCGAGACGTAGAGCGCGACGCCGCCGCGGGCGGCTCGCGCGGCGTGCCGGGGGTTGCTGCGGGCCACGACGCGGTCGACGGGCAGGTCGGCGACCCAGCGCACGTCGGGGATCAGCTTGTGGTTGGGCACCGAGACCGGCCCGCAGCCGCGCGCGTCGCGCACGGCTGGATCGGCGAGCACGCGATGCAGCGCGGTGCGGTACTCGCCGCGGAAGGCGAGCTCGGCGTCGAAGCGGCCGAGGTTGACATGGGTCACGGTGAAGGCCAGCCCGGCCAGCACGACCAGGCCGGCGAGAGTCGCCCACCCCCGCCGGAGCGGGCCCGGCTCGAGCATCGTCCAGCCCGCGATCAGCACCGACGCGAAGACCATCACGATCAGCGACGGCACCAGCAGGTAGCGGTCGATGATCGACAGCCCGGCGAGCCCCACCATGCCGAACGTCGCCAGGCCGATGACCAGCAGCACGACCGGCATCCCCAGCCGCCGCGGGACGAGCACGACCGCCAGCAGCAGGCCGGCGATCGCCGCGGCCAGGACGGGGAACTTGTCGAGCGAGACGAGGAACGCCCACGTCGCGTGCGGAACCGCCGAGAGGCCCTTCGCGCGCCCGAGCTCCTCGGCGAGCGTGTTCGTCGAGTGCAGCGAGTAGAGCGGGTCGCCGGTGACCGCGAGGTCGACCGCCGCCCACGTCACCGGGCCGACTGCCGCCATGGCGGCCGCGCCGAACCGCCGCCGCCACGGCACCGACCGGGGCAGGACGTACCACAGCCAGTAGAGCCCGACGAGCAGCCAGGCCTCCGGCCGCATCAGGCCGGCCAGCGTGAGCAGCACGAAGACGGGCCTTCCCCGCCGCGGCCGCTCGGCCTCCAGCGCCGCCGCCCACACCACGAACGCCAGGTACGGGATGTCGATGTAGCCGCGCGCGGCCAGGAACGGGAAGTCGAAGCGCGTGACGAGCAGTCCCGCCGCGACGATCCCGACCGCCGGGCCGAACGAGGCCCGCGTCAGCCGGTAGAGCCCGGCGGCCAGCGCCACGAACGACGCGAGCGTCGCGCCGACCATGACGCGGTCGGCACCGGTGCCCAGCGGGGTCAGGAGCGCGCCGAACGCGATCGCCAGCGGATGCTCGGTCGGCGCGCGGTAGGCGCCGAAGGACGGCAGGTGGCCGTGGAGGACCTCGCGGCCCCAGATCAGCGAGTAGAGGCTGTCGTAGTTCGGATAGGTCGGGTAGACGAAGAACCCGACCAGCGTCGCCAGCGCCAGCGCGGCGAGCAGCAGCGTGGGCCACGGCAGCGCCGAGCCCGCCCATGCCGTGCGGGAACGGGCGTAGCGGTCCATGCGGCGTAGTACCGTACTGTCCTGCGCCGGAGGTCCCGGCCGGTCCGCTCCGGCCGTCGCGCGGTCCACCGGGCCAACGCTCCGGCGCGACACGTGCGATGAAGCTGATCATCCAGATCCCCTGCCTCGACGAGGAGCAGACGCTGCCGGCGACCCTCGCCGACCTCCCGCGCGAGGTCGACGGCTTCGACACCGTCGAGTGGCTCGTCATCGACGACGGCTCGACCGACCGCACCGTCGAGGTCGCGCGCGCCAACGGCGTCGACCACGTCGTGCGGCTGACCAACAACAAGGGGCTGGCGGCCGGCTTCCAGGCCGGGCTCGACGCGTCGCTGAAGCTCGGCGCCGACGTCATCGTCAACACCGACGCCGACAACCAGTACTTCGGCGAGGACATCGCCAAGCTCGTCGCGCCGATCGTGGCGGGCAGCGCCGACATGGTCGTCGGCGACCGCGAGGTCATGTCCATCGAGCACTTCTCGCCGCTGAAGAAGTCGCTGCAGCGGCTGGGCTCGTGGGTCGTCCGGCAGGCGTCGGAGACCACGGTCCCCGACACCACCTCCGGGTTCCGCGCCTACAACCGCGAGGCGGCCATGCAGATGGCCGTCGTCTCGAAGTTCACCTACACGCTCGAGACGATCATCCAGGCGGGCAAGCTGCTGGTCGCCATCGACCACGTCCCGATCCGGACCAACCCGAAGACGCGCGAGTCGCGCCTGTTCCCCTCGATGTGGTCCTACGTCCGGCGCAACGCGACGTCGATCTTCCGCATCTACGCGCAGTACGAGCCGCTGCGGGTCTTCCTCTCGCTCGCGGCGGTGCTCGTCGTGCTCGCGCTCGTCCCCTGGACGCGCTGGCTGGTCGCCTACTTCTCCGGCAACGGTCGCGGCCACGTCCAGTCGCTGATCCTCGGCGCCGTGCTCTTCAACGCCGGCGTGGTGCTCTTCGCCCTCGGCATCCTCGGCGACCTCCTCTACGCGCAGCGGATCATGAGCCAGCGCGTGTTCGAGCGCGTGCGCCGCATCGAGCTCCAGCTCGGGGTGCCGCCGTCGCACTACGAGCCCGGAGCGCGCGACACCGGCCAGCGGCCGACCACCGGCGCCCACGCGGGGCCGCAGCACACCGAGGACCGCGAGGCGGTGCGGGCGTGAGCGGCGGCCCGTCGGTGACCGTCGACCGCGAGGGCACGGTCACCGGCAACACCTACGACAAGTACGGCTCGACCAACCCGGTCGTCCGCCGCCTGATGGCCAACTTCGAGGCGACGCTGGAGGAGCTCTTCAGCGCGTCCGCGCCGCTGTCGCTGCTCGACGTCGGCTGCGGCGAGGGCGTGCTGACCCATCGCTGGGCGCAGCGGATCGACGGCCCGGTGGTCGGCATCGACCTCGACGACCCGCAGCTGCACGAGGAGTGGGCCGGCCGCCGGGCGCCCAACCTCTCCTACCGGGTGATGAAGGCCGAGAACCTCCCGTTCGCCGACGACGAGTTCGACGTGGCGACGGCGATCGAGGTGCTCGAGCATGTCCCCGACCCCGCCCACACGGTCGCCGAGATGGCGCGCGTGGCCCGGCGCTGGGTGCTCGTCTCCGTGCCGCGCGAGCCGCTGTGGCGCGGACTGAACATGGCGCGCGGCGCCTACCTGCGCGACCTGGGCAACACCCCCGGGCACGTCAACCACTGGACCAAGCGCGCGTTCGTGGAGCTGCTCTCCCGCCACGGCGAGGTCGTCCAGGCGCGCTCGCCGTTCCCGTGGACGATGCTGCTCGTGCGCCTTGGCGACGAGCGCGGCTAGCGCCTCGGCCGCCGACGGCGGCTACGCGCGGGGCGCGCGCGTCCTCTCGATCGGCATCGCGTCGACCGGGGTCTTCACGTTCGCGTACTTCTCGGTTGCCAGCCACGTGCTCGGCAAGGTGCAGTACGGCGCGATCAGCCTGCTGTGGTCGGTGCTGTTCGTCGTCATGTCGATCCTCTACCGGCCGGTCGAGCAGCTGCTGTCGAGGACCATCGCCCAACGCCGCGCGGCCGGCATGGTCGGCGGCCATCCGCTGCGCACCCCGGCGATCATCCAGCTCTCGTTCGCCGGCACCTTCCTGGTCGTGGCGCTCGCGCTGCGCCCGCAGGTCGAGGACGCGCTCAACGGCTCGGCGGCGCTGTTCTGGGTCCTGGTCGTGGCCGCCGTGGCCTACGCGGCGAGCTACTTCGCCCGTGGCTGGTTCGCCGGCCACCAGTGGTTCGCGCTCTACGGCGGGCTGGTGCTGTTCGAGTCGGTCTCGCGGTTCTGCTTCCCGCTCGCGGCGGCGATCGGGGTCAGCTCGGGCCAGACGGCCGTCGCCGCGGGGATCGCCGCGGCTCCGGTGGCCTCGCTCGCGGTGCTGCCGTGGGCGCTCGGGCGCGGCGAGGGCGAGGGCACCACCGGGCGGCGCGACCAGCTCTCGATGCGCGAGGGCGGCGGCTTCGCGCTCTCGGTCGCCGGGGTGCAGCTCGCCGAGCAGGCGCTGCTGAACGCCGCGGTCGTGACGGTCGCCGCCACGGGCGACACCGCGCTCGCCGGCGTCGTCTTCAGCGCGCTGCTGATCGCCCGCGCCCCGCTCCAGCTCTTCCAGTCCGTGCAGACGTCGCTGCTGCCACATCTCGCGGGCGGCGGCGACGCCTCCCGGGCGATCCGCGTCACGCTCGTGGCGATCGCCGCGTTCGCGGGCGCGGTCGCGCTGGGGCTGCTGGCCGTCGGCCCGCTCGCGATGGACGTGCTGTTCGGCAAGGGCCACTCCTACGCGCGCGGAGGCCTGGCGCTGCTCGCGTGCGGCATGGGCTTCCACCTCGCCGCCGGCACGCTCAACCAGGCGGCTCTGGCGCGCGGACGGGCTCCCGCGGCGGCCGCCGCATGGCTGCTGTGCGCCGCCGGGTTCGTGGCGTGGATGGTGGTCGGCCCGCTGCACAACCAGGTCCTGCGCACGGAGGTCGGCTACCTCGGCGCGGCCGCCGCGCTCGCGGCGCTGCTCACCGCGCTGCACCGGGCGGGCTAGAGCACGATCTCGCAGTTGCGGACGCAGTCGCCGGCGTCCTCGCTGACGCGATCGCGGCCGGGGCCGCAGTCGATGACGTCGCGCCCGCCGCCCACGGCGAGGATCGTGTCGTCGCCCGCGCCGCCCCTGATCACGTCCGGCTCGTAGCCGCCGTCGAGCCGGTCGTCGCCCGGACCGCCGTCGAGCCGGTCGCGGCCGCCGGTCGGCGCCCGCCGTCCCGATGATGCGCTCGTCGGCGGCCGTGCCGCCGCGGCAGCCCTTGGCGAGCGAGCAGATCGTGCGGGACTCCTGGGCACGGACGCGCTCGAGGATCTGCTCGCCCGTGCTGCCTGCGGCGCGCACCGCGGCGTTGGTCCAGCCCCGGGAGGTGAGCTCCATGCGCTGCACGGCGCTGTCGCCGGTGGCGGTGGGGTCGCCGCCGGCGACCGGGACGGCACCGCCCACCTGATAGCCGCTCGACGCGCCGGCGTCGGGCGCCGGCGCCCCGGGCAGCGCCGGCAGGGCGGGCAACCCGGGTGCGGAGATGCCCGGGAGCGGCTCGGGCGCCTGGCGCAGACCGGCGTGCAGGAGGCTCGTCAGCTCGGGGGACAGTGCCACGACCCGCCCGCCGAAGCGCTCGGGGGTCGGCAGGACCACGACCTCGCAGTCGCTGACCGCCGCGGCCTCGCCGCGCGAGCTCGTGTAGACGACGTCCGCGCCGGGGCCGCAGTCGACCTCGTCCTGACCCGGGCCGGTGAGGATGACGTCGTTGCCGTCGCCGCCGGCGATGTGGTCGACGCCGCCGAAGCCGTAGATCACGTCGTCGCCCGGGCCCCCGTCGAGGCTTGCGCCACCCCCGTCGTCGAGCAGGACGTCGCCGCCGGGCCCGCATGGTCCAGATCTCGGCAGCTCGGCCCGCCGGCACGAGCCGGCCTCGCCGCGTTGGACGCTACTCGTAGGCCAGGGCCTGGAGGACGTCGAGCCGCGCGGCCCGCCGTGCGGGGAGCACCGCGGCGCCGACGCCCGCCACCGCCGAGAGCACCAGCAGCACGACGATCGTCACCGGGTTGACGGTGAGGTGGAAGCCGTCGATGACGCGGCTGACCAGGATGGCCAGGACGACCCCCAGGCCGGCGCCGAGCACGCCCCCGATCAGCGCGGTGATGACGGCCTCGTAGCGGATCATCCGCTTGACCTGGCGGCGCGAGGTGCCGACAGCGCGCAGCATGCCGAGCTCGCGCGTGCGCTCGGTGATCGACAGCACCAGCGTGTTGACGATGCCGAACAGGGAGACGATCACGGCCAGCGCCAGGAGGGCGTAGATGAGGTAGAGCAGCTGGTTGACCTGGCCGACCTGGTTGTCGATGAACTCCTGGTTGGAGAGCGCCTCGACCTGCGGGAAGCTCCGGCTCAGCAGGGCATCGATCTGGCGCCGCACGCGCTGCTCGTCGGCGCCGGGGGCGAAGCCGACGAACAGCAGCCCGTCCTGGTTGGCGCCGAACTCGCGCTCGGCGACGCTCGTGGCGATCGTGAGATCGCCGGTGAGGCGGCCCTTGTCGTCCACGACCCCGGCCACCCTGAGCGACACGGTGCGCTTCAGCGGGGTCCGCACCTGCAGCGTCTGCCCGGCGCGAAGGTCGTGGGCGTCGGCCAGCTTCTTCGACACCGCGGCCTGGCCGGGGCCGAGCGAGGCGAGCGCGCCGCCGCCCGACCTGACGTTGTAGAGGCCCGTGAAGGTCTGCGGGTCGATGCCCACCACGTTGAGCTTCTCGCCGAGCGCGCGGCCGCCGCTGAAGCGCAGCGCGCTGACGCGCCGCACGCCGTCGACACCCGCGACCGCGCTCGCCGCCCGCGGGCTGAACGGGCCGAAGCCGTTGGTGTTCTGGACGATCGCCTGGGCCCGCGACCCGTTGCTGACGGCGTCGTGGATCGTGGTCTTGGCGCTGGCCGCGAAGATCGAGGCGAACCCGACGAGCGCCACGCCCACCATCAGCGCGGCCGCGGTCGCGGCGGTCCGCCCCGGATGGCGCATGGCGTTCTCGCGGGCCAGCCGCCCGGTGATCCCGGAAACGCGCTCGATCGGGCGGCCAAGGACGCCGGCGAGCGGCGGCACCAGGCGCGGGCTCAGCAGCGCGACGCCGAGGAACAGCGCCGCGGCGCCGCCGCCGGTGAGGCTCAGCGCCGTGTTCGACGGGGCGCCGCCGAACAGGCCGCCGGCGAGCAGCCCGAAGCCCAGCAGCGTGACCGCGACGGCGATCGGGAAGGCGAAGCGCGCGGCGCGCCCCGGAGGCAGCACCGCCCCCTCACGCAGCGCCGCGACCGGCGGGACCCTGGTCGCCCGCAGCGCCGGCATGACGCTCGAGACGAGCGTGACCACCGTCCCCACGACCAGCGAGACGACGACGGTCCGCGCCGCGATGACCGTGCTGCCCGACGGCAGGTCGACGCCCACCGCCGAGAACAGCGAGCGCAGGCCGCTGGCCAGGCCGATGCCCAGGCCGAGGCCGAGGGCGGCGCCCAGCACCCCGAGCACGAGGCCCTCGGTGAGCACCGAGCTCATCACCTGGCGCCGGTGCGCCCCGAGCGTCCGCAGCAGCGCGAACTCGCGCGTGCGCTGCGCGACGGTGATCGAGAACGTGTTGAAGATGATGAACGCGCCCACGAACAGCGAGATCCCGGCGAAGGCCAGCAGCGCGGTGCGCAGGAAGCCGAGGTTGTCGCGGATCTGCGATGAGAGGTCGCTGGCCTGCTGGCGGCCGGTGCGCACGACCGCGCGCGCCGGCAGCGCCGCACGCAGGCGCCGAGCCGCCTGCTCGGGTGCGATGCCCTGCCGCGCCGACGCATCGATCTCGTCCAGGCGCCCGCGCTTGCCCGCCACGCGCTGGGCCTCGGGGAGCGTGAACTCCGCGATCTCGGCTCCGCCGAAGCCGATTCCGGCGATCTCGCTGATGCCGACGAGCCGGTAGCTGCGCTTCGGCGTGACCCCCTGGATCGCCACGCTGTCGCCGACGTGGAAGCCGCCGCGGTCGGCGGTGCCCTTGTCCAGCACGACCTCGTCCGGGGCGGCGGGCGCGCGGCCCTCGACGAACGTCTGGGCGGTGAAGCGGCGGTTGGTGTGCGCCGAGGCGATGAACCGGGGCGCGCCGCCGGACGCGAGCGGCTTGCCGTCGCGGCCGAGGATGACCGCGCCGGAGCTGAAGATCGCGCCCTCCGCGTCGGCGATGCCCGGCACGGCGCGCACCCGGGCCAGCAGTCCGGCGTCGAGCGAGGGCGTCTGGTCTCCGATCAGGCCCTCGTCCTGGCGCGCAGTCACCACGGCGTCGGTGCGCTGGTAGGAGGCGTTGAAGATCTGGTCGAAGGCCGAGTTGATCGTGTCGGTGAACACGTAGGTCCCGGCGATCAGGCAGACCCCCAGCGCGATCGCCAGCGCGGTCAGGGCCAGTCGCAGGCGGCGGGCGAGCAGTCCGCGCAGCGCGACCTTCCTCATGCGGCCACGGCGTCCCTGTCCCCGACGATCCTGCCGTCGGCCATCTCGAGGACGCGGTCGGCGTAGGCCGCAGCGTGCGGCTCGTGGGTGACCATCACGACGGTCTGGCCGAACTCGTCGACCGATCGCCGCAGGAGCCCGAGCACCTCGTCGGATGAGGCGGAGTCGAGGTTGCCCGTGGGCTCGTCGGCGAAGACGACCGCCGGGCGCGATGCGAGCGCGCGGGCGACCGCGACGCGCTGCTGCTGGCCGCCGGAGAGCTCCGCCGGCCGGTGCGAGAGCCGGTCGCCCAGCCCGACGGTGGCGATGAGCCGCGCGATCCACTCGGCGTCGGGCTTGGTGCCGGCGATTCGCAGCGGCAGCAGGATGTTCTCCTCGGCGTCGAGGACCGGCAGCAGGTTGAACGCCTGGAAGACGAAGCCGACCTTGTCCCGGCGCAGCTCGGTGAGCCGGCGATCGTCGAGATCGCCCAGCCGGACGCCGGCGACCTCGACCGAGCCGGACGTCGGGCGGTCGAGCCCGGCGAGGATGTGCATGAGCGTGGACTTGCCCGACCCCGACGGGCCCATGATCGCGGTGAAGCCGCCGGCGGGCAGCTCGACGCTGACGCCGCGCAGGGCGTCGACGGCGGCCTCGCCTGAGCCGTAGCGGCGAACGAGGTCGTGGGCGCAGACGATGGTGGTCACAGGCTCTCCAGGTAGGCGAGGACCGCGAGGACGCGGCGGTGGTCGTCGGTGGCGGGCACGAGGTCCAGCTTGGAGAAGATCGAGGTCACGTGCTTCTCGACCGCGCGCTCGGTGATCACCAGCTGCTCGGCGATCGCGTGGTTGGAGCGGCCCTCGGCCATCAGCTGGAGGACCTCGCGCTCGCGGGGGCTGATCTCGGCGAGGGGGTCCTCGCGGCGCTGGCGGCCCAGCAGCCGGCTGACCACCTCGGGATCGAGCGCGCTCCCGCCCTCCCCCACCCGGCGCACGGCCTCGACGAAGCGGTCGAGGTCGGAGACGCGATCCTTGAGCAGGTACCCGAGCCCCTCGGCGTTGTCGGCCAGCAGCTCCATCGCGGAGCGCTCCTCGATGACCGCCGAGAGCACGAGCACGCCGATGCCGGGGTGGCGGCGGCGGATCTCCGCCGCGGCGCGCAGGCCCTCGTCGGTGTGCGTGGGCGGCATCCGGACGTCGACGATCGCGACGTCGGGCTTGTGGCCGCCGACCTTGCGCAGCAGGTCCTCGGCATCTCCGGCCTGCGCCACGACCTCGAAGCCGGCCTCGCCGAGCAGGCGGACGATGCCCTCGCGCAGCAGCATCGAGTCGTCGGCGACGACGACCCTCATGGCGTCACCGGGATCGTGGCGTGGACGCAGGTGCCGCCGCCGGGCAGGCAGCGCACCTCGATGCGGCCGTCCAGGGCGGCGACGCGCGCCGCCTCGCCGCGCAGGTCGGCGCAGGCGGGACCGCCGACGTCGCCGCTGACGTCGACGACCGCGTTGCCCTCGACGCGATCGACCGACACCGCCAGCGGCCCGCTCGCCCCCCGGGCGGCCAGCTCGGCCAGGGCCTCGGAGACCACCAGGTAGACGGCGAGCTCGGTCGACCCGCCCAGGCGCTCGGCCGGGGGGCCCTCGACCACGACCGGGACCGGCGAGCGCTCGGCGAGCGCCGCGAGCGCCGGCTCGAGACCGTGCTCGGCGAGCACCGCGGGATGCAGCACCCTGGCGAGCTCGCGCAGCTCGCGCATCGCCTCGCGCACCTCCGAGAGCGCGCCGTCGAGGAGCTCGCCCACGGCGGCCGGTTCCTCGTCCAGCCGCCTGCGTGCGAGCGCGAGCCGCAGCGAGAGCGAGATCAGCCGTTGCTGGGCGCCGCCGTGGAGCTTGCGCTCGACCTGGCGTCGCTCGGAAAGCCCGCTCTGCACCAGCGAGCTCCGCGACGCGGTCAGCTCGTCGACCCGCGCCCGGAGGCGGGCGATCTCGGCCGCCTCGCTCACCCGAGCACCTCGGTGATCGCCTGGCCCGAGAGCTCGCCCTTGGCGATGAAGCCGCTGGCGCCGCTGCGCGCCACGAGCGGCCCGTAGTCGGAGGACTCGCGGCTGGAGACCAGGATCACCGTCGGCGGCTCGGCGGCGCCCGTCAGGCGCGCAGCGACCTCGAAGCCGTCGGCGCCCGGGAGGTTCACGTCGAGCAGGACCAGGTCGGGCCGCAGCTGCTCGGCGGCGGCGATGGCCTGCTCCCCGTCGGCGGCATCCCCCACGACCGCATAGCCCTCGCTCTCGAGGAGCAGGCGGACGCTGGCGCGGAAGCTGGGATGGTCGTCGACGACCAGAACACGTGTGGGGGGCACGCGGACATCGTCGTCGCGGAGGACCCCGGCGGCAATACGGCTACCCGCACCCGGCCGCATCGGCGATGGCCCGGTAGGCCGCGCCGGGATCCGGCGCACCGAAGACCGCGGAGCCAGCCACGAACAGCGTGGCACCGGCCTCCGCGCAGGGCCCGGCGGTGTCAGGGTCGATCCCGCCGTCGACCTCGAGCTCGGGCCCGTCGCCGAGCAGCGCGCGCATCCGGCGCACCTTCTCGAGCGACGCGGGGATGAACGCCTGACCGCCCCAGCCCGGGTCGACCGTCATGCACAGCGCGATGTCGGGCCTGACCTCGCCCAGCACGGCCGGCGGCGTGCCGGGGTTGACGGCGATTCCGGCCCGGCAACCGTGCTCGCGGACGAGCTCCAGCACGTAGTGGACGTGTGGCGTGGCCTCGGCGTGGACGGTGATGTGGTCGGCTCCCGCCTTCGCGAAGGCCTCGACCTGGCGCTCGGGGCGCTCGATCATCAGGTGGACGTCCAGCACGAGGCCGAGCCCGCGCAGCGCCTCGACGGCGATCGGGCCCATGGTGATGGGCGGCACGAATTGCCCGTCCATGACGTCGACGTGGATGACGCTCGCGCCGGCGGCGACCACCTCCTCGACCTGCGCACGCAGGCGGCCGAAGTCGGCGGCGAGGATCGAGGGCGCGACGCGCCGGGTCGGGCCGGTCATACGGGCTGGAGCATGCTCGCCCCGCACTTGTTGCAGGTCAGCACGGCCGACGAGCTCATCCGGACGATCGTCGAGTGCTCGCCACACTCCGGGCACAGCGATCGCAGCTCGAAGCGGTGCAGGCAGTACACGCAGCGGTATCGGCCGGGCAGGTTGGTGGGCCGCAGCCACGGCTCACCGCAGTCGGGACAGGCCGGCCCGAGTTCGACGGCCTCAGCCATCGATCGCAATATAGAAGCCGTCGGTGCCGTCACGGTGGGGCCAGGTCCGGTGCACGTCGCCCCCCATCCTCTCCTCTCGGGCAGACAACGTGCAGATGCTGTAGACCAGGCGCCCGCCGGGCGCGACGCAGCGGCGTGCCGCCTCGAGCAGCCGGTCCTGCTCCGCCGCAAGCCCCTCGATGCGCTCGGGCGTCATTCGCCAGCGCAGGTCGGGATGGCGGGCGAGCGTGCCCAGGCCCGAGCACGGGGCGTCGACCAGCACGCGGTCGAAGCTGCCGGCCGCCTCCGCCGCATCGGCGCAGACGACGCGGACGCAGGTCGCACCGAGCTCCTTGCAGCGGCGCTCCAGGGCCGCTGCGCGGCCGGCGTGGCGCTCGTAGGCGACGACCTCGCCGCGATCCTCCATCAGCGCGGCCAGGTGCGTCGTCTTGTTGCCGGGCGCCGCGCAGAGGTCGAGGACGCGCTCGCCCGGGCGGGGATCGACGAGGGCCGAGACCAGCTGGGAGGCGCTCGACTGCGGGATCGGCGGCCCGCCGGGGCGCAGCGTGTTGGCCCTCACCGCCCGCTCCGCCGGACGGTTGCCGGCGTCGAGCAGGGCGCGGGTCTCCTCCGGGCCGATCCACTCCCACCACATCCGCACGAGCCACTGCGGATGCGCGTGCCGTATGGCCGCGCCCTCGACCGTGTCGTCGGCGGGCAGCTCGAAGCCCTCGCGGGCGACGCGGCGCAGGACGGCGTTGACCATCCCGGCGGCGCGATGCCCGCGCACGAGCTCGACCGACTCGGCGACCGCCGCGTGGTCGGGGACACCCCCGAGGAACAGCAGCTGGTAGAGGCCGAGGTGCAGCGCCGCGCGCGCCACTGTGGGGGGCGGGCGCTCGACGAGCGCATCGACGACGTGGTCCAGCGTGCCGCGGCGCTGGACGGTCCCGAACGCGAGCTGCTGGGCGAAGGCGCGCTCGCGCCCCTCGAGCGCCCGGGCCTCCCCCTGGAACGCCCGGTCGGCGTATGCGCCGTCGTCGAGCGTGCGCACCACCACGCGGTGCGCGGCCCGCCGCGCCGGGCTAGCGCGCCTGTCCGCCACGGCCCCGCGCCCAGGCCGCCGCCGGCATCCGCCGCCCGCCCGGAGACTGCACCTCGAGCAGCTCCAGCGCCCCGCCGGCGCATCCCCACAGCACGCGGTCGCCGGCGATCGCGAGCTCGCCGGGGGCGGGGAGTCCGCCGTCCGCTGCGACGCGGGCGGCCCAGACGCCCAGGTCGCCGGCCTTCGCACCGACGTGCGGGTCGAGGGCTCGCACCAGGCGTGCGTTCTCGGCGGGCGACCGGGCGGGGTCCACCAGGCGGTCGGGCTGGGTGATCTTCTCCGCATAGACGCTCTCGCCGGCCTGGGGCTCGCATGGAGGGTCCTCCTCGATCGCGCGCACCAGCAGGTCGGCCGCGAGCGGCTCGAGGCGCCCCGCGAGCGTTCCGAAGCTGTCATCGGGCCGGATCGCGACCTCTGCGCGCAGGCACACCGGCCCGGCGTCGAGCTCGGCGACCACGCGCATGATGCAGACGCCGGTGCGCGTGTCCCCGGCCATGATCGCCCGCTCGATCGGCGCGGCCCCGCGCCAGCGCGGCAGCAGCGACGGATGGACGTTGAGCAGGCCCGGGTGCGAGAGCAGCGGCTCGCGCAGCAGTGCCCCGTAGGCGCAGACCGCCACGTGCCGGTGGCCGGCGAGATCGAGCTCGCCGACGTTCTCGGGCTGGGCCGGCTCGAGCCCCAGCTCCCGCGCCGCGTCGGCGACCGGCGGGCTCGCGAGCCGGCGGCCGCGCCCGCGGGGCCGGTCGGGACGCGTGACGACGAGCGCCGGCGGATGGCCTGCGGCGACGAGCCGGCGGAGCACCCCGACGGCGAAGTCCGAGGTCCCCAGGTAGGCGAGGCTCACCCGTCGAGGGCGTCGCGCAGGGCGCGGATCGCCTGCTTGCGCTGGTCGCGCGTGGTGCGGTCGAGGATCAGTACGCCGTCGAGGTGGTCGATCTCGTGCTGGATCACCCGGGCCTCCAGGCCGGAGGCCTCGATCAGCTGCTCCCCGCCGAGCTCGTCGAGCGCCCGCACGCGCACGTGCACGGGCCGCTCGACCTCGACGTGGACTCCGGGGAGGCTCAGGCAGCCCTCCTCCATCGCCTCGGCGTCCTTCGAGGACCACTCGAGCTCGGGGTTGACCAGCGCGTTGACGGGGCTGTCGGGCTCGACGCGGTAGACGAGCAGCCGGTGGGGCACGCCGACCTGCGTCGCGGCCAGCCCGATGCCCAGCGCGTCGGACATCAGCCCGCCCATGCGGGCCACCTCGGCGCGCAGCGCGTCGTCGAAGCGGTCGACCGCCCGCGCCTTCGTGCGCAGGACCGGGTCGCCGTACTGGCGCACGTGGGCAAGCGCGGCGTCGCGGCGGGCCCGTGTCTCGGCGTCGAGCTCGACGGGAGCGTCCTCAGGCCCCTCGACCTCGACCTCTGCCACTTCCTCCGACATACCGCCGCAGCCTACCCCGCCCCCGCGCCCTTCCCGCGTCGAGTGGACAGTTGACCGCGCATGGCACGGCAAAGCGTCCACTCGACGGTGGGCGGGGTCGCTACTGCGGGTCGACGTCGACGCTGATCGCCGCCGCGCGGTGGGCGCGGTCGGCTGCGACGGCGCGGACCGCGGCGTCGACCGCAGCGATCGCCGCTCCTCGGTCGGCGGCCTTGACGACCACCTGGCTGCGCTCGCGGCCGCGCAGCCGGAACAGCGGCGCGGGGCCCAGCGCCCCGATCTCCAGGCGGTCGCGCACCGCCTGCGCGGCGGCGGCCGCCGCGCCCGCGACGGTGGCCGAGCAGACGACGCGGATCAGCGTCGAGAACGGCGGGTAGCGCAGCGCCTCGCGGCGGGCCAGCTCGCCGGCGAGGAACCCCTCGCTGTCGTGGCGGGCCGCGTGGACCAGCGAGGGCGCGTCGGGCGCGATCGTCTGGACGAGCACGCGCCCGCCGGCGCTCCCCCGTCCCGCCCGACCCGCGAGCTGGGCGACGAGCGCGAACGTCCGCTCCTCGGCGCGGAAGTCGGGGAAGCGCAGCGTCGCGTCGGCGTCGAGCACGACGCCGAGCGTCACGTCGGGGAAGTCGTGGCCCTTGGCCACCATCTGGGTGCCGACGAGCACGCCGCGCCCGGCCCGCTCGAACGCGGCGAGCACGACGGCCGCGCGCGGGGTGTCGGCGTCGAGGCGGAAGACCTCGAGGCCGGCGGCGGCCAGCTCGTGCTCGAGGCGCTCGGTCCCGGTGCCGTGGCGGCCGATCGAGACCGACCCGCACGCGCCACAGCGCCCCGGGACCGGCTCGCGATGGCCGCAGTGGTGGCAGGCGAGCGTCCCCTCGGCGCGATGCAGCACCAGCGAGACGTCGCAGTCCGGGCACATCCAGACCTCGCCGCAGGAGCGGCACGTGAGGAAGTTCGACCACCCGCGCCGGTTGAGCAGCACGATCGACTTGGCGCGTCGTGGAGCGCGTGCGCGGCCCGCGGGTGCAGCGCGCGGCGCGCGTCGCGCATGTCGACCATCTCGACGGCGGGAAGCCGCGCGCCGTCGACCCGCCCGGCCATCCGCACCAGCGGGAGGCCGTGGAAGCTCTCGGGCCGCGGCGTCGCGCTGCCCGCCACCAGCACCGCCCCGCTCGCCCTCGCGCGGTGCTCGGCGACCGACCGGGCGTCGTAGCGCGGGTCACCCTCGTGCTTGTAGGAGCTGTCGTGCTCCTCGTCGACGACGACGAGGCCGAGGCGGTCGATCGGGGCGAAGACCGCCGACCGCGGCCCGACGCACACGCGCGCCTCCCCCGCGCGCAGCCGCGCCCACTCGTCGTGGCGCTCGCCGGCCGACAGCCGCGAGTGCAGGACCGCGACGGTGTCGCCGAAGCGGTCGACGAAGCGCGAGACGATCTGCGGCGTCAGCCCGATCTCGGGGACGAGCACGATCGCGCCCTCGCCGCGATCCAGCACCGCGCCGACCGCGCGCAGGTAGACCTCGGTCTTGCCCGAGCCGGTCACGCCGTGCAGCAGCATCGCCGCCCCGGGCTCCGCGGCGCGGACCGCCTGAAGCGCGGCGCGCTGCTCGGCGGTCAGCGGCGGCGGGTCGGCCCGCCGGGCGCCGACCGGGGTGTGCACCGGCGCGCGGCGCACCACGCGCGGAGCGATCCGCGCGAGCCCGCGCGCCTCCAGCCGGCGCAGCGCAGCGGTGTCGGCGCCGGCGAAGCGCGGCAGCGACGCCAGCAGCGTCCCGCTGCGCCGCGGTCAGGCGGGGCCCCGCCGACGGGCGCAGCCCGCGGTCGGCGGCCAGCGCCGCGCCCTCCTCCCCGGTCTCGGCCCAGAGCGCGGTCTTCGCCCGCGCGCCCGCCGGCGGCGAGACCAGCCCGAGGGCGCGCGCGGGCGTCGAGCAGTACTCCGCGGCCATCCACAGCGCGAGCTCGACGAGATCGGCCGGCAGCGAGTGCTCGAGCACACGTCGCGGGGCGGCGAGCGTCGTGCTCGGACGCGTCGGCGAGCCCGGTCACCACCCCGAGCAGCGTCTGGCGGCCGAACGGGACCTCCAGCAGCGACCCGACGCCGACGCCCTCCGGGCACAGGTAGTCGAACGGCCCGCGCAGCGCGCGGGCCGTCGTCAGCGGCTCGACCTTCGCGACGCCCGGCGCCATCTCTCCGCCCACCTTAGGGTGGGCGGCCGATGGAGGCCGGGCGCCGTGCCGGGTCTAGACCTTGGCGGCCTCGCCGCTCAGGCCGGCGGCCTCGCGCAGCGCGGCGGCCTTGTCGGTGCGCTCCCACGTGAAGTCGTGGTCGTCGCGGCCGAAGTGGCCGTAGGCGGCGGTCTTCTGGTAGATCGGCCGGTGCAGCTTGAGCGTCTCGCGGAAGGCGCCGGGCCGCAGGTCGAAGTGCTCGTCGACGAGCTCGGCGATGCGCGCGCGGCCGACCTGCTCGGTGCCGAACGTCTCGACCATCACCGACACCGGGTGCGCGACGCCGATCGCGTAGGCGACCTGCACCTCGCAGCGGTCGGCCAGGCCGGCGGCCACGACGTTCTTGGCCACCCAGCGCGCCGCGTAGGCGGCCGAGCGGTCGACCTTCGACGGGTCCTTGCCGCTGAACGCGCCGCCGCCGTGGCGGGCCATGCCGCCGTAGGTGTCGACGATGATCTTGCGGCCGGTCAGGCCCGCGTCGCCGACCGGGCCGCCGATGACGAAGCGCCCGGTCGGGTTGACGAGGAAGTCCTTGCGCAGCTTGCGCTCGTCGTAGAGCTCCTTGGGCAGGACCGGCAGCGACGACGTGCTCCCACAGGTCGTCGGGGATCAGCGACTCGGCGCCCTCGCGGTGCTGGGTGGAGATCAGCAGCTTCTCGATCTCGACCGGCCGGCCGTCGCGGTAGCGCACCGACACCTGGGTCTTGCCGTCGGGGCGCAGGTAGTCGACGGTCTCGGCCTTGCGCACGGCGGCCAGCCGCTCGGCGAGCCGGTGCGCGAGCGCGATCGGCAGCGGCATCAGCTACGGGCGTCTCGTTGGTCGCGTAGCCGAACATCATCCCCTGGTCGCCGGCGCCGGCGACGTCGAGCTCGTCGTCGTCGGAGGGATCGGTGCGCGTCTCGTAGGCCTTGTCGACGCCCTGGGCGATGTCGGGCGACTGCTTGTCGATCGCGTTGATCACCGCGCAGGAGTCGGCGCTGAAGCCGAGGTCGGCGTCGACGTAGCCGATCTTGCGGATCGTCTCGCGCGCGACGTCCTGGACGTCGACGTAGGTGGTCGTCGAGATCTCACCCGAGACGACCACCAGGCCCGTGTTCACGAGCGTCTCGCACGCCACGCGCCCGTACGGGTCGTCGCTCAGGACGGCGTCGAGGACGCCGTCGGAGATCTGGTCGGCGACCTTGTCGGGATGCCCCTCGGTCACGGACTCCGAGGTGAACAGGAACTCGTTGTCTGCGTACTGGGTCATGGGATCGAAAGCTCCACCTGCACGGTCGTATGGTCTGCGTCGCCGGTCGACGTGGCCCCCACCGCCCGCACCCGCGCGAGGTCATCTCTGACCGCCTGAAGGCACGGCTCTCGCCGAGGCCGGTCTGCTCGCCGAGGCGCAGCAGCTCGCTGAAGTCGAGGAAGATTAGCGAGGACACCTGCCCGGGCGCGTCACCGAGCACCGACCGGAAGGCGCCGCTGTCCGGCAGGCGCCTTCCGCGGGAGCGCACGCCGCGGATCCCCTCGATCGCGGTCGAGAGCACCAGCAGGTGGTCGAAGACGGCGTAGTCGAGCTCGAGGCCGGGTGCCAGCCGCAGCCGGTAGGCGGTCGTGTCGCCGAGCGCCAGCTCGTCGAAGGTGGGTGCCTGGGCCGAGCCCCCGCCGGGCGCGAAGGCCTTCGCCAGCGGCGCCTGGAGGTCCGCCATCGCGGCCCGGGCCGCCTTCTCGTCGTCGGCGCGGACGACCACGGTGAGCACGGGGGCCGGCACCGCGGGCGTGAGCGCGAGCGCCGACTCGCCGGAGAAGAGCGCGCGCAGCCGCCGGCCTGCAGCGCCCCCGAGCGCGCTCCGCAGCCGCCCGACGACGCCCCCGAGCGCGGAGTCGCCGCCGGCGAGCGCGGCGAGCCGCTCGGCGGCCGGGCCGATGCCCCGGACGCCCACGTAGCCCAGCGCGCCGGCGGGGACGCGCGCGTCCAGCGACGGCGAGAACGGCCGGAACGGCCCAGGGCGCCGCCCCGCCGGGTCCAGCGCCTCGTGCACCGTCAGGCGCGCACCGTGCGTGCCCGCCTCCAGCGCGAACCCGACGCCGCGCAGCGCCGGCTGGTCGAGCAGCACGCCGGCGGCGCCCAGCAGCCCGCTCTGCGGGGCCAGCACGCGGCGCAGGCCGGCCGAGGGGAGGTAGCCGTCGAGGACGCGCCCCGGGGGCAGCCCCGCCCGGGCGCGCCGGTAGGTGGGGTCGTCGGCCAGCGCGCCGCGCCCGCCCCTGGCCAGGCGGGCGGCGATCGCCACGGTCGCGGGCTGGCCGAGCACGGCGAGGTCGCCCAGCCTCCGGACCTCGAGGCTCCCGCAGGTGCGCCGGGCGGGCGCCGCGCGGGCCTGCGGCCCGTCGAAGACGATCAGCGATCCGGCGCGGCCCGCCTGCCCGGAGTCGATCAGCGCCAGCGCCACCTCGTGCCCACCGGAGCGGGCGACGTCCACGCCGCAGCGGGCGTCGCCGAGCCGCCCGAGCACGGTGTCGCGCAGGCCCTTGTAGGCGGCGAAGCGCCCGGCCAGGCGCCGCGCGCGAGCCACGCCGTCACGACCGGGATCGGTCGCGAGGTGCAGGTAGGCCAGCGCGCCGGCGGGCACGAGGCGCGCCGCGCGGTCGGGCGGCGGCTGCTGGGCGCCGCCGCCACGCAGGGCGAGGACGAGCGCCAGCGCGAGCGCGGCCACCGCGACGGCGCCCCCGAGCGCCGCCCTACGCCTGGCGTGCAGGCCCACCGCGGCGCTCCCGGCGCTCGTTGAAGTCGATGACGAGCGGCACGCCG
The DNA here is from genome assembly GCA_963826615.1 of uncultured Actinomycetes bacterium. Taxonomy (GTDB): domain Bacteria; phylum Actinomycetota; class Thermoleophilia; order Solirubrobacterales; family Solirubrobacteraceae; genus BP-464. Next base: position 525,414 of record CAWGXO010000002.1, on the reverse strand, counting down.
TCCATCCCGTAGCGGGCGCGCAGCCGGTTCTCGAGGAAGTAGGCGTAGTCGCGCGTGACCCGGGCGCGGCTGTTGACCGAGATCGCGAAGCGCGGCGGGCGCGTGCCCACCTGGGCCATGTAGAGCAGCTTGAGCCGGTGGCCGCGGACCGCAGGCGGCTGGCGCGCCTGGACCACCTCGGCCAGGAAGCGGTTGAGCTCGGGCGTGGGAATCCGCTCGCGCATCCGGTCGCCGAGGGCGATCGCCTCGCTCAGCAGGCGCTGGACGTTGCGGCCGCGCAGCGCGCTGGCGGTCAGGACCCGCGGCCGCAGCCGCAGCTTCGAGCGCACGCGGGCCCGCTCGTGGTCGAGCTGCGCCTCGTCGCCCTCGTAGCGGTCCCACTTGTTGAGCACCAGCATCGTCGCGCACTCGCTGCGCATCGCCAGCTCGGCGATCCGCAGGTCCTGCGTCGTCACGCCGTCGGTCGCGTCGCAGACGACCATCGCCACGTCGGCGCGCTCGGCGGCCCGCTGCGAGCGCAGCGCGGTGTAGTACTCGACCGACTCGGAGACCTTCGCCTGGCGCCGCAGCCCCGCGGTGTCGATGAGCACGACCCGGCGGCCGTCGACCTCCAGCGGCAGGTCGATCGCGTCGCGGGTCGTGCCGGCGACGTCGGAGACGATCACGCGCTCGGCGCCCAGGAAGCGGTTGACGAGCGAGCTCTTGCCGACGTTGGGCCGGCCGATCACGGCCAGCCGGATCACGTCGTCGTCGGTGTCGGCGTCGTCGCCCTCGGGGAGCAGCTCGACGACCCGGTCGAGCAGGTCGCCGGTTCCGAGCCCCTGGGCGGCGGAGACCGCGATCGGCTCGCCGAGGCCGAGCGAGTAGAAGTCGGCCGCCAGCGGGACGTCGCCGACCGCGTCGATCTTGTTGGCGGCGAGCACCACGGGCAGCCCGCCGCGCCGCAGCAGGTCGGCCATCTCCTCGTCCCCGGGCCGCAGGCCGGCGCGCGCGTCGACGACCAGCAGGGCGACGTCGGCGTCGGCGAGCGCAGCCCGTGCCTGCTCGCGGATCGAGCCCGCGATCGGGTCGTCGTCGCGCTGGTCGATCCCGCCGGTGTCGATCAGCGCGAAGCGCCGCCCGTTCCACTCGCAGGCGACCTCGTTGCGGTCGCGAGTAACACCCGGCCGCTCGTGGACGACGGCCTCGCGCGAGCCGGCGAGGCGGTTGACCAGCGAGCTCTTGCCGACGTTCGGATAGCCGACGACGGCGACCTTCCTCATGCCCTCACCGCCCCGCCAGCGCGACGACGCGAGCGACGACCTCGTCGATCGAGAGGCCGGTGGTGTCGACCTCGACCGCGTCGGCGGCCGCGCGCAGCGGGCTGTGGGCGCGGCCCTCGTCGCGCGCGTCGCGCTCGCGCTGCTCGGCCAGGACGTCGGCGAGCGGCCTGCTCTCCTGCGCGGCGCGGCGGGCGGCGCGCTCGTCGGCCGAGGCGGTGAGGAAGACCTTGACCTCCGCTTCGGGAGCCACGACCGTGCCGATGTCGCGGCCCTCGGCGACCCAGTCGCCGCCCGCGATCAGCTCGCGCTGCATCGCGACGAGGCGCTCGCGTACGGCGGGGTCGGCCGCCACCACCGAGGCGCGCGCCGTCACCTCGGGGGCGCGGATCGCCTCGGTGACGTCCTCGCCGTCCAGGACGACCGCGCCGTCGAGGGCGATCCGCTCGGGCGGCGAGGCGCCGCGCAGCGACGTCAGCGCCACGCACCGGTACATGGCGCCGGAGTCGAGGTACGGCCAGCCGAGCGCCCGGGCGACGGCCCGGGCGACGGTGGACTTTCCCGCGCCCGCGGGGCCGTCGATCGCGATGAGCATCGGGCTGGGACGATAGCCCCGCCGCGCCCGTGCTCCGCAGGTCCGATCCCGGTCAGGTGAGCGCGGCGAAGTCGTCCATGAAGCGCGGGTAGGAGACGCCGGCGGCCTCCATGCCGGCGACCTCGACGCCCTCGCGGCTCGCCAGCCCGGCGACGGCCCCGACCATGGCCAGGCGGTGGTCGCCGCGCGAGGCGATCGTCCCGCCCCGCAGGCCGCCGGTCCCGCGCACCGCGAAGCCGTCGTCGGTGGCCTCGATGTCGGCGCCCAGGCCGGCCAGGCCGTCGACGATGCCGGCGATGCGGTCGGACTCCTTGACGCGCAGCTCCTGGGCGCCGCGCACGACGGTCTCGCCCTCGGCGAAGCAGCCGAGCAGCGCGACCAGCGGCAGCTCGTCGATCGCGAGCGGCACCTCGTCGGGCTCGACGGTCGTGGCGCGCAGCGGCCCGTGGGCGACGTCGAGGTCGCTGACCGGCTCGGCGGCGAGGACCTCCTCGGGCGACTCCTCCTCGAGGTCGCCGAGCACGATGCCCCCCATGCGCTCGAGGATGCGCAAGAAGCCCGTCCGCGTCCAGTTGACGCCGACGTCGCGCACCAGCAGCCGCGAGCCGGGCAGCAGCACGGCGGCGGCGACGACGAACGCCGCCGACGACAGGTCGCCCGGCACCACGACCTCGTCGAGCTCGAGCTCGTCGGCGTTGCCGACCGTCACGTGCCTGCCGTTGCGGTGGACGGCGACGCCGGCGGCGGCGAGCATCCGCTCGGTGTGGTCGCGGCTGGGCGCGGGCTCGGCCACCGTGGTCGCGCCGTCGGCGGTCAGCGCCGCGAGCAGCACGCAGGACTTGACCTGGGCGCTGGCTACCGGCAGGTCGTAGGAGATCCCGTGCAGGCGGGCGCCATGCACCGCGAACGGCGGAAACCGGCCGCCCGTCGCCTCGATGCGCGCGCCCATCCGCTCGAGCGGCTCGGCGATGCGGTCGACCGGCCGACGGCGGATCGAGGCGTCGCCGTCGAGCGTGTAGGACCGCCCCTCCTGCGCGGCCAGCCAGCCGGGCAGCAGACGCATCAGCGTCCCCGCGTTGCCGACGTCGATCGGGCCGTCGGGGACCTCGGCCTCGCGGAGGCCCACGCCGCGGACGACGACCTCGTCGGGGCGCTGCTCGACGAGCGCCCCGAGCCGGCGCATCGCGTCGAGCGTCGAGTTCGTGTCGGCGGCGTCGAGGTAGTTGGCGATGCGCACCGGCTCGGACGCCATCGCGCCGAGCAGCGCCGCGCGGTGCGAGATCGACTTGTCGGCCGGCGGGACGATCTCACCGCGCAGGGCGCGGGCGGGGCCGAAGCGCACGTTCACGCCCGCAGCCCCAGCTCGGCCAGCAGCTCGCGAGCGCGGATCGCCCGTCCTCGGGCACCCACAGCGCGAGCGCCCCGGTCGCCATGTCGGGCGACGGCGCGAGCGACATGTCCGCGATGTTGATCCCCTCGCGCGACAGCGTCAGCGCGACGTCGGCGATCACGCCGGGGCGGTTGGGGACCGCGACGCGCAGCTCGGTCTGGGCGTCGCCGCCGGCGGCCAGCAGCGCCTCGCGGTCGCGCGCCGCGGCCGACTGCCAAGGCCCGCAGGTCCTCGCCCGCCGCGAGCCGTTCGCGCACCTCGCCGAGCTCCCCGAGCGCGCCGTCGAGCGCGGCGAGCAGCGCGTCGCGGTTGGCCGCGTAGATCTGCGCCCACAGCTCCGGGTTGGCGCCGGCCACCCGGGTGGCGTCGCGGAACGACGGCCCGGCCGCGCCCCAGCCCACCGCGGCCTCGGTCCCGGTCACCCGGGCGGCCTGGCCGACGAGGGCGTTGGCCGTCATGTGCGGCAGGTGCGACACGGCCGCCATCAGCCGGTCGTGGGTCTCGGCGTCGAGGACCGCCGGGTGCGCGCCGAGCCGGCCCAGCATCCGGTGGAGCCGCTCGAGCTGCATGCCCGAGCTGCGCGTGGTCGGCGTCAGATACCAGGTGGCGCCCTCGAAGAGGTCCTCGCGGGCGGCACGCGCACCCGCCGACTCGGCGCCCGCCAGCGGATGGCCGCCGACGAAGCGCTCGTCGTCGATCGCCGCCACCACCTCACGCTTGACCGAGCCGGTGTCGGAGACGACGCAGGACGGCGGGGCCGCGCGGAGCACCTCGGCGACGGTCGCTGGAAGTGCCGCGACGGGGGTCGCGACGAACGCGGCGTCCGCCCCGGCGAGGGCGCTCTCGAGCGACGCCACCGCCGAGATCGCCCCGATGTCGAGCGCGGGAGCCGGGTCGGGGTCGACGCCGACCACGGTGGCCCCCAGCCGCGCCCGCGCGGCCAGTCCGAGCGATGAGCCGATCAGGCCCGTCCCGACGACCGCGATCTTCACGGGCTACGCAGCCACGCCGCTGAGCGCCTTGCCCGCCACCGCCGCCGCCTGCTCGACGCGCGCGGCGTACTCGGCGAAGCCGTCGGCACGCAGCGCCTGGGGCCCGTCGCAGATCGCCTCCTCGGGCTCGGGGTGGACCTCGACGATGATGCCGTCGGCGCCGGCGGCCGCCGCGGCGAGCGACAGCGGCGTCACGAGGTCGCGCCGCCCTGCGGCATGGCTGGGATCGACGACCACCGGCAGGTGCGTGAGCTCCTTGAGCACGGGGATCGCCGTCAGGTCGAGCGTGAAGCGGTAGGCCGTCTCGAAGGTGCGGATGCCGCGCTCGCAGAGCATGACCTTCTCGTTGCCCTCCTTGAGCACGTACTCGGCCGCCATCAGCAGCTCCTCGAGCGTGCTCGAGAGCCCCCGCTTGATCAGCGCCGGGATGCCCGAGCGGCCGACCTCGGCCAGCAGCGCGTAGTTCTGCATGTTGCGGGCGCCGATCTGGATGACGTCGGCGACCTCGGCGACGGCCTCGAGGTCGCGGGTGTCCATCAGCTCGGTGACGACGGGAAGCCCGGTGCGCTCCTTGGCCTCGGCGAGCAGGCGCAGGCCCTCCTGCCCGAGGCCCTGGAACGCGTAGGGCGAGGTGCGCGGCTTGTACGCGCCGCCGCGGAACATCGTCGCGCCGGCCGCGGCGACCGCGTCGGCGGTCGTGAGGGTCTGGTCGCGCGACTCGACGGTGCACGGGCCGGCGATCAGCGCCAGGTGCTCGCCGCCGATCCTGCGGCCGCCGATCTCGAGCACCGATGCCTGCCCGTGGCGCAGCGCGTGCGACGCGAGCTTGTAGGGCTTGAGGATCGGCACGAGCTTGTCGACCCCGGGCGCCCCCTCGAGGCCGAGGCGGGCGACGTGCTCGCGGTCGCCGACGGCGCCGATCACGGTCACCTCCTCGCCGCGGCTGGGGTGGGCGCGGGCGCCGACCGACTCGATCCTCTCGATGACGGCCTCGATCTCCTGCTCGGTCGCCGTCGGCTTCATCACGATCATCATGGGGTGGGTCCTCTCTACGCCTCGTCAGGAAGGGTACGGGTGCGATGCGGGCGCTCGGTCAGCCACCGGTGAACACGGTGGCGGGGCTCTTGAAGGCCGAGCGCCTAGCGAAATCGCCAGGCGTAGGCGTACGACCAGGCGAAGCCGGCGAAGGCGGTGCGGCTCGGCTGGGGGCGCTGGTCGTGCATGCGGCGGCCGCGATTGTGGCAGACGGCGGCGCCGGTGCCTAGTGCAGCGGCAGCGGGAGTGCCGGCGCCGGGCGCGGCCCTGGTCGCCGCGACGCCACGCGCGCGTCGCGCAGCGCCCGTGCCGAGACGTGCACCTGCCGGCCTCCGAGCGTGCCGCTGACGCGCCCGGCGTTGAGGTCGAGCACGCCGGAGAGCCCGTCGGGACCGTCCACGCGGACGCGGCCGCTGAAGTGGCCGCCGGAGGAGATCACGGCGCCTTCGACCACCACGCCGGGGACGTAGACCATCCGCCTGAGCAGCAGCAGGTCCCCGTCGCCCACGGGCAGGATTCCGAACGTGCCGCGCCGCAGCCCGCCGCCCGAGTCGTCGGAGAACCCGGCGTAGAGCGCCTCGTTGTCGGTGGTCCGCGCGTCGGCGATCGTCAGGATCGCCGCGCGCAGCACCCGGCCGCGCTCGCCGGGCACCCCGGCCGTCCCGGGGACGTCGGCCAGCCGGCGGGGCGGGACGGGCGCCAGCGGCAGGGCGTCGCTGCGCCCGCGGCACGGGCTCCCGGCCGCCCGGCCGGCGAAGAACCGGCGCAGCGCCACCTCGACGCAGCCGGTGGAGTCGCTGCCGAGCACCGAGTGGCCCAAGCCGGCGACCGGCACGAGCTGGGGGTGCGGGACCTCGGCCGCGAGGGCGCGGGCCCCCTCGAGCGGGGTGCGGAGGTCGGTGCGGCCCGAGAGGATCAGCGTCGGGACGTCGGGCATCGGCCCGGTGGCCTCGCGCCGGAAGCTCCCGTCGGGCCAGTGCAGGCAGATCTGCGGAGCGCTCGAGCGGTCCACCGTGGCGCGGTCGAACGGCGCGAAGGTCGCGTCGGGGAGCGCCGCGAGCGCCGTGACGATCCGCGCCGCCCGCTCGGCGAAGGAGTCGGCGTAGGCGTAGGGCAGGTCCTGATCGACGCACGTCGTGGCGGCGAAGACGCCGAAGCTGAGGTCGGCCAGGCCGAGCGGCGGGCCGGCGCCGTCGCGCCGCAGGCGCAGCAGCGGCACGAGGTCGCCCTCGCGCACGGCGGCCAGCGCGGCCGGCAGCCGGGCCTGGAGCCACGGGTTGAGGTCGCTGGAGACGAGCGTCCCGAGCAGGTCGTACTCGGTCATCGTGACGGTGCGCAGGTCGCCGTGCACGTCGCGGACCCTCCCCCGGAGCGGGCCCGACGCGCGCATGCGCGCGACGACGGCGGCGAGGTCCGCGGCCGGGTCGGCGGTGATCCGCCGACAGGCGTCGTGGGTGCAGAGCTCCCGCAGCACCCGCGGCATCGCGTGGATCGTCCCCAGGTCCCAGGGGTCGCCGCCGGGCGCCACGACCGAGTCGAGCACGAGCCGCTCGACGTGCTCGGGGTAGCGGCGGGCGTACTGCTGGGCCACCCAGGTGCCGTAGGAGACGCCGTAGAGCGCCAGCCGGTCGACCTTGAGCGCGCGGCGGATGACCTCGAGGTCGTCGGCGCTGTCTATCGACGCGAAGGCGTTGCGGCGCGCGCCCAGCCGGCGGGCGCAGCCGGCGACGTCCTCGGGGAAGACCTGCTGGAGCGAGGTCAGGCCCTGGAGCTCAGGGCAGCTGAGGGCGCTGGAGCGCCCGGTGCCGCGCTGGTCGACGACGACGAGCCGGTGGTCGTGCAGCGCCGGGCTCAGGTCGGCCGCGAACGATGGCCCGAACGGGATGCCGTCCTGCCCCGGCCCGCCCGTGAGGGCGATGAGGACCTTGCCGCGACGAAGTCGGTCCTGCGCCGCGAAGCGGATGCGGATCGTCCCCGGGACCGCTCCCGTGCGGTCCAGCGGGACGGTGACCGACGAGCAGACGAAGCCGCGCTCGCCCGGGCAGGGCCGCGCCGTGTCCGCGCGGGCGACGGGAGCGCAGAGCCCAGCGACGCCGATTGCGGCGACCAGCGGTGCGATCCTGGGCATCAGGCGATCAGTTCACCGAGGGCGGCGAGGAAGCGGTCGTTCTGCTCGCCCGTGCCGTACGTGACCCGCAGCGCGCCCTCGCGCCCGAGCGCGCTCCCGGACCGGACGAGGACGCCCCGCTCCGACAGCCCGGCCACGATCACGGCCTCCTCGGTGTCCGCGGGCAGGTCGAGCCAGCAGAAGTTGGCCTGCGAGGCGGCGGGCTCGATCCCGAGGCGCCCGAGCCCCTCCTCGAGCTGGATGCGGCCGGCCACCGTCCGCTCCACGCGCTCGGCGACCGCGTCGCCGTGGCGCAGCGACTCGACCGCCGCCGCTTGCGCCGGGCCGTTGACGACGAAGGGCTGGCGCACCTGGTGGACGGCGCGCACGAACGACTCGCTGCCGCACAGCGCGTAGCCGACCCGCAGGGCCGCGAGGCCGTAGGCCTTCGAGAACGTGCGCAGCAGGACGAGGTTCGGGTGGTGGTCGAGCAGCTCGATCGACGCGTCGGGGTCCTCGAGGAGGTTGAACTCGCAGTAGGCCTCGTCGAGGATCACCGCCACGTGGGGCGGCACCCGCTCGGCGAAGGCCGCGACGTCGGCCAGCGGCAGCGCCGTGCTGGTCGGGTTGTTCGGGTTGCAGACGATCACCAGGCGCGTCGCGACCGTGATCTCGCGCGCCATCGCGTCGAGGTCGTGTCGGTGGCGGTCGTCGAGCGCCACGGCGATCGCGGTCGCGCCCGACGCCGCCGGCAGGTGCGGGTAGACCGAGAACGAGGGCCATGCGTAGACGAGCTCGGCGCCGGGCTCGAGCAGCGCCTCGCCGGCGGCCAGCAGGATCTCCACCGAGCCGTTGCCGACCGCGATCCGCTGCGCGGGCACCCCGTAGCGGTCGCTCAGCGCGCCGCGCAGTGCCGCGTAGGACGGGTCGGGGTAGCGGTTGGCGGTCGCCGCCGCGCGGGCCGCGGCCTCGACCGCCGCCGGCACGGGGCCCCACGGCGACTCGTTGGAGGCCAGCAGCGCGACGTCGTCGGGCAGCGCGTAGCCGCCGGCGACCGGGTAGTCGGGCAGGCGCGACACGCGCGCGGAGAACTCGATCGCCACGCGCACATCGTAGGCGCCGGGGCGGCGCTCAGGGCCGGACCTGCTTGGTCGTCTGCTCGCCCCGGATGCGCCGCCGCTCATAGCCCGTGTACTGGATCGAGAGCTGGCCGCCGGCGGCCGCGGCGGTGGGCGGCAGCGCCGCCGTGAGCGACCAGCGGCCGTTGCGGATACGGGCGCGGAAGTCCATGGACGAGATCTTCCCGCCGCCGCTCGGATAGCCCATCCGGATGCGGACGACCCCGCGGGCTCGCGGGCTGATCGTGCCCGAGACGCGCAGCCGCCCGGCCGAGTCGATCCGCGCCTCCCTCCGCACGAGCAGCGCCTTGCCCGACGCGACGCGCAGGCGCACGCTCTCGCCGAGCACGCGGCCCGTGCCCGGGTAGGTCAGCTCGAGGATGCCCGTCGACTTGCGACCGAGCGCGCCCGGGAGCCGGCGGTCGATGCGGATCGCACGCTCGGCGGCGCGCGCTCGCGGGCCGCGCCCGGCCGCCCGGGCAGCGGCGAGGTCGACCGTGAAGCGCAGCGTCCGGCCGGAGGACCGGTACGACGCCTCGAGCGCCCCGCTGGCCCGCGAGCTGCTCTGGGCGAGGACGTCGAGCCGGCCCTTGTGGACCTGTGCCCGCCGCACGCGGATCTTGGCGAAGGCGGGCGCAGCGACCACCGGGGTCGTCGGCTGGGCGACCGGCCACTGCGGGGCCGCGGGCCCGACCGGGCCGGGGGGCGCGGTGATGGCCGAGGGCGGCACGGTCTGCGTGCCCGCGGTGCCGCCGCCGCCACCGCCGCCACCGCTACCGGTCGCCGGCGGGGACGCGACGTCGAGCGTCACGGCGGCGGGCGCGGAGGACTCCCGGCCGTCGCTGTCGGTGTAGGTGAAGGAGTCGGTTCCGGAGAACCCGCTCTCGGCCTGGTAGTGGAACGTCCCGCCGGCCGCCATCGTCACGGCGCCGTGCGCCGCGCCGGTCGCGACGGCCGAGGTGAGCGGGTCGCTCTCGGCGTCGGCGTCGTTGGCCTGCACGGTGCCGGCGTCGAGCGTGCCCGAGGAGGGCACCGCGTAGGAGTCGTCGTTGGCGACCGGGGCCGTGTTGGACGGCGCGCTGATCGTGACGGTCGCCGGGCTCGAGCTCGCCAGGCCGTCGGACGCCTCGTAGGTGAACGAGTCGGTGCCGCCGGTGAAGCCCGCGTCGGCGACGTAGGTGAACGTGCCGTCGGCGGCGAGCGTGAGCGTGCCGCGCGCGGGCGTGCTGGCGTTGACGACCGTCAGCGGGTCGTTGTCGGGGTCGGTGTCGTTGGCCAGGATCGAGGTCGTGGCGTCGAGCGTCCCGGCGTGGGGCACGGCGTAGGAGTCGTCGACGGCCGACGGGGTCCCGTTCAGCGACGGGTCGCGGACCGTGATGTCGGCGGTGGTGGTGGCCGACCGGAGGGCGCCGTCGCTGGCCTGGTAGGTGAAGGAGTCGGCGCCGGTGTATCCGGCGTCGGGCGTGTAGGTGAACGTGCCGTCGGCGGCGAGCGCGAGGCTGCCATGCGCCGGATCGGCGACCTTGGCCGCGGTCAGCGCGTCGCCGTCGGGATCGGCGTCGTTGGCGAGCACGCTGGCCCCGTCGAGCCGGGTGTCCTTGGTGGCCAGGTAGCGGTCGGCCGCGGCGACGGGCGCGCGGTTGACGTCCAGCACGCCGGTCGCTGTCGCCGACTGGCCGTCGGGGTTGGTGACCGTGACGCTGCAGTCGCCCCCGGTGGCACCGGTGGTGTCCAGGTCGAGGGTCAGGCCCGTGGGGCCGTCGTAGGTCACGGAGGTGACGGTTGCGCCGCACCCGGTGCTGACCGCGAGCCGCTTGGCGAAGCCGCTGCCGGGGTCGAACCAGCCGGCGCCGGACGGTCCCGAGAGGCTCACCGTGACGCTCGCCCGGCCGGGGGCGACCGTTGCGGGGCTCGCGGCCGTCGCCGCCAGCGGCGGCGGCGCGCGCAGCCTCGCCACGCGGACGCCCCAGACGTTGTCGGCGCTGACGTACTCCTGGATCGTCCACAGCGTCTGGTCGTCGCCGGGGTCGATGCTCGTCCGCGAGTAGTCGCCCCAGCGGTTGATGAAGGCGTTCGTCCCGTCGCGCGGGTCGTAGGAGGCCGTCGCGCTCGTGTAGCGCGTCGGCGCCGCGAGCGTGCCCGGGGAGTCGCCCGTCTGCCGGCTGGAGAACCAGGCGTCGGGGCGGGCTGCGGCCCCGGCGGTGCTGCCGCCGATCGCCATCGTGCCCTGGCCGTTGACCGCGACGGTCGGGATCCAGTACGAGCGCGGATTGGTGCTCGACGGGTCGTACACGGTGCCGCTCTGCATCAGCGCGGGCGTGCCCGAGAGCGAGATCTCGTACCAGCGCGAGGCGGTGCGGTCGGGACTCGGGTCACCAGCAGCCGGGGCCGCCCCCGTGCTGTCGACGCCGATGGCATGGGCGGTCCAGAGGTGGCCGTCGCGGATCTGCGCGGCGAAGAGACGGTCGTCGAGCGCGTCGAGCGTCACGCTGCCGGTCCTGCCCAGGAACGGCACGTCCTCGGGATAGCTGGTCGCCGGCACGGAGACGACGAGGTCGCCCGACAACGCCGGGGCCGTGCCGCCCGGGTCGCTGACCTCGCGGATGTCGAGCTGGCCGAAGCTCCTGTTGTCGACGCCGACGAAGTAGCCGGCGGTCGCCGACGGGTCCGGGTTGTCGACGCCCTGCGGCGTATAGGGGCCGGCGCCGCTGGCCGAGGTGAGCAGGTTGGAGAACGCCGTCACCCGGATCGGGCCGCCGCCGGTGAGCGAGCTCTTCTGCACCACGTAGGCGTTGGTGTTGCGGAACACGCCCGTGCTGGCGCTGAACTCATTGGTGCCGATGTAGAGCGCGTTCGCGTCCACGCCGAGCGTCGGGTAGTCGGCGAACTCGCCCGCGGGCGCCGACCACTCGTAGAAGGTCCAGTCGGTCGTGCTCGTGATGACCGCCCCGCTCGAGACCGCCACCATGACCCGGTTGGTGACGTCGCCACCATTGGGAACGTCGATCATCACAGCGAACCAGCGGCCGCTCAGGCGGTCGTAGCGGATGCGCGGATCGGAGGTGTAGTTGCTGGTGATGGCGCCGCCGACCGGCGTCATGACGCTCGCCCAGAAGTCCTCCGAGCTCAGGTCCAGCGCGCCGTCCGGCGTCCCCGTGGCCTTCGAGTAGGACCGGAACCACCCGTTGACGGTGACGATGTACTGGCTGGGACCGGCGTCGCCCTGGGAATCCGGCGGGTAGGCGCGGCCGTCGAGTGACGTCGGGCCGTCGAAGCTCGTGTCGGAGGTCACCGCGGCGAGCCGCGGGGCCGCCCGCAGCCGCGCGCGGCCGTCCGCGGCCGGCGGTGAGTCGGGGCTCGGCCGCTTGGGCCGCGGCTCGTCCTCGTGCTCGGTGGGCTGGACGCGGTGGGGCAGGTGGCCGATCGACGCGGCGTTGAGCGCGGCCGTCGACTGCTTGACGCCGTTCCCGGCCTCGACGGGCCGCCCCGCGGTCGCCGCCCCGGCGGGGGCGGCCGCGACGAGCGCGGCGAGGCCAGCGAGTAGCAGCGACCGAACGGGAGACACCTTATGGAGATCGGCAGAAAGGCCCCTCCGGTTGACCTGATGCTACTGGGCGCCCTCGAGGTCCAGCCGGAGCCGGCGCGCCTCGCCGAGGTAGATGTGGCGGGGCTCGTGCTCGTCGTGGGCGTGGTAGTGCATGAGGATGCGGATGACCCGGGGCAGCGCTCCGGGGACGGGGATCTCGCGAGCGCAGAGCAGCGGCACCGTGCTGAAGCCGATCGCCCGCGCCGCCACGGCCGGGAACTCGGCGTCGAGGTCGTCGGTCAGGGTGAAGATGCAGCTCACCACGTCGTCCGGCGTCAGCTCGTTGCGCTTCATGATCTCGCGCAGCAGCCACTCGGTCGCGCCGAGGATCGCCTGGGGGTCGTTGCGGTCGACCGTGGTCGCGCCGCGAAGCGCGTGCAGCCGCATCGGCGCAGATCATGCCGACAAGCCGCCGGCTGCGCGGTGCGCTCCCGCGCCGCCTAGACACGGCGGGCCCCGGCCGCGCGGAGGGCGGACATCTCCTCGGGGCCCAGCAGCCGCGCCTCGCCGGGGCGCAGGCGACCCAGACGCAGCGGCCCGAACGCGATCCGCTCGAGCTCGACGACCGGATGGCCCACGGCGTCGCACATCCGGCGCACCTGCCGCTTGCGGCCCTCCCGCAGGGTCAGCTCGAGCACGCCCGGCCGGGGCTGGCGAGCCCCGGCCGGAGCCGTGCGGCCGTCGTCGAGCTCAACGCCGGCGCGCAGCCGCCGCAGCGCGTGCTCGGAGACCGGGCCGTCGGCGACGCGCGCCCGGTAGACGCGCGGGACCTCGTAGCGCGGGTGGGTGAGACGGTTGGCGAGCGCGCCGTCGTCGGTGAGCAGGATCAGGCCGGTGGTGTCCGCGTCGAGCCGGCCGACCGGGTAGAGCCGCCGCTCGGAGTCCACCAGCCCGACGACCGTGGGGCGGCCGTGGGTGTCGCGGGCCGTCGAGACGACGCCGGCCGGCTTGTTGACGGCGAAGGCCACGCGCTCCCCGGGCGGCTCGACGCGGCGCCCGTCGACGGCGACCGTCTCGGAGCCGTCGACCGCGCGCGCCGGGTCGCGCACGACGGCGCCCGCCACGGTGACGCGGCCGTCGGCGACCAGCACCTCCGCCGCGCGGCGGGAGGCGACGCCGCTGTGGGCCAGGAACTTCGCGAGTCGCATCTACCCTGCATCTTCGTGGACCTCGACCTCCTCGACCGCGCGCTGGCCGGCGAGCCGGCCTTCCGCGCCCGCCAGGTGTGGGAGTGGGTCGCGCGCGGGGCGGCCTCCTACGAGGAGATGACCAACCTCCCGGCGGCGCTGCGCGAACGGCTGACCGCCGAGGTCGGGCTCTCGAGCCTCGAGCTGCGCCACGAGGCCCACGCCGCCGACGGGACGGTCAAGGCGCTGTTCGCCACCGGCGACGACCGTCCGGTCGAGGCGGTGCTCATGCGCTACCGGCGCCCGAAGGGCGCGCGTGGAGCCGCCGGGAGGCGCTCGATCTGCCTCAGCTCGCAGTCGGGCTGCCCGCTGACCTGCACGTTCTGCGCGACCGGCGCGATGCGCTTCGGCCGCAACCTCACGACGAGCGAGATCCTCGACCAGGCGCTGCACCTGCGACGCCTCTCCGAGCTCGACCACTGCGTGTTCATGGGCATGGGCGAGCCGATGATGAACATCGACAGCGTCCTGGGCGCGTGCGAGCGCCTGCCGTCGCTGGGCATCACGCACCGCCGCACGGCGATCTCGACGGTGGGCTGGATCCCCGGGATCGACCGGCTGACCGAGTCGGCGATGCCGATCCGGCTGGCGCTTTCGCTGCACGCACCGGACGACGCGCTGCGCACCCACATCATGCCGGTCAACGAGCGTTATCCGCTCGCCGACGTGCTCGACGCCTGCCGCCGCTTCTACGAGCGCAAGCGGCGGATGGTGTTCGTGGAGTACGTGATGCTGGCGGGCGTCAACGACCGCCACGAGCAGGCCCGCGCGCTCGCCGACCTGCTCGATCCACGGATGTACAAGGTCAACCTGATCCCCTACAACCCGACCGGCTCGGCCTACGAGGGCGCGGGCCCCGAGGCGATCACCGCCTTCCGCGACGTGCTCGTCGAGCGGGGCCTCAACGCCTCGGTCCGGCTCACCCGCGGCCGCGACATCGACGCCGCCTGCGGCCAGCTCGCGGCGAAGGCGCTGGCCGGCGCCGCCTAGCAGCGCGTCGTGCGGGCCCGGGTCGGGCGGCTCCCGTCTCAGGCGGTCGCGTCGGCGAGGTCCGCCTGGGCCGGCGGAGTGTCGGGGTTGCGCGCCGCGCCCGCCTTCAGCAGGCGGTCGCGGAGGTCGGCCTCCTCCTCGGGGGTGGGGTCCCACTCGGCGACGTCGGGCAGGTCGCCGAGCGCGTTGAGGCCGAACAGCTTGAGGAACAGCGGCGTGGTGCGGTAGAGGACCGCGCCGAACTGCGAGCGGCCGGCCTCCTCGACGAGGCCGCGCTCGAGCAGGGTCCCGGCTGCCGAGTCGGCGCTCACGCCGCGGATGCGCGTGATCTCCGGGCGCGAGACGGGCTGGAGGTAGGCGACGATCGCCAGCGTCTCGGCCTGGGCCGGCGTCAGCGGCGGCGTGCGCGGCCGGGCCAGCAGGCGGCGCGCGGCGTCCTCGGCGACCGGGTCGGTCGCCAGCGTGAAGCCGCCGGCGACCTCCTTGAGCGCGATGCCGCCCTCGCGGGCCCGGCAGCTCCTCGAGCGCTTCGCGGACCTCGTCCTCGCCGTGGGCGGCCGCCTCGGCGAGCTCGGCCGCCGCGACGGGCTCCGCCGACAGGAACAGCAGCGCCTCGAGGATCCGGGCCAGCTCGCTCATCACGCCACCGCCTCGCGCGCAGCGGGCCGCGCGGCGCACGGGGCGATCTCGATCTCGCCGAAGGGGCGGGCCTGGGTCCAGGTCGCCTCGCCCTGCTTGTAGAGCTCCAGCAGCGCGAAGAGCGTGACCGCGACGGTCACGCGGTCGGCGCCGCGGACCGCATCGTCGAACGAGCATGCGCCGCGGCGCAGCAGCCCGCGCAGGTGCGAGAGCCGCTCGGCGACCGACACGCGCGGGACCGTGAGGTGCCCGAGGCTCAGCTCCGGGGGGTGGCGCAGCAGCCCGCCGACCGCCCGCCCGAGCTGCGCGGGGTCGTAGACGGCCTCGCCGGCCTCCTCGACGGTGCGGCGCCGCAGCCACGCCGGCAGCGGGGCCGAGCGATAGCGGACGCCGTGCTCGCCGGCCAGCCTGCCCGCCAGGTGGTCCGCCGCGGCGCGGTAGCGCTTGGCGTCGAGCATCCGCGCCAGCAGCTCCTCGGCAGCCAGCCCGGGCTCGAGGTCCAGGAGCTCGGCGTCCTCGCGGGGCAGCAGCATCCGGGACTTCAGCTCCAGCAGCGCGGCGATGAGCACGAGGAACTCGGTCGCGACCTCGAGGTCCAGCTCGCCGCGCGACTCGAGGAAGTCGAGGTAGCTGACGACCACGTCGGCGAGCTCGACCTCCATGAGGTCGACCTCCTCCTTGAGGACCAGCGTCAGCAGCAGGTCGAACGGCCCGGAGAAGACCTCCAGGTCCAGGTCGAGGTCGGCGATCAGCACCGCCGTCAGCGTAGAGAACGTCCCGGCGGACGCCCGAGCCCCATCGCCCGGCGCACGTCCTCGAGCGTCGCCGCCGCCATCTCCCGGGCCTTGGCGGCCCCCGTGGCGAGGACGTCCTCGAGCGCGTGCTCGTCGGCGCGCAGCTGCGCGTAGCGCTCGCGCACCGGCGCGAGCATCTCGACGACGGCCTCGGCGGCGGCCTTCTTGAGGTCGCCGTAGCCGCGGGCGTCCGCCATCTGCGCCACGACGTCGTCGGGCGCGGCGCCGCGCGCGACGGCCAGGACGTCGATCAGGTTGGTGACCCCGGGCTTGTCCGCCGCCCGGACGATCCGCGGCGGGTCCTCGGCGTCGGTCACCGCGCGCCGGATCTTCCTCTCGATCGCCGACGGCTCGTCGAGCACGTAGACCGTCCCCTCCTCGCTGCCGCCGGTCGTCGACATCTTGCGGTCGGGACGCTGGAGGTCCATGATCCGCGCGCCGACGTCGGGGATCCGCGGCTCGGGCACGACGAGGACCTCCTCGCCGAAGCGCGAGTTGAAGCGCCGCGCGACGTCGCGCATCAGCTCGAGGTGCTCGCGCTGGTCCTCGCCGACCGGCACCTCGTGCGCGCGGTAGGCGAGGACGTCGGCGGCCATGAGGACCGGGTAGAACAGCAGCCCGGCGCTGACCAGCTCGCGCTGCGCGACGGACTTGTCGCGGAACTGGTGCATGCGGTTGAGCTCGCCGGTCGCGGTGACGCTGGCCAGCATCCAGCACAGCTCGGTGTGCTCGTGGACGTCGCTCTGGCGGAAGAGGACGCAGCGGTCGGGTTCGAGACCGGCGGCGAGCAGCAGCGCGGTCGTGTCGTAGACGGTGCGCCGCAGCTCGGCGGGGTCGTAGGCGACGGTGATCGCGTGCAGGTCGACGATGCAGTAGATCGCCGGGGCGCCCCGGTCCTGGCCGGTCACGTACTGGCGGACCGCGCCGATGTAGTTGCCCAGGTGCTTGGAGCCCGTCGGCTGGATCCCGCTGAAGATGACGGCCACGGCGCGGCAGATTACGGCGCATCGGCGCCGGGTACCGGTCCGGCGTGGACTCCGTGCGCGAGACGCCCACCGAGCCGGTGGACTACGCGGCGCTCAGCGCCGGCTACGGAGCCCTGGCCGCAGGCGTTCTGCTCGCGGCCCGCGATCGCGGCGACGAGCCCGTCCATCCCGCCGAGATCGTGCCGCTCGGCGTCGCCACCTTCGCGCTGGCCAAGCTGATCGCCAAGGAGAAGGTCGAGACCTGGGTGCGCGAGCCGTTCGTCGAGGAGCTCCCCGACGGCGAGCGCCGCCCGAAGGGCCGCCGGCTGCGCTACGCGGTGGGCGAGCTGCTTTCGTGCACCCGCTGCGTGGGCGCCTGGAGCTCGCTCGCGCTCGTCGGCCTGCGCCTGACCCGGCCGCGCGAAGCCCGCGTCGTCACCGCCGTGCTGGGCACGAGCGCCGTCAACGACTGGCTCCAGGCCGGCTTCACGCTCGTCTGCGCCCGGGGCAACGCCGGCCAGCGGGCCGCCCAGGCCCCGCCGCCCGAGGCCGGCGATCACGCCCTTTGGCGCTTGCGCCACTCGGCCTGAGCGCCGCCTCGAGCGCTTGCGCGCCCGTGTGCGGGCCGGCGGCCCACGACCGACCAGGACTCGCCGGCGTCGAGCACGCGGCGGACGCCGGCCTCGTGCAGCCACCATGCCGGGCGCGGGCCGGGAGCGCGGCGGGACGCGCGCTCCGCGCGGAGGCTGCGGCGCCCCGCGCCGCGCCCGGACGACCCCTACGCCGGCTGGCGGATGACCGGTCGCTTCGCGGCGGCGGCCTCGTCGAGGCGGCGCACCGGCGTGGTGTACGGCGCGTTGCGGGCGACCTCGGGGTCGTCGGCCGCCTCGGAGAGGATCGCCGCGAGCGCCTCGGCGAACGCGTCGAGGGTCTCGCGCGTCTCGGTCTCGGTCGGCTCGACCAGCAGCGCCTCGTCGACCAGCAGCGGGAAGTAGACCGTCGGCGGATGGAAGCCGTGGTCGAGCAGCCGCTTGGCGAGGTCGAGCGTCCTGATCCCCAGCTCGCGCTTCATCGGCGCGCCCGAGAGGACGAACTCGTGCATGCACAGCTCGCCGAAGGCGAGCGGCAGGAGATCGGCGACGCCGAGCCGGCGCAACCGCGCCAGCAGGTAGTTCGCGTTGAGCACCGCGACCTCGCTCGCGTCGCGAAGGCCCTCGGCACCCAGCGAGCGGATGTAGGCGTAGGAGCGCACGAAGGTCCCGTAGTTGCCCTGGAAGCCGCGCAGGCGCCCGATCGACTTCGGGCGGTCCTCGTCGAGGGCGAACGTGCCGTCCTCGGCGCGGCGGATGACCGGCCGCATCAGGAACGGCTCGATCCGATCGGAGACCGCGATCGGGCCCGATCCCGGGCCGCCGCCGCCGTGGGGCTGGGTGAAGGACTTGTGCAGGTTGAAGTGCACGATGTCGAAGCCCATGTCGCCCGGGCGCGAGATGCCCATGATCGCGTTGAGGTTCGCCCCGTCGTAGTAGAGCGTCCCCCCGACGCCGTGGACGATGGAGGCGATCTCCTCGATGTTCGGGTCGAAGATCCCCAGCGTGTTGGGGTTGGTCAGCATCAGGCAGGCCGTGTCGTCGCCCGCCTTGGCGCGCAGGTCGTCGAGGTCGACGCCGCCGTCGGGGTTCGTCCCGACCTTGACGACCTCGAGCCCCGCCATCGTCACCGTCGCCGGGTTGGTGCCGTGCGCGGTGTCGGGGGTGAGCACCTTCGTGCGGCCGTGCTCGCCGCGGTCGTCGTGGTAGGCGCGCGCCAGCAGCACGCCCGCCAGCTCGCCGTGCGAGCCCGCGCTCGGCTGCAGCGAGACGTGCGGCAGGCCGGCGACCTCGCCGAGCGCCCGCTCGAGGCTCCACATCAGCTCGAGCGCGCCCTGGGCGCCCGCCGGGTCCTGCAGCGGGTGCAGCCGGGCGTGGCCGGGCAGCGCCGCCACGCGCTCGTGCAGGCGCGGGTTGTGCTTCATCGTGCACGAGCCGAGCGGGTAGAAGCCCGAGTCGAGGTCGAAGTTGCGCTTGGACAGCCGGACGTAGTGGCGCACGAGCTCGGGCTCGGAGACCTCCGGAAGCGCCGGCCCATGCTCGCGGCGGAAGCGCTCGGGAAGCGCCTCGACGGGGGCCTCGGGCACGTCGAGCTCGGGGCAGGTGAAGGCGCGGCGCCCGGGAGCGCCCTTCTCGAAGATCGTCAGCACCGGCTCGCGCTGCTGCGGCGTCTGGGCGACGGGGTCGCGATCGTGCGGCGGTGCGGTCGCCTGGATGCCCGGGTCGCCGTGGGCGACGTTCTCGTTGAGCGCGTCGGTCATGCCGGCGCCCCCGCGGTCTGGCGCTCCGCGGCGACCGCCGCGCCCAACACGGAGGCGAGGCGGTCGATGTCGGCGCGCGAGCGCTGCTCGGTGATCGCCACGAGCAGCCCGTCCTCGTCGAGCCCGAGTCGCCCGAGCGCGACGCCCGGGTTGACGCCCTCGGCGCGGCAGCGCGCGACGACGCGCTCGACCCCGTCGAGCCCGCCGGCGTCGAGGCGGACGGCGAACTCGCGCACCACCGCCTGGGCGTGCAGCGGCTCGACCCCGTCGAGCGCGCACAGCGTCTCGCGCGCGTAATGCGTGCGCGCCAGCAGCAGCTCGCCGAGCTCGACGATCCCACGACGGCCGAGCCACGCCAGGTAGACAACGCCGCCGAGCGCGTTGAGCGCCTGCGCGGTGCAGATGTTCGACGTCGCCTTCTCGCGGCGGATGTGCTGCTCGCGGGTCTGGAGCGTGAGCACGAACCCGCGGCGCCCGTCGGCGTCGCGCGTCTCGCCGGCGATGCGGCCGGGCATCCGCCGCAGGTAGGCCTCGGTGGCGGCGAAGAACCCGAACGACGGCCCGCCGAAGTCCAGGCGGTTGCCCAAGGGCTGGCCCTCCCCCACGCACACGTCGACGCCGCACTCGCCGGGCGGGCGCAGGATCCCGAGCGGGATCGGGTCGTAGGAGCCGACGACGACCACCTCGTCGCCCGCCCGCTCGCGCGCCATCGCCGACAGGGCGCCGACGTCCTCGACCGCGCCGAGCACGTTCGGCTGCTGCACGAAGACCGCGCCGGTGCGCTCGTCGATCGCCTCCGCCCAGGCGTCGGCGTCGGTCGCGCCGTCGCACAGCGCGACCTCGACGACCTCGGCGCCGAACCCGGCCGCGTACGTGCGCAGCGTCTCGAGCGCGTGCGGATGCAGGCCCGCCGAGGCGACCAGCCGGGGCCGCCCGTTGGCCAGGCGGGCGAGGTAGCCGGCGCTCGCCACGGCGCTGGGGCCCTCGTAGACCGAGGCGTTCGACACCGGCAGGGCGGTCAGCTCGCTGATCGCAGTCTGGTACTCGAACATGACCTGGAGGTTGCCCTGCGAGACCTCGGGCTGGTAAGGCGTGTAGGGCGTCAGGAACTCCGACCGGCTCATCAGCATGTCGATCAGCGCCGGGACGTAGTGGTCGTACATCCCGGCGCCGAGGAACGACAGCTCGTCCTCGACCGAGACGTTGCGCGCCGCGAGCTCCCGCAGGTGCTCATAGACGTCCTGCTCGGGCATGCCGGCGGGCAGGTCGAGCGGGCGCGAGAGCCGCACGGACCCCGGGATCTGGCGCTCGAAGAGCTCGTCGACCGAGCCGACGCCGATGGCGCCGAGCATGGCCTTGAGGTCGTCGGAGGTGACGGCGGTGTAGCGCGACACGTGGGTGCGGGGTTGTCAGTCCAGCTGCGAGGCGTAGGCGGCCGCGTCGAGCAGCGCGTCCTTCTCGGAGGGGTCCGAGAGCCTCACCTTGACCATCCACCCATCACCATAGGGGTCGGAGTTGATCGCCTCCGGCCCGTCGCCGAGCGCCGCGTTGACCTCGACGATCTCCCCCGACATCGGGGCGATCACGTCGCTGACGGCCTTGACCGACTCGACCTCCGCGTAGGACTCGCCCTCGGTGACGACGGACCCGACGCTGGGCGGATCGAAGAAGACGACGTCGCCGAGCGCGTCCTGGGCGAACCAGGTGATGCCGAACGTCGCGACGTCGCCGTCGATCCTCGCCCAGTCGTGCTCGGCGTGGTAGAGCAGGTCGTCGGGGTAGCTGGCCTCAGCCATCGGTCTCCTTGCGGTACAGGGGCTTGGTCGCAACGACGGCGCCACGGCGCTTGCCGCGGACGTCGATCTCGAGCTCGGCGCCGGGCTCGGCCCGGTCGGCGGGCACGTAGGCCATCCCGATCCCGACCTCCAGGCACGGGGAGAGCGTGCCGCTGGTCACCACGCCGCCGCCGACGACCGGGTTGCCCTGGCGGGGGATCCCGGGGCCGGTGAAACGGAACGGCACGAGGCGCTCCGCCGGGCCCGCCTCGCGGACGGCGCGCACCGCATCGGCGCCGATGAAGCCGGTGTCCTCCTTGCAGCACCACCCGAGCCCGGCCTCGATCGGGCCGCGGTCCTCGCCGAGGTCGTTGCCGTAGAGGTGGAAGCAGGCCTCCAGGCGGAGCGTGTCGCGCGCGGCGAGGCCGGTCGGCCTGGCGCCCCTGCGGACGAGCTCGTCCCAGATGCGCGGCGCGTCGTCGGGGTCGAGCAGGAGCTCGACGCCGTCCTCGCCGGTGTAGCCGGTGCCGCAGACGAGCATGCGCGAGCCGGCGATCGTCCGCTGCTCGCAGGTCATGCGCGCCGGCAGCGGCGCGTCGGACAGGGCCTGGACGACCTCCCGGGCGCGCGGGCCCTGCACCGCGAGCATCGCGTAGCGCTCGTGAGCGTCCTCGACGACGGCGTCGGCGCCCGCCGCGTGGCCGCCGAACCAGGCGAGGTCTCTGTCGTGGTTGGCCGCGTTGGTGACCGTCAGGTAGTGCTCGGGCCCGAGGCGGTACGTGAAGAGGTCGTCGAGCACGCCGCCGTCCTCGCGGCAGAGCACGCTGTACTGCGCGCCGCCGACCGGGATCGCCGCGATGTCGTTGGAGAGCAGCCGCTGGAGCAGGTCCTCGGCCCCCGGGCCGCTCGTCTCGATCTGGCCCATGTGCGAGACGTCGAAGACGCCGGCGGCGTCGCGGACCCGCAGGTGCTCGGCCCCGACGCCGTCGTACTGGACGGGCATCTCCCACCCCGCGAAGGGCACGAGCTTCGCCCCCGCCTGGACGTGCCGCTCGTGCAGCGGGGTCCGGCGCAGGGTCGTGGGGGCGTCGGCGACCACGGGCGCGGAGGCTACCGCGCGACGGGCTCAGCTGTCCTGGGTGGTCTTGGTCGGATAGACCAGGACCAGAAGATCGGTCAGGAGCTCGTCCAGCTCCTCGACGGTCGACTGCTCGAGCTGCGAGAGGTGCTCGGCCAGGTCCTTGGCGGTGAGCTTTGGGGTCACAGGAGGATCATCGGCTGTATGCCCGTCGCACGACAATCCCCACTTTTGAGGATCTTCGCGCCGGCAGAGCGTCGTTGCGCAACCACCGGAGACGATGCTCGTTCTCCGGGTATGAGGCTCGCCATCGCCCCCGGCGCCCTCCTGCTCGCCGTGGCCCTCGCCGCTCCCGCGCTCGCCGCGCCCGCACCGATCGCCGCACCGGGCCGCGTCGCGATCCCCGTCGGGGAGCGCCCGGCGAACACCGTCGACGAGGGCGGCGCCGCGCTGGGCGTGGCGCTTCCCGGCGGGGGCGCCCTGCTCATCCGCTCCCCGGGGCCCGCCACGCTCGGACTGGTCCGCCTGCGCGCGGACGGCTCTGTCGACCGGTCCTCCGGCGGCAACGGCATCGCCGCCGTCGCGCTGCCGGTCGCCTTCTCCGCAAAGGCGGTGCTCCGGGGTCCCGATGGCCGGCTCGTGATCGCCGGGAGTGGGCCGGCGGCCTCGAAGTACCAGCTCCAGTCACTCGAGCTCGTGCGCCTGGACCCCGACGGGACCCTCGACGCCTCCTTCGGCACCGGGGGCGTCGTCGACACGGGGCTGCAGGGCTCCTGCGGCGACTGCCGGCCGATCGCCCTCGATCCCGACGGCGGGATCGTGCTGACCGGCAACACCGGCAGCATCTCGCCGGCCGTCGAGCACGACCCGAACCCGCCGGCGAGCTTCCGCTGGGTGGTGGCCAGGCTGCGCGCCGACGGCTCGTCCGATCAGGGGTTCGGGCGATCGGGACGGGTGGAGCTCCCGGTAGCCGCCGGGCTGCAGACCGGCGGCTACCAGGCCGACGTCCTCCCCGGCGGCGGGATCGTCGTCCTGGGCCACGGCCCCGACCGGGGCGCGCCTCTGGTCGCGAGGCTGACGCGCGCGGGCGACCTCGACCCACGCTTCGACGGCGGCGCCGCGGCGGCGGCCGAGGGGCTGCCCTACGGCTTCACGGCGCTCGCACGCACCGACGGGTCGGTGGTCGTGCTCGGCGGCGGCCGACTCGTGCGGATCGACCCCGCGGGCCACGTCGACCACGCCTTCGGCACCGTCGACGTGGGCGGCGCGCAGTCCCCGTCCGGCCAGCTGCTGGCCGGCCCGGACGGCTCGACGTACGTGGCGGCCGGCGTTTCCCACGGTCCCCGCCTGTCGGTCACCGCCGGCGACCTGATCGTCCACCGCACCCTGTCCGACGGGCGCCCCGATCCCGCCTTCGGGGTGCAGGGACGCCTCGTGACGCTCGGCTTCGGCGGCGGAGACGCCAGCATCTTCTGGCGACTCACGCCGCGCGGGATCCCGCCGTTGGGCCAGTCCGCGTTCCGCTTCGGCGGGCTGCTCGAGCGCGCCGACGGCTCGTGGCTGGCGATCGGCGGCGTGTCGCTCGTGCTGCCCACCGGCGAGGGCACGGGCCGCAGCCGCGGCTGGTCGGCGGTGGCCGCGCTCGGGCCCGACCTCACCCCCGCCGCCGGCTTCGGCGGGCCGCAGCCGGCGCCGCGCGTGCGTGCCGCCGTGCCCGTGCAGCACACGCGCTACGCGTGGCGCGTGCGCGGCGTCCTCGTGCGACTGGCGACGTCGGACCCGGGCCTCGCGGTGGTCCGCGTGCGCGCCCGGGGGCACGGCCTGATCGGCCACGCGACCGTGGCTGCGTTCGCGGCCGGCTCCACCGCCGCGCGCATCCCCCTGACCCGCTCCGGGCAGCGCCTGCTGCGCTCGGGGCGAGCGGCACGGCTGGCCGTCTCGGTCGAGTTCCGCGACCTCCTCACCGGCGTGGCGCAGGCCTTCGCGCGCGGCGGCCTGCGCTGACAGGTCGGCGCTACCGCAGGAACGGCGGGATGTCGATCTCGTCGTCGGGGATCTCGAGCGAGCTGCGCTGGCGCTCGTCGATGCGAGGGCCGCGGTCGCGGGCGGAACCGCGAACGTCGTCGCGGGCCGTGCGCGGGCGCGCACGGCCGTGATCGAAGCCGGTCGCGATGACGGTCACGCGAACGTCGTCGCCGACCGACTCGTCGAGGACGGCGCCGAAGATGATGTTGGCGCTGGAGTCCGCCGCGCCCTGGACGATCTCGGCCGCCTCGTTGACCTCGAACAGGCCGAGCTCGCGGCCACCGGTGATGTTGAGCAGGATCCCGGTGGCGCCTTCGACGCTCTCCTCGAGCAGCGGGCTGGAGATCGCGTTGCGGGCGGCCTCGGCGGCCCGGTCCTCGCCCGACCCGTTGCCGATGCCCATCAGCGCCGAGCCGGCGTCGGTCATGATCGTCCGGACGTCGGCGAAGTCCAGGTTGATCAGCCCGGGGATCGTGATGAGGTCGGTGATGCCCTGCACGCCCTGGCGCAGGACGTCGTCGGCCTGGCGGAACGCGTCGAGGATCGAGGTGCGTCGCTCGACGATCGCCAGCAGCTTCTCGTTGGGGATGACGATCAGCGTGTCGACGACGTCGCGCAGGCGCGAGATGCCCTCCTCGGCCTGGCGCGTGCGCTGGGTGCCCTCGAACTCGAACGGCTTGGTCACCACCCCGACCGTCAGCGCGCCGATCTCGTTCTTGGCGATCTCGGCGATGACGGGAGCGGCGCCGGTGCCGGTGCCGCCGCCCTCGCCCGCCGTGACGAAGACCATGTCGGCGCCCTTGAGCGCCTCCTTGATGTCGTCCCGGGACTCGGCGGCGCTGGCGAACCCCACGTCCGGGTTGGCCCCGGCGCCCAGTCCCTGGGTGACCTCGTGGCCGATGTTCAGCTTGATGTCGGCGTCGCACATCTGCAGCGCCTGGGCGTCGGTGTTCGCCGCGATGAACTCGACGCCGCGCAGCCCGGCGTCGACCATGCGGTTGACCGCGTTGGTCCCGCCGCCGCCGACACCGACGACCTTGATGACCGCGAGATAGCTGCCGCCGCTCTCCATGTGGTTTCGTCCGAGCCTCGAGTTAGCGTTGAGAGTTTTCGGGCACGTGGCCACGCGCCACGCGAACGCACCGTAGGCGCCCGCGGCGTCGAAGTCTAGGCCGCAATCGACGTTGCAGATTCGCGAACCCTCGAGTCGTGCAGGAGGTTTGCCCTACTGGTTGGCCTGCACCCCGGGTTGAGGGTTGGCGGTCGCGGGGGCCGCGGCGGGCGGTGGCGCGCCCGGCGCCGCGGCCGGCTCGAGCCCTCCCGCCGCGGGACGCTCGGGGACGCGCAGGTCGAGGTAGGTCGCACCCCGGGCGTAGGGGTCGGCGAGGACGCGCGTGACGGCGGCCCACTTCGCGCGCAGGCGACTGCCGGGCCCGAAGTACAGCGCCGGGCCGCGGTCGAGGCGGGCGGTGAGCCCGTGCGAGGTCAGGCTGACCCGTTGCACGTGCGCGCGCAGCGGCGCGGGGGCGGCGGCGAGCAGGGCGACGAGCCGCAGGGGGCGCTTCTCGACCAGTCGGCGCCCGCCGGGCGGGGCGCCCACCGGCACCACGGGCAGACCCGCGGTGGGGACGCCGGCGAGGAGCGTGCCGTCGCCGGCCACGGCCACCCTGCTGGTCCCGAGCGCGAGCGCGCCGACCGGCCGGCGCTCGGTGACGGTGATGACCAGCTTGTGCGGCAGATGGCGGCCGACATCGATGCTCTCGACGGCCGGGTAGCGGCGGACCGCCTCCTGAAGCTGGCCGGCGTCGACGTGGAGCGTCGTCATGCCATCGGTCGCGGCCGCCAGCGCGCTGCGGATCTGCCCGGCCTGCGGCCCGCTGAGCCCGCGCACCTCGACGTCACGGACGGCCACGAGCGAGGAGTCGCGCACCCACATGCCCGCCCCGGCGAGCGTGGCGGCGGCCAGCAGCGCCCCGGCGGCCATCCGCGGCGACGGGAGGCGGGGCCGCGGCAGGGCGACGTGCGTCAGGTTGGCCCCGAACGGGCGCATCGGCTCGGTGTTCGACGCCGCCGCCACGCGTCCTGCCGCCCCGGCCGCCACTAACGTCACCGGCGTGCCGCGGCCGCTCAGCGAGCTCACGACCCTGCGCCTGGGCGGCCCTCCACGGCGCCTCGTCTCCGCGCACACCGAGGACGAGCTGATCGCGCTGGTGCGCGAGGCCGACGGCGCCGGCGATCCGCTGCTGGTCCTCGGTGGCGGCAGCAACCTCGTGGTGGCCGACGAGGGGTTCCCCGGCACCGTCGTCTGCGTCCGCACGACCGGCGTCGACAGCGACGGCGACGTCCTGCACGTGGCGGCCGGCGAGCCGTGGGACGCCTTCCTCGCACGCTGCGTCGAGCACGACCGGGTCGGCGCGGAGTGCCTTTCGGGGATCCCGGGGTCGGTCGGCGCGACACCGATCCAGAACGTCGGTGCCTACGGCCAGGAGGTGGCCGAGACGATCGTCGGCGTGCGCGTCCTCGATCGCGTGTCCGGGCGGGTCGAGGACCTGCCGCCGGAGCGCTGCGCGTTCTCCTACCGGTCGAGCGCGTTCAAGCGCGAGCCCGGCCGCTGGGTGGTCCTGCGGGTCTCCTACGAGCTGCCGCGGACCTCGTCCTCGCGGCCGGTGCGCTACGCGGAGCTGGCCGCCGCGCTCGGCGTCGACGTCGGCGGCCGCGCGCCGGCAGCCGCCGTCCGCGAGGCCGTGCTGGCGCTGCGCCGGGCCAAGGGCATGGTGCTCGACGCCGCCGACCCCGACACGGTCAGCGCGGGCTCGTTCTTCACCAACCCGGTGCTCAGCGCCGAGCGCTTCGCGGATCTCGCCGAGCGCGCCGGCGACGACGCTCCCCCCGGATGGGCCGAGCCCGGCGGCCGCGTGAAGACCTCGGCCGCCTGGCTGATCCAGCGCGCGGGCTTCGGCCGCGGCGACGGGCGCCCCGACGGCATCGCGATCTCGACCAAGCATGCGCTGGCGCTGACCAACCGCGGCACCGGGACCACCGCCGAGCTGCTGGCGCTGGCGGCCCAGATCGCGGACGCGGTCCGCCGCACGTGCGGGGTCGAGCTGGTGCCGGAGCCGGTGCTCGTCGGCGTGCGATGGCCGACGGGCGGCTCCGCCGCCTGACGGCCGGCGCGGCGCCCCCGGACACCTGCCCGAGGGCGCGCCGACGTCCGCCGCAAGCGGTGACCTCTCACCTGCCGGCACTCTCCGCCCGTCGCGGGCAGGCGTCCATCGCACATCCGTCCAGTGCGCGCCCCCGACCGCTCAGCCCGCGAGCAGCCGGCGGCCGAGCGCGTCGACGTCGCCCGCGCCGAGCACGAGGCAGATGTCCCCTGCGCGCAGCCGGTCGCGCAGGGCCCGCTCGGCCTCGTCGAAGCCCGGCAGCCACAGCACCTCGCGCCCGCCCGCGTTGTCGGCGGCGGCCTCGGCGACCAGCAGGCCGCTCACGCCGGGGAAGTCCTCGGCCCGCTCGCGTGCCGGGTAGACGCCGAGCACGCAGGCGACATCGGCCAGCGCCAGCGCCGCGCCGAACTCCCGCGCCAGGTGAGCCGTCCGCGAGTAGAGGTGCGGCTGGAAGGCGGCGACCACGCGGCGCGCGCCGAGCGTGCGGGCCGCCGCGATCGTCGCCCGCAGCTCCGTCGGGTGGTGGGCGTAGTCGTCGATCACCCGCGCGCCCGCGCCCGTGGTGCCGAGCGTCTGGAATCGGCGCCCGGCGCCGCGGAAGTCGGCGAGCGCGGCGGCGGCCCGCTGCGGATCGGCACCGGCCAGCCGACAGGCGACCAGCGCCGCGGCCGCGTTGCGGGCGTTGTGCTCACCGGGCACCGCAAGGCGGACCTCGACGCCCTCCACGGCAAAGCGCGACCCGCCCTCGTCGAGCACGAGCCCGTCGGGCGCGAAGGTCGCCACGGTGCCCTCCCCCGTCGCGAGCGGCTCGAGCTCCGGGGCCACGACCCGCGCGGGCGCGCCGGCGAGGAACTGGCGGTAGGCATCGGTCAGCTCGGCGAGCGACGCGTACTGGTCGACGTGGTCGAGCTCGACGTTCGTGAGGACCGCCACGTCGACGTCGAGCGCGAGCATCGAGCGGTCCGACTCGTCGGCCTCGACGACCAGCCACCGCCCCGTCCCCCATGCGGCGTTGGTGCCGGTCGTCGTGAGCTCGCCGCCGATCAGGTAGCCGGGATCGGCGCCGCACGCCAGCAGCGCGTGGGCGATCATCGAGCTCGTGGTCGTCTTGCCGTGCGCACCCGCGACCGCGATCACCCGTCGCAGCCCCGTCAGCTCGCCGAGCAGCGTGGCGCGCGGATGGTCGGGCAGCCCGCGCTCGCGGGCGGCGACTCGCTCGGGGTTGTCCGCCGCGATCGCGGTCGAGTGGACGACCTCGACGCCGGAGCCCTCGGGCACGTTGCCGGCCGCGTGCCCGATCGCGACCTCGATCCCGGCGGCCCGCACCGGTCCGAGGTAGGGCGACTCGGCCCGATCGGAGCCGGTCACCGTCGCGCCCAGCGCCCGGGCGGCGAGCGCATAGGCGCTCATCCCCGCCCCGGCGATGCCGACGAGGTGCAGGCGACGGCCGCTCCAGGGTGCCGAGCCGGTCACGGCCCGGCACCC
Source organism: uncultured Actinomycetes bacterium (assembly GCA_963826615.1). Taxonomy (GTDB): domain Bacteria; phylum Actinomycetota; class Thermoleophilia; order Solirubrobacterales; family Solirubrobacteraceae; genus BP-464. The sequence goes on along the minus strand of CAWGXO010000002.1, from coordinate 496,880 downwards.
TAGACGCAGCGTCGCGTCAGACGGTCGTCTCGCTCTCGCAGGTCGTGACCGTCGCGCCGGTGCCCGCGGTGTGCGAGCCGCCGTCGGGCGCGGCGTCGACCTCGCTGACCACGCCGATCAGGCCCTGTGGGGCGCCGATGTAGTCCTGGGTCTGGGCGTAGGCGTCGTCGAGCACGTCGCCGGGATAGACGTCGGGCAGGTCGATGCGCAGGACGCCGTCGGCCCCCGGGAACGCCTCGCCCGTCGTCGCCCCGGCGGTCTGGTAGCCGAGGTTGGCGTCGTAGGTGCCGTAGCTGAACGTGTACGCCGAGCTGCCGGCCTCGAGCGACGCCGACACGAAGCGGGGGTTGCCGTCGAGGTCGCGGTAGTTGAAGTACCAGCCGGCGGCCTCGGCGTCGGTCGGCACCGAGCCGCTGAGGTTCGCGACCTGGAGGAAGACCGAGGCGGTGAGCCCGTCCGAGCGGACCCATGCCTTCGTGAGGTCGAGGCTTTCCAGTCCCGGGAACGGGGCGGCCGAGCCGAGGAACGGGTCCTGGGCGTCGCCGGACGGGTCGGTGAAGGCGACGCCGGCGCAGCCGGGGCCGGGCGCGGCGGCGAGGGCGCCGGCCGCGGGCATGGCGGCGAGCACGACGGCGAGCAGGCCCGTCAGGGCCAGCCGGCGCCGGAGGTTCGATCCCTGCATGTCTGAAGAACCCTCCCGAGGTTCGAGCGATGAGCAGTCCTGCCTGGCCGGGATTGAACCCGACTCCGAGCGGCGATGCGCCGGTTCTCAGTGGGTCAGCTCGGCGGCGACGGCGGCCGCGGCGTCCGGCCGCGCCAGCGCCGCCGACGCCGCGGCCATGGCCCGCAGCCGCCGCGGGTCGGCCAGCAGCGAGGCGACCTCGTGCGCGAGCCGTTCCGAGGTCAGCTCGGCGTCGAGGACGACGACCGCGGCGCCCCCCTCGGCCATCCACCGCGCGTTCGCCGCCTGGTGGTCGGCCGTGGCGTGCGGGTAGGGGACGAGGATCGCCGGCCGCCCGTGCGCGCAGACCTCGAAGATCGATCCGCCGGCGCGGGCGACCACCAGGTCGCATGCCGCCAGCGCCGGGCCGAACGGGCTGATGTAGGGCCGCAGGTCGTAGTGGCCGGGAACCGGTCCGCCCAGACGGGCGGCGAGCGCGTCGTGGTCGCGCTCGCCCGATGCGTGCAGGACGTGGAACGGCGCGCTGCGGAAGGCGTCGACGGCCGCCTCGTTGATGCGCCGCGCCCCCAGCGAGCCGCCGAAGACGAGCACGCACGTCTCGTCCGGGCCGATCCCGAAGCGCGCCCGCGCCGCCGCACGATCGGCGAACGGTGGCGGCACGGGCCGTCCCGTCACCCGGTAGCGGCCGCCCTCGCGGCCGGCGACCGGGAAGGCCAGGCACACGCGCCGGGCGAACGGGGCGAGCAGCCGGTTGGCGAGCCCGAGGTGGCTGTCGGCCTCGGTGAGCACGAGCGGGATGCGCAGCAGGACCGCCGCCAGGCCGACCGGCCCGGCGACGTAGCCGCCTCCCCCCAGGACCGCCGCCGGCCGCAGCCTCCGCAGCAGCCCGGCGCTGCGGCCGACCGCGAGCACCGCCCGCAGCGCCGCCCGCACGGCACGCAGCGGGTTGGTGCGCGAGAGCCCCTCGACCGAGATCGCCTCGAAGGCGTAGCCGGCCGCGGGGACGAGCGTGCGCTCGGCGCGCTCGCCGCCCACGAAGACGACGTCGGCGCCCTCAGCCCGCAGCGCGTCGGCGACCGCCAGCGCGGGCACCACGTGCCCCGCCGTGCCCCCGGCTGCGATCACCACGCGCATCCCGCGATCCTTCCACGACGCGCAGGCTCACCCTGCCCCCGTCGGCCACGTTGAGCAGCAGGCCCATGCCGGCGAGCAGCACGAGCAGGTTCGACGACCCGTAGGAGATGAACGGCAGCGGCACGCCGGTCAGCGGCGCGAGGCCGAGCACCGCGAAGACGTTGAGCATCGCCTGGCAGAGGATCAGCGAGGTCACGCCGGCCGCCAGCAGCTGTGCGTAGGCGCCCCGCGCGCGCTGGGCGACGCGCAGCCCGGCGTAGGCGATCAGGCCGTAGAGGAACAGCAGCGCACCGACCCCGACGACGCCCAGCTCCTCGCCGACCACGGCGAGGATGAAGTCCGTGTGGGCCTCGGGCAGGTAGAAGATCTTCTGCACCGACTGCCCCAGCCCGACGCCGGTCAGCCCGCCCGAGCCGAGGGCGATCTGGCCCTGCACCGACTGGAAGCCCGAGGTGCTCGCGTGGGCCCAGGGGTCCAGGAACGAGGTCAGCCGCGCGCGGCGGTAGGGCTCGAGGAGCGCGAGCATCACGACCAGGAGCACCCCGATTGCGAAGGCCCCGAGGAGATAGCGGATCGGCATCCCGGCGACGATCAGCAGGCATCCGACCGTGAAGGCGACGACCAGCGCGGTGCCGAGGTCGGGCTGCGAGACGACCAGCAGGCATGCCACGCCCACGACGCCGAGCAGCGGCACGAGCAGCCGCGGCTCGCGGACGCGCCGGGGCTTCTCGGCCAGGAACCGCACGGCGTACAGCACCAGCGCGAGCTTGGCCAGCTCCGAGGGCTGGAACTGCAGCGGCCCGGCGCCGATCCAGCGCCGCGCGCCGTTGACCTCGACCCCGATGCCCGGGAGCTTGACCGCCACGAGGCGCGCGAACGCGAGCGCCAGCAGCGGGCCCGTGAGACGCAGGACCGAGTCGAGCCCGCGGCGCGAGAGCACGTGCATCACGCCCAGCCCCAGCGCGCCGTAGATCAGGTAGCGCACCAGGTAGGTGGTCCCGTCGCCGTGGCCCTGCAGCAGCGTCCGCGCCGAGGACGCGCTGTAGACCATCACCGCGCCGGCGGCGAGCAGGCACAGCGTCGCCGTCAGCAGGATCTGGTGCTCGAGCGGCTTGGAAGCGAGGCGTGCGCTTCCTGGCGGCGGCGGCGCGCTTGGCCATCAGGCCTCAGGTTCGCCCTCAGGCCACCAGCTCCTTGAAGCGCCGCCCGCGCGCCTCGAAGTCCGTGAACTGGTCGAAGCTCGCGCAGGCCGGCGACAGCAGCACCACGTCGCCCGGCCGCGCGGCGGCGCGCGCCGCCGCGACGGCCCGCTCGAGGTCGCCGCGCCACTCCCCGGCGCCCGAGCGTCCGGCCGATCGCGCGCCGTCCTCGCCGATCAGGTAGACGCTCGCGCAGCGCTCTGCCACCGGTCCGCGCAGCGGCGCGAAGTCCTGGTCCTTGCCGCGCCCCCCGAGGATCAGGTGCACGGGCGCGTCGAACGCGGCGAGCGCGACGAGCGTCGAGGCGACGTTCGTCGCCTTGGAGTCGTTGACGTAGAGGACGCCGTCGCGGCGGCCGACCTCCTCGAGGCGGTGCTCGACGCCGCGGAACGTGCGCAGGCCGGCGCGCACCGCCTCCTCGGGCAGGCCGCGGGCCAGGCAGACCGCCGCCGCGAAGGCGGCGTTGCGGCGGTTGTGGGCGCCGCGCAGCCCGATCTCCCAGCCCTCGACGTCCGCCGGCGCGACGCGCCGGCCGCGCCCGGGCACCTCGAGCTCCGAGACCGCGACGTCGTCGGGGCCCTGGCGCGCGAACGCCTGGAGCTTGGCCGCGCGGTAGCGCTCGAACGTGCCGTGGCGGTCGAGGTGGTCGGGCTCGAGGTTGAGCAGCACCGCGGCCTCGGGCGCGAACGCGACGGGTGTCCTCGAGCTGGAACGAGGACGCCTCGCAGACGACCACCGCGCCTGGCGGCGACCGCGCCCACCAGCGAGCTGACCGGCGTGCCCACGTTGCCGGCGACCGCGACCGGCACGCCCGCCTCGCGGTGGACGTGGCCGACGAGCTCGGTCGTCGTCGTCTTGCCGTTGGTCCCGGTGACCGCGACGAACGCGTTGTCCAGCAGCGCCAGGCGAGCTCGAGCTCGCCGAGCACCGGCATGCCGCGCTGCGCGCCGCGGCGATCACCGGCGCCTCGGCGGGCACGCCCGGGCGACTTGACCACAGCGCGCGCCCGGTCGAGCAGCGCGACGCCGTCGGTGCCCAGGTGCACGCCCGGCAGGTCGACCGGCGGCGTGGCGGCGTCGACCCCGACGCCTCCTCGCCCAGCGCGCGCAGCGTCCGCAGCGCGGCGACACCCGAGCGCGCGAGCCCGACGACGAGGTAGGGCCCGCCGGGGAGCGCGGGGCGGGCGGCGCGGCTCACCCAAGGCTCTGCTGGTAGATCGTGAAGCCGATCGCCGCGCAGATCGCGGCGACGATCCAGAAGCGCAGGATGATCTTCGTCTCCGACCAGGCCATCAGCTCGAAGTGGTGGTGGACGGGGGCCATCAGGAACACCCGCTTGCGGAAGGCCTGGAACGAGAAGACCTGGATCAGCACGCTGAGCGCCTCGACGACGAAGATCCCGCCGAGCAGGATCAGCAGCACCTCGGTGCGGGTCATCACCGCCAGGCCCGCGATCGCGCCGCCGAGGCCGAGCGAGCCGGTGTCGCCCATGAAGATCGTCGCCGGGAACGCGTTGAACCACAGGAAGCCGACGCACGCGCCGACCAGGCAGCCGCTCAGCAGCGCCAGGTCGTGCTGGCCGGGGGTGATGAACGTGATGCCGATGTAGGCGAGCCCGACGATCGCCGCGCAGCCGCCGGCGAGCCCGTCGAGGCCGTCGGTGAGGTTGACCGCGCTGGTCGTGCCCGGCGACGACGAGGTAGACGATCAGCGGGTAGACGAAGCCGACGTCGATCTGGGCGTCGATGACGTGCAGGCGCAGCGTGTCGGGCAGCCCGGCCTTCTGGGTCGCCACCCACCACAGCCAGACCGAGATCGCGATCGTCACCCCGAGCTTGGTCCGCGCCCGCAGCCCGAGCGACCGGCGCTTGACGATCTTGGTGTAGTCGTCGGCGAAGCCCAGCAGCGCGCAGGCGATCGCGGTGGTGAACACGCCGATCGCGCGCCAGTCGTAGTCCGAGAGGATCAGGAACGGCACCGAGAAGGCCGTGAAGATGATGATCCCGCCCATCGTCGGCGTGCCCGCCTTGGCGTGGTGGCCCTCGGGGCCCTCCTCGCGGATGTGCTGGCCGAACTCGCGGTCGTGCAGCGCCGCGATGAACCGCGGCGAGAGGAACATGCAGATCAGCAGCGCCGCCGTCCCGGCGATGAGGACCTCGCCCATCAGCCGAGGCGCTCGGCTGACGGCCTGCAGTCCGACGCCGCGCGACGCCTTGACCAGCACCGTGTCGCCGGGGCGCACGAGCCTCAGCACGAGCGGCGACGGCCTGCTCGGCGTCGGCGACCGCGCGGTCGCCGGCCATGTGCGCCGCCAGCGGCCCGACGGTGACCACGACGTCGGCGCGCCCGCGCGCGTACGCGCCGATCTCCTCGTGGTAGGCGACCTCGTCGGGGCCGAGCTCGAGCATGTCGCCGAGCACGGCGACGCGCCGGCCCGGCGCACGGGCGAGCTCGTCGAGGGCGGCGCGCATCGACATCGGGTTGGCGTTGTAGCAGTCGTCCACGACGGCGATCCCGTCCGGGCAGCTCGCGCCGCTGCCCCCGCCGCTCGGACAGCTCGACCTCGACGGGCCCGTGCGGGCTGGACGCCGAGCGCCCGCGCGGCGGCCAGCGCGCGCCACCGCGTTGCGGCGCAGGTGCGCGGCGTCGAAGGGCAGCTCGATGCCCTCGAGGTCGCTCTCGTCGAGATCGCCGCCGGGCCCGAAGTCGCACCACGTTCACGTCCGCCGGCAGGTGCGGCTCGAGCAGCGGCTCGCCCGCCGGCACGACCGCCGTCCCGCCGGGCGCGCAGGCCGGCGAGCAGCTCGGCCTTGGCGGCCGCGACCGCCTCCACCGTGCCCATCAGCTCGAGGTGCACCGGGCCGACCGACGACGATCACGCCCGACGTCGGGCTCGGCGATCGCGTGCCAGCTCGGCGATCTGGCCCACCCCGCGCATCCCCATCTCGAGCACCAGCACCTCGGTGTCGGCAGGCGCGGAGAGGATCGGTGAGCGGCAGGCCGATCTCGGTGTTGAGGTTCTGCGGCGGTGGCCACCGTCCGCCGGTGGGGGCGCAGCATCCCGCGCAGGATGTCCTTGGTCGACGTCTTGCCGGTCGAGCCCGTGATGCCGACGACCTGCGCGCCCAGGTGCCGCCGCCAGGCGGTCGCGAGGTCCTGGAGCGCCCGGAGCGGGTCGGCGGCCGCCAGGATCGCGCCGGGGGCACCGGCCGCGGCCGCCGCCGGCGCGCTGTCCTCGGAGACGAGCACGCCCCAGGCGCCGTCGCGCAGCGCAGCCGCCGCGAACGCGCCGCCGTCGACGTTCTCGCCGGGCAGCCCGACGAACAGGTCGCCCGCGCCCGCGGCGCGCGAGTCGATCACGGCTCTCGCGGGCCCGTCGCGGCGCTCGCCGGCGGCGACCAGCCGCGCGCCGGCGGCCGCGGCGAGGCGGCTCAGGCGACCAGTCGCGCACGCAGCGCCTCCCGGGCGACGGCGACGTCGTCGAACGGCACGCGCTCGCCCGCCCGCCAGCTCCTGGCCCTGCTCGTGGCCCTTGCCGGCGATGACGACGACGTCGCCGGCGCCGGCCTCCGCCGACCGCGCGGCCGATCGCGGCTCGGCGGTCGACGATCGCGCCGGTCTCCGGCCGCCGCTCCCGCAAGGACCTCGGCGATGATCGCCTCGGGGTCCTCCGAGCGGGGGTTGTCGGAGGTGACGATCACCACGTCGGCCAGCTCGGCCGCGACGCCGCCCCATCAGCGGGCGCTTGCCGCGGTCGCGGTCGCCGCCGCAGCCGAACACGCAGAGCACGCCGTCGCGGCCGCCAGCTCGCGAGCCGCGCGCAGCACGTTCGCCAGCGAGTCGGGCGTGTGCGCGTAGTCGACCAGCACGGCGAAGTCCTGACCCTCGTCGACGGGCTCGAAGCGGCCCGGCACGGCACCCGCGCGGGGCAGCGCGGCAGCGATCTCCGCGTCGTCGAGGCCGAGCGCGCGCGCGGCCGCGATCGCGCACAGCGCATTGAGGACGTTGAAGCGCCCGGGAAGCGGGATCGATACGCGCCCGAGCGGCGCGACGTCGAAGCTGGCGCCGCCGGGTCCGCTCTGCACGGCGGTGGCGCGCAGGTCCGCGTCCTCGCCGAGGCCCACGGTGACGCAGCCGGTCGAGCTCTGCCGCCAGGCGCGCGCCGTAGGGGTCGTCGACGTTGACGACCGCCGTCGCGTCCGGCCCGGCGAGCCTCGAACAGCCGCCGCTTGGCGAGGAAGTACTCCTCCATGTCGGCGTGGAAGTCGAGGTGGTCCTGGGTGAGGTTGGTGAACACCGCGACGGCCCAGTGGATCGCGTCGGCCCGGTGCAGCGCGAGCGCGTGCGAGGAGACCTCCATCGCGCAGGCCGTGTCGCCGCCGTTGAGCATCTCGGCGAAGGTCGCCTGGAGCTCGATCGCCTCGGGCGTCGTGCGCTCGGTCGCACGCTCGGCTCCGCCCACGAACGAGGTCACCGTCCCCAGCAGCCCGCAGCGGCGGCCCGCCGCCTCGAGCATCCCGCGCAGGAGGAAGGCAGTGGTCGTCTTGCCGTTGGTCCCGGTGATCCCGACGACCGGCAGCCGGGCGGTCGGGTCGCCGTGGAACCGCGCGGCGGCCGGCGCCATCGCCGCCCGCACCGACGGCACGCGGACCTCGGGGACGCCGAGGCCGAGCGGACGCTCGACGACGAGCGCGACGGCGCCGCGGGCGACGGCCTCGCGCGCCAGGTCGTGCCCGTCGCGCGTGAAGCCCGGCACGCAGAAGAACAGCGTCCCCGGCCGGACCTCGCGCGTGTCGTGGGCCAGGTCCGCGATCTCCACGTCGCCGCCGGCCCCGAGGATCTCGTCCAGCAGCATCGGCGGCAGCCTAGATGGTGCCCGGCGGTCGGCCCGCTAGGACGGCGGGATCTTCAGGTAGGAGAGCGCGAAGGCCATGATCTGGCCGAATGCCGGGGCCGCGACCTGGCCGCCGTAGATCGAGCCCTGCGGCTCGTCGACGACGACCATCGTCAGCAGGCTTGCGGCTTCAGCGCCGGCGCGAACCCCACGAACGAGGCGACGTAGTGCGACTTCGAGTACTCCCCGGTCTTGGGGTCGACCTTGTTCGCCGTGCCGGTCTTGCCGGCCAGCTTGTAGCCGGGGATCGACACCTCGCTGGCCGTGCCGCCGGGCGCGAAGACGCCCTCGAGCATCGTGCCGCAGCTGCGAGCGCGGTGTGCGGCGAGATCACGCGCTGCGGGGCAGGCACGTGAACGGGCTTGCCGCCGACCGCTGCGCACGACGTGGGGCACGGGGATGCGCCCGCCGTTGGCGATCGGCGGCGTAGCCGGCGGCCATCTGCATCGGGGTCACCGAGATGCCCTGGCCGATCGGCAGGTTGCCCATCGACGAGCCCGAGTACTTGGTCGCGCGGGAGCACGATCCCCCGCTCCTCGCCGGGCATGTCGCATCCCGGTCGGGCGGCCGAAGCCGAAGCGGTCGATCCAGCGCGAGAAGCGGTCGGCGCCCTCGCGCAGCCCGATCGTGATCGCGCCGACGTTGCTCGACTGGGCGAGGATCTGCGCGGTCGTCAGCCGTCTCCGGGCCGCGCGGCTGTGGCGACTCCCCGATGGTCCGGTCGGCGACCTGGATCGTCGGCGCGAGGTCGAACGAGGTCTCCGGCGTGACGATGCCGTCCTGCAGCGCACCGGCCACGCGTGAACGCCTTGAAGGTCGAGCCGGGCTCGTAGGTGTAGCCGACCGCGAGGTTCTCGCGGGCGTAGGCGGGTGCGCCGGCGAGGTCGTTGGCGTCGACCCGCGGCCAGTTGGCGACGGCCAGCAGGTCGCCGTTGCGCGGGTCCATGACGATCGCGGTGGCACCCTTGGGGCGGTAGGTCTTGCCCACGTCGGCGAGCACCGCCTCGGCCTTGTCCTGGATCGCCGCGTCGAGAGTGAGCCCGAGCTTCGCGCCGGCCTGCGCCCTGCGGACGTCCTGGACGGCGATCGGCTGGCCGAGGGCGTCCTTGACCATCCGGCGCTCGCCGTTCCGGCCGTGCAGCGCCCGCTCGAACTCGTACTCGAGCCCCGACAGCCCCTTGCCGTCGGTGCCGACCGCGCCGAGCACCTGCGACGCGAGCCAGTCGCGCGGGTAGGTCCGGTGCGTCGTGGGCGTCGTGTCGATGCCCGCGAGGTGCAAGTCGTCGATCCGCTGGGCGCGATCGGCGGCCAGGCCGCGGGCGAGGTAGACGAAGCCGGTGTCACGACGCGCCAGCGCCCGGACCACCTCGTCCTCGGGGCGCCTGAGCAACGGTGCGAGCTTGCGCGCCGCCGTCACGGGGTCCTTGACCAGGTAGGGGGTCGCGCTGACGTCCGCGGCGGGCTCGGAGACCGCCAGCTCGACGCCGCGCCGGTCGACGATCGTGCCGCGCAGCGCGGGGACCGTGACGTCGGCCGTCTGCTGGCTGGTGGCGGCGTGCTTGAGGCTGCGGGCCTTGACCGTCGCCAGCCACGCGGCGCGCACGCCGCCGACCGCGAGCAGGCCGAAGAAGAGGGCGAACAGCAGGCCGATGCGCCGCGTGATCGGCGTCACCGGCGCCTACCCCTGCGCCGCCCCGGTGCCGCCCGTGGCGGCAGCGGTGGTCGCGGCGGACGGGGCCTGCGCCTGGGCGGTCGCCGGCGCGGGCGAGGCGGCCGGCGCGGTCGCCTGCTGCTGGGCCGGCTGCTGTGCGGGCGCGGCGGCCGCGGCCGGCGCGGTCGCCTGCTGCTGTGCGGGCGCGGCGGCCGCGGCCGGCGCGGCCGGGGCCTGGGCCGGTGCGTCCCCCGCGGCGGGGGGCGTCGGGGCCGCCGCCGCGACCGAGCCGGGGGTCGAGGCCTGGGCGACCGACGGCAGCGCGTCCTGCCCGGGCGGGGTCAGCCTCGCGGCGGCGCTGCGCGCGTCGGCGCGGTGGGCGTCGAGGAAGCGGGTGGTCCCCGCCGCCGGCGAGACGAAGCCCAGGCGGGACGCCTCCGCCGCGACGCGGTCGCCGGCCGAGAGCTCGGAGATCGAGGCGCGGAGCGCGGCGTTCTGGCGCTCGAGCACCGAGCCGCGCTCGACCGCGCTGCCGATGCCGGCGTTGAGCCGCAGCATCGAGACCTGCATGAAGACGATGCCGATCAGGCCGAGCCCGAGCACGGCGATCCAGGCGCGCCCGCGGATGGCGCGATCGACCACCCGGTGCTCGGCGACCGCGTGCACGGCGCCCGCGAGCCGCAGGACGAGCGGCGGCGCGGCGGTCACGGCCGCGGCCGTGCGCGCCGCCCGGGCGCCGCCGGCGCGGCGGGACGGCCCCGAGACGCGGCGGGGAGCGGGGCTGCGGCGGGGAGGCCGGACGGGCGCGGGATGGGGTGAGCGGCGGGCTGCGGCGGTGGCTGCCGCGGCGGCGGGTGGCGTCATGCCTGGGGGACCTCCTGCTCGGGGAGCTTTCGCGCCGCACGCAGGCGGGCGGACTTGGAACGGGGGTTGGCGGCGATCTCGCCGGGCGTCGGGACGATGCCGCGCCCGATGAGCTCGGCCTCCGGCTCGCGACCGCACACGCACACCGGCAGGTCCGGCGGGCAGACGCACCCGCGCGCGCGGTCGGCCAGGAAGCGCTTCACGCGGCGATCTTCAAGAGAATGGAAGGAAATCCCTGCAAAGCGGCCCCCTGACGCAAGCAGCTCCCATGCGAGCGGGAGCGCCTCGTCGAGCTGACCGAGCTCGTCGTTGACCGCGATGCGGATGGCCTGGAAGGCGCGCTTGGCCGGATGGCCGCCGCCGAAGCGGACGGGAGCGGGCACCGCGGCGGCGATCACCTCGACCAGCTCGCCGGTCGTCGCGATCGGACCGCGCGCACGCTCGCGCACGACCGCACGCGCGATCTGCCCCGCGTAGCGCTCCTCGCCGAGCTCGCGCAGCACGCGGGCGAGGCGGCGCTCGTCCCAGCCGTTGACGACCTCGCTCGCGTCGAGCTCCTGGCCGGGATCCATGCGCATGTCCAGCGGCGCGTCGTAGGCGTAGGAGAACCCCCGCTCGCGCGTGTCGACCTGCATCGAGGACATGCCGAGGTCCAGGTAGACCATGTCGGCCCGCACGCCCTCTGCGCGCAGGAGGGCGAGGCCCTCCGCGAACGGAGCGCGCAGGAAGCGCGCATCGCAGGGGAGCTCGGCCGTGAGCTCGGCGAAGCGCTCCTCGGCGAACGGGTCGCGATCGATCCCGATCAGCGTCCCCCCCGGCCCGAGGCGCTCGGCGACCAGGCGGGCGTGGCCGCCCCCGCCGAAGGTGCAGTCGACCGCGACCTCGCCGGGCTGCGGGTCGAGCGCCTCGACCAGCTCGCCTGCGAGCACCGGGACGTGCGGCGTCATGTCAAGAAGGATCGCCAAGGCGCTCGGTGATCTCGTCGATGTCGTCGGCGAGGGTCGTGTTGAACTCGGCCCAGGCGCCGCGGTCCCAGATCTGGAGGCACTCGCCCGCCCCGATGACCACGACCTCCTTGTCGAGGCCGGCGTGCTCGGCCAGGAACGGGGGCATGCCGACGCGCCCGGCGGCGTCGAGGTCGGCGTCGTGTGAGTTGGCGGAGAAGTAGGCGGAGATCCGGCGGGCGTCGCGCGAGAGGCGGTTGCGCCCCGCCAGCGCGGACTCGAGCCGGTCGTCGAACTCCTTGGGGGGCCAGATCTCGATGCAGGGATCGACGCCCTTGGCGAGCACCATCCCCTCGGCAAGCGCGGCGCGGAACTTCGCGGGCACCGTGAGCCGGTTCTTGGAATCGAGGGAGTAGTCGAAGGTGCCCCGGAAGGCCATGGCGCGAGGGGTGGAAGGCCGTTCGAAGGAGCCGGGGTGGAGGGGTGGGAGGAGCCCCTCCACCCCGGCTCGCATCGCGATGTGTACCCCACTTCCTCCCACAGATCAACCCCGCCTGCACACTTTTTCCCACCTTCACTCCCGAGACCGCCCGCTCGAGGCGCAAATACCGCTGCTTTGCAGGCAGATCCTGGGTGGGAGAACATGCGTCCAGCCGCGCCGGGAAACGCACGACCGCGTGCGGAGCGCGCCGGCGCAACGTCCGGTGCAGCTCCAGGGCCGTTCCGTCCGCTCCATGTGCGGGCCTGGTGGGGCCCGGTGGGAGGCCCCTCGCGCCATACGATGTGCCCACCATGCCGCCCACCCCGAAGCGCCCCACCCCGCTGCGCCTCCTCGCGCTCCTCGCGTCCCTCGCCCTCGCCGCCGTGGCGCTCACCGCCTGCGGCGGCGGCGGTGGTGGCAACGGCGGGGCCGACCCGGCGGCGGTCGTCCCGTCCACAGCTCCGGTCTACCTCGAGGCGACGCTGCGCCCCGAGGGCTCGCGGCGCGACGACGCCCAGGCGGCCCTGCGCAAGCTCCTGCACACCGAGGACCCCGCCAAGCGCCTGCGCGAGCTCCTGGACCGCAACAGCAGCTCGCTCGGCCTGAAGTGGGACGACGTCCGGCCCTGGCTCGGCCAGCGGGTGGGCATCTTCCTGACCTCGGTGTCCGGCAGCAAGGCCAGCGGGGCGGTCGTGGCCGCCTCGACCGATGACGGCAAGGCGCGTGACGCCCTGTCCAAGGCGATCCGCTCGCCCGACAAGGGCAAGCCGGCGCCGAAGGTCTCCACCCGCAGCTACCGCGGCGTCGACTACTTCTACGACTCCGTCGGCGACAACGCGGCCGGCATCGTCGACGGCTACGCGGTCGGCGGCGACCTCGCCGGCTTCAAGGGCGTCGTCGACACCGCCAAGGGCGGCCGCGCCCTCGACGCCAACCCCGACCTGCGCTCGGCCCGCAGCGCCGTGACCGCCGACAAGGCCCTCGGCTTCGCGTGGGCCGACCCGCAGAGCCTGCTCGACGCCGTCAGCCATTCGACGTCGCTCGGCTCCGGCGCAGCGGCTTTGCGCCAGTTGGCGGCCCAGGCCGGGCGCGCGATCGCCGCCTCCCTGCACGCCAACGGCAGCGCGGTGGCGATCGACGCCGCGGCTCTGGGCGCCCCCGGCAGCTCGGGCAGCGCGGCGGCCGATGCCGTGGCGGCCCTGCCCGGCGACGCCTGGCTGGCGATCGGCCTCGGCGACGTCGGCGGCGCGCTGCGCAAGGCGCTCGCCCAGGTCAGCCAGATCGGCGGGCTCGCCGGCGTCGACGTCAGCGGCGCGCTGCGGCGCTTGCGCGCGAAGACCGGCCTCGACGTGCAGCGCGACCTGCTCTCGTGGATGGGCGACGGCGCGATCTACGCCCGCGGCCGGTCGATCGCCGACCTCGGCGGCGTGCTGACCGTGCGCTCCACCGACGCCTCCGCGTCGCGCGCGGCCGTCGGCCGCCTGAGCCGGCTCCTGCGGCGGCTCGGCGCGACGGTGCGCTCGGCCGACGTCACCGGCTACGACCGCGCGATCGAGATCCGCTACCCCGGACTGCCGGTCTCGATGTTCCTCGCCGCAAGCGGCGAGCGGGTGAGCTTCGGCCTGAACCCCCAGGCCCTGGCCGACGTCGCCAAGCCCGGGTCGAAGCTCGGCGACAGCGCCGGCTACCGCACCGCCGCGGGCGCGCTCGGCAAGGGCCTGCGGCCGGTGATGCTCGTCGACACCCAGACCGTCCTGGCACTCCTGCAGAGCCTCGGCGTCGGCCTCGACCAGCGCTTCGCGAAGGCCAAGCCCTACCTCGACGCGATCGGCGTCATCACGGCGGGCACGGGCGCGTCGGGCGACGCGCGTCGCGCACGGCTGGCGGTCGCCCTCAGGTGACGCCGAGCGATGCCGACAGCGCGGCGGCCACCAGCAGCAGGATCGCCGGGACCAGCAGCAGCGCGATGACCAGCTGAATCTTCGGCGCGCCGCGCGCGGCGCGATCGCGGACCGCGCGCGCCCGGTCGGCCCGGGCGTCGGCCGCCAGCGCCCGCAGCGCCGGCGCCAGCGGCGCGCCGTGCCGGTCGGCGCGGCGCAGCGCGGCGGCAAGGGCGTCCAGCTCCGGCAGTGGGCAGCGCGCCGCCAGCACCGAGGCCACCTCCTCCCGCGGGCGCCCGAGCGCCAGCTGGCGCGCGGCTGCGCGCAGCTCGCGCCCCGAGCACGCCGGGATGCCGGCGTCCGACCTCGGCGAGCGCCCCGGCCGGCGCCTGCCCCGCCTCCACGCACACGCGCAGCAGGTCGAGCACGTCGGCCAGCTCCTCGCGCATCGCCGCGCCGCGCAGGCGAGCCCGGCGCGTGAGCCACGCATCCGGCAGCAGGAACCCCGCGACGGGCGCGACGAGCAGCGCCGCCGGCCCGAGCCGGCCGGGGAGCGCGGACGCCGGGCCGATCGCGCCGACGGCCGCCACCACGGCGGCGCCGGTCTTGGCGGCCATCACGTCGCTCGGCCGCAGGCGGGCGGGCGCGCCGGCGGCGAGCAGCCGCTCGGCCAGGCGCCCGGGCCGCGGTGCGAGCCCGGGTTGCCGCCCGATGGCGATCAGCAGGGCCAGCGGGCGCACCCTGCGCCGGGCCCCGCGATCGCGCCCCGGAAGCACGGCGAGCTGGCCAGCTGCCGCTGCGCCGGCCAGGGCCGCCAGCGCCGCCGCGGTCGTGGGCGGGATCACGCTCACCGCACGCGGGCCACGCGGCGGATCGCGAGCCACGCCAGTGCCTGGAGGCCCGCGGAGAGCGCCAGCAGGGGTCCCGTGAGCGGGCGGTGGAGCAGCCCTCCCAGGTAGCCCGGCCGACCCATCTCGGCAAGGCCGGCGGCGACCAGCGGCAGCGCGACGACCAGCAGCGCCGAGAACCGCGCCTGGGCGGTGATCGACCGGGCGTCGGCCTCGGCGCGCACCTGGTCCTCCAGCGTCGCGGCGAGCCGCCTGAGCAGCCCCGCGAGGTCCCCGCCCGAGTCGCGCTGGAGCAGGATCGCGGCGACGAGCGCGTCATAGGCGGGGTGGGCGGCTCGGCCGCGCAACCGCTCGAGCACGGAATCTGTCGTCGCCCCGAGCGCAATGCTCCGTCGGGCCGCCCGCAGCTCGTCGGCTCCCGGCCCCCGCAGCCCCCCGTCCGCCGCCGCCGCGACGGCGCCGCGAACGGAGTGGCCGCCGGCGAGGGCATCCGCCACGGCCCGGGCGACGAGCGGAGCCGCGGCCACGAGCCGCGCGCGGCGCCGAGCCCGGGCAGCGGCCAGGGCGCGGACGGCGAGCAGGGGCCCGGCCGCGGCGAGCGCGAGTCCCACGAGCGGCCCGGCGAGCAGCGACCCGCCGGCGAGGAGCCCTCCGGCCACCAGCGCCGCGAGCCGGCGACGCTCGCCGCGGCTGGCGGCTCGGCCGGCCCGGACAGGTGCGAGCACCCCGTCGAGCGCGGTGCGGGCGCGGCCCCCGCCCGCCAGGCGCGCGAGCGCGCCCTCCGCCTCGCCGAGAAGCTCCCAGGCGGCGACGAGGGCGATCGCCGCCGCGACCGCCGCGAGCGCCGCGGGCGTGCTCATGCAGCCTCGTCGCGATCGTCGCCGGCCGCCAGCCGGGCAACCAGCCCCGAGGCCGGGCGCAGCGCCCGGTCGGACGCTCGCGCCGGCATCCGCCAGCGCGGGCGTCCGGCGCGCCAGGCGTAGAGCTCCCGGGTGGCCGGACCTCCGGCGACTCGCACGACCTCGGCGACCGAGACGACCCGCCGCGTCCCGTCCCGCATCCGGGCCTGATGGACCACGAGGTCGATCGCGCCCGCCACCTGCTCGCGGATCGCGGCGTGGGGCAGGTCGACGTCGCCCATCAGCGCCAGCGTCTCGACCCGCCGGAGCGCTTCCTCGGGAGCGCCGGCATGCACCGTCGAGAGCGAGCCGTCGTGCCCGCTGCTCATCGCCGACAGCATGTCCAGCGCCTCGCCGCCACGCACCTCCCCCACCACGATGCGGTCGGGCCGCATCCGCAGGGCGTTGCGCACGAGGCGGCGCACCGTCACCTCGCCGCGGCCCTCGACGTTCGCGGGCCTCGCCTCGAGGCGCACCACGTGCGGCTGCTGGAGCCGCAGCTCGGCGGTGTCCTCCACGGTCACCACCCGCTCGCCGTCGGGGATGAAGGCCGAGAGCGCATTGAGCGTGGTCGTCTTGCCCGAGCCGGTGCCGCCGCTGACGAGGATGCCGAGGCGATCGGCGACGGCCGCGGCCAGCACGTCGCGCAACCCCTCCGTCCACGTGCCGCAGGCGACGAGCTCGTCGGGCGAGAAGCCACGCGGCCGGAAGCGCCGGATCGTGAGGGCGGGTCCGTCGACCGCCAGCGGCGGCAGCACGACGTTGATCCGCGAGCCATCGCTCAGCCTCGCGTCGGCGAGTGGCTCGGCCTCGTCGACCCGGCGCCCGAGCGGCGCGAGGATCCGCTCGATCGCGTGGCGCAGCTCGGCCTCCCCGGCGAAGCCGCCGGCGACGGGCTCCAGCCGACCTCCGCGCTCGACCCACATGCGTCCCTGCGGGCCCGCCCCGTTGACGATCACCTCGTCGACCGTCTCGTCGGCCAGCAGCTCGTCCAGGGGCCCGAGCCCGAACGACCGCCGGGAGACGCGCTGGACGAGGTCATCGCGGGCGCCGGGGCCGAGCATCGCCGCCTCGCGGTCGACCAGGGCACGGATCTGCGCATGCAGGTCCTCTCCCCCGGCTGTGTCATCGGCTGCCTCGGCCAGGAGCTGCTCGCGCAGGCGCGCGGCGAGCTCGTCGATCGGGTCGCTCATCGCCCGCACTAGCCGCCGTCGGGCCGGATCTCGCCCCGGAGGTTCCGCAGCAGGCATGCGGGGCATCCCGGATGCACGCTGCGCGCCCGCGCGCAACGCTTCCTTCGTGCCCGCACGCCCCCGTATCGCCGTCTTCGGCCCCGACCCCCTGCTCACCGTCGCCGTGGAGGACCGGCCGGGCGGTGGCGACGAGATCCACCTGCACGCCGGCGGGCAGGGCGTCTGGGTCGCGCGCATGGCGGGCGAGCTCGGGGGCTGGCCCGTGCTGTGCGGCTTCGCCGGCGGTGAGACCGGCACCGTCCTGCGTGCGCTCCTCGAGCACGCGCCGGGCGAGCACCGCCTCGTCGACAACGCCCAGGCCACCGGCTCCTACGTGGCCGACCGCAGGGGCGACCAGCGCCACCTGGTCGCCCACGCGCCCGCCGGGCCGCGGACGCGGCACGAGGTCGACGAGCTGCTCTCGGTCGCCTGCGCGGCGACGGGTCACGCGGACGCGCTGGTGGTCTGCAACCCGTACCCCGCCGACACCCTCCCGGTCGCCGCCTACGCCGAGCTCGTCGCCAACGCCCACGCGACAGGCACACCGGTGTACGTCGACCTCTCGACGCCTCGGGTCGACGCAGCGCTCGAGGGCCGGCCCGACCTCGTCAAGCTCAACGACTGGGAGCTCGCCGAGCTCGTCCGCGGGCCCGTGGACGGGCCGCGGCTGACCGAGGCAGCGGCCACCCTGCTCGAGCGCGGCGCCGGGACGGTGGTCGTCACGCGCGGCGCGGAGCCCGCGCTGGCGCTGACCCCCGAGGGCCCGCTCGAGGTCGTGGCGCCGACGTTCACCCACGGCCACCGCGAGGGGTGCGGCGACGCGATGATGGGCGCGATGGCGGTCGCCCTGGCGCGCGGCGACTCGCTGCCCGAGGCGCTCGCGCTCGGGGCGGCCGCCGGGGCCGCGAACTTCCTGCGCCGGGGGTTGGGCAGCGCCTCGCGGACGGTGGTCGAGGAGCTCAGCGGCCGCGTCGTCGTGCGGCCTCTCGGCGACCGCGCGGCGGCCTGACCGGCCAGGGCGCCTCGACGTCGTGACCGGCGACGATCGCCGCCGGCGCCTCGCGGGCGAAGCGCGCCAGCTCCGGCCCCGCCGCGGCGGCGAGGCGCTCGATGGCCGCAGTGATCGCGAGCGGGCGGCCCCCGTGCGTCGTGTGGGCGTCGCTGGCGACGAGGTGCACGAGCCCGGCCCGGGCCAGCTCCGAGATCCCGCGACCCGCATCGGGCTGGAGCGTGAGCGCCGCGGTCGCCTGGACGAGCGCACCCGCGACCACGAGGTCCTCGAGGTGGCCGTGGAAGCCGGGGCCGAGATGCCGCTCGGGGTGCGCCACGATCGCCCGCGCGCCGAGGCCGGCGAGGTGCTCGGCCGCCTCCAGCAGCGATCCCGACAGCGGTCCCGGTGCCGGCTCGAGCAGCACCCAGCGCCCCGCCCCGCCGAGCGAGACCTGCCGCAGCTCGCCCGCATCGAGGTCGCGGGCGGCCGTCTCGGCGAGCTCGCCGCCGGTGGTCACCCGGACCGGGATCGCCTCGGCGGCGAGGGCGTCGCCGAGCGCGCCCACCCGCCCGGCGAGCTCGCCGATGCGCACGTCGTGGTCGTGGCGGATGTGCGGTGTGGCGCACACGACCGCGATCCCGTCCGCGGCGGCCTGGCGCGCCATCGCGAGCGCGTCGGGCAGATCGACGGCCCCGTCGTCGACCTCCGGGAGGATGTGGCAGTGCAGATCGACGAGGCCGGCCTCCACACCACAACCGTACGCGAGCCGGGGGCGGCCGCCGTGCCGCTGGTCCTCGACGACGCCGGGGCCGTCGGCAGGCTTGCGGCCGAGCTGGTCGCCAACCGGCTGCGCAGCCGGCCGGGGATCCGGCTGGCGCTGCCGACCGGCCGCACCCCGCTTGGCATGTACGCCGCGCTGCGGGCACACGCGGCCGGCGGCGGGCTTCCCGTGGCGCAGGCGACGCTCTTCCAGCTCGACGAGTACGCCGGGCTCGGCCCCACGCACCCGCAGAGCTTCGCCGCGGCGCTGACCCGCGAGACCGGCCCGATGCGCTTCGGCGCGGTGCGGCTCCTCGACGGCGCCGCGGACGACCTCGAGGGCGAGGGCGCGCGCTACCAGCGCCTGCTCGAGGAGGCTCCGCTCGACCTCGTCGTCCTGGGGATCGGCCGCGACGGGCACGTCGCCTTCGACGAGCCCGGCTCGCCACAGCGCGGCGGGGTGCGCGTGACGGCCCTCGCCGAGACCACCCGGGCGGACGCCGCCGCAGCGTTCGGCGGGATCGCGGCGGTGCCGGGAGCCGCCCTGACCATGGGTCTCGAGACGATGCGACGAGCCCGCTCGATCCTCCTGCTCGCCACCGGCGCCGAGAAGGCCCGCGCGCTGCACGCGATGCTCGAGGGCCCTGTCACGCCGTCGGTGCCGGCGTCGCTGCTGCGCGACCACCCGCGGCTCACGGTCCTGTGCGACCGCCCCGCTGCCGGCGCGCTGACGCCGGCCCCCTCCTGGGGCTCCGACCACGCGCTGGTCGTGCTGGGCCACCGCGATCCCGGCGTCAGCCCCGAGCACCGGATCTCCGCCGAGTCGCTCGCGCGCCTGCGGCGTGGCGCGGACATCGCCCGCACCCGCGCCGTCCGCCTGGCGGTGCTCACCGGGTGGACGACCACACGCCACGGGCTCTCGGAGGCCGAGCAGATGCTCGCCGCCTGGGGGCGGCACGAGACGCCGGCGCTGCTGGAGGTCGCCGGCCGCAACACCGCCGAGAACGCCTCGCGCTCGCTGCCGCTGCTGCTGGCGTCCGGCTGCATCGGCCGGGTCACCGTCGTCACCTCCGCGTGGCACGTCCGCACGCCCTACTTCTTCGCGCCCTACCGCCGCGAGGGCCTCGAGCTGGACTTCGCACGCTCGTTCCGCCCGTTCGCACGCTGGCCGAGCCTGCTCGCGCGCGAGGCGCGCGAGGCGCGCCTCGCCCCCGACGAGCGGCGCGCCGCCCTGGCCGCGATGCGGCTGCCCGCCGGCGGCGGTGGGCCGTGACGCTGATCGCCGGCCGGCTCGCCCTCGGCGGCCACGATGCGCCGGGCTGGGTTCGCGTCGACGGCGGCGCGACGCTCGGCGCGGGCCACGGGCCGCCCCCGGGCGAGCCCGACGAGCGGGTCGCCGGCCTCCTTGCCCCCGGGCTCGTGGACCTGCAGGTCAACGGCGCGGCCGGCCACGAGGTCACCGGCGACGACGAGGCTCTCGACGCGATCGAGGACGCGCTGCGCGCCCGGGGCGTCACGTGCTGGCTGCCGACGGTGATCACCGCCGACGAGCGTGCGGCGACCCGCACGGTCGACCGGTTGGCCGAGCGCGCCGCGGACCCGGGCTCGCCGATCGCGGGGGTGCACGTCGAGGGCCCGTTCCTGAGCCCCGACCACGCCGGGATGCACCGTCGGCGGCTGCTGCGCTCGCCGGCCGACGGCGTGCCGGCCTACCTCCGCCATCCGGCGGTGCGGGTGGTCACGCTGGCCCCGGAGCTCCCGGGTGCGCTCGACCTCGTCGAACGACTGGCGGCGTCCGGCGTCGTCGTCTCCCTCGGGCACTCGGGCGCGGATGCGGCGACGGCGCTGGCCGCGCTCGACGCCGGCGCGCGCATGGTCACCCACCTGCTCAACGCGATGGGCCCGCTGCACCACCGTGCGCCGGGGCTCGTCGGCGTAGCGCTCGCCGACCCGCGCCCCGCACTCGGGCTGATCGCCGACGGCGTCCACGTCGACCCGCTGGTCCTGGGGCTGGTCTCCCGCCTTGCGGGCGACCGCGTCGTCCTCGTCAGCGACGCCTCGCCGGCTGCCGCCGGCGGCCGCGTGGCGACGTTCGCGGGCGTGCGCCTCGATGCGGAGGGCCGCGCTCCCGACGGCCACCCGGCGGGCAGCCTCCGCCTGCTCGACGACGATCTGCGCATCTGGTGCGCAGCCGCCGGGCGGGGGCTCGGCGCGGCGCTGGCGGCGGCGACCGGGCGCCCGGCGGCGCTGCTCGGGCGCCCGGCTCCGCTCTCGCCGGGCGCCCCCGCCGACCTCGTCGAGCTCGACGCCGACGGCGGCCTGCGCCGCGTCATGGTCGCCGGAAGCTGGCGCTGACGAGGCCTGGTGGCCGCCGGCCCGCTCCGCCCCATCCCCACGCCGCCAGTGCCCCGAGGCCGTAGGCGACGAGATGCTCGCTGCCGTAGGGGCTCAGCGAGAACGGCACGAAGGCCGCCAGCACGAGCAGGCCGCCGACGAAGACGACCCGATCGGCACGCCCGCCGCCCCCCCCGCGCCGTCGCCGCGCGGCGCCGGCTGTCAGCGCGCCGGCCACTCCGGCACCCGCGCAGGAGATGCCGAAGTCGGGGCTGTCGCCGACGGCGTCCGCGCTTCCGGAGCCCAGCCAGACCGCGAGCGCGATGCCGGCGTAGACGAGCAGCGCCGAGCCGACGTGCGCCAGCAGCGCCGCGCGCCACCACGCGAAGACTCCCTGGCGCACCACGAGCACGCCGCTCGCCGCGATCAACGCCAGCAGCTGAAGCACCGGCAGCGGGCCGTTGACGATCAGGCCGCTCGTGAGCAGGCGCCCGAGCTCCCCGTTGACCAGCCGCCGCGGGCTGGCGCTGACGTCGGGCACGTCGAGGACCCCGAGCTCGCGGCGCAGGAAGACGTTGAGCGCGACGACCAGCAGGTACGCCGCGAGCGCGGCGAGGGCGAGACGAGCCCATGTGCTGCGGGTGCGCATGCCCCAGGGATACTCCATGGGGCCGTCGTCCCCGCAAGACGGGACCGCGCGCCTGCTATCCCTGCCCATGGTGACCGCCGCCCACCCCGCGCCCCTGCGCAGCCCCAGCCGCCGCATGACCTGGCTCCCCCCGCTCGCCGGAGCGGTCGCCGCGATCGCGGGGAGCATCAACGTCGTCAGCACGATCACGCCGAACGTGGCGGGCCGCGGTCGCCTGCTGCACCACGTGCTGCCGGCCGAGTTCACACGGGCGGCGCACGCCCTCGCCCTGCCGGTCAGCGTCGCGCTGCTGGTGCTCGCCGTCTACCTCGTGCGCCGGCGCCGGCGCGCGTGGTCGCTGGCGCTGACGGCGCTCATCGCGCTGGGCGCGCTCAACCTCGTCAAGGGCCTGGACTTCGAGGAGGCCGCGCTGAGCTGGGCGGCCGCGGCGCTGCTCTACGTCGCTCGCGACGCCTTCTACGTCCGCCACGAGCACCGCCGGCACGGGGAGCTGATGCGGTCGATCGCCGTCGTCGTCGGCTCCGCCTACGCCACCGCGATCACGGTCATCGTGGCCGCATCGCACTACGCGACACCCTCGGTCACCGCCGGTCGCGCGCTGTCGGAGGCGGCGCACGACCTCGTCCTCGCCACCGGGCCGCTGACGTTCCGCGCCCCGGTCGCCGAGATCCCCGAGCGGCTCGGCTGGCTGGGCATCGCCACCCTGCTCGCCGTCGCGTGGGTCGTCTTCCGGCCGCTGCGCGCCACGGTCGGGCCCGCGGCCGGCGCCCGCGAGCTCGTGGCGTCGCTGATCTCCGCGCACGGCGAGGACACCCTCAGCTTCTTCAAGCTCCGCGGAGACCACGAGTATCTGTTCACGGACGACCGCCGGGCGTTCGTCGCCTACCAGCTCCACGCCGGTGTGATGGTCCTCGCGGGAGACCCCCTCGGGCCGCCCGAGGCGATCCCCGCGCTGCTCGACGACGTCGCGCGCTTCGCCCAGGCGCGGGGGCTGCGCGTGGCCGAGGTCGGCGCCAGCGAGGAGATGGCGTCCCGCTGGGCCGACGCCGGGCTCAAGGCGCTCTACATCGGCGACGAGGCGGTGGTCGACCCCCGAGGGTTCAGCCTCGAGGGGCGGGCGGTCAAGAAGATCCGCCAGGCGGTCGGCCGCATCACCCGCAACGGCTACACCGCGGCGCTGGTCGAGCACGGCTCGCTCGACGAGACCACCCTCGGCGAGATGGACGCGGTCTCGGCGCGCTGGCGCGGCGACCAGCCGGAGCGCGGCTTCTCGATGGCGCTCGACGCGATCCACGGCGAGCACCTGGCCGAGACGCTCGTCCTGCTCGCCCGCGACGGCGACGGCGAGCTGCGGGGGTTCCTGCACTTCGTGCCGAGCTACGGCCGCCCGGCGGTGTCGCTCAGCGCCATGCGGCGCGACCCGGGGACACCCAACGGCGTCACCGAGTTCATGCTCGTCCACGCGTTCTCGACCCTTGCGGAGCGCGGGGTCGAGGAGGTCTCGCTGAACTTCGCCGCGTTCGCCCGCTACCTCCACAGCCCGGAGGGCGCGCACGAGCGTCTGCTCGCGCGCGTCCTGCGGATGGGCAACCGCTTCTTCCAGATCGAGAGCCTCTACCGCTTCAATGCCCGCTTCGCGCCCCGCTGGCAGCCCCGCTACCTGGTCTACGAGCGCGCCATCGACCTGCCGCGGACCGGCCTGGCGGCACTGCGGGCCGAGGGCCAGCTGCCCAAGCTCCGCCAGCTCAGCCAGCGCCCCGGCGGGCGCGGCGACTGAACGGCGGTCGAGCTGCCTAGCCGACCCGGATCGTCCGCTTCGCCGTCGTGAAGCCGGTCCTGCGCGCGCTCGCATGCAGCCGGTGCCTGGACGCGTAGGGCCCGATCGTGATCGAGGCCCTGCCCTTGGCGTCGGTGGTCGCGCTGTGCCCCGCGACCTTCACCTTCGCGCCCTTGACCGCGTCGCCCGCGTCCCTGACGGTGAAGTGGATCTTCGCCTTGTGGTGGAGCTTGACCTTGGTCGGCTTGGCCGAGAGCGTCAGCCCCGGGCGCAGCTGCGAGTGCCAGGTGGCCAGCGAGCCGGGCGTCGAGAACGAGCCGAGGACGTCGAGCGCCCCGCCCTGCGCGTCGGCGTCGAGCTTCCAGACCGCGTCGGCCCCCTTCGGCGCCCGCGCCGACACCGTCGAGCCGAAGGTGTGCGCCTGCGGATCCGAGCGACGGGCGTAGACGCGCGGCGACGAGCCGACCATCCTCGACCACACGACCCAGAGCCGCCCGCCGGGGTCGGCCGCGACGTTGACGAAGCGCAGGCCACTCTTGACCTTGGCGATGGTCCTCGCCCCGGCGTCGCCGATCCGCCACAGCAGCACGCGGTCGTAGGACGGGTAGCCGGCCGGATAGGCGACGTAGACGCCCGCGCGGCCGGGCCGGCCGGTGATCGGGGTGCGCTCCATCATGCTCGAAGACTCCAGCCGGCCGCCGTACTGGGTCGCGCTCCCGGGCATCCGCACCGGCGGGCCGGCGGGCGCGCCGGAGCCCGTGTCGACCCGGTTGGCCCAGACACCGGTCCCGTTGGTGGCGTTGGAGTACCAGGCGACCCACAGCTGGCCATTGGCGCCGTCGAGCGCGAGGCCCGGGTCGTAGCCGCAGCAGCCGCCGACGGGCGGCTGGAAGTCGAAGTTGGGCGTCGCGGCGCTCAACCCGCGGTGCACGAAGAGCCCGTAGGTGACGCCCCAGGCCGAGTACGGCACTCCGGCGGCATCGACGGCCGCGCCCATGTCGCCCGCGTAGGCCGACCCCGAGCTGATCGTGTCGCCGGGCTGCAGCGACCAGCTCGCCCCGCCGTCGGTCGAGACGACGGCGCTGGCGTTCGTCTGCGTCTCGCCCGGATCGATGGTCCGGATCCCGCCGAAGACGGCGAGCAGCGCGCCGCCCGGAAGCACGACGGCGTCGGGCTTCGAGATCGCGGCCCAGCCGGCCTGCACGACGACGGGCGCGCCCAGTGCGCCGGATGCCGCGATCGGCGTGTGCACGAGATCGTCGTTGGAGGGCGTGCCGGGAGTCTTGCGCAGCCACAGCACGTGGAGGGTGCCGCCGCCGTCGCGGGCGGTGGCGACCTCGTCGATGTTGACGCCGTCGGTGGCGGTGACGCGGTCCCACGTGCCGGGGCCCGCGGCCAGGGCAGTGGGCGCCGCGCACAGCGCGGCCACGGCGAGGCCGAGAAGAGCGAGGAGCCTGGGGGGCATGGTGCTTGCGAGCTTCTCCGACGGCTGTCCACGGGTCAACCGCAGAATCCCGCAACGGGCGGCGCGGTGGTCAGCGCTCGAGCCCGGCGCCGACCCGCAGGCCGGCGGCGCCCCGGGCGTCGTCGCCAGCGGCGCGGGGCAACAGGCGGATCTCCCGCGCGAAGGACTGGGCGGCGGCGAGGTAGACGGCCTGGCGGACCGTGACGCGCAGCGACGCCGAGACCCGCACGGCCCCGCTGTCGCCGGGCGCGCCCGCCGGTGCGGGAGCCGCCGTGAGCACCTCGACGTCCTCCATGGCCAGCTGGGCGCGACCGCGCCCGGAGCCCTCGCGGGTCACGACGACGTCGACGCGTGCGCCCGGGCGCACGAGCCGCGGCGAGCCGACCGCGACGACGTCGGCAACGCGCTCGCCGCGCCGAACCGGAGCACCGGCCGCAGCCGCCGCGACCATCGCCGGCGTGACGTCGGCGCCCGCGGGGATCGCCACGGCGGCGCGCAGTCCCTGGACGTCCCGTGCGCGCCGGAACGCCCCTGCCGGGGCGTAGCGTGCCGGGACCCGGCGGACCGCCAGCCGGCCGCCGGCGCCCAGCCGCGCGCCGGCGCCCACCGCCTCGCGCGCGACGACCACCGCGACCACCGGACCCAGCCGCCGGCGCAGCGCGGCCTCGCGGCGGGCGACGTCCGAGGCCGCCATGCCGCCGAGCACCAGCGCGAGGGCGGACAGCGCGAGCGCTCGCCGGCGGCGGCTCATCGCGCCGCCTCCTCCCCGGCCTCCTCGTCTCGCGCCGCAGGGAGGTCGAGCGCAAGCCGGGCTCCGCGCGGCGACGGTGCCGCTCCGAGCCGGCCGCCGTGGCGCCTGACGATCTCGGCCGCGATCGCCAGCCCGCGGCCGCGGGATCCCCGCCCGGCCCGCGGGCGGGCGACCAGATCGGCCACCGGCGCGTCGAGCCCCGGCCCCGAGTCGAGGACCTCGATCCGGATCCGGCCGCCGACCTCGCGAGCCGACAGCTCGACGATCCCCCGCCCGTGCTCGATCGCGTTGGCGAGCAGGTTGCCGACGGCCTGCGCGAGCCGCACCCGGTCGCCGAGCACCATGGCCTGCGGCGCCACCGGGGCGAGACGGAGCTCGCAGCCGTGCGCCCGCGCCATCGGGGCCCAGGCGCGCAGCTGCTCCTCGAGCAGCAACCCGACGTCCACGAGACCGCGCCGGTCGGCCGCGCGCGCCCCGCGCGGCGCAGCCGCGAGGTCGGCGACGGCGAGCGCCGCGCGCTGGAGCTGCACGTCGACGGCGGCCACGCGCCAAGCCGGCGCCCCGGACTCGCGCGCGAGCGTGCCGAGCGCCAGGTGCGCCGCCGCCAGCGGTCCGCGAAGCTCGTGCGCCGCCCTCGCCACCAGCTCCGCCCTGCGCGCCTGGCGGCGCCGCTGGAGCCACAGCCCGCACAGCGCCGCGGCCAGCGCCAGCGCGAGCGGGAGCGCGGCGCTCATGCGACCACCCCGCGTTCGGCCACGGCGAATCGCGTTCGGCGCGGCGCCGGGTCGTCGCCGGCGCGGAGCGGGTCCGGGGAGGGCGCCGGGTCCATCAGCCGGTAGCCGACACCCCAGACGTTGATCACGAGCCGGTCGCCGTCCACCGCGAGCTTCTGGCGCAGCCGGCATGCGTGGGAGTCGAGCGTGCGGGTCGAGCCCATCGCCTTGAAGCCCCAGACGTTGCGGAGCAGCTCCTCCTTGGTCCACACCCGCGTGGGCTGCGCGGCGAGCGCGCGCAGCAGCGAGAACTCCTTCTGCGAGAGCTCGATCCGCCGGCCGCGCAGCACGACCTCCCGCGACGGCACGTCGATCTCCAGGTCGCCGGCGCGAATCCGGCCGCGGGCCGCCCCGCGGCCCTCCGAGCGGCGCAGCAGCGCGGCGATCCGCAACCGCAGCTCGCCGTAGGAGAAGGGCTTGCCCACGTGGTCGTCCGCTCCCGCCTCGAAGGCGCGCACGCGATCGAGCTCGGAGTCGCGGCCGGAGACCACCAGCAGCGGGGTCGCCGGACTCAGCCGGCTGCCCACGCCGTCGGCCTCGCGGACGCGGCGCAGGACGTCGAGGCCCGACGTGTCGGGGAGGCCCACGTCGATGACGGCGAGATCGGGAAACTTGGACTCCAGGAGGCGCAGGCCCTCCCGGGCGCAGTCGGCGACGAGCACGTCGTAGCCGTCGGCGGTGAGGTTGTCGGCGAGGAACGTGCGCGTGGCATCGTCGTCCTCGACGAGCAGGATGGTGGCGGAGTCGTCGGTCATGGCCCCACTACCGCCGCCCGCGCGCGGATTCGCCCCGGCCCACGGCGGGAAGGCAGACACAGAACCATGATCGCGCTCGCCTCCGTCTTCATCGTCGTGCTCGTGTCGCTGCTGATCACGAAGGTGGCGACGCTCGCGCTGGCCATGACCGGGATGTCGCGCGAGGCCGCGCGCTTCCAGGCGCGCTCGGCGCTCAGCGGCGTCGGCTTCACCACGAGCGAGGCCGAGCGCGTCGTCAACCACCCGGTGCGCCGCCGCATCGTGCTGGCGCTGATGCTGGTCGGAAGCGCCGGCGTCGTGACCGCGATCGCCTCGCTGATCTTCTCGTTCGGGGGCGCCAGCGGCGGCGGCCGCGCGACCCGCGCCGGGATCCTCGTGGGGGGCCTGGCGGCGCTGTGGCTGCTGTCGAGGAGCCGGGTGTTCGAGCGGGCGCTCGAGACGCTGATCGCGCCGGTGCTCCATCGCGCGGGCGTGGCGCGGCGCGACTTCGCCACGCTGCTGGACCTCGAGGGCGACTATGCCGTCCACGAGCTGGCGGTCGAGGAGGACGACTGGGTCGCCTGCCACCGCCTCTCGGAGCTGCGACTGCGCGACGAGGGGATCGCCGTGCTCGGCGTCCGCGGCGCCGACCGCAGCTACGTCGGCGTCCCGCGCGGCGAGACGGTGATCGAGCCCGGCGACACGCTCGTGCTCTACGCCCACACGGACCGCATCGCGGAGCTCGACGAGCGCCGCTACGGCCGCGAGGGCGACCGCGCGCACGTCGAGGCCGCTAGCGCCGCTGCTTCGCCGGGCGCACCAGCACCTCGTTGATCGCGACGTGCTCGGGCTGGGCGAGCGCGTAGAGGATCGCGTCGGCGATGTCCTCGGACTCCAAGCGCTTGATGTCGCCGAACATCCTGCCCGCTGCCTCCTGGACCTCGGGGTCGTTGTGGTCCAGCAGCTCGGTCACCACGGCGCCGGGCTCGATGATCGTGACGCGGATGTTCGCGTCCAGGGCCTCCTGGCGCAGCGCCTCGGAGAAGGCGTTGACCCCCCACTTGGTCATGTTGTAGACGGCGCTGCCCGCGTTGGCGGTGCGGCCGGCCACCGAGCTGACGTTGACGATGTGGCCGCCGCCCTGCTCGCGCATCACCGGCAGCGCGGCGTGGGTGCAGTACAACAGGCCCAGGCAGTTCACGTCGATCATCCGCCGCCAGCGGGCGGTGTCGGCGCCCTCGACCGGACCGAGCAGCATCACCCCCGCGTTGTTGACGAGCGCGTCGAGCCTGCCGAGCTGCTCGTAGGCGTGCTCGACGAACGCGCGGGCCTGGCGCTCGTCGGCGACATCGGTGGGCAGCGCGACCGCTCTGCCCCCCTCGTCGGCGATCCGCGCCGCCAGCTCGGCGATGCGCTCCTCGCGCCGCGCGGCCAGCGCGACGGCGGCCCCGGCCCGCGCGCAGGCGAGCGCAGTCGCCTCGCCGATGCCCGACGAGGCGCCGGTGATGGCAACGGTGCGTCCCGAGAGGTCCATGGCCGCAACCTACCGGTCGCGCATGCAACCCTCGTTGCGATTCGTCCGGCCGGGCAGGAACCGCGCCTATGATGCCGACGCCCGCCGCGGCGGGTCTTCACCACCCATGGACCATCACACCCAGCGACGCGGCAACTACGACTCCGGGGAGGACTTCGTCCTCGAGTACGGCGAGCTGCGCTTCACCTTCAACGAGCAGGACTTCGCCGAGCGCTGCGAGCAGGCAGCGCTGAAGGTGGGGTTCGTGTGCGGGCGACTGGGCGAGCCGGAGCTCGAGGACCTCGTCAACCTGGCGGTCAACGGCGAGGTCCAGGACCCCCACTCGAGCCTCGGCGAGCACGTCAACGACTGCTGGCCCGAGCTGGTCGGCCCCGCCGACCGGTCGCTGGTGCACTGGCTGCGCCGGCTCGTCTTCCGCAGCGCATGGCTCGACCAGCGCGTCAAGGAGGGCGAGCTCGACATCGCCTTCGACACCGACAGCTCCACGTTCGCCTACATCCAGCCGGATCGCAACGACGAGCCGATCGAGCTCGCGCCCGAGCCGAGCTGGGAGCGCGTCGCCTACCCGCCGCGCTGAGCGCGGCGGGCGGCGCAGCGGTCGCTAGCCGAGGGCCGCAGCCCGGGCCTGGGCGATCGCGTCGGCGCCGGCCTGCCCGACGAGCAGCTCCGGCCTGACGGTCCCCGAGCGCCCGAGGTCGAGCGCCGGGAAGCGGCCGGTCGACGTCAGCCCGCGGTCCAGGGCGATGATCGTGGTCTCTCCGCCGACAGGCGCCGACGCCGTGGCAACGATCGTCAGCGAGCCACCGTCGACGATGTTGCGGGCCGGCGCGATCGCGCGGCGCGCGGCGTGCGGGGCGAGCCCTTCGACGGTGTCGATGAGCACGACCGCATGGCCGCCGCGGGCGGCGACCCGGCGAGCCGTCTCCACCGTGCGGTCGATCGCCTGGGTCTGCGCGTCGGCCGAGGCGCCCAGCGCGGAGCCGGCCGCCGGCTCGATGCCCGCCTCCTTCCAGAGCGTGCCCTCCTCCGGGCGCGTGCCGGCGAGCACGACGGAGACCTCGATGCCCTCCTGGGCGCCGAGTGCGCTCGCCAGGCGACGCAGCGCCTCGGACTTGCCGGAGTGCTCCTCGCCGACGATCGTGACGCGCGAGCCACGGCCGATAGGGGTCAGCCAGGTGATGGCCTTCAGCGTCGGATCGTCGCCCTCGAGGTCGAAGCGCTCGGCGGGGAACGCGCAGGGCAGGTCCTCGAAGTGCGTGCCCTCGGCGACCTCGTCGGCGGGCTTGCCGTTGATGGTGTCGATGCGCACCAGCGACGGGTAGCGCTCGGAGCGGCGCGGCGCGCGGACGGGCCCGGTGACGCGGTCACCGGAGACCAGCTCGCAGCGGCGGACCTGCGCGGCGGAGATGTAGACGTCGTCGTCGGACGCCTCGGGCGGGTCGACGCGGAGGAACCCGGAGCCGTTGGCGAGCAGCTCGACGACGCCCTCGGCCTCGCGGTCGTCGCGGTCGTCGCGGTCGTTGCGCTCGTTGCGGTCGGCCCCGCTCCCGCGCTCGCCGCCGTCCTTGCGCTCCTCACGCCGGGCGCCGCCACGCCGGCGGCGGGCCGGGCGCTCCTCGGCCTCCTCGTCGCCGCCGGACTCGTCCTCGTCGCCGTCGGCGTCGCCGCCCTCGTCGTCGGCGTCGCGGCGCGCGCGGCCGCGTCCGCCGCGCCGGGCGCGGCGCGGCCGGGAGGACCCGCGCTCCTCGTCGTCGCCGTCATCGGAGGACGGCTCGTCGCCGCCGCCCTGGGCGGTGAGGATCGCATCGACGAGGTCGGCCTTGCGCAGGCGGCGGAAGCCGTCGAGCCCGAGCTCGGAGGCGATCAGGTGCAGGTCGGCGAGCGGGCTCTCCTCGAGCGAGGAGCGCGACAGGACGGACATGGGTTCTCCCTTCTGGCGTGTGGTCGGTGGGCGACCGGTGCCGCGTTGCGTGTCAGCGGCCGGCGACCTCAGCTCCGGAGGCTAGCCCACGCAGCCATTCCGCGAGCTCCGGGCGACCCCGCCGGATGCCGCGAGGCTACTCGGCGGCCCGGACCCACTTGAGGCGCTCGTCGGCGGCGTCGAAGCTGGGCACCTCGGCCTCGCCGCGCAGCACGCGGTCGACCGCGAGCGCATCGGCGACGTCGGCGACGTCGTGGACGCGCAGGACGGCGGCGCCGGCGCGCGCGGCCCAGAGCGCCGCCGCCACGCTGGCCCCGACCCGCTCGCCGGGAGGGCGATCGGTGATGGCGCCGAGGAAGTACTTGCGCGAGACGGCGGCGAGCAGCGGCCGGCCGAGGGCCCCGAGCCGGGACCAGGCGCGCAGCACCTCGACGGTCTGGGCCGGGGTCTTGGCGAAGTCCGGTCCGGGGTCGAGGACGATCTGCTCGGCCGCGCACCCCTCAGCCACCGCAGCCGCCATGCGCTCGCGCAGGAACGCGTCCACGTCCGCGACGACGTCCTCGTAGGCCGGGAAGCGCTCCTGCTTGGGCGCCGCCCGCGTGTGCATGACGACCAGCGCCGCGCCCGTCGCTGCGCAGAGTCGGGCGAGCTCGGGTTCGGCGAGGCCGGAGACGTCGTTGACCATGGCGGCACCCGCGTCGAGGGCGCCGCGCGCGACCTCGGGCTTGTAGGTGTCGACCGAGACGATCGCGCCCTCGGCGACCAGGCGCCGCACCAGCGGGACGACGCGCCCGAGCTCGACCTCGGGCGCCGAGGGCGGCGAGTGCGTGACGCCCGACTCGGCGCCGACGTCGATCAGGTCGGCGCCCGCCTCGACCAGCGCGAGGGCGTGCGCGAGCTGGGCGTCGAGCCCCCGCAGCGGGACCGCGTCTGAGAAGGAGCCCGGGGCCGCGTTGACCACGCCCATCAGCAGCGGCCGGCCCGGCTCGCACTCCAGGACGCGGTCGCGCAGGGCCAGCCTCATCGCCGCCCACCGTAGTGGAGGAAGACGTGGCTGCCGGCGCGCCAGGCCGCGTGGAGGTCGAGCTCGCGCGGCGGGTCGAGGACCTCGCCGGTGACGACGCCCGGGGCGTTGCCGCCGGCGAGCAGCGGCGAGACGGTGACGAGCAGGTCGTCGATCAGCCGCTCGGCGGCGAGCGCGCGCAGGAGCCGCGGGCCGCCCTCGCAGAGGACCAGCTCGGCGCCGTGGCGGCAGCGAAGGTCGGCGAGCACGGCGGCCGGGTCGCTCACGTCGTGGACGGACACCGCCGCGCCGGTGGCGGGGGCCGAGACCGGCGTGCCGGTGTAGACCGCGGCGCGGGCGTCGACCTCGGCCAGCAGGCCGACCTCCCACGGCACGTCGCCCGATCGCGTCAAGAGCGCGATCAGCGGCTGTGGCGGCAGGCCGGCCCGCCCGCGGGCAGCGACGTGGTCGGCGTCGAGGAGCCGCGCGTAGCGCTCGACG
Source organism: uncultured Actinomycetes bacterium (assembly GCA_963826615.1). Lineage (GTDB taxonomy): Bacteria > Actinomycetota > Thermoleophilia > Solirubrobacterales > Solirubrobacteraceae > BP-464. Next base: position 464,981 of record CAWGXO010000002.1, on the reverse strand, counting down.
CGCACCGTCGCGGCGCCGACGAGCACGGCATCGCAGGAGGCCCGCAGCTCGCGCAGCAGCGCGCGGTCGGCGGGGTGCCCGAGCCCGACCGAGCGCCCGGCGATCGCGGCGCGCCCGTCCACCGAGGCGATCATCGCCACCACGACGCGGGGGCGGTCCTCGGGCAGCCGCCCGCGCAGCCCGAGCCCGGCCACGAGCTCGCGGGCGGCGAGCGCCGGGCCCGCATCGCGGAGCGGGGTCAGCCGCGCAGCGGGCTCGCCTCCGGCCGGCGCCCCGCCGGCGTTCACCTGCGGATCCGCAGCCGCTTGGTGACGACGGTGCTGTTGCCGGCCCGGTCGGTCGCGGTCACCGTGACCGTGAAGGTCCCGTGGCGGAAGCGGTGCTTGATCGTCCTCGCCCGCAACCGGGCGCTGCCGTCGCCGAAGTCGTAGGTGACCGCGTCGATCCCGGACGCGCGAGAGCGGGCCCGGGCCGCATGGGCGCCGCGGCGGCGCCGGGACGAAGCGTCCGAGGCACGGGCCGCGAACCGCAGCGTCCGCCCGGCGCGCCGGGTGCCGTCGACCCGCACGGTCAGGCTGGGGGCCGTGCCGTCGATCCGGAGCCAGCGCGGCTTGGTCTTGGCGGTCTGGCCATGCCGGTCGCCGGCCACGACGCGCCAGCGGTGGACGCCGTCGGGAATGGCCGTCGGCGGCGAGACGCTGGTCGTCGTCGACTGCGCGACCTGCTTCTCGTCGACCAGGACGGTGTAGGTCAGCGGGCCCCAGAGGTCGAAGGACTTCGTCCAGTGGAGCTGCCCGGGGCGGCGCCAGTGGGACGTCGTCGTGGTCCCGAACGCGGCGGGCGGCCGGTCCCAGACCGCCGACATCAGCCGCCGCTGGCCACCGCTGCCCTGGACGTAGAGGACGACGACGTCGCCTGCACGGTTGGCCGAGGCGCCGAAGCCGGCGGCGGGGTCGACGGCGCCCAGCTCGGGCGCGCTGAGGATCCCGATGTCCTTCGGCTCGCCGTCCTCGAAGTACCGGCCGAGGATGACGGCCGGCGCGCCCGGGGCGGCATGGATCCACGCGACGACGCCCTTGCCGTTCTCGCCGAGGGCCGGCTGCGGCGCCGGACCGGCGGTGCTGGGATCGCCGAGCGGGCTGACGCCGAGGAAGTCGTCGAGGCGCAGCGCGTCGACGAACGGCGTCCCGGACGCCGTCGACGCGCTGGCGAACAGGCCGTCGCCGTCGCCGTTGAGGTCGACCCGGGGCGCGCCGGCTCCCTCGGCGCCGAAGCCGCCGCCGCCCACGTCGACGGGCGGATCGAACGCCGAGCCCACCAGCCGCCGCGCGATCACCCGGGTGGTGCCTCCGAAGGTCTGGCGGAACGCGACCCAGGCGTAGCTCGAGTCGTCCTCCATGTCGACGTCGGGGCTGTCGGCCGCGCCGCCGGGATGGCCGTCGAGCGCGTCGAGCGTGAGGTCCTGCGGCGCCTGGGAGAGGCGGAGCTCGAACAGCCGGCGCGCGTAGACGTGGCCGGCCTCGCCCCAGGTCACGAGCGCCGCCCCGTCGGCCGACACGGCGATCCGCGGCCGCCCGTTGCCCTCGCCTGCGGGGCGCGCGGGGTCGATGTCGAGCGGCGCGTCGAGCGTGGTGAAGGCGGTGCCCTTGCGCTCGAGCCGTGCGGCGTGGACGTCGCCGGCGCCGGTCCAGGCGACGTAGGCCACGTCGTTGACCGACATGTCGATCGACGGTGTCTGCGCGGGCGTGGCGCCGGGGACGGGTGCCGGCCAGGTGCCGGCCCCGGCCGGGCGGACGATCGTGAAGAGCGTGCCGCTGTTGACGAACGCCACGGCGACCCGCCCGGCGTCGCCGGCCGCCACCACCGGCGCCTCGGAGGGCCCGCCGAGCCCCGGGTCGAGGCGCTCGGGGGCCGTCCAGCGCCCGTCGACCAGTCGCGAGGCGAAGACGTGCGGCACGCCGGCGTCGCGGCGCAGGTAGACCACGGCGCCGGTGCCGTCGCGCGCGAGGTCGACGCCGCCGAGCGCGATCAGGTCCCCGCTCGGCCCATCGACGGGCTCGCCCGCATAGAACGCGGCGCCGGCGAGCGCCGGGACGGCGAGCGCGGCGGCACTCAGAAGCGCGGCGAGGCGCAGGATGGCGGAGATCGGGAGGCGAGGCATCGGATGCGACAGGCTGGACCGACCACTCAACCGGTGAGCGGCCGCAAAGTTACGGTGCGATGCCCTCCTCCGCCGCTTCGCGGGTGAAGGCGGCGATCTCGTCGCGGACGCGGTCGGCGCCCCAACCGAGCTCGGGGCCGGTCGCGCCGGCGACCCGCTCGAGCGCGCCCGGCTCGAGCACCTCGCGGGCCGCGAGCAGCCCCAGGCGGGTGCGGCGCAGCAGCACGTCGCCCAGCGACCGGGCCTGCTCGCGACGCGCCGCCCATGCGGCCTCGGCGAGCAGGTCGGGCAGCCCGTCGATCACCGGCTGCGCGAGCTCGGCGCGCTCGGCGGCGAGCGCGAGCACGTCCCGGGCCAGGTGCCCGTAGCGGGCGGCCAGGCGCGGGTAGGCCTCGTCGCGCACGCCCTCGACCCGCGGCAACTCGCCCGAGCCGATCGGCTGGCCGATCGGGATCTCGTGCGTGCGGCACGGAGCGTCGCGGACGTCGCGCTCGACGAGCCGGTCGACGACCATCTTGGCCATGCGCCGCCAGGTGGTGAGCTTGCCGCCGGTGATCGTGAGCATCCCGCTGGAGGTCTCGTAGAGCTCGGCCTTGCGCGAGATGTCGACGGACTTCCTCGGGTCGCCGGTCGAGATCAGCGGCCGCACGCCCGCGAACGCGCCGGTGAGGTCGGCCGGGGCCAGGCTCGTGGCGAAGAAGGCGTTGGTGGCCTCGAGCAGGTACGCGATGTCCTCCTCGGACGGCGCCACGTGCTCGAGCGACGCGTCGGGGTCGTAGTCGTTGTCGGTCGTGCCGATCAGCGTCCGGCCCAGCCACGGCAGCGCGAAGATCGAGCGGCCGTCGCCGACGGGCACGATCGCCCCGCCCACCAACGGCAGGGCGGCGGGCGAGAGCATGATGTGCGTCCCGCGGCTGGGGCGGATCCGCGGGACCTCCGCCTCGTCGTGGAGCTCGTCGGGGCGCAGCCGGTCGGCCCACACCCCCGTCGCGTTGACGACGTTGTCGGCCCTGATGACGAGCTCGGCGCCAGACTCGACGTCGCGGGCCCGCACGCCGCGAGCGTGCGCGCCCTCGAGCAGCAGCTCCTCGACCGCCACCCGGTTGGCGCAGACCGCGCCGAAGCGCTCGGCCTCGCCGAGCACGGCCAGCACGAGGCGCGCGTCATCGGTCTGGCAGTCGTAGAACAGATAGCCGGCGGTCGGGGCGCGGTCGCGCAGCGCGGGCACGAGCTCGACGACCTCGCTGCCGTCGATCACGCGGTGGCGGTCCGGGCTCCAGGCCGCCTCGCCGTTCTCGCCCTCGCCGCGGCGGCCGCGGCGGCCGAGCAGGCGCTCGACCGCCATCACGTCGTAGAGGTTGAGGCCCATCCCCATCAGGCGGTCCGGGCGCGCGCCCTCGAACGCGGGCACGACCAGCGGCAGCGGGCGGACCAGGTGGGGCGCCAGTGCGGTCAGCAGCTGCCGCTCGAGCAGCGCCTCGCGGACGAGCCCGAGGTCGAAGTTCTGCAGGTAGCGCAGGCCGCCGTGAACGAGCTTGCTCGAGCGGCTCGAGGTCCCCGAGGCGAAGTCCGCGCGCTCGACCAGCGCGACGCTGTAGCCGCGGGTGGCGGCGTCGAGCGCGACGCCGGCGCCCGTGATCCCGCCGCCGATGACGACGACGTCGAAGCGCTCGTCGCCGAGCGCGGACACGGCGTCGGACCGGGCGATCATCGCGGGCAGTCTCGCAGGCGCGGCGGGCGCCACGTCCCCCGGCCCGCGACCGCGGAGGGCCTCCCGGGAGGATCGTCTAGGCTCGCCGGCGTGGAGATCCGGCCCGTGACCGCCGAGGACTTCCGGGCCGTCTGCGCGCTGCTCGCCGAGCTCGGCCGCCCGGCCGTGGGCCGCGAGACCGAGTCGGGATGCCGAACGACCTACGACGCCGACCTGGCCGACCCCGCGGCCGACCACCTCATCGCCCTCGACGACCACGGGGCCGCCGTCGGGTTCTGCTCGCTGCACTACCGGCGCCGGCTCAACCACGCCACCGAGCAAGCGTGGATCCCGGACCTGATCGTCGCCGATCGCGTGCGCGGCGCCGGGATCGGCCGTGCGCTGCTGGCGACCGCCGAGCGCCGCGCGGCGGCCCGCGGCTGCCACGAGCTGACGCTCGAGTCGGGCTACGGCCGCAAGCGCGCCCACGCCGTCTACCTGGCGGCGGGCATGGAGGACGCGGGCAAGTTCTTCCGCAAGCCGCTGCGCTGAGGCGGCTGCTCGCGTGGAGCCGCCGGCCGCGGTCGGCGGGCTAGGAGAAGCGGTGGCCCGAGCGGCGCCGGCGATCGACGCGGATCGCGTCGCGCGACTCGCGACTGAGGGCGTACAGGCGCGGGCCGGTCGGGCGGCCCTCCCGGCCGGCGGCGAACCCACGGTCGTCGACGACGCCGCCCGCCCGCGCGCGGGCCAGCCACTCGGCGACCTCGGAGAGCTTGGCCCCGCGAGGCGCGACGATCCGCGCGAGGTCGTCGAACGACAGCGGGCGACGCGCGGCGACGAAGGCCGCCAGCAGCAGGTCGCCGTACGGCGAGCGCCGCTCGGCGCCCGCCGGCCCCTCCGATGTTCCCCGCATCGGCAGAGGACTACGGCCCAAGCGCGCCCCTCCGGCGCACCGCACCGGTATTGCGCAAGTTCGGCGCCGCGGACCTACAGCGCCTTGAGCTCCTCGGTGATCGCGCTCACCGAGGCCTTGGCGTCGCCGAACAGCATCGCCGTCTTGTCGTTGTAGAACAGCGGGTTGTCGATGCCCGCGAAGCCGCTGCTCATCGAGCGCTTGAGGATGATGACCGAGTTGGACTCGTCGACGTTGAGGATCGGCATGCCGTAGATCGGCGAGTCGGGCCTGTTGCGCGCATCGGGGTTGGTGACGTCGTTGGCGCCGATGACCAGCGAGACGTCGGTGCGGGAGAACTCCGAGTTGGCCTCGTCGAGCTCCTTGAGCTGGTCGTAGGGCACGTCGGCCTCGGCGAGCAGCACGTTCATGTGGCCGGGCATGCGTCCGGCCACCGGGTGGATCGCGAAGGCGACCTCGACGCCTTTGGCCTCCAGCAGCTTGGTCATCTCGCGCACCGCATGCTGGGCCTGGGCCACCGCCATGCCGTAGCCCGGGACGATCACCACGCGATTGGCGTAGGTCATCTGGATCGCGGCGTCCGCGGCGCTGGTCGACCGGACCGTCTTCTCGGTCCCGTCGTCGGCGGTCCCGCCGGTCGTCACGACGCCGCCGAACCCGCCGGCCACGATCGACGGGATCGAGCGGTTCATGGCCTGGGCCATGAGGTTGGTCAGGATCGAGCCCGACGCGCCGACGATCATGCCGGCGACGATCAGCGCGTAGTTCGACAGCGCCACCCCGGTCGCCGCCGCGCTGAGCCCGGTGAAGGCGTTGAGCAGCGAGATGACCACCGGCATGTCCGCGCCGCCGATCGGCAGCACGACGAAGTTGCCCAGCAGCGCCGCGGCCACCAGGACGCCGACGATGAACAGCGCCTGGGAGTCCGAGCCGGCGACGATCGCGACCGAGGAGGCGACCGCGGCGAGCAGCAGCACCAGGTTGACCGCCGACTGCGGCCGGCCGAGGGTGATCGGGCGGCCCGGCAAGATCTCCTGAAGCTTGCCGAAGGCGATGTTCGAGCCCCAGAACGAGACCGAGCCGACGATCGCCGCGAACAGCTCGAAGACCGGCACGTAGGTCGGCGAGCCGGTCCAGCCGCCGGTCTGGCGGAACTCCGCCCAGGCGATCAGGAAGATCGCGCCGCCGCCGACGCCGTTGAACAGCGCGACCATCTGCGGCATCGCCGTCATCCGCACGCGCAGCGCTGCGGGGACGCCGACCGCCGTGCCGACGACCAGCCCGACCACGATCAGCCACCAGTGGCCGATGCGCCCGTCGGCCAGCGTCGCCCCGACCGCGATCGCCATGCCGACCGCGGCGATGCGATTGCCGCGCACCGCGGTGCGCGGGCCGGTCAGCCCCATCAGCCCGTAGATGAACAGGCCGAAGGCGACGATGTAGAGCGCGCGGATCGCGTTCGAGGTCTCCTGGTTGGCCTCCGCGGCGGCGAGCAGGCCCGTCACTTCTCGATCTCCTCGTTCCTCGGCGGCTTCTTGCCCTTGAACATCTCGAGCATCCGGTCGGTGACCAGGAAGCCGCCGACGATGTTGATCGTCCCGAACACGATCGCGATCGTGAGGATGATCTTGTTGAAGGCGCTGTCGCCGGACGCCCCGAGCACGAGCAGGCCTCCGAGCAGCACGATGCCGTGGATGGCGTTCGTGCCCGACATCAGCGGGGTGTGCAGGGTGTTCGGCACCTTGGAGATGACGGCGAACCCCACGAAGCCCGACAGGACGAGGATCGCCAGGTTGGTCAGGAGCATCAGGCGGATCCCTCCGGAGCGTCGCGGGTCACGCACGCGCCGGCCACGACCTCGTCGTCGAAGTCCAGCTCCAGGTTGCCGTCCTCGTCGAGGAACAGCTCGAGCAGGGACTGGACGTTGCGCGCGAAGAGCTGGCTGGCGTGCTCGGGCATCGTTGCCGGCAGGTTCAGCGGCGAGACGATCGTGACGTCGTGGCGCACGGCGACCTCGCCCGGCTCGGTCAGCTCGCAGTTGCCGCCCGACTCGCCTGCAAGGTCGACGATGACGCTGCCGGGCTTCATCCCCTCGACCGCCTCGGCGGTGACGAGGCGCGGGGCGGGACGGCCGGGCACGAGCGCGGTCGTGATGACCACGTCGAAGGTCTTGATCGCGTCGGTGAGCGCCTGCTGCTGGGCGCCCTTCTCCTCGTCGGTCAGCTCGCGGGCGTAGCCGCCCTCGCCGGCGGCCTCGATGCCGAGGTCGAGCCATTGCGCGCCGAGCGACTGCACCTGCTCGGCGACCTCGGGCCGCACGTCGTAGCCGGTGGTCTGCGCGCCCAGGCGCCGCGCCGTCGCGAGCGCCTGGAGGCCGGCCACGCCGGCGCCGAGCACCAGCACCCTGGCGGGCGGGATCGTCCCGGCCGCCGTCATCAGCATCGGGTAGAAGCGCGTCGCGTGCTCGGCGCCGAGCAGGGCGGCCTTGTACCCGGCGACGTTGGACTGCGAGGAGAGCGCGTCCATCGACTGGGCGCGGCTGATCCGCGGGATCGCCTCCATCGCGAACGCGATGACGCCGGCGGACCGCAGCGCCGCGATCGTCTCGGGCTGGGTGCGCGGCGCGAGGAAGCCGACGAGGACGCCGTCGCGCCGCAGGCGCCCGATCTCCTCGTCGTTCGGCGGCGCGACCTTGACGACCACGTCGCAGCTCCAGACGTCGCCGCCCAGGGTCGCTCCTGCCACCTCGAAGGCGGCGTCAGGGATCAGGGCCTGCTCGCCGGCGCCGGGCTCCACCCGGACCTCGAGGCCCCTGCCGACGAGCTTGCGGACCACGTCGGGCACCAGGGCCACCCGGCGCTCGCCCGGCGCGGTCTCCTTCGGAACTCCCACCGTCATAGCGGCGGCGGACCCTAGCGGCTAGCCCGCGAGGATGGCGGCGAGCAGCAGGCCGAGCAGCCGCCCGGCCGAGGCGGGCCCGGCTGTTCGCGGCCTGGCGGCGGCCCGCGCCGAGCGCTTGTGAACAGGAGCCACCGGCAGTGGGGCGCGGGCGAACGCGAGCAGCGCCTGGCTGGTCACCCACACCGGCGTCTGGCGGCTCGAGCGCGAGTAGCGGACGCTGCCGTCACGGCTTTGGAGCCGGTGCAGGTAGGTCAGCGGGGAGCGGCCGTGGCGGCGCACGTGCGCGGGGTCGACGCCCGCCGCGGCGAGCCCGATCGCCGCGAAGGCCGTCGACTGGGCGTTGGTGGGAGCGCCGCTGGTCAGCGCGTAGCCGCCGTCACGATGCTGGACGCGGCGCAGGTAGGCGACGGCGCGCCGCACGGTCCGGCTCCTGCGGTAGCCGCCCGCCACCAGCGCCTCGATCGCGTAGCCCGTGTCGTCGGCGTTCGACGGGCCACCGCGCCGGTAGACGTCAAAGCCCCCGTCGCGGTTGGCCTGGTGGACGATCCAGCGCGCGGCGGAGCGCACTCCGCGGCGCTCCCCGGCGGCCCGCAGCGCCAGCACCGCGTAGGCGGTGTAGCTCACCTGGCCGCCGAACGAGCCGTCGTGGCGGCGGTGGACGAGCAGCTCGGCGACGAGGTCGCGGCCGCCCGCGTCGCGCGGGTCGGCGCCGGCGGCGCGCAGCGCGAGCACGGTCCGCTCGACGTCCCCGAGGTCGTGGCCGTGCCCGAGCCGGGCGACGAGCACCCTGGCGGACGCTGCGCCGGGGTCGACGCCGGCGGCCGCGAGGGCGTAGGCGGCCCACGCCGTGTGCAGGCCGTTGGAGGACTGCCCGGGGGCGGCGCCCCAGCCGCCGTCGGCGTTGCGCGCGGAGCGGAGGTAGGCGAGCGCATGCGACTTCGGCGATGCCTCCGCGGCCGCCGGGTGGCCGAGCCCGCCGCCCGCCGCGAGCGCCAGCGACACCAGCAGCACCGGCAGCACCGGCAGCGCCGGCTGCCAGGCGATCTCGAAGCGCGCCCGGCAGCGCTCGACGGCGCGCACCAGGCTCGGCCCGAACGCCAGGTAGAAGACGAGGTTGCCCGCGGCGTGCGCGAGGTTGAACGGCAGCGACGCGGCCGAGATCGCCCCGAACTGGCCGAGCGTCCGCTCGCCGGTGAACGTGACCCAGGTCGAGACGTCGAGGATGACGCCGTAGCCGAGGCCGGCGAGCGCACAGGCGACGGCGAGCGGCACACGGCCCATCCGGCGGCCGGAGGCGAGCGCAAGGCCCGCGCCCAGCAGCCCGACGAGGCCCCAGGCGGCCATCTGCCAGGGCGTCCATGGCCCCTCGCCGAAGAACAGGTTCGAGACGAGCGCCGACACGGCTCCGACGGCGAAGCCGGGGGCGCCGCCGAGCGCGTAGCCGGCGATCAGGACGATGTCCGTGGTGGGCTTGACGTTCGGGATCGGCGCGAAGGCGATGCGGCCCAGGATCGCCAGCGCGGCGAGCGTTCCGACCACGGCGAGCAGCCGCGCCGACGGGCGCGAGCGCTCGTACCAGGCGAACCCGCCGGCGAGCGCGACGCCGAGCGCGACGAGGCTGGCGACCGGCCAGGTCACGCCAGCGCCTCCTCGGGGCGCCCCGCGCGCAGCACGTCGGCGCCCTGCTCGGGCGTGAGGGCGCCGCCGGCACCGCGCAGGACGCGCGCCGTCTCGGTCGCGAAGTACCAGCCCCCGGAGAGGATGTCGGCGGGAGGGCCGTCGGCGAGCACCGTGCCGTCGCCGAGCAGCACGACGCGGTCGGCGAAGAGCGCCGCCAGCTCGGGGTCGTGGGTGGCGATGACGACGGCGGAGCCCGCGGCAGCCAGCCGCTCGGCCTCGGCCACCAGCTCGGCCCGGTGGGAGCGGTCCATGCCGCGGGTCGGCTCGTCGAGACAGACCGCCGCCGGGGGCTCGCCCGCCGTGGCGACGGCGAGGGCGAGGCGCTGGCGCTCGCCGCCGGAGAGGTCGCGGGGGTGCCGGTCGGCCAGCGCCGCAAGGCCGGCGGCGCCGAGCAGCGGCCCGCCCAGCTCGTCGCCGACGCGGTCGGCCAGCAGCAGGTCGCCGGGGTGCTGGAGCAGCAGGGCGACGGGGCCGCCGGCCGAGACGCGGCCGCGCGTCGGCGCGAGCAGGCCCTTGGCGTGGCGCAGCAGCGTCGACTTGCCGGCGCCGTTGCGACCCATCAGCGCCACGCGCTCGCCCGGCCGCACCTCGAGGTCGATGCCGCGCAGGATCGCGCGGCCGCCCGCAAGCTCATGCCAGACCCCGTCGAAGCGCAGCGCGTGCTCCGTGCCGGGCGCGCGGCGCGCCCAGGGCCGGCGGCGGCGGGGAGCGGCCGCCGCCGCGGGTGCCGGCGGCGCGAGGGCGACGCCCTGTGCGGCGAGCGCACGCCGCGCCTCCTTGACCCCCCGGGGGCGCCCCTCGAGCCCGGCCAGCGCGAACAGCCGCGCCGCCGGCGTCGCCAGCGCGGGTGCGGCCACGAGCGCCCAGGCGAGGAAGTCGGGCGGCGCGCCGTCGAACGCCGGCGCGCCGCTCTCGAAGGCGAGCACGCGGTCGGCCGCCGCCAGGCAGCGCTCGAGGCGGTGCTCGACGAGCACGACCGTCGTCCCCCACTCCTCGTTGAGCCGGCGCAGCAGCCAGATCAGCTCGTCGCCGGCCACCGGGTCGAGCTGCGACGTGGGCTCGTCGAGCAGCACCAGCCGCGGGCGCCCGGCGAGCGCCGCCGCGAGCGCGACGCGCTGGAGCTCCCCGCCGGAGAGCTCGGAGGTCGGCCGCTCGAGCAGGTGCGCGATGCCGAGCGCGAGTGCGGCCTCCTCCACCCCGCGCGCGACGGCGGACGGCGACTCGCCCCGGTTCTCCAGCGGGAAGGCGATCTCGGCCCGCACGCCGGCCATCACGACCTGCGTCTCGGGGTCCTGGAGCAGCGTGCCGGCGACCGCGGCCAGCTCGCCGGGACCGTGCTCGCGGGTGTCGAGGCCGCAGACCGAGAGCCGCCCGCCGAACGTGCCGCCGTGGGCGTGGGGCGCCAGGCCGCAGGCCGCGCGCACGAACGTCGACTTGCCCGAGCCCGAGCGGCCCGCGACGACCACGAACTCGCCCTCGGCGACGTCGAGCGAGACGCCGGCCAGCGCCGGGCGCGCGGCGTCCGGATAGGCGTAGGAGACCCGGTCGAGCGAGAGCACGCTCATCGCGCGATCCCCCTGCGGTCGGCGAACGGCGCGAGCGCGCAGACCACCAGCGCCGCCGAGAGCGCCCCCGCCGCGCCGGCGTCCGCGCCGTGCAGGCGCGGGTAGGCGCCGAACGCGGCCGCTCCTCCGATGGCGCCCAGCAGCGTGAGCGCCAGCACGGCCAGCGCCGATGCGGCGAAGGCGAGGTCGTGGCGCGACCACGGAGCGCGCGGCGGTCGCGCGCGGCCGCCCGTGCCGCGCAGCCCGTATCCGCGCAGCTCGAGCGCGGCCGCGACGTCCAGCGCGCGGTCCAGCGCGCCGCCGGTCACGGCGCGCACCACCGCGCCGCGAGGCGCCGGGCCGGTGCCCCGGCAGCGCTGCCCGTCGGCGAGCCTGCGGGCATCGCGCTCGAGCACGCCGACCATCCGGGTGGCGACGGTCACGGTCAGCGCCGAGCGCAGCCCACGGCGGCGCAGCAGCCGCAGCACCTCGTCGGGGTCCACCGCAGCCGAGTACAGCCCGAACGCGAGCACGACGACCAGCGCCCGCAGCCCGAGCACGGCACCGTAGACGGTCGCCTCGAGCGTGATGTCGACCTGTCCGGCCCAGGGCAGGTCGCCGAGGCGAGCGATCACCGTGACGCCGTCGCGGACGAGCAGCGGGTTGATCAGCGCGATCAGCAGCCCCAGCGGGACGGCGAGCCGGGCCATGCGCGCCAGGCGGTCGGCGACGCCGGCGGCGAGCCCCGCCGCGACGACGGCGGCCAGCAGGGCGGCGAGGACGAGCGGGTTGTCGCAGACGAGCGCCGCAACCGCGAGCGCCGCGCACCAGCCGGCGCCGGCCGCGGCGCGGGCGGCGTGCAGCGGGCTCGCCCGGCGCGCGTAGATCACCTCGCGCCCCCGGTATCGGGCAGCGCGACCGGGTCCGGCCCGAGCGCGACCGCGAACCGGTCGCGCAGCACGTCCGGCGCCAGGTGGTCGGCGGCCCGCGCGACGCCCCGCGCGTCGACGCCGGTGACGATCCAGGTCGGCGGGGCGTCGCCGTCGGCGGTGGCGGCGATGAGGCCGCTCCCCGCGCCGAGCGTCCGGGTGACGCGGCCGCGGGCGTCCAGCAGCGCGATCGAGCGGCCGTCCGGCGCGGGCCGCGCGTACACGCCGCTCGCCGACGGGCCGCGCTCGAGCAGCCGGGCCGCGAAGTCGCTGCGCAGATCCGACCAGGTGCCGACGAGCACGCGCAGGAGGTCGGGCCCGCTGCGGGTGTCGAGCGTGGCCTGCCCGGCGATCACCCCGGAGGCCGCGAGCTGTCGGGCGACCGCGGCGCACGCGCCCGAGGAGCTCGGCGCGCAGTCGACGCGGGCGGGCAGCCGGCGCCCGTCGGCCCCGTGGCGGAACGGCTCGGGGAACGCCCCGACCACCGCCGGGACGCGGTGCGTGGCGCCCCAGTCGTGGTGGTCCCACCAGATCACGTCGCCGTTGTGCACGCGGGTCGACGCCGCGCCCTTGGGCGCCTCGATGCCGTTGACGTAGAAGAACCAGTCCAGGGGCCGGGCGCCCTTCGAGCCGCCCGAGACGCCGTCGATGGCCTGCACGAACCCGCCGCCGTAGCGGGTGCGCACGTCGAAGGACCGCTCGAGCGCGCGCATCGCGGTCTCGCCACCGGGGGCGCCGGCGGTCACCGGCGAGCCCTTGACCGGCACGCGCCCGAAGTCGCGCGTGACGACGAGCGAGACGGAGCCGGCGCCGCTGCCAGCGCCGAGCCCGCAGCCCGACGCGCCGGCGGCGGCGGCCAGCACCGCGAGCAGGACGGCGAGGCGGCTCATCCGACCCGGATCCGCTCCCCGTAGGCGGTCACGAGCCCCTTCCGCGACGCCGTCAGCCGCAGCCAGCCGGGCCGCGACGGCGCCCGCGCGACGGCGACGCCGTGCGCATCGGCACGCACCAGGCGCCGCCCGAGCCGCACCGTCGCCCCGCCGATCCGCACGCCGTGGCCGAAGTCGTCGTAGCCGCGAACGACCACCCGCAGGCGCCCGCCGGGCGCCACGCGTCGCCGCGACGGGCTCACGGTCAGCGTCCGCTGGCAGGACCCGCGCGAGGACATGCGGCACCAGAACCAGACGACGTGCGCGCCCGAGCGCATCCGGCCGCGGCCGAAGGGCCCCGACAGGTCCGCGGCGCCGGTGCTGCCGGCGCGGTTGCCGACCTTGTAGGTCCAGCCGTCGCGGCCGCGATTGCGGGCGCGGCCGACCTGGTAGACGAACAGCGACCCGGCGTCGGCCGCGTGGCGCGAGCACGACCCGCCGTAGTCGCGGACCCGAAACGACGGCCCCCCGACCCGGTGCGCGCCGGCCAGCGCCGCCAGCGGCGTCGCGGACGGGATCGCGCAGCGCTTGCGCGAGAGCGACACGCTCGTTGCCGCGGCACGCACCGAACGCGGTCCGAAGACCGGGCCGGTGCGTCCCACGATCATCATCCCGACGTGCGGCGCGCGCGCGGCGGCGGTGGCGCAGAGCACCCCGGCCGGGGTGGCGGTGGACGCGAGCGCGACGGCGAGTGCGAGCGGCCGGCGCACGGTCATCGCCTCCGGATCCGGGTGCTCACGACGGCGGAGCGCACACGGCCCGCCATGCTGGCGCGGAACCGCACGAGCCCCGCCCGGGTCGCCCGCACCCGCAGCCGCCCGTGCCGGTCCGTCCGGTGGCGCAGGACCCGGCCGTTCGCCCGGATCGTCGCCCCCCTGGCCGCGAGGGCTCGGCCGCCCGGGGTGTAGCGGACGACCCGCAGCGTCAGCAGCCGCCCGCGGCGCACCGACCGCGACGCCCGGATCGCCAGCGGGGTCAGCGGGGCGTTCCGACAGCGCCTCGCGGCCCTGTCGTAGCTGCAGCGGTCGACGAACAGCAGGACGTCGTCGCCCTTGTGCAGACGCGTCTGGCAGAGCCCGGCGGTCGCCGCACGGTTGCCGACCCACAGCGAGAAGTACCGCGAGCCGGTGGCCGCCTCGCCGCGGATCTCCGAGACGAAGTAGCCGAGCCCCTCGGTCCAGCTCCCCGCCCATGCGCCGCCGGTCGCCGCGTGCAGCGCCCCGAGCGCTGAGCGCCCCTGGCACGCGTGGGCCGGGTCGCCGTCGTGGACGATCGGCGCGGACGACAGCTCGACGGTGCGCGTCGCGACGAGGGTGCGGTGGGAGCCCTCGACGCGGACGTCGACCGGGATGGTCGACGCGGCGGCCGCCGTGGAGGCGGTCGCGAGCAGGAGTCCTGCACAGAGGACGCTGGTCAGACGCGGTCGGATCGGAGCCACCCCTTTCCTCGAGGGCTGTTCGGCTTGGGGTCGGAGCGAGGTCTCCTGGCTTCCGGGCCGATCCGCCGCGCCTTCCCGGCCCGAGTGGCGGGCCAGTGGCCGCGGCTTCGGCGCCGCAGCGGCAGACATCCCCGGTCACAGTGGCGGGTCCGCGCCGGCTTCGCACCGGACTTCCCTCTCCACCGACCTGATGTCCCCGCCAATGCTAGCGTCAGCCCCGAGGCCATGACGGTCAATCTCACGCGCATCTACACGCGCCTCGGCGACGCGGGCGAGACCCACCTCGGCGACATGTCGCGCGTGCCCAAGACGCACCCGCGCATCGAGGCCTACGGCGACATCGACGAGCTCAACGCCCAGGTGGGCGTGGCGCTGGCGCTCGAGCTGCCCGACCGGTTCGGCGGCTGGCTGCGGCGCGTCCAGAACGACCTCTTCGACTGCGGCGCCGACCTCTCGGTTCCGGAGGGCGCCGAGCGCGGCCGCGAGCGGCTGCGGGTCCGCGCGGGTCAGGTCACGTGGCTGGAGGGCGTCTGCGACGAGGTCAACGCCGGCCTGCCCAACCTGCGGTCGTTCGTCCTGCCGGGCGGCACCCCGGCCGCCGCCCAGCTGCACGTCTGCCGAACCGTCTGCCGGCGCGCCGAGCGCCGGGCGCTGCTCGTCGAGGGCGCCAACCCCGAGGTCGTGCGCTACCTCAACCGGCTGTCGGACCTCCTGTTCATCCTCAGCCGTGCCGCCAACCACGCGGTCGCCGGCGAGGAGCCGCTCTGGGACCCGGGCGCCTCGCAGGGCGAGGGCTGACCGCGGGCGTCAGTTGCGCGCGGTGTAGGCCAGCACGCCGGCCAGCACCGCGGCCAGCGCGGAGATGGCCGCCACCGCGAACACGAACGACGGCCGGTCCGCCAGGTACCCGGCCAGCGCACGCGGCCGGTCGACGGCGAGCGCCAGCCCGGCCGCCACGCCGGCGAGCGCGAGCAGACCGGCCAGCGCGAGCACCGCGCCCGGACGCTCGGGCCGGCCGGTCGGGGCGCCGGTGTCCGGCTGCGGCCAGCGGCGCAGCGCGGCGACGGCCAGCAGCGTCCAGCCGCCGGCGACGAGATAGCCGCCGATGACGTCGCTGGGGAAGTGCCACTGGAGCGCAAGCAGCGAGAACGAGACCGAGACGGCGAACAGCCCACCGCCGACGGCCGCGAACGGCCGCGCCACGGCGGGCGCCGCCATCACGCTCGCCAGCGCGATGGTCATCGCGGCGGTCGAGTGGCCGCTGGGCCACGACGCCGCGTTGATCCGGTAGCCGCCCAGCCACTCGTTCGGCCGCGGCGAGGCGACCAGCGGCTTGAGCAGCTCCGTGGTCGCGGGCGCGAGGAACAGCAGCAGCCCGATCGCGATCGCCATCCGCCAGCGGTGCCGTGCGAGCGCGAGGAGCACGACTGCGCCGCCGAGCAGCGCGTAGGTGTCGGGATCGGCCAGGTGGGCGATGTGGTCGAGCCACGGCGAGATCCGCGGCCGGTCGAAGCCCGCGAACCCGCTCAGCGAGGCGGAGTCGTGCACCTGGGCGGCCGGCACGAGGTAGGTGACCATGCCGGTGAACGCCAGCCCGGCGAGGCAGGCCAGCGCTCCCAGGAGGGCCGTTCTCGGGCGGCGAAGCATGCACCGACCAGGGTAGGGGAGCAGGGGTCGCGGCCCGGGCGGCGAAGGTCTCCACACGATGCTGCGCGCGCGTCCAGCGCCCTCCGCGACGTTCGCCTGGACGGGCTGGCGGATCGAGGACTGCCGCGGCCGGCGCGTCGGCTCGCTCAGCGCGGTCTACGAGACCGAGCCGGGCGGCGCGCCCACCTGGTTCCTGGTGCGGCTGGCGCGCTACTCCAGCCGCTACGTGCTCGTGCCGGTCGCCGACGTGCTCGCCGCCCACGGGTGCGTGCAGCTGCCCTGGGCGCGCCGGACGATCGAGCAGGCGCCGGTGTTCTTCTCGCCCCCGCCCGTCACCACGCCCGCGCTCGAGGACCAGCTGCGCCGGCACTTCGGCATCGAGGGCGGCGGGCCCGCCGCGATCGAGCTCGTGGTCCGGCGCACGGGGACCTGAGTCAGGCCCGCCGCGACGGGCTCCGGGCTCGCGGCAGCGGGCGCCCGCTCGGCGCTCTCCGGCCCGGGGAGCGGGCGCCCGATGATGGGCGTCGTGGCGCATGGCCACCGCCCGGGCGGTGGGTGCTCACCGCCCATCGGTTCCCGCGATCGGGCCCTGGGGATGCACCGGCCCCCGTCAGCCGCGGGCCTGCAGCCGCAGCACCTCCGAGCGGGCACGGCCCGACTTCGCGGCGCGCAGGAACTCCGACCCGCGGCGCGGGACGCGCACGCGGAAGCGGCCGTGCGCGTCGGTCCGCCCGCGCCACTTCGGACCGGCGAGGATGCTCGCGCCGGCGAGCGGCGACGGCTTGCCGTCCGCCTGGTAGGCCACGACCCGCAGGGTGACGACCGATCCCGGCCGCCCGCTCCGCGGCCCCATGATGCCCAGCGGCGTGACCGGCTTGCCCTTGCAGCCCTGGGTCGCGGCATCGAAGTCGCAGCGGTCGACGAACAGCAGCAGCTCCTCCCCCGCCTTCATCGAGATCTGGCAGAGCCCGGTCTGCGCCGAGGCGTGGTCGACCCACACCGACCAGAACTCGGGCGAGCCGTCGTGTCGCTCCCCCCTGATCCCGTCGACGAAGTATCCGAGCCCCTCCGACCACTTGGCCGTCCAGGCGCCCGCGGTGGCGCGCTCGAGGGCCCCGGCCGCGGAGCCGCCCGGGCAGGAGTGCGACTGGTCGGCGTCCTTGACGACCGTGGGCCCGGTGAGCGCGACCTGGCGCGAGGGCACGAGCGTGCGGCTCGCCCCCTCCACGCGGACGGTGGCGGTCGCCGCGTTCGCGGCTGAGACCGGCAGGAGCAGGAGGCCTCCGCACAGGAGGCCGGCGAGACGCGTGGGCATGTGAGCCACCCCTTTCCTCGAGGGCTTGTTCGGCTTGTGGTCGGAGCGAGGTCTCCTGGCTTCCGGGACGACCCGCCGCGCCTTCCCGAGCCGGCCGGTGGCCGGTCAGTGGCTGCTCCTCGAGGGCGCGAGCGACGGGCATCCCCGGTCACAGTGGCGGGTCCGCGCCGGTCTCACACCGGTCTTCCCTTCGCCACCGACCCTGGGTTGTCCAGCCTGATGCTATCCGGCTGCCCGACGGGACGAGGCCCGGCCATACACTCGCCCGATCGGGCTCCTCCACGTCGTCCTGACGAGGCTCAACCTCACGCTCGACTTCGCGTCGCGGGCCGATCCCCTCGACCTCGCCTGGCTCGAGGAGCGGCTGGCGCCCTTCGAGGCGTTCTGCGCACCGTCGATGCGTCGCCAGACGGCGCCGCACACGTGGGTGGTCGCCGTCGACGCGCGCACCCCGGGCACGATCGTCGACCGGCTGCGCCGGTACCCGCTGACGGTGATGCCGATGGACCTGCCCCACACCGTCGAGAGCCTCGGCCTCCGCCTCGCAGAGACGATCCCGCCCGGCGCGGCGACGCACCTGCTCACGACGCGCCTGGACTCCGACGACGCGCTGTCCGCGGAGCACCTCGCGCGGCTGCAGCGCGCAGCGCGGGCCGAGGACACCCCCCACTTCCTCAACCTCCCCCACGGCGCCATGTGGTGCGACGGGCGGCTCTACGCCTGCGCCGACCCCGCGAGCCCGTTCATCAGCCACGTCGAGCCGCTGGCCGAGGGCCGGCCACCGCTCACCGCCTACCGCGTCGCCCACGTGTGGGCCGGCCGCGTCGCCCCGGTCCGCCAGGTCTGGACCGCTCGCCCGATGTGGCTGCAGCTCATCGGCTCGCAGAACGAGGTCAGCCTCCTCGACGGCGTCCGCAGCCCCTGCGCACGGGTCCCCCGCGGCTTCCGCGACCACCCGGCGCTCGCCCGGCTCGACACGCGCGGACGCTGGCGCGAGCTCGCCGCGAGCGCCCCCCGCTACGCGATGCGGCACCGCCGCGCCCTGCGGCCGCTGCTGGCCCGCCGCAGCGCCGCGGCGCGCTAGCGCCGCCCACACGAGCAACGGGGCGCGCCTCCTCGGAACGCGAAACGCCCCCGGGACACGGGGGCGTGGTGAGTACCGCCACGGGGATTCGAACCCCGGTTTCCGCCGTGAGAGGGCGGCGTCCTAGTCCCCTAGACGATGGCGGCTCGGAGAGCGGTCAGGGTAGCAGCGGCCCTGGACTTCCGGGGACCCGGAAGTGCGGCTGAGAGGACTCGAACCTCCACGGGCGCAAGGCCCACAGGCACCTGAAGCCTGCGCGTCTACCAATTCCGCCACAGCCGCGGAGGCAGCAACTCTAGCGGGACGACCCGGCCGCGCCGGCCGGGCCGAATCCGGCGTCGGGTAGAATCGGAGGACCGGCCGTGCCCCCGCCGGGTTCCGACCGCCATCGTCCCCCGAGGAGCCTCGCTGCACCAGACCGAGGGCATCGCCGGCCTGCTGTACGGGCTCTTCGCCGACGCCGCAGTGGGCCTCGTCCTGCTCGACCCCGAGCTCCGCTACGCGCTGGTCAACGGGGCGCTCGCCGAGCTCAACGGCGTGGCGGCCGACGACCACCTCGGGCTGCGGCCCGAGGACGTCGTGCCGGAGCTCGCCCCAGGGCTCGTGCCGATCCTCGAGCGGGTGCTGGCGGGCGAGGCGATCGTCAACCTCGAGTTCGACGTCCGGATCGCGGCCCGGCCCGGCCCGCGAACCACGCTGGAGAGCTACTACCCGCTCCTCGACGCCGAGGGCGCGGTCGCCGGGATCGGCGGCGTCGTGGTCGACATCACCGACCGCCGCGAGGCCCAGCGCGCCCGCGACGACGCGACGGCGCTCATCGACGCCCTCTTCGACACCGCGCCGATCGGGATGGGCTTCTGGGATCGCGACCTGCGCTTCCAGCGGATCAACCATGCGCTGGCCGAGATGAACGGCATCCCGGTCGAGGCGCACCGCGGTCGCACGCTCGCCGAGCTGCTGCCCGGCGTCTCCCCCGAGGTCACCGAGATCCTGCGCGGCGTCGTCGAGGACGGCACGCCGGTGATCGGCGCCGAGACCTCCGGCGAGACCCCGGCGGCGCCCGGCATCCAGCGCCATTGGTCGGTGAGCTACTACCCCGTCCGCGACGCCTCGGGCGCCATCCTCGGCGCCGGCGCCGTCTGCGCGGAGATCACCGACCTGCGCCACGCGCGAGACTCCGAGCGCTACCTGCGCGAGCTGCTCGGCGAGGAGCGCGCCGTCCTCCGCGAGGTGGTCGCGCGCGCCCCCGCGGGCATCGCCCTGCTGTGGGGCGCAGAGGATCGGGTGCGCCTCGCCAACGAGCGCTTCTGCGACATCGCCAGGCTGCAGGGCGACCCCACCGGCCAGACCTTCGAGGAGGCGCTCCCCGAGCTCTGGTGGCTGGCGCGCCCGCTGCTGGACGAGGTCCGCGCCACCGGGAGCGCGCTCGCGCGCGAGGACCTCGCGATCCCGGCGAAGGACCTCGAGGCCGAGGGCGCCTTCCAGGGCAAGCGCTACATGACGTTCACGCTCGACCCGGTCACCGCCGCCGACGGCGCCGGCACCGGGATCCTCGTCGTGGTCATGGAGACGACCGCGCGTGTCCGCCAGCGCGCGGAGCTCGAGCGCCAGCTGCGCGAGGAGCGCCGGACGGTGACGACGCTCCAGCGCGCCCTGCTCCCCCGGACGCTGCCCGAGGTCCCCCACGCGATGCTCGCGGCGCGCTACGAGGCGGCCGGCGCCCGCTTCGACGTGGGCGGCGACTTCTACGACGCCTTCCCGATCGCCGGCGACGGGTGGCTGGTCGTGGTCGGGGACGTCTGCGGGAAGGGCGCCGAGGCGGCCGCACTGACGGCGATGGCCCGCTACACCCTGCGCGCCGAGGCCTCGCACGCCGACGGGCCCGCCCACCTCCTGGGCCTGCTCAACGAGGAGATGCTCCTCCACGAGGCCGAGGCGCCGATCGACGAGATCAGCCGCTTCTCGACGGTCGCCTGCGCCTGGCTGCGCCCCGATGCCGAGGGGCTCTCGGTCCGCCTCGCGTGCGGCGGCCAGCCGGACCCGCTGGTGCTGCGCGGCGACGGCGGCGTCGAGCCCATTCACCCCAAGGGCCCGCCCTGCGGGGCGTTCCCGGACGTCGTCTACGAGGAGGCGTCGCTG
Organism: uncultured Actinomycetes bacterium; assembly: GCA_963826615.1. Classification (GTDB taxonomy): domain Bacteria; phylum Actinomycetota; class Thermoleophilia; order Solirubrobacterales; family Solirubrobacteraceae; genus BP-464. Next base: position 444,611 of record CAWGXO010000002.1, on the reverse strand, counting down.
CGCCTGTCGCCCGGCGAGGCGCTGGTGCTCTACACCGACGGCGTGCTCGACGCGGGCGCCCCGGCCCGCCAGATGGACGTCGCGGACCTCGCCCGCGCGCTCGCCGTCAGCGGGCCTGCCGACGCCGGCGCGATCGCCGACCGCGTCGCGGCGATCGTCCGCGAGCAGGGTGGCACGGAGCCGCGCGACGACTACGCCGTCCTGGTGATCGCCGCGCGCTGATCGCCACCTTGCACCGCGGGCGCTCGACGTTTGGAACCCGGTGTCAGCGGAATAACCTCACTGATTCTCGCGGCCTTGCTGTGGGGGATGACAGAGCTCGTCGACATCGGCATCGTTCGTGACCCGCAGGCGCCGGGCAGCGCCCGCCGGGCCGTGGAGCGGTTCGCGGCGTCGATCGACCCTGACCTGGTGCCCGACGTCAAGCTGCTGGTCTCCGAGCTGATCACCAACAGCGTCAAGTACGGCGCTGACGGCGGGGTCCGCCTCCAGATGCGCTCCGACCACGACCGCCACATCCGGGTCGAGGTCGTCGACCAGGGCGCCGGGTTCGTCCCCGTCGCGCGCGACCGGCCCGTGACCGAGGCAGGCGGCTGGGGCCTGCACCTCGTCGAGACGCTCGCGAACCGCTGGGGCGTCCATGAGGGCTCGACCCACGTCTGGTTCGAGATCGACCGCGGCTGAGCCGGCGCCGTCGTGACTGTCGTGTCGCTGCGCACCACCGAGGGCGCGGTCGTGTGCGAGCGCTGCCGCATCGCCACGACCTTCCCGGCGCGCCTGCGCGGCCTGCTCGGCCGTCCCGGCCTGCCCGCCGGCGAGGGCCTCTGGATCCGCCCGGCGGCCTCCGTCCACACGCTCTTCATGCGCTTCTCGATCGACGTGGTGTTCCTCGACCGCGACGGGATCGTGGTCGCCATCGCCGCGAGCGTGCGGCCGTGGCGGGCGGCGTCCGCGCGCAGGGCGCGCTCGTGCGTCGAGCTGACAGCCGGCGAGTGCGAGCGCCGCGGGCTGCGCGTCGGGCACAGGCTCGAGGCGGGCCCGTGACGAGCCCGCCGGGCCGGGCTACCGGCCCGCGCGGCGCTCGGCGTCCTCGCGGACCATGTCGAGCAGGGCTCCGACGAGCACGTGCGCGCCCGAGCCGACGCCGAAGGTCCAATAGCGACGGAACCAGCGCCGCGCGTACTCGTCGGTGGTCGCGGTCCGCATGATCGCCCAGACGACGCTGCGGCCGCCCTCGAGCGGGCGGACCCCGAGGGCGTAGACCGTCTTCGCGAAACCCGGCTCGTCGAAGCCGGCGAACGCGTCGGCGGCCACCTCGCGGTACTCGATCACCGGCCGCCAGAACTTCCCGACCAGGCCGAGCGCGAGCTCCTCGCCCTCCCGCTCGCCGAGGATCACCCAGCCGCCCGCGGCGGCCGGGGCGCCGGCCGTGTCGCGCAGCCGCATGCGCTCGGGCGCCCTCGGCGGCGGCTCGCCGTGCACCAGGTGGCTGACCAGCTCGGGCAGCATGCGCAACGCACCGAGAGCGCCGGCGGCCGGCGCGCGCCGGCCGACCTCCAGCAGGTCGGCGTCCATCAGCGCCGCCCACGTCGTGGCCGCGTCGGCATCGGCGACCACGGCGATCTCGTCAGAGACGTCGAACAGGGGAAGAAGCTCGTCGGCCAGCGCGAGAGGCGCCATGCCGGGAGCGTGCCTGCGCGGCGCCCCGCCGTCATCCGGGGGGCTCCCGGTGGCGGGCCGTAGTCCTCCGCGATCGGCCGGTCAGCGCGCGGCCAGCCCGCCCGGCGGGATCGACGACGGGATCGCCGGCGCGCCGGCGGTCGCGTCGCTGAGCGTCAGGTCGCTGCCCTCCGGCAGCGCGGCGTCGTTGCCGAACACCTGGCAGCGGTCGTAGGCGGCGCGCGCCTGGTCGCCGACGCCGAAGAGCTCGCCCGCTCCCCGCAGCAGCGAGCACGTCACCCGCTCGCCCATGGTGTGGGAGACGTTGAAGAAGTAGTTGTCGTTGTCGATCGGCGAGACGCCGGGGTTGCACGTGTCCGCGCCGGGGTTGGCCGGGCACGCGCCGAGGACGTCGCCGTTGGGGAAGCTGTTGTCGAAGAACGAGCGCCGGATCGGCTCGGGGTAGGACTCGTAGGGGGCGATCAGGTAGCCGAGCTGGTCGTTGGCGAGGCCGGCGGTCATGTAGCCGCGCACGCCGGCGGTGAGCTGCTCCATCGTGCCACGGACCTTCAGGGGGATCTGCGGGTACATCTCGCCGGGGCCCGCCGACAGCAGCACGTCGCCGATGCGCGCGGTCGCGGTGACCGTGCCGATGACGTTGCCGGTCATGAACGGCGGCAGCATCGAGCGGTTGACCGGGATCCCCAGCGCCGCCCCGCCGTAGAGCATGCCGAGCAGCAGCGGGCTCGAGCCCGGATCGCTGACGAGGTAGGAGCTCGCGGCGACCTGCGCACTGCCGGTGAGCGGGCGGGAGGTCTCGATCGCGTCGCGGGCGCGGGCGACCACGCGGCCGGCGTACGCATCGAGCGAGCAGAGGTCGCGCGCGGGCGTCCCGTCGGGGATCGAGGCGTCGGGGCAGCCGCGGTCGGCGGGCTGCGTGCGGCCGAGCGTGCCGACCATCGTCATCGCCTTGTCGCCGAAGTCCTTGTCCCGCGCCTCCATGAGCAGGTTGGCCTGCTGGGGCCAGTCGCCGGTGGCGAGCGTGTTGTCCGAGCCGAGCACGGTGGAGTGCGCGGAGAAGTTCAGCAGCGTCGCGAGCGGCCTGTGGCCCTTGGCGTCGCGCAGCTGGAGGACGCGCACGTCGGAGTCCATGACCTTGTTGGCCGCGTCGTAGCCGAACTGGTTGGAGAGCAGGTCGCGGCCCGGAGCCGTGCCGTACCAGAGCGAGCCGCTCTGCCGATCCTGCCACGCGGCCTTGATCGCGGCGACCGTCTGCGAGAAGGCGAACTGGCGGTACTCGGTCGGCGTGCCGCCCCACACGCCCATGAAGTCGGGCCCGCCGTGCGAGTGGTCGGACTGGATGATGACGTGGTCGGCGGGGATCGCGCCGTCGAGCTCCTTCGCGGCGGCCTTGCGCATGTCCTCGAGGCCGAGCGGCCCGTCCTTGGTTGCGGCGAACCAGCCCTGGCCCTCGATGTCGGCGACCGCGACCGCGTCCTTGCCGTCGCCGATGACGATCGCCCGGACACTCGGCCCGACGCCGAGGTTGCCGGTCGCGTGACGGTCGCCGAGCCCCGGCCCGGCGGCGCTCGGGCCGCCGATGCCGTACCCGCCGAGGTAGACGGGCTTGCCCGCGTAGGTGCCGTCGTCGCCGACGGCGATCGACCGCCGCGCGACGCCCACCTCGTACTGCGGCAGGTCGGCGGGAGGGTCGGCGAGCGCCGTCGCGGGTGCGAGCAGGCAGGCGGCGGCGAGGGCAATGGTCGCGGTCGAGCGCAGAGCGGGCATGTCCCCCTCAACGAACGAGCGCGTTCAGACTTGCGTCAACGGCACCGACACCGGCGCGCCCTCGGCCGGCGACCGGTGACCTACGATGGACCGGATGCACCGGATGCGCCCCCGCCTCGCCGCGGTCCTGGCCCTCGGGGTGCTGGTGGTGCTCCTGGCCGGCGCGGGCTTCGCCGCGCTCGAGAGCAGCACGGTGTCGAACTACTGGGCCGGAGTCTGGTGGGCGCTCTCGCTCATGACCACGGTCGGCTTCGTGGGCGAGACACCCGAGACCACCGGCGGACGGATCCTCTCCGCCGTGCTGATGGTCTCGGGCTTCGCGCTGCTGACCGTGACGACGGCGGCGATCGCCTCGCTGTTCGTGCGCGAGGAGGAGAAGCCCGCCGAGGCCGAGGCGCGCATCTTCGAGCACGAGGTGCTCGAGCGGCTGGAGGCGGTCACCGAGCGGCTCGAGGCGATCGAGCGGGGCCTGCCGCAGGACGGCGAGGAGCCATCCCCGCCGGCCTAGGTGAGCCGGGCGTGCGGGCTGCCGCTTGCCGGCGCGGCGGCCGCCCAGGAGCCGCGGCAAGCCCTCCACCCCGCAGAGCAGCCTCGCCGTGCCGACGGCGGGGAGCGGCCTGCGCCCGGCGCCACCGGCGATCCGCTTCGCCCGAGCGGCCGCGCGGGACACCACGAACCGGCCGGATCGATGGGACATCGGTGCCCGTGCGGCTACCCGCACCCCGACCCACCCGCCACCCGTAGAGTCAGCGGGGCAACCCTCGGCGAGAGTCTGCAGCGCACCCAAGCGTTCCCGCGCCGGTTCGGCGCCGCCAGAGAGGACACACGATGGAGCAGCAACCCCACCCGCCGGCAGACGGCTCCTCGGAGCCGCCCGCGCACCCCCTCGAGTTCGACGTCGAGTACCCGGACCGCGACCTCGACCGCCTGACCACCGCGTTCCGCATCCTCACGGTGATCCCGATCGCGATCGTGCTCGGGGCGATCGACGGCTCGTTCACCCTCACGACCGCGGCGGGCGGCACGGGCCTGCTGGTCCTCCCGCCGCTCCTGATGATCGTCTTCCGCCAGAAGTACCCGCGCTGGTGGTACGACTTCAACCTCGAGCTGCTGCGGTTCCAGAACCGGGTCGGGGTCTACTTCGCGCTCATGGACGATCGCTACCCCTCGACCGACGAGGCCCAGGGCGTCCGGCTCGACGTCCCGTACCCCGACGCGACCCGCCTGAACCGCTGGCTGCCGCTCGTGAAGTGGCTGCTCGCGATCCCCCACTACGTGGTGCTCTTCTTCCTCCTCGTCGGCGCGGTCTTCGCGATCATCGCCGCCTGGTTCGCGGTCCTCTTCACGGGACGCTTCCCACGCGGGATCTTCGACTACCTGGTCGGCGTCGGCCGCTGGACCAACCGGGTCACCGCATACGCCTTCATGCTCGTGACCGACCAGTACCCGCCGTTCCAGCTCCGTCCCTGACGGCTGCTCCGGCCGGCCGGCGCGAGTGCGGCGCCGGCCGGCCGAAGGCCGCCGGCGCTCCGCACGGTGAGCTACGTCACAGTGGGCGGCCCGAACCAGGTGGCCAGCGCGTCAACAAGGCCGACGTGGGTGCCCTCCCCTACCCATGCGACGTAGCCGTCCGGGCGTATCAGCACGGCGGTGGGCGCGCTGACCACGCCGAGCACGGGGAGCTCCCACTCCCCGTTGTAGCTCGCGTCGATCGACCGGACCCGGTCAGCCCACGGAGTGATGCCGAGGTCGCCGGGCCGGCCGAGCTCGAGCAGCTGCGGCCGTGCGTCGTGCAGTAGCTCGAAGACCCGGAGCGCGCCGTCGGCGGCGGTCAGTTCGAGATCGGGCATGCGGCGTCCGAGCAGCGGATGTCCTTCGCCGAGGTCGTGGTGGATGTCCAGCCCGGAGCTGATTCCGGCAAGCTGTTTGCGGGGCTCGTCCATGCTCGCCAGCTCCGACGCCACATCGACCAGGGCCTGGACGCGATCGTCACGGCAGCGCAGGCCGAGCAGCTCCGAGCGACGCAGGCCAGTCATCGCCGCGGTGCGGATCAGCACGCGCAGGACCGGGCCGAGCACGTCGGGCGGCGGCGGTGGCGCCGGACCAGGGCGGTTGCGGCGTGTCGGCGCCGGCTCGCGGACGACGACGCCGTCGGGGATCGTGCGAATCACCGCCTCGAGCTCGTCGAGCGTGAGGAACTGCACGTCGGGGTTCACGTCGCCGGCCCGTCGCCGCTTCGGCCGCGCAGCGCGGCGCACCGGGTTCTCCGCGGTCCACCCCCGGTCGATCGCGTGCTCGAAGACCGAGTGCAGGTAGCTCACGTTGCGGCACTGCGGACCTATGAGAGCGCAGGCTTTGCCGTGTGTGGGGAGACGACCTGGACGCGCCACGGACGGACTCTCGATGAGTTCGTCATGGCGCGCTCGCTGTAGTGGCGCGGCAAGTCCAGGAGAACTTGGACCCCAAATTGGACCCCGCCCAACTCAGAGCAACTCAGCAGAACGAAGAAAGCCCCGGCGGAACCAGGGCTTTCTCACATCGGGGAGACAGGATTTGAACCTGCGACCGCCCGGCCCCCAGCCGGGTGCGCTACCAGACTGCGCCACTCCCCGTGACGGTTCACAGGGTAACGCGTGGTTCCGTCCGCGGGTCGCCGCCCAGGCGGCAGCGGGGAAGCGGAAGGCGCGAGTCCAGCGCACCAAGTTCCTCCTCGAGTACTGCCGGTCGCATCCGTGCACCGATTGCGGGGGAGCGCGACCACGTGATGCTCGATTCGACCACCTGCGCGACAAGGCGTCCGACATCGGAACCGGCATCATCAACGTCGGGTGGGCAACGCTCCTCGGCGAGATCGAGAAGTGCGAGGTCGTGTGCGCGAACTGCCACCGACGGCGAACGTCTCAGCGTCGCGGGCCATGCGGGTCCGGCTCGCCGGCCTCGACGGCTGAAGAGCGGGCGACGGGACTCGAACCCGTTCTCTCAGCTTGGAAGGCTGATGTGCAACCGGTAACACCTCGCCCGCGAGGGGATCCAGATGCTAGCCCGCCGCGCGACGCTCCTCGGTCGGCACGTCACCCTCCTCCCCCACGAGCGCCGTCGGCGGCCACGGGCCGAACCAGTTGTCGACGGCGCCGTCGAGCGTGACCGTCGAGCCGCTGAGCGCGCGGCCCAGCGGCGTCGCCAGCAGCGCGATCAGCCAGGCGAACTCCTCCATCGCCCCGAGGCGCCCGAGCGGGACCGAGCGAGCGGCGCCGCGGTAGACAGGCTCGGGGTACTTGCGCAGCGACTCGGTGTCGAAGCGGCCGATCGCGGCGGCCACGACCGCGATGCCCTCCGGCGCCCACTCGCGCGCCTGCTCGCGCGTGAGCGCCTCGACTGCCGCACGGGCCGCTCCGGTGTGGGCCATCGCGGGCATCCCGTGGTGCGGGGAGACCGTGACGTTGACGATCGTGCCCGAACCCTGCGGGCGGAAGGCGGCCTCCGCGGCCGCCGCGGTCATGGTGGCCGTCCCCTCGACGTTCAGGCGCTGGACGGCCCGCCAGCCCTTCGCGGTGATCGCCTCGGCCGGGACGAGGTACTGGCCGCCGGCGTTGTTGACCAGCACGTCGAGCCGGCCGTGGCGCTCCAGCGCCGCGGCGACGATCGCCGCCGCCTGATCGGGCTCGCGGATGTCACCGCTCACGGTGGTGCAAGGCTCGCCGATGCCGCGTGCCGCCTCGTCGAGGATCTCGACGCGCCGGCCTGCGATGACGACCTCGGCGCCGCAGGCGGCCAGCTCGGCCGCCGCCGCCCGTCCGAGGTTCGTGCCGCCGCCGGTGACCACCACCACCCGGCCCGCGAGCGCGTCGGGAGCGAAGATCTCGGAGGCCGGCGGCGCCATCGGGCGCCGGAGCCTAGTCGTCGAGGGCGATCTGGTTGGTCGCCGCGGCCATCCGCAGCAGGCCGCCGTCGGTCGCGTGCGACTCGCCTGTGACCACCGAGGCACGGCCGGATACCCGCCCGTGCGGCCGGCGATGCGAGTGAGCGGGGGAGCCGGGATTCGAACCCGGATTCACGGTTTTGGAGACCGCGCTCATAGCCGTTAGATCACTCCCCCCGGCGCGCGCCAGTCTATCCGGGATCCCTCTGCGCCCCGGGTCCGCAAGCCGGGATCCGCGACCGTGCGGGCCCTCAGGCCGCGCGGCGGGCGGGCGTGCGCGCCGGGCGCCCGGAGCGGCGGCGGCGGCTGCGGCCGGGCAGGGTGACGTCACTGCCCCGCAGGCGGCGCAGCTCGACCGCGGTGGTGCGCACGGCCGTCTCGGCGACGGCCGTGCGGCGGCTGCGGGACATCAGGTTGGGGCCCATCGCAGCGAGGTCGCGCCGCGTCGGCTGGAGCAGGACGACCTCGGTGCCCTCCGCGCGCAGCTTCTTCGCCTCGGCGCCCAGGCGGCGGCCCGACTGGCCGCGCATCCACGCGGCGGCGGCGTCGGCCGGCGTGCGGACCGGCACGCTCGCGCGCGAGGAGGTCGGGTTGAGGCAGACCACCAGGTCGAGCCCGCGGCCGCGGACGACATCGAGGTTCGACATCGAGCACAGGCCGCCGTCGACGTAGCGGCGGCCGGCGACCTTGACCGGGTGGTAGAAGGCCGGGATGGCGCAGGACGCGGCGACGGCCTCGCCGGCGCTCGCGGGCGGGGCGTCCTCGCGGCCGAACGCGACGCGTCGGCCGCTGCGGTAGTCGGCCGCGACCGTCCAGAAGCCGGGATGGTCGGGCCAGTCGCCGCGCACGAAGGTCTCGACGAGCTCCGAGAGCGGCTGCGTCGAGATGAAGCCGCGCGGCAGCCAGCCGCCCAGCAGCGCGGTCGGCGCGTGGCGGTTCGGCCGGAGCAGGGTCGAGATCGCCATCCGCCACGAGCCCGGGCCGATCGGCGGGAGCGCGGGATGCAGCCGGAGCTCGCCCCCGGTCCGGCGCGAGGCGGCATCCGAGAGCTCGTCGAGGAGGCCCTCGAAGCGCTCGGCCAGCTCCTCCCCGCGCTGCTCGGTCTCGGCCAGCTCGTCGAGCGCCCGGCCGCTCGAGTAGGCGGCCATGAACGCGGGCGGGATGCCCTCCGCGGCCAGCGCCCCGACCACCGCGCCGGCGGACGTGCCGACGATGAGCTCGGCGTCGGCCGGCGACCATCCCGTCTCCGACTCGAGCGCCTCCAGGGCGCCGATGAGCCACGAGGCGCCGACCAGCCCGCCGGCACCAAGGACCAGACCCGCTCGCATTGCCCGGGCCTACCCTCTCGACACCTCGTCTAACGCTCGTACGTTCGCCCGGGCCCCCGGGGATCCCGAACGCGGCCTCAGGTCCCGGACCGCGAGAGCCGGTCGAGCGCGGGGCCGTCACCCTCGGCGCATCAGGCGCCCGACCGCGGCCATCAGCTCATCGGTGAGCTCCTCCGGCTCGCCCTCGGCGTTCCCGCCGACGACGCAATGGCGCGCGTGGCCGTCGAGCAGCCCGAGCGCGACCTTGTCGAGCGCCGCCTGCACCGCGGAGATCTGCGTGATGACATCGATGCAGTAGCGGTCCTCGGCGACCATCCTCTCGATGCCGCGGACCTGGCCCTCGATGCGGCGCAGCCGCTTGGCGAGCTGGTCCTTGGTCGCGGTATAGCCGCGCGTGGTGACGGTGGGGGTTGCCATGCCGGCAAGCATACCCCCGCACCGTATTCTCCGCACGAGCGCCCCCGGCATCGATGTGCGGGCAACTACGCATTGTGTATACCACCTGGGGGTATATGATGGATCCCCTGAACCAGTCGAGGAGGAGTCACGTGAGCCAGACGACCGACCAGCTGACCTACGCGGTGCCCGGCGTGAGCTGCGAGCACTGCCGCACCGCCATCTCCTCCGAGGTCGGGCAGCTCGGCGGCGTCACCGCCGTCGACGTCGACCTCGACGCCAAGCGCGTGACGGTGACCGGTGAGAGGCTCGACGACGACGCCATCCGCGCCGCCATCGACGAGGCCGGCTACGACGTCGCCTGACGACCACCGCCCCGAACGAGCGAGAGCCATGAGCGCCACCCATCCCAGCGAGCACGCCGAGCTCCCCATCACGGGCATGACGTGCGCATCCTGCGCGAGCCGCATCGAGCGCAGGCTCAACAAGCTCGACGGCGTCTCCGCCACCGTCAACTACGCGACCGAGCAGGCGACGGTCGACTACGACCCCGCCACCACCTCCCCGGACGACCTGCTCGGCGCCGTCGAGGCCGCGGGCTACCGCGCCGTGCTTCCCGCGAGCGAGCCGGCCGGAGGCACCGAGGAGCCCGAGCACGACGAGGCCGGCGAGCTGCGCCGGCGGCTGATCATCTCGGCCGCCCTGTCGCTGCCCGTCCTGCTGCTCGCGATGGTGCCGGCCCTGCAGTTCGACAACTGGCAGTGGCTGAGCCTGCAGCTCGCGACCCCCGTCGTCGTCTGGGGCGCGTGGCCGTTCCACCGCGCCGCGTGGGCGAACCTCAGGCACGCCACCGCGACCATGGACACGCTCATCAGCGTCGGCGTCCTGGCCGCGTTCGTGTGGTCGCTCTACGCGCTGTTCCTGGGCGACGCCGGTATGCCGGGCATGCGCATGCCCTTCGACCTCGTGCCCGAGCGCGGCGGCGGGTCCAACGACATCTACCTCGAGGTCGCGTCGGTCGTGACCACGCTCATCCTGCTGGGCCGCTACTTCGAGGCGCGCGCCAAGCGCCGAGCGGGCGCCGCGCTCAAGGCGCTCCTGGCGATGGGCGCCAAGGACGTCGCCGTGCTCGACGAGGATGGTCGCGAGCACCGCATCCACGTCGAGCAGCTGCACGTCGGCCAGCGGTTCGTCGTGCGGCCCGGCGAGAAGATCGCCACCGACGGCACCGTCGAGGAGGGCACCTCGGCGGTCGACATGAGCATGCTGACCGGCGAGCCCGTGCCGGTCGAGGTCGCACCGGGCGACGATGTCGCGGGAGCGACCGTCAACGCCGGCGGCCGGCTCGTGGTTCGCGCCACCCGCGTCGGCGCGGACACGGCGCTCGCGCAGATCGCCCGCCTCGTCACGGCGGCCCAGTCCGGCAAGGCGCCGGTGCAGCGGCTGGCCGACCGCGTCGCGGGCGTGTTCGTGCCCGTCGTCATCCTCCTCGCGCTCGCCACCCTCGGCACCTGGCTGCTGACCGGCGAGAGCGCCGCCTTCGCGTTCACCGCGGCGGTCGCGGTGCTGATCATCGCCTGCCCGTGCGCGCTCGGGCTCGCCACCCCGACGGCGCTGATGGTCGGGACGGGCCGCGGCGCCCAGCTCGGGCTGCTCATCAAGGGACCGGAGGTTCTCGAGTCCACCCGCCGCGTCGACACCGTCGTGCTCGACAAGACCGGCACCGTGACCACCGGCACGATGAGCCTCGTCGCCGTCGCCGTCGCCGCCGGCACCGACCGCAGCGAGGCGCTGCGCCTGGTCGGCGCGCTCGAGCACGCCTCCGAGCACCCGATCGCCCGTGCCATCGCCCGTGCCGCCGCGGCCGAGGGCGAGCTGCCCGCCGTCGAGGGCTTCGCCAACGAGGAGGGCCTCGGCGTGCAGGGCGTCGTCGACGGCCATGCGCTCGTCGTCGGGCGGCCCGCCCTCCTCGACGACTGGGCGATGCGGCTTCCGGACGAGCTCGACGACGCCATCGGCGCCGCCCAGGCCAGGGGGCAGACCGCGATCGCCGCCGGCTGGGACGGCGCGGCACGCGCTGTCCTCGCAGTCGCCGACACCGTCAAGCCCACCTCCGCGGCCGCCGTCGGCCGGCTGCGGGAGCTTGGGCTGCGCCCCGTCCTGCTCACCGGCGACAACGAGACGACCGCGCGGGCGGTCGCCGCCGAGGTCGGCATCGACGAGGTGATCGCCGAGGTCCTCCCCGCCGACAAGGTCGCTGTCGTGCGGCGGCTGCAGGCCGAGGGCCGCGTCGTCGCGATGGTCGGCGACGGCGTCAACGACGCCCCCGCGCTCGCCCAGGCCGACCTGGGCCTGGCCATCGGCACCGGCACCGACGTCGCGATCGAGGCCTCCGACCTCACGCTCGTCTCCGGCGACCTGCGCGCCGCCGCCGACGCCATCCGCCTGTCGCGTGCGACGCTCCGCACGATCAAGCAGAACCTCGGCTGGGCGTTCGGCTACAACGTCGCCGCGATCCCGCTCGCCGCCCTCGGGCTGCTCAACCCGCTGATCGCCGGGGCCGCGATGGCGTTCTCCAGCGTCTCGGTCGTCAGCAACGCATTGCGGCTGCGGCGCTTCCGGCGCGACGGCGAGCCCGCGACCGGTCGGCACGGCCCTGATGCGGGCGGAGGGACTCGAACCCCCACGGCTCTCGCCACCGGCACCTAAAGCCGGCGTGTCTACCGGTTCCACCACGCCCGCGCGCGCGTGATGTGATGCACGCGACGCCCGCCGATTGTAAGGTCCCGACGACCATGGCCGACGACGTCATCATCGAGCACCCCAACCGCCACAAGGCGACGTCGAAGGCGACGCGCGCGGTGGTGATCCTGCTGCTGCTCGCCAGCGTCGGGCTGTTCCTGATCGTGACGATCGGCGGCTGGTCGGCGCTCGTCGGCGCCCAGAGCCTGCAGATCTTCTACATCGGCGTCTACGTCGTGATGGCCTACTACGTCGCCCGCTGGAACCGCGGCGTGCTGCCGGTCGCCGGCGCCCTGGCGATCGTCATGGCGATCTTCGCCGCCGTCGCGACGCCGTCGTGGTTCTCGCGCGACCAGACCGGGTTCACCGACCCGGCGCTGCCGGCCGCGCTCCTGGGCACGATCACCGCGATCATCGTCCCGGTGCAGGTGCTGCTGCTGGCGTTCTCGATGCGCGGCTTCCAGCAGGCGTGGAACGTGGAGGTCGAGCGTCACCCCGACGGCTCGACCCGCGCGGCACCCGCGCGCGGCTGACGCCTCGGCGCGGCGTAGCATTGCCGTCGCCTGCCCGGGTGGCGGAACGGTAGACGCGGGGCCCTCAAAAGGCCCTGCCCTTCGGGGCGTGTGGGTTCGATTCCCACCCCGGGTACTCGCGCCACGCGCGGGCGCGGCTCAGTCGCCCGGGATGAACCGGGGGCTGCGCCCGGGACCTCCCCGTGGAGACCCGTGGAGGGGTACCCTCGGATCACCGGCCTCGGGGAGGGGCCCGCTGCTCGACCACGTCAACAACCTCAAGCTGCAGCACCTCGTGGAGCTCTCCAAGCTCGGCGACGGGTGCTCCGAGGTCGAGCAGGGCATCGCCGCCTGGCTGCGCGAGCACGACGTCGTCTTCGCCGGCCAGACGATCCCCTTCGTGCTCATGCCGCACTTCGTCTCGGGCGGACAGGTCCGGCGCGTGCGCCACGCGGTCGCGCGTCTGACCGCGGTCCTCAACCGCTTCTGCGACGCCTACCTCGACGATCCCGAGCTGCGGGCCGAACTCGCGGTCGGAGATGCCGAGGACGCGCTGATCCGGCTCGACCCCGGCTACCCCTGCCCGGTGCGCATCTGCCGGCTCGACGCCTTCCTGTCGGGCTACGACCTGCGGTTCCTGGAGTTCAACGCCGACTCGCCGGCCGGCACCGGCTACACCGACGTCCTCCACGAGGGCCTCGCCGCCGCGCTGTCGCTGCCGCGCGTGCAGGCCGACTTCGACTGTGCCTACACGCCGATCCTGCCCGAGCTGACGGCCACGCTGCTCGAGGCCTACGGCCATGTGCGCGCCCGCCACCCGGACCTCCCCGACCATCCCACCCTCGCGCTCGTCGACATCGAGGAGAGCCCGAGCGTTCCGGAGTTCCGCATCACCTGCGCGCACGCGCGCGGCGCCGGCCTGCACGCGGTGCACGGCACGATCGACCAGCTCAGCTACGACGGCTCGATCCTGCACCTCGACGGCGAGCCGGTCCATCTCGTGTACCGCCGCGCGCTGCTCGAGGACGTCACCGAGGGCGACCTGACCGCCGCCATCCGCGACGGCCGCGCATGCGTGGTCAACCCGTTCCGCGCGCGGGTCGCCAACAACAAGAAGCTCTTCGCGCTGCTCGCCGACCCGCGCTTCGCCAGCCTCGTGACGCCGGAGGAGGCGGAGGTGGTCGCGCAGACGATCCCGTGGACGCGCATCCTGCGGCCCGGCCGGGTCACCTACGGGGAGTGGGTCGTCGACCTCGAGCAGTTCGTCGCCGACAACCGCGAGCGGCTCGTGCTCAAGCCGGCCTCCGACTACGGCGGCGAGGGCGTGAACCTGGGCCGCGAGACGGCCGAGTCCGCCTGGGAGGGGTTGATCCACCGCCACTCCGAGGCCGGCGACTTCGTCGTCCAGGAGTACGTCCCGGTGCCCGAGGAGATGTTCCCGACCGTCGAGGACGGCCACATCCAGATGCGCCTGAAGCGCTTCAACATCAACCCGTTCGGGATCGGCGGGCGCTACGCAGGGATGATCACCCGGATCTCCGACCGCCAGGTCATCAACGTGAGCGCCGGAGGCGGCCTGCTGCCGTCGGTGGTCGGCCGCCACAGGCGCCGCCTGCTCGCCGACGACGCCGACGAGCCCGAGGAGGAGCTGCTGCATGAGGCCTGACCCCGCGCCGCTGAAGGGCGGCTACGACGTCGACGAGAACGCGACCCGCTTCTCCAACTACCTCCACGTCCTGCGCGAGGTCGTCCACCTGTCGTGTGGATGGCTGCCGCTGGTGCCCGCGTTCGAGCACAAGCTCCGCCTCGGCGAGCACCTCCACGACGACGCGCGCGCGATCAGCAAGATCCGGCGGCGCCTCTACGAGCTCCGCCACCCCTCCGACTACCCGGGCGCGCCCGGCGAGGAGCTGACGGCGCTGCTGGAGCGCATGAACGAGGCGACCACCCCGGACGCCTACCTCGCCGTCGCCTACGGCGAGGCCAAGCCCGCGCTGGCCCGCGCGATGAAGCGCCACCTCGCCGAGCTCGACCCCGTCATCGACGAGCCCTCGCTGCACCTCCTCGAGCAGGTCGTCGCCCGTCAGGAGCGCCATCACGTCGAGCTCGCCCGGACCGACGAGGGCGGCGGCATCGCCGACCTGGGGGCACTGCCGCTGCGCCTGCGCGAGCGCCGCGAGCTGCGGGTCATGGCGCCGCTGGACGAGCCGGCCCGCGAGCCGTTCGTCGAGGTGACCGCGACGGGCGACCCGTACCTCACCGACGCGCTCTACGTCAACGGCGACGAGAACCACGTGCCGCTGCAGCCGGAGGAGCAGCGCCACTTCTTCCACGGCCTGATGGACGCGGAGCTGTGCGCCGCGGAGCTGATGGCGCGCAACTCCCACGAGCACCCCGAGATGCCATGGGACTTCCACGTCGACATGGCCCGCCAGACCTGGGACGAGGTGCGCCACGCCAGGGTCCACGACGTGCTCATGCGCACCGAGCTCGGCTGCGCCTGGGGCGACCACCCGGTCGGCTTCGACTACTTCAGGTCGATCTACGCGCTCGACCTGCTCGGGCGGCTGGCGCTGTTCAACGGCACGAGCGAGCAGAAGGCGATGTGGCGCCATTCCCACCGCCGCAAGGTGCTGCTCGAGCAGGGCCAGGAGATCGTCGCCAAGGTCTTCGACTACCTGCTCGCCGACGAGGTCCCCCACGTCCACAACGGCGCGCGCTGGGGCGCGCACCTGCTCGGGGGCAGCGAGAGCGCCTACCGCCAGAAGGTGCGCGAGCTGCGCGCCGGGCTCGACCGGACCGGCAAGCCGGTCGGCGCCCCCTAGCGAGCATCAGGCGCAGAGCGGGCCGACGACGGGGCGGCCCGGCCACCGAGGAGCTACGGGGCGCAGGGCGCGACCAGCACCTCGTCGCGGGAGGTGCGAGACGCTGCGCATGCGCACGATCCAATCATCGTCGCCCGGGTATCACACGTGCGAGCACACGAAAGGAGCAGACATGGCGGACAAGCTGGAGGGCAGGGCGCGCGAGATCGTCGAGCAGGGCAAGAACTACGCGCACGTCTCGATCCCGCGCGCGGACGGGACGGTGCAGAGCGTGATCGTCTGGGCGCACACCGACCACGAGGGCAACATCACCCTCAACAGCGCCGAGGGCCGCGGCTGGCCGGAGAACCTCCGCCGCGCCGGGACCGCGACGGTGACGCTGATGGCCGACGGCAACCCCTACGAGTACGTGGCCGTGACCGGCTCGCTGGCGGGCGACACGCACGAGGGAGCCGACGAGCACATCGACGAGCTGTCGGCCAAGTACATCGACCAGCCCGAGTACCCCTTCCGCCAGCCCGGCGAGCAGCGGATCAAGCTCACGCTGCGTCCCGAGCGGGTCGTGTACACCAAGCAGGGCTAGGCCGGCTCGCCGTCGACGATCGCCAGCAGCTCGCCGGCGATCGCCGGCGGCGCGGCGAGCACGCCCTCCGGCAGCCGCCCGCGCCGGCGCAGCGGCCGCACCTCGAGGCCGGCGCCGGCGCACAGCAGCACGCCCGCGGCGATGTCCCAGCGCTGGACGCCGTGCTCGTAGAACGCGTCGACGCGGCCCGCGGCCGCCCAGGCGAGGTCGAGCGCGGCGCTGCCGGCGCGGCGCAGGTCGCGGCAGCGGGGCAGGACCCGGGCGGCGAGCGCGCCCTGCTCGCCGCGCTGGGCGGCGTCGTAGCCGAACCCGGTGGCCACGAGCGCCGTGGCGAGCTCGGTGCGCGCCGGCGCGGGCATCGCGGCTCCGTTGAGCGTCGCCGGCTCGCCGCGCCGCACCGCGAACAGCTCGTCGCGCAACGGGTCGTAGACGACGCCGGCCTCGTCCTCGCAGGCGACGCTCACGCACCACTGCGGGTAGCCGAAGAGGAAGTTGACGGTGCCGTCGAGCGGATCGACGACCCAGCGCCGCCCGCTCCGCGAGGCGACGTCGTCGCCCTCCTCCCCCACGATCCCGTCGTCGGGCGCGCGCTCGCGCAGGATCGCGCGGATCGTGCGCTCGGCCTCCTCGTCGGCCTCCGAGACCGGGTCGGTCGGGGTCGACTTCGACGACACCGACAGCGAGGAGCGGTCGGAGAAGCGCTCGAGCAGCACCGCGCCGGCGGCGCGCGCGGCCGCCTCGGCGATCGCGAGCGCCTCGCTCACGACACGGGCGGGCGCCGCTGCGCCCACGGGCGCTCGGCCTCGAGCTGGGCCGAGAGCGCCACCAGCGTGGCCTCGTCCTCCCACCGGCCGACGAGCTGCACGGCCAGCGGCAGCGCCTTCGACGACTGGCCCGCCGGCACCGAGACGGCGGGGTGGCCCGTGGCGTTGAACACGCCGTACCAGGGCACCAGCGCCGCCACGGCGTTGACGGTCCACAGCGCCCCGCGGCCCTCCCAGCGACCGACCTCGGGCGGCGGCTGCGCCGGGCCCGGCGTGAGCACGGCGTCGATGCCCTCGAGGCTGCGGTCGATGCGGGCGCGCAGATCGTCCTGGCCCTCCCGCAGCCTGGCGACCCGGCCCTCGGGCCAGAGGCGGCCGAGGCGCGCCATCGACCGCGTCCTCCGCTCGAGGCGCTCGGGGTGCGGCATCTGCCCCACCGAGTCCGAGATGCCGCGCAGGTAGAGGCCGAGCACCGTCACGAACGCGCGCGGGCCGTAGTCGGGGTCGCGCTCGACCACCTCGTGGCCGAGCGAGCGCAGCAGCTCGGCGGTGTCCAGCACCGCCTGGCGGTGCTCGGGGTCGAGCCGAGCGATCGTGCCGGGCGGGCGCTTGAACGACAGCGCGATCCGCAGGCGTCCCGGAGGACGCCGCGCGGCGTCGGCCAGCGGCTCCGCGCCGCCGGGCTCCGCGGCGGCGTCGAAGAACAGGGCGGCGTCGGCGACCGAGCGTGCCAGCGGCCCGTAGATCGCCATCCGATGCCAGCCGTGCCGGATCTCGTCGTGGGGCAGGATCGAGACCCGGCCGCGGGTCGGCTTGATGCCGAACAGGCCGCACCACGCCGAGGGGATCCGGACCGAGCCCGCGCCGTCGGAGCCCAGCCCGGCTCCCACCATCCCCGAGGCGACGGCGGCGCCGGTGCCGCCGCTCGAGCCGCCGGGCGTCCGCGAGGGATCCCAGGGGTTCCGGGTCGGGCCGAACGTCTTCGACTCGGTGAACGGCCACTGCGTCATCTCGGGCACGTTGGTCTTGCCGAGCACGATCGCACCGGCCTCGCGCAGCCGGCGGACGACCGCCGAGTCCTCCCGCTCGGCCGGCCCGTGCGCGGCGGTCCCGAACGTCGTCGTCTCTCCCGCCACGTCGGCGTCGTCCTTGATCGCGAGCGGGACGCCCAGCAGCGGGCGCCGGTCGCCGGCGCCGCGCCGGCCGTCGGCCTGGTCGGCCTCGGCGAGCGCGCGCTCGGCGAGGACCACGCGCCAGGCGTTCAGGCGTGGATCGAGCTCCTCGATGCGGTCGAGGCACGCCTGGACGAGCTCACGCGAGGTGATCTCCCCGTCGCGGACGAGCTGTGCCTGGCGGGCGATCCCTGAGAAGACGAGGTCTGCGGCATCCATGCGCGAGACGCTACCTGGCGGCGGGCCCGCCGGCCGCGCAACGTAGGGTGCCGGGAATGGAAGCCCCGGCGCTCGCCGTTCGCCTGCGCGGCATCGAGGGCCGCTCCGCGGGCAGCGACGCCGAGCGCCGCGCCGCGCTGCTCTGCGCGCGCGAGCTGCGCGCCGCAGGCCGGCGCCCGCGCATGCGGACGCTCTGGTTCTGGCCGCAGCGCTGGCTGCCCCGCGCGCTCTACGCGGCCCTCGGCGTGGCCGGAAGCGTGACCGCCGAGAGCACACCGGTGGCCGGTCTGGCCCTCGCCGGGGGCGCGCTGCTCGCCACGCTGGTCGAGTCGGCCGGCCTTCCGCTCGCCGGGCGGCTCTCCACACGTCGCGCCACGCAGAACGTGGTCGCGCCGCCGATCGACCCCGGCCCGCGGGTCCTGCTGATCCTCACCGCATCGGTCGACGCCCCGCCCGACGGCGTCGCGACGCGGCTGCGGAGCGCGCTCACGGAGCGCCTGCACGGCGGGCGCTCCGCCGCCATCGTCCCCGGCCCCGCCGGCACGCTCGCACTGGTGCTCGCCGCCATCGCCGCCTGCGCGGGCGCTCGGGTCGCGGGCGCCGAGGGGGTGGCGCTCGGCGCGGTGCAGCTCGTGCCGACCGCCATGGCGATCCTGCTGATCGGGGCGTTCATCGACGCGGCGGTGGCGCGCCCCGCGCCGGATGCGCCGTGCGCAGGCGCCGCGGTCGCGCTCGCCGCGACCGCCAAGCTCGACGCCGCCCCGCCCCGCCACCTCGCGGTCGAGGTCGTGCTCGCCGGCGCGGGCGAGGCTGGAGCGGCCGGCCTTCGCAGCCACGTCGCCGAGCGCCGGCGCGAGCGCGATGCCGAGGACGTCGTGCTCCTGCACCTCGCCGGCGAGGACGGGCCGGTGCGGTTCCTCGTTCGCGACGGCGAGCTGTTCGGCGTGCGCCTGCACCCGCGGCTGGCCGAGCTCGCGCGCGAGCTGGCCGGCGAGGGCGCGCAGGCCGAGGGCCGCGGCGTGTCCGGGGCGCGGGTGGCCCGCGCCGCGCACTGGCCGGCGCTCGCGCTCTCGGGCGAGCCGGCGCGGCTCGAGCCGCTCGTCCTGGAACTGGTCGCCGCGATCGACCGCGAGGTCGCCGGGCGCGGCCGCGCCCAATAGGTTGCCGGGCATGCCCGCCCCACGCCTTCTCTGGAGCCCCGGGGCCGAGCGCGTCGAGCGCGCGGCGATCACCCGCTTCGCGCGCGAGCGCGGCCTGCCGGAGGACTACCACGCGCTGTGGCGCTGGTCGGTCGAGCACCTCGAGGACTTCTGGGCCGCGGTGTGGGAGCACTACGGCGTCGAGGGCTCCCACGACGCGGTGCTCGGCTCGCGGAGCATGCCGGGCGCCGAGTGGTTCCCCGGCACCCGCGTCTCCTACCCCGAGCACCTGTTCGGAGGGCGCGACGGCGCGCGCGTGGCGATCCGCCACGCATCGGAGTGCCGGCCGCTGGGCGCATGGACCTGGGACGAGCTGCGCGAGCAGACGGCGCGCGTGCGGGCGGGCCTCGTCGCCCTCGGGGTCGGCGAGGGCGACCGCGTCGCGGCCTACCTGCCGAACATCCCCGAGACGATCGCGGCGTTGCTGGCGACCGCCTCGCTGGGGGCGATCTGGTCGAGCGCGGCGCCGGAGTTCGGCGCGCGCTCGGTCATCGACCGCTTCGCCCAGATCGAGCCGAAGGTGCTGCTGGCGGTCGACGGCTACCGCTACGGCGGGCGCGACTTCGACTGCGCCGGCAAGGTCACGGCGATCGCCGCAGAGATGCCCGGGACGCGGGTGGTCCGGCTGGGCTATCTCGACGGCGGCGGCTGGGAGCCGGGCTTCGCGGACGCGCCACCGGCCCCGCTGGAGTTCGTGCGCGTGCCGTTCGACCACCCGTTGTGGGTGCTCTACAGCTCGGGGACCACCGGCCTGCCCAAGGCGATCGTCCACGGACAGGGCGGGATCCTGCTCGAGCATCTCAAGAAGATGCACCTGCACCTCGACGCCCAGGCCGATGACCGGGTGTTCTGGTTCACGACGACCGGCTGGATGATGTGGAACTTCCTCGTCGGCGTGCTGCTCACCGACGCGTCGATCGTGCTCTACGACGGCAACCCGGCGGGCGAGGTGCTGTGGGACCTCGCCGCGGAGGCCGGGGTCACGGTGTTCGGCACGAGCGCGGCGTACATCGCCGCCTGCATGAAGCAGGGCGTCGAGCCGGCCGGGGCCGGCCGTGACCTGTCTGCGCTGCACGCGGTCGGCTCGACCGGCTCGCCGCTGTCGCCGGAGGGGTTCGCCTGGGTCTACGAGAAGCTCGGCGGCGGCACGTGGCTGTTCTCGACCAGCGGCGGCACCGACGTGTGCACCGCGTTCGTCGGCGGCGTCCCGACGTTGCCGGTCTACGAGGGCGAGCTCCAGGCGCGCTCGCTCGGTGCCGCGGTCGAGGCGTGGGACGAGGCCGGCCGGCCGCTGACCGGAGCGGTCGGCGAGCTGGTCATCACCCAGCCGATGCCGTCGATGCCGGTCTGCTTCTGGAACGACCCCGACGGCAGCCGGCTGCGCGAGGCCTACTTCGAGCACTACCCCGGCGTCTGGCGTCACGGCGACTGGATCGAGATCACCGAGCGCGGCACGGCCGTCATCTATGGCCGCTCGGACTCGACGATCAACCGCGGCGGGGTGCGCATGGGCACGAGCGAGATCTACCGGGCCGTGCTGGCCGACGACGACGTCGTCGACGCGCTGGTCGTCGACGTCCCCCGCGACGGCGCCGAGAGCTGGATGCCGCTGTTCGTCGTGCTGCGGCCCGGCGCCGAGCTCGACGACGAGCTGATCGCCCGGATCAAGCGCCGCGTGCGCGAGGACTGCAGCCCCCGCCACGTGCCCGACGACGTCCTCGCCATCGCCGAGGTGCCCCGCACGCTGTCGGGCAAGGCACTCGAGGTGCCGGTCAAGCGCATCCTCATGGGAACGCCGCCCGAGCAGGCGGCCAGCCGCGAGAGCCTCGCCAACCCCGCGGCGCTCGACCCGTTCCTCGCCCTCGGGTCGCAGTAGCGGAAAACCCCGGTTGCGCGGACGGCCCCGCGCGACGACGATGCGGGTATGTCCACCACCCCCGCTCCCTATCCCGTCGGCTACGAGTCGGATTTCGCCGAGCGACGCAGCCGCGCCAAGACCTTCTTCCGGCCGATCCTCGCGATCCCGCTGATGATCGTGGCGATCTTCTACGGGATCGCCCTGTTCTTCACGCTGATCGGCGCCTGGTTCGCGATCGTCTTCACCGGCCGCTACCCGGACGGCCTCTACCGCTTCAACGCCAGGATGGCCCGCTGGCTGACCCGCGTGCAGGCCTACTCGAACTACGCGACGGACGCGTACGCCCCGTTCGACCTCGAGGAGCACCCGGAGTACCCGGTGCGGGTGACGATCGGGCCGCCGAAGGCGAGCTACAGCCGCCTCAAGACCGGCTTCCGCTTCATCGTCGGTATCCCGGTGGCGCTGATCGCCTACGCACTGAGCGTCGTCGTCAGCGTCGCGGCGTTCATCAGCTGGTTCTGGATCGTGATCACCGGCAAGCAGAACGACGGTCTCCACAACGCGCTGACATTGGGGCTCGCCTACTACGCCCGCTCCACCGCCTACTGGTTCCTGCTCACCGAGGACTGGCCGCCGTTCAGCCCCACCGGCGGCTCGCCGCTGGGCCCGAGCGACGACGGCGGCACGCTGCCTTCCGTCCCGCCCGCCGAGCCCCCCGCTCCCGAGCGCGTCGGCGGCCAGGTCGGCGGCCCGGCCTAGCGACTCACCCGCGACGACGCGGGCGCCGATCCGCCCGGTGCGGCGGGTCGGCGCCCCGGCGGGCGGGGGCAGGTTCGCAGCGCGGCGCCGCCCCGCGAGGGTCCGGGCCGGAAAGCCCATGGATGGGGTCGAGCTCTCCCCCCACGCACGAGGCCAGGGCCACCGGCGGCGACCCCCCGGCCCGCTAGGGTCCATGCCCGGCCCGGTGCATACCGGCCGCCGTCATGCAGCCCGACCTCCACCGCTTCTCGATCGGCTTCGACCGGCGCGACCGCGCCCGGCTCCACGCGCTGTGGGACGAGGTCATCGACTCCGAGCAGTGGTCGCACGGCGAGATGAACCGCCGCTTCGAGGATGCGTGGGGGGCCTGGAACGACCTGCCGGCCCTCGCGATGGGCTCCTGGAGCGGGGGCGCGCTGGCCGCGCTGCGCTACGCCGGCGTGGAGGGCCAGGCGGTGCTGTGCCCGTCGAACACGTTCATGGCGACCCCGCTGGCGATCATCGCGGCCGGCGGGCGGCCCGTCTTCGTCGACTGCAACCGCGACGACCTCTGCGTGTCGCCGGTCGACCTGGAGCGCAAGATCGCACAGCACCGGCCGCGCGCCTGCGTGCTCGTCCACATCGGCGGGCACCTCGCCTTTCACAGCGAGGAGATCGCCGGCCTGTGCGCCGCCGAGGACGTGTTCCTGCTCGAGGACTGTGCCCATGCGCACGGAGCGAGCTGGAGCGGCCGGCGTCCGGGAAGCTACGGGGACGCCGGCGTGTACTCCCTCTATGCGACGAAGACCGTCTCGACCGGCGAGGGCGGGGTGCTGGTCTCACGCGACGCGGACCTGTTGGGCTTTGCGCGCTCCTACCGCGACTACGGCAAGCCCGACCACGCAACCGAGGGGCTGAACTTCCGCATGAGCGAGTTCACCGCCGCGCTCGGGCTCGTGCAGGTCGAGCGCCTCGAGGAGATCGTGGCCTGGAAGAACGCGGCCGCCCGCGCGCTGCTGGACCCGGTCCACCCTGGCAGGCTCGAGCTTCCGGACGGCATGGTGTCGGGCCTGTACAAGTACGTCGTCTTCGACCCGATCGAGCGTTCGAGCGGCAAGGTCTACGACCAGCCGTGCCATCGCATCATGGGCACCGGCGAGGACCTGCCCAACAGCGACTGGGTGGCGAGCAGCCACTGGTGCGTCCCGCTGTACTACCGCCCCGAGTCCGTCCGCCTGCCCGAGGAGGCCGCCGCATGAGTCGTGTCCTTGTCACCGGCGGCTCCGGCTTCATCGGCTCCCACGTCGTCGACCGCCTGATCGCCGCGGGGCACCAGCCGCACATCTTCGACGTCCGCCCGTCGCCGTACCACCCGGCCGACGAGGTGCCGGCCACGCTGGGTGACGTCTGCGACATCGCCGCGCTGACCCGCGCGATGAAGGGATGCGACGCTGTGATGCACCTGGCGGCGGCGGCCGACGTCGGCGAGGTCGCGCAGGCGCCGGTCGCATCGGAGGAGCTCAACGCGCGCGGCACGCTCTCCGTGCTCCAGGCGGCGCGGGACGCGAGCGTCGCCCGCGTGGCCTACGCATCGACGATCTGGGTGTACTCCGACGTCGAGGCCGACACGGTCGACGAGGACACGCCGCTCATCCCGCCCGGCCACCTCTACACGGCCACGAAGCTGGCCGGCGAGCTCTACTGCCGCTCCTACGCCGAGCTCTACGGACTGCAGTACACGATCCTGCGCTTCGGGATCCCGTACGGCCCGCGCGCCCGCCCGGCGGCCGTCGTCCCGTCGTTCGTCGGCCGTGCGCTCGCCGGCGAGCCGCTGACGCTCGCGGGGACGGGCGAGCAGTCGCGGCGGTTCGTCTACGTCGAGGACCTGGCCGAGGGGGCCGTCGTCGCCGGCCTGTCACCGGCCGCCGTCAACCGGACCTACAACCTCGTTGGCGGCGAGGACACCACCATCCGGGAGATCGCCGAGGCCGTCCGGGACCTCGTCGGCGGCGTCGAGATCGTGCGCACCGAGGGGCGTGCGGGCGACTTCCGCGGGGCCGAGGTCTCCGGCGCACGGGCCGAGGCGGAGCTCGGCTGGCGGCCGCGGACGTCCTTCGCCGAGGGGCTCGGGCGCTACGTCGCGTGGCGCCGCGAGGCCGAGCCTCCCCTGCCGGCCCGGCGCGAGGCCGGCAGTCGCCTGCCGCAGCTGGCCGGAGCCTTCGGGGACCTGTCCCGCCGCGCCGCGCTGGGGCTGACCGGCGTCGCGGCCGGCCTGCTGGCAGCGGCGATCATGCAGATCGACGCCCTGGACGATCCGCCCGGCTTCCTGACGGTCTCGATGCTGCTGGCGATCACGGCCCTCGCCCTCGCGCGCGTGGGGTGGTCGCGCCGCGCCCGCGATGGCGCGCTGGTCCTCGCCGGCATGGTGGGCGGGGTCGCCTGCGGCCTGCTCGCGGTCTCGCTCACGCCGCACGTCGCCCGGCTCGCGCGCGCGGACGGCAGGCTGCTGCTGATGCTCGTGGTCGCCGCGGCGCTCGGCGCCGGGGCGGGCCGCAGGCTCCGCATGCCCGACCGGTGAGCTCAGAGGACGGCCGTGCGCAGGCCGCGCCCGCGGATCTCGGCGAGCACGCGCGGCAGCGCCGCCACCGTCCGCCTCCACGATCCCGGAGCGCTGTAGTGGTCGGCATCGTGGAGCAGGAGCACGTCGCCGCTCTGCAGGCCGGCGCTCACCCGGCCCGCGATCCGCTCGGGGGTGATCCACCGCCGCCAGTCGGTGCCCCAGCGCGACCACAGCATCGGCTCCCAGCCGCGCCGGCGGGCGAGGACGAGCGCTGCCGGGCTGAAGATCCCGTAGGGCGGGCGGTACACGCGAGGCACGCGTCCCGTCGCCGCGGCGATCAGGTCCTGCGCCCGGTCGAGGTCGCGAGCCAGCGCGCGCGGCGGCACGCGCAGGAGGTTGCGATGCCGGTGGCCGTGCAGGGCGATCCCGTGCCCGGCCGCGGCGATCTCGGCCGCGATCTCCGGATGACGCTCGACCTGCTCGCCGACGAGGAAGAAGGTCGCCCGGGCGCCGGCGGCAGCCAGGGCCTCCAGCACCGCCGGGGTGCCCTCCGCGTGCGGGCCGTCGTCGAAGGTGAGCGCCACCGCGTCGGCGGCGGACTCGAGCCGGCGCGTGATCCCGAGCCCGCCGCACAGCGCCGGGACGTGCGGGGCCAGGGCCGGCACGCACCACCCGGCTGCGACCGCGAGGGCAGGGTGGATCCTGTCCATGCCGTGATCGTCGCAGGCAGCGCAGGGCGGTGACCGCCGCAGGCGTCCTCGCAGCGGTGGGCGCGGCCTCGTGCTTCGAGGTCGGCTACGCCCTCCAGGCGCTCGAGGCCCGCCGGGCCCCTCGCGTCCCGGCACCGCACCCGGGCCTCCTCGGCCGGCTGGCGCGGCGCCCGCGCTGGCTCGCGGCCACCGCGCTGACCACCGGCGGCGCGGGCCTGCAGCTGCTCGCGCTGACGCTCGCTCCGCTGACGATCGTCCAGCCCACGCTGGCGATCGGCCTGCTGGCGCTGCTGGTACTCGCCCGCGTGCTCCTCGGCGAGGAGCCCGGCCCGCGGGAGGTCGTCGCCGTGCTCGCCGTCGTGACCGGCGTGATCGCGGTGGCGCTGGCAGGTCCCGATCGCGTCGGCCGCGAGCCCGCGGGGACGGGCCTGGCGATCGAGCTCGCGGCTCTCGCGCTCGTGGCGTGCGCCCCGTTCGTCCTGGGCTCGGCGGCGCGGATCGCGGTCGCCGGCGCAGCTGCGGGGGACGTCGTGGCCGCGCTCGCGCTCAAGCTTGCCGCCGACGAGCTGCACCGCGGACGTGCTCCCGCCGCCCTGGCCTGGCTGGTCGCGGCGGCGCTGGGCGGGCTCGCGGCGCTGACGGCCGAGATGGCGGCCATCCAGCGGCTGCCCGCGACGCGGGTGGCCCCGGTCATCGTCGCCTTCCAGGTCCTGGTGCCGGTCGCGACCGCCCCTGCGCTCCTGGGCGAGGGCTGGGGAGGGACACCGCTGCACGGCGGGGTGCTCGTGGCGGCGATCGCGCTCGTGATCGCCGGCGCGGCCACGCTCAGCGGGTCAGCCGTGCTGGCCGACGTCCTCGACCCCGGCGCCCCCGCAGAAGCGCTCGAGCACGACGGCGGCAGCGGTGGGCAGCTGCGCGAATGAGCGGTCGGGCTCGCGCGGGCGGGCCAGTGCGCGGTCGAGCGCCGTGGCGAGCGCGGCGCGGTCATGTGCGACGTCGGCCAGGCCGAAGCGCACGTAGGCCTCGTTGTTGGCGCGGATGTGCCCCCGGCCCCAGCCGTAGGAGATCGGCGCGCAGCCCCGGACGATCGCCTCCTGGACGGTCAGGCCGGCGGTCGAGTGCACCAGCGCGTCGGCCGCGGCGAGCAGCTCCGGCATCCGCGACGTGAAGCCCCACACGTGCACGCGCTCGGGCTCGGCCGCGAAGCGGCCGGAGAGGCGCTCGTGCAGGCGCTCGTTGGTCCCGCACAGGACGATCGCCTCGGTTCCGGAGCGGGCGAGAACCGTGGCGACCGCTCCCTCGAGGTCCCCCACGCCCCACCCCCCGCCCGACACCACCACGAGGTTCGGATCCGGCGCCAGTCCGAGCGCGCGCCGGGCCTCGCCGCGGTCGAGCGGCACCGCGAAGCCGGGGTCGTTGAGCCCGCGGACGGTGAGCACCTCGGCCCCGGCGCCGGCGATCGCGCGCACCTCGGCAGCCGACTCCCGGTGGATCACGAGGTGCAGGTCGACCCCGCGGTGGGCCCAGAACCGCAGCGACGCGAGATCGGTGATCGCGGCGACCAGCGGGACGTCGATCCGGCCCCGCAGGCGCAGCCGCGCCAGCATCTCGGTGGCGCCGGGATACGTGGACACCACGACGTCGGGGCGCTCGCCGCACACGACCGAGACCAGGCGCCGGCCGACGATCCGCACCGCGAGCCGGCTGGTGAGCTCGCGCACCGGCGCGACGCCCGTCAGGAGCCGGTGCTCGACGTCGAAGGCGAGGTTGCCGAAGCGCGACTCGAGCGCCGTGCCTCCCAGGACCAGCCGCTCCGCGACCGGGCCGGCCGCATGGAGGCTGTCGACCACGGCCACGTGCGCGCCCGGCGCGCGCCCCCGCAGCTCCGCCGCCAGGATCTCCGCCGGGAGGTCGTGGCCCGCGCCGATCGACGCGGTGAGAACGAGGATCCGGGGGCTCAGACCGGCGTGACGGGGTTGCGCTTCGCCGGCCAGTCGCGCGACTTGCCGGCGGCCAGGGCGAAGCGGCGGATCAGCTCGGCGCGAAGGTCCTCGGGCTGGATCACGGCGTCGACGACCAGCTCGGAGGCGAGGTGCAGGATGTCGATGTCCTCGGCGTACTCGCGCCGCAGCTCCTCGGTGCGGCGCTCGCGCTCGGCGGGGTCCTCGATCGCCTGGAGCTGGTTGTAGAAGACGGCGTTGACGGCCGCCTGCGGGCCCATGACCGCGATCGACGCCGTCGGCAGCGCGATGCACGCGTCGGGCTCGAACGCCGGCCCCGCCATCGCGTAGAGGCCCGCCCCGTAGGCCTTGCGCACGACGACGCTCAGCTTGGGGACCGTCGCCTCGCTGACGGCGCTGATCATCTTCGCGCCGTGGCGGATGATGCCCTGGCGCTCGACGGCCGTGCCGATCATGAACCCCGGGACGTCGGCGAGGAACAGCAGCGGGACGTTGAAGGCGTTGCAGGTTGCGATGAAGCGCGCGGCCTTGTCGGCGGAGTCGCCGAAGAGCACGCCGCCCTTCTGGCGGGGCTGGTTGGCGACGATGCCGACGGCGCGCCCGTCGAGGCGCGCGTAGCCGACCAGCAGCTCCTTCGCCCAGCGCGGGTGGATCTCCAGCCACGAGTCCGCGTCGACCAGCGCGTCGACGAACAGCCGCATGTCGAACGGCTTGTTCTCGTCGGCGGGCACGATGTCGCGCAGCGGCGTGTCCGATGCCGGCGGCGCCGGCGGCGCTGCCGGGGGCTCCTCGGTCCAGTTCGACGGGAAGTAGGACAGGTAGCCGCGCGCCGCGGCGATCCCGTCCTCGTCGGTCTTGACCAGCAGGTGACCGCAGCCCGAGACCCCGGTGTGCATCCGCGCCCCGCCCATCTCCTCGAGCGTGACCTTCTCGCCGATCACCATCTCGGCCATGCGCGGCGAGCCGAGGTACATCGAGGCGTTGCCGTCGCGCATGATCACCACGTCGCAGAAGGCGGGGATGTAGGCGCCGCCCGCGGCGCTGGGGCCGAACAGGACGCAGACCTGCGGCACCACGCCGCTCATCTTCACCTCGTTGTGGAAGATGCGCCCGGCGCCACGGCGGCCGGGGAACATCTGCACCTGGTCGGTGATCCGCGCGCCCGCCGAGTCGACGAGGTAGACCATCGGCGTCCGGCCGGAGAGCGCGCGCTCCTGGACGCGAACGATCTTCTCGACCGTCTTGGGGCCCCACGAGCCGGCCTTGACCGTCGGGTCGTTGGCCATCACCGCGACGGGCCGCCCGCCGACGGTGCCCATGCCGGTCACGACGCCGTCGGCACCGAGCCCGTCCTGCTCCCAGTTGGCCAGCAGCGCGTCCTCGACGAACGAGCCTGCGTCGAGCAGCAGCGACATCCGCTCGCGCACGGGCAGCTTGCCCTGCTCGGCGGACTTCGCGCGGTGGCGCTCGGGGCCGCCGGCGTGCGCGCGGTCCAGCGCCTCGGAGAGGTGCGCGGGGTCGGTCACGGCTCGGCGATCGCGGTCGGGGCCGTGGGCGGCGGCGCGTCGTCGGGCGGCGGCGGCGCGCCCGCACGCGCATCGTCGGGCGGGCGCAGGCCTGCGGCGAGCAGGCCGACCGCGACCGCGGCGAGCACGATCGGCCAGCCGATCAGCGAGGCGCCGCCGCCGGGCGGTCCGGCCACGACCACGAACAGCCCGAGCACTGCGACGCCGATGAAGCCTGCAACGCGCTCGCGGTCGACCGCGCCATAGGCGGCGAGCCCGAAGCCGAAGGCCAGCAGCACGAGCTCCCATCCGGCGGGACCGCCGGCCGGCGACAGGCCCAGCGCACCGGTGAGCACGGTCGCCACGAGCGTGAGGCCGATCGCGACGATCGACAGCCCGGCGGCGTCGACGAGCGACACGGCGTGGCGGCGGTGCAGGTCGCGCAGCGCGACCGCCCCGAGCGCCAGCGCGACGGCGCACAGCAGGAGGATCCAGCGGAAGGTCGCAGCGCCGACGTCGAAGATCCAGTCGACGAGCGCGTTC
Source organism: uncultured Actinomycetes bacterium (assembly GCA_963826615.1). GTDB lineage: Bacteria > Actinomycetota > Thermoleophilia > Solirubrobacterales > Solirubrobacteraceae > BP-464. Next base: position 415,630 of record CAWGXO010000002.1, on the reverse strand, counting down.
GCCACGACCACCGCCGTGACCGCGCCGAGCAGCGTCATGATCGGCGAGTGCCGGCGCGTCGCGAGCCAGGCGCAGCCGGCGCACAGCAGCGCCCCGACCCAGACCACCGTCCCGGACGCGCCGAACTGCGAGTCGGCCCCCAACGCGTCGGCGAGGTTGCCGAGCGCGAGGGCGGCGAGCACGAAGGCGGCGACGTTGAGGACGGCCTGGTACGGCCGCGGGACCGGCGTCTCGAGCGGTGCGAGCACGGCCATCGTCCCGACCAGGGCCGCGATCGCGCCGATGACGACGAACCGCACCCCGGCGGCCCAGGCGCCCGTGAAGCGCACGTCGAGCAGCGCTCCGAAGACGGCCAGCACGACGGCGCCGGCGGCGAGCACGTCGCCGCGCTCGGGTGCGGGGGCGAGGCGGTCGAGGCGCGAGGCCATCTCAGATCCCGGCGTTGACCTGCGGCTGCTCGCCGCCGTACTCGTAGAAGCCGGTGCCCGACTTGCGCCCGTACCAGCCCGCGGAGAGCATCTTGCGCAGCGTCGGCGGCTGGGCGAAGCGACGCTCGCGGAACTCGTCCCAGAGGACGTCGCAGATCGAGCCGAGCGTGTCGAGGCCGACGAAGTCGGCGAGCGTCAGCGGGCCCATCGGATGCCCTGCCCCCGCCTTCATCGCCTCGTCGATCTCGTCGACCGAGCCGACGCCCTCCTCGTAGGCGCGGATCGCGTCGAGCATGTAGGGCACCAGCAGCCGGTTGACGATGAAGCCCGCCTTGTCGCGGGTCGGGATCGCGAGCTTGCCCTGCCCACGGGCGAACTCGAGCCCGATCGCGAACGCCTCGTCGGACGTCGTCACGGCGCGAACGACCTCGACGAGCTTCATGACCTGAGCCGGGTTGAAGTAGTGCAGCCCGACGAAGCGATCGGGGCGCGAGGTGACGGCGGCCTGGTCGATCACGGCGAGCGACGACGTGTTCGTGGCGAAGACCGCCCCGTCCTTGACGACCCCGTCGAGCTCCTTCCACATCTCGAGCTTGCCCGCGAGGCTCTCGGTGATCGCCTCGATGACGAGGTCGCAGTCGGCCAGGTCGCCGTAGTCGGTGGTCGTCGCGATCCGCGCCCGGACGGCGTCGGCGTCCTCCTGGGAGGACTTGCCCTTCTCGACGGCCCGCGCGAGCTGCTTCTCGATCTTGCCGATGCCCCTGGCGAGCGCCTCGTCGGAGACCTCCCGAACGACGACGTCGTAGCCCGCCTGCGCGGTCACCTGGGCGATGCCGTGGCCCATCAGGCCGCAGCCGACGACGCCCACCTTCTTGATCTCAGCCATGGGCGGGACCCTATCCATGCGCCGCCCACCGCCGTCCACTCGGCGGCCGCCGCGGCGCGCCGGCCGTAGGATCGGGCGATGGACCGCACGCGCATCGAGGTGGCCGACCACGTCGCGACCGTCACGCTCACCCGGCCGGACAAGCACAACGCCCTGGACGCCGCCATGTTCCAGGCGATCGCGGCCGCTGCGGAGGAGGTCCGCGCGACGCCCGGCGTCCGCGCGGTGGTCCTCTGCGGCGACGGGCCGAGCTTCTGCTCGGGGCTCGACGTCGCGAGCTTCCTCGCCGAGGGCGACGGCGTCGGCGGCTTCGACGTCCTGCTCGACCGCCACGGCGAGCGCGGCGCCAACCTCGCCCAGCGCGTGGCGACCGACTGGCTCGACCTGCCGATGCCGGTGATCGCCGCCGTCCACGGCAACTGCTTCGGCGGCGGGCTGCAGATCGCCCTGGGTGCCGACATGCGCATCGCGGCGCCCGACGCGCGCCTCTCGGTGATGGAGTCGCGCTGGGGGCTCGTGCCCGACATGGGCATCACCCAGACGCTCACGCGGCTGGTGGGCATCGACGTCGCCAAGGAGCTGACGTTCACCGCACGCCGGATCTCCGGGAGCGAGGCGCGCGAGCTCGGCGTCGTGACCCGCGTCGCCGACGACCCGCTGGCCGCCGCGCGGGAGCTGGCCGCCGAGATCGCCGGCCGCTCGCCCGACGCGGTCCGCGCCGCCAAGCGGCTCTACGAGCGAGCCTGGCCGGCGCCGGCGGGCGACGCGCTCGCGCTCGAGACCGAGCTGCAGCGCTCGCTGATGGGCACGCCCAACCAGCTCGCGGCCGTGATGGCCGGGGTGAAGGGCGAGCCGGCGGAGTTCGCCGACCCGGCCTGAGCGCGCGCCGCGGCGTGCCGATGCCGCGGGGATCCCGGCGTCAACCGACGCGCCGGGCGAACGCCTCCCCGACGCCCGCGGCGATCTCGACGCAGCGCTCGACGGACCGCCGGTCGACGCGGTCGGCCGTGTCGCTGGGGAGGTGATAGTCGGTGAACGCGCCCTCCGGTCCGATCGAAAGCAGCGAGATCGCCGCCAGCCCGGCGTGCAGCGCGAGGACGGGATCGGTCCAGCCGCCGATCGTCCAGCGCGGCACCTCCGCGGGCACCAGGGCGAGGTCCTGCGGCCGGTAGCGCGCCCGGAGGACCGCCCACTCGCCCTCGAGCACGATCGGCTCGCCGGCCCCGAGCGTGTCGAGCCCGAGGACGAGGGTGCTCGCCGGGTCGAGCGCGCGGGCGCGCAGGAACGCGCGCATCCCGGCCATGCCCGACTCCTCGCTGCCCACGAGCGCGCAGACGACCTCGACGCCGTCGAGCGGATCGGCCGCCCAGCGCTCGGCGAGGGCGAGCACCGCCGCCACCCCGGTCGCGTTGTCGCTCGCGCCAGGGACCGTCCTGCTCGTCGCGACGTCCAGCTCGGAGGCGATGCCCAGCCACAGAACGGCGCGGCCCAGCCACGTGCGGTGGGCGAGGAGCGCCGCCGCGGCCGGGGCGAGATACGGATCGATCGCGCGCGTCCGGCGGCGGCGATCGGCCCCCGGGCCGCGCAGGCGCGGGTGCCAGATGAGCCCGGTCCGGGCCGCGTCGTGATGGGCGACGAGCACCAGCGTGCCGCGGCGCGGGCCCGCCGCCGGGATGTGCCCGACCACGTTTGCGCCCTCCCCCGTCGCGAGCGGGATCCCGACCCTGCCGGACGCGTCCGCCTCGAGCGCCGCGAGCGCGCCGAGCGCCAAAGGCCAGCCCGCGGCGCGGGGCAGGCGCGCAGCGACCAGCCCCGCGGCGAGCAGCGCCGCCTGCGCCCAGCCGTAGGTCGTGCGCCCCCGGTAGGGCTCGATCGCCACCCCGCCCGCGCCGACCTCGCCCAGCCGCTCGGCGATCCAGCGGGCGCTGAGGCGCTCGCCCGGTCCCGCGGAGTCGCGGGTCATCGCCGCCAGTGCGGCGACGTCGGCGCTCAGTCGTTCCACGCCACGGGACCGGCGATCAGCGTGTGGCTCCCCAGCGGGCGGCCGAGGACGTCGCGCGCCGCCCGCGAGCACTCGAGCAGCGCCTCGAGATCGATCCCGGTCCCCACGCCCATCTCGTGCAGCATCGAGACGAGGTCCTCGGTCGCGATGTTGCCGGTCGCCCCCGCCGGGACCGGGCAGCCACCGAGCTCGCCGAAGCTCGACTCGAAGCTCTCGACGCCCGCCTCCAGCGCCGCGAGCACGTTCGCGAGCCCCTGGCCGCGCGTGTTGTGGAAGTGCGCCGTCAGCTCGACCTCACCGCCCAGCGCCTCACGTGCGGCGGCGAAGAAGGCCCCGACCCCCACCGGGTTGGCCATCCCCGTGGTGTCGCCGAAGCCGATCTCGGCGGCGCCCGCGTCACGCAGCCGTCGCGCGATCTCGAGGACCCGCTCGGGCGGGACACGCCCCTCGTAGGGGCAGCCGAAGCTCACGCTGATCACGCCCTCGCAGCGCAGGCCCTCCCCGCGAGCGCGGCCGATGACCCGCTCGAGGCCGGCGAGCGACTCCTCGATCGAGCGGTTGACGTTCTTGCGGTTGTGGGTCTCCGAGGCGCTGAGGAAGCAGTTGACCTCGCCGAAGAGCGGCCGACCGCGGCCGGCGTGCGCATCGCGGAGGGCGAGCGCGTTGTCGAGGCCGCGCTCGTTGGGGACGAGGACGGTCACGGCGACGTCGTCGGGGACGTCGACCGCGGCAAGGACGTCGGCGCCGTCGGCGAGCTGGGGGATCACGTCGGCGCGCACGAAGCTCGTGACCTCCAGCCGGGGCACCCCGGTCCGCGCGAGCATGTCGACCAGCCGCACCTTGTCGGCGGTCGTGATGACCTCGGGCTCGTTCTGGAAGCCGTCGCGCGGGCCGACCTCGCGGATGCGCACCCGGTCGGGGAGCGTCATGGCCGCGGGAGCGGACCCTCGACCGCGGGCTCGTGCTCTGGCGCGCTGCGGGCCACCGCGGGCGATCGTATAGCTTGGTCGCATGGTCTCGATCATCGGAGGGACGGGTGCGCTGGGCCTCGGGCCGGCGATGCGGATGGGCCGCGCGGGCGAGGCGAGCGTCATCGACTCGCGCGATCCCGCACGCGCGGTGGAGGCGGCACACCGAGCCGCCGGGCGGGTCCCTGACCGCCGCTCCGAGGGCCTCGGCGAGGGGCCTGCGGCCGAGCGCTCGTAGACGGTGTTCCCGACCGTGCCGCTCCGCTCGCAGTCCGAGACGCTGGCCAACCTCAGGGGCCGGCTCCGGCCCGCTCGCGAACGCGAGCACCGTCGAGGCGCTGACCGCCCTGCTGATCGGGATCAACGTGCGTGACAGGACGCACGCGCGCATCCGGATCACCGGGCTGGCCTGACGTGCGGGTCGTCGTCCTCGCCGGGGGCTCCGGGGGCGCCAGGCTCGCGCGGGGCCTGCTCGACGCCGCCGGCGAGCTCGTGGTCGTCGCCAACACCGGCGACGACCTCGAGGCCTACGGCGCCCACGTCTCGCCCGACCCCGACCTCGTCACCTTCTCGCTGCTGGACCGGATCGACGCCCGCGGCTGGGGGCTCGAGGGCGACACGTTCGCGGTGATGGACGGGCTGCGCGAGGCCGGCGTCGAGGTGTGGTTCAACCTCGGCGACCGCGACCTCGCCTACTCGATCGAGCGCCGCCGCCGGCTCGACGCCGGCGAGCGCCTCACCGAGGCGCAGGTCGCCATCGGGCGGGCGCTCGGGCTGCAGCGGGCGCGCGTGCTGCCGATGTGCGACGGGCCGGTGCGCACCCGCGTCCGGGTCGGCGGGGCGTGGCACGACTTCCAGGAGTTCATGATCCGCCTCGGGGGCGCCGCGGTCGACTTCGACGGCGTCGAGGGCGTCGAGCTCGCCGGCATCGAGGCGGCGCGCATCACGCCCGAGGTCGCCGAGGCGCTGCAGCGGGCGGACGCGATCGTGATCGGGCCGTCCAACCCGGTCATCAGCATCGGGCCGATCCTGCGGGTCGCGGGCATGCGCGACGCGCTGCGCGACGCGGCGGCGCCGGTCGTCGCGGTGAGCCCGATCGTCGGCGGGACGAGCGTGAAGGGCCCCACGATGGGCTTCCTGCGCTGGGCCGGCGTCGAGCGGACGAGCGCGGGCGTGGCGGCGCTCTACGGCGACGTCCTCGACGGGCTCGTCGCCGACGAGCCCGTGGCCGGCGTGCCGACGCTCGAGACCGACACGCTGATGGCCGACCCGGGCTCGCGCCGGCGCGTCGCCGCCGAGACGCTCGAGTTCGCCCGATCGCTGCGACGGCCATGAGGACCGTCGCCGTCCTGCCGATCAAGACCTTCCGTGCCGCCAAGCAGCGGCTGGCGGCCGACCTCGGCGTGCCGCAGCCCGAGCTCGCCGAGGAGATGGCGGGCGGCGTGCTGCGGGCGCTGTGCGCCGCCGAGGGGATCGAGCGCGTGCTGGTGGTGACGCGCGAGGTCGCGGCGGTGGCCCTGGCGCAGGCCGCCGGCGCCGAGCCCGTCGACGAGCCCGACCTGCACGGCCACAGCGCGGCGGCGGCCCTGGGGATCCGGCGGGCGCGCGAGCTGGGGGCGGAGCGCGTGCTGCTCGCCGCCGGCGACTGCCCGCTGCTGGACGCGGGCGCGATCGACGACCTGCTCGCGCGCCACGACGGCCCCGGCGTCGTGATCCTCGCCGACCGCCATGGCACCGGCACCAACGGGCTGCTGCTCACCCCGCCCGGGGCGATCCCGCCCGCGTTCGGCATGGGCAGCCGCGAGCGCCACGCCGAGCTGGCCCACCGGGCGGGGGTTCCCTGGTCGGTCGAGACGGTCGAGGCGTTCGCGATGGACGTCGACACGGCCGACGACCTCGCCGCCGTCCGAGCGCTGCAGCGATGATCGCCGCCCGGGCGGTCGATGGCCTCGGCGAGGTCCGCGAGGGCGACGACCTGGCGGCGGCCCTGGCCGGGCACGTCGGCCCGGGCGACGTCGTCGTCGTGGCCCACAAGATCGTCTCGAAGGCCGAGGGCCGGGTCGTCCGGCTCGACACGGTCGAGCCGTCGCCGCGCGCCCGCGCGCTCGCCGCCGAGCACGGCAAGGACCCGCGCCACGTCCAGGTGATCCTCGACGAGAGCGCGGAGATCGTCCGCGCGCGCCCGGGCGTCCTGATCTGCCGCACCCGTCACGGGTTCGTGTGCGCCAACGCGGGGGTCGACGCCTCGAACGCGGCGGAGGGATCGCTCGTCCTGCTCCCGCGCGAGCCGGACGCGAGCGCCCGTGCCCTGCGCCGCGCGCTCGCGGTGCGCTGCGCCGTCGTCGTCGCCGACTCGTTCGGCAGGGCCTGGCGGACGGGCCAGGTGGACGTCGCGATCGGCGTGGCGGGGCTCGTGCCGGTCGACGACTGGACGGGCCGCAGCGACCGCGGCGGCCGCGAGCTCGGCGCAACCGCGATCGCCGTCGCCGACGAGGCCGCCGCGGCGGCCGACCTCGCCCGCGCCGGCAAGGACGCCGGCCACCCAGCCGTCGTCGTCTCGGGCCTCGAGCGCTTCGTCACCGACGACGACGGCCCCGGCGCAGCCGCGCTCCTGCGAGCGCGCGCCGACGACCTCTTCGCCTGAGCGCGGGCGGCGAGACCGACGCCGCCGGCCGACTCCTCGGCCCGCGCCGGGCGCCCGCTCACTCCCGGCCGCGGAAGAACACGATCCAGATCACCGGCAGCGCGAGCCAGCCGACGATCAGAGGCACGAGGAGCAGCGCGTCGCGCACGCGTCAGCCGAGCCGCTCGACGCGGAGCCGGCGCTCGCCGCGCGGGGTCTCGACCACGGCGACGTCACCGGCGCGCCGGCCGAGCAGGGCCTGCGCGACCGGGGACTCCGCCGAGAGGCGGCCGGCCGGCATGTCGGCCTCGGTGGGGCCGACGATCGTGTAGGTCGCCTCGCGTCCGGAGTCCTCGTCGGTCACGGTGACCGTGCCGCCGAAGTGGACCTCGTCGGCGCCGCCGGCCGGCGCCTCGACCACGCGCGCCTCGCGCATGCGCTGCCGGAGCCGGGCGATCCGGGTCTCCAGGTGCGCCTGGTCCTCCTTGGCGATGTGGTACTCGGCGTTCTCCTTGAGGTCGCCGAGCTCGCGAGCCGCCTGGATCCGCGCGGCCATCTCGCGCCGGCCCTCGGTCTCGAGGCGCCCGAGCTCGGCGCGCAGCGCCTCGAGGCCCTCCGGTGTGATCGCTCCCTCGGTCATGCGGCGGCGTCCTCCCTCGCCAGGGCCGGGCCCCGCCCGTGCTCGCGGCGGATCTCGTACAGGGTGGTGCGCTCGGCCGCGGGGCGGCCGGCGGCGTGGGCGGCGGCGATGAGCTGCGGGGGGTCGAGGCGGACGCCGTGGTAGCTGCCGGCGAGACGGCTGATGTTCTCCTCCATCAGCGTCCCGCCGAGGTCGTTGACGCCCCAGCGCAGCGCCTCGGTCGCGGCGTCGAGGCCCATCTTCACCCACGAGGCCTGCAGGTTGCGGATGCTGCGTCCCAGCGCGAGGCGGAAGACCGCGGTGTGCTTGAGGTTCTCCTCGCGGGAGATCTCCTCGACGCCGTGCGTGCGGCCGAGCAGCGTGTGGAACGGGATGAACGACAGCGGCACGAACTCGGTGAAGCCCCCGGTGCGCTCCTGCAGCGAACGGACGACGCGCATGTGCTCGGCCAGCTCCCAGGGCTCCTCGATGTGGCCGAACATCACCGTCACCGTCGAGCGCAGCCCGGCGGCGTGGCTCGCCTCGATGACCTCCACCCACCGGTCGGCGGGCAGCTTGTTCGGGCTGATCCGCGCGCGCACGCCGTCGTCGAGCACCTCGGCCGCCGTCCCGGGCGTCGACCCCAGGCCCGCCTCGCGCAGCCGGGCGAAGACCTCGGCCAGCGGCAGGCCGGACACGTCCTGCATGTGCGCGATCTCCATCGGCGAGTAGGCATGGAGGTGCAGGGCCGGCTCCTCGTCGGTGAGGATCCGCAGCCAGCGCAGGTACTCCTCGAGCCCCCAGTCCGGGTGGATGCCCGACTGCATGCAGATCTCGGTCGCGCCGTAGTCGACGGCCTCGCGCACGCGGCGGCGCAGCTCGGCCTCGTCGAGGTCATAGGCGTCGGGCGAGCGCTGCCCCTGTCCGAAGCCGCAGAACGCGCAGCCGACGGTGCAGACGTTCGAGACGTTGATGTTGCGGTTGACCACGAACGTGACGGTCTCGCCGGCCAGCTCCGCGCGCAGCTCGTCCGCGGCGACCCGGATCGCCTCGATCGCCTCCGGCCGCGTCTCGGCGAACATCGCCGTCAGCTCCCGTGGCGTCAGCCACCCGCCCTCGCGCGCCTTCTCGACCGCCGGCCCGACGAGGTCGGAGCGGATCGCGAACGGCGCGTCGGTGCGCCCCGACCCGCTGCGCGGGATGAACGACCAGTACGACGCCTTGACGGCGTCGAGGACGCCCTGGGCCAACCACTCCGGGTCGAGATACCGCGGGTAGGCGCACAGCCGCTCGGTCAGCGCCACCCCGTCGGCGGCCAGCCGCTTGCGCACCTGATGCGGCGACGGGAACGGGTGCTCGGGCGAGATGTGGTCCCCGTTGGACGACAGCCCGCCCAGGTCGGTCGCGCCGGCCGCCACCAGCTCCGGCCACCAGTCGGCCAGATTCGGCGGGATCTGGATGCCGACGTCCGGCATCAGCTCCCGCGCGAGGACGACCAGCGCCTTCATGTCCTCGATCGAGACGGACGTGGCCCAATCCGGGGCGGCGTGCGCGGGCGGATCGCCGATGCCGGTGCGCCAGAACGCCTCGGCCGCCTCGGTGGCGACCTCGGCCGGCTCCTCGCCGTAGTAGCGGCGATGCGGCACGAAGTTCTGCAGGATCACCTCCTGCAGATGCCCGTGCTCGGCGTGCACGGCGGCCAGCGCCTCCAGCGCGGCCACGCGATCCTCGGCGCTCTCGCCGATGCCGACGAGGATCCCGCTCGTGAACGGGATCCGCAGCTCGCCAGCCGCCCGGATCGTCTCCAGGCGCAGCGCCGGGTCCTTCGTCGGCGAGCCCTGATGGGCGACCAGGTCGCCGCGCAACGACTCGAGCATCAACCCCTGCGACGCCGTCACCTCGCGCAACCGCGCCAGCTCCTCGCCAGAGAGCGCCCCCAGGTTCGTGTGCGGCAGGATCCCCCGCTCCAGCGCCCGCTCGCAGCACCAGACCACGTACCCGACGAAGTCCTCGAAGCCCAGCGCCGCCAGCCGCTCGCGGACCCCCGGATGCCCGTCCGGACGATCCCCCGTCAGCACCAGCAGCTCCTTGACCCGCCGCCGCGCCGCGCCGTCGATCAACCGCTCCACCTCGTCGGGCCCGTGCAGATGCGCCCGATGCGTCGCAAACGCGCAGTACTTGCAATGCGACACGCACGTCCGCGACAGCGACAGCGTGACGTTGCGCGAGAACGTGACCCGGCGGCGCACGCGGCTGAGGCTACCGGCCGGGACGCCGGCGCCCCGGCCCGCTTCTCAGGCGTCGCGCGCGAGGTCGAAGCCCGCGGCGGGCGCGCGGGCACGGACGGCGAGCAGCGCGACCCGGTGGCCGGCCTGCTCGAGCATCGCCTCGACCTCCGAGCCGAACAGCGGGTCGGGGACGAGCGCCGCGACCCTCACTGGGCGCGCACGCGCCGGAACTCCGCCCGGAACGACTCCGGGCGGCCCCACGTCGGCACGACCTCGACGCGGCCGCTGGTCACGCGCCGGACCGCGAGCTCGCCCTCGATGCCGGCCTCGTCGAGCAGCTTCAGCGACGTGCGCACCGCAGGCACCGCTGCCGCATGGCCGAAGCGGTGCGCACAGAGGATCCGCCAGTGCCAGTCGTGGCGCGAGTAGGGCTGGGCGTTGCAGACGACCACGAACGTCGCCGCCTCGACGTAGCGCTCCTCGTCGAAGATGCGCAGGTCGAGCTCGAGGTCGGTCCAGTCGTCGGGAAGCGACCCGACGATGTCGTCGAATGTCTCGGCCAGCGCCATGGCGCCCCGCAGGCTACCCCGCGAAGGTCCGCACCAGCAGGAAGCCGTTGAGCACGATGATCAGCGCGGCGACGATCGAGGCCGCGAGGGTCGTCACGCGGCGGTTGACGAGGGCGCCCATCACGTCCCGCCGCCGTGTGAGGAGCACGAGCGGCACCAGCGCGAACGGGATGCCGAACGAGAGCACGACCTGGCTGAGCACGAGCGAGTCGGTGGGGTTGACGCCGAGCGCCAGGACGACGAGCGCGGGCGTCATCGTGACCGCGCGGCGGACGCCCAGCGGAATGCGGCGGTTGATGAAGCCCTGCATGACGACCTGGCCGCTGTAGGTGCCGACGCTCGAGCTCGCGAGCCCCGACGCCAGCAGCGCGGCGGCGAACGCGAGCGCAGCCGCGCCGCCGACGAGGTTGCCGAACTCGCGGTGGGCGACCTCGATGTCGTTGACGCCGGTCAGCCCGCTGCCGTGGAACAGCGACGCCGCGATGATGAGCATCGACATGTTCACCAGGCCGGCGATGCCCATGGCGATCGTCACGTCGATGCGCTGGAAGCGCAGCAGCGTGCGCCGCTCGTCGTCGTCGTGGGGGCGGATGCGGTCCTGGGTCAGCGCCGAGTGCAGGTAGATCACGTGCGGCATCACCGTGGCGCCGAGGATCCCGGTCGCCAGCAGCACGCTGTCGCTGCCGGAGAAGCTCGGAAGGAGCCCGCCCGCCGCGCCGCCGACGTCGAAGCCGATGCGCAGGGTGTCGTAGAGGAAGCCGCCGAGGATGATCGCCAGCAGCGCGACGATCGCAAGCTCGAAGCGCCGGTGGCCGCGGTTCTGCAGGGCGAGGATGCCGAAGGCGATCACGGCGGTGATCAGGCCCGAGGCGAACAGCGGCACGCCGAAGAGCAGGTTCAGCGCGATCGCCGCGCCGACGAACTCGGCCAGGTCGGTCGCCATCGCGATCAGCTCGGCCTGCACCCAGAGGCCCAGGGTTGCGCGGCGCGAGAGGTGCCGGCGGCACAGCTCGGGCAGGCTGCGGCCGGTGGCGATCCCCATCTTGCCGGACAGGTTCTGGATCAGCATCGCCATCAGGTTGGAGGCGACGAGGACCCAGAGCAGCAGGTAGCCGTACTTGGCGCCGCCGGCGATGTTGGTGGCGAAGTTGCCCGGATCGACGTAGGCGATGCAGGCGACGAACGCAGGCCCGAGCAGGGTCAGCGTCGCGCGCAGGCGGCCACGCTCGCGGACGCGCTGCAGAGCGCTCGCGGGAGGCGCGGCCGTCATGCCCTCCATCACGCTTCCACCCGCATCGCCCGCGCGAGCGCGCCACCGAGGACGTGGACGTCGTCTCCGAAGCGCACGAACAACGGGCCGTCGAAGGGCTGGTCGTCGACGACCTCGAGCTCGGCTCCGGGCGCGATCCCGCGCTCGGCGAGGTAGCGCAGCATCTCCGGGTCGGAGTCGGAGACGCGCACGAACCGGCCCCGGTCGCCGGGGGCGAGGTCTCCGAGCGCGATGGTCGAGTTCTCGGCGATGCGCCCGTCACGGGTGGGGATGGGGTCGCCGTGGGGATCGTGGGTCGGGTCGCCCAGCTTGGCCGCGATCAGCTCCTCGAGCTCCTCGGAGAGGACGTGCTCGAGCACCTCGGCCTCGTCGTGCACGCGGTCCCACGGCAGGTCGAGCGTCTCGGCCAGATAGAGCTCGAGCAGCCGGTGGTGGCGCAGGACCTCGAGCGCCACCTTCACCCCGGCCGGGGTGAGCTGCACGCCGCGGTAGGGCACGTGGGTGACGAGCCCGAGGCCGTCGAGGCGCTTGACCATCGCCGAGGCGGACGCCGCCGTGACGCCCAGGCGCTCGGCGAGGGCGTTGGTGGACACCGCCGCGCCGTCGCGCTGCTCGAGCGTGTAGATCGCCTTCGCGTAGTCCTCGACGGCGCTGCTGGTTTCGCTGGGCACGAAGAACAAGTTTAGCCACGCCACAATATGTGTTGAACGCCGGTTGCCGGATACCCTCGGAGGGGTGGCCACCGACCAGGCGACCCGGGCCGGCCTGACCGCCCTCACCGACAGCTGCGGGCTCGTCGACCGCTCCGAGCGCGGCAAGCTTGCGCTCACCGGCGACGGGCGCGCCGACTTCCTCGACGGCCAGGTGACCAACGACGTCGTGGCGCTCGAGCCCGGAGAGGGCTGCTACGCCGCGTTCCTGACGCCCAAGGGCAAGATGCTCGGCGACCTGCGGATCCTGGCCACCGCCGACGAGCTGCTGCTCGACACGGAGCGCTCCGCCCTGCAGGCCCTCTTCGACCTCATCCGCCGGTTCTCGATCGGCCACGACGTGGCCCTGCACAAGCGCACGCTGGAGTGCGCCCTGCTCTCGCTCGTCGGCCCGCGGGCGCGCGGGGTCGCGGGCGCCGGGAACCTCCCCGACCGCGAGCACGCGCACGTGGAGGCGCGCGCTGGGCGACCGGCCGGTGCGCCTGATCGCGACCGACGCCGGCGTCGACGTGCTCTGCGCGGCCGGCGACGCCGAGGCGGTCCGCGGCGCCCTCGTCGACGCCGGCGCCGAGCCGGCCGGCGAGGACGCCGCCGAGATCCTGCGCGTCGAGCGCGGGCGGCCCCGCTACGGCGTCGACCTCGACGACAGCGTGATCCCCCAGGAGGCCGGCCTCAACGAGCGCGCCGTGAGCTTCACCAAGGGCTGCTACGTCGGCCAGGAGACGGTCGCGCGGCTGCACTACAAGGGCAAGCCCAACCGCCACCTGCGCGGCCTGCGCCTTGCGGCGCCGGTCGAGCCGGGCGCGGCGGTGCGCTCGGACGAGCGCGAGGTCGGGCACGTCGGCAGCGCGGTCGTCTCCCCCCGCCTCGGGCCGATCGCGCTCGCGCTCGTGCGCCGCGAGGCGCCGCCCGGCAGCGACGGTCACCGTCGGCGGCGACGCCGTCGCCGCCGAGGTCGTCGAGCTGCCGTTCGCCTAGCTGCCCGATCCGGAGCTTCGGCCGCAGCGATCGGGATCGCCGAGGGCCGGCGCGTGCCGGGCCAAGAAGCGCTGCACGTCTCCCCGCCGGCGCCCGTCGAGCACCATCGCCGGCGGCCGGTTGGCGGCCATCCACGTCGTCACCAGCCGCACCTCCTCGACCTCGTCGGCGAGGCACGTGCGTGGCCGGCGCGGCGCGCCAGCCACGCAGCGCGCGCTGCGTGTGCTCCCACGCCCACGTCGGCGGACTCCAGCGGCCCCCAGTCGGCGACGCGGCCGTCGACGAGCCAGAACGCGTCGAAGCGCTCGGACACGCGCGGATGCGGCGCGAGCACGAGCCGCGGGCGGGCGTGGGTCGGCAGCGCAGCGCGTCCGCCCAGGCGCTCCAGCAGCTCGGCGAGCCGCCGGCGGCGACGGCGCAGCCAGGCGGCGCGCTCGAAGCGCTGCGCCGTCGCGCGGCCGCGCGCATCTCGGCGTCGACGTGGGCGAGCAGCGCCCGGCCGGCGCGGCGCGACGAGAACAGGGCCAGCGCCTCGTCGAGCCGGCGGCGGTAGAGGTTGGGGTCGAGGTCGCCCAGGCAGGGCGAGAGGCAGCGCCCCATCTGGCCGTAGGCCGACGGCCACGGCCGGCGCGGCAGCGACCGGCCGCAGTGGCGCAGCCCGAACAGCGAGTCGAGCTGCTCCATGAGCTCGACCGCCGCGGACCGGCCGCGCAGCGGCCCGATCGATGACGGCGTGCCCGCCGGCCGGGTCGGGCGCGACCTCGAGGACCGGGAACGGGATGTCGAGGCGGCAGCGCAGGTAGACGTAGCGGTCGGCGTGCTTGAGCACGCGCGTTGCCGGGCGGGCGCAGGCGCCGGATCAGGCGGCGCTCGAGGACGAGCGCGCCGAGCTCGGAGTCGGTCGTCTCGACGTCGACCGACTCGGCCTGCGAGCGTCCAGGCGGTCGACGGCGACGACGGGGCGAAGTGCGCCGCGCACGCGAGCGCGCACCGAGGTGGACTTGCCGACGTAGAGCGGCTGGCCCTCGCGCGTTGCGCACGACGTAGACGCCGGGCTCGTCGGGCAGCCCGGCGACGTCGGGACGCCGGCGGCGGCGCGGCTGCCCGGGGCCGCGGCCGCGCCGCCGATCGTCTCCTGCGCCCGGCGCCGCCGTGGCCGCGCCGGGCGCAGCAGCGCGAGCGCCTCGCCGACCGTCGCCGCGTTGGCGCAGAGCCGGCCGAACAGCGCGCAGAAGCACGCGCGCGCAGGTCTCGGCGTCGGCCAGCGCGCGGTGCGAGCACTCGACCTCGATGCCCAGCGACTCGGCCAGCGGCGCCAGCGCGCGCTGGCGCGCGAGCGGGTGCAGGCGTCGCGCCAGCGCGACGGTGCACAGCGCCGGCGGGTCCGGCCAGCGCAGGCCCGGCGCGGCCGAACGCCTGGGCGAGCACGCGGCGGTCGAAGCTCGCGTTGTGGCGCGACGAGCACCCGCGCCGGCGGCCCTCCGAGCAGCTCGGCCAGCTCGGGCAGCGTCGACCTCGGCCGGCGGCGCAGCGTCGACCATCGCCTGGGTGATGCCGGTCAACCGCTGGATGCCGCGCGACAGCGGCGCCCGCACCGCGCACGAGCGTCTCCCAGCGGTCGTGCAGCTCGCCGCCGCCCACCAGCACGGCGCCGACCTCGGTCACCTCGCAGCGCGTCGCCGGCCAGGCCGTTGGTCTCGGTGTCGACCACGAGGAACTCGGCGCCGGCGAGGGGCTGTGCGAGATCGAGCACGACGGCGGTCCTATCGCCGCTCCCGGACGGCGCGCAGCGGGTGCTGCAGGAACCCGCGCGATGTCCTTCCGCCGACGGGTCTACAGTTGTCCCCTCGTTCCCCCGGCACAAGGAGGTGGCAGACATGACGACCTATGCCCCCGACCGACTCGCGGAGCTCGCCGAGCTCGAGCGCGAGGCCTGGACCGCCTACCGGGAGAGCCTGCGCGGTCTCGAGGGTCGCGAGTACGACGAGGCCGAGGCCGGCGCGTGGGACGCGCTCCAGGACGACCTCGCCGACGTCGCCGTCGAGCGCGCCGCGCTCGACGACCAGGCATCCGGCAGCGGCACAGCCTGACCGCACCGCGACCCTTGGGGGTCGCGAAACCGCCGCGCAACGGCTAGGGTCTCGCGCCGGGATGAGAGTTCGGCCGCACAGCCTTCGGTTCGTGACGTCCTGCCTTGGCACACTCCTGCTGGTCGCCCTCGCCGGCTGCGGCACCCAGGGCAAGTACGCCAACCAGGACCGGCCGCCGGCGCCGATCGTCGTCACGGCAGCCATCACGCCAACGGGGGTGTCCGTCTCCCCCACGAAGTTCGGCGCCGGGCCGATCAACCTCGTGGTGACCAACCAGACCGAGACCTCGCAGCGGCTCACGCTCGCGCAGGAGGTCAACGGACAGAGCGCGCCACAGGAGCAGACGGGCCCGATCAACCCGCACGACACGGCCTCGCTGCAGGCCAACGTCGACCAGGGCACCTACGCGGTGCGCGTCGACGGCAAGCGGCGATCAAGCCCGGCCGGCTGCAGGTCGGCGAGCAGCGCCCGAGCGCCCAGAACGAGCTGCTGCAGCCCTAGCGCGTTGTGCCGCCAGCGGGCCGCGGTGGGTGATGCAGCTCACACGGGATCGCGTGCGTCGGCGCAATACTTGCATGCGTGCAAGCAACCGAGGTGACACCTGAGCAGCTCGGCGAGGTGCTCTTCGCGCTCTGGCGCCGGATCCTCAGCGGCCGCGAGGACCGCTTCTTCACGCTGCTCGACGAGCTCGGGCTGTCGCTCAGCCACGCCAAGGCCCTGCACGTCCTCGAGCACCACGCCGACGAGCTGACCGTCAAGGAGCTCTCCGAGCAGCTCGGCATCTCGCTCCCGTCGGCGAGCCGCACGGTCGACGCGCTTCTCGGCCATGGCTGGGCGGAGCGACGCGAGGACGAGCACGACCGGCGCATGAAGCGGGTGCGCATCTCGCCGGAGGGCCGCGCCGTCGCCCGCCGCCTGATCGCTGCTCGCCTCGAGGGCCTGCAGGCCTTCGCCGCCTCGCTGGAACCCGAGGAGCGCGCCCGCGTGCACGCGGCGCTCTCCTCGCTGACCCGCTCCGACGACAAGGACTGATGACACCGCCCATGGACCGCCTCCGCCTCTCCGAGTCCAACCGCCGCTGGTGGACCCTCGGCGCGATGTGCTTCGCGCTGTTCATGGTCGATGCTCGACAACACGGTCGTCAACGTCGCGCTGCCGACCATCCAGCACGACCTGCACGCGTCGATCTCCGGCCTGGAGTGGACGGTCAACGCCTACACGCTGGCCTTTGCCGTGCTGCTGGTCACCGGCGGGCGCCTCGGCGACCTGTTCGGGCGCCGGCGGATGTTCCTCTTCGGCGTCGTGATCGTTCGCCGCCTCGAGCGCGGCGATCGGGCTCTCGCCCAGACCAGACCTGGCTCGTCGTCGGCCGCGCGGTGCAGGGCATCGGCGCCGCGTTCATGATGCCCGGGACGCTCTCGATCATCTCCAACGCCTTCCCGCCCGCAGGAGCGCGGCAAGGCGATCGGGACCTGGGCCGGCGTCTCGGCGCTCGCGCTGGCGATCGGGCCGGTGGTCGGCGGCTTCCTCGTCGAGCACGTCTCCTGGCAGTCGATCTTCTTCCTGAACGTCCCGGTCGCCGTCGGCGCAGTCGCGGTCACGCTGTTCGCCGCCCACGAGTCGCGCGACGAGACCGTCGCGCGCATCGTCGACGTGCCCGGCGTCGCGACCGTCACCGTCGGCCTCGCGTCGCTGGTCCTCGCGCTCGTCGAGGGCAACCGCTGGGGCTGGGGCTCGCCCGAGATCGTCGCGCTGTTCGTCGCTCGCCGTGGTCGGGCTGGCGGCCTTCTACGCCGTCGAGCGCCACGGGCGCGCGCCGATGGTCGACTTCGCGTTCTTCCGCTCGCGATCGTTCCTCGGGCGCGAACCTCGTCGGGTTCATCGTCTCGTTCGCGATGCTGGCGATGTTCTTCTTCCTCGCGCTCTACATGCAGAACGTGCAGGGCTACTCCCCGCTGCAGGCCGGCGTGCGCTTCCTGCCCTCGACGCTGGTCCTGATCGTCATGGGCCCCGTCGCCGGCCGGCTCACCGACCGCATCGGCTCGCGGCCGCTGATGGTCGCCGGCCTGCTGCTGACCAGCGGCTCGCTGCTGTGGCAGTCGTTCATCGAGGTCGACACGAGCTACAGCTTCCTGCTGGGCGCCTTCGTGCTGCATCGGGCTCGGCATGGGCCTGGTGATGTCGCCGATGAGCACCGCGGCGATGAACGCCGTCGAGGCGACCAAGGCGGGCGTCGCCTCGGGCATCCTCTCGATGAGCCGCATGGTCGGCGGCACGTTCGGCGTCGCCGCCCTGGGCGCGCTGGTCAGCGGGCATCGGCCGGCACGACCTCGACGCGCTCGCTCCCCGCGCTGCCGGCCGGGGCCCGCGAGCGGCTCGCCGAGTCGCTCGGCGCGGCGCCGGCTTCGGGCCTCCCGGCCGATGTCGCCGGCCGCCGCCCAGGAGGCGTTCGTCCACGCGCTGCAGGTCGGCCTGCGGGTCGGCGCCGCCGTGGCGTTCGTCGGCGCCATCGCGGCGGCAGTGCTGATCGAGGCGCGCCCGGCGCCCGTGCCGGCGGCGTCCGACCCCCGCGCCCGCCGCGCCCGCGCATCCCGAGCCGGAGGCGGCCGCGGCCTGACAGACTCCGCACCGTGCAGGTCCTCGAGCGCATCGACCGCGACGCGATCGGGACGCCTGCGCGGCCGCGGCGAGTTCTTCTGGCTCGACCTCCTCGAGCCCACGCGACGCCGACATCGCCGCGCTGGAGGAGATCTTCTCCCTGCACCCGGTGGCCGTCGAGGACCTGCGCGCATTTCGGCCAGCGCCCCAAGGTCGACGACTACAGCGACTTCCTCCACCTCGTCTTCTTCGGGATCGAGGCCGGCGAGCCCGTCGAGGTCCACCTCATCGTCTCCGGGGACGCGCTCGTCACGGTCCGCCACGACCAGTGCCGCCAGCTGCTCGGGGCGCGCGACCGGATCGCCGATCTGGACCCCGAGCGCGAGGACTACGCGGTCTACCGCGTGCTCGACGCGCTGACCGACTCGTTCTTCCCGCTGATCGACGAGATCGACGACGCGGATCGACGCACTCGAGGACGTGGTCGTCGAGGGCGACGACCCCGCACTGCCTCACGCAGATCATCGCAGCTGCGCGGCCGGCTGGGCGAGATGCGCCGGCGGGTGGGGCCCCAGCGCGACATCCTGGCCAGCGCCAGCGGGCTCTTCCGCGACCTGCCGGGCTTCACCGGCGACGGCGCCCACGACTACTTCCGCGACGTCCACGACCACCTGCTGCGCATCCACGACTCGATCGAGTCCTTCCGCGACGTGCTCACCGGCCTGCTGGACATCTACCTCTCGGCGCAGTCCAACCGCCTCAACGGCTGGGTCACGCGCCTGACCGTCCTGGGCACGATCTTCCTGCCGCTGACGTTCCTGACCGGCTTCTTCGGCCAGAACTTCGGCTGGCTGGTCGACCACGTCGGCAGCGCGGCCGCGTTCTGGGCCCTGGGCGTCGGCCTCGAGGTCGCCGCGGTGGCCGCGCTGCTGGTCTGGTTCCGGCGAGCGGGCATCCGCGACTGAGCGGCGGGTAGAGTCCCGGCCCTTATGGCCGTGGATCTTGAACGCATAGCAACCGTCGACACCGAGCCGGGCGAGCTGCCCGAGACGATGGCCGCCTGGGTCATCCGCGCAGGAGCGGGAGGGCGAGCCGACCGACGCCTTCCAGCTCGAGGAGATCGAGGTGCCCGAGCCCGGGGCCTTCGAGGTCATCGTCCGGGTGATGGCCGCCGGGCGTGAACTTCAACAACGTCTGGGCCGCCATGGGCAAGCCCGTGTCGGTCTTCGGCTACGGCGACCACCCCGAGTACGGCCACCACATCGGCGGGCTCGGACGCCTCGGGGGTCGTCTGGAAGGTCGGCGACGGGCGTCACGCGCTGGAAGCCCGGCGACGAGGTCGTCGTCCACTGCAACCAGGCCTCCTACGAGGACCCCGAGGTCCACGGCCTCGACCCGATGGCCGCGCCGTCCCAGCAGATCTGGGGCTACGAGACGACGTGGGGCTCGTTCGCCCAGTTCACCAAGGTCCAGGCCCAGCAGCTGCTGCCCAAGCCGGCCAACCTCGCCTGGGAGGAGGCGGCCTCCTACGGGCTGACCTACTTCACCGCCTACCGGATGCTGTTCAACCGCGCCCAGCTGCAGGCCGGCCAGAAGGTGCTGATCTGGGGCGCCGCCGGCGGCCTCGGCGTGTTCGCCACGCAGCTGTGCGCCGCCGCGGGCGCGCAGTCCGTCGGCGTCGTCAGCTCGGCGCAGAAGGGCGAGCTGGTCAAGCAGCTCGGCGCCATCGACTACATCGACCGCAACGAGTTCGTCGGGAATGATGCGCACCGGCGAGCGAGTCGCCCGAGGAGGAGAAGGCGCGCTTCAAGGTCTCGCGCGAGTTCGCCAAGCGCGTCAAGGCGCTGCTCGGCGAGTCCGCCCGACATCGTCTTCGAGCACGTCGGCCAGGCGACGTTCCCGACCTCGGTGTTCGTGGTCAAGCCGTTCGGCAAGGTCGTCATCTGCGGCGCGACGTCCGGCTACACGCTGGACTTCGACGTCCGCTACCTGTGGATGCGCCAGAAGGAGATCCTGGGCTCGCACTTCGCCAACGCCTGGGAGTGCAACCTGGCCAACCAGCTGATCGAGACGGGGCAGATCCGCCCGGTGCTGTGGCAGACGATGGGCTTCGAGAAGGTCGCCGAGGCCCATCAGCTGATGAAGGAGAACAAGCACCTCGGCAAGATCTCGATCCTCGTCGGCGCGACCGAGGAGGGCCAGGGCCGCACGGTCGACGGGCCCGGGGCGATCCACGCGGAGGTCGGCTGATGGCCGGCATCGTCCACATCCCCTGGTACGCGACAGGCTTCCGCGGCGACAAGCTCGAGGCGGCGCTGAGCGAGATCGCGCCGGTCGCGCTGCGCTACGGCGCCCGCAGCTTCTCGGTCTTCCGCTACCGCGACGACCGCTACAAGTTCCTGCAGACCGCGGAGTTCGACTCCAAGCTCGACTGGGACCGCTACTGGAACGGGCCGGAGTTCATCGACTTCCGCGCCCTGTGCTCGAGCTGGTACCAGGTGCCCGTCGTCTACGGCTGGACCGACCTCGTGACCGCCGGCGCGCTGCCGCCGGAGGTCGTGACGGCGTCCGGCGCCGAGGCCGGGACCGCCCGCGGCGACCTCGCCGGCTAGCGCCGGCGCCGGGGCGGACAGGCGCATCGCCGTGCACGCAGCCCGCCACCGCGCCTTCCGCGAGCTCGGCGCGATGTCGCGCCAGCTCGCCGACCACTGGGAGTCGCTGGCCGGGCGCATGGAGGGATCCGCCGCGGACGTGCTGCGCGACGGCGCGACCGTCGCCCGCGAGGTCCTCGCGGAGGTGCGCCACCTCGCCCGCGGCCGCGACCTCGAGATCGGTCCCGCCGCGCTCGGAGCGGGCCGCGTCGCCCGGGCCCGGCCGCCCGTCGCCGACACGATGCTCGAGCGCAACCAGGCCCTGCGCTTCGCCGTGCTCGACGTCCAGCACGTCATGACGCTGCTCGGCTACCTCGGCGAGCTCTCGACCGCCGACGACGACGCCGAGGCCCGTGCGGCCTGCGACGCGTGGGCCGAGCGGCTGCGCGGCAGCGAGGAGGCCGCGCGCCGCGAGGCGACCGTCCTCGGCGCCACGCCCGACAGCGCCATCGAGCCGGTCGGCCCGGGCCAGCGCCTGGGCTACCTGCTCGGCTGGCTGGGCGAGAAGACCGACCGCCTCCGCGCCGGCGGCTGAGCCGCCGCCGCGCGGCCCCGGTCAGCGGTCGCCGCGGAGGGCGAGGAACATGCGCCAGTCGCCGTCGTCGATGCGCGAGCCGGGCGGGACCTCGCCGGTGTAGAGGTAGACCCACGCGTCCTCCTCCGGCTCGACGAGCCGCACGCGGCGCCGCTCGTACTCGCTGTCCTCGTAGGCGTCGAGCACGGGGAGGATCTCCGCGTCGCAGACCTCGTAGAGCTCGCCCCGGACGAGCCCGTCCTCGGCGACGAGGCCCGGGTACCCGCGGCCGAGGTCGTGCAGGGCGCCGGGGATCACGCACGGCCCGGCCGGGCGCAGGCAGGCCGAGAGATCCGGCTGGCCGGGGAGGTCGACCTCGTCCATCAGCGTCCCGTACGCGGCGAGCAGCTCGCGGGCCATCGCGCGAAGCGTACGTCGCCTGGCGGCGGCGCGGGGACGGCTCGTGCCGCTCGCCGGGCTGCTACGCCGCGTCCTCGCGGCGCTGCGAGCGCTCGATGTCCATCCGCAGCCGCGCGAGCGACTGGCGGATGAGGCGCGAGACCTGCATCTGGCTGACGCCGATGCGCTTGGAGATCTCGGTCTGCGTGAGGTCCTCCTCGAAGCGCAGCCGCAGGACCTCCTGGTCGCGCTCGGAGAGGACGTCGAAGGCGTCGTCGAGCAGCGCGCGGATCTCGGCGCGCTCGAGGTCGGGGTCGTTGCCGCCGACCGAGTCGGCGAGCGTCATGTCCTCCCCCACCGGCTCCTGGAGCGAGCGCGTCCGGCGCGCGTCCTGGGACTGGATCGTCTGGAGGACCTCCTCGAAGGGCGCGTCGACCGCGTCGGCGAGCTCCTGCACGGTCGGCGAGCGCCCGAGCTCGTGGGTCAGCTTGTCGCGCGCGCGGGCGACCTCCAGCTGCATCTCCTGCATCCCGCGGGGGACGCGCATCGCCCAGGTCTTGTCGCGGAAATAGCGCTTGATCTCGCCCAGCACGGTCGGCGTGGCGTAGGACGAGAAGCGGACGTCGCGCGAGAGGTCGAACCCGTCGATCGCCTTCATGATCCCGATGCAGGCGACCTGGACGAGGTCGTCGAGCGGGCTCGCCGCGACCGGCGTAGCGGCCGGCCAGCGCGCGAGCGAGCGGCAGCATCTCCTCGGCCAGCTCGTCGCGGGCCGACGGATCGCCGCCGCTCGTGGTAGCGGCGCAGCAGCTCGCGCTCGCGCGCGGCGCGTGCCGCGGTGCTTGTGGTTGCGCCGGTGGATTCCAAGGGTCCTCCCGCTGCTCCTCCCCGCAACCTACCGGTTGCCAAACCCCTAGGCCCGTTCCAGCGGAGCCATCGTCAGGCCGGCGTCCGCCAGCTGACCCCAGTAGCCCTGCGCGAGCTCGCGCTCGCCCCGTCCAGACGATCGCGAGCCCCGTCCGGTGGATCCGGTCGGCGAGCGCGTAGCCCTGGGCGAGGGTCACCCCCGGGATCGTGAACGCGAGCGACTCGGCGACGTGGTCGAAGGTGTTGTGGTCGTCGTTGCGGACGATCACATGCCAGGCACCGCCGGTGCCCGTGCCCGGTCCGTCCAGGCGCGGAAGCTCGATCGTGGCGGCCATCGCCCCCGAGGATAGGTGCCGGTCAGCGCTCGCGCGACGCCAGCCAGCGGTCCAGCCCGGGCCACAGCGTCTCGGGCGGGGAGGCCTGGACGTAGCTCTCGCGCGCCTCGGCGCCCTCGTAGCGCGCCGCCACCCAGGCGCCGTAGCCCTCGGCGTCGAGCCGCGCCGCCTGCTCCTCGCAGGCGTCGAGCTCGCGGCGCAGCGCGGCCAGGTGCCCGGCGACGTCCGAGAAGCTGCCCCAGTGGGTCAGCGCGAGACGCTCAGGCGCCCAGTCCTCGAGCACGCCGACGGACGCCCGCCACAGGTCGAGGTCGATGTCGGGCGGCGGCGTCGGCGGGATGATCGGGCCGTCGCCGATCCGCACCCCGGCGACGTCGCCGCAGTAGGCGGTGCCGCCGGCCTCGTGCAGGTAGGCGACGTGGTGCGAGGCGTGCCCGGGCGTGTACGCCGCGCGGAAGCCCTTCGGCGCCTCGCCGGAGCACCGGGCTCGGCCCCACGGATCACCCTGAGGTTGCGCTCCGGGACGGGCACGACCTCGCCCCACAGGCGGTCCAAGTCCTCGCCGTAGAGCCGCTTCGCGCTGCGGACGAGCCGCGCCGGGTCGGCGAGGTGGCGTGCACCGCGCTCGTGGACCCACACCTCGCAGGTCGGGCCAGCGCCGCACCAGCGCGCCCGCGGCCCCGGCGTGGTCGAGGTGGATGTGGGTCAGCAGCAGCGCCCGGGGCCGCTCGCCGCCGAGCTCCTCGAGCAGTGCCTCGTGGCTGGACTCGGGCCCCGGGTCGACGAGGTACGCCGTCGACCTCGTGGCAGCAGATCACCCTCGGGGTGCCGAGGTGATGCACGTCGATCTCACGCACGGACGGCCACCACGATGTCCTGGAAGGAGGTCCCGTCCTCGCGGCCGCGCCAGGTGCCGGGCCGGATGTCGTGCTCGCCCATCCCCGATGCGGCCAGCCGCTCGGCGAGCCAGCCCGTGTCGTAGGCGACCGCCTCCTCCGGCAGGTCGTCGCTGACCACCGCGACGTGGGCTTCGGCGTCGAGGAACGGCAGGCCCGCCTCGCCCGCGGCGATCCGCCCGCGCGAGTCGTCGTCGAGCAGGAAGAACGTCGCGAACAGCCGGCCGCCGGGCGCGAGGACGCGCGCCGCCTCGGCGAGGTAGTGGTCGGCCTCGGACTCGAGCAGGTGGGTGAAGACCGAGGTCGCGACGACGAGGTCGAACCCGCCGTCGTCGTAGCGGGAAGCGGTACTCGTCGGCGCGGTGGGCGCCGCCGGGGTGGTAGCGCCGGTTGAACAGGTCGGCCACCCGGAACGTGAAGTTCGGATGGGCGCGGTAGCGCCGCCGGCACCAGCCGATGCCCTCGCGGTCGACGTCGAAGCCGTCGTAGACGCCCCGCTCCCGGTCGAGGAACCCGGCGAGCGGCCGGGCCATGCGCCCGATCCCGCAGCCCACGTCGAGGACGCGGTGGTGGGGCTCCAGGCCCGCCAGCTCGCGGAAGTGGCCGAGGAACTCGTCGCCCACGTCGGCGAAGTCGCCGTGGCCCACGAACCAGAGGCGCCGGGGCGGCACGAGCGGGTCGCCGCGGCCGGTCACGCGGTCGCGCGCGTCGAGGGCGCGCAGCCGCAGGGAGGTGGTCGCTCGCTCAAGCACCGGCATAATCCTTCCCCACATGCCCGATCACCGTCTCCCCGAGCGCGACCGGCCCTGGATGATGCGCACCTACGCGGGCCACTCCACGGCCGCGAAGTCCAACGAGCTCTACCGCCGCAACCTGGCCAAGGGCCAGACCGGCCTGTCGATCGCCTTCGACCTGCCGACCCAGACCGGCTACGACGCCGATCACGAGCTGGCGCGCGGCGAGGTCGGCAAGGTCGGCGTGCCGGTCGCCCACCGGGGCGACATGATCGCGCTGCTCGACGGCATCCCGCTCGACGAGATGAACACGTCGATGACGATCAACGCCACCGCGGCATGGCTGCTGGCGCTCTACATCGTCGCCGCCGAGGAGCAGGGCGTCGACCGCGCCGTCCTCCAGGGCACCACGCAGAACGACATCATCAAGGAGTTCCTCGCCCGCGGGACCTACGCGTTCCCGCCCGCGCCGTCGATGCGGCTGATCGCCGACATGGTCGCCTACACGGTGACCGAGGTGCCGAAGTGGAACCCGATCAACATCTGCAGCTACCACCTCCAGGAGGCGGGCGCCACGCCCGTCCAGGAGATCGCCTACGCGATGTCCAACGCGATCGCCGTGCTCGACGCGGTCCGCGAGCGCGTCGACGAGGAGCTCATGGGCAAGGTCTTCAGCCGCATCTCGTTCTTCGTCAACGCCGGCGTCCGCTTCGTCGAGGAGCACGCGAAGCTGCGGGCGATGGGGATCCTCTGGGAGGAGATCGGCCGCGAGCGCTACGGCGTCACCGACCCCAAGCAGCTGCGCTTCCGCTACGGCGTGCAGGTCAACTCGCTCGGGCTCACCGAGGCCCAGCCGGAGAACAACGTCCAGCGCATCGTGCTCGAGGCGCTCGCCGTCACCCTGGGCCGCAGCGCCCGCGCCCGCGCCATCCAGCTGCCGGCGTGGAACGAGGCGCTCGGCCTGCCCCGCCCGTGGGACCAGCAGTGGTCGCTGCGCATCCAGCAGGTGCTCGCCTACGAGACCGACCTGCTCGAGTACCCCGACCTCTTCGAGGGCTCGAAGGTCATGGACGGGCTCGTCGGCGAGCTGCTCGAGGGCGCGCGCGCCGAGATGGCGGTCGTCGCCGAGCACGGCGGCGCGGTCGAGGCGGTCGACCACATGAAGGCGTCGCTGGTCGAGTCGCACCGCGAGCGCATCGGGCGCATCGAGGCGGGCGAGCAGGTCGTCGTCGGCCTCAACCGCTTCACCGAGACCGAGCACTCGCCGCTGACCGCCGACGCCGAGGGCGGCATCCTCGTCGTCGACCCGGCCGTCGAGGCCCAGCAGCGGGCGGCGCTCGACGAGTGGCGCGCGAGCCGCGACCAGGCCGCCGTCGACGCGGCGCTGGCCGAGCTCGCCCGGGTGGCGAGGTCCGACGAGAACATCATGGACGCGACGATCGCCGCCGCCCGCGCGGGCGCGACGACGGGCGAGTGGGCGCAGGCGCTGCGCGACGCGTTCGGCTCCTACCGCGCCCCCACGGGCGTCGGCGAGGCCGCCGCCGGACCGCCGACGGAGGCGACGGAGGACCTCGTCGAGGAGGTGGAGCGCGTCAGCGAGGCGATCGGGCGCCGCATGAAGATCCTCGTCGGCAAGCCCGGGCTCGACGGGCACTCCAACGGCGCCGAGCAGATCGCCGTGCGCGCCAAGGACATCGGCATGGACGTCGTCTACGAGGGCATCCGCCTGACGCCGGCGCAGATCGCGAAGTCCGCGCTCGACGAGGGCGTCCACGTCGTCGGCCTGTCGATCCTCTCGGGCTCCCACCGCGAGCTGATCCCGTCGGTCATGGAGGCGCTGCGGGAGGCCGGCGTCGACGTCCCGGTCGTCGTCGGCGGGATCATCCCCGACGCCGACGTCGCGGCCCTCCGGGACTGCGGCGTGGCCGCGGTCTACACGCCCAAGGACTTCGACCTCGCGCAGATCATGCGCGACATCGTCGCCCTGGTCGCGGAGCGCCATGGCGTGGCGGCGTCCGCCTAGCGCCGCGGCGCTGCTCGCTGCGCTCTCGGGGCTCGCCGGCTGCGGCGGCAGCGGCGGCGCCGGGACCACGGCGACGCAGCCGCCGCCCGCGCCCCGAAAGACCCAGCAGTGGGCGTTCGTCTCGATGGGCCCCGGCGCGCGCAGCGTCCGGATCGCCTACACCTACGGCGGGTGCGACCGCGACCCCCGCGAGCGGGTCGTCGCCACGGCGCGCGCCGTGCGGATCGTCGTGACGGTCGCGGTCCCGTCGAACCCGCGCAAGGCCTGCATCGCGATCGCGCGATCCGCGCGTCCCGAGGTCCGGCTCGAAGCGCCGCTGGCGGGGCGCCGCCTGCTGGGATGGGCCGGCGCCGAGCAGCCCGACCCGGGCGCCTGCCGGCCGCGACGGCGCCTGCCCCGCGTCGTCGGCCTGGCGGCGGCCGACGCGCGGCGCGCCCTCGCCGAGACCGGGCTGCGGCCGACCGGCGCCGCGAGCGGCGCGGTCACGGCCCAGCGCCCGGCCGCGGCCGATTGCGTGGATGCCGGCGCCAGGGTCGTGCTGAGCGCCCGGTAGCGTGCCGGTGGTGAGCTCGGAAGCCGCAGCGCTGGGACGCCGGCTGCGCGACGGCGACGTCGGCGCCGCTCCCGCGACGCTCAACCTCGTCGAGACCCGGACCCGGCGGGCGGAGGTCGCCGAGCTGCTGGCGGAGGTCTCCCCGGCGGCGCTCGGCCGTGAGGCTCCCGGCCACCTCGTTGGCGTGACAGGGCCGCCCGGAGCGGGCAAGTCGACGCTGCTGTCGGCGCTGGTCGCCGCGTGGCGCGCGCGCGAGCGGACCGTCGCGGTGCTCGCCGTCGACCCGTCCTCGCGGCGCTCGGGCGGCGCGCTGCTCGGAGACCGCGCCCGGATCTCCTTCGACCCGACCGACCCCGGCGTGTTCATCCGCTCCACGGCGGCCGGCGAGCAGCTCGGCGGCCTGGCCCCGGCGACCCGTGCCGCCGCACAGGCGCTGGCGGCGGCCTTCGACGTCGTCGTCATCGAGACCGTCGGCGTCGGGCAGTCCGAGACCGACGTGGCGGAGGTCGCCGACACCGTCGCCGTCATCGTCCAGCCCGGCTCCGGCGACGTGCTCCAGTTCCTCAAGGCCGGCATCATGGAGATCCCCGACGTCCTGGTCGTGACCAAGGCCGACCTGGGCCGCGTCGCGCAGCGCGCGCTGCGCGACCTGCGCGCCGCGCTGCGCTCGCTCGGCGCGCGCGAAACGCCGGTCGTGGCGGTCTCGTCGCTGTCGCCGGTCCGGGGCGTCGACGAGCTCGTCGACGCCCTCGACGCGCACCGCGAGCGGGTCGACCTCGGGGCGCGCCGGCTCGCCGCGCGCCGCTCGGCGGCGCTCGCCGACTTCGCGGCCGAGCACGGCGAGCGCGGGGTCCGCGCCGTCGGCGGACGCCGGGCGGCCCTGCAGTGGCTGGGAGCGCAGGACGCCGCGCTCGACGTCCCGGCGCTCACCGCCGTGCTCGAGGAGCGCGCCGCCGAGGAGGCGACATGAGCGGCCGCACGGATCGCGGCGCGGACCGGCGCCCGCCGACCGGGCTGGCGTCGCGCCGGCACGCCGCGGTGAGCCTCGCGATCGTCGTCGGCGCCTTCGTCGTCGCCAGCGCCGTGGCCGGCCTGGCGGGCGCCGCGAACCTCGGCACGGCGCTGACGTTCGGCCAGATGGCCTTCGCGGCCGCCCTCGTCTACGTGATCGTCAGACGCTGAGGTCCGGGCGTCCCGCGCCCGGGACGTCGGCCCTCCACGCCATCGTGACGCGAGGCCGCCCGGCCGGATCGCGGCGCGGCGCGGCGCCGCCCGCGGCCTCCCAGCCCACGATCCGCTCGGGCGCGGGAACGGACACCTCCAGCTCCCGCAGCAGAGCCGAGCGGTCGTGGGCGGGCGCGGGCGGGACGGCGTCGTGGCCGACGGCAGGCCGCCGGCGGCGTCGGAAGATCTTGGGGGGCATGGCAGGGGCTTCCGCTCTGCCGGGAGCATCCCTCCCGGGTGAAACCGGCCTTGCAGCGCCGGCTCGGATACGGTGGCGACATGGGACCCGGCTGCTTCGTCTCCTCCGGCCGATCGCTCGAGCAGTCCGTCGGCCGCGTCCGGCTCGCCGAGTCGCTCGGCTACGACAGCGTCTACTGCACGCACATCAACGGGCGCGACGCGCTCACCGTCGTGACCGCCTACGCCCTGGCGACCGAGCGCATCCGGGTGGGCACGGGGGTCGTGCCGATCTACACGCGCACGCCGGCGACGATGGCCCAGACCGCGGCGACGATCGCCGACCTCTCCGGCGATCGGCTGACGCTCGGGCTCGGCGTCAGCCACCGGCCGGTCGTGGAGGGCTGGTACGGGCAGACGATCGACCGCCCGGCGGCCGAGATGCGGGAGTACGTGGCGATCGTGCGCGCGATCCTGGCGGGCGAGGACCCGCCCGCGGGCGAGCGGTGGCGGACCGGCTTCGCCCTGGCCGGGCTCGGCCCGTTCGCAGACCTGCCGATCCACGGCGCGGCGCTCTCCCCCGCGATGCTGCGCGCGGTCGGCGAGACCTGCGACGGCGTCGTGCTGTGGCTGTGCACGCCCGACTACGTCCGCGACGTCGTCATCCCCGAGGTCGCCACCGGCCGCGAGCGCGCGGGCAGGACGCTCGAGGGCTTCGACGTCGTCGCCGCGGTGCCCGCCGCGTGCACGGACGACCGCGACGCCGCCTGGTCGGCGATGCGGCGCGACCTGCTGCCCTACTTCGGCCTGCCCTTCTACCGGGCGATGATCGAGCGCTCCGGCTTCGAGGCCGACATCGCCGCCTTCGACGAGGCGGCGGCCGGCGGCGACGGCGAGGCCATGCAGGCGGCGATCGGCGATCGCTTCCTCGCCGCCCTGACCGCGGTCGGAACCGAGGACGAGGTGCGCGCCGGCGTGCGGCGCTACCTCGACGCCGGGGCCGTCTCGCCGTGCGTCGGGCCGATCCCCCGGACCGACTTCGAGGCCACGCTGCGGGCCGCCGCCCCCGGCTCCTAGGGCGCCGCCGGCTGCGGGCCGGCGGTCGGCCAGCGACGAGATGCGCCAGCGACCGTCGACGCGCACGAGCGCGATCGTGTCGTCGGATGCCGGCTGGTTGGCGGCGGTGGTGTGGACCTGCGCCGTCGCGCGGTCGCCGTGGACCCGCACGTGCCGCACCTCGAGCCGCGGCGCCTTCGTCGACGAGAGCTCCGGCCGCAGCGCGGCCTCGCACGGCAGCCCCACCTCCTCGAGGCGCTGCACGAGCGCGGGCGCGAAGTAGTCGTCGCACAGCGCCTGGTAGTCGCGCTGGGCGGTGGCGCGGGCGAAGCCGTCGAGCCGCGAGCGCACCGCGGCGTCCTCGTCGGTGCGTCCGCAGCCGGTCAGCGAAGCGGTCAGCAGCACGGCGAGCGACAGCAGCGGCCGGGTGGTCGACACGCCGGGAGGTTAACCTCCCGGCCATGGCGCGAGCCCCGCTGCACGACGGCCACGGCCGCCCGATCCGCGATCTGCGGCTCTCGGTCACCGACCGCTGCAACTTCCGCTGCCAGTACTGCATGCCCGCGGAGGGACTGCCGTGGATCGAGCGCTCGGAGATCCTCTCGTTCGAGGAGCTCGAGCGCGTCGTCGCGCTGCTCGTCCAGATGGGGATCGCCTCGGTGCGGCTCACCGGCGGCGAGCCGCTCGTGCGCCGCGAGTTCCCCGGCCTGGCCGCGGCGCTCGCCCCGCTGGTGGAGGACCTCGCCGTCACCACCAACGGCTTCCTGCTCGACCGGGACGCCGATGCGCTCGTCGCGGCCGGGGTGCGCCGCTTCAACGTCTCGATCGACTCGCTGCAGCGCGACCGCTTCTACGAGATGACGCGGCGCGACGCGCTCCCGCGGGTCCTCGCGGGGCTCGACGCACTGGCCGCCCACGCCGACCGCGTGCGCATCAAGGTCAACGCGGTGGCGGTGCGCGGCTTCACCGAGCAGGAGGCCGTGCCGTTCGCCCGCTTCGCCCGCGAGCGCCCGTTCGAGGTCCGCTTCATCGAGTTCATGCCGCTCGACGCTGACCGCGCCTGGCGACCCGAGCAGGTGCTCACCGGCGCCGAGGTCCGCGCCGCGATCGAGGCGCACTGGCCGCTGGTCGAGCTGCCGCGCGAGCCCTCCGCCACCGCCCGGGTGTTCCGATTCGCCGACGGCGCCGGCCGGATCGGGTTCGTCAACCCCGTCTCCGAGCCGTTCTGCGGCGACTGCGACCGCATCCGCCTCACCGCCGACGGCCGCCTGCGGACGTGCCTCTTCAGCCTCCACGAGACCGACCTCCGGGCCCCGCTGCGAGGCGGCGCGTCCGACGACGACCTCGAGGAGGTCATCCGCGAAGCGGTGTGGCGCAAGGAGCTCAAGCACCGGGTCAACGAGCCGGGATTCATCCAGCCGCGGCGCACGATGTCGGCCATCGGCGGGTAGGCCCCGAGCATGGAACTCAATCTCGGAGACCTGAAGATCACGAGCCCGGCGTTCGACGCGCACGGGCGCATCCCCGACCGGTTCGCCGCCGACGGCGAGAACGTCTCCCCGGAGCTTCGCTTCGAGCGCGTGCCCGACGGGACCAGGCAGCTGGCCCTCTGCGTGCACGACCCCGATGCGCCGCTGGTGCGCGGGTTCTGCCACTGGGTGGTCACCGGCATCCCAGCAGACGCCGGCGGCATCCCCGAGGGCGGCGGCGAGGCGTTCACCCAGGGCCCCAACACGACCGGCGAGCGGGCGTTCATGGGCCCGGCGCCGCCCGAGGGCCACGGGCCGCACCACTACTACTTCGAGCTCTACGCCCTCGACACCGAGCTCGGCTCCGAGCCGCTCGACCACGACGGGCTGATGGACGCGATCTCCGGCCACGTGATCGAGCAGGCCCGGCTGCTGGGCGTCTACGGGAAGTAGCCCGCGCGCAGCGGTTCTTAAGGGTTCGGCCATCAGCCCGGGCGTAACGTCCGGAGCCGAGTCCGAATGCTGCTGCTCGCCCTCTTCGCCCTGATCGCCGGGGCCGCGACCGCGGTCAGCCCGTGCGTGCTGCCGGTCCTTCCGGCGCTGCTCGCCGCGGGCACCGCGGGCGGCCGGCGCAGGCCGCTGGGGATCGCGCTCGGCCTCGCGGTGACGTTCACCGTGACGATCGTGGGCGTGGCCGAGGTGCTCGACGGCGTCGGGCTCGGGAACGGGACCGTGCGCGACATCGCGATCGCCGCGCTCGCCGCCGCCGGGATCCTCCTGGTCGTCCCCGCCCTCGCCGCGCGCATCGAGGCGCCGCTCTCGCGCCTGTCCCGACTGGGGCCGCGCACCGCCGGCAAGGGCCTCTGGTCGGGCCTGGCCGTGGGCGGCGCCCTCGGCTTCCTCTACGCGCCGTGCGCCGGGCCGATCCTCGCCGCCGTGATCACGGTGAGCGCCGCCTCCGGGCGGGTCGTCCTCGTCGCCGCCGCCTACGCGGCCGGGTCCGCCGGGATGCTGCTCGCGCTCGCGGTGGGCGGGCGGCGCCTGACCGCGCCGCTGCGGCGCGCAGGGCACGCCGGCGTCCTCCAGCGCGCAGCCGGGGCCGTGCTGGTGGCGACCGCGGCGGCCATGGCGCTGCAGCCTCGACGTCCGCTTCGAGGAGTCGATCGCGGCGCACCTGCCGTCGGCGCTCGTGAGTCCCACGTCGGCGCTCGAGCGCTCCGGCGCGGCGCAGTCGAGGATCGCGCGCCTGGGCGACGGCGGGAGCCTGCACCGCTTCGCGCCGACGCCCGCGCACACCGCCGGCCCGCCGCGCCTGGGAGCCGCCCCCGAGTTCACGGGAACGCAGCGCTGGTTCAACACGCCCGGCGGCCGGCCGCTGACGATGGCGTCCCTGCGCGGGCGCGTCGTGCTCGTCGACTTCTGGACCTACACGTGCATCAACTGCATCCGCACGCTGCCCTACCTGAAGGCTTGGGACGCGCGCTACCGGCGCGCGGGCCTGACGATCGTCGGCGTGCACTCCCCGGAGTTCTCGTTCGAGAAGGACGCGGGCAACGTCCGCCGCGCGATCGCCGCCGACGGGCTGCGCTACCCGGTGGTGCAGGACAACGACCTCGCCACCTGGACCGCGTGGGGCAACCAGGCGTGGCCTGCCGAGTACCTCGTCGACGCCACCGGTCAGGTCCGCCACGTCCACTTCGGCGAGGGGGACTACGCCGGGAGCGAGGCCGCCATCCGGGCGCTGCTGGCCGAGGCCGGAGCTCAGCGGCTCGGGCGGCGCGCGAAGGCGCCGGACACGAGCACCCCGTCGTTCGCGACCACGCCCGAGACGTACGTCGGCGCCGCGAGGGCGGAGCGCTTCTCCCCCGCCGTGCGCCCCGGCCGGCACCGGTACGCGGCGACGCCGCCCCGCTCGCTGGCCCTGAGCCACTTCACGCTCGGCGGCAGCTGGACCGTGGGCGACCAGGCCGCGACCGCGGGCGACGGCGCGGAGCTGGCCGCCCGCGTCCACGCCCGGGACGTCTTCGTCGTGCTCGGGCCACCGCGCGGGCGCAGCGGCCGCGTGGCGGTCACGGTCGACGGCGCGCCGCGGCGGACGATCGTGGTGCGCAACCAGCGCCTCTACCGGCTCGCCCGCTTCGAGGCCGTGCAGACCCACGTCGTGGGCCTGCGTCCCTCCCGCGGTACGTCGGTCTACTCGTTCACCTTCGGCTGAGCCGCGGCGCGGGCGGCGAGCAGCGCCGAGGCACGCAGCACGTCCTCCGGGGCGTTCACGTTGACCAGCGCGTCGCCGTCGGCGAGCGCCACGACGACCGGGTCGAGGGCCTCGGCGACCGCGGTCGCCCGCGCGCCCGGAGCCATCCCGTCCAGCGCCGGCAGCGCGGCCGGCCGCCAGAGCCCGAGCAGCGGCTGGACGCGGCCGGCGGCGTGTGCGACCACGACCGCCGCACCGGGCTCCTCGTCGCCGGCGTCGAGCAGCGCCCGCACGGCCTCGGGGGTGACCAGCGCCAGGTCGCCGGGGCAGGCGAGCACGGCCCGCCCGCCCGCCCGCCGCAGCGCCCAGGCGACCCCGGCGAGCGGGTGGCGGGGCTCGTCGGGCTCGCACCAGACGTCGGCGAGCCCCAGCATCGACGGCAGCGCCGTCAGCTCCTTGCACACCACGACGACCTCCCCGAGCACGGCCCGAAGGGCCCGCACCGGGTAGTGCAGGAGCGGACGCCCGTCGACCTCGACGAGCATCTTGTCGCCCCCGATGCGCCGCCCCGCGCCGCCGGCGAGGACCGCGCCGAGCACATCGGGCGCCCCGCTCACGCTCCGGCCGTGGCCCCGCCCTGGCCGTAGTCGCCGAACGGAGCGTCGCGCTCGGCGACCGCCCCTCGGACGTCGTCGATCGCGCGGCGCGTGAACGCGACCCCCTCCGGGGTGTGGCGGGCGGCGCCGTCGAGCAGCGTGCCCAGCAGCTGGGTGGTCCCCAGGCCCATCGTCTCGATCACCTGGTTGACGAGCAGCTTCATCATGTGCAGCTGGTTGGCCGGAAGCCGGGCCACCCGGAGCGCCAGCGCCATCCCCGCCTCCTCGAGGCGATCTGCCGGCACGGCCTCACTCGCCAGGCCCCAGTCGGCGGCCGTGCGCCCGTCGAGCGCGTCGCCGGTGAGCAGCAGGCGCTTGGAGCGCTCGAGGCCCAGCCGGTAGGTCCACATCGCCGTCGTCGGCGACCCCCAGACGCGCGCCGGCGGATACCCGATCCGGCAGTCCTCGGCGCAGACGATCAGGTCCGAGCACAGGGCGAAGTCCGTCCCGCCGCCGACGCAGAAGCCGTGGACCTGGGCGATCACGGGCTTCGGCGAGCGCCAGAGGGCCATGTAGGTGTCCTGGACGAAGCGGCTCATGTTCCGCAGATCCGCCATCGGATCCCACGGCCGGTCGCCCTCCTGGCTGACCATCCACTCCGAGCCCCAGCCGATGTCGTAGCCGGCGCAGAAGCCCCGCCCCGCGCCGCGCAGGCGAACGACCCGGACGCCGTCGTCGGCGTTGGCCGCGGCCAGCGCCTCGCGCAGGTCCGCAGCCAGCTCGGGGGTGATCGCGTTCAGTCGCTGCGGCCTGTTGAGGGTGAGCGTCGCAACGCCCTCGGCATCGTCGCGGAGCACCGTCGGCTGCATGGCGGGAGCCTAAACTCCCGGGGACGACATGGAGGGCTCCGTCGACACCCGCGCCTGGCTCCGTTGCTACCGCTGCTGGTCGACCGAGCTCGAGGTGCAGGTCCACTACGAGGGCATCCACCGCATCGATCCCCAGACCGGCGAGCGCGCCGAGGTCGTCGACGAGCTCCAGGAGGCCGTGGTGCAGTGCCTGGACTGCATGCACGACCAGCCGCACCTCGGGTTTGCCGACGGCCGCGTCCAGCCCGTCGAGGGCCGCTGGGAGCGGATGATCGCCGGCACGCCGTGGGTCGCGTCGTGCACGGTCACCGTCGACGCCGACGAGGTCGAGAGCTGCTCGGGCCCCGACGCCGGCGACAGCCTCTCGTTCGCGGCGTTCGGCGACCACGGCACGCGCGAGTTCTTCACCCACGTGCGCTTCCACAAGCACGAGGGCGACAAGATCGTCGTCCACCTGCTGGTCGAGCTCTACGCCCGGTCCGCCGAGGAGGCGACCGAGGTGCTCGAGGGCGCCGCGCGCGGCACCCTCGCGATCACGTCGCTGGCGGAGGAGTCCCGGCCGCCGGCGGCGACCGGCGACGACCTCCACTGAGCCGGTGCGCTCTCAGGGGTAGATGGCGCGCAGGCGGGCCGCCTCGGCGACCCGCTCGACGGCCACCGCCAGCGCGGCGGTGCGCCAGTCGACGTCCTGGCGCTCGGCGCTCTCGACGACGCGCGCGAACGCTCCGCGCAGCAGGCGTCGCAGACGCTCCTGGATCTCGATGATGTCCCACAGGTACTTCTGCTGGTCCTGAACCCACTCGAAGTAGCTGACGGTGACGCCGCCCGCGTTGGCGAGCACGTCGGGGACGATCCGCACGCCGCGGTCGGCGAGCAGCGCCTCTGCCTCCGGGGTCGTGGGCCCGTTGGCGGCCTCGACGACGATCGAGGTGTCGATGCGGGAGGCGTTCTCGCTGGTGATCTGGCGCTCCAGCGCCGCAGGGATGAGCACGTCGCACGGCACCTCGAGCACCTCCGCCCGGCCCACCGCTCCCCCGAGCGGGCAGCCGTCGAGGAAGCGGTGCTCGGCGTGCCACGCGATGACGGCCGGGATGTCGAGCCCGCGGTCGTCGACGATGCCGCCCGTGTGGTCGGAGACCGCGATCACCGTGGCGCCGAGCGCGTGGAGCTCGAGGGCCGCGGTGGCGCCGACGTTGCCGAAGCCCTGGACGACCACGCGCTGGTCGCGCAGCGGCCTGCCGAGCCGCTCCCCGACAGCCTCGGCGACGAACACGACCCCCAGGCCCGTGGCCGGCCGCCGCGCCTCCGTGCCGCCGAGCACCGGGGGCTTGCCCGTGACGATCTCGGGGACCGCGTGCCCGACGGATTGCGAGTACGTGTCGTAGAACCACGCCATCTCGCGCTCGCCGGTGCCCATGTCGGGCGCGGGGATGTCCCGATCGGCGCCGATGACCGGGATGAGCTCGGACGCGAAGCGCCGGGTGATGCGCTCGATCTCGGGGTCGGAGAGCTCGTTGGGATCGCAGCGGACCCCGCCCTTGGCGCCGCCGTACGGCAGGCCGAGGAGCGCGCACTTCCACGTCATCCACGCCGCCAGCGCGGCGCACTCCCCGACCGAGACGCCCGGTGCGTAGCGGATCCCGCCCTTCGTCGGTCCCATCGTGAGCGTGTGCTGGACGCGGTAGCCCGTGAAGTTGCGCACCACGCCGTCGTCGAGGCGGACGGGGAAGTTCACCGTGAGGCAGCGACGGGGCTCGCGCAGGCGCTCGCGCAGGTCGTGGTCGAGCTCGAGCAGGTCCGCAGCCCGATCGAACTGGGTGGCGGCGATCCGGTAGAGCTCCGAGCTCCACTCCTGGCCCGCGCGGACCAGCGTCCGGTCTCGAAGATCGATCTCGTCCCAACCAGACCCGCTGCGCCGATCGTCGGTGGTCATGCCGGCCAAGACCCTATCTCCATGCGTTTGGAAGGCGGCAGGCGGGTAGAGCGAGGCCGTGCGGGCACACGAGGTCTTCAACGCGCTGGCAGACGGGACCCGGCGTGAGGTCATAGAGGCGCTTGCGGAGCGCGGGGCGGCGACGGCGACCGAGCTCGCCTCGAACATGCCGGTCACGCGCCAGGCCGTGGCCAAGCACCTGACGCAGCTGCACCGGAGCGGCATCGTCAGCCCCCATCGGAGCGGGCGCGAGACCCGCTACCGGCTGACACCGACCCCGCTCGGCCACGCGATCGACTGGCTCGACGAGGTCTGCGGGACGGCCCGCCGCCGCACGCGCGCGGCCGCATAGCGCGCGCGGCGCCTCAAGCTTCCGAGCCCGCGTGCCGATCAATGGGTGTCGGCCATCTCGCGACGCCAGCGAGAGGCATCCACACATGGAAGAGCTCGCGGAAGCGGTCCACAACCCGTCGCCCATTTCCGATCGGGGCCGAGCGGAACCCTCCGCGCCCGACCGTGCGATGCACGTCGAGCGCCGCGCCACGCGCCGCCCGACGAAACCCGGGCGGTCCGGCGCCCGCCGTCGCGTGGCGGCCGGCGCCGCGGCGATCCTGGTCGCGGGCGTCGCGCTCCTCGTCACCCGCTCGCCGTGGGCGCTCACCGCCGGACTGATGCTGCTCGCGCTCGTCCAGGCCGTCGCCCTGGGGCGCATCGGGGGCCGCACGAGCGAGCTGCGCCGGCTCGCCCACACCGACGAGCTCACCGGGCTGCGCAACGCTCGCGCCCTGTGGAGCGAGCTCGCGCCGCTGACGGCACAGTGCCCGGCGGCCGTGGTCATGCTCGACCTCGACCGCTTCAAGGCCGTCAACGACGAGCTCGGCCACCAGGTCGGGGACGTCGTGCTGCGCCGTGCCGCCGGCGCCCTGCGCGAGGTCGTCGGTCACCGCGGGCAGTGCTATCGCTACGGCGGCGAGGAGCTCGTCGTGGTCCTCGAGGGCTCCGACGAGGCGGGCGCGAGGATCGTGGCCGAGCACGTCCGCCGGCGGATCGCCCACCCCCACTCCGGCCTCCCGACGGTGACGGTGTCCGCCGGCGTCGCCGCCTCGAGCCCCGGCGCCGAGGCCCATCACCTGCTCGACCGCGCGGACGTGGCGTTGCGATGCGCCAAGCGCCAGGGGCGCGACCGCGTCGTCTGCGCGTCGGAGGCGCGCCCCGAGCCCGGCGAGAGCGCCGCGGCCGCCGCGCGGCAGGCCGCGATGACGATCGCCACCGCAGCGCTCACCGCCCGCGACGCCGATACCGCCGACCACTCCGAGGACGTCGTCGTGCTCTGCGAGGCGCTGGCGGACCGGCTGGGGGTGGACGGCGAGGAGCGCGAGCACCTGCTCGCGGCCGCCCGGCTGCACGACGTCGGGAAGGTCGCGATCCCCCACGAGGTCCTCGCCAAGCCGGGGCCGCTCGACGCCCTCGAATGGGAGCTCATGCGCGAGCACACGGTGATCGGCGAGCGCATCCTCGGGGCGGTCCCCGAGCTCGAACCGGTCGCGCCGATCGTTCGCCACGCCCACGAGCGCTACGACGGCACCGGCTACCCCGACGGCCTGGCGGGAGACGACATCCCGCTGACCAGCCGGATCATCCTCTGCGCCGACGCCTACCACGCGATCCGCGCCGACCGTCCCTACCGGGCGGGGCGGGGGCCCGAAGAGGCCGTCCGCGAGCTGCTGGCCCATGCCGGCACCCAGTTCGACCCGACGATCGCGCGGGCGCTCGTCGAGACCGTCCGCGCGGCGAGCCGACCCGGCCCGGGGCTGGGGGCCGCCATGAGCCGCTCGCCGCGGCTGATGGCGCTGCTGCTCACCCTGGCCGTCGGCGGGACCGCGGTCGCCGCCGAGCCCCACGTGCGCCATGCGGTCGCCGGCGTGCTGCGCGGCAGCGCCCGGCCGCACGCCGTCGCCTCCTCCGGCGCCGCCGCGCATGGATCGTGCGCCGCCCTGCTGCTGACCGGCGCCGGCTGCGGGCCCGAGCGCGCGCTCGCGGCCGGGCCCCTGCCGCCACCGGCCGCCGCCGGCCCCTCGAAGGCCCCGTCCTGGCCGACCCGCGCAGGTGGCGCCTCCGCGCCGCGAATCCCGTCCGTCCTGGCCACCTCCGCACCGCCGCCGGCCCAGCGACCGGCGGCACAGGGCGGCTCGGGCCAGGCCCGCCCGCACCTCCCGCGCCGGCCGCCCGCGCCCACGAAGCAGAGCCCCCGGCTTCCCGCCCCGGGCGCCGGCACGAAGCCGACCGGCGGAACCCGGCCGGCGCGCCCGCCCGCCGTCCAGAAGCCGCATGAGCAGCACGCGCATCTGCCGGCGCCGGCGCTCCCCGAGCAGGGCAAGGCGAACACCGCCCCCGGCCAGACCGGCGCCGCGCCGGGGCTGGGCGGCCCGATCCCCGGGCCGCCTCCGGCGCCCGCCGGCGACGATCACGGCCGCTCGGGCGGCGCTCCCGGACGCACCGGTGCCGCCCCCGGACGGGCGCAGGCGCCAGCTGGGCCCAAACAACGCGGCCCGCGTTAGCCCAGGCGCTGCTCGAGGCGCTCGAGCTGCCGGCGCAGCTCGCCCGGCAGGCGGTCGCCGAACTTCGCGAGGTGCTCGCGCGACCTGCCGCAGCTCGTCGCGCAGCGCGTCCTCGTCGACCGCGAGCAGCTCGGCGAGCATCTCGTCGGAGAGGTCGAGGCCCTCGGTGTTCAGGTCGCCGGGGGCGGGCACGAGGCCGATCGGCGTCTCCGACCGTCTCGCCCTCGCCGTCGCAGCGGCGGAAGATCCACTCGAGCACGCGGCTGTTCTCGCCGAACCCGGGCCAGATGAACTTGCCGTCGGTCGTCCTTGCGGAACCAGTTGACGTAGAAGATCCTCGGGAGCCGTGCCCCCTCGGTGCGCCCGATCTCGAGCCAGTGCTCGAAGTAGTCGGCCATGTTGTAGCCGCAGAACGGCAGCATCGCGAACGGGTCGAAGCGCAGCTGGCCGACGGTGCCGAACGCCGCCGCGGTCATCTCCGAGCTCATCGTCGCGCCCAGGAAGACGCCGTGCTCCCAGTCGAACGCCTCGCGCACCAGCGGCACGACGCTCGCGCGGCGGCCGCCGAACAGGAACGCGTCGATCGGCACGCCGGCGGGGTCCTCCCACTCCGGCGCGATCGACGGCGTCTGGTCGGCCGGGACGGTGAAGCGGGCGTTGGGGTGCGCGGCCGGGTGGTCGGCCTCGGGCGTCCAGTCGCTGCCGTGCCAGTCGATCGCGTGGGCGGGCGGCTCGCCCATGCCCTCCCACCAGACGTCGCCGTCGTCGGTCAGCGCGCAGTTGGTGAAGATCGTGTTCCTCGCGATCGCGGCCATCGCGTTCGGGTTGGTCTTCTCGTCGGTGCCGGGCGCGACGCCGAAGAAGCCGGCCTCGGGGTTGACCGCGTACAGCCGGCCGTCGTCGTCGAACTTCATCCAGGCGATGTCGTCGCCGATCGTCTCGACCTTCCAGCCCTCGAGCGTCGGGATCAGCATCGCGAGGTTGGTCTTGCCGCAGGCGCTCGGGAAGGCCCCGGTGACGTACTTGACCTCGCCCTCGGGCGAGGTGAGCTTGAGGATCAGCATGTGCTCGGCCATCCAGCCCTCGTCGCGGGCCATGACCGAGGCGATCCGCAGCGCGAGGCACTTCTTGCCCAGCAGCGCGTTGCCGCCGTAGCCCGAGCCGTAGGACCAGATCTCGCGGGTCTCGGGGAAGTGGACGATGTACTTCGTCTCGGCGTTGCTCGGCCAGGCGACGTCCTGCTCGCCCTCGGCCAGCGGCGCGCCGACCGAGTGCAGGCAGGGGACGAACTCGCCGTCGTCGCCGAGCACGTCGAGGGCTCTGGCGCCCATGCGGGTCATGATCCGCATGCTGGTCACGACGTACGGCGAGTCGGTGAGCTGGACGCCGATCTCGGACTTGTCGGAGCCGAGCGGACCCATCGAGAACGGCACGACGTACATCGTGCGGCCCCTCATCGAGCCGCGGAACAGCCCCTCGAGCTCGGCGCGCATCTCGTCGGGCTCGCGCCAGTTGTTGGTCGGGCCGGCGTCGTCCTCGCGCTCGGAGCAGATGAAGGTCCGGTCCTCGACGCGGGCGACGTCGCTGGGGTCCGACCAGGCCAGGTAGCTGTTGGGCCGCTTGGCCTCGGAGAGCTTGCGGAACGTGCCCGCGTCGACGAGGCCCGTCGCGAGGCGGTCGTACTCCTCCGCCGAGCCGTCGCACCAGTGGATCTCGTCGGGCTGGGTCAGCCGGGCGATCTCCTCGCACCCAGGCCAGCAGGTTCTGGTTGTTCGTGGTCGGGCGGCGGTGTCGGTGGCCACGGTCTCAGGTGCTCCTTGGCAGGTCGTTTCAGTCCGGAAAGGCGAGTGGGGCGGCCGAAAGCAACGACCGCCCCAAGGTGCCTGTGAGCTTACCCGGGCTGCGCGGCGCCAGTCGCCATCGCTCGCGCACGGGTCCGGCGATCGACCCCCGCCGGTGCCCGATTCACCGGGCGCTCGCGGCCGTCAGCCGGGCGCGCCCGGGGTCTTCCGGGGGACCAGCACGAGCCGCTTGAACTCCGCGACGAGCGTGCCGTCCTGGTTGAAGACGCGGGTGTGGACCTTGACGGTGCCGCGATCGGGCTTGGAGCGCGACTCGCGCTTCTCGAGCACCTCGGACTCGACGAACAGCGTGTCGCCGTGGAACACCGGCGCCGGGTGGCTAGAGCTCCTCGGTGGCGAGGTTGGCGATCGCCTTGCCGCTGACGTCGGAGACGCTCATGCCCAGCGCCAGCGAGTAGACCAGCGGCCCGACGACGACGTTGCGGCCCTGCTGGAGGCCCCCGCGTACACGTCGTTGATGTGCAGCGGGTGGTGGTTCATCGTGATCAGGCAGAACAGGTGGTCGTCGGCCTCGGTGACCGTCTTGGCCGGCCAGTGCTTGTAGACGGCGCCCTCCTCGAACTCCTCGAGGTAGCGCCCGTACGCGTGGGCGCCGGTGGCCTCGCGCTCGCGTTGATCGGTCGTGAAGTGATGGCTCATAGGGGGCGAGAGTCTGCCGTACCGCGCCTCGCGTCGACATGCCCCCCACCCACGACGTCGAGTGGACAGTTGACCGCGGCATGCGCGGCGCAGTGTCCACTCGATCGCCTGGGAGCGAGATCTGGGCGCTCGCGACGGCGCAGCACGGGGTCGTCGAGAGACGCCAGCTGCGGTCCCTCGGGGTCTCGCCCGACACCATCGACCGGTGGATCTCATCCGGGCGGCTGGGCCCGCTTCACCGCGGCGTGTTCATGGTCGGTCACGGATCGCTGAGCATCCGCGGACGCTGGATGGCGGCGGTCCTGGCCTGTGGCGAGGGGGCGGCCCTGAGCCACAGGGCCTGCGCGGCCCACCGCGGCCTGCTGGCCTCGCCTCGCGGACGCCCAGCCGTCGCGATCCCGCCGGCTCGCCGCCACGCCCGCCCGGGATCTCCGTGCACCGCATTCAGCGCATCGAGGCCGAGATCGTCGACGGGATCCCGTGCACCTCGGTCGCCCGGACGATCGTCGACCTCGCCGGGATCAGCGGCCGGCGCACGCTCGAGAAGGTCGTCGAGGAGGCGGTCATCCGGGGGGTCTTCGATCTGACGGCCGTCGGTCGCATCCTCGGCTCCGTGGCCCGTCCGCGGGGCGTGCGCATGCTGCGGGCAGTTCTTGCCGAGCTGCGTCCGGGGACCACCCTCACCCGCAGCGGTCTCGAGGAGGTCGTTCTGGCGCTCTGCCGGCGCGCCGGGCTCCCCGAGCCGCTCGTCAACCGGCACGTGGCGCTGCTCGACGACACGCTCAGCGAGGTCGACTTCCACTGGCCACGGGAACGCGTCGTGCTGGAGGCCGACGGCAACCGCTACCACGCGACACATCCCAGTCGCCGCCGCGACCGCGCCAAGGACCGCGCACTCCAGCTCGCGGGCTGGATGGTGCTCCGCGGTCCGGAGGAGGAGCTGGCCGAACGCCCCGAGGTCCTCCTCGCCGACCTCCGAGCGGCCCTCGCAGCGGCCCCGCCCGTCGAGTGGACAGTTGACCGCGGCATGCGCGGCGAAGTGTCCACTCGATGCGGCAGGGGTAGGGTTCAACGGCGATGCGCAACCCGAGAGACTTCTTCAAGCCGCTGGCGATCGACGCTCCCGAACCCCTCCGCGAGATCCCGTTCAAGCCCTCGCGGATGATCCACTTCCTCGACTTCTCCAACGAGAAGATGGTCGCCAAGGTGCCCGACATCGCACCGACGGTCGACATCCTGCTCGGCAACCTCGAGGACGCCGTGCCCGTGGACCGCAAGGTGGCGGCCCGACAGGGCCTGCTGACCGTCGGCAGGGAGATGGAGCTCGGCGAGACCCAGCTGTGGACGCGGGTCAACGCGCTCGAGTCGCCCTGGGTCCTCGACGACCTCACGAAGGTCGTCGACGAGATCGGCGACCGCCTCGAGGTCATCATGGTCCCCAAGGTCGAGGGCCCGTGGGACATCCACTACGTCGACCGCCTGCTCGCCCAGCTCGAGGCGCGGGCCAGGCTCGACCGGCCGATCCTCGTCCACCCGATCCTCGAGACCGGCCAGGGCGTGACCAACCTCGAGGAGATCGCCGCCGCCTCGCCGCGGATCCAGGGCATGAGCTTCGGCCCCGCCGACCTCGCCGCCTCGCGGCGCATGAAGACCACGCGCGTCGGCGGCGGCCACCCCGGCTACCGCACGATCGCCGACCCGGACCCCAACGATCCCGACGCGGCGCGCCCCAGCTACCAGCAGGACCCGTGGCACTACTCGATCGCCCGCATGGTCGACGCCTGCACCAGCGTCGGCGCACTGCCCTTCTACGGCCCCTACGGCGACATCAAGGACGTCGAGGGCTGCGAGGCCCAGTTCCGCGCCGCGTTCCTGCTTGGCTGCGTCGGCGCCTGGTCGCTGCATCCCGTCCAGATCGGCATCGCCAAGAAGGTCTTCTCCCCCGACCCCGACGAGGTCAGGTTCGCGAAGAAGGTCATCGAGGCGATCCCCGACGGGCGCGGCGTGCACATGATCGACGGCAAGATGCAGGACGACGCCACGTGGAAGCAATGCCGAGTCATGGTCGACCTCGCCGAGATGCTGGCCCGCAAGGACCCCGGTCTCGCCGAGGCCTACGGGCTCTCGCCCGCCGCGGCGTAGCGCTCGCCGCGGTCGCGGCGTCGCTGCCCGCCTGCGCGGCCGCGCAGGCGCAGGCGGCCGAGGCCGACCCGTACTGCACGAGCACCGCCTACGGCGAGGAGCCGGCGAGGGCGGCGACCCTGCGCTTCGGCATCGACCCGGAGCTCGCCGGCAGCGTCGGCACCGGCCAGTCGCAGGCCGTGCCGCTCGACGAGGCCAGGGACGTCGCCGCCCTCCGGCGCCTGCGGCCGGACGGCAGGGCGCTCGTGCTCCGGGTCAACCGGCTGTTCTGGTCCGACGGCGAGGAGGGCATCCGGCGCTTCCAGGCGATCGTCGCCCGTCACAGCGCCGCCGGCTTCGACTCAGAGCTCCAGGTCCGCTACCACCCACGGCCCGGCGACGAGGGCGACATCGCCGCCTGGACCGCCTACGTGCGCCACGTCGTCGACGTCTTCGGCGCCGACCGCCACGTCGTCGCGATGACGATCACCAACGAGGTCAACCTCGACGTCTCCCAGAACACCTCCGACGGGGCCTACCCCGGGGCAACCGATGCGCTGATCTCGGGGATCGAGGCCGCCCGCGCCGAGGCGGACCGGATCGGCCGGCCCGACCTCCCGTTCGGCTTCACGTTCGCCTTCCGCTGGAACCCAGGCTCCGACGCGAAGCTCTGGACCACGCTGGGCGGCGAGGGCGGCCCGGCCTTCCGTCGGGCACTGGGCTTCGTCGGCGTCGACGACTACCCGGGCACGTTCTGGCCGCCGGCGATCGCCCCGACGGGCTCGCCCGGCCACGAGCTGAAAGTCGCGCTCTCGACCGTGCGCAAGTGCTACATGCCCAAGGCGGGGCTCGGCCCCGGCGTCCCGATCTGGATCACCGAGAACGGCTATCAGTCCGGCGCGCAGCGCGACGACGCCGGCCAGGCGTCCGCGTTGGAGGACATGGTGCGTGC
The DNA here is from genome assembly GCA_963826615.1 of uncultured Actinomycetes bacterium. Classification (GTDB taxonomy): domain Bacteria; phylum Actinomycetota; class Thermoleophilia; order Solirubrobacterales; family Solirubrobacteraceae; genus BP-464. The sequence continues at coordinate 371,039 of CAWGXO010000002.1, read as the reverse complement.
CGCCGAGGCGTCCGCCGGCACCTACGGCGTCACCGACTACCGCTGGTTCAACCTGCGCGACAACCTCACCGGATCACCCGGCATCTTCGACACCACCGGCCTGCTGCGCGACGACTACTCCGAGAAGCCCGCCTTCGCGCGCTTCCGCGCGCTCGTCGCGCAGCTCGGCGCTGCGCGCTGTCCGACCACGACCACGATCCTCCTGCCGCGCGGCTGGCGACGCTACTCCGCCCGAGTTGGCGGTCGTCGCGTGCGGGCGCCCCGCCACGGCCGGCGGGTGACCGTCCCGGCGGGCCCCGGAGTCCATGCGGAGCTGCTGGTCTGGAAGGCCAACGGCAGGCGCGTGACCCACCGGCCGGCGCCCGATGGATGCGGCAGCTGAGCCGGCCCGGAGCCGCGCGCTGCTCCGCCCCCGGAGGCGGCGGAGCAGCGCAGGGGCGATAGGCTCCCGCGCCGCATGAGGTTCTTCGAGTACGAGTCCCGCGAGATCGTCAAGCGCGCCGGCATCCCCGTCACCGACTACGGCTTCGTGACCGACGCCGAGCAGGCGCGGCCTGTCGCCGAGCGCATCGGCGGGCCCACGGTCATCAAGTCCCAGGTGCTGACCGGCGGCCGGATGAAGGCCGGCGGCGTCAAGTTCGCCGACACGCCCGAGGAGGCCGTCACCCACGCCCGCGACATCCTCGCGCTGGAGATCAACGGCCACATGCCGCGCGGCGTGCTGGTCGATCCCAAGGCCGACGTCGCCCAGGAGTACTACGCGGGCGTGGTCTGGGACGGGATCCGCAAGCAGCCGGTGATGATCTTCTCCCCCGTCGGCGGCATCGACATCGAGCAGGTCGCCGAGGAGCAGCCCGACAAGGTCGGCCGCCAGCACTTCTCGAACATCCTGCCGCTCAGCGAGTTCCAGGCCAAGCAGGTCATCGCCTCGCACCGGCGTCACCGGCTCGGAGCTCAACCGGCTGGTCCCGATCGTCACCAGGCTCGCCCGGCTGTTCGTCGAGCACGACATGACGCTGGCCGAGATCAACCCGCTCGGCAGGCTGGCGGACGGCTCGTTCGTGGCGCTCGACGCGCACATGGACATGGAGAACGAGGCGCGCGGCCGCCACAGGGCGCTGCTCGCCGACCTCGGCGTCGGCGACGAGGAGACCCGCCAGGCGCGCGAGGCGACCGAGTTCGAGCTCGCCGGCGAGGCCGTCGACGCCGCCAGCCACCGCGGCGTGGCCGGCAACGTGACCGAGTTCGACGGCAACCTGGGCCTGGTCATCGGCGCCGGCGGCGGCTCGCTGACGCTGTTCGACGCGGTGCGCAAGTACGGCGGCCGGCCCGCCAACTACTGCGAGATCGGCGGCAACCCGTCCGTCGAGAAGGCCAAGGGCCTGGCCAAGCTGGTGCTCTCCAAGCCCGGCGTCGAGAAGATCGCGGTGATGATGTCGATCGTCTCCAACACCCGGGTCGACATCGTGGCGCGCGGCGTGATCGCGGCCTGCCTGGAGCTCGGCTTCGACCCGGCCGAGAAGATCTCGATCTTCCGCATCCCCGGCGCCTGGGAGGACGAGGGCTTTCAAGATCCTCGACCGCTACGGCGTGCGCTACGCCGACCGGTCCACCTCGATGCACGAGGCCGCCCGCATGGCGGTGGAGGCGGTCTGATGTCGATCCTCATCGACGAGGACACCACGTTCATCGTCCAGGGCATCACCGGCCGCGAGGCGGTCAACCTGACCCGCGAGTGCCTCGACTACGGTGCCGGCGCCAAGATCGTCGGCGGCGTCACGCCCGGCCGCAAGGGCCGCGAGGTCCACGGCGTGCCGGTCTTCGACACCGTCGCGCAGGCGGTCGCCGCATCACGGCGGCCCGATCGACGGCTCGGTCGTCACCGTGCCCCCCGCGTTCACCAAGGATGCCGTCTTCGAGGCGATCGAGAACGGCATCAAGCTCGATCGTCATCGTCACCGAGCGCATCCCGCGCCGCGACGTCGCCCAGATGGTCGAGCTGGCGAACCTCCGCGGCGCGCGCATCATCGGGCCCAACTGCCTGGGGATCATCGTCCCCGACGTCATCAAGATGGGCGGCATCGGCGGGCCCGCCAAGGACGCGGCGAAGGCCTACACGCCCGGGCCGATCGGCGTGATCAGCCGCTCCGGCGGCATGACCACCGAGATGTCCTCGACCCTGACCGCCGCCGGCCTCGGCCAGTCGACCGCCGTCTCGATCGGCGGCGACGCGATCATCGGCCAGACCTACGCCGAGCTGATGCCGCTCTTCGAGGTCGACGAGCAGACGCAGGGCATCGTGATCTACACCGAGCCCGGCGGCCGGATGGAGGCCGAGCTGGCGCGGTGGAAGACCGAGAACGACTCGCGCCTGCCGATCGTCGCGTTCATGGCGGGCAAGTTCATGGACGAGATGCCCGGCATGAGCTTCGGCCACGCCGGCACGATCGTCGAGGGCAAGGAGGACACCGCGACCGAGAAGATCGCCCGGCTCGAGGCCGCCGGCATCACGGTGGCCGAGGAGATCTCGGAGATCCCGACGCTCATGAAGGAGGCGATGTCGTGAGGACCGACGCGACGTTCATCGGCATCGAGGTCTCCGACGAGGTGGTCGGAGACGGAGACCTCGCCCAGCGGCTCGAGGACGCATGCCCCGTCGACATCTACGCCAACGAGGACGGCCGCGTCGCCGTCGTCGAGGCCAACGTCGACGAGTGCATCCTCTGCGGCCTCTGCATCGATGCGGCGCCGGCCGGCGCGGTCGAGGTCCACAAGCTGTACTCGGGCGAGTCGCTGCGCCCCGCGGCGCAGTAGCGGCCCGCGCTATTGCGCGCTGTCGCCGGGCCGCGTCTCGGTGTGCAGCGCCGCCCCGGCGCCGCCTCCCAGCAGGCGCCGGGCGAGCCGCGGCGTCACCACGCGCGCGGCGGCCGCGAGGGCGTAGGGCCGCGGGACGTACCGCTCGGCGATGCCGTCGAGGCCGCATGCCGCGATCGCCTCCGCGGCGCGCTCCGGGGTCGAGACGGCCCAGCGCGTCGCCCGGCGTGCCGTCAGCTCGGACTGCGGGAAGCCCTCGGTCGCGATGAACCCCGGGTTGACGAGGCCGACGTGGACCCCGTGCTCGCGCTCCTCGAGGTGCAGAGCGTCGGTCCAGCCGATCAGGGCGAACTTGCTGGCCGAGTAGGCGCCGCTCGCGGCCCGCGCCACGCGCCCCGCGGTGCTCGCGACGTTGACGATCGCGCTCGGCGCGGAGGCCCGGAGGATCGGCAGCAGCGCCTCGGTGAGGCGGACGACCGCGTCGAAGTTCACGGCCATCGTGCGCCGCACGTTCTCCCAGCCGACGTCGGCGAAGCGGCCGCGCCACGCGGCGCCCGCGTTGTTGACCAGCAGGTGCAGCTCTCCGTGGCGCTCGCGCACGTGCGCGGCCACGAGTTCGGGGGCGTCGCCGGCCGTGAGGTCCGCGGCCACCCAGCTCGCCTGCTCGCCGAGCTCGGCGGCGAGCGCCGCCAGCCGATCCTCGCGGCGGGCGACCAGCACCAGCCGGGCGCCGGGCTCGGCCGCCAGGCGCCGTGCGGTGGCCTCGCCGATCCCGCTCGACGCCCCGGTGACCACCGCCACCATCCGGTCCCTGCTCGCGCTCATGCGGGCATCATCGCCGACTCGGTCTCGAGCGCGCGCACCACCAGGTCGGCGAGCATCCGCCCGCGGCGCGTGAGGACCGCGCGCCCGCGCCGCAGCGGCGCGGGCTCGAGCAGGCCGTCGCGCGCCAATGCGGTGGCCGCCGCAGGCGCGCGGACGAGCGCGAGGTCCAGGCCCTCGGCGAGCCGCAGCTCGAGCATGACGCGCTCGAACCGGCGCTCCTCTGCTCCGAGGACCTCCCGGGCGGCGGCCGGCGAGCGGCCCGCCGCGAGGCGCCTGCCGTGCTCGGCGGGCTGCAGCACGTTCCACCAGCGCACGCCGCCGACATGGCTGTGGGCGCCCGGCCCCACCCCCCACCAGGTCCCGCCCCGCCAGTAGCCGAGGTTATGGGCGCAGGCGGCCGCCGGCCGCGCCCAGTTGGAGATCTCGTACCAGCGCAGCCCCGCCGCGGACAGGCGGTCGTCGGCGATCGCGTAGCGCTCGGCGAGCTCGTCCTCGTCGGGCTCGCCGAGCTCGCCGCGGCGCACCCGCGCGTGCAGCGCCGTGCCCGGCTCGACGGCGAGCGCGTAGGCGCTGACGTGGTCCGGTCCGGCGTCGAGCGCCTCCTCGAGGGTCGCGGCCCAGTCCGCGTCGCTCTCCCCGGGCGTCCCGTAGATGAGGTCCAGCGAGACGCTGCCGAACCCCGCCTCGCGGGCCTCCAGCGCAGCCGCGGCGGCGCGCCCGGGGCTGTGCCGGCGGTCCAGTGTGCCGAGCACGTGGCCGGCCGCGCTCTGCATCCCGAGCGAGATGCGCGTGAACCCCGCCGCCCGCAGGGCCTCCAGCGAGCGCGGGCGCACGGACTCGGGGTTGGCCTCAACGGTGACCTCGGCGCCGGGCGCGAGCCCGAGCTCGGCGCCGATCGCGCAGAGGATCGACCCCAGCTCGCCCGGAGCGAGCAGCGTCGGGGTCCCGCCGCCGAAGAAGACCGTGCCGACGGGGCAGGCGGCGTCGCCGAGCACCCGGGCGGCGAGCCGGATCTCGGCGATCGCAGCGCCGGCGAACCGCCGGCGCTCGGCGGGGGGCGCCACGTAGGTGTTGAAGTCGCAGTACCCGCAGCGGGCGGCGCAGTAGGGGACGTGCACGTAGACGCCCAGCGGCGCGCCGCGGACCTCCGCCAGCGCGGCGCCCGGCAGGGCGCCGTCGGGCGGCGCCGGTCCGCCGGAGAGCTGACGCGGCGGCATCGGAGCCACGTTAGCCTGCGCGCGCGCGCGTCGTTGTCGGTGAGAATGTCGGCGTGTCCGCCCGCTGCCTGACCCACCGCGAGCGCGCCGTGGTCGGCGCGCTCGCCGACGCGATGGCGGCACCCGCGCCCCCGCTTCCGCCCGTCGCGGAGACCGACGCCGTCGACTCGGTCGACGCCTGGCTCGCGCGGGCGCCCGGTCTCAACCGCGCCGCGGTCCGGGCCGGCCTGATCGCCGTCGGCCTCGCGCCGATCGTGCTCGCACGAGGCCGAAGGCTGCTCGAGCTCGACCGCGAGCAGCGATCGGCGCTGCTGCAACGGCTGTCGCGCAACCCCGTCACGCGCGACCTCATCCGCGTGCTCGCGAGCATGCTCGTCGTCGGCTACTACGGCGATGCCGGCGTCTCGCGGCTGCTGGGCTACGACGCCGCCGCCAACGTCGAGCGCGGCCGCCGGCTGATCGCCGCGGAGGGCCGGCCGGCATGAGCGCCCACGACCCGGCCGCGGCCGGCATCGTGAGCGGGGCCGGCCTCCCGGGCTCCAGCGACGTCCGCGCGGACGTCTGCGTGGTGGGCACGGGCGCGGGAGGCGCCGTCGTGGCCGCCGAGCTCGCCGAGGCCGGGCTCGGCGTGGTCATGATCGAGGAGGGCGAGCGGATCCCGACCAGCGCCTTCAACGCCACGCCCGCGGGACATGCCGTCGCGGCTGTATCGCGAGGCGGGCCAGACCGTCACGCTCGGCAACGTCCCGATCGTCCTGCCGCTCGGGCGCGGCATCGGCGGGACGACGCAGATCAACTCCGGCACCTGCTTCCGGACCCGCCGCTGCGGTGCTCGAGGGGTGGGCGCGGCGCTTCGGGCTCGAGGGGCTCGGCCCGGCCGCCCTCGCCCCCTGCTTCCGCCGCGTCGAGCGCGAGCTGTCGGTCGCGCAGGTGACGCCTGAGCTCGCCGGCGGCAACGCGCGCGTGGTCAAGCGCGGCGCCGACCGCCTGGGCTGGGCGAACGACTATCTGCACCGCAACGCCCGCGGCTGCGTCGGCTCGGCCGTCTGCGCGTTCGGCTGCCCGACCGCCGCCAAGCAGCACGTGGGGCTCACCTACGTGCCACGAGCCTGGGAGGCAGGCGCGACGACCTACACCGGCTGCCGCGCCGAGGACATCGAGGTCGCCGGCGGTCGCGCCCGGGCGGTGCTGGCCCGGACCTCGACCGGCGGCAGGCTGCGTGTCGCCTGCGAGCACGTGGTCGTCGCCGCCGGCGCCATCGGCACCCCGGTCCTGCTCGGATCGGCGCGTCTCGGCGGCGCCTCCGGCCAGCTCGGCCGCAACCTGTCGCTGCACCCCGCGACCGGCGTCAAGGCGCTGCTCGACGAGGACGTCGACATGTCGACCGGGCGTGCCGCAGTCGCTCTACATCGACGAGTTCGCCGCCGAGGGCATCATGTTCGAGGGCGCCTCCGGGCCGCCGGACTACACGGCGCTGTCGTTCGCGTCCTGGGGGCCGGAGCTGCGCGAGCTGATGCTCGACTACCGCCGCCTCTCGCAGTTCGGCGTGATGGTCTCCGACCGCTCGCGCGGCCGCGTCGTGCGGCTCCTGGGCCGGACGATCATCCGCTACGACGTGGGCGAGGAGGACGTCGGGCGCTTCCAGCGCGGCCTCGAGCTGCTGGCCGAGCTGTACTGGGCGACGGGGGCGCGGCGCGTCTTCCTGCCGGTGGCCGGGCTCGGCGTCCTCGAGCGCCCCGAGGACCTCGCCCGGCTGCGCGAGCGCCGGCTGCGCGCCCGCGACCTGACCCTGATGGCGTTCCACCCGCTCGGGACCGCGCGGGCCGCGGCGCGCCCCGCCGACGGCGTGGTCGACGGGGACCTGGCCCTCCACGGGGTCGAGGGCCTGCACCTGGCCGACGGGAGCGTGGTCCCCAGCGCCCTCGGGGTCAACCCGCAGCTGACGATCATGGCGCTGGCGACGCGGCTGGCGTTCTCCATCCTGGGGCGGGCGGTCCCCGACGAGCCCGAGCGAGCGTCCGTCCCGGTCGCCGCCAGCGCCTACGCTCCGAGCCTGATCGTGTCGTTCCTCGCCGACCCGCCGCTGCTCTACGCCACCGGACGCGAGATCGGCCGCAGGGCCCCGGCCCCTGCCCGCAGGCCCCTCGCCGCCGCGACGCTGGCGCTGTTCTGGGGCGTGAGCATCCCGCTCTACCTCGACCAGCGCTGGATCGGCTGGTTCTGGCGGCTGCTGCCGGCGCGCAGCGGCCGCGACTGGATGCTCAACTCGGGGGTGCTGCGGCTCGACCCCGACGGCGCCGGACCGCCGACGCATGCCGCCGCGGCGCTGCTCTTCGCGGTCGCCTACCCGCTGGCGCTCGTGGCCGGCCTGCGCCGCGGCCTGCGGTGAACGTCGTCGTGCCGACCGAGCATCCCGAGGCGCCGCGAGATCGTCGCCTCGGCGCACTGCGTCCACCGCTTCCGCCAGCGGATGCCGGTGCGCGAGCCGGGCGTCGAGGCGGTCGCCGCCGCGCTGCGCACCGCGCTCGAGGACGCCGACGTGTCGGGCTGGCCCCCCGCCTGGGCGGTCTCCGACCGCCCGGCCGAGCTCTGGGCCGCCACCGCGGACCTCGCCTTCCCGCTGGCCCCCTCGGGGACGCCCGGGCGCTGGGTCGCCGTGACCTGCCTGCCCCGCGGCCGCCGCTGACGCCACCGGCGCGGACGCTCGAGGCGCTGCAATGGCGCGGCACGCAGGCCGCGCTGACGCTCAGGACCCCCCGACCAGCAGCCGCCGGTAGCGCCGCATGGTCGCCGGGGCCATGTCGCCGTGGGTCTGCTTGCGCAGCCGGGCCACGCGCTCGCGGTGGTAGGGGCTCGACAGCGACTCGGCGTGGCCGATGACGTTGCGCGTGGAGATGCGGTAGCGGCGCTGCAGCCACGCGGGTCAGCCGCAGGCTGGCGCGCAGCTGCCGGCGCCGGCCCATGACGTCGCGCGTCGGAGAGGCCGACGTGCTCGATGCCGATCGCCGTCCAGTTCAGCCCGACCGTGTGCCGGCAGATGTAGCGCAGCGACACGAGCTGGCGGATCGTCCCGGCCGGGTCGATCAGGAAGTGCGCGCAGGTGCCCGGGCAGCTCGTGCAGCTCGGGGTCGGCGCGTCGGGGGCGAAGGTGTTGCCAGGCCGACTGCCAGGTGCTGCTGACGGTGACGTGCTCGACGATCACCCGCTTGCGCTTCAGCAGCGCGGTGTGGAGCCCGTAGTGTCGCCGGGCGTACGCGCGCGTCTCGGCGACGCGTCGCGCGCCGAACGGGATCGGGTGGTGGACGATCGGAGGCTGCGCGGCCAGCATCGTGCGCCAGTGTAGGGTCGGCCGGCATGGCGCCGATCGACCCCCTGCACCGCTGGCGCGAGCACGGCGAGAAGCCCGACTTCGCCGGCCTGCTGACGTTCGGCGGCGCCCCCTACACCGAGGATCCCGCCGACCTCGCCGGGGCCGACGTGGCGATCGTCGGCGCACCGATGGACGACCTGGTCTCGGACCGGCCGGGTGCCCGCCTGGCGCCCCGTGCGATCCGCGCGGCGAGCTGCCCGCCCGGCCCGCACCTCGCGACCGGCGCCGACGCGTTCGCGGCGCTGCGGATCCTCGACTTCGGCGACGCCGCGGTCCTGCCCGCCGAGCCCCGCGCCAGCCACGCCGCGATCACCCACCTCGTCGGGGAGGTCGTCGACGCCGGTGCGATCCCGATCGTGCTCGGCGGCGACCACTCGATCGCCGAGCCGGCGATGACCGCCTGCGCCGGCCGGCACGGCCCGCTCGGCCTGATCCACTTCGATGCCCACACCGACACCGGGGAGGTCGTCTTCGGCTCGACGCTGTCGCACGGGACGCCGATGCGCCACCTGCTCGAGGCGGGGACCGTCTCCGGAGAGCGCTGCGTCCAGCTCGGGCTGCGCGGCTACTGGCCGGGCGAGGACGTCTTCGCCTGGCAGCGTGATCGCGGCGTGCTCGACATCCGCATGCACGAGCTGCGCCGCGACGGGGTGCGGGGCTCGGTGGAGCGCGCGCTGGCCGCCGTCGGCGACGGACCCGCGTACCTCTCGGTCGACATCGACGTGCTCGAGCCGGGGCTGATCGGCGCCGGCACCGGCACGCCCGAGCCCGGCGGGATGGACGTCGGCGACCTGCTCGACGCGTGCCGGACCGTGGCGGCCGGCGTCGAGCTGGTGGGCGCCGACGTGGTCGAGGTCATCCCCGTCCGCGTGGGCAGCGCCGACCCGGCCGCGCTCGCGGCCGAGCGGATCGTGCGGGAGATCCTCACCGGCATCGCGCTGCGCCGCGCGGGGTGAGCGCCCCCGCCGGCGGCGGGGTCAGCCCGGGTCGGTGACGTCGAGGTGGAGCTGGGCGGGCGCGACGTCGGCGACGACCTCGAGGTGACCGTTCGCTGACCGCCGGCGACCGGGCGAAACCAGGGGCCGGCGCCCTGGAGGCCCTCGGGACGGTCGAGCAGGATCCCCGCGAGCACGACCGCCTCGTCGTAGGGCTGGGGCGGCGAGGTGTAGGAGATCGACCGCCTCCCCACCAGCATCGTGTTGAGCCGGTCGTGGACGGTCAGGCGGTAGCGCGGATCGTCCACGCGGCTACTGGGTGCGGGCCTTGCGCGTGCGCGAGCGCTCGTCCGCGCGATCGACGACCTGCTCGATCAGGCGCAGGTACTGCTCGACCCCGGTGGCCTTCGCCTGGCCGTAGGTGAACGCCTCGCGCCAGTCGGCGACGCGCGCCTCGTTCTCGACCATCGCGTTGAAGAAGTCGCGGCGCATCTCGACACGGATCTTGGCGTCGGTCGCGATGTCCTTGGTGACCCTCACGTCGGGCATCTCCAGACGGAACTGCTGGGTGTCGCCGCGGCCGCGGAGGTCGATCCCCACGACGACCTTCATCGGCGCGAGCGCGGGCACCTCCTCCAGGAAGCTCCTCGTGGCCGACTCGATCAGGGTCTTGGCGTCTCCACTGGACATCGACCGGACGATAGTGGGCGGGGGACGCTCGGCGACGGCGTCAGGCGGGTAGGCGAGGACCATGACCGATCTTCCCCCGATGAACCCCGACACCGACGAGGCCAGCGCCCGCCAGCTCGACCTGGCGCGCGCCCAGGGCGAGACCTATGGCGAGGCGCTGCGGCACATGACCGAGAACGTCGCCCATGACGGCGGCGAGCAGCAGGCCGGCGAGTACGTGATCGGCTATGCCGTCGAGGAGGCCGAGGGCATGTACGAGTGGAGCGACGGCGCGCTGGAGTGGCGCGAGCCAGGCGAGGAGAACCTGCACGTCGAGATCGCGGTCCGCGATGCCGGCGACGGTCGCTTCGTCCCGGGCCTCCGCGTGACCGCGACGCTGGTCGATCCCGGCGGCAACGAGCTGGGGACCCACGAGCACCCGCTGCTCTGGCACCCGATGATCTACCACTACGGACGCAACTGGACCCTGCCCGCCGACGGCGAGTACACGCTGCGCGTGCACGTCGAGCCGCCGCGCTTCATGCGCCACGACAAGGTCAACGGGTGCCGCTTCCGCGATCCCGTCGACGTCGAGTTCGCCGGCGTGCAGGTCGAGCGCGGCCAGGACTGACCTGCGGCCGGGGCGGTCAGCCCCCGCGCCCGCGGCGCTACCGTCGAGCGATGATCATCACCACCATGAACGACCTCCCGGGCTACGAGATCGAGGAGGTGTTCGGTGAGGTCTTCGGGCTGACCGTGCGCGCGCGCAACCTCGGCTCGCAGATCGGGGCGTCGCTGAAGTCGCTGGTCGGCGGAGAGCTGCGGGGCATGACGAAGATGCTCGCCGCGGGCCGCGCGGACGCGCAGCGGCGGCTCGTCGAGGAGGCCGAGGCCAAGGGGGCCGACGCCGTCATCGCGTTCCGCTTCGACACCTCGGAGCTGGGCAGCACCTGGACCGAGATCTGCGCGTACGGCACGGCCGTCCGGACTCGCAAGCTCTAGCCGATGGCGTCGATCGGCCCCACGGCCTACTACACGGGTCAGGTGTGGTCGCGCAACGGCCTCTCCCACCCCGAGCTCGACAGCATCGAGGGGCGCGTGATGCACGCCGTCACCGCTCCCCCGATGCTCGCCAGCCGCCTGCTGGGCGGGCCGACGCTGGAGGGCGCGCTGCTGGCACGCCACCGCACCATCGACGCGCTGCTCGAGGACGCGATCGCCGACGGCCGCGTCGGCCAGGTGCTCGAGGTCGCCTGCGGGATGTCGCCGCGGGGCTGGCGATTCACCGAGCGCCACCCCGAGCTCGTCTACTTCGAGGCGGACCTGCCCGACATGGCGACCGCCAAGCGCGCGGCGCTCGAGCGCATCGGGCGCCCGGTCGGCCACCGCGTCGTCGAGCTCGACGCGCTCGCGGGCCGCGGGCGCGCTGAGCCTCGCCGCCGTCGCCGGCGAGCTCGACCCCGGCATGGGCCTGGCGATCATCACGGAGGGACTGCTCAGCTACCTGCCGCGCGACGCCGTGCTCGCGCTGTGGCGGACGTTCGCCGAGACGCTCGGCGCGCTTCCCCCACGGGCTCTACCTGTCGGACCTGCACGTCGACGAGGACGCGCCGGTCCTGCTGTCGCGGGTGTTCGAGGCCGCGCTGTCGCTGTTCGTGCGCAGCCACGTCGGGGTGCACTTCGCCAGCGCGGACGAGGCCGCGCAAGCGCTGCGCGCCGCGGGGTTCTCCCGAGCCAGCGTGCTGCGCGCCTCCGAGCACGCGGCGGCGCCGCAGCAGCCGGGCGCCGCGCTCGTCCGCGTCGTCGAGGCGCGCTGAGGACCGCTCAGATCCTGTGGCGCTCGAGCAGCTTGCGCCCGATGACCATCTTCTGGATCTCGGACGTGCCCTCGCCGATCAGCAGCAGCGGCGCGTCGCGGTAGATGCGCTCGATCTCGTACTCCTTGGAGTAGCCGTAGCCGCCGTGGATGCGCAGGCACTCCTCGGCGCAGAAGCGCGCGGCCTCCGAGGCGAAGAGCTTCGCCATGCCGGCCTCCATGTCCGAGCGCACGCCGGCGTCCTTCAGGCGCCCGGCCCGCAGCGTCATCAGCCGGGCGGCGTCGACCTGGGTCGCCATGTCGGCGAGCTTGAACTGGATCGCCTGGTGCTGGGCGATCGGCTTGCCGAACGTCTTGCGCTCCTGGGCGTAGCGGGTGGCGAGCTCGAGCGCGCGCTGCGCCAGCCCGACGCCGCGAGCGGCGACGTTGGCGCGGCCGACCTCGAGCGCGTCCATCATCTGCGGGAAGCCCTTGTTGAGCCCGGCGTCCTCGCCGCCGAGGATGTTCTCGGCCGGGCAGCGGTAGCCGTCGAAGACCAGCTCGGTCGACTCGACGCCCTTGTAGCCCATCTTCTTGATCTGCGGCGGGACGTTCAGCCCCGCGTGCTCGCCCGTGTTCTCGGCGACGCCGGGCTCCTTCTCGGCGATGAAGCAGGTCATGCCGCGGTGGGCCTTCTCGGCGTCGGGGTCGGTCCTGACCAGCACGAAGACGAGGTCGGAGCGCAGGCCGTTGGTGACCCACATCTTCTGGCCGTTGATCTCGTAGTGCGTGTCGTCGACCTTCTTGGCCGACGTCTTGATCGCGGCGACGTCGGAGCCGAGCTCGGGCTCCGAGAGCGAGAAGGCGGCGCGGATCTCCCCGGTGGCCATCCGCGGCAGGTAGCTTCTGCTTCTGCTCGTCGGTGCCGTACTTCATCAGCAGGTAGGAGCCGATGAAGTGGGTGTTGATGACGCCGGAGATCGAGATCCAGCCGCGGCTGAGCTCCTCGACGATCATCACGTAGGTCGTCAGGTCGAGCCCCATGCCCGCCGTACTCCTCGGGGATCGTCACCCCGAACAGCCCGAGCTCCTTCATCTGCTCGACGATCTCCTCGGGGAAGGCGTCCTCGTGGTCGAAGTGCTCGGCGTTGGGGATGATCTGCTCGTCGGCGAACTGGCGGACCATCTCGATGATCGCGTGCTGCTCGTCGGTGTATTCGGAGTAGGTGGTCTCGGTGGCGGCCATGCTGGGCTCCGGCGGTCGTTCTCAGAGAAGGGGCCGGAGCATACCCCCGGGCCGGCGGCCCGACGGCGCTGGACCCGGGGTCGGGGCGGGTCGGGGGACCGCCAGGACGACCGCCGCGACGGTTTCCCCCCGACGCGGCGTCGGAGCTGCCCTGACGGGCCGCTCACGCCGCCGGGCGATGTCGGCATGCAGACCTCGCTCACGCCCGGAACCCAGGCGCCACGGGGCACCTCGAGGCGCAGCGCGCCCCCTGGACGGATGACCGATTGCCCTGATTCTGGAGGGGCGCGTTAATGCTCGCGACCCGCCACGGTCCGGCCCGAAGCGGAGTTCGAGCGGACGGGTCACCCGGAGCGTCCCCCGCGTCCGGGTTCGACAACAGCAACCCCGGCAGTGCCGGGGTTCCGAAGAGGGAGTTGCACTGTGAGGAAGCCCCTGTTGCCCCTGGCACTTGCGTGCGCAGGGCTGGCGGCCGCCGCCTCGGTGGCGTCTGCCCGCACCATCTACGACACGATCCCTGCTCCGTTGCCGGCAAACCTGGCGAGCGTGGCCTACGAGGCGACCAGCACCTCGGAGCTCGGGGACCGCGTCGGCTTCGAGACCGGGCCCCGGGTCCTGTCGAACGTGACCGTGACGATGAGCAGCTGGGCCTGTGAGAGCGGCCACTGGAGCACGGGTGATTGCAGCACCACCCCCGGGGCGACCTTCTCCGAGCCGATCACGCTGAACCTGTATGCGGTGGGGAGCGGCAACGAGCCCGGCACGCTGCTGGCGAGCAAGACGCAGACGTTCGACATCCCCTACCGGCCTTCGGACGACCCGAACTGCCCCGCCAACACGTGGCAGGCGGCCGACGGTACGTGCAATCACGGCCTCGCCACCAACGTCGTGTTCGAGATGGCGGATGCCGGCGTGACGCTGCCCGACGAGGTGATCGTCGGAGTCGCCTACAACACGTCGCACCACGGCGCTGATCCGTACGGAACCTCGACGTCGTGCTACGCATCGTCGGGTGGTTGCGGATATGACGCGCTCAACGTCGCCCTGACGGATCCCGCGGCGACGCTCTCCGCCGGCTCCAACCCGGCGCCGGACGACGTCTACCAGAACAGCACGTGGGGCGGTGCGTACTGCGACGGCGGGACCGGCGGCACGGGCGCCTTCCGGCTCGATGCGGGCTGCTGGACCGGTTACAAGCCGTCGGTCAAGGTCGAGGCGACGCTCGGGCCCGCGCCCCAGGCCAAGCAGGACGTCATCGACGCACTGGAGGCGATCCCCGCCGGTGACAAGAAGGACGGCGACCACATCAGCAAGGCGGTCGAGCACCTGACCAAGAGCCTCGACGCGAAGCTCTGGGACGGCGCCTCACCCGACGCGAAGCACGGCAACAAGGTCTTCGACGAGGAGAAGAAGGCCGTCGACGAGCTCGGCAAGGTCAAGGAGCCCGACGTGTCCGGCGCCATCGACCAGCTCGTCGAGATCGACGCCGAGATCGCCCAGGCCGCGATCGACGCCGCGGGCGCCGGCAGCGGCGATCCGAAGGAGGTCGACAAGGCCAACGAGGAGATGGGCAAGGCCCAGGAGGAGCTGGGCAAGGGCAAGCCCGACCACGCCATCGACCACTACAAGAAGGCGTGGGAGCACGCGCTCAAGGCGCTGAAGAAGGCCGGCAAGTAGCGCGGTCAGACGTAGCGGGTGGCTGACGCCGCCCGCTACGTCACCACGAGCGAGAAGGGCCGGGCATGGTGCCCGGCCCTTCTGCTGTTCGCCCACGGGCGCCCGCTCACCGGGCCGTCCGGCAGACTCCCGCCTCGTGAACCCCGCGATCACCCCCGAGCTCAGCCGCACCGTCCTCTCCGGAACCTTCCCCGGCGACCTCGGCATCGAGCTGCTGGAGATCGGCACGGACCGGATCGTCGGCCGGATGGCCGTCGACCGGCGCCACCTGCATCCCGGCGGCTCGGTGCACGGCGGCGCGTGGACGGCGTTCGCCGACACCGTGGCGGCGTGGGGCACGATGCGCAACCTGCAGCCCGGCAGCGACTTCACGACCGTCGAGCTGAAGGTCAACGTCTTCGCCGCCGCGCGCGACGGCGACGTGCTCGACGCGATCGGCGAGCCGCTGCACCTCGGCCGCCGCACCCAGGTCTGGGAGGTGCGCGTGCGCAGGGGCGAGCGGCTCGCGGCGAACTTCGTCTGCACCCAGATCGTGCTCGCCGGCTCCTGAGACCGCGGCGCGGACGATCGACCGGCGTCGATGCGGACTAGATGCCGTGATGGTCGTCGTCGCCGAAGCAGAGCCCGCCCCAGGGCCCCAGGGCAGAGAGCTTGCTGCCCATCGCCCTGCTCTCGGCCTGCTGCGCCGGCGTCAGCGCCACCGGCCGCACCGCGCCGCCGGTCCCGCGGACCCTGCGCTGGTCGTGTCCGACCTTCCCGTGCGCGTCGGGTACGTAGGTGTCGCCGTCGTAGCGGATGACGTCGATGCCGCGCTGGTAGTCGATCGAGTAGACGGTCCTGCCGTCGGGCGCCCACTTCGGGGAGGACGACGAGCCGCCCGCCGCGACGAAGTAGCCCTGCTCGGTGATCTTCCCGTCGGGGTGGATCTGGAGGAAGCGCACGCCGTTCTCGTACTCCGACAGGGCCACGAGGCCGCCGTCGTGGAACGTGGGGTGCTCCTGGTACCAGTGCACCGAGCAGCCGAGCGCGCCCGCCGGCGCATGGCCGTCGGCGTAGACGCCGTTGGTCGGGGCCACCTCGTCGACCGGGTTGCCGAAGTCCGTCGACTCGCCGGCCAGCACCTTCGACGCGTCGTAGACGGCGAAGGTGCTCGCGTTGTTCTCGCAGCGGGCGGTGAAGTTGTTCTCGCCGCCGATCAGGGCGAACCGGTCGTGGCCCTGGCGCGGCCAGCGCGCGGAGTGCACGAACCGCGGCGACTGGCCCGTCGCGAGCACCTTCGGCGCGTCGGGGCTGCCGCCGTCCTCGGGGTTGATCGAGATCACGGCGAACGGACGGCAGGCGGTGATCAGGATGCCCGGCCGAAGCTCGCGGATGTGGTGACAGCTCTTCTCCGCGACGCCCTGCTGGGCCAGGGCCGTATGCCAGTCGCCGATCACCTCGGGGGCCTTGCCGTCGAGCACGCCCCGGGCGTCGATGATCGTCCCCGCGCTGCCGTACACGTATTGGCAGTCCAGCGCGCACACGGCGGTGTGGTTGGCGATCGGGATGGCCCCGACCTGCTTGACGTTGGCGGGGTCGCGGACGTCGAAGAGCTCGACGCAGCCGGTGACGGCCATCTGCGACGCGCACGCCGGCATCAGCGCGTAGAAGTCGCTGGCGGCGACGAGGATCCTGCCGTCCGTCGGGACCTCTTCGCCCTCCCAGGTGAGGTTGAGGTTCATCGTGCCCATGGTCCGGGGCTTGGCCGGATCCGAGATGTCGTAGATCGTGATGTTCTTGGCGCTGGTGACGAACAGCTTGTCGGGGACGCCAGGGCCGGTGCTGGGGATGACCTTCGCCCCGGTCGTGAGGCCGAAGTCCTGCTTGATGGAGCCGAGGTAGCTGACGTTCGGGGACATGAACGCGTCGGGCCCCGAGGGCTCGACGGGCTCCTGGGCAGCGGCGGGAGCGGCGATTCCGGCCAGCGCCAGGCCCGCGACCAGCACGGCACGAAGAGAGGTCATGTCGGTCTCAACGCACCGGAAACGGGAACCTTGCGGTCAGGCGGCGGACAGCCGCGCCCCGTGAGCCCGGACAGCCCCTCGGTCGAAGGCGCGAAACGATCGCCGGGCGACGGTCACGCGCCTCGCCGGGTCAGTGCGCGAGGTCGACGCCGAGCCAGACGATCGCCAGCGAGACCAGGAAGACCGCGCCCTCGAGCGCGTGCCAGGTCGGCCGGCGCATGTGGGCGAGCACCAGCACGATCGCGAGGCCGACCAGGCCGAGCTTGGCGTCGAGCACGCTGCGACCCCAGTCGTTGAAGTGGCCCGCCATCGCGCTGCCGGTCGCGACGAGCACCGCCAGCGCGATCAGCGACCCCCAGCCGAAGCGGCGTGCCGCCGCGCGCAGAGCGCTGCGGTCGCCGCCCCGCAGCACGGGCACGACGACGGCGGCGAGCATCAGCTGGCCGCCCACGAAGAACGCCATCGCCAGGAGGTGCAGCCAGCGCACGATCTCCCAGCCGGTCACGCGGCCTCCTCGGCGGCGACGACCTCGCGGCCCAGGCGCTCGAGCTCCGCGGCGGACAGCTCGGCCTCCAGGAGCGGGAACAGCTCGCGCTCCTCGAAGCGGACGTGCGCGGCCAGCAGCTCCCCCAGCTCGCGCAGCGCGGCGGGCTCGGAGGGCGAGTCGGCGAGCAGGCGCACGTGCTCGCCACGGACGCGCTCGACGTGCTCGGGGTGATCGCCGAGCAGCGGCAGCAGCAGGTCCTCCTCGATGCGGAAGTGGCGCCGGGCATGCTCGGCGCGCCAGGCGGCGAGCCGCTCGCCCGCGTCGGCCGCGCCCCGCGGGTCGGCGGCACGGCGCAGGCGCAGCGCCAGCTCCAGCGCGACATGGTGGTCGCGGGACAACGGACGCAGGGCCTCGGCGCGCTCCACCCCCGGGAGGCTAGCCTCCGCCGCCGTGAACTTCGCCCGCGATGTCGTCGGCGCCGCGCCGCCGGAGCGCACGGCGCTCGTCGAGCTGGCACGCGACGGCGCCCGGCGCGAGTGGTCGTTCGGCGAGGTCGCCGAACGCTCGTCGCGCCTGGCGGGAACGCTCGTCGAGCGCGGGGTCGGCCCCGGCGACATCGTCATGACGCTGATCGGCAACCGGCCGGTGTGGATCGAGGCGATCGTCGCCTGCTTCCGGATCGGGGCGGTGGCGCTGCCCTGCACCGAGCAGTTGCGGGCCAAGGACCTGGCGCTGCGGATCGACGTCGCCCGGCCGAAGGTGATCCTCGCCGACGAGCGCAACCGCGGCGAATTGGAGGCGGCGCGGCCGGACTGCCTGGTCCTGCTCGTGCCCGATGACCGCCTCTACCGCGGCGACGTCCCGCCCGTCGTCGAGCTCGCGCCCGAGGACCCGTGCCTGATCACCTTCACCTCCGGTACCGCGGGCGAGCCCAAGGCCGTCCTGCACGGCCAGCGCTACCTGGCCGGCCAGGCGATCCAGGCCGAGCACTGGCTCGGCGCCCGCGAGGGCGACCTCGTGTGGTGCACCGCCGCCAGCGGCTGGAGCAAGTCGGCGCGCAACGTGTTCATCGCCCCCTGGATCCGCGGGGCGACCGCGCTCCTGCACGACGCGCGCTTCGACCCGGCCGAGCGACTGGAGCTCGTCACGCGCGAGCGGGTGGACGTGCTGTGCATGGCCCCGACCGAGTACCGCGTGATCGCCAAGCGCGCCACGCTGGGAGCGCTCCCGTCGATCCGCGGCCTCGTCGCCGCGGGCGAGGCGCTCAACCCCGAGGTCCTGCACGCCTGGCACGAGGCGACCGGCGTCGAGATCCGCGACGGCTACGGCCAGACCGAGACCGGCCAGCTGACCGGGATGCCGATCGGCGAGCCCGCCCGCCCCGGCTCGATGGGCCGCCCGCTCCCCGGCGTCCGCCTCTGGGTCGACGACGGCGAGCTCGTGCTCGACCCCGCCACCGACCCGACCTTCTTCCTGCGCTACCTCGGCGAGGGCCTGCCGGCCGGCGAGTGGCGGACCGGCGACCGCGTCCACGCCGATGACGACGGCTACCTGCACTTCGAGGGCCGCGCCGACGACGTCATCATCAGCGCCGGCTACCGCATCGGCCCGTTCGAGGTCGAGTCGGCGCTGGTCAGCCATCCCGCGGTCGCCGAGGCCGCGGTCGTCGCCGCCCCCGACGAGGAGCGCGGCAGCATCGTCCGTGCGGTCGTCGTGCTGCGCGAGGGCCATTCGCCCACCGACGCGCTCGCCCGCGACCTCCAGGAGCATGCCAAGCGCGAGACCGCTCCCTACAAGTACCCGCGCAGCATCGACTTCGTCGCCGACCTGCCCAAGACCCCCAGCGGCAAGGTCCGGCGCGCGGAGCTGCGGGAGCGTTCGTCCTCGTAGGCGGCGCGGCGCGCGCGCGGCGGCCGATCGGGAGTCCGGGCTAGCGCTTCGGCGAGGCGCGTCGGGCGCGAGCCGCGGAGTTGGCGGCCACCGCGGCCCGGATCAGCTCCTTGAAGCCGGCCTCGTCGAGTTTCTCGCCTTCGCGGATGTCGATGGCGCGGCGCGTGTTCCCCCCGAGGCTGGCGTTGAACAGCTTCGCGGGATCCTGGAGGGAGGCGCCCCGGAAGAAGGTCAGCTTCACGACCTGCTTGTACGTCTCGCCGGTGCAGACGCCGCCGTCGTGGGACCAGACCGGCGTCCCGCCGGACGAGGGCTTCTCCCACTTCCATTCCTCCTCGATCTCGGGGTCCGCGTCGTGGATGAGGCGCCGCACCAGGGCGAGCGTCTCACCCCTCCAGTCCCCCAGATCCTCGATCCTCTCCGTGATGCTCCTCGAAGCGCCCGCGTCGTCCCGGGCCCCTCTTGCCGTCATGACCTCTCCCCTCCACGCCTGGATCTCTCGGCCGGCACCGCGGATGATGCCCGTTTCGCCGCGAGCGGGGCGCCCTCGCCGAGGCGCCCGCCTAGGCCGTGTCCGACGCCATGCGCGGCGGCGCGGCGGCGCGCACGGCCAGCGGCTCCTCGCCGCGGCGCCGCGGCCGGCGCACCTTGACCTCCTTGGCCAGCCAGTAGGAGCCTCCGACGAACAGGGCCGCGAGCAGCTGCGCCCCGAGCGTCTCCCACGTCGAGTACATCTCGAACCAGGCCCCCATCCACCCGGGCAGGTGGAACGGCGTCTCGTGGTGCGGGAGCCAGCCGAGGTCCTGGAACGTCAGCGCCGTCCCGCCGATCATGACCACGAGGACGAACCCGACGAGCACCCCGGTGAGGACCAGCATGCGCTTGTAGGGCAGGCGGTGGTGCAGCCAGAACGTCACCGCGCCCACCGCGGCCGTCCCCAGCAGGCCGAGCGCGACGCCCTCGAGCACGGTGGCCGAGCCGGACTTGAGCTCGAGGTTCTGCAGGAACAGGACGACCTCGAAGCCCTCGCGGTAGACGCTCGTGAACCCGAGCGCCACGAGGCCCGCCGTCGCGCCGATCCCGGTGCGGGCGAGCAGCGTCCGCCGGCGCCGATGGTGGCGCCCGATCCACTCGCTCCAGTACACCCGGTGGACGAACCAGTTGAGCACGATCAGCAGCACGACGACCGCGACGAAGCCGGTGATCGCCTCGAGCCGCGCACCCAGCGGCGACGCGGCCGCGAGCACCGCCTGGACGACGAACCAGGTCGCGACCGACCCGGCGAAGGCCAGCCCCGCCCCGGCCACCACGGGCCGGCGCCGGCGCCGGTTGGCGCCGACCAGCGAGGCGGTGACGGCGGCGAAGATCAGGACGGCCTCCAGGCCCTCCCGGAAGACGATGATCGCCGAGTTGACGACGACGGTCGCGTGGGCCTGGGGCGCAGTGACCCCGGTCGGGTCGACCGGCCCGGTCGAGGCCGTCGCCATCAGGTAGACGAGGCCGGCCACGACCGCCGCGACGGCGGTCCAGAGGCCGAGTCGGGAGACGCGAGCCGTCATGGTTAGGGGACCCTAACAAACTCCGACCTCCGCCATCGGATTGCCGTCGCGAAGGTCAGCCCGCGGAGGGGATGCCCAGCCCGCGGTAGCGCGGGCAGTGCTGGGGTCCGTGGCGCAGCGGCAGGCGCACGACCCGCACCGACACGTTGTCGGTCTCGTCGGTCTCGAGGATGTGGTTGAGCGGGTCCGCCCGCTGCACGATCGCGACGCAGCCGCGGCGACCCGTGACGTCCACCCAGTTCTCCGGATAGGTGGAGGGGTAGCCGTCGGCCCAGCCCACCGAGACGCCCAGCGTGACCTGGCGCTGCGGCCGGCTCTGGCTGCACGCCGGATAGTGCGGGCTCGTGCGTGCCGTCGACCGGCGCCGGAACAGGTCTCGCAGGCAGTAGTCGAGCTTTGGCCCGGTCCGCAGCAGCCGCGTGCGGTGGCCGGTGCCGTCGAGCCGCCAGAGCTCGAAGCGGGCGGCGTGCTGGAACTTCCAGTAGGCGCCGCGCCGGGCGTCGACGTACTTGAAGTACAGCTTCGCGCCGGTCTCGAACGAGAGGCGCGACCGGCCGCCGCTGCGGGCGATGATCTGACGGGCGTCCATCCCCCAGCTCGAATACCGGCGACCACGGAACTCGAGCTCGCCCGGGCCGACGTTGACCAGGCGGTTGGCCATCAGCAGCAGCGTCCGGCCGCCGCGAGTGGAGCGGATGTGCAGGTCGGTGGCCGGAGGCATCCGCAGGTTCGGGCAGACGAGGTGGCGGGCCGGCTCCCGGCACGGGTTCTCCGGCGCGGGCGGGGGCGCTGCCGCGATCATGCTCCGAGCTCCCCGGCGAGTTCGGCGAAGACCTCGACATAGCGATCGATCGCCTCGTCGGTGTGGGTGACCGACAGCGTCCACTCCTCCTCGCGGCCCGGCGTCATGAAGATGCCCCGGTTGAGGTTGAACAGCCATGCGAGCTCGGAGAGCTCTGCGTCCTGGTGGGCCTTGAAGGACTCGTAGTCGACGACCTTCGCGGGCGAGAACGTCACGCAGCCCTTCGAGCCGATGCCGACCGTGTAGCCGGGGAGGCCGTGCTCGGCGATGACGCCGTCGCAGCCCGCCACGATCCGGTCGTTGAGGTTGTCGAGGTGCGCGTAGGCCTCGGGGGTGAGGACCTCCAGCAGGTTGGCGCGGGCCGCCGCCATGCCGAGTGGGTTGCCGTTGAAGGTCCCGACCTGGAAGACGCTGCCGTCCTCGACGACCGTGGCGACGTGCTCGGTCATCCCGATCGCACCGGTGGGCAGGCCACCGCCAAGCGCCTTCGCGAGCGTGACCATGTCCGGCTCGACCCCGAACCGCTCGACCGCGCCTCCCGCCGCGATGCACAGCCCGGTCTTGACCTCGTCGAAGATCAGGACGACGCCGGCGGCGCGGGTGATCTCGCGGACGGCCTCGAGGTAGCCGTCCTCGGGGAGCACGACGCCGAGGTTCATCATCGCCGCCTCCATGATCACGCAGGCGGGCTTGCGCCCCTCGCGGTCGAGCTCGGCGATCCGGCGCTCCATCGTCGCGGCGTCGTTGAAGTGCACGGCGTGGACGAGGTCGACGGTCGCCTGCGGGATGCCGGCTCCGTAGGGCAGCGACGCCGGCGCGTCGTGCGGGCCGATGCGGTCGTACTCGACGCCGATCGAGACCATCGCCGTGTCGTGGTGGCCGTGGTAGGAGCCGAAGATCTTCATCACGTCGTCGCGGCCCGTGAGCCCACGGGCGATCCGGATCGCGTCCATCGTCGACTCCGACCCCGAGTTCGTGTAGCGCCAGCGCGGCAGGCGGAAGCGCCGCGCGAGCTCCTCGCCGACGAGGATCGCGTCCTCGGTCGGCGCCGCGAAGTGCGTGCCCTGTGCGTAGCGCTCGCGCACCGCGTGGCCGATCGCGGGATGGGCGTGCCCCTGGACCATCGAGCCGAAGCCGTTGTGGAAGTCGTAGAGCTCGTTTCCGTCGACGTCCCACACGCGCGGCCCCGCGCCGTGGGAGAGGTACAGCGGCCAGGGCTCGCGGAGCTGATAGGAGGAGGCGACGCCGCCGCTCAGGACGTTCCGGGCGCGGCGGTAGAGCTCGCCGGAGCCTCGAGTCCGTGCGTTGAGGGCGTCGAGCTCTCGCGCGGTGAGGGTGCGGATCCGTTCGCGATCGAGTTCCATGCGCGGCAGTCTTCCACGAACGTCATCGCGCGCTCGGCGAGCGCCGTGATCGTCAGCGACGGGTTCACCCCGATGTTGGCCGGCACGACCGAGCCGTCGCAGACGAGCAGGTTCTCGTAGCCGAAGACGCGGTGCCGGTGGTCGACGACGCCGCGCTCGGGCCCGTCGCCGATGACGGCCCCGCCGAGGATGTGCGCGGTCGACGGGGTGTTGAGCAGCGCCTCGGTGATCGAGCTCTGCGCCACGCCGCCGATCCGCCGGGCGAGCCACTCGGCCGCCTCGTTGGCCACGGGGATGAAGGTCGGGTTCGGGCGCTCGGGATCCTGCTCGGTCTGGAGGCGCACGCCGCCGAACGGTCCGCGCCGCGGCCGCAGCGCGATCGCGTTGTCGAGCGATTGCATGACGAGCACGATGATCGTCCTGCGCGACCAGGCGACCGGCCAGAGCATCCGCAGCGTGGTGAGCGGATGGCGCAGCACCGCCGCGAGCCACTTCAGCGGCCGCGTGATGCGGGTGCCCTCGCCCACGAGCGCCGTGTAGAGCGTCGACATGCTGTCGCCGGCCTCGCCGTAGACGCAGGTCTCGATGTGGGTGTCGGGATCGGGATAGATCGAGCCGGTGATCGCGACCCGCCGCGTGAAGTCCCACGAGTCGTCGGGCGCGGTGACGGCGAGGATCGCCTCGCTGTTGGTGCGCACGCCCTCGCCGAGGCGGTCGGAGAGGCGCAGCGACCCGCCCAGCCGGCAGCGCTGGAGCAGCTTGTTGGTGCCCAGCGCGCCGGCGGCGACGACGACCCCGCGCGCACGCGAGACCTGCCGGTCCCGGCGGACCCACGCGCCCGAGCGCTCGTGGACGACCTCGTAGCCGTCGCTGCCGTCGTGCGACGGCCCCAGCGGCCGGACGTCGACGACGGTGCGCTCCGGACGCACCAGCGCGCCGTTGCGCTCGGCGAACCAGAGGTAGTTCTTGACGAGGGTGTTCTTCGCGCCGTGTGGGCAGCCGACCATGCAGCGCCCGCAGGCGACGCAGCCGGTGCGCGGCGGGCCGGCGCCGCCGAAGTAGGGGTCCTCGACCTCCACGCCCGACTCGCCGAAGAAGACGCCCACCCTGGTCTTCGCATAGGTGTCGCCGACGCCGATCTCCTCGCCGAGCTCGCGCAGCAGGTCGTCCGCGGCGTCGGTGCCGGGAACCTCGACGACGCCCAGCATGCGCTCGGCCTCGTCGTAGAAGGGCCGCAGCGTGGCCTTCCAGTCCGGATCGAGATGGTCCCACTGCGGATCGGTGTAGAAGGCCTCGCGGGCGCGATAGAGCGTGTTCGCGTAGCCCAGCGAGCCGCCGCCGACGCCGCAGCCGCTCACCACCGAGACGTCCTTGAAGGTCGACAGGCGGAAGATCCCGCGCATGCCCAGGCGGGGGAACCACCAGTAGCGCCGGGCGTCCCAGGTGCTCGACGGGAGGTCGCCGTCGGAGAAGCGCCGCCCGCACTCGAGGACGGCGACGTCGTGGCCCTTCTCGGAGAGCCGCAGCGCCGAGACGCTGCCGCCGAAGCCCGAGCCGATGACGATCCAGTCGTGGTCGAAGTGAGTTGACACCCTGTCGAGTGACGCTAGCAGCGTCGCGCGGGCCCGGTGGAGACGCCGCTGCCGCTCGAGTGGCCGGCGGGATCTCCGGCGCCTACTTCACGGCCGAGTAGCGCGCGACCGGGTAGTCCCCGCCCTCGATCGCCCCCAGCACGCTCTCGGCGTGCGCGAGGCCGCGCGTCTCGAGGACGAGCTGCACCCCGGTCTCGCGCACGTGCAGCTCGACGCCCTCGCGAACGTGGGAGACCTCGACGATGTTGGCGCCCGTGCGGCCGACCAGCTCGAGCAGCGCGGCGAGCGATCCCGGCCGGTCGCGCACCCGGGTGATGACGACCAGGCGGCGCCCGGCGAGCGTCTCGTGGCGGCGGGCGACGTCGGCCAGCAGGCCGGCGTCGACGTTGCCGCCCGAGAGCACGACGACGGTCGTCCCGCCAGGCGCGGCCCCGGTCCTGCCGCCGGTGAGGGCGGCGGCGCCGACCGCGCCGGCTCCCTCGACGACGAGCTTGGCCTTCTCCATCAGCAGCACCATCGCCTCGGCGACGTCGTCCTCGGGAACGTGGACGACCTCGTCGAGCCAGCGCTCGACGAGCGGGCCCGTCAGCTCGCCGAGGTGCTTGACGGCGATGCCGTCCGCGATCGACATCGACCCCGCCTCCACGCGAACGCCGACGACCTCGACGTCGGGCCGCGCCGACTTGACGGCGATCGCCAGGCCGCTCGCCAGCCCGCCCCCGCCGACCGGCACGACGACCTTCGCGAGCTCGGGCACGTCCTCGAGCAGCTCGAGGCCGAGCGTCCCCTGGCCGGCGACGATGTCGGGGTCGTCGAACGGGTGGACGAGCGCCATTCCCGATCCCTCGGCGCGCTCGCGCGCGGCGCCGAGGCACTCGTCGACGCTGTCGCCGCCGAAGGCCACCTTCGCTCCCAGCGCCTGGGCGCCCTCGACCTTGGCGATCGGCGCCTCGTGGGGCATGAACACCTCGCACGGCACGCCGCGGGCGCGCGCGGCGTGTGCCAGCGCCTGCGCGTGGTTCCCGGCGCTGGCGGCGACGACGCCGCGCGCGCATCCGCGCTCGCCAAGGGCGGCGAGCTTGGCGAGCGCGCCGCGGATCTTGAACGAGCCCGTGCGCTGCAGGCTCTCGGCCTTCAGCACGACCTCGCCGCCCGAGCGCTCGCTGAGCGTGGCCGAGGGCAGCACGGGCGTCCGGCGCGCGACGTCCGCGATCGCCGCCCGCGCGGCGTCGACGTCGGCGGCGGTCGGCTCGCGCACAGCCTACAGCGCGACGATCGCGTCGATCTCGACCTGGGCGCCCTTTGGCAGCGCCGCGACCCCGAAGGCCACGCGCGCGGGCGGCTCACCGCCGGAGAAGAACCCCGCGTAGACGTCGTTGACCTCGGCGAACGCGCCCATGTCGATCAGGTAGACGGTGACCCGCACCGCGTCGGCCAGCCGCGCGCCGGCCGCCTCGCAGACGGCCGTCAGGTTCTCCAGGCAGCGTCGCGCCTGCTCGCCCGCCGTGGCGCCCACGAGCTCGCCGGTCGCGGGATCGAGCGGGATCTGCCCCGAGCAGAACAGCAGCGATCCGCTGCGAACCGCGTGGCTGTAGGGACCCACGGCAGCGGGCGCGCCGGCGGCGGTGACGACCAGGCGGTCCGCGGGCATGGCGCGAGGGTACCGTGGAACGGATGGCCAACGCGCTCGCGAACGAGACCTCCCCCTACCTGCTCCAGCACGCCGGCAACCCGGTCGACTGGCTCCCGTGGGGCGACGACGCGCTCGACCGCGCGCGGGCCGGGGACCGCCCGCTGCTCGTCTCGATCGGCTACAGCGCGTGCCACTGGTGCCACGTGATGGAGCGCGAGTCGTTCGAGGACCCGCACGTCGCGGCGCTGATGAACGAGCGCTTCGTCTGCGTCAAGGTCGACCGCGAGGAGCGACCGGACGTCGACGCGATCTGCATGGAGGCCGTCCAGGCGATGACCGGCCAGGGCGGCTGGCCGCTGAACGTCTTCCTCACGCCCGAGCAGGTGCCGTTCTACGGCGGGACGTACTTCCCGCCCGAGCCGCGCCACGGCATGCCGGCGTGGACCCAGGTCCTGCTCGCCGTCGCCGACGCCTGGGAGACCAGGCGCGACGAGATCCGC
The DNA here is from genome assembly GCA_963826615.1 of uncultured Actinomycetes bacterium. Classification (GTDB taxonomy): domain Bacteria; phylum Actinomycetota; class Thermoleophilia; order Solirubrobacterales; family Solirubrobacteraceae; genus BP-464. The sequence goes on along the minus strand of CAWGXO010000002.1, from coordinate 344,661 downwards.
GAGCAGGGCGAGCGGCTGGCACCGAGGCTGGCGGGCGCGGCCCTGCTGGCGCCATCCGCCGAGCCGTTCGACGCGGCGGCGCTCGACGCCGCGGTCGAGCGGCTCCGGGCCGGCTACGACCCGCAATGGGGCGGCTGGGGCGGAGCGCCGAAGTTCCCCGCGGCGCCGACGATCGAGTTCCTGCTGGCTCGTGGCGAGCGCGAGATGGCGCTGGGGACGCTGCGTGCGATGGCGTCCGGCGGCATCCACGACCAGGTCGGAGGCGGGTTCGCCCGCTACAGCGTCGACCGCAGCTGGACCGTCCCGCACTTCGAGAAGATGCTCTACGACAACGCGCTGCTGGCGCGGGCCTACCTGCACGGCTGGCAGGCATCCGGCGACGAGCGCCTGCTGCGCACGTGCACGGAGACCCTCGACTTCCTGCTCCGCGAGCTCCGCGGGCCCGAGGGCGGGTTCCTCAGCGCGCTCGACGCCGACTCCGAGGGGGTCGAGGGGCGCCACTACGTCTGGACGGTCGCCGACCTGCGCGCGGCACTCGATCCCGCCGACGCCGACGCGGCCCTCGCATGGCTGGGCGCCACCGAGGACGGCAACTGGGAGGGCGTCAACGTGCTCGAGGGCCGCGGGCCCGAGCCTCCCGCGCAGCAGCGCGAGGCGATCCGGTCCGCGCTGCTCGCCGCGCGGTCGCGGCGGGTCCGCCCGGGGCTCGACGACAAGCGGCTGACCTCGTGGAACGCGCTCGCCGTCGCCGCCTTCGCCGACGCGGGCGCCGTGCTGGAGCGCGACGACCTCCTCGACGTCGCCCGCGCGGCTGCGGACTTCGTCCTCGTCGAGCTGCGCGATCCCGCCGGGCGCCTGCTGCGCACCTGGAAGGACGGCCGCGGGCGCCTCAACGCCTACCTCGAGGATCACGCCTTCCTGCTCGAGGCGCTGCTGACGCTCTACGAGGCGACGTTCGAGCCGCGCTGGTTCGCCGAGGCGCGCGCGCTCGCGGACGCGATCCTCGAGCGCTTCGCCGACGGCGAGCGCGGCGGGTTCTTCTCGACCTCCTCCGACCACGAGCGACTCGCCGCCCGGCGCAAGGATCTCGAGGACGCGCCGATCCCGGCCGGCGCCTCGAGCGCGGCGCTCGGCCTGCTGCGACTGGCGGCGCTGACCGGCGAGGCGCGCTACGAGGAGGCCGCCGCCGGCCAGCTGCGCCTGCTCCACGAGCTCGCGCCGCGCCATCCGGGGGCGTTCGGCCATCTGCTGCGGGCGCTGGACTTCCACCTCTCCCCCACGCGCGAGATCGCGCTGGCAGGCGACGAGCCCGATCCGCTGGCCCGCGTCGTCCGCGGGCGCCTGCGCCCGCACGTGGTGCTGGCCGGCGGCGAACCCGACGGCGTCCCGCTGCTCGACGGCCGCGAGCCGGTCGGCGACCGCACGGCGGCCTACGTCTGCGAGCGCTTCGCCTGCCGCGCGCCGGTGACCGAGCCGGCCGAGCTGGCCGAGCTCCTCGGCGACTGAACCGCCGACGCCGCCATCTCGTAGGTTGCAGGCGCATGCGCCTGCTGACCCTTCCCGCCGGCCGCCGGTCGAAGTACGCCGTGCTCGCGATCTGGCTCGTGATCGCCGGGGGCGCGGGATCCGTCGCGGGGAAGTTCGAGAGCGTCCAGAAGAACGACCCGATCAGCTACCTGCCCGGCGACACCGAGTCGGTCCGCGCCCTGTCGGCCGTCAAGCGCTTCCCGTCGGGCGAGATCACCCCGGCGGTGATCGTCGCGCGGCGACCCTCCGGCCTGACCGCCGACGACCGACGGCGCCTCCAGTCGGTCGTCGGCGACCTCCGCGCGCGCCCGCCCCGCGGCGTGCAGGGCGTCGGGCAGGTGCGGCGCTCGAAGGACGGCACGACGGCCCTGCTGACGGTGCCGATCCGCGCGCGCGGGGACTCCGACCTGCTCCAGGCCGCCGTCGACCGGATCCGGGCGCGCGTCGACCGCCTCGGTGCCCGGCCGGGATTGACCGCCAAGGTCACGGGCCCGGCGGGGTTCTCCAAGGACGCGATCGAGGTCTTCTCGAACATCAACGGCACGCTGCTGACGGCGACCGCGGCGCTCGTGTTCGTGCTGTTGGTCCTGATCTACCGCAGCCCGGTCTTCTGGATCATCCCGCTGCTGTCGGTGGGGTTCGCGGAGGTGTGCTCGCGCGCCGCCGGCTACGGCCTGGCGAAGGCGGGGATGACGATCAACGGCCAGAGCGCCGGGATCCTGCTCGTGCTCGTCTTCGGTGCCGGCACCGACTACGCGCTGCTGCTCGTCGCGCGGGTGCGGGAGGAGCTGCGCCGCCACGAGGACCGCCACGAGGCGGTCTCGATCGCACTGCGGCGCGCGGGGCCGGCGATCGCGGCGTCGGCCGTCACGGTCGTGCTCGCCCTGCTCGTGCTGCTGCTCGCACGCGTCAACGGCACGCAGGCCCTTGGACCGATCAGCGCGATCGGGGTGCTGCTGGCGATGGCCAGCATGCTGACGCTGCTCCCGGCGCTGCTGGCGACGTTCGGGCGTCCCGCGTTCTGGCCGTTCCGCCCCCGCTACGGCAGCGAGGGCGCCGACGAGCTGCACGGGTTCTGGCGCGGCGTCGGCGAGCGCGTGGCGCGCCACCCGCACCGGGTGGGCATCGCCGGGACGACCGCGCTGGTCGCCTGCTGCGCGGGCCTGCTGTGGTTCAACACCGGACTGACCCAGGGCAACGGCTTCCGCGGCAGCGTCGAGTCCGTGCAGGGCCAGCGCCTGGTCGACAAGGCGTTCCCGTCGGGCGAGAACGCGCCGACGACCGTGGTCGTGCCGCCCCGCGTCGACGTCGCGCGGGCCCGCAGCGTGGCGGCGGGCACCCGGGGCGTGGCGTCCGCCGGGGGGCAGGTCGAGCAGGGTCCGCCCGGCTCGCGCTTTTCGGTCGTGCTGTCCGCCGATCCCTACAGCCCGCCCGCCTACCACACGATCGAGCGCCTGCGCCACCGCTTCGGCGCCGCCGGGCTGACAGGCGTGCTGGTGGGCGGCCCCTCGGCGGAGGAGCGCGACACCCGCGCCGCCTCCGCCCGCGACGACTGGGTGATCCCGCCGATCGTGCTCGTGGTGGTCTTCCTGGTGCTTGCGATGCTGCTGCGCGCCGTCGTCCTGCCGCTGCTGCTGATCGGCACGGTGATCCTCTCCTACGGCGCGGCGCTCGGCATCGGGACGTTCTTCTTCCGGTTCGTCTTCGGCTTCCCGGGCGCCGATCCCGGGCTGCCGCTGTTCGCGTTCATCTTCCTCGTCGCGCTGGGCGTCGACTACAACATCTTCCTGATGGCCCGCGTGCGCGAGGAGACGCTTCGCCACGGCACGCGGGACGGGACGCTGCGCGGCCTGGCGGCCACGGGCGCGGTGATCACGTCCGCCGGCATCGTCCTGGCCGGCACGTTCTCGACGCTCGCGGTGCTGCCGCTCGTGGCGCTGACCGAGATCGGCTTCACGATCGCGGTCGGCGTGCTGCTCGACACGTTCCTCGTGCGATCGGTGCTGGTGCCGGCGCTCACCTTCGCCCTCGGCGACCGGATCTGGTGGCCGTCGCGCCTGGCGCGCGGGCGGCCTCAGGCCGATTGATCGAGCTGGCCCCGCTCCTCGTCGGAGAGCTCGAGCTCCGCGGCGGCGACGTTCTCCTCGAGGTGGGCGACCGAGGAGGTGCCGGGGATCGGGAGGATCACCGGCGAGCGACCGAGCAGCCATGCGAGGGCGACCTGCCCGGCGCTTGCGTCGCGCGCGGAGGCGATCTCGTCGACCGGCCCGCCCGGCCTGGCGAGGTCGCCGGCGGCAAGCGGGAACCAGGGGATGAAGCCGATCCCGGCGCGCTCGCACTCCTCGAGGACGTCCTCGCTCGAGCGGTCGGTCAGGTTGAAGCGGTTCTGGACGGTGACGACGTCGATGATCGAGCGCGCCGTGGCGAGCTGGTCGACCGAGACGTTCGAGACGCCGGCGTGGCGGATCTTGCCCTCGTCCTGGAGCTCCTTGATCGCCCCGACCGACTCCTCGTAGGGGACGTCGGTGTCCGGTGCGTGCAGCTGGTAGAGGTCGATGCGGTCGACGCGCAGGCGCCGGAGCGACCCCTCGCACGCCGCCTTGAGGTGCTCGGGGCGGCCGTTGCGCGGCCACTCGCCGGGGCCGGTGCGCTCGAGGCCGCCCTTGGTGGCGATCAGCAGGCCCTCGTAGGGATGCAGCGTCTCGGCGATCAGCTCCTCGGAGATCTCCGGGCCGTAGGAGTCGGCCGTGTCGATGAGGTCGATGCCGAGCTCGGGCACGCGCCGCAGGACGGCCCGCGCCTCGCCGGGGTCGCCCGGCGGGCCCCAGACGCCGTCGCCGGTGATGCGCATGGCGCCGTAGCCGAGGCGGTGGACCTCGAGGTCGCCGCCGATCGCGAAGGTGCCGCCGAGCTGGGTGGTGGAGGAGGACATGGCCCCGCTACTACCCGCGCGGCAGGGGTGTTACCCGGGGGCGCCACGACCGCGAGCGGGGCGGTCAGAGCACCGGCAGGTAGCGGTCGAGCTCCCACTGCGTGACCTGCACGCGGTAGTCCTCCCACTCCTGGCGCTTGATCTCGACGAAGCGGTTGAACATGTGCTCGCCGAGCGTTCGCAGCACCAGCTCGGACTCCGCGGTCAGCTCGATCGCCTCGCCGAGCGTCTCGGGCAGCTGCTCGATCCCGAGGCGGCGCCGGTCGTCGGGCGCCAGGTGGTAGAGGTTCTTCTCCATCGGCTCGGGCAGCTCGTAGCCCTTCTCGATGCCCTCGAGGCCCGCCTGGAGCAGCGCGGCGAAGGTCAGGTACGGGTTGCATGCCGGGTCGGGGCAGCGCAGCTCCATCCGCGTCGCCTGCTCCTTGCCCGGGTGGTAGAGCGGGACCCGCACCAGCGCGCAGCGATTGCGGCGGCTCCAGGCGACGTACACCGGCGCCTCGTAGCCGGGGACGAGGCGCTTGTAGGAGTTGACCCACTGGGCGAAGATCGACGAGACCTCGCGCGCGTGCGCGAGCTGGCCGGCGATGAACGCCTTGCCGACGTCCGAGAGGAAGAACGGGTCGTCGGGGTCGTAGAAGGCGTTGCGGCCCCCGGCGAACAGCGACATGTGGGTGTGCATCCCCGAGCCGTTCTCGCCGAAGAGCGGCTTGGGCATGAACGTCGCGTGCCAGCCGTACTTCATCGCGTACTCCTTGACGGTGATGCGGTAGGTCATGCAGTCGTCGGCCATCTTCAGCGCCGGCGCGTAGCGCATGTCGACCTCGTGCTGGGACGGGCCGACCTCGTGGTGGGAGTACTCGACGTGGATGCCGAGCTGCTCGAGCGCGAGCACGGTCTCGCGCCGCACGTCCGAGCCGGCGTCCAGCGTGGTGAGGTCGAAGTAGCCGCCCTCGTCGAGGACCTCGGTCCCGTCCTTGTCGCGGAACAGGAAGTACTCGAGCTCGGGGCCGACGTTGAAGGTGTCGAAGCCCATCGCCTCCATCCGCTGCAGGGCGCGGCGCAGGACGTGCCGCGGGTCGCCCTCGTAGGGGGTGCGCTCCGGCGTCTGGATGTCGCAGAACATCCGCGCGACGCCCTGCTCCTCGGGCCGCCACGGCAGCACCGCGAAGGTCGAGGGGTCGGGCATCGCGATCATGTCGGACTCCTCGATCGCGTTGAAGCCGGTGATCGAGGAGCCGTCGAAGCCCATGCCGCCCTCGAACGCGTCGTCGAGCTCAGCGGCGTTGATCGAGAACGACTTCAGCTGGCCGAGGATGTCGGTGAACCAGAACCGGATGAAGCGAATACGGCGCTCCTCCACGAGCGCCTTGACGTCGTCGGCGGTGCGCGGCTGGTCGGGCATGGTCCGCAGCTTGCCGCATCGGGCGACCGGGCGCCTTGGCCCTGGCGGCGGATCGGCACGCGAGATCTTCGCCATCGGGCCAAGTGCCGGGCGGACGAGCGCCCCCACACTGGGCGTGCTTGACCGCGACCGCCGACGACCCCGCCCGCCTGCACGACCTGCATGCCCGGATGGTCGACGCCGTCCTGAGCGGCGACGGCATGCGCGAAGTCGCCGCGATCGTGGCGGCGCGGGCCGGCGGGACGGTGGCCGTCGTCGTCCCCGCGCTCGGGCACGAGCTCGTCGAGCCCGCCGGCGAGCACGACGGAGCGCTGCTCGACGCGCTGCGCCCGTGGATCAAGGCGCGCATCGGCGGCTCCGCCGCGGCGCCGCCGAAGATCGTGGCGGCCGAGGTCGCCGTGCGCAGCGGCGACGAGCCGCTCGGCGCGATCGCGCTGCTGCGCGCCGGCGGCGAGCCGACCGGCGACACGGGCCCCGGGCTGCTGCACCTCGCCGCCACGGCCGCGGTGACCGAGCTGGCGCTCGTCGAGAGCCGCGAGCAGGCCGCCGACGAGCTGCGCGGCTCGTTCCTCGAGGAGCTGCGCGCCGGCGACGAGCTCGACCCCGGCGAGGTGGTGCGGCGCGCGGCGCGCCTCGGCTGCGACCTCTCCCGCGGGGCGCTCGTGCTCGCCGCCGATCCGCCGCCGGAGCGGCTGCACCGCCTGCTCGCCGCGATCAAGGCCGACTGCCCGGAGGCGTTCACCCAGCGCGTCGGGGACCGGGTCTACGCGGTCGTGCCGGCCGCCGACCGGCCCGACGCCGGCGACCACGCGACGGCGCTGGCCGCCGCGCTCGCACGGCGCCTGCGCGCACACGCCGCCGTCGGGCTGTCGGCCTTCCAGGCCAACCCGGGGCAGCTTGGCCGGGCCATCGCCGAGGCCGACATGATCGCCGACGTCGTGGGCCGCGCCGACCTCGCGCCCGAGCGCCTGGCCGACGGGACCTACCGCCTCCTGCTCGGCCTGATGGCCACCGACCGGAGCCATCTCGAGGCCTACCACGCGGAGACCGTCGCGCCGATCGTCCGCTACGACGAGCAGTACCGCACCGACCTGCTGGGCACGCTCGCCGCCTACCTCGACCACGACGGGAACATGAACGCGACCGCCACCGCGCTCTTCGCCCACCGCCACACCGTGGCCTACCGGCTCGAGCGGATCCGCGAGCTGACCGGGCTCGGCGTCGCCCGGCACGAGGAGCGCGAGCGACTCAGCCTCGGGATCAAGATCCACCGCCTGATCGGCCAGCCCTGCGCCGGCCCATGAGGACGCCGGGGCGGCGGCCGGCCCGCCGGCACGGCCACCGCGAAGCCCGGCGTCAGGCCGCGCGCAGCGTGCGCGACTCCTCGACGGAGCCGTCGACGGGGACGTCGCCGGCCACGTTGACCATCGCCGTGAACGCCTCGAGGGCGACGAAGGCGATCGCCTCGAGCAGCTGCTCGTCGGACCAGCCGCGCTCCCGGGCCTCCTCGACGAGGTGCGCGGGCGGAGCGGCGTGGGCGACGACCAGCTCGCGAAGCAGCTCCATCAGCGCCCGCTCGCGGCGGTCGGAGCTCGTCCAGGAGCGGGCGGCGGCGACCTCGTCGAGCCCGAGGCCGGCCTTGCGCGCGGTGCGGCCGTGCATCGCGATCCCGGGCGCCGAGCCGTAGTGCTCGGCGACCGCGAGCGAGATGCGCTCGAGGGTGGGGCCCGGCAGGCTGCCATGACGCAGCTCCGACCGGTGGCGCACGTACGCGCGCAGCGCGGGCGGAGAGCCCGCCAGGACGCCGAGGAAGTTCGGGAGCTGCCCGCCGGTGGACATCGCGCCGCGCAGGACGGGGACCGATCCCTCGGGCGCGCTGAGGTCGTCGTGGATGGGAAAACGGCTCATCTGGGTCTTCATGTCGCCTTCTCGGGTGCGGAGGGGGAAAGCACCCCGGCATCCCGGTCGGGTGCCGGGAGCTGGACGTGCACCTGGAGGTTCTACGCAGGCGGATAAAGGCCCGGTCAGGAGAAGGTGAAGCCCAGGTTGAGATTGCGCGCAGGCGTGCCGCAGGGAGCTCGGACCGCCACCGGGGCCGCTAGATCACGGCGGCGTGCGAGCTCGTGGCCGCGACCAGCGCGAGCACGATCCCCAGCGCGAAGGCCCAGAACGCGATCCGGTCGGGCCGGGCGGCGAACGAGGCGGCGAAGCCGGGATGGGGGCGCGTCCGCCGGACCGGCGCTGCGGCGGGGCGCGGGTCGGGCAGCGCGACGTCGGCGACGGCGACCCGGCCGCGGATCTCGATGGTCCGCCGCGGCGCGGCGGCGCGAGCCCGGGCCTGGGCGACCGGATCGACCAGCGCGTCCTCGGCCAGCCAGATCGGCACGGGCCGGCGCGCGCGCGGCGAGCGCTCCTCGAGCGCCAGGGCGCGGCGCGCCGTCAGCTCGTCGACGGCCCCGCCGGAGGCCTCGCGGACACGGGTCGCGGCGTGGCCACGGGCGCGGAGCGTCGCACGGTCCGCCGGCGGGTCGGCCGACGGCCGGCGGTCCGCAGACCTCCGGGCGGCGTCGTCCGCCTGACGGCGCTCTGCCGCCTCACGGAGATGCTCCACGTCGGCCCACCACGAGCGGGCTTGTGCCTGCGACATACGGTGTTCGGGCTTTCTCTCTCTTGGTGCTTGCGGGGTTAGCTGACGGGCTCGCGCCGAAAGAGCTGCGCTACGCCGGAACCGGCGATTCGCCCCGTGACTGTGGGTCCCCCGCTCCCCCGGACAGGGGATTCAGCGGTGAGGTCGCCATCGTAGCAGGGGCTGAAACCCCTGCATTTGCTGCATCGTTATGGCAACCCGCAACGTGCGTTGCAGTGTCTCGGGGCCGATCGCGGCGGTCCGGCGGAGCGCCGTCGGGCGATGCGCAGCCCCGGTCGCCCCGGCGCGGCGGGCTATCGGCCGGCGGCGGCGGCCACGAACGACGCCACGTCCTGCGCGTCCTGGCCGGTGAGCAGATCGGCGGGCATCTGACCCATGCCGCGGGCGCGCCCGAGCTGGATCGCGTTGAGCACCAGCGCCTTGGGCGGCCGGCGCTGGTCGAGGTTCGGCCCCACGCGGCCGACGGCGTTGGCGGCCTTGAGCGTGTGGCAGGTGGCGCAGTTGCGCGCGAAGAGCTCGCGGCCGTGCTGCTGGGCGTCGGTCAGCCGCACGCCGCCCGGGGCCTCCTTGGCGCGCGAGCCGGCGTTGGCCGCCATCACGGCCGCGGGCACGCCCACCCCGAAGACCACCGTCGCGCCGAGGATCGCCGCCGTGGCGGTGGTCCGGTCGCGCGCGGCCTGGGGCGTGTCGCGATGCGCACCGGCGGATCCGGCCCGCATCGCGACCAGCACGACGGCGAGGCCGATGACGACGAACCCCAGGACAAAGGCGGTGGTGGCGACCATCGGGCGGGAACCCTACCGCGACCGGCGGCGCAGGCGCTCATCGCCGCCTCCCGGCGGCGAAGCTCGACACCGCGGGGGCGACGGCGCGGAAATCGCCGGTCCCGGTTGCCGCGAGGCCACCCCCCGCTCCCTCCGCTGGGCCCTCCGCCTCCCCGGGAGCGCCCGCACGGCGCCCGAGGTCGGTCACCGCGGCCGACTCGCGTCCCGGCGCCGCGAGCGACATCAGGCGGGAGACGACGACGTTGATCGCCCCGCCCGCCGAGGCGTGGCGCTCGAGCCGCCCCTGGGCGAGGACCAGCGGCTCCGAGCGCACGGTCAGCCGATCGCGCTCGTAGACCGGCGGCGGCACGACCAGGTTGACCGTGCCGTGCTCGTCCTCGAGCAGCAGGAACACCACGCCCCTGGCGGTCGCCGGCCGCTGGCGGGCCACCACCAGCCCGCCGATCCGCACCGCCGTCCCGTGCGCGAGGCGCCCCCGAGATCTGCGCTGGACACCGCCCCGCCCGCGCGTCAGCTCCTCGCGCAGCAGGCCGAGCGGATGCTCGGCGACGCTGACCGTCGTGGTCGCGTAGTCGGCGAGCATCGCACCCCAGCGGTCCAGCGGGCGCAGGGCCGGCGGCGCGGGCAGGTCCAGTGCAAGCGCCAGCTGCACCCCCTCCTCCCCCCGCGCGCCGGCCCGCCGGGCGGGCGCCGCCACGCCGAGACACCACAGCGCCGTGCGGCGGGCGGCCCGCGGCGGCACACCGGCCGCGCCGGCGAGCGCGAGCCCGTCGCAGGCCCCCGACCACGCCAGCTGCTCGAGCGCCGGCCGCCCGGCTCCCGCCCGGGAGGCCAGGTCGTCCAGCGACCGGAACGGGCCCTCCGCCTCGCGCGCGGCGACCAGCGCCGCGACCTCGTCGGCCCGCACGCCGAGCACGTACCCGAGCCCCAGCCGCACCGCTCCTCCCGGGGTCACCGTGCAGCCGACGACGCTGGCGTTGACGTCGGGGGCGAGCACCTCGATGCCCCGGCGCTGGGCCTCGTGGACCAGCGAGTCGGGCGGGTAGAAGCCCATCGGCTGCTCGTCGAGCAGCGCGCAGAGGAACTCCGGGCCGTAGTGGACCCGCAGCCAGGCCGACTGGTAGGCGAGCAGCCCGAACGCCGCGCCGTGGGCCTTGGGGAAGCCGAACCCCGAGAAGCCGGCCACCATCGCCCAGACCCGCTCGGCCAGCGCCTCGTCGACGTCTGCGTGACGGCGCATCGCCCCTTCCACGAAGCTCTCGCGATGGGCCCGGATCGCGGCCTCCGAGCGCTTGCGCGACATCGCGCGGCGCAGCCCCTCGGCTTCGCCGGGGGAAAAGCCGGCGAACGCCCGCGCGACCTCGATGACCTGGTCCTGGAAGATGATCGTCCCCAGCGTCTCGCGCAGCGCCGGCTCCAGCGAAGGGTGGTCGTAGGGGACCTCGAACGAGGGTTCCCGGCGCAGCCGCTGCCGGCGCTCGATGTAGGGGTTGACGGCGCCGCCCACGATCGGCCCCGGCCGGACGATCGCGACCTGGATCGTCAGGTCCTCCAGCGTCTCGGGGCGCGTGCGCCGCAGCGAGCCCATCTGCGCCCGGCTCTCGATCTGGAAGACGCCGGTCGTGTCGGCCTCCTGGATCGAGGCGTAGGTCTCCGGGTCGTCGAAGGGGATCCGCGACAGGTCGACTCGCTCGCCGCGCCGCGCGGCGATCAGCTCGACGCACCGCTCGACCGCCGAGAGCATCCCCAGCCCCAGCAGGTCGATCTTCAGAAAGCCCGCGTCGGCGCAGGAGTCCTTGTCCCACATGACCATCTGCCGGCCCTCCATCGCCGCCGGCACGACCGGGCAGCAGTCGATCAGCGGGCGCGTGGAGACGATCATGCCCCCCGAGTGCTGGGAGAGGTGGCGCGGCAGCCCGTAGGCCTCGGCCGACAGCTCGGCGAGCCATCCCCAGCGACCGGCCGGGCGGGGCCTGCCCCGGGGACCCCCGGCTCCCCGTGCCGCGCGGCGCCCAGCGCCACCTCGATGTCGCGCGCCACCGAGCGCTCCCCGAACGGCTCGGAGCCCCGCGCCACGCGCTCGATCTCGCCCGGCGGCAGCCCCAGCGCCTTGCCGATCTCGCGGATCGCTCCGCGCGCCCTGAACGTCGGGAACGCCGCCACCAGCGCCGAGCGATCGTGGCCGTAGCGCTCGTGGACGCGCGGGATCAGCACCTCCCGGATGTCGCGCGGGAAGTCGAGGTCGATGTCGGGCAGCGACGTGAGCTCCTCGTTGAGGAAGCGGCCGAGCAGGAGGTCGTTGGCCACCGGGTCGACGTGCGAGAGGCCCGTCAGGTAGCAGACGATCGACGAGACCGAGGAGCCCCTCCCGCGGCCCGGCGGCAGCAGCCACGCGCGGCCGCGCCGCCGCGGACCTCGGCCGCGACCTCGCGTGCCAGCTCGAGCAGGTCGCGGTGCAGCAGGAAGAACCCCGACAGCCCGAGCGTGCGGATCACCGCCAGCTCCTGCTCGAGCCGCGCGGCCGCCTCGCCGGCGATCGCGTGCCCCGCCGGGTAGCGCTCCCCGAAGGCGTGGGCGCAGACCCGCGCGAGCTCCTCGTCGGCGCCGGCGTCGTCCGCGGCGGGGTAGCGGTAGCCGAGGTCGGCGGTCAGGTCGAAGCTCAGCGTCTCGGCCAGCCGCACCGTCTCGGCGACCGCCTCCGGGTGGTCGGCGAAGCGCGCCGCCATCGCCCGCGGCGTCGTCAGCACGTGGCCGTGGTTGCCGCGGCGCAGCGGCTCGGAGGCATCGAGCGTGCTGTGCTCGCGGATCGCGACGAAGACGTCCTGCAGGCGCGCCCGGGCGGGTGTGTGCGCATGAACGTTGCCGGTCGCCACGCACCGGAGGCCGAGCCGCGCGGCCAGCGCGGCCAGCCCCCGGTTGAGGGTGCGGTCGTGGCGCGCGAACGGCCGCTGCAGCTCGACCCGCAGCGCATCGCATCCGAAGCCCTCCAGCAGCCGCCGCATCGTGGGCTCGTCGCGGACACCGTGCGTGGCGCAGCCGCTGAGGCAGACCAGCCCCTCGGCGTGCTCGAGGATCGCCTTGAGCCCAACCCTGGGCCGCTCGACCACCCGGCTGATCCGCGTCCCGCGACGCCCCCGCGCCCCCGCGCCGCCGGCCGCCGCGCCGGCAGGGACGAGGGGCTCGCCGAGGTCTCCCGAGGCCGGGCCGCCCGCGCCCGGAGCGGCCCGGCGCCCGCCTCGCCCGGGCGCCCGCCCCGAGCCCTCGTAGACCCGCGTGTGCGCATGCGCGCGCGTGAGCAGCCGGCAGAGGTTGGCCCAGCCCCGCGCATCGCGGACCAGCAGCGTGAGGTGACGGCCGTCGTCGAGCGTGACCTCGGCCCCGTGGATCGCGCGCACCCCCATCGCCCCCGCCGCCTGGGCGAATTCCATCGACCCCGAGACGCTGTCGTGGTCGGTCAGCGCCAGCGCCGCGTGCCCCCGCTCGCGCGCCGCCGCCACCAGCTCGTCGGGCCGGGACGCTCCGTCGAGGAACGAGTAGGCCGAGTGGCAGTGCAGCTCCACGTACTCCATAGGCGAACACATGTTCGCATGGCCCTCGGACGGATCGGTCCCGAACGGTCATGCCCGCAGCGGGCCCATGCAGTCGTCGCGCCGGCGCCAGGTCCGGTCGGGGCCGCGCGAGACGGCGGCGAGCAGCCGGCTGTGCTCCTCGAGCCGCTCGTAGCCCGCGCCGAGCCGCGCCCCCGCCGCCGCGTGCAGCCCGGCGCCGTCGCGCGAGACACCGAGTGCGTAGGTCCTGGCCTCGATCGTCGCACGCTCGCGCAGCAGCTCGCGCAGCGCGGCGTCCGGCGCCACCGCGGCGCCCACGTGGGGACGCGGGTGCACGACCGCGTCGACGAACGCCGCCGCGACCCGGCGGGTGACCGGGTCGGTGAGCTCCAGGTGCGCCTCGGCCGTCCAGAGCCGGCCCCGCCCCCCGGCGGCCCCGAGGAACCCCGCGACCTCGGCGAGCGCCCCCGGAAGGTCGAGCGACCGCTCCAGCCGCCCGCCCGTGGTCACGACCAGCTCGCGCGCGGTCCCGCGGCGATCGAAGACGACGCCGTAGCGCTCCTGCGCCCGCAGCCCCGCGTCCGCCTCGGCGGGCCCGGCCAGCAGCGCGGCCGTCCAACCCGCGCCGTGACGGACGTAGACCGTGCGGCGGCCCGTGGCCGGGTCGAAGAGCGTTCCGTCGGCGTCCGACGCATCGAGCCCGCCGCTGGCGCCGACCGGGCCGGCCGAGCCCGTCAGCGTGTAGCTGCGCCGCGTGCCCCATTCGCCGTAGGTCGCCGCCGGTGCGGGCAGCCCGCCGCCGCCGGCCCGCAGCCGGGTCTCGAGCGCGTCGGCCGGCGGCCCAGCCGGCACGACCCAGGTCGCGCCCCGGCCGAGCCCGGCGAGCAGCGCAGCCCGCAGCTCCGCGCCGATCCCGAGCCGACGGCCGGCCACGGTCACGTGCCCGTCGGCGCCGACACCCAGGTCGAGCCCGCCGGAGGCGTCCCGCAGCCGCGTGAGCGCCACCGTGCCGTCGGAGCGCTCCTCGCGGAGGAGGACCTCCTCGCGCCCGAGACGCACCACGGCCAGGTTGACGTGCCAGCTCTCGGCGCGACGGTGCGTCCGGGTGACGCACGGCCGCAGGTCGACGTCGCAGAAGCCGCCGGAGACGACGCACAGCGCACGGGCCAGCGAGCGGGGGACGGCGCGCCCGAGCGCGGCGGGATCGGTCCACGCCGCCGCCGCGGCGGCGAGCAGCAGGCCGACCAGCGCGACGATCCCGAGGTACTCGATCGATCCCTGGCCTCGCTGCGAGCGCAGCATCCGGCGAGCATCGCGCCGGCCGGCGCGCCCGGGACGCGCCCTCTGCCACGGATCAGCGCTGGAGGTACCAGCGTCCGCGCACGAGGTCGCGGAACACCACGAGGTTGCGTCCGCACGCCGTCACCACTTCCCAGTAGCGGCGGCGCAGCGGCCGCTCGGTCCACCAGCGATCCTCGACCAGCCAGGACTCGCGCACGGCGTCGACGGCCCTCCCGGCGACCTCCAGCGGGCGACCGTCGTCACTCGCGCGCACGAGCACGGCACGGGGCGAGGCGAGGCGGCGCGGCCCGCGCGTCGTGCCGGCCCCGGGCGTCACGTCTCGAACGGAGCAAGCACCATCCGCCGCTCGGGGATGCGCGAGCCGGGATCGACGGCCAGCACCCGCAACGCGGCGTCCGGCCCCGCCGCGGCACGCGCCTGGCGCACGGCCTCGCGCAGCCGGGCGCGGCGCTGCGCTGCACCGTCGTCGAACAGCGCGCCCGCGGCAGGATGCGGCGGACCGAGCCGGTCCACGGCCAGCCGCAGGGTCTCCGCCGGGGCGGGCAGACGGATGAGCCGGCCGGCCAGCGCCAGGCGCATCCTGGCCGGATCGGCGAGCGCCTCGCGGAAGACCACCCGCTCGTGCCACGTGCCGCCCTCCACCAGCCGGGCGGACAGCGCCACCGCACGGATCGTGCGGCCCCTGCGCTCGCGGCGCGCCAGCAGCCGATCGATCAGCATTCCCAGGCCGCGCTCGAGCTGCTCCCCCGAGACGGACTCCGGCAACTCGAGCACCTCCTCCAGCCGCTCCTGCGGCCGGCGGGGGCGCAGGGGGGCACCGCGGCCGCAAACGAGGTCGTGGGCGAGCAGCCCGGCCCGGCCGAAGCGATCGGCCAGCGCGGCCCTCGGCATCCCGGCGACGTCGCCCAAGGTGGCGATCCCGAGGCGCTCCAGCGGATCGGGCAGCCCGGCGGTCTCCTCGCACAGCCCCAGCAGCTCGACCGGCTCGGAGGCGAGGACGGCAGCGTCCCGCACGACCTCGGGCCGCCGGGGACGGGCCCGGAAGGCGGCGGCGACCGCGACGAAGCGCGTCGGGCCCACGCCCAGCCGAGCGGCAGCCGGGCCTCGCAGGGCGCCGCGGGCGGCGGCGAGGACGCCCTCGAGCCCTCCGCCGTGCAGCCGCATCAGGCCCTGCGCGTCGAAGCAGGCCAGCCCCGGGCGCAGCGGCTCGACCCCTGCCCCGATGCCCTCGAGCGCCGTCAGCGCCGCCTCCCAGGCATCGGCGACGCCCATCGGGTCGGGCGGGACGAGCAGCAGCCGGGGACAGCGGGCGAGCGCTTCGCCGAGGCGCATCCCGCGGCGGACGCCGAACGTCTCGGCGGCCAGCGAGACCTCGCCGACCAGCTGCTCTCGACCGGGCTCCGGGGCCAGCGCCGCCGGCCGTCCCAGCAGCGCCTCACGGCCGCCGGCTGCGACGACGAGCTCGAAACGCGAGAGAAGCACGCAGACGATCACGGTACGAACGCATGTTCGCATCATTGCCATCCCGGCGCAAGGACGCCGTCGTGCCGGATGGGATGCTCGCCGGGTGCTGCCGACGACCCTACGCGACCTCGCGCGCCGGCTCGCCCCCGGGGTGGGGCTCGACCGGGAACTTGCCCCCCAGGGTGGGGTCGCGCTGGTGGCAGGCGTGGAACGCGGCGGCGACGCTGGGGCAGAACTGCTGTCCGGCCAGGCGGCCGATCTCCTCGACCGCCGTCTCGAGCGACAGGGCGCTGCGGTACGAGCGGTCGGAGGTCATCGCGTCGAGCGTGTCGGCGACCGCGAGGATTCGGGCGCACAGCGGAATCCGCTCGCCGACGAGGCCGTCGGGATAGCCGCGGCCGTCCCAGCGCTCGTGGTGGCTGCGGACCATGTCCTTGACGATCTTGGGAAGCTCGAGCTCGGAAACGATGTAGCTCGATATCTCCGGATGGCGGCGCATGGCGTCGAACTCCTCGTCGGTGAGCCGGCCGGGCTTGCTGAGGATCTGGTCGGGAACGCCGATCTTGCCGATGTCGTGGATGACCGCTCCCACCTCCACGGCGCGCAGGTCCTCGGCCGGGAGGCGCATCTCGTCGGCGAGGAGCATCGCGAAGTCGCGGACGCGCTCGGTGTGGCCTCCGGTATAGGGGTCCTTGGCCTCGATCGTCCGGGCGAGCGAGGTGATCGTCGAGAGGTAGGAGCGCTGCATCGAGCGCATGAGCTCCTGGTTGGTGGCCAGGGCCCTGCCGAGGCGCTTGTTCGCCGCGGCCAGCTCGTCGCGATGCCGGCGCAGCTCGGCGACGCCCTCTCGGGAGCGATCGACGTACTGCTGCTCGGCGACCCACAGCACGAGCAGCGGGACCCCGAAGAACAGCATCGCGTAGGCGCCGTGATCGCGCTCGATGATCACGAAGGCCCCCGCCGTCAGGCCGAAGCCGGCGTAGTGGAACGCCAGCCACGCGAGCCGCTCGCGCCAGATCGCCGTGATCCTCTCGCCCTCGTGCAGGGCCATGACCACCGAGAGCATCCCGGCGTTGACGAGGTAGTAGACGCCGGCCGAGACGAGAGCAGCGCCAACGATGCCCGCGTCGCGGTCGCCGGACAACGCGGCGAACGTGCCCGCGGCGGCCATGCCCGCCAGCGCGAGCGAGCCGAAGTCGAACGCCCACTTGATGGTCGGATCGCGCTGGATCGCGCGCTTGACCGCGAGCGTCCCCTCGGCGACGAGCGGCCCGAGAGGGCCGAACACGAAGGCGAGCGCGAGGACCGGCACGGAGGCGGGCGAGATGTGGGCGCGCTCGAACAGGTCGATGCGCACCACGTCGAGCAGGAGGAAGGACCCCACCAGCAGCCCGAAGACCAGCGGATGCTCCGTGACGATGCGGGGGTCGGCCACGAGAGCGCCGACGACCACCGCGCAGACGGCAACAGCGACGACGAGCACACGGACCACCCGCGGCTGTCCGCGGGTGGGGGCGCGCTCCTCCTGGGCGGACTGGGCGGCGGGCGGCATCATCGCGCTCTCAGGCATCGGCGTCGACCCTTCCGGCTTGAGTCGATGCTCGGGCTCGTGTCCCGATGCGAACCTGGGCGGAGATGCCTCGGCGCCGCGAGGGAGTGCGGGCGCCGACGCTCCTCCGGTTGTCCGGACCGGCGGCATCGCTCCTACTTCGAGAAGCTCGCCGACCAGGAGGCGCGGCTCCAGCTCGCCCGCGACCAGCTGGCGCGCGACCAGCTCGCCCGCGACCAGTCGGTCTCCGACCAGCTCGCCCGCGACGGATCCGCGTCGCCGGTGACCGCGACCTCGCAGTCGCAGCTCCAGCTGGCGCGGCTCCAGCTCGCCCGGCTCCAGCTCGCCCGCGACCACGAGGCGCGGCTGCCCAGCACCTGGCTCCAGCTCGCCCGCGACCAGCTCGCGCGGGTGTAGTCGATGTCCCCGGTGGCCGGGTCGATGAGCGTGTTGGGCTGGAGGCCCTCGTTGGCGCGCAGGTCCTGACGGTTCGCCGAGTCGGCGTGGTTGGCGTCCACCGCGAGGCGTCCGTCGGCCATCGGGCGCATGTTGTGGATCAGCGCGCCCTTGACCTGGTCGGGGGTCCAGTCGGGGTGCAGCTCGAGCAGGTCGGCGACGATGCCCGAGACGACGGCGACCGACATGGACGTGCCGCCGACCTTGAAGTACTGCCCGTCGATCACGCAGCTCGGGCAGAGCTCGCCGAAGCGGCTCCCCGGGGCGTACGGGCCGACCATGTGTGCGCCGGGGGCGAGCACGTCGGGCTTCGTCGTGCCGTCGCCGGTGACGCCGCGGCTCGACCAGTCGGCCTGCACGTCGTCGGCGGTGCGCTTGGTCCCCTGGTCGTCGGTGGCGCCCACCGTGATCGCGTAGGGATCGTTGCCCGGGGCGTAGTCGACGGCGCCGGCGGCGCTGCCGTTGTTGCCGGCGGCGGCCACGACGACGAGGCCGTGCATCCAGGCGGACTCCACGGCGGCGTCGAGCGGATCGGTGCGGTAGGAGCTCGGCTCGACGGCCGTCAGCGAGAGGTTGACGACCCGGATGTTGTAGTCGGCGCGATGGTCGACGGCGAACTGCAGGCCGTAGATCACGTCGATGACGCTCGTGCCGCCGTTGTCGTCGGAGACCTTGACCGACACGAGGTCGGCGTTCGGCGCGGCCCCGAGGTAGGCGCCGCGGAGCGGATCGCCCGCGTCGCGCAGGCTGCCGTTGCCGGCGATCAGGCCCGCGACGTGCGTGCCGTGGCCAAAGGTGTCGTCCTCGGTCGTGGCGTCGGGGTTGGTCACCGCCGAGGCGATCACCCGCGACGACGGATCCGTGGCCGACGTACGGAAGTCGGGGAGGCCGCCGGCGACGCCGGTGTCGATCAGCGCGACGGCCACGCCGCGGCCGGTGCCGGTCGCGTCGCGCTCGCCCCAGAGCTTGTCCGTGCGGGTGGACTGCAGGAACGAGGTGCGGATGGCGCAGGTGCTGGTCGCCAGCCACCCGGAGGGGCCGCAGTGCTCGCCGTCCTGGGAGCCGCCGGCGTCACCCGAGGCATCGTTGCCGTTGCTGGACGGGGACACGGCGGCGTTGAGGGTGACGGCGCGGATCGCGGGATCGGCGGCCAGAGCCTGAGCGTCGCGGGCGCTCATCCGCGCGCCGTAGCCGCGGATGATGTGGAGGTCTCGCGTCACGACGCCCCCGTGGGCGGCGAGCAGCGCCGGCCCGCGATCCCACCGGACGCGCGCGTCGAGCTGGACGACCACCTCGACGCTCCGGTCGGGCGCGGTCCGCGCGAGGTCGGCGAGAGACGCGGGCGCGTGCACCGCACCGGCGCCCGGGCCGGCGAGGCTCGGGGCCGAGCCGGCGCCGGCAAAGGACAAGGCCGCGACCGTAACGGCCGCGGCGAGCAGGGCAAAGAGGGCCGCGAGCGCCCTCGGGCGCCAGGCTAGCGGGAAAAGCGACAGCGACATACGGGAGATCCCTCCTTGGGTCCACGGCCTTGTCCATCGGCCCTGCTCTCGTCCTATCGACGGCGGTCGGGAACCCTTGAGCGATGTCCAGACACTCTGGACGCACGACCATCGGGGCTCGCCCGTGGTCCCGGCGCCATGTCGCGCCGAGGCGCGAGGTCAGTAGCTCGAGGGCTCGCCGAACATCTCGCCGAGCTTGGCGAGCACCTCGAAGTCGCCCTCGACGTCGAGCCGGCCGGTGAGCAGCGCGCGGCCGCCGTCGAGCTCTCGCGCCGCGATCCGCAGGAAGTCGGCGAGGCCGACGCGCAGGACGAGCCGCGGGTCGCGCGCGGCGCCCGGCCGCGCCGTCGCGCGGATGCCGCGGACCTCGACCGTCCAGGTCCGCGTGGCTCCGCCGTCCGTGGCGAGGTCGTACTGGAGCTCGCCGCTGAAGCCCGCCGCGCGCTCCGGGTCGAAGCGCGCGGCCATGCCGCCGAACAGCAGCCGGAGGCCGGCCCGCGTGCCCATGAGCTGCTCGAGGCGCCGGTCGCCGGCCCGGCGCACGAGCGCGCCGAACGCCCGCTGTCCGAGCGCATCGGCCTGCTCGCGTGCGAGCGCTCCGAGCCCGGGGCGCCGGCCGTCGCCCGCGGCGGCAGCGCTTGCTCCGGCGCCGACCCGCATCGCCGGCGGACCGGAGGCGGCCGGGGCGATGGTGTAGGACGGATCGGTGCTGCGCGCCGGCTCGCGCCGCGCGAGCGCCACCCGGATGGCGGGGGCGAGCCGTTCGTCGACGGCGCGGTCGGCAGCGTCGGCCCGTTCGGCGAACTCGGGCAGGACCTCCCGGCCGAACAGCTCGATCGCCTCGCAGATGTGCTCGTGGCGGTTGCGTCCCGCCTGGAGCACGAAGATGAGCTGGTCGACACCCGCGGCCTCGTAGCGGCGCACGAGCTCGGCAACCTGCCCGGGCGTTCCGATCGCGCCGCGCAGCGACCCCAGGCCCTGCTGGAGGATCTTGACCCCGAGCGGCGCCTGGTCGGCCCTCACGATGCTGCGCGCGAACCCCGTCTCGTCGCGGCGCTGCTGGAACTCCTCCCAGATGTTGGTCCGGCCCGGCCGGTGCTCGCCGAACACGTAGTAGTGCGCGAGCGAGTACCCGAAGAAGTGGGCGCCGTCGATCCCCCGCTCGATCGCCGTCGCCTCGTCGGGATGGACCATCATCGGCAGCGCGACGGCGAAGCGCGGGTTGACCGCGAAGCCGCCCGGGACGCAGCGCTCGGAGGCGAGGATGGCGTGGTACTCGTCCACCCACTCGGCCGCCTCCTCCGGCTCGACGAACGAGAACGACAGCGCCCCGATGCCCTTCTCGGCCGCGAGCCGGATGGTCTCCCGCCGCGAGCAGGCGACCCACAGCGGCGGGTGCGGCCGCTGGACGGGCTTGGGCACGACGTTGCGCGGCGGCATCGAGACATAGCGCCCGTCCCAGCCGGCGAACGGCTCCTCGACCATCATCCGCGTCACGACGTCGAGCGCCTCGTGCCACTGCGCGCGCTTGCTCTCGCGCTCGACCCCGAAGCCCTCGAGCTCGGCGCCGGACGACGTCTCCCCCGTGCCCAGCTCGACCCGCCCCCCGGACACGAGGTCGAGCATCGCCACCGTCTCGGCCACGCGGGCCGGGTGCTGGTAGCCGGGTGGCAGCGGCACGATGCCGAAGCCGAGCCTGATGCGCTCGGTGCGCTGCGACGCGGCCGCGAGCCAGACGTCGGATGCCGACGAGTGCGAATACTCCTCCAGGAAGTGGTGCTCGACCGCCCAGACGTGGTCGAACCCGACGCGGTCGGCGATCTGCACCTGCTCGAGCGCGTCCGTCACCAGGCGCCGCTCGGCACCGCCGTCCCAGGGGCGCGGAAGCTGGTGCTCGTAGAAGATCCCGAAGCGCATCCCCGGCGGATCGTATGCGGCCGGTGCCGTCCGGGAGCCACGAGCCGCACGCCCCACGATCAGCCTTCGACCTGCCGCTCCCCGGCCGCCACGACCAGCTCGAGCCGATTCGCCGGCGATCGCCGGTCGGGCACGCCCAGCGCGGGTCCTGGGAGCGCGACCGCTCGGCACCGTGGGCGCCAGCCGGGTCGTACGGGAAGAGGTGGGGCCCGGAGCCGTTCCGTGCCTGCCCCTTCCCCGATAGCGTGGCCGGGCCCATGCGCTCCCGGATCGCGGTTCTCTGCGTCGCCATGATGATGCTCGCCGCCTGCGGGGCGCGAGCGGCCACCGCGCCCGGCCCCACGCGGGTGTCGGGGGCGACCCCGTGGCCGGGCGGCTGCGGGGTCAAGGGCACGCAGACGCCGAGCTCGGAGGCCGAGCCCTGGCTGGCCGCCGACCCGACCGACCCGCGGCGGCTCATCGCCGTCTACCAGCAGGACCGCTTCCCGGTCGATGGCGGCGCGCTGGGCAACCTGGCGGCGGTCAGCGACGACGGCGGTGCGACGTTCACGACGGTCGCGTTCCCGGGCCTGACGCGCTGCACGGGCGGCGCCCGTGAGCGCGCCAGCGACCCCTGGGTCTCCTTCGGGCCGGACGGCACGGCGTACGCCGCGCACCTGACCTTCGACGAGAACGAGGCGCTGGGCGCCGCCGGCCTCGCCGGCCCCACACAGCTCGCCTCCTCGACCTCGACCGACGGCGGCCGGACCTGGAGCGCCCCGAGCCGGATCGTCGATGAGAACCTCTACGACGACCGCGAGGCGCTGACCGCCGACCCGCTGCATCCCGGGCGTGCCTACGTGGTCTGGGTGCGACGGCTGGGCGCGTTCGGCGAGAACGGCGCCGAGCAGCTGAGCTACACGATCGACGGCGGGCGCACGTGGTCGGCGCCGCGGACGATCTACACGCCCCAACCGCTGCACCTCCCGGATCCGATCCTGCTCGACGTGCTGCCGGACGGCACGCTGCTCAACACGTTCCTCGTCATCGACGTGCGCTCGCAGGTGCAGAGCGAGCCGGTGCCCTACGACATGTTCTCGATGCGCTCGCCCGACGGCGGCCGCAGCTGGTCGGCGCCGGTGAAGATCGGGACGACCCCGAGCACCGAGCCCTCCGACCCGGACACAGGCGCGCCGATCAGGTCGCTGCCGATCATCGCCACCGCGCTCGGCCGCAGCGGCGTCGTCTACGGCGCCTGGAACGAGATCGACTCGAGCTCGCAGAGCAGGATCCGGATCGCCCGCTCGCCGGACGGCGGGCGTAGCTGGGGTGCGCCCCGCACCGTCGCGGCGCCCGCCGGACAGGCGTTCCTGCCGGCCGTGGCGGTGGCGCCCGACGGCACCGTCGGCGTCACGTACGACGACACCCGCGACGACCGCCGGGGCGACGGCGAGCTCACCACCGACGTCTGGCTGAGCATCAGCCACGACGGCGGGCGCACGTTCGCCGAGCGCCACCTCGCCGGGCCCTTCGACGCGCTGACGGCCTCGGAGACCAGCTCGACCGGCGTCGCCGGCCACTTCCTCGGCGACTACCAGGCGCTCGTGCCGCTGCGGTCGTCGTTCGCGCTGGCCTTTGCGGCGGCCAGGCCGCTGGCGAGCACCGGGCCGTCCGACATCTTCCTCGCGCGCGCGTCGACCGTGGCGCCGCCGGCGCCCGGCCTGTCGAAGCGGCTGAGCCTCGTCGTGTCGCCCCGCCGGGTGCACGCGGGCCACCGGACGCGCCTGCGCTTCGTGGCCCGGCGCGGCACGGCCCGCGCGCGGGCCGTGCGCATCCGGGTCGCCGGCCACCTGCTGCACACCGATCGCCACGGCCGCGCCAGCGTCGTCGTGCGCCCGCGCCGGGCGGGGCGGATCCGCTCCCACGCCAGCCGGCGCGGCCTGCGCTCCGCCGACGCCTACGTGACGGTGACCTCCGCGCGCGGCGCGCGGGGTGCCGTCGCGGCGATCGAGAGCGACTGAGCGCGCCACGGAAGATGGAGAGGCCCCCGCCGCCGGGGCCTCTCGACGGCAAGCCTGCAAACCGGAGAACCGTCCCAATACCCCGCCTCTGCAGGTCGGGGCCTGCCCGAACGGAGGCCCCGAATGCAAGCCGAGCTGGACGACTTCGTCAACTCATGCCGGGTCGAGCGGCGGCTCTTGCACGTGCGGCGGGCGAACGGCGGCCGGGCGCGGGTCGTGCCGATCCACCCAGCGCTCGAGCCGCTCGTCACCGGCCACCTGGAGACGCGCGAGCAGGTCGTGTCGGGGCCCTTGTTCGTCGGCGTCCACGGGCGGCGGCTGTGGCAGACCGTGATGTTGCTGGTGACGATCAGGCTGACGCGCTCGTAGCGGCGGCTGACGAGCATGAACATCAGGCTGGCGGCCTGCAGGTCGAAGGGGATGTGGCCGATCGGCTCGTCCTCTGGAAGCCGCCCCGCTACCTGGTGGTGCGCGACGACCCGCTCCCCCGACTGCCCAACGGCAAGCTCGACCGGGTCGCGCTCGGCGAGTCGCTGGACCTCGGCCGCGCATGGGACGCGTGGTCGGGCGCTGGTCCGCGCGGCTCGCACGCGGCGCCCGGCGGCGCCGGCTGAGGCGCCGGATCAGCGCCCGGCCGGACGGTCCGGAGCGCGGCCCGGGAACGCGAGATGGGCGGCGAAGCCCTCGCTGGTGATCGTGGTCCGGCTGGGCGGGCTCACGCACGACGGGTCGACGGTCACCGCCGGCGCGCTGTCGCTGCACCACTGAAAGAAGCTCGCCCACGGCGTGCCGCCGGGCCCGATGTCGGCGCCGATGAAGTCGTTGTTGACGCCGGCCGGCCCGCTCGTGAGGTGGGTGCCCGGCGCGTTGACCATGGCACTCCAGAACGTGGGCCGGCCCGACGCCGCGTTGCGCGTGTAGGTGATGTAGCCGTCGAAGCCGGACTGGTCGGCGCCTCGGCCGAGGTAGGAGACGTCGAGCTCGCCCGGCGCGCCCACCGCCACGTACCACTTGTCGATGTCCACGACCCCCGGGGCGAGGACGTCGACCGGCTCGCTCCACGTCTCGCCCTCGTCGGAGGAGGTCGAGTACACCAGCCGCGTGTCCCCGGCGTCGGTGGTCTGCGTGCGGAACAGGTACATCGTGTTGCGCGCGTCCATCCGCAGGATCGAAGGGAAGAAGCCGGCGTCGGTCCCTCCTGTCCCGTCGTTGAGGTGGCCGCTCGGATCGCTGCTGCGTCCGGGGAACGGCAGCTTGCGGACGATCGGCCACGTGGCCCCCTCGTCCGTGCTGCGGGCGAGGTACGTGACGCCGTCGCAGTCCACGATGAGGTAGAGCGACCCGTCGCTGGCCGCCGCCGGGTACCCCGCCTCCTCCGGGCTGGTCCCGCACTCGGGATGGCTCGGCGCCCACTTGTGCCACGTGAAACCCTGGCCGGCCGTGATCCACGTGTTGCCGCCGTCGAGCGACTTGTGGCAGATGGCGCCCTGCACCGAGGTCATCGTGCCGACGTTCCCGCAGTAGTAGACGACGGTGGGATAGCCGTGCGTGGTGCTCGTGACGGGCTTGCCGAAGACGATCGCCGGGTTCTCGGTCTCAGCGCAGCAGGAGACGGAGTAGTGCCAGTTGGCGCCGTCGTCGTCGGTGAAGATGATCGCCGTCCCGCCGTCGGTGCTGCCCGGGTTGGTCCAGAACACGCGCCCCGTCTGTTTGTCGACGTAGAGCTGGTCGTCGGCGTGCTCGTGTCCCGGCCAGTCCGGCCCCAAGGGGCCGTCGGGTCGCGTCCCCGTCCAGCTCAGCCCCCCGTTGCGGCTGATCGCCACGCCGATGAATCCGGGCCCCAGCGGCTCGCCGATGCCGAGGTTCACGCCCGCCACGTCGACGGCCGCCGGGCTGAAGATCACGGTGCCGCTCGGAGTGACGCCGATGCGCGTCTCGCCCGACGGATAGCCGGTGTGGACGCCGCACGGGTGGGGCGCGCCCGGCGGCTGCGGGTCGAGTGCGACGCCGCCGGCACGGTGCGCCACGGCCGGGCGGCTCGGGTCGCAGCCCGCGCCTCGCTGCGGCGGGTCGGCCAGCGCCTTCGCCGGCGCGAGCGCCACCACCACGAGCATCGCCGCCACCCGCATCGTCCAGCCCATGCTGCACCTCCTCGTCGCCCGCACCCGGCCGGCCCCTGATCGTCGGGCATCGGCGAGGCCGGCGCCCCTTCTCCCCTCCCGGCGGGCATCGGCCCCTGCACCCGCCCGACCGGTTCGCGGATGCTACCACCGGCCCCCGCAGCGGCAACCGACAAGCGGCTCTCGCGGTGTCCCGACACTCGGGCCTCCCAATGTCGTCGCGCCTCGAGCACCACATTCGCCTCCTGCTCGCCGGACGCGCCCCGATGTCCAATGCTTGGACTTCGAGCGGACGGCCGACGATCGCTTGGACCAACTGGTCCCGCGCCGAGTGGTCCCAAGGAAACCGCCCCGACACGCGGAGAAGCCCGTAATGGGACGTTTCCTCCGGCGAACGGCCCATAGGAAAGCCCCGCGTCAGCGGGGCTTTCCCTTAGCAAGCCTGTAAGCCGGATTCTGTCGGGTGCAACCATCCATCTCTGCGGCCTACCTGGACCTCGGCGGGCGAACCTGCGAGCGGTCCTGCTTGGCCTTGCACCGGGTGGGGTTTGCCTGGACGCGCCCCGTCACCGGGACGCCGGTGCGCTCTTACCGCACCTTTTCACCCTTGCCTGTGCGCGACTCAGCTGAGGCCGCGCCATCGGCGGTATGTCTCTGTGGCACTGTCCCGCGGGTTTCCCCGGGTCGGATTTCCCGACCACCCTCGCCCTTCGGTGTCCGGACTTTCCTCGACGGGCTGTCTGTCCCGCCGCGGCTGCACGGCTTGCATGGCTCACGGTAGCGCCGCGTGCACCCCTCCGCCACCTGTTGACGATTCTTTGCCACACGGCCTGTGGATACTGCTACGGTCCGCCGCGTACAGGCCGGGCGGCGCCCGGCGAAGACGTGCCAGTGCCCGCAGGTCAGCATCAGCTTCCTCCGAGGTACGCAGCACACAAACCACCGGAGGATGCCGACATGGCCACCGGAACCGTGAAGTGGTTCAGCGACGAGAAGGGCTTCGGGTTCATCACCCCCGACGAGCCCGGCAAGGACCTCTTCGTCCACCACACCGCGATCAACGCCGACGGCTACCGCTCGCTCGCCGAGGGTGCCAAGGTCTCCTACGAGGCCGAGGCCGGGGACAAGGGCCCCAAGGCCGTCAACGTCTCGCTGATCTAGACCCGCAGGCCTTCC
Organism: uncultured Actinomycetes bacterium; assembly: GCA_963826615.1. GTDB lineage: Bacteria > Actinomycetota > Thermoleophilia > Solirubrobacterales > Solirubrobacteraceae > BP-464. Next base: position 318,337 of record CAWGXO010000002.1, on the reverse strand, counting down.
AGCTTGCTGACGAACGGCCCGCCCTGTGCGGGCCGTTCGCGTTTCCGCGCCCGCGCGCCGCGCGGGCGCCCTCACCATGCCCGGCGACGGCGCTCCCGCAGGCGCGGCGGACGGCCGAGCCGGTCCGGCCGAGCGAGCTCAGCCGAGGGTGCTGCCGCAGCCGCCGCAGCGCCCGCCGACCGCCGCGTGGCCCGCGGCGCCGTACCTCGGCGCCATCGCCGACGCCGCAAACCGGGCAGGCGACGGCGCGGTGGGCGACCAGGTCCTCCCACGCGCGGGAGATGACGTCCTCCAGCGTGGCCTGGCCGCCACCGCCCGAAGCCTCCGCACGGTCGCACCGCCCGCCGCTCCGAAGCGCGGCCGGCGAGGCGTGCCGGGCGCCATCGCCCGCGACGGCCGCGCCGAAAAGCGGCCGTGGCCGGTCCAGGACCGCGGGGCTCACCGGACGCTCCTGAACAGGCCGACCACCCGGCCGAGCACCTTGACGTCCTTCGAGCGGATCGGCTCCATGGTCGCGTTCTCGGGCTGCAGGCGGACGTGGTCCTTCTCGCGGAAGAAGCGCTTGACCGTCGCCTCCTCGCCCACCAGCGCCACGACGATCTCCCCGTCGGCGGCGGTCTCCTGCGGCCGGACGACGACGTAGTCGCCCTCGAGCATGCCGGCGTCGACCATCGAGTCGCCGCGTACGCGAAGGATGTACTCGCCGTCCTCGCCGCCCGCGTCGGCCGGTACGTCGACGTACTCCTCGATGTTCTCCTCGGCGAGGATCGGCTGGCCGGCGGCGACCTGGCCGACGAGCGGCAGGCCGCCGCCGCCGAGTGCCGACCGCACGCCCCCGGCGACCGCTCCAACCGCCCTTCTCGAGCAGCTCGATCGCCCGCGGCTTCGACGGATCGCGCCGCAGCATCCCGAGGCGTTCGAGGTTCGCCAGGTGGGCGTGCACCGTCGACGACGACGCGAGGCCGACCGCCTTGCCGATGTCGCGCACGGTCGGCGGGTAGCCGTGCTCCGCCGCGTAGCGCTTGATGAAGTCGAAGATCTCCTGCTGGCGCTTGGTCAGGTCCATGGCGGGGACTCCCTCCTGGTGGCCGGGACCGGCCTGGCGAACGTGTGTTCGTAAGGTACCAGGCCCCGGACGGAACGGGAGCGGACCGCGGCGACCGGGGACCCGAAGGCTATACTGGCCGCCGCCCACGCGCCGGTGGCGGAATTGGTAGACGCGCAAGGTTGAGGGCCTTGTGGGGGGATTCCCCCGTGGAGGTTCGAGTCCTCTTCGGCGCATGAGAAAGGTCCGCTGCGGCGGGCTTTTTTCGTTTCGGGTACCCGCGCGTCTACGGTCGTCGGCATGAAGCGCCGGACCCGACCTCGGACCGCCGACGAGGTGCGTCGTGAAGAGACTGCGGAGCGCGCACGGGTGCGACGGGATGCGGCGCGCGGCGTGAGCCGCAACCTCGAGGACGCTGCCGCGCACACGCGGTTCGCCCAGCGCTTTGCAGCGGGTTCGCCGTCAACGCGCACGGGGTCATCCGGCCGTCGAAGGACCCTCTACATCGTGCCCGACCCCGAGAACCTCCGGCGCCTCGCCGCGCTGCAGGCCGACCTCGACGCTACCCAGCTCGGCTCAGACGACGGAGCGAAGTTCCGGCTCGAGACACGATTTGGGCGACCTCGACATCATGCAGTGGGTCGCCGGCATCGAGCGCGCGCCGGCCTACCAGCAACTCGCCGCCGACGCCATCGTGGGCGAGCTGTCGGGAGTCCCGCTGCGCGTCTGCAGCCTCGAGCACCTCATCGCCATGAAACGAGCAGCCGGCAGGCCCCGCGACATCGACGACCTCTCCCGCCTCGACGCGAACGCACCCCAGACAGACGCGCAAGGCTGAGAACGTCGAGGACTTCCGGCCCGCGAGGACGAGCCCGGTGAGAGCCAGGTGTCGTTCTGACAGACTCCCGAAGGTGCCGGAGCTCCGCGAGCGCATGGCGCTCGTGTTCCCGTTCCTCCTCGCGGCGGTGGTGCCGCTCGCCGGCCTGATGCTGGCCGTGCTGCGCGCGACCGAGCGACGCTACGCGGAGGCGGGCTCGCTGGCCGTCGCGGCGGTGCTGGGCACCGTGATCTGGGTGCTGCTGCTCACCGCGTAGGCGGACCGCCGAGACGACCGGCCCCTCAGCCGGGCAGCAGCGTCCCGCCGGGCGGCACGATCCACAGCGGCTCGGCCAGCTCGGCGATCACGGACTCGTCGAGATCGCCGACCGTCGCGGCGCCGGCGGCCTGCATCCGCCGTGCCAGCTCGCCCCAGGCGCGGGCGACCTTGGCGACGCGCACGGTGGGCCCGAAGCCGACCGCGTCGCGAAGCTCGGCGGCGCGGGCGCCGACCTCGTCGAGCGTCAGCTCGCCGAACGGCCTGGCCCCGCCGGCGACGTGCACGGGGATCCGCAGGACGCTCACAGGTACGGCACCGCGTTGACGGCGCCGAGCACGTAGTAGGCCCCGAAGGTCAGCGACGCCAGCCCCATCAGCGGGATCACCGCCGTCATCCGCCGCAGCACCGGGCCACGCGTGAGCGCGAGCCCGAAGAGCAACGACAGCGCGGCCATCGAAAGGGCCGCCGCCGCGGAGAACAGCAGCAGCGCGATCGCCGCCTCGGCGTGGTCGGGAATGGCCGCCAGCAGCAGGATCCCGACGCCGGCGCTGCCGCCCGCGCCGTGCACGAGCCCGACCCCGTAGGCCTGCAGCGGCGACCGCCCGAGGCGCCGCTCCGGCTCGTGGGCGTGCTCGTGGGCGTGCCCGTCGCGGTGGGGATGCAGGTGCCGGTGGCGCGTGGTGCCGTGGCGGTGGTCGTGGGCGTGGAACGCCCCGGCGCGCCAGCGCAGCAGCAGGCGGATCGCCAGCGCGCCGATCACGAGGCCGACCAGGCACTCCGCCAGCCGTTGCGCGGCCTCGGGCAGGTAGCCCCGGAACAGGACGATCGGCAGCCCGAAGAGCGTCATCGTCGTCGCGTGGCCGAGGCCCCACGAGATCCCGAGGCGGGCGGCCCGCCGCCGGCCGTCCCGCGGCTCGGTGGCGATCAGCGTCGAGACCGCGGCAAGATGGTCGGGATCGGTGGCGTGCCGGAGGCCGAGCAGCACGGCGACCACGACGATCACGACCGGCGTCGCGCCGCCGCCGAGCAGGGCGCTGACGTGCTCATCGATCCCGAACATCGCCCTCCGCCGGCCCGGCCGCCAGCGAGGCCGCGGCGATCGCCGCCTGGCCGAACGCGATCGCGCCGTCGTTGGGCGGCAGCCGCTCGGGGAGCAGCACGCGAAGCCCGTCCGCAGCCAGCGCGCCGGCCGTCCGCTCCAGCAGCCGCCGGTTCTGGAAGACCCCTCCGGCGAGCACGACGGTCCCGACGCCGCGATCGCTCGCCGCCCGCGCGCAGGCCGCGGCGGTGACCGCGGCGACGGTGTCGTGGAACCTCGCGGCCACCACCCCCACGCCGACGCCGGCGGCCACGTCCTCGGCGACGGCGCGCACGACGGGCCGGGCGTCGAGCCCCGCGCAGGCGTAGGTCCCATGGTCGCCGGCCTCGCACGCGGCCTCGAGGGCGATCGCGGCCTGGCCCTCGTAGGTGATCGAGGCGTGCAGCCCGCACAGCGCCGCCACGGCGTCGAACAGCCGGCCCATGCTCGTCGTGACCGGCGAGGCGAAGCCGCTCCGCGCCATCCTCGAGACCTGGGCCCAGGCATCCGGCTCGACGCGTGCCGCCAGCGCCGCGGGCGCCACGGCGACGTCGTGCCCGGCGGCGGCCAGCCACGAGCACGCCATCCGCCACGGCTGCCGGGCGGCGGCGTCGCCGCCGGGCAGCCTGACCGGCCACAGGTGCTCGATCCGCTCGAAGCCCGTCAGGTCCCCGCACAGGATCTCGCCCCCCCAGACCGCCCCGTCGGTGCCCAGGCCGGCCCCGTCGTAGATCGCCCCCACGGCCGGCCCGTGCTCGCCGTGCTCGGCCAGGCAGGCGGCGAGGTGGGCGTGATGGTGCTGGACGCCGAGCAGCCGGACGTGCTCGAGCTCGGCGGCGTGCTTGCTCGACAGGTACTCCGGGTGCAGGTCGCAGACGGCAACCTCGGGCCGCAGCCCGAGCAGCCGCTCGAAGTGGGCGATGCCATCGGCGAACGAGCGCAGCGTCTCGTAGTTGGTCAGGTCGCCGACGTGGTGGCTGACCCACGCCCGCGCGCCGGCGGCGAGGCAGAAGGCGCTCTTGAGCTCGGCGCCCACGGCCAGCACGGGCACGGGCGCGGCGACCGGGAGCGCCAGGCTGCGCGGCACGTGGCCGCGCGAGCGCCGCAGGAGCTGCGGGCGGCCCAGGACGGTGCGGGCCACCGAGTCGTCGGTGCGCGTCTCGATCGGGCGGTCGTGGACCAGGAACGCGTCGGCGAGGCCGGCCAGGCGCTCGAGCGCGTCGTCGTCGCGGAAGGCGATCGGCTCGTCGGAGACGTTGCCGCTGGTCATCACCAGCGGGAGCCCGGCGTCGGCGAGCAGCAGGTGGTGCAGCGGCGTGTAGGGCAGCATCAGCCCCAGCTCGACCCGCCGGGGCGCCACCGCCGCGGCGACGGGCGCCCCGGGCCGGCGCGGGACGAGCACGATCGGCCGCTCGGGCGCGCACAGCAGCTCCTCGTCCTGCGGTGTCGGCCGCGCCAGCACGCGGGCGGCGCCGAGGTCGGCCACCATCACCGCGAAGGGCTTCTCCTCGCGATGCTTGCGCCCTCGCAGCACGGCGACGACCGCCTCGTCGTCGGCGCGGCAGGCGAGGTGGAAGCCCCCCAGCCCCTTGACGGCGACGATGCCGCCGCCGAGCAGGACGGCGGCGGCGCCTGCGACCGGGTCCCCGTGCTCGGCGGCCCCGAGCAGCCGCAGCCGCGGGCCGCAGGCCGGGCACGCGTTCGGCTCGGCGTGGAAGCGCCGGTCGGCCGGGTCCTCGTACTCGGCGCGACAGCCGGCGCACATCGCGAAGCCGGCCATCGTGGTCAGCGGCCGGTCGTAGGGCACGCCGCGCACGATCGTGAAGCGCGGCCCGCAGTTGGTGCAGTTGACGAACGGGTAGCGGTGGCGGCGGTCGGCCGGGTCGAGCAGCTCGGCCAGGCAGTCGGCGCACGTCGCGGTGTCGGCCGGCACCGGCGCCGACGCCGGCCCGCCGCCGCGGCTCGGCGCGATCGCGAAGCCGCGTGCTCCCCTCGCCGCCAGCTCGGCGACGCGCAGCCCCTCGACCGCCGCCAGCGGCGGCGCCTCGACCGGCAGGCGCGTCAGGAACCGGTCGAGCGTCTCGGGATCGGCCTCGGCCTCGATCACCACGCCCTCGCTGTCGTTGAGCACGTGGCCGCCGATCCCGAGCTCGGCGGCGAGGCGGTGCACGTAGGGCCGGAAGCCCACGCCCTGGACGGTGCCCTCGACGCGCACGCGCACGCGGCGCAGGACGGCGACGCTCATGCGGGGCGCTCCACCAGCTCGCGCAGCACGTGGTAGGCGCTGGCCTGGGCCTCCTGGATGCGCGGGATGTGCTCCGAGCGAGTGACGACCACGTGGTCGGCGAGCGCGCCGGCCGCCACCTGCCCGCCGTCATAGCCGACCATCGCGATCGTGGCCAGGCCACGCCGCCGGGCCTCGGCGAGCGCGGCGATCACGTTCGCCGAGTTGCCGCTCGTCGAGATCGCCAGCAGCGCGTCGCCATCGCGCCCGTGGGCGATGACCTGGCGGGCGAAGAGGTTCTCGACGCCGATGTCGTTGGCGATCGCCGTCAGGATCGCCGGGTCCTCGGTCAGGTCGAGCGCGCGCCGCGCCGGCCAGGTCGGGTCCGGCGGCACGCGGAAGTCGGCCACGACGTCCATCGCGTCGGTCGCCGAGCCCCCGTTGCCGGCCGCCAGCAGCCGGCCGCCGGCGTCGAGCCGCTCGCGCAGCACCCGCGCCGCGGCGAGCAGCACGTCGCGGTTGTCCTCGAGCGTCTGCGTCCGCAGCGCGCCGACGTCCGCCGCCTTGGCCAGCACCGAGCGGCGCACGTCGTCGACGACGGACTCGAGGTCGTGCTCGCCCTCGGCCAGGAACGGATAGAGGAAGCTCGAGCCGCCCGCGTCGTGGGTGGCGCGCTCGGAGCGCCCCTCGAGCAGGCCGCGGTGGTCGAAGAAGACGTGCACCAGCTCCCACAGCACGTGGTAGAGCGTCTCGACCAGCTCCTGGCGCACGGACGGGTCCGCCGACGGCGCCGCGAACTCCCACTCGGCGCCCGCGGGCGCGAACGCCACGGTCAGCGCGCCGCGGGCGCGGGCGATCGCCAGCGCCGCCGCCGCCTCGCCGCCGTCCTCCCCTGCCCCGAACCCGATCGCGATGTCGCCGGGCTCGATCGCCAGCTCGACCTGGTCGGCCAGCGGGCCGCCCTCGCCGGCGATCCCGAGCGCGGGCAGCGCGCGCTTGCCGACGATCACCGGGTGGACGAACTCCACGGCGACGTGGCGGGCGTCGGAGCGCGCCCCGGGGGTGCGGCCGAAGGCCACCAGCCGCCCGCCGCGCGCGAAGCGCTCGGCCATGCGGTGGCACAGGCGCGCGAGGCGCTCGGCCTCCGTGGCGAAGAAGGCGTCGCTGGCGCCGGTGCGCTCGGCCAGGGCCACATCGGTTCCGAGCACCGCGCTCATGCGTGGGCGACCCTCCGGGCGGCGACCTCCACCAGCCACTCGCGCAGCTCGTCGAGCCCCTCCCCCGTCCGCGCGCTGGTCAGGATCGTCCGCGCGTCCGGGTTGACGTGCCCGAGGTTGTGCAGGAACGTGTCGAGATCGAAGTCGAGGTGCGCCAGCAGGTCGATCTTGTTGACGATCACCAGCTCGCTGGCCCGGAACATCAGCGGGTACTTCAGCGGCTTCTCCTCGCCCTCGGTGACCGACGAGACCATGATCCGCGCGTCCTCGCCGATGCGGAACTCGGCGGGGCAGACGAGGTTGCCGACGTTCTCGACGATCAGCAGGTCGATGTCGTCGAGCGGGACCTCGGGCAGCGCCGAGCGCACCATGTTGGCGTCCAGGTGGCACTCGCCGCCAAAGCCCTCGTCGGTGTTGAGCTGCACGACCGGGATGTGGCGGTCGGCCAGCCGGTCGGCGTCCATGCTGCCCTGCACGTCGCCCTCCAGGACGCCGGGGCGCACGCCCTCGAGCCCGGGCAGCACGCGCTCGAGCAGCGCCGTCTTGCCCGCGCCCGGAGCGCTCATCAGGTTGACGACGGTGACGCCGGCGCGGTCGAAGTCGGCCCGGTTGGCCCGGGCGATCGTGTTGTTGGCGTCCAGCGCGTCCTCGACGACGTGGACCTTCACGCGGTGCATGCGACCTCCTCGACGTCGATCGACTCGACCTCGAACTCGTTGCCGGCGACGATCTCGCCGCCCCGGCCGCAGGCCGGGCAGCGGAAGTCCGGAGCGTCGATCTCCCAGCTGCGCACGCACGCGGGGCACGACAGCGTCGTGCGGACGATCTCGTGCCCGAGCCGCGCGCCCTCGCAGACCGTGCCGCGCGCGACGAACTCGAAGTAGAACTCGAGCGTGTCGGGAACGACCTGGCGCATCGCGCCGATGCGCAAGCTCACCAGCGTCACCTTCCGGCCCGCGGCATGGCGGACGGCGGTGTCGACGATCGCGCTGGAGAGCGACAGCTCGTGCACGGTCAGCCCGCCTCGGCGTAGGCCGCGTCGTGGCGCAACCCCTCGATCGTGTCGAGGACGAGGTCCACGGCGCGGTCGACGGCTCCCTGGACCTTGGCCGACAGCGCCGTGCCCATCTCCTCGACGACCTGCGGCTCGCAGGCGACGATGACGACCTTGCCGGGCCATGCTCCGAGCGTCTTGACGAAGCGCAGCACGGTCTGGGGATCCATGCCGTGCGGGTTGAGGACCTGGCCGTCCTCGATGCCGGCCTCCGCATCGCCCTCGGTGGCCTCCATCACGTACAGCGTCCCCGGCTCACCCCCCTGGCGGCTGACGTCGATGAAGATCACGCCGTCGTAGCCGCGCATGATCTCGTAGGCGAGGTCCAGGCCGCCGGTGCCGAAGTCGAAGACCGCCGCCTCGGGCGGCAGCTCGCGGCGCTCGAGTCCCCTGACCACCGCGCCGCCGAACCCGTCGTCGCTCAGCCACGCGTTCCCGATCCCGGCCACCAGGATCCTCTTCATGCGATCACCTCCACCTCGGGTCCGAAGAAGTACAGCAGCCGGCCGGTCTCCCGCATCAGCTCCTGGCCGGGGTCGCCGTCGATGGTCACGCCCAGGTGGGCCCGGCCGTCGTAGTCGATCAGGATCCGCTCGATCGTCGCCGTGCGCCCCGACGCCATGCGCGCGTGCAGGTCGGCGGTCGGGGGCGGGCGCAGGACGACCTTGGCCCCGCGCTCGAAGACCACGCCGTCGACCTCGGCGCGCGGCTCGCCGGCGGTCGGGTCGGTCTCCGACAGGCGCCCGTGGAGCGCGAGCAGGTCCTCGGGCGTCGCGGTGGCCGCGCGCTCGACCATCTCGCGCACCGTCGGGTCGTCGGCGGCGATCGCCTCGCGCTCGGCGTCGCTGAGCGCCTGCACGTGCAGCAGCAGCGCCTCCTCGATCTCGGTCGAGTCGAAGAGCCCGCCGCGGCTCTCGGGGGCGATCTGCGGATGGTCGGGCAGCGCGATCGCGGCGCCGACCATCACGTCGTCGCCGGGCGACACGAGCACCGGGAAGGTGTTGACGCTCGCACAGCCGGGCCCGGCCTCGAGCGCCGAGACGAAGCGCCCGCCGTGCACGCGCAGGACCGGGTGCGTCGACAGCAGCGAGCGGCGCAGCGCAGCGCGCCGGTCGAGGCCCGGCTCCACCGCCGTGCGATTCTCGACCCACAGGATCACGCGCGCGCGCCCACGATGCGGCGGGCTTGCCGACATCCGCAGCCGCACGTCGAGCGGACCGTCCTCGCCGGCGAACGTGAACGTCCGCACGACCTCGGCCGCGGCCAGCTCGTCGAGCGGGTGCTCGCCGATCTCGGCGCGCTGGGCGGCGGCCCGGTGGCGGTCCCCGCTGGCGATCAACAAGCGCGCCTCGGCGCCCAGCTGCGCGCCCGGCCCGGCCTCGACGAGGCACTCGACACGCAGGTGGTCGAACGTGCTGTCGAGCCGGGCCGCGTAGACCGGCGGATAGACGATCCCGAACGGCGTCGGGGTGGCGTTCTTGGTCGCGCCGGGCGTGTAGGGGTACAGCGCGTAGCCCTCGTAGAGCAGCGAGTCCAGCAGCGGCTCCAGCAGGTCGCTCACCGGCCGCGCTCCTCCAGCAGCGCCGCCACGGCGGCGTCGACCGTCGGCACCCCGCGGCGCACCTTCTCGGCAAGCAGCGCGCGCAGCGTGTGCTCGTGCAGCGTGACCCAGCGGGCGTTGGGATAGGTGTCGTCGACCGCCTCGCGCCAGATCGCCGCCGGGAAGCGGAACTCGGCCGAGCAGCTCCACGGCAGCAGCGCGAGCTGCAGGCGCCCGTCGTCGTCGCGGTAGTGGACGGTGCCGTTGAAGTTCAACGCCAGCGGGACCTCGCCGCCCGAGAGGCCGTCGAAGTACTTGGCGCCGGCGACCTCGAGGTCGTAGCTGACCGGCACCGCGAGCCGGAACGTCGTCGATCCGGTGAAGCCCTGGACGACGACGTCGACGCGGTCCCAGACCAGGCTGTTGGTGGTCGTCGCCCAGCGCTCGGGCGCCCCGAACAGCTCGACCAGCCGCGCCTTGGTCCCGGCGTCGTACTCGCGGCGGGCCGGCTCGATCATGACCTGGGCGTTGAGCGCCATCACGTAGACCTGCCGGCCACTGGGCTCGGCGACGTGGACGTCGAACTCGATCGCGGGCAGCGCCGCGTGGCGGCGGGCCGCCGCGCCCAGCACGGCGAACTCCGGCTCGGGGGCCACCGGCCGCGCCGCGCCGGCCGGCGCGGCGGAGGCTCCGTCGACCGCGCTCATGCCGGCGTCCCCGCCGCGTCGCGCAGGGCATCGAAGTAGCGCTCGACGGCCTGCTCGACCCCACGGCCGCCGGAGATGCCCTCCCAGCGCGACTTGATCAGCCCGACGAGCTCGTAGGCGCGGTCGATCGGCGCGATCGCGTACTGGTGTCGGTCGCCCATGCGGTTGACGATCAGCGCCTCGGCGTCGGGCTCGAGCCCGGCGAGCACCGGGTTGCGCTCGCGCAGCGCCATCCAGGTCTCGAAGCGCAGCTCGCTCTCGGTCGCGCCGGCCGGGCTCGGGTAGAGCGCCACGACGCACTCGGTGACGCTGGAGTGCATGAAGAACGCCAGGCCGATCGGGATGCCCAGCGACGCCCAGAGGTCGTCGGGCATGTCGAAGTCCTCGAGCCACAGCGTCCGGTGGCCCACCGGAGCGAACTGCTCCTCGCCGGAGCGCAGCGCCCAGCACGCCTCGCACGAGCAGACGATCGCGCGCTGCTCGAGGTCGAGCATGTGGCGGTGCTCGGGCGGCACGTCGCGCCCGCAGAGGTCGCAGTGCTCCTGCGGCTGCGCACCCGCGGCGCCGAGGACGTCGACCGTCGTCGAGACGGTCGACGGCGCCCCGGTGTCCGGGGCCCTCGCGAGACCGCGCAGCCCCGACAGCGCCTGTGCGCGCCGTCGCTCGGCGCGCATCGACTCCAGCCGCGCGCTCATCCCGCCAGCGCGACCCGCACGCGGTCGCCCTCGCGCAGCAGCGGCACCGGCTCGAGCTGGAGCGCGTCGTCGTCGACGCAGCGGCCCGCCCCGGTGGCCATGAAGCCCCGCGAGCAGGCCGGGCACGTGAGCGTGGAGCCGACCAGCTCGCCCCCGTCCAGCGCGGCGCCGCAGCCGGCGCAGCGGTCGCGGTAGGCGAGCAGGGTGCCGTCGACGTTGGCGACGATCAGATCGGCGCCGGCCGCGCTGACGGCGATCCGCTCGCCGGGCTCCAGCGCGGCGACGCCGCCGACGTCGTGCCACGAGGGCCCCTCCCCGTCGCCCGCCATCGGCAGCGCGACGCCCGGGAAGCCGGCGAGCTCGGGCTCCTGCTGGCCGAAGCCCTCGACGTCCATGCCCTCCAGGTCGGGCGCGAGCTCCTCGAGCGCCTGGCGCACGGCCAGCTCGAGCGTCGAGGACGAGGCGCGGCACGACGTGCAGCTGCCCTGCAGCCGCAGCCGGGCGACGTGGTCCTCGACGCCCAGCAGCTCGACGTCGCCGCCGTGGGACTCCATGTAGGGCCGCACCCGCTCGAGCGCCTGCAGCACGCGCTCCTCGACGGGGACCGGGTGCAGGTCGTGGATCAGCAGCAGGCTCCCGACGAGCTCGTCGGCCCCGAGCGCCTCGCGCAGCTCCGTCGGCTCGCCCGCCTCGCCGGCCAGCTCGACGATCCGCGCCAGCCCGGAGCCGTAGAGCTGGACGATCGCCGCCGTCAGCTCGTCGGCGAGCTCGCGCACGCGCGGCTCGGCCAGCGCATCCAGGCGCTCGGTGAGCTCCTGGATGCGCGCCATCGCCGCCGTGGCGTCGGGGGCGCCGCGCGCGGGTCCCGCAACGCTGGAGTCGACCGCCATGTCGTCTCGCTCCCCCGCTCGCCTACGCCAGCGCCGTCGGCGTGTGGACCACCTTGCGCACGCGCCCGTTGCCGCCGTACATGTGCACGCCGCACGGCAGGCACGGGTCGAACGAGCGCACCGCCCGCATGATGTCGATCCCCTTGAAGTTCTCCGGCCCGTTCTCCTCGAAGATCGGCGTGTTCTGCACGGCGTCCTCGTAGGGCCCGGGCGTCCCGTAGACGTCCCGCGGGCTGGCGTTCCAGGGCGTCGGCGGATAGGGCTGGTAGTTGGCGATCTTGCCCTCCTTGATGACCATGTGGTGGCTGAGCACGCCGCGGGCCGCCTCGTGGAAGCCGCAGCTGACGGCCTCGTCGGGGACCTTGAAGTCGTTCCACGACTTCGTGCGGCCGGCCGCCACCTCGCCCCACGCGCGGTCGAGGCAGTGCTGGGCCACGAGCGCCGCGTAGGCCTGGTGGTAGGTCCGCGCCCGGTCGCGCTCGATCGCGTTGGACTTCTCGGGCACGTGCCACTCGAACTCCCGCTCGGGCATGCTCGGCCCGCGCGGCACCACCATCTTCAGGCTGTGCCCCGTCGCCTTGACGTAGCCGAAGTCGACGAGCCCGGCCTTGGCCGTGCACCACTGGCGCGCGAACGGGCCGCCGCCGGTGTCGCAGCAGACGTGGGTGTCGGTGCGCTTGTCGTAGATCCGCGGCGAGACCACCCACGTGTACTTGTCGGTGAAGTCGCGCTTCTGCGGCTTGGGCAGCGTGACCTTGTTCCATGGGTGGTTCTTGTCGACCGGGTTGCCGAGCGGATCCTGGGAGACCAGCGTCGGCTCGTTCTCCCAGCCGTCGAAGTACGAGCTGCCCAGCAGGATCCGGATCGCGAGGTTGATCTCGACCAGATCGGTGGTGATCAGCTCGCCGCCGATCGCGATGCCGGGGGTGATGTAGCGCTTGCGCCCCCAGTCGGTCATGTTGCGGTAGTCGTAGTCGACGAAGTCGGGGTCGTCGAAGCAGCCCCAGTTGACGAGGTTGGTCTCGCGGTAGCCGACCATGTCGTAGCCCGGCAGCGACTCCAGGAAGAAGTCGTAGAGGTCGTCGTGCATCGGGATGCTGCGCTTGACGTAGTCGAAGTACTTCGTCAGCCGGATCGAGTACTCGGTCAGCGTCTGGCTGGTGATCTGCGCGCTGCAGCCGCCCGGCATGATCGTCGACGGGTGCGTGTGGCGCCCGCCGAACAGGCAGTACATCTCCCGCGTGTAGCGGGCCACGTGCAGGGTCTCCAGGTAGAACTCGCCCGTGAACGGGTTCAGCGCCCGCATGATGTCGGCGATCGTCCGATAGCCGTGGACGTCCTGGCCGGGGGCCGGCGTGTTCTCGGCCTTGGCCAGCAGCGACGGGTTGGTCTCCTTGACCATCTGCTCGCAGAAGTCCACGTTGGCCATGCAGTCGTTGAAGATCGCGTGGTCGAAGATGTAGTCCGCGGACTCGGCCATGTTGAACGCCAGATCGCCGAGCGGCGGCGGCTTGACCCCGTAGGCCATGTTCTGGTTCAGGCACGAGCACGTGCAGTGGTTGTCGCCGCAGATGCCGCAGATGCGGCTGGTGATGAAGTGCGAGTCGCGGGGGTCGATGCCCTTCATGAAGATGTCGAAGCCCCGGAAGACCATCGACGTCGAGTAGCACTTGAGCACCTGCTGGTTGGCGAAGTCGACCTCGGTGTGGATGCCGAGGCTCCCGACGATGCGGGTGATCGGATCCCACGACATCTCCTTGACCATGACCCGCTGATCGCGGGGGGTTTCCATCGTTGCCATCAGTTGCCTCCCGTTACCAGCGCTTGGAGTAGCCGGACGTGAGCTCGGCGCGGTTGTGCCGCCACCCGGGCTCGAGGTCGTACTTCTTGTCGATGTTGCGCTTGCGGAAATAGCGGAACACCGGGCCGTACGTGAACCTCTGGAAGGTCGCCGCGGCACCCCCCCACTTGTCCTCGTCCATGAACGGCATGTACTTGTCGGGGAACCCCGGCATCGTGCACGCCATGCAGATGCCGCCCACGTTGGGGCAGCCGCCGATCCCGTTGACCCAGCCGCGCACCGGCACGTTGCACTTGACCACCGGCCCCTTGCAGCCGAGCTTGACCAGGCAGCGCGGGTCGTCGCCGTACTCGGTCGCGAAGTTGCCCTGCTCGGTGAAGCCCGCGCGGTTGCAGCTCTCGCGGGTGGTGCGCCCGAAGAGCCACTTCGGCCGCAGCTGGTCGTCGAGCTCGGGCGCCGGCGCGAGCCCCGCCAGGTGCATCGCCAGGTAGACGAGCACCTCGGTCATGTTGTCGGGCTGGGCCGGGCAGCCGGGGATGCACACGACCGGCAGGCCGGCCTTGGACTGCCACTTCCACCCCAGGTAGTCCGGCACGCCCATCGCCCCGGTCGGGTTGTTCTTCATGGCCGGGATGCCGCCGTAGGTCGCGCACGTCCCGATCGCCACGACGGCGGCGGCCTTCGGCGCCAGCCGGTCGACCCACTCGTTGGTCGTGATCGGCTGGCCGTCGGAGGGGTTGACGCCGAACCCGGTCCAGTGGCCCTCGCCGTTGATCTGCTCGTTGCCCAGCGAGCCCTCGACGACGAGCACGAAGGGGTCGAGCTTGCCCTCCTCGGCGTCGTACCAGGCCTGGATGTACTCGTCGCCGACCTCGTAGGCGATGACCTGGTTGTGGACGACGACCTTGGGCATGCCCGGGATGGCCTGGGTGATGATGTCCTCCAGGCTGGGGTTGGTCGCCGAGGTCATGGCGACCGAGTCCCCCTCGCAGCTCAGCCCCGTGGTCATCCACAGCACGTGCGCGGTGACCCCCTCGGTCTGCTTGTGCTTCTCGATCTCTGCGATCGACATCCGGCCTCCTCCACCCTCGCTCAACAGATCCGCGGCAGCGGGTCTCCCACCAGCTGGTCCATCACCCGCCGGCCGCCGAAGCTCGTCTCCACCAGCACCATCCCGGGAGGCTCCGTGCGCACCTCGCCGATCTCCGCCGCCTGCTCGCAGCCGGGCACCGAGCGCAGCGCCGCGAGCGCCTCGTCGACCCCCTCGGGGGCCACGAAGGCGACGAGCTTGCCCTCGTTGGCCACGTACATGGGATCGATGCCGAGGATCTCCGACGCGCCGGCGACCGCCGGCGCGACGGGAACGTCCGCCTCGCGGACGACCATCGCCACGCCCGAGGCGCGCGCAAGCTCGTTGAGCACCGACGCGACGCCCCCGCGGGTGGCGTCGCGCATGCAGCGCAGTGCCGGGCCGGCGGCGCCGAGCAGCGCGTCGGCCACCGGCCACAGCGAGCGGGTGTCGGACTCGATCGCGGCGTCGAGCTCGAACTCGCCGCGCGCCAGCATGATCGCCGTCCCGTGCTCGCCGATCGTCCCCGACAGCAGCACGCGGTCGCCGGGGCGCAGCGCGCCGGGCGCCAGCCGCGCCCGCGGGTCGCGGCGGCCGATGCCCGTCGTGCACAGGTACATGCCGTCGGCAGTGGCCGCGCTCGACGACCTTGGTGTCGCCGGCGACGATCTCGACGCCCGCTTCGCGCGCCGCCGCGGCGATCGCCTCCACCTCGGCTCGCAGGTCGTCCGCGCCCAGGCCCTCCTCGAGGATCATCGACAGCGTCATCGCGACGGGCTCGGCGCCGGAGACGGCGAGGTCGTTGACCGTCCCGTTGACCGCGAGCTCGCCGATCGACCCGCCGGGGAAGCGCAGCGGCTTGACCACGAACGAGTCGGTGGTCATCGCCAGCTCGGCGCCGCCGACCCCGACCGCGCCGGCGTCGCCCAGCTCGGCGCCGCTCGGCGAGCCGAACGCCGGCACGAGCAGCCCCTCGATCAGGCCGTTGGTCGCCTTCCCGCCGGCTCCGTGGGCCATCGTGATCCGCTCGTCGCGGAACCTGGCCCGCTTGGCGCGCGCGGTCTCGATGATCCCGAGGATGCGCTCCTCGCGGTCGGAGACCCCGGTGCTCATACGACCGCCCGATCGCGGGCGAAGCGCCCGTAGTTGTAGTAGGCCGCGCAGGCGCCCTCGCTGGAGACCATGCAGGTGCCGATCGGGCGCTCGGGCGTGCACGCCGTGCCGAACACCTTGCACTCCCACGGCTTGATGACGCCCTTGAGCACCTCGCCGCACTGGCAGGCCTTCGGGTCGGCGACGCGCACGCCGGGCACGCTGAAGCGCCGCTCGGCGTCGAGGTCGGCGTAGGCGTCGGAGAGCTTCAGGCCGCTCTGGGAGATGAAGCCCAGGCCGCGCCACTCGAAGTGCGGGCGCAGCTCGAAGACCTCGGCCATGACCTCGAGCGCGCGCGGGTTGCCGTCGTAGGGGACGACGCGCGTGTACTGGTTCTCGACCTCGCAGCGGCCGTCCTCGAGCTGGGCCAGGATCATCCGGATCGCGTGCAGGATGTCCAGCGGCTCGAAGCCGGCCACCACGATCGGCTTGCCGTAGTCGCGCGGGATGAACTCGAACGGGCGTGCCCCGACGACGGTCGAGACGTGTCCCGGCCCGACGAACCCGTCGAGGCGCAGGTCGGGCGACTCCAGCAGCGCCCGCAGCGGCGGGACGATCGTCACGTGGTTGCACATGCACGAGAAGTTCGCCACGCCCTCGGCGCGGGCGCGCCGCAGCGTCAGCGCGGTCGACGGCGCGGTGGTCTCGAAGCCGATCGCGAAGAAGACGACCTCGCGATCCGGGTTGGCCTTGGCGATCCGCAGCGCGTCGAGCGGCGAGTAGACCATGCGGATGTCGGCGCCCTGCGCCTTGGCCTCCAGCAGCGAGCCCTCGGAGCCCGGGACGCGCATCATGTCTCCGAAGCAGGTGAAGATCACGCCCGGCTCGCGGGCGATCGCGATGCCGTCGTCGACGCGCCCCATCGGGATCACGCACACAGGGCAGCCCGGTCCGTGCACGAGCTCGACGTTCTCGGGCAGCAGGTCGTCGACGCCGAACTTGTAGATCGAGTGCGTGTGGCCGCCGCAGACCTCCATGAACTTGTAGTGACGGCCGGGCTCGACCGCCCCGAGGATCTCGGTGGCCAGCACCCGCCCCAGGTCGGGGTCGCGGAACTCGTCGACGTACCTCATGCGGGCGCGGTCTCCAGCCGCACGAGCGCGACCGCCGCGTGGACGAGCACGGCATCGCCGACGGCCACGGGCTCCACGAGGCCGGTCTCCACGGTGTGCCGGCCGCCGGCGTCGTCGGCGCACAGCGCCATGCCGCGATCAGCGTCGACGGCGACCACGCGCATCTCGATCCCCTCGTCCGAGCAGGTGATGCAGTGGTGCTCGTCGCAGCTCACTCGATCACGCTCGCCTTGAGCTCCTCGAGCTCGGCCTCGTAGTCGGCTCCGAGCCGCTCGAGCTGGTCGCGCGTCGCGCGCGCCTCCTCCTCGTCGATGCGCGACATCGCGAAGCCGACGTGGATGAGCACCCATTCCCCCGGCTCGACCGCCGTGCCGTCGGCGTCGAGCAGCCCGACGTTGATCGTCCGCTGGACCCCGGCCACATCGACGCGGGCGAGCCGGTTGGCCTCGTCGACGTACTCGATGATCTGGCCCGGGATTGCCAGGCACATGACGCTCTCCGCCCTGTTGGACCTGATTGGCGTGCGACTCCCGCCAGCAGCCAAGCACCCCACCGGCCGCCGATCCAGGCAGCCCGTTGAAGCGCAACGTTGATTTCCAACGCCCCGGGTCGCCGAACCTGCATACTGCCTGCAGGAGGATCGGTAGTCGCCTGATGGCAGACACACGCATCCGGTTGCTGGAGACCGACCCGGAGCTCGGGCTGAGGATCGCGCCGGGCCAGGTGACCCGCGGCCGCGCCGAGCTGGTCGTGCGGACCATGAGCTTCGAGCCGGGGGTCTGGGCCGTCCCGGCCGAGTTCGCCGAGCACCGCGGCGTGGGCTACCTGGTCGTCGAGGGGGTGCTGGCCCGCGAGATGATCCTCGCCGGGACGACCTGCGCCGAGCTGCTCGGCGAGGGCGACGTCGTGCAGCCGGTCGTCACGCGCGAGGACAGGCTGGTCCGCTACTTCGTCCAGTGGCGGGTGCTCGAGCCCCTGCGCCTCGCGGTCCTCGACGAGCCCTTCGCGCGCTCGCTGTCCTCCTGGCCGTCGGTGATGGCAGCGATCCTCGAGCGCTCGGTGCGGCGCACGCACCGGATGGCCGTCCACCAGGCGCTGCTGCAGCTCTCTCCCGTCGAGACGCGCCTGTTGATCCTGCTCTGGCACCTGGCCGAGCGCTGGGGGCGCGTCACCCCCGACGGGATCGCCATCCACCTGAGGCTCTCGCACGAGATGCTCGGCCACCTCGTCGGCTGCCGGCGGGCGTCGGTGACGACCGCGCTGGCACGGGTGCGCGAGAGCGGCCGCCTCGACCGCCGCGCCGACGGGACGTGGGTGCTGTTCGGATCCCCGCCGGGCGAGCTGATGCAGCTGCACTGGCAGGAGCGCAACGGCGCAGAGCCGGGCGTCGCGGCCACCCACGCCTAGGAGCGGTGTCAAGGAACCCGCCGGGCTCTGTCCGGGCGGGTCGAGAGCGCGCCGGGAACGGCGACAGGACAGCTGATATGGCCGCGCGGTTGTCAAGTCGGCGTGGGTGATCGCGTCGGCTTGACGGCCGGCGGGGAGGTGTGGTCGGTGGGCCGGGACGCCGGGCTCGGTGTCGGCGTTGCCAGTCTGATGATGCGGGGATTGGTCACCCCAGGGCCCGGTTTCGTGCTGCCGGCTTGTGCTGTCTAGAAACGAGCGTGGCGCCCGCCGGGGCGGGTGCTGCTCATAGCTGAATCGCGCGTGCCGGCCGCTGATGGCCCGGCGCCCCGGCCCACCGACCGTCGTGCTGTCAGCCGGAGATCAGTCGGCGGTGGCGGCGGCCCAGAGGAATCCGGACAGCTGGCGGGCGCAAGCGACGACGGTGACGTTGTGCGGCTTGCCGCGCGCCTTCATGCTGCGGTTGACGTGGTGCAGGCGCTGCTGGGCGCGGTTGCTGATGGCCAGGATGTGGTCGGGCTGTCCGGCCTGGCGAGCGGCGAGCGTCGCCCCGAGTCGTGGCGGACGCCCGTAGTGCCAGGCGGACTCGACCAGCAGCCGGCGGGCGAGCATCGATCCGGTCTTGGTGATCGAACCCTGCCGGGAGGATTCGCCGGACTGGTTCAGCGACGGCGTCAGGCCCAGCCATGCCGCCAGCGCCGAGACGCGCTCGAAGCGCTTCCAGTCGCCGCCGAGCTCGAGGTGCAGCGACAACGCGGTCAGCGTGTCGATCCCTCTGAACGCGCGCAACCGTGCGACGGTCGGCCACCACGCGTCGTCGGTGGCCAGCTGCGACAGCTGCAAGGCGATCGCGGCCTTGCGTGCGCTGATCCCGTCGACCGCGGCGAGCAGATCGGCGAACACCGTGTTGCTGGCCGCTTCGTCGAAGCGCTGCGCCGCCAGCCAGCGGCGATGCGCGGCCGTCCAAGTCGTCGGCTTGGGATAGACGCGCCCGTGGCGCAGCAGCATCTTCGACACGCGGTGACGCGCGTTCATCAGATCGCGCCGGCAGGCGTCATGCGCGCGCGTCATCTCCCGCGCGGCCTCGACCTCGGGCGGCGGCACCACCACTCGATGCAGCGATCCGGCCAGCAGCAACCTGGCCAGCAACTCGGCGTCCTTCTGGTCGGTCTTGACCCGATCCGACGGGCCCCGCGGCGTCTTGCCCGGCGCGATCACCTGCACCGCGATCCCGGCAGCGGTCGCCGCCCGATAAAGCCCGAACCCGGTCGGCCCGGCCTCATAGCACGCACGCACCGGACCCGGCAGCTGCCGCAGCCACGCGACCGGCGCCTCGAGCCCAGCGCCGAATCGCACCCGCGTCAACTCGCCGGTCATCACGTCGATCGCCGCGCCGTGCGTCGACCGTGCATGGACATCAAGACCCACCCACGTCATCGTTCCGGACAAGGCCGGACCTCCTCAATGATCTGGGGTCAGCCGGAGGCCACTCCTCCGGCCAGACAAACCCCCGCGAGGAGCGTCCGGCCTTCACATGCCACCGGTCAACCCCACGGACTACCGGCCATAGGGTCTAGAGCTTGAGGAACGCGTCGATCGCCTGCCTTGCCTGCGGGGCGGGGAGGGGCCCGAGACGCAGCGTCCAGGCGCCGTCGAGCTCCTGGCGCAGGTCGTAGCGGATGCCGACCTGGCGCACGAGGTGCTCGTGGCGCTCGGCGCTGGTGTAGCCCGACGCGCCCTGGAAGGTGGCGTCGAGGCCGAAGCGACCGTCATCGACGGGCCACACCGTCAGCCGGTCGGGAACGGAGCGTGGGTCGGTGGCGGCAGGGGCGAGTGTGCTGGACATGCCGGGCGCATCGGCATCGGCCGCCCGCGTGCCGTCGCCCCACCCCACGCTGTGGACACATGTGGGACCCGCCGCAGCGTCCCGTCGAGCGCGCACGGTGCCTCGTTCGGTCGCTCGCTTGCTCTCCGGCCTGCGTGACACCTCTCCGCGTGTCGCCGGGACGCGGCGAATCCTCAGGGCGCACCTGAGCTCGCGCACGCGCGGCGGCCCGCGATTGCCGCGTCGTCGACGGCGCGGACGGCATGGTGCCACGGCCCCGCCCGGTCGTCGCCGCGTGGCGTCGCGGCACCGGCAGCGCCGGTCATCGGACCTCGACGCGCCGCGTGCGACGGGTCGAGCCGGCCGGGACCCCGACCGTGAGGGTCCGACGCCCCGCGTCATAGGTCCAGCTCTCGATGCGGCGCCGGTCGACGCGGACCGAGCGCGGTCGGTGCACGCCCACCAGGACGACGGTGTAGGCGCGGCGGGCGGGGATCGCGTGCGTGGCCGGCCCGATCCGCATCCGAACGGTCCGCTTGCGCTGTCGCTGGACGACGGGCGTGAAGCTGAAGGCGCCCCGCCTGTAGCCGAAGCCGGTCCCGGCATCGTCGTAGATCCGGGTTCGGCCGCTGCCGGCGTGGGCGACGAGCACGAGTCGCGCCGGCGGGCGGGTCGCGGTCGTCGGCACGTCGGGCTGGGTCGGCACGATGCTTCCCGCCCGGGCGAAGAGCGGCATCCGCTCGAGCGGGACCGAGAGCGTCTCGGTCGCGGGGCCGCGGTGGCGCTCCCCCGTGAACCAGTCGACCCAGACGCCCGGCGGGAACCAGACGTTGACGGTCGCCGGGTCGCCGGGCGCGGCGACAGGCGCGACGAGCAGGTCGCGGCCGAGCGTGTACTGCGACGGATGGGCATAGGCCGCGTCGAGGCCCGGCCACGACATGTACAGCGGCCGCGCCATCGTCAGGCCCGTGTCGTGAGCGTGACGGGACAGCGTGTAGAGATAGGGCACCAGCGACTCGCGCAGCCGCAGGAACCTTGCGGCGATCGACCGCGCCGGCTCCCCGTACTCCCAGGGCAGGCGCTTGCCGTGATGGGAATGCAGGCGCTCGAGCGGCTGGAAGGTTCCGAGCTGAACCCAGCGAACGTACATCTCGTCGCTGAGGCTGTTGCTCGCAGGGGCGATGTAGGGCGAGAGCTCCTTGCTGCAGATCCCGTCGGGGTTCTGCGCGAAGAACGTGCCGATGTCGTGGCTGACGTAGGGCAGCCCGATGCTCGCCTCGGCGGCGGTGAACTGCGCCGCGAAGGCCAGGAAGGGCCAGGTCGCGCAGGTGTCGCCGGTGAACTGGATCGTGTAGCGGTGCTCGGCGAACGCCCCGGTGCCGCCATTGCCATCGAAGCCGAGCTGAAACGACGCGCCGATGCGCTGAAACGCCGGCCAGCGCGAGCCGCGGGCCTGCTGCCGATCGAAGTACTGCCTGTTGATCCACGTGTCCGGCGTCAGTCCCGGGGCGTCGGCGCTCGTCGCGTCACAGCACCAGTCCAGCCACCAGAAGTCTGCCCCCGCACGCTCGAAGGGCGCATGGAGTGCGAAGTACGCGCGCAGCTGCTCGGGCCGCGTGAGGTCGAAGACCATGCAGCGCCCGGTGATGTCGGCCTGCACGACACGGCAACCGGGATCCTCGGTCAGCGCACCGCCGGCTGCCGACTGCGTCGCGGCAAAGCGCGGATCGCGATCGTCGATCGAAGGGTGCACGTTGAGACCGACGGCGATCCCCTGCTCATGGGCCCACGCGAAGAAGCGGGCCGGATCCGGGTACAGACCGCGGTTCCAGTCCCACGCGTTCCACGAGTACTGGCCGCCGGGCGCTCCGGCGACCTGCGAGGCCACAGCGGCGCCGGCCGGGTCGTGGACCGCCTTGTAGTCGGTGTCCACCGAGATGGTGTCCAGCGGGACCCGCTCGGCGCGGAAGCGCTCGACGAGCGCATGCCAGTCGGCCTCGCCATAGGGCCACCAGCGGCTGAACCACACCCCGAAGGCCTTGCGATTCAGCAGTGGGGCCGCACCCGTCAGCGCCCGCAGATCGCGCAGACCACGGTCATACCGCGGCCCGTAGGCGAACAGGTAGAGATCCTGATAGCCGGCCTCGCGGTTGCGGACCTCAAAGCCGCCGGGCGCGAGCACGGCCGTGGCGCTGTCGTCGAGCAGGTACCAGCCGGCCCGGGAGAGCATCCCCTCGTGCAGGTCAACGGGACCCGAGACGTGGTCGAGCGAGCGCCGCCACCCACCGAGGGGCGCCGGGTTCGCGCCCAGCCGCGGGCGCATCGTGCGCCTCCCGACCCGGAGGTCGAGATCGCCGTCGCCGACGGGGCCGTCGCCGCGCCGCCAGCGCAACGTGATGCGGGACGTGCGGATGATCCTCACGCCCCCGCGCACGCTCGTCCGCGCCACGGCACCCGAAGCCGTCCCACCCCCGGTCGTCAGCGTGCGACGGTCCTCGAATCGACCGTCCGGCGAGCGCTCGATTCGCACCAGCGACGGCGTGATCACCTCGAAGCGCACGTCCCCATCGCGAACCGTCGATGCCCCCGCGTCACCGGCATGCCCCCCGGCAACGAGCACGACGGCGATGACGAGAACGCCGCTCGATCGTCTCGGCGTGCGTCCGCGGAGGAGGCCCTTCACGCCGAGAGCGTCGCACATCCGCCGCCGGCGTCGATGCGCTCGATGCCCGTGCCGCGCGGTCGACCCGCGCTACGGCGGGTCGGCGGCTCCGGCCGTGACCACCGGCGGGCCGCGGACGTACCGGGTGGAGTTGACGACCACGTGCAGCGCGGCGCAGACGGCCGACGCGACGCACCAGTAGCAGAGGGCGTCGATGACGTAGAGCTCCAGGTAGGTCAGCGCGAGGCTCGCTCCGATCGCCACGACGGTCAGCACCATCCCCGCCGCGAGGGAGCGCTGGCCGCGGCCGCACGCGGTCACGAACAGCAGCAGGTAGCCCGTGACGCCCAGCAGCGGAAGCGGGACGCCGAACGGCCGCGCGTAGCTGGAGTGGGCGACGATCGCGCACCCGTCGGAGCTCGAGCAGAGCGGGGTCTGGTTGCGCAGGTAGGTGTAGGCCAGGTAGCTCGAGATCCCGAGCCCGGTCAGGCTCAGCAGCCGCGACACCCAGGTCAGCCGGTCGGCGCGCAGCCGTGCCGCGAGGTCGGGCATCAGAGGGTCCTCGCCCCCGCCCGGACCAGGGCGATGCGCGCGGCGAGCCGCCGGCGCGCGCGCCGCGCGCCGGCCGGGACGGGCTCCGGGGCACGCGACGGCTCGGACCGCAACGGGCCAGGCCCACCGAGGATGCCCGCCTGCGTGGCGGCCTGACGCACCTCGACGACCTGCCGCCCGAGCTGCTCCAGCCGAGGCTCGAGCGCCCTGTAGCTCGACCACGCCACGGTGATGGCGGCATCCACGTCGCGCTCGGCCTGTGTGCGTGGTCGCTGCTTGTGGATGACTGCCATCACGATCAAGGATCGGCACCGCGGGGCCGCACGCCAAGGGGGGAATGCCGCAGGCCGGGCTGCGGCATTGCTGCGGACCCGCGGGCGGCCGGGACGGGTAGCGTCCCGCACGTGCCCCGAACGCCCGGCCCGCTTCCCGACGGACCCGCCTTCGAGGCCTGGGAGACGGAGCTGCACGGCCACCAGGTCGTCTACCGCGTGGCCGGTAGCGGACCGCCGGTCGTGCTGATCCACGGGATGGTCAACTCGTCGCGGCACTGGCGCGAGGTCGCCCGGCGGCTGGCCGACCGCCACACGGTCATCGCGCCCGACCTGATCGGCCACGGCGACTCGGCGACGCCACGCGGCGACTACTCGCTCGGCGCCCACGCCGCCGTGATCCGCGACCTGCTCTCCACGCTCGGGATCGAGCGCGCGACCTTCGTCGGGCACTCGCTGGGCGGGGGCATCGCGATGGTGTTCTTCTGGCAGTTCCCCGAGCGCGTCGAGCGTTTGGCCCTCGTCTCCAGCGGCGGGCTCGGCCAGGAGGTGAGCCTCATGCTCCGTGCCGCGGCGCTGCCCGGCGTGAGCCCCGTGATCGCGCTGGCCGGCCACCCCGGGGTCACCAGCGCGCTCGAGCGCGCGGGCGCCCGCCTGCGGCAGCGCGGCTCCGGCCTCGGCGTGCAGCTGCAGGCGATCGCCCGGGCGTTGCGGCCGCTCGAGACCCCGGGGGCACGCACGGCGTTCGTGCACACGCTGCGCGCGGTGATCGACCACCGCGGTCAGCGCGTCTCGGCCAACGACCGCCTCTACCTGATCCGCGACGTCCCGACGCTCATCGTCTGGGGCGAGCGCGACCGCACGATCCCGATCGAGCACGGGCGCCGCATGCAGGCCGAGGTCCCCAGCGCTCGCATGGTGACGCTCCCGGGCGTGGCGCACTTCCCCCACCTCGAGGACCCCGAGGGGCTCGCAACGGCGCTCCGGGAGTTCATCGCCGACACCGATCCCGCCCAGTTCGACGAGAGGACCTGGCGCGCCCTCGTGAGCGAGCGCACGGCAGCACGCCAGCGGCCGCGCAGCGTGGTCTGACCGCGGCGAGCGGGGTCAGCCGCTCACGCCGGACCGGGCGCCGGCGCCAGCGCGCCGACCCTGCTCGGCGCGATGCGCCGCCCACCCGGTGTCCGACCGTACAAACCGCGGTTGGCCCCGCGGCGGCACGGGCGTAGCCTCGGGGCGAAAGGAGGATCCACCATGGCATCCACACCGATCTGGCGGGTCGAGGTCGCGTTCACCGAGGACGACGACACGCACACACGCGCCGACGCCGTCCTCGAGCTGCCCGACCAGCGCTTCCACGGCTGGGGGCGCGCCAAGCGCACGAGCGGCGACCCCGGGGTCCCGATCGTGGGCGAGGAGCTCGCCGCCGCCAGGGCGCTGGCCGACGTCGGCCACCAGCTCCTGCAGGCTGCAGCGAGCCGGATCGAGGACTGGGAGGGCCACCGCGTGTCGATCCCGAGCTGAGCGGGCGCGCGCGAGCCGGTCGGGGCGGGCTCAGCCGCCCCGACGCCCTGCCTACAGCAGCGCGCGGCGCAGGTCCGACACGACGGCCGCCAGGTGGGCGCAGAAGCGCGCCGCCAGCGCGCCGTCGATGACGCGGTGGTCGTAGCTGAGCGAGAACGGCAGCATCAGGCGTGGCACGAACTGCTCGCCGTCCCACACCGGCCGCATCGCCGAGCGCACGACGCCGAGGATCGCCACCTGCGGGGGGTTGACGATCGGCGTGAACCCGGTGCCGCCGATCCCTCCCAGCGACGAGATCGTGAACACCGCCCCGCTCATCTCCTTCGGGGAGAGCTTGCCTGCGCGCGCCTTGCCCGAGAGCTCGGTCAGCTCGCCGGCGATCTCCAGCAACCCCTTCGCATCGACGTCGTGGATGACCGGGACGACGAGGCCGTTGGGCGTGTCGGCCGCGAAGCCCAGGTGCCGCTCGGCATGGACGACCAGCTCGTCGCCGTCCAGCGAGCTGGCGAGCCGGGGGAAGGCGTCGATGGCCGCCGCGCTCGCCTTCAGCAGCAGCGCGACCATCGTCACCTTGACGTCGTCCTGCTCTGCGTTGAGCTGCCGGCGGAACGCCTCCAGCTCGGTGATGTCGGCCTCCTCGTGCTGGGTGACGTGGGGGATCGACTGCCACGCCGCGGCGAGATTCGCCGCCGAGCGGGCCTGGATCCGGGTCAGCGGCACGCGCTCACCGGCCCTCGGCGCGGCCGCGCTCCCGGCCGGAGCGCCGCCGCCGGCCGCCCCCTCGACGTCCTCCTTGGTCACGCGCCCGTGGCGGCCGCTCCCGGCGACGCCGGCGATGTCGACGCCGAGCTCGCGCGCCATCCGGCGGGCGACGGGACTCGCGTGGACCGGTCCCTCGGCCGCCGGCGTCGCCGCCGCCTCCTTCTCGCCGGAGGTCGTCGCCGACTCGACCTGCGCGGGCGCGCCCGCGGGCGGGCCGGGGTCCTCGCCCTGCCCGTCGCGGCCCTCGGGCGCCGGCGTCTCGGCCTCCTGCGCCTGCTCGTCGCCGACCTCGAGGCTGAGGATCGGCGCGCCCTCTGCGACCCTGTCCTCGAGCGCGACCTTGATCTCCTTGACGACGCCGCCGAACGGCGCCGGGATCTCCATCGTGGCCTTGTCGGACTCCAGCGTGACCATCGGATCGTCCTTGGCGATCTCGTCGCCCACGTTGACGAGGATCTCCACGACGGGGACATCGGCGAAGTCGCCGATGTCGGGGACGAGGACGTCCTTCACCGTTGCCACGGGGGTGCTCCTTCGGTCTCGATCGCGTAACGCTCGATGGCCTGCGCGGCCGCCTTCTCCTCGCCCAGCGCGCGCAGGGCCGCGAGCGCGACGTGGTGGCGGTCCACCTCGAAGAACCCGCGCAGGACGGCGCGCCGGTCGCTGCGCCCGAACCCGTCGGTGCCGAGCGCGGTGAACGGCCGCTCGCCCAGGAACGGGCGGATCTGGTCGGCGAAGGCGCGGATGTAGTCCGTGGCGGCCACGACCGGGCCGGCGTGGCCCTCCAGCGCCCGCGCGACGTGGGGCACGCGCGCGGGCTCGCCGGGATGCAGCAGGCTCCAGCGCTCGGCCTCCATCCCGTCGCGGCGCAGCTCCGTGAACGACGTCGCGCTCCACACGTCGGCGGCGATGCCGAAGTCCGCCTCGAGCAGATCGGCCGCCGCCTCGACCTCGCGCAGGATCGTCCCCGAGCCCATGAGCTGCACCCTTGCATCCTCGCGTCCGCGCAGCAGGTAGCCGCCGCGGAGGATCCCCTCCTGCGCGTCCTCGGGCATCGGGGGGTGCGGGTAGTTCTCGTTCATCAGCGTCAGGTAGAAGAAGACGTCCTCCTGCTCGGCGTGCATCCGCCGCAGCCCCTCGCGGATGATGACCGCCACCTCGTAGGCGTAGGTGGGGTCGTACGCGACGCAGTTGGGGATCAGCGCGGCCTGGAGGTGCGAGTGGCCGTCCTCGTGCTGGAGGCCCTCGCCGTTGAGCGTCGTGCGGCCGGCCGTCCCACCGAGCAGGAAGCCGCGGGCGCGCGAGTCGCCGGCCGCCCAGGCCAGGTCGCCGACCCGCTGGAAGCCGAACATCGAGTAGTAGATGTAGAACGGGACCATCTGGATCCCGTGATTGGAGTAGGCGGTCGCGGCCGCGATCCACGAGGAGAACGCGCCCGGCTCGTTGATGCCCTCCTGGAGGATCTGGCCGGCCTTGTCCTCCCGGTAGAACATCAGCGACTCCGCGTCCTCGGGCTGGTAGAGCTGGCCGACCTGGCTGAAGATCCCGAGCTGGCGGAACATCCCCTCCATGCCGAAGGTGCGCGACTCGTCGGGGACGATCGGGACCACCCGTGGCCCGATCTCCTTGTCGCGCAGCAGCGCGGCGAGGATCCGCACGAACGCCATCGTCGTCGAGATCTCGCGCTCGCCGGTCCCGTCGAGCTGGCCCTTGAACATCTCCAACGGCGGCGTCGGCAGCGGCTCGGCCCGCGTGCGCCGGGCGGGCAGCGCGCCGCCGAGCGCCTCGCGACGCTCGCGCAGCAGTCGCATCTCCGGCGAGTCGTCAGGCGGCCGGTAGTACGCCGGCTCGTGCACCTGCTCGTCGGTGATCGGCAGCTCGAAGCGGTCGCGGAACGCGAACAGCGCCGCCTCCCCCATCTTCTTCTGCTGATGGGTGATGTTCTGGCCCTCGCCGGCCTCGCCCATGCCGTAGCCCTTGATCGTCTTGGCGAGGATCACCGTCGGCCGCCCCCTGTGGCGCATGGCCTCGGCGTAGGCGGCGTAGACCTTCGCCGCGTCGTGGCCGCCGCGGTTGAGCGCCCAGACCTCCTCGTCGGTCATGTGGGCGACGCGCTCGGCGAGCTCGGGGTAGGGATGGGCGAAGAAGTGCTCGCGCACGAACGCCCCGGAGCGCGACTTGTAGGTCTGGTAGTCGCCGTCGACCGCCTCCTCCATCCGCCGGCGCAGCAGGCCGTCGTCGTCGGCCGCGAGCAACGGGTCCCAGCGCGAGCCCCAGATCAGCTTGATGACGTTCCAGCCGGCCCCGCGGAAGTCCATCTCGAGCTCCTGGATGATCTTCCCGTTGCCCCGCACGGGCCCGTCGAGGCGCTGCAGGTTGCAGTTGATGACGAAGACCAGGTTGTCGAGGTGCTCGCGCCCGGCGAGGGAGATCGCACCGAGCGACTCCGGCTCGTCCATCTCGCCGTCGCCCATGAACGCCCAGACCTTGCGCCCGGCCGTCTCGACCAGGTTGCGGCCCTGGAGGTACTTCATGAACCGTGCCTGGTAGAGCGCCATCAGCGGCCCGAGGCCCATCGAGACCGTCGGGAACTGCCAGAACCCGGGCATCAGCCACGGATGCGGATACGAGCTCAGGCCGCCCTCGACCGAGACCTCGCGGCGATAGCCGTCGAGCTGCGCGGCGGTCAGCCGGCCCTCGAGGAAGGCGCGCGCGTAGATGCCGGTGGCGGAGTGCCCCTGGAGGTAGACGAGGTCGCCGCCGTGGCGGTCCGACGGCGCGTGCCAGAAGTGGTTGAAGCCGATCTCGTAGAGCGTCGCGATCGACTGGTAGCTGGCGATGTGGCCGCCGAGCTCGGACGACTCGCGGTTGGCGCGCAGCACCATCACGATGGCGTTCCAGCGCAGCATCGACCGCAGCCGCCGCTCCACGTCCGGGTCGCCCGGGAGGGGCTCCTGGCGATCGGCCGGGATCGTGTTCACGTAGGGCGTCGACAGGCCGAGCTCGATCGGGGCCCCGGATCCCCGCGCGCGGTCGAGCACCGCCTCGATGAGCTGCTGCGCGCGCTCGGGGCCGTCCTCGCGCAGGACGGCGTCGAGCGCTTCGAGCCACTCGCGGGTCTCGAGGGGATCGACGTCGGGATCCATCGTCACGCGCGCCCCCCGGCGTGCTCGGTGGGATCGTGGCGCGGCGCGAGCGGACCGGATGGGACCATGCGCAGATGGTTGCGCACTGGGCGCGCGGCTGCGGTCGCGCCCTTGCAGGGACAGATCGCCGGCGTCCGGAACGCGCCGTCCGTCCGCGGCGTCGCCCACCATGCCTGGCGCAACTCGCGATGCCCACCCGGGTTTTCGGGACATCCTCGCCGTGACCGTCATCTCGCGTTTTGGCCTGGTGGCGTCGCTCGGTGCCGCCCTGCTCGCGCTGTCCGCCCGCCCCGCCGTGGCGAGCGTCCCGCGGGTGGGCATCTCCGACCAGCGGCCGTCGAACCTCCGCGACCCCAGGCTCGTCGAGACCGGCTTTGCCGGCGCCCGCGTGGTCGGCGCCTGGGACGTCGCGCTGCACGACGACGGCCGCCGGGCCGCCCTCGACCGGTGGATGGACGCCGCCGCCGATGCCGGCCAGCCGGTGCTGTTCACGCCGACCGACGACGGGTCGCACCGCGTGCCGACCCCGCGCCGCTATCGCGGGGCGATGGCGGCGCTGCTCGACCGCTATCCGCACGTCGACTCCGTCAGCACCTGGAACGAGGCCAACCACCCGAGCCAGCCGACCTACCACCGCCAGCGGCTCGTGGCCGCCTATGCCCGCACGCTGCGCGGGCTCTGCGCCCACGACCGCTGCCAGACCGTCGCGGTCGAGCTGCTGGACTCCGGCAATCTCCGCTCGTGGACGAGGGCCTACCGCCGCTACGACCCCCGACCCGGCGTGTGCGGCCTGCACAACTACCGTGAGGCCAACGGCCGTCCCGGCACCCGGGGGCAGACGGCCGCCTTCGCCCGCTGGTGCGGCGGCGCCGTGTGGATCACCGAGACCGGCGGCCTGCGGCGGGTGCGGCGCAAGCACCCCAAGGCCGGCCAGTCCGAGAACCGCCGCTACACGCTCGCGCTCCAGGCCAAGGCGGTGCGCCGCGCGCTGCGCATCGGCGCCCAGGTCCGCGCGATCGAGCGCATCTACCTCTACCACTGGCGGGCCGACTCGCGCAGCGCGTGGGACAGCGCGCTGATCGGGGTGACCGGGGCCCCGCGCCCGGCGCTCGGCGTGGTTCGCAGCACGCTGAGGCGGTGGCTCGCGGTGTCGCCGCGGGTCGAGCGCCGCGAGCCCTGACGCCAGCGTCGCACCTGCTCACCCCGCGCCGCGCTTCAGCGCGGCGCGGACCAGCGGGCGGCCGGGGCCGAGAGCGCGCACGGCCGCCGCCGCCGCCCGCCCGATCGCGCTGGCACCGGCAACGCTGGTGACCAGCGGGTGGTCGTGCGTGGCGAACCGGCTCTTGTAGCTCTCATCGCCGCGGAGCAGGCGGTACTCGGAGACTCCGTCCTCCATCGCCGCGCGCAGGGTGTGCGCCAGCAGGACGAATCCGATCGAGCTGCGGTCCCATGCCGGATCGCGACCGGACTGGTAGTACCACTCGCGACCGGCATAGCGCATCCCGTACCAGGCCGCCACCGCGACGTCGTCGACCTCCAGCGTCCAGAGCCGCAGCCAGCCGCGCCGGAGCGCCTCGCGCGCGAAGCGCCGGTGGAACTCGGCCGCCCGGCCCGCAAGCGCTCCCGAGCCGTCCCGGCCCCAGCGGCGCTCGTGCAGGCCGAACAGCGTCGAGAGGTCGTCGTCGAGGCGCTCGGGGTCGTCGGTGAGCCGGTAGACGACGCGGCGATCGCGGGCCAGTGCCCGCTCGCGGCGCCGGACCTGCTCACGGAAGTTCCGGCTCGACGAGGCGAGGAAGCCCTCCCAGGTCAATCCCGCCGTCGCCACCGCGGGGTTGGCCTCGACGTTGAGCCTCGTGCCGTCGAAGGCGTGCTCGGCCCCGTCGTCGCCGACGATCCGCTCGGCGACGACCAGGTCTGCCGGCAGCACGCCGTCGTCCGCCGCACGGCGCAGGGCCGCGAGCGCTGCGGGCCGCTCGTCGGGTTCGCACACCGGCCCCAGCTCGTCGGCCAGGCCATGGCCGATGAAGCGCGCCACGCGCAACGGGCCCCGTCGCACGACGTAGAGCGGCAGCATCGCGACGAGCCTGCCGTCCGCGCGGCGGCAGCCGAGGACGAGCGGGTCGCGATCCCCCCCAAAGGTGCGCCACCACGCCTCGCCCCACTCGTACGTGGCGAACGGGCTCTCCGATGCCTGCGCGAGCTCGGTCCATCGCTCGCGCGCGGACTCGAGCCCGCCTTCGAGGGGCTCGACCCGCAGCCCGCGTCCGCGACGGGTCAGCAGCCGCTCGTAGAGCCCCTCCACCCTCCGCGTGGTGCGCTGCACCGTGAACTCGCGTGCCTGCCGCTCGCGGGCGGCGGCCGCGAGCCGGCCGGACAGCTCCGGCTCGGCCAGCAGCCGGTGGACGGCATCGGCCAGCGCACCCGGGTCGCCGGCCGGCACGAGCAGGCCGTGGCGACCGTCGTCGATCAGGTCGGGGACGCCGCCCACGGCGGTGGCGACGATCGGCAGGCCGGCGGCCATGTACTCCAGCACCGCGAGTGGGCTCCCCTCGAACGCCGAGCAGGACACCGCGACGTCGAACGCACAGAGCAGGTCGGGGATGTCGACCCGGAAGCCCAGCAGCGTCACGGTGTCGGTCAGCCCGAGCTCGGCGACGAGCCGCTGCAGCCGCTCGCGCTCCGGCCCCTCGCCGACGATCAGGACCCGCAGGCCGGGGTGCAGGTCGCGCAGCCGCGCGGCAGCGCGGATCAGGACGTCGATGGTCTTCTGGGCGCGCAGGATCGCCACCGTCCCGACCACCGGGGCGTCCGCCGCGATCCCCAGCCTGGCCCGGGTCTCGGCAGCGGCGGCGGCGGGCGGTGCCTGCTGCGGGATGCCGTTGGGCACCAGCTCGATCCGGCGCTCCGGCACGTGCTCGACGGCGATCATCCGCCGCCGGTCCTCCGAGGACACCGCGACGAAGGCATCGGCGGCCCGGGCGATGAGCTGGCGGTCCAGAAGCCGGCGCAGGGGCTTGCCCACGTAGGACCACGTGTGCTCGTGCGCGACGAACACGGGCACGCCGGCCAGGATGCGCAGCAGCGCGCCCCACACGTTCGGCCCGAACTTGTGGGAGTGCAGGAGATCGACCTCGCCGCTGCGGAGCAGGCGAATCAGCGGCCGCCAGGCTGCGAGGTCCCAGCGGGAACGGCGCTCGAGCGCGAGCAGGCGGACGCCCGCGTCGGACAGCGCGCGCTCGGCGGCGTCCATGTCCGCATGCTCGAGCGGCAGCGTCCTCCAGCGCAGGACGCAGAGCGTCCGGTCGAAGCGCTCGGGATCGAGACCGACGGTCAGCTGGTGGGCGAGAACCTCTGCTCCACCTCCCGCGGCGGCCGGAAAGTCGATGAGCGTCACGACGCTCGCCTTCCGCCTTCGAGGATTCGCCACGGCCAGGAACAGTAGCCTGCGCCTGTGCCCAGCGCCCCCCGCGTCCTGCTGGCGGCGGACGAGAGCCCAGCGTCCCTCGCAGCCGTCCGGGGCCTTCACGCCGGGGGCTACGAGGTCCACGTCGCGGTCACCCGCGACGACACCTACGCGGCCCGCTCGCGTCGGGCCGAGAGCGTCGCGATGCTACCGCCCGAGGGCAGCGATCCCGAGCGCTATGCCCGGGAGCTGGCGGCCGTCGCGAGGCGCCGCGGGGTCGACGTCGTGCTTCCCGCGACCGAGGGCACGCTGCGCTGCCTGACCGGCCGCGAGCACCTCATGGGCGCCGGCGTGGCCGTCGGCACCAGCCCGCCGGAGGCGCTCGCCCTCGCCACGTCGAAGTCGGACTTCCATCGTCTCGGAGCCGAGGCCGGCCTGGACATCCCCTCCTCCACGGAGGTTGGCGCGGACGATCTCGACGCGCACGCTGCGCACCTGACCTTCCCCGCCGTCGTGAAGCCGCTGCGGTCGGTCGAGCAGACCCTCGAGGGAAGGCTCGTCACCACCGAGGTCCGGCGCGTCGACGGGATCGGCCCGTTGCGACAGGTCCTGGAGGGTGCGCCCGGCCGGCGATGGGTGGTCCAGGCCCTCGTCCCGGGAACGCTGTCGGCGATCGGGGGCGTCGCCTGGCGCGGGGAGCTCGTCTGCGCGACGCACCAGGTCTCGCCGAGGATCTGGCCGCCCGACCGCGGGATCACCTCCTTCGCCACCACGGTGGAACCGGATCCCGGCCGCGAGCGCGCCGTCGCGCGACTGCTGGGCCTGATCGGCTGGAGCGGCGTGTTCGGCGTCCAGTTCATCGCGCGCCCCGGGCAGGCGTTCGCGATCGACCTCAACCCCCGGATCTACGGATCGATCGGGCTGGCGATCGGCGCCGGCCAGAACCTGCCCGCGATCTGGGCCGACCTGCTGCTCGGGCGGTCGCCGTCGGTGGGGCGCGCCCGGGTCGGCACGCGCTACCGCGTCGAGGAGGATGACGTCCGCGCGCTGGGCCACGCCTTCCGGCAGGGCCGCCGGCACGAGGCGCTGGCGGGGCTCGCCCCCCGGCGGGGCACCGTGCACGCGGTCTTCTCCACCAGCGACCCGTGGCCGTTCTCGGTCTCGCTCGCCAAGGCGCGGGGGGCGGCGACGGGCGGGAGGCACCCATGACCGCGGCCGAGCTCGTCGACGGAGCACTCGCCGAGCCGGTGCTCGTGTTCGGCTCGCCGCCTCCCGAGGGGCGCGACCTCGACCTCCTGGCACGGCCGGCCGCCCACCGCGCCGTCGAGGCGCGGCTCGCCCAGGAGGGCTTCCTGCATCGCGATGGCGAGTGGGTCAGCTTCGCGGGCGGCGCTGCGCGCGCGGTCGACCTCGTTCCCGTCGCGGACTGGAACCTGCCCGAGCGCGAGCTCGAGGACCTCTTCGCGGCGGCGCTGCCGATCCCCGGCTTCACGCACCTCGTCGCTCCCGCCCCCGAGCACCAGCTGCTCATCCTCGCCACCCGCGTGCAGGCCGGTGCATCCCTCAGCGCCAAGCGCCGCCGGCGGGCGGAGGCGGCGCTCGCCGCGGACCCGGCGGCCTGGCGCCGCGCCGCCGAGCGCGAGCCCGCCTGGGGCGACGGGCTGGCGCGGCTCGCGGCGACCCTCCAGGACCGCCGCCCCGATTCCAGGCCGCTGGCGTCCGCCCGGCTTCGCGCTTGGCGGCTGCGCCATCGCCGCGTGATCGCGCTCTCGGGTGTCGACGGCTCGGGCAAGAGCTCCCAGGCGCGGGCGCTGGCCGAGCTGCTGGCAGCACTCGGTCACGAGGCGGAGGTGGTCTGGACGCCCCTCGCCTCCGATGCGTGGATCGCCCGGCTGGCCCGCCCGGTGAAGCGGCTGCTGGGAGTCCTGCCGGCGCTGCGCGGAAGGCAGGAGCCTGCGGCGGACGCGGGCGGGATCGTGCCGAACCCGGGATCCCGGCTGCGCGAGCGCAGCCGCGCGGTCAACGCGTCCTGGGCGATGCTCGTGGCGGTGGCGAACGCCTGGGCCCACGCCCGCCTGACGCTCCGCGTCGCGGGCGCCGGCCGGGTGGTCGTCTTCGATCGCTACGTGCTCGACTCGCTCGTCCGCCTGCGCTTCCTCTACGGCGACGCCTCGCGCTTCCGCCTGCAGCGCGCGATCGTCCGCCGCCTGTCGCCCGCCCCTGCGCTGGCGGTCTTCCTCGACGTTCCCGCCGAGGTCTCGCTCGCACGCAAGGACGACCGCTGGTCGCCGGCCGAGCTGGCCCGGCAGGTCCAGCTCTACCGCGAGGAGCACCAGCACCTCGACGTCGTGCGCCTCGACGGCACCCGGGCCCACGACGAGCTGCGCGAGGAGCTGGCCGAGCTCGTCTGGCGCCGGCTCGGCTAGCCGCGAGCGCGACGAGCGAGCTCGATCGCCCGCTTGGCCATCGGCCGGCCGTGGCGGTGGGCGAGGTCGTCGAGCAGGCCGGACGGGGTCGGGGCGAACGCCTGGAGCAGGACGCGCTCGCGGACGCGATCGGTCCACTGGAGCTTGTAGGGCTCGGCCGAGCCGAGCAGCTCCAGGCTGTCGCATGGTCCGTCGAAGGCCATTTGCAGAAGCTCCTGAAGCAGGATCTTCCCCGGCCCGTAGGCGCGGAACTCCTCTGCGTAGCCACCCTTGAGGTCGTGCAGGGCACCGGCCTCCTCGAGCAGGAAGTCGACCGCCACCGGGGTCGAGCCGACGTCCAGGAACGCGAGCCGCAACGTTCCGCGGCCGGCCGCCCACCGCGCCACGTCCTCGTAGAACCGGCGCGTTTCCTCCCGCGAGCGGATCGCCGAGCGGCGGCGGTGCTTCCAGCCGGAGCCCTCGAGCTCGAGCATCGCCGCGAGCGCTTCGTCGAGCGGCTGCCCGCGAGGCTCGATGCGCAGCCGCAGCGGCTGATCGTTCTCCCGCTCCACCCGGCGGCGCTGGCGGCGCAGCTCCTTGAGGACCTTGCGCCCCTGGCGCTGCTGGCGCACGTACGCCTCGAGATCTCCGACCGTCGGGATGTAGGGCGAGCGCATCTCGACCCGCGTGCGGACGCGGTAGCCGGCGTCACGTGCCGCCGCTGCGCAGGCGTGCACGTCGCCCGAGTCGGGATCGAGGAAGTGCAGGGCCAGCCGTCGCGGACGGCGCTCCAGCAGCGCGCCGGCGAGCGCCGCCCGCGCGGCCGCGTCCCCGGCGACGATCCCGTACCCCGGCGAGTGCCAGTTCGTCGTGGACGAGAGGACGCCACGACGGCGATGCACGGGGGCGACCGCCGCCAGCGCACCGTCGCGCCGCACGGCCAGCACCTCCAGGCGTCCACGGCCGAACGCCGGCCACCAGGCCCGCAGCCAACCCGGGCGCAGCCACGGTGGCGCGGCCACCCGATCGGCGAGCGCATCCCACTCCGCCGCGATCGCGTCGGGCGTGTCGTGGCGCTCGATGCTCGGGGGTCCAGCAGCCGCGTGCGCGCGGTCAGACACCGGTGGCACCACGCCGGGCAACGTACCAGCGAGCGCGGCGCCCCGGAACTTCAGCCGCCGACCTGCTTGGCGT
This sequence comes from uncultured Actinomycetes bacterium, assembly GCA_963826615.1. GTDB lineage: Bacteria > Actinomycetota > Thermoleophilia > Solirubrobacterales > Solirubrobacteraceae > BP-464. The sequence goes on along the minus strand of CAWGXO010000002.1, from coordinate 282,547 downwards.
TCTGCTCGCCGCGGATCCGGCCGGGCAGGTAGCCGGTGAACTGGATCGAGAGCTCGCCGACGCCGCGCGCCTCGGCGGGCAGCGTCCGATCGATGGACCAGCGGCCCTTGTGGATCCTCGCGTGGTAGTGCCGGAAGCGCACCGACGCATCCGGCCGGTCGTAGCCGAGCCGGATCCGGACGACGCCGTGGGCGTGCCGGCTGATCGTGCCCGAGACCTGGAGATGGCCGCTGCGGATCCTTGCCGTGCGGCGCCGCAGCAGCGCCTTGCGCTTCGCCGCCCGCAGCCGCACCCGGTCGGGCCGGACGCGATCGTTGCCTGCGTAGTCGATCGTCACGATCCCTGTGCCCTTCCGCGCCTGGGCGCCGCTGAGCGGGTGCTCGATGCGGACCATCCGCATCGCCGCATGGGCCCGTGGACCGCTCGCCGCCGCGCTGGCGATCGGCACCGTGAAGCGGATCGTCCTCCCGGCGGCGCGGTACTGCACGCCGAGGCTGCCGGTGGCGCGGCTGGTGATCCGGGCGAGCACGTCGAGCCGGCCGTGACGGGCGCCCGCGCGCAGGACGGAGATCTTCGCCGGGTGGCGAGGCGGGTTCTTCGACGAGCTGGCGGTGACCTTGCCGCTCCCGGGCGGGGCCGAGCCGCCGCCGTACGGGCCACCGGCCGTGGTCGTCTTCGGCGCGCCGGGCGCCGGGGTCGCACCCACCGGGATCGGCAGCGGCTCGCTACCGGCGTCCTGGATGCCGTTGCCGGAGGTCTCGATGGTCGGCAGCCGCAGGCGCAGCCCGGAGACCGCGATCGAGAACTTGCCGTTCGACGGGCGCACGTAGGGCGTGTCCTGGGCGAGCAGCTGCAGCTCGGGACGGTGCCCGGCGGCGAAGTGCCAGGCGCCCGGGTGCAGCTGGAAGACCTGCAGGCCGGTGGCGTCGGGGCGGTACACCCCGCGGGCCACCAGGGTCCGCGTGCCGTCCGGCGCGACATCGAGCAGGCGCTCGGCGATCGCGGGGAACGCCCCCGTGACCGTCAGCTGCGCGGTGACGGTCGGGGCGCCGACCATCGTGTAGCCGGCGCCCGTGGCGGCCGGCAGCGTGTAGATCGCCCCGCCCGGCTCGCTGGCCGAGCTGACCGTCGCGCACGCCCCCGGTCCGGTGATCGGGTCGAACGCGTTGCCGTTCTGCGGGTTGCCACCGCCGCTGGAGGCGATCGTCTGGTCCTGGTCTGCGCTCCAAGCGAGCTGACCGGGATGGATCGCGCCCCAGGTGGGGGCCCCGAACGTGGCGGACGCCGCGCTGGACGGGCAGGTCTGGGTGCGCACGGCGACATAGCGGCCGGGATCCGGCCCGGTCCCGCGAACGTGGAAGTCGATCCAGGCGACGGTGCGGTCGTAGAGGTCGGCCGTGTCGGCGGCCTTGTTCTGACCGCGCTGATGGCCGTAGTCCATGAACGACAGCGAGATCGGCGTCTGTGGGAAGCGGGCCAGCGCGAGGTTGTAGTAGCGCAGCGCCTCGTCGACCGGGAAGAGGTCGTCGGTGAACCCGTTGGAGATGAGCATCGGCGCGGGCGCCTCGCCGTCGGCGCCCGCCTTGGTCGCCCCCGCCAGCAGCGACCATGCGCTGCGGTAGTTCGTGAAGCTCGCGAGGATGTCCGCGACGGTCGGGTCGCCGTCGTAGGGCTCCCCGGCGTTGATGCGCGAGAACCAGCCCGAGAGGTCGGCGTCGGCCGTGCCGGGCGGTGCGTAGGCGCCGCTGGCCTGGCCGGTCAGGTACAGGCCCGAGACGAACGACTGCTTCTCCACGCCGATCGGGGAGCCCAGCGCCCCGGGTGCGGTGAGCGCATAGTCCAGGTCGCGGCCGTTGGGCATCAGCGACGAGACCAGCGACGACCACGGGATCGCCGGGACGGCGCCCGCGACGCGCATCGGCTTCCCATTCGGGCTCGTCCACGGCGCGAGCGTGCCGTCGGTCCGCATGATCCGGTCCTTGAGCGTGCCCAGCATGAGCGAGAGGCCGCCGCCGTAGGACTCGCCCACCGCGCCGATGCGCTGCGGGTCGATCCAGCCCTGGTCGGCGAGGCGCCCGGCCAGCTCCTGCACGTCGCGGATCTCATAGCGGGTGTCGTCGAGGCGGATGAAGCCCTGGAGGCAGTCGACCGGGTTGGCCAGGCGGACCTGTGGCGAGCCGCAGGACCCGTTGAACCCGCGGTCGGTGACGTTGAGGACCGCGTAGCCGCGCAGCGCCCACTCCTTCGCGCTGGGGATGTAGGGCGCCTCGCGGGCGTCGAAGGCCTTCTTCTGGCCGCCCCAGCCGTGGGCGACGATGACGAGCGGGTAGTTGCCGTCGGGGCCCGGCGCCGGATACGCGGGCAGCGTGACGTTGACGTCGAGGATCTTCTGGCCGTCGGAGGCCGTGATCAGCGAGGTCCCTTCGCAGAAGCGGACGCTCGCGGCGTCGAGCCGGGTGGTGCAGGCGATGCCGAGCGGGTCGCCCTGCGCGGCGGACGCGGCGGCGGGGGCGAGCGCGGAGCCGGAGACGGCGGCGATCAGCGCGCAACGGCGGACGAGACGGGACACAGGCGACACGGCGACCATCCTTGGAGAAGCTGACGAACCGACAACGGTAGCCCAGACTCGGCCTGCGCCGCGCCGGTCCCGGTCGTGATGGAATGCCCGCAGTGCCCGGGACGAGGAGACCCGCATGCGGCAGCTGAGCAGCCTGGACGTCCAGTTCCTGGCGCTCGAGAGCGCCCGCCAGACCGGTCACGTCGCGGGCCTCGCGATCCTCGACCCGTCGAGCACCGAGCGCGGCGAGCTCACCGGCGACGACATCCAGGCGCTGCTCGCCGAGCGGGTGCCGCTGCTGCCGCCGCTGCGCTGGCGGCTCGCCGAGGTCCCGCTCGGGCTCGACTACCCCTACTGGGTCGACGACGTCGAGTTCGACCTCGACTTCCACGTGCGCGAGCTCGCCCTGCCGGACCCGGGCGACGACCGGCAGCTGGCGGAGCAGGTCGCCCGGATCGTGTCGCGACCGCTGGACCGCGCGCGGCCGCTCTGGGAGCTCTACCTGGTCCACGGCCTGCGCTCCGGCCACGTGGCGATGCTGACCAAGATCCACCACGCGCTGATCGACGGCTTGTCCGGCGCCGAGATCATGGGCCTGCTGCTCGACCTCGGCCCCGACGCGCCCAGGCTCCCCGCGGTCCCCGAGTGGCGGGGCGAGGCCGAGACCTCGCCATCGGCGATGGCGATGCTCGCGCGGGGCGTCCTCGGCGTGCCGCGCTACCCGCTGCGCGCGCTCCGCGCGCTGCCGTCCGCGGTCCCCAACCTCGACGACACGCCCTTCGGCGCGCTGCCGGGAGCGGGTCTCGTCGGCCGCCTCGCCGGGCGCACCGCCCGCATGGCGGGCCGCGAGATCCCCGTGCGCGCCGGCCGGAGGCTCACGGCGCCGAGGACGCCGTTCAACGGGCGCATCTCTGCGCACCGCCGCTTCGCCTTCGGGAGCCTTCCGCTCGACGACGTCAAGGCGGTCAAGAACGCCCACGGCTGCACCGTCAACGACGTGGTGGTGTCGATCTGCGCGGGCGCGGTGCGCCGGTGGCTGGTCGAGCACGACGCGCTTCCCGCCTCCCCGCTCGTCGCGCAGGTCCCGGTCTCCGTGCGCACGGGCGAGCAGATCGGCACGTACGGCAACCGGATCCTGCTGATGAGCGCGCCGCTTCACTGCGAGGTCTCCGACCCCGTCGAACGGCTGCATCGCACGCACGAGGCGATGGGCGACATGAAGCAGCGCCACCGCGCTCTGCCCGCCGGCCTGCTCCAGGACGCCAACCACTTCATCCCGCCCGCCGTCTTTGCCCGCGCGGCCAAGCTGACCTTCCGCCTCTCGACCAGCCGGGCCGGCCGTCCCACCTGGAACCTGGTGATCTCCAACGTCCCGGGCCCGCAGGTCCCCCTCTACTGCGCGGGAGCACGGCTCGTCGCCAACCACCCCGTCTCGGTGATCACCGACGGCATGGGCCTGAACATCACGGTGATGAGCTACTGCGGGAGCCTCGACTTCGGGATCGTGGCCGACCGCGAGCAGATCCCGGACGTGTGGAGGCTGATCGGCTGGCTCGCGGACGAGCTGGCCGCGCTGCGCCCGCGGCCGAAGCGGCGGCGCGCGCAGGCCACGGCGCAGGCGTCGAGCCCGCGCGCGGGAGGCGGCCGGGAAACCTCCGGCTAGGAGATGCGGCGCCGCGCGGCGGGCGCGGCGGGACCGTCTTCGGCCAACCGGCGCGCGCCGGTGTCGATGCGCACGCGAGCATCGACCCCGCTGAACGCCAGCAGCTCCGCGCTGACCATGTCCCCCGCCACGATCTCGAGGGGCAGGCCGCGGTCGGCGGCCTGGCGGGCGGTCCAGAGCACCGCCGCGACGTGGGCGGGATCGCTCACCGGCGCCGAGGTGAGGTCGAGCGTGACGGGGGCGTCCGGATCCGCCGAGCGCAGCGTCTCCCGCAGGGTTCGCATGGCCCAGCGGCCGAGCGGCGCGGCGGGGACGAGGCGCAGGCCGTCGGGCGCGACGTCGACGAGCAGGAGCGAGCCGGCGGGGGTCACGCCGGTGGGGGTTCCCTCCGGCGCGGCTGTCTATGCACCGCTTTTCGGATCCTGCGTCGGGCGCCGCGGGCATCCGCCGGCCGCGCGACGGCCTGGAAGACTCGGGTGCGTGCCGCGGACCGCCACGCACCGCCCCGACGCCGAGCTCGACGCGATGCGCGCCGCCGTCGCGCACCTGGCGTCGATCGAGCGGCCGTCCGCGTCGGCCGGCGAGCACGCGGCGGCCGCGTGGATCGTCGCCCGGCTTCGCGAGCTGGGGCTGGACGCGCGGATCGAGACCGAGCGCGCCCACGGCGGGTACTGGTGGCCGCTCGGGCTGCCCAACGCCGCCGCGGCGCTGGCGGCGGGCTGGCTCGGCCGGCGCCCCCGTTCGGCGTGGCGGCGGCTGGCGGCCGCGCTCGCCGGCGCCGCCGGCGCGGCGGCCATCGCCGACGACGTCGGCGGCGGGCGGATGTGGTTTCGCCGCCCGCTCCAGCGGCGGCAGACGGCCAACGTGATCGCCGAGGCGGGGGACCCCCGGGCCACGGACACCCTGGTCTTCGTGGCCCACCACGACGCGGCGCACAGCGGGCTGGTCTTCCACCCGTTCCTTCCGAGCATCGGCCCGCGCTACCTCGGCCGCCTGCACGAGCGCTCGACACAGACGATCCCGATCATGTACGCGGTCTGGCTCGGTCCGCTGCTCGTCGCCCTCGGCGCGGCGACCGGCGCTGGCCGGCTGCGCCGGGCCGGCCTCGCGCTCGCCGCCGGAGCCACCGCCGCGATGGCCGACATCGGCCGCCGCGGCGCGGTGCCCGGCGCCAACGACAACCTCAGCGCCGTCGCCGTCGTCCTCGCGCTGGCGCGGCGCCTGCGCGACGCCCCGCTCGAGGGGGTGCGCGTGCTGCTGGTCTCCACCGGCTCGGAGGAGTCGTTCATGGAGGGCATGCGGGGCTTCGCCGCCCGGCACCTGCAGGCGCTCGATCCCGAGCGCACGGATGTCGTGTGCCTGGAGTGCGTCGGCTCGCCGGAGCTCCACGTGCTCGAGGCCGAGGGCATGCTGCGCATGCGCCCCTACACGCCGGAGCTCAAGGGCGCCCTGGTCGCGGCGGCACGCCGCGCCGGCGTCGAGCCCGGGCGCGGGCTGAGCACGGTGGCGGCGACCGACGGCCTGATCTCCCTGCGCGCGGGCTACCGCACGGCAACGCTGTGCGCCGTGGACGAGGCGCGCTTCCCGGCCAACTACCACTGGCCGACCGACACGCCGGAGAACCTCAGCTGGCCCACGATCGAGCAGGCGCTCGAGACCTGCTGGAGCCTCGTGCAGATGCGAGCCGCCGCGTGACGGCGACGCCGACGCGCAGGGACCAGCGCGGCTGGCGGCGTGCGAGCCCGTGGGCGACGACGGCCTCTGGCAGCCCGGGAGCCGGGCCTCGGACGCCCGGCTCGCCGCGGCGGCTCAGGAGCGGACGATCAGGTTGTGCACCGGCCAGGTCTCGGGAGCCGGCCGCTGGATGCCAGCGCTGCGCAGGACGGGCTCGACGCGCTCCTCGTCGAAGCGCTGCGCCGCCTCCTCGGACTCCCAGATCTCGAGCACGCGCCAGCCGCCGCCCGGGCCCGGGCCGGCGACGTGCAGGATGCCGCCCTCGGGCATGTTGTCCGCGCTGGCGCCGACCTGCTGGCTGCTGGCGTCGTACTGCTCCTGCGTGACGCCGGGGTTGTCGAACATGCGGATGAAGGCCATGGTGCTCCTCTGGTGGCGTGAACTGCCTCCACGCGACAGTAGACCGCGCGGCGCCCCCGGACAAGCCCGCCGTCGACGCTCAGACCTGACGGTCCTGCGGTTGGTCGACCGGCTCGTAGGAGGCCTCGCGTGTCGTCGGCATCTCGGCGGACCGGCCGCGCCCGGCGCCGGCGATCGACGCGAGGATCGGCGACGCGAACAGCGCGACGCCGGCCACGACGAGCGCGGGAATGATGAAGAACGGGCTGAGGACGATCGTCAGGACCAGCAATCCCACGACGACGATGGCTGCAAGGAACACGCCTCCGGACATGGGCTCGTCATGCCCCGCGGTCGGCGCGACTAACCTCACCCGCGTGCGCCTGGTCACCTTCCGCGCCGGCGGCGAGCCCCCCGCGCTGGGCCGCCTCGAGGGCGGGACCGTCGTCGTCCAGGAGGCCCCCGACATGCTCGCGTGGCTCGCGGGCGAGGGCCACGCCGACACGGGTGGCGAGCACCCGCTCGCCGAGGTCGCGCTGCTGGCGCCGGTTCCCGACCCGCCCAGCGTTCGCGACTTCTTCGCCTTCGAGGAGCACGTCGCGGCCGGCTGGCGCATGCGCGGCGGCGACATCCCGGCCGCCTGGTATGAGGCCCCCGTCTTCTACTTCTCCAACCCGGCGTCGATCCTCGGACCCGGCGCGCCGGTGCGCCGGCCGCCGGCGACGCGGATGCTCGACTTCGAGCTCGAGATCGCCGCCGTCATCGGCGCCGACGGCGCGATCGCCGGCTTCACGTTGCTCAACGACTGGAGCGCCCGCGACGTCCAGCGCACGGAGATGACCGTCGGGCTCGGCCCGGCCAAGGGCAAGGACTTCGCGACCTCGCTGGGGCCGTGGCTCGTCACCCCCGACGCGCTGCCGTGGCGCGAGGGGCGCCTCGACGTCGAGGCCCGGGCCACCGTCAACGGGCGCGAGGTCACGCGGACAAGAGCCGCCGCGATGCACTTCAGCTGGGACGACCTGGTCGCCCATGCGGCCCGCGACACGCGACTGCGCCCGGGCGACGTGCTCGGGTCGGGGACCCTCGCCCGCGGCTGCCTGCTCGAGCTCGGTCCGCTCGAGGGCGAGCGCTTCCTCGAGCCCGGCGACGTGGTCGAGATCGCCGCCGACGGCCTCGGCGCGCTGCGCACCGAGATCACCGGCTGACGGCGGCGAGCAGCAGCCGCCTCAGGCCGCGATCGCGAGCTCCTGCCGGCGACCGGTCCAGTCGGCCGCCGTCTCGACCAGCACGTCGAGGATCGCCCGCCTGGCCGGCGAGCAGTAGCCCGTGGCGGCGGTGATCGCGAGGATGCGGCGGATCGGGGCGCCGCTGCCCAGCGAGCGGATGACGACGTCGTCGCGGACGGTGGTCAGCGCCAGGTCGGGCACGAGGCAGACGCCCATGCCGGCCGCGATGAACCCCTGGATGGCGTTGTAGTCGTCGGACTGGAACGCGATCCGCGGCTCGAACCCTGCGGCGTTGCAGGCGCGCACCAGGACCTGGCTGTCGGGGCACGTGGCGTCGGCCGAGCCGAGGATCCACGCCTCGTCGGCGAGGTCCTGCATGCGGATCGAGCGCTTCTCGGCCTTCTCGTGGCCGGCCGGGAGCACGACGTACATCGGGTCGTCGAGCAGCCACGTCCGCTCGAGCCCGTCGTCGCCCGGGTCCTCCCAGGTCGTCTCGATCGTCAGCCCGGCGTCGGCGTCGCCGGCGCGCAGCAGGGCGGCCGCATCCTCGGGCTCGGCCGGCGCGAGCGTCAGCTCGACGCCCGGATGGCGCTCGCGGAACCGTGCGATCGCCTCGGGCATGATCGACGCCCCGGCGCTCGGGAACGCCACCAGTCGCAGGCGCCCTCCGCGCAGCCCGGCGAGCGACTCGAGCTCGGCCTCCGCATCGGCCAGGCGGGCGAGGATCGCCTCGGTGTGGCCGACGAGGACCCGGCCGGCGTCGGTGAGCCGGACGCCGCGCGCGCCTCGCTCCACGAGGGTGGTCCCGGCCTCGCGCTCGAGGGCGGCGATCTGCTGGGAGACGGCGGACTGCGTGTAGGCGAGCGACTCGGCGGCGGCGGAGAACGAGCCCCGCGCCGCGACCTCCTTGAGCACGCGCAGGCGACGGACGTCGAGCATTAGGACAGCTTATCGCAGCTGCGCCAAACCATCGTTTGCACTTGCACCACTCCTCTCTCACACTGTCTCCGTCCCGACCGTCCTGACTCGCATGGAGACCGACATGAACACCCAGCTGCACGACATGGTCCTCCGCGCCGGCCGAGAGACCGACGAGGCGGCCCTGCGCCGCCTCGCGGCGCTCGACTCCGCGCGCCCCCTCAAGGGCCGCGCCATCGTCGCCGAGATCGAGGGCCGTCCGGTGGCCGCCATCGGCCTCTCCGACGCCCGCGTCGTCGCCGACCCGTTCGAGCGCACGGCCGAGGCGGTGGAGGTGCTGCGCGTCCGCGCCGCCCGCCTCACCCCCGCCGACGACCGCCCCCGGAAGCGCTCCCCCCGCTTCCTCGGCCGCTTCCGCGCCGCCCACATCTAGCGCGGCGCGTTGAGCCCTGCCGCCGCCGCCCCATCCGCACCCTCCCTGCGGGTGTGGGCGGCGCTGGGCTCGGTCTACGTCATCTGGGGCTCGACCTACCTCGCCATCCGGGTCATGGTCGAGACGGTCCCGGCGCTGCTCGGCGCGGGCGTGCGCTTCGTCGTCGCCGGCGGCGCGCTGCTCGGCGTGATCGCGCTGCGGTCGGGCCTGGCGCGCATCGCCCAGCCCCGCGCCATGCTCGCGCGCCTCGCGGCCATCGGCACGCTGCTGGCGGCCGGCGGCAACGGCCTGGTCACGCTCGCCGAGCAGGACGTCCCCTCGGGCCTCGCGGCGCTCATCGTCTCGTCGATACCGCTGTGGATCGTCGTGTACCGCTCGCTCTGGCGCGACAGGGTGCCGGCGTCGACGCTCGCCGGCGTCGCCGTGGGCTTCGCCGGGGTCGCGCTGCTGCTGCTGCCGGGCAACCGCCCGCACGGCGTGCCGCTCGTGCCATCGCTGGTGCTCGTTGCCGCGGCCGCATCCTGGGGCCTGGGCTCGTTCGGCTCGCAGCGCGTCGCGCTGCCGCGCGACCCGCTCGTCTCCACGGGCTGGCAGATGCTCTTCGGCGGCCTCGTGATGGTCGCCGCCGGGCTCGCCGCGGGGGAGTCCGGGCGGGTCGACCCCTCCGCGTTCTCGGGACGCTCGCTGGCGGCGCTCGCCTACCTCGTCGTGATCGGCTCGCTGGTCGCCTACAGCTCGTACACCTGGCTGCTGCAGAACGCCCCGATCTCCCAGGTGGCGACCTACGCGTACGTCAACCCGATGGTCGCCGTGCTCCTGGGCTGGGGGATCCTCGACGAGCGCGTGCCGCCGATGATGCTCGCCGCGTCGGCGATCATCCTCGCCTCGGTCGCCGCCACCGTCCGTCAGGAGTCGGCGCGCCGCCGCGCGACGTAGTGGAGCTCGACGCAGCCGGGCGCGTCCGCCCCGGGGGCGACCGGCTCGCCGCGGAGGTCGAGGCACTCCAGCAGGTCGAAGCCGTGGCGCTCGAGCTGGCACTGCTGATCGTCGCGGGCGATGAAGTAGTGCAGCAGCGAGAAGTCGTGGGCGCCGTCGTTGACGATCTGGTGGTCGGCCCCGGCGGACTCGAGCCCCACCAGCCGGCGACGGTTGCGCACGCGCCGCGGAAGCTTGACGAGGTCGTAGCCGAAGCGCAGCGGGTCGCGCATCCGGAGCCGCCACGGGGTGCGCAGCGACGGGACGTAGCCGCGGTTGTGCGAGGACATGACGAGCAGGCCACCGGGCTCGATCACCCGGTGCAGATCGTCGAGCAGGGCCCGCCGTGCAACGTCGTCGAGCACGTCGACGACGTTGCACGGCGCCAGGACCGCGGCCAGCGAGCCATCCTCGAAGCCGCTCAGGTCGGTGAAGTCGCCGAGGTGGAAGACGCCGGCGGGCAGGGTGCTCCGGCAGTGCTCGATCATGGCGGGCGAGAGGTCGATGCCGTGGACCTCGGAGCCCAGACGGAGCAGGTAGAAGGTCAGCCGGCCCGCCCCCGGGCCAAGCTCGAGCAGGCGGCCGCGCAACTCGTCGCGGTGGTCGATGAGGATCCTGGCCTCGGGCGGCCGCAGCCGGCGCGTGTCGTACTCGGAGAGGAACGCGCCACGTCTCCACGTGCCGAGGTTGGCCTGTGTGGAGCGGGCGAGGGCAGCAGGGTTCGACAATGCCCTCTCATTGTCACCCATCGGACAGCTCGGCTTCCGCCGCCACCCGCTCGAGCTGGCCGCGGACCGCCTCGAGGATCCGGCCGCGGAGCCACGTCCGGTGCATCGAGTGATCGATCTCGGCGACCTCCTCGACGCGGACGTTGGCCCGGGTCGCCCGGCGCAGGCGCCGTCCCATGCGCGCGCGCAGGTACTCGAGGCCGTCGTCGCCCTCCGCGAACAGCAGCAGAATCGGCACTCCCGTGGCCCGCAGGTCGTCCAGCCAGCGGCCCGCCCACGGGCGCCGGCCCGCGAGGTCGAGGAGCGTCCACCACCCCCACCGCGCGCCCCGCGCCTCACGCGCGCGCTCGCGCGCGCGACGCGCGCGCGTTTCGGCCATCGTCGCCTCGACCGGGTCCCCGGGCACCCAGTAGAGCTGGGGGTTGAGCGCCACGACACCCGCCGGGGGCGCGCGCAGCGCGGCGCGCAGGGCCACCCAGGCGCCTGCGCAGAGCCCGACCGGAACCACCCGCTCGTGGCCGAGTGGGCGCAGCGCGGCGGCGATCTCGAGCAGCTCCCGCTCGCAATGAGCGTCGTAGGGGCGGCCCGGGGCGTGGCCGCGATCCGGGCTCTCGCCCCAGCCGCTGAAGTCCACGCGGAGGGCCGGCCAGCCGGATGCGGCCAGGCCACGCGCGTACTCGACCCAGGCGCGGCCGGGACCGATGTGCGGCTCGGAGCCGCTGTTGACGAACACCGCGATGGGCCGGTCGCCGGCGCCACCGGAGGGCCTGGAGAGCACGCCGATGAGGCCGGCGTCGCCCAGCGCGACCACCTCCTCCTCGATCGCCGCACCGTCCCACTCGAGGCGCGTCGCCGCCCGCGCGGCGCCGACCTCGACGCGCCCGCCCGCGGCCGGGCCGATCCAGGAGCGGACCGCCTCGACGATCGCGTCCGGCACCGTGGCGTACTCGGCCGGCTCCTCCAGCGCGAGCTCGCCGCCGGCGAGCAGCTCGTGGTCGACCACGGCGCCCAGCTCGCGCAACCGCTGCACCGTCCTGCGCGAGGCGCCGGCGTCGCCCTCGACCACCAGCACGCGCGCCGCCGGCCGCTCGTCGAGCGACGTCAGGTCGAGCCCGGCGAGCGCGTCCTGCGTCGGCGACGTGAACACCGTGCCGGCGGCCACCATCGCGCCCTCCTGCCCGCGGGGAGCACGCCCCTCCGGGACCGGCGCGGACAGCAGCCGCGTCTCGCGGAGGTGGCGGCGACCGCTGGTGGCCGGCGCCCAGGCCACGACCGACCGCGCTCCCAGACCGGCGGCCTCGAGCAGCGCGATCGTGCCGCCGAGCCGCACGCCGACGAGGCTCACCGTCTCGCAGCCGAGTGCGGCCAGCTCCCTCGCGGCGAGGACCGCCGAGCGCCGCCAGCCCGCCAGACGCTCGCCGTCCCACTGGTCGCCGGCCGAGTCGCCGGTCCCGTCGTAGTCGACGCGCAGCACCACGTGCCCGTCGCCGGCCAGCCGCTCGGCCAGGACGCGCAGCGTCCGGTAACTGCTCCAGTACTGGTAGCCGACGGGCGGGAGGATCACCACGCCGCTGGAGCGGGCCGTCGCCTCGTCGGCGCTCAGCCACCCCAGCAGCGGGCGCCCCGCGGGCCCGAACCAGTGACCACGAGCCGTCACCCCGGCGCCGGGACCGTGCCGGCCACCTCGGCGGCGACGGTGCGATCGAGCAGCTCGTGGACGCGTTCCTGCAGCCAGAGCGCGCGGAAGGTGTGGTCACGCGCCGGGAGGCCGTGCACCTCGAGCCCCGGCCAGCGGTCGAGCCCGTCGAGGATGCCCTCGCGGCGCAGCTCTTCGAGCACCGGCTCGCCGCGGGAGAACACGAGCACCGGGTGCTTGCCTGCGGCGCAGACGTCGTCGAGCGCGTCGCCGATCCGGGTCCGGCGGGCACGCCTGCGCGCGGCGCGGCGCTGGGCCTCCAGCGGGGTGCGGGCGAGCCAGCCCAGCAGCGCCCGGGCCTCCCGGATGCTGGCCTCGCCCCGGAGAACGCGCCGCCACGACGACGTCCGCGAGAGCGCGCGCACCCGGCGCGCGCGCCGCTCGCCCGGGAGGTCGTCGTCCCAGAAGAACGCCCACAGGTTGACCATGAACGCCGCGCGCACGCGCGCATCGTCGTGCAGCGCGTGAAAGGCCCAGAACGCCCCGGCGCAGAGGCCGCCGACGACGAAGCGCTCGGCCACGCCGCGGGCCTCGAGCGCATCGACGGCGCCGATCACCTGGCTCGCGAGCGCCACGTCGTAGAGACGGTCGGTGTCGACGTAGCGGGTCTCGTCGCCGTCGGAGTCCCCGAGACCCTCGATGTCGAGCCGCAGCGTCGGCACGCCGCGGGCGGCCCAGCGCCGCGCCGCCTCGACCCACATGCGGCTCGGCCCGATGTGGCGCACCGCACCGCCGTTGACGAGCAGCAGCGCGATCGGCAGCGCCTCGTGACCGACCGGCTCGGACAGCACGCCGTGGAGGCGGACGCCCCCCGTCTCGATCGGGAACGGCGCCTCGCGCACCCGCCCCCCGCCGGGGGCGTCGAGCTCGGCCGCGCCAGCGGCCTCGACCGCCCCCGCAGCCGGCGGGACCTCGCCGCCCGGCTCCGGCGCCTCGGCGAGCCAGGCGATCGACGCGGCGATCGTCGACCGGGGGCTCCGGGCGAACTGCGGCCCGGCCATCATCTCGCCATAGCCCTCACCGGGCCCGACCGTCACGGCGGCGCCGGCCGCCTCGAGCGCGGTGCGCAGCCGCTCGTCGGGCCGCGTGCCGTCGCGGCCGAGCACGAGCGCACGCGGTGGGCGCGGCGTCGCGCCGGCGTCCGCGGCGAGGTCCACGGCCTCCAGCGCCGCGATCGTCTCGGCGCTGAGCAGGAACCCGGCGACCTCGAGGCCACCGTCGGGCGTCGGCGGGCCCGCGACCGCCTCCGGGTCGGGGAACTCGGCGCCCTTGAGCGCCGCGAAGGCGCGCAGCTCCCGCAGCAGGGTGCGCCCGCGCGCAGGCGACCCCCACAGCACGAGGTCCCCGATCGGCGCGCCGTCGGCGGCCGCCAGGCACGCCACGAGCCCTCCGAGCCCGATCCCGACGCCGGTCACGTGCGGCGTTCCGGCCCGCCCGCCGAGCCAGCTCGCCGCGCTCGCGACCGCCTCCCGCCAGGCGCCGAGACGGTCGGGGTCGCCCGGCTTCCCAGCGCTGTCGCCGGCCCCCGGGAGGTCGATGCGCAACGCCGGGAAGCCCGCCGCGGCGGCCTCGGCGGCCCAGTGGCGGCGGCTGCGGTAGCACGAGACGTCGTCCCACCCGAACGGCGGGCAGAGCAGGACGGGGGTGCGGCGCGGCACGCCGTCGGGGGGCTCGTGGAAGAACCCTGCCACCGCGCCGCCGGACGCCCGCAGGTAGAGCGGGACGCCGGCGCTCACGCGGCAGCCACCTCCACGCGGCCGGCGAGGTTGACCGCCGTGATCGTGACGGCGCGAGCGGCGTCCCGCGCCCCGGACGGCTCGAGCGACAGCACCCGTTCGTGCCCGGGCTCGAGGGAGAGCGCGTCGTCCGAGGCGACGAGGCCGGCCGACCGGATGCGAAGACCGTGCACCACCTTCCGGGAGCGTAGGAGCAGGCGCGCCCGGACGCCTGGCGCGCCCGCCAGGAGCCGCGCCTCGAGGCCGAGCTCGTCGGCGCGACGCCGCTCGGCGGGCCGGCCGACCGGGAAGCGGAACGCCTGCCCGAGCAGCTCCGTCCCGCCGCCGGCGTCGCGCTCGAGGCTGGCGACGACGACGTCCTGCTGCGGCGGGCCGAAGCGGTAGGCCCACGACACGTCGACGAAGCGACCGAGCAGGCCCTCCACGTCGCGCTCGTGGTGGCCGCCGGGCGCCAGCTCGAGCTCCTCTGCGGCCTCGGCGACGACGACCTCGAGGTCCCGGTAGAGCGCCACGCGCAGGCGGGCGCGCACGACCTCGCGGCCGTCGTTGGCCACGTGGACGGCGATGCCGCCCAGGCCCTCGTCGATCGTCCACACGGCGACGGGCGCAAGGGCCCGGCGCAGGTGGTGCCAGACCGGCTTCGGCGCCCCGCCGGAGTCGAGGACCCCCCAGCCCGACCCCGCCACGAGGTCCCGCAGCCACAGGACCAGCCCGCCACGGCAGGGCGAGCCAGGGCGGCGCCATTCCCCGAAGACCTCGGCCATCACCTCGCCGCTGACCGCGCGGGACAGCTCGAGGTAGCGCTCGGGCTCGCCGGCGGCGAGCTCGGCGGCCGGGATCCCGTAGAGGAGCTCGAGATAGTGGTCGCGGACGTCGGCGAAGTCCCAATCGGCGCCGATGTCGCGGGGCACGCCCTCGGTGCGCGAGCCCGGATCGGCCGCGGGGACGTTGGCGAGGGCGAGGCACTCGGCCGCGAAGCGGACGCCGGCGCGGCGCGCGTCCTCGAGCGGGCGCCGGTAGCCGCCGACGCCGAAGTAGTGCGCCACGCCGCGATCGGGCCGGAACGGCATGTCGCCGCCGACCGGCGCCGACGGGACGTAGGTCGCATCGCTGCCCGATGCCTCGACGGCCGCGGGCAGCAGCTCGCCGAACAGCTCGCCACGCCCGACGCCGGGATCGAGGCCCAGCATCGCGACCTGCTGCTCGATCTCGCTGTTGCCGCACCACACGGCGGTGCTCGGGCGGTGGGCCAGCCGCGCGGTGAGCTGCGCGGCCTCCAGCTCCACGAGCGCCCGGAAGCGCCCGTCGGCGATCGGGTAGTCGAGGTTGGCGAACATGAAGTCCTGCCAGACGAGGATCCCGAGCTCGTCGCAGAGGTCGTGGAACTCGTCGCTCTCGTAGGCCATCGTCCCCGGGATCCGGACCATGTTCATGCCCGCGTCCCGGGCCCGCTCGAGCGTGGCCCTCAGCTCGCCGGCGGGCACCGGCGTCCACAGCGCGCCGCGGGCGAAGACGCGCACACCGTTGACGTGGAGGTCCAGGCCGGCGTCGAGCACGTCGCGCGTCGATCCCGGACCCGGCGCGAGCTCACGGAACCCGATCCGGCGGTGGGCCAGCACCTCGCCGGCGGCGAGCAGCGACACGTCGTGGAGGGCCACGGGCCCGTGCGTGTGGGGCCACCACCGGGCGGGCGCCGGCACACGCAGCCGTCCCTCGGCGCCGGTCGCCGTCGGCCGCATCGGCGCCCGGTGCTCCCCGGACGGTCCGGAGAGCGCCAGCTCCGCGTCGTCGAGGCGCCGCCCGGCGGCGATCGAGGCGTCGACGACCCCGTCCTCGCCATCGAGGCCCGCGAGGATCCGGAGACCGCCGGCCGTCGGCATCCCGGCCGGCTCGATGCGGACCGGTCGCCAGGGACCGACGATCGGCGCGACCGGGGAGAGGCCGGGCGCGCGGCCGACCAGGCTCGTCCGCCACCAGCGCAGGTTCCCGTCGGCGACCAGGCGCGTGCGCCAGCGTGCCCGGGGCCTCCGGCGCTCGGCGAGCAGCGGCCCGAGCGCCAGGCACCGGATCGCAAGGTCGTTGCGCGCCTCCAGGGACACCTCGGCCGCCCCCGCGACGAACATCGACTCGCCCTCCAGGATGCGCGTGCCGTTGAGGTGCGCCTCCCACACGGTCGCGACGCCCTCCAGCCGCAGCGTCGCCGCTCCGGGCTCCGCGTCGAAGCGTGCCCGGAACCACCAGTCGCACGCGTCCGGATCGTCGACACCGGGCGGTGCGCCGGTCCCCCCGAGCGGAGGCGAGACGGGACGCCACTCCAGCGCGTCGAGCGCGAGCGCGTCTGTCGCCTCCCCGGGCAGCGTCGAGGCGGCCTCCCAATCACGGATCTCGACCTCGATGCCCACGCTGGAAACCTATTGGTGGACGTGGACCCCCCCGGCCCGGCCCGCCGCAAGGCGGCCGCGCCGGCCCGCGGGCGGCGCTCCCGCGTGGTCCCCATGCCGTGGCGGTGCTCGGGGCGGCTCCGTCCAGCCGCCTCAGCCGACCTGGCGGTCGAGCACGGACATCGCCTCCTGCCACGCCGCCGACATGCCCGCGACGGCGTCGGCCGGATCGAACGGCCGGCGGCGGGCGAGCTTGAACGACATCGCCTTGGAGGCGGCGACGATCGCACCGAGCGCCTCGGAGGCCTCGCGGCCTCGCTCGCCGAGCAGCCAGTCCACGTGCGAGGCGCAGATCTCGAACGCCGCGCCGGCCATGCGCACGGTCGCAAACGCGTAGGCGTGGTACCGGGCTGCGTCACCCTCCAGGAGCCCCGGCAGGTCCTCGTCGAGACGCGCGCCGAAGCGGTCGAACGGGTTGGTCTGCGGCCTGCGGGCCAGATGGCCCCGCAGCAGCTCGCGCGCCACCTCCCGGAGGCGATCGCCCTCCAACCGCGGGCCGGCGTCGAACCGCACCAGCTCGCAATAGGGCGGCAGGACGTCCCCGGGCCACTCCCCGGCGGTTCGCAGCGCACCGCGGAAGTCCTCGCCGGAGAGCTCGTGCAGCGACGCGTTGTGGAAGTAGCGCAGGCGCTCGCCCTCGACGTCGATCGCCTCCATCACCGCCGAGGTCTTGACGTGCTCGGCGCGATAGCTCGTCGTGGCGGTATCGGGCAGGTACCAGGAGTCGAGGTCGACGATGATCGTCCGGCCGGCGGCGATCTGCTCGGCGATCTGTTGCGGCAGCGGCCGGTAGGGCTGCATCTCGTGGATGTCGATGCCGAACAGCGCCTCGAGGTCCTCGGGCGGCGGCTTGAAGAAGGTCCACTGGTCGCCCTCGAAGTCCATCCGCACCGTGAAGCCCATCGCCGCCAGCGGCTCGTCGCCGCGCGCGTGGATGAGCTCGATCAGGATGTCGGTGTAGCAGTTGGTCTCGGTGTAGGCGCGGTCGCCGACATGGATCTCGTGCGGGCGGTAGGTCGCCGGGTCGAGCCCGAGCAGGCTCACCCCGCCGGCGGTCGCGGGGCTCACGACCGCCTCCCGAGCTGCTCGCGCACCTCCGCGGGCCAGGCGCCGGGGTCGAGCCCGTGGGTCCGCAGGAGGGCGAGCACGACCCGCTCGAGGCCGAAACCCAGGCACGCGGTGTGGGCGTGCCTCCCGTCGTGGAGCTCGATCCCGTGGACGGAGGCGAAGTGGTCCTGGTGGTAGTTGAACGACGCGACCGCGGTCGGCTCCGGGCCGGCGATCATGACCTGGATCTCGAACTTCAGCTCCTGCTGGCGCTGACTCGCGGCCAGCATGCGACCCGCGCGCCCGAAGAACGGGTCGCTCGCCACGGCGAAGCCGGCATCGAGGCCGACGCCGCGCAGCAGCTCGACGGCGCGATCGCGCCAGCGGTCGCGCCACGCCGCCACGGCGTCGGGCTCGCCCATGCGCACCATCTCGCGCTGGTGGAACATCTGCAGGCGGGCCGGATCCCCGGCGGGCTCGTGGCGGAACACGTACGCGCCGCCGGCGTCGACCGTCACGCCGCCGCGGGGAAGCCTCCCGCGGGCGGCGATCGCGGGGTAGACCGGGTAGCACGCCGCCGGCATCAGCACGAGGTCCGTCATCTGCTGGAACTCGCCCCAGTCCTCGTGGCGCTCGGCGCGCTCCTGCTGCTCGGCAGCCTGCGCCTCGTCCCCCTCGAACGAGAAGACGCTGCCGGCGAGGTGGGGAAAGGACTTGAGGTAGCCGCTGGCCTCCAGGTGCCGGCGGGGCAGCACGGGCGGGAAGCGCAGGATCTCGGCGTGGTCCTCCGGAGCGGCCCGGCCGACGAGGTCCTCGAAGCCGCGCAGCGCCTCCTCGAACGCCATGCTGCGGCCGTAGACGCCCGGGACGCCGGATGCCACCAGCAGCCCGGCGTCGAGCAGCTCGTCCAGGAACGCCGCCTGCTCGGGGGTGGCCGGCCGGTAGTCGGCCAAGGTCACACCTCCTTGGCGATCAGCAGCAGGCTCGCGTTGGTCTGGTGGATGCGCTCGTTGGCGACCATGAGGCAGGCCGACATCGTGTCGCGCAGGTGGCGGCCGACGCTGAACGGCGTGTCGTTCTTGAACCCCACGATGCCGCAGACGCCCATCGCGCCCTGGCAGACCCGCGGCGCCTGCTCGGACGCCGCGATCTTGAGGTTGTTGAACCGCAGCGCTGCCGCCATCGTCGACAGCCGCCCGCGGCCGGGCTCCTCGACGGCCTCGACGTACTCGCGCAGCGCCGAGGCGACCTCGGCGCGCAGCATCGAGAGCTCGCTCATGAGGTGCGACAGGCGCAGGGCGGCGGGCAGCGGCTCCCCTGGCCTGCGCTTCGCCGAGGCGCGCACGAACGCGCGCGCCCGGTCGAAGGCGTCGGTGGCGATGCCGAGCCAGAGATGGGACCAGAGGATGTGCGAGACGGGGACCATCGACTCGGCGGCGACCTGGGCGAACGGCGTCGCGAGCACCTGCTCCGGCGCGAAGTGGGCGCGCACGACGAAGCCGGGCGAGCAGGTCCCGCGCATGCCCAGCGGGTCCCACGTGCCGGTGCGCTCCATGTCGAGCTGGTCGCCGCCCAGGGCCAGGACGACGACCTGGTCGCCCCCCTCGGCGTCGGGGGCGCGCCGGAGCGTCGTGAAGAGGTCGTCGGCGTGCTCGCCGTAGCTGACGGTCGGTGCCTGCTTCTCGAACGTGCAGGACTCGTCGTCGACCGTCGTGACCGCGGCGACCGACGTGCCCATGTCGCCGCCCGTGCCGACCTCGGAGGTCGCCGAGGCGATCAGCCGCTGCTCGGCGGCCAGGCGGCGCAGGTAGCCCTCGAACCAGGCCGAGCCCTCGAGGTGCTGGACGATGCTGACCACCTGGATCTGGTGCATCGCGAAGACCATCGCGCTCGCGCCGCAGCGGCGGCCGAGCTCGAAGCACGCCGCCGCAAGGGCCTCGAGCGAGACGCCCGCGCCGCCGAGCTCGGTGGGCACGAAGGCGGAGAGCGCGCCGTGCGCGCGCAGCGCCTCGATCGACTCGATCGGGAAGCGGGCATCGCGATCGACCTCGTCGGCGTGGACGGCGGCGACGTCGGAGCCGATCCGTCGGATGCCCTCCAGGAACTCCTGATCGCGATCGACGAGGACGCTCATGCGGCCCGGTCGACCTCGAGCTCGCAGAGCGCCGACTCGATCGCCGTGACGCTCTCGAACGCCGAGCGCTTGAGCATGTGGTCGGGGAACTCGATGTCGAAGGCGTCCTCGAGCGCGAGCATGACGTTGACGCTCGCGTGCGAGGTCATCCCGGCCTGGTAGAGGTCGGCGTCGTCGGCGAGCGTGCCGACGTCGACGGGCAGCCGTGCGTGCTCGGCCAGGATCCGGCGGATGCGGTCCTTCATGTCGATGCCTCACAGGTGACGATCGCTGATGCCATCTCGCCGTGCGCCGAGACGCTCACCGCGAAGCCACCGAGTCCGGCGCGCGCGGCGATGGCCTCCACCTCGCCGTCCAGCCGCACGGCGAGAACGTCCCGCGCCGCCTCGCGGACCTCGATCGAGCGCCAGGCGACCGGCTCGTCGCCGGGGACCCGCAGCGCCTTCACGACGGCCTCCTTGGCCGCGAAGCGCGCGGCGAGCAGCCGGGGGTCGACGCCGGACGGCGTCGTGCACTCGCGGATCTCGGTCTCGGTGTACACGCGATGAAGGTAACGGTCTCCACGGGCCTCGAGCGAGGCGCGGACACCGCCGACGGAGACCAGATCCATCCCGATGCGCCTCGTGATCGACATTGCCCTCCTCCCGGCATGATCGGCATTCCCCCGGCCGGCTTGAGCCCCCGGGGCCTCCCCCCGCAGAGGGTAGGCTCAGATCGTGGGGAGCGCGAGCGGCTTGCTGCATATCGTGCAGGCCGCCGACTACGGCGGTCCCTACGCAGGCTCGTTCGTGCCGATGCTCACCGCGACCGCCGCCGAGGCGGCGAGGCGCGGGCACACCCTGGAGGCCGTGTTCTCGCCGGTCTCCCGCGGCCGCCCCTGGCTCGCCGAGCTCGAGTCCGCCGGCGTGCCGGCGCACTTCGCCGACGACGACGGCGCCCGGGGGCTGCTCCGCGCGCTCCGGGCCGCGTTGCCGGCCGAGGGCACAGCCGTCGTGCACACGCACTTCACGGGCTTCGACGTGCCGGCGATCGTCGCGGCCGCCACGCGCCGCGCTCCCACCGGGGTCATCTGGCACCTCCACACCGGCCTGCAGGCCACCCCCCGGGCGCGCCTGGCCAACGCCGTCAAGTTCGGGCTCCTCGGGCGCCGGGCGGACCGCATCGTCGCGGTGGCCCCGCACCTGGCGGCGGCGGCACGGCGGCGCCTTGCCCCGGCCGGACGGACGATCGCGATGCTCAACGCGATCGACACCGAGCGCTTCCCGCGTCGGGACGCGCAGGGGATCGCGGAGGCACGGGCGGCACTGGGGATCGACCCGGCGGGCCCGCTCGTGCTGCACTTCGGCCGCGACTGGAGGCTCAAGGGCGGCGACCTGCTGCTCGACGCCGTCCGGATCCTCGCCGACCGGGGGCTCGAGGTGACGGTGCTGACCGTCGCCGGGGAGGACGCCCGTCGCCAGGCCGACGCCCTCGGGCTCTCCCACCGGGTGCGGGTCATCGCCCCGACGCTCGACGTCGCCGCCCTCCACACGGCGGCCGACGTGTTCGTGTCGTCCAGCCGCCGGGAGGGCATGCCCTATTCGCTGCTGGAGGCCGCCGCCACCGGCACCGGGATCGTCGCCAGCGAGATCCCCGGGCAGGCGGAGCTCGCACGGGCCATCCCCGGCGCGCGCTGCGCCCCGCTCGACGCCGTGCCGCTGGCGGACGCGATCGCCGCGCTGCTGGCTCGAGACCCCGAGACCGCAGCCGCTGAGACCGCAGCGGCCCGCGCGTGGGTGCGCGAGCACGCCGACGTCCAGGCGGCCGCCGCGCGCGTCATCGATCTCTACGAGCAGGTCGCCAGCGGCGCCTGAGCGAGCCGGGCCACCACCGTGGCACGCGCACGCGGACGTCGATCGCCTCGTAGGCGCCGTCGCGCGCGTAGGCGTGCAGCGCCCGCGCCCCGCGGACGATGGCGGGATCGAGCCGCCCGACCTCGTGCTCGGCGTACTCGCCGGGGGTCAGGCGGGTCACCTCGCGCAGCGACACGGCCCACCCGTAGCGCCTCGAGCCGTCCTGCGCGGGCCGGATCAGGCGGCCGCCCTCGCGGAAGAGCGGCCCGGCCGGCCGGGCATGACGGACGTCGCAGACCACGGGGTTGCGCTCGTGCGCCGTCCAGGGACCGGCGGGGCGCTCCGCCCAGAAGACGTGGAGCTCCTCGAGCAGGCTGGCCCCCGGCGCGGCGATCGCGACGAACATCCACAGCAGCCCGGCGTGCTCGGCCACGGTGGCGTCCGCGGCCTCGACGTCCTCGAGCAGCACCGCCTCGAGCGTCCACGCGCGCGGGAAGTCGACGGCCCGCAGCAGCTCGACCCGGCGAGCAGCCGCGGACTCGGGGATCATCAGGACATCGCCGTCGTGGGCGAAGACGAACGGGTAGGACAGGTGGTGGTCGCGCTCGAGCACCGGCGTGGGCGGCGAGGTCGCGCCCCCCGCCGCGAGCTCGACGTGGGAGATGACGCCGCGTCCCGAGCCCGGCGGGACGTCCTCGCAGAAGAGGTGGTGGCGCCCGTCGCGCTCGAAGAGCATCGGATCGGCGTACACGTGGCCGGCCCGCCACGCCACCGGCCCTCGATCCGCGGTCCAGCCGTCCGTGGGCTCGACGCCCGCCGCGCGGCGGCGGACGTGCACGCGCCACGGGCGCCGGAAGAGCAGCCGGCGCACCACGGTGCCGGCCCACCGCGCCGCGCTGCGCGCCAGGAAGACCGGCAGCGCCGGAGCGCCTCCGGCCGCCGGGCCGGCGACCGGCTCGCCTGTGGCCGGCCCCGCTCCCCGGGCCACGCCCACGATCAGCCGGGCGCAGCGCCACAGCAGCATGGCCTCGGTCCTCCACAGCGAGTACGGGCGGACGCCCCCGGCGCTGCGGGCGACGATCTCGCTGTGCTCGACGCCCGGGCGAGAGCGGCGGACCTCGGTCGCGACGCAGGGCTCGGATGCGTGGACCGCACGGCGCACGACGACGGAGCGGCGCGCGCCGTCGCCGTGGCGCAGCCACAGCACATCGGTGCCGAGCGCCGTGACGTCAGCGGGCACAGGCGGTTCCTCGCACAGCCAGAGCACCAGCTGCCGGGAGGCGCCCGAGCCCTCCGGCTCCGGGGCCGGGACGGGGGTCGCCGGGTCGGGCGGGCCGCCGAAGATACGGCGCTCCGCGCGGCGGTGGGCCGCCCACACACGGTGCCAGCGCTCGGGTGCTGCGGAGCGGTGGAGGATCTCCGCAAGCTCGAGGTCGGCCGCGGCCGCCACCTCGTCGATCACGCGCCGCTGCCAGGCGGCCGCGTGCGGGCCGTCGACCACGACGGACACGGCCCGGGGCGTCACTGCCGTGGTGTGGCGATCCGAAGGCACCGCGGGCGGCGGAGCCTAGATGGTCGCCTCGACGCACAGCCGCCGATCACCGGGTCAGGATGTGGGGGTGCCGAACGCGCCGACGACCGCGACGTGACCGGCGCGGCCACCCCGCCGCCGCCGCGGTCGCCGGCGCGCAACGCGGCGCTCTCGTTTGCGACCCAGCTCACGACCGCCGCGTTGACGACGGTCCTCACCCTGTTCCTGGTCCGAGCCCTGGACCCGCGTGGCTACGGCCTGTTCGCGCTGGCCGTGAGCATCGGCGGACTGCTGCTGCTCCCGGCGGACTTCGGGATCAACAACGCGACGGCACGGCTCGTGGCCGCACACCGACACGACCTCGATCGCGTCCGCTCGGTGTTCGTCGACGCTGTCCGGCTCAAGCTCGCGGTCGCGGGAGCATTCGGCGGCGCGCTGCTCGCGCTCGCCGGTCCGATCGCCTCCGCGTACGGCACCCCCGGCCTCGCCTGGCCGCTGCGGGCGGTGGCGATCGCCGTCGTCGGCCAGACGATGCTCGGCCTTCTCGGCACCACCGCGGTCGCCATGGGCCGCGCCGAGGTCAACCTCCGTGTGGTCGCGCTGGAGAGCGTCCTCGAGGTCGGCGCGAGCATCGCGCTGGTCCTGGCCGGCGCCGGGACGGCGGGTGCGGCCTGGGGCCGGGCGATCGGCTACGTCGTGGGCTTCGCGATCGGCCTCGCCGTGCTCCTGCGCTTCCTCGGCAGGCCGACGCTGCGGGGACAGGGCACCACGTTCGCGCTCGGCCGGCAGATCGCCGGCTATGCCGGCGCGCTGCTGATCATCGACGGGGCCTTCACGCTCTACAGCCAGGTCGACGTGCTGCTGGTCGGCGCGTTCCTCGGGCCGACGGCCGTCGGGGTCTTCCAGGCGCCGGGGCGGCTGCTGACGTTCCTGCACTACCCGGGCTTCGCCCTCGCCGACGGGATTGCGCCACGCTACGCGCGCAGCGAGGGCGAGGCGAAGGACCCTGCGATGCTCGCGACCGGCCTGCGCGTGGTCGTGATCCTCCAGCTCGCCCTGATCGTGCCGACCGTCGTCTGGGCGCGGCCGATCGTCGAGCTCCTGCTCGGCTCGGACTACCACCGGTCGGCCGCGGTGCTCGCCGCGCTGGCCCCGTTCGGGTTCCTCCAGGGCATCGGCCCCCTGATCTCGATCAGCATCAACTACGCCGGCGAGGCGCGCCGGCGCGTCCCGGTGGCGATCGTCACGGTCCTGGTCGATGCGGCCATCGGGGTCGTGCTGATCCCGCGGATCGGGGTGGTCGGCGGCGCGATCAGCACGGACGTCGCCTACGGCCTGTACGTGGCCGCCCACCTGTGGATGTGCCGGACGGTGCTGGGGCTGCCGCTGCGTCCGCTCGCCGGGCTCCTCGTGCGGGCGTCCGTCGCGGGCGCCGCGATGGCCGGTGTGCTTCTCGCCTTCGGCACCGACCAGCTCGACGTGGCGGACTGGCTGCTCGGCGGCACTCTGGCGGTCGGCGCGTACGTGCTCGCGCTGCTCGCGACGGGGGCCGTGACGCGGGCCGAGCTCCTGGGTCTGCGGCTCCCGCGGGTCGGACACGGCTGACGACGCCTCGCCTCCAACAAGTGTCCGCGATGGGGCGCTGCGCTTCTCCCGCAGTACGCGCCGTCGATACCTGGGACATCACATAAACACGAAGGTCGCGCCTCCCGAAAGGGCAAACCGTCCGCGAGGACGGGACGCAAAGCCACGGGGCTCACCGAGCCAGCCGGGCTACCGAAGGACCTGCTGGGTGGCCGGCCGGATCGCACCGAGAGGTTCATCCGCCAATGCCCCGCATCCGCATGCGAGCTTCGCTCGCGCCCATCGCCGCCCTCGCCCTCCTGGCCGCCGCGCCCGCCGCGCACGCCGCAGGCGGCTGCTCGAGGTACGCAGCGCCGACGGGATCCGATGCCGCCCCCGGCACGGAGGCCGCGCCGTTCGCGACCGCACAGCGGCTGGCGGACTCCCTCGCCCCGGGCGAGACGGGCTGCCTGCACGAGGGGACCTACACCCAGGACGTGAAGGTCAGCCAGGGCGGCGCGCCCGGCGCTCCGGTGACGCTGCAGTCCTACCCGGGCGAGCGGGCGACCCTCGTGGGCCGGCTCTGGATCGCCCGCGGAGCAGACTTCGTGACGATCTCCGACATGGACATCAACGGCAAGAACGCGTCGCTTCTGCCCAGCCCGACCGTCAATGCCGCCGACACGACGTTCGATCACGTCGACGTGACGAACGATCACACCGAGATCTGCTTCGAGCTCGGCTCGGACACGTGGGGTCGCGCCGTCCGGACCGTCATCCAGAGCAGCCGCATCCACGACTGCGGCAAGCTCCCCTCCTCCAACCAGGACCACGCCATCTACCTCTCGGCCAGCAACGACGTGGTCATCCGCGGCAACGTCATCTACGGAAACGTGGACCGGGGCATCCAGCTCTACCCGGACGCGCAGCACACCACGGTGACCGGCAACGTCATCGACGGCAACGGCGAGGGCGTCATCTTCTCGGGCGCCGGCGGGGTCGCCTCGAGCGACAACGTCGTCGCCAACAACGTGATCACGTACTCCCAGATCCGCTCCAACGTCGAGTCCTGGTACCCGTCGGGCAACCCGATCGGCACCGGCAACGTCGTCACGGGCAACTGCGTCTACGGCCGCGACGGCGGGGCCGACATCGCCGACTCCGCCGCCTACACCGCGACCGCCAACGTCGTCGGCGAGCCGCGCTACGTCGACCGCGCCGCACACGACTACCGCCTCCAGGCCGACTCGCCCTGCGCGGGCACCCTCGGCGACCGGCTCGACCCCTCGGTGGCCGCCGGCCGCCTGGTGGCCGGCGCGACCGTCGCCGGAGCGAGCACGCCGACCTCGTCGGCGGACTCGACCGCCGCTTCCGCGTCCAGCCCCGCCCCGGCCGCTGATTCGGGCGACGCCGGCACCGCCTCGTCGAAGCCCGAGTCCGCCAAGGCCAAGGGCCGCAGCAACCCGCGCTACAAGCTGCGGGCCCACGCCGCCGTGATCAGGAAGCACAAGCGCCCTGCGTCCTGCCGTCGCGCCCGGTCGTCGAGCCACCGCTCGAAGGCCCGCGCCCGCAGTGCCCGGCACAGCACCTCGGCGCACCGCTCCCCGCGCAAGGTCAGGTGCCGCTGACGGACCCGCGCCCGGTGCTCGCGGCGCCCGGCGCGCCGGGCGCGGGCGCGCCGCAAGCGGGCGCCCGCGCTTCAGATCCCTGTTGACGCGGCCGTATATGCGTACCATGTGGTGGTGGAGATGAGCCCTCAGCGCTTCGTGCTGCGAAGGTTCGAGGGGATCGTCGCTTCGTCGAACGCGGTGCTGCTCCGCCTGGAGGCCACGGGCCCGGCCGCCGCCGATGTCGAGGCGCTCGTCGTCATCGGCCCGGGCGGCGAGTCGCGACGGCTCGCGCCGCTGCCCGTCCCCCCGACCGCGGAGGACTTCCTCCAGGCCAGCTTCCGAGCCGACCCCGCTCTGCTCGAGGGCCCCGAGGTGGGCTTTGCGTTGGAGCTCGCCGACGGCTCGGCGATCCACCTCCCGGCGCCCACCCGGCGCCGCCTCGCATTGCGCGAGCGCCGCACCGACGAGGTGGCCGACCAGGTGGTCAGCGCCGTCCGCCGTGCCGACGAGGCGGAGGAGCGGGCGCGCCACGCCCTGTCGCGCGCCCGCGACGCCGAGACCAGGGCCGCCCACCTGGGCTCGCTGCTCGAGACGAGCGAGCGCCACGCCCGCCGCGCGGTGCTCGCGCGTGACACGGTCGCGCTGCTGCTCGGCCGCCTCGCGACCGCCCGGCGCCAGCGCGACGAGGTCTCCGACGCGCTCGAGGAGCTGCACCGCGCCCGTGCCGCCGAGGCGGGCTCCGCCGCCGAGCGCGAGCGTGCGCTCGACGCCCGCCGCATGCAGCTCGAGCAGGCGCTCGAGGGCGTCCGGGACGAGCTGTCGGCCGTCCGCCAGGAGCTCCAGGAGGAGCGCCGGCGGCTCACGTCCGAGACGGCGGCCCTGACCCAGCAGGTCCGCGAGCTGCGGGAGGAGGGCACGAGCATCGCCCGCCAGCGCGAGGAGCTCTCGGCGCAGCTCGAGCAGACCGGCTCGGCTCTCGACGCCGCGCTGCGGCGCGCGCGAGCCGCGGAGCGGCATGTCGCCGCGATGGGCGAGGCGCGCAGCGCCGCCCAGGTGCGCGCCGACGAGGCGCTCGCCGAGCGCGGGCAGGCGCTCCAGCGCGCCGACCGCGCGGACGCCGCGGTGGAGGAGCTCGAGCAGCGCGTCGCCACGGTGACCGAGAGGCTCGCCCGGCGCGAGGACGAGCTCGCCGCGGCTCAGGAGAGCCTGGAGACGCTTGCGGGCGAGGGCGCCGCCGCCCGCGCCGAGGAGCTCGAGCACCAGCTCACCGAGCTCCAGGAGCACCTCAGCGGCCTGCACGCCCAGCACGAGCAGGCCCGGCAGGAGGCCGCCGAGCTGCGCTCCCGCGCCGACGAGCTCGCCGCGGAGCGCACCCGGACCCTCTCCCGCCTCGACGAGCTCGAGACCACCCGCGCCGAGGTCACCGCCCACGCCGAACGCCTCGAGCACGGCCTCGGGCATGTCCGCGAGCGCGCGGCGAAGGAGGAGCAGCGCGCCCAGGAGGCCGAGCGGGCGCTCGAGGCCGCCCGCGAGCAGACCCTCGCCGAGCAACAGCGCGCCCGCGAGGCCGAGGAGGCGCTGGAGGCCAGCCGCGAGCAGGCCGAGCTGACCGCACGCCGCGTGCCCGCGCTCGAGTCGGCGCTCGCACAGGCACGCGAGCGCGCCGACTCGATCGCGGGCGAGCTCACGCAGGCCCGCGAGGCCGCCGAGAGCCTCGAATCCGAGCTGAGCAACGCACGCGAGCAGACCACCGCCCAGCAGGCCGCCCGCGAGCAGGCCGAGCGAGCACTCGCACAGGCACGCGAGCGCGCCGACTCGATCGCGGGCGAGCTCACGCAGGCCCGCGAGGCCGCCGAGAGCCTCGAATCCGAGCTGAGCAACGCACGCGAGCAGACCACCGCCCAGCAGGCCGCCCGCGAGCAGGCCGAGCGAGCGCTCGCACAGGCACGCGAGCGCGCCGACTCGATCGCGGGCGAGCTCACGCAGGCCCGCGAGGCCGCCGAGAGCCTCGAATCCGACCTGAGCAACGCACGCGAGCAGACCACCGCCCAGCAGGCCGCCCGCGAGCAGGCCGAGCGAGCACTCGCACAGGCACGCGAGCGCGCCGACTCGATCGCGGGCGAGCTCACGCAGGCCCGCGAGGCCGCCGAGAGCCTCGAATCCGACCTGAGCAACGCACGCGAGCAGACCACCGCCCAGCAGGCCGCCCGCGAGCAGGCCGAGCGAGCACTCGCACAGGCACGCGAGGAGGCGAGCGCCGAGCGGGCCGCCCGCGCGGAGGCCTCGCAGCTCGCCGAGCAGCTCCAGGCCCGGCTCGCCGAGCTCCGGACCGAGCTCGAGCAGGCCGCCCGGGAGCGCACCACCTCCCAGACCCGCGCCGAGGAGCTCGAGCACCGGCTCACCGAGCTCGGGGAGCACCTCAGCGGCCTGCACGCCCAGCACGAGCAGGCCCGGCAGGAGGCCGCCGAGCTGCGCTCCCGCGCCAACGAGCTCGCCGCAGAGCGCGTCCAGACCCTCTCCCGCCTCGACGAGCTCGAGACCCACACCGCCCGGCTCGAGACCACCCACGCCGAGGTCACCGCCGAGAAGGCGCAGCTCGAGCGCGCGGCCGAGGAGAGCCTGTCCTCGGCGCGCGACGAGCAGGTCGCGCTGCTGGCGCGCCTGGACCAGGTCCTGCTCGCCCAGGAGGAGGCCGAGCGCGAGCGCGATGACGCGGTGGCCCGGACCGAGGACCTCGCGGCACGACTCGAGCGCGTCGAGGCAGAGGCGACGCTGGCCGCATCGCGCCCCGCCACCCCGGGCGCACCCGATCCGCAACGCGCCGAGCTCCAGCTGGCAGAGCTGCGCCGCGTGCGCGCCGAGCTCAACGACGCGCTCGGCGAGGCGCGCGAGCGCGCGATCGCCGCGGAGGCCGAGGCCGACCAGATCCGCCGCCACGCCGAGCGCACCGAGCGGACGCTGGTGGCGACCCAGTCCGAGGCCAGATCCCGCCAGGCCGAGCTCGAGGAGACGATCGAGGCGGCCCGCACGCGGGTCACCTACCTCGAGGGCCGGCTCGTCGAGGTCCAGGCCTCCCAGCGCGACGCCGTCGGCTCCGAGCGCCGCCCCGGCGCCGGCCGCTGAGCGACCTGACCGGCTGTCATAGTGCCTCGCATGTCAGCAGCCCCGGGCGCCGCGCGGGAGAGCGAATGGCTCGCCCCGCGCACCGAGCAGGAGGGCCTCGCCCGCTACATCACGACGCTGCGCGAGCGATGGTGGATCGTCGCGGTGATCACCGTCGTCGCCGTCGCGGGCGCCCTGGCCTACCTGTCGGTCACGCCCAAGACGTACGAGACGCACGCCGACATGCTCGTGACCCCGGTCTCCCAGGGCGACCAGACGACCGCCGGGCTCGGCCTGATCCAGGACTCCAACGACCCGACGCGCGACGTCTCGACGGCCGCCCGCTTCATCACCACGACCGCCGTCGCGCAGCGCGTCGTCGACCAGCTGCACCTCGACCAGCCGGCGCGGGACCTGCTCGGCGACGTCACCGCCGAGCCGGTGGCGCAGTCGTCGATCGTCACGATCATCGCCAAATCCGAGGACCCGCAGCGCGCCGCCGCGCTGGCCAACGCGTTCGCGCAGGCGACGGTCGCCGACCGGACGGCCCAGCTCCGCAAGCAGCTCGACCAGGCCATCCCGCTGCTGCGCAACCGGCTGCAGGCGCTGCCGCAGAGCGAGCGTCAGGGCGCGGGCAGCCTCGCCGGCCGCCTCGCCGCGCTGGAGGCGCTGCGTGGTGTCCCCGACCCGACCCTGAGCCAGATCGTCAAGGCCGACGTGCCGGTGAGCGCCTCGTCGCCGAGGCCCAAGCTGACGCTGGCGGCGGCGATCATCGCCGGGCTGATCCTCGGCGTCGGCGCGGCCTTCGCCGCCCAGGCGCTCGACCCCCGCCTCCGCAGCGAGGAGCAGCTCCGCAGCCTGTACCGGGTCCCGATCCTCGCCCGCGTCCCGCTCGAGTCGGGCACGCGCGGGAGCGGAGCGCTCGAGCCGCGGCGCCTGTCGGGCGCCGCGCTCGACTCCTACCGGACGCTGAGGGCGACGCTCGCCGCCTCGCGCAGCGACGACTTCCGCTCCCGTTCGGTGCTGGTGACCGGCTCGTCGCCGGGCGAGGGGAAGTCCACGACGGCGATCAACCTCGCCTACTCCCTGGTCCAGGCTGGCAACCGCGTCATCCTCATCGAGGCCGACATGCACAAGCCGACCATCGGCCCGGCGCTCGGATGCAAGCCGCGCTTCGGGATCGCGAGCGTGCTGATCCGCCAGGTCTCGCTCGAGGACGCGCTGATCTCCACCGAGGCCTACGGGCCCGACCTCCAACTGCTGCTCGTCGACCGGCCCGGCATCGAGAGCGCCGACCGCCTCTCGCTGCCGACAGCCCGCCAGCTCGTCTCGGAGGCCGAGGCCCTCGCCGACTTCGTCGTCGTGGACTCGCCCCCGTTGACCGAGGTCGTCGACGCCCTGCCGCTCGCCCAGCAGGTCGGCGACATCGTGGTGGTCGTGCGGGTCGGCAAGAGCAAGCTTCCCAAGCTCGCCGACCTCGGCGAGATTCTCAGCCAGCATGACCTCGAGCCCGCCGGGGTGGCGCTCATCGGGGTTGAGCGGCAGCGCGGCGCCGGCTACTACTACGCCTCCCGCGAGGGAGAGTCCGGCGTGCGCGAGCCCAGCGCGACCTGAGCCGCCGGCGTGGCTGCGCGGCTCGAGAATCCGCTGCCCGTCGCGCTCGCCGGGATCGCCACCCTCGCGGGCATCATCGGCGTGCTCGCCGGCGCGCAGCCCAGGCTCGCCCTGATCGTGGCGTTCGGCCTGGCGTACCTGGCCCTGACGCTCTCGAGCGTGGCGGTGGGCACCTGCCTGCTCGCCGCGTTGACGATCCTCGACGCGCAGGGCATCGTCAACGTCGCCAAGCCGGCGGGCGCGGTGCTGGCCCTCTCGTGGCTGCTGATGCTGGCGACCCGGCGCTCGATGACCCGCCGGGCGTTCGTGGCCGAGCGCCCGCTGCTCGCCTACGGACTGATGACCTTCATCGCCTGGGTGGGGATCAGCGCCGTGTGGGCCGAGAGCTCCAGCCAGGCGATCACCTCGCTCTCGCGCTACCTGCCCAACGCGCTGCTGCTGCCGATCGTGTTCGACGCCGTCCAGAAGCGCCGCCACGTGGTCTGGCTGACCGCGACGTTCGCCGGCGCGGCCGGCATCACCGCGGCGCTGGGCATCCTCCACCCTCCCGCGAGCGAGGGGGTGAGCCGCGTCGGCTCGACCTTCGGCGATGCCAACGAGCTCGGCTCGGCCCTGGTCGTCGGCCTCGCCTTCGCGGGAGCCATCGCGCTGCAGCGGACGATCCGGCTGCCGCTGCGGCTGGCGGCGGCGCTCGCCGCGGTCCTGTGCGTCCTGGCCATCTTCCTCACGCTGTCGCGCGGCGGACTGCTGGCGATGTCGGCGGCACTGCTGGCGGCGGTCGTCTTCTCGGGGCGCTGGCGCAAACGCGCGCTGCTCGCCGCCGCCGTCGTGGCCCTCGGCGCGGTCGCCTACTTCTCGCTCTTCGCCTCGCTGCCGGCGCGCGAGCGTGTCACGAACGTCAGCGGCGGGGGCACCGGCCGCATCGACCTCTGGACGGTCGGCGGCCGCATGGTCGCCGCGAACAAGCTCCAGGGGGTCGGGGCCGGCAACTTCCCGATCGTCTCGGTCCACTACCTGCTGCAGCCGGGCGTCACGCACCGTGCCGACTTCATCATCACCACGCCCAAGGTCGCGCACAACACCTACCTGCAGATCGCCGCCGAGCTGGGGCTCCCGGCGGCGGCGCTGTTCGTGGGGATCGTCCTGTTCTGCCTTGGCTCGGCGGGTGCTGCCGCCCGGCGCTTCGCCCGCGCCGACGACACGCGGATGGAGATCATCGCCCGAAGCGTGGTGGTCGCCATGGTCGGCTATCTGACCGCCATATTCTTCATCAGCGAGATGTACTCCAAGCTGCTCTGGATGCTGCTCGCGCTCGGGCCGGCGCTCCTGGCCCTGAGCCCGCGGGCCGCACCGCGGGACTCCTGGCGCCGCCGGCGGCGCAGCGCGCGGCGGCCGGTCGTCGTCGCCCGGAGCCTGGGGCGGCGATGACGCTCCCCGCGCTCGCGAGCCTGGGCCGGCGATGACGCTCCCCGCGCTCGCGAGCCTGGTCCTCGCGCTGTCCGCACTGCCGGGCTCCGCGCTGGCCTCGCGCTGTGACCTGGTCTCCTCCCCCAGCGGGGACGACCGCGCCGCCGGAACCCCCGCCGCGCCGTTCGCAAGCCCGCACCGGCTGGTGCGGGCGCTGCGGCCGGGCCAGACGGGCTGCTTCCGCCGGGGCCGCTACGCCGAGGACGTCACGCTGCGCAAGCCGCGCGTGACGCTCGCCAACTGGCCCGGCGAGCGTGCGGTGCTCCGCGGGCGCCTGCGGGTCATGCGGACCGCCGACGGCGTGACGGTCCGCGGCCTGCACCTCGACGGGCGCAACCGCAACGGCCTCCCGAGCCCGATCGTGCTCGCCGACGACGTCGTGTTCTCCGGCAACGACATCACCAACCACCGCACGAACATCTGCTTCATCGTCGGCGCCGTCGGCTGGGAGCACAGCGCGACCGCCCGCCGAACGGTGATCTCGGGCAACCGCATCCACGACTGCGGCGTGCGCCCGGCGACGAACCTCCAGCATGCGGTCTACCTCCAGCACGTGACCGACGCGCGGGTGGTCGACAACGTCATCTACGACAACGCCGACCGCGCGGTCCAGCTCTACGTCAGCGCGCACCGCACGCTGATCGCCGGCAACATCATCGACGGCAACGGCGAGGGCATCATCTTCTCGGGCGGCGACGGCCTGACCTCGAGCGACAACCGCGTCGTCGGCAACGTCATCAGCTTCCCGCGGGTGCGGGCGGCCGTGGAGTCCTGGTACCCGCCGGGGGCGCAGCCCGGACGCGACAACGTCGTCACCGGCAACTGCGTCTTCGGCCGCCGGACGATCGAGCCCGGTCCCGGCTTCGTCGCGCAGGGCAACGTCATCGCGAACCCCGGTTACCGCGACCGCGCGCACCACGACTACCGCCTCCCTCCGGGGGGCCGCTGCGCCGCCGCACTGGGATCGGCCGCGCCGCCGGCCGCACCGGACGCGCTCACCCCGCCGCACTGGCGCTAGCGGCGCCGCCCCCTCGCCGGCGCAGCAGCGTGCGCCCGACGTGCGCGATGCCCGCGAGCGGGGGACCCCAGCGCAAGCAGCCCGCCAGGAACCCGGCACCCCACGAGAGGTGCATGACCGCGAGCACGCCGGGCACGCGCACGGCGTCCCCGGCCCCGCCTTCGCGCACCGCGGAGGCGGTCGCGGCCAGGATCGCCACGACGTAGGCCCCCGCCCCCGCCTGCGCGACCCGCCGCAGCGGCGCCGGCCCCGCCCCGGCCACCACGAGCGTGACGACGATGCCCGGCGGCAGCAGGTGCGAGGCGCGCATGCTGGCCGGATGGCGCCGGCAGGTCTTCGCACGGTAGAACCCGTAGCGCCGGTACTGGCGCAGCAGCGCCCTCAGGCTCGACCGCGGGATGTAGCGCGCGGCCATCGCGGGGATCACCACCATCCGCCCGCCCGCGGCGGCCACCCGGGCGCCGAGCTCGGAGTCCTGGTTGACCGGCCAGCCCTCGTCCCAGCCGCCGAGCCGCTCGAGCAGGTCGCGGTCGATCACGCCCGTGAAGCCGGTCAGCGCCTCGGTCTCCTCGCCGGACTGGCGGCGGAAGCTCGCGCCGCCGGTTCCCAGGCGTGAGCGCAGCGCCAGCGCGACGGCGCGCGACCCCGGGTCGGCGCCCTCGGCGAGCTGCGGTCCGCTGGCCCAGACCACGCCGTCGCCGCGGCGGAGGCGCTCCACGCCCAGCGCGAGGTAGTCGGCCGGGTAGAGCGTGTGGCCGTCCATGCGCGCGACGACCGGAGCGGTCGCCGCGCGCAGCGCGACGTTGAGGCCCGCCGCGGTCTGTCGCGCCGGGTTGTCCAGCAAGCGAATGCGCGGATCCTCGCGGGCGAGCTCGGCGAGGATCTCGCGCGTGCGGTCGCTCGAGCCGCCGTCTGCGAAGACGAACTCGATCTCGCCGTCGAAGCGCTGGGCGCGCATCGACTCGACCGTGGCGGCGATGTGCCGCTCCTCGTCGAGGACGGGCGTGAGCACGCTGACGTCGGCGCTCACCCTCGCCTCCGCAGGCGCCGGATCGGTGGTGCGGCCTTGAGCGCGGCCCTCCACAGCGCATCGCCGTGCCAGACCCCGACGCGCGGGAACTCGAGGGCACGCTCCTCGGTCCAGCCGGACGGCAGAGCCGCCCCCGTCTCGTAGCCGGCCTCCGCCGTCGCGGCGACCACCCGCGCGTCGACGTCGCCGTAGGGGTAGGCGATCGAGCGGCAGGGGGCCTGGAGCTCCTCCTCGACACGCGCCCGGGAGTCGACGAGCTCGTGGCGCAGCCCGGCGTCGGCGACCTGCGTCAGCCAGGGATGCGAACAGCTGTGCGAGCCGATCTCCCACCCTTCGCCGGCCAGGGAGCGCAGCTCCTCCCAGGAGAGCGGAACCAGCTCGGGCTCGTGCGGCCCGCCGAGCCACTGCTCGATGCCGGGCCACGACATCGGCCGCTCGCTGCCGGCGTGGTCGGTCGGGACGAACACCGTGGCGGGCCAGCCGAGCTCCCGCAGCAGCGGCGCGCCGAGCGCGAGCTCCGAGCGATAGGCGTCGTCGAAGGTGATCGCGACGGTCCGCCTGGCCGGCGGGTCGAGCACCGCCTGTGAGAACGTGGCACCCACGTAGCCCAGCCGCCGGAGCGCGCGCAGCTGGGCCGCGAACGCGGCGGGACGCACCGACAGCGCCGCCGGCCAGCGCTCGCTGACCGCGTGGTAGCAGAGCACCAGCACGTCGCTCACGAGCGATCTCCCAGCAGGAAGTCCGCGAGCCGGCGCGACTCCGCCTCGATCGTGTGGCGGTGGGCGATCGCCGTCCCGGCGTCGGCGAGGCGCGAGCGCAGGTCGGGATCGGCGGCGAGGCGCTCGAGCGCCGACGCCGCGGCGTCGGCGTCACCCGGCGGCACGAGCAGGGCGGCGTCGCCGGCCAGTCCCGGAACCCCGCCGACGGCGGTGGCGACGGTCGGCAGGCGCGCGGCGAAGCCCTCCAGCAGCACCTGGGGCATGCCCTCGGTCCAGGAGACGTGCAGGAGCACGTCGGAGGCCAGGTAGGCATCGCGGAGGCCCGCGTCGGCGGCGACGTACCCGTGCAGCGACACCTGCTCCGAGACCCCGAGGTCCTCCACGCGCCGCTCGAGCTCCTCGCGCATCGGCCCGTCACCGTAGACCTCGAGATGCCAGCCGTGATCGGCCCCGGCGGGCAGTCGCTGGACGATCTCGGCGAGCAGGAGCGGGTTCTTCTCGGCGTCGAGCCGCCCGACCGTGACGATCCGGCCGGCGAAGGCGCCGCGGCCGGGCGGGTCGTCGTCGGTCACGTCGTCCTCGCGCACGAGGGAGACGTGCAGCACGTGGAGCGCCACGGCGCCCGCGTAGCGCTCGGCGAGGTCGGCTCCCACCACGACGACCGGGCAGCGGCGGGCCATGAGGCGGAACGCCGCCTCGAGCGCGCCGGCCGCGAGCTTGAGCGAGCGGCGCCCGGGGTGGCGGCGCCGCACGTACGCGGGGAGGTCCTGGCGGACGCCGAGCACGACGCGCCGGCGGCGCACCAGTCCCATGACAGCGATCAGGACCGACGCGGGGTTGGGCCCGAGCGCCCAGACCACGTCGAGGTCGTCGAGCGCGCGCCACATGGTCCGCGCGCCGCGCGCGAGCCCCCGCAGCGCCGCGAGCGGATCGGCGAGGCTCGCGTAGAACGGGAGCTCGACGAAGCCGACCCCTTCCGGGACCTCGTAGGGATAGGCGCGGGGCGCCGGGTCGAGCCTGCCGATCAGCCGCAGGTCACCGACGAGCGTGGCAAGCGAGTAGAGGAAGAGCGCGAATGCGCGCTCGGCGCTCAGCCGGCCGGCGACGCGCCTGAAGCGGTAGTCGATCAGCACGCCGGTGCGAGCAGCCGGCGCGCGTGCCTGCGCTGAGCCGGGCATGCGGGCGGCATCGTACCCGCGAGCATCTAGACTGCCGGCCGGGAACCCCGCTTGGCGCACGCCTCGACATCAGCACCGCGTCCCTTCGAGCGGTCCGCCGCGCGCGACTGGCTCGTCGCGGTCCCCGCGGGAGCCCTGCTGGTTGTCGGCGTGGTGCTGACGCTCAGCCACGGGGGCTATGCCCCGACCGCCTGGTACCCCGCCGCGCTGTTCGTCCTGGCCCTGGGCGCCGTCGTGCTCACGGCCTCGGCGCCGGAGGCGGCCGAGCGCTGGCGCGGCGCCCGGCTGATGCTCGTGTCGTTCGGGCTGTTCACCGCCTGGAGCTACGCCTCGATCGCATGGGCGGCGGTGCCCGGCCTCGCATGGGACGGCGCCAACCGGACGCTGCTGTACTGGCTGGTGCTCGCCATCGCCGCGCTGCGCCCGTGGACGCCGGTGGTCACGCGGGGCATCCTTCTTGCCCTCGTCACGGCGCTGTCGGCGATCGCGATCGGCGTGCTGGTGTCCTTCGACGGCAACATGACGGTCGGATCGACCTTCTTCGCGGGCCGGCTCGCCGCGCCGACGGGCTACGCCAACGCGACGGCGAACCTCTGGCTGATCGGATGCTTCCCGGCGCTGTGGCTCGCGTGCGACAGCGAGCTGTCCCGCCTGCTGCGCGGGCTGTGTCTCGCTGCCGCGGGCCTGCTCGCCCAGACGACGCTGCTCTCGCAGAGTCGCGGATCGGTCGTCGCGTTCGCTGCCGCGGCGCTCGTGCTGGTCGTGATGGCCCCGCGGCGCTGGCCGGCGCTGCTCGCCATCGCCGCGACGATCGGGGCTGTCCTCGCCTCGTCCGGCGCGGTGCTCGACGTCGAGAGCGCATCCCCCGCCCGGTCGAGCCAGCAGTTCTCCGACGCCCGGCAGGCCATCGCGCTGGCCACGCTGGGCCTGCTCGTGGTGGGGCTGGCGGCCGCGATGGCGGATCGACCGCTGACCCGCCGGCTGCCCGCCGAGGCGCGCCGCCACGGCGACCGCGCACTCGGAGCGCTGGCCGTGCTCGCGGTCGTCGGCGTCCTGATCGCCATCGGCAACCCGGTGAGCTGGACCCGCGCCAGGTGGGACGACTTCAAGACCAACGGCTACGCGGCCGTCGACACGGGCCCCACGCGCTTCGGCGGGTCGCTGGGGTCCAACCGCTACGACTTCTACCGCGTCGGCATCGACGAGTTCCTCGACCATCCGCTGCATGGCGTGGGAGTCGACGGATTCGGCCCCGGCTACCTGGTGCGGGGCCACAGCAGCGAGTCACCGAAGTTCGCCCACAGCCTGGTCATCAGCGTCCTCGCGGAGACGGGGATCATCGGCACCGCGCTGTTCGTCGTGTTCCTGACGGCCGCGGCCGCGGCCGCGCTGCGCGCGCGCCGTGCCGCACGCGCAGTGGCAGGTGGACCCTGGATCGCGGCGGGGGCCGGCGCGACCGCCTTCCTGGCCGGGTGCGCCGTCGACTGGCTCTGGCAGTTCACCGCCCTGGGCGTCTTCGCCTTCCTGCTGCTGGGCGCCGCGGTCCGCCCGCCCGCCCTCGACGAGCCCGGCCCCGAGGCGCGGGCCACGCAGTACCCGGCGCCGGGCTTCGGCGCGCACTCGACGCCCGGGCGCGCCGTCCTCGTCGTCGCGGGACTGGCCGCGGCGCTCTCGCTCGCCCTCCCGGGGATCGCCGCGCGCTTCACCGCCGACGCCTACGACCGCTCGGCCACCTCGCCTGCGGATGCCGTCAGGAGGCTCGACCGTGCCGCCAGCTACAACCGGCTGAGCGCCGACGCCCCGCTCGCCAAGGCGATCATCCTGCGCCGGCTCGACCGCATCGCTCAGGCCCGCACGGCACTGGACAAGGCGATCTCCCGGGAGCCCAACAACTGGTTCGCGTACCTCGAGCGCGCGATGCTGGCCGCCCGCTCGCGCGACTGGGCCGCCGCGAGCGCCGACATCCGGCGCGCCCGGGCGCTCGACCCGCGCCAGCCCGTCCTCGTCGAGGTCGCGCGCTCGATGGCCCGCCACCGGCCCGTCGACCCGGCGCGCGTCGAGGCGGACCTGGCGGCGCAGGTCAACCGCAAGCTGCACCCCTCGGGCTGACGCGGCCCGCCTGCCGGGCAGCCTTCCGGGTCAGATGCCGTCGGGCTGATCCGTCCCGGCGGCGACCGCCGGGCGCAGGATGAAGGAGATCCCGGCCGGCTCGACGCTGTACTGCGGGTCGGCGACGAGCGTGCGCAACGTCTCGGCGAGGATCGCGACGTCGAGGGCCAGCGATCGGTGCTTGAGGTAGTAGAGGTCGTGGCAGAGCTTCCAGGCCGAGCCGGTGTCCGAGCCCGCGTAGCCGCAGCGCACCTGCGCCCAGCCGGTGACACCGGGCTTGATCAGGTGGCGGCGGCTGTAGAAGGGCACGGTCTGCTCGAGGCGCTCCACGAACGAGGGCTGCTCGGGCCGCGGGCCGACGAGCGTCATCTCGCCGCGCATGATGTTCAGCAGCTGCGGCAGCTCGTCGAGGTGCGTGCGGCGCAGGAAGCGCCCGACGGGCGTCACCCGCGAGTCCTCGGCGCTCGACCACACGGCCTCGGGGGCGCTCTCCGCGCGCATGGTGCGCAGCTTGTAGAGCACGAACGGGCGGCCACCCTCGCCGATGCGCTCCTGGCGGAAGATCGCAGGCCCGCCGTCGCGGCGCACGAGCAGCGCGAGCACCGCCAGCAGCGGGGCGACGAGCACGGCGACCAGCGCGGCGAGGGCGAGGTCCAGCGAGCGCTTCGCCGCGCCCGACCCACCCCGGTAGCGCGGGTGCATGATGTACTGAAACCACGAGGCGTTGATCTCGGCGACGGGCACGTGTCCGAAGGTCTCCTCGTAGAAGCCCGAGAGCTCCCAGAGCCGCACCGGAAGGTGCAGGCAGCTCTCGGCGAGCTCCTCGAACACCGCGAGGCGAGGCACCTCGCTGGTCATCAGCAGCAGGTCGATGCCGTGGCGCTCGACAACCTCGCCGAGCTCCGCCAGCCGCCCGAGGACCGGCAGCTCGGCGGCGCCCACCTCGCCGGCGACGGGCGACGCGGGAATGGCGCCGACCAGGCGGTACTCGCGCACGCCGGCGACCTCGAGCTCGCGCGCGAGCATCTCGGCGGCCGGGAGCGAGCCGATGACGGCCACCCGGCGTGCCGGCTCCTGGTGCCCGGGCCACCACACCAGCGACGGGAACAGCGCCGCGAAGCCGACGACCGCCAGCTCCGCGGGCGCGAGGCCCGGCAGCCCGGTCGTGATCTGGACGCCATCGAGCAGGAGGGCGCCGAGAAGCACGGGGCCAGTGGCGATCATGGCCCCCACGAGCGGCAGCAGGGTGGCGTGGCGCGCGTCGTGGCGCAGGATGACGGCGGCGCCGGCGAACGCCAGGAAGGTGAGCAGCGCCGCCTCGTAGCTCGTCGACTGGTCGGCGCTCAAGAGCGCCGCGATGACGGCAGCGACCACCGGGCCGGCGACGCGGTGCCGGCCCCGACCCCACCTGCGCCCGAGCGGGGGCGGCGCCGGCATACCGGGCAGGTGCCCTGCCACCGCGTCGGCGGCAGGGACGACGTGCTCGCGACGGCCGCTGCTCAACGGCGTCGCGACTCGCCTACGCCCGTCTGTGCACGGGGCAGCCATCTGGATCCTTGCGCGTCCGGCCTCCGTGGCGCTGCGCTGACCGCGGCCCCTAGCCCGCTTCGGTCCTGGGACCCCGGGTCAGGCGACGCAGGAACACACCGAGCCCGAGCAGGCCGGCGGCAAGCGCGACGATGAGCCCGAGGTCGAGACCCGTGAAGGGCAGTGCCCCTGCGGGCGCGGGAGCCGCACTGGTCGGCTCGGCGACCGGTGCGGTGGCGGCCGGCGCGGTGGCGGCCTCCGGCGCGGTGACGTTCTCGGCGGCGACCTGAACGCTGGACGGCGGCACGGCGATCGGCGTCGACTTGTAGGCGTCCTCCGTCGGCGTCTGGGCAGACGCCACGGGAGCGACCACGAAGGCGGCCGACACAACGAGGATCATGATACGGATTCGGCGCATGGCTTCCCCTTACTCTCCTTGAGTTCTCGCAGACATTCCGAGACGCCATTCCATGGCGACGGTCGGCTGTGCGTGGTTTCGACTGGGGTCGTCGTGAGACGTATGGTAGTGACTCGGCGTGGCTGAGACAAGCCGTGCATCCGTCCCGCCCCGGCACCCGGAACGCCGCTGACATCGACGCGTTCGGTTCGTGGCGAGCGGTGCCGCCTGCTCCCCACGTACCCGCTGCCCGGCGGGCACTAACTCCGGGTCCCTCCGGGGCCGCCGGGGGGCTCCCCGGCCGGGTGTTCGAAGAGCGTCGAGAGCACCACCTGGGTCTGCGTGCGCACCACCCCGGGAGCGTCGCGGATCCGCTCCAGGGCCGCCTCGAGGTGCGCAGTGTCGGCCGCCCGCACGTGGAGCATGGCGCTGGCCTCCCCGGCCACCGTGTAGGCGGCGGCGACCTCGGGGTGGCGCTCGACGGCCGCGCGGACCTCCCCGGCGGCCATGCGTCCCTCGCAGTAGAGCGCCACGAAGGCATGGGTGCCCCAGCCCATCGCGACCGGGTCCACCACGGCGGTGTAGCCCCGGAGCACCCCAGCGGTCTCGAGGCGATCGACCCGGCGCTTGACGGCCGGCGCGCTCAGCGCGACCCGCGACCCGATGTCCTGGAACGACCGGCGTGAGTTCTCACGCATCAACGCAACGATCTGATGGTCTATAGCGTCCATGCGCAACGAAGCGTAGTTGCGATCTCGATCTTGCAGCGGGATCATTCATCCATGCTTCAGGAGAGCGCTGCCACCACCCTTGTCGACGCCCCCACCGATGGCCGCGACCCGATGCCGCTGCACGGGCATCGACCACGTCGAGCTGTACGTCGGCAACGCCGCCCAGGCGGCCTACTACTACGTCCACGCCTTCGGCTTCGAGGAGGTCGCCTACGCCGGCCTCGAGACCGGCGTCCGCGACCGCGCCTCGCACGT
Organism: uncultured Actinomycetes bacterium; assembly: GCA_963826615.1. Taxonomy (GTDB): domain Bacteria; phylum Actinomycetota; class Thermoleophilia; order Solirubrobacterales; family Solirubrobacteraceae; genus BP-464. The sequence continues at coordinate 241,237 of CAWGXO010000002.1, read as the reverse complement.
GCTCCAGCAGGGCCGCATCCGGCTGGTGCTGACCGGCGCGCTGCGATCGGACTCCCCCATCGCCGCCCACCAGCACCGCCACGGCGACGGCGCAAAGGTGATCGCGCTCTCGGTTCCCGACGTCGGTCACGCGTACCACCACGCGATCGCCAACGGCGCCACCGGCGTGGCCGAGCCGCACGAGACCTCCGACGAGGACGGCACCGTGCGGCTCGCGACGATCGAGACCTACGGCGAGACGCTGCACACGTTCGTGGACCGCAGCGACTACCGCGGCCCGTTCCTGCCGGGCTACGCCGCGCGCGACAGCTGGCCCGCCGCCGGCGACTCGGGATGCTGCTCGCGATCGACCACATCGTCGGCAACGTCGAGCACATGGACGAGTGGGTCTCCTACTACGAGCGGGTCTTCGGCATGCGCGAGATGATCCACTTCTCCGACGACGACATCTCGACCGAGTACTCGGCGCTGATGTCGAAGGTGGTCGCCGACGGGCAAGCGGCGTCGTGAAGTTCCCGATCAACGAGCCGGCCGAGGGCAAGCGCAAGTCGCAGATCGAGGAGTACCTCGAGTACTACGAGGGCGCCGGCGCGCAGCACATCGCGGTCGCCACGCGCGACATCGTCGGCACCGTGGCGGAGATGCGGCGCCGCGGCGTCGAGTTCCTGACGATCCCCGACGCCTACTACGACGAGGTGCCCGCGCGCGTGCCCGAGGTGACCGGGCAGCTCGCCGACCTGCGCGAGCAGGGCATCCTCGTCGACCACGACGACGAGGGCTACCTGCTGCAGATCTTCACCAAGCCGGTCGGCGACCGGCCGACCGTGTTCTTCGAGGTCATCGAGCGCCACGGCGCGCGCGGCTTCGGCGACGGGCAACTTCAAGGCGCTGTTCGAGGCGATCGAGCGCGAGCAGGAGCTGCGCGGCAACCTGTAGCCATGCGCTACCACCGCGCTCGGCGAGGTCCCGCCCAAGCGCCACGCCCAGACGCCGGCGCGACGGCCGTGCTGCTGGTCGAGGAGGTCCTCGGCTACGAGGGCTTCTCCGGCAACGAGTCGATCCTCTACCACCTGCACTCGCCCTGCCGGCTCGACGACGTCGGCGCGTTCACGCCGATCGAGCGCGAGGAGTGGGTGCCCGACGCCCACGTCCACCGGCTCGCCGACACGCGTCCGATCGAGGCCGGCGGCGACCCGGTCGGCGGCGCGCCGGCTGCTGATGTTCAACGGCGACATCGAGGTCTCGGTCTGCAAGCCCGACCGAGGCGATGGACGGCTTCTACCGCAACGGCGAGGGCGACGAGGTCGTCTACGTCCACCGCGGCTGGGGCGTGCTGCGCACGGTCTTCGGCCGCGCTGCCCTACCGCGAGAGCGACTACGTCGTCGATCCCGCGCGGGACGACGCACCGCTGGGAGCCCGCCGAGGGCGACGAGCAGCACTGGATCTGCTTCCACACCCCGGGCGAGATCGAGACGCCCAACCGCTACCGCAACCGCTACGGGCAGCTGCTCGAGCACGCGCCGTACTCCCAGCGCGACTTCCACGCGCCCCGCGGAGCTCGAGACCGTCGAGGACGAGGGCGAGTTCCGGCGTGCACCGTCCGCGTACGCGACGGCTTCCAGGACTACGTGCTGGACCGCCATCCCTTCGACGTCGTCGGCTGGGACGGCTACGTCTACCCCTACACGTTCAACGCCGACGACTTCGAGCCGCGCGCCGGGCGCTTCCACCTGCCGCCGCCGGCGCACCAGACCTTCCAGGGGCCGAACTTCGTCATCTGCACGTTCGCGCCGCGGATGCTCGACTGGGACGAGACGGCGGTGCCGCTGCCCTACCACCACTCGAACATCCAGTCCGAGGAGGTCATGTTCTACGCCGACGGCGACTACGCGGCGCGCAAGGGCGTCGACGTCGGCTGCCTCACGCTGCATCCCTCCGGCCTGCCGCACGGCCCGCAGCCGGGCGCGGTCGAGAAGGCGCTGGGCGCGACGCGCACCGACGAGCTCGCGGTCATGTGGGACACGTTCCGCCCGCTCAGCTCACGACGCTGTGGCGCGAGGTCGACAACCCCGACTACGCCTACTCCTGGAACGAGGACAGGGCGACGTCGCGGCACGCCGCCCCGATCGCGCCGTAGCGGGTGGCGGCTCGGTGGCGGCACCACAGCCCGGACGCTGGCTAGGGTGCGCAACGTGAGGGGCTTCACCTGGCGCGACGGCGAGCGGACGATCCGCTTCGGGCGCGGGCTGCGTCGCCGACGCGCCCGAGCTGCTGGGCGGTCGGGCTACGTGCTGCTGACCACCGCACGCGCGCGGGGCTGTGCGCCGGCGGTCGAGACGGCAGCCGGTGATCTCGTCGAAGTCCCCGCAGGCCGGGTCGACGAGCTCGCGGCCGACCTGCTGCCCGAGGTGCGGGCCAGCGGCGGGGAAGCCTCGTCGCGCTCGGCGGCGGGCGCGTGATCGACACCGCCAAGGCGCTGGGAGCCGCCACCGGAAAGGCGGTCGCGGCGGTGCCGACGACGCTGAGCGCCGCCGAGATGACCTGGCTGCACCGCCAGGTGGCCGGGCTCGAGCCGGTGCCGGCCTTCGTCCGCCCGCGGGTCGTCATCAACGACCCGGCGCTGAGCGCCTCCCAGCCCGAGCCCGAGCTCGCGGCCAGCGCCGCCAACTCGCTCGGCCACGCCGTCGAGGCGCCGCTGACGATCGGCGCGAGCCCGGTGCCGACGCTCGCCGCCCGCGAGGCCGCACGGCTGACCGCTGCCGCCTACGCCGACGCAGCGAGCCGGATCGCGATGCCCTCGCGCTCGCGGCGCTGCTGTCGGGCTACGCGATCGACGCCGCCTGCTACGGGATCCACCACGTGATGTCGCAGACGCTGGTGCGGCTCGCCGGTGTCGGGCACGGGCCGGCGAACGCCGCGATGCTGGCGCACACCATGCGCGCGCTTGCCAGGCGCGGCGGGGAGCTGGGCGCCGACGTCGCGCTCGCCGAGCGCCTCGCCGACACCGCCGGCGCGACCCACCTCGCCGCCTTCGGCGTCGACGACGCGGCACTCGACCGCTGCGCGGACGCGGCGGCGGCTCGGCGCGAGCTCCGCAACACCCCGCCGGCCGCCGACCGCGATGAGCTGCGGGCGCTGTACGCCGCCGCGCTGTGACGCCCGTGCTCGACCTGCTGACCGAGCTGATGGCGGCGGCCGAGGGGCGCTGCGACCACGCAGATGCCAGGGCGGTGCTCGAGCGGCGTGAGGAGATCGCCGTCCGCAACGGGCGATGTGGACGCGTGCGAGGAGGAGGTCGTCGACGGCGTCGGGGTACGCGTGCGCGTCGGCGGGGCCTGGGGCTTCGCGGCGACACGCGAGGTCACGCGTGCCGGGGCCGAGCGGGCGCTGGACCGGGCGCTCGCGCTCGCGCGGGCGCAGCCCACGGCGGCGGCCGCGCCGCTGGCGCCGATCGCGCCGGCGCAGGGCCACTGGGCGTCTCCCTGCGAGACCGACCCGTTCGAGGTCCCACTCGAGGACAAGCTCGCGCTGCTCGCAGCGGCCGAGGAGCTCATGCGCGGCGATCCGCGAATCGCCCGCACCGGCGCCGTGCTGTCCGCACGGCGCATCGACAAGGCGCTGGCGACGACCGACGGCATCGCGGTGACGCAGACGCTCGTCCGGTGCGGTGCGGGACTCCAGGCGATCGCCGTCGACGGCGACGAGGTGCAGGTCCGCTCCTACCCGATCGCGCACGGCGGCGACGCGCGCGCCGCCGGCTGGGAGCACGTGCTCGGGCTCGACCTCGCCGGGCAACGCCCAGCGGGTCGCGGCCGAGGCGGTGGAGCTGCTGTCGGCGCCGCGGTGCCCGGAGGGCCCGCGAACGGTCGTCCTCGGCGGCGAGCAGCTGGCGCTCCAGACCCACGAGTCGATCGGCCACGCGCTCGAGCTCGACCGCATGCTGCTCGGCGAGGCGTCCTACGCGGGGACGAGCTGGGTGCGGCCTCCGACCTCGCCGGGCCCGGCCGCTGCGCTACGGCTGCCGAGCACCTCGGCGTGACCGCCGACGCGACGGTGCCTGGCGGCCTCGGCACGTTCGGCTGGGACGACGAGGGCGTGCCCGGCACGGCGGACGCCGCTGATCGAGGCCGGGGTGCTGCGTGCGGCGCTGAGCGACCGCACGGCCGCGGCGAGCCGTCGGCGCTGGCCGCGTCGGGCGGCTGCGCGCGGGCCGACGGGTTCGCCCGCCAGCCGATCGTCCGGATGACGAACGTCAGCGTCGAGCCCGGGGTCCGCGGGCTCGCTCGCCGACCTGCTCGCCGACACGGGCGAGGGGCTGTACTTCGAGACCAACCGCTCCTGGTCGATCGACGACCGCCGCCTGCAGTTCCAGTTCGCGACCGAGGTCTGCCGCGAGATCCGCGGCGGCGAGCTGGGCCGGCTCTACCGCAACGGCTCCTACGCCGGGCTGACGCCGCGATTCTGGGGCTCGCTCGACGCCGTCTGCGGACCGCAGGAGTGGCGGCTGTGGGGGCTGACGAACTGCGGCAAGGGCGAGCCCGGGCAGATCATGGAGGTCTCCCACGGGGCGGCGCCGGCGCGCTTCCGCGACGTCCAGGTGGGCGTTGCGTGACCGCCGCCGGCGAGCAGCCGCTCGAGCTCGCCGAACGCGCGCTCGGCCATCTCGAGACGGACGGTCAGGTCACCGTCACGCGCGAGCGCTCGCTCGTCGCGCGCTTCGCGCGCTCGGTCCCCACCCAGGCCACCGACGTCGACGACCTGACCGTCCACGTGCTCGCCTGGCGTCGACGGCCACCTGGGCGGTGCGGAGACCAACCGCACCGGCGGCGACGCGCTGCGCGCCGCAGCCGCGGCGCGCCGCAAGCGCCGCCCGTGCGGCGCGGCGACGCAGCCGGTTCGCCGGGCGACCATCCCGGACTGCCCGGGCCGCCACCGGCGTACCGGCCCCACGACGGCTTCGACCCCGCGACCGCGCGCGATGGCGCTCGATCCGCTGCACGCCGCTCTGCGACGACCGTTTTCGCGGGCGCGGCCGGGGCCGGACTCGAGGCGTTCGGGATCTGGACGGCGGGCGCGGTGGCCACCGCGATCGCGTCGCTCGGCGGGGATCCGCGCCGTCGACCGCGTCACCGACGCGCACCTCAAGGTCGTCTGCCGCGACGAGCGCGGGCGCAGCGGCTGGGCTGCCGCAACGGCGGTCGGCGGCCGCGTCGCTCGACGCCGACGCCGTCGCGCGCCGCGCGGCCGCGAAGGTGGCGGCGGCCGCAGGCGAGCCTGCCGAGCTGACGCCGGGCGAGTACCCGGTCGTGCTCGAGCCCGCCGCCGTCGGGACGCTGCTCGCCTTCCTCGGCGACCTGGCCTTCAACGGCCTCGCCCACGCCGAGGGCCGCGGCGCGCTGGCCGGCCGGCTGGGCACGCGCGTCGCCGCGCCGACGATCAACCTCGCGGACTCGCCGCGCTTCGCCCGCACGCTGCCGCGCGCCTTCGACGCCGAGGGCGTCCCCAAGCAGCCGCTGCCGCTGATCCAGGACGGCGTCGCCCACCGCGTCGTCCACGACACGCGCTCGGCGGCGCGCGCGGGCGGCGGCGCGAGCTCGACCGGCCACGCGCTCGCGCCCGGCGGCGCGCCCGACGGGCCCGAGCCGACGAACCTCGTCCTGATCGGCGGCGGTGCCGCGGACGAGGCCGAGCTCGCCGCGCCGATCGAGCGCGGGATCTACGTGACGCGGCTGTGGTACCTCAACCCGGTCCACGAGCACGAGACGCCTGCTGACCGGCACCACGCGCGACGGCACCTTCCTGATCGAGGACGGCCGCATCACCCGCCCGCTGCGCGACGTGCGCTTCACCGACTCGGTCCTGCGGATCCTCGACGGCGACCGAGGCGCTGACGTCGCGCCAGCGAGCTGCGGTCCGAGGTACGAGCTCTACGGGCGCCGCTTCGCGAGCGGCGTCGTCTGTCCCGCGCTGCGCGCCGGCGGCTTCCGCGTCTCGTCAGCGAAGGCGAGTACTACGGCGACGCGCTTCGCCACCGGCAGCGTCGCGCCGGCGCTGCGCTCGACGTGGCGCGCGAGTCGCCGGCGCTGACGCCGGCTCAAGCGCCGCGGCGACGGCGCTCAGGGGATCTTGAGCAGGATGATCGATGTTGACCGCGAAGGCGATCGCGAAGCCGACCGTCCAGCGGTTCAGGTTGCGCTCGACCAGCGAGCCGCCGCCGAGCGGGCCCTGGCCGCTGCCGACGCCGAAGGCGCCGGACAGCCCGGCGTCCTTGCCCGAGTGCATGAGCACCAGGAAGATCAGGACGACCGAGAGGACGACCTGGACGATGCCGAGGATCGTCTCCATCAGCCGGGAAGACTAGCGCTCCGGCGGCGACTGCTCGCCGCCGAGCGCGTCGATGCGGCGCAGGATCTCGACCGCCTCGGCGCGCAGCTGGCGGTCGACCGCGCGCCAGTCGTCCGTCGGCGAGCTTGCCGGTGCGGCGGTCGAGCTCGGCGTCGCGGATCTCGCGGTACTTGGCCTCCTTGGCGGCCTCGAGCTCGGCGGCGCACGCCCGGCGTCGGCGTCCTCGCTCCTCGAGCGCCCCGCGGCGCAGCGGCGCGCCGACGACCCACACCACCACGGCGAGGATGACGACCACGATGATCGGCGCCAGGACGCGTCCACCGGCCGCCTGCGCGCCTAGGCGCGGCCGAGCTCCTGGGCCACGCGCGCGGCGTAGCCCGGCGGTCGCCCGGCGGCGCGCGGCGTCGGGCGCCGGCCACAGCGCGACGAGCGCCGCCGCCGAAGACGATCAGGCCGCCGATCCAGATCCACGCGACCAGCGGCGAGACGATGAGCCGGAACGTCGCCGGCGGGCCGTCCGGCGGATAGCGGTCGACGACGTCCTGGAGCAGCGCGCGGAAGGCGAGCGCCTGCTTGGTCGTCCGAGCATCCCGGGCTCTTCGCCGCCTTCGTGCAGCAGTGCGGTCGTAGCGCGCCATCCGCTGCTGGATGCTCGCCGAGGTCGGGCTGCACCGCCGTCCAGACGTCGCGGCGCAGGCCGCGCGTCATCCGCGACCTCGCTGGTCGACTCGCCGGCGAACATGCCGCTGACCGGCGCGAACGGCGCCGTCGACGGGTAGTAGCCGCGCGACGGCGTCGAGCGTCCGGACGTGCTTGCCGTCCTTGGAGACGTCGAGCACCGCGCCGAGCTCGATGCGCTCGAGCCGCCCGTCGCGGGTCGCGATCCGCGCCGGTCGGCGCGCACGTAGCGGACGTCGTAGCCGCCGACGCTCGCCGTCTGGCCCGGGCCGCAGCCGCACGTCGCGGGCGTGCTGGAACGCCGACGAGGCGGCGACGCCGACGAACAGCGTCGCCATGCCCGACGTGCACGAGGTAGCCGCCGTAGCGGCGGCGGTTGCGGCGCACGAGCGAGACGACCGCCACCGGCAGCGCGTCGCCGCTCATCGCGCGCCGCGCGCGCGCGCCGCGCCAGAACTCCTGCGCCGACGCCCGCCGACGACGAACGCCGCGAGCGCCGAACATCGCCAGCGCCAGCGGCTTGTCGGCCACGCCGCCGGCACGCGACAGCGCGACGCGCGACCGCCAGCGCCCACGCCGCACGGGGATCGCGAAGTTGCGGCGCAGGTTGGCGAGCGTCGACCCGCCGCCAGGCGATCAGCGGCCCGATGCCCGCCAGCCGCACCAGCGCCAGCGCCAGCGGCACGGTGATGCGGTCGAACCACGGCGGCCCGACGTTGCGCCGCGTCGCCGAGCGCCTCGGAGATCAGCGGGAAGAAGGTGCCGAAGAAGACGACGAACGCCAGCCCGACGAGCACGAGGTTGTTGAACAGGAAGACCGCCTCGCGCGAGAGCAGCGAGTCGAGCCGGTGCTCGGAGCGCAGCGACTCGCGGCGCCAGACGACCAGGCCGATCGACAGCACGATCAGCGCCGACGATCAGCGCGACGAACGGCACGCCGAGCGTCGAGGCGCCGAAGGCGTGGATCGAGTCGAGGATGCCCGATCGCACGAGGAACGTGCCCAGGATCGCCAGGATGCCGGTCGTCAGCACGAGGCTGACGTTCCAGACCTTCAGCATCCCGCGCTTCTCCTGGATCATGATCGAGTGGATGAACGCGGTGCCCGGTCAGCCACGGCAGCAGCGACGCGTTCTCCACCGGATCCCAGGCCCAGTAGCCGCCCCAGCCCAGCTCGGCGTAGGTCCAGCGGGCGCCGAGCACGATCCCGATGCCCAGGAACAGCCACGCGCCGAGCGCGAAGCGCCGCGTCGCGGTGATCCACTCGGCGTCGACCCGTCCCGCCGCCAGCGCGCCGACGGCGAACGCGAACGGCACCGTGAACAGCGTGTAGCCCGAGTACAGCATCGGGGGGTGGATCATCATCGACGGGTGGCGCAGCAGCGGGTTGAGCCCGGCCCCGTCCGACCGGCGCGACCGCGAGCGCTGTCGAACGGCGAGGCGGCGAAGACCAGCAGCCCGACGAAGAACGCGCGAAGCCCAGCAGCACCGCGGTCGCCAACGGCGCGACGTCGCGCATGCGCCGCCGCGTGAGGAACAGCACCAGGCTCGACCACATCGCCAGCAGCCAGACCCACAGCAGCAGCGAGCCCTCCTGCGAGGACCAGACCGCCGCCAGCTTGTAGAAGATCGGCGTCGTGGTCGACGAGTGCGAGGCGACCGTGGCGAAGGAGAAGTCGTCGCGCAGGAACGCGATCTCCAGGATCACGCATCGCGACCGTCGGCAGGCCGGCGAGCGCGTAGACCGCCCGGCGCGCCGAGGCCGCCAGGTCGCGGCGGCTCCAGCCGCCACGCCGCCAGCCCGGCGACGACGCCGTAGACGGCGACGACCAGCGCGAGGATCAGGCAGGCGCGGCCCAGCGTCGCCATCAGGTCAGCTCTTGCGCCGTGAACTTCGAGGGGCACTTGGTGATCAGCGAGTCCTTCCGCCCGACGAAGCCGCTGCCGCGCTTGTTGACCGTCACGATCACCTCGCGCCCGTCGCGGAACGGGTCGGGCACCGTGCCCGTGTAGCGGACGGGCACCGAGGTCGCTGCCGTCGCGGTCGCGGACGCGGAAGAGCACCGTGGCACCCGCGTGCGGATCGAGCCGTTGACGACCTTGCCGGTCAGCTTGTAGGAGCGGCCGGGCTCGCGCCCCGGCCACGAGCTGGCTGGGGGTCTTGGCCTCGGTCGAGGCGCTGACGCTGGTGTAGACGAGGGCGCCGGCCAGCAGGACGGCGGCCGTGAGCGCCACCACCAGCCGCACCCTGCGCTTGCGGGCGGGATCCATCGCCCCAAGTATCGCATCCCCGGAGGGGCGGCTCGGGTCGCGCGCGCTGACCATGGCAGGATTTCCGGCGGGGGGACAGAAACCTTCTGGTCGTTCCGGCGTCATCACGGGTGAGGAACGTCTCCATGCGAGTACGCCCCAAGCGCAGCCGCATCACCCGGCCGCTCCACGCGGCGCGCCGGCTGCACCTCGCGCCGCGCCGGGCAAGCGCAGAGAGCAGCCCGCCCGTCCCGGCGCCGGACAGGGCTCCCGACACCGCCGCCGAGCCGGACGATCTCGCCGGGGAGCGCCGCGCCCGCGCGTCGGGCGGCCCGAGCGATCGCGCGCACTACACCTGCACGTGCGGGTTCGTCTTCCAGGCCCCCGTGTCGACCTCGGTCCGCTGTCCGAACTGCAACCAGAGCCAGGCCTGGTAGATCGCGGCGCGCCGGTTCGTCCGGCGCGCTGCGTAGCGTCGCGCCATGCCACCGGTGCTGCCTCGTGCCGCGCTCATGTCCGCGCTCCTGGTCGTGACGGCGATCGTCGCCGCCCTCGCCAGCGCGCCCCACTGAGCCTGCCGCCGTCCTCGCGCTCGTGGTGGCCCGTGCCGCCACGGTCGTCGGCGCCCGACGCCCGGCCGTATCGTCGGCGGGATGCCCGATGCCCTCCGCCCGCTCTTCGACCAGGTCGTCATCAAGGAGCTCGAGCCCGATCGCATGCGCAAGTCCGGGCTGCTGATCCCCGAGGGCACCCAGGATCTGCCCCCAAACGAGGGCATCGTGCTCGCGGTCGGCGAGGGGCCCCCCGAGCTTCCCGACTTCCGGATGCCGGTCACGCCGGGCGACCACGTGGTCTTCCCGCGCACGGCCGGCGTCTGGGTGGAGATCGAGGACGAGCGGCTCCTCGTCTGCCGCGTCCGCGAGATCCTCGGCGTGATCGAGGCCGGGCCACCCCAGGACGAGCGCGGGCGCGCGATGTAGCGCGGGCCGGCCGAGGCGGCGAAAGCCCCGTAGAGGCCGGGCCCTCCGCCAGAGCGGGATACGGGAATCGAACCCGTCGAACGGGGCACCTGACGTCAGGTAGCCCGCCGTTAGGCGCTATCGGTTCGCTGAGGTCACCTGAGATTCGCTCAGATTGCTACCACGGTTGCTACCACGACCGAACGCGGCCTCGATGAACGCGGCCTCCTGCGCGGATGGCGAGTAGTCGGCGTAGATCCCGAGCACAAGCCGCGCGCGCTGGCAGCGCCGCCGCCCGCACTCTGATGGACTCGACTTGCAAGGAGATCGAGCCGGGATGGCCAACCCGGTCGAGTTCGTGGGCAAGCGAAAGCCAACCGTCGAAAGCCTCGACGCCCGAGTCCGCGGGCCACGCCGCGGTCGAGCGGCCACGCCAAGTTTGCATCCGGAAAGGCATAGTCCGTACCGTCCGCTCATGGCGGCAGCGGAGCTGGTCATCCTCTTGGTGCTTTGGCTGCTTCCCACGGCCCTCGTCGGGACGCTCGCTTCCCATAAGGGACGCAGCGCGGTCGGTTACGGTCTCTTCGCCCTCGTGTTTTGGCCGCTGGCACTCATAGTGGTGCTGCTCGCGGGGGATCGCAGTGAGCCACGCGAACCGAACTTCCGCTCCGCAGGGCACGTCGCGCGTACGTCGCCCGAAGAGGCAGTAGTGCAGGCCACATTCGAGACGAATGCCGCGGCGGGGCCCGAAGACACGCCGGTGCAGATGAACCCGGTCGGCCTCGGAACCATCTTCCTAGGGGCGCTCGCGTCGATCATCGGAATCTTCCTGCCGTTCTACTCATCCGCAGGCGGTTTCTCGTCCTATCAAGACAACTCCATCGCCGAGCAGAGCGGGTGGTGGCTCATCGCCGTGGCCATCAGCGTTGCAGGCGTCTCCTACGGCATGTACGCGAGCAGCTATCGCAAGCCTCGGTCGGTGTTCCTGGCATTGGCCGGCGGCGCAGCGATTGTCGGCTTCGCCATCCACTACGCGGTCGCCAAGAGCCTCCACACGCTCTATCCGGTGGTCAACGGCAAGGCCACGACCTCCGCCTTCGGGCAGATCTTTGACGGAACACACGTCGGGGCCGGAGTCGGGCCATACGTGTTCGGCGCTGGCGGCGGGATCATGATCCTCGGGGTACTGTTGATGGCCTACGGATGGCTACCCCTCGCCTCGGCCGAAACGGCGCAGTCCTCCCTCCCGCCCAAGAAGAAGTGTCCCGACTGCGCCGAGTTCGTTATGGCCGGTGCTCGGGTCTGTCGCTACTGTGGCTTTCGGTTCGACGGCGACCCCAATGTCTCGCCATAAGATGGTTGCTCCTCACGCTCGCGGCGTGCATCCTCATCGGATGCGGGGACTCGTCGAGCCAGAGCCGCTCAGCCTCATCACCACGGGTCCCGACGCCAACAGCAGCATCCATCACTTCGACCTCCTCCGCCGCGAGCACCACCGCCACGCCTAGATCGAAGCGGCCGCCGGCCAAGCGGACGCCATCCAGCCAGACCGCCGGTGACACCACCGGATACGGCGCGACCAAGGCCGCGTGGGACGGAGCTCACCAGCAGGATCCGCGCTCTACCCCCGGCACCGCGTATGACCCCGAACCCGAGCTGGGCAGGGGCGATGACCGCTTCGATGACCGCTACTACGGCGTCACCACCACGGGCGACACGCCCGGGAGCGGGCGCGTAGTTCAGTACTCCATGCGTTTTGCGCCGAACACAACGGTGGCGATGGCGAGGCGCGAGGTTCGGGCCGAGTTCCCTGCCGATGCTCGGGTCACGTCGTTCCGCACGCTCGATTCGTGCGCCGTCCTGTCGCTTACGGCTAAGACGCTGAGTCGCCACGGGCTTCTCGGGAAGGTCGCCGTCGAGTTCACGTCGGGCCGAGCCGGCGACAGGTACGACCCGAGGGACGTATGGGACGCGATCGTCACGTTCGGTCCTGTGACCGAGTGCTGAGCGTCGCGCGATAGCGCGACGATGCGACGGACCCTCGTCGCAAGCAGTCTCTCGCGGGCGAGGATTCCTACCTCATCGCTACCACGGAGCACCCCGGAAGGGCGAAAACGGCGGCGGTTACCGGGCCCTCCGCCAGAGCGGGATACGGGAATCGAACCCGTCTCTCCAGCTTGGGAAGCTGGCGTTCTACCGATGAACTAATCCCGCGGGGGCGACCATGATAGCCGCGGCGCCCATGGCCGACGTGCGCTCAGCGGCGGCCCTCGAGGTGGCGCGCGGCCTTCGAGAACGCCTTCAGCGCGGGCTTCGGCGTCACCTTCCCGCCGGGCCCGACGCGGATCAGGCCGGCGTAGTCGAAGGCGTTCGTGCGCGAGGTGTCGTGGGACATCCAGCGGTACCAGAGCACGCGCTCGATGCCGAGCTTGCGGCGCTGGCTCGCCAGCGCCTTGATGACAGCGGGCGCCCAGCCCGCCTGGATCTTGTCGGCCTTCCTGCGCCCCGCCTTGCGGACGTCCTTGACGCTGAAGGCCGGCCAGCCGATCTCGGTGATCACGATCGGCTTGCGGCGATCGCCGCGGTGGGCCATCGCGGTCCGCGTGTACCGGACGATCCGCGGCACGTCGACCACGTTGGCGGTGTAGGGATGCAGCGCGACGACGTCGAAGAGCCTGCGCGCGCCGGCGGCGTAGACCTTGGCGAGGGTGCGCCAGCTGCGGCCGACCAGGGCCGCGAGCACGACGCGTGCGTGTGGGTCGGCGTCCTTGATCGCCTTGCGCGCGGCGGCGAGGAGCGGCAGGTAGTGCTCGGTGAACGGCCGGTTGCCGTCCTGCCAGAAGACGCTCTGGCGGTCGTCGGAGTCGGCGCCCGCCGGCTCGTTCCACACCTGCCAGTCGTGGATCGGCACCGCGTGGAGCCTGGGGTTGGCCTTCCAGAAGTCGCCACCCGGCCCGTAGCGGCGGACGAGCGCGCCGATGAACGACGCGTAGGCGGCGGGGTCGGCCGGCGGCGAGAAGGTGCGGTCGGGGTACGACCGCGCCCACACCGGTGCCTGGATGACCACCGGGAAGACGCGGATGTGGTGGCGGGCGGCCGCACCGACGAGCCGGTCGGTCGGCGCCCAGGTGGTGGGGACGCCGTCGACGAGCCTGTAGGCGGCGCGCTGGTCGGGCGCGATCTCGTCCATCGTGCGCGCCGGCTGGGCCTTCATCCAGTCGAACGAGAGCCCCACGGTCTCCACGCCGGAGCGCGCCATGCGGGCGGCCTCGCGGTCGAATGGGACCGTTCCGTCGACCGCGGGGCCGTCGGCAACCACGCCGAGGAAGCCGCGGGGGACGCTCCGGGCGTCCGAGCTCGACGCGCAGCCGAGGACGCTCACGGCGGCGGCCAGCGCGACGATGACTCCGATCAGGCGGGCGGTCATGGGCACCACCCTAGAAACCCGCCGGGGCCGATTCGGAGCGGAGCGCCGCAGCGGAGGTGTCACCATAGGGGCGCATGAAGCGACCGGGTGTCCTTGCCATCGCCGTCGTCGGCGCGCTGCTCGCCGGGCTGCTCGTCTTCGGCCTCGCCCGCAAGCACAACGACCGCTCGCTCGAGCAGGCGATCCGCCAGGGGCACCGGCCGGCGGCCCCCGACCGGGCGCTGCCGCGCCTCGGCGGCGGCGGCACCGCCTCGCTCGCCGACTACCGCGGCAAGGTCGTCTTCCTGAACTTCTGGGCCTCCTGGTGCGACCCCTGCCGGCAGGAGGCACCGCTGCTCGAGAGCCTGCAGAAGCGGCTCGGCGACCGCGGGACCGTGCTCGGGGTGACCTACAAGGACTACGCCGCCGACTCGCGCAGGTTCATGTCCGAGCACGGCCTCACCTATCCGAGCCTGCGTGACGACCGGCTCACGCTCGCGCCCGAGTACGGGACCACTGCGCTGCCCGAGACGTTCGTGATCGACCGCAAGGGCCGCATCGTCGCCCTCTCACGCGGCACGGTCAGCCGGGCCTTCCTGGATCGCTCGCTGCGCAAGGCGCTGCAGTCGTGAGCCGCGCCGTCGCCCTGCTCGCGCTCGTCGCCGCCCTGGCCGTCGTGCCGGCCGCGGCGTCCGCCGCCACCGCCCGCGCATCGTTCAACGACGTCGAGAACGCCCTGATGTGCGACACCTGCAACGTCCCGCTGAACATCGCGCAGTCCGGCCGGGCCGACCAGGAGCGCCAGGAGATCCGCGACCTCATCGCGCGCGGCCTGACCAAGCAGCAGATCCTCGACCGCTTCCGCACCGAGTACGGCCCCAACGTGATCGCCAAGCCCGAGGGCGGCGGGGCGGCCTTCGCCTCCTGGGCGGTGCCGATCGCGCTCCTGGCCGCGGCGCTGGCCGGCATCGCGCTGCTCCTGCCGCGCTGGCGGCGCCGGCGCAGCGCCGGGGCGGGCGCCCCGGCGCTCGGCCCGGAGCTCTCGACCGCCGACTCCAACCGGCTCGAGCAGGACCTCGCGACCTACGACCTGTGATGCTCGCGGCGGGGCAGTCCAACGCCACGATCTTCGCGGCGTTCGCAGCGGGACTGCTCTCGTTCGTCTCTCCCTGCGTGCTGCCGCTCGTGCCCGGCTACCTGTCGGCGATCGGCGGCGTGGCAGGCGGCATGGCCACCCGCCGCGAGGGCCGGCCGGTCTCGCAGATCCTCACGCCCGCAATCATCTTCTGCCTGTCGTTCACGACGATCTTCGTCGCGCTCGGCATGTTCGCCACGGGCCTGAGCGCGCCGCTGCGCAACGACCGCAACCTGATCGAGGAGATCGCCGGCGCGCTGCTCGTCGCGCTCGGGCTGTTCTTCCTGCTGACCCCGTTCATCACCGCCCTGAATCGGGAGTGGCGCCCGGAGGGCCTGCTCCAGCGCGCGGGATCCGGGGGCCCGATCATCGCCGGCGCCGCCTTCGCGGTCGGCTGGACGCCGTGCACCGGTCCGATCCTCGGGGCGATCCTCACCACCGCCGCCGAGCGCAACGGCGTCGCCGGCGGGGCCTTCCTGCTGCTCGCCTACTCCGCCGGGCTCGCCGTCCCGTTCCTCGCCTCCGCGGTGGCCTTCGACCGCTTCGCCGGCGCCTTCCGGTGGCTGCGCGACCACTACACGATCATCACGGTCGTCTCCGGGGCGATCCTCGTCGTCGTCGGCGTCCTCGTGTTCCGCCACGAGATGACGCGCCTGGCGGCGGACGCGCGAGACTTCATGTCGAGCATCGGCCTCGACCCGGTGATCCGCTGGGTCGAGCGCTGACGCGGGACCGTCAGGCGTCGTCGCCCTCGGATCCCTGGCCGGGCTCCGCCGCTTCCTCGTCGCCCCGCGTGGCCGCGTCGTCGCCGTCGGGCTCCACGCCGCCGGCGGTCTGGTCGGTGGTGGGCTCGGCGTCGCGCTCGGCGTAGCCGGGGCTCTCGCTCTCGGTCATGGGACCCTGTTGCCCGCGCACCGCAACGGCCATGCGCCCTACATGGCGTCGGGAGCGGAGACGCCGAGCAGGTCCAGCGTGCGGGCGATCGTGCGCCTGGTGGCGACGCAGAGCGCCAGCCGGAACGACTCGAGCTCCTCGGGCTCGGCACCGACGACGCGGCAGTCGCGGTAGAACGCAGTGAACTCCTGGGCGAGCTCGAGCGCATAGGCCGCCATCCGATGCGGAGCGCGGCGGGCCGCCGCCTCCCCCGCCTCCGCCGGGAACGCCAGGAGCCGCTTGACGAGGTCGCGCTCGGCGGCCTCCAGGCCCTCCGGGGTGGACCGCTCGGCCAGCGCCGCCGCGACCCGTCCGCCACCGGCCTTCTCCAGCACGGACGTGATCCTGGCGTGCGCGTACTGGACGTAGTAGACGGGGTTCTCCGCCGACTGCTCGCGCGCGAGGTCGAGGTCCAGGTCGATCGTCGAGTCGTTGGAGCGCGAGACCATGTACCAGCGCGTGGCGTCCACGCCGATCTCCCCGATCAGCTCGTCGAGCGTGACGAACTCGCCGCGCCGCTTGCTCATCCCGGCCCGCGACCCGCCCTCGACGAGGTGCACGAACTGCAGCAGCGGGATCTCGTAGGCGTCGGGGTCGTGGCCCAGCACCGTCATCGTCGCCTTCAGGCGCGCGACGTAGCCGTGATGGTCGGAGCCCAGCACGTTGACCAGCAGGCCGAACCCGCGCTCGACCTTGGAGGCGGTGTAGGCCAGGTCGGCGCCGAAGTAGGTCGGCTCGCCGCTCGAGCGGACGAGCACGCGATCCTTGTCGTCGCCGAGCTCGGTCGTGCGCAGCCAGAGCGCCCCGTCGGAGCGGTAGGTGTGCTCGGAGACCCGCGCGAGCGCGCGCTCGATCGCCTCCGGGTGCAAGCGCCGCTCGGAGAACCACGAGTCGAAGTCGACGCGGTAGGCGTGCAGCGTCGCCTTGATCCGCCGGATCAGCAGCTCGACCCCGCGCTCGGCGAGCTCCTCGGCGCTCGCCTCGGCCGCCCCGGGGATCTCTGCCGCCAGCTCGTGGACGTAGTCGCCGCGATAGCCGTCCTCGGGCGGCTCCTCGCCGCGCGCGCGAGCCCGGATGGACAGCCCGAGGTTGAGGACCTGCGAGCCGGCGTCGTTGAAGTAGTACTCGCGGCAGACCTCGTGGCCGGCGAGCTCGAGCAGCCGGGCGACCGAGTCGCCGAACGCGGCGTGGCGGCCGCTGGCGGCGGTCAGCGGGCCGGTCGGATTGGCCGAGACGAACTCGACGAGGACGCGCTCGGCCCGCTCCGGCGCGCGGCCATAGCCGTCCCCGGCCTCCAGCACATGGGCCAGCGCCGCCACGTACCAGGCGTCGGCGAGCGTCAGGTTCAGAAAGCCGGGGCCCGCGACGTCGACCGCGCCGAGACGATCCCCGAGCCGGTCGCGCAGCGCCGGCCCGATCTCCCCGGCGACGTCGCGCGGAGCGGCGCCGGCCAGCGGCGCCAGCAGCATCGCCACATTGGTCGAGTAGTCGCCGAAGCTCGCCCGCTTGGGGCGCTCGAGCGTCGGCCGGGTGCCGGGCGCACCGTGCCCGAGTGAGCCGGCGGCGTCCTCGACGGCCGCGTGGAGCTCGGCGAGCGGGTGCATGCCGCCAGCCTACGAGCCGGTGGTCGTGGGAGCGGCAAAGAGCTCCTCGAGCCGCGTGAGCGCCTCCGGAGTGCCCATCGCCATCACGACGTCGCCGACGCCGAGCCGCGTCTCGCCGCTCGGCTGGGCGTGGAAGGACCCGTCGGCGCGGCGGACGCCCACGACCAGCGAGCCTCCCCGGACCTCCCCGACGCTGCTGCCCTCGCCACGGCAGCCCGGGGCCACCGCGATCTCCTCGAGGCGGTACTCCTCGGCGACGTCGAGCGCCCCGAACACGTTGGGGTGCAGCGCGAGCCGCGCCATCTCGTGACCGGAGGCCTTGTAGGGCGAGATCACCCGGTCGGCCCCCGCCCGGCGCAGCTTGCTCTCGGAGTCCTCGAGGCTCGCGCGGGCGACGATCGCGACGTCCGGGCGCAGCTCGCGGGCGGTCAGGCAGATGAAGATGTTCTCGGCGTCGGAGTCCACGCAGGCGACGACGCCGCGGGCGCGGGCGATGCCGGCGTCGCGCAGGACCTCCTCGTCGGAGGACCGGCCGACGATGAGCCGGATGCCGACGGGAGCGTGGTCGCGGTTGGCGGGATCGTGGTCGATGATCACGTGGCGGGCGCCCGCTCCCGCGAGGTCGCGGGCGACCTGGCGCCCCACGCGCCCGTAGCCGCAGATGATGTAGTGATCGCTCAATGCGTCGGTCATGCGGCGGGCACGTCGCTCGGCGAGCAGCTGGCCGAGATGGCCGGCGACGAACAGCTCGGTCACCGTCACCAGGGCGTAGAAGAGCGTACCCACGCCGAGGATCGTCAGCAGGACCTTGACGATCTGCCCGCCGGTGTCGCTCGGGGCCGGGATCGAGCCGATCGTGGCGACCGTGTCGAGCGCCCACTGGAAGCTCGCCCAGGCGCTGGTGCCCTCGGTGGCGGTGAAGCCGGCGGCACCCACGATCAGCAGCAGCACGATCATCCCGACGAGCTGGACCAGGCGCCGGAGGGCGTCCTGCTGGAAGAGCTGGCCGCGCATCAGTAGTGGTAGGGCTCGCGGGCGAGGATCTTGTGCGCGCGGAAGAGCTGCTCGAGCAGCACCACGCGCGCGAGCTGGTGGGGCAGCGTCATCGGCCCCAGCGAGAGGCGGTGGTCGACGCGGCGGGCGTCGACCTCGTGGCCGAACGGCCCGCCGATCACGAAGCACACGTCGCGCCCCGACTGCCGGCGCTCCTCCACGAAGCGGCTGAAGGCGATCGAGTCGAGCGGCTGCCCCCCGACGTCGAGCAGCGACACGAACGCCCGCTCCGGCAGGCGCCGCTCCACCTGCTCGTCCTCGCGGAGCTCGACGATCTCGACCCGCGCGTGGCGGGCCAGCAGGCGCTGGTAGTGCTGGACGTCGTCGGCAAATGGCGGACGCAGGCGCCCGACGGCCAGGACGATCAGCTTCACGAAGCGCGATACTAGAGCGCGTGACCCCCGACGAGCACCAGCCCGAGCGCCACATCAACATCCACTTCTCGCCGGAGATCATGGCCGGCGTCTACGCGAACTTCGCGAACGTCAGCCACTCCGACTACGAGTTCACCATCACGTTCGCCCGGGTCGACCACGAGATCGAGGACGAGGAGATCCCCGGCGTGGTGGTCTCCCGCATCAACCTCTCGCCGCGCTTCATGCGCGAGCTCATCGACGCCATGGAGGACAACTACTCCAAGTGGCAGACCCGCGAGGGGATCAAGAACCTGCCGGAGTTCGGCGGCGAGCAGGGCCCGGACGACGAGACCGACTGAAGGGCGGCGTCAGCCGCTGTCGGCTGCGGTGGCGGGCTCCGCCGGCGCGCCGGACGAGGCCGCGAAGCGCTCGGCGATGCCGATGCGCTGCATCGTGGTCGGGTGGGTGCCCAGCAGCGCCGACAGCCAGGCCGGCGGGTCGGGGTCGACGACGTTGCGCAGGGCGATGCGCCGGTGGAAGGCGACGAACGGCGCGGCGGCGCCGGTCAGCCGCAGCGCATCGGCGTCGGCGCGGGCCTCGACCGTGCGCGACAGCCGGGCCGAGGCCACGCCCATCGGGGCTGCGATGACGCCCGCGGCCAGCAGCAGCGCCGGCACGCGCAGACGGTCGTCGCCCGCGGCCCAGGCCTCGGCGAGCCGGGCCACCACCAGCGTCGCGCCCGGGGCCGACCAGCGCGAGGTGCAGGATGCCGCCGGACCACGTCGCGATGGCGGACGTGAGCGAGCTCGTGGGCGACGACGAGCCGGGTCTCCTCGCGGCTGAACCCGTCGAGCAGCGTGTCGTAGAGGACCACGCGCTTGGTGGCGCCCAGGCCGGTCACGTAGGCGTTGGCGGCCGTGGTGCGCCGGGAGCCGTCGACGACGTCGACCGGTCGACCCGCACGCCTGCGCGCCGCGCCAGGTCGAGGACGTCGCCGCGCGTCGGCCCCGGCGCCAGCGGCGTGAAGCGGTTGAAGAGCGGGGCGAGCACGACGGGTGCGGCGAAGGTCATCGCGGCGCCGGCGGCGACCGCCGCCGCCGAGCCGGGCAGCCACCAGTCGCGGCCGAAGCGGCGCTCGAGCATCGCGGCCGCCTCCGCCCCGACAGCGGCGAGGCCGGCCCCGATGGCGGTCGACTTGGCCGTGTCGCCCGCCCAGCCGCCCCACGACTGCGTCACGAGCCCGACGCGAACGGCCCGGCGCCGCATGATCGCCGAGAGCGGCAGCGTGGCGGCGGCCAGCAACCCGGAGACCGCGGCGCCGGATGCGGCCGGCCGGCGCGGCGCCCGCACCGGAGGGCGCAGCAGCAGGCCCGCCAGCACGGCGCCGTCCACCGCCGTGGCGGCGAGCGACAGCGCGAGCTGGGGCCGGCGGAAGGCTCGCGCTCGCTCGATCTCGGCGGCGCTGAAGTACGATCGCCGCCCCCAACGAGGCGGCCGGGATCAGCCCGCGGCGCGGCCGCAGCAGCGCGGCCGCGACCTCGGCGGTGCCGACCGCCGCCGCGACGGCGAGCGGAAGGCGAAGGCGCCCGCGGGGCATCGCCGAACCACGATAGACCCATGCGCGTCGCAGTCGTCTCCGACATCCACGGCAACCGCCAGGCCTTCGAGGCCGTGCTCGACGACGTCGCCGGCGCCGAGGTCGGCGAGCTGTGGTGCCTGGGCGACCTCGTCGGCTACGGCGCCGACCCCGACGCCTGCGTCGAGCTGGCCCGCGACCATGCCACCGTCTGCCTGGCCGGCAACCACGACCTCGCCGTCACGGGTGCGCTCTCGCTCGAGGAGTTCTCCCGCGGCGCCGAGATCGCGGCGCGCTGGACCCGCGAGGTGATCGCGCCCGAGAACCTCGAGTTCCTCGACGGGCTCCGAGCCGGCCGGCGGACGTCGAGGGCTTCGGCCTCTACCACGCCAGCCCCCGCGATCCGATCTGGGAGTACGTGCTCAGCGGGCTGCTCGCCGAGATGTGCCTGGACGTGGCCGCCGAGCGCATCTGCCTCATCGGCCACTCCCACGTGGCGCTCTCGTTCGAGCGCCGGGAAGGCGAGACGGCGATCGGCGAGCGCCGCGTCCCGGGCGACGCGACCGAGCTCGGCGGCGCCGCCTGGCTGCTGAACCCCGGCAGCGTCGGCCAGCCCCGCGACGGCGACCCCCGCGCCGCGTGGCTGCTGCTGGACACCGACCCGGCGCGGGCGACGTGGCGGCGCGTGCCCTACGACGTCGGACGGGCCGCCGCGGCGATCCGCCATGCACGCCTGCCCGATTCGCTCGCGGAGCGGCTGGGGTACGGTCAATGACCGTGCGCCCCAAGTTCCTCGCCCTCCCGCTCGCCTTCGCTGCTGGGGATCGGTGCCGCGTTCGGGCTGGCCGCGTGCGGGACCAAGTCGGCGGCATTGATCCCGGGCGACCAGGCCGGCGCGCTCAAGGCCGACTTCGACGCGGTCGCGTCCGCCGTGCGGGCGGGCGACTGCACCGCCGCGCAGCAGGCGCTCGGACAGGCGCAGAACCACCTCGACCAGCTCCCAGGCCGCGTCAGCCTGCGCCTGCGCCGGCGCCTCCAGGAGGGCATCGACCGGCTCCACAGCCAGGTGCCGGACGAGTGCCTGGCGAACTCCACGCAGACCCAGACGGTCCCGACCGTGACGACGCAGACCGAGACGACCCCGCCCCCCGCGACGACGACCGCCCCCCCGCCCGCGACGACGCCCACCCCGACGACGCCCACCCCGACAACCACGTCCCCGACCACCACACCGACCACCGGCGGCGCGACGGGCGGGGTGACGGTCCCTTGAGCGCGCAGGTCATCGCCGGCCGCTACGAGCTCGGCGAGCGGCTGGGCTTCGGCGGCATGTCGACGGTTCAACTCGCGTTCGACAGCCGCCTCGAGCGCGAGGTCGCGGTCAAGCTGCTGGCCGAGCACCTCGCCCACGACCCGGCGTTCGTCGCCCGCTTCCGGCGAGAGGCGCTGGCCGCCGCACGGCTCGTGCACCCGAACATCGTCCAGGTGTTCGACTTCGGCCTCGACGAGGCGATCGACCGCCACTACATCGTCATGGAGTACATCCGCGGCCAGTCGGGCGCCGAGATCCTTCGCGACCGGGGGCGCCTCCCGGTCGAGGAGGCGCTGGCGATCGTCGGCCACGCCTGCCGGGGGCTGGACTACGCGCACCGGCACGGGGTCGTCCACCGCGACGTCAAGCCCGGCAACCTCCTGCGCTCCGACGACGGGCTCGTCAAGCTCGCCGACTTCGGCATCGCCAAGGCGGTCGAGCGACAGTCGGCGATCACCCAGGTCGGCTCCGTGCTGGGAACCGCCGCCTACCTGGCCCCCGAGCAGGCGCACGGCGAGGAGGCCGGGCCGGCCGCCGGACCTCTACGCGCTCGGCGTGGTCACCTACCAGCTGCTCTCCGGCCGCCTGCCCTACGAGGCCAGCTCGCTGACCGAGCTCGCCCTCATGCAGCAGCGCGAGGCGCCCCCGCTGCTGCACGAGCTGGTCGCAGGCGTCCCGCCACAGCTCGCCGCCGCGGTGGACCGGGCGCTCGCGCTCAACCCGGGCGACCGCTTCGCGGATGCCGACCAGATGCGCTCGGCGCTGGTCGACGGCGCACGCGGCGTCGGGGCCATGCCCGAGGGCGACACTGCCGCCACGCAGGTCGCCGCGCCGGCGACCTCGCCGGCGCGCGTCGCCCCCCGCGACACCGGCGAGCAGCCCGCTCAGGCACGGCGGATCGAGCCGCGCCAGCCGCGGCGCCCGCCACCCTCGGCGCCGCCCGCCCGCGCCGAGCGCCCGGCGCCGCCCACGCGCCGCGGAGGCGCCGCCGGCCTGCGCCGCGCGCTCGCGCTGGGGATCGTCCTCGCGCTCGTCGCCGCCGGCATCTACATCGCCGTCCAGGCGAACTCGGGCACGCAGACAGTCCAGCTGCGCTCGGTGACGGGCAGCAACGTCCAGGACACGGTCGACCGCGTTCGGAACCTCGTCGACGACAACACGGGCTGAGCGCGACCCTGGGTGGGGGGACCGACATCAGAGGTCGGGCTCTCGGCCCGCGCACCAGCGGGTCGTGCGCGCCGGGGGACTAGTCTCCCGGCGATGGCGGAGCCCTACGACGTGCGAGACAGGGTCGTGCTCATCACCGGTGCGGCGCGCGGCATCGGCGCGGAGTCCGCGCGACAGCTCGCGGCCCGCGGCGCGCGGCTCGCGCTGGTGGGGCTCGAGCCCGAGCTGCTCGAGCGGCTGGCCGCCGAGCTGGGGGGCGACCGGGCCGCGGCCTTCGAGGCCGACGTCACCGACATCGACGGGCTCCGCCGCGCGGTGGACGGCGCCGTCGAGCGCTTCGGCGGCATCGACGTCGCGATCGCCAACGCGGGCATCGCCGCCTCGACGCCGATCGCCAGCGCCGATCCCGACGTCTTCGACGCGATCGTCAGCGTCAACCTCGGCGGCGTGTTCCGCACGCTCCAGGCGGTCCTGCCCCACGTCACCGCCCGGTCCGGCTACCTGCTCCCCGTGGCGTCGCTGGCGGCGGCGATGCACGCGCCGATGATGGGCGCCTACTCGGCGACGAAGGCGGGGGTCGAGGCGATGGCCAACGCGATGCGCACCGAGGTCGCGCACACCGGCACGAAGGTCGGCGTGCGCCTACTTCGGCTTCATCGACACCGACATGGTGCGTCGCGGCTTTGAGTCCGACGCCGCCCACCTCGCGGCCGACCGCATGGGGCCCGGCGGCCCCAACCACGCGATCCCGGTGTCGAAGGCCGGCGCGGCCATCGTCCGCGCCGTCGAGCGGCGCGCGCGCCGCGCATACGCCCCCCGCTGGATCCTGCCGCTGCTGCTCGGGCGCACGCTGTTCCAGCCTCTCCAGGAACGCCAGGCGGTGCGGATGGGCGTGGCCGACATCCTCGATCGCGCCTCGCACGAGCATCCGCACCTGACGACCGACCAGCCCCGCGAGCACCACCTCTAGGGCCCGGCGCCGGCGCGGATCGCGGCCGCCTCGTCGGCCAGGCGGCCGGCGGCGATCGCGTCGCGCAGTCGCTGCATGACCCGGCTGACGAACGCCAGGTTGTGCAGCGTCAGGAGGCGCATCCCGGTCAGCTCGCGCGCCTTGAGCAGGTAGCGCAGGTACCCGCGCGGATGGCCGGCCGCGCACGCGGGGCACGGGCAGCCGTCCATGATCGGATCCCGGCTCTCGCGCCAGCGCGCGGCGGTCAGGTCGACGCGCCAGCGCCGCTCCGGCTCGGGCACGAGGGCGACCCCGTGGCGCCCGAGGCGCGTCGGCATCGCGCAGTCGAAGCTGTCGACGCCGAGCTCGACGGCCTCGACGAGGTCGTCGATCTCCCCGATGCCGAGGAGGTGGCGCGGGCGCGCCTCGTCCAGCACGGCCGTCGCCCAGCCCACGACCTCGTACATCTGGGGCTTGTCCGCTCCGAGCGAGCCGCCGATGGCGATCCCGTCGCAGCGCGACGCGGCGACGGTCCGCGCCGAGTCCGTACGCAGGTCCTCATGGACGCCGCCCTGGACGATGCCGTAGACGAGCTGGCTCTCGGGCCCGTGCTCGCGGTGCCAGTCGAGGCAGCGCTCCAGCCACCGATGGGTGCGCTCGGTCGACCGCGCCGTGTAGTCGCGGTCGGCGTGGAACGGCGTGCACTCGTCGAAGACCAGCGCGATGTCGCTGCCCAGCGCCGCCTGGACCTCCATCGACGTCTCCGGACCCATGAACCACGTCGAGCCGTCGAGGTGGCTGCGGAACGTCACGCCCTCCTCCTCGATCCCGAGCACGGCACCCGACCGGCCCGTCCCGAACGGGACGCGGCCCTTGACCTCGTCGGCCACCGTGCCGTGCCCCATCGAGAAGACCTGGAAGCCACCCGAGTCGGTGATGATCGGACCGTCCCAGCCCATGAACCGGTGCAGGCCCCCGAAGCGGGCGATCAGCTCATGGCCGGGGTCGAGCATCAGGTGGAACGTGTTGCCCAGGACGATGTCGAAGCCGAGTGCCGCCACCTCGGCCGGCTGGAGCCCCTTGACGGTCGCCTTCGTCGCCAACGGGACGAACGCCGGGGTGCGCACGTCGCCGTGGGCCGTGCGCAGCACGCCGGCCCGGGCGCGTGAGCCCGCGTCGCGGGCCGTGATCTCGAGCGGCGTCACCGTTGCGGCATGCTAGGCGGGCATGCTCGCCTCACTCGTGCACGTCGCGGAGAACATCGGCTATCCGGTGCTCTTCGCGCTGATCGCGGTCGAGACGATGGGGATCCCCCTCCCCGGGGAGACTGCGCTCATCACCGCGGGCATCGTCGCGGCGCGCGGTCACCTCTCGATCGAGGCGGTCATCATGATCGCGGCGGCCGCGGCGATCCTCGGCGACAACGTCGGCTTCGCGATCGGCCGGCGCTTCGGCCGGCGGCTGCTGCTGTGGGAGGGCGGGCCGTTCCCCCACCACCGTCGGCGCCTGATCGAGATCGGCGAGCCCTTCTTCGACCGCCACGGGCCCAAGGCCGTGTTCCTCGGCCGCTGGATCTCCGGGCTGCGGATCACGGCGGCGTGGCTGGCGGGCGCCCACGCGATGTCGTGGCCGACCTTCGCCTTCTACAACGCCCTCGGAGGCATCGCCTGGGCGGCCTCGATCGGGCTCGCGGCGTTCTACACCGGCCATGCGGCGGAGACGGTCTTCCGCGCCGCCGGCCTGGCCGGGGCGGGCGGTGCCGCGCTGCTGGGCGCGGCGCTCTACGCCGCCGCCAGGCTGCGGCGCCGGCGGGCCGAGCGGCTCGCCGACGCCGAGCTGGAGTCCGAGCGCGTCTAGGACGCGGTCTCGGTGCCGTCGATCGCCGCCGGATTCTCGCCCGCCGCGATCGTGACCTTGTGCGGCTTGCGCTGCTCGGGCTTCGGAATCCGGATCTCGAGGACGCCCTTGTCGAACGAGGCGGCGATCGCCTCGGCGTCGACGCCCTCGGGGAGAGTCAGTGACCGGCTGAACGAGCCGGTGGCGCGCTCGAGCCGGTAGAAGCCCTCCTTCTCCGACTCGTGCTCGGCCCGGCGCTCGCCGGAAACGGTCAGCACGCGATCCTCGACCTCGATGCTCACATCCTCCTCGGCCAGCCCCGGAAGGTCGGCCCGCAGGACGAATGCGTCGTCGCCCTCGACGAGGTCCATCGCCGGCATCCACCGGCGCAGGCCCGCGCCGTTGGCCGCGGTGGGCGCGTCGAAGAACGTGCCGAACAGCCGGTTCACCTCGTTCTGGAGCGTCGCCATCTCGCCAAGCGGCTCCCAGCGGACAAGTGCCACGGAAACGCACCTCCTGTGATGCGGTTGACGGTGTGTGCATGACAGTATGAAATCTAAGTGGCTATCTGTCAAGTCACAGCAAGGGACCGGGCGCGCGCGGCGCCGTGCGGCCGGGCACGCCCGACAGCCCCGGCGCACGCGGGACCCCGGCAGCCGCGCCGGGCGTCGTCGGGGAGGGAAGACGCCCGGGGCGGACGTCAGCAGCAGCTGTCCGGCGGCAGCACGCGCTCCATGAGCCGGCCGAGCACCTCGAGCTCGCTCTCGCTGAAGTGCGCGAGGAAGAGCGCACGAACGCCGGCGAGATGCGTGGCGCGGGCCTCGGCGAGCTTGGTCCGGCCGGCATCGGTGAGGACGGCGAAGGCGCCGCGGGCGTCGTGCTGGCAGGAGCGGCGCTCGACGTAGCCGTCGCGCTCGAGCCGGTCGACGAGCCGGGTCAGTCCGCTGCGGCTCAGCAGGACCGAGGACGCGATGTCGTGCATCCGCATCCGGCGCTCCTGCGCACCGTCGAGCTGGAGCAGCACCTCGTAGGAGGACAGCGGGAGGCCGTGCTCGGCCTCGAGCTGGGCGTCGAGCCGCTTGACCAGCGAGGCGTGGACCTTCAGCAGGCCGCGCCATGCGCGCAGCTCGACGGGGGCGAGCGGCGCCAGCTCTGTCCGGGTATCGATGGTGGACATTGCGCGTGCAACGACACTAGCACCGCACCGGACATCCCTCAAGGTCATTGCTCATGCAATCACCTGCCGCTAGGCTGTGCCCATGGCACTCGAGGGCATCCACCACATCACCGCGATCACCGCCGACGCCCCCGCGAACGTCGACTTCTACGTGCGGGTGCTCGGCCTGCGCATGGTCAAGAAGACCGTGAACTTCGATGCGCCCGACGTCTACCACCTCTACTACGGCGACGAGCGCGGCACACCGGGCTCGGTGCTGACCTTCTTCGAGTTCCCGGGCGCGGCACCCGGCCACGCCGGCGACGGGATGGTCCACCGCATCCTCTGGCGCGTCGGCTCCGACGAGGCGCTGCGGTTCTGGGAGGACCGCCTGCGCACCGAGGGCGCCGCCGAGGTGCACGTCGACAACGAGCTGGTGTTCACCGATCCCGAGGGGCTCGCGCACGAGCTCGTCGTGGTGGCATCGGCCGACGCCGCGCTCGTGCACGCCGCCGAGGGCATCCCGCCCGAGCACGCCCTCCAGGGCTTCCACGGCGTGCGAGCCTTCTCGCGCAGCCCGGACGCGAGCGCCGGGCTCCTCGGCGCGATCGGCTTCACCGCCGAGGGCGAGGGAGCCTGGCGGGCGGCCGGCGAGCGGCGCCACGGCATCTACCAGTACGACCCGCCGCCGACGATCATGCCCGGGCGGGCCGGCGCGGGGACGGTCCACCACGTGGCCTGGAGCGCCGCCGACGACGACGAGCTGGCCGCCCTGCGCGGCCGTGCCGCGGCAGCCGGCGCGCACCCGACGGAGATCATCGACCGCCAGTACTTCCACTCCGTCTACTTCCGCGAGCCGTCGGGGGTGCTGTTCGAGCTCGCCAGCCGCGACATCGGCTTCGACGTCGACGAGCCGCTCGAGACCCTGGGCGAGTCGCTCAGGCTCCCGCCCCAGCACGAGCACCTGCGCGAGCGGCTCGAGCGCACGCTCACGCCGCTGCCGTGATCCACCTCGTCCGCGAGCCCGAGGGCGAGGCCGCCGGGACGCTGGTCCTCCTGCACGGCCGTGGCACCGACGAGCACGACCTGGTGCCGCTGCTCAGCGTGCTCGATCCGCGGCGGCGGCTGCGGGGCATCACCATCGGCGGGCCGCTGTCGCTGCCGCCCGGCGGCCGCCACTGGTATGCGGTGCACCGCGTCGGCTTCCCCGACCCGACCACCTTCGACCCGAGCTACGCCGAGCTGACCGCCTTCCTCGACCACGAGCTGGGCGTCGACTGGAGCCGGACGGTCATCGGCGGATTCAGCCAGGGCGGCGTGATGGCGTACGCCGTTGGCCTCGGCGAGGCGCGGCCGGTCCCCGCCGGGATCCTCGCGATGAGCTGCTTCGTTCTGCAGACCGACCACTGGCGGCCCGAGCTCGCCCGCCGCAGGGAGCTGGCGGTCGCGCACGTCCACGGCGAGCAGGACCCGGTCATCCCGGTGAGCTTCGCCCGCGAGGCGCGCGATCTTCTCGAGGGCTCGGTCGAGCTCACCTACCGCGAGTTTCCCGGCGCCCACCACGTCGATCCGCGGCTGCTGCCCGAGCTCGCCGGCTGGGTCGAGCGCCGCCTGCCCTGACTCCCGCCCCCGTTCCGAACGCGCCCGCACGAGTGTCCTCGCGGAGCGCCGGGGCCAGCTCGCTCGCTGGCTCAGCGCAGCAGCGACGTGCCGGTCATCGCGGCCGGCTGCTCGAGCCCGAGGATCTCGAGCACGGTCGGCGCGACGTCGGCCAGCACGCCCCCGTCCCGCAGCGCCGCGCCCTCGGCGGTGACGACCACCGGGACCGGATTGAGCGAATGGGCCGTGTCGGGCGAGCCGTCGGGCTCGAGCATCTCGTCGGCGTTGCCGTGGTCGGCGGTGACGACCAGCACGCCGCCGGAGGAGCGGACCGCCTCGACGACATCGCCGAGACAGGCATCGACGGTCTCGACCGCGGCGATCGCCGCGGGGATAGAGCCGGTGTGGCCCACCATGTCGGCGTTGGCGAAGTTGATGATCCCGAAGGCCGGCCGGTCCTCGGACCATCCGCGCACAAAGGCGTCGGCGGCCTCGCGGGCACTCATCTGCGGCTTGTGATCGTAGGTCGGCACGTCGCGCGGTGACGCGACCAGCTCGCGGCGCTCGCCCTCCTCGGGCTGCTCTTCGCCGCCGCCGAAGAAGTACGTGACGTGCGGGTACTTCTCGGTCTCGGCGACGTGGAGCTGGCGCCGGCCGGCGGCCGCGATCACGTGCGGCAGCGTCGTCGCGGGCCGGTCAGGCGGGAAGGCGACCGGGTAGGGCCAGCCCTCCTCGTACTCGGTGAGCGTGACGTAGCGCTCCAGCGGCGGCGCGTCGCCGCGGTCGATCTCGCCGAAGCCGGGCTCGGCCAGTGCCCGTGTGATCTGGCGCATCCGGTCGGGCCGGAAGTTGAAGCCGACGATGCTGTCGTGCGGGCGGATCAGCGCCTCGCCGCCGACGGTCGTGGGCCGGATGAACTCGTCGGTCTCGTCGCGGTCGTAGGCGGCGCGGACCGCCTCGGGCCCGCTCGCCGCGCCGTGCTCCCCGCGGCCATGGACGAGCAGGTCATAGGCCAGCTGCGTGCGCTCCCAGCGCCGGTCGCGGTCCATCGCGTAGTAGCGGCCCACGACGGTCCCGATCCTGCCGAGACCCCACGACTCCAGCTCGGCGAGGAAGTCCGCGCCCCCGTGGGGCGAGGTGTCGCGCCCGTCGGTGAAGGCGTGGACGACGACGTCGCCGTCGGCCATCTGCATCAGCGCGCGGAGGTGGTCCATGCTCGCGTGCACGCCGCCGTCGGAGACCAGGCCGAGGAGGTGCACGCGCTCGTGGCCGGAGAGCGCAGCGCGCAGGACGTCGTTGGCGACCAGCGAGCCGTCGGCGACCGCGTCGTCGATGCGGGTGAGGTCCTGCCGAATGACCGCCCCCGCGCCGAGGTTGAGGTGGCCGACCTCGGAGTTGCCCATCTGCCCCTCGGGGAGTCCGACCGCACGCCCGCAGGCGGTCAGCCGCGCGTGCGGGTAGCGGGCCCACAGCTCGTCGAAGACCGGCGTGTCGGCCTGCTCGACCGCGTTGCCGGGGCCGGCCGGAGCGAGCCCCCAGCCGTCGAGGACCACGAGCGCGCACGACGGGGCCGGCAGCGTCATCGCGGCGCGGCGTCCACGATCGCCGCGAGCTTGCCAGGATCGAGCGAGGCGCCGCCGACGAGCGCGCCGTCCACGTCGGGCAGGGCCAGCAGCTCGGCGGCGTTGTCGGGGCTCACGCTGCCGCCGTAGAGGATCCGGGTGCGCTGCGCCTCCTCGGGCGACCGGTCGCCGACCAGCGCGCGCACGAAGGCGACCGCCTCCTGGGCCTGCGCGGGCGTCGCGACCTGGCCCGTCCCGATCGCCCAGATCGGCTCGTAGGCGATCACCACGTCGCCCAGCCGCCCGGTCTCCACCTGCTCGAGGGCCTCCTGGACCTGGTGGCGGAGCTTGTGCTCCGTCTCGCCGGCCTGGCGCTCCTCCTCGGTCTCCCCCACGCAGAGGATCGGCTTCAGCCCGGCGGCCAGCGCCGCCGGCACCTTCTGCGCAAGCGCACGGTCGGTCTCGCCGAACAGCTGCCGACGCTCGGAGTGGCCCAGCACCGCCCCGTGCACGTCGAGCTCGCAGAGCATCCCGGCCGAGACCTCGCCGGTGAACGCCCCGCTGTCGGCCTCGTGCATGTTCTGGGCATAGACCTCCACGCGCGAGCCGCGGGCGGAGTCGACCATGGCGGCCAGCGCCGTGAACGGCACGCACAGGGCGACGTCGACGCCGTCGACCGAGGAGACGCGTGGCAGCAGCCCGGCGACGAACGCCTCGGCCTCCGCGACGGTCTTGTGCATCTTCCAGTTGCCCGCGACGAGCGGCGTTCTGCTCATCCTCCCAACACCTCCACGCCCGGGAGCACCTTGCCCTCGAGCAGCTCGAGCGACGCTCCGCCGCCGGTCGACAGGTGGGTCACGCGGTCGGCGAGGCCGAATGCGCGCAGGGCCGCCGCGCTGTCGCCGCCGCCGACGACGGTCACGCCGGGCGCGCCCGCCACGGCCTCGGCCACGGCGCGCGTGCCAGCGGCGAACGGCTCGAGCTCGAACGCGCCCATCGGCCCGTTCCAGAACACCGTGCCTGCATTGGCGATCTCCTGCGCGTACGCGCGCGCCGTGCGCCCGCCGACGTCGAGGCCCATCCAGCCGTCGGGCACCTCGACGTCGTCGATGTCGCGGCGCTCGGCGTCAGCCGCGAAGCGGTCGGCGATGACCAGGTCCTGCGGCAGGTGCAGGCGGCCCTCGCTCTCCAGCAGCGCGCGGCGCGCGGGCTCGACGCCCTCGCCCTCACAGAGCGAGTCGCCCGTGGCGTGCCCCTGCGCGCGGAAGAAGGGAAAGCACATCGCCCCGCCGATCAGGACAGCGTCGGCGCGCTCGAGGAACGCGTCGATCACGGCGATCTTGTCTGTCACCTTCGCGCCGCCGACGACCGCCACCAGCGGCCGCTCGGGATCCTCGAGGATGCCCTGCAACGTCGCGACCTCGGCCTCGAGCAGCCGCCCGGCGACGCTCGGAAGCAGCCGTGCGACGCCCTCGGTCGAGGCGTGTGCGCGGTGAGCGGCGCCGAAGGCGTCGTCGACGTAGGCGTCGCCGAGCGCCGCGTAGCGCCGAGCCAGCTCGGGGTCGTTGCTCGTCTCGCCGTCGAAGAAGCGGACGTTCTCGAGCATCTCGACGTCGTCGCCGCCGACGGTCTCGGGCGTCTCGGCCAGCGAGACGTCCTCGCCGAGCAGCTCCGAGAGCCGCTGGGCGACCGGGGCGAGCGAGAGCGAGGCGTCGTGGCCCTCGGGCCGCCCCAGATGGGCCAGGACGACCAGCCGCGCGCCGCGCTCGCGGAGCTCGCGCAGGGTCGGCAGCGCGGCCTGGATCCGGGTGTCGTCGGTGATCGCCCGAGGCGCGGCCGGGTCCTCGTCGGAGACCGCCGCGAGGGGCACGTTGAAGTCGACCCGGACGACGACGCGCCTTCCGGCGACATCGCCCAGGTCCTCCAGCGTGCGCATCAGGCGGGCAGCACCCTCTGGACCACGTCCACGAGGCGGTTCGAGTAGCCCCACTCGTTGTCGTACCAGGAGACGACCTTCACCAGCGTGCCGTCGAGCACGGCGGTCAGCCCCGAGTCGAAGATCGACGAGTGCGGGTCGCCGACGATGTCGGTCGAGACCAGCGGCTCGTCGGTGTAGCGGAGCACGCCCTTCATCGGGCCCTCGGCCGCCGCGCGCAGCGCGTCGTTGAGCTCCTCGACGGTCGTCTCCCGGTCGGCCTCGAAGGTCAGGTCGACGACCGAGCCGGTCGGCACGGGGGCGCGAACGGCGAAGCCGTGCAGCCGGCCGTTGAGCTCGGGGATCACGAGGCCGACGGCCTTCGCGGCCCCGGTCGAGGTCGGCACCAGGTTGAGCGCGGCGGCTCGCGCGCGGCGCAGGTCCTTGTGCGGAGCGTCCTGGAGCCGCTGGTCGGCCGTGTAGGCATGGATGGTGGTCATCAGCCCGTGCTTGATCCCGACCGTCTCGTGGACCACCTTGGCGACGGGGGCCAGGCAGTTGGTCGTGCAGGACGCGTTGGAGATGACGTCGTGGGCGGAGGCGTCGTAGGCGTCGAAGTTGACGCCGAGCGCGACCGTGATGTCCTCACCCTTGGCGGGCGCGGAGATGAGCACCTTCTTCGCCCCCGCGTCGAGATGCTTCGACGCGTTCTCGCGGTCGGTGAAGAAGCCGGTCGACTCGATGACCACATCCACGCCGAGGTCGTCCCAGGGCAGCGCCCCCGGGTCCCGCTCGGCGAGCACCCGGATCTCGGTGCCGTCGACGCGCAGCGCGCCATCGGACGCCTCCACCTCGCCCGGAAACGGGCCGTAGTTGGAGTCGTACTTGAGGAGGTGGGCGAGCGTCTTCGGGTCGGTCAGGTCGTTGACGGCGACCCACTCGATCTCTGCGTCCTGCTCGTGAGCCGCCCGGAAGACGTTGCGTCCGATGCGGCCGAATCCGTTGATTCCTACGCGAAGTGCCATGCGCCGGAGCCTAGGCGATCCCCGGCGGCGCCGAGGTCCGCCTCACCCGCCCGCGACGAGCTCCACGCGCAGGCCGTCGGGGTCCAGCAGATAGGCGGCGTAGTAGCGCCGTCCGTACTGCGGTCGCGGCCCCGGAGGCCCGTCGGAGCGGCCCCCGGCGGCCATCCCGGCCGTGTAGGCGGCATCCACCGCGGCCTTGCCGGTGGCGCGGAGCGCCACGTGCCCGTAGCCGGGCTGCGGCGGCCGGTCGCGCGCGGTGATCCAGAGCTCGCCGTGGTCCACGCCGTAGGCGACGGCGCGCTCGGACTCGAACATCCGACGCACCCCGAGTGCGAAGAACACGGCGTCGTAGAAGCGACACGACCGCCCGAGGTCGGCGACCTCCAGCCCGAGGTGGGCGATCACGCGCCCGGCGTCCGCTTCTCGATGTCACGGTGGACGATCTCCACGAAGACGTCGTCGCGGCCGTCGTAGCGGGCGGCGAGGTCCTCGGCGATCACGACCGACCGGTGGCGCCCACCGGTGCACCCGACCGCGACCATGAGGTGCGCCTTGCCCTCGGCGAGGTACTGCGGGATCAGGAAGTCCAGCAGCGGGAACAACCGCGCGTAGAACTCCTCGAGCGCGCCCTGGCGCGCGACGTACTCGGCGATGCGCCGGTCGTGCCCCGTGAGCGGCCGCAGCTCGGGCTCCCAGTGCGGGTTGGGCAGGAAGCGGCAGTCGAACGTGAGGTCGGCGTCGCGGGGCGGGCCGTGCTTGAAGCCGAAGCTCTGGAAGGTCACCGCCAGCCGGGTCAGCGGCTCGCGCGGGAGGAACTCGTCGGCGATCTTGCGCCGCAGCGTCGACGCCTTCAGGCCGGTCGAGTCGATGATCGCCTCCGCGTGCGGCTTGAGCGCCTCGAGCAGCGCACGCTCGCCGGCGATCCCCTGGGCCACCGACGCGGCCGGCGCCAGGGGGTGGCGGCGCCGGGTCTCCTTGTAGCGGTTGAGCAGCGTCTCCTCGCTGGCGTCGAGGAACAGCACGCGGTGGCGGACGCCGAGCCGGTCGAGGTCGTCGAGGACCTCCTGGAGCGCCTCGAAGAACTCGCCGCCGCGAACGTCGGAGACCACCGCGGCGCGCTCGACCTTCGAGCCCTCGTGGATGAACAGCTCGACGAGGCCGCGGATCATCTCCGGCGGCAGGTTGTCGACGCAGAAGTAGCCCGCGTCCTCGAAGACCTGCATGGCCGTCGACTTGCCGGCGCCCGAGTACCCCGTGATCACGACGAGGTCCTCGAGGCGCGGCTCGCCGCCGGCGACGCGGCCGTCCTCGGGGTCGCGGCTGCCCCAGCGGGTGAGCCCCAGCCGCTCCGTCAGCCGACCCGGCTTCGTCGTTGCCATGGCGGCTCGCATGGTAGGGAGCCCGCCCGACGACCCCGGGTCGGCGCCGGGCCCGACCGGCGCACCCCCGCGAGGGTTCGGATAGCGTCGGCAGCATGATCGTCCCGGGCAGGGGAGCACGGGTCGCGCTGGCGCTCGCAGCGGCGGCCGTGTGCGCCGCCGCCGCCTCGAGCACGGCCGCGGCGGAGACCTTCGACGGCAGCTGCGCGATGCCGGGCTACCTGACGTTCTCGTCGGCGGTGGCGCTCGCCCCGGGCGACGACCCCTTCACGTTCGACTCGGCGTCGACGGCGACGTGCACCGGCACCCTCGACGGCGCCGCGTTCGACGGACCGGTCGCGCTGCACCTCGCGGGCTCGGCGACCGTGTCCTGCGCGGCCGTCGTCGCGCAGGGCCTGGCCGGGACCGTCGACTTCGACCCCCGGCTTCCGCCGCCCGACGACCCGAACGACCCCAACGACCCCAACCACCACCGCACGCTCGACGTGGCCGCGGACCTCGCCGGCCCCGGCCCGCAGACGGGCCCGGCCCTCACCTGGGCCGCGCACGTGCAGGGCGCCGCGGGCGGCGACGCCTGGGGCCGCGTGGCGGGCGAGCACGTGCCGCCGCTGTGCGCCATCGGCGGCCTGCGGACGATGGGCGTCCGGCTCGAGCTCGACGCGCTCTCGCCGCTCACCGACGAGACCTGATCCGCCCGCGCGCTCAGCCGCCCGTGCGGTGCAGGTGCGTCCAGATCTCGCGCGCCGTCTTGCCCGGGACGCCCGGCGCCCCCTCGAGGTCCTCGCGGCTCGCGGCGAGGACCGCGTCCGGCGATCCGAAGTGGGCCAGCAGCGCCCGCTTGCGCGCCGGCCCGATCCCGGGGAGGTCGTCCAGGATCGAGGCGGTCATCGCGCGGTCGCGCCGCACGCGGTGGTGGGTGATCGCGAACCGGTGCGCCTCGTCGCGGACGCGCTGGAGCAGCTGCAGCTCGGAGGTGTCGTGGCCGAGCACGATCGGCTCGCGCGAGCCGGGGACGAAGACCTCCTCCAGCCGCTTTGCCAGCGAGACGACGGCCACGCCGCGCTCGAGGAACCCGTCGAGCGCGCGCACGCCCGCCGCGAGCTGGCCGGGCCCGCCGTCGATCACGACGAGGTTCGGCAGCGTCGCGAACGACGCGTTGCGCGCGGGGTCGTGCGGGCTGAGGTCCTGCTGGGCCTCCCACTGCGCCAGGCGCCTGCCGAGGATCTCCTCCATCGCCGCGAAGTCGTCGGGGATCCCCTCCTCGTTGCCGCGGACGTTGAACCGCCGGTAGTCGGACTTCTTCGGCGCGCCGCCCTCGAAGACGACCATCGACGCGGTCGTGTTGGTGCCCATCAGCGTCGAGATGTCGAAGCACTCGATCCGCAACGGCAGCGCGTCGAGCCCCAGCGCGGACTGGAGCCCGTCGAGCGCCTCGACGCGCTGCTGGCGGCGGCGCTCGGCCTTGAGCTTGTCCTGGTCGAGCGCGAGGCGCGCGTTGCGCTCGGCGAGGTCGAGCAGCCGCGCCTTGTCGCCGCGCTCGGCGACCCGCAGCTCGACGCGGCCACCGCGCCGCTCGGCCAGCGCCTCGGCCAGCGCCGGATGCTCGTGCTGCACGACCACCTGGGCGGGGATCGAGGCGCCGCCGCCGGTGTAGTACTGGAGCATGAACTCCTCGGCCACCTCGGCCGCCTCGCGCTCGGCGATGTTGTCGAGGTAGAAGGACTGGCGATCCGAGAGGACGCCGTCGCGCACCTGGAGGACCTGCGCGTTGGCGTCGGTGCCCTGCAGCGCGACGGCGACGACGTCGAGCGTGCCGATCGCCTCGTTGGCGACACGCTGGCGCTGGAGCAGCGAGCGCACCGCGGTGAGCCGGTTGCGCCACAGCGCGGCCTGCTCGAACTCCTGCGCCGCTGACGCCTCGGCCATGCGCCGCTCGAGGTCGCGCTCGATCTCGCGGTAGCGCCCGGAGAGGAATGCGACGACGCCGTCGATCGACTCGCCGTACTCCTCGGGCCCCACATAGCCGACGCAGGGCGCCCCGCAGCGCTTGATGTAGTAGTCGAGGCAGGGTGAGCCCGTGCGCCGTCCGGGCTCGGTTCCCTGGCACGAGCGGTAGAGGAAGACCTTGCCGAGCAGGTCGAGCGTGGCGCGCGTCCGCTTCGCCGACGAGTACGGGCCGAAGTACAGGCGGTTGCGGCGATGGCGCTCGCGCGTGAAGTACACGCGCGGGAACTCCTCATCCGTCGAGATCGCGATGAACGGATAGGACTTGTCGTCGCGCAGCCGGATGTTGAAGCGCGGCCGGTACTGCTTGATGAAGCCCTGCTCCGCGAGCAGCGCCTCGGCCTCGCTGGAGACCAGCAGGAACTCGACCGACTCGATCGCACCGACCATCTCGTGGGCGCCCCGGGATTGGGATCCCCGCCCGCCCCCGGAGAAGTGCCCGGCGACGCGGCTGCGCAGGTTCTTCGCCTTGCCGACGTAGATGACGCGCCCCGTCGCGTCGCGGAAGAGGTAGACGCCAGGGCCCGTGGGCAGCGCCTTGCGCTGCTCGGCGAGCCGGGTCCTGCGTCCCTCTGAGGACATCGCGCTCACGATAGGCGTGGGCGTTCGCCGCTGGGCGCGCCCCCGAAGGTCCGCTCGCTCGCCCGCGAGCCCCCGGGAGTAGGCTCCGCGCATGGGCGCCACGCGGACGGCGTATCGCACCTGCCCCCTGTGCGAGGCCACCTGTGGGCTGGAGCTGACGGTCAACGGCCGAGTCACGCGCGTGCGCGGCGACGCCGAGGACGTCTTCAGCGCGGGCTTCATCTGCCCCAAGGGCGCGCACATCGCCTCGCTGCACGACGACCCCGACCGGCTGCGCACCCCGATGCTGCGCGGCGCCGACGGCGACCTCGCTCCGGCGAGCTGGGAGGAGGCGCTGGCCTTCGTCGACGAGCGGCTGCGCGCCGTGGTCGACGCCGGCGGGCGCGAGGCGGTCGCGGTGTACCTGGGCAACCCCTCGGCGCACGGCCTCTCGGCGATCCTCTACGGGCGCGTCCTCGTCAAGGCGCTGGGGACGCGCAACGTCTACTCGGCGAGCACCGTCGACCAGATCCCCAAGCAGGCCGCCGCCGCGCTGATGTTCGGGACGAGCACGAGCGTGCCGGTGCCCGACCTCGACCGCTGCGGACACCTGCTGATGCTCGGCGCCAACCCGTTGGCGTCGAACGGCAGCCTGATGACCGCGCCCGACGTCCGCGGCCGGCTGAGCGCGATCCGCGCCCGCGGCGGGCGCATCGTCGTGGTCGATCCCCGGCGCACGCGGACCGCCGAGCAGGCCGACGAGTAGGTCGGCATCCGCCCCGGCACCGACGCGCTGCTGCTGATGGCGATGGTCCACACGATCCTCGCCGAGGGGCTCGAGCGACCCGTCGACCACCTGGCCGGCCTCGACGAGGTCCGCGCGCTTGCCGAGCCGTTCGCGCCGGAGGCGGTCGAGGGCCGCTGTGGCGTCGACGCGACCACGATCCGCCGGCTCGCCCGCGAGCTCGCCGCGGCCGACGCCGGCTGCGTCTATGGACGCATCGGCACGACGACCCAGGAGTTCGGCACGCTCGCCAGCTGGCTGGTCGACGTGCTCAACGCGATCTGCGGCCACCTCGACCGGCCGGGCGGGGCGATGTTCCCGAAGGGCGCGGCCGGCGCCTCCAACGTGCGCGGCGAGCCCGGGCGCGGGCGCGGCGTCGAGCTCGGGCGCTGGCGCTCGCGCGTCCGCGGGCTCGGCGAGGTCTTCGGCGAGCTGCCGGTCGCCTGCCTGGGCGAGGAGATCGAGACGCCCGGCGACGGGCAGGTCCGCGCGCTGATCACGATCGCCGGCAACCCCGTGGTCAGCACGCCGAACGCCGGCCGCCTGGCCGCGGCGCTCGACACGCTCGACCTGATGATCAGCGTCGACATGTACGTCAACGAGACGACGCGCCACGCCGACGTGATCCTGCCGGTGCCGTCCGCGCTCGAGCGCTCGCACTACGACCTCGCGCTCTACCTGTTCGCGATCCGCAACGTCGCCAACTACTCGCGGCCGGTGCTCGAGCGTCCGGGCGACATGCCCGACGAGTGGGAGACGCTGCTGCGGCTGGCGGGGATCGCTGCCGGACAGGGGCCGGACTGCGACATCGGCCCGCTCGACGACCTCGTCGCCCACGAGACCGCGCGCCGCGAGACGGCCGACGCGCACGGGCCGGTGGCGGGGCGCGACCCGTCCGAGCTGGTCGCGGACTGCGCCCCGCGGCGCGGACCGGAGCGGCTTCTCGACATCCTGCTGCGCTGCGGCCCTTACGGCGACGGCTTCGGCGCGCGGCCCGGCGGCCTCACTCTCGCCACCCTCGAGGAGCAGCCGCACGGCGTCGACCTCGGGCCGCACGAGCCACGGCTCCCCGAGGTGCTGCGCACCCCGAGCGGGAGCATCGAGCTGGCGCCCGGGCCGATCGTCGCCGACGTCGAGCGGCTGCGCTCTGCGCTCGACGCGCCGGTGCCCGCGATGGTCCTGATCGGCCGCCGCCATCTGCGCTCGAACAACTCCTGGATGCACAACGTCCCCAAGCTCGTCAGCGGCCCGCCGCGCTGCACCCTGCTCGTCCATCCCGACGACGCCGAGCGTCTAGGGCTGGCCGACGGCGCGACCGCGAGGGTGTCGTCGCGTGCGGGCGCGGTCGAGCTGCCCGCCGAGCTGACCGACGCGATCGTGCCCGGCGTCGTCTCGATCCCGCACGGCTGGGGCCACGACGCGCCCGGCGTGCGGCTCGGGGTCGCGCGGGCGCACGCGGGCGTGAACTCCAACCTGGTCTCCGACGAGCAGCTGGTCGACGCGGTGACCGGCAACGCCGTGCTCAACGGGATCCCGGTGACGGTGGCGGCGGCCGACGGGGGATCCGCGGCGCCGAAGCCGGCGCCGGCGGCCGTCGAGGCCTGAGCGCGCGCTGATGGAGGACGGCCCGCACCGCGAGCGGCTCGACGCGGCGCTCGCCGTCGAGGCGGAGGGCCAGCGGCTGCTGCTCGCCGGCGACGAGCCGGCGGGCCGTGAGCGCATGGCCGCCGCGGCGGCCGCCTACCGGCAGTCGTGGGAGCTGGCGCCGCCGCGGAGCTTCGGCCGGCTCGTCGGGATGCTCAAGGCAGCGGTGATCGCCGGCGACGCGGCGGACGCCGCCACCTACGCCCGGGTCGCGCTCGACGACGCCTGCGACTCGCCCGCCTCGTGCTACGCGCTGGCGATCGCCGCGCTCGTGCAGGGCGACGACGAGGCCGCGACCCGGGCGGCCGCGGGCATGCGCGGCGCCTCACCCGCCTTCGAGCGGGCGGCGGACGCGGCCGTCGCGCTGGCCGCGGGCGACGCGGAGGAGTTCGCGGTGGCCGCTGGCGCCATCGTCGAGGACTTCTCCGGTCGCGAAGAGCACCTCACAGGGGTGGCGATCGCCGACACGGCGCTGATGCTCGAGCGCCTGGCAGCCGAGCGGGGCATGGCCGCCCGCGTGGCCTCTCCCCTGCTCCCACCGGGGTGAGAGCGCGAGCGGCCAGTCCCGGCGACCCATCGCCGCGGCGCGGCTACGCGAGGCGGTGCTCGAAGCGGGTGCGCAGGTCCGGGTCGGTCCAGTGCGACCCGACGGTCGTCTGCACGCGCAGATGCGCGCTTTCGCCGCTGAGCTCGAGCACCCCGAGCTGGTTGTCGTAGCAGGGTCGGCCCGTCAGTCGCCAGCGCACGTCCCGTCGCGGCACGCGCGCGCTGCGCGCGAGAACTGCCCCGATCGCCGAGCCGGCCCGGGAGGCGCCGAGCCGCATCGCCGCGCGGTCGAGCCGCGTGAGCTGCTTGCGGTACGGCGAGCAGACGGCCTGCCAGACCGGGGCCCGCTCGCCCTCGACCTCGCCGAGCTCGACCTCGGCGAGGTAGCAGTGGTGGACGTCGCCGGAGAGCAGCACGATCGAGTGCGGGCGATTGCCGGTCTCGCCGCCCTTCGCGAGGTGCCCGAGCAGCGAGATCAGCTCCGCGAACGAGCGGCCGAAACACGCCCAGTGGTCGAGCACGCCGCCCTGGCGGACGTGTTCGGCGAGGGCGGTGAACCGCTCGCCCCACGCGCCGTCGCCGACGGCCTCGGTCCACGCCTCGAGGTCGTGCAGGCCCTCGGGCAGGAAGAACGGGACCGAGCTGGCGAGCAGCAGGTGGTCGTAGTCGCCCCTGACCCGGTCGGAGACCCAGGCCCACTCCGTGCGGTCGACCATCCGGCGCTCGCCCCCGCCGAGCTCGCGGCCCGCGCGCGAGTCGACCACCACCAGCCGCGAGCGGCCGAGGTCGCGGCAGAAGCTCCAGCGGCTGTGGCCGGCGTGGCGGTCGGTCCCGAGCGCCAGCTCGCGGAGCACCCCGGCGGCGTCGTCGGCCTCCCGCACGCGGCGGTAGGTCTGGTCCTCGCGCAGCTCGGCCGGCGAGAGGTTGCCGAGGTGCTGGTAGACCCAGTACGCGGACAGGCCCGACGCGATGCGGTCGTCGTACCAGCCCTCGCTGCGCATCTGTTCGAGCCAGGCCCACGAGATCTTCCACTGCGCGTGGATCTCGTGGTCGTCGAAGACCATCGACGTGGGCAGCACCGACAGCAGCCAGCGGATCAGGGGCGGGTCTCCCCACGCCTCCCGATAGGCCAGTGCGTACTCGGTGTAGGTGCAGAGCTCGTCGAGCGTGTGCTCGCCCCCGCCGCGGCGCTCGGTCACCTCGCGCATCTGCGGCGAGAGCTGGTCGGCGTAGAGCTGATCGCCGAGCATGACCAGGAAGTCCGGCCAGGCGCTCGCGTCCTGCCGGCGCATGCGGTTGGCGAGCGCCCGCAGCGCGTCGATGCCGTGGCTGCGCTCCCGTCCGATACCGGGCTGTAGGTAGGGCGGCTCGTGCGGCAGGCTGGTGCGACAGGAGCCGAAGACCAGCTCGATGTCGCCGTCGTCGCGAATGGGGCGGATGACGCTGGCCGGCAGGTCGCCATCCACGGGCGGCCAGACGCGCTCGCCGTCGAGGGCAACCCCGTAGGGAATCCCCTCGCCGGGCTCGAGCCCGCCGACGACGACGATCGCGTAGTGGTGGCCGTCCACGCAGAAGGTCTCGGCCCGGTGGCCGAGGACCTCGACGGTGCACGCGGCGTCCGTCTCGACCCACACGGTCGCGTCGTCGGACCCGACGTGGCGGAGGATCGGCCCCAGGAGCAGGCTCGGCATGCGGGCTGGGTACCCCCGACTCCGCGAAAGGAGACACGGTCGCCCCTACCGGGACCGGTCAGCGCACGAGGCGCACCGCGAGCCCGCCCCCGCCGCCGCCCGCGGCATCACCGACGCCGCCGAGCATGCCGAGGATCGCCGCGACGTAGGCCTGCGTCTCGGGAATCGGGGGGACGCACATGCACCCGGCAACGCGCGCGGGCCCGGCGTTGTAGGCCGCCAGCGCCAGCGGAACCGAGCCGAAGCGCCGCAGCAGGTCACGCATGTAGTGGGCCTGCGCGTCGATCGCCCGGTCGGGGTCGGTCGGATCAGCGAGCC
This sequence comes from uncultured Actinomycetes bacterium, assembly GCA_963826615.1. Lineage (GTDB taxonomy): Bacteria > Actinomycetota > Thermoleophilia > Solirubrobacterales > Solirubrobacteraceae > BP-464. Next base: position 199,495 of record CAWGXO010000002.1, on the reverse strand, counting down.
CGTAGGTCTTGGCGGTCGCCGGCATGAACTGCGCGATCCCGACCGCCCCGGCGCCCGACCGGGCGAACGGGTTGAAGTCCGACTCCTTCCACGCCTGCGCCGCGAGCAGCGCCGCCGAGACGTTCCAGCGCTGCGCCGCCCGCGCGAACGCCGGCGCGTACGCGGCGGGCACGAAGTCCGGGACGCCCCGCGCGCCGGCGCCATCCGAGCCGTCGCCTCCGCCGTAGCCCACCGAGGCGCTTCCAGCGTTCAGGATGAAGCCGTAGTGCCAGTCTTCCCAGTCGTAGCGCTGGACGAAGTGGAAGCGCCCGGCGTTGTGCGCCAGCCAGTCGTAGGCGCTCGGGGGTCCGAGGTCGAGCTCGGTCGCGAGGCGGTGCAGCGACTTGCCCGGCGGCGCGACCCACTTCGGGTCCGGATGGGCCGCGAACAAGGCCGCCTGCTCGGCGTCGGTGCGAAAGGCGCTGTTGACCAACAGCTCGATCCCGTCGTGGTGCGCTGCGGCGGCCATGCGGTCGAACGCCGCGGCCACGTCGGGGCGCATCGGCTTGCCTTGGCGGTACGCGAGCGGCCCGTCGTACTGGCCCGCCCCACCTGCCGCGTCAGACACCGCATCCGGCGGCGTCAGCTCGGCTTCAGCCGCGACCGGCGCCGGCACTTCCCCATGGCCCGGAACGGCGATCGCATCGCGGACGTCGACGCGCACTCGCACGGGCGCGATCGGGTCGGCGTGCGGGAACGAGACCCGCACCGCGTGCGCGCCGTTGCGCCGCGCAGTGGCCTCCGCCGCTCGCCGGCCGACCTCCAGGTACTCCTCGCGCTCGAGGTGCAAGGGATTGGGTCGGTCGTCGACCAGCGGCGGTTCGAACAGCCGCGGATAGGCGTCGCGCATCGCCCGCGCGCCCGCCAGCGCCGCCAGGTCCGCCGCGCTCCCGTGATTCGCCCGCGCCCCCAGCCCCCGCGCCACCGAACCCACCACCAGCGCGCCGACGACCACGGCGAGCAGCGCGGCGATCAGAAGCAGCAGCGCCTGGCCTCGTTGATCTCGCATGACCCCAACCTGGACTCGGTCGTGTGGCGCGTGACACTCGGAGTGCTACGACTCGCGCCCTGATGAAGCGAGTGAAGTCCAGGCCTGCCGCTGCGTCGCGTACCCTCCGACGTGAGCGCGGCGAGCCCATTCCCGAGACAGGCTGGGCCCTGGGCGAAACGATCCCGGCCTTCGCAGCCGGGCTCGCGACCCTCGGTCGTCAGATCATCCGAGTAGTAAGGACGGCCGTCGTCGTGATCCCGCGCGCGACCGCGCTGAGGTGCACCCGGTAGTCACCGCGCCGCAGGTTGTCCGGCGCCAGGCGCAGCCGGTACGTGCGGTCCTGGCGCGCGGCGCGGTTCGTCCAGCGGCGCACGACGTGCTTTCCGCGCGAGACCGTCACCGTCACCTGTGCGTCGTCGCGCAGCCGGTAGGCGATGCCCACGCTGCGGTGGTTCGAGCCGCCGAACACCTCGCGCTCGAGCTTGTACGACCTGATCTCGCCGCAGTCCGTACGCCGGTAGAAGCGCGGCCGCCCGGTGAACCGGCCGTGCCTGTGGACCTCGGCGACGCGCCGTTCGTCGTGATGGCCGTCCGGAAGGGTCATGCGGAAGCGGACGAAGTAATACCCGTCCCGGATCCTGTTGTGCGGCCGGTTGGGCCGGCCGTTCCAGGTGAACGACCGCGTGCGGCCTTCGAAGCGTGCGACCAGATGGTTCCCCGTGATTTCGCGGCCGCGCGTGAGCTGGAAGACGTCGACGGTCACCGGGCTCTTCACCGCGCGGGAGAAGCTCACTTGCAGCCCTTGGCCGGCGCGTTGGACAGGCGCGGAGTTGAAGCCGCTCGACGCGGCACACGACGTACCGGGCACCGCACTGGCGGCGGTGGTCGTCTTCACCGCGGTCGTCGTGGTCGTCGTGGGCCGGCCGCCAGTCCCAGATGCCGTCACCGTCGCCGTGCTCGCGCCGGATGAGCCAGTCCCAGGTGCCGTCACCGTCGGCGTGCTCAGCGTCGTGGTCGCGTCGGGGCCCGCCGGTGCCGGCTCGACGTTGCCGACCTTGTCCGTGGCCAGGGTGTAGAAGGCATAGTCGCCGCCGCCCGCGGCCGCCGTGTAGTCGAAATGCCCACCCGGCGCCGCTGGCGAGGAATCCGTCGCCGCCTTCGCATACGAGCCGTCGCTCGGGCGTTTGACGTACAGATCCACCGTCGCAAGACCGGAGCCGCCGTCGCTCGCCGTGTAATCGACGCGGATCGCCGTCGAGCTGCTCGTCGCCGGCGCGCTCGCGCTCGACCCTGGCGCGAGCTTGTCGACCTGCGCGGCGGGCGAGGTCTCGACGCCCTCGGCGTTGCCCGCCGTGTCAGTCGAGAAGTACTTGATCTGCTCGCCGTCCGCGAGCACCGGCTTGGCGGCCGAGTCATAGACCGACGAGCCCGTCGTCGGATCCGCCGGCGCAGCACCGGTCGTGTAATAGGTCTTATCGACACCAGACCCGCCCGTGTCGCCCGCCGTCAACGTGACCGTCACATGCTGATTGACCCACCCGCCCGGAACATCATCGGTGCTCGACAGCGGCTGGGTGTCGATCAGGAAAGTCGGCGTCGCGCTGCTCTGGCCCGTGTTCGACGAGGCGTCCGACTGGAACGCCTGCCCGGTGTAGCTGCCGTCCGGCAGGGTCGTGACGGACTGCGAATCGGAGACACGGGTGTAGAGGCCCGAGGTCGAGTACGCGCCGGTCGTCGGGTTCACCGAAGCCGAGACCGTGTAGTCCGGCGCCCCTGCACCAACCGAGGAGCCCGACCAGATCTTCACGGTCACGCTCGAGCCATCCCCGGCCGAGATCCCACCGACGCCGGCGAAGGCCGGCGACGCATCGTTGGTCGCGCTGCCATCTGCAGGGGCCGTGAGCGTGACGGTGGGTGCGGTCGTGTCGGCGCTCACCGTCGAGATCTCGCCGGGAGCGCCGCAACCCGACGCCACCGATTCGTTGTCGGAGTCCCCGTTGTAGGTGGCGGTCCAGTAGTACGTGCCCGCAGCGGTCGGCGTGAAGTCGCCCGAGCTCGCCGAGCCGCCTGAGAGATCGGCGGTGTTGGTGTACGAGGGCGCGCCCGAGCAACTCGAGTTGGGATACGCCTCGAACGTGACGTTGCCGGACGGGCTCGAGCCGCCGGACACCGTCGCGGTGTCCGAGATCGGGCTGCCGAACGCGGCCGCGGAGGTTGCGCTCGTCGAGATCGTCGGCGCCGCGACCACCGTCGCGGTCACCGACGTGCTCGTGTAATGGATCCGGAACCTCGGCACGGTCCCGCTGAAACAGCTCGCGGACAGGATCGTTCCCTCGGGCGCGTTCGAGAAGGCTCCGCTCAGTGATCCGCCCGTGCTCTTCACGGCCGTGTACGTGTCGCCAACGGTCAGCGCCGAGCAAGACCCGCTTGGCTTCTCGCCGATGGTGAGCCTCGCACCGCCGAGCGAAATGTCACCGCTCGCGCTGAGCTGGGAATAGTTGACGCCGGCCGCCGGCGCGGACGACGGCACCTGGATCGCCGCGAACAGCGAACTGGTCGAATTGAAGCCGACTGCGCCAGCCACTGAAAGCACCGGCTGCGACCCGAACAGAGTGCCCATGTTCACGGAGCCGCCGGTCACTGTCAGCGGTCCGACCGTGGCGCTGGCGAAGTCGAAGAGGCTCGCGCCCGCCGCAAAGGCAACGGGATTGCCGTTGGTCCCGTTCAGCGAGGACCCCGAGGACAGGCCCACGTGGCCAAGACCACCCGCGGCGGCGAAGGCGGTGAAGGATCCGACCTCGACATCCGACAACAGGTTCAGGCCGGCGGACCTGGACGGGAAATTGACCGTCAGGGCCTGGGAAGCCCCGCTGATCCCACCGTTGATGTCGACCGTGCCGGACCCGGTGGTGCCCCCCGTGATCGACCACGCCTGGTCCGTCCCGAGCGCGATCGGCGTATGGAACACGGCGTCGGCGAGCGTCGCTCCGTTCGCGGTCGTCGAGAGGCCGGAGGCGCCGAGCGTGAAACCGTTGCCGGTGATGTTGTACGGCGAGCGGTCGTCGATCGTGAGCCCATCGACGCTCACCCCGGTCAGGTCGTTGTTGCTGGTGTAACACGCGTCGCCCGACGGACAGGACGACAGGTTCGGGAACGTCAGCGAACCGTTGGAACCGGCCGCGGGCGCGCTGAGGCCGGACCAGTTGGTGGCCGTCGCCCAGTTGATCGACGGGGCGGTGGTCCCGGGCGTCGTGCCCTGCCACGTGCATCCCGAAGAGCAGGACGCCAGCGGCGCCGGCGGGTCCTGTGCGCCCGCGGACGCCGGCCCGATGAGCGCGACGACATTGAAGGCGAGGGCCGCCACCGCCGCGGCGCAAACGCCCCCGAAACGGGCATGTGTACGTCGCGCCACATCGCGGCGACTCCAGAGTCTCGCTTCCGCCTCCTCGCTGCACAGCAGGCCAACGGCTACGCGGCCGGCAGCCCTGACGGGCCAATCATCGGTACGGCAGGCAACGCTGGCCGGACGCGGCATGGCGATCTCCTAGACAGAGTGGGGAACCGACTCAGGGAGATCGAAAGCGATCAGCGCCGCCGGGCTCTCTGGACCTCACGCACTCGACGTGCGCTCAAGGCCAAGCGGACGCCACTGTGGACGCATTCACGCCCCGCCGTCCATCGGACATGCGTCCAGATACCAGAGCAATGTCCGCCCATGGACGTCACGGCGCCTTTGAGCCGACCAGGCCCAACACGGCCGGCGGGGTTGAGCGTTATCGCTCCTCGTAGTGCCACCTCTCCCAGGGGTAGCGCTGCTTGAAGTGGAGCTGCTCTGCGTGCGCCTCGAGCCACGGGTAGGCCGAGGACGGCCCCAGGTCCAATTCGGTGCCCAGGCTGTGCAGCGACCTGCCCGGCGGCGCGACCCACGTGGGGTCGGGATGCGCGGCGAACAGCGCCGCCTGCTCGGCGTCGGTGCGAAAGCCGCTGGTGACGGTCAGACCGATCCCGTCAGCGCGGGCGGCGCGCGCCATGCGATCGAACGCCACGGCGACGTCGGGGCGCATCGGCTTGCCCTGCCGGTAGGCGAGCGGGCCGGCGTACTGGCCGGCAGCGGCCGCCCCCGCGGGTGCCGACCCGGCCGGGGCCGCCAGCTCGGCCTCCGCGGCAACCGACACCGGCACGCGTCGGCGTCCCGCGACCCGCAGTGAATCGGAGATCTCCACACGCACGCGCGTGGGCGCGACTGGATCGGCATGCGGGAACGAGACCGCGACCCGATGCGCGCCGTTGGCCGCCGCCGTCGCGCGCGCAGCGCGCTCCCCGATGGTCAGGTACGCCCCGCGCTCCAGATGCGCCGGGTTCGTCCGCCCCTCGACGAGCGGCGGCTCGAACAACCGGTCGAACGCCTCGCGCATCGCCCGCGCCCCGGCCAGCGCCCCCAGATCCGCCGCCCGCTGCTCATCCGCCCGCGCGCCCAGCCCGCGCGCGACCGACCCGACCACCACCGCGACCAGCAGCACGCCGAGGAGCAGCGCCACGAGCAGCACCAGCGCCTGACCCGCCTCCCCCAGAGCCTGCCTGCCCACTCGCACCGAGGTCGCCGAGACCCGACCAGCGTCGGCGATCCGTCGCAACACGTGACACCCAAGACGTCACAGATGCCCGGCGGTGTTCGCGCTCCAGGCTTCTCCAGTGGTACGGCGAAGCGCTATGGGACGCGGCCGACGAAACGGGTGAGCAACTCGTGACCCACGACCTGTACGACGCCAGTCGCACGGCGATTCAGGACGGGCTGGATACCGAGTTCTTCATCGGCCGCTACGAGGAGGCCAACCGGGCGGAGCAAACCACCCTCCGCGTCTCGGCCGATCTCGGAGGCGAGAGCTTTCGCGTCAAGACCCTTCAGCAGGAGTTCAAGACCCTCAAGCCCAACGCCGTCAGCCTGGCTGCTCCCGCGATGAGCGCCGGACGCAGCCTGCCGGGACTGCTGTTACGAGTCCTTCGCCGCCGGGCTTCCTGCCGATCAAAGTCGAGTTGGAGCTGCGTCCGAAGGGGGCCAGTGCACGTGGAATCGCTCCCAAGTCTCTGCATCGGCCGGGCGCCCAAAGAACAGGTAGGGCGCTCGTCAGCTGCCGCGGCTTTCGAAGGCCGCGGCGAGCGCAGCGGCGGCTTCCGGGTCGCCTTCGACGCTGATCGCGCCGTTCGCCTGAGCGTCGCTGATCCCCATGCGGCCGGAGCCGAGGGCTGCCATCGTCTCCGCGTTGAGGGTGAAGACGACATCGGGCTGGGCGGTTCCCGCGGGGAGAAGATCGGCACGGCCGTCGTCCACACCCATCAGCGCTGAGGTTCCTTCGACGCGGAACTCATAGGTCGCCTGGATCCCCGCCAGCGCATCGGGGGCGGCGGGGTGGGTGAACGGGACGAGGCACCAGGTCGCCGATACCCGAAGGTCGCCCGGTTCCTCCGGGACAGCGTGGCGAAGGCCCCACGTGATGATCGGTGTCAGGGCCGCGGCCAGCTCGTGGCCGGCGGGGGTGAGCTCGTAGACCGTCGAGGCCGCGGGAGGAGGCATCACGCGTCGCTCGATCACGCCCGCGCTCTCGAGCTTGGCCAGGCGCTTGGCCAGGAGGCTGGTGCCGATCCCGTCGAGGCCCTCGGCGATGTCCGTGTAGCGCTTCGGGCCTGACATGAGCTCACGGACGACCAACAGCGTCCACCGCTCGCCGAGGAGATCCAGCGCTCCGGCGAGGCCGCAGTACTGCGCGTAGGAGCGCTCAGTCATCGACCGGACTTCTTAAACATTGAGTCCATATTTCTATTTCTTATGTTAGGGTCTTCGCGGATGGAGGTGCCGAGCGAGCTCATCATCGTCGGCGGCGGAATCGCCGGGCTCAACGCGCTGACCGTCGCGGGCAGATATCTCACGCCGCGGGACCGGGTCGTCCTGGTCGACCGGCGCCGCGAGGCCGGCGGGATGTGGGTAGACACCTACGACTTCGTCCGGCTGCACCAGCCCTACGCGATCTTCACCGCCGGCAACACTCCCTGGCAGCTTCGCAAGCCTGCGGGCCATCTCGCGACGCGCGACGAGGTGCTCGATCACCTGCGCCACTGCGTCGAGGTCGCCCGGGCGGACGTGAACCTCGACGAGCGCTACGGCCGGGAGTACATCTCGCATGCCGAGAAGGACGGCATCGTGACGGTGACCCTCCGGGGACCCGAAGGACGAATCGAGACGCTGGCCACGAAGCGGCTGATCAAGGCCTTCGGCAACCGCGTCGAGCCCAGCGTGCCGCTCGCGATCTCGAGCACCGCCGTCCACTCGACCACCCCGGAGGAGCTGTCGGCCACGATCGCGCAGCGTTCCCGGGACAGCGGCCCGGTGTGGATCATCGGCAGTGGCAAGACTGCCATGGACGTCGCCCTGATGCTGCGGCGCGAATGCCCTGGCCGGGAGATCAACATGCTCGCGGGCTCCGGCACGGTGTTCAGCCGCCGCGAGACCTTCTTTCCGAGCGGGCCCCGTCGCTGGTTCGGCGGTACACGGATCAACGCCATGCTGCGCGAGGTCGCGCTCCGTTTCGACGGCAGCAACGAGAGCGAGGTAGCCGCCTGGTTCGCCGGTGCCTACGGCGTTAGCCCGTCCTCGGCGCCCGCCCACTTCTTCAGCGCCTACCTGTCCGACCAGGAGTGCGCCGACGTGCAGGCCGCCGTCCGCGGCATCGAGCCTGGCCATCTCGAGGACGTCGTAGACACAGCCAACGGGCCCGCCCTGGTCCTCCGCGACGGCCGATCGCTGCTGGCACCGACCGGCAGCTGGTTGGTGAACTGCACCGGCTATCTCGCACGACCAGGCCACGCCTACGAGCCCTTTGCTTCCGACACCGGCAACGTCCTGTCGATCCAGCTGCGATCTAGCGTGACGGGACCCTTCACCCCCTTCGCGGGCTACTACCTCACGCACCTCATGTTCCGGCGCAAGCTGCACACCGCAGGGCTCCACGAGCTCGACGTCGAGTCCCTCGCCGAGCAATCGCGGTCGGTGGTCATCTGGGCCTCGATCACGCTGGCGATGTACAACTTCGGCCGCATCGCCCGCGCACTGCCGCCAAGCGTGATGATGGACTGCGGCCTCGACTTCGACCGCTGGTACCCGAAGGCCCGGCAACTCGCCGGCGCCACCGCGCTCATGGCCACACAATCCCGGGACTCCAAGCACTACCGCAAGACACTCGACACGCTCAGCCAGCGATTCGAGCTACGCACCGGGCAAAGGCACCTCGACGACGCGTCGAACGCAGCGACCTAAACCCGCAGCTCGGCCAGACACGCGCTCCCGCCTCGACGAAGAGCAAGAGCGTCGACCTGAGGGCGGGACCGTTGAGCACTAACGCTCCTCCTGGTGCCACCTCTCCCAGGGGTAGCGCTGCTTGAAGTGGAACTGCTCTGCGTGCGCCTCGAGCCACGGGTAGGCCGAGGACGGCCCCAGGTCCAATTCGGTGCCCAGGCGGTGCAACGACTTGCCCGGCGGCGCGACCCACTTCGGGTCGGGGTGCGCGGCGAACAGCGCCGCCTGCTCGGCGTCGGTGCGAAACGCGCTCGTGACGATCAACGCGATCCCGTCGTCGTGCGCGGCGGCGGCCATGCGGTCGAACGCGCGCGCGACGTCGGGGCGCATCGGCTTGCCCTACCTGTGGGCCAGCGGCCCCGCGTACTGCCCCTCCCCCGCCGCCGGCGCCACGCCGGGGCCGCCTGGCGGGCTGAGCTCCGCCTCCGCCGCAAGGTCGGCAGCGCTGCCGTGATCCGCTCGGGCGCCGAGCCCACGTGCGACCGACCCGACCATGAGCGCGCCGACCACCACCGCCGGCAATGCGGCGACCAGCAGCAACACGGCCTGCCCACCCTCGTTGCGAGACATGGGCCGAGCGTGCCCTGGTCGGTGATTCGCGTGGCGCCCTGACCGCTACGAGACTCCGCGAACTTCGTGGAGGAGGCGACCGGGCCTTGTCCGCGCGGACTGCCTCTGAAATCTGGACGAATAGTCGATATCGGGGCGCGCCCCGCCGTGGGAACGTGGCGCCCGGTTTTCCCCCAGCGTCGGTCTAGGAGATCTCGTGCCCTCAGGTCCAGTGCCGTCAGCCCAGCGCGTCGGCCGCATGATCGACGCATCAGCCGCCAGTGATCTGGTGGCGGCCGTGGTCGCGAAGGCAACGACCCGCCACGTCCGACCGGGCCGGCTGGCTCTGCTGTGCGCGGCCGGGCTGCTCGCGATGGTCCTCGCCGCCCCTCCGGCGGCACGCGCCGCCGCCGGGGACTCCACCGGCTACTACCTGATCTACGGCGCCTCGTACGTCGCCAACGGACCCGACGGCAACGAGTGGTTCACGCAGTCCGAGCAGGACGCGGTCGGCGTCAGCACGCCGAACGGCGGCATCGCCGACTACTCCGCCGGCAGCGGCACCCGGCCCACCGGCATCACGGCGGGCCCCGATGGCGCCCTCTGGTTCACCGAGCCGGGGGCCAACCCGGGACAGATCGGGAGGATCACAACGAGCGGCACGGTGACGAACGAGTTCGCACTGCCCGACGACAGCCGGCCGCAGGAGATCACCACCGGGCCCGACGGCGCCCTGTGGTTCACCGAGCCCCACACCGGGCGCATCGGGCGCATCACGACCAGCGGCGACGTCGCCGAGTACTCCATCGGCATCACCCCCGGCCACCACCCGGTCGGCATCGTCACCGGGCCCGACGGCGCCCTGTGGTTCACCGAGTCGGAGGGCTCGATCGGGCGGATCACGACCACCGGCACGATCACCGAGTTCTCCGCCGGCATCACCTCCCGCAGCCTGCAGGAGATCACACGTGGCCCGGACGGCAACCTGTGGTTCAGCGAGGTCGACACGGGCCGCGTCGCCCGCATCACGCCCGGAGGCACGGTGACGGAGTTCTCCACGGGCATCTCGTCCGGCGCGCTGCCCGTGGGGATCGCCGGCGCCGCCGACGGCAACGTCTGGTTCGCCGAGCTGGGGACCGGCAAGCTCGGGCGGATCACCCCGAGTGGCGTCGTGACCGAGTTCCAGGCCAACGGCGGTAACGCTCCCGATCGGCTGGCCGCCGGCGGCGACGGCAGCCTGTGGTTCACGACGGACGGCAACGAGCTCGGCAAGCTCGACACGGGCGCCGTGCCGCGGCAGGCGCTCGTGTCGAGCTACACCGACGGCACGGTCCGGCCGGTCGATCTGCTGACCGGGGCGGTCGGCGCCCCGACGGCGCTGCCCACGAAGGGCTGGGAGGTGGCCATCACCCCGGACGCCCAGCAGCTGTACGCCACGCTCCGCGAGCCCGACGGCGTGGCCCGCGTCGCACTGGGCACCGGCGCGGTGACGAGCGTGACGTCCTACAGCGGCACGGTTCCCAACGGAGTCGCCATCAGCCCCGACGCGGCGAAGGCGTACGTCGCAAACCACGCGCAGGTCTTCGACACGACCGGCCAGGGGCTCTCAGTGATCGACCTCGCCTCGAACAGCGAGACGGCCAACCTCGCGATCGCCCATCCCTGGGACTCGTCGTTCACGCCCGACGGCAGGACGGCCTTCGTCGGCACCGACAACGGCATCAAGGTCATCGACGTCGCGACGGACATGGTGACGAGCACCATTGCCGCCGGCGTGCCCACCTTCTCGACCGCGATCACCCCCGACGGATCGACCGTCTTCGTGAGCGCCATCGCCACCAACGAGATCTATGCGATCGATGTCGCAACGCTCGCGTTCACGACGATCCCGGTCGCCGACCCCGAGGGGATCGGCATGGCGCCCGACGGCAAGACCCTCTACGTCGCGAGTCCCCAGGGCGACGATGTCATCCCGATCGACGTGGCGACGCGGGCGCCCGGCGCGCCGATCCTGGTGGGGGGCGCCGCTCGCAGGGTGCAGGTCTCGCCCGACGGGAGCACCGCCTACGCGCTCGACACGACCGACGTATACCCCGTCAACCTGGCGACGGGCGCTCTCGGCGCGCCGATCGCCATCCCCGGAACCGCGATCGACGAGGTGTTCGTTCCCGACCAGCCGCCCACGTCCCAGCTGGTTGCCACCCCGACCGCCGGCAGCACGGTCGCCTTCGACGGCTCGGGCTCGTCGGACCCGGACGGATCCGTCGCCTCCTACGCCTGGGACTTCGGCGATGGTGCCTCCACGACCACGACGGCGCCCACCGTCAGCCACAGCTATCCGGCCGCGGGCGGCACGTTCACCGCTCGCCTGACGGTCACCGACAACGAGGGCTGCTCGACCGCGTTCGTCTTCACGGGCAAGACCGCCTCGTGCAACGGCGGCTCGGGTGCGACCGCCACCCGCGCCATAGCGGTCTCGGCCGGCAGCGGCCCCGGCAGCGGCAGCGGCTCCGGCAGCGGCTCCGGCAGCGGCAGCGGCCCCGGCAGCGGCAGCGGCCCCGGCAGCGGCTCCGGCAGCGACAGCGGCTCCGAGTCGGCCGCGTCACTGAACCGCACTCCGATCGGTCCACCGGCCATCGCCGATCTGCGCGCCGATCACCGCTGCATGCGCTCGGTGCTGCTGACCGAGCCGCGCACCTCCACCCACGGACTGTCGTTCTCCTTCGCACTGTCGCAGGACGCCACCGTGATCTACCAGATCCAGCGACGCGAAGGCTCCCCCAACTGGACCCGCTGCCCCCTCCCGGCAGGCACCCATCCTCACCACTACAGCGGCGTCAGCAAGACCTCAGAACCACAAAGCGCAGGCAAGCACGACACCAGCCTCGCCAAGCCCGCCCGGGCCAAGCACACGAGGCGGCACATGCGCCGCGGCCACCATCGGCTCAGCCTGGCCCACCTCGCGGCCGGCCGGCGCCTGACCCCTGGCACCTACCTGCTGCGCATCACGGCCATCAACATCCACGGACGCTCCACCCAGCGGGTGAAGTTCTGGATCACGCGCTGACAACCTCGCGGCGCAGCGGGCGCAGACGCCGGTGGCCGGCCCTGGGAGCTCGAGCGCGAAGGCCGTCGCCGGCCGCTGCCACAATGGAAGCGTGAGTCGCAGCCCGCACGTCCAGTCGCACGGCAAGCGATATGACCCCGAGGCGGAGGCGCGGGCGGTGGCAGCGGCCCGCGCGCGTCGCGAGCGGGCGCTGACCGCTTCCGAGCGCCTGGAACGGCTGCATCAGCTTTGTGCCAGCCTGGCGCGCCGGTCTACCAGCCGGTGAGCCTGCCAGACCTGACCGGCCTGCTGGCGGCACTTGTCGAAGCGGAGGTAGAGTTCGTCGTCGTCGGTGGCGTAGCCGTGGCCGCCCACGAGTACGTGCGGGCGACGGAAGACCTCGACATCGTCCCTCGGTCCATGCGTGCGAACATCGACGCGCTGGCCAACCTTCTCGTCTCGCTCAACGGCCGTCTTGCGCAAGCTCCCGGCACGGCAGTGGGACCCGCCCAGCGCCGAGCGCTCCACCAAGGACGCAACCTGAGCGTTCACCACACAGCGCGGCGACCTCGACATCCTCCTGTGTATGCCGGGCGTCCCCTCCTATGACACCCTCGCCCAACACGCCTCGCAGGTAGCGATCGCCGGCGTCGAGGTATCGGTCTGCTCCCGCGAGCATCTGATCGCCATGAAGAAGTCGCGCTCGAGCGCCATCGATCTCGCCGACCTCGAACGCCTTCAGAATCACGCATCTGATTGAGCGTTACAGCGCCTCGCAGTGCCACTTCTCCCAGGGGTAGCGCTGCTTGAAGTGGAGCTGCTCTGCGTGCGCCTCGAGCCACGGGTAGGCCGAGGACGGCCCCAGGTCCAATTCGGTGCCCAGGCGGTGCAACGACCTGCCCGGCGGCGCGACCCACTTCGGGTCCGGATGGGGCAGCGAGCAGCACCGCCTGCTCGAGCCGGGCGCACTCCTCGGGGGCCGGCCGACGCTCAGCGCGAGCGCACGACCATCACGCTGCAGGGCGCGTGGTGCATGACCTTCGTCGAGACGCTGCCGACGAGGAACCTCGACGCCGCCTTCAGCCCACGGTGGCCCACGACGACGAGGTCGGCCGACACCTGCTCCGCGACCTCGATGATCGCGTCCGCCGGGTCCTCCTCGTGAGCGTGGGTGTCGAACTCGACGCCGGCGTCCTCCGCGGCGCGCCCGGCCCGCACGAGTACGCCCTCGGCGATGCTGCGAAGATCGACGTGCTCGTCGCGACTGGTGCTGACGAGGTGCTCGCGAATGCGCGAGGGGTCCGGGTAGGACACGACGAAGTGCACTCTGGCGCCCTCGCTACGCGCGAGGTCCAGGGCCTCGGCCACCGCCGCGTTGGCGCTGGGCGAGCCGTCCGTGCCCACGACGATCGTGCGAACCACGTTGCGGACCATATCGCCCTCCGGGACGGCCCGAGCGAGACGCTGGCCGGCCGCTCAGGTGACGATGATCGCACGGGTGCTGAGCAGCACCTCGCGACGCGCCATCCACCACTTCCCGTGCCGCCGGCCGTAGATCCGGCAGGCGACCCGCAGCACGTTGCGCCGAGCGCACCGTGCGGTCACCGACGTCCAATGGCGGACGACGCGACCGTAGCGCTCGGCCGCCCGTCGCGCCTGACCGAGCCCGAGCCGCGGTGCCGGCGCCGGCGTGGACGCCGGACGCTGCGGCGCCGGAGCGGCTCCGGCGCCCGGCCCGCGAGCGTGCGCGGCGCCGAGGCGCTCGAGCCGGGACGTCTGCTTCGCGACGAAGTCGGCCAGCGGGCCGTTGGCCACGTTGCTGTAGACCGCGGGTACCTCGAGCGCGCAGTGGCCGCCGCCGGTGCTCACGACGCCGATCACGTAGCGGCGCCCGCGGTCGCTGACCACCAGCGGGCCGCCGCTGTCGCCCATGCAGGCCGAACTGGTCCCGCCGAACACGCACAGCATGCTCGCGGCGTCGTACCCCCGCATCCGAGACGAGCAGACGCCCGGTCGCTGCACCGCCATCCTGGCACCCTGAAGCAGCGGTGAGCTGCTCCCGGCCACCCGCCCGTCGACGCGCCCCCAGCCCATGACGACGCCGACGCGTCCAGCGCGGGTCAGAGCCGTCCGCGCGCGCGGCGCGCGGCGCGCCACCGCCGGCGCGCGCGTGCCGAGCTGGAGCAGCGCCACGTCGTTGCGCTGCAGGCCGTTGCCCAAGGTCGACAGCGACGCCGCCACCAGCCGGATGACCTGGACGGTCCGGAAGGCCGGCCCGCCCAGCGCCGGCCAGGGATCGTCCTCACCGACGACCACCCGCAACGCGTCCGGCGTCAGCCAGCGGTTGGTCCGCTCGTCGACGACGCAGTGCGCAGCGGTGAGGAGCACGTAGGGCGCGACGGCGACACCGCCGCAGGCCTGCGCGCTGGTCTCGCCCGTCCGGGCCATCAGCAGCGCCATGTAGCCCGGAGCGCTCACGGGCGCCCCGCCGACGACGCGCAGGCCCGCCGCGGCCTGTGCCCCGGCGGGAGCAGCCAACCCGGCGGCGAGCGCCAGCAGGAGGATCCTTCTCATGACGCGGGACATTGTCGCGTTGTTCGAATGCCGGCGCCAGGGGCCAGAGCGCTCGCACCCACGCGCCGGACGGATGCACGGACCCACGGGCGCGCTACCAGAGACCGTCGAGACCGGGTTCCACGCTGCTACGAAGCGCCGCCGGGAGCATCAGCCCGGTGCGGGCCGCGACGGCCGAGAGCGCCGGGAGCGGGCACTCGAGCAGCCGCGCCCGCTCGCCGAGCTGGGAGATCGCAAGCTCGCCGAGATCGCGATCGCCTTCGTCGGGAAGCGCCACCAGGACCCGATCGCGCCCGGCGACCAGCTCGTCGAGGGCCTGCCCGCGGGGCCCGGCGAGCACCAGCAGCGCGGGCGCGCCGGCCGCTGCCGCCAGCAGGCGCATCGCCTCGGCCGCCGCCTCACGCTCGTCGGCCGCCAGATCGACGCGGACCAGCCGTCCGGCCGCTGCGGCGGCGTGGCCGCGCGCCGTGAGCCCGGCGGCGGCGCGGCGGGCGACCGGCCGCGCCGGAACGCCCGCACGGCGCGCAGCCGGCAGCCCGGTCCAGGTCGCGACCAGCGCGCACGGAGCCAAGCGCCCCTCGAGGAGGGCGAGGCCAACCGCCGCGCCGAGCGCAGGCGCCTGCCTCGCGGTGCACAGCAGGGCCACCGACGGGGCGCGAGCCTGGAAGGCGATCGCGTCGCCGGCGGCCGTCGCGGCCGGCACCGCCCCGGGCGCCTCGACCGCGGGACGCAGCGGAGCTTCGTCGGAAGGCTCGACGAAGATCGCCGCGACGCGAGCGAGGACGCTCATCGCCCGCCTGCGGAGGCCGAGGCATGGGCGGCGAGCAGCTCGGACACGCCGGGCACCAGCACGGGCGGGCGCAGCGTGACCGCAACGTCTCCCCCGCGGACGGACACGCGCATCCCGGAGCGCGACCACTTTGGCAGGGCGTCGCGCGCCGCCTGCTCGGGATCGCGCTGCTCCAGCACCGCGACCGCACCCACCTCGGCGGCGTGGCCCGCCAGCTCACGCACGGCCCCCGCCGCCAGCATCTGGCCCGCCGCCAACGCCACGACCACCAGCAGCGGCAGCACCGCGACGAGCTCGACGCTCGCCTGGCCGCGCGCGTCGTCGATCCGGGCGGGCTCCGTCATCGCTGCGCGGGGAACGCCGCCGTGGACGTGACCGTGCCGAGCCGGCGGCCGTCGAGCACGAACGGGACCGGCACCGCCACGCGCACCCCGTCGCTGCGCCGCACGACCCGGGTCCCGGCGCGCAGCGCGGCCGGCAGCGTCGCCCGCGCGCGGCCTTCCGGATCGCCGCCGACCGCCGCTGCCCGCGCGGCGGCCCGCGCCGCGCCCGCCGCCCGCCACACCGCGTCGCCCGCAACCGCCGCCTGCCACAGCAGGGCGGCCACCACCACGAGCAGCGGCAGCAGGGCGACCAACTCGACCGATGCCTGGCCGGACTCGCCGCCGGCGCGCGGGAGGGGATGCATGCCCCCAGGGTGCGCGGACGGGTGTGGGCCGGGACGCCCGGAGCGCTACGAGAGTCCTACAGCCGGTACGCGCGATAGTGGCGCCAGACCGCGTAGAGCCCGAACGACGCGCCCCCGACGAGGACCAACCAGCCGAGGATCCCGAGGCCGGTCTCGAAGAGGCGCGGGCGGGCAGCCATCGCCAGGACGGCGAGGCCGATCGAGCCGTAGAGCAGCGCGCGATGGCGATCGCCGAGCCCGTGGATGTCGAAGCGGAACATCTGGTAGAGGCGCACCCCGAACAGCACGAGCATGATCATCAGCGCGACGGTGATGATCTGGACGAAGAAGTCCGCGGTGTCGCCGCCCTGCGGCACGAACGCCACCACGGCCGCCAGCGCGGCGACGATGAGCAGGTTGCGTGCCGAGGTGCGGCTCACAGCGACGCCGCGCTCAGCGCGGGGACGGTGGACGCGGGGGTCGGCGCCGCGGCCCCGGCCTCGGCCGCCGGCACGACAGCGCCGGCGGACTCGGCGGCGAAGCGATAGCCGACACCGAAGTGGGTGTGGATGTAGCGCCAGCCCGGCGAGGCCCTCTCGAGCTTCTGGCGCAGCTTGCGCACGAACACGTCGACCGACCGGTCGCCGCGGGCCATCGCATAGCCCCACACCCGCTCGTAGATCTCCTCGCGCTCGAGCACCCGCCCGCCGGCCCCGGCGAGCAGCGCGATCAGCTCGAACTCGCGGCGCGTCAGGTCGATCGAGCGCCCGCCGACGAACGCCTGGAACTGGTCCGCGCGGATCTCCACCTCGCCCGCGGAGACAGGGGTCGCCTGCGCTGCGCCCTCCGGGCGGCGGCGGCGGCGCAGGACCGCCTGGACGCGCGCGAGCACCTCCTCGGGGTGGCACGGCTTGGTGATCCAGTCGTCGGCGCCAAGCCGCAGTCCGCGCACGCGCTGGGCGACGGTCGAGCCACCCGTGCAGACGACCACCGCGAGGCCCGGAAGGCCGGCGCAGAGGCGCTCGAGCTCGTCGAACGCGCGGGGGCCGAACACGGCCGGATCGACGATCACGGCGCTCAGCCGCATCGCCACGAGCGCGTCGGTGGGCGCGGGGCCCGCGAGCACGCGGTGCTCCCAGCCGAGGCGCTCCATGCGCTTGCCCAGAACCTGCAGGAAGCCCGTGTCGGTATCGATGACGGCGACCCGCAGGCCGCTGTGAGGGGCGGACGTGGTGTCCGTCATGGTGGCCAGGAGTCTAGGGCAGCCCGGCGACGGCCCCCACGGCCGTTCACAGGATGGCAACCCCCTCTTTGCGGGCTTTCTCAGCCGCCGGTGCGGTGCGAGGAGTCCGAGAACTCCCGGAACAGGCCGGTGACGACGAACGCCGTCTGCTCGCCGATGTCGACCGCGTTGTCGCCGATGCGCTCGAGCGCCCGGCTCACCAGCACCATGTGCATCGCCCACTCGCGGGTGTCCGGGTCGGTGCCCAGCTCGACCGCCAGCTGGAAGATCTCGCGGTTGAGCCGGTTGATCTCGGCGTCCTGGCGCACGAGGTCCTCGGCGAGCCCGGTGTCGCGAGCCTCGAAGGACCGCCGGGCCTGGATGCACTCCGACCGCGCGCAGCGGCCCATCTGGAGGATCCGCGAGTGCAGCTCGTCACGCACCGGCGGCTCGTGCCCGGCGAGCGGAAGGACCTTGCAGATGTTCACGCACTGGTCGCCCATCCGCTCGACGTGCTTGATCACGTGCAGCAGGGCCGCGACGAGGCGCAGGTCGCCGGCGACCGGAGCCTGGAGGGCCAGGAGCGACAGCACCCCCTGGTGGACCTCGAGGTAGCGACCGTCGACGCGATCGTCGTCGGCGATCACCAGCGCCGCGAGCTCGACGTCCTGGTGCTCGATCGCCTCGAGCGTCCGGTCGAGCTGCTCGATGACCAGGTCGATGCCGCCGAGGGCGGCTTCCTCCAGGTGGCGCAGCTCCTCGTGGAAGTGCTGACGGGTCTCCAGCGCCATCGCCGCCTAGCCGAACTTCCCGGTGACGTACTCCTCGGTCCGGGAGTCCTCGGGGTTGGTGAAGATGCGGTCGGTGGGCCCGTGCTCGACGAGCTCGCCGTCGAGCATGAACGCGGTCGTGTCGGCGACGCGCGCGGCCTGCTGCATGTTGTGGGTGACGATGACGATCGTGTAGCGCTGCTTGAGCTCGCCGATCAGCTCCTCGATCTTCAGCGTCGCGATCGGGTCGAGCGCCGAGCAGGGCTCGTCCATGAGGATCACCTCGGGCTCGACGGCGATCGTGCGGGCGATGCACAGCCGCTGCTGCTGGCCGCCGGAGAGGCCCATGCCCGGGCTTCGCAGCCGGTCCTTGACCTCCTCCCAGAGGCCTGCGCCCCGGAGCGAGCGCTCGACGCGCGCGTCGAGGTCGCGCCCCCGGGCCCCGGTCAGCCGCAGGCCCGCCGCGACGTTGTCGTAGATCGACATCGTCGGGAACGGGTTGGGCTTCTGGAAGACCATCCCGATCACCCGGCGCACGGCGACGACGTCGACGCCCGGGGCATAGACGTCGTGGCCGTCGAGCATCACGCTGCCCTCGGCGCGCGCGCCGGGGATCTCCTCGTGCATGCGGTTGATGCAGCGGACGAGCGTCGACTTGCCGCAGCCCGATGGGCCGATCATGGCGGTGACTTGCCCGGACGCGAAGCTCAGGTCGACCCCGCGGACGGCGTGGTTGTCGCCGTAGTAGGCGTGCAGCTCGACGAGGTCGACGGTCTTGGCGCACGCGTCCTGCGCGGCGCGCCCGGGGCTCGGGGTCTCCCGCGGCGGCGGCGAGGCCTGGGTGGGGACGGTGTTCTCGGACATCCTCAGGCGCACTCCTTGGCTCATGACAGTCTGCTCCTTCGCGCGACGAGACGTGCGGCCATGGTCAGCATGAGGATCATCACCAGGAGCGTGAGCGCCGTCCCCCACGCCCGCTGGACGAGGCGATCCTGCGCCTGGCCGACGTCGTTGAAGATCTGGATCGGCATCGAGTTCATGCGGCCGTTGAGATCGAACGAGGTCCCGAAGACGATCGCCGAGGTGAACAGCAGCGGCGCGGTCTCGCCGGCGGCGCGTGCGATCGCCAGCAGCGAGCCGGTGATGAGGCCCGGGAGCGCCGTCGGCAGCACGATCCTCGTCACCACCCGCCAGCGCGGCGCGCCCAGCGCCAGCGCCGCCTCGCGCAGCGAGTCCGGCACGAGCGTGAGCACGACCTCGGCCGAGCGGGTGACGACCGGCAGCATCAGCAGCGAGAGCGCGACCGCGCCCTTCCACCCCGCGTAGCCCGGCGTCGCGATGTTGCCGATCACGAGCGTGATGTAGACGAACAGGCCGAAGACGATCGACGGCACGCCGGTCATCACGTCGACGAAGTAGCGCACGAGCGCCGCGAAGCGACCCGCCCTGCCGTACTCGACCAGGTAGAGCGCGACGCCGATGCCGAGCGGCACCGAGATCGCCGTCGCCAGCGCGACGATCTCGATCGTCCCCAGGATCGCCGACTTGATGCCGCCGGCGTCGCCGATGAAGGCGCCGGTCGGGTCGCTGGTCAGGAAGTGCCAGCCGATGACCCCGGCGCCGCGCCTGATCACGTAGTAGAGGACGGCGACGAGGGGGATCAGCGCGACGACGGTGCCGGCACCCAGCAGCGCGCGCATGGCGCGGTCGGTCCGGCGGCGGCGGGCGCTCAGCGCGGGCAGGCCGGGCACGAACTGGGCGGCGGCACCCATCAGGCGCCCCCCGCGACGGACACGACGGTGCCGCCGCGCCGGCGCTCGCCGCGCCGGACCAGCCACCGGGCGAGGACGTTGACGAGCAGGGTCAGCACGAAGAGCACCAGGCCCGCGGCGATCAGCGCCGCCCGGTGCGTCGGGTTGTTGGCGGCCTCGCCGAACTCGTTGGCGATCACCGCCGCGAGCGTGTAGCCCTGCGAGAAGACGGTGTCGCCGATGCGCGGCGCGTTGCCGATGACCAGCGTGACGGCGATGGTCTCGCCGATCGCGCGGCCGAGCCCGAGCATCGCGCCGCCGGTGATGCCCGGGCGCGCGTAGGGCAGCACCGCCATCCGGATCATCTCCCAGTGCGTGGCGCCGAGCGCGAGCGCGGCCTCCTTGTGCTCGGTGGGCACGGTGGTCAGCACCTCACGGCTGATCGCCGAGACGATCGGCACGATCATGATCGCGAGGATGATCCCGGCGATGAAGTAGTTGGGGCCCGGCACGTCGGGCCCCACGAACGGCAGGAAGTGAAACGTCCCCCCGAACCACTGCTCGGCGCCACGCAGCCGCGGGATCAGGACGAAGACGCCCCAGAGCCCGTAGACCACCGACGGCACGGCGGCCAGCAGCTCGACCATGACGGTCAGCGGCGAGCGCAGCCGGCGCGGGCACAGCTCGGTCAGGAACAGCGCGGTCGCCACGGCGACCGGGACGCCGATGACAAGCGCGATCACGCTCGTGATGAGGGTGCCCACCACGAGCGGCAGCGCCCCGTAGAAGTTGCGCGAGACGTCCCAGTCGTTGGTGAACGTGAAGCCGAAGAACCCGAACTTGGCGAAGGCGGGGTCGGCTTCGATGAACAGCCGGACGAAGAAGAACCCGATCAGGCCGAGGATGCCCAGCGCCAGCAGCGTCAGGATCCACCGCAGCGCCCGGTCGGGCAGGCGGGCCAGCGGCGACCGCTCCAGCGAGGAGCGGCCGCCGCCCAGCGAGACGGATGTCGCCTCGACAGCCATCGATGCGCTACGAGAGCGGACTCCCGTTGCAGGTCAGCGAGCCCGCCGCCGCCTGCGACTTGCTCAGCAGCCCCGGCGGCAGCTTGGCGAACTTGAGCTGGTCGAGGACGGCCTGGCCGTCACCGAGCCCGAAGTCGAGGAACGCCTTGAGCGCCTTCGCGTCGCCCGCCGACGTGCCGAGCGCCTTGCACGGGTCCTTGTACACGTCGATGAACGTCTGCGAGGCGATCGGGTAGGCCTTGGGGCCGGGCGCGTTGATGGTGCTGATCCCCAGGTCGTCTGGGATCGTCAGTCCATCACCGGCAGCGGACGTCGACTCGAGCGTCGGCGCGACGAAGTTGCCGGCGCTGTTCTTGACGTCGGCGTAGTCGAAGCCGTTCTGCAGCGCGTAGGCCTGCTCGACGTAGCCGATCGACCCCTTCGTCTGCTTGATGCCGGCTGCGACGCCGTCGTTGCCCTTGGCGCCGGTGCCCGTCGGCCACTTGACCGTCTTGTCGGCGCCGATCGTGCTCTTCCACTCGGGGCTGACGTCCGACAGGAACGTGGTGAAGCCCTTCGTGGTCCCCGACTCGTCGGAGCGGTGGACGACCGTCATGCTGTCGCCCGGCAGGTTGACGCCGGGGTTGAGCTTGGCGATCGCGGGGTCGTTCCACTTCTTGATCTTGCCGAGGAAGATGTCGGCGACCGTCTTGCCGTCGAGCTTGAGGTCCTTGGGCACGCCGCTCACGTTGTAGGAGACGGTGATCGCACCGAAGAACATCGGGATCTGGATCACGTCGCCCTTGGTGAACGTCTTGCGGTCGTCGGCCGTCAGCGCCGGGTCGCTGCCGGCGAACTCCGCGGTCCCCTGGGCCAGCGCGGCAACGCCGCCGCCGGAGCCGATGCCCTGGTAGTTGACCGTGATGCCCTGGCCGTTGAGCGTCGAGCCCCACTGCTGGTAGACGGGCTGGGCGAACGTCGAGCCGGCGCCGTTGACGGTGCCGCTGGCCGAGCCGGCGGACGAGCCGGACGACGCGTTGGTGTCGGTGCTGCCGGTGTCGTTGCTGCTCGAGCCGCACGCTGCGGCACCGAGCGCGAGCACGGTGGCCGCGAGCGTGGCGATCGTGGTTCGGGTTCTCATCTGCGCACTACCTCCTTGTGTCCAATGTGACCGGCACACCGTCACGCAGGACGGCCACCAGCCTGTTATCGCCGCGTATCGGGCGTGTGAAAAGCCTGTGAAGACTCCTGCTCGAGCCGGTAGCCGAAGCCCACGTGGGTGTGGATGAAGCGGTGGTCCGGCAGGGCCTGCTCGAGCTTCACGCGCAGCTTGTGCACGTAGACGTCGATCGAGCGGTCGCCCTCCCGCAGCCGGCCTCCCCACACCGCGGCGTAGAGGTCCTCGCGACGGACGATGCGCCCGGCCTGGCGCGAGAGCGCGACGAGCAGCTCGAACTCGCGCACCGACAGCGTGACCGCATGCCCGGCGGCGAGCACGAGGCCGTCCTCCGGACGGACCTCGAGATCTCCGACGCAGAGCACCTCTCCGGCGTGGGCTGCTTCCATCGCCGCGCACACTCGCGCGCGCCATCAACCCACCGGTTACCCGGCTGTGAAGCCACCGTGAAGAACCGGTGAACAGCCGTGGCGTCGGGCCGTGCCGGCCCTAGGGTCGACCGTCGATGAAGCTCTTGCGCACGCGACCCGACGGGATCCTGCTCGACCTCCTGGAGGAGGCAGGGCGCAACGTGCAGCGCTCGAGCCTGCTGCTGCGCGACCTGCTCGTCGACTACCCGGAGCGCTCGGACCTCGCCCGGGACCTGTTCCTCTGCGAGCAGGAGGGCGACCGCATCGCCCACGACATCATCCACCGCCTCAACGACACCAGCCGCCGCCGCACGCCGTTCGACTCCTCCGACGGCTACCTGCTCGCCACGGCGATCGACGACATCGTCGACTTCGCCGAGGAGGCCGCCGACACGCTTGGCACCTACCGCGTCGAGGCGCCGATGGAGCAGTCCTACGCGCTGGCCCACGTGCTCGTGGGCGCCACCGAGCAGGTTGCGGCAGCGCTCCGCACCCTCCGGACCGGCTCGGAGCTCTCGCCGCACCTGGTCGAGATCCACCGGCTGGAGAACGAGGGCGACCGCATCAGCCGCGACGCGATCGCCTCGCTGTTCGCCAACGGCATCGACCCGATGGTCGTGATCCGCTGGAAGGACATCTTCGAGTCCCTGGAGGCGTCGGTCGACGCCTGCGAGAGCGTCGCTCACGTGCTCGAGGGCATCGCGCTCAAGCGCCGGTAGGAGCCTGCGACCTGCCCCCCGCCGTCGAGCTGCTCGGACCGCCGGGAGCACCGGCGGCCGCGAGCTCGTCGTAGGTGACGGCAAGCCGGCCCTCCGCGCGGCACAGGACGTCCTCCAGCGCTGCCACGTGGCGGCGGTGGTCGAAGTCGGCCGGATGGAGATCGACCCGCAGGAGCGGCCCCGCCAGCGCCGCGCAGCCGCGCACCAGCCACGGCGAGAGCAGGCGCTTGACCCCGTCCGACGTCCCCAGCCCCAGCGCGGTCGACAGCAATGGGCGCGTCTCGTGCTCGCCGAGCGCGGCGAACTCCGCCGCGCGTCCGCCCTGCCAGCGCGCCATGACCTGGCTCTGCGCCGGCGCGCGCCGAAGCTGCTCGTGGCGGAAGCCGTGCTGGGCGATCGCGTCCCCCGCGCCGCGCCGCTCGATCAGCCAGTCGCCGAGCTCGGGCCTGCGGCGGTCGAACGGGTGCAGGTCGCGGGCAGGGATCACCAGCAGCGTGACGCGGTCGATGCCCAGGTCGGACAGCCAGTCGCGGATCAGCGCGCAGCGCTCGAAGGTCGCCGGCTCCACGTCGTGGAGGGCCACGGCGACCTTCCGCGTCTCCGCGCTCACCGCCCGACCGCCCGCAGCGACGCCAGCTCGGCTGCGAACACGGCGTCCCGGCCGCTGCGGCGGGCAAGGCTGCTCGCCGCCCGCTCGTCGCGAGGGGCCCGCCGGGCGGCGGCGATGGCCGCCCCGACGCCGACCGCGTCGCCGGGCACGAAGGTCGTCGCGAGCTCGCTGACGACCTCCACGTCCTTCGCGCGGCCCTGCAACCACTCGTGGTCGTCCGGCGTGATGCCGTAGCAGAGGACGTGCACGGCCTGGGGCTCGCCGCGGAACCACGCGGTGAGCTCCTCGCTGACGAACACGCCGGGGAGCGCTGCGAGCTCGAGCGCCCCGTCGATCGTGTCGTGATCGGTGATCGTCACGAAGTCCATCCCCCGCGCCTTCGCCAGCCGATGGACCTCGTCCGGCGGTGTCGCGCACTCCGGCAGCCCGAGGGCCCGCTGAACGCCGAGCTTGCTCAGCTGCGACGCGGTCGAGTGGCAGTGCATGTCGGCCCGGCTCTGTCCCTGCGGAGTCATCGTTGCTCCTCCGGTCGTTGCCTGTTGACCTGCTCTTGTCGAGGAAGAGGTTTGCCTGCACAGCGCCGCGTTCCTGTGACCAGGTGGCCAACATCCTGTGACCGTCCGGTGAACGCCGCCCGCAACCGAGCGCAGGAGGAGAAGCTGCGCGCACGGCGGCCGCCGCCGGAAGCCTGCCGCTGCGGAGACCTGCGCCCCTGGGCGGTCGACGGCACCAGCGATGACCGCTTCATCCGCGCGGCCGAGGACGTCGCAACCGGGTTCGGCGGCCACACGAGGCCGAGCGCCCGGTCGTGGCCACGGAGCCGCCGCTCGGAAGGGTCGCCGTGCGGCTCGCCGACGGGACCCGGATCGGCTGGCGCCGCGTGCAGTGGGAGGACCGCTCCGCCGCCGATCGCGAGATCGCGTTCGCCACGCGACGCGGCCGGCGGCGCAACCGCGCGGGGCCGGCGGCGAGCTCAGCCCTTGGCGGTCATCAGCCAGATGCCGTAGGCGATCGCGCCCAGGCAGAAGACGGCACCTGCGAGTGCGAGGATCCCGTACGCCGTCGCCGCGGCGCCGCGGCGCTCGCGCTGGGCGTCGGTCGAGCGCGCCGCGCCGAGCACGGCGAACGCGTAGATGGCGGGCACCCCCACGCCGGCGATCAGGGAGTAGAGGACCACCCTGCCGAGGGCGCCCCAGTCGACGATCGCGTCGGCGAGCGGGATCACTTCGCCCCCGCAGGCGCGGGCCGCAGGCGCTGCGTGAAGACCACCGCCGCGCCCGCGACCACTGCGGCGGTGACGATGATCGGGCCCGCCGCCCCGTTGCCGAACAGGCGCGTGATGCCGTAGACGAGCCCGCCGCCCGCGGCCGCGGCCGGCAGCGTCAGCAGCCACGCCACGACGATGTTGCCGGCGACGCCCCAGCGCACCGCCGAGAGTCGCTTGGCCGCCCCCGCGCCCATCACCCCGCCGGAGATCACGTGGGTGGTCGACAGCGGGTAGCCGAAGTGCGACGAGGCCAGGATCACGATCGATCCCGCGCTCTGCGCCGAGAACCCCTGTGCCGCGTCCATCTTGAGGATCCGCGAGCCCATCGTCCTGATGATCCGCCAGCCGCCGGTGTAGGTGCCCAGCGCGATCGCGCTCGCCGAGGCGACGACGACCCAGTCGGGCACGTGGAAGTTGTCGGCGGCGATGTTGCCGTGGGCGACCAGCGCCAGCGTGATGATGCCCATCGTCTTCTGCGCGTCGTTGGTCCCGTGCGAGAGCGCGAGCAGGCCGCCCGAGGCGAGCTGGCCGAGCTTGAAGCCGCGCGTGACCGGACCGGGCCGCACCCGGCCGACGATGCGGTAGATCGCGACGATCGCCAGCCCGGCCACCGCGAACGCGACGACCGGGGCGATCAGCGCCGGGATGATGACCTTGGCGAGGAGGCCGTTGCCGAGCACGACGCCGGCCCCCTTGGCGGCGAACGCGCTGCCCACCAGCCCGCCGATCAGGGCGTGCGAGGAGCTCGAGGGGAGGCCCAGCCACCAGGTGGCGAGGTTCCAGGCGATCGCCCCGATCAGCCCGGCGAACACGACCGTCATCGTGATCACGCCGGTGTCCACGATCCCCTTGCCGATCGTGGCGGCGACCTTCAACGACACGAACGCCCCGACGAAGTTCAGCAGCGCCGCGAACCCCACCGCGAGCCGCGGGGGCACGGCGCGCGTGGAGATCGCCGTCGCCACGACGTTCGCGGTGTCGTGGAAGCCGTTGGTGAAGTCGAACGCCAGCGCCGTCCCGACGACGATGACGAGGATCGCGTCGCTCTCCACGGTCTACCGGTTCTTGATGACGATCCCCTCGAGGAGGTTGGCCACGCGCTCGCAGGCGTCGATGGCCTCCTCGAGGCGCTCGAAGAGATCCTTCCAGCGGATGACCACCATCGGGTCGATGCCGCCCTCGAACAGCGACGCGATCGCCTCGCGGGCCATCCGGTCGCCGTCGTTCTCGAGCCGGTTGATCTCGACGGTGAAGTGGCCGATGTCGCGGAAGCCGCGCATTCGCGGCATCGCCTCGGCGATCTGGCGCGTCGCCTGCAGGAGGATGTGGGTCAGGCGCTGGGCCTGCTCCATCGGCGCCTCGATCTTGTAGAGGCCGAGGTAGTCGGCGACCTCCTCGGTGAAGTCGACGACGTCGTCCAGCGCCGAGGCCAGCTCGATGATGTCCTCGCGGTCGATCGGCGTGACGAAGGTCTGGTTGAGCCGGTGGATGATGTCGTGGGTGATCCGGTCGCCCTCCTGCTCGCAGACCACGATGTCGCGGACCTGCTCGGAGCGCTCCGGCCAGCTGCGCATGAGCTGGTCCAGGAGGTCCGCGCCGCGAACGACGTTCGTCGCCGCTTCCTCGAAGAGGTCGAAGAACTCGCCGTCGCGGGGTGTGAAGACCTGGGAGAGGCGCGACATCGACGTGAACGCTATGTGAAGGCGCCGACGTCAGGAGGCCTGGCGGGCCACGTGCTCCTCGAGCGCCGCGTACGCCGCCTCCACGGCGCGGCGCGCGGCGGTGTGCCGCGCCTCGGACTTCGCCGACTCGTACTTGGTCGCCCAGCAGGCCGGATCGGCCAGCTCCTCCTCCAGCGCCGCGAGCGCCCCCTCGGCCTGCTCGACAGCCCGCTCCAGCTCCGCCTCCCTGCGCCTCGCGTTCTTGGAGGGCTGCCGGGCCGCGGGCTCGGCGGGAGCCGGCGCGGCGGGGCTCGGGGCCGGAGCGGGGGCCGGAGGCGCCGTCGCGGCGGGCGGGATCCCCGCCGCCTTGCGCTCCTCCCGGATGCGGGAGTACTCCGGCCATCCGCCGACGTAGGAGCGCAGCGTGCGGTCCTCGATCGCGACCGTCCGCGACCCGACGGCGTCGAGCAGCGCGCGATCGTGCGAGACCAGCAGCAGCGAGCCGGGGAACGCCTGCAGCGCATCCTCGAGGGCCTCGCGGCTCTCGATGTCGAGGTGGTTGGTCGGCTCGTCGAGGATGAGCACGTTGGCGTCGGAGGCGACCAGGATCGCCAGCGTCAGCCGGCGGCGCTCGCCGCCGGAGAGGCCGTCGAGCGGCTTGTCGACCTCCTCGCCGCTGAACAGAAACCGCCCGAGGAGCGCCCGCGCCTGGTTCGGGCTCAACCCCGTGCGCTTGACCGCCGCCTCGAGCACCGTGCGCGCGCCGCCGGCCTCGAGCTCCTCGGCGTGCTGGGAGAGGTAGCCGACCTTCACGTTGTGCCCGGTGCGCAGGCGGCCCCCGTCCAGGCCGCGACGCCCGACGAGCGCGTCGATCAGCGTCGTCTTGCCCGTGCCGTTGGGGCCGACCAGCGAGACGTGCTCGCCCCGCTCGAGCCACAGCTCGGTGTCGTGGAGGAGCACCCGCGGCGGGTCGGAGGGCACGTCGAGCCGGCCCTCCTCGAGCTCGAAGATCACGCGACCGGAGCGCTCGGGCCTGCGGAACTCGAACTCCAGCGAGCGGCCGTCGGTCGGGTCGCGGGAGATCCGCTCCATCCTGTCGAGGCGCTTGAGGCGCGACTGCGCCTGGCGCGCCTTGGTCGCCTTGTAGCGGAAGCGCTCGACGAAGCGCTCGAGCCGGGCGATCTCGGCCTGCTGGCGCTCGATCGCCTTGCCCAGCGCGATCTCGCGCGCGGCCTGCTCGGAGCGCCAGCGCGTCCAGGTGCCCGGGAAGAAGCGCGTGCGGCCCGCCTCCATCTCGAGCACCGCGGTGCCCACAGTCTCCAGGAACCAGCGGTCGTGAGCGACGAGCACGATCGCGGCGTCGAGGCCCAGCAGCGTCTGCTCGAGCCACTCCAGCGACTCGATGTCCAGGTGGTTGGTCGGCTCGTCGAGGAGCAGCAGGTCCGCCTCGGCGGCCAGTGCGCGGGCGAGCGACGCCCGCGTGAGCTGGCCGCCGGAGAACGTCGACAGCGCGCGGTCGAAGTCGGCGTCCGCGAAGCCCAGGCCGTGGACGAACGAGCTGGCCCGCTCGCGCCAGGTGTAGCCGCCCAGCGCCTCGAATCGCGCGGTGACGTCGGCATAGCGCTCCATCGCGTCGGCGTCGCCCGCGGCCATCAGATCCTCCAGCCGCCGCAGCTCGCCCTCGAGCTCGAGCGGCTCGCGCCGCCCCGAGAGCACGTAGTCGCGCAGCGTGATGTCGCGCTCGCGCGGCGGCCGCTGGTCGTGCAGCGCGACGCGCGTGCCCTTGGCGAAGACGAGCTCGCCACCGTCGATCGACGCCTCGCCCGCGAGCATGCGCAGCAGGGTGGTCTTGCCGGCCCCGTTGCGCCCCGCGATCGTCATCCGGTCGCGACGCTCGAGCTTGAACGAGACACCGCGCAGCAGCGGCGTGCCCGCCATGTCCTTGGCGACGTCGGAGGCGATCAGGACAGCCATCGGCGCTCAGGGTAGGGTCGGCCTCACATGTCCCGGCCTCGTCGCATCCTCCTCGCCGCCACGGCCCTGACGCTGCTCGCCACGGCCTCCTCCGCCGCCGCCGACTCCTACGTCTCGCTGCGCGGCGCGCCCGGCTACGGCCCCTCGCGCTACGCGAAGGTCTACGTCGAGAAGGTCGGACCGCGCTCGGCCAAGCACGTGCTCGTCCTGATACCGGGCACGTTCGCGGGCGCGGGCAGCTTCGACCTCGTCGCGCACGAGCTCGTCAAGCGCGTCAAGGGGCTGCAGGTGTGGTCGATCGACCGGCGCCCGAACCAGCTCGAGGACACCTCGGCGATGGTGCGGGCGCTGCGCGGGACGGTCACGAGCCGGCAGGCGTTCGACTACTACCTCGGCTGGATCGGGGACCCGTCGGTCTCCCCCCGCTACCGGCCGCTCGACGACGCCGACTACACCTTCGCGCGGCGCTGGGGGCTGAAGCTGGCGATGGAGGACACGCGGCGGGTCGTGCGCGCCGCGAGGCGCGGCGGCCGGACGGTCATCCTCGGCGGCCACTCGCTGGGCGCCTCGTCGGCGCTCGCCTACGCGACCTGGGACTTCCACGGGCATGCCGGCTATCGGGACATCGCGGGGCTCGTGCTCATCGACGGCGGCGGCGCCTCGACAGGGTCCTCGACCCTGGCCGAGGCCGAGCAGTCGATCCGCGACCTCCAGGACTCGAGCCCGTGGCTGGACCTCCTCGGCATCGGCCTGCCCTGGGCCGCGGGCGTGCTCGAGGAGACCGGCGCGATCGGCGCCCTGCGCGAGCCGAACGCCGCCTCGGTCGGACAGGCCTCGCCGCTGCTGCCCGCCGAGTTCAAGCCGCCGGTGCCCGTGACCAACCGGGCCCAGTTCGGCTACGCGTTCGACTACCGCACCTCGCCGGCGGCGCTGGCGCTGATCCACGTCCACTCCGGCCACGTCGCGCCGCAGGCGGGGCCGGACGGTCTCCACGGCTGGGTCGACAGCGGTGTCACCCCGGTCGCGAGCCTGGCGCGCATCGCCGCGCACGAGCCCGGCAACTTCGCCGAGTGGTACTACCCCAAGCGCCTGACGATCGACGTCCGCGGCGCGTCGGGCTACACGCGCACGAAGGTCACCGACTTCCTGGGCCTGCGCACCTGGCACCGCCGCGGGGTCAACGTGCCGCTCTACGCGTTCCAGACCGACCTCAGCAACGGCCGCGTGCTCAAGGCGGCGAAGGCGTTCGTGCACGCGTCCCGGGTGCGGCGGGCGACCTACGTCAACGCGATCAAGGGCTACTCGCACCTCGACCCGCTTGCGGCGGCGCCGAAGCGCAACGCGTTCCTGCGTACGGCCGCGCGGTTCCTGCGGCGGATCGTCCGCTGAGCCGCGGCCGCGCGGTCGGCCCTCCCCGCACGGCGGGGCCTCGCCGAGCTGATCGCCGCCGACGCCGGCGATCTGGAGCGTGGCGCGGTCAGCGTCGTGGCAGGCCGGCGCCGTGGCGCTGGAAGTCGACCAGCGCGGCGTTCTCGGCGGCGACGCGGCCGGAGGTCCGCTCGAACTCCGAGAACATCGCCTTGAGGCCGCGCATCGCCTCCGGCGGCCCCTGGCTGGCCTCACCGGCCAGCGCCACCGCAGCCGCCTCCGCCTCGCCCGCCGCCACGACCCGATGGGCGAAGCCGATCCGGTGCGCCTCCTCCGCACCGACCACGCGGCCGGTGAGGATCAGCTCCTTCGCGCGCGAGAGCCCGATCAGCGGCACGAGCCGTGCGGGGCCCACCGGCACGCCCAGGCGCCCGCCTGCCCACGCGAGCTTGAGGTTGTCGCCGGCGACGCGCAGATCGCAGCCGGCGGCCAGCTCGGCGCCGGCGCCCACGCAGTTGCCCACGCAGACGGCGACCGTCGGCGCGGGGAACGCCTCGAGCCCCGCGTAGAGCTCGGCGAAGCGCTCCATGCGCGCGACGCCGCCCGCGCGGTCGAGCTCCTCCGAGATGTCCGCGCCGGCCGACAGTGCCCGCTCCGACGTGCTCGACAACACCAGGGCGCGCAGGCTCGCGTCGGCCGCCAGCTCGGCCAGCGCGCCGACGAGCAGCCGGATCGTGGCGGTGTCGAGGGCGTTTCGCGCCTCGGGGCGGTCGATGCGGAGCACCTCGATGCCATCGGTGGCGCGCTCGCGCTGCAGGCTGCTCACGGGCTCCTTCTATACGATGGCGGCGATGCGCCGTCGCCTCGCAGCCCTCCCGCTCGCTCTCGCGCTGCTGGCCCTCGCCGCCCCGGCCGCTCTGGCGATCTCGCCGCACGACCAGGGACAGGGCTGGTACGGGCTGACCACGGACCGCACGGTGACCTACGCGGGGTTCATCCTGATCGCCGCGTTCCCGCTGCTGATCCTGGTCCTGTCGGTCACGCAGTCGAAGCTCGACAAGCGCAAGGACGCGCGCAAGAAGGCCCAGAAGGCGCGCACGGCCAACCGCCAGTGGCAGGGCGGCTGGTAGCCGCCCCCGGCGCGGCGTGACGGATCCCGTCCGGCTCGAGCGCGTCGGCGCCGCCGCCGTGCTCACCATCGACCGCCAGGAGCGCCGCAACGCCGTCGACGGGCCGACCGCCGACGCGCTCGAGGAGGCGTTCGAGCGCTTCGAGGCCGACGACGACGCCCGCGTGCTCGTCGTCACGGGCGCCGGCGGCGTGGCGTTCTGCGCGGGCGCGGACCTCAAGGCGATCGACTCATTCGCCGCGCGCCTGACCAGCGCCGCCGGGCCGTTCGGCTTCACGCGCCGGACCGCCTCGAAGCCGACGATCGCCGCGATCTCCGGCTGGTGCCTGGCGGGCGGGCTCGAGCTGGCGCTGTGGTGCGACCTGCGAATCGCGACCGAGGGCTCGGCGCTCGGGCTTCCCCGAGCGCCGCTGGGGCGTGCCGCTGATCGACGGCGGCACGCAGCGCCTGCCGCGCATCGTCGGCATGGGCCGCGCGCTCGACCTCATCCTCACCGGCCGCATGGTCGACGCCGAGCGAGGCGCTGGCGATGGGCATGCTCACCGAGGTCGTCGAGGACGGGCGCCACCTCGAGCGCGCGCTCGAGATCGCCGAGGGCCTCGCCGGCTTCCCGCAGGACACGATGCTCGCCGACCGGCGCGCCGCGATCGAGGGCTTCGGCCTGCCGCTCGACGCCGGCCTCGCGGTGGAGGCGCTGGCCGGGCCGACCGTCTTCGGCGACCGCGCAGACCGGCGCGGCGCGGTTCGCCGGCGGCGAGGGCCGCGGCGGCGCCGGCGCCGGCGTCTGACCGGAGCCTGCACGTCCGCTCCACTGCGCGCCGATAGGATCGGCGTTCCCCAGGGGTTTCAGGAGAGAGAGCGGATGACCTACTTCGTGACCGGCGCGACCGGCTTCATCGGCCGGCACCTCGTCGAGGAGCTGCTGGCCAAGCGCGACGGCGACATCCACGTCCTCGTGCGCGAGGGCTCGCGGGCCCGGCTCGACGAGCTCTGCGCCGAGCGCTGGGGCCGCAGCACGCGCATCAAGCCGGTCGTCGGCGACCTGGCGTCCGACCGGCTCGGCGTCGAGGACGACTGGATCGCCGAGCACCGGGGCGAGCGTCGACCACTTCTTCCACCTCGCGGCGATCTACGACATGACCGCCTCCGACGAGGCCAACGAGCAGCTCAACATCGGCGGCACCCGCAACGCGGTCGCGCTGGCCAACGCGCTGGAGGCCGGCTGCCTGCACCACACCTCCTCGATCGCCGTCGCGGGGCTCTACAAGGGCGTCTTCCGCGAGGACATGTTCGACGAGGGCCAGAAGCTGCCCGTCGCCCTACCACCGCACGAAGTTCGAGTCCGAGCAGCATCGCCCGCGACGAGAGCGACCGTGCCCGTGGCGGGTCTACCGGCCGGCGATCGTCGTCGGCCACTCGCAGACCGGCGAGATGGACAAGATCGACGGGCCCTACTACTTCTTCAAGGCGATCCAGCAGCTGCGCCACTGGCTGCCCGAGTGGGTGCCGCTGATCGGGCCCGGAGCTCGGCTACACGAACATCGTCCCGGTCGACTTCGTCGCCGCGGCGATGGACCACATCGCCCACCAGCCCGACCTCGACGGCCAGGCGTTCCACCTCTTCTCGCCCAAGTCGCAGCGGTCGGGCGAGGTGCTCAACGCGTTCGCGCGCGCGGCCCACGCGCCGCAGCTGACGATGCGCGTCGACAAGCGGCTGCTCGACGCGCTGCCCAAGGGCACGATCTCGATGCTGCTGAAGGTGCCGCCGCTGCAAGGACGTCCGCCGCGCGCTGCTCGCCGACCTCGGGATCCCCGAGGAGGTCATCGAGCACGTCGGGTTCACCGCCCACTTCGACACCCGCGACACCGAGCGCGCGCTGAAGGGCTCGGGCATCGCGGTGCCCGAGCTGGAGAGCTACGCCGCACCGGCTGTGGGACTACTGGGAGCGCCACCTCGACCCCGACCTGTTCAAGGACCGCTCGTTCGGGGCGGCCGTCAACGGCCGGACCGTCCTGATCACCGGCGCGTCGTCGGGCATCGGGCGCGCCGCCGCGATGAAGATCGCCGCGCCGGCGGCATCCCGCTGCTCGTCGCCCGCGTCGCGCCGACAAGCTCGAGGAGACCAAGGCGGAGATCGAGGCCGCGGGCGGGACCGCCTACGTCTACAGCGCCGACCTCTCCGACCTCGACTCGATCGACGACCTCGTCGCGAGCGGTGCTCGCCGACCATCCGGCGGTCGACATGCTCGTCAACAACGCCGGCCGCTCGATCCGCCGCTCGATCGCGCTCAGCTACGACCGCTTCCACGACTTCGAGCGCACGATCCAGCTCAACTACCTCGGGGCGATCAAGCTCACCATGGGGCTGCTGCCGCACATGCGCGAGCGGCGCTTCGGCCACGTCGTCAACGTCTCGTCGATCGGCGCGCAGACCAACCCGCCGCGCTTCAGCGCCTACGTGGCGCTCGAAGGCGGCGCTCGACGCGTGGACGCGCGTCGTCGGCTCGGAGGTGGTCGGCGACAACGTGACCTTCACCACGATCCACATGCCGCTCGTGCGCACGCCGATGATCGCGCCGACCAAGATCTACGACTCGTTCCCGACGATCACGCCAGACGAGGCGGCCGACCTGATCTGCGAGGCGATCCGCGCCAAGCCCAAGCACATCAACACCCGCCTCGGCACCTTCGGCGAGGTCGCCTACGCGCTCGCCCCCAAGGCCGTCGACCAGATCCTCCACACCGCCTACAAGGTGTTCCCGGACTCCGCGGCGGCGAAGGGCAAGAAGGACCCCGAGGAGAAGGCGTCGATGGAGCAGGTCGCGATGGCGAACCTCCTCAAGGGCGTGCACTGGTAGGCGCGGCGCGCGGGTTGCCGTGCACCGGCGCCGCCCGCGGCATCGCGCCGTGAGAGCCCAGCCTCGGCGCGCGGCCGGCGTCGTCGCGAGGACGTCCGCGCCGAGGACGCGCGGGCCCCGATCGCACCGACGCGCCAGGAGCCGGGGCGGACGGCGGCGAGAGACCCGCGGTGCCCCGGGCCGCATTCGCGTCGACCGCAGCCCGACGCCGCGGCGCGGCGTCCTAGGCAGGCGCCTGCTCGCTCGCGCGGGCGGCGTGGCCGGCCATCAGCTCCGCCTGGACCGAGCGCGGCTCGGGCCCCGGCTGCGCGCCGCGTCCACGTGCCGTCGGCGTCGAGGTCCCACGCGTTGGTGGTGTCGGCGAAGCAGCGCTCGAGCGTGTCGAGCAGGTCGTCGCGCAGCACGTCGTCCTCGACGGGCGCCACCAGCTCGACGCGCGTGTCGAGGTTGCGCGGCATCAGGTCGGCCGAGCCGATCAGCACGCGCCACGCCTCGTCGCGCTGGAAGGCGAAGATCCGCGAGTGCTCGAGGAAGCGCCCGACGACCGAGACGACGCGGATGTTCTGCGAGACGCCCTCGACGCCAGGTCGCAGCGAGCAGATGCCGCGGACGTTGAGGTCGACGGGGACCCCGGCCTGCGAGGCGCGGTACAGGGCGCGGATGCAGCGCTTGTCGACCAGCGCGTTCATCTTCATCGCGATGCGGGCGGGCCGCCCCTCGCGATGCGCCTCGATCGTGCGCTCGATCTCGGCGATGATCTCGTCGCGGAGCGTGAGCGGGGCCACGAGCACCGCCCGCTGGCGCTGCGGGCCGCGCGTAGCCGGTGAGGAAGTTGAACATGTCCGCGACGTCGGCGCCGATCGCCTCGTCGCAGGTGAACAGCCCGAAGTCGGTGTAGAGCCGCGCGGTCTTCGGGTTGTAGTTGCCGGTGCCGATGTGGACGTAGTGGCGCACGCCGTCGCCCTCGCGGCGGACGACGAGGACCGCCTTCGCGTGGCGTCTTGAGCGCGGGATGGCCGTAGACGACGTGCACGCCGGCCTCCTCCAGCGCCTTGGCCCAGCCGATGTTGGCGCGCTCGTCGAAGCGCGCCTTGAGCTCGACCAGGCAGACCGCCTGCTTGCCGCGCTCGGTGGCGCGGATCAGCGCCGGGATCAGCGGCGTGTCGTCGGAGGTGCGGTAGACGGTCTGCTTGATGGCCAGCACGTCGGGGTCCGCGACCGCCTCCTCGACGAACCGCTCGACCGAGCTCGCGAACGAGTCGTAGGGATGGTGGACGAGCAGGTCCGCCCCGCGCATGGCGGCCATGATGCCGAGGCCCTCGTCCTCGTCGGTGTGCTGCAGCCGCGGCTGGGTGACCGGCGTCCACGGCGGCGTCGCGCAGGTCCGCGTAGCCCGGCAGCGCGTGCAGCTGGAGCAGGTCGGTGAGGTCGATCGGCCCCTCGACGTCGTAGACCTGGCGCTCCTCGACCTCCAGCGCGCGGACGATCTCCTCGCGCAGGATCGGGTTGACCCCGCGGTTGACCTCGACCCGCACGACCTCGCCGAAGCGGCGGCGGCGCAGCTCGGCCTCGACGGCCTCGAGCAGGTCGTCGGCCTCGTCGGAGACCTCGAAGTCGGCGTCGCGCGTGACCCGGAAGATGCCGTGGTCGACGATCTCCATGCCCGGGAACAGCGCGTCGAGGTTGCCGGCGATGACCTCCTCGAGCGGCACGAAGACGTGCTCGTCGCCGTTGGCGACCTCGACGAAGCGCGGCAGCAGCTCCTTGGGCACCTTCACGCGGGCGAAGGTGGTGTGCGAGGTCGACGGGTCGCGGACGAGCACCGCCAGGCTCAGCGAGAGGTTGGAGATGTAGGGGAACGGGCGGCCGAGCCCGACGGCCAGCGGCGTCAGCACGGGGAAGATCTGGCGGCGGAAGCGCTCGGCCAGCACCGCCCGCTGGCGCGCGGTCAGCTCGTGCGCAGCCGACGATCCGGATGCCGTGGCCTGCGAGCGCCGGCGATCAGCTCCTCCGACGCAGCGCG
This sequence comes from uncultured Actinomycetes bacterium, assembly GCA_963826615.1. GTDB lineage: Bacteria > Actinomycetota > Thermoleophilia > Solirubrobacterales > Solirubrobacteraceae > BP-464. The sequence continues at coordinate 163,547 of CAWGXO010000002.1, read as the reverse complement.
TCTGCCGCTCGCTGCATGGCGCCGCACGCGCTCGCGGATCGCGTCGATCGTCTCCGACGGGGTGCGCCCGTCGGCCAGCGGGTCGGTCAGGCCGGCGTCGACCTGGTCGTGCAGGCCCGGCGACGCGGATCATGAAGAACTCGTCGAGGTTGGAGGTCCAGATCGCCGCGAACTTCACGCGCTCCAGCAGCGGCGCGGCGCGGTCCTCGGCGAGCTGGAGCACCCGGTCGTTGAAGTCCAGCCACGACAGCTCGCGGTTGAAGTACAGCTCGGGCGACGCGAGGTCCGACTCGCGCTCGGCGGCCTCGGGGTCCGGCGCCGGCGGCGGGACGTCGCGGATCGGCTCCTGGGCGCGTAGTGCTGGGTGCTCCGGCGGTGCTCATGTCGCCGGTTCAGAGGGTACGGCCTCGCCGGCGGGCGCCGGGCGCTCGGTCAGCGCGTACTCGAGCCGCGCGGCGAACCCGTCGCGCTCCAGTGAGCGCCACTGCTCCAGGAAGCGGTCGAAGAGCAGGGCACGGCGCGCGCGCAGGTGCGTCGCCAGGACCTCCAGCCCGCGCCAGGCCTCGGCCTGCGGCACACGTGCGGCGATGGCGGGATCGAGATCCTCGGCGGCGCCGGCCGCCTGGCGCGCCTCCATTGCGGCCAGCTCGCGCAGCCGCTCGATCAGGGCGAGCACGCGCGGGAGCGTCACGTCGCAGTCGTGGATCTCGCCGAGCAGGTCCTGCAGCTCCTTGGCCCGCCGGGCCGCGGTCGGCGCGTAGGCGCCGAAGCACGGCTCCGCGGTCAGCTCGAGGACGTAGCGCAGGCGCTTGGCGGCGATGCGCATGTCGTGCAGCGCCTGGACCTCGTCCGGGTCGAACGCTCGCGGCATGAACGAGCACAGCTCGTCCAGGCGGACCGCGACGATCCGGGCGGCGTTCGTCGGCCAGCGCCTCCGCCGGGTCCAGTCCCTTGACGCGCCGGGCCTTCACCCGGCCGCCCTCGGATGCGCGCTGTCGGCGAGCGCCAGCAGCCGGGCGCGCAGGTCGCGTCGCCTCGGCCTGCGCGAGCGCCGCGGCGAGCATCTCGTTGCCCTGCGGCCTGCTCGGCGCGCAGCTCGCTGGCCAGGATCTGAACGCCCGGGCCGCTCGGCGCCGCCGAGCACGCCCTCGAGCTCCGCCAGCCAGGCGAGCTGCACGTCGGGGTCGCGGCGGGCGCCGAGCGCGTCGGCGAGGCGCTTGACGTCGCGCAGCACCGGACGCAGCCGCCGGCGGTCGAAGCACGGCTCGAAGATCTCCAGCACCGGCGCGCAGCCGGCGGCTCGCGACGCGCATGTCGTGGACGCGCTCGATGTCGGCGGTGTCGAGCACGCCCTCGGCGTGCTCGAACAGCTCGTCCGTCGCGCACGCGCGACGGTGCGCGCCGCCGCCTCGGCGTAGGGCAGCTCTCCGGCGATCTCGACGGGCGCGGCCTTGGCCATCAGGCCCCGGATTGTCCCAGGCTGTCCAGGAGCACTCCCTCGCGCAGGCCGCCGCCCGCGATGCGGCAGCGGCACCCCGAGCGCTGCGCGGGCCGCGTCGAGCAGCGAGCATGCCGGCGGGCAGCAGGCGCACGCGCTCGGGATGCAGGTCGCAGCCGCCGGGCGACGTCGGCCGCAGGAGCGGCGCAGACCACCGCGAGCGCCCGCGCGAGCGTCTCGTGGTCGAGGACGCCGCCCGTGACGCCGCAGCGAGGCTCGTGGCGCTGCCGCCGACCGCGCAGCGCCGCCGACGGACCTGCGGCGCGTCGAGGCCCGCGAAGACGGCCTGCGACGTGCGTCGCCGACAGCGGCGAGCTCGCTGTCGCCGGGCGGGTCGCCGCGCAGGTAGCGGTCGGCCAGGAGCCCCGAGCCGACGCGGCAACGACGCCGACCAGGCGACGCCCTCCCGCCAGGGTGCCGCACGACCAGCTCCGTCGAGCCGCCCCCGACGTCGACCACCGCCGAGCGTCCCCTGCGGGGCATCGGCGAGCGTCCTCGTGGCGCCCAGGAAGGCGAGCCGCGCCTCCTCCTCCGCGTTCCAGCACGACGACCTCGACGCCGGCCGCGCCGCTCGATCGCCGCGCACGAGCTCGCCGCGGTTCGGCGCCGCCCGGACGGCCGCGGTGGCGACGGCGCGGACGTCGCCGGCGCCGCCCTCGCGGGCGAGCCTGACCTGGCCCGCCACCTGGGCCGCCACCTCGCGCACCTTCGCCGGCCGGGATCGGCCCCGCCGCGGCGGCACAGCCGGGTGAAGGCGCGCTCGGCCAGCACCGCGCGCAAGCCCCGCTCCGGCCGGCTCGGCGACCAGCAGGCGCGTGGTGTTCGAGCCGATGTCGATGCAGGCGCACCTCACGGGATTGCGACAATACGCGGGTGGCCGACGCTCCCGCCATCCTGGTCCGCGACCTGCGCAAGTCCTACGGCGACCTCGAGGCCGTGCGCGGGATCGACTTCGAGGTCGCCCGCGGCGAGGTGTTCGGGCTGCTCGGACCCAACGGCGCCGGGAAGACGACGACGGTCGAGATCCTCGAGGGCTACCGGTCCCGCACGGCCGGCATCGTGTCGGTGCTCGGACTCGACCCCGGGCAGCGGTCCCGGGAGCTGCGCGAGCGCGTGGGCATCGTGCTCCAGAGCTGCGGGATGTACCGGCACATCACCGTGCGCGAGGCCCTCGCGCACTGGGGCCGGCTCTACCCCCACCCGCGCGACGTCGACGAGGTCATCGGGCTCGCCGGGCTCGCGGGCAAGGAGGACGCTCGCATCCGCACGCTGTCCGGGCGGCCAGGCCCGCCGGCTCGACTTCGCGCTGGCGCTGATCGGCGACCCGGAGCTGGTCTTCCTCGACGAGCCGACCACCGGCTTCGACCCCGCCGCGCGCCGCGCCGCATGGGACGTCGTGCGCCAGCTGGCCGACCTCGGCAAGACGATCCTGCTGACCACGCACTACCTCGACGAGGCCCAGGCGCTGGCCGACCGCGTGGCGATCGTCAAGGACGGGCGCATCCTCGCCGTCGGGGCGCCGGGCGAGCTGGGCGCCGGCAGCGCATCCCGTTACACGGTCGCCTGGCGCAACGCGGAGAGCGAGCTCCAGGAGCTCGAGACCGACGACCCCACCGCGCTGCTGCACCAGCTCACCAGCGCCGCGCTGGCGCGGGGCGAGCAGCTGCACGACCTCTCGGTCACCCGGCCCACGCTGGAGGACGTCTACCTCGAGCTGACGGCGGAGGTCGCCGGCACGACCGGTGCGCGGGAGGACGGCCGTGCCTGAGCCCGTCGTCCTCGCCTGGCACCAGTACCGCCTCGAGCGCCGCATGTTCTGGCGCAACCCGACGGCCGCGTTCTTCAACTTCTTCCTGCCGCTGCTCTTCCTCGCCCTGTTCGGCGCGATCTTCTCCGGCAACCAGAAGGACCTCAACGTGATCGTGCCGGGCATCGCCGGCATGAGCGTGATGGCAACGACCTTCAGCTCGCTGACGATGAGCATCACGTTCCTGCGCGAGGAGGGCGTGCTCAAGCGGGTGCGGGGCACCCCGCTGCCGACCGGCTCCTACCTGGCGGCCGTCGGCGCCAACTCGGTCACCAACGCGTTCCTGCAGATCGGCATCGTCGTCGTCGCCGGCCGGCTGTTCTTCGGCATCGGCTGGCCGAAGGACTGGGCCGAGCTGGTCCTGTTCGTGGCCGCCGGCGTGCTGTGCCTGGCGTCGCTGGGCGTCGCCTACTCGCACGTGATCCCGAACTTCGACGCGGCGGCCGCCTACCAGAACATCGTCTTCCTGCCGACGATCTTCATCTCCGGTGTCTTCTACGACGCCTCCAACGCGCCGCAGTTCCTGCACGACATCGCCAAGGCCCTGCCGCTGATCCACATCATCGACGGCCTGTCGGGCGCGCTCGTCAGCGGCCGCGGGATCGCCGACAACCTCTCCGCGCTCGGGGTCATCGGGCTGTGGGCCGCGGGCGGGCTGTTCTTCGCGGTTCGCGGCTTCAGCTGGGAGTCCAGGCGGGCCTGAACGGCTCCGGCAGCTCACCGCGCACCTCGACGCCCTCCGCGCCGGCCCATTCGCCGGCCAGCAGCCCGAACACGACCACGTCGTGGAACCCGTCGGGGTGCAGGTGCCAGGCCCGCAGGACGCCCTCGCGCCGGAAGCCGAGCCGCTCGAGCGCCCGCTGCGAGCGCTCGTGGTGCACGTTGGCGTACGCCCCGACGCGGTGCAGCGCCATCGTCCGGAACGCGAGGTGCAGGATCAGCGCCTTGCTCGCGGCGTTGACACCCGTCCCCCAGTGCGCCCGGCCGAGCCAGGTGCCGACCATCGCCCGGCGGTCGCGCCGCGAGTGCTCCATGAGCGTCGTGACGCCGGCCACCTCGCCGTCGCGCTCGACGACGAGCTCGAGCCGCTCGCCCCGCTCGCGGCGCGCGTCGGCCTGCTCGACCCACGCGCGGGGCTCGTCCTCGGACCGGTACGGGCCCCAGGAGAACCAGCGAGTGACCTCGGGGTCGGACGCCAGGGCGTGCAGCGCGGCGATGTCCCGCGGCGCCGGAAGGCGTAACGTCAGCGACGGCCCCCGGACCTCCAGCACGAGCCGATGCTAGCCCTCCTCTACGACGTCCACGGCAACCTTCCGGCCCTGGAGGCGGTGATCGCCGACGCGACGGCCGCCGGCGCCGACCGCTGGCTGCTCGGCGGCGACTACGCCCTGTTCGGCGGCTGGCCCGACGAGACGGTGGCGCGCCTGCGCGACCTGCCCGGGGCGCGCTGGATCCGCGGCAACGGCGAGCGCTGGACCGCGGACCCGGGAGCGGCGCCGGAGAACGAGGTCGTCCCCGGCGCGATCGTCGCCTGCTACGAGGTGCTCGGCGACGACGTCGTCGAGGAGCTCGACCGGCTGCCCGAGCGGGAGGCCGACGGCACGACGCTCTACTGCCACGCCTCGCCGCGCTCGGACGTCGAGTCCTGGCTGCCCTCCGAGGCCGAGCACGACGAGGCCCTGCTCGCCGGTGCCACCGCCGAGCGGATCGTCTTCGGCCACACCCACCTGCCCTTCGCCCGCCGCGGCCCCGACGGCGTCGAGCTGGTCAACCCCGGCAGCGTCGGCATGCCGTTCGACGGCGACCCGCGCGCCGCGTTCGCCCTCGTGCACGACGACGACCGTGTCGAGCACCGTCGGGTCGCCTACGACACCGAGGCGAGCGCCGCGCAGCTCGAGCGGCGCTTCGGCCCGGCGCCCTGGACCGCGGTGGTGGCGCGCCGGCTGCGCACCGCCGCGCCGTAGCCGCGCGCCGCGGGCGGGAGGCCAGGGCGGAGCGCGGGCGCGCCAGCTACAGCTCGACCTCGCGGGGCAGCACGCCCCGCGCACGCTGGACGCCGCGCAGACAGCGGTGGAACGGGTCTGCCGCCGGGGCGAACATGCAGGGGCAGGCGCCGGGGATGACCTCGACGCCGGCGGCGCGGCCGGCCTCGACCGCGTCGTCGCTGTAGCTGCCGTTGCCGATGCCGCGGTGCAGCCACGCGCGGGGCACGCCGGCCGCGGCGCAGTCGGCGTTGCCGGCCGTCGAGCCGTCCCGCGCCACGCCCGCCACCGCGATGCGCCGCTGGGCCAGGAAGTCGTCCGCCGCCTCTCGCAGGGTCGCCATGTCCGCTCCTTCTCGCTGGGGTGGGCACCAAGCGTGGCGGCCGCCGCGCCGCTCGGCATCCGGGCAGAACCACGGACGGCGTCCGGGACAACCCCGGACGCCGGCGAGAGCGGTGTGCGGAGCTCAGGCGGCGTTGCGCAGCAGCGCGAGCTCGGGCTCGCCCTGCAGGCGCTCGAGCGCCCGGGTCTCGGCCTTGCGGGCCTCCGAGACGCTCATGCCGAGCTTGCGCGCGGCCTGCTCGACGGTGTGCTCGCCCTCGCCGCCGGTGCCGTAGCGAAGGTTGACGACCTTCATCTCCTCGGTCGGCAGCTGCTCGAGGAACTGACGGACGCGCTGCGCGTGCTCGTTGCGGCTGACCTCCTCGTGGACGTCGGCGCCGTCGACGGGGATCAGCGCGCCCAGCGGGGTGTCGCCGTCCTCGCCGACGCCCGCGTCCAGCGAGGCCAGCGCACGCTCGTAGCCGCGCAGCCGCTCGACCTCGTCGATGTCGAAGCCGGTCGCCTCCGAGAGCTCGTAGAGCGAGGGCTCCTGCTCGAGCTTGACGGTGAGCTCGCGCTCGATCCGCGCCAGCTTGCGGGCGCGCTGGGCGACGTTGGCGGGCAGGCGAATCGTCCGGCCCGTGTTGTCGAGGCCGCGCTGGAGCGCCTGGCGGATCCAGATCGTCGCGTAGGTGGAGAAGCGGAAGCCCTTGCGCCAGTCGAACTTCTCCGCGGCGCGGATGAGGCCGAGCATGCCCTCCTGGACGAGATCGCCCATGGCGAGCCCCTGTCCCTGGTACTTGCGGGCCACGTGCACCACGAGGCGCAGGTTGGAGTTGATGAGCCGCTCCTTGGCGGCGAGATCGCCGCGCTCGATGCACTTGGCGAGCTCGACCTCCTCGCTGGGACGCAGCAGCGGGTAGCGCGAGGCGCGACGCAGCAGGTCGTCCAGGGGGTCGGCGTAGGTGATCGTGATGGGGTCCAACTGGTTCATTTCTCTCGATTCCGACTTGAGCAGTCGGTATTGTTGCATATCTTCGTTGCTTGCGCAACGGTCCCGTCCGTGCGCCTGGACACACAACGGGCGAGGGGGCGGGAGGTAGCGGTGGAAGCCGCTAGGCGGGCTCTGACAGCAGCTGCGCGAGATCGTCGGGCGGCGCCGGCCGCCAGAAATAATACCCCTGAGCGAGGTCGCAGCCAAGTGCGCGCAGGCGATCGACCTGCGCGACGGTCTCCACCCCCTCGGCCACCGTCCTCAACCCCAGCGCGTGCGACAGGCTGATCACGGCCGCGACGATGGCCGCGCCCTCCTGGTCGCGGGCCACCGCATCGGTGAACGTCTTGTCGATCTTGACCTCGTCGACCGGGAACTGCTGGAGCGCCCGCAGAGACGACCAGCCGGTCCCGAAGTCGTCGATCGCCAGCGAGACGCCGAGCCGGCGCAGCTGCTCGAGCACCCTCACGCTCGCGCCCAGGTCCGTCATCATCGCGGTCTCGGTGATCTCGAGGCAGATCGTCTCCGGATCGACGCCCGTCTCGGCGATGGCGTCGCCGACCAGGTCGACCAGCTCCGGATGGGCGCACTGGCGGGCGGACAGGTTCACCGACATCCCCAGGGGGCGCCCGCGGGGGATCTCGGCCCACTCCGCCGCCTGGCGGCAAGCCTCTTTCAGCGCCCACGCGCCGACCCCCACGATCAGCCCCGACTCCTCGGCCAGGCTGATGAACTCGACCGGCGAGACGATGCCGCGCTCGGGGTGGTGCCAGCGGATCAGCGCCTCGACGCCCGCGACGGCCCCGGTCCCCATCTGCACCTGCGGCTGGTAGTGCAGCTCGAACTCGTCGCGCTCGAGCGCACGGTGCAGCGCGTTCTCGACCTCGAGGCGCCGGACCGAGCGGGCGCGCATGTCGTCGTCGAAGACCTCGTAGGTCCCGCCGCCGCGCTCCTTGGCCCGGTACATCGCGGCGTCCGCGTCGCGCAGCAGCGCCTCCGCCCGCGCGTCCCGCTTGGTCGCCACCGCGATGCCGACGCTGGTGCGCACGAACGCCTCGTCCTCGCCCAGGCGGAACGGCTCCGCGAGCATCGCCGAGACCCGCTCGGCGATCGCGACCGCCTGGTGGGCTCCCTCGATGTCCTCGCAGAGGATCACGAACTCGTCGCCACCGAAGCGGGCGGCGGTGTCGCCGGCCCGCAGGACGCCCTCCAGGCGGCGCGCCACGTCGACGAGCAGCCCGTCGCCGGCGGTGTGGCCCAGCGAGTCGTTGACGACCTTGAAGCGATCGAGATCGCAGAACAGCACGGCCACGGCCGCCGAGTGCCGCCCGAGCCGGGTGAGCGCCTGCGCGAGCCGGTCGAGGAACAGCGCGCGGTTCGGGAGCCCCGTCAGCCCGTCGTGGAGCGCCTGGTGGGCGAGCTCGACCTCGACGCGCTTGCGCTCGACCGCGTAGTTGATCGAGCGCGCGAGCAGGCGGGCGTCGACCTGCCCCTTGATGAGGTAGTCCTGGGCGCCCTCCTGCACGGCCCGGACCGCCACCCGCTCGTCGCTGCGCCCGGAGAGCACGATGACCGGCACGTCGATCGACGCGCTCTGGATCTGGGTGAGGGCCTCGAGACCCTCGGCGTCGGGGAGCGAGAGGTCGAGCAGCACGCAGTCGACGCCGCCCGCGAGCAACTGGTCCACGCCGGCCGACAGCCGCGGTGCATGGACCAGCTCGAAGCCGGCCGGGTCGGCGTCGAGGAGCATCTCGCGGACGAGGATCGCGTCGCCGGGGTTGTCCTCGATGGCGAGCACGCGCAGACCGACCTCCTCGGTCTCGGTGACGAGCTCGGCGAACGTGGCGCTCATGCGGCGGCCTCCGGCAGCAGGACCGTGAACCGGCTGCCCGCACCGGGCTCGGACTCGACCGTGATGCGCCCACCGTGGCGCTCGGCGATCCGGCGGCACAGCGCCAGCCCGATCCCCGTCCCGTCGTACTCGTCGCGGCCGTGCAGCCGGGCGAACATCTTGAAGATGCGCTCGATCTGCTGGGGATCGATCCCGATGCCGTTGTCGGCGACCGAGAAGCCGACCGCGCCCTCGCGCCGCTCGGCGACCAGCTCGACGCGCGGCGGCCTGCCCTCCGCGCGGAACTTGACCGCGTTGGCGATCAGGTTCTGCAGCAGCTGGCCGAGCTGGGTGGCGTCCCCGCGGACGACCGGCAGGTCCTTCGCCACGACCAGGGTGGCCCTCGCGTCGTCGATGGCCCGCTCGAGGCCGCGCAGCACGTGACCGACGACCTCGCGCAGGTCGACGTCGTGGCGCTCGAGCTCGTGCGAGCCGACGCGGGAGTACGCGAGCAGGTCGTCGATCAGGCCCCGCATCCGGACGGCGCCGCCGACGGCGAAGCCGATGAACTCGTCGGCGGTGTCGTCGAGGCGGCCGCCGTAGCGGCGCTGGAGCAGCTCGAGATAGGCGGTCACCATCCGCAGCGGCTCGGCGAGGTCGTGTGACGCGACGTAGGCGAACTCCTGGAGCTCTGCGTTGATGCGCTCGAGCCGCTCGGCCCTGTGGGCGCTCTCGGCCTCCAGCCGCTGGCGTTCGGTGATGTCCTTGCCGGCGACGTAGAAGCACCCGTCGGCCGGGCTTCCCTGCCCGCTCCACAGGTAGCAGCGGTCGCTGCCGTCGGCCCGCAGCACGCGACAGGCGAAGTCCTCGACGCGCTCGCCGGCCGCCAGCCGCCTGACGACGGCCCCCGCGGCCTCACGGTCGTCCGGGTGGATGAGCTCGACGAACGGCGTGCTGCGCAGGCGATCCTCCGGCCACCCCAGGGACGCCGTCCAGGCGGGGTTGAGCAGCCGCATGCGGCCGTCGGAGCCGACGGCTCCGAGCAGGTCGGGAGACAGCGCCACGAGCCTGGACTCGTGCGCGGCCAGGGGATCGAGTGTCGAGAGGCCGTCCATCCGTGTCGGCGCTGGCGCAGTGTCTCATGCGCTTGCCCTTTTTCGCCACAAGTCGACGAGAGTTGTAGGAGAGCGTAGCCCGCGAGGCGTTGGCGGTATCTGTGGGATCATTGTCTTTTCTGCCATCCCGCCCCGAGGGAGGATCACCGCATGCGCCGGATCGCGATCGTCGTCTACGACGGTGTCCAGGCACTGGACGTCACCGGCCCGTCGGAGGTGCTCGCGCAGGCCGGCGGCTACCGGGTCGAGCTCGTCGGCCGCGCCGGGGCGACGTCCAGCGGGCTGGAGCTCGGGCCGGTCGCGGCCCCGGGCGCCACCCGCGGCGCCTTCGACACGATTCTCGTCGCGGGCGGCCGCGGCGTCGCGCGCGCCGAGCGCGACGCCGAGCTCGTGGCGTGGCTGCGCGCGGAGGCGGGCAGGGCCCGCCGGACGTGCTCGGTCTGCACGGGCGCGTTCCTGCTTGCACGCACCGGGCTCCTGGACGGCCGCCGTGCAACCACCCACTGGGCGTGGTGCGAGCAGCTCGCCCGCCGCCATCCGCTCGTCAGCGTCGAGCCGGACCCGATCTACGTCCGCGACGGGAGCGTCTGGACGTCCGCCGGGGTCACCGCCGGCATCGACCTCGCGCTCGCCCTCGTCGAGCAGGACCTCGGCCCGGACGCCGCGCTCGCCGTCGCGCGCAACCTCGTGGTGTTCGCCCGCCGGCCCGGCGGGCAGGCGCAGTTCAGCGCCGAGCTGCGCGCGCAGGCGGCGCGCGCGGAGCCGCTGCGCGAGCTGCAGGCCCACATCGCCGAGCACCCGGCCGGCGACCTCTCGGTCCCCGCGCTGGCCGCGCGCGCGCACATGAGCGAGCGCAGCCTCGCGCGCGCCTTCGCCCGCGAGGTGGGCGTCACCCCCGCCGCCTACGTCGAGGCGGTGCGGGTCGAGCGGGCGCGGGCCCGGCTCGAGCAGACCGGCGCCCCGCTCACCGCGATCGCCCGCGCCTGCGGGTTCGGCACGCCCGAGACCATGCGCCGGGCGTTCCACCGGCGCCTCGGCGTGTCGCCCGCCGACTACCGCAGCAGGTTCACCACGACCACAGGAGGCAGCGATGCAGGTGGCCATCCCGATCTTCGACCGCTTCACGGCGCTCGACGCCGTCGGGCCGTATGAGGTCCTCTCGCGCCTTCCCGGCGCGACCGTGACGTTCGTCGCCAGGCGCCCGGGGATCCACCGCACCGACAACGGCATGCTGGCCGTCGAGGCGCCCGCCGCGCTCGCGGACGTCCCGCGCCCCGACGTGGTCGTCGTGCCCGGCGGCGCCGGCACCCGCGCGCTCCTGCACGACCGGGAGGTCCGCGACTGGCTCCGCGCCGCGCACGCCGGATCGCGATGGACCACGTCGGTCTGCACCGGCTCGCTCGTGCTCGCCGCCGCCGGCCTGCTGGAGGGCGTCGAGGCGACCACGCACTGGGCGGCCAGGGACGAGCTCGGCCGGCTCGGAGCCCGCTACGTGGAGCGCCGCGTCGTCGAACACGAGCGCATCGTGACCTCGGCCGGCGTCTCCGCCGGCATCGACATGGCGCTGACGCTGGCCGCCCGGATCGCCGGCGACGACGTCGCCCAGGTCATCCAGCTCTACCTCGAGTACGACCCGCAGCCGCCGTTCGCCGCCGGCTCTCCGTCCAAGGCTCCGCCCCACGTGCTCGAGCTCGCGCGGCGTGTCGGCACGGGCGAGCAGGTCCCGTCGGGCCGGCCGCCCGCTGACCGCCGGCGAGGCGGGCCCGGGACGGGTGCTGCGATGCTGGGACGATGACCGCCGAGACGCTCGACGTGGCCGCCGCAGCCCTGCGCGACCTCGTGCATCGCTCGGGCGCCCTGCGCGCCCAGGCGCTGCTCGAGGCCGCGCCCGCCGCCGCGCCCGCACTGGTGTCCTGCACGCGGCTGGGGCCCCTGGAGGTCGTCGTCGGCGAGCGGACGGTCATGCTGTCCCACGACGCCGAGCTGGCTGCGGCGCCGCCTGATCTCGGAGAGCTGCGACCGCTGCCGCCGTTCGAGGTCGACGTCGAGCGCGCAGAGGTCACGGGCGTGATCGGAGGGGTCGACCTCGTCGCGGCGGCGGCACTGCGCCTCGCCGAGGCGCTGGGCGGCCGGACGGCGGTCGTGGTGGAGCTCGAGACCACCACCCCGGACGTCCCGGTCGTCCTGTCCGCCCGGACCGGCGAGCCGGTCCTCGTCACGCTGGCTGAGCAGAGCTTCGAGCTCTGAGCTCGGCGAGCGAGCTCTTGATGCCCTCCGCGAGGACGTCGAGATCCGGGACGTCGTCGCGGTCGGCGACCAGGCCGAAGTTCAGCGTGCCCGCGTAGGAGACGATCGCCACGCCGACGGCGTGGTCGGCGGCCAGGGGCACCAGCGGCAGCACGGTGCGCATCCGCGCGCCGAACGCGTAGAGCGGCGCTGGCGGTCCGGGCACGTTGGTGACCGTGACGTTGAACAGCCGCGTGGCGAACAGCGAGCGGGCGAGCGCGACGTGCAGCACGGGCGGCGCCAGGCCGGCCAGCGACACGACGGTCGACGCCCCGAGCGGCTGGTTGCCGTGCTTGAGCCGCTGCGACGCGCGGTGGGCCACCGCGAAGCGCGCGAGCGCGTCGGGCTCGTCGACCGGAAGGCCCAGGAACAGCGACGTGATGCGGTTGCCCTTCGCGTCGTGCTGCGAGGCCTCGCGCAGGTTCATCGGGACCATCGCCCGCAGCCCGTGCGGCGGCGACTCGCCGCGGCCCAGCAGGAGCTCGCGGAGCCCGCCGCTGACAGCGCACAGCACGGCGTCGTTGACCGTCCCGCCAAGCGCGTGGGCGCTCTCGCGGACGTCCTCGAGCGCCGTGGTCACGGCGGTGAACCGGCGCATCGACGAGATCGGCTGGTTGAGGCTCGTACGGGGGCTTCCGACAAGCTCGTCGCGGACGAGCAGCTCGACGGCCGCCTCGGCCGAACGGAGCGCCTCGAGCGGGTGCAGGGCCAGCTCGGCACCGCGCCTGGCGACCGTGGCCGCCGTCTCCACCGCGTGCACCGGCGCGGCCAGCCAGGCGGGCGCACGGACGAGCGCGGGATCGAGCTCCTCGGCGTGCTCCGGCCGGCCCGGCGCGGCGTCGGGCGCGGCGTCGAGCAGCAGGTGGACGATGTCGACGGACCCGATTCCGTCGACCAGGCAGTGGTGGGTGCGGGTCACCAGTGCCCAGCGGCCGCCCTCGAGGCCGTCGAGCAGGACGATGTCCCACAGCGGTCGCGCCCGGTCGAGCCGATGCGACCAGTTGTCGGCGGCCCACTCGTGCAGATCGGCCTCACCGCCGGGCTCGGGCAGCGTCGCGTGGCGGACGTGCGCGGCGATGTCGAAGCGCTCGTCGGCCACCCACTCGGGCCAGCGCAGCCCCCCCGTCCGCCGGCTCGACAGGCGCTGGCGGTAGCGCGGCAGCGCGTCGATGCGCTCGTCGAGGTGCTCGCGGACCTCCTCCACGGTCGGGACGCCACCCCCGGGGAGCGCGTCGAAGACCATCGCGGCGCCGATGTGCATGTGGGCGCTGTCGTCGGCCTCCTCGAGCTCGAGGAAGGTCGCGTCGAGGGCGGTCAGCCGGTCGCTCATGTTCCGGGCTCCTCTCCGCTCGCCGCCAGGACGCGGCGGAAGAGCTGGAGGTATTGGATGAGATGGCGGGGGCCGAGATAGCGGTGGCGGACGCGGTCGCGCCCGCCGCGGGCGATCGCTTCGGCACGATCGGGATCGGCCAGCAGCCCCACGACGGCCGCGCCGAAGCCCTCCAGGTCGCGCGGATCGACGAGCAGCCCGCTCTCGCCGTCGGTCACCTGATCCTGGATGCCGCCGACGCGCGAGGCGACCACGGGCCTGGCCTTCCACATCGCCTCGGCGACGGTCAGCCCGAAGCCCTCGGCGAGGCTCTTCTGCACCACGACGGTCGAGTGGCGCTGAAGCGCGTTGACGATCGCCGCGTTCTCCTCGACGTCCTCCATCGGGAGCGCCGCGAGGTGCACGCGATCGCGGACCGCCGGCTCGAGCCGCTCGCGGCGGGCCTCGCAGGCGCGCAGGACCGCCGCGCCCTCGGGGTCGTCGTCGACCGCCTCGACGTCGGGCCCCGCGAGGACCAGGCGCGCATCCGGGGCCTGCGAGGCGATGTGGCGCGCGAAGCCCTCGATCACGCCCTCGGGATCCTTGAGGGCGTCCCAGCGGGAGACCTGGGTGACGATCGGCGCGCCGGCGGGGAGCGGCCCGCCGGCCACCCGCGCGGTGCGGTCCACGCGGCCCGGCGTGTCGTCGGATCTGACGAAGACGGCGGCGTCGGCGCCCCGGCCCGCGGACTCGACGATCCCGGTGGCGCCGAGGATCGCCGCCACCGCGTCGTCGGACAGGTCCTGGTTCTTGGGCGCGAACGGGTCGATCGACGGCGGCACGATCGTCACGCGGCGGTCCAGGCCCGCCCACGCGTGCGCGCGCCGCGAGAAGACCACCCCCTCGGCGCCGTCGAGGTAGTGGGCCAGGAACTCGCGAGCGCGCAGGGCGTTCGGGCCGGGCGAGTCGACCCCGACGTGGCAGCGCCAGATGGCGAGCGCGCCGTCGTGGCGCAGCGGGCGCACGAGGCCGATCGTCTGCGGGTCGTGCAGGAGCACGACGTCGCCGGGACGCACCCGGCCGGCGAGGTCGGCGTGTGACGCGGCCAGCACCTCCTCGTAGTGCGCGCGCTCGGATGGACCCAGCGGGCCGCCGTCGCCGGGCGAGCCGTGCAGGAGGTTGTGGACGCGCTTGGTGATCGTGAAGAACCGCTCGTCGCCCTCGATCACCGCCCAGCGGGCATCCACCCCGGCGCCCCGGGCATAGGCGAGCAGCGAGGCGAGCATCTCGGCCACGCCCCCGCCGCGCGCGGTCGAGTTGATGCTCCAGATCGCCCGTCCGGCGAACACCTCGGCCGCCCGCGCGGCGAGCGCCAGCAGCTCGGCGAGGGCCTCGTCGCCGAGCAGCGGGCGGAAGCGCTCGAGCGACAGGCGGGCGACGGGGACGTCCTGGACGTGCATGCCCCGTCTCCCTCCCGCGCTAGGAGGCCGCGGCGGCCGCGTCGTCCTCGTGGCTGCCGCGCGGGATCACGAGCACCGGGCAGTGCGCGTCACGGATGACCTGCCCCGCGACCGTCCCCAGCAGCACGCGCCGGACCGGTCCGTACGCCCTCGAGCCCATCACGAGCATGTCGAGCGACTGGGACCTTGCGGTCAGCTGCTCGGCCGGGTCGCCCTCGGGCATGACGCCTGCCGCGGGGAGCTCGCCGACCGATGCGACCGCGTCGTCGAGCTCGGCGCGAACGGCGGCCTCGACCTCCTCGATCGGCTCGGGCAGCGCGTAGCCCCCGGCAATCGCCGGGAACACCGGCACCGGGGCCAGGACGTCGATGATCTCGAGCGCCGCGCCGAGCTGCTCGGCGATCGCCGACGCGGACGCCAGCGCGGCCCGCGACTCCGCCCCCCCGTCGTAGGCGCAGCCGATCCGGCGCAGCACCGTGGGCTCGCCCGACCGTAGCCCGGCCGGGGCGACCGCCACGGCGCAGGGCGAGCCGTGGAGCACCTGCTGCGCGACGCTGCCGAGGAAGACCCGCCCGAGCGCGCCGCGATGGCTCGACCCGACCACGATCAGGTCTGCGCCGATCTCGGCGGCCAGGCCGTGCAGGCCGCGCGCCGGGGAGGACGTCGCGAGCGCACGGACGTCCGCCGGCATGTCGCCGAGCGAGTGGTGGGCGGCCTCCAGGTGGGCGACCGCGGTCGCGTGCAGGGGCTCGACGTCGCCCGGGACGAGCCGGGCGACGATCGGGTCGTTGAGATAGGCGCAGGCGAGCGTCACCCGGGCGCCCTCGGTGGCGGCGAGCGCCCTTCCCAGGGCAAGAGCGTCAAGGCCACCCTCGCGGCCGTCGATTCCGACGATGATCGAGCGGTACATGATCCCTCCTCCCGGGTTCGGCAGATGCTAACGCGAGGTCTCGCGAGCAAGAGCGGAGGCGATGTCGAGCGTGGAGATGACGCCCACCGGCTCCCCGTCGGCCACGACGACGACGTGGGTGAGGTCGTGCTCGCTCATCCGCCGCGCGACGACGTCGAGCGTCTCGTCCGGGTCGACCGTGACCACCTCGCCGGCACAGATCGTGCCGGCAACCGGCTCGGGGCCGGCGTCCAGGGCCGCGCGGACCACGTCGAGGTCGGTGACGATCCCCCAGACCAGGCTCAGCCCGCGGAGCCGGTCGCGCGTGACTCCCCCGGTGGCCACGCAGTGGATGCACCGTTCGGCCATGACCGAGGCGATCTCCCGCAGTGGTGTCTCCGGCGGGCAGTGCACCACGGGCGACTGCATGGCGCCGACGGCGTGGAGCGCGGCGAGCGGCGAGGCGGACGGTGCTGACGTGGACATGCCGCCACGCTACGGGCGCCCCGGCCGCCCACCATCGGTGTCGAGCCCCCCAACCGCTGCGGGGTTCCCGCAGCCCGGCTACGGGTCGCCCGCTCGCGTGCGCCTGGCTAGGCCGCTGACGTCCGGGTCCGGAGCGGTCACAATGGCCGGATGGCCGGCCCCCCGTCGCTGCACGAGACCCTCGACCCCCGGCGCCTCCAGCGGCTGATCGAGGTCGGGCGCGGCCTGCTGTCGGAGCTGCGCATCGAGGTCGTCCTGGACCGTCTGCTCGAGACCGCTTGGGAGCTCACGGGAGCGCGGTACGCCGCGCTCGGCATCCTCGACGCCGACCGGCGCGAGCTCGCGAGCTTCATCACCCGTGGCGTCGACGAGACGACGCACCGGGCCATCGGCGACCTTCCGCGCGGACGCGGGATCCTCGGTGCGCTCATCGACGACCCGCGCCCGCTGCGCCTGCACGACATCAGCGACGACGCGCGCTCGTACGGCTTCCCTGTGGGCCATCCGCCGATGCGCACGTTCCTCGGCGTGCCGGTGACGATCCGCGACGAGGTCTGGGGCAACCTCTACCTGACCGAGAAGGAGGGCGGCGGCGACTTCGACTCCACCGACGAGGCGTCGATCATGGTGCTGGCCGACTGGGCGGCGATCGCGATCGAGAACGCGCGCCTGTACACCGACCTCGAGCGGCGCAGCGGCGAGCTCGAGCGCGCAGTCAGGGGGTTCGAGGCAACGGCCGCGATCGCCCAGGCGGTGGGCGCGGAGACCGACCTCGCGCGGGTGCTCGAGCTGGTGGTCAAGCGGGGGCGGGCGCTCGTCCACGCCCGCAGCGTCCTGCTGTGCCTGCGCGAGGGCGACGCGCTGGTCGTCGCGGCCGGCGCCGGCCAGCGCACCGAGGGCGCCGACCAGCGGCTGCCGATCCGCGGCTCGGCGAGCGGCGGCGTCCTCGAGCGGCGCGAGCCGCTGCGCCTGCACGACGCCGAGGACGTGCTGCTCGACGAGGCGGAGCGCCTGGGCGTGCCGGACCCCAGCGCGGGACTGCTCGTCCCGCTCGTCTATCGGGGCCGCGGCCTCGGCGTGCTCGCCGCGTTCGACCGGCTCAGCGCCGACAGCGAGTTCGGCGCCGACGACGAGCAGGTCCTGAAGGCGTTCGCGGCCAGCGCCGCGACCGCCGTGGCGACGGCCCAGACCGTCGAGTCCGATCGCCTGCGCCACTCGCTGCGCGCCGCCGAGGCCGAGCGGCGGCGCTGGGCCCGCGAGCTCCACGACGAGACGCTCCAGGGGCTCGGCGGCCTGAAGGTGCTGCTCGCGGCGGCGAACCGCAGCGACGACGTCGCGGCGATCCACGCAGCGCTGCTCGACGCCGTCGAGCACGTGACGCGCGAGATCGACAGCCTGCGGGCGATCATCACCGAGCTGCGCCCGGCCGCGCTCGACCAGCTCGGGCTCGTCCCGGCCCTGCGCACGCTCATCGCCCGCGTCGCCGGCGTTCACGGGCTCGACGTCGATGCCGAGTTCGAGATGCGGGACGAGCACGAGCGCTTCGAGCCGGAGGTGGAGACGACGGCCTACCGGGTCGTCCAGGAGGCGCTGAGCAACATCGCCAAGCACGCGGCCGCGACGCGCGTGGTGGTCACGATGCGCGCCACCGGGGAGACCCTCGAGATCGACGTGGTCGACGACGGGCGCGGCATCGACCCCTCGGTGCCGGGGGGCGGCTTCGGGCTCGTCGGGATGCGCGAGCGCGTCGAGCTCCTCGGGGGGGACCTCGAGGTGGAGCCGCTCACCGAGCCCGGCAGCGGCACCCGCGTTCACGCGTCGGTGCCGCTGAAGCCGACCTGACGCTCAGGCCTGCTCGAGCATCCCGTGCTCGAGCGCGTAGCGCACGAGCTCGGCGCGGCTCGAGCGGCGCAGCTTCTGCTGGATGTGGGCGCGGTGCGACTCGACCGTGCGCACCGACAGGTAGAGCTGTCGGCCGATCTCGGCGTTGGTGTGGCCGAGAGCGATGAGCCGGAGGATCTCGGCCTCGCGCTCGGTGAGGTCGCCGGGCGGGCCCGCGGGACGCTCGGGCGCGGCGGCGAGCGCCGCGCCCAGCCGGGGGTTGAGGTAGGTGTCGCCCGCGGCGGCCCGCCGGACCGCCTCGACGAGCTCGTCGTCGGCCGCCTCCTTGAGCACGTAGGCGAGCGCCCCCGCGCCGAGCGCCTGCCGCGCGAACTGGGGGTCCTCCTGCATCGTGAGGATCACCACCCGCGTGTCCGGCGACGCCTCGCGGATCTCCGGCAGCGCCTCGATCGAGGACTCGCGCCCGGGCATGTTGAGGTCGAGCACGAGCACGTCGGGCTTGTGGCCGAGCACGGTGCGAACCGCGCCCTCGACGTCGCCGGTCTCGGCGACGACGTGGAATCCGTCCTCGGCCTCGAGCAGGAGCCGCAGGCCGCTGCGCACGACCGCGTGGTCGTCGGCGAGCACGATCCGGATCCCCGCAGCCTCGGCCATGGCGCAAGAGGCTAACCGACCGGGATGATGCGCAATACCTCCGCGGGGCTCTACGGATGCTGGTCGCAGGCCCCGCCGTCAACGTGGCCGTCATGGACCGCGACCGCGTCACCAGGGACCCGCTCAGCGTCGTCATCGCCGGCGGGGGGATCGCCGCGCTCGAGGCGCTCGTGGCGCTGCGCGCGCTCGCCCGGGGACGACTCGACGTGACGCTCGTGGCTCCGGGCAAGGAGCTCGTCTACCGCCCGCTCGACGTCGGCGCCCCCTTCGGCCTCGGTCCGGTCCGCCCTTATCCGCTGGCCGGGATCGCTGCCGACCTCGGCGCCCGGCTCGTCGGCGACACCGTCACCGCCGTCGACCCCGCGGCGCACCGCGTCGGACTCGCGACCGGGGGAGCGATCGACTACGACGTGCTGCTGCTCGGCGTCGGCGCAATCGCCTACCCCGCCTTCGAGCACGGCGTCGTCTTCGACCGCGTCGAGCAGCCCGAGGCGTTCGACGAGCTGCTCGCCGACCTCCAGGCCGGGCTCGTCGAGAGCATCGCGATCGTGGTTCCGGCGGGCGTGTCCTGGACGCTGCCCGCCTACGAGCTCGCCATGCTCACGGCGGCATGGGGCGAGACCGCGCGCCGCGATGGCGTGCGGGTCACGCTCGTCACCTACGAGGAGGGCCCCGTCGAGGCCTTCGGCCCGGCGGCCGGCGCCATCGTCGGGGACCTGCTCACCGCCGCGGGCATCAGGCTGGTCTGCGGTGCCGCCGCCCAGCTCGAGTCCGACACCGCGCTGCGGGCCGGCGGCCACTGGTTCGAGGCGGCGCGCATCGTCTCGCTGCCCTTCCTCGCCGGTCCCCACCTCCACGGCGTGCCGTCCGACGGGCACGGGTTCATCCCCGTCGGCGACTCGTGCGAGGTCGAGGGGGTGGCTGACGTCCACGCCGCCGGCGACGGCACGGACTCTCCGATCAAGCAGGGCGGCCTCGCCGCCCAGCAGGCCGAGGTCGCCGCGACCGCCATCGCCCGGATGGCGGGGGCCGACATCGCCGAGCGCCACCACCGCGCCGTGCTGCGCGGCATGCTGCGCACGGGCAACGGACCGGTCTACCTCCGCGCCGAGCTCGAGGACCCGGTCAGGACCTCGATCGCCTCCGAGCAGGCGCTGTGGTGGCCGCCCAGCAAGCTGGCGTCGCGCTGGCTCGCGCCCTACCTGGCCCGACTCGACGCCGAGCGGCCGATCACCGTCCCCCTCAGCTCGGGTGGGATCGCCGGCGAGCGCCGGGCGTGAGCGCGGCACGAGCAGCCGCACGCCCGCCGCGCCGGATCGTCGTCGGCTACGACGGCGGCGCGCCGTCGCGCGCCGCGCTGCGGTGGGCCGCCGAGCGTGCCGGCCGGCGCGGGCGGCTCTACATCGTGTGCGCGACGCGCGACCGGACCGGCACCACCCTGCCCCCGCCGCTGGGCCTGGGCCATCACGACCGCGATGCGCTCGGCCGCGCGGTGCTCGACGAGCTCGTCCTCACCGACGACGGCCTCGCCGATCTGCACTTCGAGACCGAGGTGGTCGACGACCACCCGGCGGCCGCGCTGCTGCACGCCGCCGACGAGCACGGCGCGGACGAGATCGTCGTGGGCCGGGGCCGCCACGGCCTCCGCACCGCCCTGACGGGCGGTAGCGTGTCGTCCGAGCTCGTCGAGAAGGCCGACCGCCCCGTGGTGGTCGTCCGCTGACAGGAGTCGAGGCACATGCCCCCCACCGACACCCACCCCCTGCGCGTGCTGGTCGCCGGCGGCGGCGTCGCCGGGCTCGAGGCAGTGCTCGCGCTCGGGTCGCTCGCCCCCGGTCGCTGCGACGTCACCATGGTCGCGCCGCGCGACACGTTCACCGATCGCCCGCTGACGGTCGCGCAGCCGTTCGCGGCCGGTCACGCGCGCGAGCGCCCGCTCGACGAGCTGTGCCGGCACGCCGGGGCGCGGTTCGTCCGCGGAGCCGTCACCGAGATCGTCCCCGACCGCCGCGTCGTGCGCACCGCCGAGGACGACGAGCTGGGCTACGACGTGCTGCTCCTCGCGCTCGGGGCCCGCGCCGAGCCGGCGTTCGAGCACGTCACGACCTTCCTGCCCGACCGCGACCCCGGGCTGCTCGGCGGGATCGCCCGCGACCTCGAGGAGGGCCACATCGCGCGCGTGGCGCTCGTGGTGCCGCCGGGCGCGACCTGGCCGCTGCCCGCCTACGAGCTGGCGCTGCTCACGGCGCGCCAGGCGTGGGGCGCCGGGCGCGACGACGCCGCCGTCGTCCTCGTCACCCCGGAGGACGCGCCGGTGGCGGTCTTCGGGCCGGAGGCAAGTGCTGCGATCGCCGAGGAGCTCGCGGCGGGCCACGTCGAGCTCGAGGCCGGTGCCTGGGTCACCCGCGTGGACCGCGGCCGCCCCATGGTCCTGCACGTCCGCCCGGGCGACCGGACCATCGAGGCCGACCGCGTCATCGCGCTGCCCGTCCTGCGCGGCAACCCGCCCCGCGGCGTCCCGGCCGACGAGGAGGGCTTCCTGACGGTCGATGAGCACGGGCGGCTGCGGGACGTGCCCGACGTCTACGCCGCGGGCGACGGGGTCGCCTTCCCGGTCAAGCACGGTGGCCTTGCCGCCCAGCTCGCCGACGCCGCCGCCGAGCACATCGCGGCGCGGGCGGGCGCGCCCGTCGAGCCCCAGCCGTTCCACCCCGTCCTGCGCGGGCGCCTGCTCACCGGGCGCGGCGAGCGCTGGCTGCGCTTCGACGCCGCGGGCGGCTCCGGCGAGGGCGAGGTCGCCTCGCGGCCGCTGTGGTGGCCGCCGGGCAAGATCGCCGGGCGCTACCTCGGCGCCGCGCTCGCCGAGGGCCCGGAGACCGAGGTCTCCGACCTCACCGAGCAGGGCGGCATCCGGGTCGAGGCGGCGCTCGGCGCTGAGCCGGAGCGGTAGCTTGCCCGAGCGGATCCTGCTCGTCGAGGACGAGCCCTCGATCGCCGAGCCGTTCAGCCAGGCGCTCCGGCGGGAGGGCTTCGAGCCGGTGCTCGCCCGCACGGCGGCCGAGGCGCTCGAGCTCGCACGGACGTCCGAGCCGGCGCTGGTCCTGCTCGACCTGATGCTGCCCGACGGCGACGGCCGCGACGTCTGCCGCGCTATCCGCCGGTCCTCCGAGGTGCCGATCATCATGCTCACCGCGCGCGGCACGGAGACCGACCGCATCGTCGGGCTCGAGCTCGGCGCCGACGACTACGTCGTCAAGCCGTTCTCGTCAGGGGAGGTCATCGCCCGCATCCGCGCGGTGCTGCGCCGCGCCGCAGCCCGCGGCGAGGACGAGCTCCCCAGCGAGCCGATCGTCATCGGCGGGCTCGAGGTCGACCTCGCGGCGCGCCGCGCCCACCTCGACGGCACCGAGCTCGAGCTGAGCCGCAAGGAGTTCGACCTGCTCGCCGAGCTGGTCCGCAACGCGGGGCGGGTCGTCACGCGCGAGGACCTGATGTCGCGCGTCTGGGACACCAACTGGTTCGGCTCGACCAAGACGCTCAACGTGCACGTCGGCTGGCTGCGCCGCAAGCTCGGCGACGACCCCGCCGCACCCACGTACCTGCACACCGTGCGCGGCGTCGGGTTCCGGTTCGTCGGCCCGGAGGAGCTGCCGTAGCACTCCGGACGCGCCTGCTCCTGGCGCTCGCCTACGTCCTCGTGCTCGCGATCGTCGCGCTCGAGGTGCCGCTCGGCCTGAGCGTCCGCGACCGCGTCAGCGGCGAGGTCCGCTCCCAGGCCCGCGGTCAGGCCGACCTCGTGGCCGCGTCGGCCGCGGAGCTGCTGCGCAGCGGGCAGACCACCCCACTGCAGGAGCTCGTCGACGCGGCGGCGAACGCGACGCGCGGCCGCGTGCTGGTGGTCGATGCCTCCGGGCGCGTCCGCGCGGACTCGGCCGGGCGGAGCACGATCGGCGACAACTACGGCGGCCGGCCGGAGCTCGCCAGCGCGCTCAACGGCAGCCCGACCCAGGTCGAGCGCGGCTCGAGGACGCTCGGCGAGCGGCTTCTGGCGACCACCACCCCGGTCCTGCTGGGACGACGGACGATCGGCGCGGCGCGGGTCACGCAGAGCGTCGCCGCGGTGAGCCGCGCGGTGGCGCGGGCGTGGGTCGGGCTCGTGCTCATCGGCCTGCTGGTCCTCGGCCTCGGCCTCGCTGCCGGGGCGCTCATCGCCCGGCAGGTGGCCCGGCCGCTGCGCCGCCTCGACCGGGCGGCCGCGATGGTCGCGGCGGGGCGCCTGGACGTCCGTGCGCGCGTCGAGGGCAGTGCCGAGCAGCGCTCGCTGGCGAGGACGTTCAACGACATGACGGCACGGCTGGCGGAGCTGCTGCACGCCCAGGGGCAGTTCGTCGCCGACGCCTCGCATCAGCTGCGCACGCCGCTGGCGGGGCTGCGCCTGCGCATCGAGGAGGCGCAGGCGACGACGCGGGACGACGCCGGCGCCCGCCAGCTCGGCGCGGCGCTGCGCGAGATCGACCGGCTGGCGGCGATGGTCGGCGAGCTGCTCGAGCTGAGCCGGGCCGGCGAGCGCCAGGCGCACGGCACGGCCGTCTCGCTGGGCGCTGCGGCCCGCGCCGCGGGGGAGCGCTGGGACCCGACCGCGGCCGAGCGCGACCAGCGCATCGTCGTCGAGGCCGACGGCGCCGGGCGCGCCTGGTGCGACCGCGCCGACCTCGACCGGATCCTCGACGTGCTCGTCGAGAACGCGCTGCGCTACTCGCCCGAGGGCGTTGAGATCACCATCGCCGGGGAGCCCGGCGCCCTCGCCGTCCTCGATCGCGGCCCGGGGCTCTCCGAGGGCGAGGACGAGGACGTCTTCGCGCGCTTCCACCGGGGCTCGGCCGGGCGGGCCGTCCCCGGAGGCACCGGGCTCGGCCTCGCCACGGCGCGCGCGCTCGCTCGGGCGTGGGCGGGCGAGGTGACGCTCGCCAACCGCACCGGGGGCGGCGCCCGCGCCACCGTGGCCATCCCCGCCGAGGCGCCGTGAGCGCCCGGAGCGGCTTGGCCGCGATTTTCCCCCGGGTTGCGCCGGCGCTGCCCGCCGCGGCCGTACCGTCGGCGACGTGCTGCGATCCGTGAGCGGCCATCTCCGCCGAGCGCCGACCTCCGGCCGGGATACCCTGGACGGCGTGCGCGTGCGCCCCCTTCTCGGCTGGACGCTGCTCGCGCTGCTCGGCGTCGTGCTCGCGGCCGGCGTGACGCTCGCGGCGAGCCGGCTGACGTCCGAGCGCGTCGGGCTCTCCGCCGAGCCGCTCGACGCGGGACAGGCGCTCGCGCCCAGGCCGCTGCCCGCGCAGACCCCGACCACCCGCACCACGCCCCGCCCGACCACGACTCCGGCGCCCGAGGTCACAGCGCCGCCGGGCACGGCCCCGGCGACACCCACCCTGCCGGCGCCCGCCGTCACGTCGCCGCCCGCACCGGCCACGACCACCGGGGACGATCACGGCGGATCCGCGCCGAGCGGCCACCGCGAGCCCGACAGCGACGACTGAGCAATCGCGTTCCCTTCGTGTCGCCGAACCGATACGGTCGGCCTGTTCCCCACCAGGAGGAGACCGATGGCACCGTCAGGCAAGTCGACCAGGACGCTCGAGCAGCTGCGCAAGTCGCTCGACACCGCGAACGACGCCGCGAAATCGTTGCGCGGCGACCTCAGCCGCAACGGCAAGACGCTGATCCGCGACGTCGAGAAGCTCCTCGCCGACGCTCGGCGAGATCTCAACAAGAACGGCCGCAAGCTGCTGGCCGAGCTCGAGCAGGCGAGCCGCACCGCAAGCGGCCGCACCTCGACCGGCAAGCGGTCGGCGTCGACCGGCGGGAAGGCGACGGCCAAGCGGTCGACCGCCAAGGCGTCGACCAGCCGCGCGTCCGCCTCCAAGCGCACGACCGCGAGCAAGTCCAAGTCCACGGCGGCGAAGCGCACCACCGCGAAGCGCTCCGGCGCCACCGCGAAGCGGACGGGCGCGTCCGCTCGCGCGCGCTCGTCGCGCAGCACCGGCAAGTCCTGACGGCGCCGGCCGGCCGGCGCCGCGCTGGCGCCGGCCGGGATCCCCGGCGGGTAGCCTGGAGGCATGGTCGAGCAGCTGCCACGGCTGCGCGGAGTGCTCCACGCCTACGCGTTCTGGTTCGCGCTCGCCGCGGCCGTGGCGCTCGTGGCGCTCTCCCCCGGAGGGACCGCGCGCCTGGCCGCCGCCGTGTACGGCCTCGGCCTCTGCGGGCTGTTCGCCGCCAGCGCGATCTACCACCGCTGGCGCTGGAACCCGCGACTCAAGCCGATGCTGCGGCGCGTCGACCACAGCATGATCTTCGTCTTCATCGCGGCGAGCTGCACGCCGGTGGCGCTGCTCGTCCTCGACCATCCGCTCTCGACGATCGTGCTCGTCAGCGTCTGGGCGGGGGCCCTCGCAGGCGTGGGGTTCAGCCTGGCGTGGATCGACGCACCGCGACCGCTGACCGCAGCCGCCTACGTCGCCGTCGGGTGGGTGGTCGTGATCGCCGCGCCGCAGGTCGTGCACGTCGTCGGGCTCCCTGTCGCGCTGCTGCTGGCAGCGGGCGGGCTGCTGTACTCGATCGGCGCCACGATCTACGCGACCCAGCGGCCCGACCCGTGGCCGCGGACCTTCGGGTTCCACGAGGTCTTCCACACCCTCGTCATCGCCGCGGCCCTGGTGCACTTCGTCGCGATCGCCGGCTGGATCATCCCCCGCGGCGTGCAGTGACCGCGCCGGCGCGGCCGGCGGCGCTGCCACGCGCGAGAATCGTGGCATGACCTTCGACGATGCGGCAGCCGAGCTGCGCGGCTGGGAGGGCCGGGCGGTGGTCGTGGAGCTGCTGCCCGACGGCACCGTGATGCGCGGACGGCTTCGCGAGCTCGACGCGGCGGGGATCGACGGCGCCCTGTTCTCGCTCCACGGCAGCGGCGGCGGTGCGCGCGACGCGACGGGCATCGCGATCGCCCTCTTCCGCGACGGCGTACGCGACGCGAGCCGGCACGGCGACACGCTCGTCGTCCATCAGGGACGGATGACGCTGCGGGTGACCGCCGCGGGAGATCCGGCGGGCCCACCGTAGAACTCCGCGCCGAGCACGCGGGATCGCCGCCCCGAAACCACGTAGACGGTCCGGATGGTGCCACGCCTCCGAACCGGTTAGCTGGCTTTCAGTTCAGTCGATCCCCCTTGGAGGAGGACCACAATGCGGAAGAAGTTCTGGGAGTACGGCGGCATCGCCGCCAGCGTCGTTCTCATCGTGTTCGGCATCGGTGCCATCACGATGGGCTTCGTCGGGCGCCACACCGTCCGCCACAACCTCGCCCTCGAGCAGATCGTCGGTTCGCCCGACATGACGCCCAAGGCGATCAAGGGCGAGGTCAGCCAGGCCGGCCTCAAGAACGTCGAGCTGCCCACATGCTCGGTGGCCAACGAGAGCATCAACACCGGCAGCGAGGCCCGCTGCTTCGCGCAGTACATGCGGATCCACGCGCTCGAGTCCACCGGCGGCCAGGTCTACTCGGAGATGGGCCGGTTCCTGGACAAGAACGGCAAGGCGACCAACGACGAGAAGGCCGCAGCGATCAACCCGCAGACCAACAAGCCCGTCGAGAACGGCGCCCGGAACCTCTGGGTCACCGAGACCGCACTCTCCACCGCGCTGAACACCTCGTTCTTCGCCGAGAGCGTGGCGCTGTTCTCCGTCATCATGGGGTTCGCCCTGCTGCTGACCGGGGTCGGGTTCGCGGTCGTCAGCGTCGGGCCGCTCCGGCGGCTCGCCGAGGAGAAGCGCGAGGCCGGCGGCGCCAAGAACGCGCCCAATCCCGCGCTCTCCGTCTAGAAGGTCCCCCTCCAGCTCAAGCCGCCGCGGCAGCTTCGGCTCCGCGGCGGCTGGGCTGTGGACGGACGTCGCCGCCCCAGGCCGCCGCGGCAGCTTCGGCTGCGCGGCGGCTCGGCTGTGGGCGGACGTCGCACGCCCCCGCAACCAAGCAGGGCAACGCGCCGGCGTGCGTACGGACGACCTACTTGTGGCGGTAGACGATCCGCCCACGACTGAGGTCGTAGGGCGAGATCTCGACGCGCACCCGATCGCCCGGCAGGACGCGGATGCGGTAGCGGCGCATCTTGCCGGCCAGGTGCCCGAGCACCTCGTGGTCGTTGTCGAGCTTGACGCGGAACATCAGGTTGGGGAGGGCTTCGGTGATCTCGCCCTCCATCTCGATCTTCTCTTCGACTGGCATTCGCTGCTCAGGGTACCGCGGCCGCGGGTCCGCTACACGCCGGTGGCGGTCTGCGTGCACGGCGCCACCGCGTAGGAGGCGCCGGCGCCGTCATCGGGCGCGACGTCGACGGAGCCCAGCAGGCCCACGTCGCCGAGCACGGGCAGCGCCGCGCCCAGGTACGTGCGCGACTCGCCATAGGGGTCGGCGAGGACCGTGCCGGGTGCCGACAGCTGCGCCGGCAGGTCGACCTCGATGACGCCGCCGGCCCCTTCGAACACACGGCCGGTGGTGGTGCCCTCGTCGACGAAGCTGCCGTCCTGCGCGTCGACGTGGCCGAAGACGTAGGTCCAGGTCGTGCCGTCCGTGCGCGCCCCGACGTAGCGGTCGCTGCCGCCGTCGGAGAAGTGCACGTACCACGCGAGGCCGCTGGCGTCGGCGGGGACCGAGGCGTCGAGGTCGGCGACGCGCAGGTCCGCGCTCGTGACGCCGCCGCCGGTGAGGAAGAAGCCCTCGAGCAGGTCCTCGTTGGGCTGGCCGGGCTGGTCGACGGGCAGCGTGCGGTCGGTCGCATCGCCCGCGGGATCGGCGAACGCCGGCCCCGCACATCCCGGCTGGGGCGTCGCAGCGGCCGCCACCGCCGGGACCCCGAGGGTGGCGAGCGCCAGCGCCAGCGCGAGCGCGAGACGGGGGCTCATCCTGTCACCACCAGGGTTCCGTGCATCGTGGCGTGGATCGAGCAGTGGAAGGCGTAGGTGCCGGGCGGCAGCGACGAGGCGCCGGCGACCTCGACCGTCTGCTGCGGCGAGGCGCCGGCGGGGCCGAACAGCGGGCGGCCGTCGGGGCCCAGCGCGTCGGCGGTCACGGTGTGGCGCAGCATGTCGCCGTTGGCGAAGCGCAGCGCGTGGCCCTGCGGGAGGACGACGACACGCGTCGCGTAGCTGTAGGTGGCCGCGCTCGGGCCGGCCACCACGACGCCACCGGCGGACGTGGTCGGGGCCAGGTCGGCGGGCGCGGCGGGCGCACCCGCGACGAGTGCGGAGGCCGTGGCGAAGAGAAGCAGGAGGGGTCGTCTGAGCGTCATGGCGAGAAATGGACGCCGGTGCGCCGCCCGCGCTCGCGGGCGGCGCAGCCGTCGCGTCGTCAGCCGGCGGCCGGCCCCTTGGGCAGGTCCGCGGGCAGGTCGACCGTCATGCTCCCCGCCGAGCACCACGCGCTGTCGGGCGCGCCGTCGCACGGGTCGTCCATCGTCTTCTGCGCCTCGGGATGCGCCCCGGGGCCGCTGTAGTTGCCGGGCTCGGTGATGCCGACGGCGTTGAGCGCGGTCATGACGCTCAGCAGCGGGTTGCCGGGCTCGTAGACGCCGCGCCCGAGCTGGGCACGGCCGGGGTTGTCGGCGCCGCAGCTCTGGAACCCTCCGACGTCCGGCGGGTCCGTCGTCGCGGCCCCGGTCGTGGCGCCACTGGCGTCGATCTCGACGTTGCCGATCATGCACGTCTGGATCGACGCCCCGCCGATGCCGATGTCGGCATCGGTCGGGCCGCCGCCGAAGGCGACGTCGCGGAACCGGTTGTTGCGGATCTGGTTGTTCATCGGCGGCGTGAACAGCCAGTGCTGGAGCACGCCGTTGTGCTTCTCGTGCTCGAACAGGTTGTCGCGCACGATGTTGTTGGAGCCGCCCGCGAGGTCGACCCCGGTCCCGAGCGGCGCGAGCCCGGCGATGCCGGTCCCCGGCGCCTCGATGAAGTTGTTGTCGTGGATGTAGTTGTTGGCGATGATCGCGCCCTCCTGGGGCGGATCCGGCTCGCTGGTCAGCGTGTTCGGCACGATGCCGGCCCGGTTGTGGGTCCACTCGCTGTTGATGAGGTACAGCTCGCCGCCGGCGTTGGTGCCCGAGTAGCCGAGCGCGTTGTACTCCGACTTGGAGTTCGTGATGACCGCGTTGCAGTCGCGGCAGCCGCCGATGTAGATGCCGCTGTCGGCGTTCCACGAGGCGTAGTCGAACGCGAACGTGCTCGGGACCTTGCCGGTCGTGTTCGAGTCGTACGCGTAGACGCCGTAGTTGGTGGTGTTGTAGGCCGTGAGGTAGTTGCCCCAGTAGCCGTCGACGCCGGTCCACCAGAACGCGTTGCCCGAGCCGGCGGTGAAGTTCTCGCCGGTCATGTTCTCCACCCACGTCTGGTCGACGCCGTCGACGTGGATGCCGTGGTCCGAGCCGTCCTTGCCCTCGAGCACGACGCCGTTGCGGTCGAGCCCGCGGATGTGCAGGTTGCGGTTGAGCGCATCGCTGCGGCTCACGTCGACCGGCTTGGTGTACGTGCCGGGATAGACGAGGATCCAGTCGCCGTTCCTGGCGTCCTTGACCGCGTCGGCGATCTCGGTGTAGTGCTGCGCGGCCGGGCACGGGTACGGGTCGCCCTTGCAGACCAGCAGCGTGTCGCCGCTCGCCGCAGCCGCCGGGCCCGCGAGCGCGAGCGCGGCGAGCGCGCCGGTGGCGAGAGCCCCCGCTCCCGCTGTGAGTCGCTCGAGGTTCATGTGGTGTTGCCTCCCTGTCGTTTCGTGATGCGTCAGCCGGTGACCACGAGCTCACCCGTCATCTGCGGGTGGATCGTGCAGAAGAACTGGTAGGTGCCCGGCGCGAGGCGCTCGACGCCGCGAACCGGGACGGACTGGCCGTTGCGGGCCGCGTCGGAGCTGAAGAGCGGGTTGCCGGCGGCGTCGGTGCGCCGGGCCGTGACGGTGTGCGGCAGCAGGTCGTAGACCGAGAGCGCCAGGTGGTCGCCGGGGCGGATGACCACCGTGCTCGGCACGAAGCCGAAGGTGGCGCCGTCCGGCGGGACGAGGACCTGCCAGGTGACCGCGGGCGCCGCCGGGGCGCCCGGCAGCGGGCCGTGCGTGGGCCGCGGCGGCTGCCAGCCGGCGATCGGGCCGATCGGCGCGGCGGCCGCAGCCGGCGCGCACGCGGCGACAGCCGCGGCTGTCAGCAGCGTTGCGAGGTGTCGATGGTCGATCCGTCGAGACATGCTGTGCGCGCCCAGGCCGCGGCTGATCCCACGGACATCCGGCGGCGCCCTGCACGCCCCCGGCCCCTGCCCGGCCTGAACGGATCCGTACGGTGGCACAGCGCGCGAGCGCGTGCGCCGGTTCCCGTCGAGCGGCCGTCACACGGTGGTCGGCCGCGCCGCGGTGGCGATGGCAGGCGTCATTCGCATACTGTTGGCCCCACCACCCCCGATCGCCGAGGAACGAGAATGGTCAAAGTCACGCGCGAATGGCTCGACGTCCGGCTGGACCAGGGCTCGCGGCGCACCGCCGCGGAGGCGCTGGAGCTGTTCGCACGCCAGCTGGACGACGAGAGCGCGACGTCGTTCGTGCGCCTCGCCCGCATGCTGCGGGTCGGCCGCGACGAGTTCCTCCTCGACGCCGACCAGGCCCACGACCTGCTCACCGCGATCGAGGAGAGCGGCCAGCTCTCGACGCTGCGTCCGCGGCTCGAGGCCTTCCTGCGCGAGGGCTGAGTCCCGGAGGGCGCGCGAGGCGCGGGCACCCGGCGATCAGAGGCCCTCGGCGACGAGCGCGCCGCCAGCCGCCAGCAGCACGAGCCCGCTGGCGCGCAGCGCGATCGCGTAGCCGCGGCCGCCCAGCAGGCTCCGGCGGCCGGCGGCCACCGCGGCGGCCACCGTGACCTTGACGGCGACGAGGGTGGCGTAGAACGCGGTGAGGAAGCCCGCGCCCGAGGCCGCCGGGTGCGTCGCCAGCAGCGGTCCGCCCACCGTCGCCCAGAACAGCCAAGGGTGCGGGCTGGCCGCGTTGGCGACGACGGCGCGGCGAAGGCCGTCGCGCACGCGCGCCGGCTCGACCGCCGGCCGCTCGACCAGCGCCCTGAGCCCCAGTAGCGCCACGAAGGCGCCGCCGGCCACCGCGAGCCCGTCGAGCCAGCCCGGCGGCAGGCGGCCGAGCACCAGCACGCTCGCGACGACGATCGGCGCGTCGGTGATCAGCGGCGCGACCGCCACCCGCGCGCCGGCGGCGAAGCCGCCGCGCAGGCCCTCGGAGAGCACCAGCGCGAGCAGCGGCCCGGGCGCGATCCCGGCGCCGAGCCCCAACGACAGCCCGAGCAGGACCAGGTCCACAGGGCCGAGGCTAGGGCGCCGGCGGAGAAACCGGCCGTGGCGGTCTGCTTCTCAGCCCGGGCAGCTCAGAGGATCACGGCCTGGCGGACCGCGCCCCCGTCGGCCAGGCGGTCGAAGCCCTCGTTGAGGTCCTCGAGGGCCAGCGTGTGCGTCAGCAGGCGGTCGACCGGCAGGCGGCCGGCGCGGTGGAGCGCCACGAAGCGCGGCACGTCGCGAGCAGGGCTGCACGAGCCCAGGTAGGACCCGCGCAGGGTGCGCTCCTCGGCGACCAGGCCGACCGCGGAGATCGACAGCATCCGGCTCGGATCCGGAAGCCCCACCGTGACCGTCGTCCCGCCCCGGCGGGTGGCGGCGTACGCCTCGGCGAGGACCTCGGCGCTGCCCACGGTCTCGACCGCGTGGTCGGCCCCTCCCCCCGTCAGCGCGCGCACCTCCTCGACGGCGGCGGGACCGGCCTGCACGACGTGGCTCGCGCCGAGCTCGCGCGCCAGCTCGAGCTTGGACGGGACGACGTCGACGCCGACGATCGTGGCCGCGCCCGCGAGCCGGGCGCCCAGGAGCGCGGCGAGGCCGACGCCGCCGAGGCCGAACACCGCGACGCTGTCGCCCGGGGCGACACGGGCGCTGTTGACGACCGCGCCGACCCCGGTGAGGACCGCGCAGCCGAAGAGCGCCGCGATCGCGAAGGGGAGCTCGGGATCCACCCGGACCGCGGAGCGAGCGGAGACGACGATGTGGTCGGCGAAGGCCGACACGCCCAGGTGGTGGTGCAGCTCGCCGCCCCCGGGCTCGCCGAAGCGGCGCGCTCCCGACAGCAGGGTTCCGGCGGTGTTGGCGGCCGCCCCGGGCTCACAGAGCGCAGGGCGGCCGCGATGGCACATCGCGCAGCCGCCACACGCCGGCACGAAGGCGAGCACCACGTGGTCGCCGGCTGCGAACCCCTCGGCGCCCGGCCCGGCCTCGACGACCTCGCCGGCCGCCTCGTGGCCGAGCACCATCGGCATCACGCGCGGGCGCGAGCCGTCGATCACCGAGAGGTCGGAGTGGCACAGTCCCGCCGCCCGTACCCTGATCAGCAGCTCGCCGGCACCCGGGCCCTCCAGCTCGAGCTCGGCGATCTCCAGCGGGCGCGACGCGGCGTACGGGCGCGCCAGCCCCATCTCGCGCAGGACGGCGCCGCGCACCCTCACGCCGCAGCCCCGTCTGCGAGCAGCCGCTCGAGCGACGCGCGCAGCGCCGACGGGACCTCAACGGGCCGCCGCGAGTCGCGGTCGACGAAGACGTGGACGAACCAACCGGTCGCCACGGGGTCCTCGGAGCCCGCGGCGAACAGGCCGATCTCGTAGCGGACGCTCGAGCGGCCCAGCTCCGCCACGCGCAGCGCCGCGTCGACCGTGTCGGGGAACGCGACGGCGGCGTGGTAGCGGCAATGCGACTCCGCGCAGACCCCGATCACCTGGCCGGCGTGGATGTCGAGGCCGCCCTCGCGAATCAGCCAGGCGTTGATGACGGTGTCGAAGAACGCGTAGTACTCGACGTTGTTGACGTGCCCGTAGACGTCGTTGTCCTTCCAACGGGTGGGGATCGGCAGGACGTGGCGGTAGTCGGCGCGACCGGGCACGGCCGCGGTGTCTAGCAGAGCCCGGCGTGCCGCGGCGGTGCGCGAGGATGCGCCGGTGAGCGCCGGCGAGATCACCGCGGCACGGAGTCGCCACGGGGCGACGGCGGCCGCCCCCGCGGCCGGCGCGGCGCTGTGCCTGCTCTCCGCCGCGGGCTTCGGTGCGATGGCGATCTTCGGCAAGCTCGCCTACGACGCGGGGGTCTCGACCATCACCCTGCTGCTGGTGCGCTTCACGCTGGCCGGGCTGGCATTCACGGCGCTGATCGCCGTCCGCCCCGGCCTGCGCCCCGGGCGCCCCGACCGGCGATCGCTCACCCTCGGCCTCGGCCTCGGCACCATCGGCTACGCCACGCAGGCGGGGCTGTACTTCGCCGCCCTGCACAGGCTCGATGCCTCGCTGCTCGCGCTCGTGCTCTACACCTACCCGGCGTGGGTGACGCTCGCAGCGTTCGCCCTTGGGCGCGAGCGGCCCACGCGGCGCACGCTGGTCGCGCTCGCGCTGTCGTCCTGCGGGCTCGTCGTGGTGCTCGCCACGGCGGCGGGCGGGACGTTCGACTGGGCCGGTGTGGCGATGGGGCTCGGGGCGGCGCTGGCCTACACGACCTACATCCTGGTCGCCGACCGCGCGGGTGTCGCGCTCGCGCCGATTCCGCTCTCGGCGCTGGTGTGCGCGGGAGCCGCAGCGACCTTCGCGGTCATCGGCCTGGGCCTCGGGAAGCTCGAGACCGGCTTCGCCGCCGAGGGCTGGCTGTGGCTGGGGCTGATCGCGCTCGTCTCCACCGCACTGCCGATCGCGATGTTCTTCGCCGGGATGGCGCGCGTCGGGCCGAGCACGGCCTCGATCCTCTCCACGTTCGAGCCGGTCGTCACCGTCGTGCTCGCCTACCTGGCCTTCAGCGAGCGCCTCGGCACGGCGCAGCTCGGGGGCGCCGCGCTCGTGCTGGGCGCAGCCGTGCTCCTCGCGGCACCTCCGCGAACGCCGCGCGGCGCAGCTCCCACCTGAGCCCGTGCCCCTATGCCCGGAGTACGGTTGCGGCATGTGCCGCAACATCCGCACGCTTCACAACTTCGCGCCGCCCGCGACCGAGGAGGAGATCCGCGCCGCGGCCCTCCAGTACGTCCGCAAGGTCAGCGGGTCGACGAAGCCGTCGCAGGCCAACGCCGCCGCGTTCGACCGTGCCGTCGACGCCGTCGCCGCGGCGTCGGCCACGCTCCTGGCCGAGCTCGTCACCTCCGCGCCGCCGCGCGACCGCGAGGTCGAGGCGCAGCGGGCGCGCAACCGGGCGGCGCGGCGCTTCGCCGCCTAACCGGCGGACTCGAACTCGCACACGCCGTAGACGTGCCGTCCGAGTCGCAAACCGGCACCCGGGCGCTCGGTCAGCACGACGTAGCGGTCGTTGCCGCCGACGTCGAAGATCGCGAGGACCGTGGCGCCGCCGACCGGGTCGGGGGCACCGACGGCGATCTCGCAGTCGCGTCCCGCGACGCGGCAGGAGATGCTGAAGATGCGACGCGGCTTGGCGGCCCTGCCCGTCTCGTCGCCGGCCGCCGAGCGCAGCGCCGCGTAGGCCCGCTCGTCGTCGCCGCCCGGCACGAAGAACGCGGGGGCGGCGACGCCGGGACGCTGGTCGATCGCGAAGCGGTCCACCGGATCAGGCGCGGGTGCGCAGGCCGGCGCGGGAGAACTCTTCGTGGAGGTCGAGCTCGCGCGCGATGCGGCCGACCTCGCGGGCCTGGTCGGGGATCACGAACGTGGTCCCGACGCCGCTGTTGCCGGCCCTGCCGGTGCGCCCCACGCGGTGGACGTAGTCCTCGCGAGCGCCGGGGGCGTCGAAGTTGATGACATGGGTGATGCCGTCGACGTCGAGGCCGCGGGCCGCCACGTCGGTGGCGATCAGCGTCGAGGTCCGGCCCGAGGCGAAGCTCGCGAGCGCGCGCTCGCGCTGGCCCTGGGACTTGTCGCCGTGCATCGCCGCAGCGTCGACGTCGTGGTTGCGCAGCCGCTTGACCAACCGGTCGGCCCCGCGCTTGGTGCGAACGAACACGAGCGTGCGCTCGCTGTCGCCGTGGTGCAGCTCGCGCACGAGCGCATCGAGCTTGCCGGTGTGGTCGACGGCGAGGAACCGATGCTCGATCTCGGCGCGGAGCTCCTGCGTCGCCATCTCCTGGTGGCGGCGCGCCTTGCGCGTGTAGCGGCCGGCGAGGTCCTCGACGCGGCGGTCGAGCGTGGCCGAGAACAGCAGCGTCTGACGCCCCTCGCGCGGGGTGCGGCCGACGATCCGGTCGACGGCGGGCTTGAACCCCATGTCGAGCATGCGGTCGGCCTCGTCGAGGACGAGGATGCGCACGTGGTCGAGCGTGATGTCGCCGCGCTGGAGGAGGTCCTCGAGGCGACCTGGGGTGGCGACCAGGATGTGGGCTTTGCGTGCCGCGGTGGCCTGCTTGACGATCCCGGCGCCGCCGTAGACCGCGGCGACCTTCAGGGCGCGGGCATGGGCGGGCGCGCGCAGCTCGTCGACGATCTGCCCCGCGAGCTCGCGGGTCGGGACGAGGACGAGCGCGGCCGGGCGCTTGGAGGTGTTGGCCTCGAGGCGCTCGACGAGCGGGACGCCGAAGGCCAGCGACTTGCCGGAGCCGGTGGGCGACTCGACGAGCAGGTCGCGCCCGGCGAGGGCGTCCGGGAGCGCGCGGCGCTGGACCGGGAAGGGGTGGGTGATGCCGCGCTCGGCGAGCGACGAGGCCACGGCCTCGGACACGCCCAGGGAGGCGAAGGACTGCTTGGACATCCGACTGCTTTCCGCGGCGCCAGTGCGCCGCCTGCGATCTCGGAGATTCGACTGCCGGAGATCGCGAAGCGTTCGTCGGACAAGGAACCTCGTGGGCAGCCGGTTGCCACCCACACGCCGGTCACGGTAGCAGCTACCGTCCGAGTCCCATGGCAGAACCCGCTCGCCTGCAGGAGGTTCGCGCGGAGCTCGACCACCTCCGCCAGCGCCGCGACCTGTACCGGGCGAAGACCTACGGCCCGCGCCCCTCGAGCCCGGAGCGCATGCGCGAGCTCGAGCGGCTGGTGGCGTCCGCCGAGGCGCGCCTGGCCGCGCTCGAGGCCGAGCGCGACCGGGCACCCTGAGCCGGGTCGCCCCGGCAAGGCCGCGCTCAGGGTTGGGCGACCGGCACGGGGCGCAGCAGTTCGGCCTCGGGGCCGTCGCCCTCGGGGGTGATGAGGATCGCGCCCTCACCGCTCGCGTAGGCCTCCTCGCCGTGCTCGACGACGTCCAGGCCGAGCGACTCCTCCCGCTCGGTCGTGCGCAGCGCCATCACCAGCCCGAGCCCGCGGAGGATCGCGAAGGTCATGGTGAACGCATACGCGGGGGCGGCCGCGACCGCGAGCGCCTGGTGGCCGAGCTGTGCGGCGTTGCCGTGCAGCAGCCCGTCGGCGACGCCGTTCCACGACGCCTGGGCGAAGAACCCGATGAAGAGGATGCCGACGAGCCCGGCCATGCCGTGGGCGGCGAGCACGTCGAGCGTCTCGTCGAGGCGGCTGCGGGGCCGCCAGAGGATGAACGCGTAGCTCGGCAGCGCGGCGACCGCGCCGAGCAGGATCGCCGCGCCCGGGCTGATGAAGCCCGCGGCCGGGGTGATCGCCACGCAGCCGACGACGATCGCCGTCGCCGCGCCGATCGCCGTGACCCGGCGGTCGCGGATCTGGTCGAGGGCGAACCAGACGAGGAGCGTGGCCGCCGGCGTCAGCAGCGTGTTGACGAAGGCGAGCACGCTCGCGCGCCCCGTCCCGAAGCCGCTGCCGCCGTTGAAGCCGAACCAGCCGAACCACAGCAGCCCGGCGCCGAGCAGCACGAACAGCGCGTTGTGGGGCAGCAGCGCCTGGCGGCCGTAGTCCTTGCGGGCCCGCACGACGATCGCCGCCGCGAAGGCCGAGAAGCCCGATGCCATCTCGACCGGCACGCCACCGGCGAAGTCCAGGGTGCCGCGCTCGGCCAGCCAGCCGCCGCCCCACACCCAGTGCGCGAGCACCGGATAGACGAGGATCGACCACAGCAGCACGAACGCGAGGAAGGCGCGGTAGCGCATGCGCTCGACGACGGCGCCGGACACGAGCGCCGCGGTGATGATGCAGAAGGTCGCCTCGTAGGCGAAGAACAGCAGCTGCGGGATGTGCGTCCCCTGCTGCGGTCCGAAGCCCACCCCGTGCAGGAAGGCGTGGTCGAGCCCGCCGATGAACCCGTTGCCGGGGCTGAAGGCCAGCGAGTAGCCGACCACCGCGAAGGCGATCGTGGCCACCGCCAGCGCGCCCACCGACATCATGAAGGTGTTCAGCGTGTTCTTCGAGCGCACGAGCCCCGCGTAGAAGAGCCCCAGCGCCGGGGTCATCATCATCACCAGCGCGGTGGCGACGAACATCCATGCGGTGTCGCCGGCGTCGATGCCGGCGGCTGCGACCGGCATCAGGAGGCGACGACCGGCGTCACGGCGGCCGCGTCGGCCTCGCCGGTCCTGATCCGTATCGCGCGCTCGAGCGGCACCACGAAGATCTTGCCGTCCCCCACGTCGCCGGTCCGCGCGCCCTCGAGCACCGCGCCGATCGCCGGGTCGACGAACCCCTCGGAGACCGCGATCTCGAAGCGCACCTTCTCCGAGAGCTCCATCTTGACCGTGGTCCCGCGGTAGGTCTCCACCCGCTCGAGCTCGCCGCCGTGGCCCTGGACGCGGCTCATGGACACGCCGCGCACCTCGGCACGGTGCAGCGCGGCGAGGACGTCGTTCGCCTGCTCCGGCCGGACGATGGCGATGACCAGCTTCATGCGGCGCAACACGCTCGCACCCGGCCGTACCGCCGGGTATGGCCCTGTGGCAAAAGATCAGGCCTCGGAGTTCGCCACTCGTGAGAGCGCCGGCACGGTCTCGACGAGCTTCGCGATCCCGGAGCTCGCCGAGGAACCGCCGGCCCCTGCCGGGGATCCGCGACTCGCCACCCGGCCCCTGCGATCCTTGGCCGGTGAGCGTCACCGCAGCGCGCTGGTACAGCATCCGCCGGGCGCAGAGCCGCAAGCCGGCGACCTACCGCTGCCCCTACTGCGGCGGGCTGCTGCCCGCGCTGAGCGAGCACATGCTCGTGATCCCCGAGGGCGACGCCGGCCGGCGCCGCCACGCGCACACCGCGTGCGTGCTGCGGCGACGGCGGGACGGGCTGCTGCCGACGGAGTCCGAGTGGCGCGCCGGGGGGCCGCGAGGACCGGGGATCCTGGCCCGGCTGGCCGCAAGGCTGCGCCGGCCGTGAGTCCGCGCCCCCCGCGGGTCGCGGGACGCCGCCACGATCAGCGCCTGATCGCCCTCGAGGAGCCGAGCGCCCGGCCGCCGGCGCCGATCGCGCGGACGGCCACGAAGGGCTGCGACGTGGACGCCGGGATCGCCGTCTCGAGGCCCGTCCAGGCGACCGGCCCGCCCACCGGCTCGAGCCGGTCGGGCCCCGGGCCGGCGAGGACCTGCCAGGCGCGGACCCCGGTCTCGCCGTTCCAGCTCGCGTAGACCGTCGTGGCGGAGCCGTCGCGCTCGGCGGCGACGGCGGGAGGTGCGCCGGGCCGGCCCGTCCACGGCTGAAGGAAGGCGCGATAGCTGTCGTAGCCCTCGGGGAGATGGGCGTCGAAGGCCATCCGGCCGGCGGCGTCGAAGCGCGAGAACCGGCCGAGCGACCCCCAGCCGACGAACGCTCCGCCTCCGGCGAGGTCGGACGTGCTCCCCTGGCTCTCGGCCCAGAGCCCCTGGGGCTGGTCGAGCCGGCGCAGCAGCGTCGCGCGCCGGCGGACGGCGTCGAGCACGAGCGTCTTCGCGCTCGAGGCGGGCTTGGTGTCCTCGGCGCCGTTGTCGAAGAGCTCGATCTCGTCGTCGCCGCGGTAGCGGGCGTCGTGCTGGAGCCCGAACTCCGCACCGGGGCCGACCGCGAAGTCGCTCTCCTTGCCTCCGAGGCGCCACACGACCCGGCCGGTGTCGCGGTCGACCTCGTAGACGGTCGAGGTGTTGCGTGCGCTGATCAGGACCGCCCCGCGCGCCGGGTCCTCGTCGACTGCGTTGATGTGGAAGTAGTCGAACGACGCCGAGCGGTCGCCGGGCAGCGGCATCACGCTCTCCGACGGCGCAACGTGATCGAGGCTGTGCCACTCCCAGAGCACGCGGCCCGTCGCGACGTCGATCTCCTCGGCGATGCCCTCCGTGACGCGGCCGTCCCGGGGCCCGCCCATCGAGCGCAGGTCGGCGCGCGTGCGCGCGTAGACCGTCACCAGCGCGGTCCCGCGCGGCGTGAGGCGGAACTCGTGGAGGTCGAGGCCGAGGCCGGCGGAGGTGCGCACCGTGGCGATCCGGTGGTAGTGGCTGTCGACGATGACGTCCTTCCCAGCGCCGATCCCGCCCTTGGCGAGGCTCCCCTGCCACCAGGTCAGGACCGGCCTGCCCCGGTAGCGCTGGACCTCGAGGTCGAGAACGGGGGCCCCGTGCGGAGCCACCCCGAACCAGAGGGTGCGACCCTCCTCGTCGAGCAGCATCGCGCCCTGCTGGTGCCCGGGCGCCTTCACCTTCTGCTCGTCGGCGCGCGGCGAGATCAGGATCCGGTCGCCGCCCGGCGCCGACGCAGCCCGGTCGACGACGACCTGCGGTGGCCGTAGGTCCGGCCGGCTGCGCAGCCTCAGCGCGACCGTGCCCGAGCGCGGCGCGGCGTGCCGGTCGGGGGCCGCGTGCGGTCCGTCGCCGCCCGAGAGGCCGATCGCAAGACCGGCCGCGGCAGCGACGGCCACGAGCGGGATCGCGAGCCACCACCGCTGGACGGGCCGCCGTGCACGCATGACGAACCGCGAAGCTATCCGTCCACGGGGTGCGCCGGCGGCATGACGGCGCCACCCTGCCGGATCAATGCAAGAGCTGACGAAGAATCACGTTTCCTCCTCGTCGCGATCGACGGTGCAGCCGGACTGCACGAGGACGCCCTCCGCGATCCGGCGCCGCGCGGGCTTGCGGCGCAGGAGGGCGTTCGGGTCAGCACGCGAGCAGCGCCTCGAGCTTGTCGAGTTGGGTGCTCCAGCCGGACTTCGCCATCTCGACGAGCTCCTCCGCGCAGACCATGCGCGAGGTGATGACGACCCTGGTGCGCCCCCCGCCGAGGTCGACGAACTCGACGGTCGTCTCGCCGGACTCGATCATGGGGTGGTCGGTGACCTCCTCGCCGAACGAGAGGCGCCCGGGAGGCTCGACGATCCCGAAGCGCCCGGCGCTCGGGTACTCCTCGCCGTCGGGGCCGACCATCGTCATCCGGCAGACCCCGCCGGGCCGCACGTCGAGCTCGATCGTGTCGCGCGGGGTGGTGAAGTGCTCGGGCCCCCACCACTTCGTCACCTCGTCGGGGTCGGTCCACACCTTCCAGACGAGCTCGCGGGGCGCGTCGAGCCCCCGCTCGATCACGATCTCGCGCTCGGCCATCACGTACCGCTCATGCATCGCCGGCTGCCTTTCGTCGGATGTCGCGAAGGTGAAGCGCGAGGCGGTCGAGCCGGCCCTCCCAGGTCTCGCGGTACTGCTCGAGCCACGCCGCCACCTCGCGCAGCGGGGCGCCCTCGAGCCGCGACGGGCGCAGCTGCGCGGTGCGCCCGCGCGTGATCAGGCCCGCCCGCTCCAGCACCTTCAGGTGCTTGGAGACCGCCTGAACGCTGACGGGGAACGGCTTCGCGAGCTCGTTGACCGTCACCTCGCCCTCCTCCGCGAGCCGGGCGAGGATCGCCCGGCGGGTGGGATCGGCGAGCGCCGCGGAGTGAGGCTGAGCGGGTCGGTTGCCATCGCCCACCTGCTCATCTCTGCGGTTCATCAACCGCATGGTCGGAGACTACGCACGACGACACCCGCGACGTCAAGGGCGCGCGGTCGAGACGTCCGCGCCGGGGGCGGCGGCACTCGCCCGTTCGCGTCGGCGATGGAGCCACGAGCGGACCTCGGGCGCGAGCTGGGCCACCGATACGGCCCCGGTGCGATTCGCCCGGTTCCGCGATCGCGCCCGGGCGCCACAGTGGCCGGGATGCCGCCTGCCGTCGGTCCATGCATGAACCCACCGCCGCGTTCTCGCCTGGAGCCGTCGGTGGTATTGCGATGCACCTTGCCTGTTTCTACCGATTCCCTCGGCGCCGCCCAGGGATACGGTCGGGACACAGGGCGGACGCACGACCGAGTGCGTCCGCCGCAACCAGGGCCGAGACGGCCCGGACGATGGAGGGCGTGATGCCCGCAACCAAGACCCCGCCCGCCAGGGCGGCAAAGCCGAAGCCGGCCCCGGCACGCACGCGCCGGACCGCGCCAAGCCGCGGCAAGCAGTTCCAGACCGCGATCGACCGCACAGCGGAACTCTCAGCGGACGTCCTGAAGGACGTCGAGAGCGGCCAGCGGGCAGCGATTGATGCCGTCCGCAAGTTCGTCGACACCGTCGACGAGGCCCTGCCCCCGCACGGCGAGGGACCGAGGAGTCGCCAGGAGGTCGTCGACTCTGCGTTGGAGATGGCCGACAAGCTCGTCCATACGCAGTACGAGTTCATTCGCAAGGTCATCGACAGCGCCGGCAAGTCCATGCGGCGCGTCGGCGACACCAAGTAGCCCGACCGCCCAGATCGCGCGCGGCGGCCATCGGCCGGCTGCCGTGCGCGCCAAGGGGCCTGCGCCTCGCCGAGCGCCCGCCGGTCGAGGCGGTACGCGCGGGCGCCCACGCGTCCGTGGCCACTTCGACGGCTGACGCATTCGATGCCGTAGCCCTCGAGCTGCCAGGCTCCGGAGCTCCTCGTCGATGTCGGACGGGTCCGGGTCGGCGGGCGCCCCGATGGCGACCACACGCCGGTAGACCGCTTCGTACCCGTCGACCACGATCGGCAGGTCTCGGTCCAGCGGATCGGCATCAGCAGAGCCGCGGCGCACGCGAACAGCTGCTGCCTGGCGGTGCCGGTGATCTCGCCGACGTAGCGGACCTGCCGGCCGTCGATGTGGGGCGCGACGTGCTCGCGGAAGCACTCGGCCTGGCCGGTCTGGACGGGGCCGGCGAGCACGAGCCGGCGGCCGGCGACAACCGGCCGCTCTCGCGGCCGGGGGTACGAACGTTGAGCAGATAGTGGAGACGGCGGGAATCGAACCCGCGTCCGCGGCCGCGTCGGATTGGCTTCTACGAGCGTAGCCCGCGCTCTGATCTCGCCCTCGACTCGCCACGCGGGCGGGGTTGTCGAGGGCCAGCCTCCTGAAGGTGTCCCCCCTTTGGCGGAGGCGGACCGCCGGGGGCAAGCCGGCATTCTGATCCCGGTTCCTCAGCGGCCGGCAGGCCGAGGGCGGGACCTCGCTCACCTAGTCAGTGACTAAGCGGCGAGGGCGTACTCGTGAGAGTCCGCACTTATGGTTTTCCCGGGTGTTTTACGTGGCCTCCCGGGACCACGGCTCGCGACCAACCCCACGGAATCGACCACGTCGAAGCCTGTCGTCCCCAGGGTTGTTGTCGCAGAGCAGTCTACCCGCGCGGGTGGGCGCCCCCAAACCCCGGTCAAGGCG
This sequence comes from uncultured Actinomycetes bacterium, assembly GCA_963826615.1. Lineage (GTDB taxonomy): Bacteria > Actinomycetota > Thermoleophilia > Solirubrobacterales > Solirubrobacteraceae > BP-464. Next base: position 121,495 of record CAWGXO010000002.1, on the reverse strand, counting down.
CGAAACCGTCGGGGGCGACAGGTACGCGCCTCGGCAGGGCGCGGGCATGCCCCGCCGCCGGGCAGGAAGCGTAGAAAGCCGCACTTCGGCGCGGTCGGAGCCCGATGGTCGCCCGGGGCACGCGTCGTAGCTTCGCGCGCGTGCTCCAACTCGCGATGACCCACCTCGACCTCGCGCGCCTGCAGTTCGGCGTCACGACGGTCTTCCACTTCATCTTCGTGCCGATCACGATCGGCACGGCGTTCTTCGTCGCGATCTGCCAGACCATCTGGTACCGGACGGGCAACGAGACGTACCGGCGGATGACGCGCTTCTGGGGCAAGATCATGCTGATCTCGTTCGCGATCGGGGTCGCCACCGGGATCGTGCAGGAGTTCCAGTTCGGCATGAACTGGAGCGAGTACTCGCGCTACGTCGGCGACATCTTCGGCGCGCCGCTGGCGATGGAGGGCCTCGCCGCGTTCTTCCTCGAGTCCACCTTCCTGGGCCTGTGGCTCTTCGGGTGGGGCCGGCTCAGGCCGAGGACGCACCTTGCCACCGCCTGGCTGGTCTCGTTCGGCACCGCGCTGTCGGCGTACTTCATCCTCGCCGCCAACTCGTGGATGCAGCACCCGGTCGGCTACCAGGTCAACCAGGCCTCCGGCCGCGCCGAGATGAAGTCGATCCTCGACGTCCTGACCAACTCGACCGTGCTGTGGGCGTTCCCGCACACGATCCTCGGCGCGCTCCAGACGGGCGGCATGCTGATCCTCGCGGTGTGCGCCTACAAGCTCCTGCGCGGACACGACGTCGACGTCTTCCGCCGCTCGGCCCGGGTGGCACTGCCCATCACCGCGGTGGCGGCGATCGCCACCGCGGCCGCCGGGCACGGCCAGGGCGTGCTCATGTACGAGCAGCAGCCGATGAAGATGGCCGCCGCCGAGGCGATGTTCAAGACCGAGCAGCCGGGCAGCTTCTCGCTGTTCGCGACCGGCGACCTCACGCGCAACCCGGGTCGCACCAACACCGACCTGCGGATCCCGCACGCGCTGTCGATCCTCGCCACGGCGTCCTGGAACGGCAAGGTCAAGGGCATCGACGAGATCCAGCGCGAGGAGGTCGCCAGATACGGGCCCGGCGACTACGTCCCGGTCGTATGGGTCTCCTACTGGACCTTCCGCCTGATGGTCGGCGCGGGCACGCTGGTGATCCTGCTCAGCCTCGCCGGACTGTGGTTCATGCGCCGCCGAGGCCGCGAGGTCGCATTCCCGCGCTGGTGGCTGCGGGTGATGGTCCTCGGAGCCGCGCTCCCGCCGATCGCCAACGCCACCGGCTGGATCTTCACCGAGATGGGACGCCAGCCGTGGGTCGTCTTCGGGCTGCTGCGCACCGACCAGGCGGTGTCCCCCACCGTCGGGACCGCATCGGTCGTGATCACGCTCGCGGGCTTCACCGTCCTCTACGGGGTGCTGGCGGCGGTCGGCGGCTGGCTGTTCGTCAAGACCGTCAAGGCCGGCCCCCCGCCGGAGGAGCCCGACGCCGGCGCCCCGCGCGGCCCGGACGCCGAGCCCGTCCCCGACCTCGCCCTCACCTACTAGGAGCTCCACGTGCACGCGGACCCGACCTTCCTGGAGACCCTCTGGTTCGTCCTGATCGGCGTGCTGTGGGTCGGCTACTTCGTCCTCGAGGGCTTCGACTTCGGCGTCGGCATGCTCCTGCGCGTCCTCGGCCGCGACACGGCCGACCGGCGGATGCTGCTGCACACCATCGGCCCGGTGTGGGACGGCAACGAGGTCTGGCTCCTGGTCGCGGGCGGCGCGACGTTCGCCGCCTTCCCCGGCTGGTACGCATCGCTGTTCAGCGGCGCCTACCTCGCGCTGTTCCTCGTGCTCGTCGCGCTGATCCTGCGCAACGTCGCGTTCGAGTTCTGGGGCAAGCACACGAGCACGCGCTGGCGGGCGACGTGGGAGTGGTGCGTCGTCGGCGGCAGCGCGGTCGCGGCGCTGCTGTGGGGCGCCGCGTGGGCGGACATCGTGCGCGGGCTGCCGCTGAACGCCGCGCACGACATGACCGGCAGCCTGCTCGACCTGCTGCACCCCTACGCGCTGCTCGGCGGCGTTGCCGCCGTGGTCATCTTCCTCGCCCACGGCGCGATCTTCCTCACGCTGCGCACCAGCGGCGAGATGCTCGAGCGCTCGCAGGCGCTGGCGCGGCGCGTCACGCCGGCGGCCGTGGTGGCGGCCGTCGCCTTCCTCGGCTGGACCCTCGCCCGGCAGAGCAGCCTCGAGGCGGCCTGCGTCGTGCTCGCCGCCGCCGCCGTCGCGCTGCTCGCGGCCGTGCCGGTGCTCCTGCGCCGCCGCCGCTCGGGATGGGCGTTCGGCCTCAGCGCCGCGGCGATCGCCGCCTACTTCGTGACGCTGTTCGTCGACCTGTTCCCCAACGCCCTGCCGTCGACGACCTCGGCCGCCAACGACCTGACGCTGAGCGCTGCCGCGTCGACGCACTACACGCTGACCGTCATGACCGTCGTGGCGGCGGTGTTCGTCCCGGTCGTCCTGCTCTACCAGAGCTGGACCTACTACGTCTTCCGTCACCGGCTGCGCCGCGAGCACTACGAGGAGATGGCCTCCCCGATCGACGTGCTCGCGAGCCACCTGCCCTGATGGCGCCGATCGACCGGCGGCTGCTGCGATCGAGCCGGGCGGCGCGCACGCACGTGGCGCTCGCGGTCGCGCTCGGAGCGCTCGGCGCGGTCCTCGTGATCGCCCAGGCGTCGCTGCTGGCCCATGTGATCGACCGGGCGTTCCTCCACGGCGCCGGCCTCGCCGACGTGCGCGGGTCGCTGGCGGCGCTCGCGGCCGTGGCGATCGCGCGCGCGCTGGTCGCCGGCGGGTTCGAGGCATCGGGCCGCCTGGGCGCGGTGCGGGTGATGAGCGAGCTGCGCGCGCGGCTGGCGCGGCACCTGCTCGTCGAGCGCCCTGAGCGCCGCGGCGCCCGGACGGGAGAGCTGGCGGCGGCGGCCGTGCAGGGCGTCGATGCCCTCGAGGCGTGGTTCTCCGGCTACCTGCCGCAGCTCGTGCTGGCCACGATCGTCCCGCTGACGATCCTGGGCTGGCTGGCGCCGATCGACCTGGGCGCGACGGCGATCCTGGCCGTGACGCTCCCGCTGATCCCGCTCTTCATGATCCTGATCGGGCTGCGGGCGCGGGCGCGGACCGACGCGCGCTGGCGCGCGCTGTCGCTGCTGAGCGGCCATTTCCTCGACGTCGTGCGCGGCCTGCCGACGCTGCGCGCCCACCGCCGCGAGCGCGCGCAGGCGCGCACGATCGCCGCGGTCGGCGACCGCTACCGGCGCGAGACGATGGGCGCGCTGCGGATCGCGTTCCTCTCGGCCCTGGTGCTCGAGCTGCTGGCGATGCTCGGCACCGCGATGGTGGCAGCCGCGGTCGGCGTGCAGCTCGCCGGCGGCCACCTCCAGCTCGAGGCGGGTCTGACCGTGCTGCTGCTCGCCCCCGAGCTCTACCTGCCGCTGCGCCAGGTCGGTGCGCAGTTCCACGCGAGCGCCGACGGGATGGCGGCTGCCGGCCACCTGTTCGACGTGCTCGGCGAGCCGGCGGCCGTCGCTGCGCCGGCGGCCCCCGTCCCGGCGCCCGATCCGGGCCGCGCGCCGCTGCGCCTCGAGGCGGTGCGCTTCCGCTATCCCGAGCGTGAGGGCGAGGTCCTGCGCGGCATCGACCTCGAGCTGGCGCCGGGCGAGGTGACCGCGCTGGTCGGGCCCAGCGGCGCGGGCAAGAGCACGCTCGCGGCGCTGCTGCTGCGGCTCGCGGACCCCACCTCGGGCCGCGTGAGCTGCGGTGGTGTCGACCTGGGGAGCGTGACCCCGGAACACTGGCGCCGGCGGGTCGCGTGGGTGCCGCAGCGGGCGCGCCTCTTCGCGGGAACGGTGGCCGACAACATCCGCCTCGGCGAGCCGGAGGCGCCGCTCGAGCGCGTGCGCGACGCCGCTCGCCGAGCCGGCGTGCTCGAGGAGATCGCGGCGCTGCCCGACGGCTTTGCGACGCGGGTCGGCGACGGCGGGCGCGGGCTCTCGGCCGGCCAGGCCCAGCGGATCGCGGTCGCGCGGGCGTTCCTGCGCGACGCACCCCTGGTCGTCCTCGACGAGCCGACCGCCCACCTCGACGCCGAGGCGGCCGCGACGGTGGGCGCCGCGCTCGAGCGCCTCGAGCGAGGACGCACGACACTGCTGATCGTCCACCGGCCGGCGCTCGCCGCTCGCGCCGACAGGATCGTCACCCTGCGCGGCGGCATGGTGGCCGGCGACGAACGCGGCGCGCGGCGCGCGGCCCCGGCGACCACCAGCGCCGTGGCGCTCCGCTCCCCGGGGCCGGCCGCCACGGCGCCGGGTCTCCCGGCGCCCGCCGAGCCCGCGGACGCACGGCTGGCCTCGCTGGGCCCGCTCGTGCGCGCCGCCCGGCTCGCCGGCGGCCAGCGACGGTTGCTCGCCGGCTCGATCGCGCTCGCCGCCGGCGCGATCGTCGCCGCCGTGGCGCTGCTGGCCATCTCCGGCTATCTCATCAGCCGCGCCGCGCAGCGGCCGGAGATCCTCACGCTGACCGTCGCGATCGTGTCGGTGCGTGCGCTCAGCATCGCTCGGGCGGGGCTGCGCTACGGGGAGCGGATCGCCTCACACGACCTCGCCTTCCGCGTGCTGGCCCAGCTCCGGGTCCGCTTCTTCGAGGCGCTCGCCCCGCTCGTGCCGGGAGACCTCGCCGGCCTGCGCCGCGGCGACCTGCTCAGCCGCTTCGTCGGCGACGTCGACGCGCTCCAGCACCTCTACCTGCGCGCGCTCGCGCCGCCCGTGGTGGCCGCGGTCACCGTCGTGGCGGCGGCGGCGGCCGGGGCGCTGATGCTCCCGGCGGCGGCGCTCGCGCTCGGCGTGGCGCTGCTGGCGGGCGCCATCGTCGTGCCGGTCGCCTCGTCGGCCGCCGCCCGCGCAGCCGGCCGGCGGCAGGCCGCGGCCCGCGCCCGGCTGACCACCGAGCTGGTCGAGGCGATCGAGGGAGCGGCGGAGCTGAGCCTCGCCGGCCGCGAGCACGACCGGGTCGCCCGGGTTTGTGCGGCCGACGCGCGACTGGCGGGTCTCGCCCGCCGCGACACGGCCGCCGCGGCGCTGGCGACCAGCCTCGGCGCGCTGCTGTCGGCCGGCACCGCGACGGCGGTGCTCGCAGTCGGCGTGGCGGGCGTCCGCGCCGGCGCCATGCCGGGCGTGCTGCTGGCGGGCCTGACGTTCCTGGCGCTGGCATCGTTCGAGGGGCTGGCGCCGCTGCCGGCGGCCGCCCGCCACCTGCGCGAGTGCGCGCAGGCCGCCGTGCGCCTCGAGGCGGTGACGTCCACCGAGCCGGCCGTGCGGGATCCCTCGGCGCCGCGCCCGCTGCCCGCCGGCGCGCTGGCCGTCGAGGGGGTCCGCGCGCGCTACGCCCCCGCCGGGCCGTGGGTGCTCGACGGGGTCGGCCTGACGGTCGCGCCCGGGCGGCGCGTCGCCCTGGTCGGCTCGAGCGGAGCCGGCAAGACGACGCTCGGCGAGCTGCTGGTGCGGTTCCGCGACCCCGAGGAGGGGCGCGTGACGATCGGCGATCTCGACGTCCGCGACGCCAGCCAGGACGACGTCCGCCGCGCCGTCGTCCTCGCCGCGCAGGACGCGCACCTCTTCACGACGACCATCCGCGAGAACGTGCTGCTCGCGCGCCGGGAGGCCAGCGACGAGGAGGTCCTCGACGCACTGGCGCGGGCCGGGCTGGCAGCGTGGACGTCGAGTCTCCCCGAGGGACTCGACACGCTGGTCGGCGAGGACGGGGAGCTGGTCTCCGGCGGCCAGCGCCAGCGGATCGCGCTCGCGCGCGCGCTGCTCGCGGATTCGCGGTTCCTCGTCCTCGACGAGCCCGCGGCGCACCTGGATGCCGAGGCTGCACGGACGTTCCTGCGCGACGTCGCTGCCGCCGCCGGCGACCGTGGGCTGCTCGTGATCACCCACACGTTCGACGGGCTCGAGGACTACGACGAGATCTGCGTCCTCGACCGGGGCCGCATCGTCGAGCGGGGCCGCCCGGACGCGCTGCTCGCCGCCGACGGCCGCTTCGCCGCGCTCGCCGCGGCAGCGTGACACCGCAGCGGTTCCTCCGCCTCAGCGGATACCGTCTTGCCGGCGAGCCGGCGACAGGCGGCCGGCGCGACAGGAGCCACGGTGCGGCAGCGACAGCGAGATCGGAGACGGGCCCGGGGCATTGCGGTCGCGGCCCTGGTCGCCGGCGCGGCGCTCGTGGTCGCGGTGGCGCTCGTCCCCGTTGCGGACACGGGCGTTCGCCGGGACGCGTCGGCCGCGCCCGCCCACCCGCGCGCGCGGGCGCATCCCCGGCGCCGGCCCGCGTCGGTGGCGCTCCCCCGCCGCGACGCGGTGCGTGGGTCCGCCGCACGGCGCATGCCGGTCCCGATCCTGATGTACCACGTGATCGGCACGCCCGCGGCGGGAGCCGCCCACCCCCGCCTCTGGGTGACCCCCGCCGCCTTCGGCGCGCAGATGCGGGCGCTGCGACGCGCCGGGTACCGGGCGATCACGATCGCCGAGGCGTTCGCCGCGTGGCGCGGGGCGGCCGCGCTGCCGGCCCGGCCGCTCGTCGTCTCGTTCGACGACGGCTACCTCGGCGACTACACGCACGCACTGCCGGTGCTCCGCTCCCTGGGCTGGCCGGGCGTGCTGAACCTCGAGCTCGACAACGTCGCGCCAGGGGACCTGACGGCCCACCAGGTGCGAGCGCTCGTCGCGGCGGGATGGGAGCTGGACTCCCACACGCTCACGCACCCCGACCTCACGACCGTGAGCGGCGAGCGGCTGGCGCGCGAGCTCGCAGGGTCCCGGCGGGCGCTGCGACGGCGCTTCGGCGTTCGCGCCGACTTCCTCTGCTACCCGTCCGGGCGCTTCGACGCGGCCGTGGTCGCCGCCGCCCGTGCAGCCGGGTATCGCGGTGCGACGACCACGATCGAGGGGTACGCCGTGCCCGGCGACCCGTTCACGCTGGCGCGGATCCGGGTCAGCGACACCGACTCGCCGGCCGGGCTGCTGCGGCGCCTGGACAGCGAGCGCCCGAGCACCGCCCCGCGCTGACGGCGGACGGCGCGGCGGCGCGAGCCGCTCACGCGTCGCCCGGGGTCTCCTCGCCGCCGGCATCCTCGGGCTCGAAGCCCGGGATGACGATCTTGGCGCCGACGCGACCGCCGAACGCGTGCTGCTTCATGTCCTCGCGACTGGCACGGCCCTCGCGGCCGCGGTCGTCGCGGCGCGGGCCGCCCCGGCCGCCGCGATCGCCGCCCCCAGATCGCGGGCCGCCGCCACGCGGGCCGCCGGCGCCGCGGGGGCCGCCGCGGCCCCGGCCGCGCTGGGGACGGTCGTCGGGCACGCGGGACTTGATCTCGCGCACCGGGGTCGCCGCCAGCCGGACCCAGGCCGCGAAGAGCGGGTCGCCCGGCTTGTGGCCCTGGGCGGCCTCACAGCAGACGGCGGCCCACTTGAGTGGCTTGCCCGACGCGTCGCGCTTGGGCGCCAGCGCCTCCCGGATCGCCTGGGGGCCGCCGACGCGCTCGATGGCGGCGGCGAGCCTCGCCTGGTCGCGACTGGTCGAGAGGTCGATGCCGGCCGGGCCGTCGTCGCCACCGGCGGCCTCGTCGTCGCCACCGGCGGCCTCGTCGCCGCCGGCCTCGGCCCCGGCCGTTCCCTCGCCCTCGGCGGTGGACTCCGCGGAGCCGTCGGCCTCGGGCGGGGCAGCCTCGGCCGTGGCGTCGCCACCGCCGGTGCCATCCGCGGCGGGCTGTGCGCTCTCCGCGGCGACCTCGGCAGCGGCCTCCTTCTCCTCGGCGGCGGGATCGACGGTGGGAGCCTCGGCGGCGGCGGCCGGCTCGCCCGCCGGCGCGGCGTCGCCAGCAGGCGGCTCTGCGGCCGGCTCGCCGGGGCGGCTCGCGGCCTCCGGCCCGCCCTCGCCGCGGGCCTCCCTGTGTGGCCGGCTCGCGCCCCGCAGCTCGCTCAGGCGCGCGAAGAACACCCGCCGGTGACGCTCGGCGGCGGTGGGCCGCCGGCGGCGGGGCTTGGGGGGCTTGCGCGAAGGAGGCGACGGCGCCTTCGCCTGCGCCGCGGGCGGCGGCCCGCCGGCGGGCCGCTCCGCGGCGGCGGGCGCCTCCGGCGGCGGCTGCCCTGCGGCGGCCGGCTGAGGCGCGGGGGGGTCGGGCGCAGCAGGCTCGGGCGCAGGCGGCACCTTCGCCGCCGCAGGCTCGGGCGCAGGCGACGACTCCGGCGTGGGCGGCTCGCCGGCGTCCGCCGCCGGCGGCGAAGTGCTGTCCTCGGTCTCCATCAGGCGCTGGGCTGAGTCATCGGTCGAAGGCGATGCCGGGGCCTCGCCCGGGATCGTCGCCGTGCTCGGCCTCCTCACCGGGGTCGCGCACGACCTCGGTGGTGTCGAGCTCGTCGGCCTCACCGTACTCGGCCGTGGAGCGCAGCGCCTCCCGATCGCGCGGAGCGGCGCCCGCGTCGCCCGGATCGGCGTCGTCGAGCGTCTTGCCGACCTGGCCCTCGACGTCCTCGTCGACGGCCGTCCCCGGGTCCTCGCGGTCGAAGCCGTCCGCCGTGCGGTCCGCCTCCGGGGCGTTCTCGACGTTCTCGACGAGCGCGCCCTCGGCGGACTCGAAGCCCTCCTGCACGCCACCGCCGGCCTCCTCGACCGCCTGGAAGGCCGGGTCGTCGAGCTTGCGGTCGTCGTCGGTGGTGGGCGGCACGCCGCCGGCAGGCTTCTCGCCGGGCCGGCCCGGCTCGAGCGGGTTGGGCTCCGAGCCCACCCGGGCGGCCTCGGAGCCGGCGCGCGCGGTCTCGGCGTCCGCGCCGTCGCCGGCACCCGGCTCGGCGACGGGGCTCTCGGGCTCGGGATTCACGGTGGTGTAGTCCTGCTCGTCGTCTCCATAGGGCCGGTCAAGGGATTCCATGTCGTGAGGGCTACCCAGCGCACACCCGACGAATACCCTGCATCGCATGTCCAGCGGAACACTCCAAGACGTCACCTGGGATCTCGAGCACCTCGTCGACGGCGAGGGCCCGGCGGGCGTCGAACGCCTGCTCGAGGAAGCGACGCTACGTGCCGAGGCCTTCTCCGGCAAGCACGCGAAGCGTGTCGCCAGGCTCGACGGCCCCGGCCTGGCCACGGCCATGGACGAGCTCGCCGCGATCCACGAGCTGGCCGGCCGGGCGGGCAACTACGCGGCACTGCGCTTTGCCGCCGACACCGCCGACCCGGCCAACGGCGCGCTGCTCCAGCGCGCCGAGGAGCGCGGCACGACGATCGAGACCCAGCTGCTGTTCTTCGACCTCGAGTGGGCCGCCGTCGACGACGCTCGCGCGGACGAGTTGCTCGAGGCCGAGGGGCTGGACCGCTTCCGCCACCACCTGCGCACGCTGCGGCGCTACCGGCCGCACCTGCTCTCCGAGCCCGAGGAGAAGATCCTCACCGAGAAGTCGGTGACGGGGAGGAACGCGTGGAGCAGGCTGTTCAGCGAGCTCATGTCCGCGCTCGAGGTCGAGCTTCCCGGCGAGGACGAGCCCGTGCAGCTCGAGGTGGCCCTCAGCCGGCTCCAGTCGCCCGACCGCGACGTGCGGCGCGACGCCGCCGGCGCGGTGACCGTCGCCCTCGAGCCGGGCCTGCGCACGCGTGCGTTCATCTTCAACACGTTGCTCAACGACAAGTCGATCGACGACCGGCTGCGCAGCTTCCCCTCGTGGATCTCGAGCCGCAACCTCTCCAACGAGGCCTCCGACGAGTCGGTCGAGGCCCTCGTCGCGGCGGTGCGGGCCAACTACGACATCCCGCAGCGCTGGTACCGGGTCAAGGCCGGGCTGCTCGGGGTCGACCGGCTCGCCGACTACGACCGGGTGGCGCCGGTGAACGGCGAGGACGAGGAGTTCGGCTGGGAGGAGGCGCGCGACCTGGTCCTGGACGCCTACGAGGCGTTCTCCACCGACCTCGGCGCCCTCGCTCGCCGGTTCTTCGACGAGCGCTGGATCGACGCGCCGGTCCGCGCCGGCAAGCGCGGCGGCGCGTTCTGCGCATACACGGTTCCCTCCGTGCACCCCTACGTGCTGCTGAACTACACGTCCCGGCGCCGCGACGTGCTCACGCTCGCCCACGAGCTCGGCCATGGCGTCCATGCGGCGCTCGCCGGCCCGCGCGGGCCGATGGAGATGGCCACGCCACTGACGCTCGCCGAGACCGCGTCGGTGTTCGGCGAGACGATCGTCTTCGGGCGGCTGCTCGACCAGGCGCCCACGCCCGCCTCGCGGCTGGGCCTGCTCGCCGAGTCGCTGGAGGGGTCGATCGCGACCGTCTTCCGCCAGGTGGCGATGAACCGCTTCGAGCACGCCGCACACGCCGCGCGCCGCTCCGAGGGCGAGCTGGCGGTCGAGCGCATCGGGGAGCTCTGGCTCGAGTCGCAGTCCGAGCTGCTGGGCGATGCGGTCGAGGTCACCGAGGGCTACCGCAGCTGGTGGTCCTACGTGCCCCACTTCATCTCGACGCCCGGCTACGTCTACGCCTACGCCTACGGCCAGCTGCTGGCGCTCTCGGTCTACGCGCGCTACCTCGAGGAGGGCGAGCCGTTCGTGCCGCGCTACCTGGAGCTGCTGGCGGCCGGCGGCTCGCGGTCGCCCGAGGAGCTCGGCGAGCTCGTCGGGATCGACCTCGCCGACCCCGGCTTCTGGGACCGCGGCCTCCAGCTCGTGCGCGCTCAGCTCGACGAGGCCGAGACCGCGGCGAGCGCCGCCGGAGCCGCGGCCTGACGCACGCGCTCGGCCGTCTCGGCCGGGCGCTCCACGAGATCGTCCCAGCCGATGCGCAGCACGCGCTGGCCCGCCGCCTCGAGCCGGGCCTGCCTGCGGCGGTCGGCCCGGCGCGCGAGCGCGGTGTCGTGGAAGCGCATCCCATCGCCCTCGACGACGAGCCCGAGCGCTGGAACGTGCGCGTCGACCTCCACGCCGCAGACGCGGGCATTGAAGCGCACGGGCGGCAGGCCGAGGCCGTCGAGGAGGGCGACGAGGCGGTCCTCGAGCTCGCTGCGGGTCGGCGTCGGGCCGCGGGCGACGAGCGCGTCCAGCCGCGGCACTCCCGCTCTGCGGCCGGCGGCGCGGAGGTACGCCCGCAGCGCGGGCACGCTCACGCGCCGCTGCACCTCGGCCTCGCGCACGATGCGCAGCAGGTCGCGGTCGCGCTCCAGCGTGGCCGCGAGGTCGAGCAGGGTGCGGGCCGGTGCGGTGACGGCAATCCCGTGGCGACGCGAGCGCTCGGACGCCGAGAGCCTGCGCACGGGGTGCACGCGAAGGCCGTTGCGCGGGCGGACGCGCCGCGCGACGGTGACGTCGGCGAGCACCGGCTGCTCAGGGGTCATCTGCCAGAGGAACGCGGAGGCAAGGTGGCTGGCGACCGCGCCATCGCCGACGGCGAGCACCGCCGCGGCGATCCGCCCGGCCGGTGTCAGGAGCGGGTGGCCGACGGCGAAGACACCGCGGTGGACGCGGTGCAGGCGGCCGATCCGCGCCCGGTAGCCGATGTCGGCGGGACGAAGGCCGAGCGCCCGGAGCTGCCCAGTGGTGACGAGGCCGTGCTGGCGGGCGGCGAGTCGGGCCACGGCAACGTCACCCGTTCGCCCTTTCGATGAACTGTTCATCAAGACGACGAACGGGCTCCGCGGGGCATGCCGCCAGGGTCGCGCGGCCGATGCGGAGCGGTGCGCGCGGGGTGCCACGGAAAGCGCACGTGACGGCCCGGGACGCAAAGCGACGCGGCCCCGAGTCGCTCGGGAACCCTCTGCCGGCGCAGCCACCCGAGGGCGGCGCTTCCGGCGTCAGGGTGGCGGGCCTTGCATCCCTCGGCCTCGCTCTCTGCGACTCGGTTCCGCGTCTGGGAGAACCCTCCCACCGGGCACGGGACCCGGTCAAGGGCCCACGCCGGAAGAAGCCGCATCGTCCGCGGATTTCCGCGCGTGCGCCGCTGCCTACACTGGACTGCGTGGCCGAACAGCAGCCCCAGTGGCTCCCTCCGGTCGCTCCGGAGCCCGCCCCCGCGAGGGCGACCGCGCCAGAGCCGAATCCCTTCGGCGCCGAGCGCACACGCAGGCGCGGCGGGCTGCTCGTCGCGCTCGCGGCCATCGCCGCCAAGGGCAAGGCGCTCCTGCTTCTGCTGCCCAAGCTCAAGCTGCTGACCACCTCCGGGACGATGCTCGTCTCGATCGGCGCCTACAGCCTGATCTGGGGCTGGCGGTTCGCGGTCGGCTTCGTCGTGCTCCTCCTTGTCCACGAGATGGGGCACGTGATCCAGCTGCGGCGCGAGGGCGTGCGAGCGAGCGCGCCGGTGTTCGTCCCGTTCATGGGCGCGGTCGTCTGGGCGAAGGAGCTCGGCGGCAACGCGCTCGCCGAGGCGCGCGTGGGGCTGGCGGGGCCGATCCTCGGCACGATCGGCGCGGCGGCCTGCCTCCCGATCGCGTCGGCGACCGGCAACGACCTCTTCCGGGCCCTGGCGTTCACCGGGTTCTTCCTCAACCTCTTCAACCTCGTGCCCGTCCTCCCGCTCGACGGCGGCCGCGCGATGGCGGCGATGGCGCCCTGGATGTGGATCGTCGGCTTCGCCGTCATGCTCGGCGCGGCGATCGCGTTCCCCAACCCGATCATCCTGCTGATCCTGCTCCTGGGCGGGATGGAGACCTGGCGGCGCTTCAAGACGCGGCGGGAGGGCAGCGACGAGACGCAGGCGTACTACGCCGTCCGACCCGCGCACCGGCTCGCGGTCGCCGGCGTCTACATCGCGCTGATCGCGCTGCTCGCCGTCGGGATGCACGAGGCCCATCTCGTGCGGACGTTCAGCGACGCCTGAGCCCCCGGCTAGAACGCCACGGCGTCGGCCAGGCCGGCGACCCGCTCGTCGTCGAAGCCCTCGATCCCGCGGAGGTCCTCCAGCGAGCCGATCCGCCCGTACTCCTCGCGGTGGGCGACGATGCGCGCGGCGGCCCGCGGCCCCACCCCGGGCAGCCGCTCGAGCTCGGCGGCCGACGCGGTGTTCACGTTGATCGGGCCGTCGTCGTCGCGGTGGCGACGGCGCAGCAGGAACGCGAGCAGCGCGAGCAGCAGCAGGAGCACGAGCAACCCGCCCCCGGCGATCGGCCAGACGCTGGTCGACGACTTCCGCTCGCGCAGCGAGAAGTCGACCTCGCGGCGCTTGAGCGAGTCGGGCGTGTCGCGGTAGGTGGCGATCAGCCGGTAGCGGCCGGCTCGCAGGTCGGGGTAGACGATCCGCAGGTCCCGGCGCGCCCCGGGCGCCAGCGCCGTGTAGGTCAGCTTCCTCTCGGCGATCGGCTTCACCGGCCGCTGGCCGTTGGCCAGCAGCCGGTAGAGCTGGACCTTGACGTTCGTGCCGGCCGTCGCCGTGCCGACGCTGTGGACGATGCCCGTCGCCTGGGAGTCGCCACCGATGACGCCGCTGCCGCGGAAGTCCTCGAGCGCGATGCGAGGGGTCGGAAGCTGGTTGGGGCCGACGAGGGTGAAGCTCGAGCGGATGTGGATGCGCCCGGAGTCGCCGAACGTCGCGGTGGCGGCCATGGCGTAGCGCCCCCTGGGCAGCACCTTGCGCACCGAGACGGGGAAGTCGCGCTGGTGGCGGGGAAGGATGACGTCGCCGACGAAGCGCCCGCGGAAGACGACGTCGTTGGCGGCGTCGCGGATGATGACCCGCCCGTTCTGGGGCGACTGGACGACCTCCCCGGTGTTCTTGATCCGCGGGACGAGGTGCAGCGTCCGCTTGGGGCCCTGCTCCGCGCGCAGCAGCGTGAACCTCCCCGTCGAGCGGTAGTGGCCGGGGAGCTGGAGGAAGTTCAGCGTCAGCAGGCGCTGGACGGTCTGGACGGAGCGGCTGGTGACCGCGGCCGTGCTCTGGAAGACCACCCCCGCGTCGACGACCCGCTTGCCGCTCGGCTGCAGCCGCCAGGTCACGACGACCTTCCGGCGCGACCCGGGCTCGAGCCGGAAGGTCGCAGGCGAGGGATCGAGGATCTTCGCCGCAGCGTCGAGGTCGCGCGGCAGCTCGCTGAAGTTGATCTGGCCGGAGAGCTCCTGGTCGAGCAGCACACCGAACACGCGCACGTTCAGCGGGACCTTGGTCGTGTTCGAGACCGTGAAGGCGGGAAGGCGCTTCGGCGGGCGGCCGCTGACGACCTGGCGCGACGGCGTGACCGAGAACAGGCCGGGGTTCGGGGACTGCGCCGCCGCCGTCCCGGCGCCGCCGGTCGCCGCGAGCGCGGCGACGACCGGGGCGAGCATCGCTGGGGAACGGAGGCGCACGGCGGCGTGACCCTAGTGGAGGACGGCCGGCCCCTGGGGGCCGGCCGTCGCACCGGGCAGCGGAGTCTCGCGACTCAGCTCAGGGTGTAGGCGACCTCGACGTGGTACTGGCATCCGGCGGACACGGGCTCGTCGGACCCGATGGTCTGGAAGAACGTCGTGTTGAACGTCGTCAGCGGCAGCGGCAGCAGCGACGCGGGGTTGGAGTCCGCGACCGTGACCCCGGTCCCGTCGAGTGCGACCTTGCCGAGTGACTCGATGCTCGCGCTGACCACGGACGGGTCGACCTGGACCTTGATCGGGTTGACCAGCTGGGCCTCGGAATCCGCACAGAGCGTCGGATCGCCCAGCGACGGCAGATCGGCGCCGCTGATCCCCTGGAGGCTCGTGGCCCCGGCAGCCGTCAGCTTGTTCATCGTGCCGTCGCCGTCGCCGGCGCCCGTGCCCCAGTCCTTGGCGGTCAGCGACCAGCTCGGGTTGGTCGACAGCGCCGCCACCGTCGCGGTGGTCGACGTGGCCTCCTGGCCGTTGGGCCCGAAGCCCGTCGTGAACGTCGCGGCGGTCGGGACGCTGATCGAGAGCGTGGTCTGCGTGGTGCCGGCGACGACCTGCGGGGTGCTCACGTCGGCCAGCGCGGCGGACGGGACGATTCCCGCTGCGGCGACCGCGGCGCCGGCGACGAGGAGCTTGCTCGGGACCTTCATTGGTGATTCGACCTCCGTGTCGATGGTTTCGTAGCCGCCTGCTCGGGAGCCGGCGGTTCCTGCGCGATCCCCCGCTGGCCGGGACCTGCAGGCTCTGACACGCGACATATCGGGAAGTGGCTACTCCGACTTGAGCAGAACAAACGTCCAGTGGACGCCTGGCCGGACCGGCGGTCGGGAGCGCGCCGAGGGCACCGCATCGGCCGGAGCGGCCTGCGAGCGGCCGGCGTGCGGCCGGGAGCTAGGAGAGCGTGAACGCAACCGTGAGCGAGTAGGCGCAGCCGGCCTGCATCGACTCGGCGGTGCCGATGACCTGGCTGAAGGCGACGGAGACGGTGCCGGCGAGCGTCGCGGGGCCTGCGGCGATCGTGACCGGCGCCGCGCCGAGCTGCTGCGTGCCGTTCGAGGTGCCCACGCTCGGCGTGGCGAGGAGGGCCAGGGGATCGGCCAGGTACGGCGAGCCCTTCGTGCAGCTCGAGGAGCGCACGAGGTGGCCGGGCGCGGGCGAGGCCGTGCCGGCGTCGGAGGCGGTGAGGGTCCAGCTCCCGAGCGACGCGACGATGTCGAGCGAGCTGCTGGTCGTCGCGGTGTTCCCGGGCGCGAACGGGGCGAGGGGCCCTGGCGAGGTGCCCACCGAGAGGCCGAGGCTGGTGGGCGAGGTGAGCGACGTCGTGCTCTTCGTGGTCGTGCTCTTCGTGGTCGTCGCCGTCGTGGTCGTCGCCGTCGTGGTCGTCGCCGTCGTGGTCGTGCCCGTCGGCGCGGTGCTCGTGGTCGTCGTCGAGGTCGTCGTCGTGAGGCCCGTGACGCCGTCGACGGCGACGGCCGCCATCGGCAGTGCGAGGCCGAGCATGCCGGCGGCGATGAGGGTCAGCAGGGTGCGCATCTTCGTCGCACGGCCAATATCGGGACGGATGCCGCCGAGCTTGATCGGAGCGCGGCTACCGGTCGACCTCGCGCAGGGCACGCTGCATGTCGCGGCGCGACTCCCGCTCCTTGATCGTCTGGCGCTTGTCGAAGCGGTCCTTGCCGCGGGCGAGGGCGATCTCGACCTTCGCGCGCCCGTTGGAGAAGTACAGGCGCGTCGGCACGATCGTCAGCCCGCGCTCGGCCACCTGGCCGGTCAGCCGCTCGAGCTCGCGGCGGTGGACCAGCAGCTTGCGCGGGCGCTCGGGCTCGTGGTTCTCGCGGGCCGCGGGGGCGTAGGGCGGGATGTGGACGTTGTGCAGCCACAGCTCGCCGTCGGTGACCGTCACGTAGCCGTCCTTGATCTGGGCGCCACCCTCGCGCAGCGCCTTGACCTCGGTCCCCTCGAGCACCATGCCGCACTCGAGCCTGTCGAGCAGCTCGTAGCGGAAGCTCGCCTGCCGGTTGGAGGCGACGTCGCCGGGCGCCACCTTGCGCTTCTTGCCCTTGGCCATCGCTGGGCGACGTTAGTGCCTTCCTGCGGCAGCGGTTCCAAGACGACTCGAGGGGCGCCGGAGCGCCCCTCGAATCTGCACATGTCGGTTCCCCGGTGCCGCTCGGGTTATGAGGAGCGGCCCCTGGTATGTCGGTCGATGGCGGCTGTCCCCCGCATCGCCCGGCAAGTATCGGCTTTGGTTACTCGAAACTCAGTAGGACATCCGTCCAGGCTCACTGCACCAAAACCAGGTCGACCCGTCCCCGCGGGGCGTCGACGCGTTCGACGCGCACGCGCACAGGGTCCCCGAGGCGGATCGCGCGACCGCTCTCCTCGCCGCGAAGGACGGTCCCCTCCTCGTTGAGCTCCCACCAGTCGCCCCGCAGCCGGCGGACCGGCAGCAGCCCCTGGTGGCGTCGTCGCCGAACATCGACGAACGCCCCGGCGCCGATGAGCCCGACCACCTCGCCGTCGAAGGGCTCGTCCCAGCCCTGCTCGAACAGCTGGCGCTCGAGCAGGAAGCAGCGCGCCACGTCGTCGGCGTCGCGCTCGATGACCATCGCGTCGCGCTCGCGATCCGAGGTCCACGCGCCCGCCTCCTCCAGCGCTGCCGCCGCGCGGCTGCGTCCTCGCCGCCGCCCACCGCGCTGAGCAGCGCGCGGTGGCAGATCGACGTCCGGGTAGCGGCGGATCGGCGAGGTGAAGTGGCAGTAGTGCTGGAGGCCGAGGCCGGCGTGCCCGAGCGTCCGCGGGGACGTAGCGCGCCTGCTTGAGCGCGCGCAGCACCAGCGAGGTGAGCGCCCGACGGCCATGCCCCGTGCGGCGCACGTGCTGGTCGACCAGCCGCGAGATCTCCCCGACCGCATCGGCGGCCTGCTGCGGAGAGAGCCGTTCGGGCAGCGGCGGCGTCGGCACGTCGAGCGACGCGAGCTGCGCCACGAGGCGCTCGACGGCGGCCGGCTCCGGGCGCTCGTGGACGCGGTAGAGCGTGGGGACCCGCCGCTCGGAGAGGAGCTTGGCGACCTGCTCGTTGGCGGCGATCATGAGGTGCTCGATCAACCGGTGCGACTCGGTCTGGAGCTTCTCGGTCGACTCGGCGACGTGGCCCTGGAGGTCGAAGCGGAACTCCGGCTCGGCGCCCTCGAGCACCAGCGCGCTGCCCGGCGGCGCGGCGCGTCTCGAGCGCGGCGGCGGCCGCCCGCGCCGCGGCCAGCGGCCGCCGCCCATGGCTCCTCGGCGCGCTCGGCGCCGGCGAAGATGCGGTCGACCTGCTCGTAGTCGAGCCGCGCGTCGGAGCGGATGCGCGACCGGTGGAAGGCGGCGCGCACGACCTCGGGGCCGTGCAGCTCCATCTCGACGGTGACCGCGAGGCGCTCGGTGCCCGGCACCAGCGAGCACGCGTCGTTGGACAGGGCGCGCGGCAGCATCGGCTCGACCGCCCCCGGGACGTAGACGCTCGTCGCGCGCCGGTATGCCTCGCGGTCGAGCTGCGAGCCGGGCCGCACGTACGCGCGTGACGTCGGCGATGTGGACCCACACGCGCCAGGCGCCGTCGCCGGCCGCTCGCAGGAGATCGCGTCGTCGAAGTCCTTCGCGGTCGCGGGGTCGATCGTGAACGTCGGCAGGTCGCGCAGGTCGCGCCGCGCCGGACCGCCCGCGGCCGCCTCGCGATCGTCGGCGGTCTGGCGCGCCTCCTCCGCCGCGCGCTCGACGCCCGGCGGGAAGCGAGCGCGCCAGCCCGCGCGAGACCATCAGCGCCTCGATGACGTCGCGCGCGACGTCGGGCTTGCCGAGCAGGCGCACGACCTTGGCGTTGCGGCCGCGGACCGGCGGGCGCAGCAGCGCCAGCCGGCCCGGCCGGGCGCGCCTGTCGCGCTCGACGGTCAGCCGCCGGCCCCTGCTCGAAGAACGGCTCGGCGACCAGGAACCGGCCGCGCTGCGCGAGCAGGCCGACGACCTCGCCCGAGTCGTCTCACTTCAGCTTGGCGGCGAGCACGTCGAGCGCCTTGCGCAGCGCCTCGTCGCGGCGTGGTCTTCGGGTCGTCGTCGGCCTTGACGTCGGGCGCGATGCCCGGCTCCGGTCTTGACGCCGCGTCCGCCGAGGTTGCGCCCGCTCGGGCGTGAAGTACTGCCCGGCGGTGATGTCGAGCGCGCCGCCGTTGGAGAGCTCGAGCACCTGCTGGAAGACGCCCTTGCCGAACGTCGCGTCGCCGACCACGGTCGGCCCGGTGGCGGTCCTGGAGCGCGCCGGTGACGATCTCCGAGGCCGAGGCGCGTGTCGCTGGTCGACGAGCACGACCAGCGGCGCCCGCGGGCACCACCGGGTCGCCGATCGCGTCGAGCGTGTCGGCTCGGGACCGCGCGGCCGCGGGTCGTGACGATCGGCCCGTCGCGCAGGAAGGCGCTGGCCACGAGCTGCGCCTCGTCGACGAGCCCGCCGCCGTTGCGCGCGCAGATCGAGGACGAACCCTTTGGCGCCCCGCTGCTTCAGCCGCTTGAGCGCCCGGCGCACCTCCGCGTGCGCGCCGGAGCTGAACGTCGCCAGCCGGACGACGCCGAGCTTGTCGCCGCCGGCCGTCTCGCAGCCGGGAGGCGACGACCGGCACCGTCACCCGCGCGCGGTCGACGGTCAGATCGTGCGCACGTGGCCGTCGTGGAGCACCTTCAGCGTCACCGTCGGTCCCGGGCGGGCCCTTGATCAGCGCCGAGCTGCGCCGCGAGCTCTTGCCGGCCAGGCTCACGCTGCCGGACGGCGACGATCACGTCGCCCTGCGCGGATGCCCGCCCGCTTGGCGGGCGAGCCGTCGTAGACGTGTGACCACGCGCAGCCCCTCGGGGTCCGTGGCGACCTCCATGCCCACGCCGGCGTACGCCGCGTCGGTGACGCTCCTGAAAGCGCTGGTACTCCTTCGGGGTGAAGTAGTTGGAGAAGCGGTCGTCCGAGCGAGCGCGACGATGCCCGAGATCGCCGCGTCGGCCAGCTGGTCCTCGGGGATCGCGCGGTAGTAGCGGTCGTGGACCTTGTCGATCGCCTCGCGGACGACCTGCGTCTGCTTGTCGCCGACCAGCGGCGTCGCGCAGGAAGCCCGGGCAGCATGGTCGGGGTGGCCCGCCAAGGGCGATGCCCGCGACGCAGCGCGACCGGGATCAGCAGCGCCGGCGAGCGCGAGCAGCGGCTGGCGGCGGCGACGGCGCATCACCTCCACAGGCTAGGGGGCGCGCAGCCTGGGCCGGGCGGCTCAGACGCGCAGGAAGCGCCGCAGCGACAGGCCGGAGCCGGCGGCCGAGACCGCGACGCTCGCGGCCAGCAGCAGCGCCACCAGCGCCGCGAAGTTGATCGTGTCGCGGCGCCGCGATCAGCGCGAAGTCGCGCGCCAGCGGATCGACGAGCGCGATCTTGCCGACGGCGAGCAGCAGGATCGCCAGCACGCCGCCGAGCGCGCCGAGGAAGACGCCCTCGAGCATGAACGGCCAGCGGATGAACCAGTCGGTCGCGCCGACGAGCTTCATCACCTCGACCTCGCGGCGGCGGCTGAACAGCGACAGCCGGATCGTGTTGGAGATCAGCAGCGACCGAGGCGAGCACGAGCAGGATCGCGAGCAGGCCCATCGTGAGCTTGACGACCCGCGTCGCGGTGAGGATCTTGGTCGTCTCGTCCTTGCGGTTCTTGACCGAGTCGATCGCCGGGTCGATCGACCGTCGCGCCCGCCCGCGGCGGTCGGCGGCGCCAGCGCGTCGCGCAGCGCCAGCGACGTTGTCGGGCTTGTCGGGCGTGACGCGGAAGGTGTCGGGCAGCGGGTTGGAGCCGAGCAGGCTGTAGGCCTCGGGGTTGCGCTTGCGCTCCTGCGCGTAGGCCTCCTGCTTGGAGACGTACTCGACCTTCTTGACGTGCGAGGTCTTCTCGGTCAGCAGGCGGCGGACGCGCTCGACGTCCGCGTCGGTCGCCTTCGACTTGAGGTAGACGTCGACGAGCACCCGGCCGCGCACCTCGTTGGCCGCGCCGGTCGTGGCCTGGACACCGGGATGAACACGCCGAGCACGAGCACGGTCACGAGCACCGACGCCATCGCGGCGAAGCTGGGGATCGCGTTGCGCCGCATCGAGCGCAGCGCCTCGCGCAGGAAGAAGCCGAGCGTCACGAGCGGTCGTCCCGGTCGTCCCCGAACGCCTCGTCGAAGAGCTCCTCGGCGCTGCGCCGGCGGGCGGTGGGAGCCCGGCGCGGGATCGGCATCCCGTGGTCGCCGCGCAGCAGCGCGCCGAACTCCGCGGTCGTCTGCTCGGCCGGCGTACATGGCCGGTCGGCCTCGTCGCGGACGATGCGGCCGCCCTGAAGCTCGATGACGCGGCGGCGCATGCGGTCGACCATGTGCGAGTCGTGCGTGGCGACCACGACCGTCGTGCCGGTCCGGTTGATCCGGTAGAGCAGCTGCATGATCCCGATCGAGGTCTCGGGATCGAGGTTGCCGGTCGGCTCGTCGGCCAGCAGCAGCGGCGGATGGTTGACGAACGCGCGCGCGACCGAGACGCGCTGCTGCTCGCCGCCCGAGAGCTGGTCGGGGTAGTTGTGGAGCTTGGTCGACAGGCCGGTCAGGCGCAGGATGTCGGGCACCTTCTCGCGGATCTCGCGGCGGCGTGCCGCCGGTGACCTGGAGCGCGTAGGCGACGTTGTCGTAGACGGTGCGGTTGGGCAGCAGCTTGAAGTCCTGGAAGACCATCGCCGATGTTGCGCCGGTAGTACGGGACGCGCTTGCGGTCGATCTCCGCGAGGTCGCGGCCGGCGACGCGGATGCTCCCGGCGCTCGGCTCGTGCTCCTTGATCAGCAGGCGCATGAGCGTCGACTTGCCCGAGCCGGTGGAGCCGACGAGGAAGACGAACTCCCCGCGGTGGACGGAGAACGTGGCGTCCTCGAGGCCGACGTCGCCGCCCTCGTAGACCTTCGAGACGTCGCGGAACTCGACGACCGCGGCGGCCGGGGGGATCAGGGGCACTCGCGGGCCGGGCTCGGGCGGCACTCGCCGTATCGGAACGTTGCTGGGTCGCAGCCATGCAACACGAAGGGTACGAGGCCGGCCAGCCAAACCCTGCATCTAGCATTGCGGGGCATGCCCATCGCCCTGCACCTGGTGCCGATGCCCGGCACCAGGGCCACCACCCTCCTGCTCGCCTTCGACGCCGGCGCGCGCACCGAGCGCGCCGAGGAGAACGGGATGGCGCACTTCCTCGAGCACCTGGTGTTCAAGGGCGGCGAGAAGTTCCCCGACCACCGCGCGGTCAACGAGACCGCCGAGCGGATGGGCGGCGTCCTCAACGCCTACACCTCCCACGACCTCGTCGCGTTCCACATCACCGTCCGCGCCGAGGCCGCCGACGAGGCGCTCGACCTGCTGACCGACTTCGTGGGCCGGCCGCGACTGGACGCCGGCGAGCTCGACCGCGAGCGCGGCGTCGTGATCCAGGAGATCAATCGCGCCAAGGACCAGCCATCGGTCGTGGCCGAGCACCTGATCGACGTCGCCGCCTTCGGCGAGCACCCGCTCGGGCGGACCGTGCTCGGCCCCGAGGAGCACCTGCGGACCTTCTCGCGCGATGCGATCGTCGCCTTCCGCGAGCGGCGCTGGGCGCGCGGCGCGGCGTTCGCAGCGTCGGCAACCTCGAGCACCTCGACGAGGGCGCGGCGGCCGAGCTGCTCGAGCGGCTCCCTTCGGCGCGCGCCGCCGGCGTGCCCGAGCCCTACGAGCCCGCGCCGGCCCTGCGCACGGAGCGCGCGGTGGAGGCGCGCGACACCAACCAGTCGCACCTGCGCATGCTCTACCGCCCCGAGCT
The DNA here is from genome assembly GCA_963826615.1 of uncultured Actinomycetes bacterium. Taxonomy (GTDB): domain Bacteria; phylum Actinomycetota; class Thermoleophilia; order Solirubrobacterales; family Solirubrobacteraceae; genus BP-464. The sequence continues at coordinate 99,178 of CAWGXO010000002.1, read as the reverse complement.
CGACGCGACCGACCCCGCCGCCCGCGCGGCGCTGACCGTCTACTCGACGCTGCTGGGCGGCTCGATGGGCTCGCGCCTGTTCGAGGAGATCCGCGAGCAGCGCGGCCTGTGCTACTCGGTCTGGGCGATCGAGCACAGCTTCTCGGACGCCGCCCGTGCTCCAGCTCGGCTCCGGGCTGGAGTCGGCCAAGTGCATCGAGGCCTACGCGCGGATGCGCGAGATCGTCGCCGAGCTGCACGCCGACGGGCCGAGCGACGAGGAGGTCGAGCGCGCCCGGGCCTACGCCGCCGGCCGGCGGGTGCTGAGCTTCGAGAACACCAACGCGGTGGCCCGCCACGCGGCCCAGCAGACGATCGTCCACGGCGAGCCGATCGACATCGAGGCGGCGATCCGGGCGATCGACGAGGTCCGCCTCGAGGACGTCGCCGAGGTCGCACGGTCGGTCGATCCCGAGCAGCTTGCGGTCGCGTGCGTCGGGCCGCACTCCGCCGACGAGTTCTAGCCCGCGCCTCCCGCTCGCCCCGGCGCGGACCCCGGACCCTCTCCCTCGGAGCGGCGGCGGGAGCCGCGCTGGCCCGGCGCGGCCCGATCGGCCACAATGCGACCGTCGTGGCCGCCGACACCGACGCGCTCAACCGGCGCGAGCTGCAGCGCTACGCCCGGCGGGTGGGCGACCGCTGGCCGCTCGCACGCGCCCTGGTGGGCGGTGCGCGGATCGACGACGCGGGCGGGGCACCGCCGCAGCGCGAGCGCGGGCACGAGTTCGTGGTCGTCCTCGTCTCCGACGGCTTCGACGGCATCCCGTGGCTCGAGCGCGTCCACCAGGCGGCAAGCCTCTGGGACGCCGCCGAGATGGGCGCGGCGGCCGACGTGCACTGCTACACGCCGGCGGAGTTCGAGCGCAAGGCCGCGTCGCTGCGCGCCGTCCGCGACGCCGCCGACCGCGGCCTGGAGCTCGGGCCCGGCTAGCCGATCGAGACCATGCGCTCGATCGGCAGCCGCGCGCGCTCGGCGATCTCCTCGGGCACCTTGACCTCGGGCGCGAGGTCGCGCAGGCAGTCGCGCAGCTTCGGCAGCGTGATCCGCTTCATGTAGCGGCACACCGCCGCCTCGTTGGCGGCGAGGAACTCGACCTCCGGAGCAGCCTGCCTGAGCGGATGGAGCATGCCGGTCTCGGTCGCCACGATCGCCGAGCTCCCGGGCTCCATGCCGCGGGCGTGCGCGAGCATGCCCCCGGTCGAGAGCGTGTGCGTGCCCTCGGCGGAGATGTCGCAGGCGGCCTGGTACTCGAGCAGCGCGGTCGTGCACCCGCACTCGGGGTGGACGAGGAGCTCCGAGCCCGGATGCTCGTCGCGCATGCGGTTGACGTCCTCGGGGCGGATGCCGGCGTGGACGTGGCACTCGCCCAGCCAGACCTGCATCGGCCGGCCGACCGTGCGCTCGACGAAGGAGCCCAGGAACATGTCCGGGCCGAAGAGGATCTCGGTGTCCTCGCCGTGCTCGCGATAGATGTGCTCGACGATGCGGACCGCGTTGGTCGACGTGCAGCAGTAGTCGGTCTCGGCCTTGACCTCGGCGGTCGTGTTGACGTACATCACGACGACCGCCCCGGGGTGCATCGCCTTCCAGTGGCGCAGCTGCACCGCGTCGATCGTGTCGGCCAGCGAGCAGCCGGCCTCGAGGTCGGGCAGGAGCACGGTCCTGTCGGGCGAGAGGATCGACGCCGTCTCGGCCATGAAGTGCACGCCGCAGAAGGCGATCACGTCCGCGCGTGTGCGGGCAGCCTCCTGGGAGAGCCCGAGCGAGTCCCCGACGAAGTCGGCGACGTCCTGGACCTCGGGCAGCTGGTAGTTGTGCGCGAGGACGACCGCGTTGCGCTCGGCGGCGAGGTCGCGCACCTCCTCCTGGAGGCGCGCGACCTCCTCGGAGGTCAGCGTCTCCTCCGCGTACGGGTTGTCGATCGGGGCCATCGGGAGCTTCATGGCAGCGGCTCCAAGAGCAGGGACAGGTCCAGGGCCGGGGCCGAATGGGTGAGCGCCCCGACCGAGATGAAGTCTAGCCCCGGCACGGCGCTGTCCCGGACCGAGTCGATGGTGATGCCGCCGCTGGCCTCGAGCTCGGCCCGGCCGCCGACCTGGCCCACCGCGGCGACAAGGGCGGGCGCGTCCATGTTGTCGAGCAGGATGCGCGGCGCGCCGGCCGCCAGCGCCTCGGCGATCTCCTCCCGCGTTCGGCACTCCACCTCCAGCGGCAGGTCCGGGTATGCGGCGCGCGCGCGGCGCAGCGCCTCCCCCACGCCGCCCGCGGCCGCCGCGTGGTTCTCCTTGATGAGGACCATGTCGAACAGCCCGAAGCGGTGGTTGTGGCCGCCGCCGGCGCGGACGGCCGCCTTCTCCAGCGCGCGGAGCCCCGGGGTCGTCTTGCGGGTGTCGAGGATCCGTACGCCCGTGCCCTCGACGGCTCGCACGTAGCGGGCGGTCAGGGTCGCGACCCCGCTCAGCCTGCCGAGCAGGTTCAGGGCGGTGCGCTCGGCGCCCAGCAGCGCGCGGGACGCCCCGGCGGCGCGCAGCACCGCCCCCCCCGGGCGCCACTCGCCCTCGGGCGCCAGGCGCTCGACGGACACGCCGCGGTCGAGCGCGCGGAACGCCTCCTCGGCGGCGTCGAGGCCGTAGAGCACCCCGGGCGCCTTCTGGGTGATCGTCGCCACGCCGCGGGCGTCATCCGGCACGGTCGCCAGCGACGTGACGTCCCCATCGCCCACGTCCTCGGCGAGGGCCAGCTCGACGAGCGACCGGAGCACCTCGGGCAGCATCCACTGAGCGTATTGGGCGCGCCAGGTTCGCGGCCGTGGGTGCCCCCGAATGCGACCAGCCCAGGCCTCGAGCCGCTTCGCGCGGCTGATCGGCGGCGAGCTGCTGCGCGTGGCCGCACGGGCCGCCGAGCGCGGATAGCGTGCGCGCGTGCGCGCGCTCGTCCTGCAGGACACGACAGGCCCCGGCGCCCTCGCGCTGCAGGAGCACCACGACCCGGAGCCCGCCGAGGGCTTCGAGCTCGTCGAGGTCCATGCCGCCGGCGCCGGATTCGTCGACTGGCTGGTGTGCCGGGGCGAGTACCAGCTCCGCCCGCCGCTGCCGTTCGTGCCCGGCATCGAGGTCGCCGGGACGATCGGCGACCGGCGGGTCGCCGCGACCGTGGCGTTCGGCGGCTTCGCCGAGCGGGCGCTCGCGCCCGCCTTCGCCGTGCTCGACCTGCCCGACGCCATGGGTCACGCCGAGGCCGCCGCGATGGTCACCAACCACCTCACCGCCCACCTTGCGCTCGTGCGCCGCGGGCGCCTGGCCGCCGGCGAGACCGTGCTCGTCCACGGTGCCGGCGGCGGCGTCGGGCTTGCGGCGATCCAGGTCGCCAGGGCGCTGGGGGCGGGCGAGATCGTCGCCATCGGCTCCTCGGCGGCCAAGAGGACGCTCGCGATGGAGGCGGGCGCGACCGCCACGGCCGACCCGGACGACGACTGGGTCGCCGAGCTCCGCGCCCGTGGCGGCGCCGACGTCGTCGTCGACCCGGTCGGCGGCGAGGCCTTCGAGCGGAGCCTGCGCTGCATGGCACCGGAGGGCCGCGTCCTGGTGATCGGGTTCGCGTCCGGGCGCATCCCCGAGCTCGCCGTCAACCGGCTGCTGCTGCGCCACCTCGACGTGATCGGGGTCAACTACGGCGGGATGCTCCCGGTCGACCCGGAGCTGCCCCGCCGGGCGTGGGCCGACCTGCGGCGCTGGTGGGAGGATGGCCTCTGCCGCCCCGCGGGGGTCTCCGAGCACCCGCTCGAGGACGGCCCGGAGGTGCTGCGTGCGCTCGGCGAGCGCCGGATGACGGGCAAGCCGGTCCTCCGCGTGCGCTGACGCCCGCGGTCTCCTGCTGCCCGCGCGGCGCAGCGCGGCGGCGCGACACCGCGCGCCGCCGACCTACGAGGAGCCAGCGAGCACGTGCATCGTCGTGAACGAGGGGTCGGCGGCGCCGTGCAGCCTCGCCCCGCCAGCCACCAGCTCGCGCAGGTAGGCGACGACCTCGGCGGTGATCCGCTCTCCCGGCAGCAGCGCGGGGATCCCCGGCGGGTAGCCGGCGATCGATTCGCACGACACCCGCCCCACGGCGTCGTCGACCGGCACCGCCTCTGCGACCCCCAGGAACGCTTCGCGCGGCGTGACGACCATCTCGTTCTCGAGCGCGCCGGGGGCTCGAACCAGTGCCCGGACCGAGCCCTCGACCGCGATGCGCTTGACCGTCTCGTCGACGTCGCCGGCCATCCGCTCGAGCGCCTCCGGCGACTCGGCGATGCCCAGGACCATCACCACGGTCGCCTGCGTGGCCAGCTCGGGCTGCACGTCGTAGGCGCGGCGCAGCGCGGATGCAACCTCGTAGCCGGAGCGGCCGGTCTCGCGCACGTCCAGGACGATCCGCAGCGGATCCCAGGCGGTGATGCCGGGGCGACCGACCAGCTCGGGTCCCACGAGCGCCAGGCCGGGGACGGCGGCGAGCTTGCTGCGCACGCCGCCCACCGCCGCAAGCGTCTCGTGCAGGAGCGCCTCGCCGTGCACGGCGAGCTGTCGGCGCGCCGCGTCGAGCGAGCCCAGCAGCAGCGCGCTCGGCGAGGTCGAGCGCACCAGCCGCACGGCCCGCCCCACGGCGTCGACGTCGATGCGGCCGGTCCCGGCGACGTGGAGCATCGCGCTCTGCGTCAGGCTCCCGACGATCTTGTGGGTCGAGGTCAGCACCGCGTCGGCCCCCTCCGCAAGGGCCGAGGCGGGAAGGTCGGGGTGGAAGCCCAGATGCGGTCCCCACGACTGGTCGACGACGAGCGGGACTCCCGCCGCGTGCGCCACCCGGGCGCAGCCCGCGACGTCGGCGACCATCCCGTAGTAGGTCGGCGAGACCACGAAGGCGGCGCGGAACGGGCCACCTTCGCCCGAGAGCGCCCGCTCGAGCGCATCGGGGGCAACGCCGTGGGCCATGCCGAGCCCGGGGTCGTACTCCGGGGCCACGAACGCGGGCACGCCGCCGCTGAGCACGAGCCCGTCGACCAGCGAGGCATGGGCGTTGCGCTGCGCGACGACGTGCGCGCCGAGCGGGGCGAGGGCCAGGCAGAGGGCATGGTTGCCCTGCGTCGCGCCGTTGGTGAGAAACCACGTCCGCGCTGCGCCGTAGGCCGCGGCGGCCAAGCCCTCGGCGCGCTCGTACGGGGTCGGGGACGGCCCGATGTCGATGCCCTCGATGTCCTGGGGCAGGTCGACGGCGAGCGCCCGGTCGCCGAGCGCGAAGCGCAGCGCCGGGTCGGCGCCCGGGCCGCCCTTGTGGCCGGGCACGTGGAACCGGCCCGATCCGCGGAAGCCGTGGGCGACCAGCGCGTCGAGGTAGGGCGCGGTGGGCTGCTCGCTGGCATCGGGGCGGCCGGCCACGCCGCGGACGCTACCGGGCACCCGAAAGGACGGGAGGCGGCCGGCTCCGAGCAGCGTCTCCTGGGACCGCAACACCAAGCCCCTCGAGGTCCTCCACGCCATCCCCAGAACCGGGGAGTCGCCGGTGGCCCATTCGTCCTCGGGCTTGAGCCTTGCGCCCAGCGCGTCGATCCCGCAAGCATGAGATCCGGTCTCGCCATCGCAGCCGCCATCATCGTCCTCCCGACGGGCGGCACCCCACTCTCCGTCCTGGGCATCAACCTCGGCTCGTCCCAGGGGGCCCAGCCCGCCGCCACCACCACCAACGGCAACGGCAACGGCAAAGCCAAAGCCAACGGCAACGGCAACGGCAACGGCAACGGCAACGGCAACACGAACGCCAACGCCAACGCCAACGGCAACGCCAACGCCAACGGCAACGGCAACGCCAACGGCAACGGCAACACGAACGCCAACGGCAACGGCAACGGCAACGGCAACACGAACGCCAACGGCAACGGCAACGGCAACGGCAACGGCAACGCCAACGGCAATCACCCCGCGGACCCGCAGCCGACGCTGGGCAAGACGGTCGTCGCCAACGCCGGCAGTGGCACCGTGAAGGTCCAGCTGCCCGGGGCGAAGAGCTGGAAGTCGCTCGCGGAGACGGACTCGCTGCCGTCAGGGACCGTCATCGACGCGCGCTCCGGCCACGTGACCGTCCGCAGCGCCGTCGACGCCAACGGCCAGGTCCAGTCCGCCAGCTTCTGGGGCGCGCGGTTCAAGGTGCGCCAGTCCAAGCGCACAAACGGCATCACCGACGTCTACCTGACCGACCACCCCACCTGCCCGGCGCCGACCAGCCGGCACCGCGGCACCGCACACGCGGCCGCCCACAAGCGCAAGGCCCGTCGACGGCGCCACGGCCTCTGGGGCCACGACCACCACGGCCGCTTCCGCACGCACGGCCGCAACGCGGTCGCGACCGTCCGGGGCACCAGCTGGTACGTCGTCGAGCGCTGCTCCGGCACCTACACCAAGGTCACCCACGGCTCCGTCCGCGTCTGGGACCGGAACACCAAGCGCATCGACATCCTCCACGCCGGCGACTCGCGCCTCGCGCCCGCCCGCGACTGACCATGCGCGGCCGCCGGACCGCCTTGGCACTCGCCGCGCTGATCGCCGCCGGCAGCGGCATCGCCGCACAGGCCACGGGCGTGCTCGACGGGGCCGAGCAGGCGACGGTCGACGCGCGCTTCCAGCTGCGCCCCGCCCATCCCCCGTCCGACCTCGCCGTGGTCGCGATCGACGCGCGGACGTTCACCGCGCTGCGCCACCAGTGGCCGTTCCCGCGCAGCTGGCACGGCCAGGTCATCGACCAGCTCCGCCGCGCCGGCGCCCGCACGATCGTCTACGACGTCCAGTTCACCGAGCCGACCAAGCCGGCCCAGGACCTCGCCCTCTACCGGGCCGTGGGACGCGCCGGGCACGCCGTCCTCGCCACCACCGAGACCGACCAGCACGGCCACAGCAACGTGCTGGGCGGCGACCAGCAGCTCGCCCGCGTCGGCGCGCGCGCCGGCGCCGCCAACATCCAGGGCTCGGCCGGGGGAACCCTGCGCCGCGTCCCGTTCGAGGTCGGCGGCCTGCCCACGCTTGCGGTCGCCGCCGCCGAGGCGACGACCGGGCGCGCGGTGCCGCGGTCGACCTTCCCCCCCGAGGGGGCGCTGATCGACTTCCGCGGCCCTCCGGGGACCATCCCGACGCTCACGTTCGAGTCGGTCCGCAGCGGGCACTTCGACCGGTCGGCCGTCGCCGGCAAGATCGTGGTCGTCGGTGCCTCTTCGCCCACGCTCCAGGACGTCCACCCCACCCCGACCTCCTCGACCACGCTGATGGCGGGCCCCGAGATCCAGGCCAACGCGATCTGGACCCTGCTGCACGGCCGGCCCCTGCGCGACCTTCCGCCGGCGCTCGGCATCGCGATCCTGCTCCTGCTCGCCGTCGCCGTCCCGGCCGGCGCGCTGCGCTTCCGCGCCGCCCACGTGGCCGCCGTGGCGATCCCCCTCGCCGCGTCGTACGCCGCGCTGGCGCAGCTCGCCTTCGCCCACGGGCTGATCCTCCCGTTCGCGGTCCCGCTCGCGACGCTGGCGATCGGCGCCGTCGGCACGATCGCCGCCGCGGCCTGGCTCGAGCGACGCGAGCGCACCCAGGTAGCCGCCGTCAACGACGAGCTCGAGCGGCGCGTCCGCGCGGCGACCGAGGAGCTGCGCGACACCCAGCTCGAGGTCATCCGCCGTCTCGGTCAGGCCGCGGAGTGGCGCGACGAGGAGACCGGCGAGCACATCGAGCGCATGAGCCGGCTGTGTGCGCGTCTCGCGCAGGCCAACGGCATGGACGAGGCGGAGGCGGACCTGCTCCACTACGCCGCGGCGATGCACGACGTCGGCAAGATCGGCATCCCCGACGAGATCCTGCTCAAGCCGGGCCGGTTCACGCCCGACGAGCGCCGCGTCATGGAGACCCACACCACGATGGGAGCCTCGATCCTCGCCGGATCGCGCTCCACGCTGCTCCAGCTCGCCGAGGAGATCGCGCGCACGCACCACGAGCGCTGGGACGGCGACGGCTACCCAGCCGGGCTGTCCGGCGAGGAGATCCCCAGGGCCGGCCGCATCGCGGCCATCTGCGACGTCTTTGACGCGCTGACCTCGGAGCGGCCCTACAAGGATGCGTGGTCGGTCGACGAGGCGCTGACCGAGATCGCGGCCCAGAGCGGGCGCCAGTTCGACCCCGAGCTGGTCGACGCCTTCCTCACGCTCGCCCCGCAGCTGCGCGCCGAGGCGGTCGACCAGCCCGCCCCGAAGCGCCTCCGCGTCGCCTAGCCGGAGCTCGCCGGCACCAGCTCAGCGGCCGGCGGAGCGCAGCAGCTCGGCGCGGACGAAGCCGTCGAGCTCGCCGTCGAGCACCGACTGCGCGTTGCCCACCTCGAAGTTCGTTCGGTGGTCCTTGACCATCGTGTAGGGGTGCAGGACGTAGGAGCGGATCTGCGAGCCGAAGTTGACGTCCTGGGTCTCGCCCTTCTCGCGGGCCAGCTCCTCGGCGCGCTCGCGCTCGCGCAGCTCGACGAGCCGCGAGCGCAGCATCTTCATCGCCGTCTCGCGGTTCTGCGTCTGCGAGCGCTCGTTCTGGCACTGCACGACGATGCTGGTCGGCCGGTGGGTGATGCGGACCGCGGAGTCGGTCTTGTTGACGTGCTGGCCGCCGGCGCCGGACGCGCGGTAGGTGTCGACCTGGAGGTCGTCGGGGTCGATCTCGACCTCGCCGGCGTCCTCGATGACGGGCGAGACCTCGACGCCGGCGAAGCTCGTCTGGCGCCGGTTGGCGCTGTCGAACGGGCTGAGGCGCACAAGGCGGTGCACGCCCTTCTCTGCGGAGTACAGGCCGTAGGCGTTCTCGCCGGCGACCCGGAACGTGGCGGACTTGATGCCGGCCTCCTCCCCCGGACTGGCCTCGAGCAGGTCGACGCCGAAACCCCGCTTCTCCGCCCAGCGCATCTCCATGCGCAGGACCATCTCGGCCCAGTCCTGGGCGTCGGTGCCGCCGGCGCCGGCGTTCACGGTCACCAGCGCGTCGCCGGCGTCGTAGCGGCCGCTGAACAGCCGCTCGAGCTCGAGCGCCTCCAGGCGCTGCTCGAGTGCGGCGAACTGCGCTTCGAGCTCGGCGGCGATCGACTCGTCCTCGGCCGCAAGCTCGACGAGCCCCTCGAGGTCCGAGACCTCGGCCTCGAGCCCGCGCAGGTCCTCGACGCGGCGGGTCAGCCGGGCGTGCTCGGCCGAGACCTTCGCGGCGCGCTCCTGGTCGTCCCAGAACCCCGGCTCGCCCATCTCCCGCTCGAGCTCGGCCGCACGCCCCTCGAGGGCCCCGACGTCAAAGCCCGCGGCGAGCGAGTCGTGCTGCTCGCGCACGGCCTCGAGCCGCTGCGGAATGGTGAGCTCGGCCATGTGAGCCAATATATGGACCGTGAACCCTCTCGCGGCGCTGCTGCGCGCCCTCGACCCCACGAGCCTCGCCCGCGCGCTCGACGACCTCCACGCGCTGGCCCGCGGCGCCCGGGAGATCCCGGCGGTGGAGGCACGCCTGACCGAGCGCTTCGACGCCCTCGACCGGCGCGCCGACGGCGTCGAGCGCCAGCTCGCGGCGGCGCTCGAGCTCGGCGAGCGCATCCTCGGCCTCGGCGAGCGGATCGCCGAGCTCGGCGAGCGCGTCGAGGCGCGCGGCGGCGACCTCGTCGCCGCCGCCGACCGCGCGGACGTCCTCGCGCAGTCGGTCGTGGGCTCCGCGGAGCGGCTCGAGGCGCTCGGCCGTGAGGTGCTCGCCCAAGGTGAGGTGATCGAGCGGCGGGCGGCAGAGGTGGCCGCCGCGGGGACCGACGTGGCGACGGCGATCCCGACGCTGCGCCGCGCCGTCGAGCTGACCACGCCGCTGGAGGGAGCGGTCGAGCGACTCGGCCGCTTCGTCGACCGCCTGCCCGGCGGCGGCGAGCGGCGCCACTGACGCGGCGCTCAGATGGCGGCGGGCGGCTCGCGAAGCCGCCCGGGCGCCTCGCGGACGAGGTCGCCCGCGGCGATCTCGCCACCCGCCCGCGCGACGTCGTCGAGCTGGTCGGTGACCAGGCGGCGCGCGCTGGCGAGGGTCTCGTCGATCGCCCTGCCGGCCTCGGCGGCGTCGCCGCCGGCGAGCGCGTACTTCGCGACCGCGAGCCCCTGGACGATGTTGTCGTTGATCTCGAGCGCCTGGCGCTCCTTCTCGCGCGAGAGGCGCGCGAGCCGCTCCATCGCCACCCCGGCCTGCCCGGCGAACACCGCCGCGGCACTCTCGGCGCGCTGGGGCAGGTGCCGCCTCGGGCGATGCCAGGCGAGCAGCAGGACTGCGACCGCCTCGCCGTCGCGCAGCACCGGCTGGGCGAGCCCGACGATGCGACGGCGCGAGCCCTGTCCGTGCAGGACGATCGGCGCCCCCGACCGGCGCGCGAGCTCGAGGCCGCCGAGCAGCCCCTCGGCCAGGTGCGGGGAGCCGCCGCGGCCGGCGGCGGCCAGCGGCCGCACGCCGCGGCCGTCCGGCTCCGGCTCGACGAGCGCGACGACGTCGGCACCGGTCGAGGCCAGCAGGCCGTCGCAGATCTGCGCCCCGTAGCGCTCCGGGTGCACCGCCCCGTTCGCGAGGTCGGCGACGGCCTCGAGGTCCGCGGCCTGTGCCCGAACGTGGCGCACCAGCGGCCCGATCAGCGCGGCGGCCACGGCCGCGGTCCCCACCGCCATCACCCAGTGCGCCTGGGGCACGGCGATGTGGTCCTGGAGCGCGAATGCCGCCGCGTAGCAGGCGCCGCACAGCGCCACGTGGGCGAGCGCGGTCAGCGGCGCGAAGAAGTAGCCGGCGTACAGCGCCACCCACACGTACATGAGCGCATAGGCCGAGGCGCTGTCGCCCCCGAAGACGATGCATCCCGTGATGAGGATCGTCCCGAGCGCGAGCACGGCGCCGAGCGCGCCGGGCGAGAAGCGCCGGCCCGCGGTGACCAGCAGCCCGACGACGCCATAGGCGAGGATCGGCGGGACCGCGACGCCGAGGTCGTCGGTGTTCGCGTCGTGCGGAAGGGCGAGCGTGAGCAGCACGAGGCTGGCCCCGGCGCCGAACAGCATCGCCAGGCCGCGCGCCATCGTGGCGCGCTCGGACGGCCTCGTGCCGAACATCACGCACGGGAGGCTACCCCGTCTGCCGCCGCCTCAGCTCAGGCGCCGTGGCACTTCTTGTACTTCTTGCCCGACCCGCACCAGCACGGGTCGTTGCGGCCGATCTGCTCGCGCTCGTCGACGTGGCGCTGCTCGACGACGGGCATCGGCTCCGCGTCGGCGTAGCCGTCCGCCTCCGCGTAGCCGTCGGGCGCGACGCCCGCCCCCGCGGCGGCCGCCGCGAGCGCGCTCGGCTGGGCGGCGCCCACACCGCCCGAGTACGTGACGTTCGCGGCGCGGGTGGTGCTCCCGCCCGCCCGCCGCGGCTCGGCCGGCTCGTAGGCGGCCGAGCCGCCGGCGCCCTCCACCTCGACCTCGACGTGGTAGATCATCCTCGCGAAGTCCGACCAGACGGTGTTCATCAGGTCGGTGAACAGCTCGAACGCCTCGTTCTTGTAGGCGACGATCGGCTCGATCTGGGCGAACCCGCGCAGGTGGATGCCCTCGCGCAGGTAGTCCATGTCGTAGAGGTGCTCGCGCCAGCGGTTGTCGATGATCTGCAGCAGCAGGTAGCGCTCGAGCGCGCGCATGAGCTCGTCGCCGAGCTCGCCCTCGCGCTGGTCGTAGAGGACCACGACCTCCTCGCTCAGCCTGTCGACGAGCTCGATGCGATCGAGGTGCTCGGCCTCGACCTGCGCGGCGGTGAGCGCCACCGGGTACATGTCCTGGAGCGAGACGAACAGCCCGTCGAGGTCCCACTCCTCGACGTACTCGCCGACGAGGTGCTGGTCGACCAGGCGGTCGACCACCTTGCCGATCTCCTCCCGCGCCTGGATGCCCATGTTGCGGCCCTCCAGGATCTGGTCGCGGTACTCGTAGACGATCCGCCGCTGCTCGTTCATCACGTCGTCGTACTCGAGGACGCGCTTGCGGATCAGGAAGTTCTGCTCCTCGACCTTGCGCTGGGCCTTCTCGATCTGCTTGGAGAGGATGCCCGCCTCGATCGGCTCCTCGTTGCCCTCCTCGTCGGTCGTGCCGAAGCGGTTGAGGATGTTGTAGATCCGGTCGCCGGCGAACAGCCGGACGAGGTCGTCCTCGCCGGAGAGGAAGAAGCGCGACTCGCCCGGGTCGCCCTGGCGACCGGAGCGGCCGCGCAGCTGGTTGTCGATCCGCCGCGACTCGTGGCGCTCGGTGCCGATGATGCACAGGCCGCCGGCCTCCAGCACCCGCTCGCGGTCGGCCTCGACGCTCTCGTCGAGCTTGGGCAGCAGCTCGGCGAACTGCTCGTCGTAGCCGGGATCGCCAGGCCTGAGCCCGAGCTTGGCGAGCTCGAGGCCGGTGAGGTGCTCGGCATTGCCGCCGAGCTTGATGTCGACGCCGCGGCCCGCCATGTTCGTCGCGATCGTGACGGCGCCCGGGCGCCCGGCCTCGGCGACGATCTCGCCCTCGCGAGCGGCGTGCTCGGGCTTGGCGTTGAGGACCGTGTGCGGGATGCCGCGCTGGCGCAGGCCGCTCGAGAGCAGCTCGGAGACCTCGACCGAGATCGTGCCCACGAGCACGGGCTGGCCCTTCTCGTGGCGCGCCGCGATCTCGCCGATCACCGCGCTCCACTTGCCGTCCTTGGTCTTGTAGACCTGATCGTTGCGGTCGTCGCGGACCATCGGCCGGTTCGTCGGGACCTGCACGACGCCGAGCTTGTAGATCTTCATGAACTCGGTCGCCTCGGTGAGCGCCGTGCCGGTCATGCCCGCGAGCTTGGCGTACATGCGGAAGTAGTTCTGGAGCGTGATCGTGGCGAGCGTCTGGTTCTCCTCCTGGACGCGCACGCCCTCCTTCGCCTCCACCGCCTGGTGCAGGCCCTCGCTCCAGCGCCGGCCCTCGAGGATGCGCCCGGTGAACTCGTCGATGATCTTGACCTCGTCGTCGATGACCTCGTAGTCGACGCCGCGCTTGTAGAGCGACTCGGCCTTCAGCGCCTGGATGAGGTGGTTGACGAGATGGCCGTTCTCGGCGCGGTAGAGGTGGTCGATGCCGAGGAACTTCTCGGCCTTGGCGACGCCCTGCTCGGTCACGGCGACGGTCTTGTGCTTCTCGTCGAACTCGTAGTCGAAGTCGGCGACGAAGTCCTTCTTGGTACGCGGGTCCATGCCCTCCGGGCGTCTTGCCGGGCGTCATCCGCGGCGCGAGCCGGGCGAACTGCTGAGTAGAGGTCGGCGGCCTGCTCGGGGGCGCCGGAGATGATCAGCGGGGTGCGCGCCTCGTCGATGAGGATGTTGTCGACCTCGTCGACGATCGCGAAGTGGTGCATCGCGAGCGGCCGCTGGACCACCGTGCCGTCCGGCAACGTCTCCTCGCGCATGCGCCCGCCGTGCTGGACCTTCTCCTCCAGCGACTGCGCCATGTTGTCGCGCAGGTAGTCGAAGCCGAACTCCGAGTTCGTCCCGTAGGTGATGTCGCTGGCGTAGGCGACCTGCTTGTCCTCGTAGGACTGCATGTTCTGCAGGACCCCGACGCTCAGGCCGAGGAACGTGTAGATGGGGCTCATCCACTCGGCGTCGCGGCGCGCCAGGTAGTCGTTGACCGTGACGAGGTGGACGCCGCTTGCCGGCCAGCGCGTTGAGGACGACGGCGAGCGTCGCGGTGAGCGTCTTGCCCTCGCCGGTGCGCATCTCGGCGATCTCGCCGTCGTGCATCACCATGCCGCCGATCAGCTGCACGTCGAAGTGGCGCATGCCCATCGTGCGGCTGGCCCGCCTCGCGGACGATGGCGAAGACCTCTGGCAGCAGGTCGTCGATGTCGGCGCCCTCGCGGGCCTGCTCGCGCAGGCCGTCGAAGCGGGCGCGGAGCTCCTCGTCGGACTCGAGCTCGAGCTCGGCCTCGAACGCGCCGATCAGCGCGACGCGCTTCTCGTATGCCTTGAACTTCTTGGCCTCGCCGACGTTGAGCGCACGCTCCAGGATCCCCATGGGGCCAGCGTAGCAGTGGCTCTACGGCCGATTCAGGCCGGTTTTGCGGGAGTTCAGAGGGTCGGCTGCACCCCGCTGCGCGGCGACGCGGCGCGGGCCTCGCGGCGGTGGCGGCGCTTCACGCGATGGCGCTTGACCTGGCGCCCCAGCTCATCCTCGCAGCGGTTGATGGCGTGCCGGAAGTCGCGCGACGCATCGCGCGAGCGCAGGGTCACGCCCTTGAGGTACAGGGTCGCCTCGGCCACCTGCTGGTCCGGGTTGGCCGGGTTGCGCTCGTGGGAGAGCTCGACCTCGAGTCGAGCGAGCTCGGAGACCTGCTTCGCGATCTTGGCGAAGCGCTTCTCGACGTGCTCTCGCAGCTCATCGGTGACGGAGACGTTGCGGCCCTTGACCTCGATCTGCATCGAGACCTTCCTCTCGTCGGGCCCCGCCCCGTTGGGACGGGGTTTGTGGACGGTCTGTGCCAAGGATCGTACGACGAGGTCAAGTGCAGCTCAATGCGTCGTTCACCGCAGGACGCGTGCGTAGCTCACCGCATTCACCTCGGAGGCCCCGGACGCCCGCAGGGCGCGGGCGCAGGCGTCCAGCGTGGCGCCGGTGGTGTGCACGTCGTCGACGAGGACCACGCTGGGCGGCACCGGCCCGCGTGCGTGCACGACGATCGGCCGCGCCAGCCGCGCCGCACGCCCCGCCCCGGCCTGGCGGACGCCGTCGGACGCCCGCCGCAGGTGCCGGCGGGCGGGCAGTCCCGTGCGCCGGCCCAGGGCCCGGGCCAGCAGCCAGGCCTGGTCGAACCCCCGCGCCCGGCGCCGCGCGGGCTCGGCGGGGGCGGGGACGAGCACGCCCGCGAGCAGGCCGGCGGGAGCGTTGGCGGCGATCTGCGCAGCCATCACGTCGGCGACCGCGGTCCGCCCGCGGAACTTCAGGGCCGCGACGAGCTCGCGGGCCGGCCCGTCGTAGGCCACCGGCGCCCACGCCCGCTCGAACGCCGCGCGCGCCGCCGGGCACGGCGACCCGCACGGCGGCGGCGCCCCGCACCGCGCGCACGCGCCGGGCCCCAGCCAGGCGAGCGCCCGCCGGCAGCGGCCGCACAGCGGCCCCCCGCGCGCGAGCGGGATCTCGCACGCCGCGCACGCGGGCGGCGCGACGAGGTCCAGGAGCAGGCGGAGCACGCCGCGAGCCTGGCGCGACAATCGCACCCCGGGACGCCCGATCGGTGTCGAGACACCAGGGCGCTCGCGGAGGGGGCGCGGCACGCGACCGGCTCGACCGCTGGGCCGCCGTTCCCACCGCAGCGGCGCACAGCTCCGCCCGGCCCGCGATCGGCGCCATCCGCCGGGCGCCGGCGAGCGCGCGGCCGCCGGCGACGGCCCCCACCCCGCGGCCGCCCTCGCCCTCCCCGCCGGACCGACTTGCGAGACTGCACCGGTGCCCGGTCTGCCGGCTGCCGTCGACGCGTCGTGGACGCTCGACCCCGTCCCGATCCTGCTGGTCGCGCTTGCCGGCGCGGCCTACGCCCGCCGCTGGCGCGCCGCGCGCGCGGCCGCCGGGCGACGGCGGGGGCACCAGGCGATGGTCTACGCGCGCACGCACGACGCGCCGGGCTGGCGGGCCGCGCTCTTCGCAGCCGCGCTGCTCGCGGTGCTGACGGCGCTGGTCTCGCCGATCGACCGGCTCGGCGACCAGGTGCTGACCATGCACATGGTCCAGCACCTGCTGCTGCTCGACGTCGCGCCGATCCTCGGGATCCTCGGCCTCACACGGGTGATCCTGCGGCCGGCCACGCGGCGCCTGCAGGACGTCGAGCGGGCGCTCGGGCCGCTGGGCCACCCGTGGTTCGCCGCCGGCCTCTACGTCGTCACGATGGCGGCCTGGCACGTCCCCGCGGTGTACGACGCCGCCGTCGAGCACGAGGGCATCCACGTCCTCGAGCACGTCTGCTTCGGCGTCGCCGGCGGCCTGTACTGGTGGCACCTGCTCTCGCCGATCCGCAGCCGCCACCGCCTCGAGGGCATGGGGCCGGTGATCTACATGCTCGTCACGAAGCTCGGGGTCGGACTGCTGGGGATCGTCCTCACCTTCGCCCCGCGGGCGATCTACGCCTACTACCGCCAGGGCGGCGCCGTCTGGGGCCTGGACGCCCACACCGACCAGCAGGTCGCCGGCGCGCTCATGGCCGTCGAGCAGTCGATCGTCATGGGCATCGCGCTCGCGTGGCTGTTCGTCCGCATGCTCGAGGAGAGCCAGCGCTCCGACGAACGCGCCGAGCGCCTCGAGCAGGCCTGATCCGGGCCAGCGCCGCCCGCCGCTCAGCCCTTCAGGACCGTCTCGTCGGCGAGATGGACCGGCCCGCCGGCCGCGTCGATCGTGACGTCGCCACGGATCGCGATCGACGCCCCGAACGTCACGTCGCCCCGGACCACCAGCCGGTCGCAGTCGCGCAGCGAGGGGGCGCCGGCGGGGAAGCGCGACTCGAAGTCCCCGACGAGCTTGTAGTGCTCGGGGTCGAGGTCGACGAACGGCGGCCTGCCGGCGCGCCCGGCGGCCAGCACCACGCGCGCATCGCCGGTGAGCTCGTAGGCGTCGGAGCGCAGCGCCAGCAGGTCGTTCGTCGTCTTGACCGGCGTGAAGCGGTCGCGCGGCACGCGCAGCGCACGGGCCCCCTCGAAGACCCCGAGCGCCGCACCCATCGCGGTCTCGATCTGCAGGACCTGCGGCGAGCCCTTGTCGGACGGGTCGACGCTCTTGCGGTTGCGGATCATCGGCAGCCCCAGGACCCCGCCGCGGCGGACGAGCTCGTCGCGGACCGCCGAGAGGTCGAGCCAGATCGTGTTGGTGTTGAAGTAGCGGTGGCGCCCGACGTCCTGGAAGGCCTCGAGGTCCTCCTCGGGCGTCTGGGCGACCTCGCTGAGCAGCAGCTGCCCGTCGGCGCCGCGGGCGATGTGGCCGCCCTTGCGGTCCGCCTCGGTGCGGTCGGCCACCTCCATGACGAACGGCGCCCGCTCACGCGCCATCCACGCGAGGATCCGCGGCTCGAGCACCGCCGCGAGGTTGTCGGAGTTGGAGACGAACGCGTAGCGGTAGCCCGCCTCCAGCATGCGGTCGAGCAGGCCCGAGGTCTGAAGCGCCGTGAACAGGTCGCCGTGGCCGGGCGGGCACCACTCCAGCTCTGGGTTCTGCGGCCAGCGCACCGGCTCGAGCGAGTCCGCGAGGACCTTGGGCTCCTTGTTCTGGACGAAGTCGGCGGGCAGGTCGGCGGCGAGCGCCGGATCGAGCACGGCCAGCGAGGGCTCGCGGCTGGCGAAGGAGTCCATCAGCACGAGCGGCAGGCGAGCGCCGGACCGCTCCCGCAGCGCCACCACCTGGCGCCCGATGAGGTCGAGGAAGGTCGCGCCCTCCTTGGCGACGAGCAGCGACTTCGGCCCGCTCATGCCCATGCTCGTGCCCAGGCCGCCGTTGAGCTTGAGCACCACGGCCCGGTCGAGCAGGTCCCGCGGGGCCTCCTCGGAGAGCTCGGCCGCGTCGGGGACCGTGTCGACCGGATCGATGTCGGACTCGGCGATCAACCCGGTCTCGCCCGCCTCGAGCTGGCGGTAGTAGTGGGCGAACGTCTCGACCGCGACGTCGGGAAGCCCCGCGGCGCGCATCTTGGCCTCGCAGGCCTGAAGTCCCTCGGCGCTCATGCGGCGCCGAGGGTATCGAGCGGCCCGCGAGCAGGAGCTCGGCTACGAGGCAGCGCGCTGCGCGCTGATCCGCCGCCCGAGCGCCAGTGCCGCACGTGCGCAGGCGCGCCGCTGCGCGGAGTGAACGCGCCGGCATGCCCGCGCCGGCCCGATCGCCTCGCCGGAGGCCACGTGCGCGAGCCCTTCCGCGCATGCCGCGCGGGCCCCCGAGCCGCGCACGCCCGCCCGCGCGCACGCCGGACCGTAGGCGGCCAGGACTGGGGACCGCACCTCGCGGAAGCGCTCGGCCTCGGCCTCGGCCCCGGCGCCCTCGCGCTCGCCGCGGGCGAGCACCGCCGGCGCGACGCTGCCCAGCCCGTCGCCGGGGAGCCGCTCGGGCAGCCCCTCCTGCGAGGGTGTCACCAGCGGCTCGACGCCGTCGCACGGGCCGGCCAGGGTCTCCGGCGCGCCGATCTCGGTGCGCGCGACGTAGCAGTGCGGCGCGCTGCACACCCCGAAGCCCGGCGGGCTGCCGAACTCGCTGCCGTCGGTGCACGGCGGCACCCCGAACGGGACCGGCGCCGCCTGCCCCGCGACCTCGGGGCCGCGGTCGAGATGCGGCACGGGGTCCGACGCGCAGCCGGCGGAGGCGGCGGCGAGCTCCGCCGCCGTCATCGGGCGCCAGGCGCGGATCGGGTGCAGCTCGTACCAGCCGAAGCCGTAGTCGACCCGGATCTGGCCGAGGACGAGGACCGGGACCCCGACGGGCGGATCGTCGGCGAGATGCGCGTGGGGTTCGTCGGTGGTGTCGGTGCTCGGCGTCAGGCCCGCGACCAGCGGGTGGTCGACGTACCCGCGCAGCGGAGGCGTGCTCTCGGTCGTGAGCCCCGCGGCGGGGCAGGGCCAGAAGGTCTGCACGTGCACGTCGCCGTCGCCGCCGTCCTGCGGGTCGAGCGCGAAGGTCACGGCGGGCACCCAGACCGTGCGGTTGTTGGGCACCCGCCCGGCGTCCACGTCGACCTGCGCGACGAGCGGGTAGGGGCCGCCTCCGGGCGCGGGCCCGGTGCCGTGGGCGAGGTCGATCCAGCGGTCCACCACGAGCGCGCCCGGGTGGTCGGCGTCGGCATGGCCCCAGAGGGTGACGACCATGCCCGCCTCGGGCGGCCCCTGCGGCCACCAGTTCGCGAACGTGGCCTCGAGGGTGGCGCCGTGGTCGGTCACCGTCAAGTCGGTGGCGTTCTGCTCGGAGCGGTTGACGGTCTGCGTGACCAGCACACGGTGCACGCACACCGGGCCGCCGGCCGAGAGCGCCCGGTCCAGCGCAACCGGCCGGCAGCCGGCCGGCGCCGGCACGCCGGGGCCGGCGAGCGCCGCCCGGGCGGGCGCGGCGGACAGCGCGCCGGAGAGGATCAGGACGAGGGCGAGCGCGGTGCGCATGCACACTGCAACGCCGCCCGAGCGCAGAACTGGCGTCCGTTCACCGGTTGGTCACAGCGGCCGCCCGGTCAGGCGGGCGGCACGTCGACCGAGAACGAGCTGCGGTAGGACTCCTGCTCGGCGCTCAGCACGTCGATGCCGACGCCGAGCGAGGCGAGCTTGAGGCGCGCGACCTCGCGGTCGAGCTCGGGCGGCACCGGGTGCACGCCGGGCGGCAGCGCCCCGCCCTCGTGCGCCAGCCACTCGACCGCGAGCGCGTGGAGCGCGAAGGAGATGTCCATGATCTCGGCGGGGTGTCCGCGGCCGGCGGCCAGGTTGACCACGCGCCCGCGGGCGAGGAGGTTGATGCGGCGGCCGCCGACGAGGAACTGCTCGACGAGCGGCAGCACATCGCGGCGGTCGGACGCCGCGGCGTCGAGCCCGGGCAGGTCGATCTCGACGTCGAAGTGCCCGGCGTTGGCGAGCATGGCGCCGTCCTTCATCCGCTCGAAGTGCTCGGCGCCGCAGCACGCCCGGCACGCCGGTGACGGTGATGAAGATGTCGCCGCGCGCGGCCGCCTCGAGCGCCGGCATGACCTCGAAGCCCTCCATCCGCGCCTCGAGCGCGCGCAGCGGGTCGACCTCGCAGACGATCACCTGCGCGCCGGCGCCGCGCGCCCGGCTGGCGATCCCGCGCCCGGTCGTGCCGTAGCCGAGCACCACGAGCGTGCGGCCGGCAAGCAGGAGGTTGGTCGCGCGCAGGATGCCGTCGAGCGTCGACTGCCCGGTGCCGTAGTGGTCGTTGAAGACCCGCTCGGTCCGCGCCTCGTTGAGCGCGAGCACCGGGCAGCGCAGGTCGAGCGCCCGCGCCCGCACGAGGCCGGTCGTGGTCTCCTCGGTCGCGCCGAGGAAGCCCTCGGGCAGCCCGTCGCGCGCATGCAGCAGCGCGAGCAGGTCCGCCCCGTCGTCGAGCGTGACGTGCGGCCCCCAGCCTGCCACCTCCTCCTGGCCCGGCCCGGGATCGGTGCCGTGCGCTGCCCACACGGCCATCTCGCCGGTGAGCACCGCGGCCACGTCGTCCTGCGTCGAGAGCGGGTTCGCGGCGCACAGCGCGACCTCCGCGCCGCCCGCGGCGAGCGTCCGGACCAGGTTCGCGGTCTCGGCCGTGACGTGCAGGCACGCGCCGACCCGCACGCCCTCCAGCGGCCGCTCGGCGGCGAATCGCTCGCGGATCGACCGCAGGACGGGCATCTGCCCGTCGGCCCAGTCGATGCGGGAGCTGCCGGGATCGCTCAGTCATCGCTCATCGGTCGCCGTGATGCTCATTGCCGGCGTGCGCCCGGGCGCCGCTGCCCGGGACGCGGGGGCGGGGCCAGTGCTGGGCGCACGGCCCGCCCCCGAGGACGCCGGCAGCGGCGTCCGGACGCCCGGCAGCGCTCAGTATCGGTAGTGGTCGGGCTTGTACGGCCCGTCGACCGGCACGCCGATGTAGGCGGCCTGCTCGGGGCTCAGCTCGGTGAGCTTGACGCCGAGCGCGTCGAGGTGCAGCGCGGGCGACCTTCTCGTCGAGGTGCTTGGGCAGGACGTAGACCTGCTTGTCGTACTCGTCGTTCTTGGTGAACAGCTCGATCTGGGCGATCGTCTGGTTGGTGAACGAGTTCGACATCACGAACGACGGGTGGCCGGTCGCGTTGCCGAGGTTCAGCAGGCGGCCCTCGGACAGCACGATGATCGAGTGCCCGGTCGCTCGGCGGTGCCCGAGAAGCGCCACTCGTCGACCTGCGGCTTGATGTTGATGCGCTCGACGTCGGCGCGTGTCTCGAGGCCGGCCATGTCGATCTCGTTGTCGAAGTGGCCGATGTTGCCGACGATCGCCTGGTGCTTCATCCGGCTCATGTGCTCGGCCGTGATGATGTCCTTGTTGCCGGTGGCGGTGATGAAGATGTCGGCGGTCTCGACGACGTCCTCGAGCGTGATGACCTGGTAGCCCTCCATCGCGGCCTGCAGCGCGCAGATCGGGTCGATCTCGGTGACGAGCACGCGCGCGCCCTGGCCGCGCAGCGACTCGGCGCAGCCCTTGCCGACGTCGCCGTAGCCGCAGACGACGGCGACCTTGCCGGCCGATCATGACGTCGGTGGCGCGGTTGATGCCGTCGACCAGCGAGTGGCGGCAGCCGTAGAGGTTGTCGAACTTCGACTTGGTGACCGAGTCGTTGACGTTGATCGCCGGGAACAGCAGGTCGCCGGTCTCGGCGAGCTGGTAGAGCCGGTGCACGCCGGTGGTCGTCTCCTCGGTGACGCCCTTGATGCCGGCGGCGATCCTCGTCCAGCGCTGCGGGTCCTCGCTCGAGCGAGCGCTGCAGCAGCGTGAGGAAGACGCGGAACTCCTCGGACTCGGCCGTCGGCGGGGTCGGGCACGGCGCCGGCCTTCTCGAACTCGCCGCCCTTGTGGACGAGCAGCGTGGCGTCGCCGCCGTCGTCGAGGATCATGTTCGGGCCGTCGTGCCCGGGCCAGTGCAGCGCCTGCTCGGTGCACCACCAGTACTCCTCGAGCGTCTCGCCCTTCCAGGCGAAGACGGGACGCCGCGGATCCCCGGCGGCGGCGATCGCGGCGGCCGCGTGGTCCTGGGTGGAGAAGATGTTGCAGGAGACCCAGCGGACCTCGGCGCCGAGCGCGGTCAGCGTCTCGATCAGCACCGCGGTCTGGATCGTCATGTGCAGCGAGCCCATGATCCGCGCGCCCTTGAGCGGCTGGGAGGCGGCCGAACTCCTCGCGCAGGGCCATCAGGCCGGGCATCTCGTGCTCGGCGAGGCGGATCTCCTTGCGGCCGAACTCGGCCAGCGAGAGGTCGGCGACCTTGTAGTCCTGGGTCGCGGCGGGGTCGGCGGTCGTGCTCATGCGGCGGTCTTCTCCTGGTTCGTGACGAGTTCGAGCAGACGCTGGTGCTTGTCCTGCTCCCAGCGCAGCCAGTCGGCGGACGACGCCACGCCCGCGGGGCGCTCGGGCTCGGCCTCGAACCACGCCTCCACGGCGTCCCGCAGCTCCTGCTCGCGGCGCAGCCGCAGGCCGAAGCCGATGTCACCGAGGCCGACGTCGAAGCGGGCCAGCAGCTCGCGCAGCGTCCGCAGGCGCTGCAGCTCGGCCGGCCCGTACAGCCGGTAGCCCGATGCGGAGCGGCGGGCTCTCGACGAGCCCGATCCGCTCGATGTAGCGCAGCATGCGGGGCGACCAGCCGGTCGTCTCCGCCGCCTCGTTGATCGTGAGGGCGTCCATCCGGCCGCAAACCTTAGCAAGCTTGTGTCAAGGTTTTGCGGCCGGGCGGAGCTCCAGCAGCCGCCCGCGCGCTCAGCCCTCCGTCTCGGGTTCGTCGGTGGCGAGCACGACCTGGCGCCGGTTGGCGTGCGTGCTCTCGTAGAGCCGCACGGCGGCGCGGGTCGCGGCGTCGGCCCCCGTCAGGCGGTCCATGACCTGCTCCTCGGTCATGCGGTCGTAGCCTCCCAGGGAGGCTCGACCTCGATCGTCGCGCCGGGCCCCGGCCCGCCGGCCTCCTGCTCGGACTCGCGCGCGCGCTCGCGCATGGCGGCCGCCTCGCCGCGGGTCGGCTCGTGGCGCGCGGCGCGCCTGGCCGCCTTCGGGCTCGGTTTCCGGGCCTCGCGAGCGCCCGCGTCCTCTGCGCCCCCGGCGGCGGCCGGGCGGCGGGCACGAGCGGGCGCCGGCGGGGGCTCGGGCGGCACGGCCGGCTGCCGGCCGGGCGGCGCGGCCTGCTGGTCGGAGCGGAGCATCCGCAGCGCGGTCCTGGCGGCGAAGCGCGCGGGCAGCGTGGCGAGTTCCGCGGCGCGCAGGGGGAGCTTGAGCAGGCGAGGTCATGGTCGGGGGCTTCCCCCGGGCCTGCCGCGGGAATCCGCATCGACCGCCGTGCCCGGTGCGGATCGTGGCGGACGCGCCGGCCCCGATGCGGCAACGCACCGCCCTCGCCGGCGCGGCTGCCGCTAGCGGCGGCCGGCGAGCTGCGCCTTGAGCCGGTCGATGACCTCCACCGGCGTCGGGTCCACGCCCCGCAGGACCGCGAGGTACAGCGAGACGAGATCGCCGAGCAGCACCAGCGACAGGACCCGCTCGACCGATGCCCGCCCGACGGTCGAGACCCGGAACGTCGCGTGCGCGCGCTCGGCGATCAGCGCCTCGGTCAGCTCGATCCGCTCGCCGCACGCGGGGGTGCAGGTCGGCGTCCTCGAGGAACACCGCCGAGAAGCGGCCGAGGTCCGGGGCGCCGTCCCAGCCGCACGATCTCGTTGTGGTCGAGCTCCGGCAGCTCGTGCGAGAAGGCGGGAAGCTTGCGCGTTCTCGTTGATCTGGGTCTTCCAGCGATAGGCGATCGGCTCGGTGAGGCCGGCGCCGGCGATCACCGGCACCGACCCGAAGACCGCCCATCGCGATCCGCTTGGCGAGGCTGTCGGACGCGGCGCCGGGCCCCCACTCGACGACGCAGCTCTCGAGGTGCTCGGCAGCGACGTCGATCTCCGAGTTGAGCCGCGGCGCGGCACCGCAGAGCGCGGCGACCTCGAGCGCGGCGACGAACATGTACGCCACGGCGGCGCGGGGCTGGAAGCCGCCGGCCACGGGGATGACCGGCACGCTTGTCGGCGCGCGCCTGCTTGGCCAGGCGCCCGCCCGTTGTCACGACGACGCGCCGTGCGCCGAGCGCGCCGGCGGCCTCGTAGGCGGCCAGCGTCTCCTCGGTGTCGCCCGAGTAGCTCGCGCAGAGCACGGTCGTGTCCGGGGTCGTCCACGGCGGCAGCCCGTAGGCGCGCGTGGCGAGGATCGGGCGCGAGGCGGTGTCGCCCAGCGCAGCGCGCGCGAGCTCGCCGCCGATCGCGGAGCCGCCCATGCCGGCGACGATCAGCCCGCCCGCGCGAGTCCCACGGCTCGAGGTGCGCCGACTCGACCTTCCACAGCGCGTCGCGCAGGTGCTCGGGGATCGCCAGGATGTCCTCGAGCAGGTCCGCGGTGTCGACCTCGGCGATCCCCTCGCGGTTGAGCCGGTTGCCCTGCGCCACGCTGCCGTCCATCAGAACCTGATCGCCCCCTCCGCCAACTCGGTGCCCGGGAACACGCGGATGCCCCGGCTCAACACGTTGCCGGCACCGACCGTGACGCCCTCGCCCAGCACGGCTCCGTCGCTGATCGTGCGTCGTCGCCGATGCGGGCGCCCGCGGCGACGATGCAGTCCGCAGCTCGCAGCCGGCGCCGACCTCGGCGCCCTGCAGCACCACGGCCCGCTCGATCCGGCTGCCCGCACCGACCCGGACGCCGTCACCGAGCACGGCGAGCGCGCCCACGTGCGCGCCCGCGGCGATCTCGCAGTCGCGCTCGATGACCGCGGGCGGCACGACGCGACCGGCGACGCCGGCGGAGTCGGTGGCGACGAAGTCGCCACCGAGGCGGTCGGCCACCGCGGTCTCCACGTTGCCCTCGAGGATGTCGAACGTGGCCTGGAGGTAGGTCTCCGGCGTCCCGATGTCGAGCCAGTAGGCGTCGTGGGCGCATGCGTAGAGGCCGTTGCCGACCAGCCGCGGCCAGATCTCGCGCTCGATCGACACCGCGCGGCCGGGCTCGATCATCTCGACCACGTCGCGCTCGAGCACGTACGCGCCCGCGGAGATCAGGTTCGTGTCGACCTGGTCGGCGCTCGGCTTCTCGACGAACTCGGTGACCGAGCCGTCCTCGCCCGTGCGCACGAGGCCGTACGCGCTGGGGTCGGGCACGCCGACGAGGGCGAGCGTGGCTCTCGCGCCGGTGCGCTCGTGGCCGGCGACCTGCGCGGAGAGGTCGAGGTCGGAGAGCACGTCGCCGTTGAGCATCAGGAACCGCTCGTCGAGGAACTCCTCGGCGTACTTCAGCGCGCCGGCCGTGCCCCGCGGCTCGGGCTCCTCGACGAAGCGCAGCCGCATCCCGCAGCGGCGACCCGTCGCCCAGGACGTTGCGCACGCTGGTGGCGAGGAAGCCGCAGGACAGGATCACGTCGTCGACGCCGTGGCGCCCGAGCCACTCGAGCATGTAGGCGATGAACGGCCGGTCCACGAGCGGGACGACCGGCTTGGGCACGGTCGAGGTCAGCGGACGGAGGCGCGTGCCCTCGCCGCCGACGAGGATGACCGCCTGCATCAGAGGCGAACGCCCTGCAGCTCGCCGGGCGCAGGGTCGGAGTCCAGCCCGGCGCTCGCGCGTCCGACGCCCTCGTAGTCGAGGCCGGCTGCGCGCACGGCCTCGGGGTCGAGCGCGTTGCGCCCGTCGACGACGAGCGTGCCGGCCATCAGCCCGGCCGACCTCCCCCCAGTCGAGCGCGCTGAACTCCGCCCACTCGGTGACGAGCACGACGGCGTCGGCGTCGCGCACGCATTCGAGCGGCCGCCGGAGCGAACTCGACGCCATGGATCAGCTTGCGCGCCTCGTGCTCGGCGATCGGGTCGTAGACGCCGCACGCTCGATCCCGCCGCCTGCAGCCGCGCGCTGAAGCACGAGCGAGCTCGCCTCGCGCATGTCGTCGGTGTTGGGCTTGAAGGCCAGCCCGAGCAGGGCGATCCGCTTGCCCACGAGCGTGCCGAGATGCTTCTGGAGCTTGCCGATGACGCGCCGCTTCTGCAGCTCGTTGACCTCGATCACCGCGTTGAGAAGCTGGAAGTGATAGCCGGAGTTGCCGGCCAGCTGCTTGAGCGCGCTGACGTCCTTGGGGAAGCAGCTGCCGCCGAAGCCGATCCCGGCCTGCAGGAACTTCGGGCCGATGCGGTCGTCGAGCCCCATCCCGCGCGCGACCTCGATGACGTCGGCGCCCGTCTCCTCGCAGACGTTGGCGATCTCGTTGATGAACGAGATCTTGGTCGCGAGGAAGGCGTTGGAGGCGAGCTTGACCATCTCGGCCGAGGCGATGTCGGTGCGGACGAGCGGCGCGTCGAGCGGCGCGTAGAGCTCGACGACGCCGTCGCCCGCCCAGTCACCGTCGTCGCCGACGACGACGCGGTCGGGCCGCAGGAAGTCGGCGACCGCCGAGCCCTCCTTGAGGAACTCCGGGCACGAGACGTAGCGGAACCCCTCCTTGCCGGTCTCGCGGAAGCGGCGCTTGATCGGCCTCGCCGGTGCCGACCGGCACCGTCGACTTCATGACCAGCGCGTGGCGGTCGGAGGGCGGCATCGCGTCGACGACGGCGTGCACGGCGCCGAGGTCGGCGTCGCCGGAGTACGTCGGCGGCGTGCCGACGGCGACGAAGAGCAGCCGCGCGTCGCTCGAGCGCGTCGGCGAGGTTCGTCGAGAAGTGCATCCGCTCGCGGTTGGAGGCCACCAGCTCCGCGAGCCCCGGCTCGTAGATCGGGATCTCGCCGCGCTGGAGCGCGCGCGATCTTCTCGGCGTCGATGTCGATGCAGTGGACGTCGGAGCCCAGCTCGGCGAATCCTGCCGCCGTGACGAGTCCCACGTAGCCGGTGCCGATGACGCCGATCGGTTCGCGCTCGCTGCCCATGAGAGGGCGGGAGGTTAGTGCACGGCGCTCAGCTGCCGACCTTCGTCAGCGAGCGGGCGATGTCGAGCATCTGCCGGTTGGTGAGGGTCTCCGAGAGGGTGTTCGAGACCCAGTACACGGCCCGCTTGGTGCGCAGGGCGACCATGCGCAGACGGCTGCCGTCGAAGAACAGCTCGAACTCCCGGCCGCCCATCCGCCGCTTCTCCGACGGGCTGTCCAGGATCGGCGGCGCCGTCCAGTTCATGCCCTGGATGCCGTAGTACTGGCCGATCTCGCCGGTGAAGCCGACGATGCGGTAGGCGCGGTAGCGGTGGTGGGCGCGGTCGAAGATGTCGTAGACGCGGGGCCGGTCGCGCGCGTAGCGGCCCTTGGCGAGCCGGACCGTCGGGTAGTAGACCGGGAACCGCACGCGGGTGGCGGCGTCGGCGACGTAGTCCACGCGACTCGCTCTTGTCGGCCATCAGGCCGCGCGCGAGCCCGCTGCGCTTTCGGCCCGAGGAGCGCTGCTTGCGCTTGCCGGTCTGCCGCGGCCCGGTCGACGCGCGCGCGTTGAGGAACTCGTCGCGCGTGCGCTGGAGGTTCCCGGGCGTGATCTCCACGTACTCGAGGTTCTGGCTGATGCCGCCGCGGAAGTGCACCTCGCGGATCGGGTTCTTCGAGGACTCGAACGCGAGCTTGAGCAGCCGCAGCGTGGCGTTGGTCGAGCGGATGTCGGTCTGCGTGTAGCGCGAGAAGATCTTCAGCAGCTCCTTGCGTGAGCCGAAGAGCGTGCCCAGGCCGAACTGGTCCTTGGCCTGGCGCAGGAAGTCCTGCTGGCGCGCCGCCCGGACGAAGTCGTTGTCGAGGTGGCGGTAGCGGACGTAGTCGAGCGCATCGGACCCGCAGAGCTTCTGGTAGCCGGGCCGGATGTCGATCGTCGCGTAGTTGGTCGGCGAGTCGAACGGCGGCTGGTTGTCGTTGAAGTAGCGCCGGTCGACGTCGACGTAGACGCACCCGAGCCGGTTGACCGCCCGCTTGAAGCCGCCGAAGTTGATGTTGACGACGTGGTTGATCGGGAAGTGGAACAGCCGCTTGACCGTCTGGACGGTCAGGCGCGGGCCGCCGTAGGCGTAGGCGGCGTTGATCTTGTCGGTCCCGTGGCCGGGGATCTCCACCTTGAGGTCGCGCGGGATCGACATCACCGCGGTGGCCGCCTTGCTGGGGTCGAGCCGCACCAGCAGCATCGTGTCCGAGCGGACGGGGTTGTGCTGCTGGGTATCGATGTAGCGGCGGTCCGAGCCGAGCACGAGGATCGTCTGCGGCTGGCCGGCGTCGACGTTGTCGAGCACCCCGGTGATTCCCGGGATCTTCTGGCCCGACGAGAAGATCCGGACGTCGTCGGAGATCTCCAGCAGTCCGGCGGTCGCCGTGGCGCCCGCCGACAGCGCGACGATCAGCAGCGCGCCCAGCACGTAGCGCTTGACCATCCTCATGCCGGGGCGCGGCGGCCCCTCGTGCGGCTCGGGAAGTGCGGTCAACGGTGGGAGGAGCGGGTCAGGGTGCTGGCGATCTCGAGCATCTGGCTGTTGGTCAGCGCGTCGCTGAGGGAGTTGGAGACCCAGTAGACGGCATGCCGGGTTCGCCACGCGACGAGGCGGATGCGTGAGCCATCACGGTAGACGCTCAGGCGGCGGCCGTGGCGGTGCACGGTCTCGTGCTCTGCCTCCAGGAGGGGCGGCGTGCGCCAGTCGGTGCCCTCCACCCCCCAGTACTGGCCCTCGGCGGGATTGGCGACGAGGACCATGCGATAGGCGTGGCGAGGCCTGCCGGCCCGGTCGCGGATCGTGTAGGCGCGGACCGGGGGATCGTCGTAGCGGCTGGTCGTCGTCACGTAGCGCGGGAAGTAGACGGGGAACGGCAGCGTTCCGCCGCCGATGCGCCCGGCGACCCCACGGCCGGCGCCGCGGGCGTCGACGAGGCCGGCGATCCGCGTGCGGCGGCCCGTGCGCGCCCGCGTGCGCTTCTCCTTCTTCGGCGTGAGCTTGCCCTTGGGCCGCCCGCCGCCCTTCGAGGGGTGCAGGAACTGCTCGACCGTGCGGTCGATCGAGTCCTGGGAGGCGACCACGTAGTCGACCTTGTCGCCGCTGCGCAGGGTGTCCTGCTCGAACGTCGCCGGGAACTGGACCTCGCGGACCGGCCGACCGGCCGAGAAGATCGCGAGCTTGAGGATTCGCAGCAGGCCGGTGGTGCTGTCGAGCTCCTTGTCGGTCTGGGTGTTGGAGGCGAAGATGTCGACGAGCGTGCCGCGCTTGCCGAGCAGCCGGCTGGTGCTGACCTGGTCCTTGGCGGCGCGCAGGAAGTCCTGCTGGCGCGCCGCCCGGACGATGTCGGAGTCGGCGTGGCGGAAGCGGACGTAGTCGAGCGCGTCGGAGCCGCAGAGCCTCTGGTAGCCGGGCTGGATGTCGATCGCGGCGTAGCGCTGGCCGATCGGGACGCCCTTGTTGGAGTGGAAGTAGCGGCGGTCGACGTCGACGTAGACGCACCCGATCGCGTCGACCGCCTCGCGGAAGCCGCGGAACTGGACGTTGACCACGTGGTTGATCTCCAGCCCGGTGAGCTGCTTGACCGTCTGGACCGTGAGCGTCGGCCCGCCGCGGGCGTAGGCCTCGTTGATCTTGGCGATGCCGACGCCGGGGATCGCCACGCGAAGGTCACGCGGCAGCGACAGCACGGTCGTGGCCGCCTGGTCGGGGTCGAGCCGCACCAGCATCAGCGTGTCCGAGTGCGGCCGGTTGGAGACGGTCAGCGCCTTGTTGTGGGCCTTGAGGTCCTGCCAGCGGCGGTCCGAGCCGAGGATCAGGATCGTCTGCGGCGCTCCGGCCTCGGCGCGCGTGATCCCGCGGCTCGGGATGTGCGGGCCGCCCAGGCGCGTGATCTTCTGGCCCAGCTCCTTGACCTGGAGCAGGCCGGCGGTGGCGGTCGCGGCCGCGGTCAGCCCGACGATCAGCAGTCCTCCTGCCAGCGCACGCAGCAGCAGACCGCGGCCGCCGTGGGCCGCGACCTCGGGGCCCGCCTCGCTCACGCCAGGCCGCCCTCCAGCGCGCGCAGACCGCCGTCGCCCTCGTCCTCGGCCAGCCACGCGGGCAGATCGCGGACGAAGTCGTCGAGCGCCCGCCGGTAGCCGGACAGCGAGCTGATCGAGACCCACTCCCCCGGGCCGTGGTGCCCGCCGCCGACCGGGCCGAACTCGACCGCGGGAACCCCCGCCTCGAGGAACGACACGGCGTCGGACGCGCCGTCGCGCCCCACGCTCAAGGGCTCGTCGTCGATCGAGGTCGACAGTGCGTCGCGCAGCGCGCGCACGTACGGGCTGCTGCGCGAGACGATCGCCGGCACGCGGACGAAGGTCTTGACGACCTCGACGTCCTCGATCTCGCGGATCTGGGCGAGGATGGCGCCGGGGTCCTGGTTGGGCAGATAGCGGATGTCGACGTCCATCGAGCAGCGGTCGGGCACCTTGTTGAAGGCGTCGCCGCCGATGATGCGGGCGAGGTTGATCGACGGCCGGTCGAAGAGGTCCGACGACTCGCGACTGAACGGCAGCGTCTCGATGCGCCTGAACGCGTCATGGGCCTTGAGGATCGCGTTGTCGCCCAGCCACGGGGTCGAGCCGTGCGCGGCGATCCCGCTGACCTCGATCCGCGCCGCCAGGACGCCCTTCGCCTGCACGCCGATGTGCAGGTCGGTCGGCTCGCCGGTGATGGCGAAGTCGCCCCGCAGGCCACCGGCGATGAGGGCGTCGATCGAACGGTCGTCGACGTCGTCGGACTCCTCGTCGGGCACGCAGACGAAGCGGACGCGCACGCGGTCCTGAGCGGCCGCGTCGACCATGGCCAGCATCATCGCCGCGAGCGCGCCCTTCATGTCGTAGGCGCCGCGGCCGATGAGCCGGTCGCCCTCGATGCGCGGCGCGAACTGATCGGCGTGGGCGGGAACGACGTCGATGTGGCCGTGCAGGACGATCGTGGGAGCGTCCGGGGCCGTCGCGCCGACGTCGGCCATCAGCACGGGCAGACCGTGGTGGTCGACGTCGCTCACCTCGATCTCACGCGAGCCCAGCCAGCCGCGGACGAAGCCCGCCGCGGCCCGCAGCTCGTCGGGCTGCGAGGTGTCGTAGCGCATGAGGCGCTCGGCGAGGGCGCACTCGTCCATGACGCTGGAGGGTAGAAGGCGCCATCGACGGCGCGACCGCCACCGGGACGCTTCGCCGCCCCCCGGACGGCGCGGGTACGCTGGCAGCGATGCCGCGCTGGCCCGTCGCGCTCGCCGCCCTGCCGCTCGCCTACCTCGGCCGGGAGGCGGGCGGCCCCGTTCTGGGGACGGTCGTCCTGGTTGCGATGGCGGCGATCGCCCTGCGGCCGCACCCGCGCCTTTGGACTTCCCCCGGTTTCTTGGACACCTGAGCGCTGGATCCGTCAGGGTCTGGCTGGAGGATCAGACGGGTGTCATCGAATCCGGGTCGGCGGCCCTATCCGCCGGAGTTCTGGCGCGAGGCTGTCGAGCTCTATCGGCGGTCGGGGCAGGGCCTGCAGAAGATCGCCGAGGAGCTGGGGATCGCGCATGAGACGCTGCGCAAGTGGAACATGCAGCACGACATCGACCGCGGCAAGGCTGAGGGTCTGACGTCGGCTGAGCGCGACGAGCTGCGCCGGTTGCGGCGCGAGAACCGCCGGCTTGAGCAGGAGCGCGATCTGCTCAAGCGAGCCGCGGCCTTCTTCGCGAAGGAGACCGAGACCCGGTGAGCACTTACCGGTTCATCTCGGCGGAGAAGGCCCGCACCCCGGTCTCTGTTTGCTGCCGACTGCTCGGCGTCTCGCGTTCGGGCTATTACGACTGGGCTCGGCGCGCGCCCTGTCAGCGCGAGTTGTCCGACGCGTGGCTGACCGAGCGCATCAAGACGATCCACTCAGAGCACCGCAAGGTCTACGGGTCACCGCGGATCCATGCCGAGCTGCGCATGGAGCACGGCATCCGTGTCGGCCGCAAGCGCGTCGAGCGGCTCATGCGCCAGGCCGACATTTCCGGCCTGGTCGCCAAGAAGCGCGGCAAGACCACGATCCGCGTCCCCGGCGTTCGCGTCGCCGACGACCTCGTCGAGCGCAACTTCAGTCCGCCCGGCCCGGACGTCCTCTGGCTGGCCGACATCACCTACCTGCGCTCCTGGGAGGGCTGGGTCTATCTGGTCGCGATCCAGGACGCCTACTCGCGGCGGATCGTCGGCTGGAGCATGGCCGAGCACATGCGCACCGAGCTGGTCGTCGACGCCTTGGAGATGGCGCTGCGCCGCCGCCGTCCCAAGCCCGGCCTGATCCACCACAGCGATCAGGGCAGCCAGTTCGTCAGCCTCGGCTTCGGCCAGAAGGCTCGCCAGGCGGGCATCGCCCTGTCGATGGGCAGCAAGGGCGACGCCTACGACAACGCTGTCGCCGAGAGCTTCTTCGCGACGCTCAAGAAGGAGCTCATCCACCGCCAGTCCTGGCCGACCAAGCGCGAGCTCATCGGCGAGGTCTTTGACTACATCGAGACCTTCTACAACCCCCGGCGTCGGCACTCGACTCTCGGGTTCCTCTCGCCGGTGCAGTTCGAGCTGCGCGCTTCGCGCGCAGAGATCACGACAATGTCTTCAACGACCAACACGACCTAATCAACCGTGTCCGTCAAAGCGGGGGAAGTCCACTTGCGACCCGGCGGCGGATGCTGATGGCCACGGCGGCGATGATCGCGTTCGTCTGCGTGCACCTGCTCGACCTGGTGCTCGGGGTGGGCGTGGCGCTCGCGCTCCCCTCCGCCGCCCTCGCCATGCTCTCGTGGCGGGAGCTGGACCGCTACGGTCCCGGTCCATGGCCGGACGCATCATCCTCTTCGGCGCGACGGGCTACACGGGCGACCTGACAGCGCGAGCCCTGGTCGCCCGCGGGGCCACGCCGGTCCTCGCGGCCCGCGACCCCGAGCGCCTGACCGCGCTCGCCGTCGAACTCGGCGGGCTCGACACGCTGGTCGCCGACGTGTCGCGCCCCGACAGCGTTCGCGCGCTCGTGGAGCGCGGGGACGTGCTCGTCAGCACCGTGGGCCCGTTCGCCCGCTGGGGCGAGCCGGCGGTCCAGGCGGCGATCGCTGCCGGTGCGCACTACCTCGACTCGACCGGCGAGCCGCCGTTCATCAGGACCGTCTTCGAGCGCTTCGGGCCTGGCGCCGAGGCGGCGGGCTGCGCCCTGCTCACGGCGATGGGCTACGACTGGGTGCCCGGCAACCTCGCCGGCGCGCTCGCACTGCGCGACGCCGGCGAGAGCGCCACCCGCGTGGAGATCGGCTACTTCTTCACCGGCTCGGCCGGCGGCATGAGCGGCGGCACGCGCGCGTCGTCGGCCGGCGCGATGCTCGAGCCCTCGTTCGCCTGGCGGGGCGGCCGGCTGGTCTCCGAGCGCGGAGCCACTCGCCTGCGGGCGTTCGGCGTCGACGGGCACACGCGCCAGGGCATCTCGGTTGGCGCGTCCGAGCACTTCGCGCTGCCGCCCGTGCATCCCGGCCTGCGGGACGTCGACGTCTTCCTCGGGTGGTTCGGGCCCGCGTCGCGGGCGCTCCAGGCCTTCTCGCTGGCGACGTCGGTCGTGACGCGCGTGCCCGGCGTCAGGCCGGCGGTCGCGCGGATGCTGGGCCGCTTCGTCAAGGGCTCGACCGGCGGCCCGGATGCTGCCGCACGGGCCCGGAGCGGCTCGCTGATCGTCGCCGAGGCGATGAACGCCGGCGGCACGGTGCTCTCGCGGGTCGAGGTCGCGGGGGTCAACGGCTACGACTTCACCGCGCGCATGCTGGCCTGGGCCGCGGAGCAGGCGGCGGCCGGCGGGATCCACGGGACCGGCGCGCTCGGCCCGGTCGCGGGCTTCGGACTCGACGCGCTCGAGCGCGGGGTCGCCGAGGCCGGACTCTCCCGCGTCGGCTGAGCCATGGGCCGCGGGCGCCTCGCGGTGCTGGCGCTCTGCGCGCTCTCCGGCTGCGGCGGCGGAGCGAGCCGCCCGGCCCCGCCGTCGCTCGGCGTGGCGCTCGACTTCACCCCGAACGCGGTGCACGCGCCGATCTACGCGGCCGTGCGCGAGGGGCTCGACCGGCGTGCAGGGGTCCGGCTCGCCATCCACGCCCCGGGGGCCTCGCCCGACTCGCTGAAGGCACTGCTCGCCGGGAGCGTGGACCTCGCGGTGCTCGACATCCACGACCTGGGGCTCGCGGTCGCGAAGGGCCGCGACGTCGTGGGGGTGGCGGCGCTCGTCCAGCGCCCGCTCGCCGCGATCCTCGCCCTCCCCCGCATCCGGCGGCCCTGCGATCTGCGCGGGGAGCGGGTCGGCGTCTCGGGGCTGCCCTCGGACCCGGCGGTGCTCCGGGCCGTGCTGCGCCACGACGGCTGCCGCCTCTCCGCCGTCCACCAGGTGACGATCGGGTTCGCGGCGGTGCAGAGCCTGCTCGGCCGCAAGGTGGCGGCCGTCCCGGCCTTCTGGAACGCCGAGGGCGTGACCCTGCGCCGGCGCGGCGTGGAGATCCGCGAGTTCCGCGTCGAGGACTACGGCGCGCCGCCCTACCCGGAGGTCGTGCTGGTCGCCCGGCGCTCGACGCTCGGTCGCCGCCGCCGCGACGTGGCGGCGGCCGTCCGCGCGATCGCAGCCGGCGTGCGCGCCGTGCGGGCGCACCCGGACGCCGCGGTCGCCGACATCGCCCGCGCGGGCAACGCCCCGGACGCGCTGGTGCGCGCCCAGCTTCGCGCCGTGTCGCCGATCTTCGGCACCGGCCTGCACCGCGCCGTCCTGCGGCGCTGGGCCGCCTGGGACGCGCGCTTCGGGATCCTCCCGCGACGCATCGAGCCCGATCGCGCCTTCGCCCTCCCGGCGTCCTAGCCCGCGGGGCGGGCCGCAGCGGCGATCTGGCCACCGCCCGACCCGTCGTCGTTGCGCGCCCGCGCCACGAGGACGATGCCCTTCGGCGAGACGGTGACCGCCGGCCAGAGGCCGCTGTGGCCGGGGTCGGAGACCGGCTGCGCCGGGGAGAGCAGGCTCTGCCCGGGCTCCCGCACGGCGACCCGGCTCTCCCAGTTGGGCCCGTCGTGGCCGTTGGCGAAGTGCGAATCCGCCCGGGCCGACCGGCGGGCCGGAGGCGCCGCCGGCAGACGCAGTAGATCGGTGCAGCCGGCCGCGCGGCATTCGGCGGTTGCGGCGGCCCGGCTCGCCCCGTCTCGCAACACGCGGACGCGCTTCGCGGCGACCTACCTCGGCTCGTCGGTGGCCAACGGGCTCCAGTTCGCCGAGCAGGGCACGGTGGCGGGCTCGCGCAAGACCAAGAGCGCGAGCGGGACCCTCACCATCAGCGTCACCGCCGTTCGCGATGTTCCTGAGCAGCACGCGCCGCACGGTCGCGGAGGTCGGCGTGGGCCGGCTCGCCGGCTGCTCCCCCTCCGGCTTCGTGGACATCGCCGACGACCTCACGAGCTTCTCGCTGCGCAGCGGCCGCTTCGGCGACTCCTTCGACTACGCCGATGGCGACCGCAACCCGCGCATGTACCGGGTCTCCGGGCGCGTCACGCGGACCTCGGCCGGCGGCTTGCTCGCGGTGACGATCTCCAACGGCGCGGGCAGCTCGTGCTCGACCGGCACGTTGACGTGGAGGGCGCGAAGCGGCTGACGAGCCCCGCGCGGCGCCGGCGGGCGCATCAGCGGGTAGGGAGTTCCCATGCCCCGAGCCATCGACCGCCTCGACCGCCTCCAGCGGCGCCGCGACTGGATCGGGCTCCCCGTCGCCGTCGTCTACAAGTTCTTCGACGACCGCGGCCCGTACCTGGCCGCGCTGGTCACCTACTACGGCTTCGTCTCGCTGTTCCCGCTGCTGTTGCTGTTCTTCAGCGCCGCGGGGTTCTTCCTCCAGGGCCATCCCGACCTGCGCGACCAGCTCGAGCACTCCGCGCTGCGGGGGTTTCCGATCATCGGCCCCCAGCTGCGCACGAACGTCAGCGGCTTGCACGGCAGCGGTGCCGGGCTCGCGATCGGCGTGCTCGGCAGCCTCTACGGCGGGGTCGGCGTCATGCAGGCGGCGCAGGCGGGCTTCAACCGGATCTACGGCGTGCCGCGAAACGAGCAGCCCAGCCCGCTGCGCGGACGCCTGCGGAGCCTCGGCCTGCTCGCTCTGCTGGGCACCGCGGTGCTGCTGTCGACCGCAGCGTCGATCGTGGTCGCGACGGCGAACGGGCTGTCGGACCGGCTCGGCCCCGAGCTCCATGCCGCGGGCTACGTGGCGACCTTCGCGATCAACGCCGCGATGTTCACCGCGGCGTTCCAGCTGCTGACCGCGCGCGACCTGCGGCTGCGCCGGGTCCTCACCGGCGGGCTCATCGCGGCGGGGCTCTGGCTGGCCCTGCAGACGCAGGGCACGGCCTTCCTCTCGGCCCGCCTCGGACACGCCAACGAGGTCTACGGCACGTTCGCGCTCGTGCTCGGGGCCCTCGGCTGGATCTACCTCGAGGCGCTGGTGCTGATGCTCGCGGCCGAGATCAACGTCGTGCTGCACGGCAGGCTGTGGCCGCGCGCGCTCCTGACACCGTTCACCGACGACGTGCAGCTCACCGCCGCCGACCGGACCGTCTACGAGATGTACGTCGCCACCCAGCGCTACAAGGGCTTCGAGCGCGTCACCGCCCAGTTCGACGCCGAGCCCGTCAGCCCAGATCGCCCTCGGCGATGCGCAGGAACGCCTCGGCGCGGCGCTTGTCGCGGGCGGCCACGCGCGGCCTCCTCGGAGCCCTCCTCGGCGGAGGCGAGCTCCTGCTCGGCGCGCTGGAGCTTCTCGCGCTGCTCGGCGACGTCGAGCTCCGTCGGCCGGGACGGCCTCCTCGACGAGCAGCAGGACGCGGCCCGTCGGCGACCTGGACGTAGCCCTCGCCCTGGGCGAAGCGGACGATGTCGTCGTCGGAGCGGTAGAGCCGCAGCTCGGTCGGGTCGAGCATGCCCAGCAGCGGCTGGTGGTGGGCCAGGATGCCGATCGAGCCGACCGCTCGTGCGCGTCGAGACCATCTCGACCTCGCTCGTTGAAGACCTCCCCCTCGGGGGTGAGGACCTCGACCGTGAACGTGTTCTTGGCCATCGGGCGGCTCCGTCTCGCTACTTCTTGGCCGCCGCGACGACGTCGTCGATCGTGCCCTTGAGCAGGAACGCGCCTCGGGGATGTCGTCGTGCTTGCCCTCGAGGATCTCGTGGAAGCAGCGGATCGTCTCGGCGATCGGCACGTAGACGCCCGGGGTGCCGGTGAACTGCTCGGCGACGTGGAACGGCTGCGACAGGAAGCGCTCGATCTTGCGGGCGCGCTGCACGGTGATGCTTGTCCTCGTCGGAGAGCTCGTCGATGCCGAGGATCGCGATGATGTCCTGCAGCTCGCTTGTAGCGCTGCAGGACCTCCTTGACCTGGTTGGCGACCCTGAAGTGCTCCTCGCCGAGGATGTCGGGCTTGAGGATCGTCGAGGTCGAGTCGAGCGGGTCGACGGCCGGGTAGATGCCCTTCTCGGCGATCGACCGCGACAGCGTCGTCGTCGCGTTGAGGTGGGCGAACACCGACGCCGGCGCCGGGTCGGTGAGGTCGTCGGCCGGCACGTAGATCGCCTGGATCGAGGTGACCGAGCCCTGGCGCGTCGAGGTGATGCGCTCCTGGAGCTGGCCCATCTCGGTCTCCAGCGTCGGCTGGTAGCCGACCTGCGAGGGCATGCGGCCCAGCAGCGCCGAGACCTCCGAGCCGGCCTGGACGAAGCGGAAGATGTTGTCGATGAACAGCAGCACGTCCTGGCCCTGCTCGCGGAAGTACTCCGCCATCGTCAGGCCGGACAGCGCGACGCGCATGCGCGCCCCGGGCGGCTCGTTCATCTGGCCGAAGACGAGCATCGTCTTGTCGATGACGCCCGACTCCGTCATCTCCAGCCAGAGGTCGTTGCCCTCGCGGCGAGCGCTCGCCGACGCCGCAGAACGCCGACAGGCCGCCGTGCTCCTGGGCGAGGTTGTGGATCAGCTCCTGGATGATGACCGTCTTGCCGACGCCGGCGCCGCCGAACAGGCCGACCTTGCCGCCCTTGGCGTAGGGCGCGAGCAGGTCGACGACCTTGATGCCGGTCTCGAACATCTCCGGCGTCGGCGTCAGGTCCTCGACGTTGGGCGCGTCGCGGTGGATCGGCCAGCGCTCCTTGACCTCGATCGGCTCGCCCTGGTCGATCGGCTCGCCGAGCAGGTTGAAGATGCGCCCGAGCGTGACCTCGCCGACGGGCACGGTGATCGGCGCCGCCGGTGTCGACGACCTCGATGCCGCGGGCCAGGCCGTCGGTGCGTGTCCATCGCGACCGCGCGGACGCGGTCGTCGCCGAGGTGCTGCTGGACCTCGCAGACGAGGACCTCGGCGCCGGCGCGTCGTGCGCGACTGCCGCTCGGACGCCTGGTGCTCGGTCGGCCTGCGGGCGATCGTGATCGCGTGGTTGATCTCGGGCAGCTCGTCGGGGAAGACGGCCTCGATGACGACGCCCTGGATCTCCTCGATCCGGCCGACGTTGCGCTTCTCGGTGGTGGCAGCCATGATGTTCCTGGTCTCGGCGTCATCGGTGTCCCGCCAGTCTCGGCCTTGCGCGATCGCTGGACGACGTTACGAAAGCGCCTCGGCGCCGGCGACGACTTCCATGATCTCCTGGGTGATCTCGGCCTGGCGGGCGCGGTTCATCTCCAGCGTGAGGTCGTCGATGACCTCGCCGGCGTTCTCCGACGCGTTGCGCATCGCGGTCATGCGCGCGCCGTGCTCGGAGGCGGTCGACTCCAGCAGCGCGCGGAAGATCGAGATCTCGACGTAGTCGGGCACGAGCCGCGTGAGGATCTCCTCCGGGTCGGGCTCGTACTCGACGAGCGCGTGCTGGCCGCTCGCCGCGCCTCGTCCTGGTCCCGCCGGCGTGCGCGTCGCCCGATCGTGCCCGACGCGGTCTGGGCCCGGCCACCCTCGAGGATCGTCGCCTGCTGGAGCGGCAGCAGCGTCTCGCGCCGCACCTCCTGGGTGAGCGGCGAGACGTAGCCGTTGTAGAAGATCTCGACCCGGTCGACCGTCGCCGTCGACGTAGGCGGCCATCAGCCCCTCGGCGATCTCGCGCGCGTCGGCGTAGCCGGGCCGGTCGGTGAAGCCGATGTACGCGCCGCGCGAGCTCGCGGCCGCGGAACGTCAGCGACGACACGCCGCGCCGGCCCGACGCGTAGAAGACGACCGTCGCGCGCCCTCCGCCTCGTGCTCGGCGGCGGCGCCGCAGGCCGGCGCGGATGATCTGCGAGTTGAACGCGCCGGCCAGGCCGCGGTCGCCGGTGACGAGCAGGATCGCGACGGTGTCGACCGACTCGTGCTCGTGCGAGGATCGGCAGCGACGGCAGCTCGGCGCCCGCCGCCTCGGCGGCCTGCCGGGTCATCCGCCGGATCGCGCCCGCGTAGGGCCGCAGGCGCTCGATGCGCTGCTCGGCCCGGCGCAGGCGCGCCGCGGCGACCATCTCCATCGCGCGCGTGATCTTCTGGATGTTCTGGACCGAGCGCGATCCGGTTCTTGACGTCGCGCTGGCTCACGCGGCGAGCGGCCTCCTGCTCGGGCCGGCTCGTCCGCATCGCGCCTCGCCGGCGTCCGTCGGTCGCGCCGGCGCCGTCGGCGCCGGCGCGCACGGGCGCGCGGCGCGTCGTCGTGCGGTCGAGCGGCTGGCCCTCCTCGTCGAGGTCGTAGCCGAAGTCCTCGGCGAACTCGGCGACGACCTTCTTGACACGCCTCCTGGGTCTCGTCGGACCAGTCGCCGCCCGCGATCTTCGTCGAGCAGGTCGCTGTGCCTCGGCGTGCAGGCGCTGGGTCAGCGCCGTCGAGGAACTCGGGGACGCGGTCGACGTGATGCGGTCGAGGAAGCCGTTGGTGGCGGCGTAGATCTGGACGACCTGGTCCTCGACCGGCAGCGGCGAGCGCTCGTTCTGGTTCAGCGTGCCCGACCAGGCGCTCGCCGCGGGCCAGCGTCCGCTGGGTGTCGGGGTCGAGGTCGGAGCCGAACTGGGCGAACGCCTCGAGGTCGCGGTACTGCGAGAGCTCGATCTTCAGGCGGCCGGCGACCTTCTTCATCGGCGCGATCTGCGCGTTGCCGCCCACGCGCGACACCGAGATGCCGACGTTGATGGCCGGGCGCACGCCCGAGTAGAAGAGCTTCGGCTCGAGGAAGATCTGCCCGTCGGTGATCGAGATGACGTTCGTCGGGATGTAGGCCGAGACGTCGCCGGCCTGCGTCTCGATGATCGGCAGCGCGGTCAGCGAGCCGCCGCCGAGATCGTCGTTGAGCTTGACCGCGCGCTCGAGCAGGCGGCTGTGCAGGTAGAAGACGTCGCCCGGGTAGGCCTCGCGGCCCGGCGGGCGGCGCAGCAGCAGCGACATCTGCCGGTAGGCGTAGGCGTGCTTGGTGAGGTCGTCGTAGACGCACAGCGCGTGGCCGCCGTTGTAGAGGAAGTACTCGGCCATCGCGCAGCCGGCGTAGGGCGCCATGAACTTGATCGGCGCGGCCTCGTCGGCCGCCGGCGGCGACGATGATCGTGTTCTCCAGCGCGCCGGCCTCGGCGAGCGTCTCGGCGAGCTGCACGACGGTCGCCATGCGCTGGCCGATCGCGACGTAGACCGAGACGACGCCGGTGTCCTTGTTGTTGATGATCGTGTCGATCGCGATCGCCGTCTTGCCGGTCTGGCGGTCGCCGATGATCAGCTCGCGCTGGCCGCGGCCGATCGGGATCATCGAGTCGATCGCCTTCAGGCCGGTCTGCAGCGGCTCGTTGACCGGCTGGCGCTGGACGACGCCCGGCGCCTTGAACTCGGCCGGGCGCGTCTCGGTGGTCTCGATGTCGCCCTTGCCGTCGAGCGGGTTGCCGAGCGGGTCGACGATGCGGCCCAGCAGGGCCTCGCCGACCGGGATCTCGAGCAGGTGGCCGGTGCGCTTGACGGTGTCGCCCTCGACGATCTTCTCCCAGTCGCCGAACAGCACGGCGCCGACGTTGTCGGACTCGAGGTTCAGCGCGAGGCCGGTGACGTCGTGGGGCAGCTCGAGCATCTCGAAGGCCATGCAGTTCTCGAGGCCGTGGACGCGGGCGATGCCGTCGGCGACCGAGAGGACGGTGCCGACCTCGGTCAGCTCGGCCTCGCCGGCGTCGAGGCCCTCGATGCGGCTCTTGAGGATGGAGGTGATCTCGTCGGGCTTGATCTGCATCATGAGGTGTCCTCCTAGGCGGCCTTCGCCACCTGGCGGCGAAGCTGTTCGAGGCGGTTGCGGATGGAGGCGTCGAGGATCGAGTTGCCGACGCGCAGGACGATGCCGCCGAGGATGTCGGGGTCGACGTCGGTGGTGAGCTCGACCTTGCGGCCGGTCTGCTCGCCGATGCCCTGACCGATGCCCGTCGACGGTGGCGGTCGAGCTCGACGGCCGAGGTGATCGTCACCGGGCAGCAGCCTGTTGGCGCGCTCCCAGAGCGCGTCGAGCGTGCGGCGGACGCGGAAGATCGCCGGCATGCGGTGCTTCTCGAGCAGCAGCTCGAGGAAGTTCACCACCGCCTCGTCGGCGCCGTCACCGCCCGCGCGAGGCCGTCCTTCTTCTCCTCGGTCGAGAAGTAGGGCGAGAAGAAGAAGACCTGCAGCTCGCGGTCGGCATCGAGCGCGTCGGCGAACTGGCCGAGCTGCTCGCGGACCTCGTCGAGCTTGCCGCGCTCCTGCGGCGACCTCGAACAGCGACCGGGCGTAGACCTGGGCGATCTCCTCCATGGGGACCTAGGCGCTCTCGGCGCTGCCGGCCAGCGCGGTGAAGTCGAGCTCGTCGAGCGCCTCGTCGACCAGGCGCCGCTGGTCCTCGTCGGTCAGCGTCTTGCGCGTGACCTTCTCGGTCGCCAGGACGGTGAGGTCGGCGACCTCGCGGCGGATCTCCTGGATCGCGCGGCGCGTCTCGGCCTCGATGTCGCGGCGCGTCTGCTCCATGAGCTCCTCGCGCTTGCGGCGGGCGCCCTCGAGCGACTCGCGCTCGTGGACCTCGGCCGCCTTGCGCGCGCGGGCGACGATCTCCTCGGCCTGCAGGCGGGCCTCCTTGAGCCGCTCGCGGTACTCCTCGAGCAGCTCCTCGGCCTCGCCCTTGGTGCGCTCGGCGGTGTCGATCGACTCCTCGATCGCGCGCTGGCGGCGGTCGAGCGCCTCGGCGATCCGCGGGAACGCGGCGCGCCGAGGATCACCATGGCGACGACGAAGACGAACAGCGTCCAGATCATCAGCCCGATGCCGGGCTGGACGAGGAAGCTGCCGCCGCTGTCTGACGCCGCGAGTGTCGTGACGAGAGCCGTCATCCGGGGTCTACAGGAAGAAGGCGAGCAGGCCCGCCACGAGGCCGTAGAAGAAGACGGCCTCGGTCAGGGCGAAGCCCAGCCACTGGA
Organism: uncultured Actinomycetes bacterium; assembly: GCA_963826615.1. Taxonomy (GTDB): domain Bacteria; phylum Actinomycetota; class Thermoleophilia; order Solirubrobacterales; family Solirubrobacteraceae; genus BP-464. Next base: position 56,953 of record CAWGXO010000002.1, on the reverse strand, counting down.
TCGAGGTGATCTCGTCGCGCATCTCGGGCTGGCGGGTCACCGACTCGATGACCTTGCCGAAGATGATGCCGATGCCGACGCCGGCGCCCGCGGCGCCGAGGCCGCCGCCGACGCCGAGGGCGATGGCGCGACCGGCCTTGGTGGTGTCGCCCGTCAGGGCGGCGATGACTCCGAGGTCCACGTTAGCTCCTTAGTGAGATTCGGCGACCGCGCCGCCGAGGTAGATGGCAGTGAGGGTGGCGAAGATGAACGCCTGCAGCGCGGCGACCAGGCCGACCTCGAAGAGGAAGATCGGGATGCCGAACAGCAGCGGGATCCAGCCCAGCGCGGCGATCCCGAGCAGGACCGCGAGCGCGCCGCCCATGAAGAGGATGATCAGGTGGCCGGCGAGGATGTTGGCGAACAGTCGCACGGAGAGCGACATCAGGCGCATGAAGTTCGAGACCAGCTCGAGCACGAAGATGAACCCCGCCATCACCCCCGACACGCCGGCCGGGACCAGGCTCTTGAGGTAGCCGCCGGCGCCCTTGGCGCGGATGCCCTCGACCGTGTAGCTGACGAACACGACGAGGGCGAGCACGAGCGGGACCGAGATGTTCGCCGTCGCCGCGTAGAGGCTGAAGCTCGGGATCTGGGCGCCGAACAGGTCGAACTTGTGCTCGGTGTTGGTCGGCAGCGGCATGTAGCCGATGAGGTTCGAGAACAGGATGAAGAGGAAGAGCGTGGCGATGAAGGGGAACCACTTCGCCGCCATGCGCTCGTCCATCGACCCGCGGACGATGTTGTCGCGCATCAGCCGGTAGACGACCTCGACGGCGGTCTGCACGCGGTTGGGGCGGTCGCGCATGCGCGCGGCGACGTAGACCATCGTCCAGCAGGTCAAGAACGCGGCGATGAGCAGGTACATCACCGCCTTGTTGAAGTCGATCCCCGCGACGCTGAACCAGGTGTCGAGCTTGAACTCGTTCTGCGGCGCGAAGTCGGTGTTCTGGTTCTTCGACCAGCCGGTGATCGCGACGATGACGATCGTTCCGAGCAGGTACGTGCCGAGCAGGCCGTAGACCTTCTGCTTGGTGGAGACCCTGCTCATCATGGGCGAACGACGTTCCTCTCGAACTGACGGACCAGCAGCGACGTGGCGAGGTAGACGGTGAAGGCGGCGAGGGCGAGGACCGCAGCCATGATGCCGTCCTCCCGGTCGCCCGCGAGACGGGCGGCGACGACGGCGCAGACGACGATCCAGACGCGCGCCATCATGGCAGCAACGTGCAGGCCGAGGCGGGCACGGTAGTCGTCGCCGGCGCGGTGCTCGAGCCACTCGGCCCCGAAGCGGGTCAGCACCCACGACGAGGCGGCCAGCGCGTAGCCGAGCGCGGGCAGGCCGCCGACGGCCACGAACGGGGCCGTCGCGACCACCAGGCCGATGTCGAGGTAGCGCAGCGCGGTCACCGGCTCAGAGGTCCCGGAAGCGGATGATCACAGCCGCGATCCCGCCGGCGAAGCCGAGCAGGATGCCGACGCCCAGCAGCGGCCCGAGAGCACCCACGGCGGTGCCGATGGCGCCGCCGACGGCCGCGCCGAGCACGATCCCGCTGAGGAGCAGCATCCCGGCGACCATCCCCCTCGTGGTGTTCGGAGGTCGCTGATCGGTCATCGCATCGGTCATCGCCGGGGACGGCGAACGGGGAGGAATCGGACATGGTGGCGGCGGCTCCGCCCGGTGGGCTCCGGTCGGGGGGCGCGCACGATAGCGGCTCCGTCGACTTTGTAACAACTTTGTGACATGAGCCGCGAGCGGGGGCGACGAAGGCCGCGCGGAGGCTGGGCGCGGGCCGGGCGCAGCGCGGCGGTCCTGGCGGGCAGGCCGGCGAGCCGCGGGCCGGCCGCCCGCGGGCGCCGCGCGGCGCCCGCGGGCGGAGGAGGACCGGCGCTACGGCTGGCCGAGCACCTGGTAGGACTGCATCTCGCCGCGCATCCGCTCCGGGAAGTAGCCGGTGAACAGGATGTAGCTGTGCACCGTGCCCGACCGGTGCGCGATGGCGTCCTGCTGCTCGGCGGTCAGCGGCACGTCGAGGCTCCACTGGCCGCCGGAGATGCGCGCGTAGTGCTCGAGCGTGGTGGTCTGGCCGTTCGAGTAGTACTCGAGCTGGACGCGGACGACGCCGCGGGCCTTCGAGGAGATCGTCCCCTGGTCCTTGAGGTGGCCGTTCTCGATCGTCGGCCGATCGGCGTCCAGGAACGCCTTGGTGTTGGCGGCGCGGAGCCGGACCGTCTGCGGCCGCGTGTCGGGATCGCCGGGGTAGTGGATCGTCAGGATCCCTGTCCCGAGGTCGGCCTGCGGCGACGGGATCGACTCCGTGTCGCGCACGCGCCCGTTCTGGGAGTCGACCGGCGCCTTCCAGTCGTGGTGGCGGCCGGCGGCGTAGAGGTCCATGTCGACGTCACCCGACGCACGCGCGGTGATCGGCGCGAGGATCGAGATCCGGCGATCGGCCCGGTAGATCGTGGCCCGGGCGAGCTGGAGCTTGGAGGGCTCAGGTGCCTGCACCGGCGTCGGCGGCGGCGCGGCCGGACCGCAGGGCGCCGTCGTCGTGACCTGCTCGTCGGGGGGCGTGGTGCCGGCGTAGCCGAGCTGTGCGCCGAACGTCCACCCGCCGCCGCCGCAGCTCGTCGCCGCGAACGGCGCGATGCCGTTCGAGCCGCGCAGGTAGTTGAGGTCGAGGCGCTGCAGCAGCGCGCCCGTGGGCAGCGTCGTGGTGTCGAACGCCACGACGGGGCCGAACGGCGCGGCGCCCTTGCTGACGGTCGCGGGGATCACGCCGCTGCGCTGGCCGGCGCCGCCGGCCCGGGTCTCGTGCCACCAGAAGGCCAGCTTGTTCTCGCCCGTGTGGACGATGTAGCCCTGGTCGCTGGTGAAGTTCGTCCCGCTCGACTCGCGCGCGGCGACCCGGCCGACGCCGACGATCGACGAGCGGTCGGGGCAGTTCGCGGCCGTCGGGCCGTCGGTGTTGTCGAGCTTGCTCGCGTCACAGGTCCCGAACTGGGAGAGCTGGTCGACGAACTCGCCGGGCAGCACCTCGGTGAGCGTGTCGGTCTGCGCCTTGGGCTTCCCGGCCGGGTCGGCGTCGACGAGGACGCTGATCGTCAGGTCGTGGTTGCCGCCGTTGGGATCGGCGGCGACGGAGATCGTGCTGGCCGCCGACGCGGCGGCCGGAGCGGCCAGGGCGGCGGTGGTGAGTGCTGCGACAGCGAGAGCTGCGAGACGGGGCGTGCGCATGGGGAACCTCCCGGATCGGCCCGCGGGTGCAGGGACACCCTCTGGCTTTCCGCACGACGTCGGACCTAAACCTGGAGCGACGCGCTCAGCGCCCGGCCGCGCCGGGCACCGTCGGCAGGCCGAGCGTGATCCAGTCGTGCATGCCGCCGCGGTAGTACAGGAGCCGCTCGGCGGGATGCCCCGCGTCGAGCAGCGTGCGGATCGCGTCGGGGGTCGCCGAGCACTGCGGCCCGTTGCAGAACAGCACCGTGTCGGCGTCGCGGTCGAGCTCGCCGATCCGGGCCGCCGTCTCGGTGTGCGGCACGCTGCGCGCCCCCCGCAGCGTTGCCGCGGCGAAATGCTCCGGCAGGCGGCTGTCGACCAGCGCCCCGCCCGCCTCGACGTGCTCGACCACCTCCAGCTCGCCCACGGTGCGGACGCCGGACGCGAGCACCATCGGGTTGACGTGGCCCCACGTGCCGTCGACGACGAACAGGCCCGTGGCTCCCTCCACCGGGCGGGGGACGAAGAAGGCGTCCGGCCGGCGCGGGATCCGTCCGGGCGGCGGGGCGTTGGTCTGGGGGGCTTCGGTCACCGGGGCGTCCTCTCGTCGCGGGGCCCACAGCATGCCCCGGCGGCGGCGATCCCCGCATCCGGGGAAACCGACAGGCGGGCTGCGGCTTCCCGCGCCCGCGGCGCGCGACCGATCTGCGGCGATGCGGGTACCCCCCTGACATGCGCCTGGCCTTCGTCGCAGGGTTTCGCGCCCGGTTGCGCAACCTGCGCTACGGGCTGCTGCTGGTCCCGGGCACGATCAGCGTCGCCCTGGTGGCGCTGGGGGCTGTCCTCAGCACCGTCGAGCGAGGCCACGGGCTGCGGGGCTTCGACCTGATCTTCACCGGGGACGCGGCCGCGGCGCGAACGACGCTGAGCGTGATCGCGACATCGGTCGCGGGGATCGCCGGCGTGAGCTTCTCGATCACGATCGTCGCGCTCCAACTGGTCTCCCAGCAGTTCTCGCCGCGCGCGCTGCGGACCTTCCTCGCCGACCGCATCGTCCAGGTGATGGCCGGCGTGTTCCTCGGCACCTTCGGCTACGCGCTGATCGTGCTGCGCGAGATCCAGGGGGAGGGCACCGGCCAGTCGGCGTTCGTCCCCACGCTGAGCGTCTCGCTGGCGATCCTCCTCGGACTGCTGACGCTCGCCGTCCTGCTCGGCTTCATCCACCACATGGCGCAGTTCATCCAGGTCTCGGAGATCGCGGCAGGCATCTCGCGCGCGACCCTGTCGTCGGTCAACCGCCTCTACCCCGCCGCGTTCGGCGACGCCGACGCACGAGGCCGACCCCGGCGCGAACCTCGCCCGCTGGCGCCGCGGGGGCGAGCCGCGGCGCATCCTCCCCGCCAGGCCGGGCTACGTGCAGTCGGTGGTGCTCGACGACCTGCCCGCGCACCTCCGGGGCAGGGCTGCGCGCATCCACATCCCGGTGGCCCCCGGCGACTTCGTGACCCTCGCCGACCCGCTGGCCGAGGTCTGGGCCGACGCCGGCGAGGGAAGGCTCCGGCGCGCCGTCCGCTCGGCGGTCGTGATCGGCTCCTCGCGCGACGTCGGCCAGGACCCGCTCTACGGCGTGCGCCAGCTCGCCGACATCGCCACCAAGGCGATGTCGCCCTCGATCAACGACCCGTCGACCGCCTGGACGACGATCCGCTACATCCAGGCGATCTGCGAGCGCGTCGGCGCCCGGGCGCTGCCCCCCGAGGTCCGCCGCGCCGGCGCGCTCGAGCTCGTCGTCCACCGCACCGCCTTCGAGGACTTCCTCGAGGTGGGGTTCGTGCAGGTCTCGCGCTATGCCCACACGGATGCGCGCGTCGCCGGAGCGCTGCTCGAGGGCCTCGCCGCCGTGGCGCGCGCCGCCCACGAGGCCGCCGCGTTCGAGCGCCTGCCCCCGATCCTCGACGCCGCCCGCGCGATCGCCGAGCCGGCGCTCGGCGCCGCGAGGACCGACCGCGACCGCGACGCCATCAACGGCCGGGCCGAGCGCGTCGCCGTCGCGGTCGCAGGGTGCGGCTCGGGCGAGGACGCGCCCGAGGACGCCCCCGCGCCCGAGCCGGAGGTCACCGGCTCCTAGGCCCGCGCCGGCGCGTCCCGGGGAAGTACCGATCCGCATCCGTGGACCGCCCGCATGTGCGCGCGGGCACCCGGGCGTAGCGTGGAGCCATGCCCGCGCGGAGGATCCCTGTCCTGCTCGCCGCGGGGGCCGCCCTGGCCCTCGCGGGTTGCGGTACCTCGGTCTCGGTCGACACCAAGGGCGGGATCGCCGTCGGGCACAAGACCATGCGGGCGACCGGCGTCCCGTTCACGTTTCGGTACCCGGTCGAGTTCCGCGAGGCGACCGACGCCAGCGTCGCGGCGGCCAACGCGCTCGAGGTCGTCGGGCCCGACGCCGACAGCTACCTGGCGGTGCGGCGCAACGGCGACACCGAGATGAGCGTCGCCGCGCTCGAGCGCCAGGCGCGCCGCACGCTCGGCGACGCGGTGCTCTCGACCGCCCGCGAGCGCCACGCCGGGATCCCCATGGTCGCCATCACCGTCGGCGACGCCAGCGGCTCCGACCGCGGGCTGCGCTCGGTGATCTACGGCTTCTCGGGCGCGGGCGCGAGCTGGCTCGTCGAGTGCCAGTCGACCTCCGCGCAGCGGGATGCGATCGCCACGGCCTGCACGCAGGCCCTCGACTCCCTGAGGTGGAGCTCATGACCACCATCCGCGCCCTTCTCCTGCCCGTCTGCCTCTCGCTGGCCGTGCCCGCCGCCGCCCCGGCGGCCGCGCGGACCCTGAAGGCCTCCCCCTCGCGCGCGACGCGCGGCCAGCTCGTGACGTTCACCGGAGCGCACTGGCCGGCGCGCAGAACCGTGCTCCTGCTGATCGGCCCGGCCAACAGCGAGGCGCAGCGCTTCACGAGCACGCGAACCACGGCGAGCGGGAGGATCCGCAAGCGCTTCCGCCTGCCGGCGACAGCGACCCCCGGGCGCTACGTCGTGCTCGCCTGCCGCCAGTCGTGCCGCATGAAGGCCACCACGCGCCTGACGATCCTCGCGCCGCGCAGTGCGACGACGAGCGAGGCGCGCGCGATCAGCGCGGCCGCGCTGGGGTCGCTCGGCGACACGGGCTGGACCGTCTCGCACATCCGCGTCTCGAACGTCACGGGGACGTATCGCTACGCGGCCGCGGAGGTCGAGCAGCGCTCGAGCGGCGTCGGCGGGTCGATGCTCCTGCGCGGGCGGGCCGGCTCCTGGAGCGTGCGATTCCTCGGCACCAACGACTTCTGCACGGCGTCCGGCGTCCCCCGGCGCGCGATCTACGACCTCGGCTTCGGTCCCTGCTGAGCCCTACGGCGTCGTGCGCCGCTGCTCGGGCCGCTCGATCTCGAGCAGCTCGCCGCCCTCGTGGTCGACCTGGAGCGTGGTGTGCGTCAGCTCGAAGCGGTCGTGCAGGAGCCGCTCGAGGTCGCGCCGCACGGCGTGGCAGTCGTCGCCGCCGCCGACGAGCACGTGTGCCGACAGCGCCGGAAAGCCGGTCGTGACCTCCCAGACATGGAGGTCGTGAACCTCGGCGACCCCGGCGCTGGCCGCCATCGCGCGCCCGATCGCCTCGACGTCCATGCCCTCGGGCGCCGCCTCGAGGAACACGCGGCCGGAGGCCCGCAGCAGCCCGTAGGCGGCCCGCAGCATCAGCGCGGCGACGAGCAGCGCCGCGATGCCGTCGGCGCGATCGAAGCCGCTGATCAGGATGACCGCGCCCGCCACCGCGGTGGCCGCGAACGCGGCGAGGTCGGTCAGCACGTGCTGGAAGGCGCCCTCGACGTTCATGCTGCGGCGCTCGGCGCGCGAGAGCGTCCACGTCGCCGCGAGGTTGACGACGACTCCGACGAGCGCGACGACGAGCAGCGGCATCCCGGGCACGTCCGGCGGCGAGATCAGCCGGCGCACGCCCTCGTAGACGATCAGCAGGCCGATGACCAGCAGCGACGCGCCGTTGAACTGCGCGGAGAGGACCTCGGCGCGCTTGAGGCCGAAGGTCATCTGGCCGGATGCCGGCCGGCGGGCGAGCCGGGCGGCCACGAGCGCGAGCCCGATCGCGCCCGCGTCGGTGAGCATGTGCGCGGCGTCGGACAGCAGCGCGAGCGAGCCGGTGATCGCGCCGACGGCGACCTCGACGACCATGAAGCCGACGATGAGCCCGAGCGCGATCGCGAGACGGCCCTGGTCGGCGTCGGGCGAGACCGCGTGATGGTGATGGTGGTGGTCGGAGCCGGACACCGTCGCCCGACGATAGTCAGTCGCCGGCGGGGCGGAACGGCAGCTCCTCGAGCAGGCCGCTGACCCGGAAGACCCTCTGGACCATGTCGTTGCCGGGAACGAAGCTGATGCGCGCGCCGCCCTCCCCGGCCTGCGCCTCCAGCAGCACGCGCAGCCCCGTCGAGTCGAGCATCTGCAGGCCGCGGAGATCGACCACGATCTGCCGCGCGTCGCTGGCCAGGGCGAGCCGCAGGGCCTCCGCCAGCTCGGGAGCACCGGCGAGGTCGAGCTCCCCGCGCGGCAGGACCCAGAGGTCGTTGTCATGCGCCTCGAGGTCGACCTCGAAGTCCTCGTCTGCCAACTTCATCTTCCGGGGTCCTCCCCGACGGCCGGATCGCCAAACGCCGGCCCGGGCGGTCGCGCGAGCCGGAGCCCGCCGACCGTATCGGGCAGGGCTCCCGCCCGGAACGCGGGAACGAGCTCGCTCGTGACGAGGCCGTCGCCGCGGGTGAGCCGGTCGACGATCGCGAACAGCTCGGCGGTCCGCGACGCGCGGTCGACGCAGACCACGAGCACCGGCACGCGGCGCCGCAGCTGGAGCAGCGTGTCGCCGTGCGGGCGGTGGTCGCCGTGATAGCCCCAGATGCCGCGGACGGCGGTGGCGCCGAGGGCGCCGCCGCCGCGCAGCGCGCGGATCAGCTCCGCGTAGAGGGGCAGCGCGACCCCGGCGTTGCGGCTCTGCTCGCCGGTGTACACCGTGAGCCGGTGCCACAGGCCAAGCCCGTCTGCGTCGCGGTCGGGCACGTCCCAGGGCGCCGCCAGCCACGCGCCGTCGCGCTTGCAGACCCGGACCCGCTCGAGCGTCGTCACCGCATCCGGCGCCAGCCGGTGGACGTCGCCCAGGGCCCGCACGACGCGCGCGGCCCCGCCGACGGCGATCGTCATCGTCGGCACGTGGCGATTGGCCGACAGGAACCGCGCCCGTGCGCGGCGCCCGCCAAGGGTCCCGTCGACGCCCAGCAGCGTCGTGGCTCCGGCGACGCCGTGGTCGTGAAGCGCGGCGACCACGTCGAGATGCGCCGCGCGGCGCCCCCCGCGCCAGCGGCGCCCGGCGTAGACCGTGAGCTTGGCCTCGTCGTTCGGGCTCAGCGCCGGGACGCCTCCGGCGGCGTCGACGAGCCGGCTGCGCTCGAGCGTGACGAGGCCGTTCGGGGACAGGCGGCCGACCTCCTCGAGCGCGGCCTCGATGCGGTCCGGCGCGTCGACCGCGATCGCGAGCATCGGCAGGTCCTCCGAAAGCGTGAGCAACCGGGCGGTCCGCAGCGGATGGCGCAGCCCGAAGCCCTCGACGCCGCGCAGCAGGACGCTCGCCCGCAGCTCGAGCCGCGCGAAGGCGTCGAGCAGCGCATCGGCGGTGAACCCGCCGGCGACGCGGTCGCGCTCGCCGAAGTGGACGCTGAGCTTGAGCGCCGGCGTCATGCGAGCCCTCCGAGCGCGCGGCCGGCCGCCACGCCGGCGACCCCGACCAGCAGGCTGACCGCGAAGTTCGCCGCGGCCTCGGGCAGCTCGCCGTCCTCGGCGAGCCGGTGCGACTCGAGCGCCCACGTCGAGAACGTCGTGTAGCCGCCCAGCAGGCCGGTGCCGGCGGCCCGCATCACGTCGCCGGACGGAGCCACGCCAACGAGCACGCCGAGCAGGAACGCGCCGCTGACGTTGACCGCGAGCGTTCCCAGCGGCAGCGAGCTGCGCGTGCGGACCGAGACCGCGCCGTCGACGAGCAGCCGCGCGACGGCGCCGACCGCGCCGCCGAGGCCGACCCCCAGCGCCACGAGCGCCGTCACCGGCGGATCCCCGTCGCCCGGACCACGTTGCTGGCCGCCCACACGGCCGCGAAGCCGGTCGCGACGCTCGCGCCGGCGTAGAGCGCAGCGAGGCCGAGCGCCCCGTCGTCGAGCATGCGCAACAGCTCGAGCTGCATCGTCGAGAACGTCGTGAGCGCACCGCACAGGCCGGTGCCCAGCAGCGGCCGGCGGTAGGCCGACAGCGGCAGGCGCTCCTGGAGGCGCGTGACGAGGTAGCCGAGCGCGAGCGCCCCGGCGAGGTTCGCCACGAAGGTCGCCCACGGCCAGGCCCCCGGCGCGGCGGGCCAGGCGTCGACCAGCTCGGCCCGCCCGAGCGCGCCGATGACGCCGCCGGCGGCGACGGCGACCAGCTCCCGGCGGTCGGGCGGCGCGGCAGATCTGGTCCGGGGCGGGGTCACGGGGCTTCCACGAGCGCTGCTTCTCGCAGAAGCCATCAGCGATCGTGTCGCGGTTCGCGCCGGAGCGGCGGCGAGCGGGCCTCATCGCTCGGCGGCGAGGATAGCTGGGATAGTCCGGCGATGGCGGGCCGCGCGTTGCGCGATTTCTGGAACAAGGCGTACCGCGACGGTGTGACCGGCCTCGCCGGGATGGTCGCCTACAACCTGCTGCTGTCGCTGCTGCCGCTGACGCTGCTGGTCCTCTTCATCTTCGGCCGCGTCGTGAGCTCGCCCGACGTGCAGGCGTCGGTCATCTCCGACCTGCACCGGATCCTCCCCGGGACACAGGGCCACGACCTCGCGAGCCTGCTCGACAGCATCCGGCGATCGTCGACGACGATCGGCATCGCGGCGCTGCTGTCGAGCATCTGGATCGGCGCGTCGTTCTGGGGGGCGCTCGACACCGCCTTCTGCCGGATCTACCACTCGCCGTGCCGCTCGTGGGTCCAGCAGAAGCGCTTCGCGCTGGCGATGCTGCTCGTCGTCGTCGCGCTCTTCGCCTCCACCGTCGGGCTCCCGGCGCTCCAGAGCGCCGTCGTCCGTGGCGCCGATCGCCTCCCGTTCGGCCTCGCGGCCCCGCGGACCACCTACGCGCTGACGCTCTTGATCGAGCTCGTGGCGCTGTTCGCGATCCTCGCGCTCGTCTATCGCGCCGTCCCGAACGAGCCCGTGCGGTGGCGGGGCGTGTGGCCGGGCGCGTCGATCGCCACCGCGGCGATCACCATCGTCGCCTACGTGTTCCCGCTCTACCTCTCCGAGTCGGTGCTCAGCACGTTCACCGGGACCTACGTCTTCATCCTGATCGTGCTCGTCTGGTTCTACGCGGTGGCGCTGATCCTGCTCGCCGGGGCCGTCGTCAACGCCCTGCGCCTCGGCCACCGCGAGGAGCTCCAGCCTCCGCGCGACCCCGCCTGAAGCCCCGCGAGCGCTGCCGGCGGGGCCGCATCTCGCCGCGCCCCTCCTCCCCGGTCATCGGGGGGATCGCGAGCGCCTGCGCTGGGCGAGGCGTCGCGCCTCGGCGGTCAGGACCGCCAGCGCCGGGCGCGGGATGCCCTGCCCGTCGATCAGCGCGGAGTCCCACGTCGCGTCGTCGCCGCCCGCGTTCCAGTGGTAGAGGTAGACGCGGGTGATCTTGCGGCTGAGCGGCACCAGCCGATGGAACAGCCAGCGGGTGGCCTCGGCGGCGTGCTCGGGGGACTCGGGGAACGTGATCTTGCTGCGGTTGCGGCGGTGCACGATGCCGCCGGTCTCGGTGAACCAGATCTGGCTGCCGTGCGTCGCCTCCAGCAGCCGGCGGGTCCCGATCGTCCGCTCGCGGTTGGTGTCGAGGTAGTTGTGCAGCCCCCAGTAGCGGACGGTGCCGCGCGCCTTGCTGAGGAACTGCTTGACCCAGGAGACCATGTTGGGCATGTCGAGCACCTCCCCCGCGATGATCCGGCACTCGGGGCACTCGCTGCGCATGGCGTTGTAGTAGGCGGCGACGAGCGTCGCGCGGTGGCACGTCGGCTCGCCGCAGTGGTTGGCCTCGTTCCAGGCGGCGAACGTGGTCACCCAGGGGTAGCGGGCACGGAAGCGCCGGAACTCGTAGCGGAGGCGCTCGGGGCGGGGCAGGACGCGGCGGCGGCCGTCGAGGTTCGAGTGCTCGAAGCTGATCAGGGGCTCGACGTGTGCGAGCCGGGCGAAGAACAGCCAGCGGTCGATGCTCCGGGTCTCGGCATCGTCGGTCAGCGCGTCCCAGCCCACGGTCATGCGCGCGTAGCGGATGCCGAGCGACGCGAAGCGGGCATCGGAGAACATGTCGGGCTTCTGGTCGGCGATGCCGAGGACGAGCGCGCCGGCACTCGCCGGGAGAGCGAGCGCAGCCAGCGCGACGAGCAGCGCGACCGCCCGCCTCATCCGGTCATCACCGTGTCGTCATCGGAGTACGCCGGGGCGCACGCGCAGAGGATGCGCAGCGGCTCGGCGCCGGTGTTGGCGACGGAGTGGGCCGCGCCGGGCGGGATCAGCGCGCAGTCGCCGGGCCCGATGTCGCGCTCCTCGCCGTCGATCCGCAGGCGGCCCGTGCCCGCGGTGACGAGGTAGAGCTCCTCGGTCGCGCGGTGGTGGTGCTCGGCGGTCGCCGCGCCCACCGGCACGGTCGCCTCGGCGAGGCTCTGGTTGGCGGCGGGGAGCGACACCGCCCCGGCCCACTCGCGGATCTCCGACCCGTCGAGCGTGGTGAACGCCTCGAGCTGTCCGTAGCGGCTGACGTGCATCCGGGATCCGAGGGTAATGACACCCCCGGATCCCGGAAGTCGCGCCGCCCTCGCGCGGTCTACGCGGCGGCGCCCTCCGCGTCGGGCGCGAGCGACACGCCGATCACCTTCAGCCGCCGGGTCAGTGCCCGGAACGCGAACTCGTTGGTCTCCTCGGAGCTGTAGCCCAGGATCTCGAAGTGCTCGGGATCGGCCCCGGGCGGGACGAGCACGCCGGCCGCGATCGGGATCAGCTCGAGCAGCTTCGCCCGGATCCGCTCGCGCAGGGCCGGGTCGCGCGCGGCCTGCTGGAGGTACCACGTGCCGTAGGCGACGTGGCGGTGCTCGTCGGTGGAGATGTTGCGGAAGCCCTCGGTGAAGCCGGGGAAGATCCCGCGCTTCTCGAAGTGGTCGGTGATGAAGTGCTGGCCGGTCAGCGCCAGGGTCCCCTCGATGATCATGTGGTAGGTCGTGACGAAGTCGACCTTCGCCTCGCGGTCGGTGCGGTCTGCCAGCAGCCGGTCGCACGCCTCGACGAGGTGCTCGTCGAAGAGGACGAGGAAGGCGTCGTTGAGATCCTCGCGGGCGCGCTGCAGGCGCTCCTCGAACGTCCCGTCGTAGCCCACGACCTGCTCGTAGAAGCGGTTGAAGTGCTGGGCGTGGCGCGCCTCGTCGACCTGCTGGGTGGTCAGGAAGGCCTCCTCGGACTGCGACTCGTAGGCGGCCACGAGCCCCGTGAACTGCGTGGTCACCCGCTCCTCGCCGATGAAGAACGAGCTGAGGTTCCAGGCGATGTGGCCGCGGTCGTCCTCAGACAGCGCCTGCCAGTCCTCGCGATCGCGCGAGAGGTCGATCGCGTGGGCGCTCCATGGCTGGCGCTCCCACAGCTCGTAGAGCTGCTGCGGATCCATGAGCTTGATCGCGGTCCCGCGGGCGCCGAGCCTGGAGTCGTCGGCGATGGTCCCGACGTCCCCCTGTGACGTGAGTTCGAGCAGATTGGCCATGGCGGCAGTCAAGCGATGGTTTGACACCGTGTCAAGCCTGCTCCCGGACCCGGGCGGACCGGGGCCGCGCCGCGCGCGGCTCTACGCTTGCGCGGCGATGGGGAGCGACGCGGAGACCACCGCCACGCCGAAGCGCGCCGCCGTGCAGGCCGCCGTGCTGCGCGCGACGGAGGAGCTGCTCGCCGAGGGCGTCAGCTGGGCCGACCTCGGGATCGAGCGCATCGCGACGTCCGCCGGCATCTCCCGCACCGCCTTCTACTTCTACTTCCGCGACAAGCGCGAGCTGCTGATGCGCCTGACCGAGGAGGTCAACGAGCAGCTCTACGCGGAGGCCGACCGCTGGTACTCGGGCCAGGACAACCCCGAGAGCGACATGCGCGAGGCGCTCGCGAAGATCGCCGCGCTCTACGAGGAGCACAGCGCGCTGCTGCGCGTGATCGTCGAGGTCTCGACCTACGACGAGGAGGTCGCCGGCTTCTGGCGCTCGCTGCTGGGGCGCTTCATCGACGCGACACGCCAGCGCATCGAGGCCGAGCAGATGGCCGGCCTCGCGCCGGCGATGCCCGCTGCCGCCACCGCCTTCGCGCTCGTCTGGATGACCGAGCGGGCCTTCTACCAGCGGCTCGTGCAGGCTCCGTTCGCGACCGACGAGACCGTCGAGGCGCTCGTCGGCATCTGGGTCCGCGGCGTCTACGGCTGATCGGGGCGCCCCGCCGCCGGGAGCGCGACGCGGAACGCGGCGCCGCCGCCCGGGGCGACGCCGGCCTCGACCGTCCCGCCGTGGGCGCGGACGAGCTCGTCGACCACGGCGAGCCCGATCCCGCGGCCGGCGATGCCCGTCGCGGCGCCGCCGCGGGCGAAGCGCTCGAAGATCCGCTCGCGCTCGGCGACCGCGACGCCCGGGCCGGTGTCGCAGACCTCGAGGACGGTTCCGTTGGTGGAGCCGTGCAGCACGACCGTCACCGTTCCCGGCGCGGGCGTGAACTTCAGCGCGTTGGCGAGCAGGTTGGCGACGACCTGCCCGAGCCGGGCACGGTCGCCGACGACCCACGCCGGGGCAGCTCGGCGCGCAGCTCGAGCCCCTTCGAGGCGAACTGGGGGCGGACGGCCTCCAGCTCGCGGCCGATGACCTCGGCCAGATCGAGCGGCCCGCGATCCAGGCGCAGCGAGGCGACATCCGCGCGGCACCATGGCGTCGAGGTCGCAGACCAGCGCGTCGAGCCGCAGGACCTCCTCGTGCAGCGAGGCGAGGCGCTCGGGGTCCGCGTCCTCGATGCCGTCGATGAGCTCCTCGAGGCTTGCCGCGCAGGACCGTGACCGGGGTGCGAAGCTCGTGCGCGCAGGCCGGCGACCAGCTCGCCGCCGCACCCGCTCGTCGCGCTCGAGGGCCGCCGCCATCTCGTCGAAGGCCCGCGCGAGCTCGCCCAGCTCCCCCGGCTGCCGGAGCCGCCGGCCCGCGCCGAGGGTCACCGGCCCGCAGGCGGCGGACGGCGCGCGGGCAATGCGTCGCAGCGGCCGGCCGAGCTGGCGGGCCACGAGGAGCGGCGACCGGCGAGCGCGACGGCGATGGCGGCGAGGCCGCCCAGGAGCGCCCGCCGGCCGAGCGCCGTCGCGCAGCGCGCCGCTCGGCCGGGGTCAGCCGGCCGGCCACGTGCAGCTCGACGGTCCCGACCCGGATGCCCGCGACGTGAACCGCACGCTGACGCGTCTGCCGCGGCGCCCCCCGGCCCGACACCGCGTCCCGGGCCGAGGCCCGGCCGTCGCGCTCGCCACCTCGCGCCCGGCGGCGTCACGGACGACGAGCACGCCGCCCCGCCCGCCGTGCCACCGCGAGCGCGCCCGGAGGCGGCGCGCGCGCCAGCCCCCGGCGCGCGCGTAGGTGCGCAGCGGCTCCCCGGCGACGGAGGCCGCCGTCGACGCGTGCTGGCGCTCGGGCCAGCGCCGACGTCTCGCTGCGGGCGCCGAGCACCATCGCCGGCGCCAGCACCGCGACGGCGGCGACGGCGACGGCGGCGAAGGCGAGCGCCAGCCGTGACGCAGCGAGCCGTCGGCCGGTAGCATCGCGGCGCAGGCCGAGCCTGTAGCCGGCGCCGAGCACGGTCTGCGACGATCCGGGGCGCTGCGGGTCCGTCTCGATCTTGCGCCGCAGGTTCTTGACGTGCGAGTCGATCGTCCGCTCGTAGCCCTCGAACTCGTAGCCGCGCACGCGGTTGATCAGCTCGTAGCGCGAGTAGACCCGCCCGGGCGTCGGCCAGCGCGGTGAGCAGCCCCCACTCCGTCGGGGTCAGCTCGACCGTCCGGCCCGCGCACCGTCGCCCTCGTGGCGGGCCTCGTCGATGACGCAGCTGCTCCGCCACCGAAGGACCGCGGTGCCGACGCGGGCGTCGCCGGCGCGGCCCGCGCCGCAGGATCGCCCGGACGCGCAGCACGAGCTCGCGCGGGCTGAACGGCTTGGTCACGTAGTCGTCGGCACCCAGCTCGAGCCCCGCGATGCGGTCGTTCTCGCCGGATCGCGCCGTCAGCATGAGGATCGGCATGTCGGACGCCGCCGCGCACCTCGCGCGCGACCTCGTCGCCGGGCACGTCCGGCAGGCCGCAGGTCGAGGACGACGAGGTCGGGCCGCGCGTCGAGCGCCATCGTGATGCGCCTCGGCCCCGGAGCCCGTGGTCAGCACCTCGAGCCCGCCCGCTCGAGGTAGCGGCGGACGAGGTCGCGGATCTTCGCTCGTCCTCGACGACGAGGACCAGCGGTGCCATGACCGTCAGGGTCGCGTCCCGGGCGTCTTCCGGCATCGGCGCCTACTACGGAGTGCGGCGCGAGAATGCCGAGGGGCCCGCCCCACCGGGAGCGGGCCCCTCGGGCGCTCAGCTGGTGCGCTGGGCGACGATCGCGGCGTGGTGCGGGCCCGTGCCGTCACGCGCCTGGAGGCGGTCGCCTCCTCGCTTGGCGCTCCTCTGGGAGCGCTGGGCGTGGCGCGGGCCGGTCCCGTCGCGCTCGCGCAGGCGCTGCTGGGAACCGGTCGTGGACGGGCGGTCGGCCTGCCCAGCCTGCGGCACGTTGCCGTACGGGCAGGTGGGCTGGTCGCCCGTGGCGGCCACGGCGGCACCGGCGCCGAGCGCCATCGAGGCCGCGACGGCCCCGACGATGATCCTGTGGCTGACCTGACGCATCTTGCGCCTCCTTGCTTGTGGTGACCTCGTGGTGACCATGCTGGCGGGCGTCCGTGGAGGCGCTGCGCGGAGCGTGTGGAGGCCGTGTGGAGCCCGTCAGGGGCGGCCGACGGCCTGGAACTCGCCGGTCTCGATCCGCTCGGCGACCCGCTCGGCGGTCTCGCGGCGGAAGCGCCTGCGCAGCTTGAGGATCTCGAGCACGTAGACGAGGTAGACGCTGGCGCCCAGCGCCAGCAGGAAGATCGCCGCCATGACGGCCGACCAACCCGCGTGGAGGTGGCCGTGCTTGTCGGAGTAGGGGATGAAGCGCAGCGCGATCGCGAGGCCGCCGAGCATCAGCGTCCAGGCGTAGAGGTACAGCACCGTGCGCCGCTGGCTGAACCCGATGCGGCTGAATCGGTGGTGGAAGTGGTTGGCGTCGGCACGGTAGACCGGCCGGCGGTACTTCATCCGCTTGAGCACCACGAACGTCGTGTCGAGGAACGGCACCGCGAGGATCAGCAGCGGCGCGACGAGCGCGATCAGGGCGTGGGTCTTGACCGTCCCGAGCACCGCGACGCAGCCGAGCAGGAAGCCGAGCAGGTTCGAGCCGCTGTCGCCCATGAAGACCGACGCCGGGTGGAAGTTGTGCACGAGGAAGCCCAGCGCCGCTCCGGCGACGATCGCCGACAGCACGCCCGCGGTGGCGCCGCGGGATGTCGAAGGCGATGATCGCGAACGACGCCGCCCCGATCGCGCAGACACCGGCCGCGAGGCCGTCGACGCCGTCGGAGAAGTTGACGGCGTTCATGATGACGATCAGCCCGAGAGCGGTCACGGGCCCGCCCCACTGGCCGAGGTCCACGCGGTGGATGAACGGCAGCGTGAAGCTCTCGACCCGCCCGCCCTCGTGGACGAACAGCGCGGCGGCCAGCGTCTGCCCGCCGAGCTTCACCCACGGCGGCAGGTCCACGACGTCGTCGATCGCGCCGACCACGGTGATCGATCGCGGCGCCCACCAGCACGCCCGCCAGGGCTCGGTGCCCGGCAGCCACGCAGCATCGCCGTCAGCGCCGCCCGCGAAGATCGCCACGCCGCCCAGACGCGGCGTCGGACGGTCCGACAGCCCGCGCCCGCGGGGCTCGTCGACCGCGCCGACCCGCCGCGCGAGACGCGAGGTCAGCGGGCGTCAGCGCCACGGTGACCGCGAGCGCCACGAGCCCCGCGAACAGCGCATCGCATCCGGTGCTGGTCATCGTGGCGCCTAGTCTCGCAGCCGTCGCCGGCCGCCGTAGGGCCGAACGCCGCGTCACACTGCACACCGCACATGCGGATCTGGGTCGACCTCACCGCCTCCGCGCATCCCGTCGTGATGCGCCCGATCGTCGCGCGGCTGCGCGAGCGCGGGCACACGGTCGAGTCACCGCCCGCGACTACGCCCAGACGCTCGAGCTGTGCCGGATCCTCGGGCTCGAGGCCGAGGCCTTCGGTGCCCACGGCGGCGCCGGGCGGGCGGGCAAGCTCGGCGCGCTGGTCCGGCGCACGGGGGCGCTGCGACGCTGGGCCCGCCCGCGCCGGTTCGACCTCGCCGTCGGACACGGCTCCAACGACCTCGCCCTCGTCGCCCGCTCGCTCGGGATCCCGGCGGTCGACACGTTCGACTACGAGTGGGCGACGATCCAGCACACCATCGGCTGCCGGCTGGCGCGGCGCGTGATCGTCCCCGAGGCGATCCCGCCGGAGCGGCTGCGCCGCTACGGCGTCGGGCCCGGCAAGCTCGTGCAGTACCCCGGGCTCAAGGAGGAGTACTACCTCTCGGACTTCGAGCCCGACCGCGAGCTCCTCGCCGGTCTCGGCGTCGACCCGGCGCGGGTCTCGGTGATCGTGCGCCCGCCGCCCGACGTGTCGCTCTACCACCGCAAGTCCAACCCGCTGTTCCCGCAGATGCTCGAGCACCTGGGATCCGACCCCGGCGTGCACGCGGTCGTCCTGCCCCGCACGGCCGCCCAGCGCCGGTACGTGCGCGAGCTCGGACTGCCCTCGGTGATCGTCCCGGAGGGCGCGGTCGACGGCCAGAGCGCCGTCGCGCTCGGGGACGTCGTGGTCTCGGCCGGGCGGCTCGATGAACCGCGAGGCGGTCGCCCTGGGCACGCCGGTGTACACGACCTTCGGCGGTCGCCTCGGCGGGGTCGACGAGATGCTCATCCGCACCGGCCGTCTGCGGCTCGCTCACCGACCCCCGCGCGATCGAGCTCGTCAAGCGCACCGAGCACGCTCCCGGCGCCCGACGCGATCCGGGGGTCCTGGTGGACATGATCCTCGGAGCCCTCGCGTGAGCCTCCAGGTGGGCGGCCGACCCGCGCCGCGGCCCGCCACCGATCAGGGAGGCACGGCGCGCCCGGCCCGGTGGCGGGCGCGACGGTGAGGATCCTCGTCGTCAGCCAGATGTGGCCGGGGCCCGCCGACCCCGACCTCGGCGCGTTCGTCGCGCAGAGCGCCCGCGAGCTCGGGCGGCTCGGCCACGACGTCGACCGCGCGGTCCTCGACCGCCGCGGCGGCCCGCCGACGAAGTACCTGCGCCTCGCCGCGGCGGCGGCGCGGCGCCCGCGCCCCGACGTCGCCTTCGCCCACTTCCTCGTTCCCACCGGACTGATCGCCGAGCTGGCCGTGCGCGCCCCGGTCGTCGTGATGGCCCACGGCCAGGACGTCCTCAACGCCGAGCGGCTGGCGGGGATCCGGGCGGTCACCGGGCCGGTCGTCCGCCGCGCCGCCGGCGTGATCGCGAACTCCGAGCACCTCGCCGGGCGCCTGGAGGCGCTGACGGGCGTGCGCGCCGAGGTCATCGACTGCGGCGTCGACATGCAGGCGTTCGCGCCCGGCGTCACGGGCGCACCGTGGCCAGGGGAGCACCCGCGGTTCGTCTGCATCGGCTCGCTGGTCGAGCGCAAGAACGTCATCCGGCTCGCCGACGCGTTCGCCGAGCTCGGGCACGGCTCGCTCGTGTTCGTCGGCGACGGGCCGCTGCGCCCCCGGCTGGAGGGCCGCGAGCGGGTTCACGTCGCCGGCCGCGTCCCCCATCGCGAGGTCCCGTCGTGGATCGCCGCCAGCGACGTGCTCTGCCAGCCCTCGCTGCTCGAGCCGTTCGGGCAGGCGGCGCTGGAGGCGATGGCGATGGAACGCTCGGTGCTGGGGACGCGCGAGGGCGGACCGCCCGAGTTCGTCACCGCGGAGGCCGGCGTGCTCGTCGACCCGCTCGACGTGGCCGCGCTGGCCGACGGCCTGCGCCGGGCGGCCGCGCTGCCCTCGCCCAACCGCGCCGCCCGCGCGGCCGCGGCCGGGCACGCCGCCGACCGCCAGGCGGCGCGGATGGCGGCGGTGCTGGCCCGCGCGGCGGGGGGCCGAGGTCGCGATGACGATTTCTTTACGTCGTTTTGAGGCCCCTCGGGCAGCATCCGCCCCGCACATGCCGTCACCCCCTGAGTCGTCTGGAGGAGCCATGCCGCGCATCGTCGTCGTGACCGAGGATCCGGCCGGTGAGGCCGCCCACTCCGAGCACGTCACCGCCGAGGACTTCGTGACCGAGCACTTCCGCCGCGCTCTCTGCCAGCGCATCGCGTGGGCCGTCGAGGACGCGACCGCGGCCGAGGCGGCGCAGCGCGGCGCAGCGGAGCCCGCGGCACCGCGGCACGCCCGCCCGCGGGCCACCCGCGGGCTCGAGCTCGTCGGCGCCTAGGCGATAGCCGTCCCGGCGCCCAGCTGCTCGTAGAGCGGATGGCGGTCGGCGATCGCCGCCACCTGCTCGGCGAGCTCGCCGCGGCGCTCGGCGAACGCGGGGGTCAGCGCGGTGGCGATGATGTCGCCCACCTCGCGCAGCTCCTCGACCGACAGGCCCCGGGTCGCGAGCGCGGGCGTGCCGATCCGCAGCCCCGACGAGACCGCCGGCGGGCGCGGGTCGAAGGGCACGGCGTTGCGATTGACGGTGATGCCGATGTCGTGCAGGCGATCCTCCGCCTGCTTGCCGTCGAGCTCGGAGTCGCGCAGGTCGCAGAGCACGAGATGCACGTCGGTGCCGCCGGTGAGGACGTTGACGCCGTGGCCGGCGCCCAGCAGCTCGGAGGCGACGGCCTGCGCGCCGTCGACGGTGCGCTGCTGGCGCTCGCGGAACGACCTCGGACTGCGCGATCCGCAGCGCGACCGCCTTGCCCGCGATCACGTGCTCGAGCGGGCCGCCCTGCTGACCGGGGAACACCGCGGAGTCGATCTTCTTGGCGTGCTCCGCCCGGCACAGGATCATCCCGCCGCGGGCGCCGCCGAGCGTCTTGTGGATCGTCGTGGTCACGACGTCGGCATAGGGCACCGGGTTGGGGTGCAGGCCGGCGGCGACCAGCCCCGCGAAGTGCGCCATGTCGACCATCAGCAGGGCGCCGACCTCGTCGGCGATCTCGCGGAAGCGGGCGAAGTCGAGCCTGCGCGGGTAGGCCGACCAGCCCGCGAGCAGGAGCTTCGGGCGCCGCTCGCGCGCGATCCGCGCCACCTCGTCCATGTCGATCAGGCTCGTCTCGCGATCGACCTCGTAGGCGACGATGTCGTAGAGCCGGCCCGACACGTTGATCTTCATGCCGTGGCTGAGATGGCCGCCATGGGCGAGCGCGAGGCCCATGATGCGTGTCGCCCGGCTCGAGCAGGGCGTGGTAGACGGAGGTGTTGGCCTGCGCGCCGGCGTGCGGCTGGACGTTGGCGTGCTCGGCGCCGAAGAGCTCCTTGGCGCGGTCGATCGCCAGCTGCTCGGCGACGTCGACGAACTCGCAGCCGCCGTAGTAGCGGCGCCCGGGGTAGCCCTCGGCGTACTTGTTGGTCAGCACGCTGCCCTGGCACTCGAGCACCGCCTGGGGCACGAAGTTCTCGCTGGCGATCATCTCCAGCGTGCGCTGCTGGCGGTCCAGCTCGGATCGCAGGACCTCGGCGACCTCGGGGTCGACGTCGGCCAGGGGCCGGTTGAAGAAGTCGGGCGGCAGGTCGGTCATCGGGCGTCCCTCCTCGGGCGGCAGACGGTGGGTGGCCCAGGCGCGCGGCGGCAACGAGGTCGCCGCTTCCCGGAGGTCCGTTCCTCCCGAGGCGCCAGTCACGGCGACCGCTGCGAGCGTACCAGCGGCGGCGGGCGGCGGCTGCCACCATCGGCACGGTGTGGTTCTCGGCCGACACCCTGGCGCTGACGCTCGCCCAGGCGGCGTGCGTGGCGCTTCCGGCGGCCGGCCTGCCGGCGCCGCTGCGCCGCTTCGCGGGGCGCGGCGCCTGGGCGCTCGTCCTGCCGCTGTCGATCGGGGTCGCGGTCGGCGCGATCGCGGCGCTGCCCGGCTCCGCCGACGTGCTCACCTGGGTCGCGTTCCTGCTCGTCCCGCCCGGGTGCGCGCTGGCGCTCGGCTGGGCGTCTCGCGGGGCGCGGCCGTGGCTGGCCGTCCTGGCCGCCCCGCTGCTCGCGCTCGCCTGGGCGCTGCCGCACGACCGCGCCGGGCAGGCCGCCGCGACGCTGCTGATCGCGGGCTCGGCGGTCGCCGTGGGGCGCCTGCTCGCCGGCGCGGCCCCGCTGGCGCTGCTCAAGCTCGGGATCATCGCGATGGCGACGGTCGACGCCGTGCTCGTCTTCTCGAACAGCCTCCAGGCGCCGAACGCCGTGCTCGTCGCCGCGGCGCCCGGCCTCGGGCTGCCGCGGCTGCAGTCGGCGTCCTTCGGCGCCGCGGGCCTCGGCTACGGCGACTTCTTCGCCGCGGCGGTCGTCGGCGGCATCCTGGCGGCGGAGCGCGGCCGGCGGGTGGCGGCCGCGCTGGCCGTGGTGGCGGTCTCGCTGGCCTGGGACCAGCTCTTCCTGGTCTACGACGTCCTGCCGGCCACCGTGCCGCCGGCGATCGTGCTCGCGGCGCTCTGGGCGCTCAGCGCCGCTCGACCTCGGAGATCAGCTCGACGCGGCGCTCGTGCCGGCCGCCCTCGAAGGCCGTCTCCAGGAACGCCTCCACGATGGCGTCCGCGAGCTCGGCGTCCAGCCGGCGACCGGAGAGCGTGACGACGTTGACGTCGTTGTGGCGCCGGGCGAGCGAGGCCTCGCCGACGTCGTGGGCGTTGACGGCGCGGACGCCGTCGACCTTGTTGGCCACGATGCTCACGCCGACGCCCGAGCCGCAGACCAGCACGGCGCGCTCGGCCTCGCCGCCGGCGACCATGCGGGAGGCCGGCTCTGCGAACAGCGGGTAGTCGGTCGACTCCTCGGAGTCGGTGCCGACGTCGACGACGTCGTGCCCGGCGGCCCGAAGCGCCTCGACGACGTGCTGCTTGAGGCCGTAGCCGGCGTGATCAGCCCCCACCGCGATGCGCACGTTGCAGCTCCTCCATGTCCTCGTCGATCGTGATCACCCGACCGTAGCCGAGCCGGTGCTCCTCCACCCGTCGAGTGGACGGTTGACCGCGCTATCCGCGGCGAGGTGTCCACTCGACGTCCGGGGGTTTCAGGGCGTCGGCGACCGCCGCCTCGGTCAGCGCGCCGGCGCGGACGATCGACCACGCCCCGCCGTCGTCGTAGCGGGTCAGGTCGATCACCGTGGAAGGCGTGCCCGGCAGCTCGCCGCCGTCGACGAGCAGGTCCGCGCCGGCGCGGATCTCGGCCGGGACGTCGTCCAGGCGGCGCGGGTCCGGGCCGCCGGCGCGATTGGCGCTGGACTGCAGCACGACGCCGCGCGCGCCGGCGAGCAGGGGCACGTCGGGGAACCGCAGGCCGAGCACCCCGCCACCGCCGCCGGCGAGGGGGTAGCGATCGCTGCGGACCAGCAGGGTGACCGGACCCGGCAGCAGCGCCGCGGCGGCCGCCGCCGTCCGCGGGCCGAGCGGAGGCAGGTCCACGGCGGCGAAGACCATGATCGCCGCCGGCTTGCCGGGCGGGCGCCCCTTGAGCGCGTAGAGCCGCGCAATCGCCCGGGCGTCCTGCGCGTCGCACGCGAGCCCATAGACGGTGTCGGCGGGGAAGACCGCCACGCCGCCGGACCGCATGCAGCGGTCGAAGTCGTCGCTCAGCGCCACCCCACCACCACGCGCTCGACCCCGGCGAGGTCCCTGCGCGCGCTCGGTGCCCTGGAAGCCGGCGGCGCGCAGCAGCGAGCGGACGGCCGCCGCCTGGCCGGCGCCGACCTCGACCACCAGCAGCGGCGCCCGCACCTCGGCGAGCCGCCGCAGCACCGCGAGGCCGTCGTCGCCCGCGAAGAGCGCCTGCGCGGGCTCGTGGTCGCGGACGTCGGCCGGCAGCGCGTCCCCGGTCGCGACGTAGGGCGGGTTGGACGACCACCACGTCCCACTCCGCCCGCCGGGACGAGGTCGGCCTGCGCCCAGGACGACCACCAGGCCCAGGCGCGCGCCGTTGGCCCGCGCGACCTCCAGCGCCTCGGCGGAGACGTCGCTGCCGCACACCTCCAGGTCGGGCCGCTCGTCGGCGAGCGCGAGCGCGATCGCGCCGCTGCCCGTCCCGACGTCGACGACCCGGCGGCCGGGCGGCGCCAGCTCCACGACGGCCTCGACGACGTGCTCGGTCTCCGGCCGCGGGATCAGCACCCGCGGGTCGACCCCGAGCTCGAGCCGCCGGAAGCCCCGGCGCCCGACGAGGTAGGCGACCGGCTCGTGGCCGACCGACCGCCGCCGGACCAGGTCCTGGAAGCGGCGCACCGCCGCGCCCTCCACCTCGATGTCCTCGACGTGCAGCCGCGTCCGCTCGACGCCGAGCACATGGGCGAGCAGCACCTCGGCGTCGAGCCGCGCCGTCGGCGAGCCGGCGGCGGCGATCGCGGTGGCCGCGCCGTCGAGCGCGTCGTGGACCGGCGTGCCGCGCATCCACCGCCACCGGCGACTAGGCCGCCGCGGCCGCCCCGCCGTCGGCCTGCTCGGCCAGCCGGCGGCGGCGCTCCTCGGCCTGCAGCGCGTCGCTGAACTCGTCCAGCTCGCCCTCGAGCACCTGGGGCAGGTTGTGCTTGGTGAGCTTGACCCGGTGGTCGGTCACGCGCCCCTCGGGGAAGTTGTAGGTGCGGATCTTCTCCGCCCGCTCGCCGGTGCCCACCTGCGCGCGGCGGTCGGCCGCCAGCTCGGCCTGCTGCTCGGCCAGCGCCTGCTCGTGGATGCGGGCGCGCAGCACGCGCATCGCCTTCTCGCGGTTCTGCAGCTGGCTCTTCTCGTCCTGCATGGAGACGACGATGCCGGACGGCTTGTGGGTGATCCGCACCGCGGAGTCGGTCGTGTTGACCGACTGCCCACCCGGTCCAGACGAGCGGTAGACGTCGATCTGGAGGTCGTTGGGGTCGACCTGGACGTCGACCTCCTCCGCCTCGGGAAGGACCGCCACCGTGGCGGTCGACGTGTGGATCCGCCCCTGCGACTCGGTCACGGGGACGCGCTGCACGCGATGGGTCCCGCCCTCGAACTTGAACACCGAGTAGGCGCCGTCGCCCTTGATCGCGAAGGTGTACTTGCCGTCGCCCAGCTCGAGCGACTCGGAGCGGAAGCCCCGGCGCTCGGCGTACTTCGAGAGCATCCGGTAGACGTCCCCGGCCCACAGGCCCGCCTCCTCGCCGCCCGCGCCACCCTGGATCTCGACGATCACGTCCTTGTCGTCGCTGGGGTCGCGCTCGACCATCGCCAGGCGGATCGCCTCCTCGAGACGCTCGCGCTCGGCCCGGGCCGCGTCCATCTCCTCGCGCATCTCCTCGCCCTCGTCGACGAGCTCGCGGGCGCCCTCCTCGTCGGACCGCGCGTGGCGCCAGCGGGCGGCCAGCTGCGCCGCCTGCTCGAGTTGGTGGTACTCGCGGCCAACCTCGGCGAAGCGCCGGCGATCGCCGACGACGGCGGGATCGGCCATCTGCCGCTCCAGGTCGGCGAAGCGCTGCTCGATCGTGTCCACGAGGCCCTCGATCACGGGTGTCGAGGGTACCCGCCGCCCGCGTCAGCGGGCGGGGACCACGGACGCCGCGCCGCACACGCGGTCGCGGCCCTCGCGCTTGGCGCGGTACAGCGCCTGGTCGGCCCGCCAGAGCAGCTCGTCGGGGCTCTCGTCGCCCAGCGTCGCCCAACCGACGCTCACCGTCAGGGCAAGCTCGGCCTCGTCGGCCTCGAACCGCCGGCCCGCCACCTCCCGGCGCAGCGCCTCGCCGACCGCCGCGGCGTCGTTCGCGCCGGTCTCGGGGAGCAGCACCAGGAACTCCTCGCCGCCGAAGCGGCCGAGGTGGTCCTCCGTGCGCAGCCGCCTGCCGAGCCGCCTGCCGAGCTCGACCAGGACCGCATCGCCGGTGCCGTGGCCGTGGTGGTCGTTGATCGCCTTGAAGCGGTCCACGTCGACCAGCGCGACCGAGAACGGGCGGCCGTGGCGGCGGGCGCTGCTCACCATGGCCGCGAGCTGGCGCTGGAGGAAGCGCCGGTTGGCGAGCCCGGTCAGCACGTCGCTGTAGGCGAGCCGCTCGAGCTGCTCCGCGCGGTCGCGGAGCTCCGCCTGGAGCAGCCCCGTGCGCTCGGCCGAGCGCACGGAGGCGGCGATCTCGGCGTCCGTGAACGGGTCCACCAGCACGTCGTGGGCGCCGCGCGAGAGCTCGCGCAGCGCCTCGTCGACGGGCAGCATCCGGCTCATGAGCACGACGGCGATGCCGAAGAGGTCGGGGTCCCCCTTGATCGCGTCGAGAACGCTCGCGCCGCCGCTCCCCGGGGAGTCGCGGCCGACCAGCGCCACCTCCGGACGGGCTGCGCGGCAGACCCGCAGCGCCTCCTCGCCGGTCGCCGCCTGGGTCACGGCGCAGCCGGCCGCCCGCAGCACGTCGGCGCAGCGCCGGCGGCGGGCGGCGTCGCCGTCGGCGACGAGCACGTGGAAGTCCATTGCCGTGGCCACGCGCTCCTCTTACCCGGAGGCGCGAGCGGTCAGGCGACGACTTCGATGCCGACCATGTCCTGCTGCCCGGCCGCACGCGGGTCCTCGACGGCGAGCACCGCTTCCATCGCGGCGATCGCCACGGCGAGCTGATCGTGGTCGGGCTCGCGCGTGGTCAGCAGCTGGAGCTGCATCCCGGGCCACATCAACGCCCGGACCCAGCCACGGCTGCGGTTCCTGCCGGCGAACTTGATGATCTCGAAGGAGATCCCGGCGATCAGCGGCACGCCGACGACCCGGGTGATCATCAGCAGCCACCAGGCGGGCAGCCCGATCGGCGCGAACACGAAGATCGCGACGATCATCACGATCAGCAGGAAGCTCGTCCCGCAGCGGGGGTGCAGGCGGCTGAAGCGCTGAGCGGTCTCCGGCGTGAGCGGCAGCCCGGCCTCGAAGCACGAGATCGTCTTGTGCTCGGCGCCGTGGTACTCGAACACGCGGCGCAGGTCGCGCATCCGCGACAGCAGCGCCAGGTAGCCGAGGAAGATCGCCGTGCGCAGGATCCCCTCGACGAGCCAGAAGAGCAACGACGAGCCGAGCTGGTCCTTGATCAGGCTGGTCAGCCCGACCGGGACGCAGGAAGAACAGGCCGACCGCCAGCAGCGACGGCGACGACCACGGTGCCGACCCAGACGCCGCCGGAGATCTCCTGCTCGTCCTCCGGGACCTGGGCGTTGGCCGAGATGCCCAGCGCCTTGAAGCCGATCGCCGAGCGACTCGCCGAGCGCGACCACGCCGCGGACGACCGGCAGCCGCAGCAGGCGGTGGCGCTTGAGCACCGAGACCAGCGGGAACGAGCTGACCTCGATCTCGCCGAGCGGGGCCTCCTCGGGCTCGAGGCCCTCGGGGCGAAGCTGCTCGGGCGCGGGCTTGCGGACGGCGACGGCCCACGTGGAGACGCCGCGCATCATCACGCCCTCGAGGACGGCCTGGCCGCCGACGGGGGCGTCGCGCTGGGCCTCGAGGCCGCCCGAGGGCGTCCTCGCGCACGTCCGTGGCTCCGGTCAGCGCCGGCCGGGCTTGCGGGCGGCGCGCGGCCTGGCGGCGCTTGAACCGCTCGACGCGGCCACCGGTGTCGACCAGCTTCTGCCGGCCCGTGTAGAACGGGTGGCAGTTCGAGCAGATCTCGACGTGGATCTCGGGCTGGGTGGAGCGCGTCGTGAACTCGTTGCCACAGGTGCAGCGAACGTGGGCCTCGACGTACTCGGGATGGATGCCGGTCTTCATGACTGCGCTGGAGTGTAGCCGGGGCCAGGGCTAGCGCCGGGAGACGGGACAGGGTCGCGAGACGCGGTTGTTGGCCTCGTCGGACTCCTCGACCTCGCCGCCCGTGTCGAGCGCGACGACGACGCTCTCGGGCGCCGCACAGCGCGCCGCCGGGACCTCGACGGACACGTGGCGACCGGCATCGGCGCCATCGACCCGCACGGTCGTGGCGGCGCCCGCCGACGTCCAGCGACAGCCAGAACGGGCCGGCGGCCGCGGCGGCCGGCGTTGCTCACGCGGACGACGTAGCGCAGCCGTCGGTGCCCGCTGCGAGGCCGGCCGACGCGCAGGTCCGGGCGCGGGTCGGGCTGGCGGCAGGCGCGGCTCGTGCGGCGGGCGCGGCGGATCACGCGGCCGGCGTCGTCGAGCCAGCGGAAGCGCACGACGGCGCGGTAGGCGCCGGGGGCTGCGAGACCCTCGACGCGCTTGGTGAAGACGAAGCCCGGGACCCGCCGGTCGCGTCGAGGTCCGCTCCCACACGCCCCAGTGCGGGGAGCCTCACGCGCGCGAACCCCCGAGCCCCGGAGCGGCGCTCGTAGAGGTCGAACCGCATCGCCATCCGCGCGGTGCCGGCGACCGCCGGCATCGACCCGCTGAACACCGCCACGCGGTGGGCGCCGGCGGAGCCGGTGCGGCACAGGTCGAGGTGCACGCGCAGCCGCGGGCGCTCCTGCGCGAACGCGGACGCCGGCAGCAGGCCGGCGAGGAGCAGCGCGGTGACGGCGATCCGATGCACGCACACCAAACAGCCACCGGCGGGCAAGGTTGCGGGACGGCCGCGGGCACGGCGGGGCGGCGCCGCCGCCCCGCCGTCCGCTCAGGCGATCTGGTACAGCGGCCCGTCGCCGCCCTCGGGCGGCGTCAGGCGCCCGCCCTTGGCCGTGATCGCCCCGCACTGCACGCAGTTGGTGTAGTTGACGGTCACGTCGACGTTGCCCTCGTCGGGCGCGTCCTCGGGGATCTCGTAGACCCCGGCCGGGCACATCCACGCCCACGTCTCGGCGATCTCGCGCGGGACGTTCTTCTGCACGCGGATGTGGTTCGGCGCGTCGTCGCGGGTCGCGTTGCCGGTGATGAACACCGACGAGAGCTTGTCGAAGGTGTACTTGCCGTCGGGCTTGGGGTACCTGTCCCTGGTGTCGCCGATGAACATCGGCTTCTCGTCGTTGCGGTGCCAGGACCAGCGGCCGCCCGGGAAGCTGCCCCTTGGTCGCGATCATCAGGTTGACCAGCGGGCCGCCCCAGCAGGAAGCCCTTCTGGAACGGCTGGCGCGTGTTGCGGACCTCGTAGAGCTCCTTGCCGATCGAGGACTCCTCGACCGCCTCCTCGTAGGGCGACAGGTCGGTCCCGCCGCGCTTGAGCGCGTCGTAGATCGCCTCGCCGGCGAGGATGCCGGAGCGTGATGCAGTGGTGGACGCCCTTGAGCGCGACGGTGTCGACCATGCCGCGCCGCGTCGCCGACCAGCAGCGCGCCGGGCATCGTCAGCTTGGGCATCGACCAGTAGCCGCCGCCGGGCAGCGCCTTGGCGCCCCAGGCGACGCGCTCGCCGCCCTCGAGGATCCTGCGGACCAGCGGGTGGCAGCTTGAACAGCTGCAGCAGGTCGTGGGCCGACGTCGTCGCGTCGGCGTACTCGAGGTCGACGACGAAGCCGATCGAGACGAGGTCCTCGCCCTTCTCGTTCTTCATCGGGTAGATCCACGTGCCGCCGATCTGGCCGTACTTCGGCGAGAGCTTCAGCGGCCACGGGCCGATCGTGTGGATCAGCGCGGTCCAGCGGCTTGGGGACCTTCCAGACCTCCTTGACCCCGAGCTCCCAGACCTGGGGCTCGCGGCCCTCGGCGAGGCCGAACTCGCGGATCGCCGCGCCGGTGAGGTGGCCCCAGCAGCCCTCGGCGAGCACGGTCGCGCTGGGCGGTGATGTCGGTGCCGGGCTCGAAGTTGCCCAGCGGCTCGCCGTCCTTGCCGCGGCCCTTGTCGCCCGAGCGCACGCCGACGCACGCGGCCGTCGTCGACGAGCAGCTGCGTCGCCGCGGTCTCGGTGAGGACGTAGGCGCCGCCCTCCTCGGCCTTGCGCCTGCTGGAAGCGCGCCAGCGCCGAGACCGAGACGACCTCGTTGCCGTGGTTCTTGAACGGCGGCGGCGTCGGGATGCGCAGCGCGCGCTTGGCGGTCGGCGTCATGTAGACCGCCTCCTTGGTCGACCTCGCCGAACGCGAAGCCCTCCTTGCGCCAGTCCTCGCGGGTCATGCTCCGGGAACAGCTCCTGCAGCGGGCCCGGGCGCATCGACGGCGCCCGACAGGTTGTGGCCGCCGCAGGTCTTGGCCTTCTCGATGACCGCGACCGGCACCTCGCCGAGCCGCTCCATCAGCTCGGGGTCGTCGCCGAGCAGCTGCAGCAGGCGGTTGGCGCGTGGCCAGGCCGGCGGTGCCGCCGCCGACGATCGCCACGCCGACGTCGATGCGCTCGTCCTCGGCGTCGAGCTCGCGCTTGATGAACTCCGTCGGCCGAGTCGACCGGCGGCGGGAACTCCGCCGGCGCACGACGCTGCCGTTGCGATCCGGCCATGCGTCAGCTCAGCCCTTCTTGGCCTTCACGGCCTCGGTCAGCTTCGGGCAGGATCTTGTTGAGGTCGCCGACGATGCCGAGGTCGGAGAACTCGAAGATCGGGGCGTTCGCGTCCTTGTTGATCGCCACGATGTTCTCCGAGGACTGCATGCCGACCTTGTGCTGGATCGCGCCCGGAGATGCCGGCCGCCAGGTACAGCTTCGGCGCGACGGTCTTGCCCGTCTGGCCGATCTGCGCGGCGTAGGGGTACCAGCCGGCGTCGACCACCGCGCGGGTGGCGGCGACGCGGCGCCGCCGAGCGCGCCGGCGAGCTCCTCGCAGCAGCTCGAAGCCCTCGGCCTTGCCCAGGCCGCGGCCGCCGGCGACGAGGACGTCGGCGCCCTCGATGTTCGACGTCGGCGCCGCGCTGCTCGCCGCGCTGTGACCATCTTGGCCTGCTGGGCGAGCCACGGCGACAGCTCGACGTCGACGTCCTCGACCTCGGCGCGCGCCGCCGCCGGACTCGGCGACCTCGAACGCGTTGAGGCGGCCGATGATGATGCCCGTGCTCCTTGTAGCGCGACGTCGAGATCGACGAGTCGCCCAGGATCGGGCGCTCGGCGACGAGCTTGCCGCCCTCGACGCGTGACGGCGGTGACCTCCATCGTCACGCCGGCGCTCGAGCCGCGCGGCCAGGCCGGCGCCGATCTCGAAGCCGAGCAGGCCGCCGCCGAAGAGCGCGTAGTCGTAGCCGTTGTCGCTCGATGACGCTTGGCCATCGCGTCGACGACCGGCTGGGCGAGGCCCTCGGGCGCCTCGACGCGGAAGACCTTCGTGGCGCCGTAGGCGCCGAGCGAGGCCGCGAGCGTCGTCGGTGATGCCCTCGCCGACGACGACCGCGTGGGCCTCGCCGCCGAGCTCGCTGGCAGAGCCTGGCCGCCTCGGACGACCGCGCCGAGCGAGTTCTTGTTGATCGCGCCCTCGTAGTGGAGCGCGTAGATCGAGGATGCCCGCCATCTAGATCAGCTTCCTCTCGTCGAGCCAGGCGACGATCTTCTCGACCGTCTCGTCGGTGTCCTCGTCCTCGATGATCTGCCCGGCCGCCTTCTGGCCGGCGGCGCCTTGAAGTCGCCGCAGACCGACCTGCGAGCCGGCCTCGCCGACCTCGTCGGCCGTCGATGCCGACGTCGCCGATCGCCTTGCGTCGTCGAGCGGCTTCTTCTTGGCGCCCATGATCGCCTTCAGCGACGGGTAGCGCGGCTCGTTGATGGCGTCGCCGACCGAGATGACCGCGGGCAGCTCGACCTGGACGGTGTCGTAGCCGTACTCGGCCTGGCGCTCGCAGCGCAGGCCGCCGTCCGACGACGTCCATCTTGATGACCTGGGTGAGCGACGGCATGCCGCAGGTGCTCGGCCACGACGGCGCCGATCGTGTAGCACTCGCCGTCGTCGGACTGCTGGCCGAGCAGGACGAGGTCGGGGCTCTCGCGCTCGAGCACCTTCGCCAGCGCGTAGCCGGTGGCGGCCACGTCCGAGCCGGCGAGCGCGGCGTCGGTCAGGTGCACCGAGCGGTCGGCGCCCAGCGACACGGCCTTGTGCAGCGCGCGCACGGCGGTCTCCGGGCCCATCGTCACGGCGACGATCTCGTCCACCTGCGACGGCGCCGCCCTCCTTGACCTGCATCGCCGCCTCGATGGCGTGCGTGTCGTACGGGTTGAGGTTCTTCTCTCCGCTGCGGTCCATGCGCCCCGTTGCAGGGTCGATGCGCTTCTGGACGGCGGCGTCCGGCACCTCTTTGACCAGGACGCAAATCTTCACTCCAACGCCTCCTCATTGGTGTCCCCGTGCCGGCGATCGGCCGGCACGTCTGAGATCGGTGGCCGTCGATCGGGACGGCCGTTCGTCAAGTTCGGGCTGGGCATCCTATCCAATTGACTGACGAGTCAATCGCCTGGCCCGCTCCGGGCCGGGCGACTCGTGCTCAGGCCGCGTCGCGCTCACCACGCCGCCCCGGATGAAGTCGATGATCTGCTGGGTCGGCGCGCCCGGGGTGAAGACCGCCGACACGCCGAGGCCCTTGAGCTCGGGGATGTCGTCGGCCGGGATCGTCCCGCCGACGGTCACGAGCACGTCGTCGATGCCCTGCTCGCGCAGCAGCTCGACGACGCGCGGAACGAGCGTCATGTGCGCCCCCGAGAGGATCGACAGCCCGACGGCGTCGGCGTCCTCCTGGATGACGGTCTCGACGATCTGCTCCGGCGTCTGGTGCAGGCCCGTGTAGATGACCTCCATCCCGGCGTCGCGCAGCGCACGGGCGATGATCTTCGCGCCCGCGATCGTGACCGTCGAGGCCGGGCTTGGCCACGACGACGCGGATCTTGCGCTGTGCCGTCTCGGGCATGGCGAGCGGATTGTATGGCGCAGGGCGCATCGCAAGCTTTGCGGTCCGGGTACGTTGTCGGCCGACGTGGGAGCCCTGGCATGCTCGCTCGCCGCGCTGCTGCTGGCGGGGGGAGGCGGGAAGGCGATGGAGACGACGCTGCAGGACGATGCACTGCTCCTGCACCGCTCCCCCGCGCAGGTGCGGCGGACCGCGCGGCGCGCCGCAGCCCTCGGCGCCGACCGGGTGCGCATCACCGCGGGATGGTCGGCGCTCTCGCCGCAACCCCGGGCGCGGCGCCTTCCCGGAGCCCCGTTCGACGCGTCCGACAGCGCGACGTACCCGGCGGGGAGCTGGCGCGCGCTCGACACGGCGGTCAGGGCCGCCGATGACGCGGGGCTGAAGGTCCAGCTCGACATCGGCTTCTGGGCCCCGCGCTGGGCGGTGCACCGCGGGTCGCGCAACCACCGCGAGCGGTGGTGGCCCGACCCGGCGCTGTTCGGCGACTTCGCCAACGCCGTCGCGCGCCGCTACAGCGGTGGCTTCCGCGATCCCGCCGACCCGCGCCGCAGGCTGCCGGCGGTGCGCATGTACACGCCGTGGAACGAGCCGAACCACCCGTCCTTCCTCGCGCCGCAGTGGGCTCACGACGGCCACGGCGGCTGGCGGCCCGAGTCGCCGCACATCTACCGCGCGATGTACGAGGCCGCCTACCGCGCGATCAAGCGCGTCAGCCCGCTCGACGCGGTGCTCCTCGGCGGGACCGCCGCCAGCGGGTCGACCACGCCCGGCCGGGGCGGGGTGCCGCCGCTCCAGTTCGTGCGGGCGCTGGCCTGCGTCGACGACCGGCTCGAGCCGTTGACGATCCCCGAGTGCCGGGGCTTCCGGGCGCTTCAGGCGGACGGGTACGCGCACCATCCGTACTCGCGCACCACCACGCCGGCGACCTCGAGCCCGCTCCCCGACGACGTGCCACTGGCCGACACCGGGCGCCTGACGTC
Source organism: uncultured Actinomycetes bacterium (assembly GCA_963826615.1). GTDB lineage: Bacteria > Actinomycetota > Thermoleophilia > Solirubrobacterales > Solirubrobacteraceae > BP-464. The sequence goes on along the minus strand of CAWGXO010000002.1, from coordinate 23,577 downwards.
GCTGCTCGACGCCCTGGCCGCGCGCGGCCGGATCCGCGGCCGCCTGGACGTCTACGACACCGAGTACGGCTACGAGTCGCGCCAGGACGACCCGTTCGCGCCGTTCGGCCGCGCGGCGCAGGCGGCATACCTGGGCTGGGCGAGCTACCTCGCGTGGAGCGACCCGCGTACACGGATGTTCGCCCAGTTCCTCCTCCAGGACGTCGACCCGCGGGAGTCCGGCCGGCGGCCCGGCACCCGCGCCTACTACCGCGACTGGCAGACCGGGCTCTACGACGCCCGCGGGCGGCCCAAGCCCGCGCTGGAGGCGTTCAAGCTGCCGTTCTGGGCCCAGGTGCGCGGCGATCCCGGCCACCGGGTGATCGTCGCCTGGGGCATGGTGCGGCCCCACCGCGGGGCGGAGATCGTGCGGGTCGAGCGCCGCACGGCTGCCGGGGCCTGGGTCGGGGTCGGCACCGTGGGGCCGACCTGCGACGCGGCCGACGGGCTCTTCCGGACCGACGTCCACGGCGTCTTCCAACGCGCGATCCCGGTCACCCCGGCCACCGGTCGCACCGAGCTGCGCTTCAGCTGGCGCCACCCCGACGGGAGCTGGGAGGCGGGAGCGCCGCTCGAGGTCGACCCCGCGGTCCCCGTCGCCCTGCCCGCCGGCGGCTGAGCCTCAGCGGACCTTCAGCGTCATCTCCATGCCGGGGTGCAGCGTGCAGACGATGCGGTACGTGCCGCGCCGCGTGACCCGCTTGCGGTAGCTGCCCCTCACCCGCGCCCGGGACGTGAAGCGCTGCGGGCCGCTGCGCGCCTTGAGGTCGTGCTTGACCCGGCCGCGGAACACCCAGCGCACGACCGTGCCGCGCCGCACGGTGATCGTCGGCGTCGTGCCGGCCCTGCCGAAGTAGTAGTCGCCGACCGCGACGGTCCTGGTGCCCGCCAGGGCGGGCACGGCCAGGGCGGCCGCGACGGCGATGGCCGCCGCGACGGCGAGGAGGGTGCGCAAGGTGGGACGACCTCTCTAGTAGACCGGTGTCTCGGTGTAGCTGCCGAACACTTCTTGGAGCGCTTCGATGATCTCGCCCTCGGTGGCGTGCGCGCGGGCGGCGTCCAGCAGCGCCGGCATCAGGTTGGCCTCGGTGCCGGCCTGCTGCTTGAGGACGGCCAGCGACGCCTCGACACGCCGGGCGTCACGACGAGCGCGAACGGCCTGCACGCGACCGATCTGCTTGCGCTCGAGACCCGGATCGATCTTGAGGATCGGCGCGTGCGAGTCACCCTCGGTGTGACTGTTGACCCCGACGACCAGCCGCCGGCCGGCATCGATCTCGCGCTGCAACTCATAGCTGGCATCAGCGATCTCGCGTTGAGGAAAGTTCTGCTTGACCGCCGCGACCATGCCACCAAGCTCGTCGATCCGCGCGAAATACGCATACGCCTCACGCTCGAGCTCATCGGTCAACGCCTCCACGAAATAGCTGCCGCCCAGCGGATCGATCGTGTTCGCAACCCCCGTCTCGTGAGCAATGATCTGCTGAGTGCGCAACGCGATCCGGACCGCATCCTCGGTCGGCAGCGCAAGCGCCTCGTCATAGCTGTTGGTATGCAGCGACTGCGTGCCCCCGAGCACACCGGCCAACGCCTCGATCGCCGTCCGCACGATGTTGTTCAACGGCTGCTGCGCCGTCAACGAGACCCCCGCCGTCTGCACATGCGTACGCATCAGCCACGACCGCGGATCCTTCGCACCGAACGTCTCGCGCAACTCACGCGCCCAGATCCGCCGCGCAGCACGGTACTTGGCGATCTCCTCAAAGAAATCGATCTGCGCGTTGAAGAAGAAACTCAACCGCGGCGCGAAATCATCAACACCCAAACCACGATCGACCGCCTGCGCCACATACGTCAGCCCATCCTTGAGCGTGAACGCAAGCTCCTGCGCCGCCGTCGACCCCGCCTCACGAATGTGATACCCCGAGATCGACACCGGATGCCACCGCGGCATCTCCTCCGAGCACCACTCGATCATGTCACCCAACAACCGCATCGCCGGATCGATCGGAAAACACCACTCCTTCTGAGCGATGTACTCCTTGAGGATGTCAGCCTGGATCGTCCCGCCCAAACGATCCGCAGGAACACCACCATCCTCAGCAGCAACGACGTAATAGGCAAGCATCACCGCCGCCGGCGCGTTGATCGTCATCGACACCGTCACCTCGCCAAGATCGATCCCCGCGAACAACGTCTCCATGTCATCAACCGAGTCGACCGCCACACCCTCACGCCCCACCTCCCCCAAACTGCGCGGCGAATCAGAGTCATGCCCCATCAACGACGGCATGTCAAACGCCGTCGACAGCCCCGTCTGACCATGATCGATCAAATACCGAAAACGCTCATTGGTCTCCTCCGCCGTCCCAAACCCCGCGAACTGCCGCATCGTCCACAACCGCCCCCGATACATCGACGGATACACCCCACGCGTAAACGGATACGACCCCGGAAAACCAATCCCCTCAAAACCCCCAACATCATCCGGCGTATACAGCGCCCTCACACCCACACCCGACAACGTCGAAAACGACACATCACGCTCCGACGACACCGCATACGCCTCCTCCCACCCCTCCAACGAAGCCTGCTGCGGGCTCGTCGCCATAGGGACAGGCTACCCGCGCGCTCAGCGAGCCGGCACGCCCGTCGCGGCGTAGAGCCCCGCCGACAGGCCCGGCTCGTCCTCGACCCAGGCCGCGACGGCGGCCCCGCCGGGCGCCACCGCGAGCGCGAGACGGCTCGCGTACCCGCCGCTCGAGAGCGGGGAGGCCGCGGCGAACGGCCCGCCGGGCGGTCGGACGGCATCGATCAGCCCGTAGCTCGCGCCGGTCGACGCGGGCCACGCCGCCAGGGCGCGACCGTCGGCGGCGAGACCCACGGCCGGCGAGATGCGGGCGGCGTCGGAGACCGCCTCGGGCCCCGCCGGCTCGACGGCGCCGAACGCGGTCGCGCCGGCAGCGAGCGGCGCCGCGCGGACGACGTAGTGCCCTGTGGGCCCCTCGATCCAGACGGCGAGCGCGGCGCCGCGAGCGTCCATGGCGACGGCCGGCGCGACGACGATCCGCTCGGAGGCCGAGATGGCCCCAGCGGCGGCGAACACGGTGCGCTCGCCGGGGGTCCGCAGCGCGGCGCGAACCGGGCCGCGCGCGCCGCGGACATCGTGTCCCGCCGACCCCCGCCACACGAGGACCGCTCGCCCGCGCAGGCCGGCGGCGACCGCCGGCGGCACGCGCGCGGCCGCCCCCGTGCCGGGGGCTCGGGCCCGCGCGAAACCGTGACCCGGACGGCGGAAGGTCGCGCGCACGCGGTACCCGTCGCCGGCGACCAGCCAGGCCGCGGCCGCCGTCCCGTCGCCGCCCATCGACAGCGAGAGCAGGGTCGGCGTCGCGCATCCGCGGTCGGGCACCTGGGCGGCGCGGAAGCCGTGGCCCGGGTAGCGCAATGCCACGCGGATGCCGGTCCGGCACCCGCGCGCGCCGGCGCCGCGCCAGAGGACAGCGGCGGTCCCGGTGGCGGAGATCGCCGCGTCGAGGTCCGATGCGCGCCCGGAGCCGGGCAGCGTGTGCGCGCTCCCCAGCCCGCGCCCGGCCGACCCGAGCACGTAGCGGATCGACGCGGTGCTCCCCGACCCGCGGCGCCACGCCACGATGGCGCGGCCACTGCTGCCAACGCCGACGTGGACCTCGACCGCGGACGCCGAGCCGTCGAGCGCCTGCGGCTGCGTCCACGCGCCACCGGCTCGGCGGGCGACGAGGACGCGCGCGAAGCGGTCGCGGTGGGCGACCCAGGCGACGACCGCGTCGCCGTGGTCGTCGATGCCGGCGCTCGGTTGCGCCCGTCCGGCGGGTCCGACCACGTCGCCGGACAGCCGCACCGGCGGTCCGGGGCCGGCGGCGCGAGCGGCGGACGCCGCGAGCAGACCGGCGAGGAGCGCGATGAGGACGGGCCGGCGCATGCCCCAAGAACGCGGCGGGCCCGGCGAGGGTTGCGCGTCAACGCGCGGCGATGCCCTCGGCCCGCAGCCACTCGACCGTGCGCGCGAGGCCCTCCTCCAAACCCACCCTCGGCTCCCATCCGAGCATCCGGCGTGCCTTCGCGTTCGAGTACGTGCCCGTGCGCAGCAGGTAGCGGACCGAGGCGGGGTTGACGTCGTTGTCGCCGGGGGCGAGGCGCGCGGCGCGCTGGACCACGGCGGCGGCGCCCAGGGCGAGCGGGGTCGGCACCGTCAACAGCCGGCGCCCGACGTGCTCTGCGTAGGGCGCGAAGAACTCCCGGTTGGGCACGCCGACGCCGTCGGAGATCGTCAACACCTGCCCGGAGGCCTCGGGCACGTCGGCAGCGCGGACGACGCCGTCGACGAGGTTGTCGACGTACACCGGCGAGAAGATGCCGAGCCCGCGGCCCGGGAGGACGAACCGGCGCGCACGGATCAGCTGCGCCGGGATGACGGCCCAGGCCCGCGACCGCGGACCGTAGACGTCGCCCGGGCGCACGACCGTGCACGGCACGCGCCCGTCGAGGTGCGCCTGGAGGACGACCTGCTCGGAGGCGATCTTCGTGTCGGGATACGGGACGTAGGTGTTGCGGACCGGGTGGCGCTCGTCGACGCCGTCGGGGAACGCGAAGCCGAACACGGTCACCGACGAGAAGTGCACGAGGCGCAGCGCGCCCGCGCGCTCGGCCGCCTCGACGGCGTGGGCCGTGCCGAGCACGTTGGCGCGCCAGACCTCCTCCGGCCGCTCGAGCCGCAGCGAGACGACCGCCGCGGTGTGGATCACGAGCTCGCACCCCGACGCGTGGTCCTGCCACGGGCCCGGCACGCCGACGTCGCCGGCCACGATCCCGCGTCCGGGGTCGGCGACCAGATCGACGCCGCGGACCTCGTGGCCGGCTTCGCGATAGCGCTCGGCGAGGGCCCGGCCGATGAAGCCCGACGCGCCCGTGATGAAGACCCGCACGAACGCCATGCTCGCACACCGATTGGCGCCGACCACGCGGGGTAGGAGTGGGGCAGAGCGACCGAAAGGAACCATGGCCAGCACCCGCAGAGACGACCTCTTCGACCTGTTGCGCGGCCGCGGCGTGCGCAAGAGCGTTGCGAAGGCCGTCGCCGGCGTCGAGCGCAAGGGCGGCAAGACGGGCCGCCGGAGCGAGAAGATCGCCCGCGACGTGATCGCCGACCTCGAGGCCGCCGCGGACGACATCCGCGACCGCCTCACCGGCGGCAAGGGCCGCAAGCGCCGGGAGGCCGCGCAGAAGGCCGCGCGGACCCGCAAGCGCCAGGCAGCAAAGCGCAGCGCGGCGGCCCGCAAGGCCGCGAAGACGCGGGCTGCGAAGTCCTAGCCCGCGAGCCCCGGGCCCCCCGACCCCAGGGGCGAGGCGCGGAACCGTCGCCTGGCGACGGTTCCGCGCCTTCAACCTCCTCTCAGCCGGAGCCGATCCGCGGGCGCCGGCGCCTTCGCTCCCCTGCCCTACTCCCTCGCCGCCTCGCCCAGGAGCGCCCGGGCGATGACGAGGCGCTGGATCTCGCTCGTGCCCTCGTAGATCTCGGTGACCTTGGCGTCGCGGTAATAGCGCTCGGCCGGGAACTCGCGGGTGTAGCCGTAGCCGCCGAGGACCTGGATCGCCTCGCCGGTGACCTCGCGGGCGACCCGGCTGGCCAGCAGCTTGGCCTGCGCGCCCTCGACCGTGTGCGGCCGGCCGGCCTCCTTGCACCTGGCGGCGCGCCAGGTCAGCGCCCGGGCGGCCTCGACGCTCGTCTGCATCTCGGCGAGCTTCTGCTGGATCGCCTGGTGGCCGCCGATCGGGCGGCCGAACGCGCGGCGCTCCTGCGCGTAGGCGACGGCGAGGTCGAGCGCCGCCTGGGCAATCCCGGTCGCCTGCGCGGCGATGCCGATGCGCCCGCCGTCGAGGGTCGACAGCGCGATCCGCATGCCCGCCCCGCGCTCGCCGAGCAGCTCCCCGGGCGTGCCCTCGAGCACCAGGTCCGCGGTCGAGGAGGAGTGCAGGCCCATCTTCTCCTCCTCCCTGACCGCCCGGAACCCCGACGCGCCGCGCCGGACGACGAAGCAGGAGGGGCGCCCGGCGGCCGCGTCGTCGCGGGCGAAGACGAGGAACGTGTGGGCGTGCGAGCCGTTGGTGATCCACTGCTTGGTCCCTGACAGGCGGTCGCCCGCGGCCCGGGTCAGCATCGCCCCGGCGTCGCTGCCGCTGCCCGGCTCGGTCAGGGCGAACGCGCCCAGCTCGTGGCCCTGGGCGAGCGCCGGCACCAGCCGCCCGGCCTGCTCGGCCGACCCGTTGGCGATCAGCGGCAGCGTGCACGCGCTCGTGTGCACGGCCACGGTCACGCCGACGCCCGCGTCGGCCCGCGACAGCTCCTCGAGCACGAGCACGTAGGCGAAGAAGCCGGCGTCCGCACCGGCGAGCTCGGCCGGGACGCAGGCGCCCATCAGGCCCAGCTCGCCAAGCTGCTCGAACACCTCCGCCGGGAAGCGGTGCTCGCGATCCCACGCGGCGGCGCCCGGGGCCACGACCTCGTCGGCGAAGCGGCGCGCGAGCTCGCGGACCTCGCGCTGCTCGTCGGTCAGCTCGTGCAGGCTCACCGCGCGAGCCGGCCCCGCGCCGCCGTTCCCGCGGCGCCGGCGGCGGTGAAGGCGAGGAACGCCGCCCCGACCTTCAGTCGCCGTCCGAGCGTCTCGAAGCGCATGACGTCCCAGCCCTCCTCGGCGGCGGCGCGCGCCAGCTCCGCGTCCGGGTTGACCGCCACCGGATGCCCGACGCAGCGCAGCATCGGCAGGTCGGAGCCCGAGTCGGAGTACGCCCACGAGGCGGCGAGGTCGAGCCCGTCGCGCTCGGCGATCTGGCGCATGCGCAGCGGCTTGCCGCCGCGATAGCAGAACGGCCCGTCGAAGCCGCCCGTGTAGAGCCCGTCGCGCTTGGCCAGGCGCGACCCGGCCGCGCCGTCGAAGCCGAGCACGTGGGCGAGCATGTCGGCCATGTCCTGGGACGCGGCGGTGCAGATGTAGACGGGGCGTCCCGAGTCCTGGTGGTCGTAGGCGACCTCGAGCATCTTCGGGTACAGGCGCGGCAGCACCCCCGCGAGGACCTGCGGACCGAGCCGTTCGAGGTCGAGCACGCGACGGCCCTCGAGGAAGTCGCCGAGGCGGTCCCTGACGGCCCGCGTCTCCTCGTCGGTCGAGCCACGCAGGCGGAACTTCACGTTCGACCAGCCGTCGGCGGCGAGCTGGCGGCGCGTGACCAGGCCCGCGCGGTAGGCCGCGCGGACCCAGTGCAGCCCCGAGGAGCCGGCCATCAGCGTCCGGTCGAGGTCGAAGAACGCGGCGGCGCGCCCGCCGTCTGCGCCCGCCTCCACCGACTAGGAGCCGTTGACGCGCAGGATCACGGCGTCGCCCTGGCCGCCGCCCGAGCAGATCGCCGCGCAGCCCAGCCCGCCGCCGCGGCGGCGCAGCTCGTAGACCAGCGTCCCGAGGATCCGCGCCCCCGAGGCCCCGATCGGGTGCCCGAGCGCGACCGCGCCGCCGTTGACGTTGACCTTCTCCTCGTCGACGCCGAGCAGCCGCATCGAGTGCAGGGTGACCGAGGCGAAGGCCTCGTTGATCTCCCACAGGTCGATCTCCTCGGCGCTCAGCCCGGCCTTCGCCAGCGCCTTCTCCGCGGCGCTCGCCGGCGTGGTCGCCAGGTAGGCGAAGTCGTTGGCGCTCTGGGCGTGGGCGACGACCTCGGCCAGCGCCTCGCGGCCGTTGGCGCTCGCCCACTCGTCGGAGGCGAGCACGAGCGCGCCCGCGCCGTCGTTGACGCCCGGAGAGTTGCCTGCGGTGTGCGAGCCCTCCTTGGAGAGGAGGCCCGGCAGCTTCGCCAGCGCCTCGAGGCTCGAGCCGCGCCGCGGCGCCTCGTCGACCTCGACCACCGTCTCGGCCTTGCGCGACCTCACGGTCACCGGCACGATCTCCTCGGGCAGCCGCCCGGCGTCGGTGGCCTCGATCGCGCGGTCGTGGCTGCGCAGCGCCCAGCGGTCGAGGTCGGGCCGTGTCATCTCGAGCTCCTCGCCGATCTCGGTGGCCTCGACGAACATCTGCTTGCCGCTGAAGGGATTGGTCAGCCCGTCGTGGACCATCGCGTCGAGCGCCTTCGCGTCGCCCATCCGGTAGCCGAAGCGCGCGTCGGGCAGCAGGTAGGGCGCCTGCGACATCGACTCCATGCCGCCGCCGACCCCGACCTCGACGTCGCCGGCGCGGATCGCCTGGTCGAGGATCACCGTCGAGCGCAGGCCGGAGGCGCACACCTTGTTGACGGTCTCGGAGGAGACCTCCTTGGGGATGCCCGCCTTGATCTGCGCCTGCCGCGACGGGATCTGCCCCTGGCCGGCCTGGAGCACCTGGCCCATGACGACGTGGTCGACCTGCTCGGGGTCGACGCTCGCGCGCTCGAGCGCGCAGGAGATGGCGATGCCGCCGAGCTCGGTGGCATCCAGGCTGGCGAGGGAGCCGCCCATCTTCCCGATGGGGGTGCGGGCGGCGCCGAGGATCACGGTCTTGGGCATGTGCTGCATCGTATGGCCCATGCGAGCCACTGCGACCACCGCCTCCCCCGCCGAGTCCGGCGCCGACACGATCGTCGTCGGCGTCTTCGAGGACGAGGGCGTCCCCCACGACCTGCCCGGGGGCGAGCTCGAGGCCCTGCTCGACCGCCGCGAGGCGCGACGGACCTTCGAGCACCTGGCGCTGACCCACCACGACGGCCGCCGGTGGCTGCTGGTCGGGCTCGGGACGCGCGACCGCTTCGACGCCGAGCGCGCCCGGGTGGCTGCGGCGACCGCGCTGCGGCGCGTCCGCGAGCTCGGGGCGCGGCGGCTGTGCTGGGAGCTCCCCCACCACGTCGACGACGCGGTCGCCGGCGCCCTCGTCGAGGGGACGATGCTCGCCGCCTACCGCTTCGACCGCTACCGCTCGGCGCCCCGCGAGAGCGACGGCGCCGACCCCGAGGAGCTCGTTGTCAGCGCCCACCACGACGTCGGCCCGGCGGTCGACCGCGCGGCGGTGCTCGCAGCGGCGGCCAACGCCGCGCGCGACCTCCAGAACGCGCCGGCCAACGACATGACCCCGACCGCGCTGGCCGACCATGCGGCCTCGCTGGAGGGCCTGGACGTGGAGGTCGAGGGGCGCGAGGGGATCGAGGCGCGCGGCATGGGCGCCTTCGCCGCCGTCGCGCGGGGCTCCTACGAGGAGCCGCGGCTGATCACGATGCGCCATGCGCCGGAGGGCGCGCGTGGCCCGCACCTCGTGCTCGTGGGCAAGGCGGTGACGTTCGACTCGGGCGGGATCTCGATCAAGCCCGGGCAGAAGATGTCGGAGATGAAGTTCGACATGTCCGGGCGGCGCCGCGGTGGTCGAGGCCATGGGCGCGATCGCCCGCCTCGGGCTGCCGCTGCGGGTGACCGCCGTCGTCGGTGCGACCGAGAACATGCCGTCGGGGCGCTCGATGCGGCCCGGCGACGTGCTGCGTGCGATGAACGGCACGACGATCGAGGTGATCAACACCGACGCCGAGGGGCGGCTCGTGCTGGCCGACTGCCTGTGCCGGGCGGTCGAGCTCGGCGCCGAGCGGATCGTCGACGTCGCGACGCTCACCGGAGCGATCGTCACGACGTTCGGATCGACGCACGCCGGGTTGATGGCCAGCGACGACGCCTGGGCCGACGAGGTGCTCGCCGCGGGGCGGCGCACCGGCGAGATCGCCTGGCGGCTGCCGCTGCACGAGGAGTACGACGAGCTGGTCAGCGGCACGACAGGCGACCTCCTCAACCAGGTCGAGGCGCGCAAGGCCGGGTCGATCTCCGCGGCCGCGTTCCTGCGGAGCTTCGCGGGCGACGTCCCCTGGGCCCACCTCGACATCGCCGGCACGGCGTGGGACCTGGGCCGGGCCTACGCGCCGCGGGCGGGTTCCGGCTTCGGCGTGCGCCTGCTCGCGGACCTGGCCGGCAGCCTGACCGCCCAGCACGGTCGCTAGGCGAAGGCCGCTGGGTTCCGGCTGCTACCGCTGCGTGCGCGTCGCGTCGCCGTCCTGGGCGCCCGCGGCGGCCTGCGCCTCGCAGGTCGGTCGGCGCGCCGCCCCGGTCCCGAGCTCGTGCAGGAGCGCCGCCGCAGTCGCCTGCGCCTCTCCGCGGTCGCCCTCGAGCACCGTCGCCGTCCGGCAGGCGGCCTGCAGGGTGCGTAGGGAGTCGGCCGGCCGCGTGCGGGCGACGACCGTGTTGGCCAGCAGCCCCAGGGCGCCCTCCGCAGGCGTCAGCTCGCGGGGAGCCCACGCCGCGCCCGCGACATGGTGGGTCAGCACGATGAGCGCCACGGGGATCGGCGCGCGGCCCGTGACGCCGCCGAGCTCGGCGACCGGCGTCTCGACGACCTCCGTCCCACCGTCGATGCGCACCGACAGCCGCTTGGGATACGGGTGCACCCGCCCGTCGAGGTCCAGCACCGCGTACTCGTCGGAGTAGTACAGCGCGCCCGCGCGCACCAGCGCCGCCGCCAGCGTGGTCTTGCCGCTGCGCGACGCCCCGGGAACGAGCAGCGCGCGTCCGCCGGCCGCCACCACGGCGGCGTGCACGAAGATGCGGTCGCGCGCCTTCTCGGCGACCCAGTGGCGAAGCTTGGTCTCCAGGGCGTCCAGCGCTCGCGAGGGCTCGACGCCCCGCACCACCGCCGTCCCGCCGCACGTCACGTCGCAGCTGCCGTCGTCGCGGGCGACGACGTTCCAGCGCACACGGCGGTTCCCGGACGGCACGAGCGAGGCCCCCGGCGGCAGCGCCGACACGACGCCCTCGGCGAGGGCCGGCGACGCCCGGACGCCGACGCGCACCCCGAAGGCCTCGAAGGAGAGATCGACGGGCTCGGGCTCGCTCACATGAAGCGCTTGAGCTTCTCGTATCGCATGAGCACGCGCCGGAGCTGCCGCGCCCGCCTGGGCATCGCCCGCCGGCGCGTAGCCCGTGACCTCCAGGGTCTCGCCCGCGGCTGCGCTGAACAGCAGTCGCTCGAAGCGCGACCACTCGCGCCGCCACTCGCCGACGAGGCCCTTGCGGCGGAAGGCGGTCTCGCCCGTGCGCTCGTGCGCCGCGAAGGCGGTGCGCGCCACCACCTCGTCGAGCAGCGGCTCGTCGAACGGGATCCCGCAGAACCGGTACAGCTCGGCGATCGTCTCCGCGGCCGCGCGTGCATGTCCTCGTAGCGGACATCGTGGAACGGCAGCGCGAGGCTCATCCCGTGCCGGCGCAGGGACTCGCGCAGGACGTGGACGATGCAGGCGTCGGGGTACGGCGCCGCCACCGTCTCGACCGCCACCCGATCCGCGGGCGCCTTCTCGACGATGGAACGGCGATGGGGCTCGAGCACGCTTGCGAGCCACCGGTCGGTCAGGCCCAGGCGGCGGCCGAAGATCTCCTGGCTGCGCTCGGGCCGCCAGTGCAGGTCGCGCAGCAGGGGCGCCACCCCGCTGCTGGTGAAGACCAGCGACTCGAGCAGGCCGGCGACCTGCGGGTGCGCCTCGAGGACGTCGAAGAGCCACGTCGTCCCGGAGCGCATGTGCCCGACGACGAAGATCGGGCCCGCCTCGAGCTGGGCAAGCCGGTCGTCGGCCTCGATCGGACCGGGTGCCGAACCGACCTCCATGCGCGCAGGCTACAGTCGCCGGCGCGATGCCGGGCGAGGACTTCGACGACCCTCTGGTCGACTTCGCGGCGCGCGCCGCAGGGATGGCGCCCCGCGCGACCGCCGACCGCGCGGCGGCCGGAGTGATCGCAGCCCTGCGTGAGCGCGGCATCGATGCGCTGATCGTCAAGGGGGTGGCGATCGCGCGCTGGCTCTACCGCCCGGGCGAGGCCCGCGGCTACGTCGACTGCGACGTGCTGGTGACCCCGGCCGACCTCGGGCGAGCGGCGTCGACGCTCGCCGCGCTCGGCCTCGTGCGCGTGCACGACCAGGGCGCCGCGCCCGAACTGTGGACCGAGCCGCACGCGCAGACGTGGGCAGGGCCGGACTGGGGGTACGTCGACCTGCACTGGCGCCTGCCCGGCCTCGACGGCGACCCGACCGAGGTCTTCGGACTGCTCTGGGCGGGGCGCGAGCCGCTCGAGCTGCCCGCCGGGACGGTGCCGGTCCCCGCCCCGCCGGCGCGCGTGGTCCACCTGGTCACCCACGCGGCCCAGCACGGCGGCGAGGGCAAGCCCCGCTCCGACCTGCACCGGGCGCTCGAGCAGGTCGGCGACGACGGATGGCGCGCCGCCACGGCGCTGGCGGCCACGCTCGGCGCGGGCGACGCGTTCGCAGCCGGGCTGCGCGTGGACCCACGCGGCGCCGAGCTCGCCCGGCGGCTGGGGATCGGCGAGGGCTCCGCTCGGTGGCGCCTGCTGGCCTCCGGCGCCGAGAGCTTCGGCGCCGAGCGCATGCTGCGCTGGAGCGAGACCGCGAGCCGGCGGGAGCGCGCGCGGCTGGCATGGCACGCGCTGTTCCCGCCCCGCAGCCAGATGAGGATCTTCTACCCGGCGGCGAGCGGCGGCGCGGCGCTCGCGCGGTCCTACGTCCATCACGCGGCGCGCACGCCCTTCAGGGCGGTCCAGGCCTGGCGGGCGATCCGCCGCTCGCGGTAGACGGCCCGATCCGCGGGCTCCGACGGGAAGGCCGGACCCCTCGCGCGAGGCGCCGGGACAGACTCGGACGGTCCGTCCCAGCCAGCCTTCGGAGGGTGCCCTCCGAGCCCGCCGGGCGAGCGACCCTCCTGCGGAACGCGGCGCTCGCCGTGCTCGCGCGCCCGGCAAGCCGGCCCTGCTCGTCCACGTCAGCCCGACCTGTGGCCCCTGCAAGTCCGGTCAGCGGAACGGTCGCGATCGAGGCGCTCGTGCGGCTCGCGCTGCGCCGCGCCGCGGCGGGGGAGCTCCGCGGAGACGCGGGCCGCGGCGAGCCCGTCGCACCGCTCGACGTCGTGCAGGTCCCGGCCGGCCGAGTCCTCCACTCGCGTCGAGGGGCGGCTCGGTCGGGGGCGCCTGGCGAGGACCCGCAAGCGAGAGAGCCCGATCCGCCGGGTGGTCCGCTCGCCCGGTCGCCCGACACCCGGCGTGCGAGCACGCTGCCGGCCGGCGCACCCGGCGGCCGGTCAGGTTCCGGGCCACTCGGGCACCCCCCACACGCGCTTGCGCCACGGGGGCACGATCGCGTAGCGCTGCGGCAGCGCGCGAGCGGTCTCGAGCGGCACGAGCCGCACGGCGGCGGCGAGCGTGAACCGCCGGCCGTGCGGTCCCGTGGTCAGGTAGCCGGCGTGGCTGGAGCGGGCCACGCGCAACCAGCCGGTCGTCGGGGTCCACGCGGCGCGCAGGGGATACGGGACCCAGCCCGGATCGACCTGGTTGAGGTTGAGATCGGCCCCGATCCGGCGGCCGGTGTAGCCGTGATGGGCCGAGGCGCGGGCCATCACGGAGCCGCCCGGCTCGACGCGGACCTGAAAGGACTCCCAGTCGTCGGCATGGCGACCAGCGATCCCGTTCCACGCGGAGTCGGGGTAGTAGGCCCAGAACTGCACGTAGGTCCGCCCGCGGTCCCGGAGCACGTGGGTGAAGAGCGTGACCGGACCGGGCCCCTCTGCGCAGGCGCGCGACCGGCAGGAGCGCGGGTCGACCGGGTGGTCGCGCATGCGCCGCTCGTAGACGAGCCCGGGCGCCACCCGCCGCACCAGCGCGGCCCCCACGGCGCCGTAGGCCCCCGTCATCGCGCCGGCCGGCGGGGACGGAGGGATCCGGGCGGCCCGTGCCCGCGGCCCGCCGCCGGCGCGCGAGGCGGGAGGCAGCCCGGCGAGCACGGCAGCCAGGCCCGCGGCCGGCCGTGGCGGGCCCAGCGCGGGCCCGGCGGCGGCGCCGGCGCCGGCGAGCAGGAGCGCGACGAGCGTCACGAGGGCCAGCCACTCGACGGTGCCCTGGCCGCGATCGCCCATGACGTGCCACGATCCGCCGCGCCGCGCGGCGCGGGACGCCCGGGGTGCGCCGGATCACGCGCGAGGTGGCGTCGATAGCCTCCCGCCGCCATGGACTTCGAGCTCTCCGACGACCACCGCCTGATCCAGCAGACCGTGCGCGAGTTCGCCGGCGCCGAGGTGCGCCCCGTGGCCGAGGAGCTCGACCGCACCAAGAGCTTCCCCTACGAGATCGTGCGCAAGCTCGCCGGACTGCACCTGATGGGCATCCCGTTCCCGGACGAGTACGGGGGCGGCGGCGGCGACACCCTCGCCTACGCCCTCGCGGTCGAGGAGCTCGCCCGCGTCGACAGCTCGGTGGCGATCACGCTCTGCGCGCACACGAGCCTCGGGACCCAGCCGATCTGGCTGTTCGGGACCGAGGAGACGGGCACAGATATACGCTAAGCGGTGGCCTTGGTCGGTGATGGCGGAGGTAGGCCGCCGCGACCAGCGGGGGTCACGACACGAAAGTGCTCCGACTGTCCGGTTCGCATGAACCTTGGTGGAACTCACGCTGCGAGCATGGATGTCTTTTTTCGGAGCGGGCGCGGAACCCAGGGCCAGGCGGCGACATGGACCGGTCGGATCTCGGCGATCGTCCAGACGGCCCGCGCCTCCGCAAACCCGCGAAATCAGCCACGGCCTGCCGGTAGGCCCGGCGGGTGTGGCGGTTGCGCACCGGCACCGTCAGGAACTCCAGGAAGAGCCGCTCGGCGCGGGCGCCGCTCGCCGCGATGAGGGCGGGCGCGCGCCCGTTTCCCGGGCCGGCGGCCCCTGAGGCGTCTGGAAGCGCGAAGGTCGCCTGCCTCCGTTATGCTCGCGGCGTCGAGGTTCTGGTCGTCCCGGAAACGCGGGCATATCCGATGATCATGCAGGCAGGGTGCTCAGAAACGTCCCAAAACGTCCCATCCCCGCCTCCGCTCACCGTTCCGCAAAAGTGGATCACGAAAGGCAGCAGACGGGCCAGGTAAATCGAGGTGTCCAGCTACCTTGCATCAACCAATCTCATCAATAAAGACTCAACATCTCTCACCGCCGCATCTTTAATTTGTGTATTTTCAAAACCAAAATCGGGAGACTTTCCATTGTGAAAGGCTTCCCGAAAAATATGCTCTAAAGTTAATAGACGATTAATAATCTCTTCGAATATGTCGTATGTGCTTTTTTCAAGTATCATTTCCTTTTTAACGTCATCAATAACGTCTTGGTGGGCATAGATTTTGTTTTAGTCTTTCACGCTCTCCCATTTTGTTCTAGTTTCTTCTGAAAATAATGAAATCTGAGAAAATTCTTCAGATGAAAGCTCACGCGCACTGCTCATATAATTATCTATCCACTCATGCGCGTTATCTGAACCTTGCGCTTTTCTTTCTCTGAGTTTTGCATTTGTAAATAAATTTGAATTTTTTGCTGATTCAATTAACCTCTCAATATGGTGAGATTGGTTATAACGGTTGTCTCTGTCAAATATCCTACCAAGTGTAATTACTACGAGTACGATACTGCTATGCTTATAATCCACCCAAAATTGGGAGTTAGCCTGCATAGCCTGAACCATTAATGAATCCTAAAATATCCCCCCGGAAGATTCTGGTGTTTTATCCCATCCTCATAAACTTGCCTTTTTATTTCCTGATGATAATAAAATGACCTCGTTGCTTGGTTAATGTTATTAGAAAATATAGTAAATTCTTTTTCATAGTCCACAACTTAAAACCAATTCTTTCTGTGAGTAATCTTCCGCATTATAATACAGATATGCAAAAATATACCTGACCGCCACGAATATACAAGTACACGCCACTAGGCGGCTGCGGTCGGGGCTTGTATGGCCAGCTCGTGCACCCGTCCGCCCTTCTCGCGCAGAATCAGCCAGTGCCGGTGCCCCCGAAGCTCGAAGTCCGCCAGCCGCATCGCCACCGCCGCGCTGACCCGGGCGAGGCCGTAGAGCATGACCCCGATAAGAGCCCGGTCGCGCCGGCCGACGACCGTCGACGCATCGATGTGCCGGATCAGCGCCTGCGCCTCGCCGGGGCCGAGCACCGGCGTCCGGCCCTTGAGCACGACGTGCCGCGGCCCGCGCACGGAGGCGGCCGGGTTGGTCGGGATCACCCCGCCGACGACGAGCCAGTCCAGCAGTCCCCGGACCGCGGCGAGCCGCAGCTTGACGGTCTGCGGCGCACGCACCTTGCCCAGAGCCTCGATCCAGGCTCCGACATGGCCTGGCCGAACCTCGGCAAGATCCCCATCCCGCGGTTCTCGGCGAAGGCAGCGAAGTCGGCGAACGCCTGGGCATAGGCCCGCCGGGTGTTACGGTTGCGGATCCGCGCGACCAGGAACTCAATGTAGCGCATCTCCGCCTCGGGCCCGCGCGCGGAGACCAGGGCCGGCACCCCCCTCTCCGTCGGAACCGGCGCCGTGTCGGTCATGGGTCGGGCATTCCGAAGCCCAGGTCGCCAAACAGGTCCTCCAGGATCTCCTCGACCGGCCGCGCTCGGCGAAGGCGGATCCGGGCACGTCATGGTGGTTCGAGCGGACCGGCCGCACGCCCGCCTTGTTCCGGGTCGGGCGGAGGGTGTTCGGGTGGTGGGCGATTGGCGGCAGGGGCTCGCCGGGCGCACCGCCAAGCCAGAAATATGGCCCCATTCCAGCCCGGTCCCAGCCGCATTCAGATTGCGCAGCCCTCTTCTCCGTCAGCGCCCGCGCCAGCGACGCCCTCGCGGGCCGGCCGGCGGTGCCGGTCTTGAACTGGATGTGCCGGACGATCGGGCCGCGCGCCATCACCAGGTCGTAGCCGTGCGTGTCGAACTCCGGGCGCAGCACCTCGACGTCGTGGACGCCGAGCCGCCAGAGGGTGCGCAGCGCGTCGCCGACGAAGACGTGCTCGGCGATGCGCTCGCGCAGGGTCGAATGGGTGTAGTGCGCGACGGTCATGGGGACGCGTCCATGCCGGCCTGCTGGACCGGCCACCACTCGACCGCGCCAGGGTCACCCAGTTCGGTGAGGGCGGTGTTGACGCATGAGAGTGGATTGGGGCGCCTCAGATACTCCTTCCGCGCGGCTGGGATCGGGCTGGGGTGAGCGGTCTCCACGATCCTGGTCTGGACGCAGGTCGGTTTCGCCCTGCGAAAGGTTGCCTGCGCCTTTCCTCCCAGCAGCAGGAAGACGACCGGCCGATCCGCCGCCGCGAGCCGCCCGATCAGGTGTTCCGTCACGGGACGCCAGAGGCCCTCGTGCGCACGAGAATCTCGCAGACGCCGCTCTCTTTCCCTTCTCGGCATGTCGTTCCCGTTGGTCCCGGGTCCAGGAGGCGTTCACGAACATGACGCCCTGGCCGGCCAACCTGTCGAAGAAGCCGGACATCGCCTGTCGCGCCGCAGGATTGTTCAGCCGCCTTGCGCAAAGATCGTCCCAGTTCCAGGGGGCACCGTGAAGCGCCGGCATGTTCCATGCGAGCGCCAGGGCCGAACGCACGATCGGCTGCAGGCTGTCCGCGAGCCGCCGAAGTCTTCTCCGTTCCATGTCCCGTCCTCGAAGGCGCGACCAGTGGCCTCCGCGTCGGGATAGGGATCCTGCCCGAGCACGACGACGCGGACGTCTCCGGGTTCGATCTCATCGAAGGCTCGGCAGAGATGCGCACCCTCCAGCGCATCGGGATGAGGAACATTCTTGCGGGCGGGCCAGACCCGCGCCTCCTCCTCGATCTCGAGGTCGTCCGGGATCAGACTCGAAGGCCGGATCCACACCGACGCCGTCGAAGAACGCGCGCCAGTTCTCCGGCAGATCGTCACGCCAATGGGCCAGGTGCCGCTCCATGCGCGCCCGCAGCGTGACCATCGGATTCCGTCTCCTGCCTCTCAACGGGTTGGGGTCATATATCCGATAAAGGACATTATCGGATATAACTCCGGAAGGCGCGCTGCCGCGGGATGGCTGTCGGGCACGGAGAAGCCAGTGGAGGAAGGCGGGCGGCGTCGCGCGCGCATGCAGGAGCAATTCGCCAGCTGGCGGAGAATGTCCAGCCGCCGGACGCAAGGCATCAGAGACCCGTCGTGCTTTCTCACGCCACAGCACCGAGATCCGGCTGATCCCTCGTTCCGGTCGAGCGGAACGGCGTGAGCGTGGGCGATGCGGGGAGACGCACTTTTTTCCAATTTTTTCGCGGTTTCGATCTCCGGTCCGCCATGGCGGGCGCCATCTACCTTTCAAGGCGAACGCCCGTGATCATTCCCCATGAGGGATCCTGGATCCACGCCCCCGCATGGGAGGCGACATCCGACAACGAACACACGCCGCCGTCGCTGGGGTTTCAATCCACGCCCCGCATGGGGGCGACGTGCGGATTCCGCACCTGATGCCCGGCACCGACCTGTTTCGATCCACGCCCCCGCATGGGGGGCGACCCGACCCGGCCCATTGGCTGATGGCCGACGTGAAGTTTCGATCCACGCCCCCGCATTGACGCATTCCGTGTGGTGGGACACGCTTGGACAGCCAGCCCTTGGATTGCCTAATGTAAGCATCTGGAACAATGGGGCCAATCGGCTGGGTCATCTCGAAGTCCGGCCTACAAATTGCGAATATTTTTGTTCGCAGCTTTACCGGCCATGGTCGATGACCTTCACGGACCGCTTCGCCGCCCCTGTTTCAAGCCAATCTCTCTTGGAAAGGCAGAAGCCGTTTTCGCCGTCGCAATGTTTTCACTAACGCAGTCTCACGATCCTTGACTAACAATATCTCACGACTTATGTTGAAGTGATCAGTCTGGAGGTGGTTGATGGAGATCCTCGGTTTTACTCGAACAGGCACGACGCTCGGTCGTCAGCGTGCGTCGCGGGTCCGCCGGGATGTTCAGGTGATCGACCGGGCGCTCGGTGACGCGCAACTCTCGACGCTCGCTGAGACCGCGCTGCATCTGGCTGCCGATATCATCGAGCGGGCCGGATCCCAAGGCGACGATCCGGCGCCGTTGAGCGACGAAGAGCGAGCGGCATTCGCACGATTCGGTATCGATACCTCGAAGACGATGGACTGGGAAACCAGACTTAAGACCGAGCCGGCGATCCGCGGCATGCGCCGGCACGCACAGATGGTCGCCACCGCCGTCCCCATCGCGAGCGCGGCGCAGCGGCTGGGCGTTGACCCCAGTCGGCTCAGGCAGCGCATCGGGGAAGGAACGCTTCTCGCCACGCGTCGCCCCCATGGGCGCGGGTGGCTGATCCCCGCGTTTCAACTCACGGAGGACGGTGAACTTCCTCATCTCGCCCGCGTTCTGGCAGCGGCGCAACGGCATCTCTCGCCCCTGTCGGTGGCCGGCGCCTTCGAGCTTCCCAACGATGAGGTCGATGACATGTCCCCGCGGGACTGGTTGATTTCCGGGGGCGATCCCGCTCCGGTGGAGAGGATCGTCGCGGGGCTCTGACGAGCGCTCGCCTTCTCCGATGACTGAAACGTTACCCTCGTCGCCTG
This sequence comes from uncultured Actinomycetes bacterium, assembly GCA_963826615.1. GTDB lineage: Bacteria > Actinomycetota > Thermoleophilia > Solirubrobacterales > Solirubrobacteraceae > BP-464. The sequence continues at coordinate 4,050 of CAWGXO010000002.1, read as the reverse complement.
GTGTTGCCGCGCTTGCGGCGATCCCGCCAGCGATCCATACGCTGCCCGCAGGCGTACGGCTCCTGCGCGTGTGGTTCTCGGCTTCCGCCCATCCATCGGGATTTGCGCGGTTCCGCTATTTCGGGCCAACAAGCTCGCGCTTCGATCACCACCTCCCCGGCCCAGGGGATGCGCCCAAGGCCGGAGATCGCGGCATCCTCTACGCAGTGGAAGAGCACGCCGACTTCCTCATCTCCGCGCTCGCGGAAGTATTCCAAGAGCAACGCATCATCGATCCGCATCACGAAGCACCCGTCGTGAGCATCTTCCAGATCGAGCGCGACCTGACACTTCTCGACCTGACCGCCCATTGGACGACGCGAGCAGGTGCATCAGCCGCAATTTCATCCGGCCGACGGCAAATCGCCAGGTCATGGAGTCGCGACTTCTACTCGGCATACCCCGCGATCGACGGCCTCCGCTATCGCTCATCCATGTCAGGAGGAAGCGATATCGCCCTGGCCCTTTACGAGCGATCCGAGAATGCGATGCCGGCCAGAGCGATTGCAACGCGCCGACTTGATCATCCAGAGATCTTCGAGAGCGTGGCGGAGGCCGTCAGTCGTCTTGGATACAACATCAAACCATAGCTGCAACAAATCGAGATCCGGCGCACAATCGTGTCCCACCACGCGGAATGCGTCACCCCCGCATGGGGGGCGACTTCTGGGCGGTCGCGCCGACGGACGCCAAGGCGCTGTTTCGATCCACGCCCCCGCATGGGGGGCGACCGCCGTCGTCTTCCGTCCTCGGTCCATGTGACGGCGTTTCGATCCACGCCCCCGCATGGGGGGCGACCAGGGGTTCCGGACGAACACCGAGAGCAGCGATCGGCCTGTTTCGATCCACGCCCCCGCATGGGGGGCGACCGCGCTCGCCCTCATCGGCTGCGCGAGATCCGAGTTTCGATCCACGCCCCCGCATGGGGGGCGACGAGCGCCGAGAACGATGTCGGTCGTTTCGAGCGGGTTTCGATCCACGCCCCCGCATGGGGGGCGACCAGGGCGTTCTTGTCCAACACCGGAGCGGCGTCCTTGTTTCGATCCACGCCCCCGCATGGGGGGCGACCCCCGAGGATCTGCGGAAGTACGCGCTGATCAAGTTTCTATCCACGCCCCCGCATGGGGGGCGACAGCCGGTATGTGACATGAACCGTCGTTGCGGTGTTTCGATCCACGCCCCCGCATGGGGGGCGACCGTCGAGCGCTGGGCGCTGCGCTCTCACTGGACCTTCGCCGTGCAGTTTCGATCCACGCCCCCGCATGGGGGGCGACGTCGGATGCTGGTTCTGCATCGTCCCAGCGATGGTTTCGATCCACGCCCCCGCATGGGGGGCGACCTTCGAGTTCGCGGCGGTCGCGGCATGTGGCGAGGTTTCGATCCACGCCCCCGCATGGGGGGCGACCCGAAGCCCACTGCATCGCATGCCCGGTCGGGCGAATGTTTCGATCCACGCCCCCGCATGGGGGGCGACGCGCGCGTCCGGCATCGACTCTCGACGTTCCCGGGATGTTTCGATCCACGCCCCCGCATGGGGGGCGACCCGCGGTGACTTCCGTCACTGGCGACGGTTCGACCACGCCCCCGCATGAGGGGTTTCGATCCACGCCCCCGCATGGGGGGCGACTCGGCCGTTCCGTCCCCGCCATGTTTCGATCCACGCCCCCGCATGGGGGGCGACCTCAGGTGCCGGCAAACCGTGGTTCGATCCAGCCCCCGGGTCACCCGCGCTGACCACGCCACGTTTTCGATCCACGCCCCCGCATGGGGGGCGACGGGATAGTCTTAACGTGCGGACGCGAATGGGAAAATCCTGTCAGTCCTGCGAACCCTCTTCATTGCAATGTCACACACGAGAAATTCGGGCGCGACACCTCCTAAAAACACGAGATTTCAGCGACTTGACCGCGCCGCGAACCCCCGCCCGTTTCTGTGTGCGCTTCAGGTTCGCTAGACGATCAGCAGGCCGTCGGGGTCAGCCGAGGGCTTTGCGCCGATGTGCTCCACCCGGCGGCGCCAGTCTCGGCCCAACATATAGAACCGCAGGCTGTCAGTCTCGGCGTTGATAATGTCGATCAACCGTGCACGCAGCACCGTCCAGAGCGCCGGATCAAGGTCGCACTCGAATACTGAAAACTGCACGCGTTGGCCGTAATCCTCGCAGGCGCGAGCAACGCGGCGCAATCGGCGGCGACCCTCGCGGGTTTCAGTTGATACGTCGTAGGTCACAAGCACCAGCATGTCAGCTCCAGAGATATGCTGGATAGCCGTCCGTCTCATTCCGAAGATGTCGAGCCAGAAGTTGCGCCTGGAGCTGCGGAAAAAGCCCCAAGGGGGCCGTCTCGTCAAACCATGCGTGTCGCAACTTCACCCGCTTGCGCGCCTGATAGGCCTCAAGCACCTTGCGCCGCCCGGTCTCGGAAAGAAAAACCGCGCCCGTCTCCTGCGCTTCGAAGTCACGGGAATCGAGTTGGCGGCGGTTGACGAGGCTGAGAGCGACGCGGTCGGCGAGAGGCGCGCGAAACTCCTCCATAAGATCGAGCGCGAGCGACATGCGGCCGGGGCGGTCTCGGTGCAGGAATCCCATCTGCGGATCGAGACCGTGCGCCTCGCAGGCGGCGCGGGCGTCAAGTGCCACGAGGGCGTAGAGGAACGACAGGACGGCGTTCATACGGTCGCGCGGCGGGCGGCGGTTGCGGCCTGTGAACGCGAACTCGGGATTGCGGATCAGATGCGGGAACACCTGCCAATAGGCGGCGGCGCCCTCGCCCTCTTGTCCGCGCAGGATCTCGAGATCGGGCGCGAAAAGGGCATGGCGCGCGGCATCGGCGAGGCGCTGCTGCATGTCGTTTAGGGCTGTTGCGCCCTCGGCGCCGGGATAGTCGCGCAGGGCGCGGCGCAGGACGGCGCGCTGGTTACCGATCTTGGCGGCGACCGCCGCACGGGCGACGGGCAGGGCGAGGACGGGATCCGCCGTGGCGCGATGCTGAGCGCGACGCAGAAGCACGTTCCCGGATTGCGGCCCCTCGACCCGCGCCAGCAGTTTGCCCGACCAGCCGAGGAAAGCGATTGAAATGCCGCCTTCGGCGGCGAAGGCCATGCATGCGGGCGAGACGGTGACCTGCCCGAAACACACGATCTGGCCCAGCAGATGCGCCGGTGCGCGCGCCCGGGTGACACCGTCGATGTCGATGGCAACGGTCTCGCCGTCCTTGCGGACGTGGGCGCCCTCGGTCGTCACGTAGAGGGTGTTGAGCATCCGTCTCATCGTCGCGTCACCACCTCATTCCGGCACCCCTGCCCGATCGAGCCTGCGCGTGAGCCACGGCGCGGCTCCGTCGCGTCGGGCCTGCGGACGGCAGAGATCGAGCAGCGAACAGGCTTCGCAGCGCCCCGCCTCGTAGATCGCCGGCGGCAGAGTGCCGGCGGCAACGGCGGCCCCCGCCTCGACGGCGATCCGCGCCGTCAGCGCGCGCAGGCCTTCGTCCATCGCTACGACCGTGCGCCGACGATTGCGGCCATAGAACAGCGCGCCCTCAGGCACCTTCCGGCCTGTCATCTCTTCCAGACAGATCGCCTGCGCGCAGAGCTGCACCTCGTTGGCCCGGTGCGCCTTGGGGCGTCCGCGCTTGTATTCCACCGGATAGGGCTCGCCGGCCCGCAGCTCGACAACATCGGCCACGCCCTGCACGCCGAGCGCGGCCGAGACAACGTGGACCGAGCGCAGGATGCGGAGGCCCTCGCGGCTCTCGGGGCGGCCGTCGTCGGCGCGCTCGTGCAGGACGCGGCCTTCCGCCGTCAGTCGGTTCTCGGCCCAGACGCGTTCGACGTGGATCAGCGCGCACTGGCGCGGACAGAAAAGCCAGTGCTGCAGCGCGGAAAGGGGCAGGCCTTCAGAAGGGTTCATGCACCGTGACGCCGTCGGGAGGTCCTTGGCGTCCACGTCGATCCGGTAATCGGAAAAGCCCGGGCCGGAGGCCAGTTCGTGGCTCCGCGCATCGCCCACCGGCA
>CAWGXO010000001.1:0-53020 GCA_963826615.1 uncultured Actinomycetes bacterium | reverse complement strand
AAGCCGGGCCGGGGACGGGTTCGCCGTCCACGGCCAGGCCGTCGGGGGGCACGAGCTCGCACGCGAGCGGCTGGGGGCACACGCCGTAGCGCACGGCCAGCGCGCCGTCCCCGCCGGCGCCCCACCGCTCCGGCCAGGCCGGCGGGCCCGGCCCGGCGGGCGACGCGGTCAGGGCCGCCAGGGCGGGCAGGGTGCCCGGCTCCGGGTGGCGGTGCGCGAGGGCCGCCCGCTGCCGGTGGGCGGCGCCCCGCGCGCTCCGGCGCACCCCCGCGAGGTGGCGCAGGTATGCCGACCGCGCCCCGGTGGCCCGCCGGGTGCGCTGCCGCCGCTGGCGGTCCACCTGGACCAGCACGAAGCCGACGCTGGCGAGCAGCATCAGGCCGGCCGCGACGAGGGCGCGCGCGCGGGCCTCGCCGCCCAGGCTCGAGACCAGGACGATGGAGCCCAGGCTGCCCAGCATCGGAACGACGTTGAGGAGCACGCCGGCCGCGCCCTCGGCCTCCTGGCGCTCCGGCAGCGGACCCAGCGCCAGGCGGCCGGTCGGCAGCTGCGGCGGCCCCGGGTGCGCGGTGCCGGTCACGTGGCACCTCCTCTCGGTCTCGGTCTCGGCGGCGAGCGTAGGGAGGTCGCGCGGCCAGCACGCCGCCCGAGCGCCGCCCTGTGGAGAGCGCCGGCTTCTCCACAGGTGCGCCGCAGGCCCTGTCGCGGCCGGCGGCGGCGCGGGTACTCAGGACGGGTGCACGGCGGTCCCCGCCACTCCCGGCGAGGACGCGGAACCGGCCCGCGGGGCGGGCCCGAGCAGGAGGACACGATGACCGAGCTCAGGCAGCAGGAGGGCGCCCTGCGCCGGGCGGCCGACCTGACCGCCGACGCGCGGAGGGGGTTCGACGCCCGCCAGCGCCAGCTGGCCGGACAGATCGAGGGGATGCGAGCCCGGTGGCAGGGCCAGGGCGGCCTGGCCTTCCAGCGCGTGCACCAGGCCTGGCAGGAGAAGCAGACCCGGGTCACGCGGGCGCTGGACGACCTCGAGACCGCGCTGCGCGAGACGGAGCGGGACACGACCGCCACGGACCAGTCCCAGGCCGAGCACCTCACGCGCTACGCGCACCGGCTGTGAGCCCGGGCGAGAGGAGCAGGCGATGACCGGGATGCTGCGCGTCGACCACGGGGGCCTGGCCGCCGCCGCGACCGAGCTCGTCTCCACCGCCCGCAGGATCGAGGCCGACCTCGACCGGCTCGAGCAGGACCTCGCCGGGCTGCGCGCCGACTGGAGCGGCTCGGCGAAGGCCGCCTACGACCAGGCCAGCGCGCGGTGGAACGCCGCCATGCAGGAGATGTTCGTGATGCTCGGGGGCCTCGGGTCGGCGGTCCAGGAGTCCGACGCGGCGTACCGGGCGGCGGACCAGCGCGGGGCCGGCCGGTTCGGTGGCTGAGCCGGTGGGACCCGTGCGCGTGCGGGTCGCGTCGCTGACGCGCAGCGCGGATCTCGCCCTGCACCCGACCCTGCCGCTGGCCGAGCTCGTCCCCGAGCTCGCCCGCAGCGTCGGGCTGCTGGACGCATCGCGCGCTCCCGCCGGGTACGCCGTCCTCGCCGAGGACGGCCACCCGCTGAGCGACGAGGCGGGCCTGCTCGCCCAGGGCGTGCGGGACGGCGCCCTGCTCGGGGTCGTCGCCCTCGCGGACGAGGAGCTCGCGCGGCGCTACGACGACCCCGCCGAGGCGATGGCGGACGCCGTCGAGCGCGGGGTCTCCGCGTGGCCGCCCGTGGCCGGCCGGCTCGCGGGCCACGGCGCGGCGACCGCGCTGCTGGCGCTGGCCGCCGCGGCGCTGTGGCTCCCGCGGGGGGATCCCGTCGCCGCCCGCGCAGCGGCGGCCTTCGCGGCGACGCTGCTCGCGGTGGCGGTCGCGCTGTCGCGGGGGCTGGGAGCGCCGGACGGCCCGCCCGTCCTGGCGTGGGCGGCCGCGGGGCACGCAGCGGTGGCGGGTGGGCAGTGGGCGTCGGCGGGCTCCGGCGGCGGGGCCGACGTGCTCGCGGCGGCGGGCACGGGTGCCCTGGGCGCGTCGCTCGCGGCGATGGTCGGCCTGGCGAGCGGTCGGGTCTCGCTGCTTCCGGCGGCGCTGCTGAGCCTGACCGCCCTGGCCGTGGGCTCGCTGCTGGCGCGGACGCCGGCCGGCGCCGGCTCGGTGGCGGCGGGGCTCCTCGTGGGTGGCGTCCTGCTGGGCGGCCTCACCCCCCGGCTGGCGCTGAGCGTCGCGGGCCTCGGCGGCCCGGCGCCCCCCGGTGTGGCCGGTCAGGCGGCTGAGGTGGACCCCGCAGCGGCCGAGGCGGACGCGCTGCTGGCCCACCGCGTCGTCGTCGCCCTCGAGGGCACCCTGGGCGTGCTCCTGGTCCTCGCCGCGCCCGCGGTCGCCGGGCTCGGCCCCGCGGGCGGCGCCCTCGCCCTGTGCTGCTGCGGGGCGACGATGCTGCGGGCGCGGCACGTCCGGGCCGCGGCCCTGGTGCTCACGACCCTCGGGTGCGGAGCCCTTGCCACCGTCGCGACCCTCGGCACGCTGCTGGCGCTCCATCCCCACGGGCGCGGGGTCCTCTCGCTCGCGCTGGTCGCCGCCGCGCTGGTCCTGGTCGCGGCGCCGGCGGCTCGCGCGGGCGGCGCTGGTGGCGGGTGGCACCGGGTGGCCGACGTGGCCGGGTCGTGCTGCCACGTCGCCCTGCTCCCGCTGCTCCTGGTCGTGACGGGGGCCCTCGACCGGGTGGCGGCCTCGCTCGCCGCCATCGCCGGCTGAGGGGGCGCGGTGCCCGACCGGCGCGACCGGGCCGAGGCGCTCGCCGTCGACCGGCGGCGTCGGGAGGCGGCGTTGCTGCGGGGCGTCCACGACGAGGACGACCCTGCGCCATCGACGGTGCGGGCGCTCCTCGGCGGGGCCGTCGTCGCGCTGCTCCTCCTCGCCGGCGCCGCAGTCGTGGGGGTCCTCGGGGCGGCCGGCGACGGGGACCGGTCCTCCGCCCCGGGTCAGCGGCCCTTGGGCTTCTCGCGCACGCGGATCGTCGTGGTGCGGCCCTTCTCGTCGCCCTGCCGCTCCAGCTCGAAGAGCCCGATCGCCGAGATCAGGTCGACGAGCTTGGGGTAGCGCCAGTTGCGGGAGTCGAAGTCCGGCGCCTGGTTGGCGATGTGCGAGCCGACCGAACCGAGGTGTGCCCAGCCCTCGTCGTCCGAGGAGGCCTCGATGCCGCGGCGCAGCAGGTTGACGAGCTTCGCGTCCTGGCGGAGCTCCTTGGCCTGGGGGCGGCCCTTCCGCTTCTCGGGGGTGTCGTCCTCGCTGTCGTCGTTGCGGCCTCGGAGCACGTCGAGGTAGACGAACCGGTCGCAGGCACCGACGAACGACTGCGGAGTCTTGCGCTCGCCGAAGCCGTAGACCGTGATGCCCTGCTCCCTGAGCCGGCTGGCCAGGCGCGTGAAGTCGCTGTCGGAGGAGACCAGGCAGAACCCGTCGAACCGGTCGGCGTAGAGCAGGTCCATCGCGTCGATGATCATCGCGCTGTCGGTGGCGTTCTTGCCGGTGGTGTAGGCGAACTGCTGGATCGGGTGGATCGCGTGCACGTTGGCGGCGTCCTTCCAGCCGCGCAGCCGGGGCGTCGTCCAGTCGCCGTAGACCCGCTTGACCGAGGCGACGCCGTACGTCGCGATCTCGGCCAGCAGCGCGTCGGCGATGCCGGGCTGCGCGTTGTCGGCGTCGATCAGGACGGCGAGCTTGGCCTCCCGGCGCTGGTCGAAGGGGCTCGAGTCGCTGGTGCGCTGTGCGGGCATCGGGCCACGCTATCGGGCGCGCCGCGACGCACGGACGGCGGCGAGCCCAAGGGGCAACGCCGCGGTCACGACCGGCGGAGGATAGGGGATTCGAACCCCTGAGGGCTGTTAACCCAACCCGCTTTCCAACTCTGGGGTCGCGGGTTCATGGGTTTCCGCCCACCTTCGCTGAGCGTGGATCCGGCGGGGACGACCGGCTCCGGACGGGTGCGGACGAGAGCAACTGAGACTAGAACTGAGACTAGGAGGGTTCACGGCCACATGCGTCTGATCTGCCCGTCGCGGTAGACGTGCCAGAACCCCACAGGCTCTTCTCGCACCGCTCGCTCGATCCTCGGCAGGGCGTCCCGGAAGGCCCGGGTCATGCCCTCGATGTCGAGGTTGCCGCTGACCAGGCAGAAGAGGTGGCCCGCCTGCAGCGCCTCCAGCTCCTCCGCCCGGTAGCGGATCCGCTTGTCCTTGGTGAGCAGCACCCAGCCGCGTGAGCAGCCTGCGGCGATCCAGTCCTCATCAGGGACGTCGCTCGCGTCGTCGGGGTAGTGATCGGCGATGAGATGTACGACGTGCCCGGCTTCTCGCAGTCTGGTCGCCGTGATCCTCCCGAGACTGCGGTCCAGGAAGAACTCAGGCCGCTCGGCGGAGGACATCCTCGACGACGTCGACGGTCAGGCCGTACTCGTCGGCGATCGTGGCGAGACGCTCGCCGTTGCGCCACAGCGTCACGAGGTCCTCGACCTTGACCTTCGACCGGCCGAGCACGGGCGCACCCCACCCGAAGCGCGGGTCGATGATCACGTCGGCCGCTGCTGGGAAGTTGCGCAGATGGAGTCGCTTGGCGTTTCCGTCAGTGTCCCAATCGATGCGCTTGAGGTGGTCCTCCAGAACGTCCGCGATGGCGATCTGCCGGTCCCGGGCGTGGACATAGGACTGGTCGGCCACGCGAACGAAGAGCGCCACCCCATCGGTGACGATCCGGCGATGTGCCAGGGCGTACGGGTCGTCGAACTCCTCGCGCACGAGCTCGGCGGCCTTGCGAATCTCTTCCATCGGCAGCTGGAGGTCGCGCAGGGCACGCAGCACGTAGGCCTCGATCACGCCCACAAACGGGACCCGCGGCCAGCCACGGCGCTCGGGCTCGACGGCGTGGACCAGCGGCCTCCGGCCGCGGTCGAGGAGCCAGACGTCGAGAGTGCTCTCGGGCATGCCCAGATAGCGCGCGGTCTCCCGCGCGGTCAGGATGGGCTTCGAGTAGTAGTCGATCACCGTTGTCACCTCCTCCGCGCTGGCCAAACGCTAGTGCCTCATGCGGCCTCGGCGTAGATTCCTCGGCCGGAGTCGCCCCGTAGGTCCCAGACGATCTGAGGCTAGTCCTGGCCGCCGACGTCGGCGGCCCGGATCAGCTGTCGTGCCTGGTGGTAGCCGAGACCGACCCGTGCGGCGGCAGCGCGGATGCTCAGGTCTTCGGCGAGCAGCCGCCTCAGCGCAGCGACGATTCGCTGCTCGGCCGCGGCGCGCGCCCGCAGGGCAGCCCTGCCGGTGCGCGTGGCGGCGCGGACCCGGGCGCGCCGCCGCGCGGCCTCCGGGGACCGGCGTTCCGCGTCGCGGACCAGGCGGTCGATGCGCCGCCGATCCTCACGATGCCGAGCAGCGATCCGAGCCCGCTGTCTTGACAGTTCTCGATCTTCGCTGAGCTCGTCCATGCCCTCTCAAGCGCGCCGCCGCAGCGGCGTGATGCCGCGGACGGTGCACCACCGGGTCCACTGGCGCCAGGCGCAGGTGTAGACGGTGCGGGTGGACTCGGTGTGGGCTGCGCTGATCGCCGTGGTGATCCGGGCGGCGTCGTCCTCGGTAAGCCCGGTCGGCAGGCCGGTCGCGGCGTCGGCGGGAGCGGGCAGGGATCCTGCCTCGGGGGTGGGTGTCGTGGCCGGCGTCGTGTGAGTGGTCATCGCCGGGTTGTAGCGCCGGACACCGTTGCCACCCAGCCGCATGTCCGTCTCGCCGGGAGGGCGACCCGGGAGCCCGCCGGGATCGGTCGCGCCCGGGCGCTCGACCAGGCCGGCGCGAGGGACGAAAAGCCTGAGTTCCAGCCGTCGAATCGAACGCGAGGGGCTGGCGATGTAGAAGCGCGGACAAGCTCAGCCCCACGCGCACGGAGACCTCATTCGGCGGAATCGGACTGGGGTCGACCTACACGGGCCGCCGCGGACTTGGCGCCTTGTCGGCAACGCGATGTCTGTCGCTACAATGCCAGCCGTGACCGGGCACCCATTGCGCTCCAGATTCTGGCCTGCAATGCTCCCCGGCGTCTCGTCGCGCCTTTCCCTCGAGGTGCTTCTGTTGACAAGTTGCGTCATCTTCGCGACAAACAGCTCGATGTCAATTCAGACCCGGATCTCTGGGTGGCCCCTCGACAAAGCCACGTGCGCAGCGGGCGTGTCCTTAGCAACCGCTGTCGAGCCGCCGGACCCTCTAGACGCGTCGCCACAGAACAAGGCCTTGGAGGAGTTAGCGTGACGGAAGAATATCTTCGCATCGAGTTGCCCCAAGAAATTGCAGCTCAGCTGGTTGCGAGCGGCCTTGCGGCTCCGGCACGCAATTTGCGGGGAGCAGGCCCTATTGACGTGCTCGCATTCGGTGTCGAGGGAATAAATGCAGTGTCTTCAGTGGTCACCGTCGCCGTCGCTGGCGCATGGGCCAGGAAAGCCGCTGGTGAGTTTTGGCGACGCGGCAAGAAGACAGTTGGAGACACTTTCGAAATCTCAGCAACGATCGGCGACGCCAGACAAACACTGACCGTTCGGAAGGACGATCCGAAAGCAGAAGAGGTTGCGCTCGACTTCTTGCTCGCGGCGCTCGATGGGTAGCCCCGAGAGTTACTCTCCTGCGGGACCGGAGCCGTTCCCAAAGTGGCAGCGCGGGCTGTTGTTTGCTGTCTGCGCCAGTGCAATAGCATCGGCCTCGTCAGGCTGGGACTCAAAATACTTGGTTGTGGCAGTTGTCTTCGGCGCTATTACCTCCTATTCGCGGTACTCATTTCCTCAGTACTCGGTTCTGAGTGCTATTCTGTTGGCGTCAGCGGGAGCGTCGATGCCCTATCTCTTGGGGATGACTGCATGGCTGATGGTTGGGACAGTTGTTGTCGACGTCATCCTCGCCTCATTTCATGTGCCCTTGCTGCTGAAAGACGAATATCTCGTATCGCAAACAGTTCTTGAGCAGCGAGTAGTCGAGGACGTTGCACGTGGGGCCGTGCGCTGGGCAGTTGCAGTGGTTTTGATCGTTTGGGCCCTCTTGTCAGACGGCTGGTCGGGAGCCGTTCTAATGATCCCCCCTTCCTACCTGCTCGTCCGTCAAAGACCCTTGACCAACTCCGTCGTGAGCCTCGCCCTGGTTGGGATTTTCGGAGGCTCTTGGCCGTTGTTCACGTGCGCCGCGCTCGGCACGGCGACCCACCTCGCAGGCGCCATGGTCAACCGCCCCCCGCGGACTCCTCGGTTTGCGCCGAGACCACCATGGTCAGCGCCGCGAGCGCGACTGCGGACGGGGAGAGTTGAGCGCGCCATCCGCAGCGGTGATCTCATTCGTGCGCGTCAGCGGCTCGCTAGCCTCCAGCAGACTGCGCCGCAAACGCTACTTCTGCGCGCAATGGTCGACATCGAGGAGCGTGAATTCCAATCGAGCATTGATCTCGGCAGTGTCTTGCACGTTTGGAAAGGCCGGTTCGCATGTTTCCCGACAGTTCAGTACGCCCGCGGGTTGATCGGAACGGGGCAGCATCCGGAGGCTGCTCAGTTGCTGGACCGTATCGATTTGGAAGGCGTGTCGCCGGCGCTCCGCGAAGAGGTCCGGCTTCGTAAGATCGAGACTGACTTGGAAGCTGGTCTCTTTGAATGTGCGGAATCCGCAGCAATGGCCTTGGTCGAAGAACTACCGGACAATCGTTGGAACCAGCGTATTCTATGCCTGCGCATGGCAAGCAGCGCCGCCGCAGGCCGTGGCGAATCGCAGAGATCCTCCAAGTTATCTGAACGGGCGCTGGACGAGTGGCTACGTAACCGGAAGTTCAGCAAACTTGCTTTCGTCAAATCAGAGTCATCCCAGATTCGGCAAATCTTCAAGAGCGACTCAAGGAATTTCCTCCAGAAGATGCTCATTGAGATATCAGAAACAGACGAGAACAGCGGCGAGATCAACGGATCGGAGGAGGAGTTCGATGAGGCAATTCAGTATGCTTCACTGACCTTGGGCATGACTCGTTCGAGTCGAGACCTGATCGAGATCCTGCGTTTAGCAGCCGACCAGCACAGGCGCCGTGGCCGCTTGGATCTTGCCTTGGCTGGCCAATGTCGGGCGCTGATGGAATTGGACGGCACACGATACGCGCTCTCCGCACAAGCCACGAGAAGCCGTTGGTCAAGAAGTCTTTCTGCCGTTGTTTCCGAGACACTCGATACTTGTCACCTTGCTGGGGACTGCCGCCTCCAGGCCGAACTGATAGAATTTGCGCGAGTGCAGTCGCTCCCAACCTCGCAGGGCGACGCTATGTTGCTCAGCTTGCCCCCGATCGTCCGCGTCCGAGGGCGATCTCGACTTTGCCTACCAGGCATCGCAGAGAGACCGGCCTTCGTCGATATCGAAGTTGCCGCCGCCCGAGCGGCCGGTCTTGACGCGTACTGGCTCGGCTATTGGGAGGGTGGAGACTATCTGTACTGGGCACTTATCCCCCCTGGGGGCGAGGTCCACGCTGGTCGTATCGCCTCCGGCCGAGGCAGCGAGTTGCGCACTGTACTCGACAAACTTGAGGAAGCCTTGCCGGTGCTCCGCGATGCTGAGGGCGTTGCCCGACTCGACTTCCGCGTCGCCAACAGCCCGCTGGTGAGCGACCCTGCGGCTGAGATCGCACTGTCGACTCGACTAGCGGAATGTCTGCTCCCGAGCGTGCTATCCAACTACGCTCACGAATTTCGTCTAGCACATGGCCGCCACATGCCATTAGCGATTTCACCCGCGGCCTCCCTCGGCTATGTTCCGTGGTCGTTGCTTGTCTTAGCCTCGATCCACCGATGGGCCTGGTGCTGGTGGCGTGATCCCGTTCGTCCGGTCGTGATCGGTCGCGGGCGTGCCGATCTGCCGGACCTCGCTGTCCGGGGTGTCCTCGGTGTCCTCGGGTCGCGCAGCGGTGGCTGCTGGGTGGTCAGGCCGCGCGTGCTGGCGGCGGGTCGCAGACCCGGTCGAACAGCGCTGTCCAGGCGGCCTCCCAGGGCCAGGACTTCGGTAGGTGCAGGGTGATCCGGCGGGCTGAGCTCGCGACCCTGGCAGGCACGGTGATCAGTTTGCGGCGCACGGTCGCGGTGGTCGCTCTCGCGAGGTCTGGTGCGGCGAGGGTTCCGGCGGCGCGGGTGAGGTTGAACGCGATGACTGCGAGCACCAGCCAGGCGGCGTTGGCGGTGAACCTCCCCGACGGCAGGTGTGCCAGTGCGGAGTTCTTCAGGTCGGCGTGGACCTGCTCGATGACCGCGTGATGGCGGTGGGTCTTGTCCGCGGCAATGGTGTCGAGGAACCCTGCGTCGGCGGTGGTGAAGAACGCGTGGAAGCGCCACACGTCGAACAGGGTGTCCTGGCCTGCGGCCTTGTTCTTCTCGGCGTTGAAGTCCGGGATCCGGCGCACGACGAGCCGCCCAGGAACGTGGTCGGCCTTCTTCTGTGCAGCGAAGGCGGTGAACGGGACTTCGGCGACTTCTGCCCGGGAGATCCACCGTCTGGTGGCTTCGTCGAAGACGGCGTCGGTGTACTCGATGGTCCCCCACGCAGCCTCGTCGATGGTGGCGATCGCCTTCTTGACCGCCTGGTCCATCCGCACCGTGACCGACACCGCCGCGCCGCCCTCGAGAGCGGCGTGGACTGGTCCGCGGCCGTAGAACGCCGAGTCCATCCGAACCAGAACCAACTGGGTCATGCCAAGTAGCCGCCGGGTCGTGCTCACCGCGTCGCCGACCAGACGCTTCGCGCCGCGGGGTGACCCAGCCGAACCCTTGCGGAGTCGTTGGGCCACGATCACCGGTGCCGCCGTCGCGGTCGCCAGGGTAGCGAGCAGCGCGTTGAGCCCGCGGACGCCGGAGTAGCCGAACCCGGCACCCTGCTTGGCATGGCCGTGGACCTCGATGATGGTGTCGTCAACATCGAGCAGCGCGTACCCGGCAACAGCGTCCGGACCGGTGTCGCTGGCCACGGATGCGTCGAGCAGTCGGGTCAGGCCGGCCAGCGCGATCAGGAACCGAGACGCGATCGCGTCGAGTTGGCGGACGTGGCCGAAGGTGAATGCGCGCAGGAACGAGCCCAGCGTTGACGGGGCGTAGCCCCGAGCGAAGATCCGCCCCATCCCGCCGTGCCGCAACAGGGCCATGTCGTCGATCGAGTCCGCACCGGCGACCATCCCGCCGACCAGCGAGGCGACCTTCAACCCCGAGTTCGCGCCCTTGTCACTCGGCACGCTCAGATGCTCATCGGCCAGCTCACGCAGCCCGGCGGAGTCGGCCAGTGCCAAGACCGGGACCAGGCCGCCGGCCGACACGAGATTCGGATCATCGAACACCGCCGTGGTCGCGGTGAGCGTGTGAGAGAGTTTCATCCCAGAGATGTCCCTTGTGTTCGGTCGAATCGTTGCCTGAAGAACTCCGATTCTCCCGCTGCACAAGGGCATTCTCGTTCTACGCCACGCTCACCCGACCACCTTCATCGGTGGATCGAGGCTTAGAGTCGGCCGCTGACCCACTAAGGCTGATTGACGTCTCCGACTGGAGCCTCGCTCCCAGTGCCGGCGTCTTGGGCAATCTTGGGGGTTCGGGGGAAAGCCCAGCAACCACGGACGGCTGCGATGCCCCGCTGAGGCTCGTCGTCGCGGACACGTTTTCATCGCAGGAATTTCCAGCACTGGATGCCGCTAGAGCCCAGGCCAAGCAGTTGCAGCATCTGCCGGGTGTCGACTTGCTCGGCGGCGTGCACTGGTCCGAACGGCCTGCCACACGCGGTCGCTTGGTCAGAAGTCTCGGCCTTCAAACGATGCCCTACACCGCCGCCTTCCTCTGTCACGCAATCCGTGGCTCGAGCGAGCGGCCATCAGAGAGCGGAATCCTGCTGGCACCCGTTTCACCCGAAAGGGAACCGGCTGGATCCCCGGAGACCTTGTCGGCTGCAGATATTGTCTCACTCGCACAGAATGGAATCCGCATGCCGGACCAGGTCCTTCTGCAGGCGTGCGACACTTCAGCGCTGTCTGACACTGGCGCCGGTGAATGGTTGACCATTGCCCCCGCCTTCATTGCTTCAGGCAGCGTCGATGTCGTGAGCACCCTGTTTCCTTTGCTGGACGAGTTTGTGACCGACGATCCAATAATTCATGCGACGGTTTCCGGTGGGAACATTGTCGATGCGCTGCGCAGACACCAACGTGTTTCTGCGCTGCGTTGGACTACAGGTCACGCCTCTTCAGACGCGGAGCGTCCTCTCTACTGGGCAGCCTTTGCACCGATCTGCTCTCGCGCGGTTTCGGTCCCCGAAGTTGAGGACCCCAGTGCTTCGCAGCGCCTAGAAGTCGTCATGAGCGAAGCATTTGAGGCGGCCACCTGGACCTTTGGTGGACGGCTTGATTCATCGGTGTTTTTGCACGCCTATCTTGAAGAGTCGATGTTCGGCGAACTCCTGTCTACTGAGGAGATTTTTTCGCCAACATCACTCCTGTGGGGCTTGGGCCCCTATTTCCTAGCCAAATATTTTCGTACCCGTGACAAGGGTGCGGATGTCAAGCTTGTTCAACGAGATCAAGAGATCGACTTTTCAGTGGAAATGGAGAGCGCGTTCACGTCCGCACGCCAGACCGCGATGGTGGATGGGTCCGTCGTGGAGCCGGAGCACGTTCTCTTGGCGCTACTGGGAAGGGATACCGCAGCTCGTGCCATTCTTCGCCGACTCGGATTCTTCACAGCGATTGATTGCGAGATGCTTGTCCGCGCGGTCGAGCAGATTCTCTATTCAGCCGCAATTTACGGCAATTCTGACCCCTGGATCCGGGGATGGAGCACGCGCGACCGCCGGGAACAGCCACGGTGGGAAGCCCTTAGAATTCAACCCTCCCGTGCGGACGGCGAATGAGAACATCAAGTTGATCAGCATCTAGGAGTGCTTGGCGCGAGACGGGGAGAGCGCCGCCTGCGATCGCGATCTCAGGAACCACTCGACCCGGCCCGTGGTGATCCGGCTCTTCGTACCGGCGGTAGGTGTGAGCGGCTTGGGGCGGTGAGCTGAGCTCAGAATGCTCCCTACTCTGAACGCCACAGCCTTTCGACCTGAGTTGGCTCAATCGCTTAGTGCGTGGCAAGAGCCAAGTCCATCCGAGAGTACACGATGGGCAACGGTTCGGGCCCGGCCGCGGCCCGCTCGGCCGGCAGCGCCAGTCTGAGGTCGAGCTCGACCTGCCCGTCGGCCAAGCGTCTCGCGGCAGCAATCTTGAGGGCTTCGACCTCCTCCCGGGTGTGCGCCGAACCGAGGTGCTCGATCCTGCGCGATCCCTTCCGCGACGAGTGAACGATCTGGACCGCGGTCGCTCCCGAGGACGTCTTCACGGTCCGCACGTACGCCACGAGTCAACGATATGAGCCTGGCTAGTGCACACATTCAGCGCACTCGAGCAGCGAACTCCCAGGTCAGCGCACTACGTCCTCGGCGAGCCACCCGACATGGCAAGAGTCAGGACGGCGATGGTGGCGCGCACGGCGGCGCTGGGGTCGTAATAGGTGCCTGCGACGCTAAGGTTCCAGAGATCCTCGGACCACAGCTGACAGTCAAGGGCACTCCTACGCGCCGTCCAATCGAACTCGAACTTGACCTTGCTGCCCTTGATCGCGGATCGCGTGCGCACGAACGCCCGAGATGCGTCCGGCTCGCGGAAAGACGTGATGACGGTAGGACGATCGCTAACGGATGGCGTTCCCTGGCGCCGAGAGTCGAGTGGCCTCATCCTGCGCACGAGCGTCTCGAAAAACTTCAGAAGCGCATCGATGAGCACCCTGGCACGGCAGCGGCAGAGAGTGTTGGCCCTCAATAACTTTCACGGACTCGTTCTAGAGAATCAGGGCGAACTCGTTAAACTACTTGACTTGCCAAACGCCGATGAGACGGCCTTCATCGCTCCGTTCTCTCACGATTTAGATGATCAGGTTCTGAGGAATGCACTCAAGAACTGTTGCGTCTTCGGCGCAACTAACGAACCGTGTCCACTGGCGGTCGGTGAGCTTCTCGGCACCGGCGCGGAGCATGGCGCGGATCCCGTAGAGCGGGTCTCCCTTGCGGCCGCCAAGGCTTCCCCTACGACGGGATCTGCCATCTCGTCTCCGTGGAGTTGACCCCGGCCCACCGAGACGCTGCCTCCCGTGTCAATGGCCATGTTGCGGTCCCCGCTGGTGGCCAACTGAAAGTCCCCACCCTTCGCTGGGTTTCAGCTGGTCTTGAGTCGTGTTCCTCCGTTCGCTCGGGCCTGTCGCATTCGGTAGGAGTCGCCGTCGGTGACGACGGTGTGGCAGTGGTGCAGGAGCCGGTCGAGCATGCTCACGGCGGTGGTGTGTTCGGGCAGGAACCGTCCCCAGGACTCGAACGGCCAGTGGGATGCGATGCCGAGTGACCTGCGTTCGTAGGCGGCGGCGACGAACCGGAACAGCAGTTGGGCGCCGGTGTCGTCCAGGGGTGCGAACCCGAGCTCGTCGACGAGCACGAGGTCGTGGCGGAGCAGGGTGTCGATGAGTTTCCCGACGGAGTTGTCGGCCAAGCCTCGGTAGAGGGTCTCGACGAGGTCGGCGGCGGTGAAGTACCGGACTCGGTGCCCGTGCTCGACTGCGGCGATGCCGAGTGCGATGAGGGTGTGGGACTTGCCGGTGCCGGCGGGTCCGATCATGCACACGTTCTCCGCGGCGCGGATCCACTCCAACGAGGAGAGGTAGTCGAACGTGGCGGGTGGGATCGAGGACGCGGCGACGTCGAACTCGGCGAGGGTCTTGGTCACCGGGAAGCTCGCTTGCCGCATCCTGGTACGGACGTTGGAGGCGTCCCTGGCGCTGATCTCGGCCTCGACCAGGGTGCGGAGGAACTCCTCGGGCTTCCACCGTTGGGTCTTCGCAGTCACGAGCAGCTCGGGTGCCAGCTTGCGCATCGCGGCCATCTTCAGCCGCTTCAACCCCTCGTTCAGGTCCGCTGGCAGCGGCGGCGGGCTCGTCGCGGTCACGACACCTCACCGCCCTCCACGTCCGGGCTGATCCGGTAGGCCTCCAGGGACCTGGTCGGCACCGACGGCAACGTCAGCACCAGCGCCTGCCCGGCCGCGGTGGGCCGTGGTGCGTGTCCGCCGGTGGCCAGGATCGACCGGACATCGGCGGCCCGCCACCGTCCGAACCCCACCGCCCGCTCGAGTGCGGCGAGCAACGGCTCGGTGCCGTGGGCGGCACCCAGGGTGAGGATCTCGGTGATCTCGGTGCCCAGCTTGGTCACTCCCGCAGATGCGGCGCCGGTCAGGAACTGCTCGGCGACCGGGCCCAGGGCGAGGAACTCCCGCTCGACCGGCGTCCGCGGGCGTGCGCCACGACGTGGGACCTCGGGGCGGGGCCGGTCGTAGTGGGCGTCGACGATGCTGGTCTCACCCGGCGCCACGAGCCCGTGTTCGGCGTGGATCTGGCCGGTTACCGGCTCGATGACCCGCAGCAGGCGGTCGCGTTCGTCGACCAGCACGGTGACGACTGTGCCGATCAGCCGGTTCGGGACCGAGTAGCGGGCCGACCCGAACCGGATGCAGGACAGCTTGTCGACCTTCCGGCTGATCGGCTTCGGGCCGACCTCAAGCCGCAGCGACGGCAGCGCGCCGAGCAGTCCTTGTTCGGTGGCGAGCCGCTCGGCCGGGATCGCGTGAATCTCCGAGTGCACACGTCCATTGACCTCACCGCACCACGCCGTCGCCCGGGCGTTGAGCCCTTCCAGGCCGCCAGCCCAGGGATCGTCGTCGAGCTCGAGGGGGACCAGCAGGTCGTCCTTGGCGTAGCCGACCAGGTTCTCCACGATGCCCTTGGACTCCGGATCGGCGGCGTGGCAGAAGTCGGGCCGGAACCGGTAGTGGGTCGCGAACCGCACGTAGTCGGGGCTGGGCACGACCACGTTGGCCACGACCCCGCCCTTCAGGCAGCCCATCCGGTCGGCGAGCACGACCCTCGGCACGCCGCCGAGGACCTCGAAGCACTCGGCCAGCATGCCCAGCGTGGTCGCCTGCTGCTCATCGGCGGCGAACCGGACGAACCGGAACCGCGACCAGGCCTGCACCGCGCAGAACACGTGCACCTTCCGGCCCGCGATCAACTCCTCACCCCAGTCGATGGCCAGCACCTCACCGGGCGACCACACCGCCGGACGTCGGCCGCCGGCCCGCGCCTGGCCCTGGCGCCACGAGCGCTTCACCTCGGCGACCAGGCGCCGGAAGTTCCGGTCCGAGCCCTCATAACCGGCAGCACGTGCCGCCGGGAGCAGCCGCTTCGCGCTGATCTTGCCGGCGGTCTTGGCGACCTTCTCCACGACCAGGTCAACGACCTGCCCGTAGTTGCGCTCGCGCGGCTCCCGCACCGGCGGCGCTTCACCGACGCTGGTGGCCTCGTGGGCCTCGATGATCCGCCGCACGGTCTTGTGGGTCGTCCCGCAGATCGCGGCCGCCCCCCGGTAGGTGCCCACATCTCGGTAGGCAGAAATCACGTCCATTCGTTCCCTCGCGTTCTTCAATGGAAGCCCCTGCGTGGTGATCGGTGACTGGTTGGCACCGCCACCGTCACCACGCAGGGCCCTCACCGTCGGCTACGACACGACGCGAAGGATGGGGACTGCTATCTGGCCACCAGTGGGGACCTCGACTTGGCCACCAGTGGGGACTTTTTCATGGCCACGGACACTCCCGCGACAGTTCGCTTGCAAGCGACGCATCCACGACGTGAAGGATTTCTTGGCGGGACACCTGCATGAACCCGGATCGTCGCATTGGACGAACGCACGCGCAGGCCGCAACGAGTGAGTCCTTTCGCCGCGAGCCGGACGCACACTCACGCCGACGAGCGCTCGCGGGTCACGCGACGGTCAATCCTCCTCATGGCCCAATCCGTGCTGGTGAAGGGCGTACTTGGCTGACCATCGGACATAGGGGCGTCCCGTGGAGTGGTGGGGTTTGAGGTTCGGCGAGGCGTCGTGAGGTAGGCGGCCATCGGCGGGATCTTCGGTGTGAAACGACCAAGTCACGCACTGAAGGAGACCCACCGATGGCCTTGTCCCAGTCTGCCCTGTCCGAGCTGCTCGATGCGTTCCGTGCCGGTGACGGCGTGGACCTGGTCCGTGAGTCGGTCCGGATGGTGATGCAGGAGCTGATCGAAGCCGACGCTGCCGAGCGGATCGGCGCCGGCCGCTACGAGCGCACCGAACAACGGGTGACCGAGCGCAACGGCAGCCGTCCGCGGCTGGTGACCACCCAGGCCGGCGACGTCGGTCTTCGGATCCCCAAGCTGCGCAAGGGATCGTTCTTCCCCGTCATCCTCGAGCCCCGCCGGCGCATCGACCAGGCGCTGTACGCGGTGGTGATGGAGGCCTACGTCCAGGGGATCTCGACCCGCAGCGTCGACGACCTGGTCGAAGCGATGGGCGTCGAGGCCGGGATCTCCAAGTCCGAGGTCTCCCGGATCTGCGCCGGACTGGACGAGACCGTGGGCGCGTTCCGCACCCGGAGTCTGGACCACGTCGGGTTCCCCTACGTCTACCTGGACGCGACCTACCTCCACGTCCGCAACGAGTCCTCCCAGGTGACCTCGATGGCCGTGGTGGTGGCCACCGGGGTCACCGCGACCGGACAGCGGGAGATCCTCGGCCTCGACGTCGGCGACAGCGAGGACGAGGTCTTCTGGAAGGGGTTCATGACCAGCCTGAAGCAGCGTGGCCTGGGCGGGGTGCAGCTGGTGATCTCCGACCAGCACTCCGGGCTCGTGGCGGCGCTGCGGCGCTGCTTCCAAGGCGTGGCCCACCAGCGGTGCCGGGTCCACTTCGCCCGCAACCTCTTGGCGCACGTGCCCAAGGCCCAGGCCGACTACGTCGCGGCCGCGTTCCGCGCGATCTTCGCCCACACCAAGCCCGCCGAGGTCGACGCCGCGTGGGAGAAGACCCGCGAGGAGTTCGCCGCCAGGTTCCCCAAGCTCGGCCCGCTGATGGACCAGGCCAAGGCCGAGGTGCTGGCCTTCACCGCGTTCCCCCGGGCGCACTGGCGCAAGATCTGGTCCACCAACCCCCTCGAGCGCCTCAACAAGGAGATCAAACGCCGCTCCCGCGTCGTGGGGATCTTCCCCAACAGCGCCGCCGTGATCAGGCTCGTCGGAGCCGTCCTGCTCGACATCCACGACGAATGGATCGCCGCCGACCGCCGCTACCTCTCCGAAGGCTCCATGGCCAAGCTCTACGACATCAGCGACAATGAAGACCTCACCGCAATCGACAGCGGCGAGTAGGCACCGAGGAACACCTCAAAGCCCACCACCCCGCGGGACTCTGCCGTCGGACATCAGGATCACAGTCGTGAGATGCGACTTCGAGGGTGGCTCGAATCGCGTGTGTCGGAAAGTGGGCGAGCCGCATGACCGCTGTGTCCCGCACTTCGGCGCGGGCGTCATTCGTCGCCAATGCGAGAAGCCTCGACAGCGTCCCGGGGTGGTCGGGCCAACGAGCGGCTAGCCGAGCGGTCGCCTCGCTGCGAAGTCGCCAGTCAGGATGCTGGGTGCCCCCATGCAACGCATCCCATGAGTGCAGAGCCTGCGCAGTTCGAGTGGCCCTCGACCAGGCTGCTTGCTCGTCCAGGAAGCGCGGATCGTCGTCCTCGATGATCGGAACCGAGATCGGCCCGATCTCGAGCATGTCGGGCTGATCTTCGGGGGGCCGCTTCTCCACAGTCCCATTTCACACTGGACAGCGCGCAGACGGCTGAGGAACAGCAGAACTGCACGCACCACGCCAGCGCCCACCGGCGCGTCTTTCCGCCGCGAGCTGGTGCGTCGCTAGTTGTTTGGAGCCGCGTCGGCCTCCTGGCACCAGCGCCGAATGCGTCGGTTCCTTGATGCGACGAAGCCGGCCACATTGTCCAGGTACTTCCGATAGCCAGACTCCGATCGGGGTAACGGAGCGGCACGAAAGTCCCACTCGTCCGCCTCGACGCCGTCCAGCCATATGATCGAGATCGAGTCATTCGAGACGAGGTCCTGCAGTTGGAAGAAGTCCACATAGGCGGTGAAACCTGGTGCTCCCCGCCCGAAGAGCTCGAAGAAGCCGGCATCGGTGTTCAAGATCTCTGTCAGTGGGCTCTCAGGGCCGCCGACGTAGTGCCGGCGGATGCACTCCAGCGTGAGGTCGAACCGGTCGGCGATCGACGAGTCGGTACGCCGGCGCTGGTTGAGTGACTGTGGCCGGGGTGGGAAGATGATGAAGCCGCCGATCGTGTAGAAGGCGCGCTCGTAGTGTTTGAGCGCCTCCGCACTGAAGTCGTCTTGGACCTGCTCGATGCCGAACCGCTTGTAGTTCGAGTGGCTCGTCGCAATCGTGTCGCTGGAGACCCTGAACGGACCGTGCGGTGCGGCAGAAACCAAGTAGCCGTCGGGCTCGATCAGCCACTCGAGCCGGTCACCTGTTGGCAGTCGCTTGCTCCACAGCTGTCTGTGCCATTCCCGGAGTCGCCGGCTGTCGCGGTCGGCGTCGTCCCGATAGTCCTCGTCGTCGTAGAAGCAGAATTCGTCGTCGATCTCGGTCACTGAATCACGGTAGCCGCGAGGACCGACGCGCCCATAGCAGAAGCTGCGAAGGGGGATGCGGTCTGAGCGGGGCGTTGCGCTGTCGCCCCATCCACAAGAGAGCACTGCCGTCGAGTGCTCCGCTCCAGGCAGGTGCGTCACAGCGCCACGAAAGACACGGCCGCCCTGATCTTGCTCGGCTCGTCGCTGCTCATCCCGAGCTCAGTCTAGGCGCAACGAATCCCCGCCGACGCGGTTCGCTTCGTCCGCCAGCAGGCGATCGGCTCGCGGAGCGGATTCGGGATCGGCTCCCGGGGCACGGTGTACATCGTGCCCCTGCCGCTGACCGTTCGTTGCCCACATGAGCACGCGTCGACAACTGTTCGGAGGAGATCGCGTCACAGAAGCGAGTGGTCCCATGGCCAAGCAGGCGCCCCTCCGGAAGCCAACTGAGACTAGAACTGAGACTACGCGTCGAAGCCCCGGCCACCGATCCTGGTGTCCGCGCTCGGCCGACCGGGCGTCGCCGCAGGCAGCGACCTGAGCAGTGGCGGAGGATAGGGGATTCGAACCCCTGAGGGCTGTTAACCCAACCCGCTTTCCAAGCGAGCGCCATAGGCCACTAGGCGAATCCTCCGCGGCGAAATGTACCGGCCGCCGCGGGCGCCGCGGAAATCGGGCTGGTGTGCCGGACGCCGCCTTGGGGCGCGTCCGGCGCCTCGCCTAGGCTGGGGGCAACCCCCCGCGCGGCGGCACCTTGCCCAACTCCCCCAGGGCCGGAAGGCAGCAAGGGTCAGCGAGCTCTGCTGG
This sequence comes from uncultured Actinomycetes bacterium, assembly GCA_963826615.1. Taxonomy (GTDB): domain Bacteria; phylum Actinomycetota; class Thermoleophilia; order Solirubrobacterales; family Solirubrobacteraceae; genus BP-464. Next base: position 33,576 of record CAWGXO010000001.1, on the reverse strand, counting down.
GTGCGCGGGGGGCCTTTCCATGCCCGGCGGCGTCCCCCTTCAGGGGCGTGTCCACCGCCGGTCCACCGCGGTTCCGGCTGTCCCCGCCGGTGGTTAGGGTTCGCAGGGTGGAGTCCCCCCTCGCGCTGTACCGGCGGTACCGCCCCGAGACCTTCGCGGAGGTCATCGGCCAGGACCACGTGACCCGACCGCTGCGGGCCGCGCTGGCCAACAACCGGGTCAACCACGCCTACCTCTTCTCCGGCCCCCGCGGCTGCGGCAAGACGACGTCCGCGCGCATCCTCGCCCGGTGCCTGAACTGCGAGCAGGCGCCGACGGCCGACCCCTGCGGCGAGTGCCGCAGCTGCACCGACCTGGCGCGGGGCGGGCCCGGCTCGATCGACGTGATCGAGATCGACGCGGCCTCGCACGGCGGCGTGGACGACGCCCGCGACCTGCGCGAGAAGGCGTTCTTCGCGCCGGTGCACAGCCGCTTCAAGGTCTACATCATCGACGAGGCGCACATGGTCACCACGCAGGGCTTCAACGCCCTGCTCAAGCTCGTCGAGGAGCCGCCGCCGCACCTCAGGTTCATCTTCGCGACCACCGAGCCCGACAAGGTGCTCCCGACGATCCGGTCTCGCACGCACCACTACCCCTTCCGGCTGATCCCGCCGCGCCTGCTCAGCGGCTACCTCGCCGACCTCTGCGAGCGCGAGGGAGTGGCCATCGAGCCGGCCGCGCTGCCGCTGGTCGTCCGGGCGGGAGGGGGTTCGGCGCGCGACACGCTCTCCGTGCTCGACCAGCTGCTCGGCGGCGCGGGGCCGGACGGCGTCACCCACCAGCTGGCGACGGACCTGCTCGGCTACACCCACGACTCGCTGCTCGACGAGGTGGTCGAGGCCTTCGCCGCCGCGGACGGTGCCGCCGTCTTCGGCGTGGTGGACAAGGTGGTGGAGTCCGGGCAGGACCCGCGCCGGTTCAGCGAGGACCTGCTGCGCCGCCTGCGCGACCTCGTCGTCGTCGCCGCGGTCCCGGACGCTCCCGCGACCGGCCTGATCGACGTCCCCGAGGACGCCGGGGAGCGGCTCGTGGCCCAGGCCGCGCGCTTCGGGGCGGCGGAGCTGTCCCGGGCGGCGGACCTCGTCGCCGCCAGCCTCACCGAGATGCGGGGCGCCACCGCGCCGCGCCTGCTGCTCGAGCTCGTCTGCGCCCGGGTCCTGCTGCCGGCCGCCGAGACCGACACCGACGGGATGCTCGCCCGGCTCGACCGGCTGGAGAAGCGAGCCGCGATCAGCGGCGGGAGCCCCGGCCGGCCCGTCCCCGACCCGTCGCGGTCGGCGCCGACGCCCCAGGAAGCTCACGCCGACTCGGCGGCCCCCGCCGCGCAGGAGCCGGCCCCGGCGGCGGCGCCCGCGGAAGCTCACGCCGACTCGGCGGCCCCGGCGGCGGCGCCCGCGGAAGCTCACGCCGACTCGGCGGCGGCGCCCGCGGAAGCTCACGCCGACTCGGCGGCGGCGCCCGCGGAAGCTCACGCCGACTCGGCGGCGCCGGCCGGCGGGCTCTCGCTCGTCGACGTGCGCCGCCTGTGGCCCGACATCGTGGAGGCCACGAAGTCCCGGCGCCGGGTCACCTGGATGCACCTGACCCAGCACGCGCAGGTGGTCGGCGTGGACGACGTGACGTTGACCCTCGGCTTCCAGGCGCCGGGCCCGCGTGACAACTTCGCGTCCGGGGGACACGGGGAGATCCTCCGGCAGGCGGCGATCGACGTCGTCGGCTCCGACTGGCGGATCGAGGCCATCGTCGCGCCGGGCTCCCGGGCCGAGGGCGGCCCGACGTCGGGCCGCCAGGCCGCGCCCGGGCCGGCCGCCGCCGGGTCGGCCGCCGCGGGGGCGACCGCGCCCGAGCCGGGGGTCGACGCCGACGAGCCCGCGCCGGAGGCAGGCGGGCAGCCCGCCGGCTCGGCGCCCGCACCCGGCCCGCCCGAGGCCCCCGCCGACGAGGCGCCCCGCGCCGCGGCCGTGGCGCGCGAGGCCTTCGCGCGCACCCGCGCTGACGGCCCCCCCGAGCCCGAGCCGCCGCCCCCGGACCCGGACGCCGCCTGGGCCCGGGACGACCCCGACGACGAGGCCGTCGGCCTCGCCGGCGCCGAGCTCCTGCAGCGCGAGCTGGGGGCTCGCGTGATCCAGGAGACCGAGCACCCCTGACCGGGCCGACACCGGCAGCGCACCCTCCCTCACACGTCCCACGCACGACCCGATCCCAGGAGTGGATTCCCGATGAGCCAGAACCCCTTCGACGCCCTCGGTGGCGGCGGCATGGACATGAACGCCCTGCTCCAGCAGGCCCAGGCGATGCAGGAGCAGCTGCAGGAGGCGCAGGCGCGCCTGCACGACACGGTGCTCGAGGGCAGCGTCGCCGGCGGCGCGGTCGCGGTCACGGTCAACGGGGTGGGGGACCTGGCCGGCGTCAGCGTGCGGCCCGGTCAGTTCGACGGCCAGGACGCCGAGAGCCTCTCCGAGCTCGGCGACATGATCGTCGCGGCCTACCGCGACGCCAAGACCCAGGCGGACAACCTGGCCACCGAGACGCTCGGCCCGCTGGCCGGCGGCATGGGCGGCATGGGCGACCTGGGTGCCCTGGGCGGCCCCGGCGGCGGGAACGACGACGCCGGGGCCGGCGGTTCGCCGGGCCAGACCGGTTTCTAGGCGCGCACGGTGTACGAGGGCGTCGTCCAGGACCTCATCGACGAGCTCGGCCGGCTGCCGGGTGTCGGGCCGAAGAGCGCCCAGCGCATCGCCTTCCACCTGCTCCAGGCCGACCCCGCCGACGTCCGCCGGCTCTCCGACGTGCTGGTCGAGGTGAAGGCGAAGGTCAAGTTCTGCAAGACCTGCTTCAACGTCTCCGAGGACGAGCAGTGCCGGATCTGCCGCGACCCGCGGCGCGACCCGGGGGTGCTGTGCGTCGTGGAGGAGTACAAGGACGTCGTCGCGATCGAGCGGACGCGGGAGTACCGGGGCCGCTACCACGTGCTCGGCGGGGCGATCTCGCCGATCGACGGGGTCGGACCGGACCAGCTGCACATGCGCGAGCTGATGGTGCGGCTGGCCGACGGGGCGGTCGCCGAGGTCATCCTGGCCACCGATCCGAACCTCGAGGGGGAGGCGACCGCGACATATCTGACGCGAATGTTGCAGCCCCTGGGGTTGCGCGTGACCCGACTTGCCAGTGGACTGCCAGTAGGAGGGGACCTGGAGTACGCCGATGAGGTGACGCTGGGTCGTGCGTTCGCGGGGAGGCGATCGACGGATGACTGAGCAGCTGGGCGACCCTGTCCGGGTCGCGCCACTCGACAGCGCGACCGAGGACCTCGCCCAGCAGGTGGCGGACCAGGTCGAGAGCTTCCTGATCGCCCTGCGGGCGATCGCCAGCGAGGGCGACCCGGGCCGGGCGGTCTCGCTCCTGCTCCTGGAGGTCTCTCAGGTCCTGCTCGCGGGCGCCCGGCTGGGCGTCCAGCGGGACTTCACCCCCGCCGAGGAGTTCGAGCCCGACCCCGGGCCCGACCCGGACCTCGACGAGATGCGGCTGCGCCTGGCGCGGATGCTCGAGGCCGTGGACGTCTACCACGAGGTGTTCGACCCCTACGGCGAGCCCGAGATGTTGCCAACGGCCCTCTCCGACGACCTGACCAGCGTCGCCGCGGCGCTCGCCCACGGGCTGCGGCACTTCCGCGACGGGGAGGTCGTCGAGGCGCTGTGGTGGTGGCAGTTCTCCTACCTCTCGCACTGGGGCGCCGAGGCCTCCGGGGCGCTGCGCGCCCTGCAGTCGGTGCTCACCCACGACCGGCTCGACGCCGAGTTCGTGGTCGACGAGGAGCGGGTGGCGGCCGCCGAGGAGATGCTCGAGGAGCGCCCGGCCTGAGCCCCGCTAGACTCGGCCCCCGGATCGGGAGCGCGCGCAGGCGCGGGACAGGACGATCAGCGAGCCGAGCACCAGAGGACTTGTCGTGGGCATTGTCGTGCAGAAGTACGGCGGTTCGTCCGTGGCCGACGCGGCCGGCATCAAGCGGGTGGCCCAGCGCATCGTCGGAACGCGGAAGGCCGGCCACGACGTCGTCGTGGTGGTCTCCGCGATGGGCGACACCACCGACGAGCTGCGTGACCTCGCGGAGCAGGTCACGCCCCTGCCGCCCCCGCGTGAGATGGACATGCTGCTCACCGCCGGCGAGCGCATCTCGATGGCGCTCGTCGCCATGGCCATCGAGCAGCTCGGGCACCGGGCCCAGTCCTTCACCGGGTCCCAGGCCGGCGTGATCACGGACTCCTCGCACGGCCGCGCCAAGATCATCGACGTGACCCCGGGGCGCATCCAGACCGCCATCAGCGAGGGCGCCATCGCGATCGTGGCGGGCTTTCAGGGCGTCTCCCAGGACACCAAGGACGTCACCACGATGGGGCGCGGCGCCTCGGACACCACCGCGGTGGCGCTCGCGGCGGCCCTCGGCGGCGACGTCTGCGAGATCTACTCCGACGTCGACGGCGTCTTCACCGCTGACCCGCGCATCGTGCCGACGGCCCGCAAGCTGCACTCCATCTCCACCGAGGAGATGCTCGAGATGGCCGCCTCGGGCGCCAAGATCTTGCACCTGCGGTGCGTGGAGTACGCGCGCCGCCACGAGATGCCCGTGCACGTCCGCTCCTCCTTCTCCCAGAAGGAGGGGACCTGGATCGTCCCCGACTCCGCGAAGGAGACCCACATGGAGCAGGCGATGATCGCCGGCGTCGCCCACGACCGCAGCCAGGCCAAGATCACGGTCGTCGGCGTCCCCGACAAGGTGGGCGAGGCGGCCCAGGTGTTCGAGGCCCTCGCCTCGGTCGAGGTGAACATCGACATGGTCGTGCAGAACGTGTCCGCCGCGTCGACCGGCCGCACCGACATCTCCTTCACCCTGCCCCGCGACGACGGGCAGGCCGCGATGGGCTCGCTGGCCAAGGTGCAGGAGCAGATCGGCTACGAGCGGCTGCTCTACGACGACCAGGTCGGCAAGGTCTCCCTGATCGGCGCCGGCATGCGCTCCCACCCCGGCATCACGGCCACCTTCTTCAACGCGCTGGCCTCCGCCGGGGTGAACATCGACATGATCTCCACCTCCGAGATCCGGATCTCGGTGATCGTCAACGAGTCGGGGATCGACAGCGCCGTGCGCGCCACCCACTCGGCCTTCGACCTCGACTCCGACGAGGTCGAGGCCGTGGTCTACGGCGGGACCGGCCGATGAGCGCGCCAGACGCACGCCGGGTCAGCATCGGCGTCGTCGGCGCCACCGGGCAGGTCGGCGTCGCCATGCGGAGGATCCTGCTCGAGCGCGGCTTCCCGGCCGACCAGGTGCGCTTCTTCGCGTCGGCGCGCTCGGCGGGCACGATCCTGCCCTTCGGGGACCGCGAGGTGACGGTCGAGGACGCCGACACCGCCGACCCCGCCGGGCTCGACCTGGCCCTCTTCTCGGCCGGGGCGGCGACCTCCCGCGCGCTCGCGCCCGCCTTCGCCGCGGCCGGCGTCACGGTCGTCGACAACTCCTCGGCCTTCCGCCGCGACCCCGACGTGCCCCTGGTCGTCGCCGAGGTGAACCCGCACGCCCTGGACGACATCCCGCGCGGGATCGTCGCCAACCCCAACTGCACGACCATGGCCGCCATGCCCGTGCTGAAGGCGCTGCACGACGAGGCCGGCCTCGTGCGGCTGGTGACCGCGACCTACCAGGCCGTCAGCGGCTCCGGGGTGGCCGGCGTGGAGGAGCTGGCCAGCCAGGTCGCCGCCGCGGGGGACAAGGCCCGCGAGCTGGCGTACGACGGCGAGGCCGTCGCCTTCCCCGAGCCGCAGAAGTACGACCGGACCATCGCCTACAACGTGCTGCCCATGGCCGGCTCGATCGTCGACGACGGGCGGCACGAGACCGACGAGGAGCAGAAGCTGCGCCACGAGACGCGCAAGATCCTCGAGCTGCCCGACCTGCCCGTGTCGGGGATCTGCGTCCGCGTCCCGGTCTTCACCGGCCACTCGCTCGCCGTGAACGCCGAGTTCGCCCGTCCGCTGACGCCCGAGCGCGCCCGCGAGGTGCTCTCCGGGGCGCCGGGCGTCGAGCTCTCCGAGATCCCCACCCCGCTGCAGGCTGCTGGCCGCGACCCGTCGTACGTCGGCCGGATCCGCCGGGACGAGGGCGTCCCGGACGACCGCGGGCTGGCGCTCTTCATCAGCAACGACAACCTGCGCAAGGGCGCGGCGCTGAACACGGTGCAGATCGCGGAGCTGCTCGCCGCGCGCTGAGCGCGGCGCTCGGCCCGACCGCCGCGTCGCCGGGTCAGCGCCAGTCGGGCCCGTCGTACTCGCCGAACTGGGCCGCCAGCCCGTGCGCCACCAGGAAGGCCGCCCCCGTCAGCAGCGGGATCACGACCAGCATCAGCGGCGAGTAGACGACCTCGAGCAGGAACAGCAGGACGATCACGACGACCAGGCCCACACCAAGGAAGCTGATCGTGCCGCCGTAGGGGACGCCGGTGATGCGCAGCCCCAGGGCGCCGGCGACGACCACGGCGGCGACCAGCGCGAAGATGAGGACGAGGCCGGGGCCGCCGCCGCAGCTGGACGTGCCACGAACCGCCTCGCAGCCGCCCATCGCCAGCATCGTGCCGAGCACCATCAGCACGCCGACGAGCACGCCGACGACGCCGGCGGCCACGCGGCCGCCCACGGAGATCGAGGGCAGCGACACCACCGGCCGGGAGAGCGAACGCTTCCGCTGCCCCGGCTGGTCCGGCTCGGTCGTGGTCGTCTCCTGGGAGCCGCCGGTCATGGCGGCCCAGCCACCGCCTGCGGCGACCGGCTCCTGCACACGCGTGTCCTCGTCGTCGGGACTCCTGGTGGCCGACGGCCGGAAGGCACCGAGGATCGCCTTGCCGATCGGCTCGCGCGCCGGCTCCGCCTCGGGTTGGGACTCAGGTTCGGACTCGGGTTCGGCCTCCCGCTCGACGACCGGCTCGGGCTCCGGCTCGGGCTCCGGCTCGGGCTCCGGCTCGGGCTCCGGCTCGGGTTGCTCGACCGTCTGGGGCGCGGCCTCGTCACCAGGCTCGGCGTCGCTGTGGTCGTGCTTGCCCCGCCGCTTGCGGCCGAAGCCGAGCGACGGGAGCTTCAGCGACTCTTCGGTGGACTCGTCCTGCGAGCCGGGATCCTCGTTCCCCATGAGCGCAGTGTGTCACGACACCGGGGCCGAGCCACACATCATGCCCACCCGCGCAGCCTCGCCCTCAGCCTGCTTCGAGGCTGACGACCGAGGTGTCCATGTCATTGATCGGCTGACCAAGGGCCGATGGTTCAGCCGCGATTCCAGGTCAGCGCTCCTTGGCTGCATCATCGGGCTCGATCAGCTCACCAGACTCGTTCAACCGGTACCCCCGCGGGTGACGAGCCACGCGAGACCAGGAGCCGGGGTGCCGTCGCAGAGCCTGGGAGGAGAAATCGCTGAGAAGCCACTCGGAGCAACGGACGCGAGACAGGTCTGCCTGGTGGCTCTCAACGGGGCCCCTCCCGGCCCGACGCACTCCACGATGTCCGGTAGCGCGTCGGAAATCGGAGTACCCGAGTCATCCCTTGACGTTTCCTCGAACTCGCCCGTGAGTGCTCGAACTGACCGACCATCGGGCGCCCTGCCGACACCGACGAAGCGATCTCTCGGAAGGCCGAACTGATCCACGAGCTCTTCAGGAAGTGCCTGAGTACTGGCTCCCTGATTCTCGTGCAGCCCAACGTCTGTACTCACGGCGCTCTGTGAAGCAGAACCGCTGCAGCTCGACAGACCAAGAAGCATTGCGATTCCCAGGACGACAGCCGGCGAAGAGTGTGCAAGCCGAAGACGTCTCATGTGTTCGTCTCCCCCTTGATTCCACAGAGCCCCAGTGTGGATCGCCTGAGCATGGCGAGGGTGTGGGCGTTCCAGTACGAGCGGGTGTGGTCGCCGGGTCCGGCCACGTCGGGGTCCGGGGCGGTCGGAGCGGTCGCGGCAAGGGCGTCGGCCCCGTCGCGGAGCGGGTCGTCGTCGCCGCACCACAGCCCCCAGCGACGCTCCCGCAAGGCCGACAACATCTCCGGGTCCTGGAGCAGGGGGTCGTCGTCGTGCAGCGCCGGGCTGAACAGCGCCAGGGGACCCGCCCAGTCGGGGTGGGCTGCCAGCATCCGCAGCGCGCCGTACCCTCCGCGGGACCAGCCCCACGCGCCCGCCGCTGGGTTCCCAGCCGCGTTCCCCCAGCAACACAGGCAGCTCGTCGGCGAGCATCGATTGCGGGTCGACGCCCCCGCCGGGCACCCAGCCAGCGGGACCGTCATCGGTTCCTACGAGCACGAAGGCAGGGGTTCCCGCCCGCACGGCGGCGGTGACGAAGCGGCCGAAGCCGAACTCGCGAAGCGCGGCTGCGGAGGCGTTCGATCCGTGGAGCACCACGACCACCGGTAGGCCAGAACCGTCGCCGTGTCCCTGTGGGACGGCGCTGAACATCTGGATCGGGCCCATCGACGCGGAGCGCGCGGTCTCCAGCCGCACCCGGCCCTCGGGCGCCTGCGGGACGTAGGGCTCGGGAGCGATGCCGAGACGTTCACCGATCGCCAGCCGCGTGTAGCCCGGCGCGACCTGCCAGCCCGCCACCCCGAGGACGCCGGCACCGAGTGCCCCGGCCCCCCGCCCCCAGCAACCCACGCCGCGTCGGCCCGCTCACAGCCACCCACCAGTCGACACCCGGGGCAGCCTCGAGCGCGGAGGCAACATCGCGCCACTAAAGACCGGCCCTCACCCCACGCCGACTGGCTATGCCATGTGGACGCGAGCGTCCCGGGGCCTCTGCCCTGGGAAGGGGCCAACCCCGACCGTCGTGGTGAGGTCCAGGTTTCCAACGTTTCGACTCTGGTCGGGCTGACAGGATTTGAACCTGCGGCCTCCTCGTCCCGAACGAGGCGCGCTACCAAGCTGCGCTACAGCCCGAGGGTGGCCTCTCTCGGCCACGCCCGGGCGAGCATAGCGAACGCTCCGCAGGCCCCCGAAACCGCCGACGCGTCGGCGTGCGGGGCCAATGCCGTGGTCTGGAAGTCCACTGCGGCCCGGCGTCCTCGAGGCGATCTGGCTGCGCGGCATCGCCGGCCGGCTGATCACGACGGGCAGGCGGTCCTCCGTCGTGCCGGTGCCCGCACTCGGCGGACCTGCATGGGCACCTGCTTGTGAGCCGGCCCGGGGGGCGCGATCCTCACCCCGAGGCAGAACAAGCAGATGCACCACTTGTGCAGGCCACAGAAAGGAGCGGCTCATGTGCCGCTGGCTCGCATACTCCGGATCCCCCATCCTGCATAAGAGACGTGCTCTACGAGGGACCCAACTCGCTCGTCGACCAGAGCCTGCACTCGCGGCTCGGCGCTGAGCCGACCAACGGCGACGGCTTCGGCGTCGGCTGGTACGGCGCCCCCGACACCCCCGGCGTCTTCCACAGCACCGAACCGGCGTGGAACGACCAGCAACCTGCGCGAGCTCGCCGGCCACATCAGCTCCCCGCTGTTCTTCACCCACATCCGCGCGGCGATCGGCAGCGCCGTGCAGCAGACCAACTGCCACCCATTCCGCCATGGCCGCTGGCTGTTCATGCACAACGGCTACATCAACGAGTTCGCCACGATCAAGCGCGACCTCATCCTCGCCGTCGACCCGTCGCTGTACCCGGAGATCCAGGGCCAGGCCGACACCGAGGTGCTGTTCTATCCTCGCGCTGACCTTCGGCCTCGAGGACGACCCGCCGGCCGCCGTCGAGCAGGCGATCGGGCTCGTCGAAGCGGTCGCCGCCGCGCACGGCGTCCCGCATCCGTTCCAGGGCACGGTCGCGACCACGGACGGCGAGAGCATCTGGGCGTTCCGCTACTCCAGCGAGCGCAACTCGCGCACGCTCTTCTACACCACCGACGTCCCCACGCTGCGCAAGCTGTACCCCGACGCGCAGCGCTTCCAGGAGGTCTCGACGACGCGCGGCTGATCGTCTCCGAGCCCCTCGGCGACGTCGCCGGCGTCTGGAACGAGGTGCCCGAATCTACCTGCGGCGTCGTCGGCCCGGGCGGCACCCAGCCAGGCCGTTCGGGCCCAAGGCGCCTGCGGTCTCTGTCCCCGTGGTCGCGTAGTTCGTTCGATCCGGCGCCTCGCGCGCCTCCACACCCATCCGAAGGGACCCACCGATGGCACATAGCAACTCGTGCTCGCCGTCTTCCCCGATGAACTCGCCGCCGACAACGCCGCAATGGCGTTGAAGGAGTCGGGGATCGCCGACGGCGACGCGATCGGAATCCTGGCGCTCGATTCGGACGGCAAGCTCAAGCAGGACAAGGTGGGCGCAGCGAAGCACCGGCAAGGGCGCCGCTATCGGGGGCGTCCTGTTTCTCCTGGGCCCGGCGGTCTTGGGGGTCGGTGTCATCGGCGCGCGGCGGCTGGGGCCCTTCACCACAACAACCTCGGGCTGACCGATGCCGACAAGGCGCGCCTCACCGTTGAACTGACCGAGGGCAAGGCCGCAGTCGGCGTGATGGCCCATTTCGACCCTGCGCCTGCGATCTCCGACCGACTGACCCAGCTCGGCGGCACGCCCGAGACCCACGAGCTCACCGACGAGGCCATCGAGGCCGCGGCGCGACCGACGGAGCGGCAGTGTGATCAGCAGGATCTGACGCGTCGTGCGGCGCTGGCCGCTCCGGCGAGCGCCGCGGTGTCTAAGGTGGGCGCCATGCGGCGGTGGGCGGGTCTCGTTGTTCTGCTCCTGGCGCTCTCGGCGGCCGACGTCGCGAGCGCCAAGGTGGCGAAGCCGCGCTTCGTGCGGAACATCGCCACCGGGGAGACGGGCTGGTTCTCCTCGCCCGGGCTCGTCGACCTCGCCGGCGACAAGAAGCTCGAGATCGTCGCGCCCTTCTACACGCACGTTCGTCTTCGATGCGAAGGGCCAGCTGCTCGGCAAGGGCACGGCGACGCGAGGGCGGGTCTACGCGCCGCAGCGTGGTCGCCGACCTCGACGGCGACGGCGTCGAAGGAGATCGTCGTCGGCGGCAACGACGGCACCGGTGGCCGCCTACGACCTGCGGCGCCGGCGCGCTGCACGCTCAAACCCGGCTGGCCCGCGTCGACCTGCAGCGGCGGCCAGTGCCCGGAGACGCGCGGCCTGGCGGCGGCCGACCTCGACGGCGACGGCCGCGTCGAGGTGGTCGCCACGACCACTAACACCGCGCCGGACAGCGGCGCGCAGGTGTTCGTCTTCGACCGCTCCGGCGCGGCAACGCGCCCGGCTGGCCGCGCTACAACGCCGCGCGACGCGACGCTTCAACGGCGCCGGCAACCAGGGCTACGGCGCGTACGGGGAGAACGTCGGGATCGGGCAGCTCGACGACGACCCGCAGCTCGAGATCGTCGTCACCTACGACAACCACCAGATCAACCTCTTCAACCACGACGGCACGTCGGTGCTCGCGTCGCCCTGGTACACGAACCGCGCAGAGCGGACTACGCGGGCGCGCGCCTCGGCTGGGGCCAGTTCATCCGCTGGCTCGAGCCCGAGGTCGAGGACGACCACTACCACCGCCACACCGGCGACTGGCCGGACCTCAACGCGACGCCGTGGCTGCAGTGGACCGCCTCGCCGCCGTCGATCGCCGACCTCGACCGCGACGGCAAGAACGAGGTCATCGGCGTGCCCAACGTCGAGATGCAGGAGCCGTACGAGACGCAGGCCTACGCGTTCATGGTGCTCGACGGCGCCTACGGCGACGGGCTCGCGCTCGGCCCGCCGGCACAGGGGCTTCAGCCGCCTCCCGCTCACCAGCAAGCCCGCGGTGCGCCCCGACGGCGACTGGTACCCGCCGAGCGGCATCCCCGCTCCGACGCTCGTCGACCTCCGCGGCACCGCCGCCCCGAGATCGTCGCGCCGATCCCCGACGGGCGCGTCTACGCCGATCAGCCCGACGGGCAAGCGCCTGTGGCGCTACGACTACGCCCACGGCGCGCGCGAGCGTTCGCCTCCGAGGTCGTCGCCGCCGACCTCAACCGCGACGGCCGCCCGAGTTCGTCTTCGGGACCTACGGCCTGGCGCCCAACTCAGGCCGCCTCGTCGTGCTCTCCGCCAAGGGAAGATGCTGTACGAGCTCCGCCTCCGCCGCCAGGCATCAACGGCAACGGCATCGGCATCGCGCCGCCCCGTCGATCGCCGACATCGACGGCGACGGCCAGCTCGAGATCGTGGTGACGACGATCGACCACGGCATCGACGTCTACCGCGTCCCGCGCTCGAACGCACGAACTCCTGCCCTGGCCGACCGGCCGCGGCAACCTCCTGCGCAACGGCGCGGCCTGACCTCGTGACCCAGGAGGAGATCGACGACGGTCGGGGAGAGAGTCGTTGGCCTTCGGTCCTGACGCTGCTGGTGGCGATCGTCGTCCCGTTGCTGCTTCCCGACCGCTTCAGCTTGCTGCCGAAGTGGGTCGGGCCGGCGCTGCTGGCGTTGTTGCTCGTGGCGCACGTGATCGCCGACCCGGGAAGAATCGACCGGCAGTCCCGCGCCGCTCGCACGATCGGCATCGGGCTGGTGGCGGTGCTCGTCGGGGGGCCATGGTGCAGGCGGTCGTGCTGACCGCCGAGTTGGTGGGCGGCAACAAGGCGTTGAACAGCGCCGACGCGTTGCTCTCGTCCGGCGCCTGGTGTGGCTGAACACGATCATCGCGTTCACGTTCCTGTACTGGGAGTTCGACGGGGGGGGCCCCGCCGCGCGCGCTCATCGCCGCGCGACGTACCCGGACTTCGCGTTCCCGGAGCACATGAACCCGGCGCTGGCGCCGCCCGGCTGGCGACCGCTGTTCCTCGACTACCTCTACCTGGGCCTGACGAACGCCACCGCGTTCAGCCCCACGGACGTCATGCCGCTGCGACATTGGGCGAAGCTGACGATGGGCGCGCAGGCGCTGATCTCGCTGATCATCCTCGGGCTCGTTATCGCGCGCGCGGTGAACATCCTCACCTGACCTGTCAGTAGAAGACGTAGCGGAAGCGGGTGCCGTCGCAGAAACGGCGCAGCTTGATCCCGAGCGTCGAGCCGTGTGAGCGGTTCTCCGCGCTCGGCACGTAGGCGACGTCCGCCGTCCAGCCCCTCGGTCTGCGGCCGCGCTCGAGGCCCGCGCCCGTACCGCGGCCCACCGCCGGCGGGTACTCGTCGCGGTCGAAGCCGTCACGGGTTGGGATGCCCGCGAGCAGGCGGTCCCGGCGGGCGTCCGCGTTTGCGCGGTTGAGGACCAGCGTGCGCGGCCAGCCGCGGCGCAGCGCAGCGCGGAAGTGGCGGCGGATGTGCGGGTACTTCGTGCTGGAGAAGGTGATGTTCTGGACGCGGGCGGGGCGCGTGCAACTGCGCCGGGACGGGCTCGGGGTGGTCGGTGCGGTGGCGGCTTGGGCGAGCCGGGGCCCGCGCACGGGCAGGGAAGCGACTCGCAGTAGCGGCCGTCATGGTCGGGGTCGCGTGTGTCGGCGGCGTGCTGGGCCGCGGCCTGGTTCGGGTAGTCGGCGCAGACGGCCGCGGCATGTGCCGCCGGGGGCGCGGGCCGCAGCGGTGTGGCGGAGGCGACGGCCGCGGCGATCGCGACGGAGAGCAGCACCGGCGACGACAGCGACAGACCAGCGTGTGGCAGAAGCGAGGCGCACACCGTGTCTGTCGGCGGCGACCCGGTCGAACCTGACACGCCGGCACGCTCAATACCGCATCGGCGGTATCGACCTGGTCGGGTCCGCTCGGAGGCTCCGTCAGCCCGAGCGGTCTCGGCCGGCCTCGTCCTCGATCAACGCGAGCACGGCATTCGCCCAGTCGGCGACGTCGTCGAGCGGCTCCTGATCGCGGATCGTCGTGAAGCCCGTCGCCAACTCGTCGAGCTCGTGTCTCGTGAGCGTCCCCAGCGGTCCGGTGTCCGCTCGGCCGAGGTCCGCCTCTGACCTCCGGGCCTTCGCGAAGCGGGCGAGCTCGTCGCGGTCTCCCACGGCGGCCGCGAGCTGATCGAGGAGCTCGTCGACTCTCTCGTGGCCTCGGGGCGTCAGCGCCGAAACCGCCCGCTTCAGATACTCGGTGTGGTGATCAGGTGCCGACACGCGCCCTCGCCACCTGACCGGCTCCGGTCAGATGCGCCGGCGGCGCGCCGGGCCGGGGGTGACGGCGGCGGCCACCACCGCGGTCTTCGCGACGGGCGCCCGGGCCGGGGGTCACGGCCTTGGCGACGACGGCGGTCTTCGCGACCGGGTGGCCGATACTCCGGCGCGTCCGACGCGGGCTGCTCGAGCGGCATTTTCAGTCTCCTTCGGTGGTGCGCCGACGACTCGGCCTCGATCGAGGCGATGATCGCCTGGATCGGGATTCGGCCGTTGGCGATGAGCTGGCCGCCCGACGTCGCGCGGCGGACGCGAAGGGCGCGGCCCACAGGTTCTCGAAGACGAGCACGCCGGCCGTGCTGCCGGGATCCATCGCGGCGGCGAGATGGGCGACGTCCTCGGCGGCGAGGAGCTCCGCCAGCTGGGCCTCGATGACCTGCAGCTCTCCGACTCTTCGATGTCCGCGAGCTCGGTGGCGTCGACGGTCCCGTCCTCGTTCTTGTCGAGGATCAGGACGTCGATGACCCGGATCGTTCCGGCGTCGACGAGCTTGAGAAGCTCTGCCGCCATCTCGCCGGTGAAGTTCTTCGCGCCGGCTGGAAACTCGACCACCACGTAATCGACGGGGCCGAGCTCGTCAAGCGGTGTATTCGTCATCGTCCCAACCTACGGCCAGGCGAGACCGCCGCCATCATCCGCTTTGGGTGACACTGACGCGAGCGCCATGAGTCAGGTCAACCATCAGATCCGGCTCGCCGCCCGTCCCTCCGGGCTCCCGAAGCCGTCGGACTGGGCGCTGACCACGGAGCCGGTCCCGGTCCCCGGGCCCGGCCAGTTCGTGGTCCGGGTCGAGTACCTGTCGATCGACCCGGTGATGCGACCTGGATGCGCCGGCCGCAGCTACGTGCCGCCGGTGCAGATCGGTGAGGTGATGGGGCGCCGGGCGTCGGCCACGTGATCGCATCCGGCACCCCGACTTCGCGGTCGGGGACCACGTGTCGCCGGGTTCGGCGTCCAGCGGTTCGCGCTGTCGGACGGCGCCGACGGTCGAACGATCGACACCTCGCTGGCTCCGCTCACCGCTGTATCTCAGCGCGCTCGGCATCCCGGGGCTGACCGCGTACTTCGGGCTGCTCGACATCGGCAGGCCGAGCGAAGGCGAGACGGTCCTCGTCTCGGGCGCGGCCGGCGCGGTCGGCAGCATCGCCGGCCAGATCGCCAAGATCAAGGGCTGCCGCGTGATCGGCATCGCCGGCGGGGAGGAGAAGTGCCGCTGGATCGTCGACGAGCTCGGCTTCGACGCCGCGATCGACTACAAGACCGAGGACGTCGCGCGCGGCTGAGGGCGCTCGCGCCCGACGGCGTCGACGTCTACTTCGACAACGTCGGCGGCGAGACCCTCGACGCGGTGCTCGCGCGGCTGGCGCGCGGGGCCGCATCGTGCTCTGCGGCGGCTCTCGCAGTACAACGCCGACCGGCCCCGTGGACCGTCCAACTACATGGAGCTGCTGGTCGCGCGCGCGTCGATGACCGGGTTCCTCACTTCGGACTACGCCGACCGTACCCGGAGGGCACTGGAGCTCGCGGGATGGCTCGCGACGGGCGGCTGATCTCACGCGAGCAGATCATCGAGGGCGGCGTCCGCGCCTTCCCCGATGCGCTGCTGGAAGCTGTTTCGCCGGCGAGAACATCGGCAAGCTGATCCTCGCCGTGGCTCGGGATTAGCGCGGCGAGGCCGGCTCGCGCGGCCGGCATGCCGGCCCTCGCTCGGCAGCGGGAACCAGCGCGCACGCTCGAACGCCTCGCTGACTCGCGGATCGTCCGCAGGCCGGGTGTCGATCGATGCGAGCACCGCCCGCGCCGCCTCGAGCTGGCGCCCGAGGACGCGCTCCGGCGCGCTCGCCGGCGGTGGGCCGCCGTGCAACGCGTCGGCCAGGGAGGGCAGGGGCTCGGGTGCCGGCGTCGCGGTGCTCCCAGTGGCCGGAGTCGGGGTCGAAGCGGTAGTGCGGGAGCAGCTTCCAGCCGTGATCGGCCACGAGATGGACTGCCTCCAGGACGTAACTGAAGGCGACGTCGCTCATGAAGTACGGGAAGCTGAGCCGCGTGAAGGCCAGCTTGGCGCCGATGTGACCGTCGTCGACCTCCGCGTCCATGCGTGCCGACCACTGGTCGTCGATCGGATACATGCGGTGGATGTAGGGGCCGGCGCAGAAGCAGCCGCTGCGCGCCTGGATTCCGAAGAGGTCGCTGAGGACCGCGACGACGAAGTTGGCGTGGAGCAGACCGCGGTGGATGCCGGATGCCGAGCGAGACGATCGCCAGCCGATCGACGTCCTGGTTGCCGAGGATCTCGATCCGCGGGTTCGCCGCCAAGGATGAGAGCGCGCGGCGGGCGAGGTCGCGCTCGCGGCGGTGGATCTCGTCGGTGCCGACGGCCTCCTTGAGCGCGAACACCATGCCCGGCGCGGATCGACTCGACGATCGCCGGCGTGCCGCCCTCCTCGCGGACGCCGTATCAGGGTGGTACGAGTGTCCGCGCGGGCTGACGAACAGGATCGTGCCGCCGCCGGGCACCGACGGCACGCGGTTGCGAAACATCCCGCGCTTGGCGACGAGCACGCCCGGGCGTGCCCGGGCCGCCGACGAACTTGTGCGGCGAGACGAACACCGCGTCCTTGTAGGCCAGTTCGCCGCCGGGCCGTTGTGGCCGGGCGTTCATGTCGATCGGCAGGTACGGGCCCGCCGTCGCGTAGTCCCAGCACGACGAGCGCGCCGTGGCGGTGGAGCGTCGATCGCGACCGCGTCGACGTCCGTGACGATGCCGGTCACGTTCGACGCCGCGGAGAAGCTGCCGACCTTGAGCGTGCCGGTCGGCGTGCCGGCGCAGCTCCCGCTCGAGGTGCCCGAGGTCGACGCGGCCGTCGGCGTCCTCGCGGATCGTGACCACGTCGGCGACCGATTCGCGCCACGGCAGCTCGTTGGAGTGATGCTCGTACGGCCCGATGAAGACCACTGGCCCGCTCGCCGCTGCCGGAGCGCGAGCACGCGGATGAGCTTGTCGATCGCGCCGGTCGCCCCCGAGCCGCAGAACACCACGACGTCGTCGTCGCCTCCGTTGACGGCGCGGTGGATGTCGCCGCGCCTCCTCGCGCAGGCCGGTCGTCTGCCGCCCGGTCGCCGACGCCTCGGTGTGCGTGTTCGCGTACACCGGCAGCACCCGGTCGCGGATGAAGTCCTCGACGAACCGCAGCGCGCGTCCGGACGCCGTGTAGTCGGCATAGACCATCCGCCGCGGGCCGAACGGGCCGTCGAGCACGGCGCCATCGCCGATCACCGATTTGCGCACGCGGCGGATCAGGCGGTCGGCGGACGGCTGCGCTTGACCGGTGACGCGCGGGCTTCGCTGCGGGCGGGCGCCGCCGGCGAGGATCTGAGCGAGAACGGGTCCTGCATGAGAGCTGAACATGGCGGTTCCTTTCGGGCCACCCCCGCAAGCGACCATAGGAACCGCCGCTCGGACGCGCTAGCGGGATCTCCCTACATCTCCCCTGGATCCCCGCGCCCGGTGAGCACCACGCTCCCGTCGGTGACCAGGCGAGTCAGCTCGCTCCGTGAGCGGATGTCGAGCTTGCGATACGTGCGCGTGAGATGCGCCTCGACCGTTGCGACGCTCATGAACAGCGCTTCGCCGATCTCGCGGTTGCGCTCCGCCCCTGCGCGACGAGGGCCGCGATGCGGCTCTCGGCGGGCGTCAGCACGCCGGCGGCCCGGCCGGGCGCGGCGCGCTCCAGCTCCTCGGCCGCGCGCGCCTGCCACAACGGCGCGCCGATCGCGGCGAAGCGGCGACCCGCGCCGGCGAACGCGTCGGCCGCGTGCGGTCGGCGGCCCGCGCGCAGCAGCGCGCGGCCCTTCAGAAGGTTGCGCGCGCGCTGCATCCGGGCCGCAGCCGAGCGCGGCGAACGCTTCGGCCGCGGATCGAGGTGGCCGCGGCTTCGCCGGATCGCCGCGTTGCGAACGCGACCGTGCCGCGCGCGCGTTCGAGCGCCGCGAGCGCCCACGGGCTCGCGACCGCGCGCGCCTCGCGCTCGAGCCAGGCGACAGCGCCGCCGCGTCGGCGTCGCCGCGCGCGCGCGAGTGCCTCGATCGCGTCCGGGAGCACGGGGAACGCGCCGGGATGGCGGTAGCCCATCTCGCCGAGCAGCCGCGCGGCCTCGGCGAGCTCGCCGCGCCGCGGTCGCGTGTCGCCCTCGGACAGCGCGAGCAATCCGAGCACGGTGCGGCCGCGCACGATGCCGGGCAGCTCGCTCTTCGCCTCGGCCCCCTCGAGGCGCTGCCGCGCGGCGGCCGTGCCCGCTCCTCGCGTCCCCGCCGAGCCGTCGACGGCGAGCGCGGATACAGCAGCAGCCGCTCGCACGTGTCCTCGCGTCCCGCGCCGCCTCGATCCGCCTGCCACCAGCGCCTCGGCCGATGCGAGATCGCCGGCGCCGACTCGACCGACGCGAGGTCGAACAGGCGGTACGGGTGCCTGCGCCGCGTGCCGGTGCGGGCGGCGTCGTCGCGCACCGCCTCGAACTGGGCCCGCGCGGCCGCGAGATCCCCCGCCCAGAACCAGTGCTCCGCCTGCAGCGTCCGCGGGCCCGTCCACAGAGATCGGCCTCCCGAGCTTCGCCTCGCAGGCGACCGCGTCGCGCCATCAGCGCGTCGCGCGGCCGGCCGCCGAGCGTCTCCATGTAGGCCACCTGCGCGGCCGAGGACATCCAGTCTGCGGGTCGGCGTCGCTGGTCGGCGCACGAGCTCCCGCGCATTGGCGCCGCGATCCCGCCGGGGAGGTCGCCGGCGAACAGCCCGAGCACCCAGCCGATGCTGCCCGAGCACCCGCCCCCGCAGATCGCGTCGTCGCCCGCTTCGGCCAGCGCGGCTCGCAGCAGCGCCACGCCCGCGCGCGATGTCCTGGTCTTCGATGCTAAGCCCGCTCGACGAGCGCCTCGCAGCGCGCCGGCCCGGCTCGCTGGTCGCGACGAGGCGGTCCGCCAGCTCGAGCGCGCGCGTTCATCTCGCCGGCGATGCGAGGTCGTCGATCTCGGCCAACGCTCGCCGCAGCCGCGACGGGCGGTCCGGCGGGCGGCGTCAGCCGGAGGCTGTGCTCGCGCGAACTCGGCGGCGAGGACGAACGCCTCGAGGTCGCCGCGCCCGCCCGCCGCCGCCTCGAGCAGCTCCGCCACCTCCGCACTCGGCTCGTCGGTCGAGAGCGCGAGGTGGCGGGCGCGAAGGTCGGGGTCGGACGCCGCTTCCGCGAGCCGCGCGTGCAGCGCGCGGCGCGCCAAGCGGGTCGATCCACCCGTAGACGACCGACCCGATCAGCGGATGGGCGAACCGCACCTGGAGGTCCTCGTCACCACGAGCAGGCCGCGCTCCTCCGCCGCGTCGAGCTGTGCCTCGACCGGCTCTCCGGGCAGCGCCGCGCGCAAGGCCCCGACGGAGGTCGGCCCGAGCGCCGAGACGGTGCGCAGCAGCGCGTCGAGGTCGGCGGCGCGCTCGAGCCGGCCGGCGATCGCCGCCCGCAGGGAGTCCGGCAGCGGCGAGCTCCGGCGGACGGGCCTCCAACCCGGCTGCTCGTCACCCAGCGCCCTCGCGGAGCTCGAGCGCGTACAGGGGGTTCCCGCCGACGAGCTCGTCGATCCGCTTTTCCAGCGTCGGGAACGAGATGGCGTCGACGGCATAGCTGAGCAGGCGCCGCAGCTCGGTGGATTCCCGAGCGGCCGAGCGCCGAGCTTCCTCGGTGCGCCCGCGAGGCGGCGTGCGCCGGCGCGAGAGGTCGCCGCCGTCGCACAGTCGCAGCGTCACCAGGAGCCCGATCGGCTCTCGGTCGGAGCCGAGCGCAGGGCAAAGCGCCAGCGCGCGCGCCGACCCGCTGTCGAGCCAGCTGCAGGTCGTCGATCACCAGGACCGCCCGGGCCCGCGCTCCGCGGGCGTCCGCCATAGGCCTCCAGGACCGCGTGGCCGCGCGCCGGAACGCCAGTTGTTCGTAGCGATGTGACCGCGGCGAGGCGCCGAACAGATCGACAGAGACCCGTCAGGCCGAGTTCATCGTCCTCCTCGCCGGCCGGGTCACGAGCACGCGGAGAGCCCGCGCGCGCACTCGTGCCACGCCCGCGGCACGCGGCGGTCTTCCGATCCCGCTCGCCCGCGCACCAGAGCAGCGCCCCCTCGCCCCATTCGGCATCGAAGAGCGACGAACCCCGCGAGCCGCGCGCCCTCCCGGTGCGCGCCCCACCGGCTCCCGCCTCGCCTGGGCCTCGTCACTACCAGAGTCTACGCCGCGCGGAATACATTAGCATCGCGCGCGTCGTGGTGGAGGACACGACCTGGGATGGCGGACGCGCCGGACGCTGCGCGTCTACGACGCCGGCGGCGGAGGCGTCGCGGCTGGTCTGGCACCACGGATACCCGCAGAGCGGCGCGCCGCTGACGCGGTCCCTCGAGGCCGCCGGCCCGGCGCGGCTTCCGGCTCTGTCCTACGCCGCCCCGAGCTACGCGGGTAAGACGTCCGCACCCCGGCCGCGTCGTCGGCTCCGCGGCAACCGACATGGCGCCAGCTCGCCGACGCGCTCGGAAGCCGGACCGCTTCGCGTCATCGGCGCATACGGCGGCGGGCCGCATCGCTTCCCTGCGCCGCGCTCCTGCCCGACCGCAAAAAGATCACCGGGGCGGTCTGCCTGGCCAGGGCTCGCGCCGTTCTCCGGCACTCCCGTCTGTTCGACGGGCATAATGATCCCGGCGGACCGCGGGCGCCGTGAGAGGGGCGCGAGCGCGCGCGACTACGGCCCGCCGAGAGCACCGAGTTCGACGTGCCAGCTTCGCTCCCGGCCGGCTGCGGCGCGCTCTCCGGCGCCTGGGCGTCGCTCGCCGGAGGACGCGGCCGTGCCGGGACCGCCTGGCCCGACGGCCTGATCGACGGGACGACGTCGCGTTCGTCGAGGACCTGGGCTTCGAGCTGGAGGACGTGGAAGGCGCGGTGCTGATCATGCAGGGCGGCGAGGACCGGGTCGTTCCCGCCCGCGCCGCGGACCGAACTGCTCCGCGGCTGTCCGCCCGGCCCCGGAGCTGTCGTTGGACCGCGACGAATGCGGTCATTCTCGGTACTGGCGGCAGTCTCCGCTCGCCATGGATTGGCTTTCGGCCTCGGACGAGCACAAGCACGTGTCACCGAACCGATCCTCAGCGCTGCGCGCGTACCGCTTGCGCGTGCTCGACGACGCGCACGCGTTCTGGCTCCGCGCCCCGGGCGCGGGGAGATCCGGCCGGTCGCGCTGCCCGAGCCGGGCGCGCGGCGACGTGGTGGTCCGCACGCTGCGGTCCGGCGTCAGCCGCGGCACCGAGACGCTGGTGTTCCGCGGCGGCGTGCCGCCGAGCCAGTACGCCGCGATGCGCGCGCCGTTCCAGGAGGGCGACTTCCCGGGGCCGGTCAAGTACGGCTACCTCAACGTCGGCGCCGTCGAGCAGGGGCCGCCGGAGCTGCGCGGGCGCACGGTCTTCTGCCTGTACCCGCACCAGACCGCCTACGTGGTGCCGGCCGGCGCGGTGACCGTCGTGCCCGACGACGTGCCGCCCGCGCGCGCCGTGCTCGCCGGCACCGTCGAGACCGCCGTCAACGCGCTGTGGGACGCGCGCGCCGCTGCGTCGGCGACCGCGTCGCCGTCGTCGGCGCCGGCATGGTCGGCTGCTGCGTCGCCCGCCTGCTCGCCCGGTTCCCGGCGGTCGAGGTCACGCTCGTCGACGTCGACGCGTCGCGGGCCGACGGTCGCGGCCGCGCTCGGCGTCGACTTCGCGCTGCCCGACGACGCCGCCGGCGGCTGCGACCTGGTCGTGCACACGAGCGCGACGTCCGCCGGGCTCCAGCGCTCGCTCGACCTGCTCGCGCCGGAGGGCACGGTGCTCGACCTCAGCTGGTACGGCGACGCCGAGGTGCGGCTGTCGCTCGGCGGCGCGTTCCACTCGCGGCCGCCTCGGGCATCCGCGCCAGCCAGGTCGGCACGGTGTCGCCGGCCCGCAGCGCGCGCCGCACGACGGCCGACCGGCTGGCGCTCGCGCTCGACCTGCTGCGCGACCCCGCCTTCGACGCGCTGGTCACCGGCGAGTCGCGCTTCGACGAGCTGCCCGACGTCATGGCCCGGCTGGCCGCGGGGAGCCTGCCGGCGCTCTGCCACACGATCACCTACGACGGGGCGTAGCGCGTGTTCAGCGTGACCGTCCGCGACCACATGATGATCGCCCACAGCTTGCGCGGCGAGGTGTTCGGGCCGGCGCAGCGCCTGCACGGCGCGACCTACGTCGTCGACGCCACGTTCCGGCGCGCGACCCTCGACGCCGACGGCATCGTGGTCGACATCGGCCGCGCGGCCGAGGCGCTGCACGCCGTGCTGGGCGAGCTGAGCTACCGCAACCTCGACGACGAGGCGGCGCTTCGCGGGCATGAACACCACCACCGAGGCGCTCGCCCAGGTCGTCGCCGACCGGCTCGCCGAGCGCGCTCGGGCCGGCGAGCTCGGCGACGGCGCGCGGGAGCTCGACGGGCTGGCGGTCACGCTGCACGAGTCGCACGTCGCCTGGGCGAGCTACGAGCGGCCGCTGTGACGCGAGGTCCACGTCATCGTCCCCGAGGGCATCGACGACCCGGCGCGGCCGAGCGGCGGCAACACCTACGACCGCCGGGTCTGCCGCGGGCTCGCCGCGCTCGGCTGGACGGTGCACGAGCACGCCGTGCCCGGCGCCTGGCCGCGGCCGGCGCGGCGGGCACGCTGCGCTCGCGCGCGCCGTCGGCGGATCCCGGACGGCGCCGTCGTGCTGCTCGACGGGCTGGTCGCCTCGCGCCGCGCCCGAGGTGCTCGTGCCGCAGGCGCGCCGGCTGCGGCTGGTCGTGCTCGTGCACATGCCGCTCGGCGACGCCGCCGGCGGCGAGGCCGCGCGGTCCCGCGAGCGCGAGGCCTGCGGCGGCCGCGGCGGTCGTCACGACCAGCGCGTGGACCCGGCGCCGGCTGCTCGGAGCTCTACGCGCTGCCGGCCGACCGCGTCCACGTCGCCGAGCCCGGCGTCGACGCCGCCGGCGCTCGGCGCCGGGGACCGCGGCCGGCGACGCGCTGCTCTGCGTCGCGGCGGTGACGCCCGGCAAGGGCCACGACGTGCTGCTCGACGCGCTCGCGACGGCGACGGACCTGTCGTGGCGCTGCGCCTGCGTGGGCACCCTGGACCGCGACCCGGCGTTCGCCGACGGCGTGCGCCGCCGCGCGCCGACGGCGGGCTGGGCGACCGGGTGCGCTTCGCCGGGCCCGCGCACCGGCCCCGAGCTCGACCGCGCGTACGCCGCCGCGGACCTGCTCGTGCTCGCCTCGCACGCCGAGACGTACGGCATGGTCGTCACCGAGGCGCTGGCCCGCGGCCTGCCGGTCCTCGCCACCGACGTCGGCGGCGTGCCGCGAGGCGCTCGGGCACGGCGGCGGACGGCACCCGGCCCGGGCTGCTGGTCCCGCCCGGCGACCCGGCGGCGCTCGGCGCCGCGCTGCGGCGCTGGCTCGGCGACGCCGAGCTGCGCGCGGCGCCTGCGCCGGGCCGCCCGCGAGCGGCGCGCGACGCTGCGCGGCTGGCCGGCCACCGCCGTCCGGTCGCGTCGGCCGGCGTCCTCGCGGGAGCGGCGCGATGAGCGCGGCGGCCGTCCGCGTCAGCCCGGAGTGGCTCGCCCTGCGCGAGCCGGCCGACGCGGCGGCGCGCTCGCGCCGAGCTCGCCGAGCGCCTCGCGCGGCACCTCCCGGCGGCCGGCCGCCTCGTGATCCACGACCTCGGCGGCGGCACCGGCTCGATGGGCCGCTGGCTCGCGCCGCGGCTGCCCGGCCCGCAGCACTGGGTGGTGCACGACCGCGACGCGGACCTGCTGGAGCTCGCGCGCCGCCGCCCGCGCCGCCGACGGGCCGCGGTCACCGTCGAGACGCGGCGGTCCGACATCACCCGGCTGGCGCCGGGCGATCTCGCCGGCGCGACCCTCGTCACCGCCTCGGCGCTGCTCGACATGCTGACCGCGGACGAGCTGGCCGCGGATGCTCGGCGCCTGCGCGCGGCGCGTGCCCGATGCTGCTCGCGCTCACCGTCGTCGGCCGCGTCGCGCTGACGCCCGGCCGATCCGCTGGACGCGCGCATCGCCGCGGCGTTCAACGCCCACCAGCGCCGCGACGGCGGCCGTGCTCGGCCCGGACGCCGTCGCCGCCGCCGTCGAGGCGCTCGCGCGGCCGGCGCCGAGGTCGCTCGTCCGGCCGAGCCCCTGGCGCCTCGGCGCGGCCGCACGCCGACCTGACGGCCGAGTGGTTCGACGGGTGGGTCGCCGCCGCCTGCGAGCAGGAGCCCGCGCTGGCCGCCGAGGCCGGCGCGTACCGCGACCGGCGCCTGGCGCAGGCGGCCGCCGGGGAGCTCGCCGTCACCGTCGACCACGCCGACCTGCTGGTGCTGCCGTGACGACCGCCGTCCACGCCGCGCGCCGGCACCGCGCGCCGCCGGATCGCGTGGCGGTGGGCGCGCCTCGCCGCCGCCGCCGCGACGCTCGCCGTCCTGGTCTGGCGCGCTGGGCACCGGCCCGTTCCTCGACGGCCTGCGCACGGTCGACGGCGCGCGCGCTGGCGGCCGCGGCCGGCCTCGCCGTGCTGACCACCGTGTGCTGCGCCTGGCGCTGGCGGATCGTCGCCCGCGGCCTCGGCGTCGAGCTGCCGCTCGGCACGGCGGTGGCCGCGTACTACCGCTCGCTCTTCCTCAACGTCACGCTGCCCGGCGGGGTGGTGGGCGACGTCCACCGCGGGATCAGCCACGGCCGCGACGCGGGCGACGTCGGCCGCGGGCTGCGCGCCGTGGCGTGGGAGCGCTCGGCCGGGCAGGTCGTGCAGGTCGTCCTCACGGTCGCCGTGCTCCTCGTCGCTGCCGTCGCCGGTGCGGTCGGTCGATGCCGCTCGTCGCGCTCGCGCTGCTCGCGGCGGCGGCCGGCGTCGCGCTGGCGACGCGTGCGGCCGGCGCGGCCGTCCGGCGGGCGCGGCTGCGCCGCGCCGTGGCGCGCGACCTGCGCGACGGGCTGCTCGCCCGGCGGGCGTGGCCGGCGATCGCGCTCGCGTCGGCGCTGGTCGTCGCCGGCCACGCGGCCACGTTCCTGATCGCCGCGCGGACCGCGGGGGCGACCGCGCCGCCGTCGCAGCTGCTGCCGCTGGCGCTGCTCGTGCTGCTCGGCGCGGCGCTGCCCAACATCGGCGGCTGGGGGCCGCGCGAGGGCGTGACGGCGTGGGCGTTCGCCGCCGCCGGCCTGGGCGCGTCGCGCGGGGTCGCCACCGCCGTCGTCTACGGCGTGATGGTGTTCGTCGCCACGCCTGCCGGGCGCCGCCGTCCTCGCGGTGGCCTGGGCGCCGGGACGGAGCCGCGATGCCTGAGCGCCCGTACACCCTGCTGAGCTGCAGCGTGTCGCTCGACGGCTACCTGGGCGACCAGACGCCGCGCCTCGCGCTGTCCAACGAGGCCGACTTCGACCGGGTCGACGAGGTGCGCGCCTCCTGCGACGCGATCATGGTCGGCGCGGTCACCGTGCGCACCGACAACCCGCGGCTGCTCGTGCGCTCGCAGGCCCGCCGCGACGAGCGCACGGCGCGCGGGCTCCCGCCGTCGCCGATGAAGATCACCGTGACCGAGCGGGTCGACCTCGACGCGCGCTCGAACTTCTTCACCACCGGCGAGGCCGAGAAGCTCGTCTACACGTCCGAGCCCGCGGGTGGCCGACGCCCGCGCGCGGCTCGGGCCGGTGGCGACGGTCGTCGACGGCGGCCGGCGCGTGCGGATGCGCCGGCTCAGCGAGGACCTCGCCGACCGCGGCGTGCGAGCGGCTCATGGTCGAGGGCGGCGGCATCGTGCACACCCAGTTCCTGGCCGACGACCTCGTCGACGAGCTGCAGCTCGTCGTCGCGCCGTTCTTCGTCGGCGACTCGAGCGCGCCCGCGCTTCGTGAGCGACGGGCGCTTCCCGTGGAACGCCGGGGCGGCGCGCGACGCTCGCCGAGGTGCGCCAGATCGGCGACGTGGTGCTGCTGCGCTACGCGCTCTCGCCCCGGTTCCGGGACGCATGAGCGCGCGACGGTGCGAGCGAGCCGGACGGGTCCGGCGACCGGGCTGCTCGCCCAGGTGCTGCTGCTCGCCGTCCTGGCGGCGACCGCCGGGCTCGGCGCGGCGGGCTGGCTCGCCGGCGTCGCCTGCGCCGCGATCATGGCGGCGGCGCTGGCGCGCGGGCTCGCGCGCGGCCCGGCGAGCGGCTGGGGCCGGCGTCCTGGGTGACGCTCGCCCGCGCCACGCTCGCCGTCGGCGTCGCCGCGCTGGCCGCGGACTCGTTCACGCACGACACGCCGGTCGCGCTGCTCGTGACGCTCGCCGCCGTCGCGCTCGCGCTGGACGCGGTCGACGGCTCGGTGGCGCGGCGCACCGGGACGGCGACCGCGCTGGGCGCGCGCTTCGACGGCGAGGTCGACGCGTTCCTGATCCTCGCCCTCAGCGTCTACGTCGCCCCGCGACGCGCGGCGCGTGGGTGCTCGCGATCGGCGCCGCGCGCTACCTGTTCCTCGCCGGCGAGTGGCTGCTGCCGTGGATGCGCGCGCCGCTGCCGCGCGCGCCGCTGGCGCAGGGTCGTCGCGGCGACGCAGGGCGTCGTGCTGACGGTCGCGGCCGCCGGGGTCCTGCCGCGGGCGCTCACGCAGGCCCTCCTGGTCGCCGCGCTCGCCGCTGCTCGCGGCGTCGTTCGGGCGAGTGCGCGTGGTGGCTGTGGCGCCGCCGGCGACGCCGGCGGGCGAGCGCGGCGCCGGCTGCCGAGCGCGGCGCGCGCCGGCGTGGCGCTCACGGTGCTCGCCCTGCTGCTCGTCTGGGCCGCCGCTCGTCGCGCCGGACCAGCCCGAGCCGCCTCACGCCTCGGCGCGTTCGCGCGGCTCCCGCTCGAGCTCGCTCGTCGTCGTCGCCGTGGCCGCCCTGCTGCCCGCCACGCCGCGCCGCGTGCTCGCCGTGGTCGCGGGCGCGGTGCTGAGCGCGCTCGTGCTCGTGAAGGTCCTCGACATCGGCTTCTTCACGGCGTTCGACCGGCCGTTCAAGCCCGTCGACGACTCGGGCTACGTCGGGATCGGCATCGAGACGCTGCGCGACGCGGTCGGCACGGTCGCGCGCGGACCTCGCCGTCGCCGGCGCGGCCGTGCTCGTCGCTCGCGCTCCTCGCCGTCCCGGTCCTGGCGCTGCTGCGCGTGACGCGGGTCGCGGCCGGCCACCGCGGCCGGGCGCTGCGGGCGGCGGCGGCGCTCGGCGTCGTCTGGGTGGTCCTCCGCGTCGCCGGCGCGCCGGTCGCCTCCTCGAGCGCCGCCGCGCCTGGCCGTCGACGAGGTGCAGGCGGTGCGGGCCGGCCTGGCGGATCGCGCGGTGCTCGCCCGCGAGATCGCCCACGACCGCTTCCGCGCCACGCCCGGCGGCCGGCTGCTGACCGGCCTGCGGGGCAAGGACGTCCTGCTCGTGTTCGTCGAGAGCTACGGGCGGGTCGCGGTCCAGGGCTCGTCGTTCTCGCCCGCGCGTCGACGCCGTGCTCGACCGGGGCACCGCGCAGCTGCGCGCCGCCGGCTTCTCCTCGCGCAGCGCCTTCCTCACCTCGCCGACGTTCGGCGGCCTCAGCTGGCTGGCGCACTCCACGCTGCAGTCGGGGGTCCGGGTCGACGGCCAGCGGCGCTACGACCAGCTCGTCCACGAGCGACCGCCTCACGCTCACCCGGGCGTTCAAGCGCGCCGGCTGGCGGACGGTCGGCGCCATGCCGGCGAACCAGCGCGCGTGGCCGGAGGGCTCGACCTTCTACCGCTACGACAAGGTCTACGACCGCCGCAACCTCGGCTACCGCGGCCCGGAGCTTCGGCCTGCCGCCGATGCCCGACCAGTACACGCTTGCTGGCCCTGCAGCGCCTCGAGCTCGCCAGGCGCCACCGGCCGCCGCTCTTCGCCGAGGTCGACCTCATCTCGAGCCACGCGCCGTGGACGCGCATCCCCCGGCTCATCCCCTGGGACGAGCGTCGGCGACGGCTCGGTCTTCGACCGCATCCCGGCGCAGGCAGTCCACGGAGGCCGCGCTCTTCGGCGACGCCGACCGGGCCCGCGCCGCCTACGGCCAGTCGATCGAGTACTCGCTGAGCACGCTCTTCTCGTTCGTGCGGCGCTACGGCGACGAGCAACCTCGTGCTCGTCGTGCTCGGCGACCACCAGCCCGCGACGATCGTCACCGGCCAGGGCGCGAGCCACGACGTGCCGATCTCGGTCATCGCCCACGACCCGAAGGTGCTGGACCGGATCGCCGGCTGGGGCTGGCAGGACGGCCTGCTGCCGAGCCCGCAGGCGCCGGTCTGGCCGATGGCCGCGTTCCGCGACCGCTTCCTCACGCGCGTTCGGCTCGCGATGAGGCAGGACGACCGCGCGCCGTTCGACCGGGCGCTGCAGCGCGCGCGCGTGTCGGCGTACGCGCCCGGCGAGTTCGCCGGGCAGGAGAGCTTCATGACCGCCGGCGAGATCCGCGCGCTGGCGGCGCAGGCCGGCATCGGCCCCGGCGTCGACGGTGCTGGACCTGTGCTGCGGCATCGCCGGCCCCGGGCGGCTCCTCACGCGGGAGCTGGGCTGCGCCTACCTGGGCGTGGACGCCAGCGCGAGCGCCGTCGCCCTCGCCCGCGAGCGCGCGGGCGACCTGCCGTGCCGCTTCGCGGTCGCGCAGGTCCCGCCGCTCCCAGCCGGCGCCTTCGACGTCGTGCTCCTGCTCGAGACGATGCTCGCCTTCGAGGACAAGGACGCGCTGGTCCGCGACGATCGCCGCGGCGCTGCGGCCCGGCGGGCGCTTCGCCTTCACGCTCGAGGAGGGGCCGCCGCTCACGACGGCCGAGCGGGCGGCGATGCCGCGACGCCGACACGGTCTGGCCCGCCCCGCTCGACGAGATGGCCGCGTCCCTCGAGCGGGCCGGGCTCGTCGTCACGTGGCAGGAGGACCACAGCCGCGCGCACCGCGCGACGGCGCAGGCGCTGGCGGACGCGTTCGCCGCGGACGCCGCGCGACATCGCCGCGCAGATCGGCCGCCGCGGCGCTGGACGAGCTGCTCGCCGCCCACCGGCTGTGGATCGAGTGGCTGGACGAGGGGCGGGTCCGGAAGCTCGCGCTCGTGGCGGAGCCTCAGGGCGCGTAGCGCAGGATCGCGGCCAACGGACTCTCGCTCGGAAGGTCGGGCGCGCGCACGGCGAGCACGCGCCCGCCGGCGAGCAGCACGCGCTTGGCGATCTCGTCGACCACGCCGTAGCTGATCGCGTCGTCTTCGGCGAACGTCACCGCGCCGCCGTCGTCGACCGTGCCCGGCAGCTTCTCGTCGATGTCGACCAGCAGGGTGTCGACGGCGGCGTGCGTCGCCGCGCCGCGCGACCTCGGCCACGTCCGTTGCGGCGCGGCCCTGGGAGCTCCGGAGCTCGAAGAGCGCACGGATGTCGCCCAGCTCGCCCGCGTAGATCGTGTCGAGCACCTCGCGGGCCGCGGTGGCGAGATCCTCGTCGGTCGCGCTCTCCGGGCTGCGGCGGATGCCCGGCTCGGCCAGCCCGGGATAGGTGTTCACGGACCGGTAGATCGAATCGAGCGGCTCGGCGGCGGCGAGGATCAGCGGCAGCTCCAGGCCCGTGACCACGCCGCGCAGCGCCGACTCGACCTTGCGCGCGTACTGGCGGAGCCTGAGCTTCTGACCCTCGGAGCCCTGGACGCGCCCGCTCGGCGACCGGTCGGCGATCGATGCCTTGCCAGCCGCGGACGCCGCGTCCTTCGGGAGCCCGGGGACCTTCACCTCGAACGGCGGGCCGTCGGGCAGCACCTCGATGAGGCGCACGGAGCCGGCGGCCAGGCGAGCACGAACGCCGCCTGCGGGAAGGTCGTCGCGCGCAGCAGCGGCTTGACGTAGAAGCGATCCGCCACCTCCACGACCTGGGGGAGGCGGCTCGGCAGCCGGAACGTCCGCACGCCGTCGGGCGAGGCGAAGAGCGCGAGGCTGCGCGCCTGCTCGGCCCAGAAGTCGTCGTCGCGACGAGCTCGTCCGCGTCTCGCGGATCTCCTCGACGCCGCGGCGATCGGCGCCGCCGTCTCGAGCTGCCGGGTCGCCTCGCCGGACAGGTTCTTGAGCTCGATCCGGCTCGCCTGCGCCTCCTGCGGCAGAGGGCTCGTGGCGACGTAGATCGAGACGCTGATGTCGTCGCGTGCGGTCAGGAGGCGCTCGACCGTCGCCCGTGTCGGCATGTCGATGTGCATGGTCCGCACCTTCGGCCGCGCGCGGGTGATCGGGCCTCACCCGGATGGGATGACGAGCTCGCGCTGGTGGCGGAGCGGGACGGCCGGGGCGCGGACCGTCGGTCCGCGCCCCCGCTCGTCGTGAGGTCCTAGCGGACCCGGATGTGACCGGCCGGGTGAGGCCGAGCACGTTCTTGTGCTTGTCGAGCGCGCGCAGCGTCACGCGGTAACGGCCCGCGTGCAGCTTCTTGCCGTTGACAGGTTCCAGCGCGCGCAGCCTGGCCCTTGGACTGTCGCCGAGGGGCACGCGCCCGACGGTCTTGAGGTGGTGCTTGCCCGACACGCGCTGCACGAGGATGCCGACGCGCTGCGGGTCGCGGAGCTGGGCGTCGTCGGCGCCTTGTGGTGGCTGATGCTCACATCCAGCCGGCACCCGGCGAAGATCACGCAAGTTCGGACCTTCGGTCGCGGCCTGTGCGAACAGCCGCTGCGGCGATCCGGCGGTCGTGAACGTGAAGAACGGCGCGTTCAGGTCGCCGGGGGTGCAGGTCGCGCCGTCCTTGGTGAACGGGTCGGCCGTGCAGCTCGACGACACCGGCACGCGGGCGTCGATCAGCGAGGCACGACCATGGCCCTTGCGGCGGCGATCGCCGAGACGGATTCCGCCGGGGTGTCGCGGACGAACCTGCCGAGCGCGTCGAAGTGGCCGACGAACCCGCGGGTCTTGTCGGTCGTGCCTTCGCGTCGTCCCACGAGACGTACGGCGTGTTCCCGAAGAACGTGATGTCGGGCTGGCTGGCGTCCTGATCGGGGGGGAGACGGGGTTGCCGCTGTTGAACAGCTCGAAGTGGTCGCCGCCGACCAGGCGCGAGACGAAGATCCCGTGACGGCCTCCGCCGACGTCCTCCGACCAGACGACCCACGGCACCGTCGGCTGCCCGGGGTCAGCGTGCCGGCGGCGACGCGCGGTCCTCGGCGTCGTCGCG
Organism: uncultured Actinomycetes bacterium; assembly: GCA_963826615.1. Taxonomy (GTDB): domain Bacteria; phylum Actinomycetota; class Thermoleophilia; order Solirubrobacterales; family Solirubrobacteraceae; genus BP-464. Next base: position 2,101 of record CAWGXO010000001.1, on the reverse strand, counting down.
CGACCTTGTTCAGCGAGCAGGCGTTCTCCGCCGCCTTCGAGGCGGCACAGTTGCCGAGCCCTTGCGCGGCGGAGGTGTCGAGCGGCGTTGGTCTGGCCGGCGGTGCCCTTGCCGACCGCCGCCCAGCTGAAGCCGCCGTCGGCCCGGGTTCGCAACGATCCGGCGGCGAAGACCTGCTCGTTGGCGCACGCCGTTGCGGCTCGTCCTTCTCGTACCAGACGACCCACGGCGACGGTGTCGCTCGGGCCCGTGAACGCCATGTCCGGCTCGATCGCCGTTGCGCTCGGGTCGATGTTCAGCGACGGTCGCGGAGGGCGAGCCGCAGCGGCGCCGCTCGATGCCGACCTGCTGCCAGCAGAACCCGCCCACGGCGTTGCCGCCCGCGGGCTTGATGCCGGGCGCAGGCGTCTCGGGCGCGGTCGGCTTGACGCCCTTCGAGACGAAGATCTGGTCGGCGGACCGGGTCCCTCCTCCTGCCACGCCACCCACGGCCCCGGGTTGGCGCCGGCGACCGTCGCGCCGCCGGCGACCGACCGGCGCCTCGGCGTTCTTGTCGCTGTCGATGTTCAGGACGGGCAGCCCGCCGCGGTCTGCCGGCCCTGCCCGGCGAACACCCACTTGCCCGTCGCCGCGTCGAAGCGGCTGGCGAGGATCTCCTGCTTGCCGACGGGCGAGAGTGATCCTCATACCACGTCGCCCACGGCACCGTGCGGCCCGGGCCCGCGAAGTCGATCGACGGGCCTCCGCCTCGTTGTCCTGGGCGAAGTTCAGCGAGCCGGGAGCGGGGCGACGCGCTCGAGGCGCCGTTGACCGTCCCCGTCCCCTGCGTGACCCAGGCGCCGTTCTTGAACGCCCGCACGAAGACCTGCGGCTGCCGCTCGTCGCGTGCTCGAAGATCGCCCACGGCACGGCCGGCGCCGCCGGCGACGAGCGAGCCGCCGACCGCGTCGACGACGCCGGGATCCTGGCGGGGTCGATCCCCGCGCGGGTCGTCGTCGACCCGCGAGCCGTCGGCCGGCAGGCCGACCACGGCGCCGGCCGCACCGGCCAGAGCGAGCGTTCCCACGACGCTCACGACGCTCGCGCGTCTGAGGATTGAGAAGTTCAACGGGGACCTCCTTGGGAGCTATGAGCCGGCGTCGATCGACCGGCTCGAGACCCTGGGAGAATACGCCGGCGGGCATCGGTATTCCACCCGCGGATGAAAGAGTTGGCCGTCACCGGCGTCGCCGCCGTGCTCTGAGGTCAGGACACGGCGTCCCCCGAGAAGCGCTCCAGCTGCTCGAGCTCGTCCGCCAGCGGCCACACGAGGATGCGCTCGGCGCCGGCGTCGCCAGGAACGCGGCGATCCGCTCCGCGCAGTCGGCGGCCGAGCCGATCGGGAGCGACAGACTCGTCGGCGCGCGACTACGAGGCGGCGGGCGTGCCGTTCGTGATCGTTCGCGCACAGCCAGCCGTAGCCGAGCTCGCTCGCGCGGGTCGTATACGCGCGCAGGCCGGCCAGCGAGGGCGGGCCGGGGCCGAAGTCGATCAGCGGGAGGTGGGCGCCGAGCTCCATCGCATGTCGACTCTCTACTGCAGCCCCATGACCGGCTCGCCCTGCGCGTTGAGCCCGTTGGCGACCGCACGCACTAGCCGCCGCGCACCGTGCCGCCGTTGTAGGCGGGCGCAGGCAGTCGCGCATCGCCAGCTGGCCCCAGTAGTTCGCGTGCCCGTCCTCCTGGAGCTGGTAGGGCCCGGTGATCGTGCTCGTGGTGCGGATCTGGTTGACCCACTCGCTGCGGTCCACGGCGCCGGGGCTCTGCCAGCTCGCGGTGCCGGTCTCCTCGAGCACGCCGACGCGTCTCGCACCGCCGCCGGCCGACGAGCGAGTCCTGCAGGTCGAGCACGACGAGGTTGGGGATGCCGGACAGCTTCGCGGCGTTACGGGTCGTCGAGTTCATCGCGCCGACGCGTGTCGTTCGCCCAGTCGGCGTCGCGGTTCCAGGTGCCGCAGCCGCCGACCGACTGGCGCGTCAGCCGGTCTGCGGGTAGCGGAAGCCGCTGCCGCGCGGGATCGGCGACCAGTAGGTCTGGGCGATGATCGTGTACTGCGTGGCGC